>NZ_LODL01000041.1 GCF_001551835.1 Dechloromonas denitrificans | reverse complement strand
GTTGAAACCATCGGCAAGGTTGGCCTGATCCGCATCAATCGCCCGGAGGCGATGAACGCGCTGAACAACGACGTGGTCGACGGCATCGGTGCCGCGATCGACGCTTTCGAGGCCGACGCCGAGATCGGCTGCATCGTCATCACCGGCAATGAAAAAGCCTTCGCCGCCGGAGCCGACATCGGCTTCATGAAGGATTTCGATTACATGCACGCCTACCAGACGGATTTCATCACCCGCAACTGGGAACGGATCAAGACAACGCGCAAGCCGGTGATCGCGGCGGTGGCCGGCTTCGCATTAGGTGGCGGCTGCGAGATGGCGATGATGTGCGACATGATCTACGCCGCCGACACCGCCAAGTTCGGCCAACCGGAAATCAAGCTGGGCACCCTGCCCGGGGCCGGCGGCACGCAGCGCCTGCCGCGCGCCGTCGGCAAGGCGAAGGCGATGGACCTCTGCCTGACCGGGCGGATGATGGATGCGGCCGAAGCCGAGAAGTCCGGCCTGGTGGCCCGGGTCATCCCGGCTGAGCAACTGCTCGAGGAAACCCTGAAAGCGGCGCAGAC
>NZ_LODL01000040.1:299391-309708 GCF_001551835.1 Dechloromonas denitrificans | reverse complement strand
ACAAGTTTCACGCGTTCATGAGTCGCCGAATAGACTGCCCTCAATAGGGCGCTTACGATGTACCAATGGCTGCCGCTGTCGATACCGGACGTTGACCTGCTATCTGGCCAGACGTCCGCTGTGTGCCTCAAACCGGAAACTTGCTGGAACGCAGTGCGCTAGACAACCTGAACGGCAGCTCTCGTAAGCTGCGAAATGGTGCTGTTGCGGATTCCAGTTTTGATGGCCATTGACTCCAATGTTTCGGATACATTGAGCTGAACAGCTCATCACTCACATTGGACCGCCTGCTTCTTCTGTTCTCGGCCAAAAACAGTCATTTCCCCAAGAACTGTTTTCGGCCTCAAGATGGCCAATCTATATATATGCGTACCTACCGCTGCGCGAAACCAAACCTCTCTTAGGGCTTGGCTCGCGCTCAGCGAGCGCTTAGATCAGCGTCCGAAATAGCATCTGCACTATTGATGCGCTGTTTCCGGTTTCCGGCTTGCGCAGTGACACCGTTCTCAGTCGGCACAAGCGTCCAAATCTTGGCTTCAATCCCGTCATTCTGCAGCTTGCGCAGAAAGTAACGCGCCTGCAGAGCATCATGGGTAGCGATCACGACCTGGAAACCATGATCAACGATATAGTCACGCAGCAAATCGAAAACCGCAGAAGCATGAACCAGGTCGTGATGCTGAGTCGGATCATCCAACAACAGTGCTTTCCAAGGAGACCACTGATGACTCATGGCCATTGACAGCAGGAAGGTCAATTGAAGATCCGTCAACTGCGCCTCACTCGCGATATCAGGTACCGGTACCGCTTTATTGCCAAGCGGTACAGAAACGCCGGCACGATCCTTGTTGTACGAGCTGAAGAACTTCAGGCTTGCCTCGTGGAACCTAGACTCCCGCACGACTCGTTTCAGCAGCGCCTGCCAACGGGGTACCACCTTGCCGACATGATTCTGAACGTTCTCAATTTCTTTCTTGAGCGAGCCGTCCAGCAAATCCATCGCGTCCGAGATCAAGGTCAATCGCGAGAAGCTGGATCGTGCCGCGTTGATGCTGTCATTGAGGAAAGCTTCGAAGGCCTCTTCTGAACGCTCAAGACGCTGAGCATCAATCAGCCGCTGTGCCAGTTGTGATTCATTCAACTTGGCCCAAGCAGAAATTTCCACCCCAATGCCTTCGAGTACTGAAACATAGCCCTCGAGGAGGGGCAACGTGGCACGCAGCGTCGCTTCACGGGCCTGCGCAGCTTCCGCAAGTGGGTCGCCGGTCAACTCCAGCTCTTGCCAGCTTGCTCGGAATTGCAGAAGGAGCGTTTGAACCCTTCTGATTTCCTCCTCAATTCCCTGGACAACGGTTGATGACTCAAGCAACTGATGTTGTTGGGTGTCCAGGGCGGATTGCACAGTCCCGACCTTACCGTTCAGATCGCTGATCTGCTGTTCCAGCTGAAATTTTGCTGCTGTGAGTTGCTCGAGCGTTCGAGCCAGCGGTTCCCCAGAGGTAAGCGCGGCTAGTGCGGCGACTGCTTGATCCAATCGTGTAGCCGCTTCGCTCTGTTGAACTCGGGCCAAGTCAAGCACGTGTCGTGCCGAATTGAAAGCTCGCTCGGTTTGTTCAAAGGCTTCAGGAGTAGGGAGAGCGTCCAATGCCGCTCGCTGATCAGCCAAACGCTTTTGGGCAGGAGCAATGCTATCGAGCTGCTGCCTGAGCGCCTCCCTTGCCAACGGGAGCGAGTCACTAGCCAAAATGGGATCGGTACGAAACTGCGTAACTTGCCGTCTCAGATCCTGGCGGCTGGACTCCAAAGCACCCAACTCTCCTCGGGTGAGGTCTAGTGCTTGCTGCGCTTTCTCAACCGCGACCTCACTGGCCGTCAACGCTTCCACCGCAGCTCGCAATTGCTGCTCAGCTGCGGTCAAACTCGGATTGATCGCTTCAAGGGCTTGAGCCACCCGGGACTGAAGCTTGGCTGCACCATGCGGCTCCAGGCAAAGTGGGCATTGATCTTGGTCAGCGGGAAGATGTTGCGCTATGGATGCAACGGCCTGACGGATTGCGTCGGCGGAAGAACTGAGCATCTCATAGTGTGATCGGGCAGTGGCCTCCGCAGCTTTACACGTCTCATACGAGGAACGTTCGGCATTCCGATCTATGCTCTGCTTATCAATGAGTACTTCGAGAGCAGTGATTTGCTGGGCAACCTCGTCGATCCGCTGCTCAGTGGCCTGCCAGTCGGCAAGCATTAGTCGCCCCTCGTCCAGACGCTGCTCGGTCTGGCTGATTCCCTGAAGCAGGATGTCAATCTGAGCATGCTGGTTACGAACACGTTGGTTGTGCTCATGCTGCTCGCGAAGTACATGAGAATTTTTTTCAGCCTCACGCAAGGCAGCAATCGCCGACGTCAACGCGTCATTACGGTGATCGATCTCCTGTTTGGCTGTAGTTTCTCCAACTAGGCGCTCAAGTTGCTGCCCGATACTGGTAATTTCTTGCTGTGCAGCATGGATACTGGCCTGATGCTCCTGCAATGCGGCACTGCCTTGAGCCCTTGAAGTTGTGTGGCGGTCAAACGTCTCACTCGCCGCCGTGAGGTCTGCATTGAGCTTTTCAAGCTGCTTCCGCGCCGCAGCGAAGCTTTCAACAAGATCATTTACCAAGGCGAGGCTTGAGATATGCTGCCGAGCCCGCTCGACCTTTCCTTGCAAAATCTCGGACAGTGCGGAGTGTGCAATCGTTAGCCCCTCCTGGCTCGCGGGCCCGGTCAGTAAGCCAGGCGGAATCTGGCTCAGGCTTTGCGTCTGGTTTGCAGTGTCAGAGAGAACGTCAGCAATTCGATCGCGCGGGCGTAATGCACCTACTGCACCGGCAGCAGCGATGTCACGTTCCTGACGTAGACGAATCCACTCGTTCAAATCAGTCTCATGCCTGATCAATACTTCTTCCGCACGGGCTTTTTGCTCAGTCAGCGACCGTCGCACAGCAGCAAGGGTGGTGCGAGCTTTAGAACCGTCGCTACCAATCGGCAGCTTGGCCAGCTGGGATCCGGCTTCCTTTTCCTCCGCATTGACGATCCACCCGTTCTCCCTTTGATCCAAAAGGTGGGTTAGGCGCAGTAAAAATGGGATGTCACTTGCGGACACATTAGGAAAGACGCTGCTTAAGTCCCCGTCCTGGCAGACCTTGCCCGCTGCAGTCACACGTGATGTCGCGGTCAGCTCAGAAAAATTCAAACTGACTGCCGCTGCGGTCTGATCATCACGAATGATGTGGGCAATGTCGTCACGGAGTCGTGCGATTTTCCCTGTCAGACCAAACTCGATCGCCTCAAATACCGTTGTTTTGCCCGTACCATTCGGTGCGAGCAAAATAGTCGCCCCAGGACTCAGATCGATGGTGACGTCAGACCCGAATTTACGCAGGTTCGACAGGGTGATGGAATTCAACTTGCTCACGGCTGAACCTCACTTTCACTCAGCGAATCGATGAGTACACGCACGACATCCGCTCCGTTTTGGTTGGTCAGAAGCTGCGTTCTCCAGGCAGCGATGTGTGGAGCCGACCAAGGGCGCTCATTGGACAGAGTGTTCAACGCCGACACCAAAGGGTCGCTAAGCGTCTCGACATCGCCAGCAGGATCCAAAGCAGCCAAGAATGTCCGGTTAAGAAAATCACCAGCCGCTTCAGATTCGCGCACAACAACCTTGCGGCAAAATCTGTCATCAGTCTCAATCCGCGCAGCGTCATCTTTAGCGATACCGCTGATCATCAGGAACATATAGAGGTCGGCAGTCTCAGGCTCCGGCAGCACATCCCGGACATCGGCAGCCCACTGGTTGGCTGCTTGCAGGGCCGTTAATGGTAGCTCGATGAGTAGAACCGTCCGCCAGCCCGCCCGTTCGATGTGGGAGCGCTTGAGCCGAAGAACATGCGAGCCGTACTCGACCTCAGGCAGCATAAGTTCCGTTACGTCCCGGGGACACACGTCATACCGACCCTCTACACGCTGAATGATTGCGCTAGTCAATTCCTGCAGTGTCAGCATGATTAGTGTCCTTCCCCATAAGCTTCGATTGCTGCTTCGCGCGTGTCGCGCCAAGCATCCCAATGACGTTTAAATTGCCCTTGTAGCTGGGCGAGTGTTCCGGTACGCAGGTACTTGAGCACCCCAAATCGTGTCACCAGCAACTTGGGTTGTCGCTCAGCTGCCATGCTGTTACTGGTTTCAAAATCATCAGCCATGCCGGATTCAAGCAGGCTCGTGGGAGACCCTTCGACGCCCGCAAGAATGACTACCGGTGCCGGTGAAGGCCCCAAAACAGCCATTAGCTCATCGGCAACAGGCCTGGCGCCGCTGTGATCGCCGGATGCGCCTGACCAGTTTTTCAAAGCGATGCTGAGAACTTCCCCAATATTTGGGATTTCGCGCCAATTGCCGTCGTCATTACCGATCGCGACGCACACTAGAAGCAGCATCAAAATGGCGGTTTCCATTAGATCTGCAGTACGAGGCCCTATGCGCAGCGCGTGCTTCCCGTCCAAACCTTCTGTTTTGGGGTACATCAGTTGCTCAAACAGCGAATCACGCGCAGCGGCGTCAGCTGTAAGCTCAGCGGCCCAAGAGCGCCACTTCGGTTCCAATGCTGCCAGTAATGGCGTGTCGGATACCGAGTTCAACCTGGTCGTGATGCGGGCTTGCAGCTGCTCCCACACAAGATTATTCATTGCCCTGTGAAGTGCTGAAGATTCATCTCGCGTCTCTAGGATCGTCGAGAGCTCGCGACCCGACGCACAGGACAGCGCTTCTGAATTGTCTATCCAAGGAAGCTCATCAAGGTCATTTTCGCTGATCCCAAGCGTTCTACCCAGCTCGTTCCCGGCGCCTTGTCGCCAGAGCGGCTCACCCAAAAGCAGGCAATGGCTCCCGCTTTTCAAGTGCAGAGCCAGGCGAAGGATGGCCGAGGGGAGGGCCACTGTATTTGGCGTGGGCGGGCAATAGGTAGCGTGCAGCCGCAGCTTTCTGTTGTTACCGCCCGCTGTCCAGTGGTGACCGACAACTTCCGTGGCAGCATGGGGCACTGGCAAGCTCGTCGTACCATTTAGGTTGTGGGTACCGGCGACCATCCAACTCGACCCAGCCAGCGGCTTCATGAGGTATTGCGTCCAGGTCACAGCATCTGACCGGCGTGCGTCTTTGAGATGGTTGGCCATCGCATGACAACTGATGGCATTAACATCCGTGGTACTTGTAGAAATGTACCCCACCAGCTTCTCAAGGGTTGCCCGCGGAACATTGAAGTGCCGTCCTAACGACTCGCATGCACGCTCTTCAAGGTTCTCTTCGCTCCCAACGGCATGGATCGTGAGTGCCCGCATCGTTTGGCGAACGTGATCCCAGTCGGTAAAACCGCACCAGGTCGTCAACCATTTGTAGACATTTTGAGTTGGGGTATCGGCGCGGCTGGAGAGGGCAGCCAGGTCAAGTCCATCCTGCTTGCAGAGTCGACAAAACTCATGCAGGTGGTTGGCGGTGATGAAGTCACTCCGCTTGCCCTTGAGGGCGACTTCCAGGCCGAGCAGGATGAGTGAAAAAGCGCGGGCTGGCGGCTGCTTGGACTGGGGTGTGAGACTCCAGGCAGACAAGCTCTTCATGGCCTTATCAAGCTCAGAGTCGATGGCGCTATCGGGCGGGACAACTGGCGTTGCACTTGCTGCTGCCTTGCTGCCGGCCTTGGGTGTATAGGACTTGATGTAGTCGGCTTTATCGATGTGCTTATCGCAGAAGGGGGTCGTCTGCCGCTTGATTTGGAAGTGCTCGAAATGCTCACCTGCATGATAAATGACCACGTCATCCCATTCGCCGATACCGCCCTGCTCGGCGCCGATCAGCAACGGTGCAGGGCACCCATTCAAGTATTTGTCCACCATGTCCGACAAACGTTGAGCAATTACCAGCTTCTCGTAACGGCCTTTTTGCTCAAGCCGGAACCTTCTAATCATTCTGAATCCCTTCAAGCATTTCGATACCCAAAGCACAAATGGCAGGCGGCAGGTGGGAACACTGCAATGAAATGCAGATGACATCCCGCAATAGCCCATATGTGGTAGTTGCGGTCTAAGTTTACTGAGTAAAAGTCAATCTTTTGCCAAGAATATGGCCTTGCGACAGAGCGTGTCCGGAATTTTGTGTAAACGGGGTTTGGGTTAAACGTTGTTGATCCGGTCTTCAAACTGGATGGTAAAGCGAGTGAGCGCCGCCTTCCAATCCCGAATGGGCATGGTCCATTTCCGGCTGATGTTGCGCAGCGCCAGGTAGAACAGTTTCAGCAGTGCTTCATCGCTCGGAAACGAGCCACGGTTCTTGGTGATTTTGCGCAGACTCATGTTCACCGACTCGATTGCATTGGTCGTGTAAATGACCTTGCGAATCTCCGGCGGGTAGTCGAAAAACGGAATGATCCTCGGCCAGTTCCGACGCCAGGACTGACTGATCGGCAGGTAGGCATCGTCCCATTTGTCCTCGAATTCACCGAGCATCTGTTCAGCTTCGTCGGCCGTCGCACAGGTGTAGATTCGCTTCAGGTCAGTGGCGACCTCTGGTCGCATCTTCCACGAGACATAGTTCAAGCTATGCCGCACCATATGGACGATGCAAAGCTGAACGGCGGCCCGGGGATAGACCGCTTCAATGGCCTCCGGGAACCCCTTGAGACCATCAACGCAGGCAATAAAGATGTCCTGTACGCCGCGACTCTTCATTTCGGTGATGACCTGCAGCCAGAACTTGGCGCCCTCGGTCTGGGCAATCCATAGGCCCAGTACTTCCTTCTCACCAGCCATGTTGAGGCCGATGGCGAGATAGACCGCCTTGACCCGCACACCGCCATCCCGGACCTTCACGTGGATGCAGTCGAGATAGACGATGGGGTAAATGCTGTCCAGAGGCCGGGACTGCCAAGCCTTGACCTCTTCGATCACGGCATCGGTGACGGAGGAAATCAAGGTCGGCGAGACCTCGGTGCCATACATCTCTTCAAGATGCGCCTGTATCTCGCGAACCGTCATTCCTCGGGCGTAGAGCGACAGAATCTTGTCGTCAAAGCCGCTCCAGCGGATCTGGTGCTTCGGGATCGGCTGCGGCTCGAACGTGCCGTGGCGGTCACGCGGGATTTCGATGGGCAGTTCGCCGAACTCGCCCTTCAAAGTCTTCTTGCTCTTGCCGTTGCGGGTATTGCCGGCAGGATTCTCTACTGGCTCATTCTTGTCGTGACCAAGGTGGTCAGCCATCTCCGCTTCCAGCACCTTCTCGACCAGTAGCTTGGTCAGTTGCTTGAGCAACCCGTTCTCGCCAATCAGGTCTTCCGGCTTTCGGTAGTTAGCCAACAGGCTGTCCAGTAACTCCTTGGGTACTGCTTTCTTTCCTACGGTCATCATCGCTCCTGGCAATGTGGCAGTTTCCTGCCGGGTGACCGTTTACACAAAAATTCTTACACGCTCCTGGTTTGGGAGGCTTACCTAATAGTTAGCCAACAAGAACAACCAGCCATGCATCCACTAAAAGTAACCATAGTTTCACTGGGTAGTTTGAAATACCCAGTCAACATGTCCTATCTGGAAGGCTGGAAGAGCCAGATCATCAAGCTCAGTCACGGAGCATCGGTTGGTCATCTACCTGATGCCGAAGGTGATAACTGGGAGTACACAAGCGACCAGCTTAGTTCTCTTGTGCATGCAGACAACAATGCAAGTTTTACAGTCGCATTAATTAGTGCCCCCTTGGAAGACAACTACTACATGCGGCGCCTCGGAGATAAAGTCGCCGTCCTTTCCCTATTTGAAATGGCCGAGATAGTTCGCTTCTCTGACTTTACGGTTGAGAATTACATTCTCCGCAACATCTATGAACTTGCTGTTCTTTATGCAGCCAATGGCGCTCTAATTCTGTCCGATGCGTATTCGTGGGCGCATGACGATGTTAGAGGCTGCCTGTTTGACATGAATGCAAACAAATCAGACATCGTGTTTTCTTTGCATCAACCGAAACTGTGCGACGCGTGTAAGGCTAGAGTTCTATCGAAGCAAGTGGATTCAGGGTTTCTGCCAGCGCTCTCTAAAGAGCTACAAAAAATAAAAAAGGCACTCTATTTCCGCATGTCGGAATGGGTTAAGGCGCATCCGATACTGGCTTTGATCGTAGCAGCGTTATCCGCAATTTCCCTTAACTTGATCGCCAGTGTCATTTTTGAAAAAGCCAAGTGTCTTTTCCCGTGGCTTGGCTAACCCATCAATCCACCGGACCGTCAAAAGCTACTCTTTTGCCGGTCCGGTAATTTACAACGTTATGCCTCGGAGGGAGCGTGTAAGAATTTTTGTGCAACTGGTCAACCGCCGACTGGAATCATTTCTGCCCGCCCTGGTCTCACCGGCAACAGTTCCGGAGAACCCCATGCCCAAGATCGAAAAAACCGACGCCGAATGGCGTGCCCAACTGAGCGATGAGGAATTCCGCATTACCCGCCAGAAAGGCACCGAACGCGCCTTCACCGGCAAATACTGGGACAGCCACGCCGACGGCACTTACCGTTGCGTCTGCTGCGGTGCACCGCTCTTTCGCTCGGAAACCAAGTTCGATTCCGGTTGCGGCTGGCCCAGCTTCCACACGGCGAACGATGAAAAACTGGTCGACGAGCATGACGACCGCAGCTTCGGCATGCTGCGCACCGAAGTCACCTGTCACGACTGCGGCGCCCATCTCGGCCACGTATTCCCGGATGGCCCGGCGCCAACCGGCCTGCGCTACTGCATCAACTCCGCCTCGCTGAAGCTGGAAACCGACGAGTAAGCACAAACAAAGCCGCCATTTCCAGCTCCGTCACCACGCGGGGAACCAGCGGTACGAATAGCGGCTCACAGCTCGGTAGCCCGTTCAATTCACCGACCCGCGGCTATCGGAGATGCCTGTGGAAATCGGCCGGTATCGTACTGGCCGCCGGCTATTTGGCGAGCCAACTGGTCGGTTCACGCAAGTCGTCGGGCAACCTCGAAAAAATGTAATCGGATTTGTGCCTTTTCTGGCGGTTGACCGCATGAATGCCATTGCTGGCCCCGGTAATCACCCTAGCCGCCACGCTGCCGTGGCAGGAAGCGCATGGCGAACGGGAGTCGACCGGGCGTTTCTTCGGCCAGTGGGCGGTGTTCGTCGCCATGCTCGGCTTTTTCCTCTGGCTGGCTTATCAGTTCGCGCTTGGCGCCGGGATGCCCGAAGTGGCGGCGGCTTTCGCCGCCTTCCAGCCGGTCGAGACGGTCTGCTGGATCACTGCCGGGCTGTTCGCCGCCGTTGCCGTGACGCACCGTCGGCGCCGGCCGGAGCAAGCTTCGCTCGACAATCGAATGCGTTGATCGGCAAGTTCGCGGCGCCAAGCGGATTCGGCGTCCCTTTTTTGTTACGAAATGTTAGGGGCTGAAACCCGGCGCCGGCTCGTGCGTTCGTATCAATATGGGGCAATGTCCGAGATTTGCTCCGTCGAAAAGGAGATCCGAAATGAAAACTATCCGAATCGCTCTGCTGGGCTTGATGCTGTCGGCGGGACTGGTGTCCGGCGCCTACGCCGACGGGCCGCGCGTCAGTATCAGCCTGGGTTACCCGGTCTATGCGGCACCTCCGCCGGTCTATTACACGCCACCACCGCCGGTTTACTACGTGCCGCCGCCTCGCATTTACCGCCGGCCACCGCCGCCGCTGGTTTATGCTCCCCCCTACGGCTACGCCGGCTATTCTTATGGCTACGACTATGGCCGGCGCGGCGGGCCGTATAACCATCGGCATCATCACCACTAGGTGCGCCGAAACGGTTGGCGGCCAATTGATCGCTCAGATGAAAGAGGTTCGAGGAAAATGACGACGATTCTGACGGTGCACCGCAAGAGCGCGGCAATTTCCGACCAGCGCGGCGGGTAAAACAGCCATGTCCCTGGCGTCGCTGGCAGCGCGACATTTCCGCGGCAAGGCTTGGCCCACCATCCTCGCTTTGCTGATCAGCACCGGCGCCTGGCCGCAGAGTTCAACGCTCTCCACCAGCCTGGGCATGGCCATCCTCTGCCTGGACGATGTGGAGCCGGGCTATTTTTACAACGCCATGCGCCGCCGTCCCTACAAAACCGAGGATGGCGCCTACTGGTTCAAAACCTCGGAGCAGTTGTTCGGCGCGCCAGTCACCGAAATCTTCATCAGCGATGGCAGCAGCCGGCATGCCTTCGTCGGCGCCATTTCCTCGCTGTCACCGGCCGAGTTGGCGGCCGTCATCTCGGCTGGCGCACCGGC
>NZ_LODL01000040.1:112335-299381 GCF_001551835.1 Dechloromonas denitrificans | reverse complement strand
TTCATTTCTATCGCCGCCGCTCTAATTTGGCTCGCCTGATTGTCCACACACCCTAGTCCAAACCAACTCATAAACAAGAAGCCCCGCAACATCGCGGGGCTTCTTGTCTAGAATCGTCCGACAGACTTTATTTCACGGGATCACCAATTCGGCTCGCGCTCCGGCGTCGACGTGATCTTGTGGATACTCAGGTCGGCCCCTTCGTATTCCTCTTCCTGATCAAGGCGCAGACCCACTACCGCCTTCAGACTGCCATAGACGATCGTCCCGCCGATCAAGGCAACCACGATCGCCATTCCGGTCATGATCAGCTGCGGCATGAAGGCGATACCGCCGGCACCGCCCAGCGCCTTGCTGCCGAAAATGCCGGCCGCGATGCCGCCCCAGGCGCCGCACAAGCCATGCAAAGGCCAGACGCCCAGCACGTCATCGATTTTCCAGCGATTCTGGGTCAGCGTGAACATCACCACGAATAGTGCGCCGGCCACGCCGCCAACAACCAACGCCCCCATGGGGTGCATCAGGTCGGAGCCGGCACAGACAGCAACCAGCCCGGCGAGCGGGCCATTGTGCACGAAACCCGGGTCGTTCTTGCCGAGCAGCAGGGCAACCATGGTGCCACCAACCATCGCCATCAAGGAGTTGAGGGCGACCAGGCCGGAAATCTTGTCCAGCGTCTGGGCGCTCATCACGTTGAAGCCGAACCAGCCCACCGTCAGAATCCAGGCGCCCAGGGCAAGGAAGGGAATCGATGAAGGCGGGTGCGCCGAAATCCGCCCGTCCTTGCTGTAACGGCCATAGCGGGGACCGAGCAGAAGCACGGCCGGCAGGGCGATCCAGCCCCCCATGGCATGCACGACCACGGAACCGGCAAAATCGTGAAACTCTTCACCGAAGCTCGCTTTCAGCCAGGCCTGGATGCCGAAAGCCTGATTCCAGGCGATCCCTTCGAAAAACGGATAGACAAAGCCGACCAGGAGGAACGTCGCCATCAGCTGCGGGTGAAACTTGGCGCGCTCGGCAATACCACCGGAAATAATCGCCGGAATGGCGGCGGCAAAGGTCAGCAGGAAGAAGAACTTGGTTAGTTCGAAGCCGTTTTTCGCCATCAGCGTCTCGACGCCGGTGAAGAAATTGACGCCGTAGGCGATGCTGTAGCCGACGAAAAAATAGGCCAGTGTGGACATGCCGAAATCGGTCAGGATCTTGACCAGGGCATTGACCTGATTTTTCTTGCGGACCGTCCCTACCTCAAGAAAAGCAAAACCTGCATGCATGGCCAGCACCATGATGGCGCCGAGCAGGATGAACAGCACGTTGCTGCCGGATTGATACGCTTCCATGAAACCCCCAATCGAAAGATCGGGGGACAAAAGCAAGCACCATTCCAGTGCATCAAATTTGTTTCAAATCAGTGCGTTATTTGTTTTTCGGAATTGAATAACGCACCAGTAAAGTGCGCTTTATGCACTTTGCGCCTGATCTCGGTGCATCACCGCCTTATTTGGGTGCAGCCTCGGGCGGCAACAACAGCCACATCCGGCCACTCTGTTTCATCCGGCCGGCCTGCTCGCCGGCCTCCTTGCCAAATCCCCAGAAAAAGTCGGCACGCACCGCCCCCTTGATCGCCCCGCCAGTATCCTGGGCCAGCATCAGGCGGTTCATCACCTGCGCCGAGTTCGGTCGCGTCGTTGCCAGGAAAACCGGGGCGCCGAGCGGAATCGAACGCGGGTCGACAGCGATGCTGCGCTCGGCCGTCAACGGCACGCCCAGTGCACCGACCGGACCATCCTTGCTGTTGGGCGTCTCGCGGAAGAAGACGTAGCTCGGATTCGTATTCAGCAGATCGTCCAAACGCGACGGATTGGCCCGCGCCCAGGCCTGGATGCCCTGCATCGACGCCTCTTCCAGCTTCAGCTCACCGCGCTCGACCAGCACCCGGCCGATCGATTGATACGGGTGGCCATTCTGGTCGGCATAGTTGAGGCGCACCATGCTGCCATCCGGCAACTTGACCCGCCCGGAGCCCTGGACCTGCAGGAAGAACAGTTCGACGGCGTTATCGACGTAAAGCAGCGTCTTCAGCGGCAACTTATCGCCACGCGCGCTGATCTCGGCCCGCGACCAATAGGGCACGACCTTGTTGCCCTCCAGTCGGCCGCGTACCCGCTTGTCTTTCAGCTCCGGGAAAACGGCGGAGAGATCAATGGTCAGCAGGTCATCCGGCACGCCGCGCACCGGCTGCTCGAAGCCCTTGCTCAAATGCCGGCTGCCGCGCAGCAGCGGCTCGTAATAGCCAGTAACCATGCCACTGGCGTTGCCGTCGCCGGCCAGCACGGCATAGGGTCGCAGATGGGTTTCAAAGAACTGGCGCGCCGCCTTGTCATTGCCGGCCTCGTTGCCATTCGCCGCCCGCGCCTGATCGCAGACCCGTTTCCAGGCCGGACCATGCGGCTTGCTGGCGATGCCCCGACAGGACTGCAGGAAGGCGCCCCAGGCCGCAGCGTGGTCGTCCTCGGCCCAGCCAGGCAATTCGTTCCAGTTGGCCGGCTGCAAAGTGCGCGAAAAAGGCAGCGCCGCAGGCGGCACGGCGGGGCTTGGACATGCCGAGCAGGCCGCGCAAGGGGCGCAGGCTGGAGGTGTTTCCGGGCGCTGGAAGGTACTGCAGGCCGACAGAAAAAGGGTGGCAAGGACAAAAGCAGCTTGGAGTTTTCGCATGGGTTTCGCTAGAGTTCGCAGATTCTCCGCGAAGTATAAATCGACCATGCCCAACTCCCTTCAGCTAGAACGTCTGCTGGCCCGCGCCGAAGCCGTCCTCGGCCGCTTTGAAGCCACCCTGCCGCTGGCGCCAGCCCAACCCGACTGGTCGGCGGCCGTCGCCTTTCGCTGGCGCAAGAGCCGCGATCACGGCTGGTTGCAGGCCGTCCGCCATCCGCACCCGATCCGCCTGGCCGATCTCAACAACATCGACGACCAAAAGGAACGCATCACGCTCAATACGCAGCAGTTCGTCGCCGGCCGGCCGGCCAACAACGTGCTGCTCACCGGCTCGCGCGGCTCCGGCAAATCGTCGCTGGTCAAGGCAGTCTTGAACGAGTTTTCCGGGGCTGGCCTGCGCCTGATCGAAGTTGACAAGGACGACCTGATCGACCTGCCGGATATCGTCGATCTGCTGGACGGACGACCGGAGCGCTTCATCATTTTCTGCGACGACCTTTCCTTCGAAGCCGGCGAAACCGCCTACAAGGCCCTGAAAACGGTGCTCGACGGCTCGATTGCGGCGCCGCCGGACAATGTGCTGATCTACGCCACCTCGAACCGCCGTCACCTGATGCCGGAGTATTTTTCGGAAAATCTCGAGACCACCCGCGTCGACGACGAAATTCATCCGGGCGAGGCGATCGAAGAAAAAATTTCGCTGTCCGAGCGCTTCGGCCTGTGGATTTCCTTTTACCCGTTCAGCCAGGACGATTACCTGAACATCGTCAATCACTGGCTGCGCGAACTCGGCGTCAGCGACAAGACCATCGCCGCCAGCGAGCGCGATGCGCTGAACTGGGCGCTCAGCCGCGGCTCGCGTTCCGGCCGCGTCGCCTGGCAATTTGCCCGCGACCTGGCCGGGCAACAGAAACCGGCCGGAAAGAAGCACAAGTGAGCCAGATCGTCGAAGTCGCCGCTGCCGTCATGCTGCGCACCGATGGCCGCGAATTCCTGCTGGCCCAGCGCCCGGAAGGCAAGGTTTACGCCGGTTACTGGGAGTTCCCGGGCGGTAAGCTCGAGGCCGGCGAAAGCGTGCGCCAGGCGCTGATCCGCGAACTGCACGAAGAACTCGGCATTACCGTCACCGATTGCTCACCTTGGCTGACCCGCCAATTCACCTATCCGCATGCCACCGTCCGCCTGCACTTCTGGCGCGTCACCGCCTGGAGCGGCGAAATAGGGATTACCGCGCCGCTCGAACATGCTGCGGTCGACTGGCTGGAATGTGGCAAAACCGCCCACGTCGCCCCCATCCTACCGGCCAACGACCCGATCCTGAAAGCCCTCGCCCTGCCGACGACGATGGCGATCACGATGGGCGAGATCGAAGGCGTCGAACGTCAGCTCGAACGGCTGGAAGAAGCACTCGACAACGGCCTGCGCCTGATCCAGGTGCGCGACAAGGGCTGGCCGCCGGCCGAACGCCTGTGGTTTGCCGAAACGGTGACCCGTATCGCCCGCCAGCGCCAGGCGCTGGTTCTCATCAACGACAGCGAGGAAATCGCCCGCCAGGTCGGCGCCGATGGCGTGCATCTGTCCGCGGCCCGCCTGGCCAGTTGCAGCAGCCGGCCGGACTTCGCCTGGGTCGGCGCCTCCTGCCATTCGGCCGCGGAAATTGCCCGGGCCGGCGAACTGGGGTTGGACTACGCGCTACTCGGGCCGGTCCTGCCGACCGCGACCCACCCGGCAGCGAGAGGTCTCGGCTGGGAAGGCTTCAGTGCGGCAGCAACCGGCAATACGATCCCGGTCTTCGCGCTGGGCGGCATGCAGGCAAGTTTGCTCGGCGAGGCACAACAGCATGGCGCGCACGGCATCGCCATGCTGCGCGGCTGGTAGCCGGCCCAGCGGCCGGATCAGCCGCGATCGGTCTCGGGAATGATCAGTTCGGGGTCGTCGGGATCGACCGCAACCGGAATCCGGTAGCTGTCGTTGGCCCAGGCACCGAGGTCAATCTGCTTGCAACGCTCGGAACAGAACGGGCGCCACGGGTATTCCGGAGACCACAGGGATTCTCCACCACATTGCGGGCAACGAACCTTGCGCGCAGCCATCAGAGATTGCAGAAGGTCAGCGCGAAGGAAACATCGCGCTCGCAGCCGCGGGCCTTGATTTCACCGGCCGGCGGCTTGGTGAAGCGGATGTTGAGGAAGTACTTGTTGGCGCTGACTTCGGGAATCGCCGGCTCGTCGACATTGAGGGCGACGCGAACCATCTGGGCCGCCGTGCCGCCCAGATTGAGCTGGAACTGGCCGTTGACCGCGGTATGCTGCTTCGGCCCGCCGCTGGAGCGGAGCAAGCGCAGCACGATGGCTGCTGCGTCGCGCAGTGGATAGAGCGGCTTGGTCCAGCCGTCGATCGCTTCGCGCCGGACTTCCGGGCTGCGGTGCAGCCACCAGTGGTAGGAGGGCAAATCAAACTCGCAGACGCCGCCAGGAATGACGGCGCGGCTCTTGATGCCCATCAGCCAGTCGTTGTCGCGCAGGTACTGGCCGATCTTGCCGGTCATGCTGAGCAGTGCGGCCGAGGATTGCTCGATCTCGTAGAGCGCGCCGGACAGCGCCTCTTCGGAAATATCAGGATTGTTGCGGTAGGCCAGCAAGGTCTGGCGCTGGCGCTCGAGTTCCTGGATCAGATCCATCTTGAGATCGGCGCGACCGGCGACTTCGAGGATCTCGAACAGCGTCACCAGCGAGGCATGATGCTCAAGCTGTCCCTCACTCTGGGCAAAGTAGGCCGTCTTTTCGAACAAATCCTCGAGACGCAGCAGGGTGCGGATGCGCTCGTTGAAAGGATATTCGTAATTAATCACGCGACCTTGAGTGGGGAGAATGGGAAAATTGTCCTAATTCTGAGCTATTTGCAGGCAAATCTCAACAGTTTGCTTTAGCTTTTTCTGCCGATAGGCGTAGATACTTCTGATGAAGCTCGGCCACCTGCGGCGAAAGCGCTGCCAGACCGCCATCATTAAATACGACGTCATCGGCGGCGGCTAGTCGCTGTTGTCGTGTCGCCTGTGCCGCCATGATCGCTTTGACCTCGTTTTCGGCCATTCCGTTGCGCGCCATGACCCGTTCGATTTGGCGGCTTTCCGGGCAGTCGACCGCCAGAACCCGGTCGCAGCGCTGGCGATAATTGCCCGATTCGACCAGCAGCGGCACCGCCAGCACGACATAAGGCGTCGACGCCAGGCGGCAGCGCTCGGCAGCCAGTTGGCGAATCAGCGGATGCAGGATGCCTTCGAGCTTGGCCTTGGCCACCGGATCGGCAAAGGCCAGCCGGCGCATCGCGGCCCGGTCGAGGGCACCGCGCTCGTCGGCAATTTGCGGCCCGAAGGCGGCGACCAGTTCCGGCAGCGCGGCACCGCCGGGTGCCGTCAGTTCGTGGGCGATGGCATCGGTATCGACCAGCGCCGCACCGGCCGCGACCAACAGGTCGCCAACCGTACTCTTGCCGCTGCCGATGCCGCCGGTCAGGCCAACCACGAAATCGCTCACTTGCAGTCCACCGCCGGCGCCTTCGGCACGATGGCCAGCGCCGCCTTGCTCAATGCCGCCTTGTCGGTCGCCGGGCCGTTCGCCTCCAGCGTGATCAGGCTTTCCTTGCCCGGCCGCACGTTGAGTTTGGCCGAGCGGACACCCTTGGCCTTCAACTCGGCCAGCCGCTCCTGACCGCCTTTTTCGCTGGAAAAGACGCCAAGCGAAATGGCGAAGCGACTGGGCCCTGCTTCCTGGATGATGAAGTAGTCGGTGACGCCGAACTGGCGCAATTCCCCGGCTTTTTTCTCGGCCTCGTCCTTGCCCGGCAGCGGCGGAATATAGACCCACCAGCCCGCCCCTTCGGCGGCCACGGCCCGCTTGACCTGCTTGAAGCCGGCGAATTTCTCGTCGATCCGGGCCGACAGGCGGTTGGCATCGGCCACCGGCAGGCTCTCCCAGCGCAGGCAGATTTTTTCGATGACAGGTGCTGGCGCTGGTGCAGGCGCCGGGACTGGCGCGACCTCCGGCGCAGGCGCCACATCGACTGGCGCCACGGGCGCTGGCTCGACCGGCTTCTTGCTCGCCGGTGGCGCCTCGCCATGCGAAACGAGGCGCATCTTGTCGGGCTCGACCTGCTGTTCCAGACGCCCAGCATCCGGGTTTTCCGGCCGCCCGAAATAGCCGGCGCTGAAGGCATAGAACAGCAGATTGGCGAGCACGAGCAGGAAAACAAGGGCTTTCACGGGCTTAACCGACCTTGGGCAAGTGTTTCAGCGACTCGGTGATGGCCTCTTCCGGGTAGGAGTAATCCTCAAGCTGACCGGAGAAATACTTGTCGTAGGAAGCCATGTCGAAATGACCGTGCCCGGTCAGGCAGAACAGGATGGTCTTCGCCTCGCCGGTCGCCTTGCAGCGAAGCGCCTCATCGATCGCGGCACGGATGGCATGGCAGGATTCCGGCGCCGGAATGATGCCTTCGGCGCGAGCAAACTGGACGCCAGCCTCGAAGGTGGCGACCTGCGGCACGGCGATCGCTTCCAGCTTGCCCTCGTGCAGCAGTTGCGACACCAGCGGCGAATCGCCGTGGTAACGCAGGCCGCCGGCGTGAATGCCGGGCGGCATGAAGTCGTGGCCCAGCGTGTACATCTTCATGATCGGCGTGTAGCCGGAGACATCGCCGTAGTCGTAGGCGTAGTGGCCCTTGGTCAGCGTCGGGCAGGAAGTCGGCTCGACGGCGACACAGCGCAGATTGGTCGCCCGCTTGTCGCCGGCCGCCTTGTCGGCGAGGAAAGGGAAGGCGATACCGCCGAAGCTGGAACCGCCGCCGCAGGGCCCGAAGATCACGTCGGGATAGAGGCCGATCTTGTCGAACTGCTTCTTGGCTTCGAGGCCGATCACCGTCTGGTGCAGCAGCACATGATTGAGTACCGAGCCCAGCGTGTAGCAGGTGCCGGGATCGGCGGCAGCTTCCTCGACCGCTTCCGAGATGGCCAGGCCGAGCGAGCCCTGATTGTGCGGGTCGGCGGCCAGCGCAGCGCGCCCGGCGTTGGTCAGATCGGTCGGGCTGGCGAAGACTTCGGCCCCCCAGGTCTGCATCATCGAACGCCGGAACGGCTTCTGCTGGTAGCTGACCTTGACCATGAAGACGCGCACCGGCAGGTCGAACATCTGGCCGGCATAGGCGATCGACGAGCCCCACTGGCCGGCGCCGGTTTCGGTGGTCAACCGCTTGGTGCCGGCCAGCTTGTTGAAGTAGGCCTGCGGCACGGCCGAGTTCGGCTTGTGCGAACCGGCCGGCGAGCCCCCTTCATATTTGAAGAAAATCTTGGCCGGCGTGCCGAGTGCCCGTTCCAGCCCCAGGGCCCGACACAACGGGGCCGGCCGCCACTGGGCGTAGATCTGGCGGACTTCTTCCGGGATGGCGATCCAGCGTTCGGCCGACATTTCCTGTTCGAGGATCGGCCCCGGGAAAATGGCGCCCATCGCTTCCGGCGGTACCGGGTTGCCGTCCGGGCCGAGCGGCGGTGCCGGCGGATTGGGCATGTCGGCGACGACGTTGTACCAGTGGGTGGGAATTTCTTCTTGTTCGAGGTTGATGCGCAGCGGTGTCATTTTTCTCTCCCGGCAAGCTGTTCGGCAAAGGCGGTAAATTACTCCAAAAGCCCCGCCCCACCAAGGCCGCCGCCGGCATTTTGGCCGTTTTTAGCGGGTCGACCGCAAGCAATTGGCACGACGAGCGGGTAAAGTACGGCCTGCCTGAATTTGCCGCCCGAAATCGACGCCTTGCCTGCCCACTCCCTGCTCTGCCACCCGGCCACCACGACGCCTGCCGTATCTGCCATCGCCGTCAGCGCCAGCTTTGCCGACGACGGCGCGCTCCTGTTGCGCTATCGCATTGCCGCGGCGCCCGCCGCCCTCCGCCTGCCAGCACCGCAAGCGCCGGGCCCGGCCGACAACCTGTGGCAGCACACCTGCTGCGAAGCCTTCATTGCTGCGGTGAACGGCCCGGCATACCAGGAATTCAATTTCTCGCCGTCCGGCCAGTGGGCCGCTTATCGCTTCAGCGACTACCGCCAGCGCGATGCCGCCTTCCAGCCCGCCACCGCCCCGTGCATCGAACTCGACGGCGGCGCCGATTACCTGGAACTCAGCGCCCGCCTTGATGCCGCCCTGCTGCCGAACGGCCGGAGCCTGCAGCTCAGCCTAACCGCCGTCATCGAAGCCGCCGACGGCAGCAAGAGCTACTGGGCGCTGCGCCATGCTGCCGCTCAACCCGACTTCCATCTCCGTCAGAGCTTTGCCCTGACCTTGCCGCGAAACACGCCATGACCTCACGCATCCAGTTCGGCCTCGACCGCCTGCTCGCCGACCCCGACCTGCGCCGCCCGCTGGCCGGCCGCCGCATCGCCCTGCTCGCCCACCCTGCCTCGGTCACCGCCGACCTCACCCACTCGCTCGACGCGCTGGCCGCGCTGCCCGACCTGAACATCACTGCCGCTTTCGGCCCGCAACACGGTCTGCGCGGCGACAAGCAAGACAATATGGTCGAATCGGCCGATTTCCTCGACCCGCGGCACGGCATTCCCGTCTTCAGCCTGTATGGCGAAGTGCGCCGGCCGACCGAGGCGATGATGGCGACCTTCGACGTGCTGCTCGTCGACCTGCAGGATCTCGGCTGCCGCATCTACACCTTCATCACGACACTGCGCTATGTGCTGGAAGCGGCGGCGAAACACGGCAAGAGCGTCTGGGTACTCGACCGCCCGAACCCGGCCGGCCGCCCGGTCGAAGGCCTGAGCCTGCGCACCGGCTGGGAAAGCTTCGTCGGCGCCGGCGCCATGCCGATGCGGCACGGCCTGACGATGGGCGAACTCGGCCGTTGGTTCATCGCCACGCTGCAGCTCGACGTCGATTACCGGGTCATCGAGATGCAGGGCTGGCAGCCGGAGGCAGCGCCCGGCTACGGCTGGCCGCTCGGCGAGCGGACTTGGATCAACCCCAGCCCGAACGCGCCCAACCTGTGGATGGCGCGCGCCTACGCCGGCACCGTGATGCTCGAAGGCACGACGCTGAGCGAAGGGCGCGGCACGACCCGGCCGCTCGAACTGTTTGGCGCCCCCGACCTCGATGCCGGCGCCCTGCTTGCCGAAATGCGCGCCTTCGCGCCGCACTGGCTGGCCGGCTGCCGGCTGCGCGAGTGCTGGTTCGAGCCGACGTTCCACAAGCACGCCGGCAAGCTCTGCCATGGCCTGCAGATTCACGTCGAGGACGGTAGCTACCAGCACGCCGCCTTCCGCCCCTGGCGGCTGCAGGCGCTGGCCTTCAAGGCGATCCGCCGGCTCTACCCGGATTACCCGCTGTGGCGCGACTTTGCCTATGAATACGAACACGATCGGCTGGCCATCGACCTGATCAACGGCTCGCCGCTGTTGCGCGAATGGGTGGACGAGCCGAGCAGCACCGCCGAGCAGCTTGACGCCCTGGTCAAAAACGATGAAGAGCACTGGCAGAAGGAGCAGCAGCCCTTCCTGATCTACTGACCGGAGATTCAGCAATTTCCGGCCGCAAGATACTGCTGCAACAGCTGATTTTTTAGGTTAACGTCTCCTCGCAAGACCGACAGAGGAGACTGAAATGAACCTGCAGATCAAGCAAAAGCTGATGTTACTGGTCGCCGTCGCCCTGCTCGCCCTGATCGGTGCCAGCATCTTTGCCTTCATTCAGGCCGGCCGCCTGCACATGCAATTGAACGAGGCGATCGAAACGCATGCGGCCGTCACCCAGGCGGTCGACTCGGCGCGTGCCGCTCAGGTTGCCTTCAAAACGCAAGTCCAGGAATGGAAAAACATCCTGTTGCGCGGCAAATCCCAGGAAGCCTTCGACAAGCACCTGAAGGGATTCGACGCGGAAGAAGCCGCCGTGCGCAAAGACCTGGCCAATGTCCGGGGCGCATTGAGCAAGCTGCAGATGGAAAATCGCCTCGATCTTGCCAAAATCGCCGCCAGCTTCGACGCCCTGGGCCCGGCCTATCGGGAGGCTCTCAAACAGTACGACCGCACCGCCGCCGATCCCGCCGCACTCGTAGACAAGCTGGTCCGCGGCATCGACCGCGAACCGACCAAGGCCATCGACACGCTGATCAGCGACATGGAAAAACTGACAGCCGAACTGAACGCTCGGGAAAAGGCGGATGCGCTGGCCATTTATGCCGCCGTCAGGAACGGCCTGCTACTTTTCGCGATTGGTGCGATCGCCATCCTGATTGCATTCGCCTACGCCCTGATCCGCTCCATCACCGGCCCACTCGGTGCACTTGAACAGACGATGGAACAGATTGCCACCTCCGGCGACCTGACCCGCCGCGCCAACCGTGCCCAGAATGACGAAATCGGCCGTATGGCCGGCGCCTTCAACGCCATGATGGGGCAGTTGCAGAAACTGATCGGCGAAGTGCGCACCTCGAGCGACCGTGTCGCCAGCGCCGCCGTCCAACTATCCAGTTCATCGTCCGTGCTGGCCGATGTTTCGGAGCAGCAGTCGAGCGCCGTCTCGGGCAGCGCCGCCGCCGTCGAGGAACTGACCGTCGCCATCGCCTCGGTTTCCGAAACCGCCGGCGAAGTCCAGAGCCAAGCCAGGGAAAGCGTGGCCCGGACCGCGCTGGGCTCGAACAAGGTCTCCCAACTGACCGGCGAGATTGGTCGCCTGCAGGGCAACATGGCCAACATTTCCGCCAAGGTTTCCGAATTCATGGCCAGCACCCGCGCCATCACCGGCATGACCCAGGAAGTCCGCGACATTGCCGATCAGACCAACCTGCTTGCCCTCAATGCCGCGATTGAGGCGGCGCGGGCCGGCGAAGCCGGGCGCGGTTTCGCCGTGGTCGCCGACGAGGTCCGCAAGCTGGCCGAAAAGTCGGGCAAATCGGCCGGCGCCATCGATGCGGTGACGCATTCGATCGTTACCCAGTCGGCCGCCGTCCAGGAAGCCATCGCAGCCGGCGAGCGGGCCATCGCGGCGAGCGGCCTGCTCGCCGGCGAGGTCGAAGATGCCCTGCTCTCGTCACGCGATTCGGTCGAGCACTCGACGCAAGGGGTCACCGAGATCACCAATTCGGTCGGCGAGCAACGCGTCGCCTCGACCGAAATTGCCCAGAGCATGGAGCGCATCGCCAACATGGTCGAGGAAACCAGCGTCACCGCGCTCAACATCCGCCAAGCCAGCGGCGAATTGCAACAACTGTCGGCCGGCCTGCTGCAATCGGTCGCCGGCTTCCGCGTCGCCTGAAACAAAAAGGCCGGGCTGACCCCGGCCTTCAAGACTTCCGTGCCGCAAGGCACGACAGCGAATTACCTACTTCTTGGCAGCAATGCGCTCGCGCATGTGCTGAGCCCGCTCGCTGGAGGGCGGGTGCGAGCTGAACATGCTGCTGTTGTCGCCGAGCTTGGCCAGTTTTTCGAAAGCGCTGACCAGGCCTTCACGCTTGAATTTGCCGGCAGTCAGCAGATCGAAGGCGTAATCGTCGGCCGCACTTTCCTGAACTTGCGAGAACTGAGCATTGACCAGCTTTTCGGCCAGCTCGCCCAACTGCGAATTGCTCAGCGCGGCGACCGCTGAATTGCCGGCCGCGGCAGCTGCCTGGCGAGCCGCCGAAGCAGCATAGGCGGTCTGCATCGACGACTTGGCGTGGCCGAGCGCGACGTGGCCGATTTCATGGCCGATCACGCCACGCACTTCGTCGTCGTTCATCAGGCTCATCAGGCCGCTGTAAACGCGGACGCAGCCGTTGTTCATGGCCCAGGCATTGACGTCCTTGGTCAGATAAACCTTGTAGTTGATCGGCACGCCATTGACCGCCGGCGGCATGCCCTTGACGATCCGGGCCAGACGCAGCGCTTCCTTGCTCTTCGGCGTAGCGATCTTGGACTGGGCATCGAGCGCGGCGCATGACTTGTCGGACAAGTCCTTGACCTCGGCATCGCTCAAGGTTGCGGCCTTCAGGGCCGAAGTACCGGCACTGGTCAGCCCGCTGACGCTGTCCGTCGTCCCACCCTTGCCGCCGCAGGCGGCCACCGACAGGCCGAATGCCAAGGCCAGCAAACCTGTCTTCAACTTGGCCGGAGCCGTTTTCATGCCTGGTGCAGCCGCCACTTGATACGCAGTAGTCATCGTCATTTCCTATTCGCCGTAGTGAACACAACCCGGCGCCCGGAGGCATCGGGAAACGCGGCACTATGCATCTGACATTGTCAGCAGTCAAGCCGATGTCATTAACTCAAAGGCTATCCAGCACCCGTCTGGCGGCCTGCACGCCGCGATACTGGGCTTCTTCGAACAGCGAAAAGCCGGACAGGTCGGCGTGCGCCAGCGCGATGCGCGGATGGCGGAAATTGGCCAATTTTTCGCGTCGACCGTCGAACAGGCTACCCGGCGTCGGCCGGCGCATGGCGTGGCCGCTGCGAAAAACATCGAGCTGCGTCGTCAGACGGCGGATATCCGGATGCACCCGTTCCAGTTCGGCCAGGATGCCTGCCGCCCAGGCCTCGCGCGGTGTCTCGAGTAGCAGGCGCCGGCCCTCGGCCGGCTTCACGTCATGCAGTGCGCGGTAATAGGTCAGCACGGTGCCGGGCAGCCGACGGCGGATCAACTGATGGGTGGCAACGACGTAACCGAGCCCGGGGCTGTCGTAGAAGACGTTGTCCCAGGCCGGCGGCGCACCGCGCCGCTCCTCGGGAAAGTCGGACAGGTGCAGATTGGCGGTCAGCCACGGCGCGTAGTCGCCGGCCAGCGCCGCCGCCCGCAGTTCGCCGGGCATCGCCGGCCAGACACTCGGCAGCACGAAAGCCGGGGCGGCCCAGATCAGTTGCCGGGCCTCGTAGCGCACGGTTTTTGCCCCCTGCAGCACGTCGACCGCAAGACTCGTCTTGCCCTCCTCTATGCGCCCGGCCAGGGCCCCGGTGACGATCCGGCCTGCAGCATGACGGGCCAGGCCGCGCGCCAGCCAGGCGTTGCCCTCGGGCGCGGTCAGCACGCTGTCGCCGGCCGCGTTGCTCGCCTCACCGTTGCGGCAGGCAAAGTAATGCAGGCCGGCCCAGGCCGAAGTTTCCGCATGACTCGTGCCGTAGTCGTCGCGGCAGGCATAGTTGGCCAGCCAGTGCAGCGTCGGCGCCGTGAAACCGTTGTCGTCCAGCCACTGCTTGAAGGAGATGCGGTCGAGGGCGCGCCATGCCTGATCCCGGCTCGACAGCGCCATCGGGATGGCGAACAGCCGCCGGCCGTCGCTGTCCAGCGCCTGCTTGAGCTCGTCCATGCGGGCCTGGAAGCGCCGTTGCTGCTCGCGCTCGCCGACCTCGAGGCCGCGCTGCGGCAGCAGGCCGTCGTCCCACAGGCCGTTGCGATAGACGCGCTCCTGCGGCGTGGCGCACAGGTAACGCTCGTCGTAAGCGGGCTTGACGGCGGCCGGGTCGCCTTGCAGCACGCCCAGTTCGGCCAGCAGTTCGCGAACCAGCGTCGCTTCCGGCCCCGGCAACGGCAGGTAATGCGCTGCCCACGGATAGGCAACGAGCGGCGACTGGCCGGCCCGCGAATTACCGCCGGCCTCGTTTTCCATTTCCAGCACCAGGAAGTCGTCGACCGCCGCCTTGGCCAGTTGCCAGGCCGCCGACAGGCCGGAAATGCCAGCGCCGACGATCAGCACACCGGTCTTGCGCACCTCGGAGGGTGGCGGGAAATTACCGTCGCGCAGGCGATGGCCCAGCGCCTGCGACATGCCGAGCAACTCGCCCGGCGGCAAGGCCGGGCTGCCGCGCGGGCCACAGCCAGCGACGGCGGCTGCTGCCACCGTACAGAGAAATTCACGCCGGCTGACGCCCGCACCGGACAGGCCGCGGGCCATCGAATCGACCCGTTTAGTCAAACTTTCGCAGCGACAGGCTGACCGAAAGCTGGGCCCCCAGCCAACCGAGCACAGCACCGGCCGAGGCCAGCACCAGGGCGTCAAGCAGGCTCGGCCCGTTCAGGGCGAAACTGCCGCCGTAAAGCGTCGCCAGATCGCCGACCGGCCCGCCGAGCAGGCCGACCGCCCCGGCCACCAGCGCCGCGGCGAGCAGACCGCCGAGGCCGCCCTGCAGGGCGCCAAAGTAGTAGAAAGGCCGGCGGATGAAGCCGTCGGTGGCGCCGATCATCCGCGCCACTTCGATTTCGGCGGCCTGGGCCAGCACCTGCAGGCGAATGGTATTGAAGGTGACGGCGACCAGGCCGGCGGCGAAGATGCCGCCGAGCATCCACAGGGCCAGCTTGCCCAGTTTCAGGAAGGCATCGAAGCGCTTGACCCAGGCCGAATCGAGCTGGACATGGGCAACTTTCGGCCAGCCGGCGATCTCCTTGCGCATCACTTCGAGTGCCTCCGGCTCGGTATTGGCTGGTTCGACGATGAAGGCGTCGGGCAGCGGATTGCGCGGCAGGCTGGCGACGATTTCGGCCATCCCTTCGCTCTTCTGCATCCGCTTCAGCGCCTCTTCCTTGGGCACGAATTTCCACTTGCCGGCCCCGGCCGCGCGCAGCCGGCTTTCGATGTCACCGACGTCCTTCTTGCCGGCATCCAAATTCATGAACAGGCTGATCTGCTGCACGCCGGACGCGTTGCGGCCGAGGTCGCGCAGGTTGTCGAGCAGCACATAGCCCGCTCCCGGCAAGGTCAGCGCGATGCCGATGACGAGCAGCGACAACAGCGTATTGAGCGGCGTCGACCACAGGCGATGGAACGCCGCGGCCAGTGCCGCCTGATGCTGGGCGAACCAGGCCTTCATAGCAGCCTCCCGTGATCCAGCCGGAGGACGTTCGGGTGATAGCGCTCGATCCAGTTCTGGTCGTGCGTCGCGACGACGACGGTGACGCCGACCCGGTGGAAGTCGGCGAAAATTTCGAGGATCTCGGTCGCCGAATCGGCATCGAGATTGCCGGTCGGTTCGTCGGCGAGCAGCACGGTCGGCCGATTGACGACGGCGCGGGCGATGGCCAGCCGCTGCTGCTCGCCACCGGACAGCGCAATCGGCCGGGCCTTTTCGCGGGCCAGCAGGCCGACCTTGTCGAGCGCCGCCTGGGCCCGGCGAATCGATTCGCGGCGGGGCATGCCGACGATCTGCAAGGGCAGCAGCACGTTGTCGAGCGCGCTGCGATCGAAAAGTAGTTTCTGGTCCTGGAATACCATGCCGAGGTGCCGGCGGACGTAGGGAATGGCGCTGCGCCGCAGGGCCGACAGGTTCTGACCGTTGACCACCAGGCTGCCGGCGGTCGGCCGCTCGATCGAGGCGATCAGCTTGACCAGCGTCGTCTTGCCGGCCCCGGAATGGCCGGTGATGAACACCATCTGGCCGGCCGAAATCTCGAAACTGACGTCCTGGACGGCCTCGTAGCCGCCCGGGTAACGTTTGCTCAGGTTACTGGCAACAATCATTCGAACAGGGCGTCGACAAAGTCTTTGGCGGAGAAGGGACGGAGGTCATCGATCTGCTCGCCGACGCCGATGAAGCGGATCGGCTTCGGGCACTGACGGGCGATCGCCGTGACGACGCCGCCCTTGGCGGTGCCGTCGAGCTTGGTCAGGACCAGGCCGGTGACGTTGATCGCCTTGTCGAAGGCCTTGACCTGCTGCAGCGCGTTCTGGCCGATGTTGGCATCGAGCACGAGCAGGGTTTCGTGCGGCCCGCTCGGTTCGATCTTCTGGATCACGCGCCTTACTTTGGCGATTTCTTCCATCAGGTGCAGCTGGGTCGGCAAGCGGCCGGCGGTGTCGGCCAGCACGATGTCAATGCCGCGCGCCTTGGCGGCGGAAATGGCGTCGAAGACGACGGCGGCCGGGTCGCCCTTGTCCTGCGCGATGACCGTGACATTGTTGCGCTCACCCCAGGTTTCCAGCTGTTCGCGGGCGGCGGCGCGGAAGGTGTCGCCGGCGGCGAGCAGCACGCTCTTGCCCTGGTTCTGGAAATACTTGGCCAGCTTGCCGATCGAAGTCGTCTTGCCGGCGCCGTTCACGCCGGCGATCATGATCACGTAGGGCTTGTGGCCGCCGATGTCGAGCGGCTGCTCAAGCGGCTGCAGGGTTTCGAGCAGCGCATCGTGCAGCGCCTGCTGAATGGCTTCCGGCGTATCGAGCTTGTCGCGCTTGGCTGCTTTTTTCAGTTCATCGAGCAGATGCTGGGTCGCCTCGATGCCGCAATCGCTGGTCAGCAGCAGGGTTTCCAGCTCTTCGAGCAGTTCGTCGTCGACCTTGCCGCGCGAGAAGATGGTCTTGAGCTTGCCGCCCCATTGGGCGCGGGTCTTGGCCAGGCCCTTGAACAGGCGTTCGCGCCAGGAAAGCTTGGGCGTCTCGGCGGCGGGCGCGTCCGCTGCGGGTGTGGCAACGGGCGTTGCCGGCACAGCCTCGGCCGTCTCCGGCGTGGACTTGGATTTTTTCAGGAAACTGAACATGGGGAATGGGGTCTCAGGCCTTGCTGACAGGCAAGCGGCAAGCCGTTAAGATGCCGCCCGGATTGATGCAAAATCAGGCTCGAATTCTAGCAGAAAGACCCGTTTCCCCATGCGCATACGACACGTCCTTCCCGTTTTGCTCGCCCCCTGGCTGTTCACCGCCGCGCTCGCCAACCCTTACGAAACCACGCTGAAGAACGGCCTGCGGATCATCGTCAAGGAAGACCGGCGCGCCCCGACCGCCGTCCAGATGGTCTGGTACCGCATCGGCAGCATGGACGAGGTCGATGGCGCCTCCGGCGTCGCCCACGTTCTCGAGCACATGATGTTCAAGGGCACGCCGAGCGTCGGTCCCGGCGAGTTCAACAAGCGCGTCGCCGCCGCCGGCGGTCGCGACAACGCCTTCACCAGCCGCGACTACACCGCCTACTTCCAGCAGGTACCGAAGGAAAAGCTGGACGAGATGATGCAGCTCGAAGCCGACCGCATGCGCCATCTGAATGTCGATGCCAAGGAATTCGCGCAGGAGATCAAGGTCGTCATGGAAGAGCGCCGCATGCGCACCGACGACAACCCGCAGGCCAAGCTGTTCGAGCAGATGAACGCCACCGCCTTCCAGGCCCACCCCTATCGCCGGCCGATCATCGGCTGGATGAACGACCTCGAAACGATGACGGCGGCCGACGCCAAGGCCTGGTATGACACCTGGTACGTGCCGAACAACGCCTACGTCGTGATCACCGGCGACGTCGACCACCAGGCGGTGTTCGCACTGGCCGAAAAACACTACGGCCCGCTCGAAGGGCGCGCCCTACCCGTCCGCAAGCAGCAGATCGAACCAGCCCAGGAAGGTGCCCGCCGGGTCAGCGTCAAGGCGCCGGCCGAACTGCCGGTACTGATCATGGGCTACAAGGCACCGATCCTGCGCGACGCCGACAAGGACAGCGAGCCTTATGCACTGGACATGCTGAGCGCCATTCTCGACGGCCACGACGCCGCCCGCTTCAACAAGAAACTGGTCCGCGAAGACAAGGTCGCCCAGTCGATCGGCGTCGAGTACGACGCCACCGCCCGCGGCCCGGGCATGATCTACCTGCACGGCACGCCCTCCGAAGGGCATGGCGTGGCCGACCTCGAAGCCGCGCTGCGCGCCGAAATCGCCCGCCTGCAAAAGGATGGCATCAGCGAACAGGAACTGAAGCGGGCCAAGGCGCAACTGCTGGCCAGCCAAGTGTACAAGCTGGATTCGATGTTCGGCCAGGCGATGGAAATCGGCCAGACCGAATCGGCCGGCATCCCCTACCAGCAACTCAACCGGATGCTGGAAAAGCTGCAGAAGGTCAGCGCCGCCGACGTCCAGGCCGTCGCAAAAAAATACTTCACCGACGACACGCTGACCGTCGGCATCCTCGAGCCGCAGCCGCTGGACGGCAAGCCCCGCCGCCCGGCCGTCGCCATCCGCCACTGAGGCAGCACAGAAAATGACCATGAAAAAACTGTTGACCGCAGCAATCGCCCTGCTCGTCACCCAGGTCGCCCTGGCCGGCGTCAAGATCGAGCACTGGGTCTCGCCCTCCGGCGCCCGCGTCTATTTCGTCGAAAGCCGCGTCCTGCCGATGCTCGACGTCCAGGTCGATTTCGCCGCCGGCTCAATGTTCGACCCGGCCGGCAAGTCCGGCCTCGCCGCGCTGACCCGCGCCGGGCTCGACCTCGGCGCCGGCAAGCTCGATGAAACCGCGATCGCCGAACAGATGGCCGACATCGGCGCCAACCTTGGTGGCGGTGCCGACACCGACCGCGCCAGCATCGCCCTGCGCACACTGTCGGCCAAGGACAAGCGCGAACCGGCACTCGACATCCTGCGTAGCGTTTTGCAAAGCCCGCGCTTCGATGCCGCCATTTTCGAACGCGAAAAGGCCCGCACCATCGCCAGCCTGAAGGAAGCGCTGACCCGCCCCGACAGCATCGCCGGCAAGGCCTTCTGGGCGGCGATGTATCCGAACCACCCTTACGGCAAGCAGGCCAGCCCGGAAAGCGTCGCCACGCTCAACCGCGACGACCTGGCCGCCTTCCATGCCCGCTACTACACCGCCGCAAACGCCAGCATCACGCTGGTCGGCGACATTTCGCGCAGCGATGCCGAGCGGATCGCCGAATCGCTCGCCGCCGGCCTACCCAAGGGAGGGGCCGCAACCTTGCCGGCCGCCCCGGCGGCGGCGCAAGGCGGCCTGACCAAATTACCCCACCCGGCCAGCCAGGCCCACATCTACATCGGCCTGCCGGCCATCGAGCGCGGCAATCCGGACTACTTCCCGCTGCTCGTCGGCAACTACACGCTGGGCGGCGGCGGCTTCGTCTCCCGCCTGATGAAGGAAGTCCGCGACCAGCGCGGCTATGCCTACAGTGTGTACAGCTACTTTGCCCCGCTCAAGCAGCGCGGCCCGTTCCAGATTGGCCTGCAGACCAAGCGCTCGCAAGCCCAGGATGCGATCAAGGTGGCCCGCGACGTCCTTGACGGTTTCCTCAAGGACGGCCCGAGCCCGGACGAACTGACCGCCGCCAAAGCCAACCTGACCGGCAGCTTCCCGCTGCGCCTGGACAGCAACAAGAAACTGCTCGACAACGTAGCGGCGATCGGCTTCTACGGCCTGCCGCTCGACTACCTCGACCAATACCAGGCCAAGGTACAGGCGGTGACGGCCGACCAGATCAAGCAGGCCTTTGCCCGCCATGTCCGCCCGACCGAACTGATTACCGTGACGGTTGCCGCAGATTGAACTCGGTACGCATCATCGGCGGCGAGTTTCGCCGCCGCCTCCTCAAATTTCCGGACAGCGAAGGCCTGCGCCCGACGCCGGACCGAGTCCGCGAAACGCTGTTCAACTGGCTCGGCCAGGAACTGGACGGCTGGCACTGCCTCGACCTCTTCGCCGGCAGCGGCGCCCTCGGCTTCGAAGCGGTGTCGCGTGGCGCCGCCAAAGTCGTCATGGTCGAACAGACCCCGCGCGTGCTGGCCGCGCTGCATGAAAATCGCGAATTGCTCGATAAACCGGCGGCGCTGGAGATCATTCGCGGGGATGCGCTACAATATTTGGCTTCGTCAAAAAGCAGATTTGACCTGATCTTCCTCGATCCGCCTTACAAAAAAGGCTGGATTCCGCGCCTGGAGCCACTCTTGCCCGGCGTGCTGAATGAAGATGCGGCCATTTATGTCGAGGCGGAGCATGAAATCGACGCATTGGGCGACTGGCGCACGGTGCGGCACGGCAAGGCAGGCGAAGTTCACTTTCAACTGATGCGGCGGGAAGCAGCTTGACCAAACTCAATCATCGCGTAGCGATCTACCCGGGCACCTTCGACCCGATCACCCGCGGCCACGAAGACCTCGTGCATCGTGCGGCGAGCCTGTTCGACAAGCTGATCCTGGCGATCGCCGAAAGCCCGTCGAAACAGCCCCGCTTTGCGCTGGCCGACCGGGTCGACATGGCCCGGGAAATTTTGGGCGGCATCCCGAATGTCGAAATCGTCGGCTTCAACACCCTGCTGATGAACTTTGTGCATGAGCAGGGTGCCAAAGTCATCGTCCGGGGATTGCGCGCGGTTTCAGACTTTGAGTATGAGTTTCAGATGGCGGGCATGAACCGCAGCCTGTACCCGGAGGTGGAGACGGTCTTCCTGACGCCGGGCGAGCAACACATGTTCATCTCCGCCACGATGGTGCGCGAAATCGCACGTCTGGGCGGCGATGTCAGCAAATTTGTACAACCTTGTGTAGAAAAGCGCCTGCGGGCGAAAACTTAAGTTAACCGAGAGAGGAAGAACGGCCATGTCTCTGATCATCACCGACGAGTGCATCAACTGCGACGTCTGCGAACCCGAGTGCCCGAATGAAGCAATTTCCCAAGGCGAGGAAATTTATCAAATCGACCCCAACAAGTGCACCGAGTGCGTTGGCCACTACGACGAACCGCAGTGCGTGCAGGTCTGCCCGGTGGACTGCATCCCCAAGGACGCCAACCATGTCGAAAGCGAAGACATGCTGTGGGTCAAGTACGAAAAGCTGACCGGCAACAAGCGCCCCTGAGCCTGGCCGGCCCCAATAAAAAACCCGCGAAAATCGCGGGTTTTTTATTGTCGACCGCCGGACTTAAGGCTCAGGCCGCCTTCAGTTCGCTGACCGGCAGCGGCAACAACATTTCGCGAACCCGGCCGACGATCGCTTCCAGCGACTGAATCTGCTGCTGCAGGTTCTTCTCGACGCTTTCCAGTTCGGCAATCCGGTCTTCCAGCGTGTCGGTCGCCTGATGGATGCGCTTGATGCTTTCCAGGCGCCGCTTCAACTGAATTTGATGTTCGCGGACCTGGGTTTCCATCGGCGCCATGATCGCCCGCAGCCAGGTTTCGGCATCACGGTTGGCATGCTCGAAGGCACGCCGGACTTGGACCGCGACTTCCTCGAAAAACTTCTGCGTGATGTTTTTCTTGTCGTGCGTCAGCAGGCTGACCATGGTGTTCAGATGGCTGTCGCACCAGGCTTCCAGGCGATCCAGCTCCTTCTCGTAGCGGAGCAGCGAGAAAGCGGTCGGCGAACCGAGCTTCAGGCCATGCTCGACAGCAAAGCGCTTGTACACCGCTTCCATCATCGACAGGATTTCGTTGATCTCGTGATTCGACTTGGTCAGCGCCTCGCGCGAGTTGCTGAAAAACGCCGCCATGGAATCCGACAGCGTCTTCGAGAAACTGGCTTCGAGCATCGCATCGCGCGTCTTTTGCGTCATCTGGCGCAGAACGTCGAGGCCGAGGTGGCCGAACAGGTTGTTGGTCAGCGTCGAAAAGACGCTGCGCACCGCGTAATAGCGCTGCAGGCCGGACTCGAACTCGTCCTTCTCGGCGCGGACCTTGCCCATCATGTACTCGACGACGCCCTTGTTCTTGCCGCGCAACTCGGTCAATTCGGTCAGCTGCTCGCGCAAGCCTACGAGCCGCGAGTCGAGCAAGCCACGGACGCGCCGGCTGACATCGCCGAACTCGCTGTCGGTGCTGTCGCAGACGATCTCGCGCTTGGCCGGAATCAGTTCGTCGGACAGTGCGGCTTCGAGCAGCGGCAGGCGGCTGCGTTCGAGCAAGGCGGCATCGTCGTTGATTTTGGCGACCAGCCCCTTCTGGGCCGAAACCGGGAAGACCTGAGCGGCCGGCAAATCCAGAATCTCGGCGCTGGTTTCGACCTGACGCCGGATTTCGGCATCGATCTCCACTTCGCTCTTCAGCTCGTCCCACTGGCCGTCGATCTTGTTCAGCACGACCATGCGGCCGCGCTTGGCCATGCCACCGCCGCAGATATGCTCTTTCCAGATTGCCAGATCGGACTGCGTAACGCCGGTATCGGCAGCCAGGATGAACAGCACGGCGTGGGCATTGGGCAGCAGCGACAGGGTCAGTTCGGGTTCGGCACCGATGGCGTTGAGGCCCGGCGTATCGAGAATGACCAAGCCCTGCTTGAGCAGCGGGTGCGGGAAATTGATCATCGCGTGGCGCCAGCGGGGGACTTCGACCAGCCCGTCGTCGCCGACGCGGTACAACTCGACTTCGCCCTGGCCGACTTCGAAACCGAGACGGGCCGCTTCTTCCGGCGTCACCCGCGTCGTTTCGCTGACATGGCGCAGCGCATCCTGCATCGCATCCGGCGACTCGACATCGAGGCCGACGCTCGTCCACTCGTCGGGGAAACCCTTGTATTCGCTGACTCCGGAATTCGACGCCCGCGTCTGGATCGGCAGTAGTTCGATGCAGGGCAACTTGTTGCCGTCGAAGAGCAGTTCGGTCGGGCACATCGTCGTCCGTCCGGCCGAGGAAGGCAGCATCCGGTTGCCGAAATCGGCAAAGAAGATGGCGTTGATCAGTTCCGACTTGCCACGCGAAAACTCGGCGACAAAGGCCACGTTCAGGCGGTCCTCGCGCAGGCGCTCGAGCAACTGCGTCAGGCGCAGGTCGGTCTGCGCATCGGAGAGCTCGTTCTGCGACAACCAGTCCTGGAACTCGCCGATATAACTGGAAAGCCCAGCCCGCCAGTTGGTGTAGGCCGCGAATTGATTGGCTAGTGACATGTCATGCACCGTAAATACGATCGGAAGCCTCAATTTAGCATAAAAACAGGGGCTTGCCCCCGCAATTTAATGCTGGCAGGAAGGACAGTAATAGGTGCTGCGCCCGGCTTGCCGGACCTGTTTGACGACCCCACCGCAACGCAGGCAGGGCTGCCCGTCACGGTCGTATACCCCGGCCTGGATCTGGAACCAACCGCTCCCACCATCGCTGTGCACGTAATCGCGAATACTGCTGCCGCCGGCTGCAATCGCCGCCGAGAGCGTCTCGCGAATGGCCGGCACGAGCAGGTCGTAGCGCGCCCGGCTGATCCGGTTGGCCGCCCGCAGCGGCGAAATACCGGCCCGGAAAAGGCTTTCCGAAGCGTAGATATTGCCGATGCCGACCACCAGATGGCTGTCCATCAGGATCGGCTTGATCGGCCCACTGCGCCGGGCGCAGGCGGCATGCAGCCAGTCAGCGGCAAAGATGTCGGACAACGGCTCAATACCCTGCGTCGCCAGCAAGGGATGGCTTTCCGCGGCCGCGGGCGGCCCAGGCTGCCAGAGCACGACGCCAAAGCGCCGGGGATCGGTGAAGCGCAGAACCTGCTCGGCCAGCACCAGGTCGAAATGGTCGTGCTTGGCCGGCGACTGGCTATGCGACACGAAGCGCAGCTTGCCCGACATGCCGAGATGAATGATCAGGCAACCCTCGACGCCTTCGCCCAAACAGTCCAGTAACAAATATTTACCACGCCGGCGAACGGCGACGATTTGGCAGCCCGGCAGCAGTTCGACCAGGGCCGGCGGAATGACCTGGCGCAGCTTGGGCGCACGGATCACCGCCCCTTCGATCACTCGACCCAGCAATTCCGGCTCTATCCCGCGCCGACAAACTTCTACCTCCGGCAACTCCGGCATCGCTTGTTCCTCCGTCAAAACCCAAATAACATCGCAAACTAATTCGATTCTATGCGCTCCAACAGCCAAATCCCGCATCCCCCTCGACAGAAAGCCGCACCATGCAACCGAAGTCCATCGTCGCCGCCCTCATGCTGGCCCTGGGGATATCCCACGGCCCATTCAGCCAGGCCGCCGGCGAGACCCCGCCGAAGCCGGCCGCCAAGCGCTCGCTCGCGCAGGGCGCGATGCGCTCCGCCTCGGAGGACTTGCTGGCGCGCACGGTCTTTCAGTCACTGCTCGGCGACTTTGCGCTACAGCGGGGCGACGTCAAACTCGGACTCGATGCCTGGAGCGATCTCGCTCTGCGCACCCGCGACCCTCAGGCCATCGCCCGCGCCGTCGAGGTCGCCGGTTTCGCCCGCCAGTACGACAAGGCGCTCGAACTGACCAAGCTCTGGCTGGAGGTCGAACCGGATTCGGCCAAGGCCCGCCAGACCGAGTCCTCGCTGCTCGTCATGGCCAACCGCATCGACGAACTGGCGCCGCAACTGGCGACCCTGCTCGAAAAAGACCCGGCCAACCTGCCTAGCAACCTGCTCCACCTGAATCGCATCCTGGCCCGCCACACCGACAAGAAAGCCGTGCAACGGCTGGTCGACCGCGTCGCCAGCCCTTACGACGGCATCCCCGAGGCCCATTTCGCGATGGCCCAGGCCGCCGCCAATGCCGGCGACAACCTGCGCGCCCTGAACGAAACCGAGAAAGCGCTGATCCTGCGGCCGGACTGGGAAGTCGCCGCACTGGCCCGCGCCCAGTTGCAGGCCCGCCAATCGACGACGACCGCCATCGACAGCCTGAGCGGCTTCGTCAGCCGCAACGAAAATGCGCGCGACGCCCGCCTGACCCTGGCCCGACTGTTGATCAGCGAAAAGCACTACAACGAGGCACGCGTCCATTTCGACCGTCTGATCAAGGACAACCCGGATAATCCGGAGGTCATCTATCCGGTTGCCATGCTCGCCCTGCAGCAGGGCGACGCGACGACCGGTCGCCAGCAACTGGAAAAACTGTTGCAAACCGACTTCCCGGATAAAAGCACCATTCATTTCTTCCTCGGCCAGCTCGACGAAGAGCAGAAGAAACCGGACGCCGCCCTTGTCCATTACCGCCAGGTCAACAGTGGCGATCAGTACATTCCGGCGCGCGCCCGGGCCGCCCAGATCCTCCAGCGACAAGGCCGGATCGAGGAAGCACGCGCCTTGCTGCACGACAGCAGCGGCAACAGTGCCGAGAAAACCCAATTGCTGCTCGCCGAAGCCCAGTTGCTGCGCGAAGCCGGCCGCAACGACGAGGCGCTCACCCTGCTCGAGAGTGCCCTCGCCCGTCAGCCGGACAGCCCGGAACTACTCTACGAAGCCGCTCTGCTCGCCGAACGCGTCGGCAAGCCGGAGTTGCTCGAAAGCCATCTCAAGCACCTGATCAAACTGAAACCCGATCACGCCCACGCCCTCAACGCGCTCGGCTACTCGCTGGCCGAACGCAACATCCGCCTCGACGAAGCCGAAAGCCTGATCGCCAAGGCCCTGCGCCTGGCCCCGGAAGACCCCTTCATCATGGACAGCATGGGCTGGGTCCAGTATCGCCAGGGCAAGCTGAGCGAAGCGCTGAAAACCCTGGAAGCCGCCTACGCCATCAAGGCCGACCCGGAAATCGCCGCCCACCTCGGCGAAGTGCTGTGGCAGCTCGACCGCAAGGATGGCGCCCGCCGCCTGCTGCAGGAGGCCGCCAAGCAGCACCCGGACAACGACGTCCTCTCCGGCACGATCAAGAAACTGCTGCCTTGAGGGCTCACTGCAGCACCCTGCTCGCCGGCTGCGTCCTGCTCGCCGGCTGCGCCAGCCTGCCACCGGGTGCGCTGCCCGGTCGCGACCAGGTCGGCGACTTCGCCCTTGAAGCCCGTTTTGCGCTACGTGTCACGCTGCCCGACAGCGCGCCGCAAAGTGCCGGCGGTCGACTGTCCTGGGAGCACAAAAACGACGCCAATCGTATCCTGATCGCCAACCCGCTCGGCATCGCCCTGGCTGAAATCGAAACCACCCCTGCCCTCTCCCGCTTGCAAACCGCCGACGGCAAGCGCCTTGAATCGCCAGACGCCGATGCGCTGATGGAAGAAGTCACCGGCCAGCGCCTGCCGGTCACCCGCCTGCCGGCCTGGCTGCTCGGCCGCCCCGGCCCGAACGCCGCGCTCAGCATCGACCCGCTGGGTCGCCCGAGCCACCTGCAGGAAGGCGAGTGGCGGATCGATTACGACTACGAAGACTTTGCCCCCGCCGCGCTGCCCAGCCGCCTGACCCTGAACCGCAATCAAGAAATCGAACTGCGCCTGCGCATCGAAGAATGGAAAGAAGCCCCATGAAATCCTGGACCTGGGACAGCGACTGGCCGGCACCGGCCAAGCTCAACCTCTTCCTGCACGTCGTCGGCCGCCGGGCCGATGGCTACCATCTGCTGCAAACCGTCTTCCGTTTCATCGACCGCGCCGACACGCTACGCTTCGCGCCACGCGCCGACGACCGGATCGTCCTCGCCACGCCGATCCCCGGCGTGCCGCCCGACAGCGACCTGACCGTGCGCGCCGCCCGCCTGCTGCAACAGGCCACGGGCTGCACGCAGGGCGCCACCATCAGCCTCGACAAGCGCCTGCCGATGGGCGGCGGCCTCGGTGGCGGCAGCTCCGACGCCGCCACCGTGCTGCTCGCCCTCAATCACCTGTGGCAAACCGGACTGTCGCGCCCCGCCCTGGAAAAACTCGGCCTCGGCCTCGGCGCCGACGTGCCGGTCTTCGTGCATGGCCGCAACACCTTTGCCGAAGGCGTCGGCGAAGCCTTTACCGACCTCGAACTGCCGGCAGCGAGCTATCTGGTCCTGCATCCGGCGGTCAACGTGCCGACCGCGGCCATTTTCGGCGCCCCGGAGCTGCGCCGCGACACGCCACCGATAGAAACCGCTAAATGGCGCCCCGGCCAAGGCCACAACGATCTCGAAGCCGTCGCCTGCAGCAAATTTCCGGAAGTTGCCACGCATCTGGCCTGGCTCAAGCAGCATGCACCAGAGGCGATGATGACCGGCTCCGGCGCCTGCGTTTTTGCCGGCTTTGCCCGGCGCAGCGCGGCGGAAGCAGTCTTCCGGGCCCTGCCGGCCGGGTTCGACGGCTGGCTGGCCGACGGCCTTGCCGAACATCCGCTGGCAAAAATTTAACGAAACAGTAGACATCCTGCAAATCGCCCGGTAATATGCGCGCCTCGTTTGAACGCAACGCCGAACAGACGATCCGCTGGGGAGTCGCCAAGTTGGTCAAGGCACCGGATTTTGATTCCGGCATTCGAAGGTTCGAATCCTTCTTCCCCAGCCAAGCTTTCCTCGGGCAGGTTTCAACCTGCCCGATTTCTATTGCGGCAAGCAAAAGTATGCAATTGCCCTGAGGGATGTTGAAATGGCCTACAACAGCTTGATGGTCTTCACCGGCAACGCCAACCCGAAACTGGCTGTCGAAGTCGCGAAACAACTCAACGTCGATCTCGGGCGTGCCAACGTCGGTCGTTTCTCCGACGGCGAAGTCTCCGTCGAACTGCAGGAACACGTGCGCGGCCGTGACATCTTCGTGCTGCAATCGACCTGCGCCCCCTGCAACGACAACCTGATGGAACTGCTGGTCGTCGTCGATTCGTTGAAGCGCGCCTCGGCCGGCCGGATCACCGCCGCCATCCCTTACTTCGGCTATGCCCGCCAGGATCGCCGCTCGCGTTCCTCACGTGTGCCAATCGCCGCCAAGCTGGTCGCCAACATGCTCGTCGCCTCCGGCGTCGACCGCGTGCTGACCATGGACCTGCACGCCGAACAGATCCAGGGCTTCTTCGACATTCCGGTCGACAACATCTACGCCCTGCCGATCCTGCTCGAAGACATCAAGAAACAGAATTACGAGAACCCGCTGGTCGTTTCGCCCGACCACGGCGGCGTTGTCCGCGCCCGTTCGCTGGCCAAGCGCCTCGAATGCGACCTGGCGATCATCGACAAGCGCCGCCCAAAGGCCAACGTCTCCGAAGTGATGAACATCATCGGTGAAGTCGACGGCCGCACCTGCATCATCATGGACGACATGGTCGACACCGCCGGCACGCTGTGCAAGGCCGCCACCGCACTCAAGCAGCACGGCGCCAAGAAGGTCGTCGCCTACTGCACGCACCCGGTGCTATCCGGCCCGGCCGTCGAGCGCGTCAACGACTCCGACCTCGATGCCCTGGTCGTCACCGACACCATTCCGCTACGCGACGATGCCGCTGCCTGCCCGCGCATCCGCCAACTGTCGGTGGCCGACATCATGGCCGAAACCATTCGCCGGATCAGCAACGACGACTCTGTCTCGTCGCTGTTCATCGACTAAGTTTTTTAAACCTTCCCGGACTGGTCGCGGTCGGGGAAATCTACTGGAGTATCACAATGACTTTTGAACTGATCGCGCAAGCGCGTACGCTGCAGGGAACGGGTGCGAGCCGCCGCCTGCGTCGTGCCGGCACCGTCCCGGGCATCGTTTATGGTGGCGAAGCCGCCGCCCAGGCTATCGAAGTTGCCCATAACGACCTGCTACTGAAGCTGAAGAAGGAAGCCTTCCATTCTTCCATCATCAGCCTCGTCGTCGATGGCAAGAAGGAAGCCGTGCTGCTGCGCGACTACCAGACACACGCCTACAAGCCGCTGGTTCTGCACATCGACTTCCAGCGCGTTGATGCAACCCACGAACTGCACATCAAGGTGCCGCTCCACTTCGTCAACGAAGAAGTTGCCCCGGGCGTCAAGCTCAGCGGCGGTCTGGTCAACCACGTCGTGACCGAAGTCGAAGTCCTCTGCCTGGCCAAGGACCTGCCGGCTTTCATCGAAGTCGACCTGAGCGCCCTCAAGGTTGGCGACAGCATTCACCTGTCCCAGCTCAAGCTGCCGGCCGGCGTCAAGCTGGTTGCCCACACCTCTGACGACGTCGTCGTCGGCATCGTCGGCAAGGGTGGTTCTTCCGAAGGCGAAGCTGCCGCCGAGTAATTTCGGGCACTCCGCTGCATTGGCCGCCGCTGGCATTTTGCCGCCGGCGGCCTTTTCGCACTTATCGCCATGAACCCACCCCGCCTCATCGTCGGCCTCGGCAACCCCGGCCCCGAATACGAAACCACCCGGCACAATGTCGGCTTCTGGTTCGTCGACCAGCTGGCCGACAAGCTGAAGACCTCGCTCGCCCCGCAGGCCAAGTTTTTTGGCAAGGCGGCGCGCGCCGGCGAAACCTGGCTGCTCGAACCGACTACCTTCATGAACCGTTCCGGGCAGGCGGTCGCGGCCCTGGCCAATTTCTACAAGATTCCGGCCGAGGAGATCCTCGTCATTCACGACGAACTCGACCTGCCACCCGGCGGCATCCGCCTCAAGCAGGGCGGCGGCAATGGTGGCCACAACGGCCTGAAGGATATCCAGGCCAAGCTCGGCACACCGGATTTCTGGCGCCTGCGCCTCGGCATCGGCCACCCGCGGACGCTCGGCCTGTCCCAACAGGTCGTCGATTTCGTGCTGCACCAGCCGCGCAAGGAAGAGTTGCCGGATATCGAACACGCCCTCGCCCGCTGCCTGCTGGCCTGGCCGAAACTTGCTGCCGGCGACTTCACCGGCGCCCAACAACAGTTGCACGGCAAAGCCGTTTAGTTGGCAAAACCCTAGGAAAAAATCCATGTCTCTCAAATGCGGCATCGTCGGCCTGCCCAACGTCGGCAAATCCACCCTGTTCAACGCCCTGACCAAGTCGGGCATCGCGGCGGAAAACTACCCGTTCTGCACCATCGAGCCGAACGTCGGCATCGTCGAAGTGCCGGACAAGCGGATGGCCCAGTTGGCTGAAATCGTCAAGCCGCAGAAAATGCAGCCAGCCATCGTCGAATTCGTCGACATCGCCGGCCTGGTCGCCGGCGCCTCGAAGGGCGAAGGCCTGGGCAACCAGTTCCTGGCCAACATCCGCGAAACCGATGCCATCGTGCATGTCGTGCGCTGTTTCTCCGACGACAACGTGATCCACGTCGCCGGCGGCGTCGATCCGATCCGCGACATCGAAGTCATCGATACCGAACTGGCGCTGGCCGACATGGCCTCCGTCGAAAAGGCGCTCAACCGTTACCGTCGCCCGGCCAACTCCGGCGACAAGGATGCCAAGGCGCTGGTCGCCGTCCTCGAAAAGTGCTTTGCCCAGCTCGACCAGGCCAAGGCCGTGCGTGGCCTCGACCTCTCCAAGGAAGAATTGGCCCTGCTCAAGCCTTTCTGCCTGATCACCGGCAAGCCGGTGCTGTACGTCGCCAACGTCGCCGAGAACGGCTTCGAGAACAACCCGCTGCTCGACGCCGTGCGCGCCCATGCCGCCACCGAGAAGGCCGAAGTCGTCTCGGTCTGCGCCGCCATCGAAGCTGAAATCGCCGACCTCGACGACGAGGAAAAGCAGATGTTCCTGGCCGACCTCGGCCTCGAAGAACCCGGCCTCGACCGCCTGATCCATGCCGGCTACAAGCTGCTCGGCCTGGCCACCTACTTCACCGCTGGCGTCAAGGAAGTGCGCGCCTGGACCATCCACCAGGGCGACACCGCGCCGCAGGCGGCCGGCGTCATCCACACCGACTTCGAACGCGGCTTCATCCGCGCCCAGACCATCGCTTTCGACGACTTCATCACCTACAAGGGCGAAGCCGGTGCCAAGGAAGCCGGCAAGATGCGCGCCGAAGGCAAGGAATATGTCGTCAAGGACGGCGATGTCCTCAACTTCCTGTTCAACGTCTAGCCAAGCTTTTCGGGCATGACACAGGACAGCACCCCGGCCGATCCGCCGGAATCTCCCCTCGGCAGCGTCAAGCTGTCGATGGAGATCCTGTGGCGAGCCTACGAGCAAAGCCACGAGGCGGTGCTGGTCTCCGACGGCGAAAACCGGATCATCGCCGTCAATGCCGCCTTTACCCGGTTGACCGGCTATGGCGCCGACGAAGTCCTCGGCCAGAACCCGAAGATCCTGTCCTCAGGCAATGCCGGGCCGGAGTTCTACGCAGCGATGTGGGAAGGCCTCTCCCAGTACGATTTCTGGGAAGGCGAAATCTGGGACAAGCGCAAGGATGGCAGCCTCTACCCGAAGTGGCTGTGCATTTCCGTGCTGCGCGACGAGAGTGGCCAGGTCCGCCATTACGTCGCCAACTTTACCGACATCAGCGCCAGCAAGCAGGCCGCCGACCGCCTCGCCCAACTGGCCTACCACGACGCACTGACCCATCTGCCCAACCGGCTGGCCTTCGAGTCGCAACTGGCGCACGCGCTGCGCATCTGCGCCCGGGAAAATCGGCAGTTGGCGCTGATGCTGATCGACCTCGACAATTTCAAGAACATCAACGACACGCTCGGCCACCATATCGGCGACACCCTGCTGCAGCAGGTCGCCGGCCGTCTGCGCGAATCGGTGCGCTCGAGCGACCTGGTCGCCCGTCTCGGCGGCGACGAGTTCGTCGTCGTGCTGCCCGAAATCGAAGGGTCGCTGACCGCGGCCCGCGTCGCCGGCAAGATCCAGACCGCGCTGGGCGAGAACTACCGGGTCAACGAGCATCTGCTATACACGACGCCGAGTATCGGCATCAGCCTCTATCCGACTGACGGCGTCGATGCCGGCATGCTGCTGCGCAATGCCGACTCGGCGATGTATCACGCCAAGGATGCCGGCCGCAACAATCACCAGTTCTACGCCAGCCGGATGAACGAGTCGGCCGGCGAGCGGCTGCAGATGGAAAACGCACTGCGCCAGGCGATCGCCTCGATCGGCCTGCCAGAGACCTGTCAGTTCGCGCTGCATTTTCAGCCGCAAATCTCGACCAAGAACGGCAGGGTCGTCGGGCTGGAGGCGCTGTTGCGCTGGACTTCGCCAGTTTTTGGCGCGGTCTCGCCGCTCCGTTTCATCCCGATCGCCGAGGAAACCGGCCTGATCCAGCCGCTCGGCGACTGGGTGATCTGGGAAAGCTGCCGCTTGATCCACGACATGCGACAGCGCGGCATCGCCGGCGTCCGCGTCGCGATCAACATCTCGGCCCAGCAACTGCGCCACGAAAACCTGCTGCTACTGGTCCGCGGCGCGCTGGCCTGCTACGAACTGACGCCGGATGCGATCGAGCTGGAAATCACCGAAAGCACGGCGATGCAGAACCCGGAAGTGACGCTCGATATTCTCGATCAGTTGGCCGGCATGGGCATCGAGCTGGCGATCGACGATTTCGGCACCGGCCACTCGTCGCTCGCCTACCTGAAGCACCTGCCGATCAAGCGCCTGAAGCTCGACCGTTCCTTCGTGCTCGACATCGAGACCGATGCCAACGATGCCTCGATCTGCGCCGCGATCATCGCCCTCGGCCACAACCTCGGCCTGGAACTGGTCGCCGAAGGCGTCGAGACGGCGATGCAGAGCGAGTTCCTGTCGCGCCTGGGCTGCGATTACCTGCAGGGCTACCTGTACAGCAAGCCGCTCCCCTTCGCCGAAATCATCGCCTACCTGCAGGCGCAGCAGGGCGTCAGCGAATAACCTTGCGCCACTCGGCCTCGAAGTAGCGAACCAGCACCTGGTTGTTCAGCCGGTTCACCTCAGCCGGCAGGCGGGCCATATCGGCCGGGAAGGCGAACAGGCCGGGCAGCGTCTCCGGCGTCAAAAACCGGGTTTTTTGCGGGTCGACCGCCAGCATCGTGAAATCCTGCCGGCCGGCGATGATGAAGCCCCACTCGCCGAAGGACGGCACCAGCGCATGATAGGGCGCCGTCTTGAAACCGACATCCTCCAGCGTCGTCACGACGCACCAGAAGGACTGCCGGGCGTAGAGCGGCGACGTGGACTGGACGACCAGCCGGCCGTGTGCCGACAGGCGCTTTTCCAGCAGGCGGTAGAAAGCCGAGGTGTAGAGCTTGCCGAGGGCGAAATTGGCCGGATCAGGAAAGTCGATGACGACGAAGTCGAAATAGTCGCGACTCTGCTCCAGCCATTGCACGGCATCGGCATTGACCACCTTGACCTTCGGCGACTTCAACGCGCCCTGGTTCAGGGCCACCAGCGGCGGCGCCGTGGCGAACAGTTCGGTCATCGCCGGATCGAGATCGACCAGCGTCACCGTCTCGACCTGCGGGTATTTCAGGATTTCGCGCACCGCCAGGCCGTCGCCGCCGCCCAGCACCAGCACGTTGCGCGCCCCCGGCAGGCTGGCCAGGCCGGGATGGACCAGTGCTTCGTGGTAGCGGTACTCATCGTGCGCCGAAAACTGCAGGTTGTTGTTCAGGAACAGCCGCAGGTCGTCGCGCCAGCGGGTGACGACGATACGCTGGTAAGGCGTCGTTTCGGCGTAGACGATTTCATCGGCATAGAGATGAGCCTCGGCCAGTGTCGTCAGTTGGCCGGCCCCGGCAAAACCGGCGACGAGCAGGCCGAACACCGTCCAGCTTTGCACCGCCAGCCAGCGCCGGCCCGGCAACTGGTCGCGGAACAGGTGCAGCGCCCACAGCGCCACCGCCACGTTCAAAATACCGAACAACAGGCCGGTCCGCACCATGCCGAGATGCGGCGCCAGGATCAGCGGAAAGAGGATGGAGACGACCAGCGCGCCGAGGTAGTCAAAGGTCAGCACCTGTGACACCAGGTCCTTGAAATCGAGGTCGCGCTTCAGGATACGCATGACCAGCGGGATTTCCAGGCCGACCAGGACGCCGACCCCGAACACCGCGAGATAGAGGATCAGCTTGAACGGCCCGGCCAGCCAGGTGAAGACGAGGAATAGCCCGGCCGCCGAAAAGCCGCCGAGCAAGCCGACCATCAGCTCGATCTGGATGAAGCGGCCGATCAGGTCGCGCGTCACGTATTTCGACAGCCAGGAGCCGGCGCCCATCGCGAACAGGTAGGTGCCAATCACCGTCGAGAACTGCGTCACCGAGTCGCCGAGCAGGTAGGACGACAGCGCGCCGGCGATCAGCTCGTAGGCCAGGCCGCAGGAGGCAATGACGAAGACGGAAAAGAGGAGGGCATGCCGCATGGGCAGGCATGCTACCGAAAAACATCGGGAACGGCGCGCCCCGCCCGCAGGTCAGAGCAGCATGCCCGCCCTTTTTGGCCTTTTTCGCCCGTCGACCGCCGGACTGCCCTGCGCCGCGTTGCTGCTCGGCCTGAGTTGGCCGGCACTGGCCGCCGACTACGAAATTGACCCGGCCCATACCTATGCCGGCTTCGAAATCGACCACCTCGGCTTTTCGACCCAGCGCGGCCAGTTCAACCGCAGTTCGGGCAGCATCCGCTTCGATCCGGAAAGCCGCAGCGGCAGCATCGATATCACCATCGACGCCAGTTCGCTCGATACCGGCTTCGCGCTGCGCGACGAAGTGCTGCGCGGTGAAGACTGGTTCAACACGCAGGCCTTCCCCAACCTGCTCTTCCGCAGCCAGCGCTTCATCTTCGAACAGGAGCGCCCGGTCGCCGTCGAAGGCACGCTCGCCATGCTCGGCCAGATTCGGCCGATGCGCCTCGACATCAGCCGCTTCAAATGCGGCCTCAATCTCGCCAACCGCAAGTATGGCTGCGGCGCCGACGCCAGCGGCGTATTGCGCCGTTCCGAATTCGGCCTGAACAACGGCCTGCCCTTCATCGGCGACGAAGTCCGCCTGCGCATTCAGGTCGAGGCCTACCAACCCTGATCCGCCGCCCAGCCGGCAGCGGCCCGGCACCTCGTTAAAGTCATGTGCTAGCTGGCTGTTTCTGCGAAAATAGCAGCCCCCTTTTTGCTCTTCCATGAACCTCATGCCCCCCCATCCCGCCATTGCCTGCACTGCCGAAATCGTCACCGAACTGAAGGCCGGCCGCATGGTCATCCTGGTCGATGAAGAAGACCGCGAAAACGAGGGCGACCTCGTCATGGCCGCCGAGCACATCACGCCGGAAGCGATCAATTTCATGGCCAAGCACGGCCGTGGCCTGATCTGCCTGACGCTGACCGAAGCGCGCTGCAAGAAGCTCGGCCTGACCCAGATGGCGCGCAACAACAAGACCCAGTACGGCACCGCCTTCACCGTCTCGATCGAGGCCGCCGAAGGCGTCACCACCGGCATCTCGGCCGCCGACCGCGCCCGCACCATCCAGGTCGCCGTCGCCAAGGCCACGACCATCGATGACATCGTGCAGCCCGGCCACGTCTTCCCGATCACTGCCCGCGAAGGCGGCGTCCTGGTCCGTGCCGGCCACACCGAAGCCGGCTGCGACCTGGCCGGCATGGCCGGTCTGGAACCGTCCTCGGTGATCTGCGAAATCATGAACGACGACGGCACGATGGCCCGCCTGCCGGAACTGATCGAGTTTGCCAAGGAACACGGCCTGAAGATCGGCACCATCGCCGACCTGATCCACTACCGCGCCGCCTCCGAAACCCTGGTCGAGCGCGTCACCAGCAAGCCGGTGCAGACCGCCCACGGCGAATTCACGCTACACGCCTATGTCGACCGCGCCAGCGGTGCCACTCACCTCGCCCTGGTCAAGGGCACGATCCCGGCCGGCTGCGAAACCCTGGTCCGCGTCCATGAGCCGCTCTCGGTGCTCGATTTCCTCGACCCGGCCAGCAAGCGCCAGGCCTTTTCCATCGACCAGGCCCAGGCGGCGCTGGCCAAGCACGGCCACGGCGTCATCGTCCTCATGCACCGCCCGGAAGACGGCGAAGCCCTGCTCTCCCGGCTGACCGGCACGGCGCCGAGCGCGCCGCTCAAGTGGGATCCGCGTACCTACGGCATCGGCGCCCAGATCCTGCGCGACCTCGGCGTCAGCAAGATGCGCCTGCTTTCCAGCCCGCGCAAGATGCCTTCCATGACCGGCTTCGATCTCGAAGTCACCGGTTTCGTCACCTCCCCTTCCGAGCTCTAAACCATGGCCCGTTTCGACAATATCTTTGAATACGACAACAACCTGAACGGCGCCGGCCTCAAAGTCGGCATCGTGATGGCCCGCTTCAACCTGCCGGTCTGCGAAGGCCTGCTCTCGTCGTGCGTCGCCGAACTGAAACGCCTCGGCGTCGCCGATGCCGACATGACCATCGCCAACGTGCCCGGCGCGCTGGAAGTGCCGCTGGTGCTGCAGACGATGGCGCAGAGCGGCAGCTTCGATGCGCTGGTCGCCCTCGGCGCGGTCATTCGCGGCGACACCTACCACTTCGAAGTCGTCTCCAACGACGCCTGCCGCGCCATCATGGAAGTCCAGCTCGATACCGGCGTGCCGATCGCCAACGGCATCCTGACCTGCGACACCGACGAGCAGGCCGAAGTCCGCATGCAACCCAAGGGCGCCGACTGCGCCCAGGCCGCCGTCGAGATGGCCAATCTTCAGAAAGCCCTGCTCCAATGACCACATTCCTCAGCGACACCGAACATCCGGAAGAACCGAAGGCGCCGCCCAAGTCGGCCCGCCGCCGTTCCCGCGAATTCATCCTGCAGGGCCTCTACCAGTGGCGCGTCGGCGGTGCCGATGAAGCCGCCATCGAAGCCTACGCCCCGGAAATGGAAGGCTTCGCCAAGGCCGACCGCGAATTCTTCGTCGGCACGCTGCGCGGCGTCATCGCCCAGCGCGAAGCGCTCGTTTCGCAGATCACCGCCCACCTCGACCGGCCGTTCAGCGAACTGTCGCCGATCGAAGCCTGCGTGCTGATGATGGGCTGCTTCGAGATGAACCATCATCCCGAAACGCCGTACCGCGTCATCATCAACGAGGCGATCGAACTGGCCAAGGCCTTCGGTGGCACCGACGGCCACAAGTACGTCAATGGCGTGCTCGACAAGGTCGCCGCCAGCGTCCGCGCCGACGAAGTCGCCGCCAAGAAGAAGGCCCGCTGAAACGATGGCCGGTGAGTTTGCGCTGATCGACAAGTACTTCGCCCGGCCCACCCCATCGGCCGTGCTCGGCCCCGGCGACGACTGCGCCCTGCTCCAGCCGTCGCCCGGCAAGCAACTCGCCGTCACCACCGACATGCTGGTCGCCGGCACCCATTTCCTGCCCGACACCGATCCCAGGAACCTCGGCTGGAAGGCCCTCGCCGTCAATCTGTCCGACCTCGCCGCGATGGGCGCCCAGCCGCGCTGGGTGACGCTGGCCGGCGCCATGCCGGCGGTCGACGAGGCGTGGATAGCAAAATTCGCCGAAGGCTTCTTCGCCTGCGCCGCCGAATACTGCGTCGATGTCGTTGGCGGCGACACGACGCGCGGCCCGCTCAACCTGTGCATCACCGCCCTCGGTGAAGTCGAGCCCGGCCAGGCGCTGCGTCGCGATGGCGCCAAGCCGGGCGACCAGATCTGGGTCTCCGGCCGCCCCGGTCTGGCCAGCCTCGGCCTCGCCCATCTGCAGGGCAAGATCAAGCTGCCCGAGCCATGGCCGCGGCTGTGCGTCGGCGCCCTCGAAAAGCCGCGGCCGCGCATCGCCCTCGGTCTCGCACTGAACGGCATCGCCAGTGCGGCGATCGACGTTTCCGACGGCCTGCTCGCCGACCTCGGCCACATTGCCGAACGTTCGGGCTGCGCCGCTGCCGTCAAGCTCGTCCAGTTGCCGCACCTGCCGAAGGGCGACAGCTACGACGCCGTGCTGCGCAAAATGGCCCTTGAATGCCAGTTGACCGGCGGCGACGACTACGAATTGTGCTTCACCGCCCCCGGCCCACAGAGCCTCGCCATCAGCCGCATCGCCGCCGAACTGGAACTGCCGCTGTGGTGCATCGGCGAAATGACTGCCGGCCCGGCCGGCGAGGTCACCGTTTTCGACCCGGACGGCAAGCTGGTCGAATTCGACTGCAAGGGCTTCGACCACTTTGCCTGAACAAGCGCGCACCACGCCCAGCCTGAAATTCCTGCTCGCCAGCCCGGCCCATTTCCTGGCCCTCGGCTGCGGCAGCGGCCTTGCCCCGAAGGCGCCCGGCACTTTCGGTACGCTGTTCGCCTGGGGCAGCTTCCTGCTCTTTCACCCCTACTTTTCGGATTTTGCCCTTTTGGCGGTGTTCACCGCCGCCTACCTGCTCGGCATCTGGGTCATCGACGTCACCGGCCGCGCCATCGGCGACCCGGACCACGGCAGCATCGTCTGGGATGAAATCGTCCCTTTCTGGTTGATCCTGCTGCTGACGCCAGCCACCTTCTTCTGGCAACTGACCGCCTTCGCGCTCTTCCGCTATTTCGACATCACCAAGCCGCAACCGGCCCGCTACTTCGACCAGCACGTCAAGAACGGCTTCGGCGTGATGGCCGACGACCTTGTTGCTGCCGGCTACACATTGCTCTCACTGGCCCTGCTGAAGATCGTTTTCGCCTGACGACAGCGTGCCGCAGGCATAGAATGAACGGGCGCAAACCGTCCGGAGATTCATCATGAGTCACAAGCACGCCCACCTGATGCGCAGCATCTTCCAGGACCCGCCCTCGGCCAATATTCACTGGCGCGAAGTCGAATCGCTGCTCAACCATCTCGGCGCCGAAATCGAGCCCTCGCACGGCGCTCGCTTCAAGATCACGCTGAACAAGGTCGAAGCCTTCCTGCACCACCCGCACAACAGCAGCACCTGCAGCAGGACCGACATCAAGGCCTTGCGCGAAGTGCTGGCCCACGCCGGGGTGACGCTGTCGTCCTACGAAGCCGGCGAGAACTGAAGCGCCTCAGGCGGCAGGCATGGCCTGGTAGCACTCGATGGCGGCGCGGGCATTGAACAGCATGCGCTCGCGCCCGAGGTGGTCGGCCAGGCCAGCATGGCGGACCACCTCCAGTACCCGCGGATTCAGACCGGCCAGCCAGAGCGTGATGTTGCGCTCGGCGATCAGCCGCTCGCCTTCGATCAGCATCTGCAGCGCGGAGTATTCGATATCCGGCACCCGGCTCAGATCGAGGACCACGACCCGGGGCTGATGCTGGTCGACCAAGGCCCGCATCTGCTCGGCGACCATTGGCGCATTGACGAAGAACAAGCGCCCCTCCGGACGCAGGATCAGCAAACCGGGGAAGGTCTCATCATCCGGATGCTCCGGCGACAAGGGGCGCAGCACATCCGCCCCACGCTTGCGGCCGATGACATAGACCCGGGGATTGGCCGACTGGCTGGAGAGGGCGATCAGCGAAATGATGATGGCGACGACGATACCCTGCAGCGTGCCGAAGACCAGGACACCCAAAAAGGCGGCGATCGCCCAGCGAAATTCCATCGTCCGAACCTGGCGGATGGCCCGGAATTCACCCGGCTGGATCAGCCCCACCGAATAGACGATGACCACGGCGGCCAGCGTCGCGTAAGGCAGCAGGCCGAGCAGCGGCGCCAGGAAGAGCATGGTAGCGGCAGCCGCCCCGGCCGTGACCAGGCCGGCCTTTTGCGAACGCCCCCCGGCCGCCCGCACCACCGCCGTCTGCGAGGTACCGCCCCCGGACGGCATGGCGCCAAACAGCGCGCCGCCCAGATTGGCGACACCGCTGGCCAGCAGTTCGCGATTGGCCTTGATCGGCGGTTCGGAACTGTCGGCAAAGGCACGCCCGGCAGCAATCGACTCGGTAAAGCTCATCAGGGCGATACCGATCGCGCCCGGCAGCAGTTGCTCAACGAGCGCCAGATCGGGCAACATCAGCGAGGGCAGGCCCTGCGGAATCAGGCCGACGATGGCGACGCCCTGTCCCTCCAGACCGAGGAACCAGGAGGCGGCAATGCCACCGCCAACGGCGACCAGCGGCGCCGGCGAATGCGGCCACAAGCGCTCCATGCCGAGCAGCACGAGCAGGGTTCCCGCGGCAACGGCGAGCGTCAGCAGCGAGGTATCGGGGAGATGCTGGGCCAAACTGAGCAGGTCATGGAAAAAGCCCTGTTTGGTGATGTGCACGCCGAGCAGCTTGGGCACTTGGTCAAGCACGATGACCAGACCGATCCCGGCCTTGAAGCCGGTCAGCACCGGGCTGGAAATGAAGCTGGCGACAAAGCCGAGACGGAGCAACGAAGCCAGGATCAGGATTGCCCCGGTCAGCGCGCTCAGGGTCGCCACCGCGACAATCAGCCTGGCCGGATCGCCATCCGGCACGACCAGGCCGAGTTGCGTCCCAGCCAGGATGGCCAGCGTCGTCGTCGAACTGAAACTGAGAACGCGCGAGGTGCCGAGCAAGGCGTAAATCAGCATCGGCAGGAAAGCCGTATACAGCCCGACGGCGACCGGGAGGCCGGCAACCGTCGCATAGGCCATTGCCTTGGGCAGCACCACGGCCGCCGCCGTCAATCCGGCGACCAGATCGAGGCGAATTCCTGGAGGCTGGGCGGCAGGCGTTTTGGCAGATCCGGCTTCAGGTATCACGGTGCTTGCTCCGGCTGGGTTTGGCCTTACGGTGACGGCGTTTCCTGCACCGCCTGTTGTAGTGCGCGAACGCTGACGGTGGCGAATGGAAAACGATGCATCAGAAACTGACTGCCAGGCCCAGCGAGGAGCCGGTTGCGGTTTGGCCATAGATCCGCCGGGCAACCAGACGAATCCGCGAGACAAACAGGTCGTAGGCGCTGGAATCCAGTTCGAGACCGATGCCAAGCGAGTTCAGGTTCTCGATGCCGAGTGCCGCCTGATCACTACTCAGAAAGCGCGTGTGGGCGGCCTCCAGCACATAGCGGATGGGGCGTTGCATGGCGGTCAGCCCGGTTGGTGCCCGATAACGCGTCCATATATTCACCGATTCTGCCTTCGAGCTGCCCTCGACCGAACTATCGGTGTTACCGAAGGTTTGCAAGGTGATATTCGAATAGCGCGCCTCGAGATCGAACTCGTACTCGGGGCGAACCCGTTCCCAATCGAGCATCAGGGATCCGCCAAGGCCATAGGCGGTCAGCGAGCCATTATTGATGAAATTGATCTCGCGATCGACAATCCGGCCCAGCAGAAACTCCCCAACCTTCAGGTCGCTGGCCACCTGGCCGAGCGAGATATTGAAGATCGGCCGAATCACCAGTTCGTCGTTCAGGCGGAAATCCCAGCCGATGCCGCCGGAAACCGAGACGCTGTTCCACTTGAGGGGCAGCGTGCTCTGCGTCGTACCATCGGACACGACGTATTTCGGGTCGTAGCGGCTATAGCCAAAAACACCTTCCAGATAAACCGGGATATCACGGCTCATCGTCGCCCCGCCCCCCAGAGTGAACATGGTCAGCGCCGGATTGCCGGTGCTTGCCGCATTGATCGACAAGGTACTGGTCGTCACGTCGGGCACGACGGTAAAGGTCATCAGGGTCAGGACATCGTTCGCCTGCTTGCGCACATTGACGTCACGCAACTTCAAATTGCTCTGGGCCGCTGCGACCTGGCAAAAAACGCCGAGCAACAGCAGACCTGCCATCCGGCCGATGCTGAAGAAGCTTTTATTCAATGCATCGAATCCCAATGGGGCCTGCGGCTGCCTACATTGCCTTCAAATAAGCTTCGGCCGCGGCAAAACGAAGCAGCGAGCCGATCACCAGATCGAGGAAACCGAGCAGATGGATCGGCTTCTCGGCGGCAACCCAGGCTTTGCCGGTGGCGCCGACCGGGATATGCACGCCTTCCGGTTCCTCGAATTCGAGAATCAGCGTCCGCCCGATTTCGTTTTGGTTTTTCACCACATGCTGGGTGACGCTCTGCGGTGTGCCGAACAGCGAACCCTGCGCCTCGCCGGTCGACTCCGTGATGCTATGCACCCGCGCCCGGAAGATCTTGCCCGGGTAGGCATCGACAAAAAATTCCGCGAAAGCATGCGGCTTGATGTACTCGTACACTTGGTCCGGAATGCGCAGTTCGATGAATTTCTTGGTCGTGAACATATGGATCGCCGCCGGCCGGATTTCACCGAAATATTGCCCTTCGGACGAATACTGCACCGCCACCTGGCCGTCGACCGGCGCGAGCACCATGGCCTTGTCGATCTTCCATTGCAGGTCGGCCATATCCTGTTCGGCCTTGATCACCAGATCACGCTGGGTTTCGACTTCAGCCACTTTCGCGTCGTACTCGGCCTGCGGAATGACTTCGCCGCGCAACTTGCCGAGGCGCTTGAGATCATTCTCCAGTTTCCCCAGTTGCGTCTGCAGTCTGGCCTTCTCAGCCCTCTTGGCCGCCATCTGAATTTCGTAACGATCGGTCTTGAAGCTGTACACCGGGTCGCCGGCCTTGAGCTTCTGGTTATGGGTCACGTAGATCTTTTCGATCTCGCCGCCAGCCGGGCTGTTGAGTACGATATGCGGCGCCTTGACCGTGGTCGTCGCGGTCAGGTCGAGAAAAGCATAGAAGCGGGTGAAAGTGAGCAGCATGAAGAGCACGAAAACCGCCCCCAAGCCCATGGCGACAAAATTGCCGGGCGTCTTCTTGACGATGCCGAACTTGACGAGCAGCCAGCAGATCAGCAGATAAGGAACGAGAGTGAGTTTCATGCCTGGCGCTCCTCAATGGCCTGGCTGGCCGGCACGGAGGCAGCTTCGGCCGAAGCCGCCTCGACCGGAGCGACGTGAATGGATTTGCCGTCGGCCTCAGCCGGTGTACGGGAGCGACGCAGGATATTGACCATGAAGTCCTCGAAAGCCTGCCAGTCCACATAAGCCAGGAACAGGGCCACCGCCCACACCCAGTGTTCGAGCAAACCAAGCAGGGTCAGGGCGCTGACCAGTTCGGCCTGGCGCATTTTCTTGTGATCTGCCTTGTGCGCCGGGATCTCATGCACCCGCCAGGCAAGCATCAGCAAGCCGACGACGATAAGCAGCAACAGCGGCAGCAGCAGGTAAAGCAGCCAGTCGGCATCGAGAATGGTGCGGTAAATACCGAAGGGTTCATTGACAAAATAACCCTCCGGCTTCGGCTCGCTATAAACGTGGAAAATCATCAGAAACCTCCCCCCAGTGCCTTGTAGTATTGGCTGCGGGCCAACAGTTGATTTTGTCGTGCATCAGCCAGCGAAAGCTCGGCATTGAGCACCTTGATGGATTCAGCGAGGACTTCGAACTTGCTGGAACGACCGGCGTCGTAGCTCTTCTGGGTGAGGGCCAGCGATTTCTTGCGGGTCGCCACTTCGGCTTCCGAGGAGGCTACCTGACTGTCGCTGGTGTCGCGCAGCAGCATCGCCTCGTAGGTGTCGCGGAAAGCGACCGCGACGGTGTAGCGATAGTGGGCGACGGCTTTTTCGCGGCGGGCTTCGGCGCCTTCGCTCTTCGACTGGACGAGGCCGGCATCGTAGATCGGGCCGCTCAAGGTGGCGCTGGCATCCCAGAAGAAAGGGAAACCGGTGATGGCGCCGGTGGTGCTGGCGATCAGGCCGGCCAGCAGGGCCAGATTGAGACGCGGGTAGCGTTCGGCCCGGGTGGCGTTCAGGTCGGCGTGGGCGGCAATCAGCATCTGTTCGGCCGAGGCAACGTCTGGCCGCCGCAGCAGCAGGGCGGAGTCGAATTCGCGCGGCGTATCAGGCACGCGGGGCTGGGCGCCGCGCGGCAGATGGCCGGCCATCTGCCGTGGGCTGCTCCCGACCAGCAGTTGCAGCGCGAGTTCGGTCTTGGCGATGGCGGCTTCGATGTTCGGGATGCGGGCTTCGGTCGCCGACCATTCGGCCAGGCTTTGCCGGTAGGCGAGTTCGGTCCCCGCTTCGGCTTTCCAGCGGCGATATTCGAGGTTGGAGGCGTATTTAAGGTCTTTGGCCGCGTCGCGGGTCATGACCAGCTTGGCATCGAGCGTCCGCAACTGCAGGTAGGTGTCGACAACGGCGGAGGAGACCGACAAAGTGGTGGCGTTGCGGGTGTGCTCGGAGGCGGCGAGCCGGGCCAGGGCAGCGTCGTTGGTCTGGCGAATGCGGCCCCAGAGGTCGATTTCCCAATTGACGGCGGCACCGACCGCGCCCATGGCGTTGGTCTTGTTCAACTCGTCTTCGGTCATCGTCAGGTTGAGCTGACGCTGGCTGATGCCGGCCTTGGCGATGCCGTCTACGCGTGGCGAGAGCAGGGCGCGGGCGGCACCGGCGTTGGCCCGTGCTTCTTCGATATTGGCGGCGGCTTTGGCGAGGTCGAGGTTATTGGCCAGCGCCTGCTCGACCAACTGGTCAAGGACCGGATCGGCAAAGGCTTTCCACCATTGGCGGTCAACACTCAGCGGTTTGAGGGCAGCCGGCGGCACATCGATGCTCGGGGTCTCGTAGGCCGGCCAGATAACGGAACAACCAGCCAGGCCGAGCACGGCGCTGAGGGCCAGTGGCTTGATCAGGGGACGAAGGACTGACGACATAGACAAACCCAATTCTCGGCAGGTCGGGGGGATGCCGAGCATCCACCCCTGTTTCGATCAGGCTTACTTGCGCGGAGCCGCGGTCACTTCCAGCGCAACGGCCTCGACGTATTCTGCCTCGACCTGGTTACCGACCTTGATTTCCTTGAACTGGGCCGGATCATTGACTGCCAGTTCGACGGTACGCTTCGGACCACGCAGGGTCACCGTGCCAGCCTTCGGATTGACCGCCACCACATTGGCGACAACACGAACAGTATGCTCGACGGCACCCGCCGGCTTGTCGCCCTCTTTGGCCCGGACGGCCTGCGTAGACTCGGTGCGCTCGCGGATGCCGCTGTTCTCGACCTTGCGCAGCTTGAGGGCCAGCGCCTGGACGTAGCTCAGGGTAACCAGGTCGCCGACGCGAATCTGATCGAAGTTGCGCGCCCCCTCACCCAGCGCCATGAATATTTCATTTCCCTGGGCGCCAACAACGACGACACTGCGGCTTTTCTTGTCGATCGACTTGATCTTGCCTTGGACTTGAACCGCTTCACCGATTGAAGCCTGGCCAGGCGCCGTGGCGGCAATGACAGCGGCTTGCGGAGCATTTTGTGCGGCGGCAAGCAACGGCATCGAGAGCATGGTCACAGCAAACAACGTGGAAATTATGTTCATGATCATCTTTCTGTAAGAGAAAAAAATTATTTGATCGAAGCAACAAAAGACGCATATGCGGAATGAAATATATACCACCTAACGCTTAGGCAACCAGCATTCCCGCCAATTGAAGAAGCGCCATACCCAGCGTAAGGAAATATTGATCGACATGCATCACTGGCCTCTGCTCATCTGCCCGCACAAAAAATGGACTGCCCCTGCCATTCCGGACACCAATCGCCCGGAAGAATGCCTGTCGACTGTGACCGAAGAAAGTCGCCCCACCTACTGCCCGCGACCCTAACACTACAGATCGGCAAAGTTTGTAAACAATTGCAGCGTACAACACCAGCGTCATGATTGAGCATAAACTGTTCGAACACACTGAGCAGACAGGGCAATCCGAAAAACCGGCTGCCCAACGAAGCCGTCAGTCAAATAGAAAACTGGAGGCCACTGATGAGCACTGCTTCATCACCTGTTTCCGCTGCACCCGGCAAAGCCTTTCCAGTCGCCATCATCTTCGCGCTGATCGCGGCCTTGGCGATTGCGCTGATGCCAACGCCGAGCGGACTGACTATCGCCGGCCAGCGCATTCTCGCCATCCTGGTTTTTGCCGTCATTGTCTGGTTGACCGAAGCACTCGATTACGCGGTCTCTTCGGTGCTGATCGTCGCCTTGATGGCACTGGCGCTCGGCACCGCCCCGGTCGGTGCCGCTGGCGAACTGCTGGGCACCGGCAAGGCCTTGGGCAAGGCCCTCTCCGGATTTTCCAACACGGCACTGGCACTCGTTGCTGCCGCACTCTTCCTCTCGGTGGCAATGACCGCCACCGGACTCGACCGGCGTATCGCCTACCGCACCCTGAACCGGGTCGGCACCACCGCCAAGGGCGTTCTCCTCGGCGGCATCGCAGTCACCATCATCCTCTCGCTGATGGTGCCGTCGGCCACCGCCCGCGTCGCCTGCGTCGTACCGATCATGAGCGGCATCATTGCCGCCTTCGGGGTCGACAAGCGCTCTCTCTTCGCTGCCTCGCTGATGATCGTCGTCGCCCAGGCGACCAGCATCTGGAACATGGGGATCATGACCTCGGCCGCACAAAACATGCTGACCATCGGCTTCCTGCAGAAAAGCATCGGCGAGACGCCAAGCTGGGCCGACTGGCTGATGGCCGGCGCACCCTACGCGGCCATCATGTCCGCGGCCCTGTTCATTCTGGTCCGCCGGCTGATGCCACCGGAAAAAGAAAGCATTGAGGGAGGCAAGGAAGCCGTGCGCCAGGCACTGAGCGACATGGGGCCGATGAGCTCGGCCGAATGGCGGGTTTTGATCACCATCGCCCTGCTGATCAGCTTCTGGGTCACCGAAAAGGAATTGCACGACATCGATACGACCACCGTGACCATTGTCGGCCTGGCCTTCCTGTTCCTGCCCAGAATCGGCGTGATGACCTGGCCACAGGTGCAAAAACAGGTACCGTGGGGCACGATCGTTGTCTTCGGCGTCGGCATCAGTCTCGGTACGGCGCTGCTCGACACCAAGGCAGCCACCTGGCTGGCCGACATCGTCGTCCGGGCGTTGCATCTCGAAACCCTGGGCAGCTTCGGCATCTTTGCCGGGCTATCGCTCTTTCTCGTGCTCATCCACATCGGTTTTGCCAGCGCCACGTCGCTGACCTCCGCCCTGTTGCCGATCATGATCGCCGTACTGCAACGCCTCGGCGGCGATATCAATGTGATGGGCATGACCATGCTGCTCGGCTTTGTCGTCAGCTTCGGCTTCATTCTGCCGATCAATGCACCGCAGAACATGGTCTGTCTCGGCACCGAAACCTTCACCAGCAAGCAGTTCACCAAAATCGGCCTGTGGCTGACCGGCATCGGCTATATCCTCTTGCTCGTCTTTGCCCTTACCTGGTGGAAATTTCTCGGCTATATCTGAAACTAGACCCCAACCCGAAGGAGATCATCATGGATTCAACTTCCGCCGACCAAGGAATGCTTACCGTCCTCGTCGAACGCCTGGAAAAGCAACGCCTGCCCCGCGCCCTGGCCTTGAAGGAAAAAGTCGACCGGGGCGAAACCCTGAGCGATTACGACATTTCCTTCCTGGAAGAGGTGTTCACCGACTCGACCAACATCAAGCCAATGATCGAACGCCACCCCGAATATCAGCTACTGGCCGGCAAGGTCACCTCGCTTTACCGGGAAATCACCGAAAAGGCGCTTGCCAACCAGCAACAGAGCGATCAGGCCTGACCCCCAGCAGCAACGGGATGCACCAAATAAAAAAGCTGATTCCTTGCGGAATCAGCTTTTTATACATTCTGGCGCGCCCGAGACGATTCGAACGTCCGACCACTGCCTTCGGAGGGCAATACTCTATCCAGCTGAGCTACGGGCGCTTGGGAGGATGGATTCTACCTTCAGCCGGCGCTGGCGTCCATGCCATCGAACCAATAAGAGCGCCAGTTACGCTATTTAATGGGTAGGTTTAGTCGAAGAAGGTGCGGGCGGCCTCGAAACGCTGGGCGTAGTAGCGATCGTTGAGGCGATCGATGCGGACCTTGCCGTTGGTCGACGGGGCATGGACGAAACGGGCATCACCGATATAGATGCCGACATGCGAAAACGGCCGGTTGCTGGTGTTGAAGAAGACGAGATCGCCGGGGCGCAAGGCGCCGCGCTCGATCGGTTTGGCATTGCGGGCAATATCAAAGGCACTGCCGCGGACTTTCAGATTGGTCGCCTGAGCGTAGATATAGCTGACCATGCCGCTGCAGTCGAGGCCAGCCTCGGGGTTCTTGCCGCCAAAGCGATAGCCGGTATCGATCAGGCCAAGCGCATACAAGGCCACCTCGTTGCCCAGCTCGCTGATCGGCAAAGACGGTTGCGCTATAGTTCCCGTCGTGGCAACCGGGCGCGGCGCCGGGCCGCTACAGGCAGCCAGCAGCAGGCAGGCGAGCGAGACGAAAATCAGGGCAGGAACGCGCATCGAGTTAAAGCTCTTTCCGGGAACAGTGCATAACTTACCGTTTTTACAGGATTTTTCAAGACCATGAATCTACAAAACAGGGCATTGCTGCGGTCAACCAACTTTATTGACGGAAAATGGACTGCGGCCGACAGCGGCATCAGCTTTGCCGTCTTGAACCCGGCCAATGGCGAATTGCTGGCCGAGGTGCCGCGTTGCGGCAGTGCCGAAACCCGCCGCGCCATCGTGGCGGCCGAGGCGGCCTGGCCGGCCTGGCGGGCCCTGACCGCCAAGCGGCGCGCCCAACTGATGCAGGTCTGGTTCAAGCTGATCATTGAAAACGCTGACGACCTAGCGCAACTGGTGACCGCCGAGTGCGGCAAGCCGCTCAGCGAAGCCCGGGGTGAAGTGATTTACGGTGCCTCGTTCGTCGAATGGTTTGCCGAAGAAGGCAAGCGCGCCTACGGCGAAACGATTCCCAGCCCGGCAGCCGACAAGCGACTGGTGGTGATCAAGCAGCCGATTGGCGTTTGTGCGGCCATCACGCCCTGGAATTTCCCGCTCGCCATGATCACCCGCAAAGTTGCACCGGCACTGGCCGCCGGTTGCCCGGTCGTCGTCAAACCAGCCGAACAGACGCCGCTCACCGCTTTGGCACTGGCCGTGCTGGCCGAGCAGGCCGGCTTCCCGGCCGGTGTATTCAACGTGGTGACCGGCCAGCCGGCGGAAATCGGCGGCGAGCTGACCGCCAATCCCAGCGTCCGCAAGCTGTCATTTACCGGCTCGACCGGCGTCGGCCGGCTGCTGATGGCGCAATGCGCGCCAACCGTCAAGAAGGTGTCGCTTGAACTGGGCGGCAACGCACCCTTCATCGTTTTCGACGATGCCGACATCGATGCTGCGGTCGACAACGCGATCACGGCAAAATACCGCAACACCGGCCAGACCTGCGTCTGCGCCAACCGCTTCCTGGTGCAATCCGGCGTTTACGAGGAATTCGCCCGTAAGTTTGCCGCCAAGGCGAGTGCCATGAAGGTTGGCGCCGGCATTGAAGAAGGGGTCGCCCAGGGGCCGCTGATCAATGCCGCGGCGCTGGCCAAGGTCGAAAGCCACGTCGCCGACGCGCTTGGCAAGGGAGCGCGCGTGCTGTGCGGCGGCGCCCGCCATCAACGCGGCGGCAACTTTTACCAGCCGACGGTGCTGGCCGATGTAACGACGGCGATGCAGGTGGCCCGCGAGGAAACCTTCGGCCCGGTCGCCCCGCTGTTCCGTTTCGAAACGGAAACCGAAGCCATCGCGCTGGCCAACGATACCGAATTCGGCCTGGCCGCCTACTTTTTCACGGCGAGCGTCAGCCGCTGCTGGCGGGTCGGCGAAGCCCTGGAGTACGGCATGGTCGGCATCAATACCGGCCTGATCTCGAATGAAGTGGCTCCGTTTGGCGGCATCAAGCAGTCCGGCATCGGCCGCGAAGGCTCGAAGTACGGGATAGAGGATTATCTCGAAGTGAAATACATGTGCTTCGATATCAACGGCTAGCTAGGGCTGCGGCATGGCGAAACTGATCATCGTCGGCCTGCTCGCGTTGCTCGCCGTCCTCCTCTGGCGCAATTGGGGCAAGCGGCGGCAAGCTGCCTATATCGACAGCTTTCCCTACCAGCGCTTTCTCGACCAGCGGCTGGCCGCCCGCCGGCCGGAATTGAGCGAGGCGCAGCGCAGCGAGGTTTTCGCCGGGCTGCAGGACTACTTCCAGCTTTGCCGAACAGCCGGCCGCCGGATGGTGGCGATGCCCTCGCAGGCGGTCGACGATGCTTGGCATGAATTCATCCTGTTTACCCGGCACTACGACAAATTCTGCCGCCGTGCCTTTGGCCGTTTTCTGCACCATACGCCGGCCGCGGCGATGAACTCGCCGACCCAGGCCAGTGATGGCATCCGGCGCGCCTGGCGGCTGGCCTGCGCCCGGGAAGAGATCGACCCGAAAAATCCGCAGCGCCTGCCCCGGCTCTTTGCACTGGATGCGGCGCTGGCGATCAGCGGCGGTTTCATTTACCAGCTGGACTGTCTGGCCCAGGCCCAAGGGGCGACCGGCAGCGGCTTCTGCGCCAGCCATATTGGCTGCAGCAGCGGCTGTTCGGGTGATAGCGGCAGCTCGTCGAACGGCGACAGTGGCAGCGATGGCGGCGGGGGCTGCGGCGGAAGCTGTGGCGGCGACTAGCTCCGGACGGGCGGCTCCGGCGGCGAATAGACGACCACCCGGTTGCGGCCTTCATGCTTGGCGATATAGAGCGCCAGATCAGCCAACTGGGTCAGCTCATCAGCCGTCTTGCCATGATCGGGATAGCAGGCCAGGCCGACCGAGGCAGTAAAGCCCAGTTCGATGTCACCAATCGGGAGGCGAAGCTGGCTGATCATCAGGCGCCAGCGTTCGGCCCGTTTCTCGGCGACCTTGAGCGGCATGCGCGGCAGCAGGATGACGAATTCCTCGCCACCGTAGCGGCACAGCACATCTTCGTGCCGGATGTCGGCCGTCAGCATGCTGGCCAGTTCCTTCAGGGCTTGGTCACCGGCCTGGTGACCGTAGCTGTCGTTGATCTGCTTGAAGTGGTCGAGATCGAGGATCAGCAGCGACAGCGGGTAGCCCTCACGCTGCGCCCGCGACAATTCGCGTTCCAGCGTTTCATCGAGATAGCGGCGGTTGAAGCAGCCGGTCAGACTGTCGCGGATCGCCTGCTCCTGCAAGGCAGCCTGCAGGCGCTGGATTTCGTCGAGTTGCTGGCGCAGGGTGTCGTTGACCAAGCGCAACTGCTGCTCGGCGGTGCGGCGTTCGGAAATATCGCGGGCGATGCCGAGAATGGAAACCGGCTGCCCCGCCTCGTCGAGCAGGAAACTGGCGACCACTTCGGAGGAGATGGTGCCGCCGTTCTTGTGCGGCTGATCGATTTCGACAGTCGCCGACAGCGCACTCCGATCACCGCGTGCCAGCCGGGCCAGATGCTCCTGCAGCAACTGGCTGACATGGGCGTACGAATCGGGCGTCATCGCCTCGGCCAGCGGCTCCGCCATCACCTCCTCGGCCGTAAAGCCGCGCACCCGCTGGATCGCCGGGCTGACATAGGTAAAGCGCAGGCTCGCCAGATCGAGCGTCCAGATGACGTCCTTGCTGTGCTCGGCCAGCGTCCGGTAACGCTCCTCGCTATTGCGCAGGGCGGCCTCGGTGCTGAGCCGGGTGGCGATTTCGCGCCGCAAGCGCTGGTTCAAACGGGCAAAGTAGGCGGCCATCAAGGCAGCCAGCAGAATGATGCTGGCCCCGGCCAGAAAAGCCGGCCAGACCCAGGGCGGCAGCACATCGGGCTCGGCGTGATAGAGCAGGCCGTTGAGCGAGGCATTGACCGGCAACATGCCGAGCTCGGTGTAGGTCTGGGCGATATGCTGCCAGCGCGTTGCCGACATGTGGCCGATTTCGACCAATTCCGGCTGCATCAGCCGCGTCATCTCGCTGGCCTCGAAGAGCAGATGGGCGCGGCTATGGCGCGGTGAATAACGCTCGCCGATCAGATCGACAATCTCTTCCGGGTTGGCCATCGCATAGCGCCAGCCGCGCAATACCGCTGCGCGGAAGGCGCGAACGGCGGCGGGCGACTGTTTGATTTTCTTTTCGGTGGTGAACAGGACGTCACCGTAAAAATCGATGCCGACCGAGTCGGGGCTGAACTGCCGATAGGGAAAGTGGGCTTCCCGCAGCAGGAAAGGCTCGTCGGTCGAGTAGCCGGAAATCGCATCGACCTTGCCGGCAATCAGGTCGGCCGGATCGAAGGAGTGGGGCTGCGCCTCGAATTTTTCAACGCCTTCCCGCTTCAGGTAGGCGTACAACTCGCTCTCGTGCGGCGCCAGCATGATGCGTTTATCGTTCAGCGCATCGACATTGGGCACATGCCGGCGATTGACCAGCAGCACGAGCGGCGAATGCTGAATAATGGCGGCCAGGGCAACCACCGGTTGACCGCGACCACGGCGCAACGCCAGTTCGGAGGCGGCAATACCGTAATCGGCCTCGCCCTTGAGTACCATGTCGACCGGATCGATTCCTTCGGCCAGTTCGCGCAGACTGACGTCGAAACCCGCCTCACGGAAATAGCCCTTCTCAATGGCCGCGTAATAGCCGGCAAATTGGAACTGGTGTTTCCAGTTGAGTTGCAGGACAACCTTTTCCAGCGCGTACGCCGGCGAAAGCACCAAAAGAAGCAGAAAACAGATCAAAAACCGCATGACCGTATTATCGCAACAGCGCCCCATCCCGTGCAGATTTACTTGTGATAGGTGCGACTGCTGCCGCTGGAGCCGCCATGGCCGCTATTGGCGACGTTGTCGAACATGTTCCAGCCCTGGTTCTGGGCATAGCCGAACAGCGCAAGGGCGAGCAGGCCGGCGGCGAGGTTGAAATGTTTGAACATCAGTCGTCGTCCGAATCGTCGCTGCTCACCGGCGCGTGGTCGCTTTCGGCCCAGCGCCGGGCTTCGAAGGCGGCATGGCGCAGCCGGGTAAAGATCGGGAAGGCGACCAGGAAAATCATCACCATCACGAAATTCGACCAGCCGGCACCGCCGGTGAACACCTCGATGGTGTCGCGTACCGCGACCGGCTTTTCCGGGGCCAGCTCGGGGTCGACCGCCAGATAGTAGGTACCGGGCGGAATGGCGAGGAAAACGACTTCGTCGTCGCGGCTGCCCTCGGACCAGCTTTCGCCACCGTCGTTGCCGTAGTAGTAAGACAGTTCGCGACTGGCCGGCCAGGCTTCGCCGGTCGTCTTGTTGACCAGAGTCAGGTCGAGGCCGATCCAGTTGTTGTCGAGGCCGGCGGTGTTGCGGACGGTGATCTTGCGCGGCTTGTCGCGGACTTCGAAGTCGCGGGTATTGACGCTTTCTTCCAGCATCTGCGGCGCGAAATGCAGTTCCTGACGGAGCAGCAGCTTGCCGCCGGAAATGAAGGCGAAGAAGGCCTGCAGCGCGATGGCGAGCAGCGCCAGCTTCCAGAACAGGCGGCAGATGCGTTGATGGGTGTCGCCCCACGGGTTGGGCTGGTTGGCGAAAACACCGAGCGGCTCGGGCAGCTTGCCGGGCAGCTGGAACGCCGTTTCGATGACAGCCGGCGCGACATAGCTGCCTTGCGACCAGCTCAGCTCCTTATTGCTCGATTCGCGCGACAGCATCAGCGGTGGCGCCACATAGTCGACCACCCGGTTGCTCTCGGCCCGGCGGACCCGCCAGGTGAATTCGCCGGCGACCTGGATCACCTGCGCCGTCGGCGTCGTCGAGAAATGCTTGAACGTCTCGCCGCCCCAGCGAACATCGGCCAGTTCCATCGAACCACTTTGCGCCGGTGGCTTGGACAGTACGTCGGCGATGTTCCAGTGGCCGTTGTATTCGGTCAGCCAGCGGTAAGTGCCGTTTTCAGCCGCCAGCAGGTATTCACGCCAGTCGTACTCGATGCCTTCGATCCTGCACTGCTTGACCAGGAAGCCGATGACCTCGACCGGCTTGTCCTCCAGCCGCCCCTTGCTGCCCAGCGGCAGACGCGGCACGTATTTTTCGTCGCGGCTGCCCAGCGCCTTCGACAGGATCTTGTAGTTCTGGTCAGCCGTATCGACCACCGCCCCGCAGGAAGCGCAGCCCACCGCCAGAATATCCTTGGAGCGCGCTGCCATCGGCGAACCGCAACTCGGGCAACGGAAAACCCTTGCCTCGACCGCCTTGTCCGGCAAGGCCATCCCGTCACGCAGGTTGGCCATTTTCAGCGACTTGAAATCGACTGCCTCGCCGATGAACAGCAGCGGCGGCGTTTCCGAATAGTCGAGGGTAGCGAAATTTGCCCCATTCCGGAGGTCGACCGCAGGCACCGGGTAACCGGCCCCGACCTTGAACGGCAACTCGCCCTGGCCGGCGACGCACTCGGCATTTTCGATATTGCTCACCGTCCACGTCTGGCTGGCCAGCACGAAGCGCTGGCCGATCTTCAGATCGTCGAATGGCGGCAGCGCGTCCGGCACGAACTGCGCAAAAGTGAGCACATACTCACCACCAGCCTCCGACAACCAGCCGGTCCGCATGTCGTCGAACAACAGGTGCCACTCGTTCCACAAGCCCTGGCTGTACTTGATCTGGATGCGCCCGATCAGCGCGAAATGGACGCCTTTGTAGCTACCTTCCGCCCCCAACCGCAGCGGCGAACGGTCCTCGACCAGCGCCGCCATCTTGCCGATATCTTCCAGCGCCTGGTCGTGGCGAACCAGCGTGCTCTGGCAGTATTCACAGACAGCAAAGATCGACGCCGCCGATTTGAAGACAACCGGCGCGCCGCAGGAGGGACAGGAAGCAGTTACGGCCACAGGGCTGCGGTCAACTCAGTTTTTTGAGCAATTCCGCTTTCTTGGCGTCGAACTCGGCCTGGCTGAGGATGCCTTTTTCGACCAGTCCATGCAGTTTTTCCAACGTCGCCACCACCTCGTCGGCCGACACCGTACCGGCAGCAGGGGCGGCCTGGCCGGCCGGCTGCACCGCCGAGGCCATCGCCTGCCCCATGACCTGCCCGAAGCCGACCCCGGCGCCGAGGCCGACGCCCATGCCGGCCATGCCGCCTTCGTTCTTCGCCGCTTCCGGGATGGCATTGGCGACCTGGTACTGCGTGTAGCGCTGCATGTCGCCGATCATGTTCATGCCGATCTTCTGGTCGAGGATCTTCTGCAACTCTTCCGGCAGCGAGACGTTCTGAACGACCAGCGAATCGAGGGTCAGGCCGTATTCGGCGAACATCGGCTGGGCCTTGGCGAACATCGCCTTCCCGAACTCGTCCTGGCTGGCCGCCATGTCGATGAAGGCGACACCGGATTCGCCGAACAGGTCGGTCAGGCCGGCCACCATGGTATTGCGCAACTGGCCTTCGAGTTCTTCGCGGGAGTAGCTGTCGCGGGTGCCGGAAATCTTCTGGTAGAAGGTCTTGGCGTCGCTCAGGTGGTAGCTGTAGATGCCGAAGGCGCGCATCCGGACGATGCCGAATTCCTTGTCGCGGATGGTGATCGGGTTCGGCGTGCCCCACTTCTGGTCGAGCTGCAGGCGGGTCGAGAAGAAGTAGAGGTCGGACTTGAACGGGGATTCGAACAGCTTGTCCCAGTTCTTCAGGTAGGTCAGCACCGGCAGCGTCTGCGTCGTCAGCTTGTACATGCCGGGGCCGAAGACATCGGCCACCGTGCCTTCGTTGACGAAGAGGGCGAGTTGCGAATCGCGCACGGTCAGGCTGGCGCCGTTCTGGATTTCCATTTCGGCCATCGGGAAACGCCAGGCCAGCGTGCCGTCGGCATCCTCCGTCCATTGCAGAATGTCGATGAATTGTTTCTTGATGAAGTCCATCAGTGCCATGAATTGCTCCTTGGAATCAAACGATGCAACCGGCGTTCAGGATGCCGACGCCGATCGCTAGCGCTGCGAGGAAAATGCCGGAGGCTAGGCGCCCCTGCGGAATGCTGTGATTGATGACAGGCATCATCAAGCGAACTGCGCTGAAGGTCAGCAATTGCACCATGCCGGCGACGACGCCCCAGCCGATCATGGCATAGAGGTTATGGGTAACCGCGACCGCAACCGCGATCGGCAGCGCAAAGCCGATCACCGCACCGCCCAGGCTGACCGCCGCCGCCTCGTTGCCGGCCCGGATCAAGGTGACTTCGCTGTACGGCGTGATCAAAATGTAAAGCACGAAGAACACCGCGAGCATCAGCACGGCGGTCACGAAGAAGCTGGCAAAGGCCAGCAGATTGCTGATTACCGGATCGAACATGGAACCCCCCGGGCATGAAACGACAGCGGAGGATTGTCCCCGCTGGCTGCGGTTAACTCAAGTGCGGCAGGCCCGATAGCAGACAATAAAACTGTTTTGCCGAAGATAGAGCCGAGCAACTGATGGCTGCGGTCGACCTCGACAAAACGGCATTTTTGCCGGGAAGTATCGCCCGGCTCGGACTAGGGCTCGACGGCGAGCAGGCGCAAACCCTCAAGCGGCAGATTCGGCGTCAGTACATGTGCAATGCTGAGGTGCTTGCTGATCACCTCAGCATTGCCGCCGGACATGACGCAGAGGGCATCACCAGCATTCAGCCGGGTCCAGGCCCGCTCGATGGCGCCAGCCTGAGCCTCGATGCAACCAGTGACAATGGCATCATCGGTACAGCGCGGTTGTTCGGCATACTGGCCGTCGGCGAAAGGCAGCCCGGCCGTCTCGCGGACCAGCGCCCGCCGCATCAGATCGAGGCCGGGCAGGATCATGCCACCGAGAAAGACACCCGCCGCATCGAGACTGTCGATCGTCGTTGCGGTGCCCGCCATGACCACGATGCTGGCCTGCTGAAACAGGCCACGTGCGCCGATCAGCGCACACCAGCGGTCAACGCCGAGCCGCGCCGGGTTCTGGTAAAGGTTGGTGACGCCGGCCCGCTCGGCCACCGGCTGGACGTCGCAAAAAAGCGGCGCCCAGGCCTGCAGTTGCTGGCGGATCCGCTGCGCCGCCTCGGCCCCGGCGACATTGGCCAGCATGACGCGCCCCGGGCGACCCCAGCGCGCCGGCAAGCTCGCCAATTGACCGACCTCGGCGTGCGCCACCGCCCCTTGCGCCAGCCAGGCGTTGCCGTCATGGACGCCCCACTTGATGCGGCTATTGCCGCTGTCGAGGCAGACGATCATGCCCGGCGTACCCCAAGGGCACTTCCTATCGGGCGCAAGCTGACGTCGCCTGAAAAGATACGCTGCACGCCGCTTGCCGTTTCGAGCAGCAAGGCACCGTCGTCATCGACCCCGAGGCAGCGCCCGGGCAAGGGCTCGGCCGCTTCGCCGAGCAGTTGCACCGCCTCGCCTTGCCAGGCGTGACGCTGCTGCCAGTCCATTTTCAGCCCAGCAAAGCCGTCGACCGCAAAGCGGTCCAGCACCGCGGCCAGATGACCGAGAATGGCCGCCAGTACGACATGACGATCCGGCGTCGCCGCCAAGGCCTGATCGAGACCGGCCACCGGCTGCGGCAGACTCTCGGGCGGCGCCTGCAGATTGAGACCGATGCCGATCACGGCCTGGGTGCCGCGCCGGTCGGTGGAAAGCTCGACGAGAATGCCGGCCAGCTTGGCGTAGGCGTTGTCCCGGCGCAACAGAACGTCATTCGGCCATTTCAGGCAGACGCCCTGGGCGCCCAACATTTCCAGGGCTTCGGCCAGGGCGACGCCAACCACCAGCGAGAGGCCGGCCAGACGGCCGGGCGGTCCGGAAAACCGCCACAGCACAGAAAAGGTCAGGCTGGCCTCGGGTGCCGACGACCAGCTGCGGCCACGTCGCCCGCGCCCGGCACTTTGCCGGTCGGTGACGACGACCGTGCCGGCCGGGGCACCGCGATCGGCACGACGCATCAACTCGCTGCTGCTGGAGTCGCACTCGGCCAGCGCATCAACGTCGAAACGGCCGGCCAGCAAGCCGAGCCTGGATTTGAGCAAAACAGGATCAATCAGCGTCATGCGGCCGATTGTATGCCAGTTCGCTGCCGGGCAACACCGACGAAAAGCAGCGCCCGCCCGGCTCCGGCAGCCTATTCGGCCAGTGCTTCCTTGCCGCCGTCGATACCCAGTTCGGCAATTTTCCGGGTGATGGTATTGCGGCCGATACCAAGGGCCAGCGCCGCCTCGATCCGCCGGCCGCCGGTATGGGCCAGCGCTCGCGAAATCAGGATGCGCTCGAAGGTCTGGGCCAGCACCCCATGCACATCGCCCAGACCACGGGCCAGCATGCGGTCGACTTCGCCTTCGAGGGCACTTTCCCAGTCGGTGGCAATGGCCATCGGTATCGCCTCGCGCAACTCGCCGGGCAAATCGCTGATTTCCACCTGTTGACCGGGGGCCATCACGGTCAGCCAGTGGCAGAGATTCTCCAGCTGGCGGACGTTGCCCTGAAAATCGAGGCCGCTCAGGTACTTCAGGGCCGGATCGGACAGCCGCTTGGTCTCGACGCCGAGTTCGCGCGCACTTTTCTGCAGGAAGTGGCGGGTCAGCAGCGGAATGTCCTCGCGCCGCTCGCGCAGCGACGGCAGGCGAATCCGGATGACGTTCAGGCGATGGAACAAGTCTTCGCGGAACAAGCCGTCCTTGACCCGGGTTTCCAGATTCTGGTGGGTCGCGGCAATGACCCGAACATTGGCCTTGATCGGCGAGTGACCGCCGACCCGGTAGAAATGCCCGTCCGACAGCACGCGCAGCAGGCGGGTCTGCAGTTCGGACGGCATGTCGCCGATTTCGTCGAGGAACAGCGTGCCGGCCTCGGCCTGCTCGAAACGGCCGCGGCGTTGGGCCTGGGCGCCGGTGAAGGCGCCGCGCTCGTGGCCAAACAGTTCGGACTCCAGCAGATCCTTCGGAATGGCTGCCGTATTGATCGCGATGAAGGGCTTGTCGGCGCGCGGGCTGTGCCGATGCAGCGCCCGCGCCACCAGCTCCTTGCCGGAACCGGATTCGCCGGTGATCAAAACCGTGGCATGCGACAGGGCCAAACGGCCGATGGCACGGAAGACTTCCTGCATGGCCGGGGCTTGGCCGAGAATCTCGGGAACCAGCCCCTCTTCCTCAGCCGCACCGCTTTGGTGCATCGACTCGTCGATGGCGCGCCGAATCAGTTCAACCGCCTGATCGACATCGAACGGCTTGGGCAGGTATTCGAAGGCCCCGCCCTGGAAGGCGGCGACTGCGCTTTCCAGATCGGAGTAGGCGGTCATGATGATGACCGGCACCGACGGGAATCGGGTTTTCACTTCCTGCAGCAAATCCAGCCCGGACTGGCCTGGCATGCGGATATCGGACATCAGCACCTGCGGCGGCTCGATGCCCTGTTCCAACTGGGAAATGGCCTCGGTCGCCGAGGCGTAGCTCTTGAAAGGGATGCCCTCGCGGGACAGGGTCTTTTCCAGGACCCAGCGAATGGAGCGATCGTCGTCAACGATCCAGACCGGTTTCATAGATGTTTGGCTCATCTGCTCATTAGAATAGATATCTTTCAAGCAAGAGTCAGGCCGGCCATTTTGCCATCGTCATGCAAGCTCGACCGGCAGGCGCAGCGTGAACACCGTGTTGCCCGGATGACTGGAGCAATCGATCGTGCCGCCATGATGCTGCACGAAGTTCTGGGCAATGGTCAGCCCCAGGCCGCTGCCGCCCTCGCGCCCGGAAACCAGCGGATAGAACATGCGTTCGCGGATGACTTCCGGAATGCCCGGGCCGTTGTCGATGACCTTGATCTCCATCGCCAGCCGATAGCGCTTCTTGGCCAGCGTCACCTGCCGCAGCGAGCGCGTGCGAAGCACGATCTCGCCCTCGCCCTCCATCGCCTGCGCGGCGTTGCGGGCAATATTGAGCACCGCCTGGATCAGTTGCTCGCGGTCGCCGACCAGTTCCGGCAGGCTGGTGTCGTAATCGCGCCGCATCGCCAGCGAACCGGGAAACTCCGCAGTCAGCAGGCTGCGCACCCGTTCGAGGATTTCGTGGATATTGACGGTCGTCGGCAGCATCGCCCGGTGCGGCGTCAGCAGGCGCTGCATCAGGTCCTGCAAGCGGTCCGCTTCCTTGATGATGACCTGGGTGTATTCCTTGAGCGACGGATTGGCCAGTTCGTGTTCCAGCAATTGCGCCGCGCCGCGAATGCCGCCGAGCGGATTCTTGATTTCGTGCGCCAGATTGCGGATCAGTTCGCGATTGGCCTGCTGCTGCTGGATCAGTTGCTCCTCGCGGGTGGCCGCCAGTTGCTGCTCAATCGGCTGCAATTCGAGCAGCAGGCGGACCCCGGGCGCCATGTCGGGACGCAGCGGCGTCACCGTACAGTTCAGGTGCAGCAGCTCGCCGTCGTGACGCTTGAGTTCGAGGTTCTGGCCGGTATAGCCCCAGTTGTTGTGCAGGCCGTTATCGAAGGCCGACTGCAGACTGGGCGGACAGGTACAAATGGTCAGCAGCGGCTTGCTCTCGACCGAGCGACTGCTCACCGCCAACAGATTTTCACCGGCCGGATTGACGTAGCGGACACGCAGATCCTCGTCGATCAACAGAACCGCCGAAGCCAGCAGATCAAGGCCGGCGAAGGAAGCAAAGGATGAGTTCATGGCGTCATTGTAGCCGCTCGGCCGGCTGCCCTGCGCCAGCAAAAAATCATATCTTGCGTTACTGACCGATGGTTCATTATCATTCGCAGACCTCCTTTTCCCGCACCGCCAATGGCCACCTTCTATCCGCCCCGAGTTGCGCCCATCTTGGCCGCCCTGCTTCTGCTGGCCGGCTGCTCGGCCGGCGATGCGCCACCGGCCGCAGTACGCACGGTCCTCGTCCAGACGGTGGCCCAGGCGGATAGCGGCATGAGTATCTACACCGGCGAAATTCGCGCCCGACATGAAATCGACCTCGCCTTTCGCGTCGGCGGCAAGCTGGCTGCCCGGTTGGTCGATGCCGGCGCCGAGATCAAGGCCGGCCAGCCATTGGCCCGGCTCGATCCGGCCGACCTGCAACTGGCTGCCGCTACCGCCCGGGCCCAGCTTGGCGCGGCGGAAAGCGAATTGACCACCGCCAAGGCCGAGCGCGAACGCTACGCCGGTCTGCTCGGCAAAAAATTTGTCAGCCAGGCCGCCTTCGACGCCAAGGACAATGCCTTCAACAGCGCCCAGGCCCGCCTCGAGCAGGCCCGCTCGCAAAACCAGATCAGCGGCAACCAGGCCAGCTACAGCACGCTGAGCAGCGAATACCCGGCCGTCGTCACCGCCGTGCTGGCCGAGGCCGGCCAGGTCGTCGGCGCCGGCCAGGCCGTCCTCCGGCTGGCCCGCCCGGAAGAAAAGGAAGTCGCCATCGCCATCCCGGAAAACCGGCTGGCCGAGATCAAGACGGCACAGAGTCTGGCGGTCAACCTGTGGGCCGAGCCCAAAATCACTGTCCGCGGCGAATTGCGCGAACTGGCACCGGCCGCCGACCCGGCGACCCGGACCTACGCCGCGCGCATCCGCCTGATCGAGCCGCCAGCCGAAGTCCGCCTCGGCATGACGGCCCGGGTCGTCGTCGGCAGCGCCGGCGCCGCACCGCTGCTCGTGCCGCTCAATGCGGTGATTGACCAGGGGCAAGGGCCGCTGGTCTGGGTCGTCAGCGACGGCAAGGCAACGCCGCGCCCGGTCCAGGTGGCACAGTTCCGCGAGGATGGTGCGATGATCAGCGGCGGCCTGCAGGCCGGCGAAGTGGTCGTCGTCGCCGGCACCGCCAAGCTGGTGCCCGGCCAGAGCGTCCAGGCCAAGCCGGTGACGCCGCCCAGTGGGCAGCGCTGAATCGTGAGCCAGCGCTTCAACCTTTCCGACTGGACGCTGCATCACCGGACGCTGGTCGGCTATTTCCTGTTCGCCCTCGCCCTGATGGGGGTGTTCGCCTATGGCAAGCTGAGCCAGGCCGAAGATCCGCCCTTCACCTTCAAGCTGATGGTGATCCGCACCCAGTGGCCGGGCGCCACGGCGCGCCAGGTCGAACAGCAGCTGACCGACAAGATCGAAAAGAAACTGCAGGAAACGCCGTTCATCGACCGGGTATCGAGCTACTCGCGCCCCGGCGAATCGACGGTGATGTTCTTCGCCAAGGACAGCACGCCGCCGGCCATGGTGCCTGATGTCTATTACCAGGTCCGCAAGAAGATCGGCGATATCCGCCACACGCTGCCGGCCGGCATCCAGGGGCCGTTCTTCAATGACGAATTCGGCGACGTTTTTGGCAATATTTATGCGTTGACCGCAGACGGCCTCGACTACCCGCAACTGAAGGACACCGCCGAGCGCATTCGCGACGAGTTGTTGCGCGTGCCGACCGTCGGCAAGGTCGAAATCTTCGGCATCCAGGACGAAAAGATCTTTGTCGAACTGTCGAACGCCAAGTTGGCGACGCTCGGCATCGATCAAACCACCATCGTCCAGGCCTTGAACCAGCAGAACGCCGTCGCCGGGGCCGGCTTTTTCGAAACGCAGAGCGAACGCATCCAGATTCGTCCGGGCGGCGCCTTCGACACCGTGCAGGCCGTGGCCGACACGCTAATCCGCGCCGGCAGCCGCAGTTTCCGGCTCGGCGACATCGCCAGCATCAAGCGCGGCACCATCGACCCGGCGGCCACCCAGGTCCGCTTTGGCGGCAAGCGGGCGCTGGCCATTGGCGTTGCCATGGCCAAGGGCGGCGACATCATCGTCCTCGGCAAGGAACTCGACGCCCACATCGCCAAAATCAACCAAGCCCTGCCGCTCGGCGTCGAGATCGCGCCATCGGCCAGCCAGCCGGATGCCGTCAAGCGCTCGGTGCAGGCTTTCGTCCAATCGCTGGCCGAAGCGGTGATCGTTGTCCTGCTGGTTACCTTCATCAGCCTCGGCATCCGCACCGGCCTGGTTGTCGCCATTTCGATCCCGCTCGTCCTCGCCGCCACCTTCCTCACCATGCAGTGGTTCAATGTCGGCCTGCACAAGGTCTCGCTCGGCGCCCTCGTCCTCGCCCTCGGCCTGCTCGTGGACGATGCGATCATCGCCGTCGAGATGATGTGGGTGAAGATGGAACAGGGCTGGGAACGCACCCGCGCCGCCTCTTTCGCCTACAGCAGCACGGCCGGGCCGATGCTCTCCGGCACGCTGGTCACCGTCGCTGGCTTCATCCCGATTGCGCTGGCCAAATCGTCGACCGGCGAATATGCCTTCGCCTTCTTTCAGATCAATGCCGTCGCCCTGCTCATCTCCTGGCTGGCTGCGGTCGTCGCCATTCCCTGGCTCGGCTACAAGCTGCTGCCCAACCCGCATGCGCCGCGCCCACCCAGCCTGATCGAACGCCGGCTGCCGGCCCTGGCCCGCCTACTCACCCGCCTCGGCCTGAGCGGCCCGGCTCACGGCGACGAGCACGATGTGTACGGCACGCCGTTCTACAGCCGCTTCCGGAAACTGGTTACCTGGTGCGTCCAGCGGCGCTGGCTGGTCATCGCCATCACCGTCGGCCTGTTCGCCCTGGCCATCGTCGGCATGGGCAAAGTGCAGAAGCAGTTTTTCCCGAACTCGACCCGCCTGGAACTGAATGTCGAACTCCGCCTGCCGGAAGGTGCTTCGATCGCCGCCAGCGACGCCGAAGCCAAGCACCTGGAAGATTGGCTCAACCAGGACAAGGCCAAATTTGACCAGTTCGAGCACTACATCACCTACGTCGGCTCAGGGTCGCCGCGCTATTACCTTGGTCTCGACCAGCAATTGCCGGCCAGCAACGTCAGCCAGTTCGTCATCGTCACGCGTAACGTCGAGGCCCGCGAAGCCTTGCGCGGGCGCCTGATCGAACTGTTCGAACGGGACGGCTTCAACGCCCGGGGCAATATCAGCCGCATCGAAAATGGGCCGCCGGTCGGCTATCCCGTGCAGTACCGGGTTTCCGGCGAGGACATGGCGACACTGCGCAAAGTGGCCGGCCAGGTGGCCGACGTGATGCGCCAGAATCCGGAACTGTCGAACGTCAATTTCGACTGGAGCGAACTGTCGAAGGCCATCGAGATCGAAATCGACCAGGACAAAGCCCGCCTGCTCGGTGTCTCCAGCCAGGATCTGGCCGCCTTGCTCAATATGTCGCTGAACGGCTACACGGTGACCAGCTACCGCGAAGGCGAGAAGACCATCGATGTCGTGCTGCGCGGCGACCGCGAGGAACGCACCCACCTTGCTGTGCTGCCCGACCTCTCTGTACCGACCCGCAGCGGCAAGAGCGTGCCGCTGAGCCAGATCGGTCATCTCAAGCACAGCTTCGAGCCGGGCCTGATCTGGCGTCGCGACCGTCTGCCGACCATCACCGTCCGCGCCAACCTCTATGGCAAAACGCAGCCGGCGACGGTCGTCGACCGCATCAATCCGGAAATCAACGCCCTGCGCGCCGCCCTGCCGGCCGGCTACAGCATCGTCACCGGCGGCTCGGTCGAAGAGTCGGCCAAGGGCTCAACCTCGGTGATGGCCGGCATCCCGCTCTTCATCCTGGCCGTCGTCACCATCCTGATGATCCAGTTGCAGAGCGTCTCGCGCGTCGTCATGGTGCTGCTCACGGCGCCGCTCGGCATTATCGGCATCGCCCTGTTCCTGCTCGTTTTCCGCCAGCCGTTCGGCTTCATGGCGCTGCTCGGCACCATCGCGCTGTTCGGCATGATCATGCGCAATTCGGTGATCCTGGTCGATCAGATCGAACAGGATCTGGCCGCCGGCAAGGCGCGCTGGGAAGCGATCGTCGAATCGACGGTGCGCCGCTTCCGGCCGATTGTGCTGACCGCGGCCGCCGCCGTGCTTGCGATGATCCCGCTGTCGCGCAACGACTTCTTCGGGCCGATGGCCGTGGCCATCATGGGTGGCCTGATCGTCGCCACCGCCCTCACCCTGCTCTTCCTGCCGGCGCTTTACGCCGCCTGGTACAAGGTCAAATCGCCGACTGCCTGATCAGCGCAGATTCGAGAGCTCTTTCTGGATCGCCTGGATGTTGCGCTCGTGCTGCCCGACGCGATCCTTGTACGGCAGGATACGATCCTGGCGATTGTCGCCGGCGGTGCGCAGGGCTTCCTGCTCGGCCAGTTCCTTGCGCGCCTGCTCAAGGTTGCGCTGTTCGCCGGCCAGTTCCTGCTCGAGGATGTGACGGCGGTCGCCATCGCGCGCTTTCTGCGTATCTTCCTGCACCTTGGGAAAACCCGCCGGTGACGGATTGGCCGCCGCTCCAGAAGTGGCCGGGCGCGACTTGGGCGCCGGCAGCGTCGACTCCGGTCCGCTGACGATGGCCTTGCAGTTCTTCTCGATACGGGTATTGGAAATCAGCGTGCCGCCACTGGCGTCGGTGCATTTGTAAATCGTCTGGGCCGTTGCCGGCAGCGCCAGTATGGCGAGCAGGGTTGCAAGCGTGCTACGTGTCATCGTCATCATTCCAGGTTAGCGCTCAAGTGTAGCGGACTTAACGTTGATCCCGCCGAACGGTGGACAAAAAAAGGGCGGGAAAACCCGCCCTTTTTGCATACCGGCTCGCTGGCTTAGCAGGAGTAGTACAGATCGAATTCCACCGGGTGGGTCGTCATGCGAACGCGATTGACTTCGTCCATCTTCAGGGAGATGAAGGCGTCGATCCAGTCGTTGGAGAACACACCGCCACGGGTCAGGAACTCGCGGTCCTTGTCTAGGTTCTGCAGGGCTTCTTCGAGGGAAGCGCAGACGGTCGGGATCAGCGCGTCTTCTTCCGGCGGCAGATCGTACAGGTTCTTGTCAGCCGGATCGCCCGGGTGGATCTTGTTCTGGATACCGTCCAGACCGGCCATCAGCAGCGCGGCGAAGGCCAGGTACGGATTGGCGATCGGATCCGGGAAGCGGGTTTCGATACGACGGGCCTTGGTCGAGGCAACGAACGGGATACGGATCGAAGCGGAACGGTTCTTGGCCGAGTAAGCCAGCTTGACCGGTGCTTCGTAGTGCGGGACCAGACGCTTGTAGGAGTTGGTACCCGGGTTGGTGATCGCGTTCAGGGCCTTGGCGTGCTTGATGATGCCGCCGATGTAGAACAGGGCCAGTTCGGACAGACCGGCATAACCGTCGCCGGCGAACAGGTTCTTGCCATCCTTCCAGATCGACTGGTGAACGTGCATGCCGGAACCGTTGTCGCCAACGATGGGCTTCGGCATGAAGGTAGCGGTCTTGCCGTACTGGTGAGCAACGTTGTGCACCACGTACTTCAGGATCTGGGTCTGGTCGGCACGCTTGACCAGGGTGTTGAAGACGGTACCGATTTCGCACTGACCGGCAGTGGCGACTTCGTGGTGGTGAACTTCAACCGGGCAGCCGAGGGCTTCCAGGGTCAGCACCATGGCCGAACGGATGTCGTGCAGGCTGTCGACCGGCGGAACCGGGAAGTAGCCGCCCTTGACGGTCGGACGGTGGCCGGTGGCGCCATTGCCGTCGTTCTTTTCACCCGAACCCCAGGCCGCTTCGGCGGAATGGATCTTCAGGTTGCAACCGGACATGTCGACATTCCACTCGACGCCGTCGAAGATGAAGAATTCGGGTTCCGGACCGAAGTAGGCGGTGTCGCCAATGCCGGAGGACTTCAGGTAGGCTTCAGCGCGCTTGGCGATGGAGCGCGGATCGCGGTCGTAGCCACGGCCATCGGCCGGGTCGACGACGTCACAGGACAGGACAACGGTGGTTTCGTCGAAGAACGGGTCGACGTAGGCGGTGTCCGGATCCGGCATCAGCAGCATGTCGGAAGCCTGAATACCCTTCCAGCCGGCGATCGAGGAGCCGTCGAAAGCGTGGCCGTTTTCGAACTTGTCTTCGTCAAAAGCGGAAACCGGCACGGTTACGTGCTGTTCTTTGCCACGGGTATCGGTGAAACGAAAATCGACGAACTTGGCGTCATTTTCCTTAATCAGCTTGATCACGTCTTGCGGGGTTGCCATAAACGTCAGTCTCCTAGAAAACAAGTTGCCGGCTTATCCGGCGACAATCAAAAATTCGCAACGCGGAGGATTTAGCAGAAAGTGTGCCAAAGGACCGCAGCTAAGCTTTGCATTTTGCCACAATGAGATGCACGGATTAAGCAAAGATTTTGCGCACCACAACTGTGCAAAACCAGCTAATTAACGCACTATTTTGGTGCAACCATGCAATTCACCGATAGGCGCCGGATGGTCGAAGTTGCTGTCAGGCGCTCAGCCAGCTGCTGGGATAGTTTGCGCATGGCGTCGCCGTTTTCGAAAAAGGCGTGGCTGAAGAAAATCTCGGCCTCGATGCGGCCGCCGAGATAATGCAGCACGACCTTCTCCGGCTCGGGTAGATCGGCAAGCAGCGGCAGCAATTCCTGCAGCAGGGTTTCGCGGGCCGGCAGACGGATGGCGATATCGGGGTCCAGATCGTCTTCGGGGTCGATATGAACCAGCACATCGAGCACCTCGGCATGTTCGCGCAGCACCCGGGCCCGTGCCGACTCGGCGATACGGTGGCCTTCGGAAACGCTGATCCGCGAATCGACCTGGACATGCACATCGACCAGCGCCTGATGCGCCATGCGCCGCGTCCGTAGGTTGTGCACGCCGAGCACGCCGGGCGTCGCCGCCAGTGTCTGGCGAATGGAGGCGACCTGAGTTTCCTCGAGACCGGTATCGATCAGCTCCTTGAGCGCCCCCCAGGCCAGGCCGGCGCCCATGCGCAGGATCATGAAACCCATCAAGGCCGCTGCCAGCAGATCGAGGAAGGACCAGCCGAGCAGGGCGCCGCCGATACCGACCACGACAACCAGCGCCGAAGCGGCGTCGGCCCGGGTGTGCAGGGCATTGGCGATCATCAGTTGCGAGCGCAGGCGCTCGGCGACCCGGATCAGGTAGCGGTACAGACCTTCCTTGGTGATCACGGTGGCGACAGCCACCCAGAAGGCGGACATTTCGACGCTCGGCAGGTTTTCGATGTGCTGCAGGCGCATCCCGGATTCCCACAGGATGCCGCCGCCAATCAGGGTCAGCGACGCGCCGAGGATCAGCGTTGCCGCTGTCTCGACCCGGGCGTGGCCGTAGGGGTGGGCCTGGTCGGCCGGATGGGCGCTCTGCCGGCTGGCATAGATGACCAGAAAGTCGGAGAGCAGGTCGGAAAACGAATGCAGGCCGTGCGCGACCAGCGACTGGGAATGAGCCAGCCAGCCGACGACAATCTGCACCACTGTCAGTACCAGATTGATCACGACGCTGACCCAGGTGGCGTGCTGCGTCTGCTCGGCACGCTCGGCGGCCGTTAGCGCGGTCGGAACGACCGGCTGTTGCTCTTGTCCCATGAGGTCTGCCCTATACTATCGACCTTGGATTTTAGCAGCCAAAGATTATGGGAAAGTTAACCGAGATACTCAATCTGGCCCGCCAGCGCGGCCAGTCGCTGGAACGCCCCTACCAGGGTGAGCTGACGCCGCAGGAAGCCTGCGATCTGCTGCATCTGGCGCCCGGCGCGAAAATTGTCGATGTCCGGACACGGGCCGAGTGGGACTGGGTCGGGCGCGTTCCCGGCGCGGTCGAAATCGAATGGAACCAGTACCCGGGCGGCGTCCGCAACCCGAACTTCCTGGCCGAACTGAAGCGCCAGGTCGATCCCGAAGCGCTGGTCATGTTCCTCTGTCGCAGCGGCGCCCGCTCGATCGCTGCCGCCGCAGCGGCCAGCGAAGCCGGCTACAACAACTGCTACAACATCCTCGAAGGCTTCGAGGGCGACAAGGATGCCAACGGCCAGCGTAACCATATCGGCGGCTGGCGCAAGGCCGGCCTGCCGTGGAGCCAGGGCTGACCCCTGCGGTCGACCATCGAAAAAGCCGATTTTTCAGAGAACAGCATGCAAACAGCAACCATCTCCTTTGACCCGTTCAACAACCTGTCCGATGAAGCCTGCCAGGAACGCATTCGCGTCGCTCGCGCCAAGCTCGGCAAGAAGGCGGTCATTCTCGGCCACCATTACCAGCGCGCCGACGTCTATCAGCATGCCGATCTGACCGGCGATTCGCTGAAGCTGTCGAAACTCGCGGCGCAGACCGATTCCGAATACGTCATCTTCTGCGGCGTGCATTTCATGGCCGAAGTCGCCGACATCATGACCGCACCGCACCAGATCGCCATCCTGCCCGACCTCGCGGCCGGCTGTTCGATGGCCGACATGGCCAATCTGGCCAAGGTCGAGCGCTGCTGGCGCGAGCTGAATGAAGTCCTGAACGCTGAGGAAGAAGTGACGCCGGTCACCTACATCAACTCGGCGGCCGACCTGAAAGCTTTCTGCGGCGAGCATGGCGGCATCGTCTGTACCTCGTCCAACGCCGGCACCATCGCCAAGTGGGCCTTCGAGCGTCGCCCCAAGGTGCTGTTCTTCCCGGACCAGCATCTCGGCCGGTGGACCGGCCACCAGTTGGGTTTTGCCATGGACGAGATGGTCGTCTGGGACCCGGATCTCGAACTCGGCGGTCTGACGCCGGCCCAGATCAAGCACGCCAGGATCCTGCTCTGGAAGGGCCACTGCTCGGTACACCAGATGTTCCAGAAGTCGCAGATCGATGCCTTCCGCGCCAAATACCCCGAGGGCAAGGTGATCGCCCACCCGGAATGCAATTTCGAAGTCTGCGCCGCGGCCGACTATGTCGGCTCGACCGAGCACATCGTCAAGACCATCAAGGAAGCGCCGGAAGGGACGCGCTGGCTGGTCGGCACCGAACTGAACCTGGTCGACCGGCTGGCAAAAGAAGTTCTGCCGCAGAACAAGATCGTCCAGTTCATGGCGACCACCATCTGCATGTGTTCGACGATGCAGCGCATCGACCCGCAGCACTTGGCATGGACGCTGGAAAACCTGGTCGACGGCAAGATCGTCAATCAGATCAAGGTGCCGGAGCACGAAGCCAAGCTGGCCAAACTGGCCCTGGAACGCATGCTGGCGATTTCCTGAAGCAGATGCAGGCGCCGGCTGGACGGCGAACGTACTCAGCGTCCAGCCGGTGAACGACAAGACCTTGCTGCAGCAGGAACCGGCAAGGCGCGGTAAGCTTAGCGGGTGGTGCCGCCCTCCCCGGTGCGGCCAGCGCAGTCCCGGAGTCACTCGCCGTGAGCACGCCCAGCCTACACATCACCACCTACAACATCCACAAGGGGTTTTCGCAGTTCAACCGCCAGATGATGGTGCATGAACTGCGCGACCGCCTGCGCCACCTCAACCCGGACATCGTCTTCCTGCAGGAAGTGCAGGGCCTCCACCTCGGCCATGCCGAAAACCACGACAACTGGCCGAGTTCACCGCAGCACGAGTTTCTGGCCGAGGATTTCTGGCAGTCGGCCTACGGCCACAACATGATTTACGACCATGGCCACCATGGCAACGCCATCCTGTCGCGCTTTCCGATCCTGCATGCACACAACCAGGACGTCACCCATATGCAGTTCGAAAAGCGCGGCCTGCTGCATTGCCGTATCGAATTACCGGAAGGCCCGGCCGCCCATTGCGTCTGTGTGCACCTGTCGCTATTCGGCCATTCGCGCCGCCGGCAGATGAGCGCCCTGGCCGATTATCTCGACCGCCTGGCCGATCCGGAGGCGCCCCTGATCATTGCCGGCGACTTCAACGACTGGCGCAACCGGGCCGGCGAGCATCTCGCCAAACGCCTCGGCCTGCTTGAAGTGTTCAGCAACAGCAGGGGCGTACCGGTGCGCAGCTTCCCGGCGGCGATGCCGATGTTCCGGCTCGACCGCATTTACGTCCGCGGCTTCCGCGTCGAGCGCACCGAGGTGCACCACGGCCAGCCGTGGTCGAAGATTTCCGATCACGCCGCGCTATCGGCCTATCTCGCCCGGTATGGCCGCTGAATTCCTGCCGGGTAACCGGCTCACCCTGCTCAACTCCGGCCAGGATTACTTCCCGGCCCTGCTCGCCGAGATCGAGGCGGCGCAAAGCGAAATCTATCTCGAAAGCTACATTTTCGCCGACGATGAAGTCGGCCACGCCGTCACCGGCGCGCTGTGCCGGGCTGCCCGGCGCGGCGTTCAAGTCAATGTCACGGTGGACGGCTTCGGCAGCCGCAATTTCAGCAACGAGTTCATGCCGCTGCTCACCGCCGCCGGGGTGCAGGCCATGCAGTACCGCCCGGAAATCGGCCGTTTTCACTTCAAGCGCCATCGCCTGCGCCGCCTGCACCGCAAGCTGGTGGTGATCGACGCCCGCGTCGCCTTTATCGGCGGCATCAACATCATCGACGACAACAATGCGCCGGACGACATGCGGCCGCGCTACGACTACGCCGTCCGCGTCGAAGGCCCGGCCCTGCAGCAGGTGCATCACGCCGTGCGGCGGATCTGGGAAATCGTCGCCTGGGTCAATTTCAAGCGCCGTTTCCGCCACGCCCCGGTCGTCGCCCCCCATTGCGCGCTGGCCGGCGCCCAGACGGCAGCCTTCCTGATTCGCGACAACATCCGCCACCGCAATGACATCCTGCACGCCTACATCGCCGCGATCAACGCGGCGCAGGAGGAAATCCTCATTGCCAACGCCTACTTCCTGCCCGGCGTCCGCTTCGGCCGGGCGCTGCAGGCGGCGGCCCGGCGCGGTGTCAGGATCACCGTCATGCTGCAGGGCAAGACCGACCACCCCCTGCTCCGTTTCGCGACCCAGGCCCTCTATCTGGCGGCGCTGGAAAGCAAGATCCGGATTTTCGAGTACGAAAAGAGCTTCATGCACGCCAAGGTGGCGGTCATCGACGGCGAGTGGGCCACGGTCGGCTCCTCCAACATCGATCCGTTCAGCCTGCTGCTCGCCAAGGAGGCCAACATCGTCGTCCGCGATACCGCCTTTGCCGGCGAATTGCGCCAGAGCATCTACACCGCGATGGCCGACGGCGCCCGCGAAATGCACGCCGAAACCTTCACCCGCCAGCCCATCCACTCCCGCCTGCTACGCTGGCTCAGCTACGGGCTGGTTCGCGCCCTGGTCGGCCTGACCGGATACGGCCCCAAGCACTGGCAGGCCGACGAGGAAACCCCCGGCCTTACGGCAGAGTCGCCAACGGAATAGCCGCTTGCCGCGGAATGGCGGCAAACGACCAGTGGACATGCGCCCAAGCCCAAACTTCGGCAACGCTGGCCCGGGCCAGTTCGGCCGGCACCGCCTGACCGAGAAAACGCAGGGCACCGACCAGTGCCGCTGCCGCCTGCCCGACCTGCAGCGCCGGAGCCAGCGTCTGCTTGGAGAGCTTCTCCCCCGCCGCATTGCTCGCCACCGGCAAATGGGCATAACGCGGCGTCGGCCAGCCCATGCACTGTTGCAGCCAGATCTGGCGCGGCGTTGAAGCGAGCAGATCAGCCCCGCGCACAATGTCGGAAATGCCCTGAAATTGATCGTCGACCGCAACCGCCAACTGGTAGGCGAACAAACCGTCGGCGCGCAACAGCACGAAGTCGCCGACATCGCGTTCCAGTTGCTGCGCGACATGGCCTTGCAGGCGGTCGTCGAAGGCGATTTCAGCGGCCCCGACACGCAGCCGCCAGGCGCGCGCCGAACGCCCCGCCGGCAGACCATGACGACAGGTACCCGGATAGGCCAGACCGCCATCAATCGCCGGCCGGCTGGCCGAGTCGGCAATTTCCTTGCGCGAGCAGGTGCAGCCATAAGCCAGCCCGGTCGCCTGCAGTTGCGCCAGTGCCGCGGCATAGGCCTCGCGGCGCCGGCTCTGCCAGAGGACTGGGCCATCCCATTCGAACCCGAAGGCGGCCAGCGTCGCGATGATGTTTTCGGCAGCTCCCGGCACATTGCGCGGCGTGTCGACATCCTCGATGCGCAGCAGCCACTCGCCGCCCTGCGTGCGCGCATCGAGATAGCTGCCGACTGCGGCGACCAGTGAGCCGAAGTGCAGCGGCCCGGTCGGTGAAGGGGCGAAACGACCGCGATAGACAGGAGACATCGGAAACTTTTCAGGCAGTTAGCACTCTGAGACAGCGAGTGCTAGAATGTATTTGTAATCGTTGAAGGAGAAATCTTACGCTATGACCCAAGCAATGGCGCTTCCCATTCCCTCAGCCGTCGGCAACATCGATGCCTATATCCAGGCCGCGAACCGTTACCCGATGCTTTCCGAGGCGGAAGAGACCCGGCTGGCTCAGCGTTTCCACAATGATGGCGATGTGGAAGCGGCCCGCCAGCTCGTGCTGTCGCATCTCCGTCTGGTCATCTCGATTGCCCGCGGCTATCTCGGCTACGGCCTACCGCACGCCGACCTGATTCAGGAAGGCAACATCGGCCTGATGAAGGCAGTCAAACGCTACGACTCGACGCGCGGCGTGCGCCTCGTTTCGTTCGCGATGCACTGGATCAAGGCCGAAATCCACGAATACATCCTGAAGAACTGGCGCCTGGTCAAAGTGGCGACCACCAAGGCCCAGCGCAAGCTGTTCTTCAACCTGCGCAGCCTGAAGAACGACTACGAAGGCGTCGATACGCTGTCCGGCCCGCAGGCAGCAGAAGTCGCCAGCCGCCTCGGTGTCAAGCCGGAGGAAGTGGTCGAGATGGAAACCCGCCTGACCGGCCGCGACCTGGCGCTGGAAGGCAGCCCGGACGACAGCGACGATGCGTTCGCGCCGATCGACTACTTGGCCGACTCGCGCTACGAGCCGACCCGCGTCATCGAAAACAAGGCGATCGCCCGCCAGCAGGACGAAGGTCTGCACGAAGCACTGTCGGCCCTCGACCCGCGCAGTCGTCGCATCGTCGAGGCCCGCTGGCTGCACGATGGCGAAGCCGCGACCTTGCATGAACTGGCCGCCGAGTTCGATGTTTCAGCCGAGCGTATCCGCCAGATCGAAGTCAAGGCGCTGCAAAAGATGCGCGGCGTACTGCTCGTCGCCGCCTGAGGCCCGAGCGGGCACTCAAAGCAAAGGGGAGCCGCGGCTCCCCTTTTTGTTGCCGGCGCGCCGGGTCAGTTCTTTTTCTTGCCGGCCGGCTTGGCGGCAACGAGGTCGCCCTTGAAGTCGTTATCGACCAGCGGCGGCGCATCGACCTGCGGCACATGGCATTGCACGCAGTTGTGGCGGGCGGCCGAGGCTTCCGGCAGGACCTTGCCGTCACGGTCGCGGAAATGGCTGTCGCCGACCTTCGGCGCATTTTTCTTCTTATAGACATCGGGGCCGTGACAGGACAGGCACTGATTCTCTTCCAGCGTGATTTCGTCGAAATTCTCGACGGCATGCGGAATGACCGGCGGCTGGCTGCTGAAGGTGCGGGCCACCTTGGTTTGTCCGCCGGGCTTGCCGCCAAGGTATTTTTTGGCCTCCGGCGCCTGGTCGACCGCAGGCACATCCGCCCCGCGCATCGGCTTCGGCGCCTCCTGGGCGAAACCGGGCGCAGCCAGCGCCCAACAGGCGGCGGCAGCAAGCACGGCGAATGTCGTCTTCAGCGTTTGTTTCATGATGGGCGCTCCTCCTCTAAAACTGGCTAATCATTTGGTCTCCGGCTGCACCTTGACGAGCGTTGCAGTCGAAGCCGGGTTATTGAAACGCAGACCGTAGGTAAAAACTTCTTTCGAGCAGACATCGATGCAGCGCCCGCAGTTGGTGCACGACGGCGCCAGGATCACCGGTCCGACGCCCTTCCCCTCGCCTTTCAGGGCCGGCCGGATGACCTGCGGCTCCGGACAAACTTCGAAGCAGTCCATGCAATCGTTGCAGGCCGTCCGTAGCGGCGCCGATATGCGCAGCGGACTCCAGCGCCCGACCAGGCTGTAAAAAGCGCCGACCGGGCACAGTCGACCGCACCAGCCACGATTCATCACGAACAGGTCGAGCAGGAAAACGGCAACCACCACGGTCCACGCCGCCCCCATGCCAAAAATCAGGCCCCGGTGCAACATCGACACCGGATTGACCAACTCCCACAGCACGACGCCACTCAACGCCGAGCCAAGCAAGGTCATGCCGAGTATCCAGTAGCGGGTATTCCGCGAAATGCTGCTTGCCCCCTTGATACCCAAGCGGTCGCGCAGCCAGCCGGCGGCATCGGTCACCACATTGACCGGGCAGACCCAGCTGCAATAGACCCGGCCGCCGACCAGCAGGTAGAAGATCAGTGCGATAGCCAAGCCGATCAGTCCCAGTTTCTCCGGCACGTGCCCGGCGAACAGGGCCTGCAGCGCGACATAGGGATCGGTCAGCGGCAGCACGCCGAGCGTATGGCTGTAATTGAGGTTGCCTTTGACGATCCAGAGCCCGGCCAGCGGCCCGAGCAGGAAGAGTCCGAGAATGCCGAACTGCGACAGGCGACGCAGGATCAACCATTTATGGGCACGCAGCCAGCCCTTGCTTTCCACGGCTTCGGCACCGATACGTTTCTTGTGAGCAACCTGGCTCATGGCTTGCCCCCCAGGCCGGGCGGCAAGCTCGGAATGGCCCCTGCCTCGCTGCCCGGCAGACCGCGGGCCGGCGCGGTATGGCCGCTGGCCGGGTCGTAGTGGCCGGGCAGGACGGCGCCGTCCGGCATGCGATCGGGCAGGTCGAGCATTTTCGATTCATCGATCAGCGAACGCCCGGCCTTCTTCTGTTCGTCCCAGCCGACCCGGTAGTGATGACCGAGTTCGCCCTTGGCCAGCTTGGGCGGCAAGACGCGGATGGCGGCCTCTTCCAGGACGCAGGATTTTTCGCACTTGCCGCAGCCGGTGCAATGCTCCGAATGGACGGTCGGCAGGAACATGGCATGACGACCGGTACGCTCGTTGGGCAGCATTTCCAGCGTGATCGCCTTGTCGATCACCGGACAGACGCGATAGCAGACATCGCAGCGCAGGCCGAGGAAATTGAGGCAGGTTTCGTGGTCGATCAGTACGGCGACACCCATCTTCGCCTGATTGATATCGGTCAGCGCGTGATCGAGCGCCTTGGTCGGGCAGGCCTTGACGCAGGGAATGTCCTCGCACATTTCGCACGGAATGTTGCGCGCCGTGAAGAATGGCGTACCGGTGGCGACGGGCGTTTCCGGCTTGGCGAGCTCCAGCGTGTTGTAGGGGCAGTCGCGGACACACAGACCGCAGCGGATGCAGGCGCCGAGGAAATCATCTTCCGGCAGGGCGCCGGGCGGCCGCAAGGCAAGGGCTGGCAGCGCTTTCGCCTGCTTGGCGTAAAAGCCGAGGCCAAGCCCGAGCAGGCCGACGCCGCAGACCATGCGGGCCGAGTCGAAGAGAAACTGGCGGCGTGCGGCGCCGCTCTTGGGTGGAGTGCTGTTCTTTGGGTTCATATCGTGTCGGGGCAGCCGCCGGGTGGGGCTGTCGCCCCACCCTTGTCACGGCACTCCCTGATTGCCTTAATCGTTACGCATGGTTCAGGCCTTGACCACCTTGCAGGCGCATTTCTTGTAGTCCGTCTCTTTCGAGATCGGGCAAGTCGCGTCCAGCGTCAGTTTATTGACCAGTCGGTGTTCGTCGAAAAACGGCACGAAGACCAAGCCGAGCGGCGGCTTGTTGCGGCCCCGGGTTTCCACCCGCAACTGGATTTCGCCGCGCCGGGTCGCTACCTTGACCACGTCGTTGCGAAGCAGGCCGCGTTTCTTGGCATCGTCCGGATGCATATAGATGACGGCATCCGGCATCGCCTTGTAGAGTTCCGGGACGCGACGCGTCATCGAGCCGGTGTGCCAGTGTTCCAGCACGCGGCCGGTACATAGCCAGAGGTCGTATTCGGCATCCGGCATTTCGGCGGCGGGCTGGTAAGGCAATGCAAAAGCGATGGCCTTGCCGTCCGGATAACCGTAGAAACGGACGCCCTCGCCCTTCGGCACATAGGTGTCGTAGCCTTCGCGGAAGCGCCACAGCGTTTCCTTGCCATCGACCACCGGCCAGCGCAGGCCGCGCGCCTTGTGATAGACGTCGAAGTTGGCCAGATCGTGTGCCTTGCCACGACCGAACGAGGCGTATTCCTCGAACAGGCCTTTCTGCACATAGAAGCCGAAGGCCTTGGACTCGTCGTTCATGTAGCCCTTGATGCCGTGGGCGTTGACCTTGGCGACCTCGTCCAGCCCGAACTTGTTGACCTGGCCGTTGGCGAACAGCACGTCGTACATGGTCTTGCCCTTGTACTCCGGGTTCTTGTCGAGCAACTCGGCCGGCCAGACTTCCTCGATCTTGAAGCGCTTGGAGAATTCGAGGTACTGCCAGAGATCGGACTTGCCTTCGCCCGGCGCCTTGACCTGCTGGCGCCACATCTGGCCGCGCCGTTCGGCGTTGCCGTACATGCCTTCCTTCTCCATCCACATGGCGCAAGGCAGGATGAGGTCGGAGGCCATGGCCGAGACGGTCGGGTAGACATCGGAGACGACCACAAAAGCCTTGGGATTGCGCCAGCCCGGGTAGATCTCGTCGTTGACGTTCGGCCCGGCCTGCATGTTATTGGTCGTCGAGGTCCAGTAGAAGCCGAGCTTGCCGTCCTTCAGGGCACGGCTCTGGGCCACGGCGTGCAGGCCGATCCAGTCTGGAATGGTGCCGGCCGGCAGCTTCCAGAGCTTTTCCGACAGTTCGCGGTGCTTGGGATTCATCACCACCATGTCGGCCGGCAGGCGGTGGGCGAAGGTGCCCACTTCGCGCGCCGTGCCGCAGGCCGACGGCTGGCCGGTCAGCGAGAACGGCCCGTTGCCCGGCTCGGAAATCTTGCCGACCAGCAGGTGCACGTTGTAGATCATGTTGTTCACCCAGGTGCCACGGGTGTGCTGGTTGAAGCCCATGGTCCAGTAGGAAACGACCTTGATCTTCGGATCGGCGTAGGCCTTGGCCAGCGCTTCGAGGTTTTCCTTGGGCACGCCGGAAATCTCGTGCGCCTTGTCCAGCGTGTATTCGGACACGAAGGCGGCGAACTCGTCGAAAGTCATCGGCGTCGAGTTGTTCGGGTTGCCTTTCGGCTTGCCTTCCTCACCCGGGTAGCCGTTGTTCATGGCGACCTTTTCCAGCGGGTGATTGGGGCGCAGGCCGTAGCCGATATCGGTCACGCCCTTGGCGAACTTGACGTGTTTTGCCACAAAATCCTTGTTGACCGCGCCAGTCTGGATGATGTGGTTACAGATGTAGTTGAGGATGGCCAGATCGGACTGCGGCTTGAAGATCAGCGTGTTGTCGGCCAGTTCGCAGGAGCGATGGCTGAAGGTGGACAGCACATGGACCTTGACGTGCTTGGCGGTCAGCCGGCGATCGGTGATGCGCGACCAGAGGATCGGGTGCATCTCGGCCATGTTCGAGCCCCACAGCGCGAAGACATCGGCGTGCTCGGCGTCGTCGTAACAGCCCATCGGCTCGTCGATGCCGAAGGTGCGCATGAAGCCGGCGACGGCCGAAGCCATGCAGTGGCGGGCATTGGGATCGAGGTTATTGGTACGAAAGCCGGCCTTCATCAGCTTGGCGGCGGCGTAGCCTTCCCAGACCGTCCACTGGCCGGAACCGAACATCGCGATATTCTTCGGCCCGCCTTCCTTGAGTGCCGCCTTGCACTTCTCTTCCATGATGTCGAAGGCCTGGGTCCAGGTGATCGGCTTGAAGTCGCCATTCTTGTCGTACTTGCCGTCCTTCATGCGCAACATCGGCGTCTGCAGGCGATCCTTGCCATACATGATCTTCGACAGGAAATAGCCCTTGATGCAGTTCAGGCCGCGATTGACCGGCGCCTCCGGGTCGCCCTGGGTGGCGACGACGCGGCCGTCCTTGACGCCAACCAGCACGCCGCAACCGGTGCCGCAGTAGCGACAGACCCCCTTGTCCCAGCGCACGCCGTCATCCTTGCCCGGCGGTGCAGCGACCGCCGGCAGACTGATCCCGGCGACGCTGGCCGCGGCCGCGACTGCATTGCTCTTGATGAAATCACGCCGGGTAAGTTTTAGTTCGACCATCTCACGCCTCCTCGTCTGGATCCGATTCGAAGTGGTGATAGACCAGCGAGGCCGAAAGTACCCCCGGCATCTGGCGAATCACCTCAAAGGTATCGACCGTGGCGCCGTCGGAGGCGGATTCGATGGTGACGATCATCCGTCCATCTTCCACCAGCGCATGGACCTCGACCCCCGCGAGGGCAGCCAGCCGCTCACCAACGCCCGCCGCGTCGGCCGGGGCGACCCCGAGAATGACGCTGGAGATATTGATACCGGTGGCAGCCTTCATGTCCATGCAACGCCCAGTCAGTTTGATGTCAGCCGGGGCAATCTACGCCGATAAGCATTTAACGTTTTTAGCGCAGATCAAGACTTTCAAAAGCCCACAAATTTATTAGGGGCAATCTTGCGCTGGATCAAATTCGCGGCAACGCAGCCTGCGCGTTGGCGGTCGTTCGCTCGGCAATTTCCGGCACCGGGAGGCCGCGCAATTCGGCGAGGACCGCGGCGATGCGCGGCAGCTCGACCGGCGAGTTGCGCCCGCCATTGAGCCAGGCCGGCGCCATGTCCGGCGCATCGGTTTCCAGCACGATGCTGTCGAGCGGCAAGGTGGCGGCCAGCGCCCGGATCCGGGTCGAGCCGGCATAGGTCATGGCGCCGCCGAAGCCCAGCTTGAAACCGAGCTTGATGAATTCGTCCGCCTGCTGCCGGCTGCCGTTGAAGGCGTGGGCGATGCCGCCGGCGACGCGGATGCGGCGCAACTGCTTGAGCACCTGATCGACCGCCCGCCGGACATGCAGGATGACCGGCAAGTCGAAGGCACGGGCCAGCTTCAGTTGTTCGACGAAGAACAACTCCTGGCGCGCCTGATCAATCCCGCCGACGTAGAAATCGAGCCCGATCTCGCCGACCGCGACCGGCTTTTCCATCTCCAGCCAGCGGCGCAGCACCTCCAGGTCGGCGTCCACCGCCTGCATCACGTACAGCGGGTGGATGCCGTAGGCGGCAAAACAGCCGGGATAACGGGCAACGGTGGTTTTCAGCTTTGCGAAGCCGTCGACCGCAACCCCCGGCACGACGATACGCTCGACGCCGGCCGCCAGCGCGGCGGGGTGCACTGCATCGCGATCGGCATCGAACTCGGCCGCATCGAGATGACAGTGGCTGTCGATCAGCATCGCCGGAAAGGAAAGTCCGGCTCCGGCAGGCGGCCGCTGATCAGATCGGCCAGCGCCGCCCCCGAGCCGCAGGCCATGGTCCAGCCCAGCGTGCCATGGCCTGTGTTGAGCCAGAGGTTGCCGTAACGGGTCCGGCCGATGTAGGGCACGTTGGACGGCGTCGCCGGCCGCAAACCGCACCAGAACTCCGGCTCGGACTCGACTTCCAGGCTGGGGAACAACTGATGGACACGCTGTAGCAAGGCCTGGCAACGGACCGGATTGAGGTCGAGGTTATAGCCGTTGAACTCGGCGGTCCCGGCCACCCGCAGGCGATTGCCCAGGCGCGTGAACACCAGTTTGCGCTCGTCGTCGGTCAGGCTGACCGTCGGCGCCAGAGAATTCTCGGCCAGGGTCAGGGTGGCCGAATACCCTTTGGCCGGATAGACCGGCAGGCAGATGCCGAGCGGCTTGACCAGCTGCGGCGAATAGCTGCCGAGGGCGACGACGTAGGCATCGGCGGTCAGCAATTCCGAACCCTGCGGACCACGAACCAGGACGCCGGCAATCTTCCGACCACCGGGAGCGATGCGGTCGACCGTCAAATTGAGGCGAAAATCGACGCCTGCCGCCTGCGCCCGCTCGGCCAGCGCCCGGGTGAACTTGTGGGCATCACCCGACTCGTCGGAAGCCGTGTAGTCGCCGCCAACCAGCAGATGCCGGGCACCGGCCAGAGCCGGCTCGATTTCGAGGCATTTGTCGACGTCGACCGTGTCCCGATCCAGCCCGAACTCGCGCATGAGGCGCGCTGCTTCGATCGCCGCCGCAAACTCCCTGGGCTCGGTATACACATGCAGGATGCCGCGCTGCAGTTGATCGTACTGCAGGTCCAGGTTCTGTCGCAGCTTGCGCAATTGCCGCCGGCTATAGAGCGACAGGGCGACGATAGCAGCCATGTTGTGGCGGGTCGCCCCGGGCAGGCATTCGAACAGGAAGCGCAGCCCCCAGCTCAACTGGGCCGGGTCGGCCCGCCAGCGCCAGAGCAAGGGCGCATCCTCGCGCCCCAGCCACTTCAGCAGGCGCGGCAGAATATGCGGGTTGGCCCACGGTTCGGCATGCGATACGGAGATCTGCCCGCCGTTGGCAAAGCTGGTTTCATTACCGGCCACCGGCTGGCGATCCACCACGGTGACTTCATGCCCGGCCTGGGCCAGATACCACGCACTTGCCGTACCGACGACGCCGGCGCCCAGCACGAGAATCCTCAAGCCTCGCCTCCCCTTTCGCGAACGATGCGGGTCACTTCGGGAATATGGCGCATGCCGCGCATGACGGCCGCCAGGTGGTTGCGGTGGGCGACCTGGATGGTGAAGCGGAGCAGCGTGAACAGGCGTTCCGGGTCGGCATCCATCGAGACGTGTTCGATATTCGAACCGGCTTCGGCGATGGCCGAGGCGACCTGGGCCAGCACGCCGCGCGTATTCTTGACCTCGACCTTGATCCGGATGTCGAACAGCTTGCCCTCTTCCGGCTCCCACTCGACGTCGATCCACTTCTGCGGCTCGGCGGTGCGCGACTTGCGGATGGTCGGGCAGTCATGAGTGTGGATGACCAGACCGCTGCCCTTCTTGATCGAACCGATGATCGGGTCGCCGGGAATCGGCTGGCAACAGCGGGCCAACTGGATGGCCATGCCCTCGGTGCCGTGGATGGCCAGCGCCATGTTGCCCGGGCTGTCGCCGCTCATGTCCTCGCGCGCCAGCAGGCGGCGTGCGACCACCGAGGGCAGGCGCTTGCCGAGGCCGATGTCGGTATATACCTCTTCAATACTCCGCTGGCCGCCCGACTTGACCAGTTGCTCCCAGGCATCGGTCGGGATCGAAATCGGCACCACGCCAAGCGACAGCAGTTCCTGGCGGAGCAGGCGCTCGCCGAGCCGAGCCGACTCTTCGTTCTGCATGGTGCGCAGGAAATGGCGGATTTTGCTTCGCGCCCGGCCGGTCTTGACGTAAGTCAGCCAGATCGGATTCGGGCTGGCCTGCGGCGAGGTGATGATTTCCACCATGTCGCCGTTGCGCAGTTCGGTGCGCAATGGCGACAGATCGTGATTGATGCGTGCGGCAGAACAATGATGGCCGACGTCGGTATGCACCGCGTAGGCGAAATCGACTACCGTCGCGCCGCGCGGCATGGCCATGATCTTGCCCTTCGGCGTGAAGATGTACACCTCGTCCGGGAAGAGGTCGATCTTGACGTTCTCGAAGAACTCGGAGGAATCGCCGCTCTGCATTTCGAGCAGCGACTGCAGCCACTTGTGGGTCTTGATCTGCAGGTCGGCACCGCTCTCTTCGGTGTCCTTATAGAGCCAGTGCGCGGCGACGCCCTCCTGGGCGACGTGGTGCATTTCCTGGCTGCGGATCTGAACTTCGACCGGCGTTCCGTAGGGGCCGATCAGCGTCGTATGCAACGACTGGTAGCCATTCGCCTTGGGGATCGCGATGTAATCCTTGAACTTGCCGGGCACCGGCTTGAACAGGCTGTGCAGCGCGCCGAGCGCCAGGTAACAGGTCGGCACGTTGTCGACGACAACGCGGAAACCGTAGATATCGAGCACCTGCGAGAAGGACAAATGCTTATCCTTCATCTTGCGGAAGGTCGAATAGAGGCTCTTCTCACGCCCGAAGACATCGGCGCGCAGGCCGGCGTGGGCCAGCTTGTCCTTGATACCATCGAGAATCCGGGTCAGCAACTCCTTGCGATTGCCGCGCGCCGCGCGCATGGCGCGGGCCAGCACTTCGGCGCGGTGCGGATGAATCAGCCGAAAGGAGAGGTCCTGCAGTTCGCGGTAGAGCTTGTTCAGACCCAGACGCAGCGCGATCGGCGCGTAGATTTCCAGGGTCTCCGTCGCGATGCGCCGCCGCTTGTCCGGCCGCATTGCCGACATGGTCTGCAGATTGTGCTGACGGTCGGCCAGCTTGATGAGCACGACGCGCAGATCGCGCGCCATCGCCATCAGCATCTTGCGGAAGTTTTCGGCCTGCGCCTCCTGGTAGGAAGCGAATTCCATCTTGTCGAGCTTGGACAGGCCATCCACCAGTTCGGCGACTTCCCGGCCGAAAAGGTCGGCCAGTTCGCGCTTGGTGGTGCCGGTATCTTCCAATACATCATGGAGCAGGGCCGCCATGATGGCATCGGCATCCATCCGCCATTCGACGACGGCGCCGGCGACGGCAAGCGGATGCGTGATGTAGGGTTCACCCGACATGCGCTTCTGATGCGCATGGGCGTGGGCCGAGAAGGCGTATGCCTTCTTGACCAGTGCTACTTGTTCGGGAGAAAGATAGTCGAGACTATCGAGAAAAACCCGGTAGGCGGGTTCTTCAATGGCAGGCGGCGGAGATGACGGTGCTGGCTCCATCAGCTTTCACCGCCCCAGCCTCAGCCTTGGCCGCGATTGAGCACTTCGATGCCGATCTTGCCGGTCCCCAGTTCGCGCAGGGCGATCACGGTCGGCTTGTCCTTGCCCGGATCAACCAGCGGCGTGGCGCCGTTGGCCAGTTGACGGGCGCGATGGGCAGCAGCCAGGGTTGCTTCAAAACGATTGGGAATTCTTTTCAGGCAGTCATCAATAGTAACGCGAGCCATGTAAAACCTCGGAAAATCAGATCATTCGGGCAAAAAGAGCAGAATGTCGCGCACTTTGCGCAGCAAACCGCAGTCGGGAAGCGCGGACTACCGCACAGAGGTCGGTCAGCGCCACTTCCAGTTCGTTGTTAATAATAACATAGTCGAATTCCCCGACATGGCGCATCTCGGCCTGCGCCGCGGCCAGACGACGGGCAATGACGTCGGCCGCATCGGTGCCGCGCCCGGTCAGCCGGCGCTCCAGCTCCTCCATCGAGGGCGGCAAGATAAAGATGCCGATCGCCCCGGGGAACAGCTTGCGCACCTGCTGCGCGCCCTGCCAGTCGATTTCGAGCAGGACATCGTTGCCGGCCGCCAACTGCTCGGCGATCCAGGTTTTCGAAGTACCGTAAAAGTTGCCATGCACCTCGGCCCATTCGAGAAACTCGTGGCGCTCGATCATGGCGCGGAATTCGGCCGCATCGACGAAATGATACTCGCGGCCATCCTGCTCGCCCGGGCGCGGGCTGCGGGTGGTGTGGGAAATGGAGAGATGCACGCCCGCTGCGCTGTCGAGCAGCATGCGCACCAGCGTGGTCTTGCCGGCCCCCGACGGGGCGGCGACAACATAGAGATTTCCGGCCATGCTTTATTCCTGAGTGGTTTGGGTGCCGGCCGCGGTTCGCGGCAGCCAGCGCAGCAGTTTACCGAAAAGGTAGGCCGGGTCGACCGGTTTCGGGATGTGGTCGTTCATGCCGGCTGCCAGGCAGCGCGCACGGTCTTCATCGAAGGCATTGGCGGTCAGCGCCAGAATGGGCGTTGCCGCGTAGGCCGGCAATTGCCGGATGCGCCGGGCCGCCTCGATGCCATCCATCTCCGGCATCAGCAAATCCATCAGGATCAGGTCGTAGTGCGTGGCGGCGACCATCGCCAGCGCCACCGCCCCGTTTTCGGCCAGATCGACCTGCAGGCCAGCCAGTTCGCGCAGCAATTCGAGCGCCACCTCCTGGTTGACGCGGTCGTCCTCGACCAGCAACAGGCGAGCGCCGGCGCATTGCTCGCGGAGGATCGCCTCCGCCCCCTGCGCCACCGTCGAAATCGGCCTTTTTTCAGCGTCGACCGCAGCGGTCTTGCCCAACCGCACCGTCAGCCAGAACGCACTGCCAACGCCCGGCGTACTGTCGACCCCGACACTGCCGCCCATCAGCTCGGCCAGGCGGCGGGTGATCGCCAGGCCCAAACCGGTCCCGCCGAATTTTCGCGTCGTCGTATTGTCGGCCTGCTCGAAGGCACCGAACAGGCGGGGCAAGGCCTCGGCTTCGATACCAATGCCGGTATCCTGGACCTCGAAGCGGGCGAGCAGCGTATCCTGATCCTCTTCAAGAATACTGGCCCGCAAGCTGATGGTCCCCCGCTCGGTAAATTTGATGGCATTGCTCAGGTAGTTGAGCAGCGCCTGTGCCAGACGCGTCCGGTCGCCAACCAGCACCGGCGGCAAGGCGGAAAGCGCCAGCCGGAATGACAAGCCCTTGGCCTCGGCCCGTTCGCCATGCAGCGCCACCATTCCCTCGACCAGATCGAGCATCCGGAATGGCGCCGACTCCAGTTGCAGCTTGCCCGATTCGATTTTTGAAATATCAAGTACGTCATTGAGGATGGACAGCAGATGCTCGGCCGAATGGGCGATTTTCTTCAGCCGCTCCTGCTGCCCCGGCACCGTGACTTCGCGCAGCAGCAGGTTGGTGAAACCGATGATGGCATTCATCGGCGTCCTGATTTCGTGGCTCATGTTGGCCAGGAAGGTACTTTTCGAACGACTGGCCGCCTCGGCCGAGCTCTTCGCCCCTTCCAGTTCGACCGTCCGCTCGCGCACCAGATCCTCGAGATGGCGGCGGTAACGGGCCAGTTCATCGGCATTGCTCTTTTCCTCGCTGACATCGGCAATCAGCGCCACCATGCCGACCAGCCGGTCGTGCTCGTCGCGCAATTGCCGGCCGCAGAGAAAACCCCAGAACACCGAACCGTCGGTCCGCTGATACTCGCGCTCGAGGCGAACGAAGGGAATTTCGCCCTTGACCACTTGCTGCATGCGCTGCTCGGCCGCGGCGCGCTGCGAGCCATGAACGAAGTCGAGATAGGCACGGCCGATCAACTGCGGCAAGGGACAGAGCAGCATCGTTGCCATCCGCTCATTGGCGTGTGTGATCCGCCCGGCCGCATCGAGCAGGAAAATTGCGCCATCGGTCGTATCGAAAATGGTCCGCAGCATGCGCTCGCGCCCAGCCAGGCGACTCGCGTAGCGGTGCAGCAGGCTGACGCCAAGCGCACTGAGCAGGATGAAGGCCAGCAACAGGGTCAGTGTCGCCCACAGCTGGCCCAGCCAGGGCGCCCGGTAGTCCTCCTTGGCGACGCCGACATTGACGTAGAACCGATAGGCCGGATTGAAACGATAGGCATGCAGACGCTGCACGCCGTCGATTGCCGTTTCGCCCGAAACATAGCTCCCCTGCTGCGGACTCTCCAGCAGGGCCCGGCGGTAATCCTCGGAAACCTGGGTCGCCCCGTAATTGGCGACATCCAGGCGCTTCGGTAAGCGGACCACGACGCCGAGGTCGGCATCGCGCCAAGAGACCGAACCCTGCGGACCGAGTTGCAGCGACGAAAGCTGCTTTTCGAAATATTCCAGACTCAGACTGGCATAGGCGACACCGGCAAAGGCCCCCTGGCCATCGACCAGGCGGCGGGCGAGGACGATGGCCCATTTGCCGCTGATCCGGCCAACCATCGGTTTGGAAACGACCACGCCGGCCGCCGGATTGTCACGCAACTGCTGGAAGTATTCGCGATCGGCCACCTGCGCCCCACCCGCCGTCAGGCCCTGCGCATCTGAAATGCGCAGCACCTGCATCGATGGCTGCCGGTCGCGCAGACGGGCCAGGAAATCATCCATTTCCGCCGGATCGAAGGCGCCGCCGACCAGCCGGCGTTCGTATTCATCGACAACCGAGCGGAGCAGCAGATCGACCTTTTCCAGTGAGGCGGCGATATCGCGCTCGAGGACCTGGGAAAGATTGTCCGCCGCCAGACGGGCCCGCGCCTCATGATGCTCCAGACTGTTTTTCAGATAAGCGCCGGCCACACCGAGGGCACAGAGGACGACCACCAGCCAGCCGGCAAACAGCCGGAAGGCCAGCGTGCGCGGCGATACCGCAGAATCGTTTGAATCTTCAGTCGTCATGCCGCCCCCCCCCTGAACGATCAGGTCCCAGTCGGATTACCGGGCAGACTTAGCCGGTACCGATAGTGCAGTCTAACGCAAAACGAGGTGCCGGAAGATGCCGAGAGAATCAACCATCCGGCATGAGCTGCCGGGCGCATTTGGTAAGGCGGCAAAGGCGACGGCGCAAGTTTGCGCCAATCGCCGGCACGAACAGTTATTCCAGATTCTGAATTTGTTCGCGCATCTGTTCGATCAGCAGCTTCAGTTCCATCGAGGCCTGCGAAACCTCGGTAACCGCCGATTTCGAACCGAGGGTATTGGCTTCGCGGTTCAGTTCCTGCATCAGGAAATCAAGGCGCTTGCCGCAGGCGCCGCCGTGTTTCAGCACACGCTCGACTTCATCGAGGTGGGCGTTCAGGCGGGTCAGTTCCTCGGCGACATCGATCCGCGTCGCGAACACCGCGACTTCCTGCAGGATGCGGTCGTCGCTGGCGTTGCCGAGGGCCTCCTGCAAACGCTGACGCAGCTTGTCGGTGAATAACGCCTGCGCTTCCGGAATGCGTGGCGCAACGCGGGCGACCACGGCACGGATGGCATTGACGCGGTCGACGATCATGGCGGCCAGTTTTTCGCCTTCACGCGCCCGGCTGGCGGTGAACTCGTCCAGCACCTCGCGGGCCAGGGCCATGACCTGCGGACCGAGGGCAGCAAAGTCGATCGACTGGTCGCCGAACATGCCCGGCCAGCGCAGCACATCGTTGACCGAAAGCGGGCGGGCTTCCGGCATTTCGTCCCGAACGCGCTGATTGAGCACTTTCAGGCTGCCCAGCAACTCGCCGTTCAGCTCAAGCTGATCGCCCCGGGCCGAACCGGCATTGAAGGAAAGGCGACATTCCACCTTGCCGCGCGACAGGCGGGCGGCCAGCAGTTCGCGCAGCGGCATTTCCAGCGCGCGCAACTCTTCGCTGACGCGAAAATGAAAATCGAGGTAGCGCGAATTGACGCTTTTAAGTTCAAGTTGCAGGGTTCCGCGTTCGATATCACGCGTTTTGACTGCATAACCGGTCATACTACAAATCATTATCGGGGAGTCTCCAGCTTTACAGGCCGGACAACACGCCCGAAAATGCCTGAAATTGCATCATAACCGCGAGATCCATGGCGCAACAAGCCAATCAGCCCTTACCAAACGGCCACCCGCTCGAAGAGTACACAATCGACCGCCAGCTTTCGCTCGGCGGCTTTTCTATTGTGTATCTGGCGACCGATGCCGCCGGCACCCAGGTCGCGATCAAGGAATACCTGCCGAACAGCCTGGCCTTGCGCGTCAATGGCTCGACCCGGCCGGTAATCACGAGCGAACACCAGGGCGCCTTTCGCTACGGCATGAAGTGTTTTTTCGAGGAAGGCCGGGCGCTGGCCAAGCTGTCTCACCCGAACGTCATCCGCGTGCTGAATTTTTTCCGCGCCAACGACACTGTCTACATGGTGATGGAGTACGAGCACGGCCGGACGCTGCAGGAGTTCATCCAGAAGCACCAGGGCCATATTTCCGAACGCTTCATCCGCGGCGTTTTCACCCGCATGCTGAACGGTCTGCGCGAGGTGCATTCGCACAAGCTGCTGCACCTCGACCTGAAGCCCTCGAATATTTACCTGCGCTCGGACAACACGCCGGTGCTGATCGACTTCGGCGCCGCCCGGCAAACCCTGGCCACCGACCAGCCGATCCTCAAGCCGATGTACACGCCGGGCTTTGCCTCGCCGGAACACTACGGCACGCGCAAGGATCTCGGGCCGTGGAGCGACATCTACAGCGTCGGCGCCTCGATGTACGCCTGCCTGGCCGGCAACGCGCCGCAGGCGGCCGATGACCGCCTGAAGAAGGACACCCTGACGCCGGCCATGATGCGCTGGGACGGTCAATTCTCCGACCGCCTGCTGGAAATCATCGACTGGTGCCTCAACTTGAACCATCTTTATCGGCCGCAAAGCGTTTTTGCCTTGCAGAAAGCGCTGGTCGAAACCGTCACGCCGCCCACCCCCAAAGCCAATCAGCACTGGCTGGGGCGTTTTGTCGACAAAATCAGGAAACCGAATAAATGAGATTCACCATTTATCAGGACAGCCGCATCGGCGGCCGGGCCAACAACGAGGACCGGACGACCTATTGCTACTCGCGCGATGCGCTGCTGATGGTGGTCGCCGACGGCATGGGCGGGCATCACTATGGCGAAATCGCGGCGCAGATCGCCGTGCAGACGCTGGCCGACGCCTTTCAACGCGAGGCCAAGCCGGAGATCGCCGACCCCTTCCGCTTCCTGCAGAAGGGCATGTCCAATGCGCACCACGCCATCCTCGACTACACGACGCGCCACAAGCTGAAGGACACGCCGCGGACGACCTGCGTCGCCTGCATCGTCCAGGACAATGTCGCCTACTGGGCCCATGCCGGCGATTCCCGCCTGTTCCTGATGCGCGGCGGCAAGGTCATCGCCCAGACCCGTGACCACTCGCGCATCCGCCTGCTGATCGAGGAAGGGCTGATCACCGAAGCGCAGGCCGTCAATCACCCGGACCGCAACAAGATCTACAGTTGCCTGGGCAGCCCGACGCCGCCAGAAATCGAATTCTCGCGCAAGACACCACTCGAACATGGCGACATCCTGCTGCTGTGCAGCGACGGCCTGTGGGGCGTCACCACCGGCGAGTTGATGGCCGTCGCCCTGAAGGGCGCCAACCTGCTGCAAGGCGTCCCCAACCTGCTGTCGCAAGCCGAGATCAAGGGCGGCGTGCATGGCGACAACCTGTCGGTGGTTGCCGTGCGCTGGGAAGAAAGCTATGTCGAAGAAGCGAGCAGCGCCATCTCGACGCAAAGCATGGCGCATGGCGAAGTGACCACCCGCCTCGAAGAGTTCGGCCGCAATCCGGCCTACAAGAGCGATCTCTCCGACGACGAAATTGAAAAGGCGATTGAGGAAATCCGCAGCGCCATCGACAAGTACAACCCGAAAAAGTGAGGAACACCATGCGTCCCAGCCAACGCCAGCCCGACCAACTCCGCCAGGTTCGCCTGACCCGCAATTTCACGCGCCACGCCGAAGGCTCGGTGCTGATCGAGATGGGCGACACCCGCGTACTGTGCACCGCCAGCGTTGAAGAAAGCCTGCCGCCTTTCCTGCGCGGCAAGGGCCAGGGCTGGGTCACCGCCGAGTACGGCATGCTGCCCCGGGCGACCCATACCCGTTCGGCCCGCGAAGCGGCCAAGGGCAAGCAGACCGGCCGCACCCAGGAAATCCAGCGCCTGATCGGCCGCAGCCTGCGCGCCGTGACCGACCTGAAAGCCCTCGGCGAACGCCAGATCACGCTCGACTGCGACGTCCTGCAGGCCGACGGCGGCACCCGCTGCGCCGCGATCACCGGCGCCTGGCTCGCCCTCTACGAAGCCTGCGAAAAGCTGGTCGCCGACGGCAAGCTGCCGCTCAACCCGGTGCGCGACCACGTCGCCGCCATTTCGGTCGGCATCTACGAAGGCTCGCCGGTCCTCGACCTCGACTACCCGGAAGACTCCAACTGCGATACCGACATGAATGTCGTGATGACCGGTTCCGGCGGCATTGTCGAAGTGCAGGGCACGGCCGAAGGCGAACCCTTCACCCGGGCCCAGATGAACACCCTGACCGACCTCGCCGAAGCCGGCATCCGCCAGCTGATCGCCGCCCAGCAAACGGCCCTCGCCTGATGAAAAAACTCGTCCTCGCCTCCAACAACGCCAAGAAGATGAAGGAGCTGAACGCGCTGCTGGCGCCGCTCGGCTTCGAAGTCATCCCGCAAGGCCAGCTCGGCATCCCGGAAGCCGAAGAGCCGCACTGCACCTTCGTCGAAAATGCACTGGCCAAGGCCCGTCATGCCTCAAAGCTGTCCGGCCTGCCCGCCCTGGCCGACGATTCCGGCCTCTGCGTCAGCGCCCTCGGTGGCGCCCCCGGCGTCATCTCGGCGCGCTATGCCGGCGAACCGAAGTCGGATGCACGCAACAACGAAAAGTTGTTCGCCGACCTCGCCGACCACCCGGACCGGCGCGCCCATTTCGTCTCGGTCATCGTGCTGGTCCGCCATGCCGACGATCCGCAACCGCTGATCGCCGAAGGCGAATGGCACGGCGAGATCATCCCCGAACTGCGCGGCGAAGGCGGCTTCGGCTACGACCCGCTGTTCTTCGTGCCGGAATTCAAGCAGACGGCGGCCGAACTCGATGCCGAGACCAAGAACCGCGTCTCGCATCGCGGCCAGGCCATGCAAAAACTGATCGAACGCCTGCCCAGCCTGTAGGTCGAAGCGCAGTCCCCAAGGATTCCGACGCCCGCCGCCGCGGGCGTCGATCTTTCATCACCGCCCACCGCACCTTCGTACTGTCGACTCGCCATGGCCCGCACCATTCCCATTTTTGCCCAAAAACCGGTGTCGACCGCCGGCATCCTCGAATTCAAGGTCTCGCCGCCGCTGGCGCTCTATGTGCACGTGCCGTGGTGCGTCCAGAAGTGCCCGTACTGCGACTTCAACTCGCATGAGGCGAATGGCGCGATCCCCGAGCGCCAGTATGTCGATGCGCTGATTGCCGACCTGCAATCGGCGCTGCCGCTGATCTGGGGCCGGCCGGTGGTCAGCGTCTTCTTCGGCGGCGGCACGCCCAGCCTGTTGTCGCCGGCCGCCATCGACGAACTGCTCGCCGCCTTCCGGGCGCTGGCGATGCTGGCGCCGGACGCCGAAATCACGCTGGAAGCGAATCCGGGCACGGTCGAGGCCGAGAAGTTCGCCGGCTTCCGCGCCGCCGGCGTCAATCGCCTGTCGCTCGGCATCCAGAGCTTCAACGACGACCACCTGACGGCACTCGGCCGCATTCACGGCGCCGCCGAGGCCAAACGGGCGGCGCAACTGGCCGGCGAGCATTTCGAGTCCTTCAATCTCGACCTGATGTACGGCCTGCCCGGCCAGACGCTGGAACAGGCGCTGAGCGACGTCGACACCGCCCTGTCCTTCCAGCCCTCGCACCTCTCCTGCTACCAGCTGACGCTGGAGCCGAACACCCGCTTCGCCGCCTTCCCACCCGAACTGCCGGAAGGCGATCTCTGTGCCGACATGCAGGAGGCGATCGAGACCCGGCTGGCCGCCGCCGGTTTCAGCAACTACGAAACCTCGGCCTTCGCCCGGGCCGGCAAGCAATGCCGCCACAACCTGAATTACTGGTACTTCGGCGACTACCTCGGTATCGGCGCCGGGGCCCACTCCAAGCTGACGCTACACGACCGCGTGCTGCGCCAGATGCGCTGGAAGCACCCGAACGCCTACCTGGACAACGTGCAGCAGGGTCAGCCGCTGCAGGAATCGCGCGAAATCGCCGGCAGCGAGTTGCCGTTCGAATTCATGATGAATGCGCTGCGCCTGGCCGACGGCTTCCACCCGTCGCAGTTCGAGGCGCGCACGGCGCAGCAACTGCAGCGCATCGTGCCGCAACTGAAGGCAGCCGAACGCGAAGGCCTGCTCGAAGTCGGCCCGGAGAAAATCGCGCCGACGCTGAAGGGCCGGCGTTTCCTCAATGTGCTGCTCGAACGCTTCCTGGAAAGCTGAGTTCAGCGGTCGACGATCAGGCGCAGGCCGAGCCCGACGAAAATCGTCCCGGCCAATCGGTCCAGCCATAAACCCATGCGCGGCCGGCGCTGCAGCAACTGCCCGGCGGCACCGGCAAAATAGCCGAGCAGGCCGAAGAGCACAGCCGCCTGCAGCGTGAAGATGACGCCCAGTTGCAGCATCTGGGCCGCCGCATCGGCCCGTCCGGCATCGACGAATTGCGGCAGGAAGGCGAGAAAGAAGGTGATGACCTTGGGGTTGATCGCATTGGCCAGGCAACCCTTGCCGAACAGCCGCGCCGCCGACTCGTGACCGCCCGCCCCCGCCATCTCCGTCGCGCCCCGGCTGCGCCAGGCCTGCCAGCCGAGCCAGATCAGGTACAAGCCGCCGATCAGCTTGAGGGCGCCGAAAGCGGGCGGACTGGCGGCGATCAGTGCGCCGACGCCGAGCGCCGCGAGCAGCGTATGGCTCAGGCAGCCGCTGGCGCAGCCCAGCCCGAAAGCGATGCCGGCCCGCCGGCCGCGCGCCGCGCCGAGCGACAGCACCAGCATGTTGTCCGGCCCCGGGGCCAGGGTCAGCAGCATGGCGGCGCCGAGAAAGGCGACGAACTGGCTCAACGAAATCAGCGTCATGGCGGGCTCGGCAAAAATGATTCGGGGCCGGGATTGTCACACCCCGCTTCGCGAGCGGCAATCGGGCGGCAAAAAAAGGCCCCGCCTGGGAGGAACGGGGCCGGAAACAAGAGGTATCAGGGTGATCCCGCGTTACCGCAGGAACGGATGCAATGCTAACCGCATATAGCGGCAACGGGAATGCGGCATAGCGCCGCATGACCAAAGGCAATCAGCCGAACAGCTTGCCCTTCAGCAGATCAAGGCCTTGCGCCATCAGATCACCGCCCTGCGGCACCTGGCCATTCGGCGTCAGCTGGTCGACCACCTGCGGCAGCAGGTCGGCCAGGCTGCCGGAGGCCTGCTCCGGACTGACCCCGAGTTGCGCTGCCAGCCCCTGCAGCGACGAGTTGCCGAGCACGCGCTGGATCTGCTCGGGCGAAATCGGCAGGTTGGCGCCGGTCGACACCCAGGAATTGACGATTTCCGCCAGCCCACCCTGCTGGAAAGACTGGACCAGCCCGGCCAGGCCGCCGGTTTGCGGGTTGTTGATCAACTGCAGCACCGTTTCGAGCAGGGCGTTGTTGCCGCCCGACTGGCCACCGGCCAGCGCACCGACCACCGAATCAAGAAGTCCCATGATGTTCTCCACAAGGAATGAGGTTCCTTCATCCTAGTCGACGATCATGACCGGCTGTGTGAAGTTTTGCTAAACGACGCGCTCCAGCGCCAGCGGCTCGAAGCGCAGCCAGACCGTGAAGCATGAACCGCGGCCCGGCTCGCTGTCCACGCTGATCCGGCCGCCGTAGCGCTCGATCAGCGACAGGCTGACCCACAGGCCGAGCCCGGTGCCGCCCGGCTTCTTGGCGGTGTAGAAGGGCTTGAACAGACTGTCGCGCTCGGCCACTGTCAGGCCCGGGCCGGTGTCGGCGACGACCAGCTTGAGGCCGACCGGCATGTCGGCCTCGTCCCAGTCCTCCGCCGCCAGCACCAGTACGCCGCCCTCGGGCATCGCCTGGATGGCGTTGACCAGCAGGTTGATCAGCACCTGCTGCAGTTCGTTGCGGTTGCACAGCACATGGCGGGTCGAGTCGAAATGCTGCTCGATGGCGATATTGCCCTTCTTCAGCAGGTGGCCGACCAGCAGCAGGCTGTCCTGGATCAGCTGGGCCGGCGAGACCGGTTCCAGGTAGCCGACGTAATCCTGCGGCCGCGCAAACTGCAGCAGTTTGGCGACGATCAGCCGGATGCGGTGCACCTGCTCGTGGATCAGCTTGATCTCCGGCGCCACCGGCTCGGCGGCCGGGCCGAGGATGTCGCGCAGGACATCGAGATTGCCCTGGATGACCGCCACCGGATTGTTGATCTCGTGCGCCACGCCGGCGGTCAACTGGCCGATGGCGGCCAATTTCTCGCTCATCACCAGTTGCGATTGCGCCGCCTTCAGATCGGCCACCGCCTGCTCCAGTTCGGCCGTCCGTTCGGCGACCTTGGCATCGAGCGACTGGCCCCAGCGCTTCAGAGAACTGGCCTGGGCCTGCAACTGGTCGAGCAGACGGTCGAAATGGGCGGCGACGACGCCGAGTTCGTCCTGGCTCTCGACTTCGCCAACCCGCGCCGCGCTGTCGCCGTGTTCGATGGCATGCATGGTGGCGTGCATGCGCTCGATCGGCTTGAAGACCCGGCGCGCCCAGAGCACCGCAAAGACGCCGGCAACCAGCATGACCAGCCCGAACAGCCCGACCACGATGCCGAGCGCGCTGCGCTTGGCGGCTTCGAACGGGCCTTCGAGGAAACCGACGTAGAGCATGCCGATCCGCTGGCCACGACTGTCGAGCAGCGGCTCGTAGGCCGAGACGTACCAGTCGCGGACGACGAAGGCGCGATCCAGCCAGGTGCGTCCCTCGTCGAGCACGGCCTGATGCACGGCGGCCGAGACCCGCGTGCCGATGGCGCGACCGCCCTCGAACAGCCGGACATTGGTCGCCACCCGGACATCGCCGAGGAACAGCGTCGCCGTGCCGGCGCTACCGAGCGGCAGGGCGCCTTCCGGATAGACGATTTCGTTCAGGCGGTCGATGAATTCGAGATTCTTGTTGAGCAGCGCGCCGCCGGCCAGTACCCCGAGCAGGCGGCCATCGGCGGCGTGCACCGGGGCGGCGGTATGGATCAGCAGGCCGCGCTCCTCGACCTGGCGCCGGTCAATCTGGGCATTGGCGGTTTCGAGCAGCGGCGTCAGCGCCCGCTCGGCCAGCCGTGGGTCGATCGCCCGCAACTGCTCGGCCGAGAAGAGCTCGGTTTCGGTGCGCGCCACGCCGGCTAGCGCCGCATCGAGCACCGGCCAGGTGGCGGCCAGTTGAATGCTGCGGTCGACCGGCAAAAAATGCAGAAAATCGAGGCGCTGCGCCAGGCGCGCCGTATCGAGCAGGTCGTCCATCGCCGCCGCGCGCTGCACCGCCGGCAAAGTCAGCACCCGCGCCAGCCGGGCCGATCCGGCCAGGCCTTCGACCGAGCGCCCCATCCCCTCCGCCACCCGCTCGTAATAGCCGTGCGCCACCGCCAGGTCGGCCCGTACCTTGGTAACCAGCAGGCGGTCGAAATAATCGCCGCCCCAACTGGCCAGCACGGCGACCATCGCCGGCAGCGCGATACCGAGCGGCAGCAGGGCGAGCAAGAGCAGGCGGACACGGATCGACCGCCGGCTCGGCGGGTTGAGCGGGCTGTGCTGCATCGCCATCAGTGGACGTCGACCACGCCCCAGGCCTGGCATTTGCGGTCCAGCGTCTTGCGCGAGACGCCCAGCCGGCGGCCGGCCTCCGACTTGTTGCCGTCGCAGGCACCGAGCACGGCCAGGATGTGGCGCTTCTCGACCGACTCCAGGCTTTCATCGGTACTGCCGGCGGCGACGGCGCTCGCCTTCGGTTCTGGCCCGAGGTCGAACCAGCCGAGAATCAACGAGCGTTCGACGAAATTGCGCAGTTCGCGGACATTGCCCGGCCAGTCGTAGGCCGCCATCCGGTTCAGGGTGCGGCCATCCAGTTCAAGGCGCGGCACATCGAGGTAAGGCGCCAACTGGCTGATGAAATGCTCGACCAGCAGCGGCAGGTCGTCCGGCCGCTCGCGCAGCGGTGGCAGTGTCACTTCGACGACCTGCAACCGGTAATAGAGATCCTGGCGGAAGCGCTGGGCAGCCACCTCGGCTTTCAGGTCGCGGTTGGTCGCGGCGATGACCCGGACATCGACCGGGATTTCCTGCTCCGAACCGACCGGCCTGATCCGCCGCTCTTCCAGCACACGCAGCAGCTTGGCCTGGGCGGCCGCCGGCAATTCGCCGATTTCGTCGAGAAACAGCGTACCGCCGCGGGCGTAGTAGAACAGGCCTTCGCGGCTCTGCTGGGCGCCGGTGAAGGCGCCCTTGACGTGACCGAACAGCTCCGACTCGATCAGTTCCGAGGCAATCGCCGCGCAGTTCACCGGCACGAAGGAGGCCGCCGCCCGGTTGCTCATCCGGTGCAGGGCGCGCGCCGCGACTTCCTTGCCGGTGCCGGATTCGCCGGTCAGCAGCACGGTGGCCGGGGTCGGTGCGATGCGCTTGAGGCGCTCGCAGGCGGCGAGCATGACATCAGACTGGCCGACGATGCCTTCGACATCGGCCGCCCGTTCGCTGACTTCGCGGCGCAGCACGAAGTTTTCGCGAAGCAGCCGCGAGCGCTCGAAACAGCGCTGGATCGCATTCAGCACCTGGGCCAGCGAAAAGGGCTTGAGCAGGAAATCGGCGGCGCCGGCTCGCAAGGCGTCGATCGCGGTATCGAGGTCGGCATAGGCAGTCATCAGCACGACATCGCCGGCGTAGCCTTCGTCGCGCAACTGGTGCAGCCAGTCGATGCCGGAACGGCCGGGCAGCGCGATGTCGAGCACGATCAGGTCGTAGAGACGACGACGCAGCAAGGGTTCGGCCTGCTCGACGCTGCCCGCCGTATCGACCACGCCGCAGCGCGAGGTCAGGGCGCGCTGCAGGAAACTGACCATGCCCGGTTCGTCATCGACCACCAGCACGGAATAGTGCTTCCACGGCGCTTCGTTCAGCGGCGCAACTTCAGAATCCATCGTCCCCTCCAAGGTATCCCCCGGATGATCGCAACAAGCGCCCGGCGAAGCAACCGGGAACAGGTAAACTCGGCGCCCGGCGGTCTGCGTTACCGCCTTTGCTTTCCCCCGCTTCACCGTAAGTCCGATGCACTCCGCCGTCGGACGGCTAACTTCATGGAGACAAGATGACTTTGAACCGCCGACAATTCCTGGCGGCCGGCAGCGCGTTGACCGCGACCGCCGCCCTCGCCCAGCCGACCAGCCCGCTACCCTTCCTGATCAACATGCAGTCCGACCCGCTGCTGCCCAAGGCAAACGGCAAGCGCGTCGTCGTCTGCGGTGGCGGCTGGGGCGGCATCAGCGCCGCCAAGCACCTGAAGAAGCTCGACCCGACGCTCGACGTCGTCGTCCTCGAACGCAACCCGGTGTTCTTCTCCTGCCCGATGAGCAACAAGTGGCTGGTCGATGTCGTCGACACCAATTTCCTGACCTTCAGCTACCTGAAAGTTGCGCAAAAATACGGCTACCACTTCATCCAGACCGAAGTCACCGCCTTCGAGCGCGACAAAAAACGGGTCATCACCGCCCAGGGCTGGATCGACTACGACTACCTGATCGTCGGCGCCGGCATCCGCTACAACTATGAAGCCTGGTTCGGCAACGACCGCAAGGCGGCGGAATACACCCGCGCCCATTTCCCGGCCGCCTACATCCCGAATGCCGAGCATTTCCAGTTGAAGCAAAGCATTCAGAATTTCACCGGCGGCGACCTGGTGATGACCCTGCCCCCGCCGCCGCACCGCTGCCCGCCGTCGCCCTACGAGCGCGCCTGTCTGATCGCCGGCCTGATCAAGGAGCGCAAGATCAAGGGCAAGGTCATCATCCTCGACCCCAAGGACAGCCCGCGCCCGATCACCGGCGGCTTCCAGGAAGCTTTCGAGAATCTCTACAAGGACCAGATCGTCTATGTCCCGAAGGCGGTGATCAAGGAAGTCGATCCCTTCAACAAGAAGATCAAGACCGCCGCCGGCGACTTCACGTTCGACCACAGCATCCTGATGGCCCCGCACCAGGCCGGCGACATGGCCTGGAAGGCCGGCCTGATCGGCAAGAACGCCGAAGGCAAGCCGACCGGCTGGGCCGGCGTCGATCCCTTCTTCCTGAACATGAAGGACGACCCGGACGTGTACGTGATCGGCGATGCGGTCGGCGTCGTTTCGCCGAATTTCAACTTCTACCCGAAGGCCGGCCACGTCGCCAACGCGCACGCCAAAATCGTTGCCAAATACATCGTCGACCGCAGCCAGGGCCGCCAGCCAAAGTACGCGCTGCCCGACAACCTGTGCTTCATGATGGTCAACACCCAGCCGCGCGAGGACGTCGCAGTGCGCTTCCAGTACCACGTCAACGACAAGGGGATCATCATCCAGGACCAGGACGACGACAACCTGCGCCGCGACGAACTGGTCACCGAAGACTTCGCCTGGGCCGGGCGGATGTACGAAGACATGTTCGGCTAAACCGGACGACGCCAGCGCAAAGCGGAACCCCGGCGACGGCGTTCCGCTTTTTTATTGCCCCTTCAGGAAGCGGCGGGCGTAACCCAGCCACCGCCGATGGCGCGGATCAGGTTTACCGTCGCCCGCGCCCGCTCGGCGTCGAGCTGGACCGCGACGCGCTCTTGCTGCAGCACGCTGCGCTCGGCGTCGATGACGTTGAGGTGGCTGACCGACCCTTCGCGATACTGGATCTGCGACAGCCGGGCGGCGCGCCGGGCCGAGCCCACCGCGTCGTCCTGGGCCTGCGTCTGATCGCCGAGCAGGCGCAGGTGGGCAAGGTTGTCCTCGACTTCCTTGAAGGCGCGCAGCACCGTTTGCTGGTAATTGGCCGCCTCTTCGGCGTAGACCGCATGCGCCTGATCGACGCCGGCCTGGCGGGCGCCGCCGTCGAAGATCGGCAGCGAGAGCAGCGTGCCGACCAGCGGCCCCATGACGAAGGCGCGACTGCTCCACTTGAACAGGTCGCCCAGCTCATTCGACTCGTAACCGAGCGCGCCGGTCAGGCTGAGGCGCGGGAAGAAGGCGGCGCGGGCAGTGCCGATCCGGGCATTGGCGGCGGCCATCGCCCGTTCGGCAGCGGCGATGTCGGGCCGCCGTTCGAGCAGTGCCGAGGGCAGGCCGGCCGGCACCTGCAAGCTGACCCGATTGAGCGGCTGCGCCGGCAGCGCGAAGGCAGCCGGTGCCTGGCCGAGCAGGATGGCTAGGCTGTGTTCGGCCACCGCCCGCTGGCGGGCGATGCCGAGCGCTTCGGAACGGGCCGAGGCGAGTTCGGTGCGCGAACGCGCCAGCTCCAGCTCGCTGATGTCGCCTTCGTCGAAGCGGCGCTGGAAAAGCCGGGTACTCTGCTCGCGCAGCTTGACGGTATCGGCGTAGAGCGCCGACAACGCATCGAGTTCGCGCAGCGAGAAGTAAGCCTGCGCGACATCGGCCTGGATGGCCAGTTGCAGCGAGTGGAACAGGGCTTCGCGTTGCTCAGTCGTCGCCTTGGCGGCATCGACGCCGCTGCTGATGCGGCCGAACAGGTCGGCCTCGTAGGCGACGGTGCCTTGCGCCCGCCACAGCGTCGAGATGCTGGTCTCGGCGTCGGCGGCCAGCCTTTGCGAAGCCGGCGACGGGCGCTGGCGGGTCGGCCCGGCGCCGATGCCGATCTGCGGGAAGAGCGCCGAACGGGCGTTCTGCTGTAGCGCACGGGCCTGGGCCAGGCGGGCGGCGCCGGCCTTGAGGTCGAGATTGGCGGCGGCGGCCCGGCTTTCCAGATCGTCCAGCGTCGGGTCGGCAAAAGCCTTCCACCATTCGCCGCGCGGGATGTTCTCGGCCGGCTCGGCGGTCTTCCATTGGCCTTTCGCTGGCGCTTCCTTGAAAGCGGCGGGCGTGTCGACCTGGGGCGGCTGGTAGGTCGGGGCCAGTGAGCAACCGGCCAGCGTCAGCAATGCAGCGAGCAGCGGGAAGATGGCGATTTTTTGGTACCGGGGAACGGCAGCCTGGATTCCCGCTTTCGCGGGAATGACGTGGCCCTGGGCCATGGCGCTGCTTGAGGGCGGGTAAGGGAGCAGGTAATTCATGTTCATTTCTCCTGGGCTTCAGGCCGCGCTATGGGCGGGGGCGATGGGCGCTTCATGCGGGGCGGCGGTATGCAGCTTGTGGCGCTTGTCCAGCGTGCGCAGCAGCACATAGAACACCGGGGTCAGGAAGAGGCCGAACAGGGTCACGCCGAGCATGCCGAAGAAGACGGCGATGCCCATCGCGTGGCGCATTTCCGAGCCGGCGCCGCTCGAGGTGACGAGCGGGATGACGCCCATGATGAAAGCGATCGAGGTCATCAGGATCGGCCGCAGGCGCAGCCGGCTGGCGTCGATCGCCGCCTGGAGCGGCGTCGCCCCCTGGATTTCCAGTTCGCGGGCGAACTCGACGATCAGGATGGCGTTCTTGCAGGCCAGCCCGACCAGCACCATCAGCCCGATCTGGGTGAAGATGTTGTTGTCGCCGCCGGTCAGCCAGACGCCGGTCAGCGCCGCCAGGATGCTCATCGGCACGATCATGATCACCGCCAGCGGCAGGGTCAGGCTTTCGTACTGCGCCGCCAGCACCAGGAAGACGAGCAGCAGGCTGATCGGGAAGACCCAGATGCCGGCGTTGCCGGCCAGGATCTTCTGGTAGGTCAGGTCGGTCCATTCGAAACGCACGCCGCGCGGCAGGGTTTCCGCGGCAATCCGCTCGACCGCCGCCTCGGCCTGGGCCGAGGAGTAGCCGGGGGCCGGGCCGCCGTTGATGTCGGCAGCGGTGTAGCCGTTGTAGCGGACGACCATTTCCGGGCCGAAGGTGGTGCGGACCTTGACCAACGAGGAGAGCGGCACCATTTCGCCCTGGTTGTTGCGCGTCTTCAGTTGCAGGATGTCCTCCGGATGGGCGCGGAACGGCGCATCGGCCTGGGCGCGAACCTGATAGGTGCGGCCGAAGCGGTTGAAGTCGTTGACGTAGAGCGAACCGAGGTAGATCTGCATGGTGTCGAAGACGTCGGTCACCGAAACCCCCTGCTGCTTAGCCTTGACGCGGTCGAGATCAACGTCGAGCTGGGGCACATTGATCTGATAGCTGGAAAACATCGGCCCCAGTTCCGGCGTCTTGGCAGCGGCTGCCATGAAGGCGTTGGCGGCAGCGTTGAGTTCGCTATAGCCGATGGCGCCACGATCCTCGATCTGCAGCTTGAAGCCGCCCACCGTGCCCAGCCCCATCACCGGCGGCGGCGGGAAGACGGCGATGAAGGCTTCCTGGATCGCCGAATACTTCTGGTTCAGCGCGCCGGCGATGGCACCGGCCGAGAGTTCCGGGCTTTGCCGCTCGGCGAAGGGTTTCAGCGTGACGAAGACGATGCCGGCGCTGGAACTGTTGGTGAAGCCGTTGATCGACAGGCCGGGGAAGGCGATGGTGCTTTCGACGCCGGGCTGGGCCAGGGCGACCTCGCCCATCTGGCGGATCACCGCCTCGGTGCGGTCGAGCGAGGCGCCGTTCGGCAATTGCGTGAAGCTGATCAGGTACTGCTTGTCCTGGGCCGGCACGAAGCCGCCGGGCACCAGATAGGAGATGCCGACGGTCAACCCGAGCAAAACGGCATAAATGCCCATCGCCGACGCCTTGCGACCGATCACGCCGCTGACGCCGCGGCCGTAGTTCTCGGAAGCGCGGCCGAAGAAGCGGTTGAAGGCGGCGAAGAAACGGCCGAAGAAGCGGTTCATCTGCCGCGTCAGCCAGTCCGGCTCGGCACCGTGACTCTTGAGCAGCAGGGCGGCGAGGGCCGGCGACAGGGTCAGCGAGTTGAAGGCCGAGATCACCGTCGAGATGGCGATGGTCATCGCGAACTGCTTGTAGAACTGGCCGGTCAGGCCGGTCATGAAGGCGAGCGGCACGAAGACGGCGACCAGGGTCAGGGCGATGGCGATGATCGGCCCGCTGACTTCGCGCATCGCCCGGTAGGTCGCTTCGCGCGGGGTCAGCCCGGCCTCGATGTTGCGCTCGACGTTTTCGACGACGACGATGGCGTCATCGACGACGATGCCGATCGCCAGCACCATGCCGAACAGCGACAGGGCGTTGATCGAATAGCCGAAACCGAGCATCAGCGAGAAGGTGCCGACGATGGAGACGGGCACGGCGAGCAGCGGGATGATCGAGGCGCGCCAGGTCTGCAGGAAGACGATGACGACCAGCACGACCAGCGCGATGGCTTCGAGCAGGGTATGGACGACGGCCTTGATGCTGGCCCGGACGAACTGCGTCGGGTCGTACTCGATGCGATATTCGACCGAGGCCGGGAAATCCTTTTCCAGTTCGGCCATGGTGGCGCGCACCTGGGCCGAAACGTCGAGGGCGTTGGCGCCGGGCGACTGCATGATGCCCATGCCGATCGCCGGCTTGTTGTTGAGCAGCGAGCGCAGGCCGTATTCGGCGGCATCGAGCTGGACGCGGGCGACGTCGGCCAGGCGGGTGACGCTGCCGTCGGGCGAGGCCTTGAGCACGATGTCGCGGAACTCTTCTTCGCTTTGCAGGCGGCCCTGGGCGTTGACCGAAAACTGCATCGGCGTGTCCGGCTGGCTGGGCGAAGCGCCGATGACGCCGGCGGCGACCTGGACGTTCTGCTCGCGAATGGCGCGCACCACTTCGCTGGCGGTCAACCCGCGCTGGGCGACCTTTTGCGGGTCGAGCCAGACGCGCATGGCGTAATTGCCGGCGCCCCAGACCGAGACTTCACCGACCCCCTGCAGGCGGGCCAGCCGGTCCTTGATGTTGAGCACCGCGTAATTGCGCAGGTAGGTGGCGTCGTACTTGTCGTCGGGTGAGATCAGGTGCACCACCAGGGTCAGCGTCGGCGAGCTTTTCACCGTCGTCACGCCGAGGCGCTGGACATCCTCGGGCAAGCGCGGCAAGGCCTGGGCGACGCGGTTCTGGACCAGTTGCTGCGCCTTGTCGGGATCGACGCCGAGCTTGAAGTTGACCGTCACCGTCAGGTTGCCGTCGCTGTTGGCCTGCGACTGCATGTAGAGCATGTTCTCGACGCCGTTGATCGACTCTTCGAGCGGCGAGGCGACGGTTTCGGCGATCACCTTGGGGTTGGCGCCGGGATACTGGGCACGCACCACAACCGAGGGCGGCACGACTTCCGGGTACTCCGATATCGGCAACTGGAACAGCGCCAGCACGCCGGCCAGCAGCAGCAGGATGGAAAGCACGCCGGCGAAGATCGGCCGGTCGATGAAGAATTTTGAAATGTTCATGGCAGGGAGTCCTTAGCCCTTGGCCGCAGCCGGCGCGGCGCCGCCCATCGGGACGAGATTGGGGGTGACCGGGTCGCCGGGGCGGACCCGTTGCAGGCCGTTGACGACGATGCGTTCGCCCGCCTGGAGGCCGCTTTCGACGACGCGCAGGCCGTCCTGCACGCTGCCCAGCCGGACTTCGCGATAGGCGGTCTGGTTGCCGTCGCCGACGACCAGCACGAAACGCTTGGCCTGGTCCGTGCCGACGGCCTTCTCGTCGATCAGCAGCGCGTCGCGCTGGCTGGCGCCGCCAAGCCGGATGCGGGCATAAAGGCCGGGCAGCAGCTTGCCGTCCGGGTTATCGACCAGGGCGCGCAGGCGGATGGTGCCGGAACTGCTGTCGAGGCGGTTGTCCACCGAACTCAGCTTGCCTTCCAGCGAATAGCCGTCGTCGTCGGCCAACCCGAGATGGATGGGCAGCGCCTTGCCCTGGCTGCCGTTGACCACCTTCAGGTAGCTTTGCTCATCGACATCGAAGGCGGCGTAGATGCGGTCGGCCGAGACCAGCGAGGTCAGCGCCGGGCCGTTGCCGGGCGCGACCAGGTTGCCGACGGTGACTTCGGCGCGCGAGACGCGGCCGGCAATCGGTGCCGTGATCCGGGTGTATTCGAGATTGAGCTGGGCGACGTTCAATGCCGCCTTGGCCGCCTGCAGGTTGGCCTTGGCTTCGCGGGCGGCATTCTGCTTCTCGTCAAAATCGCGGCGGGCGATGGCGTTTTCGGCCAGCAGCCGTTCGCCGCGCGCCAGGTCGCTGGCGGTGTAGGCGACGCGGGCATCCATCGCCGCCAACTGGGCTTCGGCGCGGGCGACTTCGGCGGCGAAGGGGCGCGGGTCGATGGTGAACAGCAGCTCGCCCTTCTTGACCAGGCTGCCATCCTTGAAATGCACGGCGGTCAGGATGCCGGAGACCTGCGGGTGGATCTCGACCCGCTCGACCGCTTCGAGGCGGCCGGAATACTGCTGCCATTCGGTGACGGCGCGGCTGGCAACTTCGGCGACATCGACCATCGCGGCGGCGGGCGTGGCAGCGGCCGGGGCGGCGCCGGCCTGGCCGTGATAGACGGCGAGACCGCCGCCGAGCGTGAACAGGCCAGCCAGGGCGGCGGCGAGAACGAGGCGTTTTTGGCGTAGGGGCATGATGAATCCTCTGGAAGTTTTGAAAGACGGAGTTCTGTTTTTATCGGGAGCCAGGGTAGGCGGAGCGGCGTCCGGGGCGGCAGCCTGTTCGTCGCCAATCCTTGCCTGATCCTACAAATTGAGCGGATGCGCCGGCGCCGCGCCATCCCATAGCCGGCGGCGCAGGAAATGGGCGATTTCGGCCAGGGCCGGCCGGTGCGCGACCAAGCTGGCGTGGTTGACGCCGGCAAAGCGCACGACCTGGGTCGGCACGCCGGCGGCGATCAGCGCTGCGGCGTATTTCTCGGCTTCGTTGTGCAGCACGTCGCATTCGGCGGTGACGATCAGCGCCGGCGGCAGGCCGGCCTGCCGTACCGAGACCAGCGGCGAAGCGTAGGGATGCAGGCGCTGGCGCGGTTGCGGCAGGTATTGGCGATAGCAGTCGGCACAGGTCGCGGCGCTGAGGTCGGAGTTCAGGCGGGCGCCATCGCCGAGCCGGCTCATGCTCGGGTCGAGCATCGGCCCGACCAGCGCCTGGGCGGCGATGACCGGGCCGTTGCGGTCGCGGGCGATCAGCGTGAGGGCGGCGGCCAGGTTGCCGCCGGCATCGTCGCCGGCGACCGCCAGCCGGGCCGCGTCGCCGCCCAGTTCGGCGGCATGTTCGGCCAGCCACAGCGCCGCGGCATGGGCGTCTTCCGGCGCCGCCGGAAAAGGCCGGGCCGGGGCCAGCGCGTAATCGACGGCGACAACCAGGGCCGGCGTCTGTTCGGCGATGAAGCTGGCGGCGGCGTCGGCATCGTCCAGGCTACCGCCGACGAAGCCGCCACCGTGGAAATAGAGGACGACGGGCAGCCCGACCGGCGCCCGGCCCGGCCGGTAGAGGCGCAGGGCGAGCGGGCCGGCCGGGCCGGCAATGCTCAGGTCTTGCGGCTTCTGCTGGGTCGTCGAAGGGCTGATTGGCATCGCATCCGGGGCAGGTGGACCTGCCGTAAATTGGGATGGCGCCATTTTCTGTGTTGTTTTCGGCTGGATAAATACACAAATTTCGACAATACTATTCAGTACCAGCAAACAATCGTATTGATTCAGGAAGGGCGACGATGGACCGTTTTCAAGCCATGCAGGTGTTCACCCGGGTGGTCGATGCCAACAGCTTCACCAAGGCCGCCGAGCATCTGGGCCTGCCGCGGGCCACGGTAACGACCATCATCCAGAACCTCGAAGCGCTGTTGCAGGTGCGCCTGCTCAACCGTACGACGCGGCGGCTGAGCCTGACGCCGGATGGCGCCGCCTACTACGAGCACTGCGCCCGCATCCTCGGCGAGGTCGAGGAAACCGAATCTTCCTTCCGCGACGTGGCGCGCGGGCCGAAAGGCCGGCTACGGATCGACGTGCCGTCGCCGATCGGCCGCCTGATCCTGATTCCCCGGCTCAGCGAGTTCCACGCCCGCTATCCGGAAGTCGAGCTGGTCATCGGCATGGGCGACCGCATGGTCGACCTGGTCCGCGAGGCGGTCGATTGCGTGATCCGGGTCGGCGAGTTGCAGGATTCGACGCTGGTCGCCCGGCGTATCGGCGCCCTCAAGCTGATCAGCTGCGCCACGCCGGACTACCTCGAGCGCTACGGCGTGCCACAGGGCATCGACGACCTGCAGCACCACGTCGCCGTGCAATATTTCTCCCACCGCACCGGCCGCAACTTCGACTGGGACTTCATCGTCGACGGTCAGTCCGTCCCGGTCGCGATGCGCGGCAACGTCTCGGTCAACGACATCGAAGCCTATGTCGCCTGTGCCTTGCAGGGCTTCGGCATGATCCAGACAGCGCGCTTCATGGTCCTGCCGCATCTCGAATCGGGGGCGCTGGTCGAAGTCTTGCCGCAGCTGTCGCCGGCATCGATGCCGATCTCAGTGGCCTACATGCAGAACCGCCACCTGTCGGCCAAGGTCCGTGCCTTTGTCGACTGGGTGGCCGAGCTGTTCGGCGCCTGCCCCCTGCTTGGCGGCGTCGATCACGGCAGCGGCGAATGCAGCTACAACGCCAAGACCGGCTACAACACGTTCCGCACCGAAATCGCCTTTCAGAATATCGCGGAGCAGACCGGTTAGCCGCCACGCGGCCTGAACCTCGGCCGAAAAATCCGCACTAACTTGGAGTGCGCCTCTCTCGCTTGAGATGGGGAATGCCGCTTTGCAAAGGAGATGGACAATGGGCTCGCCTCCCGAGTTGATCCAGCTTTTTGATCCCGCCTCCAGTACCTACACCTACATCCTGTTTGATCAGGTGTCGCGCGAAGGCCTGATTATCGACCCGGTCGACGAACAACTCGAACGGGATCTCGCCGTGCTCGCTGAGCACGCCATCAAACTGGTCTGGGCGGTCGAAACGCATGGCCACGCCGACCATATCACCAGCGCCTGGCTGTTGGCCGAGCACACCGGGGCGCGCACGGCAGCACCGGCCGGCTGCGGCATTACGACCGCCGCCATGCAAATCAACGATGGCGACGTGCTGTCCTTCGGCCACGAACAAATCCAGGCCCTCCACACCCCTGGCCACACCGCCGGCAGCACCTGCTATCTCTGGCGGCACCATGTCTTTACTGGCGACACGCTGCTGATCAATGCCTGCGGCCGGACCGATTTCCAGTCCGGCAGTCCGGAAGCGCTCTACGACAGCTTGACCCGGGTGCTGTTTGCCCTGCCCGACGCAACGACCGTCTGGCCGGGGCATGACTACCAGGGCCGCAGCAACACGACGATCGGCGCGGAAAAACTGGGCAACGTCCGGATTGCCGGCAAAACCAAAGCGGAATTCGTCCAACTGATGAACTCCCTGAACCTGCCTCGCCCCCGCCGAATCGACGAAGCCGTACCGGCCAACCTGGCCTCTGGCCACCGCCACGATGCCGGCGGCGGCGAACTGCATGGCGTTCGCCCCGCCAACAGCTACGCCGGAGACATCTCGCCTCAACTCGCCTACCAATGGTGGCAAGCCGGTAACGCAGTATTGGTCGATGTGCGTACCGATGCCGAACGCGAGTGGGTCGGCTTCGTGCCCGGCGCCGTGGCGCTGCCCTGGAAACAATGGCCGGGCATGGCAGTCAACACCGGCTTTGCCGATGGACTGGTCCTGGCCATTCCGGCCGGCAAGAAAGCACTGATGCTCTGCCGCAGCGGCGTTCGCTCAATCGCCGCCGCGACCTGTGCGACCGAACTCGGACTTGAGGCCTACAACATCCTCGAAGGCTTCGAAGGCGAACCTGACGAACACGCCCATCGGGGCTTCAAGGGCGGCTGGCGCTACCACGGCTTGCCTTGGCGGCAAGGGTAGTCGGTACGAGGCGGGCATATCGCTTCTGCTGCCGGGCAGCGATGGCAGCATCAGATGCAACTGCGTGATTAGTGACGAATACCGAGGTCGGAATAAGGAAGGCCCGGCAGGTTTCCCTGCCGGGCCGGATTCGGTCGCCCCCGAAGGGGCACCTTATTGTAGCAACGGCTCTCACCCCGGAAAGCTACATGGCGTTATTCTACGCACTTTGAATAACAAACCGCAAATCATGAGTGCGACATATACCATCGGATTGGACATTGGCATCGCCTCGGTTGGCTGGTGCGCCTTCGGAGAAACCCACATCCTCGACTTGGGGGTGCGGGCATTTGATAAAGCCGAAACCGCCAAGGAAGGCGAATCCCTGAATCTTGCCCGACGGAATGCGCGCCTGATGCGGCGACGTTTGTTCCGGCGGACGTGGCGACTGAAGAAACTAGCTCGCCAGCTGAAAAGCGAGGGCCTCATCGCCGACACCAAACTGTTCAAGCCTGAGCTGCCTTTCTCAAAATCTCTCTGGCAACTACGGGTCGATGGCCTCGACCGCCGACTTAACGACGAAGAATGGGCACGCGTCATTTACCACCTGTGCAAGCACCGGGGTTTTCACTGGATCAGCCGCGCCGAAGCGAAGCAGGCCGAAGGCGACAGCAAGAGCGAAGGGGGTAAGGTCAAACAGGGGCTGGCCGGTACGGCCAAGCTGATGGATGAAAAAGGCTATCGCAGTGCGGCTGAAATGGTTCTGGCCGAATTCCCGCAGGCGCAGCGCAACAAGCAAGGCGAATACCAAAAAGCACTTTCGCGGGAACTGCTCGCCAAGGAACTGGCGTTACTTTTCGCCCAGCAAAGGGAATACGGCAACCTGCATACCCCCGGCGCACTGGAAACGGCCATCCTCGGCAACGGCGACAAAAAGAGCGGATTGTTCTGGCAGCAAAAACCGGCCCTGGCTGGCACCGACCTGCTCAAGATGCTCGGTACCTGCACCTTCGAGAAAGGCGAATACCGCGCCCCCAAAGCCAGCTTCACCGCCGAACGCCATGTCTGGCTGACGCGCCTGAACAATCTGCGCATCGTCACCGACGGCGTTACCCGCCAGCTCACCGAGCAGGAGCGCCAACTCTGCCTGCCCTTGCCCTATCGGCAGGCCGGCGACTTGACCTATAAACAGCTTGGTAGCGCGCTCGCCAAAGCCGGGCTGCTGGAAGCCGGCGGTTTCAAATTCACCGGCCTCGCCTACCCGACCGAGGCACAAAAGGCTGAAGGCAAGGCCAAAGACCCGGAATCGGCCACATTGGTCAAAATCCCGGCCTGGCATGAACTACGACAAACGCTCACCAAGGGCGGCCTCAACGACGAGTGGGAAAAACTCGCAGGGGATGCCCTCTGCGGTCAACCAGAGATTTTCGACAAAATCGCCTGGGTGTTGAGCGTATACAAGGACGACGACGAAGTCCGCGCCGAACTCGCCAAGCTGGCCCTGCCCAATCCCCAGGCGCTGACCGAAGCCCTGCTCAACATCCGTTTCGACAAATTCCACTCCCTGTCGCTGAAAGCCTTGCGCGCCATCGTGCCGCACATGGAGCAAGGCCTGCGCTACGACGAGGCCTGCGTTCAGGCCGGCTATCACCACAGCCAGTTGCTCAAGGTCGGCGAAGGCGAACACAAATATCTGCCACCGTTGTACGACGGCCGAGACGGCGATGGTCGGATGATCTTCGCCGAGGATGCCGACATTCCGCGCAACCCCGTCGTTCTGCGCTCGCTGAATCAGGCACGCAAGGTGGTCAACGCCATCATCCGGCGCTATGGCTCGCCGTCGGCGGTTCATATCGAAATGGCCCGCGACCTGTCCCGGCCATTCGATGAGCGCAACAAGATCAAGAAGGATCAGGACGAATACCAGGCCAGGAATCAGCGTGACAGGGAACAATTCAGCGAGCTATTCGGCCACCCGCCGAAAGGTCTTGAGTTCGAAAAATGGCGCCTGTACCGGGAACAGAACGGCCAATGCGCCTACAGCCAAAGGCCGCTCACCGCGTCGGGCAATGTCGCCGAAATCTTCCTCGATGGCTCGACGGAAATCGACCACGCCCTGCCCTACTCACGCAGTTTCGACGACAGCAAGAACAACAAGGTTCTGGTGCTGACCCGCGAAAACCGCGACAAGGGCAACCGTACCCCCTACGAGTATTTGGGCGGAGCCGAGAACAGCGAAAGCTGGCAACGCTTCGTTTCGTTCGTTGAATCGAACAAGGCCTATCGACTGGCCAAGCGCACCCGGCTGCTACGCAAGGATTTCGGTGCCAAGGAATCCGAGGAGTTTCGCGAACGCAACCTGAACGACACCCGCTATGTTTGCCGCTTCTTCAAGAACTACGTCGAACAGCACCTGAAACTTGCAGAGGGCAGCGAGACCAAACGCTGTGTCGTCGTTAGCGGCCAACTGACCAATTTCCTGCGCGCCCGCTGGGGACTGCTCAAGGTTCGTTCCGACAGCGACCGCCACCACGCCCTCGATGCCGCCGTTGTCGCCGCATGCAGCCACAGCATGGTTCAGCGCCTTTCCAATTACTCGCGTACCCGCGAACTAGAGCAGGTGCGCGATGGCTTCGTCGATATCGAAACCGGCGAGATCGTCAATCCGGCCATGCACCAGCAACTGCGCGAACACTTCCCCGACCCGTGGCCCTACTTCCGGCACGAACTCGAAGCCCGCCTGAAGATCGACTCGCCGGAATTGTTGCGGGAGGAAATGGCGCGTTTGGGTAGCTACAGCGAAGAGGAACTCAAGGTGCTGAAACCGCTATTCGTTTCCCGCGCACCGCAACGCCGCAACGGTGGCGCAGCGCACAAGGACACCATCTACGGTCAACCGGAAAAATTGAAGAAAAACGGAAGCGTTACGCAGAAGGTTGCACTCACCAGCCTGACGTTGAAAGACATCGACTTGCTCGCCGACCCCCACCGCAACGCAAAGCTGTACGGGGCCATTCGCGAACGCCTCGAAGCCCACGGCGGCAAGGGCGACAAGGCATTTCCGGCCACCAATCCGCTACGCAAGCCGGACAAGGAAGGCAACCCGACCGGCCCGATCGTTCGTACGGTGACCAAAGTCATCGACAAACTCTCCGGCATCCCGGTGCGCGGCGGCATTGCCAAGAACGACACCATGTTGCGGGTGGATGTTTTCACCAAGGGTGGCAAGTTTCATCTGGTGCCGGTTTATGTGCATCACCGTGTGACCGGGCTGCCGAATCGGGCGATTATCGCGTTCAAGGACGAAGATGAATGGACGCTGATTGATGACAGCTTTGATTGGTGTTTTTCGCTGTATCCAAACGACCTCCTACGCATCAAGCTAAAAAAAGAAAGCCACTCTGGGTATTACTCCAGCTGCAATCGATCAACTGGCGCAGTAAATCTTTGGGCACATGATCGTAATGTAAATGTGGGCAAAGATGGTTTCATCGAAAGCATCGGCGTCAAAATGGCTGTTTCAATCGAAAAACTCCACGTCGACACCCTGGGCAACATCTACCCCGCCCCACCGGAGAAGCGTCGTGGGCTGGCGTAGCGTGATGATTTCCCGGCCAGCCAAGCTGCGCCGGGAGCATTATTCCCTGGCCATCGAACAGGAACAGACAGCCTTCGTCCCCTTCGAGGACATCGCCATCATTGTCCTCAATCACCGTGAAATCCAGCTCACCCACCCGGTGCTCTCGGCCTGCGCCGACTACGGCATCGGCCTCTACGCCACCGGCGACAACCACCAACCCAACGGCGTCTTCCTGCCATTTCTCGCGCATTCCCGCACCACCCGTCTGATGCGCAAGCAGATGGACATTCCCCGTCCCCTGGCCAAGCAGGCCTGGGCCAATATCGTCCGGCGCAAGATCGAAAACCAGGCGGCCGTTCTTCGTTTTTGTGCCAAAAATGGCGTCGACCGCATGGATTCCTACGTCCGACGGGTACGCTCGGGCGACACGGAAAACCTCGAAGGTCAGGCCGCCGCCTTTTATTTCACCCAACTCTTCGGCCAAGGTTTTTATCGCGCAGAAGAACGCTGGGCCAATGCGGCGCTCGACTACGGCTACGCCGTGCTGCGCGGCGCCATCGCACGCGGACTGGTCGCCCACGGCATGCACCCGCCTATCGGCCTCTTCCACGCCAGCGAACAAAATGCCTTCAATCTGGCCGACGACCTGATCGAACCCTTCCGCCCCTTGGTCGACCTGCATGTCGCGAAACACCCAGCCACCACAGAAGGCGATCTCGCCCCGCAAGACAAAGCCGCGTTGGTCGCCTTGCTCAACGTTGATGTCGGCATGCCGCAAGGCAAGATGGCCGCGCTTTCCGCCATCGAATACGCAGTCGAAAGTCTCGCCCGACTATTCGAGCAAGGCGACAGCGAACTGGAATTACCCACCTTGATCGGCTTGCACGCCCACAGGCTGGAATGTTGAGGCATGGGACTGGAGACACGACGCTTCATGCGACTCATCGTCTTCTTCGACCTGCCCATGGTCACCAAAACCGAGAAGCGCGCCTACGTGCAATTTCGCCGCTTCCTGCTCAATGACGGCTACGACATGATCCAGTGGTCCGTCTATGCGCGACTGCTGAACGGCAACGACGACCACGAAAAACATTTGAAGCGCCTGGTCGACAGTCTGCCGCCCGCCGGCTCCATTCGCTGTATGACCGTCACGGAAAAGCAGTTTGCCGGCATTCGCCTCCTGGTCGGCATGCCCCTTTTTCAGGAAAAAAAGGTTCCGGCCAACCAGATGCTGCTGTTTTGATCCCGGATTTAAACAAAAAAATTCCCGCCCAGCTTACGCCGGGCGGGAATTTCGATTGCGTCAGATTGTAGCTTTCCGGGGTGAGAGAGGGAGCTACAACCGAGCGCGGCCAGGATGCGGTCGGCGACGTGATTGTAGCTTTCCGGGGTGAGAGAGGGAGCTACAACAGCTGGGCCGAAAGAACAGCGGCGCTCCGTGATTGTAGCTTTCCGGGGTGAGAGAGGGAGCTACAACCTGCCTTGCAGCGGCATTCATTCTTTTCCGGATTGTAGCTTTCCGGGGTGAGAGAGGGAGCTACAACTTGAACCAGTTCAGTTCGAGCAGCGGCGGCGATTGTAGCTTTCCGGGGTGAGAGAGGGAGCTACAACACGTACCTGGTTGATCAGCTCATTGAACGGGATTGTAGCTTTCCGGGGTGAGAGAGGGAGCTACAACCTGCCACTTTGGCACCCCGTTATCGTCCCGGATTGTAGCTTTCCGGGGTGAGAGAGGGAGCTACAACCCATCGTTCAGGCACCGACCGCCAGTCGGCGATTGTAGCTTTCCGGGGTGAGAGAGGGAGCTACAACTCGATTTATACGATGCTGCTTTGATATGGAGATTGTAGCTTTCCGGGGTGAGAGAGGGAGCTACAACGAACTTCTTATCGGCCAGGCCCATCGGCGAGATTGTAGCTTTCCGGGGTGAGAGAGGGAGCTACAACCTTCAGGTAGCCCAGGTCGGAGGGCTTCTTGATTGTAGCTTTCCGGGGTGAGAGAGGGAGCTACAACCTTCAGGCCGCCATGGGTTACGGCACACCAGATTGTAGCTTTCCGGGGTGAGAGAGGGAGCTACAACGATCAACCACCGACTTCGACACCTTGCCGTGATTGTAGCTTTCCGGGGTGAGAGAGGGAGCTACAACCATTCAGGTGCAACGGATGCGCGTCGCCTAGATTGTAGCTTTCCGGGGTGAGAGAGGGAGCTACAACAGCTGAGCGGAAAGAACGGCGGCGCTCCGCGATTGTAGCTTTCCGGGGTGAGAGAGGGAGCTACAACGCTCGGCCTTGACTGGTGAAGTCAGTAGGCGATTGTAGCTTTCCGGGGTGAGAGAGGGAGCTACAACCCGGGCCGACCGCATCAGCACCTCTTTCACGATTGTAGCTTTCCGGGGTGAGAGAGGGAGCTACAACTCGCCGTTAATCACTGACACCTCACCGATGGATTGTAGCTTTCCGGGGTGAGAGAGGGAGCTACAACTTCATATTTTCGAAGGGTGTTTCGATGCTTGATTGTAGCTTTCCGGGGTGAGAGAGGGAGCTACAACGGCGAAGGAAGCCGCTACCGAGTTGGCCAGGATTGTAGCTTTCCGGGGTGAGAGAGGGAGCTACAACTAGTTGCGCCTGCTGAATAACTTACGGAAGGATTGTAGCTTTCCGGGGTGAGAGAGGGAGCTACAACCGTCTGCACAGTGGGAACATATCGCCCAGAGATTGTAGCTTTCCGGGGTGAGAGAGGGAGCTACAACCGAATTGAACTCGCGGCCCTTGTTCTTCGGGATTGTAGCTTTCCGGGGTGAGAGAGGGAGCTACAACACCGTGACAGGGGTCGGCGAGACGTCGACAGATTGTAGCTTTCCGGGGTGAGAGAGGGAGCTACAACGTAGCGGACAATGCTGTCGTTGGGGTCGACGATTGTAGCTTTCCGGGGTGAGAGAGGGAGCTACAACGAAGCCTGCCGTCGAACTGCCGAAGCGGCAGATTGTAGCTTTCCGGGGTGAGAGAGGGAGCTACAACGGTTTTCACCGATCAGTTCTTTCAGCTGGTGATTGTAGCTTTCCGGGGTGAGAGAGGGAGCTACAACCCGATGGAACTGCCGGTGCTGGAAATCTCCGATTGTAGCTTTCCGGGGTGAGAGAGGGAGCTACAACCCTCGGGGCGCAAGGGGCGCTGACCAGCCAGATTGTAGCTTTCCGGGGTGAGAGAGGGAGCTACATTGTCCTGAATCAGGCGGCAATCTGCCACTTACCTGCCGTTAAGCCTCTAGTGATGGTCAATGACCGCTTCCTGGCGGCCGGTCGAGTAACCGAGGTGCTCAAATCCTTTAACAAACTTTGGTATGTTAATACTTTCTAAAGTTACGCTTAGCAAGTAAAAGGCTATTATTCCTTTCATGAGAAAGTCTGACCTTCACCCCCGTCTACAAAACACCTGCCATGCGATACCGGATCGCTCGGGTTGCTTTGCTGTTGTTCCAGAACCCGTTCCAACGTCGGTGTCCGCACCAAGCTGTTCTGCACTCTTTGTACTCGCGCGACGAGAGCTGGAAGCCCTAAAGGCAACGATCGAAGCAAACCCCGAGATGGCACGCCTCGTATTCCACATGCTTAACAGACGGGAGGCTGTAGACAGCAGCCAGATTGAAGGTACCCATACCGGTTTTGATGGCCTCCTCATTCATGAAATAGAAGCAAGCTCGTCTTCCTTGCCTGAGGACGAGGATGCAGAAGAGACGCTTTCCTACGTTCGGGCCTTCATGTACGGCATCAAGGAGGTTACCGATCGTGGGCAATCTGCTCTAAACAACGAACTGATTAATCAGATCCACTCCATACTCATGAAAGGACAAATACGTGCAACACCGGGAATCCCCCGTGATCGACAGAACTATATTGGTACCCGGCTAGAGACTGCACACTACATTCCACCACCAGCAGACCTAGTACCACAATTGCTGGATGACCTCGTCTCACTCCTCCAATACGAACCAGAGGGAGTAAAAGAGGTCTCCGTTCTGATGAGAGCCCCAATCGCTCACGTCCAATTTGAGGCAATACACCCCTTCCTGGATGGCAATGGGCGAACAGGCAGGCTTCTCCTTCCGCTAATGCTTTATGCGGCAGGAGAACCCCCTCTTCATCTGGCGACTTTCCTCAAAGTACGTCAACAGGATTACTACGCGGCCCTTCTAAGTGTTCAAATGAAATTGAACTGGGAGCCTTGGATTAAGCTGTTCCTGGAGTGCTCAATTGCGTCCGCAAAGCACACTGTCCAACTGTTCGGGCATCTACGATCCATTCAAATAGGATGGCATGAGCAGCTAGCTGCAAAAAAGAGAAGAAAGCACGCCACCATTTGGAAAGTCGTCGATTTATTAATCGGGCAACCAGTCGTCACGGTAACCGAGGTGTCTAAACGACTGGATGTGACCTTCCCTGCTGCAAACGATGCGATCGACGACTTGGTCGAACTCGATATCCTTCGTCCAAACAACACCTACAAAAGAAACCGCGTATTTCAGTCCCATGAAGTTCTTAACGCCCTATATACAGGGCTGGATTCCGTCTTGGATGAAGCTGAGGCTGCCGCAAACCTTAGCGGATTTTGATGCCCCACAATACCCCGAGGTGAATCACCCCGGGTTTTGTAGCCCCCCCTAAGGACTGCTTTGCTTCTCAGATCACACAGAAGCACTTCTGTAACCGCCTGGATGTCAGCCGAAGCTTCTAGTCACCTACCTCGCCCCAAGGAGCAGTGGGACGCAAATCGCTGACATCAAGGGTCTGTAACGCTGCAGCCCGGTTTTCCTATTGCTTCCCAAGTTGAGCCGAAGCTCAATCATTGATGAAGAACATCGCCGAAAACCGTGTATTCACCATCCTTGCGGTCAAGGCCGGGCGCGTCGTAAAGCACCAGCCAGCTTGGCGTTTGCGAGGCGAGCTCGGTTGGCAATTGGCAAAGTGCCTCTGCACGATTGGTGCCGTGCCCGTGGGGCAGGGATAGCATTTCGTTCAGGGCGGCTTCGAAACGTACCGGTTCGTGGTTGGTGGCGAGCAGGGACTTGGCGTTCGGCCATTTGAAGACGCGGATATCACCATCCAGCACCATCGTCGGCCCGGCCAGGATGTAGAGGTCATCACCGGAAAAATGCAGATCCCGAATCCCGAGCCCTTCCAGTTGCAGGAAATGCTTGCGGATCAGGCTGCCGCTACCATCCAGTGGCGCCAGCCGCAGTTCTTCGCCCTTGGTTTCGAGCGCAATTTCGAGCAGCGCAGACCAACCGCGCAAGACCGGGCCACGCAGCCCGAGCAGCAAGCGCTTGCCGTCCACCGCCAGCCCTTCGATATCGAAGCCATTATCTTTGCCGGGTATGGCCATGTACGGCCCGAAATGAGGGTCATCCGCCAACGCCTCGGTAAGCAGGTTGGATTCGGCATCCCCTTTCAGCCGTCGTGCCAGGCGACCATCTTTCGTCTCTCGAACAAGGCAGGGCTTACCGGCGTCATCCATTTCGATTGGCAGGCAGGCCAACAGGCGGCGGTTGCCGTCGAGCGTCACCTTGGCCAGCCGCTTGGCGTTTTCGGCGTTGTCCCGATCACTCTTCGCATTCTTGCGCTTGAGCCCATGCGAGCCCACTACCCAAAGGTAGCCGTCAGCCACGGCCATGCCTTCGAGGTCGGCTTCCTCGTCCACAGCGCCGGGCAAGTCCAGCAGTTCCGACAGCGGAAAGCTCAGTCCATCGCCGAAGCGGAGCAATTCGCTTCCTGCTGGATCAAGGCGGCACAGGCGGTCGATGCTGCAGGCCTCATCGCCTGCAACCCACAAGCATTCACCGGAAAACGCCGCGCCGGAAAGGTTGGTATGCACCAAAGCCTCCGGGGGGAAATCCAGACGAATGGCATTTTTAATGTGTTTGTTCGGCATGCAATTTGTCTTTCCTCAAGGGGCTTCCTGCTCGGAAACAAAAGCCAATTGGCAAGTATTCGACTCGGCTTGGAATTTTAGTTCCCCCGTTGCACGATAACTGTCTGGATTGGCAAACAGGAAAAAACAGCGGGTTTGTGATTTCGAGTAGCCAATCGTCGGCTCGGTCTGTTCACACAAATAGCCCGCCCAGCCGCCCCCGGAACTCGCCCCGCGCCTGCTGTCTAAACTGCTGTACCCGACCATCGCCGTAGTTCCGGCGTGGATCTCAGCGTTTCCGGCGGGTCAAGGAGGTTGATCATGTTGATGTCTCACATTCCCGGCATGCTCGTTTCCGAAAAAACGGGCTGGGAAGATATTGATCGCTCGCATTTCTCGGCGCGCTGGTTCTTGAAGAGCCTGGTGATGCCGATGGCGCTGTTGCCACCGGTGCTCTATGCCTTCGCCGAACTGGTTCACCCGGGCGTCGTCTTTCCGCTTTCGGTTCCGGCCCTGACGCCGATGCAGCTCGTCGTGTCGGGCGTCGTTTTCTATGGCGCGCAGATTCTGATGGTCGGCTACATGGCCATGCTCCTGCAGCGCATTTCGATGAGCCGCGACCACGACCCCGGCTACGACAGCGCCTACGCGCTTGCCGCCATTGCGCCAGCACCGCTGTGGCTGGCCTCGCTGTCGCTGCTGGTGCCGAGCTTGGGCTTCGTTCTCGCGGTCGGCGCGGTGGCATGGATTGCCTCGATCATGCTAATCCGGCACGGGGTTGGCCCGCTGTTCCACATCGAAGACAAAGCGAAGGCGCATTACATCGCCAACATGGCGATCGGCGCCGGCATCCTGGCCTGGATCGTCTTGCTGGTGGTCAGCGCCATGGCGCTCAGCATGATGCTGGGGGTCTGGTCGAAGATGATTTAGGCGGACCGCCTCGCCTGAGCAAAAATGCTCAGGAATTGAGGTCGACCGCAGCTATCCAGGCTTCGTAGCCGCCTTTCAGCGGGCGGACCGAGAGATAGCCTTCCTTGAGCAGGCGGCGTGCCGCCTGCACGGCGCCCGCGTCTTCCGGGCAGGCGCAGAGGGTGACGATGGGCCGGTTGCGCGGCCAGTCGCCGACGGCATCGAGCAGACGGTCGTGTTCGGCGACGGTGGCGCCGACGATCGGCCCGGTTTCGGCCACCATGCTGTGGCCGCGCAGATCGAGAACGAGTGGCGGCTGCTCGCCAGCCATCGCCACCAGCAGTTCATCCGGCGTGATGTGTGGCACAGCCGAGAACTGGCGGAAGCGGTATTTCTGCCACAGTTTCCAGGCCAGCCAGACGACGAGCAGGCCGCCGACCACGCTCAGCGCATTGCCGGCATGGCGGTCAAGCAGGGCAATGGCGCTCTGCACTTCCTGGCGCAGCACCCAGCCGGCGCCCAGCGCCAGCCCGGCCCACAGGGCGGCGCCGGCCGCCGCAGCGAGCAGGAAGCCGGGCAGCGCCATCCGCAAGGAGCCGGCAATCGGCGGCGCCACCGTCGAGAAGCCGGGAATGAACTTGGCGATGACCAGCGAACCGAGGCCCCAGCGAACAAAGCGGGATTCGGTCTGGCTGACGCAGGAACCGGGATTGATCGACAGCTTGCAGAGGCCGGACAGCACGCGGTAGCCGTAGGCCCGCCCGGCCAGATACCAGATCCAGTCGGCGATCACCGAGGCGACGATGGCCGCCGCCAGCACCTGGCCCCACTGCCCGGAGCTGACCGCCAGGCTGCCGGCCAGCAGCAGGGTCGGCACCGCCGGCACCGGCAGGCCGATCTGCTGCAGCAGCACGTTGAGAAAGACGACCCAGACGGCATCGCGCTGCAGGGATTCGCTGAGCTGGGAGATGTCCATCGGGGGCGCCTTTCGCGGCTGTTAAGAGGGGTGGCTGCAGTTTAGAGAAGAATTTCCCATTTCGATTAACACCGTCCAGCTAAGCGTCATTCCCGCATAAGCGGGAATCCAGGGGGCGCGCACCGACTGGATTCCCGCCTGCGCGGGAACGACAAATTCCAAAAGGATTGCCTTAACTGAAGCGCATTACCCCATTACGACCATCGGCCGGAACCTTGGTTCACAACGAGCGAACCGCCGCTGCCTCGAACTTGCCGGCCTGGTAGTCGCGCATTGCCTGATGCAACTGCTCACCGGTGTTCATCACGAACGGCCCGATCTGGGCGATCGGTTCGTTCAGCGGCTGCCCGGCAATGATCAGCAGGCGACTGTCTTCGGTCGCTTCGATGCAGAGTTCAGGTGCGCCGTTATTGGTGAGAATGGCCATATGGCGATCCGGCACCGCCACCCCACCGATGCTGACGCTGCCCCGGTAGGTGTAGGTGAAGGCGTTGTGCCCAGCGGCAATCGGCTGCACGAAGCGGCTGCCGGCCGGCAGGTGCACGTCGAGATAGAGCGGCTCGGTGTCCGGGCGCTGGACGGCACCTTCCACCCCGTGACTGGCCCCGGCAATGACCCGGACGCGGACGCCGTCCTCACCGAGGTATTCCGGAATGGCGGCCGGCGGAATGTCGCGATAACTCGGCGCGATCATCTTGTTCTTGGCCGGCAGGTTGAGCCAGAGCTGGAAACCTTCCATCAGCCCCTCTTCCTGCTCGGGCAGTTCGGAATGGATCAGGCCGCTGCCGGTCGTCATCCACTGGGCGCCGCCCGGGCCGAGCAGGCCTTCGTTGCCGACGCTGTCGTGGTGGCGCATGCGGCCGGCGATCATGTAGGTGACCGTCTCGAAGCCGCGATGCGGGTGATCGGGAAAGCCGCCGATGTAGTCGTCCGGATTCTCGTTGCGGAAAGCGTCGAGCATCAGGAAAGGGTCGAGGCGACGCTGCAGGTTCTGAGTCAGCACGCGGGTCAGGCGCACACCGGCGCCATCGGAAGTCGGCATGCCCTGGACGAGGCGTTCAACGGTGCGGAAGGATAGTGTCGTCATGATGCAGCTCCTGATCGGTTTGCGGAAAGGTGGCGCCGGCTTTGGCAGCCGGCGCCCCTGATGGCTGTTTAGGCAAACAAGGCACCCAAATGTGCCTCCGCTTCGGCAAAGGCCTTGCTCGCCGCATCGGCGCCCATCGCCAGGCCTTCGGCGTAGATGAACTCGACGTCGGTCAGGCCGAGGAAGGCGAGCACGCTCTTCAGGTAAGGCACCTGCGAATCGGCCGGGGTGTCGCGGTAGAGACCGCCACGGGCCAGCGCGACATAGACCTTCTTGCCCTTGAGCAGGCCTTCCGGACCGTTGGCGGTGTAGCGGAAGGTGACGCCGGCCCGGGCAATGGCGTCGATCCAGGTCTTCAACTGAACCGGCACGCCGAAGTTGTACATCGGCACGCCGAGGACGATGGCATCGACGGCCTGGACCTGGGCGATCAGCGCGTCGTCGAGCGCCACCCGGGCGGCCTGCTCCGGCGTCCGCTGGTCGACCGGCGTGAACAAGGCGCCCAGTGCCGGTTCGTCGAGCACCGGGTGCGGATGGCTGGCCAGATCGCGCAGCTCGACGCTGGCGTTCGGATTTTGGGCGAGCAGGCGGGCCGTCACGGCATCGGCCAGGCGGGTCGAGTTGGCACCGGCAGAGCGGGCGCTGGCGTTGATTTGCAGAATTTTCATGATCGTTTTCTCCAGTTCGGGGTGGGGTTCAGGGTCGGTGTTGCCGAGACCATGGAGTGAATTCTATTGGTCGTAGCGGTGGTCCGGAAGCCGTCGAAATGGGTATCATTGTTCCAAATATGGAACATTAAGGATGGCCATGAGCCTCGATGCCAACGATCTGATCCTCTTCGCCCACATCATCGAGACGGGTAGCTTCGCCCGCGCCGCCGAACGGACCGGCCTGCCGAAATCGACGCTGTCGCGCCGCATCACGCAACTCGAGACGAAACTCGGCGAACGCTTGCTGACGCGCAGCACGCGGCGGCTGACGATTACCGAATTCGGCGAACGGATTCTCGACCATGCCAAGCGCCTGCTCGAGGAAACCGAAGCCGCCTCGGCCATGGCCCAACACCGCCAGGGCATGCCGCGCGGCGTGCTGCGCGTGTCGCTACTGCCGGATTTTGCCGAACTGGACCTGACGCCGCTGCTGCTCGAATACGCCAGCAGCTATCCGGAAGTGCGCCTCGAACTCGATCTGTCGCCGCGCCGGGTGGACCTGATCGCCGAACGTTTCGATCTCGCCATCCGCGCCGCCAGCCGGCTGCCCGACGACAGCACGCTGGTCGCCCGCAAACTCTGCGAACTGCAAAACGGCCTCTACGCCAGCCCGGCCTACCTGCAGCGCTATGGCGAACCGGTCAGCCCTGCCGAGCTGCCCCGGCACGCCGGCCTCGGCATGATCGGCGGCACCGGTGACGCCCTGCCCTGGCGCCTGAGCCGCGGCGCCGAGCTCTGGGAAGGCACCCCGCACGGCCCGCTGGCCGCTAATTCGCCCAGCCTGCAGCGCGACCTGGCGACGCACGGCATGGGCATCGTCGGCCTGGCCGACCGTTTTGCCACCCCCTGGGTCGAGCGCGGCCTGCTCAAGCGCATCCTGCCCGACTGGCAACTGCCCGGTGTCACCATCTGGTCGGTAATGCCTGGCCGCCGACTGGTGCCGGCCAGAACCACGGCTTTCATCGAAATGCTGCGGTCGACGCTGTCTAGAGGGCAATAATCAGGCGAAAAAAAACGGAACCGGCAATCGGTTCCGCTTTGGCTGGTCCAGCAGCCCATTCGGATAGGGAGACGCTGAAAGATTCGTCATCCCCGCGTCCCACAGGGACTTCCTGCGGTCGCAGGCGGGGGTCCAGTTCGTTGATCTTTCTGGATTCCCGCCTGCGCGGGAATGACATTTTTGAATATATCAGCGCTCCCCTAGCGGGCCAGCTTGTGGGCCGCTGCCGCCTCTTCGCGAACCCGCTTCGCTTCGTCAAGCAGGTACTGCTGGTAGTCGTCGAGGTCGCCGTCGTACGGCGCGACGCCGCCCTTGGAAACCAGCCAGAACTCGTCGCAGACCGAACGCAGCAGGGCGCGGTCGTGGCTGACCAGCATCACGGTGCCTTCGAACTCGTTGAGGGCGACGGCCAGCGCTTCGCGGGTGTTGAGGTCGAGGTGGTTGGTCGGCTCGTCCATCAGCAACAGGTTGGGGCGTTGCCAGACCAGCATGCACAGCACCAGCCGCGCCTTCTCGCCGCCGCTCATGGTGCCGACCGCCTGCTTGACCATCTCGCCACCGAAATTGAAGGTACCGAGGAAATTGCGCAGTTCCTGCTCGCGGCCCGGCACGTTGCTGCGCCCGGCGGCAATGGCTTCCTTGGCGAGACGGACCATGTGTTCGAGCGGCGTGTCCTGCGGCCGCAGCACGTCGAGCTCCTGCTGCGCGAAGTAGCCGATGCTCAGCCCCTTGCCTTCGGTGACCTCACCGCTCACCGCCTTGAGGTCGCGGGCGATGGTCTTGACCAGCGTCGACTTGCCCTGGCCGTTGGCGCCGAGGATGCCGATACGCTGGCCGGCCTGCACCGAGCGGTTGATGCCGCGCACGATGACGGTCGGCGGCGTGCCGGCCGGGGCGTCTTCGGGCGGCGGATAGCCGATCGCGACATCGACCATCGACAGCATCGGGTTGGGCAGGTTCTGCGGCTCCTGAAACTCGAAAGTGAATTCGGCATCGGCCAGCACCGGTGCGATCTTCTCCATCCGTTCCAGCGCCTTGACCCGGCTCTGCGCCTGCTTGGCCTTGCTGGCCTTGGCCTTGAAGCGGTTGATGAAGGACTGCAGGTGGGCGATCTTGTCGGCCTGCTTGGCCATCGCCGCCTGTTGCAGCAGCATCTGTTCGGCGCGCATGTCTTCGAACTTGCTGTAGTTGCCACCGTAGCGGACCAGCTTGGCGTTGTCGATGTGCAGCGTGACGCCGGTGATGGCGTCGAGGAATTCGCGGTCGTGGCTGATCATGATCAGCGTGCCCGGGTAGCGCTTCAACCAGGCTTCGAGCCAGACCAGGGCATCGAGGTCGAGGTGGTTGGTCGGTTCGTCGAGCAGCATGATGTCGGACGGGCACATCAGGGCGCGCGCCAGTTGCAGGCGCATGCGCCAGCCGCCGGAGAAGCTGTCGACCGGGTTGTGCAGTTCCGAGACCTTGAAGCCGAGACCGAGGATCAGCGCCTGGGCGCGCGCTTCTGCATCGTGCTCGCCGGCGTCGTTGAGCGCCATGTAGGCTTCCGCCATGCGCATGCCGTCATCGCTGGCTTCGGCGTCATGCACCTCGTTGCGGGCGGCGAGCAAGGTCGTGTCGCCGTCGATGACGAAGTCGGTGGCGCTCTGCGCCGTTTCCGGCATGTCCTGCGCCACCTGCGCCATGCGCCACTGCTTGGGAATCGAATAGTCGCCGCCATCCTCATGCAAGGTGCCGTTGAGCAGCGCGAACAGCGTGGACTTGCCGGCCCCGTTGCGGCCGACCAGGCCGACCTTTTCACCGGGATTGATGGTGACCGAGGCCTTGTCGAGCAGCACCTTGGAAACCCGGCGCAGCGTGACGTTCTTGAGGATGATCATGAGAAATTCTTTTCTTCAGGTGGGCCAGTGGCCCGCTAATCAGGCAGCGGAACTGCCGGGGTCGATGTCGCCATCGAGATAGAACCAGCGGCCGTCCTCGCGGACGAAGCGACTGGTTTCGTGCAAACGATGGCCGCGCCCCGCCACCCGGTAACGGGCGACGAATTCGACGATGGCGTGCTGCGCGTCCTGCTGCTGGTGCCGTTTGACATCGAGGCCCAGCCACTTGGTGCCGGTCTCGTCGCTGAGGTCGAGTTCGGCCGGCCGGGTCGAGGCATGCCAGGTCGCCAGCAGATAATCCGCCAAACCGAGCACGAAGGCGCTGTAGCGCGAACGCATCAGCGCCTCGGCGGTCGGGGCATTTTCGCCCTTTTCATGCAGTCGACCGCAGCACTCGGCATAACGCCTGCCGCTGCCGCAGGGGCAGGCGTCGCCGGCTTTCACGGCGTGTCGACGACTTCGCCGCCGAGCGCTTCGATCAGTTGCGGCAGGAAGCGGGCAAATTCGCCGGTCATCAGCGCGAAATCGGCATCGAACTGCTCGTCGGCCCGTTCGGCGCTCTTCTCGGCTTCGTCCTTCAACAGATCGAGGAAGGCGAGACGCTTGATTTCCATCTTCTCGCCGAGCACAAAGGAGATCCGGTCGTCCCAGGTCAGCGCCAGCTTGGTCGGCAGCTTGCCGCTGGCCAGGTGGGCCTTGATCTCGCCGGCAATTTCCTCGCCGTCGAGCGGGTGACGGACGTAGCGGACCGCCGCCTTTTCCTCGCCGACCGCCTTCAGTTCGCAGTCGCGGTCGATGGTGAAACCGGCCGGGGCGTCGCCGCCGGCCAGCCAGTCGGCCATCGCGCTCTGCGGCGAAACCTGGGTATGGACCATGGACAGCGGGAACTCGTCGAGGCACTGGCGCAGATGCTCGATCACTTCCTCGGCCTTGGCCGGGCTGGCGGCATCGACGCAGAACCAGCCGTTCTGCGGGTCGACCCAGACGTAGGTGGTGCGGCGGCGGGTGAAGGCGCGCGGCATCAGTTCCTCGGTGACGCGATCACGCAGATCCTTCAACTGCTTGCGGCCCGGCGCGTAACCCTGCTGCGCTTCCATCGCCTCGGCCCGTTCCTTGACCTCTTCATTGACCACCGAGGACGGCAGCAGGCGCTGTTCGACGCTGAGCGCGATCATCCACTGGCGGCCGAGCGAGAAGACCAGCGCGCCGTCACGGCGCGGCGACACCCAGCCGCGCGACATCGGCTGGTTGCTCGGGCATTTGACGAAGGGGGCGCGGGCCAGTTGTTCCTCGAACTTGGCGAGGTCGATGTTCCACGGCGTCGGCAGACGGTAAAGCTGAAGATTCTTGAACCACATAATTCTGAACTCTTAAAAAGGTTGCTGACCACCCGGCGCTGGCGCCCGGCGGCGGACCCGGGCGGAATTTTCCCGGGCAAGTCGGGGCGAGAGTTTAACAGCCCGGCCAACTGGCGACGACCGTGAGGCATTTCACAGGCCATATTTATGCGCGGCCTTATGCTCGGCCCCAACAAATACAAACCTGCTCGGGGAGCGCATCAATGAAAAAACTGCCGATCAAAAGCCTGCTCAGCGCCGTTGCCTGCCTCGTCGCCACCACGGCTTCCGCCACCCCGGTGCTGCTCATGGAAAGCGGCCTGACCAACGGCCAATCGACCACCAGCCTGATCCTGCCGATCCAGTCCGGCGCCGCCAACTACTGGGCCGGCCTGCAAACCCTCAGCATCGACAATGCCATCGGCGCCCTCGCCTTCTGCGTCGATCCCTGGGAATGGTCGCCAACCACCAAGCAGAGCTACCTGACCAGCAGCCTCGACGGCATTTTCGGCACGACCAAGGCCAACTACATCCGCGAGCTGTATTCTGAGTCCTACGCCAGCACCCTGAAGCTCAACAATGGCGGCGCCAACGCCGCAGCCGCCTTCCAGCTCGCCCTCTGGGAAATCGTTGCCGACGGCGACCTGAAGCTGGATGGCAGCGGCCTGGTCCGCACCACCAACCAGACGACGCAGAACCTGGTCTCGCTGGCGAACGGCATGCTGAACCAGATCGACGGCCAATTCGGCAGCAACAATTACAGCTTCACCTTCTATACCAGCGGCAAATCGGGTGGTGTTGGCAGCAGCACCGGCTACCAGGACTATCTGGTCGCCACCCAGCTGCCGGCCAGCCTCGCCGCCAACGCGGTTGATGAACCGGGCAGCGGCCTGTTGCTGGCTACCGCACTCGGCGGCCTCGGGCTGTTCGGCCGGCGCCGCAAGGCGCGGCCGGCCTGACTCCGATGTTCCGGAAGCTCAGCGCTTCCGGAAAATGACGTCCCAGACGCCGTGGCCGAGACGCAGGCCGCGGTTTTCGAACTTGGTCAGCGGCCGGTATTCCGGACGCGGCGCAAAACCTTCGGCGCTATTGACCAGCGACGGATCGCCGGCCAGCACTTCCAGCATCTGGTGGGCATACTCTTCCCAATCGGTAGCGCAGTGGAAATAGCCGCCCGGCTTCAGGCGCGACGCGAGCAGCGCGACGAACGGCGGCTGGATCAACCGGCGCTTGTTGTGGCGGGCCTTGTGCCAAGGATCGGGGAAGAAGACATGGACGCCGTCAAGCGAGCCTTCCGGCAGCATGTCGCGCACCACTTCGACGGCATCGTGCTGGCAGATGCGCAGATTGCTCAGTTCGCGCTCGGCAATCTGCTTGCACAAGGCGCCGACGCCCGGCACATGCACTTCGACGCCGAGGTAATCGATCTCGGGATGCGCCGCGGCGATCTTCGCCGTCGTCTCGCCCATGCCGGTGCCGATTTCCAGCACTTTCGGGTTATCGCGACCAAAGAAGGCGTTCAGGTCCACCGGCTGCGGCGCATAGACCAGGCCGATCTTCGGCATCATGTCGGCGTAGTAGCGCTCCTGCGCTTCCGACATGCGGCCGGCCCGGCGGACGAAACTCTTGATGTGACCGTAGCCTTCACGGCCTTCGGTATAGGTGCCGTCGCCAGCGGTGGCGCTCGGTTGAATCAGGGGGGTATCGCTCATGAGCCGATCAGTCCGGAAGTCGGCGACGACGGGTCGGCCGAGTAGTATTTGCGGGCCATGCGGCCGGCCAGGAAAGCCTCGCGGCCGGCTTCGATGCCCTTTTTCATGGCGCTGGCCATCAGTACGGGATTTTTGGCGTGGGCGATGGCGGTGTTCATCAGCACGCCGTCGCAGCCCAGCTCCATCGCGATGGTCGCGTCCGACGCGGTGCCAACGCCGGCGTCGACGATGATCGGCACCTTGGCGTTGTCGATGATCAGGCGCAGGTTCCACGGGTTGACGATGCCCATGCCGGAACCGATCAGCGAAGCGAGCGGCATCACCGCGACGCAGCCGATTTCTTCCAGCATCTTGCACTGGATCGGGTCGTCGGCGCAGTAGACCATGACCTGGAAACCTTCCTTGACCAGCGTTTCGGCGGCCTTCAGGGTTTCCGGCATGTTCGGGAAGAGATTGGTCGGGTCGCCGAGCACTTCCAGCTTGCACAGCGGATGGCCGTCGAGCAGTTCGCGTGCCAGGCGCAGCGTGCGCACCGCGTCGTCGGCGGTGTAGCAGCCGGCGGTATTGGGCAGGATGGTGAATTGCGACGGCGGAATGGCGTCGAGCAGGTTGGGCTGGCTGGCGTCCTGGCCGATATTGGTGCGACGGATGGCGACGGTGACGATCTCGGCGCCCGAGGCGTCGATGGCGGCGCGCGTTTCGGCGAAATCCTTGTACTTGCCGGTGCCGACCAGCAAGCGGGAACGGTACGCCTTGCCGGCGATGGTCAGTTGATGCATGGAGTGTGCTCCGGTTCAGCCGCCGCCGACGGCGACGACGATTTCGAGTTGGTCGCCGGCGGCGAGCTGCGTGGTCGCATGCTGGCTTTTCGGGACGATTTCGCCGTTGCGTTCGACGGCGATGCGCTTGCCGGTGTAACCGAGCTGGTCGATCAGGCCGGTCACGGTCAGCGCTGCGGGAAACTGGCGGACTTCGCCATTGATCTTGAGGTCTAGCATCGGGCTATTTTAACAAGCCGCGCGGCTTGCGCGGGGCGCTTGTGAACAGGCGGTCGTAGAGCCAGTTGGGCAGCGCGCGCAGCAACTTGGCGACGACGCCCATCGGCCATGGGATGACGGTGTAGGTGGTGCCGCGCGCAATGGCCGCCGCGAAGCGTTCGGCCGCTTGGTCGACCGGCAGCAAAAAGGGCATTTTGTAGGGGTTGACCGCAGTCATCGGCGTTTCGATGTAGCCGGGGGCAATGGTCACCACCTTGATGCCGTAAGGGCGCATTTCGAGGCGCAGGCTTTCCAGATAGGCGATCGCCGCCGCCTTCGAAGCCGAATAGGCTTCCGCCCCGGGCAGGCCGCGAATGCCAGCGACCGAGGCGATGCCGACCAGGCGCCGCTCGCCGCCGGCGACGCGCATGGCCGGAATGAACGGCGCGAAAGTCGCCGCCATGCCGAACACGTTGGTATCCATCACCCGCCGGAAGATGTCGAGATCCTCCTCGCACTCGGTCAGCGTCCCGGCCGAAACGCCGGCATTGGCGATGATGATGTCGGGCGCCCCGAAACGGAAGATGAAGTCGGTCGCCGCATCGTGCAGGGCCGGCGCATCGGCGACGTCGAGCGCATAGCAGGCGTGGCGCCCGCCGAGGCGTTGGTTCAGCCCGTCCAGAAAGTCGCGACGGCGCGCCACCAGCCCCAGCGTTGCGCCCTGCGCGGCGTAGTAAACGGCAAGCGCCTCGCCGATACCCGACGAGGCGCCCGTGATGAAGACCTTCTGCGTCAATTACTTCTTGCCGGACTTCTCGCTGCGTGCCTTGGCAATCAGCTTGTCGGTAATGGCCAGCGCTTCGTTGAAGTCCTTGCCACCAACCAGGTACTTGCCTTCGACGGCCAGGGCCGGCACGCCCTGGATCTTGTAGGCCTGCGCCATCTGGTCGGCGCGCTTGACCTTGCTCATGACGCCGAAGGAGCTGAAGGTTTCGGTGAATTTCTTCTGATCGACGCCTTTCTTGACGACCCATTCGGTCAGGGCCTTTTCATCGAACAGGTTGGCGCGTTCCTGATGGATGGCCTTGAAGACATCGGCTTCCAGGCGGTTGAGATCGCCGGTGATTTCCAGCGTGTAGTAGAGCTTGGCGACATTGCCCCAGGCGGCGCGACCAAAGGTCACCGGCACCTTCTTGACGACGACGTCAGCCGGCAACTTGCCGGCCCAGGCGTGGAGAATCGGATTGAAGTCGCTGCAGTGCGGGCAACCGTAGCTGAAGAATTCGAGTACTTCGATCTTCGCGCCATCCTCGGTCGGTTGGACCGGGCTTATCGGCGTGTAATCCTTGCCGGCCGACTGGGCGAAAGAGGACATCGAAACGGTCACGGCAGCGCCTAGCACCGCGCTGAGGAAAATACGACGGGCAAACTTCATGCGTTACTCCTTGTTTTTGGCAAGTTGGGCGTCAATCCCGGCTTTCGCCAGTTCGGCGCGCGTTTTGTTCAATTCATCGAGCTTGGTGTAGGGGCCGACCCGGACGCGATAGAAGGTTTTATCCTGGATCATCACCTGCTGGATGACGGCCTCTATTCCCATAAACGCCAGTTTGGCCTTTTGGTTGTCAGCATCCTGCGCCGTGCTGAAGGAACCGGCCTGCAGGAAGAGCGGCGTCTTGCTTTCCTTCGGCTCCTCCTTCTTGGCTTCTTCCTTCTTTTCTTCCTTCTTCGGCTCTTCCGCCTTGGCCTCGGGCTTGGCGGCCTTGTCCGGCACCGCATCGGCCTTGCCCGGCAGAATGTCGTAGAACTGGAAGCGCTTCTCGGGAATCGGGTCGCCCGGCTTGCCCGGCAACGCCATCGGCTGGCCGTTCTGCGGCGTCGCCTTGCCATTCGCCGGCGCGGAGCCTTCCGGCTTGGCCGGCGGTGCCTGGACCTGCTTATTGAAGGGCAATGGCGACTTGTTCAGATACCAGACGACCCCGGCCGCGACCCCGACGCCGAGCACGAGGCCGATGAACATGCCGATCAGCGTGCCACCGCCGGACTTCTTCTTGGCCGGCTGGTTGCGGCGGGGTTTCATATCGCGACTCATCGAGGGCTTTCCTTACATCGATTCCGGGCAGCTGACGCCCAGGATGGCCAGGCCGTTACGGATCACCTGACGCACGGCGGTGGCCAGCGCGACACGCGCGTCGCGCAGCGCGACGTCATCGACCAGCATGCGCTCGGCGTTGTACCAGCCGTGGAACTCGCCAGCCAGATCCTTCAGGTAGAAGGCGATCATGTGCGGCGCCAGATCGCGCGCCGCCGTCTCGATCACTTCGCGGAACTGGGCAAGCTGATTAGCGATAGCCAGTTCGCGCGGATTGCTGAGCAGCGACAGGTCAGCCCCGGCCAGCGCGGCGGCATCGCCGGCCCACTGGTTGACCACCGAGCAGATGCGAGCGTGGGCGTACTGGATGTAATAGACCGGGTTTTCGTTGGTCTGGCTCTTCGCCAGATCGAGGTCGAAGTCGAGGTGCTGGTCGGACTTGCGCAGCGCGTAGAAGAAACGGCAGGCATCGTTGCCGACTTCCTTGCGCAGTTCGCGCAGCGTGACGAACTCGCCGGAACGCGTGGACATCGAAGCCTTCTGGCCGTTGCGGTAAAGCACGGCGAACTGGACGAGGGCGACCTGCAGCTTGTCGGAGTCAAGTTCCAGCGCCTTGATGGCGCCGGTGACGCGCGGGATGTAGCCGTGGTGATCAGCACCCCAGATGTTGATGACCTTGTCGAAACCGCGCTCAAACTTGTTCAGGTGGTAGGCGATGTCGGAAGCGAAATAGGTGTACAGGCCGTTCTCGCGCTGGACGACGCGGTCCTTCTCGTCGCCGAAGGCGGTGGACTTGAACCAGCGGGCGCCGTTCTGGACGTAGAGGTGACCCTTCTTTTCCAGCAGGTCAACGCAGCGGGCGACCAGACCGGTGTCGTACAAGGCTTTTTCGGAGTACCAGACTTCGAATTCGACGCCAAACTCCTTCAGATCGTCGCGGCAGTCGGCCAGCTGCTCATTCAAGGCGTGCTGATGGACATACTCCCAGTCCGGGCCGAGCAGTTCCTTGGCCTGCGCGATCAGCGCATCGAGATGCAGTTCGCGCTGCTGCTTGGCTTCGTCGTCGGCCCGAGCGGCTTCCGGCAGGCCCGGCGTGCCGGCCAGTACGGCCTCGGCGCTGCGCACGTACTTGTCGCCATGGGCATGCTTCAACTGCGCCGCCATGTCGCGGACGTAGGCGCCCTGGTAGGCATTGGGCGGGAAAGGCACGACCACGTCGTGCTGTTCGAGATAGCGCAGCCAGGTCGACAGGCCGAGGATATCCATCTGGCGGCCGGCGTCATTGACGTAATACTCGCGGGTGACGTCCCAGCCGGCGAAAGTCAGCAGGCTGGACAGCGAAGCGCCGTAGGCGGCACCGCGGCCATGGCCGACGTGCAGCGGCCCGGTCGGATTGGCCGAGACGAATTCGACCTGCACCTTCTGCCAGCCGCCCACCGTCGAGCGGCCGAAATTCTCGGCTTCGGCCAGCACGGCCTTGACGACGTCGGTCTTGGTGCCGGTGTCGAGCGTGAAATTGATGAAACCGGCCCCTGCCACGTCGGCCTTGGTGACCAGCGCCGAGGCCGGCAATTCATTGAGCAGCTGCTGGGCGATTTCGCGCGGGTTCTTCTTCAGCGCCTTGGCCAGTTGCATCGCCAGGTTGGTCGCGAAGTCGCCGTGCGTCGGGTCGCGCGGGCGTTCGAGGTGAATCGGGGTATCGGTTGCGCTGGGGGCAACGCTGGCCAGCGCCTGTTGCAACAGGGCGGTCAGCTGGGTTTTGACGTCTTGGGCCATTGATTTGCAGCTTAAAAAGCAAAACGTTGATTATACGATGCCGCTGCCCGTTTATTTGGCGACTATCACCGACCAGGCGGCCAGCTTGTCGGCGTAACTGCGCGCGGCATGGGCCGGACTGGTCGATGGCAGCCGATGCAGGGCCAGCGGCCGCTCGGCCAGGCCGGGCAGCACATGCCGGCGAAAACTCGCCTCGGCGGCCGCCCCATTGAAGAAAATTTGCTCAATGCTGCGGTGTACGGCCAAAAAAACCGAAAAATCGTTGGCCCGGACCGAGGCCCCGACAATGTCCGCATCCAGGCTGCCGCCTCGCTCGCAGGCGGCAATGACGTCCCACAGCGCAATCCCGGCCGCCTGCAGGCGAACCAGGCGCTGCGGATAAGGCAGCTCGGGACCGGCACCAAGCAGGTCGCCCATGATCCGCCAGAAGGCATTGCGCGGATGGGCGTAGTACTGGGCGGCCTGCAGCGAGGCCTGGCCCGGCATGCTGCCGAGGATCAGCAGGCGGGCTTCGCCGCTGGCGACCGGCGGGAAACCGTACGACAAATCCATCAGGGAAGGCTCAGCCGGCCATCACCCGGTTCTTGCCGGCCCGCTTGGCCAGATACATCGCCTGATCGGCCCGCTTGATGGCATCGGCGCCGGACTCTTCCGTCGCCAACTGGGCGACACCGGCGCTGAAGGTGATCAATACCTTTTCGCGACCGGACAGGAAGAAAGCCTTGGTCAGTTCGCGCTGCAAGCGGGTCATCACCTCGATGCCGTTCTCGAGCGGCGTATCCGGCATCAGGATGACGAATTCCTCGCCGCCGTAACGGGCCAGCGTGTCGGTCGGCCGCATGCATTTGCGGGCGATATTGGCCAGATGGATCAGCGCATCATCCCCCGCCTCGTGACCGAGCCGGTCATTCAGCTTCTTGAAATTGTCGATGTCGAGCAAACTCAGCGACAAGGGCGTTTCCTTGCGCCGCATGTTGGCGATTTCACGGACCAGCGCTTCGTCCAGCCCCTTGCGATTCAGCGCGTCGGTCAGCGGGTCGTGGCGGGCCAGCGCGCTGGCGTTGTCGAGTTCGAGGTGCAACTGGACCAGTTCGGCCTCGGTGTTGAGCACCTTCTCCTGCAAAACCTGCAATTGCTGGCGCGATTGCGCCGTTTCCTCGACCATCGACCGGGTTGCGCCGATCACGTCCTTCAGTAGCGGCGCCAGATCCTCGACCCGCTGGATGCCTTCGATCAGCCGGGCGCTTTCCTCGATCCGCCCCTGAAAGGCCGCACTCGACTCGCTCATCGTCGCCAGGCGCTCGATGAAGGCGCTCAGCATCTGGCGCATTTCCTCCTGCGCTTCGATCGAGCGGCTTTTCGCCTCGCTCTGCTTGACCATCACATCGCGCAGGCGGCGCTCCATTTCGTCCAGATGGCGCAGACTGAGCGGCGGCACGACGGTCGCCAGCAAGCCGTCGACCTGGCCTTTCAGCCAGCTGTCGTCAAGGCTCAGCTCGCCGATATTCTCGATGATCAGGTGCAGCAGCTTGAGCAGCGACTCCTTGATCTCGACCTGCTCCTCGGCGGCGAACAGCACCTGGTGGCTCAGATTGGCCAGCATGCCCTGCACTGCCGGCAGATCAAGCTCGGGCTGGCGTAGGGCATGCAGGAACTCGCCCGACATCTCGCTGATCCGTTCGTTGTCGTCGCCGAGCGCCGGCAGCACGCATTCGACGAAGCGCGCCAGCTTGGCGGCGAACTCGACCGGCAGCACGGGCAGAATTTTCAGTTCCGGCTCCCTGGCCGGCCCGCCGGCGGCGGCGACAAAGCCGAGCAGCGCATCCTGCACGCCTTGCCAACTGCGCCGAGCAATCGCCGCGCCGAGTTGCTCGACTGCCAGCTTCTGTTCCGGACTGCGCGCCACCAGCGCCTCCGCCAACTGACGCAGCGGCGGCTCGGGGAAAGGCACGATATTGGGCAGCTTGGCGATTTCGTTGTAGCAGGCCTGATAATTGGCCGGGGTCGGCGCCAGTTGGCGAGCCGCCAGGCGTTTCAATGCCTCCCGGGCAATTTCGAAGGGTTGTTTCGGTTCGCTCATCGAAGCAATCTGGATAGGTCTCGGCTGGAAACAGACAGGGGCAAGCGCCCCGCCCGCGGAGTTTATAGCTATTGCATTTCGCCGTCTGCATCAATGTTCAAAGACGGCACACTCCGCCCCGAGCAGTGTCGGCAAACTCGAAAACACGGGGCCGCAACGGCCGACCACGTGTTAACATGCTCGTTTCGCTTCATTGCCCGGCCCGACCGGCATCCCCTGCCGCCATGCGTCTCCTCCGCCTGCTCAAGATCGCCTCCGTCGCCAGCCGTTTCGGCCTGGACGAAATGGTGCTCGAACACGAGCCGAGCGGCCGCCTGGTCCGCCTCGCCAATGCCCTGCAATTCTGGCGCGACCTCTCGGCACCGCGCGCCCTGCGCCTGCGCCTGGCCCTCGAAGCGCTCGGCCCGATTTTCGTCAAGTTCGGCCAGGTGCTGTCCACCCGGCGCGACCTGATGCCGACCGACATCGCCGACGAGCTGGCCCGCCTGCAGGACCGCGTACCACCCTTCGATTCGCAGCTCGCCCTGGCCGAGATCGAAAAGGCCTACGGCCGCCCGGCCAGCGAAGTCTTCGCCGAATTCGACCCGGTGCCGGTCGCCTCGGCCTCGATCGCCCAGGTCCATTTCGCCAAGTTGCGCGAAGAAGATGGCGGCCATGAAGTCGCCGTCAAGATCCTGCGCCCGAACATGATGTCGGTCATCGACCACGACCTGGCGCTGATGGACAATTTCGCGCTGCTCCTCGAAAAGCTGTGGTCGGACGGCAAGCGCCTGAAACCACGGGAAGTGGTCGCCGAATTCGCCAAGTACCTGCGCGACGAACTCGATCTGATGCGCGAAGCGGCCAACGCCTCGCAACTGCGGCGCAACTTCACCGATTCGAAGCTGCTGATCGTGCCCGAAGTGCATTGGGACCACTGCACCTCGACGGTGATGGTCATGGAACGGATGAAGGGCACGCCGATTTCGCAGATCGACAAGCTGCGCGCCGACGGCATCGACCTCTCGAAACTGTCCGAAGCCGGTGTCGAAATCTTCTTCACCCAGGTCTTCCGCGACGGTTTCTTCCATGCCGACATGCACCCCGGCAACATCTTCGTGCACGCCGACGGCCGCTACATCGCGCTCGATTTCGGCATCGTCGGGACGTTGACCGACAGCGACAAGAACTACCTGGCGCAGAACTTCCTCGCCTTCTTCCGCCGCGACTACAAGCGGGTCGCCGAAGCCCACATCGAATCCGGCTGGGCGCCGAAGGAGACCCGGGTCGATGAATTCGAGGCCGCCATCCGCGCTGTCTGCGAGCCGATCTTCGACCGCCCGCTGAAGGACATTTCCTTCGGCAAGATCCTGCTCCGGCTATTCCAGACCTCGCGTCGCTTCAATGTCGAGATCCAGCCGCAACTGGTCATGCTGCAGAAGACGCTGCTCAACATCGAAGGCCTCGGCCGCCAGCTCGACCCCGAGCTCGACCTGTGGAAAACTGCCAAGCCCTTCCTCGAACGCTGGATGAGTGAGCAGGTCGGCTGGCGCGGCCTGGTCAAGACCTTCAAGCAGGAAGCACCCTACCTGGCGCGGACCATTCCGCAACTGCCCCGCCTCGTCCATCAGGCGCTGGCCCAACCGCACAAGGCCGATCTGCAGCCCCAATTCGATCAACTGATCGCCGCCCAGCGCCAGCAGAACCGCTGGCTCGCCATCATCGCCCTGCTGCTGGCCTGCCTGGCCGCCGCGCTGTTTCGCTGACCCGGAATGTCTGCCGTCACCCTGACCACTTATACCGAGGCCGATGTCATCGAATGGCTCGGCGAAGCCGAAGTCGCCAAGGCCCGCCCCTATGTTGACCTGATCCGCGAACTGGATGTCGAGGAAGAGCGCCTGCGCGCCGTCGTGCCCGGCTCGGCCCGCAAGCCCTATACCTCGATCGCCCGCCTCGTCCAGCACAAGAACGGCAACGTTTCGCTGATCAGCGGCTGCACCTGCCCGGTCGGCGTGGACTGCAAGCACGTCGCGGCAACGCTGCTCAAGGCCATCGAGGAGCGCAACCCGGTCGAACGGGTCAGCCCCGGCGTGCTGTCCTGGGTCGAGGATCTGAGGCGCGCCTCGGTCGCCGTCGCCAAGAAGAAGGCCCGACCGAGCGGCGCCCGCCAGCAGTTGTTCTACATCCTGAAATGGACGGCCGACAAGCGCTATTTCGGCATCGAGATCCGCAAGGGCAAGTACCCGGAAAACGCCGAGGAATGGTGGAAGGTCGACCGCGCGCTGGTCACACCGCCGCAGTTCGTCAATGAAGAAGACCTCGGCATCCTGCGCCTGATCTGGGCCGATCGCGGCCAGGAAAGCGGCCTGCGCGCCTTCGGCCTCGGCCCCCGGCACGGTGCCGAAGCGCTGCAGCGAATGGCCGCCAGCCACCGCCTCTATTCGCAGGACGACCTGGCCTTGCCGCTGCACGCCGGCGGCAGCCGGCCGGCCAGCATCGGCTGGCAGGTCGACGCGGCCGGCTTCCAGCGCCCTTACCTGAAGCCCGAACCGTCGGCCGACATGATCGTGCCGGTCGACCCGCCGTGGTACCTCGATTTCAATGCCGGCGAAACCGGTGCCCTCGAAGTCACCGGCAACCCGGACGTGGTCAGCAAGCTGTTCAACCTGCCGCCGCTGTCGGCCAAGGAAGCGGCGCTGGTCGCCGAGGCGCTGTCCGAACTGGCGCCCGAACTGCCGCCGCCGGCCGAGGATGCCAGCGCCCGCCTGCGCCTGATCGATGCGCCGCTGCAGGCCATCCTCCAGCTCGACACCATCCACACCCACGGCTACCGCGCCTGGCGCGGCTATCCGCAGAGTTTCAGCGGCGGCCCGTTCGACATCGCCCGCGTCATCTTCCGTTACGCCGATGCCGAAATCCGGCCGGAAGAACGCCATGAATTCATCACCCTGCCGGAAGGCGAGACGGTCCGCCTGAAACGCAGGCCTGAAGCCGAAGCGGCCGCCCTGCAGGTGCTATCCGGCAGCGGTCTGGAGAAGATTCCCGGCCATACGCTGTCCACCTTCGGCAGCCCACCGCAGGGCATCTACGGCCTGGTCGACGAAGGCCAGTGGACGGTCTTCATGCAGAACGGTATCGACCGTCTGAAAGCCGGCGGCTGGCAGGTCGAGTTCCCGGAAGACTTCCGTCATCACGTTCTCGATGTCGAAGGTTGGGAAGCCGACCTCATCGAATCGGAAAACGGCTGGTTCGACCTCGACATGGGGATCATCGTCGAAGGCGAGCGCCTGCCGCTGGCACCTCTGCTGGCCGGCCTCTTCCGGCGCGATGCGCGCTGGCTGGAAGCGCTGCAGCTGGCTTTCATCCCCGATGAAGAGCCGGTCGAACTGCACACCGCGCGCGGCAAGCGCCTGCGCGTCCCGGCCGGCCGCATCAAGCCGCTGGCGGCGACGTTGATCGACCTTTTCGACGGCTTCAGCGGCGGTGAAACGCTGCGCCTGTCGCGCTTCGACGCGCCACGCCTGGCCGAGCTGAACGACACCAGCCGCTGGCAGTTCAAGGGGCAAAGCGACGTGCTGGCCCTGGCCGACAAACTGCGTCTGGCGCAGGGCATCGTCGACATCGAACCGCCGGCCGGCCTCGGCCTCGAATTGCGCCCTTACCAGAAGGAAGGCCTGGCCTGGCTGCAGTTCCTGCGCGAGCAGAACCTGTCCGGCATCCTGGCCGACGACATGGGCCTCGGCAAGACGGCGCAGACGCTGGCCCACCTGCTGCTGGAAAAGGAAGGCGGCCGCCTCGACAAGCCGACGCTGATCGTTCTGCCGACCTCGCTGATCTTCAACTGGAAGAACGAAGCCGCCCGCTTTGCGCCCGGCCTCAAGGTGCTGTCGCTGCACGGCCCGGAACGCAAGAGCCGCTTCGGCGAAATCGCCGAGCACGACGTCGTGCTGACCACCTATCCGCTGCTCTGGCGCGACGCCGACGTGCTGATGCAGCACAGCTACCACCTGCTCATCCTCGACGAGGCGCAGACGGTCAAGAACGCCCAGAGCCAGAGCGCCGAAGCGGTGCGCAAGATCGACGCCCGGCATCGCCTGTGCCTGACCGGCACGCCGCTCGAGAACCACCTCGGCGAACTGTGGAGCCAGTTCGACTTCCTGCTGCCCGGCTTCCTCGGCACCAGCAAGCAGTTCACCAAGCACTGGCGGACGCCGATCGAGAAGGTCGGCGACACCCAGCGCCGCGACCTGCTGGCCCGCCGCATCCGGCCCTTCATCCTGCGCCGCAAGAAAGAAGACGTCGCCCAGGAACTGCCACCGAAAACCATCATCATCCGTTCGGTCGAACTCGAAGGCAGCCAGCGCGACCTCTACGAAACGGTGCGCGCCGCGATGGACGCCAAGGTCCGCGACGAAATCGCCAACCGCGGTTTCGCACGCAGCCAGATCGTCATCCTCGACGCCCTCTTGAAGCTGCGCCAGGTCTGCTGCGACCCGCGCCTGGTCAAGGCCAACGCCGCCAAGAAAGTCAAGGAACGGGCCAAGCTCGATCTGCTGATGGCGATGCTGCCGGAATTGGTCGATGAAGGGCGCAAGATTCTCGTCTTCTCGCAATTCACCAGCATGCTGGCGCTGATCGAGGACGAACTGAACGAAATCGGCATTCCCTACGCGCTGCTCACCGGCAGCACCGACGACCGCGAAGCGCAGATCCGCCGCTTCCAGGACGGCGATGTGCCGATCTTCCTGATCAGCTTGAAGGCCGGCGGCGTCGGTCTCAACCTGACCGCGGCCGACACCGTGATCCACTACGATCCGTGGTGGAATCCGGCCGTCGAAAACCAGGCCACCGACCGGGCGCACCGCCTCGGCCAGGACAAGCCGGTCTTCGTCTACAAGCTGATCGTCGGCGGCAGTATCGAGGAAAAAATTCTCGCGCTGCAGGAACGCAAGGCTGAACTGGCGGCCGGCATCCTGTCCGACGACCACCGCGTGGACGTCAAATTCGGCACCGACGATCTCGCCGCGCTGTTCGAGCCTCTACCCGGCTAAATCGGGCCGCCGGCATTTTTGCCGGTTTACCGAGGTCGACCGCAGGACTCGGGGAACGGCCCCGCCTCAGGAAGCGCTGCCGCCTTCCGGCGTCGACGTATCGGCCAGCGCGAGATACTCGGCAATCGCCTCGATACCCTGCTGCTGAATGCTCTCCAGGCTGAGCAGCAAGGCCGTCAACTGCCCGGCGGCGGCGCCTTGCTTGGCGGCCAGTTCCAGCGCCTGTGCCGCCTGCTGGACGGTGGGCAGGCCGAGCGTGCCGCTGCCGCCCTTCAGGCGGTGGGCCAGATGTTCGATCGACTCGGCATCGCCCTCGGCCAGTGCGCTGTGCAGCGCCGGCAGGCTGATCGCGCTTTCGTCGCGGTACACCTTGAGCAGACGGCAATAAAGCCGGACGTTGCCATTCATCGAGTGCAAGCCGAGCGCCGTATCGAGGACGACCGCAGCATTTTCATTTGACATAACAATTCCCCCAGTACCGGCCCCGCCAACAATCGTCGGCAGCAACGGAGCGGCCACCCTTATGGGCCGGATTATCCCCGACCAGCCCGCACTCTGGCACATTCAAAACGGCATATTTTTCGCCGGGCTGGCCGGCGTACAATCCGTCCATCAACGAATCCTGATTGAGGTCTGTCATGCGCCGTCCGCTCGCCCTGCTCGCCTTGCTCTTTACCGCCGGTAGCGCCTTGGCCGACGACTGGATGGTGCGCCGCCAGGTCGGCAGCAGCTTCGAGGAAACCCGCGAAGCGATCGTCCTCGGCATCGAGAACCGCGGTCTGGTCGTCAATTACACCTCGCATATCGCCGATATGCTGGCCCGCACCGGGGCCGATCTCGGGACCAACCGGCCGGTCTTCGCCAAAGCCGAGATCATCGAATTCTGCTCGGCCGGGTTGTCGCGCCGAATGATGGAGGCCGACCCGCACAACATCGTGCTCTGCCCGTTCTCGATCGCCGTCTATGCGCTGCCCGGCGAGACGGCACGTACCTGGGTCGCCTATCGCAAGCCGCAGGGCAAGGCGGCGCCGGCCATCGAAGCGCTGCTTGGTGAAATTGCCGGCGAAGCCGGCCGCTGAGAATCGGCCTTTTACGGCGGTCGACCGCAGGACTGCCCTAAAAGCGAGCCGTCAGGCCAGCATGCTGGCCGCCATCACCCGCTTCAGCAAGCCGTTCAGCGCATGGCGCACCGACTGCTCGCGGACGGCGGCGCGGTCGCCGGCGAACTGGCAGACCTGCGCCTCGCAGCCCTTGTCTTTCTGTGCCCAGGCGAAGCAGACGGTGCCGACCGGCTTTTCCGGCGAACCGCCGCTCGGCCCGGCAATGCCGGTAATCGCCACCGCCCAGTCGGCCCGGCTGTTGCGCAGCACGCCCTGCGCCATGGCGCGGGCGGTCGCTTCGGAAACCGCACCGTGGCGTTCGAGCGTTGTTTCCGGCACACCGAGCATCTCGACCTTGGCGGCATTGGAATAGGTGACGAAGCCCCGGTCGAACCAGGTGGAACTGCCGGCAATCGCCGTTACCGACTGGGCCAGCCAGCCACCGGTGCAGGATTCGGCGGCGGCCAGCCATTCGCCGCGGGCGAGAAGCGTTGTGCCAAGACGTTCGGAGAGGGTTTCAAGTTCATTCATCGGGCAAATTTTAGCATTCGCCCACTGCCGTTTTGTGACGATCCCCGCTGCCTTAATTTCACGCCGGCCGCTCCGTCTGACAGGTGCATAATTCGACGCACCATACCGACCGGGAGACTCCCCACCATGCCTGCCAAAACCTTCGCCTTGCTTGCCATCCCGCTGCTCGCCGGCAGCCTGCTGCTGCCCGCCGCCCAGGCCGGCACGCTGATCGAACTGTCGGCCGAAGCCAGTCGGCCGGCCGCCAACGACCTGCTGCGCGCCGTCGTCTATGCCGAAGCCAATGCCGCCGATCCGGCCGAACTGGCGAAGCGGGTCAATCAGGAAATCGCCGAGGCGCTGCGCCTGATCAAGGGCAAGGCCGGCATTTCGGTCAAAAGCGGCAACCAGCACACCTACCCGGTGTACGGCAACAATCGCAAGATTGAAAGCTGGCGGATGCGTTCGGAGCTGGTGCTGGAGTCGAAGGATGGCGCCGCACTGTCCGAACTGCTGGCCAAACTGCAGCAGATGAAGCTGGCCCTCGGCAATGTCAGCCAGTTGCCGTCGCCGGCGACGCGCCGACTGGTCGAGGAAGGCGTCACCCAGGATGCGATCCGCGCCTTCGAGGCGCGCGCCGCGCTGGTCGCCGGCACGCTCGGCAAGCCGTACAAGATCAAGCGCCTGAACATCCAGCAGAGCAGCCAGGTGCCGCCGATGCCGATGCTGCGCGCGGCGAAGATGGAAATGGCCAGCGATGCCGCCCCGGTGCCGCTGGAGGCCGGCGAAAGCCAGATTTCGAGCAGCATCAGCGGCGAAATCGAGCTGGCCGATTAGTTTCTGGACTTTGCCGGAGGCCCCGCGTAGCATCGCGCGCCCCCACATTTTTCCGGCCAGTTCATGCACGTTTCACCCGCCCGCGCCTGCGGCATCGACTTCGGCACCTCCAACTCCACCGTCGGCTGGCTGAACCCCGGCCGCCCGACGCTGCTGGCGCTCGAAGACGACAAGGTGACGCTGCCCTCGGTCGTCTTCTTCAATGCCGAGGAAGACAGCGTCAGCTTCGGCCGGGCCGGGCTCGGGCAATACCTCGACGGCTACGAAGGCCGCCTGATGCGCTCGCTGAAAAGCCTGCTCGGCAGCAGCCTGATCGACGGCCGCACCGAAGTGAATGGCCGCGCCATCGTCTTCCGCGACCTGCTCAAGGAATTCATCGGCACCCTGAAAAGCCGGGCCGAGGCGCAAACCGGCCGCCGTTTCGACGAAGCGGTTTTCGGCCGCCCGGTCTTCTTCGTCGACGACAACCCGGCCGCCGACCAGCTGGCCGAAAGCACGCTTGGCGACATCGCCCGCGCCATCGGTTTTCGCGACATCAGCTTCCAGTTCGAGCCGATTGCCGCCGCCTACCATTACGAAACCAGCCTGCACCACGAAGAGATCGTCCTCATCGCCGACATCGGCGGCGGCACCTCCGACTTTTCCATCGTCCGCCTGTCGCCCGAGCGCGCCAAACAGGCCGACCGCCGCAGCGACGTGCTGGCCAACGGCGGCGTCCATATCGGCGGCACCGACTTCGACCGCCAGCTCAGCCTGAGCAGTGTCATGCCCCTGCTCGGCTACCGCAGCGCCCTGAAGAGCGGCCGCGAAATGCCGGCCAGCCTGTATTTCAACCTCGCCACCTGGCACACCATCAATTTCGCCTACACCCGCCAGGTCTGGGCCGAGCAGCAGCGGCTCTACATCGACGCCCTGGAGCCGGAACGCCTCGAACGCCTGCTCGCCCTGATCGAGCACAAGGCCGGCCACTGGCTGGCGCACCAGATCGAGCAGGCCAAGATCGCGCTGTCGGACCAGGACAGCGCGCCGCTGACGCTGGAAGCCTTTTCGCCCGGCGAGATGCACACGCTGAGCCGCCTCGAATTCGAACTGGCCAGTACGCAACTGGTCGAAAAGGTCGAAACGACCGTCGCCCGCCTGCTGCCGCAGGCCGGCATCGCCGCCGACCGCATCGACAGCATCTTCTTCACCGGCGGCTCGAGCGGCATTCCCGCCCTGCGCCAGCGCATCGCCGCCCAGCTCCCCAAAGCCCGCGCCGTCGAAGGCGATCTGTTCGGCAGCATCGGCGCCGGCCTCGCCGTTGACGCAGCGCGACGCTTTGGCTGAGCGAAGCGGGTAAACTCCACCCTTTCCCCGCTCCCGCCGCCACCACGACCATGACTTTCGCCTCCCTCGGCCTCGCCGCCCCGCTGCTGCAAGCCCTCGACACCCTCGGCTACAAGACGCCGACGCCGGTGCAAATCCAGGCCATTCCCGCCGTGCTGGCCGGGCGCGACCTGATGGCGGCGGCGCAGACCGGCACTGGCAAGACTGCCGGCTTCGCGCTGCCCGTGCTGCAGCGCCTGAGCGAAGGCGAAAAGGCGGCGAGCAACTCGATCCGCGCCCTGGTCCTGGTGCCGACCCGCGAACTGGCCGAACAGGTGCAGTCCAGCTTCCGCCAGTACGGCGAGCACCTCGCGGTCAGCACTTACGCCGCCTACGGCGGGGTCAGCATCAACCCGCAGATGATGCGCCTGCGCCGCGGCGTCGATGTGCTGGTCGCGACGCCGGGCCGCCTGCTCGACCTCTTCCGCCAGAACGCCATCAAGTTCAAGCAGGTCGAGATCCTCATTCTCGACGAGGCCGACCGCATGCTCGACCTCGGCTTCGCGCAGGAACTGTCGACCGTCTTCGCCGCGCTGCCCAAGCAGAAGCAGACACTGCTCTTCTCCGCCACCTTCTCCGACGAAATCCGCAGCATGGCCAAGGGCCGCCTGCGCGACCCGCTGAGCATCGAAGTCAGCCCGCGCAACAGCACGGTCAAGGCAGTCAAGCAGTGGGTGGTGCCGGTGGACAAGAAGCGCAAGGGCGAACTCTTCCTGTTCATGCTGAAAGATCGCAAGTGGGGGCAGGTGCTGGTCTTCGTCAAGACCAAAAAGGGCGCCGACGAACTGGTCGCCAACCTCCTCGCCAAGAAGATCAAGGCCGACGCGATCCACGGCGACAAGCCGCAGGCCAGCCGCCAGCGCGCCCTCGACAGTTTCAAGGCGGGTGAAGTGCAAATCCTGGTCGCCACCGATGTCGCGGCGCGCGGCCTGGATATCGACGATCTGCCGCAGGTGGTCAATTTCGACCTGCCGATCGTCGCCGAAGACTATATCCACCGCATCGGGCGCACCGGCCGGGCCGGAGCCAGCGGCGAGGCGATTTCGCTGGTCTGTGCCGACGAAGCACCGCTGCTCGCCGCCATCGAGACGCTGACCAAGCAGACGCTGGAACGCGAGGAAGAACCGGGTTTCGAACCCGATCACCGGGTGCCGATGACCAATGCCGCCGGTCAACTGGTCAAAAAGCCGAAAAAGCCCAAGGTCCCGGGCGGTCGTTCAGCCAAGGGTGTGCCCGGCAACTGGGTCGGTTTCGACGATGCGCCGGCCAAGTCCGGCCGCCGTGGCGGCGGGCGCAGCGCCCCGGGCAAAACGGCCGGCCCGGCGAAAAAGCCGGCGGCCAAGGCACGGCCGCGCTAAGCGCAGCCTGATCGGACACCGATGCGCCGCCCCCGCGACAACGTCCGCGACTTTCCCGGCAAACGCTGGCTGAACGTCACCCTGCGCACCGTCCATCTGCTCGGCCTGGTCCTGCTCGGTGGCGCCCTGCTCGGGGCCGGCAGTCTCGGCCTCGGCGCCAGCGTGCTGTTCATCTCGGGCTTCGCCATGTTCGCCATCGACAGCTGGGCCAACCCGGCCCAACTGCGCGAAACCGCCGGCTTCGGCGTGCTGCTCAAACTGCTGCTGGTCGGCCTGATGGCGCTGCAACCGGCCTGGGCCCTGCCCATTTTCTGGTTTATCCTGACCCTGTCGACGCTGCTCTCGCACGCCCCCGGCGCCTTCCGGCATTACCGGCTGTTCTAGGCGCGAAAACCCGCTGTTGTTTTGGAGTCCAACATGAAAGTTGCCGAATTCTCCAAGCTGCTCCTGACGGCCCTGGCTCTCGCGGGCTGCGCCACCGATGCCTGGCGCCCCGAGCGCAACTTCGATGTGGCGCTTGAGCAGGTCCGGGTCCAATGCTGGGGCCTCCGGCTCGGCGCTGTCAGCATCAACCGGCTGATGCCCAATGCAACGACGACGGACCCTTATTTCCTCGATGTCACGTCGCGCTACTACCACGGCAAGATTTCCGAGCAGAGCTACGTCACCGCGCTGCAAGGCTCCTACGCCGCCCCGGCCGATTCGCCCGGCATCCGCTGCATACTCGAGCAGATGCCGAAGCGGAATGCCGACTCAGCGCCGACCCAGGGAAACGCTGAATAGAGTGTCATCCCCGCCCCCCAAGGGTACTTCCTGCGGGGCGCGCAGGCGGGGATCCAGTGAGGTAGCCCCCCATGCTCTACCGCCTGGCCGCTGAAACCGTCCTGCTCCTTCACCTGGCCTTCATCGTCTTCGTCATCTTGGGCGCAGCCGGGGCGGCGCGCTGGCCCTGGCTGCCCCTCATCCACCTTCCTGCCGCAGCCTGGGGCGTTTTTGTCGAGCTCACCGGCCGCCTCTGCCCGCTGACCACCGCCGAGAACTACCTGCGCCTCAAGGCCGGCGAAGCGGGCTACAGCGAAAGCTTCATCGAGCACTATCTACTGGCCATCATCTATCCGACCGGACTGACCCGGGAAATCCAGTTCGCACTGGCCGCCGTAGTCTTCGTCATCAACGCGGCAATCTACGCTTGGCTCTTCTGCCGTCACCGTTCAGCGCGCCAAGGCGATAGCTAACTCGCCCAACCTCGCCATTGAACAGGATGCAAGGCCTTATCCACTGGACATGAGAACCCTCGCTCCTTATGCTCTTGCGCTTGCAACGAGTCCGTTCGCGAACGTGATCCAGCAACGTAAGCGGGTAAGTCATAGCCGCATAAAGCCAGTTTGTTTTGGAGGTTTCTGGTCGCGCTCGGGCAATTATCGTCGTAATTAGTTTGTTACTCCGGTTGTTTTCGGGGGCTTAGAAATGCTGCCCAACCAATCATTCAAACGTTAGAGATTTCAATGTCACGCGCATACCAAAGTTTTGAATTCGGCATAAAGGACGCAGAAGAACTGCTCGCGCACTTTGACGCAATCAACACAAATCCACCGCCCGCGAATGCTGAGGTACTGAAACGTGCCGGCCTTGTAATGGCGCTAACAGCATGGGAAACCTATGTCGAGGATAGGCTTCTTGAAGAAATGAATAAAAAGCTGGGTGTCGTCGCTGGTAGTTACGTCGGTGATTTCGTTTTAAAGAAGTTGCACACCGATCTGAAGCAATTCCACAACCCAAGCTCTGATAAAACAAAACGTATTTTTCAAGAATACCTTGGTCTGGATGTCACCGAAGGATGGTCATGGGCCAACTATGAACCCGAAAAAGCACGAGCTACTTTAAACAGTTGGATAGGTAAGCGCGGAGATGCCGTACACCGATCAAAACCCCTAAATAACGGTTCGCCTGTCGCGCATTTAATCAAGCGAGACGAACTGGAAAAGGTAATTCGCTTCATTAAAGACCTTGTAAAGGCCACCGACGTTTATGTTGATAACAATCTCTAACACGAAGCTATAGTAAATCTATTTTCGAGCCTGATTTCCGGCAAAAAAGATGGCGCAGGTTTGAGCCGCGCCATTTTTCATTTTCATGCTTTTGGACTGGTCGACCGTAGCACTCTGATCCTGGGCAGGCATGTGGCGTCCGACGGAGGGGATTTCTCCCTGTCCCTGAGCACCTGCCAAGCCGCTTCTCCTTAACGCCAGGGAAGTGCTGATTTATTCAAATATGTCATTCCCGCGTAGGCGGGAATCCAGAAAAATCAACGAACTGGATCCCCGCCTTCGCGGGGATGACGAATATTTCAGCGTCTCCCTAGCGAACGTAGACGTAGGCGGTGACTTCGAAGCCGAGGCGGATTTCGCAATAAGCGGGGGTTTGCCAGTTCATGGTGTGTCTCCTTGTAGATGTGAAACGACAGGCGCCGTTTCTGAATCCATTATTGAGAAGCGCTCGCGGCACGGCGCCCGGGCATTTGCCAAAAGCGGCTCATGAATTTCATGAGATCGCTCAGGCCGCCTCACCCATCTTGCGGTACGGCCCCCAGCCGTCGACCTGGACCGGGCAATGGGCGAGCAGCATGGCGTCGAGCATGCTCCACAGGATGTCGAGCTTGAACTGCAGGATGCTCAGTGCCCGCTCCTGCAACTCGCGGGTGTTGAAATGGCCGAGCGTGATGCGCAGGCCATGCACGACGTCGCGCGGCGCTTCATTCAAGCGGCGGCGGAAGTAGTTGTAGCCCTCGGCCTCGATCCACGGATAGTGCGTCGGCCAGTGGTCGAGACGCGACTTGTGGATGGTCGGCGCGAACAGCTCGGTCAGCGAGGCCGCGGCAGCTTCCTGCCACGGCCGCTGGCGGGCGAAATTGACGTAGGCATCGACAGCGAAGCGGACGCCGGGCAGCACATGCTGCTGCGAGATGATTTCCTCCCGACTGAGGCCGACCGCTTCGCCGAGGCGGATCCACGCCTCGATGCCGCCCGCCTCGCCCTCGAAGCCGTCGTGGTCGAGGATGCGTTGCACCCAGTGGCGGCGCACTTCGCGCTCCGGGCAGTTGGCCATGATCGCCGCATCCTTGATCGGGATGTTGATCTGATAGTAATAGCGGTTGGCGACCCAGGCCTGGATCTGCTGGCGCGTCGATTTCCCCTCGCCCATCATCACCTGGTAAGGATGGTGGATATGGTAGCGGTCGCCCATCGCGCGCAGCTTGTCCTCGAAGACTGCTGCGGTCCACGGCTGCAAATCGTCCATTTTCATTTGGTCTCTCCGTACTCGATAAGCATCCCGTCCTCGGCCAGTTCGATACCGGCCCGCATCAGTTCGGCGCGCTCCGGCGAGTCCTCGTCGAGAATGGGATTGGTGTTGTTGATGTGGATCAGCAGCTTGCGCGGCTTCGGGTAGCGGGCCAGCAACGCCATCATGCCGTCCGGCCCGGACTGCGGCAGGTGACCGATCGAGCGCGCCGTCTTGCTCGAAATACCGAGGCGGATCATCTCGTCGTCGGTCCAGAAAGTACCGTCGAGCAGCACGCAGTCGGAGTCGGCCAGGAAAGGTTCGAGATGCGGCTCCATGGCGCCGAAGCCAGGCGCGTAGAAGACGCGCTGGCCGCTCCGCTCGTCCTCGATCAGCATGCCGATGTTGTCGCCCGGATGCGGGTCGTCGCGGTGCGGTGAATACGGCGGCGCCTTGCTGTTCAGCGGCACCGGCGTCAGGCGCAGCCCCGCCGCCCCGGGAATGGAGAAGGACGACGGGGGGACGACCGACACCGGCTGCCAGCGCACGGTGCAAAAATGGGACAGGACGTTGAATACCGGGTTGCCGCTGGTCAGGTCCTCATGCACCTGGGCCGTGCACCAGACGTCGAGCGGCTTGCCCTCGCGCAGCATGAAGAGGCCGGTGGTGTGATCGATCTGCGCATCCATCAGCACAACGCCGACGATGCCGGTATCGCGCAGGCCACGCCCCGGCTGCAGCACCGGGCTGGCGCGGAACTGGGTCAGGATGTCCGGCGAAGCGTTGAACAGTACCCAGTCGACGCCATTGGCGCTGACTGCGATTGACGATTGTGTACGCGGCGTGGCCCGCAGGCTGCCGTCGCGCACCCCGGCGCAATTGCGGCAGTTGCAGTTCCACTGCGGGAAGCCGCCACCGGCGGCGGAGCCTAGGACAAGTATTTTCATGGCCCCAGTGTGCCGCGCACTGCGCCGGCCGGCCTGCAGGGAAAAATGAATTGGGCCTCATGCTTTTCTGGAGTTGGCGAGCCGCCGGTTTTTTGCCATTTTTCACCGGTCGACCGCCGGACTCTGCCGTGCCGGCCGCGAATAAGCTGTTTACAGCAGGCGCCCTCCGGGCGAATACTGGAAGCCACTCGAACGCCCCGCCCCCGGAGCCCGCTTGATGCCCCTCCCCCAGTTTTCCCTGAGCAGTCGTTTATGGCTGGTGCTGGCCATGGTGCTCCTGCCGCTGGTCGGCCTGACCATCAACGACTACCGCAGCGAGCGCCGGCAAGCCAACGCCAGCCTGGAACGCGAAGGCCAGTTGCTGCTCAACAAGGTGCGCATCGAGGAAGAAGCCGCGTTGCGCCAGGTCCGCCAGACCTTGCAGACGATGGCCAACGCCGACAACATGCGGACGCTGTCGCCGGATGACTGCAGCGCACTGGCCAGGCGCATGCTCCAGGCCAGCGAAGGCTTGTCGAACATCGGCGCCGCACTGCCCAATGGCGATCTCTTCTGCAGCGCCAAACCGTTCGAAAAAGGACACAGCGTGGCCGACCGGACGTGGTTCCAGGAGGGCATACAGGGCACTGGCATCAGCCGCGGCCAATACCTGCTGGGCCGCGTCAGCAAGCAACACAACGTCACCTTCAGTTACCCGATGCTCGACGCCGACGGCAAGCCGCGCGCCCTGCTCTTCCTCGGCGTGACGCTGGCCTGGTTCGACCGCTTCACGACTGGCCAGGCCCTGCCAGAAGGCTGGTCATCGCAGCTCTTCCACGTCGATGGCACACTGATCTCCCGTTACCCGGACCCCGAGTTGTACCGGGACAAACAGTTGAATGCGGAAAGCCTGGCCCGCTTGCTGGAAGCACGGCGTCAGGGGAAAAACAGTGTCGTCATGACCGGCTTCGACAGCATCGAGCGGCTGTTCATGCTGGCCCCGCTCGGTATCGCCAACGAGCAACTGGTCGCCAGCGTCGCCGCCCCGCTCAGCCAGACTTTGCAGCGGATCGAGCAGGCCTTCTGGCAGCGCCTCGCCGTGCTTGCCGGACTGACGCTACTCTCGGTGCTGTTCGGCCGCTACTATCTTTATCGGCTGATCGAAACCTGGGTCAAGCAGACGGAAAACGCGGCGCGGCTGGTGGCGCGCGGCGACCTGTCGACTCGGCTGCCGAACGCCAAGATGCCGAAGGAGTTCGCCGTCCTCAATCAGCGCTTCAACGAAATGACCAGCGCCCTGCAACAACGCGAAGCGCAATCGCTGACCGACCAGCAGGCGATCGAGGCGCTGAACCATGAGCTGACCGAAAAGCTGGCCACCCTGCAGGCCGCCGAACAGCGCCTCCGCCTGCTGTCGACCGCGGTCGAACAGAGCCCGACGGCGATCATCATTACCGACGTCGACGCCAGGATCGTTTTCGTCAACGAGGCATTCACCCGGGCCAGCGGCTACAGCGCCGCCGAAGCGATCGGGGCCAATCCGCGCATCCTGCACTCCGGGCAAACCCCGCCGGAAACCTACGCCGAGCTCTGGCCGACACTGCTCGCCGGCCAGACCTGGCGCGGCGAGTTCATGAACCAGCGCAAGGACGGCTCGCGCTACCTGGAGCGGGCGACGATTTCGCCGGTCCGCGATGCGCAGGGTGAAACCACGCACTACGTGTCGGTCAAGGAGGACATCACCGAGGCCCGCCGGATCGAGGCCGAACTGGCCAATCAGCGCAACCGCCTGGAGCAGAAAGTCAGCCAGCGCACCTATGAACTGGCCGTCGCCAAGGAAAGGGCGGAAGCCGGCAATCGCTCGAAATCGGAATTCCTGGCCAACATGAGCCATGAAATCCGCACCCCGATGAATGCCATCATCGGCCTCAATTACCTGCTGCTGCAAAGCCCGCTGCAGCCGGCGCAAAGGGATAAGCTGAGCAAGGTTTCGGCGGCGGCCAATCACCTGCTGCATATCATCAACGACATTCTCGACCTGTCGAAAATCGAAGCCGGCAAGCTGCTGCTGGAGAACAATACATTTTCGCCGCGCGACCTGCTCGGCACGGTCGCCGAACTGATCCGCGACCAGGCCGTCGGCAAGGGCCTGCGCGTCATCATCGACAGCGACGCCCTGCCGCGACTGGTCTGCGGCGATGCCAACCGCCTGCGCCAGATCCTGCTCAACTTTGCCAGCAACGCCCTCAAATTTACTAATCAGGGCTCGATCACGCTGTCGGGCAAAGTCGTCGTCGGCGATGCGCAGTCCTGGATCTGCCGCTTCGCGGTCAGCGACACCGGCATCGGCATCGCGCCGGAAGACACCGGGCGCCTGTTCAATGCCTTCGAACAGCTCGACGGCTCGACGACGCGCCGCTTTGGCGGCACCGGGCTGGGCCTGGCCATCGCCCGCCACCTGGCGCAATTGATGGATGGCGAAGTCGGCGTCGACAGCACGCCCGGCCAGGGCAGCACCTTCTGGATCACGACCCGCCTCGGCCGGGTCAGCAGCCCCCTGCTGGCCGATGAAGCGCCGGTCGTCGCCAACTGGCAGCCGACCCAGATGCAAGGCCGCATCCTGCTCGCCGAGGACGATCCGATCAATTGCGAAATTGCCGGCGAACTGCTGAGCAGCGCCGGCCTGCAGGTCGAAACCGCCGAAAACGGCATGGCTGCGGTCGACCTGTTCGAAAAGGCATATTTCGACCTGATCCTGATGGATGTCCAGATGCCGGTCATGAACGGACTCGACGCCACCCGCCGGATTCGCGCCCTGCCCGGCGGCGGCGAAATCCCGATCGTGGCGCTGACGGCCAATGCCTTCAGCGAAGACAAGGAGCAATGCTTCGCCGCCGGCATGAGCGATTTCCTGGCCAAGCCGGTTGATCCCGACACGCTCTACCAGATGCTCGGCAAGTACCTGACCGAAACCCGCCAGGCAACGGCGGGCCTGATCAAGGAAGCGGACAGCATCGATCGGGGACAGCTCAGCCAGGATCTCGAGCGGCTGGCCAGCCTGCTCGCCAGCGGCGATGTCGAGGCCAGCCATCTTTTCGCCCGCCTCGCCGCCAGCCTGAGAGCCGGCTGGCCGGAAGATTATGAAATCCTGCGCCAGGAAATCAGCAGCTTCAATTACGACGCCGCCTTCGAACTGCTGCAGGCGCTGCAGGAAAAAATTGCCTGAAAATAGCGGTCCACCACAAGCCATCGCTTGTCGCGCCCGCCGAGTCGAGAGACACTGCTGAAAACAGAACAGGCATGATCGGAGCGCAGGGATGAGACATCCGGAATGGGAAGCAGGGGGCGGCAGCAAACCGATCGTTCTGGCAGTCGACGATATCCCGGACAACCTGAGCGCCATTTCCGAAATGATTCGCGCCCTCGGCGTCGATGTCCGGGCCGCCACCAACGGCCCGACCGCCTTGCGCTATGCCCGGCTCGAACCCCGCCCCGACCTCATTCTGCTCGATGTCATGATGCCCGGCATGGATGGTCATGCCGTCCTCGCCGAATTGCGGGCCCAGCCGGAAACCCGTGACATCCCGGTCATCTTCGTCACCGCCCTGACCGACCCCGCGGAAGAAGAAGCCGGCCTGCACGAAGGCGCCGTCGACTACATCACCAAGCCAATCAAACCGGCGGTGTTGCGGGCCCGGGTCGAGGGCCACCTTGAACTGAAACGCTCGCGCGACCTGCTGGCCGGGCAAAAACTCTGGCTGGAACAGGAGGTCAGCCGCCGGGTTGCGGAAAACAACCAGCTCAACGCCCACCTGCAGGTGGCGCTGTCCACCACGGGCTTCGGCACCTGGGAACACGACCATCAAACCGGCAACATGCGCTGGAGCGACTCCCTGGCCCGCATGCTGGGCCGGGAAAGCGGTCCGCCGAACATCGGCGAATTTCAGTCGCTGATCCATCCGGAAGACCGCGATACGGTGGCAAAGGGCATGGCCGAGGCGCTGACCGGGGATGACGAGATTTACCTCGCGGAAATGCGCCTGCAGCACCAGGCCGGCCACTGGGTGACGCTGGAAGTACGCGGCCGGGTCATCCGCCGCGACGCCGAGGGCAAGCCGCAGCTCGTCCTCGGCACGATGGCCGACATCAGCCGGCGCAAGGCGGTCGAGGCCGAACAGCGGCTGACCGCGGCGGTTTTTGCCGGGATCAACGACGGCATCTGCATTACCGACCCCCAGGGCGCCATCCTGCTGATCAACGCCGCCTTTACCAAGGTCACCGGCTACTGCCTCGACGACGTGATCAACCAGAACCCGCGCCTTCTTCAATCCGGCGCGCATGGCCCGGCCTTTTACCGGGAAATGTGGGACTGCATCAACCAGCACGGCAACTGGCAGGGCGAAATCACCAACCGACGCAAGGATGGCGAACTGATCACCGAATGGCTGAGCATTTCGGCCGTCCAGGATGCACACGGCCAGCCGATGCACTACGTCGGCATCTTCAGCGACCTTTCCGAACGGCAGAGCGCCGCCGAGCGCATCCAGTACCTGTCCAGCTACGACCCGCTGACCAACCTGCCCAACCGCAACCTGTTCGCCGACCGCCTCGGCCAGTCGCTGATCAGCGCCCACCGCTTCAAGCGGGAGACCGCCGTCATCCTGCTCGATCTCGACCGCTTCCGACTGATCAACGACACGCTCGGGCCACCGGTCGGCGACGAGGTCCTGGTCGAAGTCGCCCGTCGCCTCGGCCTGCAGGTGCGGGATGGCGATACCGTCGGCCGGCGCTCGGGCAACGAGTTCGGCTTCGTCATGGGCAGCCTCGGCCATGAACGGGACGCCATCGCCCTCGCCCAGCGCATGCTCGATGCAATTGCAGTTCCCTTCGAGATCAACAGGCAGTCGGTCGTCATCACCGCCAGCATCGGCATCAGCGTCGCACCGCGTAACGGCGTCGATGCCGATACCTTGCTAAAAAGCGCCGATACGGCGCTGCTCCGCGCCAAGAAAAGCGGCCGCAACACCTTCCGCTTCTACTCGCCGGAAATGGATGCCGATGCGGCCCGCCGTCTCGGGCTGGAAGCCGCGCTGCGCGAGGCGCTGACGCGCCAGGAACTGGCGGTGCACTACCAGCCGCAGATCAGCCTCGAAAGCGGCAACATGATCGGCATGGAAGCCCTGCTGCGCTGGAACAACCCGCAGTTCGGCGCCATCTCGCCGCTCGAATTCATCCCGATTGCCGAAGAAACCGGGCTCATCCTGCCGATCGGCGAATGGGTCTTGCGCACCGCCTGCCAGCAGACCCGGCAATGGCTGGACCTCGGCCTGGCCAACCTGCGGGTGGCCGTCAACCTGTCCACCCGCCAGTTTCGCCAGGCCAACCTGGTCGGCGTCGTCCGCCAGGCGCTGGCCGAAAGCCGGCTGCCGGCGAGCGCCCTGGAACTGGAAATCACCGAGAGCGCCTTCATCGACGACATCGAGGAAGCCATCGTCCAGTGCCAGGCCCTGAAGGCGCTCGGCACCAAACTCTCGCTCGACGATTTCGGGACCGGCTATTCGTCGCTGGCCTACATCTCGCGCTTTCCTTTCGACAAGATCAAGATCGACCAGGGCTTTGTCCGCGACATTATCGAAAACCCGGTCAACGCGGCGATTGCCACCGCCGCCATCGTCATGGCGCGCAGCCTCAACCTGTCGGTCCTCGCCGAAGGGGTGGAAACCGAAGCTCAGGCCGACTTCCTGCGCGGCCGACGGTGCGATGCGATGCAGGGCTTCCTGTTTAGCCGCCCCTTGCCGCCCGCCGAATTCGAACAACTGCTGGCCAGCAACAAACGGCTGCCGCTGGTCGACAAGCCGCGCGACAGCGGCCAGACACTGCTCGTCGTCGATGACGAACCGCATATCCTGACCTCGATTTCGCGCCTGCTGCGCCGCGAAGGGTTCCAGATCCTGACCGCACAGTCGCCGGCCGAAGCCTTCGAACACCTGGCCAAACATAGCGTTCAGGTGGTGCTTTCCGACCAGCGCATGCCGGACATGTCGGGCACCGAGTTTTTTGCCCGGGTCCGCCAACTCTATCCGGACACCATCCGCATCGTGCTCACCGGCTACACCGATCTCGATTCGGTCACCGGCGCGATCAATCGCGGCGCGATCTACAAATTCCTGACCAAGCCATGGGATGACGACCAACTGCGCGAACAGATCCGCGAAGCCTTCCGACTGGCCAAGGACACGCACCCGCACAGCCCGCCCCCGCCAGCCAATGACCAGTAGCCCGCTTTTCGCATTTCTCAGGCTGTTCGTTCCCGGCGCACTGGCCATCCTGCTGGCCGGCATGTTCTACAGCAACAGCGAGGAAAACCACCGGCTCGACAAGATCAAGCACCAGGAAACGCTCGATGTCGGACTGGCCGCGACGACGCTGTTGCGCCAGATGGACGGGGTGCTCGGCGACATCGCGTATATCGCCGGTGACCTGACGCCGCAGCAACTGGCCAACAATCCGGCCTCCGCTGAAATTCGCCGGCTGGAAAGCAGTTTCATCAATCTTTCGGGCGCCAAAAAGGTTTACGACCAGATCCGCTGGATCAACCAGGCCGGCCAGGAAGTGATCCGGGTCGATCTGCGGGATGGCCAGGGCCGGCTGGTGCCCGCCGACAAACTGCAAAACAAGGCCGATCGCTATTACTTCCGCGAGGCGATGCAGGCCGAGGCCGGCCGGATCTATCTTTCGCCGCTCGATCTGAATGTCGACAACGGCCAGATCGAAAAACCCTTCAAGCCGATGCTGCGCGTCGCCACCGCCGTCGCCGACCGGCAAGGCAACAAGCAGGGCATCGTCGTCCTCAACTACCTCGGCGATGCGCTGCTCAAACACTTCGTCAGTTCTGGCGAGGCCAGCGGCAAGCACCTCGCGCTGCTCAACAGCGCCGGCTACTGGCTGCATGCCCCCAATGCCGCCGACGAGTGGGGATTCATGTTCAACGATGCCAGTCGCAGCCTGGCCGCTCGCTACCCCGACAGTTGGCAGCGCCTGCAGGCGGCGAACGGACAATTTACCGACCAGCACGGGCTGTGGACTTACCAGAGCGTGCTGCCCTATCCGGCCGGCAGCGGTGCCGGGGTAGCGAGCGACGATTACCGCTGGCTGGTCGTCTCGCACCTGGGCAATGACCAACTGGCGGCCCTGACCCGCCCGGCCACCAACGAAAAATGGCTATTCACCGGCCTCCTGTTGCTGCTGCTCGGTGCCGCCATTTATTACCTGCAACGCAGTCAGGCCCGCGAACGCGAGGCGGAAAAACGCTTCCGCACCATCTTCGACCATGCCATGGTCGGTATCGCCCGGACTTCGCTCGACCGCCGCTGGATCGAGGTCAATCCCGCCCTCTGCCGGCTCCTCGGCTATTCAGCCAGTGAACTGGTGGAAAAAACCTGGGCCGAGATGACCCACCCGGACGACCTGAAATTCAATGAGGCGCAATACGAATCGGTGATCAAGGGCAAGGCGGACGCCTATACGCTGGAGAAACGCTTCATTCGCCGCGATGGCAGCATCCTGCACGCCTATATCGCGGCCTGCGGCATCCGCAAGCCGGATGGCGCACTCGACTGCTTTGCCGTAGTCATCGAAGACATCACCGACCGGGTACTGGCCGACCAGGCGCGCGACCAACTGGTCCAGACCCTGCAGGGGTTTATCGACCATCTGCCAGGCGCGGTTTACGTCAAGGATGCCGAATCGCATACGCTATTTGCCAACAAGCGTTTTGTCAATGCACTCGGCCTGCGTAGCGAAGACATTCTCGGGCGCAGTCCGCAAGAGATTTTCCCCGACGAAGCCGGCCGGACGATGGTCGCCGAAGACCGGCGCATCCTGGCCACCGGCACCACCGAAACGACCGAGCTTGCCTTCAATGGCCGCCACTACGAGAGCACCAAATTCATCATCCCGCGCGACAAGGAGTCGCCCTGGCTCGGCGGCATCACGCTCGACGTGACGACGCGTCATCTGGCGGAACTCAACCTGGCCCTGCAGATCAAGCGCTCGGCGGTATTGCTGGAGTTGCCGAAAAAAGCCGAGGAAATGGCGGAGCAGGCCTTCATGCAGTACGCGCTGGAATGTGCCGAGACACTGACGCAAAGCTCGATCGCTTTCATGCATTTCGTCAATGACGATGGCGATAGCATCGAACTGGTTGCCTGGTCGAAGAGCACGCTGGAAAAGTATTGCCACGCCACCTTCAACAACCATTACCCACTTAGCGAAGCCGGCCTGTGGGCGGATGCGGCACGCCGGAAAGAGGCGGTCGTCATCAATGATTACACCTCGGCTGCCAACAAACACGGCCTGCCGGCCGGGCACTCGGACCTCACCCGTTTTCTCAGCGTGCCGGTGATGGATGGCAGCATCGTCCGCATGGTGACCGGCGTCGGCAACAAGGGCGGCGACTATTCGGAATTCGATATCGAGACGGTACAACTGATCGCTAACGAAACCTGGCGCATCGTCCGCCGGCAACGCTCCGAAAACGCCCTGCGCCTGGCCACCCAAGTGGTCAATGCGAGCCCGGTGATCTGCTTCCGCTGGGCGGCCAGCGAGGGCTGGCCGGTGGTCTTCGTCTCGGACAACGTCCGGCGCTGGGGGTACACCGCCGACCAGTTGAAGGCCGGGCAGCCGCAGTTTGCCGAACTGGTGCACCCCGACGACCTGGCCCGCGTCGTCGACGAGGTGAGCAGGAATACGGCGGCCGGCCTGGCCGGCTACGAGCAGGAATACCGGCTGCTGACCGCCGAAAACAAGGTGATTTGGGTGGTCGACCGCACGATTGTCCAGCGTGACGTCAGCGGCCAGGTCGAGTTCTACGATGGCGTACTGACCGACATCACCGAGCGCAAGACGCAGCAACTGATACTGGCCGAAACACTGGCGCAGCAGAAAAAGCTGAACAAGCGGCTGGAAGATGCCGGCCAGCAATTGCTGCAGTCGGAAAAAATGGCTTCGATCGGCCAGCTCGCCGCCGGCGTGGCGCATGAACTGAACAATCCGATCGGCTTCGTGCATTCCAACCTCGGGACCCTCGACGGCTACCTGCACGACCTGATGGCGATCATCGCCGCCTACGAAAAGCTGGCCGATACGGGCGGCGTCGATGCTCAGCAACTGGCCGGCGTCCATCGCCTGATGGAAGAGCGCGACTACAGCTTCATCAAGCAGGACATTTTCAGCCTGCTGGCCGAATCGAAGGACGGCCTCGGCCGCGTCCGCAAGATCGTCCAGGACCTGAAGAGCTTCTCGCGCGTCGGCGAACAGGAATGGCAGGAAGCCGACCTCCAGCAGGGTATCGACTCGACGCTGAACATCGTCTGGAACGAACTCAAGTACAAGTGCAAGGTGATCAAGGAATACGGCGACATTCCGCACGTCTATTGCCTGATCTCGCAGTTGAACCAGGTCTTCATGAACCTGCTGGTCAATGCCGGCCACGCCATCGAAAAAGAGGGCAGCATCACCATCCGCACCCGCCGGCACGGCGACGACATGGTCTGCCTCGAGTTCATCGACACCGGCAAGGGCATTGCGCCGGAACACCTCAACCGCATTTTCGAGCCCTTCTTCACCACCAAGCCGGTCGGCAAGGGCACGGGACTCGGGCTTTCCCTGTCGTACAGCATCGTCGAGCGCCATCAAGGCCACATCGAGGTGGAGAGCCAGCCGGGTGCCGGCAGCACCTTCCGCCTGCTGCTCCCCTTGCGCCCGCAGCCGACGCCTGAGAAACAAGATTCGGAGATTTCATCATGAGCGAGGCCGTCGCCTCCCCCACCCTGCTCTTCGTCGATGACGAACCGGGCATCCTGTCGGCCTTGCGGCGCCTTTTCCGGCCGCACGGCTATCGCATCTTCATTGCCGAAAGCGGCGCCGCCGGTCTGCAGATTCTCGAAAAGGAGACGATCGACCTGGTCATCTCCGACATGCGGATGCCGGAAATGGACGGCGCCACCTTTCTCAAGCAGGTCCGCAGCCGCTGGCCGCAGGTCATGCGCGTACTGCTCACCGGCTACGCCGACATCACCTCGACGGTGGCCGCGATCAACGAAGGCGAGATCTATCGCTATGTCGCCAAGCCGTGGGACGACAATGAGATCGTCAGCATCGTCCGCGAGGCCACCGCACGGCAGCGCCTGGAAAGCGAAAACCGGCGCCTGACCGCCCTTACCCAGGCCCAGAATGAGGAACTGAAAGCACTCAACGCCAGCCTGGAACAGAAGGTGGCCGAACGCACCGCCGAATTGCGCCAGGCCCTGAGCTTTGTCGAGCAATCGCATGGCGAACTGAAAAAGGCCTTCCTGACCAGCGTCCAGGTCTTTGCCGGGGTCATCGAACTGCGCAGCGGCCCAGTCGGCAGCCTGACCGCCGGCCATGGCCGGCGCGTCGCCGAGCAGGCGCGCAGCGTCGCCAAGCGCATCGGGCTGCCCGACGCCGAGGTCCAGAACATCATGCTGGCCGGCCTGCTCCACGATATCGGCAAGCTCGGCCTGCCCGACGAACTGCTCGGCAAGGCTTACAACACGCTGAGCGGCGAGCAGCGCGCCATGGTCATGAAGCACCCGGTGATCGGCCAGAACATCCTGATGGGCATCGAGAAATTCAAGGACGCCGCACTGCTCGTCCGCCATCACCACGAATGCTACGACGGCAGCGGCTACCCCGACCGCCTGGCCGGCATCGCGATTCCGCAAGGCGCCCGCATTCTCAGCGTGGTCAACGAATACGACTCGCTGCAGATCGGCACACTGGTCCAGCGCCCGCTGAAAGCGAGCGAAGCACTGAGCTTCCTGATCGAGAATCGCGGCAAGCGCTACGACCCGGTTGCGGTCGACGCCTTCGTCAAGCTGATTTCCGAAACACAAAAGCCGGCGACCAGCGAATTGCCGCTGCGCACCATGCACCTGAAGCCGGGCATGACGCTGAGCCGGGACCTGACCCACCGCGACGGCTACATGCTGCTCGCCAAAGGCAGTGCGCTGACCAGCGAGATCATCGGGCAGTTGATCCGCATGGAACAAGCCGAACAACAAACGCTGACGCTCTATATTCGCCAGGAGGAAAAATGAGTCGCATCCTGATCGTCGATGACGAGGAATCCATCCTCAAATCCCTGCAACGCGTCCTGCGCCTGGCCTCTTGCACCTACGGCAACAAGACTTTCGCGCTCGAGGTGCAGGCTTTCAGTTCGCCGCAGGAGGCGCTGGCCGCAACCCACCGGGAAGATTTCGATCTCTTCATGAGCGACTACCGCATGCCGGGCATGGACGGCGTCGAGTTCCTCAAGGCCGCCAAGGCCATCCAGCCCGACGCGGCGCGCCTGATCCTGTCCGGCTACGCCGACCTCAATGCGCTGATGCGGGCGGTCAACGAAGTCGGCATCGACCGTTTCATCGGCAAGCCGTGGAATGACTACGAGCTGATGTCGGCCATCGGCCAGGCCCTCGCCCATCGCGAACTGCTGCTCGAAAACCGCCAGCTGGCCAATCTGGTCCGCCTCGAAATGGGCGACACGACCGCCGAAAAACTGGAAGCCGAACGCCTGGAAAAGATCGAGCCGGGCATCACCGAAGTCAATTGGGGACCGGACGGCTCGGTCGTCCTCGACCCCGAGTTTCTCGACAAAAGCTGAACGGCGATGCCCGAAAGCGATCCGCGGCACCTGACCTTCAAGCTGGTTTATTACGGGCCGGCGCAGAGCGGCAAGACGACCAATCTGCTGCGCCTGCACGACCAGTTGGCGCCGGAAATGAAGGGCGAGGTCATGACCATGGAGACCAAGGACGACCGCACACTGTTCTTCGACCTGCTGCCGCTCGGCTTTCGCGCCCCCTCCGGGCTTTTGATCAAATTCCGGCTGTTCACCGTCCCCGGCCAAGTCGCCCACGACGGCACCCGCAAGGCCGTGCTGTCACGGGCCGACGGCGTCGTCTTCGTCGCCGATGCCGACCGCGCCCAGGAAACCAACAACGGCGAATCCTTCCAGAGCCTGGCCGACAACTGCGCCCGGGTCGGCATCGACTTCAACCAGTTGCCGCTGGTCGTTCAGTTCAACAAGTGTGACCTGCCTACCGCAACGCCGGAAAGCGAAGTCCGCGGGCGCTGGGCGTCGGCACCGTGGCCCTTGGTCTTTTCCATTGCACTCAGCGGCCAGGGCGTAGACAGCACGCTGGCCACGCTGCTCCGCTCGGTCTACCGGCGCTTTGCCGAGGAATACGGGCTGGCCAGCCAGCACGGCCTCGACGAAGCGGCCTTCGTCGCCGGTGCCATGGGGCAAGCGGCATGAGCCAGGCCTTCGACCGCGAATGGCAACTGGGCGAACTGCTCGACGGCCCGCTGCTCGAACAGTTCGGCGCCAACCTGCGCCCCCTGCTCGCTAGCGATCTGGCAATTACCGATGCCGCCGGCCATACCCTGTGGGGCATCGCCCCGCCCGGCGCACAGCGGCTGCCCTTGATTCTCGAACTGGAGCCGATCGGCTACCTGCTCGGCCAGGCAAGCGATAGCGGACGCCTGACGGCGGCGCGCAATCTGCTGCAAATGCAACTCCGGGCCGAAGTCCGCTTCCGCATGGCGTCCACCCTGCACCTCGAAGCCGTCGCCGAAGACTTCGAGTCGCTGCGCCGCGAGCACGCCCGGCTCAGTGAATCGGAAGCCCGCTACAAGGCGCTGTCGGAAGAACTGGAAGAACGCGTCCGAAAGCAGGTCGCTGTCCTCGAAGAACGCCAGCAAATGCTCTACCAGGCGGAAAAACTGGCTTCGGTCGGCCAGTTGGCGGCCGGCATGGCGCATGAGATCAACAACCCGCTCGGCTTCGTGCGCAGCAACCTGTCCACTTTCAAGAAATACCTGGAGAAACTCGGCGAACTGAAGATCGCACTGGGCACCGACCTGGCCGCCTGGAAAAAGCTCGATCTCGACTTCGTGCTGGAGGACGGCGTCGACCTGCTGCAGGAATGCACCAAGGGGCTGGAGCGCATTGCCCGCATCGTCGCCGACCTCAAGTCCTTCTCGAATGTCGACCGGGCCAGCGAGGAATTCACCGACCTCAACGACTGCCTGCAGCAGGCCGCCGGCATCGTCGAAAAACAGCTACCGGCCGGCATCGACATCCAGCTCGACCTGCTGCCGCTGCCCCGTCTGATCTGCCTGCCAGGCCACATCAACCAGCTCTTTTTCAATCTCATCCGCAATGCCATGCTGGCCATCCAGGATGCCAGCCGGCCGGGCAACATCAAAATCTCGTCGGAAGCGAGCGAGGCGGGCATCGCCATCCGCATCCACGACGATGGGATCGGTATGCAGCCGGCCCAACTGGAACGCGCCTTCGAGCCGTTTTACACGACGCGCCCGGTCGGTGCCGGCGTCGGCCTCGGCCTCAGTACGGCGCGCAACATCGTGCTCGCCCACAGCGGCCGGATCACGCTCGACAGCCAGCCCGACGGCGGGACAACCGTCAGCATCTTTTTCCCGGCCCCGCCATGACCGACTATTCCTCACTTTTTACCGGCAAGAGCGGTACACCGCAGGCCCCAGCCACCCACCTGACGCCGCCGCGCTATCGACTGCTCTTCGTCGATGACGAGCCGGGCATCGTCAAGGCGCTGAGCCGCGTTTTCCGCCAGGAAAACTACGAGGTCGTCACCGCCGGCAGCGGCAAGGAAGGCCTCGATCGGCTGGCTGAAGGCCCGGTGCACCTGGTGATCAGCGATTTCATGATGCCCGGCATGAACGGCGCCCAGTTCCTCTACGAGGTCAAGAAACGCTCGCCGGAAACCATCCGCATCATGCTGACCGGCCACGCCAATACCGATGCGGTGATGGGCGCGATCAACGACGGCGCCGTCTACAAGTTCATTCTCAAGCCGTGGAACGACGACGACCTGCGCATCACGGTCGCCCTGGCGCTGGAGCAGTTCGACCTGATCAGCCGCAACCGCAGCCTGAAAGCGGAGAACGAGCAGAAGGCCAAGGAGATTTCGGCCCTTTCCCGCCTGGCCGCCACCCATCGCAGCCGGCTCGGCATCATGCTGCACAAGAAGAACCTGCTCTCGGCCGCGCAACTGCAGGAACTGGCCCTGCAACAGGAGCGCCGCAAGGAGTCGCTAATCAGCCTGCTGCTCGAGCACGATTGGGTGCCGGAACGCCGCATCCGCGAGTTGCTGAAGAGCGAGATGATGATCGACGAGGTGCAACTGCCCGAATTCCAGGTCGATGCGGCGCTGGCCGACCTGATTCCGCGCAGTTTCTGCCAGCGCCAACTGGTCGTGCCGCTCAAGCTGGAAGGGCGCCGCCTGCTGCTGGCGATGGCCGACCCGCTCGACGAAGGGTTGATCGACGAGGTGAGGTTCACCGCCGGCCTCGACATCAATGCGGTGACGGCCGATGTCGCCGCCATCCGCAAGAAGATCGACGACCTCTATGGCGGCGGCGAGGTCGATTTCAAGGAACTGGAAACCCTGGTCAGTTCCCCCGACCCCTACGAAGGCATCGAGATCGTCATCGAGGACGACGATGCCGCCAAGCTCGAAGACCTGCTGCGCGACACCGAGGCGCCGCCCGCCATCCGGCTGGCCAATGCGATCATTCTCGAAGCGATCCGGCTCGGCGCCTCCGACATCCACATCCAGCCGCGCACCAAGAGCGTCGTCGTCCGCTACCGGATCGACGGCGTCCTGGCCGACAAGATCCACATTCCGCACCACCTGCACCAGTCGCTGGTCTCCCGCCTGAAGATCATGTCGGAACTCGACATTTCCGAACGGCGGCGACCGCAGGATGGCCGGATTACCGTCAAGACGCCGATGCGCATGGTCGACCTGCGGATTTCGACGCTGCCGACGATCAACGGCGAAAAAGTGGTGATGCGCATCCTCGACCGCAACTCGACGGTGCACTCGCTGGAGAAGCTCGGCTTCTCCAGCATCGACCTGCCGCGCGTCGCCGACATGGTGGCCAAGCCACAAGGCATCATCCTCGCCACCGGCCCGACCGGCAGCGGCAAGACGACGACACTCTATTCGCTGCTGCAGCACGATGCGACGCCGGACAAAAATTACGTCACCATCGAAGACCCGGTCGAGTACTACCTCGACATGGCCGGCCAGGTACTGGTCCGCGAAAAGATCGGGCTGACCTTTCCCGCCATCCTGCGCGCCCTGCTCCGCCAGGACCCGGATGTCGTGCTGCTCGGCGAAATCCGCGATTTCGAAACCGCCGAGGTCGCCTTTCACGCGGCGCTGACCGGCCACCTGGTCTATTCGACGCTGCACACCAACTCGGCGGTGGCGACCATCGCCCGCCTCTTCGATCTCGGCCTGAAGCCCTATGTCGTCGCCACCGCCCTCGAAGGCATCATCGCCCAGCGCTTGGTGCGCGGCGTGTGCCCCGACTGTCGGGCCGAAGCGGCGCCCGACCCGGCGGTCCGCGCCCGCCTCGGGCCGATGTTCGGCGGCATCGACACCGTCTGGCGCGGCCGGGGCTGCCCGACCTGCCACGGCACCGGCCTCAAGGGGCGGGTCGGCATCTATGAAGTACTGACCCTGGACAACGAGACCCGCGACCGCATCGGCAGCGGCGCCAGCGTGCTGGAAATCAGCCGCCAGGTCCGGCAAAAGGGCTTGCGCAGCATCGCCCACCATGCCGTCGAACGAATCCAGGCGGGCAGTACCACGCTGGAAGAAATCTTGCGCGTACTTGGCCCGATGGCCGGAGAGGAATAAGCATGGATGCATTCATCTGGGACCAGCGTTACATGACCGGCGAAGCCATCGTGGACACGGAACACCAGGAATTGGTGCGCATCATCAACCTGGTCGTCGAAAAGGTCTCGAGCAAGACGCCGGCAACCGAGGTCAACCAGATCCTTGCCCAACTGGTCCAGTACGCCGTGGTCCATTTCGGCCATGAAGAACGCCTGATGGCCGAGACGAAATGCGACCCCCGCCATATTGCCGAGCACGTCGCCATTCATCGCGACTTTGCCCAGCAGGTGGTCAGAATGCGCGAATTTTCCAGCGATGGCGTCGGCACCGAAGACCTGTTGCGCTTCCTGACCAGTTGGCTGGCCCATCACATTCTCGGCGTGGACCAGTCGATGGCCCGCCAGGTACAGCGGATTCGCGCTGGCGAATCGGCTGAAATGGTCTATCTTGAAGAGAAAAAACGCGCCGCCGACCCGACCACCTCCAGCCTGCTGGATGCGATGAAGTCTCTCTACCGGCTGATCGCCAGCCGCAACGACAGCCTGCAGAAACTCAACGCCAACCTGGAAAGCCAGGTCGCCCAGCGGACCCAGGAACTGAGCGCAACCAACAGCGCGCTGTTGCTTGAGCAGGAACGCCTGAAGAATGCCGTGCTGCAGGTCGAAATCACCCAGAAAAAGCTGCTCGAATCCGAACACCAGCGCAGCGAAGCAACCAAGCGGCACATGGCGCTGTTTCTCGAACAGATCATCGATGGCGACCCGGTGCCGACTTTCGTGATCGATGCCAACCACCGCATCACCCACTGGAACCGGGCCTGTGCCGCGATCAGCGGCGTGACGAGCAGCGAAATGGTCGGCACCGATCTGCAGTGGAAAATCTTCTACCCCAGCCCGCGCCCGGTGATGGCCGACCTGATCGTCAATGGCAGCCTGGAGGAGCAGTTCGAGACCTACTACCACGGCATGTTTCAACGTTCGAAAACGATTGCCGGCGCCTTCGAGGCGGAAACCTTTTTTCCCAAGCTGGGCAGCGACGGCATCTGGCTGTTCTTTACCGCAGCGCCGCTGCGCGATGCCAACGGCAAACTGGTCGGTGCGATCGAAACGCTGCAGGATGTCACCGACCGCCATCGCGCCGAGGACGATCTGCGGCAGTACCAGAACCAACTCGAAGAACTGGTCGACCGGCGCACCTCGCAACTGGCCGAAGCCAATGCCAGCCTGGAAAAAGACCGCCGGGAGCTGGAGCAGTTGCTGTCGAAGGTCGAGGAAGCCCAGCAGCAACTGCTGCAGTCGGAAAAAATGGCCGCCATCGGTCAGCTGGCCGCCGGTGTCGCCCACGAAATCAACAACCCGGTCGGCTTCGTCAATTCCAACCTCGGTTCGCTGAAATCCTATGTCGGCCAGTTGCTGGCCGTGATCAGCGCCTACGAAGGCGGTGACCCGGCCAGCATCGCCCAGGCACGCCAGACGGCCGATCTCGATTTCCTGCGCGAAGACCTGCCCTCGCTGCTCGCCGAATCGCAGGAAGGCCTGGGCCGGGTCAGCAAGATCGTTCAGGATCTGAAGGACTTCTCGCACGTCGACCAGGCCGAACACCAGCAGGCCGACCTCAATGCGGCGATGGAAAGCACGCTGAACGTCGTCTGGAACGAGCTGAAGTACAAGGCCGAGGTGATCCGCCAATTCGGCGACATTCCGCTCGTCGACTGCATTCCGGCCCAGATCAACCAGGTTTTCCTCAACCTGCTGGTCAATGCCGCTCAGGCTATTCCGCAGCAGGGCAAGATCTTCGTCCGCTCCGGTGCCGAAAACGGCCATGTCTGGTTCGAGGTGGAAGATACCGGGCAAGGCATGACGGACGAAGTCCGCCACAAGATTTTCGATCCCTTCTTCACCACCAAGCCGATCGGCAAGGGGACCGGTCTCGGCCTGTCGATTTCCTACGACATCATCGTCAAGAAGCACCACGGCCGGATGGATGTCGCCAGCCAGCCCGGCAAGGGCAGTTGCTTCCGCCTCTGGCTGCCGCTCGCCGCCCAGGAAGCGGCCTGAGCCTCCGAGCGGTTTTTGCCGTTTTTCAGCGGTCGACCGCCGGACTCGCCGAACAGACCGCTCGCTGCTCCCATTCGCAGCAACCGTTCCATTTTTTGACAGCCCGCCACCGGACAATGGCGTAAGCACGGGCACCGGCCTGCCGTTTGCCAGGCGATCATTGCATTCCTTCGAGCAGCCCGAGGAGCTGGGCCCGGCGCACGGCGTGCTTGCGGGTGCCCGCATCGAGCTTGCCGAACAGGTTCTTGAGGTGCCACTTGACGGTTTCTTCGCCCACTTCCATGGCCTGGGCGATTTCCTTGTTGGAGAGATGGCGGGCGAGGAGCTCCAGCACCTGACGCTCCTTCGTGGTCAGCACCATGCTGGGCACAACCCACGGTGCCGTCCCCCGTGGTGGAACGGGACGGGCCGCCTCTGCCGTAGGAGTCTGCTTATGCCCCCCCGCCTCGTTCCCCGCGCGGCTGACCAAATCGGCAAGGCCCGGGGGCGCGTCGACGAAGGTCCGCACCAGGCCGAAGGTCTGTGCCAAATTCATGGCTTCGAGGAGTAGTGAGCGGCCGTTCTGGCCGGCACGTTCCATGACGAAGGCGCGCAGGGCCATGATTTCGATGCGCCAACGCTCCTGCCTGGTCATTTCGACCAGTTCCTGAGACGTTTCCAGCGCCAGGGCCGCCGCCGGCCAGTCCTGGTTGGCAATCAAGGCATGGGCATGGGCGAGACGCTGGATAAGCTCTATCGAGCGACGCCAGAGACGGCCTTGGATGCCGGCATGGTAAGCAATGATCTCGTCGATACGCTGAACGACGACCCGGCAGGTTTCCGAATGAAAGCGGAAGGCATGCATCCGGGCCTGTTCTCCCAAACTCGCCACGCAAAGCCTGGGCAGGCCTCGGGAAGTGCCGATGGTATACATCATCTCCAGCAGGTCCAGAGCCCGATGCTCTATCCCCTTGGCCGCCGCGATCCTGGCCGCCGTCCGGTAGCCCAGGAGTACGGTATCCGGCGTGCCGGCCCGCTCAAGAACATCCAGGCGGTTGGCCAGCAATTCGGCCGACTCATCCACCAGATCCCGTTCCAATACCGTCGCTGCCAGCAGGGCGGCGAGCATGCAACTCAAGGGATGGCGCCTTCCCAAATCGGCATCGGCACTGACCAGCGCCGGACGCAAGACCTGTTCACCGAGGACCACCTGCCCTTCCCAAAGGTAGCTGAAGCCGATGATGAAAGCCCCCAAACGGCTCCCATAGCGATATTCCTTGCCGAAGTCCCCCTGGGGTACGGCCTGGATGATGCGTCGGGCGCCGGCCGGATCGCCGTTCAGGGTGGCCAGAATCGCCAGGCGATTGGCATGCATCTGCTGCAGCGGCAGCGCCCGGGGAAGTGGTTGAGCAGCCACCCAAGGCTGGAAGAGTTCGGTGCAGCGATCCGGATCGTCAGCGTAATAGGCAGCTCCGCTGGCGATCAGCGCACATTCGTAACGCAATGAACTGTCGGCATCCGGCGTCTCCAGAAGATCCTGAATCAGCAATTCAGCTTCGGTGTGACGTTCGCTCAACGCCAAAGCCCAAGCGACGGCCAGGCGCAACCTGGCGCGTCTTTTCAGCTCAGTCTCCGGCAGCACGTCGAGCCAGCGCAGCACGGTCTCCTGATGGCCCTGTGCCATGGCTTCATAAAGACATTGCTCGGCCAGGTCGTAGGCGACTTCATTCTGTCCCGCCTCAAGGGCATGGCGCGCCGCCTCCTGGATCATGCCGTGATCGGCCAGCCAGCCCATGGCGCGACGATGAAGTTCGGTCCGATCCTCGGCAGAAAAGCTGCTCAGTCTGTGCTGCAACACTTCCCGGATCAGGTTGTGCAGGCGTACCCACTCGCTGTCGTCGCTCACTACGAAAACCGGTGTATCGCGAATAAGGTGCTCCAGGCGATCCTTGGCTGCCGCCGAATCCATGAGCTTGCAACAAAGGTCAGGATGGACCAGGTCGAGACAGGAAATGCGCACCAGGAAGTCGACATCCTCGGGCGCCAGGTTGGCCAGCAAACTGCCGACGAAATGTTCGCTCCCGCTCCCTTCCAAGCCGGCCGTGGGGAGCAGCCTGATCCGCAAGTCGCTCCCCTTCTCGACCGCCGTCATCAAAATCTGGAGCCCCAGGGGCCAGCCCTCGGATTGTTCGTGCAGACAGGCCGCCAGATCCGCATTTACCTTGTCACCGAAACGGGCGCGGATCAGGGAGGCCGATTCATCCAGTCGGAAACGCAAGTCCTCCGCCCCCAGAAGCACGGCATGGCCATAATCCACCAGATCGGCAACGGCGGTGTCGAAGCCGCTGCGGGAGCCGATCACCACCTGCAGATTGGGCGTAACGTTGTGCAGGAGATAGGTGAGCGCGGCGACATTACCCGGTGAGAGGCGCTCGGCCTCGTCGACAATCAGGACGATGTCCAGTGAGGTTTGCGCCACTTCCGCCAGCCAGGCGGTCACCCCTTCAAGTTCCCCGGGTTTGGCGCCCAGGGTTTCCAGCTGGTTGCCGAAATGGGGTCGGCCGCAACCGCAGCGGACCGCCTGTACCAAGCAGTGCAGAAAGCTCTGCAGATCGTCGTTCGCGTCGGCGGTTATCCAGGCCACCGCCGCTCCCCGAGCCAGACACTCCCGCCGCCATTGCCCCAGCAGGGAAGTCTTGCCAAATCCCGGGGGAGTCTGGACGACGATGACCGGACGATCGCGGAAGCGCTCATCCGAAAGGCTCAGGCGCGGCCGCGCCAGCTGATTTCTGGACGCCCGCGGCGGCGTCGTCCGGAGGACGATTTCAGAATAAGTTGTTGCAGGGTTGCTGGCTACCGAAGTCATGGTCTGGAATTCTCTTTCCGCGATGGGACTCCGAGGGTTTCTCAAACCATACCCCTCACGCCAGCAAACGCCAAGACCGATTAGGTGCTTGGCCCCACGGCATGCTGGTGTAATTTATAGCCAGCGACGGAGGTATGGCTGAATTGGTACTTCCGGCCAGGAGCGGCCTGTCGAGTTTTTTTCCATAGCTGCCATTCGCCAAAACGTTCTTGCTTTCGGCATACCAAACGCCCGTCGGCCCGTACTATCATTGCATATGCTGACAGTCTGCCGGATACCACCCACAATGAATCAAGCAGTTACTTTGAATTTCCATGTTTTACGATTATCAATATGCGGACCGGTGGGGCCGTTGAATAAATGTTGGGCATCTTAGGCACAGGCCATGGACGTTTCGTACTTCTTCAACCGCCGGCTAGAGTTCATTCGGCAGCTCTACGACACGGCATCTGCGCCATACGTGGAGCGCAAACGAAAGATTGAGGCCGAGGAGGAACCATTTGTTCCGCCGTACAGCGAGGATGCCGAGCCGGCCTTCCTGAGCGAGTGGATAGAAGCCGATGAATCTCTTCACGTCCTCGCGTACTCGTGCGTTTCAATGCTCGCTGCGGCCCTGCATCTCTACCTTGGGTCATGGGTGAGCGAGAGTCGCGTCCCGGTTGACGAAGCGCTGAAGAAATCATTCAAGAAAATTGGCTGGTTTCCCGGCTACAGAACTCACTACTCTCAGCGCTTCGCAATCAACTTTGAAGCTTGCCCAGAGAACCTTCAGCTTCTTGAAGAGGTCGTTCTTGCGCGCAATCGGTTTGAGCACCCGCCGTCGATTACCAGCATCAGAACAAACTACGCCGATGCGGACCTAAAGAAATTGCCGCATCCGTTCTTCGTTGATGAAAGGGAGGCAGCTCTCTTTGCGGACGCAGAGGAAGGCGAAAGAGCCTGGTTCATCCCGCCAACTCTGCACGTTACCGAGAAGCAGCTTCTTGCCGCAATCGCGGTAGTCGAAGGTTTTGGTAAGTGGTTTGGCGCGGAGATTGAAAACCGTGTCTATGCGCAATAGATGCCCACCCCATCATTCGAGCGGACCTGCGCGAAAAGCCGCGCAGGCCGCTCAATTCAAACGTTGGGCATCATGAAACCCATCCTCCTACGTACAGGTGCGCAAGAAACACGTTGGTTTGTCCGCCTACTTGCGGGGCTCGCCCTTTTCGCAATGGGTGCCGCCGTCAATGAATGGTTAATGCCCTCGGCTCCGCCATTCAAGGGGCGTTTGGCGTGGGTGATTGAGGGCGCATTTGCTCTTGCGGGAACCGCAGGTTTAGTTGGCCTTTGGCTATTGGTAGCAGTCGTGCTTACAACTACTGCACGTTTTGTTTGGCGCCACACAGCAAGGTTGCCAACCGATAGGTGGTTGTGGTGAAGAAAGTGCAGCCCAACCCGGCGCTCGACCTCGCTCCCTTCGGTCGCTGGACGCTGCGCGATAAAGCCGCGCAGTGCCGGTCAGTTCTACGTTAGCCATGAGGAGGAACACTATGCGGAAACTGATAGCAATTTTGTCTCTCGGATTCATTACCTCTTGTGTAATAGCAGACAGCGCTGAATACACTTTGTACCGCACCGGCATTGACATACCTATGCAAAAGCACGATGAGTCACTTCGAATTCACGTCGCAACCTTTGATGCCACTCCGCTCAAGAGTGTCGAAGATAACGCCAAATACAACCTTGCGAACTGTGAGTTTGCACTGGAGTTGTTTACGTTAAGTCAGCCGCACTACCGTGACTATCGAAGCAACACCGTTTCCCCTGGCTCGATTAAGGTTAAGTACTGGTGCGAAAAAGGACGCTTCAAAAAGTGATGCAACTCTTGGCTAAACGACTGGGCGGGCAGCCCATACCAGCATGCGCCATCTAAGCATATGTAACGGAATGCCCCCGATGCCCACCCCTCCAATGCACCGGACCTCGCGCGAAAAACTGCGCAAGGCCGGTGACTTTGAACGCTGGGCGCTTGGAGAATCGAATGATTGTGCTTAGAAAAATTGTACGTACTGTTGGTTTATTAGGTGCCGTTTTCTTCCTCTCGGCATGCGACCCGAACTCCAAGCCAACATTTGGGGAATCAACCGGACTGCCATCAAATTGTCGTGCTTATGTTCAAGCCGCAGTGGACGCCTACCGCAACAAGGAATATTCGGCTGATGAAACAATGGCAGCGATAGAGCGCAACTGCGGTGTAAATGGCAACCTATGGGCGAAGCAATAATTGAGGTGCCCCCCCCATAAACAGTGCCACGGGGAATTTAGTAGAGTCCGCTTTCCAAGCAGGCTACGCCAGCATTTGGTCGGATGTCGACTTATGAGATTCGGTAGCTGGCGGCAGCTGGCCAGAATCGGAGAATAGCCAAACGGATTGAATGCGCTCGTACAATTTAAAGGGCACTTTTCGGCCAATAAATTTCATCAAAAAGGTACCCAAGTGAACATCACACGACTGCTTGTCGCGGCGGCACTCACACTCGCAACATTAATGTCATATGCTGACACAACCGCAGACGTGGTGTGCTCCTATGCTCCCAGCCAAAGCGCAGCTGTAAATCAAATTTCTGCGGGAACTGGAGGCGCTGGAGTTGGTGCGGCGGCTTTGCTTCAAGCAACGGGCTTGCAGTTCGTTGCGCATAGCAGTGGTGGCTACATTCTGACAGGCGCGGGTGGCTATGTAGCCGGAACACTTTTAAGCCCGCTCGTCGTTCCGACTGTGGTCGCTGCTACCGTTATTGTTAGCGGGACTGCGATAGTTGTTGAACTAAGCTGCGCTCCGAGGAACCATCCAGAAGCTATCAAGAGTGTCAAACAAATTACCGCTGAATTTAATCAAGCTATTCGGACAGCCAATGCTAAAGCCATTGACGTTCGAAATGGCACGGCAACCAAGATACGCGAACTCAATGAAGACGGTATCGTTCTGCGAGAACGCACATTGAAGAACATTAAGGATGTTAATGGTCGTGGTATAGAGATTCGAGACAATACGTCCAAGTACTTTGCAGGCTTATTCTGAGATTGAACGCCTAATGCTTAACCCAGCAGCTGCGAGGGGCGCGGTGCAAGCGGGGTACTTTCTTCTGGCCTAGTCAATCAGCGCCCCTCTCTTCTACGTTGAGCGTCTGCTTTCTCATGCTTTCAACGTCCGCTTGGGGTCGCAAACAGCCCCTCACAGCCAGCCAGTTTTCGCCATTTTCCAGCGGTCGACCGCCGGACTCGCCGAACAGAGCGGCCGCTGCTCCCATTCGCAGCAATCGTTCCGTTTTTTTACAGTCCTGCCGAGGACAACGGCGTAACCACGGGCGCCGGCCGCATAGCACGCTCCTTGCTGCATTTCCGTCATTCGAACCAATCATTCAAGGCCGGGAGCATTATGGAGAGCAACAATGAAGCCTGAGGAAGTGCTGCGCCAGGCCCTGGAAATTCACGCCCCCTGGCAGATCGTGCGCATGCGCAACGACCTCGGCAAGGGCCAGATCGACCTCTGGGTCGCCCGCGAAAGCGTCCGCAGCAGCTGGTTCTTTGGCGCCCGCAGCGAAGTCGGCCAGGGCAACGAGCAGGTCTGGCGCCATATCAACATCGGCAATGCCCGCTGCCTGGTCCATGCCTTGCCGCCCGGCGCTGACGATCAGCCCGGCCTGCAATGGCTGGGCGAGGCGAAGCAGCCCTTCAGTCGCGCCCTGGCCCGGCAGATTGCCGGCATGTTCATGGAAGGCATCACTTTCCAGGCGATCTGTTCGCTGCTTGATATTCCGGTCGCCGAACTCTGGAAATTCAAGCACAGCCTTGACAACGGCAAGACCAACCTCTCCGGGCGCCGCATGGCCAGCGCCGAACCGGCCGGCAGCGGCGTGCCGGAGGCCAGCGACCCGGTCTGGGAACGATTGCTCGATGGTACGATCAATATCGAGATCCGCGTGCTCAGCCTGAAATTGCTGCTGACCAAACTGCGCGAGCAGTTTTCCCTCATCACCGACGGCGAGGTGCGCCTTCTCAAGACCCATGAGATGCAGCGCTACTTCGTCCGCCACGAGAAACTGCTCGGCCACGAACTGGCCCAACTCGCCCGCCTTTGAGCCGCAGGAGTCCGCATGAAACCACCCCAGTCCTTGATGCCGATCGCCCACGCCGCCGAACTGATCGCCAGCGGCCACTACCTCAGCATCGCCGGCGATGAAGCGGCGCTGCGCCAGTTGCCGCTCGGCAACTGGATCGGCGGCACGATTCCCTACTTCATGGGCGCCGACGGCGGCACGAGCAGTTGCGAGCAGGTCTTCGTCAGCGAAATCACCGGTTTTTCGACCCCGCCGCAAATGCGTTTCTACGACGCCGCGACGCTGCCGCAAATCTGTCGCAATGCCCCGGAAAACGGCTACAGCGTGCTGATCCTGCCCGCCTTCAGCACGATCCACGCCAGTTTTGCCCGCAATGCGCCGAACTATGAAGAGATGTACCTGAAGCCGCTGATCGGCTGGGTCGCCGGCGTCCATCTCGACGCCCTCGGCCAGCTCGAACCCAAGGTCGTGCTCGGGAGCAGCGGCGAGTTCTCGGCGCAGCACGCGGTGGTCATGGACGTTGCGCTGCCGCCGGAGAAGTTCGCCCAGATCGACATCGTCAATCTATTCCGCCCGGGCACCGGCAGCAGCATCACCTTCTTCGACACCGGCTTCAGCGCCGGGGCCTGCCAGATCAACGGCAAGCCGGGCAACCTGGCCGACTACCTGGTCGAGCACGGCATCGACCGCCGCCTGCCGCTGGTCGCTGATTACAGCGGGGCGATGATCAATGTCAGCATCAAGCACATCGACCCAGCCACCCAGCGCGTCGAGTTCTATGCCCCGGTATTTCCCGGCCTCGAATACCGCATCGCAGCGCCGGTCAGCGACTACCTGGCCGAATTCAAGGCGGCGCTGCCGCCGCTGGCGACGGAAATCAGCTTCTCCTGCAACTGCATCCTGAACTACCTGTATTCGGAACTGGAAGGCAAACGGACCGGCCAGGTCATCGGCCCGATGACTTTTGGCGAAATCGGCTACCAGTTGCTGAACCAGACCCTGGTTTACCTCAGCGTCAGCGAATAGACCGCCGCCTGGCCCGGCCGCCCCCGAGGCCAGGGGCGGCCGAGTGCCTAGTCCTTTGGCTAGACCGAAAGGATTATTGCCGCCGTAATATTCGGATGTCAGCATCGGCGCCTCCGGAATCCACCGATCGTTGATCCATGCATGGCAATCTCCCCATCGGCATCGCCGCGCGTCTCGGCCAGACCCCGCTCTTCAGCGGGCTGGATGAAACGGCCATCGCCCGCCTCAGTCGCGGTACGCGCGAAATCCATCTGAAGAAGGGTGAAATCCTCTACTGCAAGGGCGAAAGCTGTTGTGGCCTGCATGTCGTGCTCTATGGTCAGATCAAGCGCTATTTCATCTCGCCGCAGGGCAACGAGAAAATCTGCGAAATTCTCGGCATGGGTGACAGTTGCGGCGAGGACGCCATTTTTGCCGAGCAGCCTTACACCGTCTCGGCCGAGGCACTGACTGAAACGCGGCTGCTGCATGTCGCCAAGACGGTGGTGCTCGACGAACTGCCGCGCAACCGGCGGCTGACGCAAAGGATGCTGGCCAACGTCTCCAGCCGCACCCACCAGTTGATGAGCGAAGTCGAAGCCTTTTCGCTGCATTCCGGCCGCCAGCGCATTGCCGGCTACCTGCTGCGCACGGTGCCCGAGGACGAGGCCGGCGACAGCGATATCCACATGACCCTGCCGACCGCCAAGGGCGTCATCGCCTCGCAACTGAACCTGACCCAGGAACACTTCTCCCGCCTGCTCGGCGAGTTGCAGGGGCTCGGCGTGATCGCCATCAACGGCCGCCAGATCGGCATCCCGAATGTCGCGGCACTGCGCGCCCAGGCCTGTTGCGGCTAGGTAGTCAGCAAGAGTCCGGCGGTCGACGGCCCTGAATCGGCATTTTTGCTTCCCCCAGCATCGCCAGGCAATCCGCCCCCTGCTCGACGAATAGCCGATGCACCTGCACGCCGGCCGCGCCGGCCTGGCGCGCCGCAGCCACCTCGGCCGCGCTGCGAATGCCGCCGACGGCGACCACGGCCGGCCGCTGGCCGAGTGCGGCGGTCAACGCCGCCAAACGGGCAAAACGCCCGTTGTCTTCCGGCAGCACCACGATCAATTGATCGAAACCGGCCGCCGCACCGATCAGGGCAGCCATCGGCAAGGGCTCGTCCGACCCACCCAGCGGCAATTTGAGCGCCAGCGGCAGGTAGCGGCCGTGCTCTGCGGCCAGCACGTTACGCCGCCAGGCCAGGCGCCGGCAGGCATCGGCCAGCCGCACCCGGTGTTCGGCCAGCAGAAAGCGGCGATTGGCCGCCGCGCTCAGGTTGAAAGACAGATAGTCGACGCTGTCCGCCAAGGCTTCCAGCCCGGCCAGCCAGGCCATCGCCAAGTCTTCGGCCGGCCATGCCTGCGGCAGGCCGAGGCCGGCGCCGAGCGCACAGCGGCTGGTGCCGCGCCACGTGGCCAGACGCTCGGCGACATCTGCCAGCCCGCCCGGCATCACCGAACCGAACTCGACGCTGCCGAACCCCACGGCCAGCAACTCGCCGGCCCGGCTGCCGTCCTTGTCGATACCGCCGGCCAGCCCCGGGCGGGCCAGCCAGGGTAAGCGGCGACGGCTCACCCGTGACGCCTGGCGAAATCGGCCATGAAGTCGACCAGCGCGGCCACACCGGCCAGCGGCATGGCGTTATAGAGGCTGGCCCGCAAGCCACCGACCTGCGGGTGACCGCGCAGATGCTGCAGGCCGGCCGCCGCGGCTTGTTCGATGAAACGCTCGGTCAGCGCATCAGCCGCCAGCTGGAAACGGACATTGACCGGCGAGCGGTGGACCGCCTCGACCGGCGCCTGATAAAAGCCCCGGCTGCCATCGATGGCGCCATAGAGCAGCGCCGCCTTCTTCTGGTTTGCCGCCGCCATTGCAGGCAGGCCGCCCTGCCCGGCGATCCATTCGAAAACCAGCGCCGCCATTTCGAGGGCCAGCATTGGCGGCGTATTGACGCAACTCCCCGCCTCCGCCTGCTGGCGGTAGGAAAAAACGGCCGGCAGCGCCACCGGCGAGCGTTCGAGCAGATCCTCGCGGACGATAACGACACACAGGCCGGCTGGGCCGATGTTTTTCTGGGCGCTGGCGTAGATCAGGCCAAATTTCTCGACGGCAAGCGGCGCCAGCAGCAGCGCCGAGGTGCAATCGGCGACCAGCGGCACCGCCCCGGTGTCGGGCAAGGCCGGGTAAGCGATGCCATCCGCTGTTTCGTTTGGCGTGATGTGGCAGTAAGCGCAATCGGCCGGCAAGGCCCACTTTCCGGCTACCGGCGCGGTCAGGGCGGTGGCGCCGGGATGGCGGGCGGCTTCGATGAGCGGCCCCGACCAGCCAGCCTCCTGCCGCGCCCGCCGTGACCAGTAGCCGGAATCGGCATAGGCGACCGCCTGCCCGGCCCGAGCCAGGTTCATCGGCAGCAGCGCGAACTGCTGCATGGCGCCGCCGGCCATGAAGAGGATGCGGTAATTGCTCGGCAGATCGAGCAGTTCAGCCAGGCGCTGCCGGGCGTTGGCCAGCACGGCGCGAAAACGCGGACCGCTGAACGGCCGCTCGATAGTGCAGGCACCGTCGTCACTCCGCCGGAACAAGGCTCCGGCCTGGGCCAGCACGGCATCGGGCAGGCGGGCCGGGCCGGCCGCGAAGTTCCAGGCCATCGCCCTAACCGAACAGGGCGCCGCCGTGGCTGCCGGCGGCCATGAAGAAAAGCAGCGGCACCGAGAGCATGGTGTTGGTGCGCGACGACAGATGGGTGATGCGCGAACAGCGCAGTCTTTCCTCAACGCTGGCCGGTTTCAGGCCGAGCACCTTTTGCTGGTGCGGCCAGAGTACGAACCACAGGTTGAGCAGCATGATGGTGCCGAGCCAGGCTCCCATGCCGATCGGCGCCAGGCCGCCTTGCAAGGTCAGGGCACCGGGCAGCCAGCCGCGCTGCCAGAGCATGAACATGCCGGCCCCCCAGGCGACGACCGAGGCCCAACGAAAGGTGCCGTGCTCCCGGTTGATTACCGCCTGCAGGCGCGGGCCGCCCGCTTCGCTCAGGTCGCTCGCCGCCAGCGGCTGCCAGCGCGGACGCTGGACGACGCTGGCGTAGTTGTGACCGACCCAGATGATGCCGGCGATCAGGTGCAGCCAGCGGGCGAGCAGATCGAACAGCGCGTGATCCATGCCGTTCAGCCGGCCAGTTGGCGGACGAGGAGGACAAGGGCCACGGTCAGGGCGAGGCCGAGGGCGATGGTGCCGGCGGCGCTGTCGTAGGGATGGCGCACCTCGCTCAGGCCTCCATGAAGGCCGTGGACACCGCTCCGGCCGAGCGCTTGACCAGCGGCTTTCTAAAACGCAGAGGCTTCTCGCTGACCGCCACCGCATCCCTGACCACGCCATGCAGCGGCGAGCGGCTGCAGGCCGGGTCGGTATTGCCGGCGTCGCCGGTCAGCAGCAGCGCCTGACAGCGGCAGCCGCCGAAATCCTTTTCCTTTTCGGAGCAGGAACTGCACGGCTCGGGTAGCCAGTCGAGACCGCGATATTTGCGGAAGAGCGGCGATTCGTGCCAGATCCAGCCGAGCGGCTGGTCGCGTACCGAGATGAACTCCAGCCCGGGAATCACCCGCGCTTCCTGACAGGGCATGGCCACGCCATCCGGCGCCAGCGTCAGATGAATGGCGCCCCAGCCGTTCATGCAGGCCTTCGGTCGACCTTCGTAGTAGTCGGGAATCACGAAGTAGATGGTCATCGTGTTGCCGAGCTTGGCGCGCCAGGCATTGACCACCGCTTCCGCCGCCTTGATCTGCTCCAGGCTCGGCATCAGTTCGTCGCGGTTCATCAAGGCCCAGTTGTAATACTGGATGTTGGCGAATTCGATGTATTCGATGCCGAGCGCCACCGCCCATTCGATCATCGCATCGACCTCGCCGATGTTCTGCCGGAAGATCGGCACGTTGAGCACCATCGGGAAGTTGTGCGCCTTGATCAGGCGGGCCGCCTCCAGCTTCAGCGCATGCGCCCGGGCGCCGACCAGCGCATCGGTCAGTTCGCCCTTGGTAGCCTGCAGCGACAACTGCACATGCTTGAGGCCGGCTGCCTTGAGGGCGAGCAGGCGCTCTTCGGTGAGACCGATGCCGGAGGTGATCAGGTTGGTGTAGAAGCCGAGGCTGTCGGCATAGGCGACCAGCTCTTCCAGATCCTCGCGCAACAGCGGTTCGCCGCCGGTGAAGCCGAGCTGCAGGGCGCCCAGTTCGCGCACTTCGCGCAGCGCCTGCTTCCATTCCTCGGTCGTCAGCTCGCGCGAACCGTAATCCTCAAAATCGAGTGGGTTGTTGCACCACGAGCATTTCAGCGGGCAACGATAGGTCAGTTCCAGCGAAACCCAGAGCGGCTTGCCCTGACCATCGAGACTGAGGCCGGTTTCTTCCTTGGGCATGGAATTCCTTTCAGCGACAACAATGCGATGAGCCATTGTTGGCCGACGCCAGCGGCGGCGCGACGGGAAAAACCGGAAGAAAGGCTAGCGAATTTCACGAGGCAGCCGCCGGCCGCCCCCCGGCCGACCTCAGGCCAAGGTCTGCCGGATGGCGCTGGCCAGCACCGACGGATCTTCGGCGCCGACCACAATGCGCTGGCCGCCGACGATGAAGGTCGGCACCATCGAAATGCCCATGGCCCGAATCTGTGCCTCCATCGCCCGCACTTCAGCGACGTCCTGACTGGAGGCCAGGTAGGCCGCGACCTCCTCGGCCGGGTAGCCGCATTCGCCGGCCAGCGTCGCGAGCAAGCCTTGATCGCCGACATGCTCGCCACGCTGGAACTGGGCGACGAACAGGCGTTCGACCAGCGGCTCGGCATCGCCGCGCTGCTGGGCCCAGTGGATCAGCCGATGCGCAGCCAGGGTATTGGCCCGGAGCGGGATTTTCTCGAAGGCGTAGTCGATGCCGTAGGGGCGGCCGGCGGCCCGCACCCGTTCGAACAGCGCCTCGACCGGCGCCCGGCCGCCGAACTTCTGTTCGAGAAACGGCAGGTAGGGCTCGCCTTCCGGCGGCGTCTGCGGATTCAGGAAGAAAGGCAGCCAGCACTTGCGGCAGGTGAAGTCGGGCATTTCCCGGCGTACTTCGGCAATGGCCAGGTCGAGCCGGCGCAGGCCGATGAAGCACCACGGGCAAACGATGTCGGAGACGATGTCGATGGTCAGCATGAGCTTGATGATACAGGCGCCGGCCGGATGCTGCCGAGCGGAGCGGGCCAGCCGGCATGACAAAGACCTTGCGCATCGCGGCCTGCCCCATATAACTACGTCATGGGCAGCCGCCCGACAACGACTGGAGGATGACATGGCCAACAAGAACGCTCCGTTCCACCCGATCATCTATGTCCGCGGTTATGCGATGACGCCGGGCGAAATCGACGAAACCACCGCTGACCCGTTCTGCGGTTTTAACCTCGGTTCGACCGTTTACCGCGCCGTTCCAGAAAAAGAGCGCCAGCCGCGCAAATTCATCTTCGAGTCGCCGGTCATCCGGCTGGCCTCCGACTTCGGCTACCAGGATGTCTACGAGGAAGGCTACGACATCCTCGACCCGGAATGGGAAGCCGACCCGGACAACAAGGTGCCGAGCCGCGCCATCATCATCTTCCGCTATTACGACGAAGCCTCGCGCCTGCTCGGCATCGGCCAGACGCCGAACATCAGCCAATTTGCCGACAAGTTGCGCCTGCTCATCCTGCGGGTCCGCGAACTGGTCTGCAAGAACCCAGCGAACGGCATCGGTGAAGACGATTTCCGCTGCCACCTGGTCGCTCACTCGATGGGCGGCCTGGTCTGCCGCGCCCTGCTGCAGAACCCGGCCGCCGAGTTTCGTGCCGCGGTCAAACATGTCGACAAGCTGTTCACCTACGCCACGCCGCACAACGGCATCGAAATGGTCGGCGTCAATATCCCGAAATGGCTGGATATGAACGACATGAAGAACTTCAACCGCGACTACATGGCCGAGTACCTGAACATCAAGGACGCCTTCAAGGCGACCGGCCGGGTGGACTGGTTGCCGGAAGACAGTTTCCCGTCAGAGCGGGTGTTCTGCATGGTCGGCTCGAACCGGATGGATTACGAAGCCGCCCTCGGCATGTCGCGCACCTTTGCCGGCCACGGCAGCGACGGCTTGGTCCGCATCGAGAATGCAGCGTTGCATGGCTGGCGGCGCAGCGGCAAAAACAAGGGGAGTGCCGGCGACAGTTGCGCCAAGGCCTTCGCCTACCGCGCCCACTCCGGCTTCTTGGGCATCGTCAATAGCGAGGAGGCTTTCCAGAACCTGACGCGCTTCCTGTTCGGCGATATCCGCGTCGACCTGTGGGTCGATGTCGAGCAGATCCGCCTGCCCAAGCCGGTACAGGACGAGGTGCTGGCCGGGCGCAAGGTCAGCGCGCTGTATCAGTTCGAGATTCTCGCTTCGCCGCGCGGCAAACTTTGGTATTTGACCCGGCGCACGGCAGAGGAAGACTCGGTGGCCTGCCTATCGCACGAGGAGTGGATGCAGGCGCCGGCGCAACGCCAGGCGCTCTACCTGTCCAGCGTCTTTCTCGCCAACCGGGCCCGGGTCAATCCGCGCCGCCGTTCGCTGGCCTACAGCATGACGCTCGGCGTACGCGTGCCGGATTACGAGGTCGACCGCCGGCTATGGGTCAATGAGCATTACGAGGGCGGCTACCTGTTCCGCGATTCGATCATTCTCGAAATGGTCCCGCCAAAAGCCGAGGGCGATGCCTGGCAAGTCAAATACGCCTGGCAGGGCAGCGGGGTCAGTAAGGCCGATACCGCGATCGACGCTAAACTGCTCGGCGACAGCCGGATGGAGGTCTGCGTTCCGTTCGGCAGCAGCGGTTCGCCCGGCATGCAGGGGCAACTGCGTTTCATCGTCTCGCTGTGGAACAAGGAGGCCGCCGGCAACTGAGCCGGGCCCGCCGTCAGGGGACGGCGGCGCGGCGCAGCAGCCACTTGCGGCCTTCTTCGAGCAAGGCAAAAAGCGCCGCCAGGCCGGCACCGAGCAGCCAGACATCCTGGCCCAACGGTGCCGTGCCGAACAGCGCATTGCCCCAGGGCGTGTACAGGATGGCCAGCAGCAACAGGATTTCGGCCAGCACGCCGGCGAGCAACAAGCGGTTCTGCAGCAAGGGGAAGTACCAGGTCGGTAACAGCGGGTGGCGGCAGACGAAGACATTGGCGACCTGGGCCAGCACGATGCCGAGCAGACAGGCCGAGGTCGCCTGCAGATAGTGCGGATCGGTGGCGGCCAGCGACGTACCGTAGGTCCAGCCCAAGCCGTTCAGCACGAAGAAGAAACAGCTCATGGCAATGGCCGCCTCGAGTGGCCCGAGGAAGAGGTAGGCACGGGCCAGCAGCGGCCAGGAAAGCAAGCGCTCCTGGCGGGGCCGCGGCGGCCGGCTCATCACTTCGGCATGCGGACGCTCGGCGCCCAGCGCCAGGGCCGGCAACATATCGGTACCGAGATCGACGGCGAGGATCTGGATGATGGTCAGCGGCAGCGGAATGCGGAAAAGTACCGAGATCAGGTAAGGCACCAGCTCGGGAATATTCGAAGTCAGGATGTAGGTCAGGAACTTGCGGATGTTCTCGAAGACCGCCCGCCCCTCCTCGATGGCATTGACGATGGTGGCGAAATGGTCGTCGAGCAGCACGATATCGGCTGCCTCCCGCGCCACGTCGGTCCCTGACAGGCCCATCGCGATGCCGATGTCGGCAGTTTTCAGGGCTGGTGCATCGTTGACCCCGTCACCGGTGACGGCGACGATTTCGCCCTTCAGTTGCAAGGCCTGGGTAATCAGCATTTTCTGCTCGGCACTGACCCGGGCAAAAACCATCTCCGGTGCATCGAGCGCCAGTTGCAGGCTGGCCGGACTCATTTTCCCGAGTTCGTCCCCGCTCAGCACGCGCGGCGCCACCGAACGCACCAGTTCGACCTCGCGGGCCAAGGCTACCGCCGTGTGCGGATGATCGCCGGTTACCATGAAGACCCGGATACCGGCCTCGTGACAGCGCCGGACGGCTTCATGGACATCCGGCCGCGGCGGATCCTCAAGGCCGACCAGGCCGCACAGCCGCAGCCCGTCCTCAGCGCTCTCACCGGGGCCGGCCAGGGTCTTCCAGGCCAGCGCCAGCACTCGAAAGCCGCGGTCGGCCAGATCCTCATGCGCCGCCTGGAACACCTTCAGCGCCGCCGCATCGAACGGCCGCGTCGCATCGCCGTCCAGCCAGTCGGTACACCGCGGGAAAATCACCTCCGGGGCGCCCTTGCAATAGAGATCGCCGCTGCCATCCGGCTCGCGCCAGATCACCGACATCCGGCGCCGTGCGGTATCGAAGGGAATTTCCCCGGCCCGCCGGCCGAATTCCGGCAGCCCGCCGGCAAACTGCCAGAGGGCAATTTCCATCGGGTCGCCGGCCGGCTCGCCGTCATGGAATTTCAGGCTGTGGCAGAAGCGGGCCACCGCGCGCAGCCGCAAATCGTCGGCCCGCGGCCAGCGCTCGGCGGCCAGGTGATGCCGGCCGGCAACGAACAATTCGCGCACGGTCATCCGGTTCTGGGTCAGCGTACCGGTCTTGTCGGTCAGGATCACCGTCGCGCTGCCCAGCGTTTCAACCGCCGGCAGATGGCGGACCAGAGCGTTGCGCTTCGCCATGCGCTGGGCGGCCAGGGCGAGCGCCAGCGTCACGGTCGGCAACAGACCTTCCGGCACATTGGCGACGATGATGCCGATCGAGAAAATGAAATTGGCCCAGAACGGCAGCCCGACCCACTGGCCGATGACGAAAAAGACCACCCCGAGGCCGAGTGCCAACAGGGCAACCAGATGCGAAACCCGGGCGATTTCCTTTTGCAGCGGCGACTCGGTGTCGCCGGCCGTTTGCGTCAGGTGGGCAATGTGGCCGAACTCGGTACGCATGCCGGTAGCGTAGACCAGGGCGCTGCATTCTCCGGAGATGATCAGTGTCCCGGCAAAGAGCAGGTTGTGGGCCGACATCGGATCATCGCTATGTTTCGCCTCGGCCGAGATCGAACGGGCATAGGATTCGCCGGTCAAGGTCGCCAGATTGACGCGCAACGCCCAGCTTTCGATGACCCGGCAATCGGCCGGCACCTTGCTGCCTTCGACCAGCTGCACCAGATCGCCCGGCACCAGGGCCGCCGCCGGCACTGCCAGGGTCGCTCCGTCGCGCCGCACATCGACCTGCTGCGGCAGCAGCTTCTGCAAGGCGGCCAGCGCCTGCTCGGCTCGATAGGCCTGCCAGAAGGAAAAGCCGCCGTTCACGATGATGACGCCGACAATCGCCAGCCCCAGTTCAAGCATGCCCTGCCCCGGTTCGGCGTAGGCGGCAAAAAAGGCCAGGCCGGCCGCCACCCACAGGACGAGTGCAAAAAAGTGGCTGAATTCCCGCCCCAGCATTCGCCAGAGCGGCTCGGTGGCAACCGGCGCCACCTGGTTGGCACCGAATTCGCCCAGCCGGCGCCGGGCTTCGCTCGCACTCAACCCGTCTGGGCCACTGCCCAGACTGGCCAGCGCCGCCTCCGGCGTCAGCTGGCTGATATTCAAAGCAGGATGCTGGATCATCATTTGGCCCTGTCGGCCCGGCTCGGGCCATCACTTAAAGATAGCAGCTTTGCCGGCAGCCGAAAGGCATAAGCCATGCACTTCGCCAACTCCCCATCCGGCAAAGGGTTTAAGATTTCCTCATCTGTGCGTCCCGCAAAATACGCCCCGCGCTTCGGGCTTCAAACAACAGGTGACATCGTGATGCAAAGCTCCCCCCCGGCCGGTCGAAAACCCTTGCTCGGCAACAAGCAGGTCCCCGGCGACTTCTGGGGGGCGCTGGCCGCCATGCTGGTTGCGTTGCCCGCCTCGATCGCCTTTGGTGTCACCATCTACGCCGCCATTGCCCCGAGCTACGCAGCCATCGGCGCCCTGGCCGGCATCATCGGGGCGACGGTGATCGGTCTGGTCGCCTCGACGCTGGGCGGTACCGACCGCCTGATCAGCGCCCCCTGCGCCCCGGCCGCCGCCGTGCTCTCGGCCTTCGCCATCGAACTGGTCGGCCAGGGCATCGATCCCAATACCATCGTTCTGCTGCTGGTGCTGCTCGGCGTGCTGGCCGGCATCGTGCAATTGCTGCTCGGCTTCATCGGCGTCGGCCGGCTGATCAAGTACATCCCCTACCCGGTGGTCAGCGGCTATCTGTCCGGGGTCGGCCTGATCATCATCGGTAGCCAGATCCCGAAATTCGTCGGCGCTGCCGTCGGCACACGCTGGTGGGAAGCCTTGCTCGCCCCGTGGAGCTGGGACTGGCGCGCCCTGGCCATCGGTACGGCAACGGTCATCGTCGCCGTCGCCGCCCCCAAAATCACCAAGAAAGTGCCCGGTACCATCCTCGGCATTGTCGCCGGCCTGCTGACCTATTTCGCGCTGGCCATCCAGGAGCCGAAGCTCTGGGAAATCACCGGCAACCCACTGGTCATCGGTCCGCTCGGGGCTGCCCGCGACGGCTATTTCGCAGCCATCACCGAACGCTGGCACGACATCGGCGATCTGCACCTGAGCCAGATAGCCAGCCTGTTCGGCAGCGCGCTGACCCTCGCCGCCCTGCTCTCGATCGACACCCTCAAAACCTGCGTCGTCATCGACCAACTGACCCGGACACAGCACGACTCGAACCGCGAACTGGTCGCCCAGGGCATCGCCAACATCAGCTCGGCCGCCGTCGGCGGCACGCCCGGCGCCGGCACGATGGGGGCTTCGCTGGTCAACCTGAACAGTGGCGCCCAGACCCGGGTTTCCGGCGTCATGGAAGGAGTACTTTCGCTGATCGCGGCGCTGATCTTCGGCTCTTTCCTGGCCTGGCTACCGGTCGCCACCCTGGCCGGCATCCTGATCGTCATCGGCATCCGCATGCTCGACCGCGAACCGCTGCGCTTCATCGAATCACGCGCCACCGTCTTCGATTTCGCGGTCGTCCTTGCCGTCGTTGTCGTCGCGCTGACCATCGGCCTGATCGCCGCCTCGGCGGTCGGTGTCGCGATGGCCATCATCCTCTTCGTCCGCGAGCAGATCGGCGGCTCGGTGGTACGCCACAAGGTGTACGCCAACCAGATGTCCTCAACCTGGTACCGGCCGGAAGCCGAGATGCGCATCATCGAGCAGAAAGGCAACCAGGCAGTGATCTTCGAACTGCAAGGCAGCCTGTTCTTCGGCACCACGCAACAACTGTATAGCGAGCTGGAACCAGAACTCGGCAAACGCAACTACGTGATCCTCGACCTGAAACGGGTCCAGTCCGTCGATGTGACGGCCGCCCATTTGCTGCACAACGTGCGTCAGACGCTGCAGGAGCGTGGCGCCATGCTGCTCTTCTCCGGTGTCCGCGAAAAGCTGCCGAATGGCCGCAACCTGCGCGAGTTCCTCGAACAGACCGGGGTCGTCAATGCCAGCGATGACAGTGTGGTCCGCGTTTTCCCCGAACTCGATGCCGCCATCGAATGGGTCGAAGACCACATCCTCGGCGAAGTACAGGCCCCTGCCGAAACCGAAACGCCGATCGAACTGCAGGAAATGGATCTGTTCAGCCACCGCAAGGATGAAACCCTGAAGGATCTCGAAACCCGAATGGAGCAGCGCACCTATCGAGCCGGCGAGACCATTTATGCGCAAGGCGCAGCGGGCGATGAAATTTTCTGGATCCGGCGCGGTACGGTGCGCATTTTTGCGCCGCTCGGCGCCGGCCGAAGCCGGCATATTGCCAGCTTCAGCCGCGGCGACTTCTTCGGCGGCCTGGCCTTTCTCGACAATCGGCCACGCGGCAACGACGCGGTGGCACTAACCGAAACCGAGGTCTATGTCTTGTCGCGCGAGCAGTTCGACCTGCTTGCCGAAGAGCACAAGAAACTCGCCTTCAGCCTGATCACCGCCATCGCCCGCACGCTGGCCATCCGCCTACGCCACGCCGACACCGAACTGACGATGTTGCAGGAATACTGAGCCGCGCTTTCCGGTCCAGCACTGCCGACAGGGGTTACACAACCAGCAAATAGAACAACGTCATTGTCACGAAACGACGCCTGAAGTATGCTATCGGATTATTTTTGCAGCACGCAGCGACCACTCCGTTGCCCCCTCTTATCCGCATGCGAGGCGCCATGTTCCAGCTTTTCACTTCCGAGACGCGTTTATACGATCTGACGTGGCGCGACGAAGCGGGACCGGCGCTGGCCGTCGAAGCATGGTGGGGCAAGGAAAGTCTGTCGGGCGGCTTTGAATACTGCCTAGATCTGCTGTCCAACGACGCCCATATCGAACTCAAGCGTTTTCTCGGCCGTGCCCTCAGCCTGCAGACCCGTCTCTCCGACGGCAGCGCCTTGCCGCGCAGCGGCTATGTCCGTGCCGCCCTCAAGCTGGGCAGCGATGGCGGTTTCAGCCGTTACCGACTGACCATCGTGCCCTGGCTCTGGCTGCTCTCGCGCAGCCGGCACAACCGGGTCTTTCAGGAAAAGACGCTGCAACAGATCGTCGATGCGGTTTTTGCCGACTACGCCGATGTCGCCGCCTGGCATTGGGCCGACGAAGTCGGCAACTTTCTGGCCGACAGCCGGCCGCGCAGCTATTGCGTCCAGTATGGCGAAAGCGATTTCCAGTTTATCGCCCGCCTGCTGGCCGAAGAAGGCCTCGGCTGGCGGATCGAGGCCGACCAGGATGCCCCCGGCGCCCACCGGGTCGTGATCTTTGCCGACAGCCGCAGCTTTCCGGAAGACGTGCTTTCCCAATCGGCCAATGGCGGCCAGGGTATCCGCTACCACCGGGCCGACTCGCAGGAAGACCAGGACGTCGTCCTCGCCTTTGGCGAACATCGCCGCCTGCTGAGCGCGCTCAGTACCTTCATTTCCTACGACTACAAGGCCAAGCGCAGCGTCGCGGCCAGCGTGCCGACGGCGCTGGCCTTCGCCAGCGAACGCGCCCCGCGCCTGGAGTCCTACGACGATGCCGGCCTCTACGCTTTCGCCAACGCCAGTGAAGCCGAGCGTTACGGTCGATTGGCCATGGAGTCGCTCGAAGCGCGCTACCAGA
>NZ_LODL01000040.1:107819-112325 GCF_001551835.1 Dechloromonas denitrificans | reverse complement strand
CAAACCCCGCCGCTAAAAAACCTGCCGCAAGTGGCGGGGATGTTAGCACGGAGACCAATTCCGGAACCTCGAATAGCCAATGAGCTCCTTTAGCCTGAAGAACGGTGTCCTGCACGCCGAAGCCGTCGCCCTGCCCACTATTGCCGAACAGTTCGGCACTCCGGCCTACGTTTATTCCCGCGCCGCCCTACAAGGCGCGCTGCAGGAATTCCTCGACGTCCTCGGCGCCCATCCGGTCGGCAGCGGCGCGCTGGTCTGCTACGCCGTCAAGGCCAATTCCAACCTGGCCATCCTCAATCTGTTCGCCCGCATGGGCGCCGGCTTCGACATTGTCTCCGGCGGCGAATTGCAGCGCGTGCTGGCCGCCGGTGCCGATCCGCAGAAGGTCGTGTTCTCGGGCGTCGGCAAGACCGCCGCCGAAATGAAGCAGGCCCTCGACGCCGGCATCTTCTGCTTCAACGTCGAATCCGCTCCCGAACTGGAGCGCCTGAACGAAGTCGCCGGCCAGTGCGGCAAGCGAGCGCCGGTCAGCCTACGCGTCAATCCCAACGTCGACCCGAAGACCCATCCATATATCTCCACCGGCCTCAAGGAAGCCAAGTTCGGCGTCGCCTACGACGATGCGCTGGCCCTTTACCGGCGTGCCGCTGCCTTGCCGAATATCGAAGTGGCCGGCATCGACTGCCATATCGGGTCGCAACTGCTTGACCCGGCCCCCTTCGTCGAGGCGCTCGACCGCGTTTTGGCCCTGATCGACCAGTTGACCGCCGAAGGCATCGCCGTTCACCACCTCGACCTCGGTGGCGGCCTCGGTATCAAGTACAAGGACGACCAGGTGCAGCCGACCGTTGCTGCCTATCTGAACCCGCTGCTCGACAAGCTGGCCGGGCGCGGTCTCAAGGTCGTCCTCGAACCGGGTCGCCGCCTGGTCGGCAATGCCGGCCTGCTGCTCACCCAGGTCGAGTTCCTCAAGCCAGGCGAAGGCAAGAGCTTCGCGATCATCGATGCGGCAATGAACGACCTGATGCGCCCGGCTCTCTACGAAGCCTGGCACGACATCCTGCCGGTGACGCCGCGCGCCGGCGAAAGCCGCGCCTACGACGTGGTTGGCCCGGTCTGCGAGACCGGTGATTTCCTCGGCCAGGCCCGCCCGCTGTGCGTCGAACCCGGCGACCTGCTGGCCGTAATGTCGGCCGGCGCCTACGGCATGGCGATGAGCTCCAACTACAACACCCGGCCGCGCGCCGTCGAAGTCATGGTCGATGGCGAGCAGGTATATCAGATCCGCCGTCGCGAAACGGTGGCCGAGCTGTACGCCGGCGAGCAGGTCTTGCCGGCATGAGACGCGGCGTCCTGCTTCTCGCCACGGCATTCACCCTCGCGGCTTGCGGTGAAAAGCCGGCCGAGAAGAAGGGCGCCCCCGCCACGCTGATCACCACGACGCAAGCCAAGGTCGCGCCGCTGGAGATTTCCGAACGCACGCTCGGCACCCTGACCGCGGTCAAGGACCCGGCCATCGCAGCCGAGGTCGCCGGCAAGGTGGTCAAGATGCTCGCCCGCTCCGGCCAGTCGGTAAAGAAGGGGCAGTTGCTGGCCCAGATCGATGCTACCGACACCGAATACCAGGCAGCCTCCGACCAGGGCGAAATCGCCCGGTTGGAAGCCTTGCTCGTCCAGCAGGATCGCATGGTCGCCCGGCAGACCGAACTGTTGCAGAAAAACTTTATCTCGAAGAATGCCCTCGACGACGTCACCGCCCAGCGCGATGCGATGAAGAACCAGCTGGCCAGTGCCCGCGCCAAGGCAGGCCTGTCGCGCAACAACGTCGGCAAGACACGGGTGGTCGCCCCCTTCGACGGCATTATCGAAGTGCAGATCGCCTCGACCGGCGATTACATCAAGCTCGGCGACCCGCTATTCCGCTTCGTTGCCAACGACCGCCTGCGCGCCGACCTGCCCTTCCCAGAATCGGCGGCCCCCCGCCTGAAAGCCGGCATGCCGGTCCGCCTGACCACCCCACTGGCGCCCGGCGAAACCATCGAAGCGGTGATTGAGGACATCCGGCCGACCGTCGGCGAAGGCAATCGCGCCGTTCTCGCCATCGCCCGCCTCGACAACCCCGGCCCGCTCAAAGGCGGCGCCTCGGTCGATGCCGCCGTGATCACCGGCCGCAAGGACAAGGCCGTGCTGGTGCCGGAGCAATCGGTGGTGCTGCGCCCGGCCGGCAAGGTGGTCTACCTGATCGCCGACGGCAAGGCGAAGCAGCAGGTAGTCGAGGTTGGCGGCAAGCAAGGCGGCCAGATCGAGATCACCCAAGGCCTACAGGGTGGCGAGACGCTGGCCCTGGACGGCGCCGGCTTTCTCAGCGACGGTGCTGCGGTCAACATCAAGGAAACGGCAAAAACCACCCCGGCCGCCAAGCCCGAAGCCAAGCCGCAATGACCCTGCCCGAACTGTCGATCAAGCGCCATGTACTGGCCTGGATGCTGAGCGCCGTCCTGGTGCTGTTCGGCGTCATCAGCTACGACCGGATCGGCATGGACCGCTATCCATACATCGAATTCCCGGTCGTCTCGATCACCACGGCACTCAAGGGGGCCAACCCTGACATCGTCGACGCCTCGATCACCAACATCATCGAGAGTTCGGTCAATTCGACGCCGGGCATCGAGCACATCCAGTCCACGTCGTCGCCCGGCGTGTCGGTGATCGCCATCACCTTCAATCTGGAAAAGAAGATCGACGTCGCCTTCAACGAGGTGCAGGCGAAGGTTAACCAGGTGCTGCGCCGGCTGCCCAAGGACGTCGATCCGCCGGTCGTCGCCAAGGTCGAAACCAACGCCCAGCCGATCATGTGGCTGGCCATCCAGGGCGACCGCACGCAACAGCAACTGAACCAGTACGCCATCAACGTGTTGAAGAAGCGCCTGGAAACTATCGACGGGGTCGGCGAAGTCCGCCTCGGTGGGCGCCGCGACCGGACCATCCGCGTCGAACTGCTGCCGTCCCGGATGGCCGCGCTCGGCATCACCGCGCAGGACATCAACGATGCCTTCGCCAAGGAACACGTGCAGATGGCCGGCGGCTTCGTGGTCGGCGAGAAGACCGAAAGCCTGGTCAAGCTCGACCTCGAATTCCATTCCATCGAAGCCCTGCAGCAGATGGTTATCGGTTACAAGAACGCGGCACCGATCCTGCTGCGCGACGTCGCCGAAGTCATCGACGGCCTGACCGACAACCGCCAACTGGCGCGCTTCAACGGCGAAACCACGGTCGGCCTCGGCATCGTCAAGGTCACCAACACCAATACCGTGGCCATCGTCGACAAGGTCAAGGAAAAGCTGGACAACGAGTTACGGCCGCAACTGCCGCCCGGCCTGCAACTGCACATCGTTTCCAACGACGCGGTGTATATCCTCGAAATCGTCAATGCGCTGAAGGAACACCTGCTCGAAGGCACGCTGCTCGCCGCGCTGGTCGTCTGGCTGTTCCTGCAATCGGTCCGCTCGACCATCATCATTGCGCTCGCCATCCCGGTCTCGCTGATGGGCGCCATTGCCGTCATCTACTTTTTCGGCTACACGCTGAATTCGCTGACCCTGCTCGGCCTGCTGCTGCTGATCGGCGTCGTCGTCGACGACGCCATCGTCGTGCTGGAAAACATCTTCCGGCATCGCGAGGAACTCGATGCCGATCCGGTGACCGCTGCGGTCAACGGCTCGAACGAGGTGGTTTTCGCCGTTATCGCAGCCACCCTGTCGCTGGTCTCGATCTTTGCCCCGGTCATTTTCATGAGCGGCATCATCGGCCAGTTCTTCCGCTCCTTCGCCGTCGTCGTTACCTTCGGCGTGCTGGTTTCACTGTTCGTCTCGCTGACGCTGACGCCGATGCTCTGCTCGCGCTTCCTCACCGTGCGCGAGCACGGCCATCGGCACACGCGCATCCAGCAATGGATCGAGAACGGCTTCAAGCGCCTCGATGCCTTCTATCGCCGCCTGCTCGACTGGTCGCTGGCCAATCGCTGGAAAATCGTGCTGCTGACGCTGTTGACCGTAGCAGCGAGCACTTTCTTCTTCGCCAACGTCGGCAAGACCTTCGCGCCGGAACAGGACGAAGGTCGCTTCCTGGTTTACCTGCGGGCTCCGCTCGGCTCCTCGATCGACTACACCGATTCCCGCCTGCAGATGGTCGAGGAAGTGCTGCGCAGCCACCCGGAAGTCCATACGGAATTCGCCCTGATCGGCCTCGGTAGCGCCGGCCAGGTCAATCAAGGCACCGTCGTCGCCCGCATGGTGCCGCGCGAGGAACGCAAGCTGACACAACAAGACACCCTTGCCATCTTGCGCAAGGAACTGGCGCAGATCCCCGGCGCCCGGGTCTTTGCCGCACCCTATCCGATGGTCCAGGGGCAGCGCGGCGAGCCGCTGCAATTCGTGCTCAGTGGCGAAAACCTCGGTGAAGTCGCCCGCCTCGGCCGCGAACTGCAAGGCAAGCTGGCCGCCGAAC
>NZ_LODL01000040.1:107689-107809 GCF_001551835.1 Dechloromonas denitrificans | reverse complement strand
GACGAACAGATCCGTCTGGCCGCCTTCCCCAACTCGAAGCTGAAAGGCCAGGCCAACCTGCTGGTCATGCCGACGCTCGATGCGGCCAACATCTCGTTCAACCTGTTGAAGGTGGCAGCC
>NZ_LODL01000040.1:64979-107679 GCF_001551835.1 Dechloromonas denitrificans | reverse complement strand
GATTGCTGCGGTCAACCATGCAAATGTTGCGAAAACCAGGCCACCACCCGGGCCATCGGGTTTTCGCCGGCGTGCAGCAGATGCATTTCGTGCACGCCTTTCAGGTGAATCAGGGCCCGCCGAAAAGCGGCTTCGCCGAGGCGGTCAGTGGGGTCGAACAGCATCAGCAATGGGGCGACCAGCAGCTCAAGGGCCTGCAGCCCGGCCCGGTCGATCAGGCCGCCGTGTCCGGCGATCACCTTGACCTGGGTGTCGCGCCGGGCGGCGGTGCGGATGGCGGCCGGCGTGGCATCGCCGCTGGCCAGGATGGCGAGCGACAGGTCCTGCATGTCGCCGTCGTTGCGGATCAGGTCGATGATGTCGAGCAGGCGCTGGCTCAGGCGCGGCACGTTTTGCGTGGCATCCGAAAACTGCGCTTCGCGGGCCGAGAGCAGTTCCATATTGAGGATGGCGTAGCCGCGTGCCGCCAGATTGGCCGCGATCACGGCGTCGACCGGCGCATGGTGGGCGCGGGCGAGCAGGATCAGGCCGCGCGGCTGATCGGGCAGTTCGAGCTGGCCATGCAACTGGCCATGCGGCGTCGAGATCAGCAGGTCGCGCTTCATGGGGCCAGGCGAACCGCAATGCGATGCGCCCCGAAGGCCTTGCCGTCGCGGCCGAGGCTGGCGCCGAAGCGGCCGGCAAGGGCGGTCTGGCAATGCGGACAATGCCCTTCGGCGGTCAGATCGTAACGTCGGATGTCGTACCAGTCGCGGACGATCAGCGCGGCGTGGCAGCTCGGGCAGAAGGTGGTGCCGCCTTCGCTATCATGGACGTTGCCGGTGTAGACGTGGTGCAGGCCAGTATCGAGCGCGATGCGGCGGGCCTGGCTCAGCGTTTCGGGCGGCGTGGCGGGGATGTCGGTCATCTTCCAGTCGGGGTGGAAGGCGGTGAAATGCAGCGGCACATCCGGGCCGAGTTCGCGCATCACCCAATTGGCCAGTTCGTTGATTTCGGCCGGGCTGTCGTTGTTGCCGGGAATCAGCAGCGTGGTGATTTCCACCCAACAATCGGTTTCGTGGTGGAGGTAGGCCAGGGTGTCGAGCACGGGTTGCAAATGGGCGACGCAGAGCTTGTGATAGAAATTCTCGGTGAAGGCCTTTAGATCGACGTTGGCCGCATCCATCACGGCAAAGAATTCGCGGGCCGGTGCCGGATGGATGTAGCCGGCGGTGACAGCGACATTGCGGATGCCCTGTTCGCGGCAGGCGAGGGCGGTGTCGATGGCGTATTCGGCAAAGACCACCGGGTCGTTGTAGGTGTAGGCGACGCTGTCCGCCCCGTAGCGCCGGGCGGCATTGGATATGGCCTGTGGGCTGGCTTCGTCCATCAGGCGGTCCATGTCCTTCGACTTGGAAATGTCCCAGTTCTGGCAGAAGCGGCAGGCCAGATTGCAGCCAGCCGTACCAAACGACAGGATGCTGCTGCCCGGGTAGAAATGGTTGAGCGGCTTTTTTTCAATCGGGTCGATGCAGAAGCCGGACGAGCGACCGTAGGTCGTCAGCTGCATGGCGTTGTTGACCCGCTGGCGAACGAAGCAGGCGCCGCGCTGGCCTTCGTGCAACTGGCAGTCGCGCGGGCAGAGATCGCACTGGATACGGCCGTCGGGCAGGGCGTGCCACCAGCGGCCAGGGTAAAGAGTTTCGTGGGTGCTCATGGGGTGGACTCCTTCCATTTCTGCACCTGGTAGCGTTCGAGCTGGACATCCGGCCCCCAGTAATCGGCGGGTAGCCCGGCTTTCTGCTTGAGGTGGGCCATGAATTTGCGTGCCTCCGGCAGATCCTCCCAAACTTGCGGCAGGAAGGTGGCGCGGTGCCGGCCGGCGGTGAAGATGACGCCGTCGATCCCCGGGCGCAGTTGGGCCAGGGCGTCGGCTTCGTCGTGGAACGCCACTGGCACGGCGGGTGTCAGCAGCGAGACTTCGATCCGGGTAATGGGGACTTCGGCGGCAATCAGCGGCGTGAAGCGCGGATCGCGGAAAGCGGCGTTGCGGGCGTTTTCCTGAACATCCTCGCCGAGTGGACGCCAGGCTTCGAGTGTGCCGATGCAGCCGCGCAGGTGGCCCTGCTGGGTCAGCGTGACGAAGCAGGCGCCCATTTTGTGCAATTCCGGGAGGTCGACCGCCGGCATTGCCGTTTCGCCGAAATGGGCGGCGATGGCGTGGCGGGCGAGGCTGAGCAGGGTCTTGCCGAGTTCATCCATGGCCAGTTTCCGTTTCGTGAAAGGCAAAGGCGGCATAACCGACGACCCGTTCCTTGTCGCCGGCCGTATCGCCGGAGTTGCACAGGTGGATCAGTTGCGGCACCAGCCCGCGCTGGCGGGCAGCGAGCAGCAGGCCGTTGGCCGGGTAGGCGCCGCAGGCCTGTTCGGGGCGGATATGGGTGTCGAGTTGCAGGATGTGCTGGCAGGTGTCGTGGTCGACCTGTCGGGCGCTGGCGTAGGGCAGGAAGTGCGAGAGGTCGGAGCTGACGACGATCAGGGTTTCCGGGCCGCCCCAGAGCAGATCGAGCACTTCGCCGACGGCGCGCGGCGAGGCGTGGCCGACGGCGAGCGGGACCAGCGTAAAATCAGCCAGCACCCGCTGCAGGAAGGGCAGATGCACCTCCAGCGAATGTTCCCAGGCGTGGGCAGTGTCGCTGAAGGAGATCTGCGGCAGTTCGGCCAGCCGGGCGATGGCCTCAAGATCAAGGCGAATATTGCCGAGCGGCGTCGAGAAAAACTCAACCTTGGGCAGGGCCAGGCCGTCGACTGCGACGCGATGTGTCGGGCCGAGTAGGATCACTCGGCGAATCTGCTCGCGCCATGGCTTCAGCGCGGCGTAGGCCATGGCGGCGGTCGAGCCGGAGTAAATGTAGCCGGCGTGCGGCACGATCAGCGCCTTGGGTTGGGCGGTGACGGTGGGCGTGGCATCGGCGAGCAGTTGATCGACGGTAGCAGCCAGCACCGATGGGGTGCCTGGATAAAAGGTGCCGGCCACGGCGGGAGGACGGGTGATGCTCATGATCGTCTCCTTACAACAGCATCAATCCGGCGGCCATGCCGCTGCCGATGGCGATCAGGCCGGGCAGCGCGTAACGGGCGAGATGGCTGCCGCCGATGCTGACGACCAGCCCGATCTTGAAAACCAGGTTGGCCATCAACGCCAGGGTGACGGCGATCACCGCTTCGCCACCGGAGATTTTTTCCAGGTTGAACATGCGCAGCGTGGACAGCACGCTGGCGTCGGCGTCGGTCAGCCCTGAGGCCAGCGCGACGATGTAAAGGCCGCTGTTGCCGGCGATGTCCTGCAGCCAGGCCGAGGCGAGCAGCACGACGGCGTAGAGCAGGCCGAAGGAAATCGCGGTCTTCAGTTCGGTCGGGTTCTTGACTTCAGGCATCGGCAAGGCGCCGCCGGCACTGAGGATCTTCCAGCCGTAGAGCGCCATCACGACGCCGGGCACGATGCCGCAGGCAAAGACGGTGGCAATCGGCGTCACCAGCGCCGGCGCGACGACGCCGGAAATCAGGCCGAGGCGGATCATCACCATGACATTGGCGATCAGGATGACGATCGCCGACATCCGGGTCAGGTCGGCATGGTCACGGGCGTGGCGCGAGAACATCATGGTCGTCGCGGTGGACGAGGCCAGACCGCCAAAAATGCCGAGCAGGGCGGCGCCGTGCCGGGCGCCGATGATGCGCAAGGCGAGATAGCCGCCGAGCGCCAGGCCGGAGATCAGCACCACCATCCACCAGATCTGGCGCGGGTTGATGGCGTTGTATGGGCCGAAATCCTCGCTCGGCAGGATGGGCAGGATGACCAGCGACAGCACCGCGAATTGCAGCATCGAATTGATGTCCTTCGGCGTGGTCCGTTCGCTGAACTGGCGCAGTTCGGCCTTGAAATAGAGCAGGATGGTCGTCGTGATGGCGAGCATCACGGCCAGCGTCGAATAGCCGAACCAGATTGCCGCGCCCAGCCCGTAGGTGACGATGACGGCGGCTTCCGAGGTAAAGCCGCGATACTGCTCTTCCTGCCGCGAGGAAAAGTTGGAGGCGACCATGGCGGCTGAAATGACCAGCAGGCCGGCAACCAGCAGCCACGGACCGCCGGCTTTTTCGCCGAGCAGGGCAAACAGGCAGCCGAGCATGGCAACCAGGGCGAAGGTGCGCAGGCCGGCGGCGGTATCCGGGCGCCGCTCGCGCTCCATACCGACCAGCAGGCCGACCCCCAGTGCCGTTGAGAAAGCCTCGACGGGGCCAGCCAGTTCGGGAACGACGAAGCTCATGCGATTCCTCTTTTATGGTCGTTATTAAGTAAAATTAAGCCATGCCACGTCATTTCGCAATCGTTCCCGCTGCCGGCAGCGGTTCCCGCTTCGGCGCCGAGAAACCCAAACAGTACCTGAGCCTGCTCGGCCGACCACTGATCTTCCACACCCTGGCGGCGCTGGTCGCCTGTCCCGACATCGACCGCGTCTGGGTCGTGCTGGCGCCGGACGACAGCGAATGGGGCCGTTACGACTGGTCCGAACTCGGCGCCAAGCTCGAAACCGTCCGCAGCGGTGGCGCGACCCGGGCCGAGAGCGTCGCCAATGGCCTGCAGGCAGCGGCGATGGTCGCCGCCGAGGATGACTGGGTGCTGGTGCATGACGCGGCCCGGCCCTGCCTGAGCGCCGACATGCTGGCCGCGCTGTTCCATGAACTGGCCGACGACCCGGTCGGCGGCATCCTCGCCGTGCCGGTCGCCGATACCCTGAAGCGGGCCGATGCCAGCCAGCGCGTCGCCGCCACCGAGCCGCGCGATGGCCTGTGGCAGGCGCAGACGCCGCAGATGTTCCGCTACGGTCGACTGGTCGAAGCACTGGAAAAGTGCAGCGCCGTGACCGACGAGGCCGGTGCCATCGAGGCCCTCGGCCTGCCGCCGAAGCTGGTACGGGGCGATACGACCAATCTGAAAGTGACTTACCCGGCTGATCTGGCGTTGGCCGCGATGATATTGAGGGGGCGCAAATGAATTTCCGGGTCGGGCAGGGTTACGACGTCCATAAACTGGTCGAAGGTCGCAAGCTGATTCTGGGCGGTGTCGAGATTCCGCACGCCACCGGCTTGCTCGGCCATTCCGACGCCGATGCGCTGTTGCACGCGATTACCGATGCCTTGCTCGGGGCTGTGGCGCTCGGCGATATCGGCCGCCATTTTCCTGATACCGACCCGCGCTACCAGGGGGCCGACAGCCGTGTCCTGCTGCGGGCCGCCGTCGCCTTGCTGGCAGACAAGGGTTGGCGCCCGGTTAATGTCGATGCGACGCTGATCGCCCAGCAGCCGAAGCTGGCCCCGCACGCCGCGGCGATGGTGGCGAATGTCGCGGTCGACCTTGGAATTGCGGCCGAGTGCGTCAATATCAAGGGCAAGACCAACGAGCGCCTGGGCTACCTCGGCCGCGAAGAGGCGATCGAGGCGCAGGCCATCGTCCTGGTCGAACGTGCCACCTGACGGCCTAGCCGCACCACAAGCCCGGCCGGCCACGGCGCGGGTCTTTTTTGCCTTGTGGCCGCCGGCGGCCATCGTCGAACAACTGGCCGACATTGCTCGTTCGGCGGCCAGCCAGTTGGGTGGCAAGGCGACCCGGCCGGAAAGCATCCACCTGACGCTGGCCTTTCTCGGCGAGGTGGCCGAGAGCCGTCTGCCGCTGCTGGCCCGGACTGCAGCAAGCGTCCGGGCCGCGCCGTTTGAATTGCAAATCGACACCCTCGGCTATTGGTCGCACAACCATCTGCTGTGGGCCGGCTGCTCAGCGGCGCCATCTGAATTGCCCGGGCTGGCCGCGGCCTTGCAACAGCAACTGGCCGCGGCCGGTTTTGTCGTGGCCGATGCCGGCCGACCGTTTGCGCCGCACCTGAGTCTGCTGCGCAAGATTCCCGTCGCCCATCCGCCGAAAATACTTCCGCCCATAGTGCCGCTCGCCTGGTCGTGCACCGGCTTTGTTCTGGTACGCTCCCAGCTATCGGCCAGTGGCCCTGAATACAAGATACTCGCGGAGTTTCCGCTCGTTCCATGATCAAGAAAATTCCGGTCAATCTGCTTGAGCCCGGCATGTATGTCAGCGACTTCAATGCCGGCTGGTTGCACCATCCGTTCACCTTTAACAGCTTGATGATTTCGTCCGAAGACGATGTCGCCCGCGTGCTGGCAGCGGGGATTCGCGAGTTGTTCATCGATACCGAGCGCGGCCGGGATGTCGGTGACGGCGCGCCCACCGCGCAGGAGGCGGCGGCGGAAACTGGACAGCAGATCGAGCAGATGGCGATGACGGCGCGGCCGCTGACGCCGGAACCCCGCGTTTCGCTGGCCGAGGAAATGAATCGGGCCCGCTTGGCGTTCGGCGAGGCGGTGAAGATCATCCGCAACCTGATGGAAGACGCCCGGCTCGGTCGCCAGGTCGAGGTGGTTACCGCCAAGCCGAGTATCGAAAAAATCGTCGCCTCGGTGATGCGCAACAGTTCGGCGATGATGACCATGCGCCGCCTGAAAAGCCTGGACGATTACACCTTCCTGCATTCGGTCGGCGTCTGCACCATGCTGGCCAGCTTTGCCAAGGTGGTCGATATGGAAATCAATTCGATCCACGATATCGTGCTTGGCGGCCTGATTCACGATATCGGCAAGATGCGGGTGGCCCAGGCCGTGCTCAATAAGCCGGCCCGGCTCAACGAGGAGGAACTGCGCCACATCAAATCTCATGTCGTGCTCGGCTCCGATTTGATGCATCAGTTGCCGGGCATCCCGGTCCTGGCCATGCAGCCGCTCGAATTGCATCATGAACGCTACGACGGCAGCGGCTACCCGAAAGGCCTGAAAGGCGATGAAATCCCGTCGGTCGGACGGATGGCGGCGATTGTCGATGTCTACGATGCGATCACCTCCAACCGCGTTTATCGCAAGGGCATCTCGCCGGCGCTGGCGGTGCAGAAGCTGTTCGAATGGAGCCAGCATCATTTCGACCCGGAAATGACTAAGGTTTTCCTGAAGAGTGTCGGCATCTATCCGATCGGGACGCTGGTCCGGCTGGAGAGCGGGCGCCTGGGGGTGGTGGTCGAGCAGTCCGAGACGCACCTGCTGACGCCGGTGGTACGGGTGATGTACGACGGCCGGCGCCAGCACTACATCGCGCCCGAGGATGTCGATCTGTCGCGGCCGGTCGGTTCGGGGGGCGGCGACCGGATCGTCAGTTTTGAGTCGGCAGAAAAAATGGGTATCGATATTTCGCGGTTTCTGCAGTAGCCGAAAATAATACACAGGGGGCTGTTTGACGGAGCAGGGGGAATCGGAAAGCAGTGCAATCCTGCGGGTGCTCTTGGTTGACGCCAATGCCCGGGATGCGCAACGTCTGCTCGACGCACTAAAAGGCGGCGGGCACGCGGTCTATTCGCGACAAGTCGCGTTGCGCAGCGAAATCGGGGAGGCGCTGAACGGCGAAGCCTGGGATATTGCCGTGCTCAGTTGCGCCTTGCCGGATATCGAGCCAGTCGAGGCGCTCGATCTGGTCGCCGAACTGGCGCCCGGCTTGCCGGTCGTCCTCGCCATCGCGCGCGGTCAAAAGCTGTTTCCGGTCGAGTTGCTGGAAAACGGTGCTTGCGATTTCGTTTTCAAAAGCAACCCGTCACGTCTGCTGCCGGTCGTCGAACGTGAATGCGCCCGGCTGCGGCTGCGCCAGAACCAGGCGCCGTCGATGCCCGAGGTGCCGGTCGACGAATGCGCAGCGCGCTTCCTGCAACTGGCCAGCAATGTGCCTGAGTGCTACTGGCTGACCGATGCCGAAACCCGGCGCGTCACTTTCGTCAGCAAGGGCTACGCGCAAATCTGGGGGCGCTATGTCGAAGCCCTCTACGCCGATCCGATGGACTGGCTGAAACATGTCCATACCGATGATCAGCAGCGTTTGACGCAGGCTTTCCAGCAGCATCGTCATGGCGGCCTCGACGAGCGCTTTCGCATCCTGCGCCCGGATGGCGGCGTGCGCTGGCTGCATGCGCGCACCTTTCCGGTCCGCGACGAGGCCGGTACGGTTGTCAGCATCGGCGGGGTGGCAAGCGACGTCACCAGTCTGCTGGCCGATCAGCGTCAGTTGCCGTTTTTTGCCCATTTCGATGCGTTGACCGCGCTGCCCAACCAACTGATGTTCTACGATCAGGCCCGGCACCTGATTGCGCTGGCCCGACGCACGGCCTTGTCGGTCGGCATCATGGTGGTCGATATCGATCATTTCCGCGAGCTTAACCAGACTCTGGGCCATACCGCCGGCGATGAACTGCTGCGCCAGATTGGCGCCCGTCTGTCCGGCTCGCTGCGCGAATCGGACAGCATCGGGCGGATTGGAGGAGATGTCTTTGTCATCCTGCTGCCCGATGCGCCGGATAGTCAGTTCGCGGCCACGGTGGCGCGCCGCATCATCGATACGCTGATCCTGCCGATGCGGGTCGAAGGACAGGAAGTCTTCGCCACCGCCAGCATCGGCATCGCCTTCTTCCCGGCTGATGGCGACACGGCACATGAACTGGTCTCGCATGCCGAAGTGGCGGTCCGCCATGCCAAGAGCCAGGGGCGCAACACCTACCAATTTTATTCCGGGCAGATGCGGGACGACATTCGCGATCGGCTATTCCTCGAAAGCGAACTGCGCAATGCCTCGCTGCGCAACGAGTTCGTGCTGCATTACCAGCCCAAGGTCAGTTGCGCCAACGGTCGGATCACCGGGGCCGAGGCACTGCTGCGCTGGAATCATCCGCGGCGCGGCATCGTGCCGCCCGATCAGTTCATTCCGATGCTCGAAGAGACCGGCCTGATCGTCCCGGTCGGGCGCTGGGTGCTGCAGGAGGCCTGTCGCCAGACCGTGCTCTGGCAGCAGGCCGGGCTCGACATGCCGAGCATTTCGGTCAACTTGTCGGCGCGCCAGTTGCTGTCCGACACGCTGCTCGGCGACATTCGCGAAACCCTGGCCCTGAGCGGCCTGAAGCCGGCCTGCCTGGATCTTGAAATTACCGAGAGCATGCTGATGCAGAATGCCGATACAGCAATCCGCACGCTTTTTGCGCTCAAGGAAGCGGGTGTCAGCATTTCGCTCGACGATTTTGGCACCGGTTATTCCAGCCTGGCTTACTTGAAGCGGTTCCCGCTCGATGCCGTCAAGGTCGATCGCTCCTTTGTCCAGGATATCGCGGCCGATTCCGACGATGCCTCGATTACCCGGGCGGTGATCACCATGGCCCACCACCTGAAATTGAAGGTCGTCGCCGAAGGGGTCGAAACGCCGGAACAACTGGCGCTGCTCATTTCGCACCAGTGCGACATCATTCAGGGCTACTTCTTCTCGCGACCGCTGGCGGTGCCCGAGATGAGCGAGCTGCTGGCCGCCGACAAGTGCCTGCCGGCCAGCCTGCTGCGTTCGGGCACGCGCAAGCCGATGGCGCTGTTCGTTGCGGTGGATGGCTGTGAAGAGGTCATTTCCATGCTCGACCGCGACGGGCACCGGGTGTGCACGGCGAATGACATCGAGGCGGTGACGCAGTGGTTCGCCGCCAATCTGGTCGACGTGCTGGTCTGCGGTTCGCCGCGCAAGGGGTTTGATACCGCCGGCGTGATACGCCTGGCAGCGCAGATGCAACCGCTCTGCGAGCGCATCCTGCTGGCCGGCGGCCGGGAGTGGAACCGCAAGCTGGTCACCGAACTGAGCGCCTCCGGTCTGGTCCATCGGGTGATCCATCTGCCCTTCGAGGCGACCGCCTTCCGGCATACGGTCGAGGAGGCCCTGGAACAGCGCCGGATCAGCGAGGACTACAGTCGTCTGTCGCACGAGGTCGAACAGGCCGAGCGCAAGCTGCTCCATGCCGAAGAAGAGCGGCGCCGGCTTGAACTGCAGAATCAGCTTTTGCAGACCACCGAAGCGCAGGGCTATGGCATCTTGCAGGAACTGCTGGCGGAAATGTCAGGGCCGGTATTCGGTGTCGATGATGCGGGGATGCTGGTGCTGGTCAACGATGCCGCGCTGAAGGCCTTCGCCGAACGGCGGCTGGCGATCGGTGAGCGGCTGCGAGACTTGTTGCCGGAGTTGCCATTGCTTGGCGACAATGCAGATGCCCGAATCAATCATGCACACTATGCCTGCCGCTGGCGGCAGATCGGCGCGGGAGCCTCGCCTGGCGGCTGGCTCCTGCTGCTTGAGGGGAGAGGCCAATGAAAGTTGTCGAAATTTTGCCGCTCAGCGATGCTGTCGTCGGCCTGCGGCTGGCCGCCGCCGTGCTGGATGAAGCCGGTCATGTGCTGGTGCCGGCCGGGGCGGAACTCAGCGAAAGCATATTGCAGGGCCTGCAACGGCGGGAGATCGCCGAAATTTCCGTCGAGCACGACGTCGAGGAAGATCCGGCGGCGCAGGCGGCCTATCGGGCCAAGTTGGCCGCTCAGCTGGACCACATATTTCGCAAGGCGGGGGACGGTGACGAGACCCGGGCGCTCTATCAGGCTGTGCTCGATTACCGCATGGAGCATCGTTCATGAACCAGCTCAACCGTGATCAGGTCGTCGCCCGGCTCAAGCAGTTGCCGTCCTTGCCGTCTGCCGTGACCGAATTGCTGGCTTCCTTCAGCAAGGAAGACATCGATATTTCGCAGATCGCCCATCAGATTGCCTGCGACCAGGGTTTGACCGCCCGCGTCCTGCGCGTTGCCAACTCCTCGTTCTACGGTTTGCAGAGCCGGGTCGGGACGATCAATGAGGCGGTGGTGGTTCTCGGTTTTCGGGCCGTGCGCAGCATGGTGCTGGCGGTTGGTATGAGCGGTGCCTTTCGGCCAGAGCAGTGCCCGGGTTTCGATGCCCCTGCCTATCTGCGCCATTGCGTCGCGGTCGGCCTTGCGGCCCGGGCGATCGCGCCCCTGGCCGGGCATAACGCCGAGCTCGCCTTCACCGCCGGTATCCTGCACGACATCGGTGAACTGGTGCTGGCTTCCAACTTTTCGCCGCAGTACGTCGCAGTGCTCGCTTACCGCAAGCAGCATGACTGTTTCCTGGTCGAGGCCGAGCGCGACGTGCTGGGCATGGACCACGCCGAGGTCGGCGGCCTGCTGGCCGAAACCTGGCGTTTTCCCGATTCCCTGCACGAGGCGGTGGCCGACCACCATGCGCCAGCCGGGGCGCCGGCGAGTTCATTGGCCGACCTGATCCATCTGGCCGATGCCATGGCTCATGCCCTCGGCTTGTCCCGCCAGCCGGAGGAAATGCTGATGCCGCTCGATCGCACCGCCTGGAACCGGCTCGGCATGGATCAGGCCAAGCTGGCCACGCTGCTGCCGCAGATCGAGCGGAGCATGGAAGAAACCTGTCAGGCGCTTAGCGGCTGATCGGCAGACTCAAGCGGGCGAGCAGGCCGCCATCCGGGTTGGCCAGCAGCTCGAAACGGCCGCCGTGCAGGCGCGCCACCCGCTCGACGATGGCCAGGCCTAGGCCGGTGCCGCTGGCGTTGGTGCGCGCCGTGTCGAGCCGGGTGAACGGGCGCTTCAGGCGTTCCACTTCGCCTGCCGGAATGCCCGGCCCGCGATCGCTGATTTCGACCCGGATTTCATTGTCCACCGCAGCAGCCTTCAGCGTGACGTCGCCGCCACCGTATTTCCAGGCATTGTCGAGCAGATTGGTCAGCGCCCGGGTCAAGGCTTTCGGGCGCAGTCTGATATCGGGCAGCGGGGCAAGCTCCAGCGCCAGCGGGCGGCCGATGTAGCCCTGGCGTTCGGCCAGCGTCGCGAGCAGGGCGGTGAGGTCGGTCGGCTCGGCGGCTTCGCCGGATTCGGCGCGGGCGTAGTCCATGAACTGCGAGATCACGGCTTCCATCTGTTCGATGTCGGCGACCACCGCCTGGCGGGCGCTGTCGTCGCTGACGCTGAGCTCGGCTTCGAGGCGAAGCCGGGTCAGTGGCGTGCGCAGGTCGTGCGATATGCCGGCAAGCACTTCCGAGCGATCCTTGTCATGGCGTTCGAGATCGGCCGCCATCGCATTGAAGGCGGTGGCCAGCCGGCGCAGTTCGACGGCCCCGTCTTCCGGAAGGGGGGGCGGCCTCTGGCCCCGACCGACCGCTTCGGCCGACTTGGCCATGGCTTTCAGCGGCCGGCTGATCCTTGAGGCGATCAGCCAGGCGACGGCGAGGGCGAGCAGGGTGGCGAGCAGGCCCCAGGTCAGCCAGTGGCTGGCAAAGCTGCGCGCCGCACGTTCGCGCGGCAGGATCAACCAGTATTCCTCGTCATCGTGTTCTTCCAGCCGGAAGCTGACCCAGAAGCCGCGCACGCCATCGACACTGGCCGCGATCCGCGTGTGGTCGCCGAGCCGGCTGGCCAGTTCGCGTTGCAGCAGGCGGTGGAAGCGGCTGTCGGGCATCGCCTCGATCTCATCTTCCGGCTCGGCCGGCAGCAGGCGGATGCCTTCGCGGGTCGAAAATTCGTTGAACAGCCCGAGGCGCTTTTCCGGAGCGGCGGCGAATAGCGAGGCGCGGATCAGGTTCACCGCGGAGGCGGCCAGTTGCGCCGTTTCCCGGGCGCGCGGCTCGGCGTCCATGTAGCGGAACAGGCTGAGCCAGGCAGCCGTGGTCAGCAGCACCAGCATGGCCAGCAACAGGAAGGTGCGAGCCAGCAGCGAGCGCGGCATCATGCGTCGCGTGCGGTGCCGTCCGGGACGAAAACGTAACCGAAGCCCCAGACCGTCTGCAGGTAGCGCGGCTGGGCCGGATCGACTTCGATCAGCTTGCGCAGCCGGGAGACCTGAACGTCGATGGCACGGTCGAACGGCCCTTGTTCGCGGCCGCGAGCCAGCGTCATCAGCTTGTCGCGGGAGAGCGGCTGGCGCGGGTGGTGAAGCAGCACCTTGAGGACGGCAAACTCGCCGGTGGTCAGCGGGAGCAGTTCGTCGCCGCGTTTCAATGTCCGGGCGGCGAGGTCGACTTCGAGATTGCCGAAGCGGATATTTTCGGCTCCATCATCTGGTGCACCGGGGGGGCGGTTGCCCTGGCGGCGCAGCACGGCATGGATGCGGGCGAGCAATTCGCGCGGGTTGAAGGGCTTCGGCAAGTAGTCGTCGGCTCCCATTTCGAGCCCGACAATGCGGTCCACTTCGTCGCCTTTGGCGGTCAGCATGATGATCGGTGTCAGGTCGCCGGTGCCGCGCAGGCGGCGACAGATGCTCAGGCCATCTTCGCCCGGCATCATCAGGTCGAGCACGATCAGATGAAAATGTTCGCGGCTGCGCAGCTTGTCCATTTGCTGGCCGTCGGCCACCGCCTTGACGTCAAAGCCCTGCTCGCCGAGGTAGCGGGTCAGCAGGTCGCGCAGGCGGGCGTCGTCGTCGACGACGAGAAGGTGGGTGTTTTGTTCGCTCATGCAGGCAAGGATAATTGCAGACGGTGAATGAAGCGCAATAAATGGTAACAAGGATTGTCGGACCGGCTCCGGGAAACATATTTTTACATCTCGCTCGCCTTGTCTGGCGGCCTGCGATGGACAATGATCGCACCTGCACATCGAAACGCTCGTCATCGCCATGAAACGCCGGATTCTCCTCCCCACCTTGTTGCTCCTGGGTCTGCTCGGCCCGGTGGGTGGCGTATGGGCCGACGGGCAGTGGCGGGACTTGCCGCCCGAGGAGCGCCGGCAAATGCGGCAGCAGATGCGCGAACACTGGCAGCAGGATCGCGAGTTCCGCCGTGAAGAAGGTGGGCCCCGACGCTGGCAGGATGTGCCGCCGGAAGACCGGCGCCGCATGCGCGAGGAAATGCGCGAACAGCGTGCCGTTCAGGAGCGGGAAGGGCGAGATGGACGGCGGGATAACTAAGGCGTTCGCTGGCTGCCGCGGCATTTGTTAGCGCCGCCTGGCGCAATGCCTTGCCCCGGCCAGGCTGCCGCTCCGGTAAAATGCGGCCCCATGCTGATCCTTGCTCTCGAAACCTCCACCGAACTTGGCTCCTGCGCGCTGTGGCGCGACGGCCAGATCACCGAACGCTTTTGCCCGGCCGGTCGCTCGCATTCCGAAACCCTGTTGCCGTTGGTCCGCGAACTGCTCGGCGAAGCGGGCCTGAAGATTGCCCTGCTCGATGCCATCGCCTTCGGTGTTGGCCCGGGCGCCTTTACCGGCCTGCGGGTGGCTTGCGGTGCTGCCCAGGGCCTGGCGGTGGCGGCCGATATTCCGCTGATTCCCATCACCAGTCTGGCCGCCATTGCTGAACTGAGCGCCGCCGAGCGGGTGCTGGCCTTGCTCGATGCGCGGATGGGCGAGGTGTACGCCGGTACCTACAGGCGCGACGGCGATACCTATCAATTGCAAGGCGAAATCCGGGTGGCCGCACCGGGTGATATCGAGCTGCCTGCCGATGCCGGCTGGCTGGCCTGCGGCAATGCCGCAGCGGCTTATCCGGCCTTGCAGGAACGCCTGATTGCGGCCGGCATTACGACGCAGGCCGGCATTCTGCCGACCGCGGCGGCGCTGGTCCGCCTTGCTGCGTCGCAAGCGGTGCGCGGCGAATGGATCGATGCCGCGCTGGCGGCGCCGCTCTATGTTCGCGACAAGGTGGCCAAGACCGTGGCCGAGCGCCTGAGCGAGGGGGGGCGGGCGTGAGCGTACCGAATATCGCCGCCGAATTTTTTCCGATGAACGAGCGCGACCTTGACAGCGTCGCAGCGCTCGAAGCATCGCTCCAGGCATTCCCGTGGTCGCGCGGCAATTTCGCCGATTCGCTGACGGCTGGTCACAGTGTCTGGGTTTGCCGGCTGGGCGGTGACCTGATCGGTTTTTCGGTCGTCATGTCGGTCATTGACGAAGCGCACCTGCTCAATATCGGAGTCTGCCAGCGTTACCAGGGGCTGGGCTACGGCGCCCGGCTGTTGCGGCACGCCATGGAATGCGCGCGACTCGGCGGCGCGAACAAGCTCTTCCTCGAAGTTCGGCCGTCGAATGAGCGGGCGGTCGATCTGTACCACCATTTCGGCTTTCGCCAGATCGGCCTGCGCAAGGGCTACTATCCGGCCGCCATCGGGCGCGAGGATGGGCTGGTTTTTGACAAGGAACTGGCATGAGTCTGAGCCGCGAACAAATGCTCGTCGAAATGGGCATTTCGCCAATCTGGAAGCTGCGCGAGACGGCGCAAGCCGTTGAGCCGGCGGAATCGCCGGTAGAGATGCCCATCGAAGCGGCACCATCTGTCGAGGCAAGACCTTCGCCGCCACCGCTTGATAAACCTGCCTCGCAACCGCCGGCATCGCCGCCTGCTGTTGCGCTCCAAGCGGCGAATGCTGCGGTCGACGCCATGAATTGGCCGGAATTGACCCGGGCGGTTGCCGAGTGCCGGGCCTGCCCGCTCTGTCAGCAACGAAAGCAGGCCGTGCTCGGTGTCGGCGATCTCAATCCCGACTGGCTGTTCATTGGTGAAGGCCCGGGCGCCGACGAGGATGTGCAGGGTGAGCCGTTTGTCGGCCAGGCCGGCAAGCTGCTCGACAACATGCTGGCCGCGCTCAATATTGCGCGTGGTAACAAGGTCTACATCGGCAATGCGGTGAAATGCCGGCCACCCGGCAACCGTACGCCGGAAGCGGCCGAGATGGCCGCCTGCCGACCTTATCTCGAACGCCAGATCGCGCTGCTCAAGCCGAAGATCATCGTGTTGCTCGGTAAGGCCGCAGTGCATTCGCTGCTGCACGACGATAAGGCGCTCGGAACGATGCGTGGCAAACGTTTCGAATATGCGGGAATACCGGTGGTGGTGACCTATCATCCGGCCTATCTGCTGCGCAATCTGCCGGAAAAGGCGAAGGCCTGGGAAGATCTGCTGTTTGCGCGGCGTCTGCTGCGCGATCAGGCGGTGCCCGAACTGCCTTTCTGAACGCTGCGCCCGGTTCGCCTGGCGGCGAGCCGGGGGTCAGTGATGGGCGCTGTCGTCGAGGTGCTGGACGTCGTCCTGTGCCGCCTGGTTGGCGATGTGGCGCTGACGGATCATGTACATCAGGCCGCTGACGAACAGACCGAACAGCGTGACAACCCAGTAGATCGACAGGTCCATCTTGATCATCATGTAGTAGAGCCCAGTCATGATCAGGATCGACAGGTTTTCGTTGAAGTTCTGGACAGCGATCGAGTGACCGGCGCCCATTAGGATGTGGCCGCGATGCTGGAGCAGGGCGTTCATCGGCACGACGAAGAAGCCGGACAGGGCGCCGATGACGATCAACAGTGGAATGGCCATCCACATCTGGTGCACAAAGTTCATCACCAGCACGATCAGGCCCATTGCGATACCGAGCGGAATGACCCGCACCGACTTGCGCAAGGTGATGAACTTGGCGGCGAGTATTGCGCCGACCGCGACGCCGACGGCAACAACCCCCTGCAGCATCGATGACTTGGAGAGGTCGAGGTTGAGTGCCACTTCGGACCACTTGATGACGATGAATTGCAGCGTTGCCCCAGCCCCCCAGAACAGGGTTGTCACGGCCAGTGAAATCTGGCCCAGCTTGTCGCGCCAGAGCAGCGCCAGGCAGTGATTGAATTCGTGGATCAGGTAAATCGGGTTTTTCTTCAGCGGCTTGTGATCGACCCCGGTATCCGGCACGTACAGATTGAAGATCGCGGCCAGGACGTAAAGCACGGCAACCACGGTCAGTGCCATTTCGCCGACCGTGTCGATGCCGGTGGTGATCAGCGGGAAGTCGAAGGCGAGCAGGGTTTGGGCAACCTCCGGGCGGATCAGCGTGCCGCCGATGACGACGCCGAGGATGATGGCGCCGACCGTCAGGCCTTCGATCCAGCCGTTGGCGACGACCAGCAGGCGATGCGGCAGGTATTCGGTGAGGATGCCGTACTTGGCCGGCGAGTAGGCGGCAGCACCGAGGCCGACCACGGCATAGGCGACCAGTGGATGGGCGCCGAAGAACATCAAGGAGCAGCCGGCGATCTTGATTGTGTTGCTGATGAACATCACCCGCCATTTCGGCATCGAGTCGGCAAAGGCGCCGACAAAGGCCGCCAGCAGCACATAAGAGACGGTGAAAAAAGTCTTCAGCAGCGGCTCATACTCGGATGGCGCATGCATTTCACGCAGCGCGGCGATGGCGGCAATCAGCAGGGCGTTGTCAGCCAGCGCGGAAAAAAACTGCGCGGCCATGATGATGTAGAAGCCAAACGGCACGAGTGTCTTGTCTCTTATATAACTTTGGTCGAGGTTTATACCACGCTTTGCGCGGGACGCAAGGCTTGCGGCGCCTTTCGAGTTGTGCATGTTGGCTGCTTGGCGTTGGAGAGAAAGCCACACTAAGGCGCAATCGTTAAGCGAAGGTGACAGCCTTTATTCCGACTTGGTGTAAACAAAAAAGCGCTCCGAAGAGCGCTTTGGGAGGGCGGGTCTGATTAGACTGCTTTGCGGCGTCGCATCGAAGCGGCCATTGCCAAACCCAGTCCGGCAAGAGCCAAGGTGCCTGGCTCGGGGACGCTATTGTTTTGATCGATGGTAATAATGGTTGATACCTTGGACCAGCTATTATTCACTGAGTTTTGGTCGCCATTCCAGCTAAACCAGGCGAAATCGAGCTCTCCCCAGCCCGGGCCGTCACTATTCCATTTGTTGCCGGCAATATTGAAAGTACCGAAACCAGATAGCCCGGCTAAGGTCACGGTCTCTGCTTCAATATTGTTCGAGCCATCAAAAGCGATAAGTTCGTTAAGGCTAAGGATTCCGTCTGAATTGGCGTCGCTGCCCGAAAATATCCCAGTTCCCCACTGGCCACTCTCGGTGTTGACAGTGAAGGAGACGGTCGTGGCATTCGCTGTGAGTGAGGCGGTGGACAAAATCAGAGCCGCGATGGTTGAGGTTATTAGCTTCATATACTTCCCCTTGCTTTTGGTTGGCTTGGCCATCTTAAGCATAAATTACACCATGCAAAAATAGCATTGTTTTAATTGTGAATTTTTTGATTTCAGAGTGTTTTATAATTTGACTGTAAAGAAAATCGACACTACTGATGATCGGGTAGAATCAGTAATCGCAAACCGGTATAACCAAGGGTTAAGTTGATTGTCATTTTTGAAAAATTATGTGGAAAATTTGCAGATCCATTGTTGCTGGCCTTGATCTAGTACTTGAGCTTCAAATTGATTGCGAGCTACCCGTTTGTTAGATTTGTGTCAGATTCATGCCCAAAAATGGGGGGCGACTATGATTGAATATCGCCCACACACCTCAAGGGAGAGAAATCATGGCTGACCGGCGCTTGCAAGTCTTTCATGCCGTTGCCAAGCACCTCAGTTTCACCCGGGCGGCCGACGCCTTGTTCATGACGCAGCCGGCCGTCACCTTTCAGATCAAACAGCTGGAAGAGCAATACAGCACCCGCTTGTTCGAGCGGCGCCACGGCAGCATCTCGCTGACCCCGGCCGGGGAGCTGGTCCTCGGTTACGCCGAGCGGATCCTGGCCTTGTCGGACGAAATGGAAACCCGCCTTTCCGAAATGACCGGCGAAATGCGCGGCCCCTTGCTGGTCGGGGCCAGCACGACGATTGCCGAATTCATGCTGCCGCGCGTGCTGGGCGAGTTCAACGCACTCTATCCGCAGGTCCGGGCCAGGCTGATTGTCGCCAATTCCGAGAGCATTGAAAGCAGGGTCGCCGAACATACGCTGGATGTTGGCCTGATCGAGGCGCCGGCCAAGCTATCCGGCCTGAACAGCCAGATCTGCTGCGAGGACGAGTTGCTGGTCATCTGCGCCCCTGACTACCCGCTGGCCACGCTGAAGTCGGTGACTCCCAAGGTGCTGGCCGATTACGAATACATCTCCCGCGAACCGGGCTCGGGAACCCGGGAAATCAGCGATGCCTATTTCGCCGCCAATCAGGTGCCGCTTGAAAACCTGAAAACACAGATGGAACTGGGCAGCCCGGAGGCATTGAAAGGGGTGGTGTCGACCGGCCTCGGCTTCGCCATCGTGTCGCGGGCCGTGGTCGCCAAGGAAACCCGACTGGGCGCCTTGGCCTCGGTGCCGCTGAACCCGCCGCTGACGCGTAGCCTCTATCTGGTGCATCCGCAGGATCGCTTCCAGTCGCGCCTGACGACAACCTTTATCGATTTTGCCAAGAAGAAGCTCCGAGAACTGGCTTTATGAAAACCTCACGACCGATCCGCGCCCGTATTTCCGGCGCCGCCATCCGGCATAACTATCGACTGGTCAAAAAACTGGCGCCGAACTCGAAGGCGTGGGCGGTGATCAAGGCCAATGCCTATGGTCACGGTCAATGGCGGGCGCTGGCTGCCTTGCGCGACGAGGCCGACGGCTTCGCCATGCTGGAATGTGAAAATGCGGTGGCCTTGCGTGAATCGGGGATTACTCAGCCCATTCTGCTGCTGGAGGGCATCTTCAGTGCGCGCGATGTGCGGGCCGTGGTCGAGCATCGGCTGACGACGGTGATTCACTGTCAGGAACAGTTGGAATTGCTGCTCCAGGCCGGCAAATTCGAAGCGCCGTTGGCGATCTACCTGAAATTGAATACCGGCATGAACCGCCTTGGCTTCACTGCGGCCAACCTGCCGCGGGCTCTCGAAATGCTGCGCCAAGTGCCGACGCTTGAGGTCAGCCTGATGACCCATTTTGCCGAAGCCGATGGCGAGCGCGGCATCGACTGGCAAATGGCGCGCTTTTCCAAACTGGCCGGCAACTGGTCCGGGCCGCGCTGCCTGGCCAATTCGGCGGCAATCATTCGTTACCCGGCGACGCATACCGAGTGGGTGCGGCCGGGCATCGTGCTCTACGGGGCCAGCCCGTTTGCCGACCAGAGTGCGGCCGATCTCGGCCTGCAGCCGGCGATGACACTGGAGAGCGCGATCATCGGCGTGCAGGAATTGGCGGCCGGTGAGCGAGTCGGTTACGGCGGCACCTTCACTGCCGAGCGGCCGATGCGGATTGGTGTCGTTGCCTGCGGTTACGCCGACGGTTACCCGCGCCATGCACCGAGCGGTACGCCGATTGCCGTGATGGGCAAGCGGACGCGGACCATCGGCCGGGTTTCGATGGACATGCTGGCCTGCGATCTGACCGATATTCCCGAAGCTGGCATCGGCGCGCCGGTCACCTTGTGGGGCGCGGGAATTGCCGGTCCTGTGCCGGCCGACGAGGTGGCGAGCGCCGCCGGGACCATCGCTTATGAACTGTTCTGTGCCCTGGCTCCCCGCGTGCCGCTTGCGGTCGACGAGGTTTAAATGGCAAAAATCAAATCGATCTACAGTTGCACCGAATGCGGTGCGACCAGCCCGAAGTGGCAGGGGCAGTGCCCCGGCTGCAACCAGTGGAATACGCTGGTCGAAACGGTGGCCGAGAAGGCATCGAGCAATCATCGTTTCGAGTCGCTGGCGCCGAGTGCCAAATTGCAGAATTTGTCGGAAATCGAGGCGCGCGAGACGGAGCGCATCGCGACCAGCATCGGCGAATTCGATCGGGCGCTCGGTGGCGGCCTGGTGCCGGGCGGGGTGGTACTGATTGGCGGCGATCCTGGCATCGGCAAGAGCACCTTGCTGCTGCAGGCGCTGTCACACCTGTCGGTCGGCCACAAGGTGCTCTATATCAGCGGCGAGGAGTCGGGCGAACAGGTGGCCTTGCGTGCCCGTCGCCTCAGCCTCGATACGCGACGCCTGCAACTGATGGCCGAGATCAATCTGGAGCGTATTTTGGCCACCCTGCAGGCAGAACGCCCTGAAGTGGCGGTGGTCGATTCGATCCAGACCATGTGGTCCGACGAGCTTTCCAGTGCTCCCGGTTCGGTGGCACAGGTTCGCGAGTGCTCTGCACAACTGACGCGGCTGGCCAAACAGCTGGGCATCACCATCATCCTGGTCGGTCACGTCACCAAGGAAGGAGCGCTGGCCGGGCCGCGTGTGCTCGAACACATCGTCGATACGGTGTTGTACTTCGAGGGCGATACCCATTCCAGTTTCCGGCTGGTGCGCGCCTTCAAGAATCGTTTTGGTGCGGTCAACGAGCTCGGCGTCTTTGCGATGACTGACAAGGGGCTGAAAGGCGTCAACAACCCGTCGGCCCTGTTCCTGTCGCAGCATGGGCAGGACGTCGCCGGTTCCTGCGTGATGGTGACGCAGGAAGGAACGCGGCCGCTGCTGGTCGAGATCCAGGCGCTGGTCGACAGCGCCCATGGCAATCCGCGGCGGCTAACCGTCGGTCTGGATGCGCAGCGCCTGGCCATGCTGCTGGCCGTGCTGCACCGGCATGCCGGCATCGTTTGCTTCGATCAGGACGTCTTCGTCAATGCGGTAGGGGGGGTCAAGATTATTGAGCCGGCGGCCGACCTGGCAGTCTTGTTGTCGATTTCTTCTTCATTGAAAAACAAGCCCTTGCCGTCGAAACTCGTCGTCTTTGGCGAAGTCGGCCTGGCTGGCGAGATTCGCCCGGCGCCGCGTGGCCAGGAGCGTTTGAAGGAGGCGGCCAAGCTCGGCTTCACCCGGGCACTGATTCCCGAGGCCAATCGACCGAAGCAAGGCATTGACGGCATGGAGGTGATTGGCGTCAAACGGGTCGAGGAGGCGGTAGCCCGCATACGCGAGTTGGAATAAGCTGTCGGAAGCATCCCTTTCGGCATATATGTTCAATCTCTCGCGTTACTTCTCGACGGTCAGTTTCATCCTTATCGTGCTGGCTGCCGGCATTCTCGGGCCGCTTTACCGCCAGTTGGCAATCCAGCAGATGACCGAACTGGCCGAGGACCGCAACGTGGCGATGGCCCAGGTCTTCAGGAATTCGCTGACGACCCCGCTGGAGGCGCTGATGCTGGCCTCGATCGGCAAGGATGCTGCCTTTCTGCGGCAATCCGGGGAGGAGCGGCAGATGCAGGCCAGCGTTACCGCCCTGATGCGGAATACGGCAGTGGTCAAGGTGAAGCTGTATAACCGCCTCGGTACGGTCATCTTCTCGACCGATCCGGAGCAGATAGGCGAGAACCGTTTCGATAACAACGGTTTTCGCACGGCCATGCATGGCAACGTGAGCAGCGAACTAATTTTGCGCGACTCGCCCTACGGCACGGATAGGGGATTGGCCGAAGCCGATACGCTGGCCAGCTATATCCCGGTGCGCGGTACAAATGCGGCGATCGAAGGCGTACTCGAGCTCTATCAGGATGTGACTCCCTTCATGCAGTTGCTGAGCCGCACCCTGTGGTGGGTGACGGGCGGCGTTGCCTGTATTTTTGGCGGGCTTTACCTGATGCAGTTCCTGGTCGTGCGCCGGGCCCAGAAAATCCTGACCGACCAGGAAGGGCGCATCAAGGCGGCGCGCGACACCCTGGAAATCCAGGTCGAAGCGCGGACGATCGAGCTGAAGCGGACCAACAAGCAGCTCGAAGCTGAGATCGCCGAGCGTCGCCAAGCCGAAAGCAAGCTCAATTATCTGGCCTACCACGATCCGCTGACCGGGCTGGCCAATCGCCGCTGCTTCATCGAGCGCCTCGACCAAAGCCTGCTTGATGCTGAAAGGAATGACCAGCGTCTGGCCGTACTCTTCGTCGATCTCGACCAGTTCAAGCAGGTCAACGACTCGCTCGGGCACAGCGTTGGCGATGAACTGCTCGTTGCCGTCGCCGCCCGCATCGGTGACAACGTCAAGTTGATCGACATGCTGGCCCGCCTCGGCGGCGACGAGTTCATCTGCCTGATGGAAGGTGTGCACGACGAGCGCGATGTGGCGACGCTGGCCGAGGAAATCGTCGATGTCTTCGAGCAGCCTTTCCAGTTGGGCAGCCATGAACTGTTCCTGTCGACCTCGGTCGGCATCAGCCTTTTCCCGGGCGACGGGCAAAGCGTGGTCGACCTGATGCGCAATGCCGATACCGCGATGTATCGCGCCAAGGCCATCGGGCGCGGCCAGTTCCACTTTTATACCCCGGAAATGACGCGCGATGCCCAGGCGCGCATCCGGATGGAAAACCTGCTGCGCCGGGCGCTGGAAAACGGCGAAATGTCCGTCCATCTGCAACCGCAGGTCGATACGCAGACCGGCGTATTGGTCGGCGCCGAGGCGCTGGTTCGCTGGAACAGTCCGGAGCTGGGCAGCGTTCCGCCATCGCGTTTCATCCCGCTGGCCGAGGATTCCGGCATTATCGTCAGCCTCGGTAACTGGGTGTTGCGCGAAACCTGCCGGCAGGTCATGCAGTGGCAGGGCAGCGGCTTCGATCTGCCGCAGGTCTCGGTCAATCTCTCGGTCAAGCAATTGGAAAGACCGGAGTTCATCGATACCCTCGATCAGGTCCTGGTCGATACCGGCATGGACCCGGCCCGCCTCAAGCTGGAGATCACCGAGTCGGTCGTGATGGCGGTGAGCGATGCCTTCGAGTTGCTGGAGCGTTTGCGCCGCCTTGGCATCACGCTGGCGCTCGACGATTTCGGCACCGGCTACTCGTCGCTCAGCTACCTGAAAATGCTGCCGGTGCAGCAACTGAAAATTGATCAGTCCTTCGTCGTCGGCATCGGCAGCAATCCGGGCGACGAAGCGATCATCCGCTCGGTGATGGCGCTGGCCCGGAGCCTCGACTTCGAAGTGGTGGCCGAGGGCGTCGAAACCGCCGAGCAGGCCGATTTCCTCGCTGCACTGGGCTGTCACCAATTGCAGGGCTATCTGCATGGCCGGGCGGTGGCACCGGCCGAGTTCCGGGCACGCTGGTCGGTCGTCGCATGATCGGGTTGGCCCGGCGCATGCTCGGCCGCGAACTTCGCTCCGGCGAGTTGCGTCTGCTCTTTGCCGCATTGGTGGTAGCGGTGGCGGCGGTAACGGCAGTCGGTTTCTTTGCCGACCGCGTCCGCCTGGCGCTGGACGGCGAAGCACAACAACTGATGGGCGGCGACCTGGTGCTGATTGCCGACCAGCCGTGGCCGAGCGTCGTGATTGACGAGGCGCGCCGGCGTGGGCTGGTGCTGGCCGAAACGCTGACATTCCCGAGCATGGTGCTGGCCAACGGCCAGGCCCAGCTGGCCGACATCAAGGCGGTGAGCAGCAGCTACCCGCTGCGCGGTCGCCTGTCGGCGGCGCAGCAAATTGGCGAGCCGGGCCAGCCGGTCGGGCAAGGGCCACAGCCCGGCAGCGTCTGGCTCGATGAACGGCTGGCTACCGCCCTGCAGGCGGCGCCGGGCGATCAGGTGACTTTGGGGCAGCGCCAGTTGCAGGTTGCCGCCATCCTGACCCAGGAGCCGGATCGCAGCTTCAATCTGTTTGCGCTGGCGCCGCGGTTGTTGATGCACGTCGATGACATTGCGTCGAGCGGGCTGGTGCAGTTCGGCTCGCGCGTCACCTACCGCCGCTTGCTGACCGGTGAGCCGAAAGCGGTGGCCGGCTTCCGGAAGTGGCTGGAGGCGCGTCTGTCCCGCGGTCAACGCCTCGAAGATGCGCAAAATGCCCGGCCCGAGATTCGCAGCGCGCTCGACCGGGCACAGCGTTTCCTTGGCTTGGCCAGCTTGCTGACTGTGGTGCTGTCCGCCGTTTCCGTCGCCCTGGCCGCCCGGCGCTACATGCAGCGCCACCTCGATGCCTGTGCCGTGATGCGCTGCTTCGGCATCACCCAGTTCGGCCTGATCCGCTTGCATGCCGCCTTGTTCATCTGGCTGGCGCTGCTCGCCATAGGGCTGGGTGCGGCGCTGGGTTTTGCCACCCATTTCGTGCTGCTGCGCTGGCTCGGCAGCTTGCTGGCGATCGATCTGCCCCTGCCGGGCTGGCTGCCGCTCGGGCAGGGCGCCGCGGTGGCAGCGGTGCTGTTGTTCGGTTTTGCCTTTCCGCCGCTGTTGCAACTGAGCAAGGTGCCGACCCTGCGCGTCTTGCGCCGCGAGCTCGGGCCGCCGACGCCTTTCCTGCTCGGCGGTTACGCGCTGGGCCTGCTTTTGCTGGCCGGCCTGATGGTGCTGGTCGCCGGCGACCGCCGGCTCGGTGGCCTGGCCGTGCTCGGCTTTGCCGGGGCGCTGCTGGTCTTCTGGTCGCTCGCTCGGCTGGCGGTTGGGGCGATTGCCGGCCTGCGCAGTGGCGGCGGCTTCGGCTGGCGCCAGGGGCTGGCCAGTCTGGCCCGGCATCGCTCGGCCAGCGCCCTGCAGATCGTCGCACTGGCCGTCGGCCTGATGGCGATGCTGTTGCTGACCGTGATCCGCGGTCAACTGCTCGAAACCTGGCAAAAAGCAGTGCCGACCGATGCCCCGAATCGTTTTGTCATCAACATCCAGCCCGATCAATTGCCCAGCCTGGGCGAGCGCCTGGCGCAGGCCGGCATCAAGGCCGAGCTGTCGCCGATGGTGCGCGCCCGGCTGATCGAGATCGGCGGGCGGCCGGTCAGTGCGGCCAGCTACCCGGATGACGAGCGGGCGCAGCGCCTGATCGAGCGCGAGTTCAACCTGTCCTGGCGCAGCGATCCGCCGCCCGGCAACCGGCTGGTCGCCGGCCGCTGGTTCGGGCCGAACGACGCCGGACAGGGGCTGGCCTCGGTCGAGGAAGGGCTGGCCCAAACCCTGGGCATCGGGCTCGGCAACGAACTGGTCTTCATGGTCGCCGGCCAGGAAGAACGGGTTGTCGTCAGTAGCTTGCGCAAGCTGGATTGGGATTCGATGCGCGTCAATTTCTTCGTGCTGACCCCGCCCGGCGTCATCGATGACGCGCCGGCCAGTTACATCACCAGCTTCCATCTGCCTGAGGCGCAACAGGCCTTCGGGCGCCAACTGATCATGCAGTTTCCCAACCTGACCATCATCGATGTCGGCGCCGTGCTCCGCCAGTTCCAGGGCGTCGTCGGCCAGGTGGCCGGTGCTGTGCAGTTCATCTTTTTGTTCACGCTGGCGGCCGGCGCCATCGTGCTCTATTCGGCGCTGGTCAGCGCTTTCGACGAGCGGCGTTACGAACTGGCGATCATGCGCGCCCTCGGGGCGCATCGCCGGCAGTTGCGGCAGGCCATGTTGACCGAGCTGGCGGTGACCGGGGCGACGGCCGGCCTGATCGCCGCCATGGGTGCCAGTGCGCTCGGCCAGGTCATTGCCCGCCGGGTCTTCGAGTTGAGCCTGCCCTTCGATCCGCTCTTGCTGCTGTACTCGGCCGCGGGGGGCGCGGTGCTGAGCGTGGCGGTCGGCTGGCTGGCCATGCGCCGCCTGCTGCAGACGCCGCCCTTGCTGGCGCTGCGGGCCGGGGCCTAAAAGTCCAGCTCGGTCACGTTGTGCGGGCCGAGGCGCTGGTAGCGGATGCTTTTGCTCATGCCCTGGATCAGGCCGAGGCCGAGACCGCCGACTGCTGCGGTCGACGCTGTTGCAGGGGCAATTTTGCCCGGGTCGAACGGGGCGGCCTGGTCGATGTAGCGCAGGGTCAGGCGGTCGCCGGCACGACTCAGTCCGATCCGGACGGGCGCTTCACATTCGCCGCCGTAACCGTGCGCAATGCTATTGGTGAACAGCTCTTCGACGACCAGTTGCAGGCGTTCGCAGGCACCGGCCGGACAGCCGAATTCGGCCGTCTGGCGGGCGATTTCGCGCATCAGGCCAGGCAGTTCGGCGTAACGCGCGCTGACAGAAAATTCCGTAAAATGGGCAGACATATCTTTTTGGGATCCAGCATGATTAAAACACATCGGCTTGCCGCCTGTATGCTGCTTGTACTGGGCATCTGCGGCACGGCGCAGGCGGCGGAATCGGCAGGCATGATCAAGACCAGCAAGGGGTCGGTGACGCTGGAGCGCGACGGGCAGAAGCTGATCGCGGTGGTCGGTACGCCGGTGCTCGTAGCCGACAAGCTGCGCACCGGCAGCGACGGCGCGGTCGGCGTCACCTTGCGGGACAGCACGCTGTTGTCGGCCGGGCCGAATTCGCTGATCACCATCGACAAGTTTGCCTTCGACAGCACGACGACGGACGGCCAGATGTCGGTCGGCATTCGCAAGGGCACGCTGTCGGTGGCCAGCGGCAAGATCGCCAAGAAGACGCCGGAATCCGTCGATTTCCATACGCCGACTTCGGTGCTCGGCGTGCGCGGCACGGAGTTCGTCATCGAAGTGGGAGACGGCCGTGAGGACTGATTTCCGACTGCCCGTGTTGGCGCTGGCCGTGCTGCTGGCGGCCGGTTGTGCCAGCGAGCGCGTGGTGCTGCTGCCATCGGCTGACGGTCGTCCAGGCGCCGTGGTCGTCCGCGATGCCGGCGGCGAGATCCGTCTCGACCGCCCCTATGCGGCGACGGCCCGCCGGGTCGGTGCCAACGAGACCTATCAGGCCAGTCCGGAACATGTCGAGGAGCGCTTCGGTGCCGCGCTGGCGGCCCAGCCGATGCGGCCGAAAAGTTATGTCCTGTATTTCGAGGCCGGCAGCAATCAACTGACCGCCGAATCGCAGGCCGAATTTGCCAAGCTGCGTGCCGAAGTCGGCCAACGGGCGGCCGTCGAAGTCATGGTCATTGGCCACACCGACACGGTCGGTAATGCCCTGGGCAACGATGCCTTGTCGCTGAAGCGGGCCGAGTCGGTGCGCGACTTGTTGGTCGAGGCCGGTGTCGCGGGCGAGAAGATGGAGGCGGTTGGCCGCGGCGAGCGCGAACTGCTGGTCCCGACGGCTGACGAGGTCGATGAACCGGCGAACCGGCGGGTTGAAATCAACCTGCGTTAAAGCGCGCCATTTTTGGCTGTTGGAGCCGGTTGACCGCAGTAATTGAGCAGGAGCAGGGTCAGGTCATCCGCCGCCGGATGGCCTGCCTCGAAAGCGCGTACTTCATCGCGCAAGGCGGCAAGCAGGTCGGGCGGGGCCTTTTCCCGGTGGCGGAGCAGCGCTGCGGCCAGGCGTTCGCCGCCAAACATCGACTGGCCGTCGCTGGCTTCGGTGACGCCATCGGTAAACAGGCACAGCAGGTCGCCAGCCTCCAGTTGCATCTGATCGGCCTGGTAGGGGTAGCTGTCGGTCGCGCAGAGCGGCGGGCCGGCATGCGTCAGCGTGTCGACTTTTGCAATCGTCCCGCGCCGCATCAGCAACGGTGCATCGTGCCCGGCGCAGACGAAATCCAGTTGTCCGCTATCGGTATCGAGAATGGCGACGAAGGCGGTGACGAAAAGATATTCCGGATTCTCCCGGTTGAGTTCCCGCTCGACATCGCGGATGGCCTGGCCGAGATTGCTTTCGAGTCGGGTCAGGGTGCCGGTCAGCGTTTTGGAGATGGCCATGAACAGGCTGGCCGGAATGCCCTTGCCGGAGACATCACCGATCACCAGGCAAAGCCGCCGCTCGTCGAGCATGAAGCAATCGTAATAGTCGCCGCCGACGGCGAGAGCCGGCTCGAGCAGGGCGGCGACAGCAAAGCGTTTTTCCTCGGCAAAGAGGGCCTGCGGGTCGGGCAGCAGACCCATCTGGATGCGGCGCGCCACGTCCAGTTCGCCGGCGGTGCGGGCGGCGGCTTCGCGGCTGTCCTGGAGTTCGTGTTCGGCCTGCCGGCGTTTGGCGTCGGCCTCGATCAGGGTGCTGCCGAGCAGCGAAACAAAGACCGGGCTGAGCAGCAGGCTGAGCGACGGGCCATCGAACAGCCACTGTCCGGAATAGAAGGCAAGGTAGCCGCCGCCGATCAGCAGGGCGGCCAGGCCGCTGTAGCTGAGTACCGCCAGGCGCGGCCGCAAGGCCGGTACGGCGACGATCAGCAGCAGGCCGCCGAGCAGCAGGGTGGCGAGTTCGAGCCAGGGCAGCCAGTACGGTCGTTGCAGCGCGGCACCGGTCAGCATGCTTTCGATGACCTGGACGTGGATATCGACGCCGGGGACGATCTCGCCGAGCGGCGTGACGATGCTGTCTTGCAGGCCGGTGCTGTTGAAGCCGAGAATGACGAAGCGCGACTGGAAGATTTCGGGTGCGTGCACCCCGGCCAGCACATCGGCCGCCGACAGGTAGTAATGCGAACTGGCCTTGCCGTAATGAATCAGCAAGTCGCCGTTGCCTTGCGTTGGTAACCGATAGTCGCCGATGCGGAGGCCGGTCATGCCGTGTTGGCCGAATTCGGGCACGGTTTGCCCTGCGCTGCCCAGCGCCAGGCGGAGCATTTCCAGCGAAAGCGGCAGGAATGGTTGGTGGTCGATGAAGGCCAGGGTCGGAACGCGGCGCAGCACTCCGCGCTCGCTGCTGGAGCGCAAGGCATCCGGGCTGGCATTGATGAAGCCTTCGCCGTTGGCTGCCTTTTCCAGCACGGGGCGGCTGACCACAGCTGAGGGAAAGCGGGCGATCGGTTGCCGGGCCAGGTCGCCGCCGGCCAGCAGTGGCAAGGGTTTGTGCGGCGGGCGCGAGCCGGGCAGGGCGTTGGCCAGGCCGACCACGGCCAACACGGTTGGGCCGTCACCCAGCGCTTCGGCGAACACACTGTCTGGTTCGGGGAGTTTGGCCAGAATGTTGCGCGGCAGTCCGGCCAGCTTTTCGCCGAGGACGCCTGGGCTGTAGCGATCAGGTTCGGCAAAGACGATGTCGATGCCCAGTGCCAGCGGTTGCCCGGCGAGAATTTTATGCGTCAGTTCGGCGAGCAGTTCGCGCGACCACGGCCATTGACCGTGTGCGGCCAGGCTCTGGCTGTCGATGCCGACGACGATGACCGGTTCGTTGTCGCGGGCTCGGGGCATCTGCCGCTGATAGCGGTCGAACTGGGCGTTGCGCAGGCTGGCCAGCGGGGTGGCCTCGATATTCTCCAGGGCCAGCGCCGCGCCAAGCAGCAGCAGGATCGGCAAGGCCAGGCCACGGCCGGCCCGAAGCAGGGCGGTGCCGGGCAGGCGTTTCACAGGGTGACGGTCAGGCCGTCGTAGGCGGAAATGATTTCCAGCGCCGGTTGATCGCCCCGGGTGATCTGTTCGAGGCGCCGGGTTTCGGCCAGCAAACGATTCAACTGGATGTCGTCATGCGCCGGCTCGTGGTGAAACAGCGCCAGCCGACGGGCGCCGGCGGCCTGGCACAGTTCGACGCCGACGACGTTGCTGGAATGGCCCCAGTCGGCCTTGACCGAGACGGCTTCGGCCAGCGAATACATGGCGTCGAAAATGACCAGGTCGGCCCCGGCGAAGAATTTGACGCAGGCTTCGCGTTCGACGAGATCGTCCAGTTGGTGCTCGCAGTCGGTCGAATAAACCACTGTCTGCTCGATGCTTTCGAAGCGGTAGCCGTAGGAGTCGCCGGCGTGCAGTTGCAGCTTGGGGGTGACATTGATGCCGGCAATGTAATGCGCCTGGTCCGGCGTCATCAGGTCGAATTCGATGCGGGCGCCGGCCTGGGAATAATCGACCGGAAAGCAGGGCGAGCGCATCTGCAGGCGGATTGCTTCTTCGAGCCGGGCGTGGCAGCCGTGAATGACGATGCGGTTGCCGGGGATGTACATGGGCGCGAAGTACGGAAAGCCCATCAGGTGATCCCAGTGCAGGTGCGAAATGAAGATGTGGTAAGTCTGCGGGTTGGGCACGCCGTAGGTGGCGATCTTGGCCTGGCCGAGCGGTCGGGCGCCGCTGCCCATGTCGCAGATGAAATGCTCGGTGCCGCCGTTGATGATTTCGACACATGACGAGTTGCCGCCAAAGGTGCCGGCGGTGCTGAACGGCAGCGTGGCGACGAATTCGTTGAGGGCGGCGGGCGTCTTGAAGGACTTGCCGTTGGCGGCGCTCAGCGCCGAGATGATCTTTTCGCGGACATCGCGGGCGGTCAGGGAAACCGGCAGCGAGCCGCGGGTCCCCCAGAAGCAGACCTTCTTCATGCGCCGAGCACCTTGCAGGCAGCATCCAGGCTGACGTAGCAGGGCATGATCAGATTGAAGCGGCTGATCGCAAAAACTTCCTGGACCAGTGGCTGCAAGGCGGCGATGGCAAAAACGCCGCGCTGGCCCTTGGCGCGCCGCGAAGCGATCATCAGCACGCGCAGGCCGGCACTGCTGATGTAGTCGACGCCGGAGAAGTCGAGCAGGAGGGGCGGCTTGCCCGGAACGCAGCTGGCAAGCAACGGGTCGAGTGCTTTAGTGAACTCTTCGCTCGCAATGTGGTCTATGCGGCCGCTGACGGAAACGATCAGAACGCCGGACTGTTCGCGGGTAGGAAGATGCATCATCGCCTGAAAACACAGCCACAGAAAATAAAGAGTATGCCATGCCACCCAAAGGGCTCAGGTAAAATATTGTATGGATTCAAATATGCAAGTCGTTCGGCCGCTCTTCGGTCACCGTAAGTTCTGGGCCCACCGCTTCGGTCCCGCCCCCTTCCTGCCCATGTCCCGTGCGGAAATGGATGCCTTGGGCTGGGATTCCTGCGACATCATTCTGGTCACCGGTGACGCCTATATCGATCACCCCAGTTTCGGCATGGCGCTGATTGGCCGCCTGCTCGAGGCGCAGGGCTTCCGCGTCGGCATCCTGGTCCAGCCGGACTGGAATTCCGCGGCCGACTTCAAGAAGCTCGGCAAGCCCAACCTGTTTTTCGGCGTCACCGCCGGCAACATGGATTCGATGATCAATCGCTACACGGCGGACCGCAAGATCCGCTCCGACGACGCCTACACGCCCAACGCCGAGCCCAACAAGCGGCCGGATCGTGCGGTCACCGTCTATGCCCAGCGCTGCCGCGAAGCCTTCCCGGGAACGCCGATCATCGTCGGCTCGATCGAGGCCAGCCTGCGCCGCATCGCCCATTACGACTACTGGTCGGACAAGGTGCGCCGTTCGGTGTTGCCCGACTCCAAGGCCGATCTGCTGATCTTCGGCAATGCCGAGCGCGCCGTCGTCGAAGTGGCGCACCGTCTGGCCAGGGGTGAAAAAATTTCGGAAATCCGCGATCTGCGCGGCACCGCTTTCATGGCCTCCCGCGGCTGGCTGCCATCGGACGATTGGGATGTGATGGACTCGACCGAGGTCGATACCCCGGGGCCGCTGCCCAAGCATGCCGACCCCTATGCGATGGAAAGCGGGCCGAATAATGGCCAGAATTCCGCGTCGACCGCAGCACCGCCGCCGGGCGAGCATCCGGTGCGTATCGTTTCGCGCGCCGAGCGCCTGGCCGCCCGCAAGGAACGCCGCGCCCATACCGTCGTCCGTCTGCCGTCCTACGAGCAGGTCAAGGACGATCCGGTACTCTACGCCCATGCCTCGCGTACCTTGCACCTCGAATCCAACCCCGGCAATGCGCGGGCGCTGGTCCAGGCGCACGGCGAACGCGATGTCTGGCTCAACCCGCCGCCGTTCCCGCTCAGCACCGAAGAGCTCGACCAGGTCTACGAACTGCCTTACGCCCGCCGGGCGCATCCGAGCTACGGCGAGGCCAAGATCCCGGCCTGGGAGATGATCCGCTTCTCGGTCAATATCATGCGCGGCTGTTTCGGTGGTTGCACCTTCTGTTCGATCACCGAGCACGAAGGGCGCATCATCCAGAGCCGTTCCGAGGATTCGGTGATCCGCGAAATCGAGGAAATGCGCGACAAGACGCCGGGCTTCACCGGCGTCGTCTCCGACTTGGGCGGGCCGACCGCCAACATGTTCCACCTGAAGTGCAAGGACGAGAAGATTGAATCGGCCTGTCGCCGGCTGTCCTGCGTCTATCCGGACATCTGCGAGAACATGAATACCGACCACTCGCAGCTGATTTCGCTGTATCGCCGGGCGCGTTCGATCAAGGGAGTCAAGAAGGTTCAGATCGGCTCCGGCCTGCGTTACGACCTCGCCGTCCGTTCGCCCGAATACATCAAGGAACTGGTCACCCACCACGTCGGCGGTTACCTGAAGATCGCGCCCGAGCACACCGAAGAGGGCACGCTGTCGAAGATGATGAAACCCGGCATCGGTTCTTACGACCGCTTCAAGCAGTTGTTCGACCGTTTCTCGCGCGAGGCCGGCAAGGAGCAGTACCTGATCCCGTATTTCATCGCCGCCCACCCGGGCAGTACCGATGAGGACATGCTAAATCTGGCCCTGTGGCTGAAGAAGAACAACTTCCGTCTCGATCAGGTGCAGGCTTTCGTGCCGACGCCGATGGCGCTGGCGACGACGATGTACCATACCGAGCGCAATCCGCTGAAAAAGCTGCAGCGCAACGGTGGCGAAGTGGTCAGCGCCGTCCGCAACGGCCGTCAGCGCAAGCTGCAAAAGGCTTTCCTGCGCTACCACGACCCGGTCAATTGGCCGCTGCTGCGCGAAGCCCTGAAGGAAATGGGCCGGGCCGACCTGATCGGCAATGGCAAGAAGCAACTGATTCCGGCCTGGCAGCCGGCCGGCGTTCCGGGCAAGTCCTGCGGTCAACCGGCTAGAACGGGGCAAAACCAAAAGGCAGCGGGCAAGCCGCGCGGCGAGCAAAAGCCGCTGCGCCAGCCCGGTGCTGCGGCCGGGCGTCCTGCTTTTGGCAAGCCAACAACGCCGCAACGGGCGCGTGGGCCGGCCCGTAAGGCATAAACTTTATTTTCTGCTGAAATAGTCATGGAAAACACCAGCACCATTTACGAAAAAATCGGCGGCGACGCTGTCGTCGGCAAGCTCTGCGACCGCTTTTACGCACTGATGGACACCACGCCGCAGTTCAGCGAATTGCGTGCCATGCACCCGGAGAGCCTGCAAGGCTCGCGCGACAAGCTCTACATGTTCCTGTCCGGCTGGTTCGGCGGGCCGGACCTGTTCGTTGAAAAGTTCGGTCATCCGCGTCTGCGGGCGCGCCACATGCCCTTTACCATCGGCACCCAGGAGCGCGATCAGTGGGTCGCCTGCATGGTGCTGGCGATGGGCGACGTTGGTATCGAGGAAGATATTCGCAAGGTACTGCTGAATAATTTCTTCAATACCGCCGACTTCATGCGTAATAAAGAAGGATAAAAGCGGATCGGGGATGTTGCGTCGCAGCATGGGGTGGTAGAATCACGCCTTTGATTTTTCAGGCCATTCCCAATCCCATGTCCGCTCGTCCGATTCGCAACATCGCCATCATCGCCCACGTTGACCACGGTAAAACCACCCTGGTCGACCAGCTGCTCCGCCAGTCCGGTACTTTCGCTGCTCACCAACAGTTGGTCGAGTGCGTCATGGACTCCAACGACCTGGAAAAAGAGCGTGGCATCACGATTCTTTCCAAGAACACCGCGGTCGAGTACGAAGGCGTTCACATCAACATCGTTGACACCCCGGGCCACGCCGACTTCGGCGGTGAAGTCGAGCGCGTGCTGGGCATGGTTGATGGCGTGGTGCTGCTGGTCGATGCCGCTGAAGGCCCGATGCCGCAGACCCGTTTCGTCACCAAGAAGGCTCTGGCGCTTGGCCTGCGCCCGATCGTTCTGGTCAACAAGGTTGACCGCGACGGTGCCGATCCTGATCAGGCGGTCAATCTGACTTTCGACCTGTTCGACAAGCTGGGCGCCACTGACGAGCAGCTCGACTTCCCCATCGTTTACGCTTCCGGCCTCAACGGTTGGGCGGCCATGGAACTCGATCAGCCGCGCGAAAACATGAAGCCGCTGTTCGATACCATCCTGCGCCATGTGCCGGCCCCGGATACCGATATCGAAGCACCGCTGCAACTGCAGATCACCGCCCTCGATTACTCCTCCTACGTCGGCCGGATCGGCGTTGGCAAGATCAATCGCGGCAAGGTCAAGACCGGCCAGAACGTGCTGGTCATGTTCGGTACCGAAGAAGAAGCCATCGAACACGAACGCACCCCGATCAAGGCCAAGATTGGCCAGGTGTTCGGTTACAAGGGCCTGAACAAGGTTGAGCTGGAAGAAGGCCACGCTGGCGATATCGTCCAGATCACCGGTATCGAAGACCTGGTGCTCGGCTGTACCGTGACCGATCCGGAACAACCGGAATCCCTGCCGCTGCTGAAGATCGATGAGCCGACGCTGTCCATGCAGTTCATGGTCAACACCAGCCCGCTGGCCGGCACCGAAGGCAAGTTCGTCACCAGCCGCCAGATCCGCGATCGTCTGCATAAAGAACTGCTGACCAATATGGCGCTGCGCGTGCATGACACCGGTAACGGCGATGTGTTCGATGTTTCCGGTCGTGGCGAATTGCACCTCGGCATCCTGCTCGAAAACATGCGTCGCGAAGGCTATGAGCTGGCCGTCGGTCGCCCGCGCGTCGTCAAGAAGACGATCAACGGCGTCGAATGCGAACCGTATGAACTGCTGACGGTTGACGTCGAAGAAGACACCCAGGGTGGCGTCATGGAAAGCCTGGGTATGCGCAAGGGCGACCTGACGGACATGGTGCCGGATGGTCGCGGTCGCGTCCGTATCGAATACCGCATCCCGGCCCGTGGCCTGATCGGCTTCCAGGGCGAGTTCATGAACCTGACCCGCGGCAACGGCCTGATGAGCCACGTCTTCGACGAATACGCCCCGGTCAAGGATGGCAATGTTGCTGAGCGCCGCAATGGCGTGCTGATCTCCCAGGACAACGGCGAAGCAGTCGCCTACGCGCTGTGGAAGCTGCAGGATCGCGGCCGCATGTTCGTGGTGCCGGGCGACAAGCTGTACGAAGGCATGATCATCGGTATCCACAGCCGTGAAAACGACCTGGTGGTTAACCCGATCAAGGGCAAGCAGCTGACCAACGTCCGTGCCTCCGGTACCGACGAAGCCGTCCGCCTGGTGCCCGCCGTTCAGTTGAGCCTGGAAGCCGCCGTCGAGTTCATCGAGGAAGATGAACTGGTCGAACTGACGCCGAAGTCGATTCGTCTGCGCAAGCGTTACCTGACCGAAATCGAGCGCAAGCGCGCCGTGCGCGGTCTGTAAGCAGCGCTGATTCTGCTGCCGGCCAAGCTGCTGGTGGCGCAGTGCAAAAAGGCGACCCAATGGGGCGCCTTCAGATTGCTGACAAAGCCTCCAATCGTTTGGGGGCTTTGTTTTTTTATAATGTTGGCATGCTCAAGCCTGCCTCCCCTGCCCAGACGGAACTGGAGATGGTGACGTTGGAGCAACTGGTCCCGAAAGACCACTTGCTCCGACTGCTCGACCAGCACATCCGGTTTGATTTCATCCGCGAAGCGACCCAGCACCTTTACTGCGAGAACAATGGCCGACCGGCCGTTGATCCGGTGGTGTTGTTCAAAATGCTATTCATCGGCTATCTGTTCGGGATTCGCTCCGAGCGGCGACTGGTCAAGGAAATCGAAGTCAATGTTGCCTACCGCTGGTTTCTCGGCTTTCGCCTGACGGACAAGGTCCCGGATGCCTCAACGCTGTCGCAGAACCGTCGTCGCCGGTTTGTCGGCACGGACATCGAGCAACGCATCTTCGACGGTATTGTCGAGCAAGCCATCGAGCACAAGCTGATTGGTGGGCGTGTGCTCTACACCGACAGCACCCACCTGAAGGCCAACGCCAACAAACGGCACTTTGAAATCCATCAGCTTGAACAAACCCCGGCGGCCTACCTGGCCGAACTCGATGCGGCGATCGAGGCTGATCGGGTCGCTGCCGGCAAGAAGCCGCTCAAGCGCGATGACGATGACTCGGCCCCGCCGACCAAGGAAATTAAGGTCAGTACGGTCGATCCCGACGCAGGCTTCATGGCCCGCGACAACAAGCCGACCGGCTTCTTCTATCTGGATCACCGCACCGTCGATGGCGTGCATGCCCTGATCGTCGATACCCATGTCACGCCGGGCAATGTCCACGACAGCCAACCGTACCTTGCCCGCCTGGATCGGGCCAAGGAACGCTTTGAGTTGGCTGTGGGTGCCGTCGGTCTGGATGCCGGGTATTTCACTCCCCAAGTCTGCAAGGGCATCCTTGACCGGGAACTGTTCGGGGTGATGGGCTACAAGCGACCGAGCCACCGCGATGGCTATTTCTACAAGCGGGACTATCTCTACGATGCGGTACAGGATTGCTACCGCTGCCCGACCGGTGAAGTCCTGCCGTACCGGACGACCAACCGGCTGGGCTATCGGGAATATGCCTCAAATCCCAAACATTGCGCCGATTGTGCCCAACGAGCGCAATGTACGCAGAGCAGGAGTCACCAGAAGCTCGTCACCCGGCATCTCTGGGAAGCGTGCAAGGAAGCGCGATCAACGCCAATCGCCTGACCGACCTGGGCAAACGGCTGTACGCCCGACGCAAGGAAACCGTGGAGCGCAGCTTTGCCGATGCCAAGGAGTTGCACGGCCACCGTTACGCCCGTTTCCGGGGGCTGGCCAAGGTGCAGGCGCAGTGCCTGCTCTCGGCTGCCTGTCAGAACATGAAGAAGATGGCCCTGTTGCTGGCCAGGAAGGCCGCCGCCTTACTGCTCAAAATCCTTGCCCGAACCCAGTTTTCCGCCCAATCCGCCCGCTATCGCTGGCAGGTCGGGTTTCTCCAGGCAAACTTCACAATCCGCCTCGTTTCGTCTTGAATCCGGAAATCAGCCTGATTTCCAAACAGAAAAACAAAACCCCCGAAAAATCGGGGGTTCGTCAGCAGTCTGAGGGGGCTGATTTTCAGCCCCCTTTTTATGCGCCAGCTGTCGGCCAATAGTAGCCAACTGTTATGCTGTATGATTAATTATCTCTATTGCTTGAACATGTTTGGGTTTCTCCATGCCGTACATCGCGCCAGATGTTGCATCTAAAATTCGTGAGGCAAAGGCCCTGGCACGCAGCAACCGTTCAAAGCGAAACGTGATTGTTTTGATTGGATATTTGCTTGGAGTTGGTGGCGCAATCATCTGGAATTTTGTTGCGCCAAACTCGCCCCCTAACCCGGGAGACAAGGTTTTCTTAGGAATGATTGTTGGCCCTGGCGCCGCTTTCGTATTTCTACGTTTTTTTGAGAGCCGATATATCGCAGCATTGGCTCGATGTCCAAAATGTGGCTATAGCTGGGAAATCAAAGAAGGACGAGGGGTTCCTCATTCCGAAGTTATGGAGTATTGGGATAAATGCCCCGGATGCAGCGTATTAATGGGGGACGAAGTTCTTACGCTTTCTTTAACCCCACAAAGTATTGAATCCATCGTCGGTAAAGCAAAGCCTGACTGACTGCATCGGGCACGAAGGGGGCTTACGACTCAACCCCCCGCCTGATTCTCCGTCGGCCAGTTGACCGTCGCCAGAAAGAGATAGCCGGCGCCATAGACGGTCTTGATGAAGGCCGGGCTTTGCGGATCCGGTTCCAGCTTGCGGCGTAGTCGGGAGATGCGGACGTCGATGCTGCGGTCGGTTGGCGCCAGGTCGCGGGTGCCCATCAGTTGCTCGCGCTGCAGGATACGGTTCGGGTTGTTGACGAATACCTTGAGCAAGTCGGCTTCCGAGGTGCTGAGCAGGTGTTCCTCGCCGTTCGGTGCATGCAGCGCATTGTTGCCGAGATTGAAGCGCCAGCCGGAGAATTCGGCGACCTGGCGGGCGCCGCTGTTGCTCGCCGTTTCCCGGCGGCGCAGGATGCTGCGGACGCGGGCGACCAGCTCGCGCGGCTCGAAAGGCTTCAGCACGTAATCATCGGCCCCTAGTTCGAGACCCATGACGCGGTCGCTGACATGGGCGCGCCCGGTCAGGATGACGATGCCGCAGCCCGACTGGCTGCGCACCCGCTGCATGACTTCGAGGCCGTCCATGTCGGGCAGGCCGAGGTCGATGATGCACAGGTCGGGGGTCAGCGAGCGCAGGCGGCGCAGCAGGTCGCCGGCGCTGCGGCACCAGACGGTGCGGAAGGAAAAGTCGCTGAGCACCTGTTCGATGATGCGGGCGACATCGGGGTCGTCCTCGACGATGATGATCAGTTTGTGGGCATCCGCTTCGCTCATGGTTTCTCTTTGTTGGCTCGTTGCAAGGCCCGCACCAGGTCCTGGCGGACGAAGGGCTTGGCCAGGATGGGCAGGTCGCTGACCACGCCCGCTTCATCGCCTTCGTCGGTATAACCGCTCATCAGCACGATGCGCATCTGCGGGTGGCCGGACAGCACGGCATCTGCCAGTTGCCGGCCGTTGATGCCGCCGGGCATGATGACGTCGCTGACGACGATGGCGATGTCCGGGATATGTTCGATCATTTCCAGCGCCTGGGCGCCATTTTCCGCCTCGATCACCGGGTAGCCGAGATCGATCAGCAACTGGCGGACGACGCGGCGGACGTTCGGTTCGTCCTCGACGAGCAGGACCAGTTCGCCGCCGTGCGCGAGTTGGATGTCGTCCTCTGGCAGATCGACGTCCAGTTCCGGCGTGGTCAGCGGCAGCACCATCAGCACGGTGGTGCCCTGGCCGGGCTGGCTCTGGATCGAAATGCCGCCGCCCGACTGCTTGACGAAACCGTAGGCCATCGACAGCCCGAGGCCGCTGCCCAGGCCGAAGCGCTTGGTGGTGAAGAAGGGCTCGAAGACGCGGGACAGGGTTGCCGCGTCCATGCCGCAGCCGTTGTCGGCGACTTCGATCATCGCGTAGCTGCCGGCCGGCACGTCGAAGGCGCCGGCATCGCTGGTCAATTCGACGGCGCGCGCCGCGACATGCAGGCGGCCGCCCTCCGGCATCGCATCGCGCGAGTTCAGCGCGAAGTTGAGCAGGGCGCTTTCCAGTTGCCCCGGGTCGACCAGCGCATGCAGCGAGGCGCCGGCCAGGTCGGTGGACACGGCGATCGACTCCGGCAGCGAGCGGCGAACCAGTTTCGACAGGCCGCTGATCAGCCGGCCGATATCGACCGCCTGCGGCTCCAGTGGCTGCTGCCGCGAGAAAGTGAGCAGCCGCTTGATCAGCTGTACGCCGCGGCGGGCCGATTGCAGCGCCGGCTCGACGAATTCATTGACCTCGGCATCGTTCGGCCGGTGATCCTGCAAGGCGGCCAGGTTGCCGATGACGACGGTGAGCAGGTTGTTGAAGTCGTGGGCGAGTCCGCCGGTCAACTGCCCGATGGCCTCCATTTTCTGGGCCTGGACCAGCGCCGCCTGCATCCGCTTCTGTTCGGTGATTTCGTGCGAGAAGACGAAGAAGCCGAGCGTCTCGCCTTCCGGCGTCGTTTCCGGGACCAGCGTGCTGCGCGCGAAGACGGTCTGCCCCTGACGCTCCATCTGGTATTCGTAGGTCATCTGCTGGCCGCCTAGCGCCTTGCGCACCGGGTCGCGGACCTGGCCGTAGACGTGATCGCCGACGACGTCGCGTACCGCCCGGCCAATGACGCCATTTTCCGGATCGCCGTACCAGTCCGAGTAGCCCTTGTTGGCGTACTGATAGACCTCGTGCTTGTCGACGTAGCCGATCAGGATGGGAATGGTGTCGTTGATCAGGCGCAGCCGTTCCTCGCTGCGGCGCAGCGCGGCGGTGATGCGGGTGTTTTCGGTATTGGCCCGGGTCAGGTTGGCGTTGGCGTTTTCCAGCTGTGCCGTCCGCCGGCGGACGCGTTCTTCGAGCTGGATGTTCTGATGCTCGGTCAGGTTCTCGATGTAGCGCTGTTCGGTAATGTCGCTGTACAGCGTGACGAAGCCCTTGTGCGGCAAGGGTTCGCCTCGCAGCAGCAGGACCCGGCCGTTCGGCCGCTGACGCTCGGTGACATGGGCGGCGAAATTGGCGGCGGCGGCGACGCGCTCGGCAATCTGGCTTTCCGGGTCGCCCGGGCCGTATTCGCCGCGCAGCGCATTGTGGCGGATGAAAGTCTCGAACGGCGTGCCGACCTCGGCCAGATCATCCGGGAAATCGAGCAGCCGGAGAAAGGGCTGGTTCCAGGCAACCAGGCGCAGATTGCCGTCGAAGACGGTGATGCCCTGGTCGAGCAGGTCGAGCCCGGCCTGCAGCATCTCGTAGCGCTGGGCAATGTCGGGGGCGGGCGGGGCAGTTTCCATGGGGCGATTCTAGAGCACTCGGTTGGCTGACTCGGTGGGTGTAACCATTCGTTACATTCTGCCAATAGTTCAGCAAGAGTGTTTTGCCATCCTCGCCAGCTATAAAAAAAGCCCCAAAAAAGAGAACAGCGTTTTCGCAAGAATCGTGAGGAGATATTTGTGGCCAACCCGTATACCGTCGGGCTCGAACAGAACCCGGCCAATTATGTTCCGCTTTCCCCGCTGAGCTTTATCGAGCGCTCGGCGTTTATCTATCCGAAGCGTATTTCCGTCATCCAGGGGGCCCGTCAATACACCTGGAAGGAAAGCTACGACCGTTGTCGTCAGCTGGCTTCCGCCCTGAAAAATCGCGGTATCGGCAAGGGCGACACGGTCGCCGTGATGCTGCCCAACTCGGCGCCGATGTTCGAGTGCCATTTCGGCGTGCCGATGATCGGCGCCGTGCTCAATACCCTGAACACCCGCCTCGACGCCGAAGCCATCGCCTTCATGCTGGCCCATGGCGAAGCCAAGGTACTGATCACCGATCCGGAATTCTCCGCCATCGTCAAAGGCGCGCTGGCGCTGCTCGACGGGCCGCAGCCGATCGTCATCGATACCCTCGATCCGGAATTCACCGGCGGCGAAGCGCTCGGCGAAAAGGATTACGAGGCCTTGCTGAACGAAGGCGAGCCCGATTTCGCCTGGCAACTGCCGGACAATGAGTGGGATGCCATCGCCCTGAACTACACCTCGGGCACCACCGGCAATCCGAAGGGCGTCGTCTATCACCATCGCGGCGCCTACCTGAATGCGGCCTCCAACATCATTTCCTGGGGCATGCCACCGCATTCGGTCTATCTGTGGACGCTGCCGATGTTCCATTGCAACGGCTGGTGCTTCCCGTGGACGCTGGCGGCCAATGCCGGGACCAGCGTCTGCCTGCGCAAGGTCGATCCGGCCCTGATCTTCGGCCTGATCAAGGAACACAAGGTCAGCCACATGTGCGGCGCGCCGATTGTGTACGGCATGATGATCAACGCCCCGACCGCGCTGAAGGAAGGCATCGAGCATCAGGTCAACGGCCTGATCGCCGGCGCGGCGCCCCCGGCCGCGATCATCGAAGGTGCCGAGCAGATGGGCTTCAACATCACCCATGTCTACGGCCTGACCGAAACCTACGGCCCGGCCGCGGTCTGCGCCAAGCATCCGGAATGGGACAAGCTGCCGATCGACCTGCGGGCTGCCCGTAACGGCCGCCAGGGTGTGCGTTATCACATGCAGGAAGCGATCGAAGTGCGCGATCCGGTCAGTCTCGAACCGGTGCCCTGGGATGGCGAAACGATGGGCGAGATCATGTTCCGCGGCAACCTGGTGATGAAGGGTTACCTGAAGAACCCGAAGGCGACCGAGGAAGCCTTCGCCGGCGGCTGGTTCCACACCGGCGACCTGGCGGTGGTGCATAGCGACGGCTACGTCAAGATCAAGGATCGTTCCAAGGACATCATCATTTCCGGCGGCGAGAACATCTCCTCGCTCGAAGTCGAGGATGTGCTCTATCGCCATCCGTCGGTGATCGCCGCCGCGGTGGTCGCCAAGCCCGACGACAAGTGGGGCGAAGTGCCGGCCGCCTTCATCGAGCTGAAGGACGGCGTGCCGACCACGGAGGCCGAGATCATCGAGCATTGCCGCGCCCACCTGGCCCGCTTCAAGGTACCGAAGCAGGTGGTGTTCGGCGAATTGCCGAAGACGTCGACCGGCAAGATCCAGAAATACGTCCTGCGCCAGCACGCCAACTCCGCGCTCGCCATCGAGTAATCCCTCTCCGTCATTCCCGCGTAGGCGGGAATCCAGAGGCAATGCGACTGGATTCCGGGGCAAGCCCGGAATGACGTGCCACCGGAAAAGGAATTCCCA
>NZ_LODL01000040.1:15166-64969 GCF_001551835.1 Dechloromonas denitrificans | reverse complement strand
TCTGGCTCTGGCATTCCTTGTACACCGCCTTGCGGGCTTCGCATTGCTGCGGATTGACGGCCTTGCTGCAGTCGAATTTCTGCATTTGCTCGCCCATGCATTGCTTGCGCTGCGGGCCGACCATGCCCTTGCAGGCTTCGGCCGCCTGGGCGCGGGCTTCGCGATGCGCATTGCAAGCGGCCGGGTTGGCCGACTGGCTGCAGTCACGCGGCGGCATCTGCTGCTGCACGCACTGGCGGAAGGCTGGGCCGGTCTGGCTCTGGCATTCCTTGTACACCGCCTTGCGGGCTTCGCATTGCTGCGGATTGGCGGACTTGCTGCAGTCGAAATTCTGCATTTGCTCGCCCATGCATTGCTTGCGCTGCGGGCCGGCCTTGTCCTTGCAGGCTTCGACCGCCTTGGCGTGGGCTTCGCGATGCGCATTGCAGGCAGCCGGGTTGGCCGACTGGCTGCAATCACGCGGACCGCGGGCGCCCGGCCCACTCCCTTGCATCATGCCGGGGCCTTTGCCTTGACCCATCATCTGGTCGGGGCCACCCATGCCGCCCATGCCGGGGCCGGGTTGGGCGATGGCTGGCAAGCAGAACAGCGCGGCGATCAAGGCGCTACCGATCATCATCAGGCGGGATTTCATTTTGTGCTCCTTGTTGTTGGTGGGTTCAATTTGATTGTAGGACGATGCTGAAAAGATATCCCGGCAAGTTGTAAATGACTGCAAACAGAAGTGGCCTCGCTTACAAAGCGTTACGACTCACGCTATATTCCTGCGCATGAACAAGAATGCGAATTCACACGAGCACCGTCTGGCGCTTTCCGAGGTGCTGGCGCTGATGGTGGCGGATGGCCTGGTCGAGCCGGCGCTGGCTGAGGCCCTGAAAAACGAGCGTCGCCTGCATGGCGGCCGGATCCACCCGCTGATCGTGATTGCCGACCAGAAATGGCGGGCGCCAAAACTGCCGCAGCGCCTGCTGACGCTGGAGGTGCTGACCGAGTGGCTGGCCGGCTGCAGCGGCCTCGACTACCTGCATATCGACCCGCTCAAGATCGATTTCACCGGGGTCGCCGATGTCATGTCGAGCGCCTACGCGGCGCGCTTCGGCATTCTGCCGGTGCAGGTGACGACGCGGGAGATCGTCATCGCCACCGCCGAGCCCTTCGTCCGGGAATGGGAAGATGAGCTGAAGCCGATTCTGCGCAAGGAAATTCGCCGGGTGATGGCGAATCCGGACGATATTTCGCGTTACCTGGTCGAATTCTTCGCACTCGCCAAGTCGGTCAAGAAAGCGGCGGCGAAGGGCGAGATCACTTCGGGGCTGTCCAGCTTCGAGCAGCTGGTCGAACTCGGCAAGGGCAACAAGCAGTTCGATGCCAACGACCAGCACATCGTCCATATCGTCGACTGGCTGTGGCAGTACGCCTTCGACCAGCGCGCCTCGGATATTCACATCGAGCCGCGGCGCGACATCGGTATCGTCCGTTTCCGCATCGACGGCGTGCTGCATCAGGTGTACCAGATCCCGATGACGGTGATGAACGCGATGACCAGCCGCATCAAGCTGCTCGGCCGGATGGACGTCATCGAGAAACGGCGGCCGCAGGATGGCCGGGTCAAGACACGGACGCCGTCGGGGCAGGAGGTGGAGCTGCGCCTGTCGACGCTGCCGACCGCCTTTGGCGAAAAGCTGGTGATGCGGATTTTCGACCCGGAAGTGCTGGTCCGCGATTTCCGCTCGCTCGGCTTTTCCGAAGACGACCAGACGCGCTGGAAGCAGATGACCGCATCGCCGAACGGCATCATCCTGGTCACCGGCCCGACCGGCTCGGGCAAGACGACGACGCTGTACACGACGCTGAAACAGCTGGCGACGCCGGAAGTCAATGTATGCACCATCGAGGACCCGATCGAAATGGTCGAGGGCGCCTTCAACCAGATGCAGGTCCAACACAGCATCGACCTCGGTTTTGCCGACGGTGTGCGGGCGCTGATGCGGCAGGACCCGGACATCGTGATGATCGGCGAAATCCGCGACCTGGAAACGGCAGAAATGGCCATCCAGGCGGCGTTGACCGGCCACCTCGTGCTCTCCACGCTGCACACCAACGATGCGCCATCGGCGATCACTCGCCTGCTCGACCTCGGCGTGCCGCCCTATCTGATCAATTCGACGCTGCTCGGCGTCATGGCGCAGCGTCTGGTCCGGACGCTGTGCCCGCATTGCAAGAAACCGATGCCGACGACGGAAGATCAGCGCGCCGCCTGGCGCTCGCTGGTCGCTCCGTGGAAGTCCGGCGAGCCGGCCCAGATCTGGGAGCCGGTCGGCTGCCTGGAATGCCGGATGACCGGCTATATCGGCCGGGTCGGTATTTACGAAATCCTGCTCAACTCACCCGAGGTGCGCCGGATGATCAAGCCGGCGATGGAAGTGGCCAAACTGCGTGAGCAGGCCTACCGCGAAGGGATGCGGCCCTTGCGCATTTCCGGTGCGCTGAAGGTGGCGCAGGGGGCGACTTCGCTGGAGGAAATCATCAAGGTGGCGCCGCCGGCCGATGACATTTAGTTAATCAAAATAGTTCTTTTTGATTAGGCAAAACGCCGTAGTGTGTAGATAATGTCACCCTCTTCGCAAAGGGGTTATTATGGGTGTCGAGCTTTACAACGATGGAAAACACATCGTTCACGCGTTTTACGATCTGGTTGATGACTCGCCGACCGGTGCCGTCCAGTCCAACCAGTTCCTGATCGCCGATCATGGCCACGGCGCGCTGATCGACCCCGGCGGCAACATGACCTACTCGGGGCTGCTGATGGACATGCAGCAGTATTTCCCGTCGCGCGATCTCGACTACATCCTGGCCTCGCATCCCGATCCGGACATCATCGCCTCGGTCAACAAGTGGTTCATCGCCTCGCACTGCAAGGTCCTGATCTCAAACCTGTGGACCCGCTTTGTCCCGCATTTCACCAACGGCAAGGACATTTCCGGCCGCATCGTCGGCATTCCCGACCAGGGGGCGCAGATTGCGCTCGGCCAGTGCAAGATCATCGCCTTGCCGGCCCACTTCCTGCATTCCGAAGGCAACTTCCAGTTTTACGACCCGATCGCCAAGATCCTCTTTTCCGGCGACCTCGGCGCCTCAATGGTGCCGCACGAACTGGCCGCCGAGCCGGTCAGCGATTTCGCCAGCCATGTCCGTTTCATGGAAGGCTTTCATCGGCGCTACATCGTGTCGCGCAAGGTCGCCCGTTTCTGGGCCAACATGGTGCGCCAGCTCGATATCGAGCAGATCGTGCCGCAGCACGGCAGCCGCTTTGCCGGCAAGGCCGCGGTCAACGACTTCATCAGCTGGGTCGAGGGTATCGAGTGCGGCGTCGATCTGATGACGCAGGCCCACTACTGCGTGCCGCAATAAAGCGGCGCGACTAGAGCAGGCTGGCCTTGCGGCGCACCGCGTCGACATAGGCCAGCGCATCCATCGGACCGCCCTCGCGCTGGGCGCGCCAGATGGTTTCACCGAGGCATTCGAGCAGCACATGTTCGGCATCGTGCGGGTCCATCCGGCTGCGCAGGCTGTCGAAGGCGGCGCGGATGCCCGGCGGCTGGTCGATGCTGATCTGCTCGTGGATGGCAAGGTGCAGCGAGAGATGCAGGAAGGGATTCATCTGACCGGCTTCCGGCGCCCATTCCTGCTCGATAGCGCCGGTACTGTCGGCAAGCAAGGCGTGATATTCAGGATGACGGATGGCGAGATCGGCGGCGGTGACTTCGGCGCCGACCAGCGGCAGACGTTCCAGGTGTTTCTTCCAGGCATCGCAGAAGAAACGACGAACTTGCTCGCGGGACGGATTAAACATGCTTGCCTTCAATAAGTAGAGTGATGACGGAATTGTGGAACAGCCGGTTTTGAGCGCCGGCCGGGGCAATCTGGCCGCTGCCGTAGGCACCGAGCAACGGGGTGTCGGGAAACTGCTGGCGGAAGGCGAGCAGGTCGCGATCATCGTCGCCGTAGAACAGCGGGCCGCGGCCGATGCAGGAGAACATCAGGCCGCAATCCGGCCGGAAAATTCCCTCTTTTTGCACGTCGACCCTAGGGCCAGCCGTTGTTTCTATGGTCGCAGGGCCAGCCGTTGTCTCTATGGTCGCAGAGCCCGCCTTGACCGCCATGGTCGCCGCCCTTAGTGCCTGCCGCATGTCCTGCTCGGCGGCCAGCGGCTGGCGCATGGCCCAGGTGATCGTTTCACCCTCGCTCAGCGCCTCGGCCAGGCTCAGCGAACCATCGGCATTGGCCGACAGGATGGGAATGCCCGGCTGGTCCAGCAGGCGCAGGGCGACGATCTGATGCAGCGGGATGTTGTCGCGCAGTTCAGCTGGCAGGTTGCGCTGCAGGCTGGCCAGCGCCGTCTGGCCGGCGCAGCGACAAATGTCGTAGCCGCGCGTCGCATCGATGCGCAGGGCCTCGCCGAGCAGACGCAGGCCAGGCGAGATGGCCAGGCGGGTCTGGCCGGGCAGGCGGACTTCGGCGCAGCCGTCGGTGGCCAGCCGGCCGTGCGTCCAGACGGCGGCATCGGTGTCGAGGAGACCCAGGCGCGGAACGCCCTCGTGCCAGGCAAAGGGCAGGGTGGTGTGGCCGCTGAACGAGACGATCGGCGCTGCAGGCGGCGCCGGGTCGGCATTTTCCAGAACCAGCGCCGCGGCGCCGGGTTGGTCGAGCAGCCAGCCGCGCTCGGTAAACAGGCCGCTGGCGGTGCCGCCAAAGACTTGCAGGCAGCCCGCGGCACGGGCGGCGGCAAGGATGGCGGGCTGTGGCTGGCGACTGAATTCGCGGCTCAGGAACAGGATGACGGCTGCGGCGCGTTCCAGGCCGGCCGCGGCGAGGGCCTGGCGAACGGCCTTGCTGGCCAGTTCGGGCGCCGGGTGCGGGCCGTTGGCCAGGCCGCTGCCGGCTTTCACAGGGCCTTGCCCTTGAAGGTGCAGAGGTCGGCAACGACGCAGCGTCCGCATTCCGGCTTGCGGGCCTTGCAAATGTAACGGCCATGCAGGATCAGCCAGTGATGGGCGTCTTTCTTGTATTGCTCGGGCGTGACGCGCAGCAGTTTCTGCTCGACTTCGAGCACGGTCTTGCCCGGGGCGAGGCCGGTGCGGTTGCCAAGCCGGAAGATGTGCGTGTCGACGGCGATGGTCGGCTGGCCGAAGGCGGTATTGAGAACGACGTTGGCCGTCTTGCGGCCGACACCGGGCAAGGCTTCCAATGCGGCGCGCTCGGTCGGCACTTGGCCACCGTGCTCGGCGAGCAGGATGCGGCAGGTGGCGATGACGTTTTTGGCCTTGGTGCGGTAGAGGCCGATGGTCTTGATGTACTCGGTCAGGCCTTCCTCGCCGAGGGCGGCCATCGTCTCCGGTGTCGGGGCGAGCGGAAAAAGGCGGGCCGTCGCCTTGTTGACGCCGACGTCAGTCGCCTGGGCCGACAGGATGACGGCGATCAGCAACTGGAAGGGGCTGCTGTAATGCAGTTCCGTTGTCGGCGCCGGATTGCTTTCGGCAAGGCGGCTGTAAAAGGCTTCGATGGCGGCTTTTTTCACGATTTAAGGCTTTTTCAGGATTGTCAGGCAAGCCGGAATGATGGATATTCAAGGAAAACAAATTCTAACCGACAGAGAAGGCTGCGCTTCTGTGGCACTGATAACCCGTGGGGATAATCTCGTTCTCTCCCAGATTGTCGAAGGCAATCCGGTGGCCAGTTTCGTCATTGACGACCAGCACCGGGTCACCCACTGGAACCGGGCTTGCGCTGTGCTGACCGGGGTGCCGGCGGCCGAGATGATCGGTCATTCCGAGCAGTGGCGCGCCTTCTACGATCACCCGCGACCGATCATGGCGGATTTTATTGTCAGCGGTGCCCTCGAAGGTGCGGTCGACCAGTTCTACCACGGCAAATTCAGCCGCTCGGCGCTGATCGAAGGCGCTTTCGAGGCCGAGGATTTCTTCCCGGCTTTTGGCCAGGGGGGGCGCTGGTTGTACTTTACCGCCGCCCCGCTGCGTGATGCCGAGGGCCGGGTGATCGGCGCCATCGAAACCTTGCAGGACGTGACGGATCGCAGGCGGGCAGAGGAGGCCCTGCGCGAGAGCGAGGAGCGTTATCGCGTGCTCAGCGTCACCGATCCACTGACCGGGCTGTTCAATCGTCGCCACCTGCATCAATGCCTGCACGCCGAACTGGAAAGGGCCGACCGCTATGCCCGTCCCTTGTCGGTGCTGGTCATCGATTGCGACAACTTCAAGCAGATCAACGATACGCGGGGCCATCTCGAAGGCGACAAGGTCTTGCAGGGGCTGGCCCATTTGATCGGCGAGTCGCTGCGCAGTACGGACAGCGCTTTCCGCTATGGCGGGGAGGAGTTCGTCGTCCTTTTGCCGGAGGCCGATGCGGCTGCCGCGTGTTTGTTTGCCGAGCGCTTGCGCGAGCGCGTCGCCATTCAGGCGGCGCTGGCCAACGATGCCGAACTGGCCGGTTGTACGGTCAGTATCGGGGTCGCCGAGTATGTACGGGGCGAAGGCGAGGCTTCCTTCATCCATCGGGCCGACGAGGCCACTTATGAAGCCAAGCGGCGCGGCAAGAATTGCGTCATCGAGGCCGCTTGAGTTGTTGCCGGGCGAGCTTGTCCGCCCGCAGAGAATCGCAGGACACTGGTGCCAGAAAAATCGAAAATCCCATTGACCCGGCGCTTGCTGCTCGTCATTCCCGTTCTGCTTATTGCTTCAAGTCTGGCTTCCCTGCTGGTGCCCTATGACCATCAGAGCAGCGAAGGCGTCGACCGCAGCATTCCGGCCTCGACGAAGGATGCCGTTGAGCCGATCTTGCCCTTGCCAGCTTTGCCCGTTCTGTCTGCCGAGCGGGTCGCCCTCGGTGAGCGGTTGTTCAGCGACAAGCGCTTTTCCGCCGACCGGACGCTGGCCTGTGTCTCCTGTCACGATCTGAGGCGCGGCGGTGCCGATGGCCGGCCGTTTTCCGTCGGCATCGGCGGTGCTGTCGGCGAGATCAATGCGCCGAGCGTCTTCAACAGCGGACTGAGCATGGCCCAGTTCTGGGATGGCCGGGCGCTGACGCTGGAGGAGCAGGTGGCGGGGCCGGTGCACAATCCGCTGGAAATGGGCAGCAACTGGTCGCAGGTGCTCGACCGCCTGGCGCAGGATGAGGCGTTGCAGGCCGATTTCCGGCGCGCCTACCCGGATGGCCTGACGGTGAACAATGTGAGCAATGCGATTGCCACTTTCGAGCGCTCGCTGCAAACCCCGAATTCGCGCTTCGACCGTTATCTGCAGGGCGATCAGGCGGCCTTGAACCCGGCCGAAGTCGAGGGCTACCGGCGCTTCCGCGAACTGGGCTGCAGCAGTTGCCACCAGGGGGCGCTGGTCGGGGGCAACATGTATCAGAAGTTCGGCGTACTCGGCGATTACTTTGCCGGTCGCGCCATCACCCGGGCCGATCTGGGGCGTTTCAACGTCACCCAGCGCGACGAGGACAAGCATGTCTTCAAGGTGCCCAGCCTGCGCAATGTGGCGCTGACCGCTCCCTATTTCCACGACGGCTCGGTGGCGACCCTGGAGCAGGCGGTACTGCTGATGGGGCGTTACCAGTTGGGGCGCGAACTGTCGGAGCTCGATGCACAGGCGATTGCCGCCTTTCTCAAGAGCCTGACCGGCGAATGGCGGGGAGCGCTGCTGCAATGACGACGCCACGGGAACGAAACCGGCGTTGGCTGCTGCTGGCTCTGGGGGGTGTTGCACTGGCCAGTCTGCTGACCTGGCTGTTCGTGCGGGCCGGCGAGGTGGCGCCGGAGGTGCATTATTCCTACATGCAGTCGCTGCGCCGGATCGAACAGGCGGATGTCGAGTTGAACGCGGCGGTGCTGGGCAGTTATTCCGATCTGGTGCATAACTACGATGCGTTGGTCCGCCATCTGCGTGAAATTCGCGAAGAGCGGCCGAGGATACTCAATTTCCCGGGCTGGACGCCGGTCGATCATCTGCCGCTGCTGAACGCAAAGCTGAATGATCTGTTGGCGGCGCAACTGGCCAAGGAAGCCGAGATCGACCGCTTTCAGCGGAGCAATGCCGTGCTGCGCAATTCCCTGCATTATTTCCCGCAGGCTGCCGAGCACTATCTGCAGCAGGCCGGAGCGGCCGCGCCGCCGGAACTGGGGCGTTTCCTGCGGGCCGTGCTGAGTTTCGGCCAGGGGCCGGATCGCGACTCGGTGGTTGGGCTGATGGCCATGCTCGAACGTCTGGAGAAAGTGCCGGCCGAGTCCCTTGCCAAGGAGCCGGCCGGCCTGGCGCATCTGCTGGTGCACGCCCGCGTCATCATTGAACGGCGGCCGGAAGTCGATCAGCAGGTTTTCCGCATCATGCATTCGCCGACGACGCAATTGCATGAGGAACTGACCCGGCTCTATACGGCCGGGCATGCCGCGTCCCTGAGCATCGCGGCGAGCTATCGCCGTCTGCTGTATACCGTCGCCTTGCTGCTGGTGCTCTACGTCATTTATGCGGTTATTCGCATCGACAAGAACCGGCGCGACCTGGCCCAGCGCCTCAAGGCTCAGCGCCGGGCCGAGGCCCAACTCCGGCTCTATGCCCGGGTCTTTACCAGTGCCACCGAAGGAATGACGATTACCGATGCGCAATCGCGCATTCTTGCGGTCAACCCGGCTTTTTGCGCAATAACCGGCTATGCCGTCGAGGAGGTGATCGGCCAGACGCCGGCCATCCTGAATTCGGGGCGCCAGGGGCCGGAGTTCTATCGCCAGATGTGGGCCGAACTGCTGGAGTATGGCCAGTGGCACGGCGAAATCTGGAACCGGCGCAAGGATGGCGGCATCTATCCGGAGTGGCTGTCGCTGGCGGCCGTGCGTGAAGATGGCGAAGCGGTCAGTCACTACATCGGTGTCTTCACCGATATTTCGGAGCGCAAGCAGAACGAGGCGCGTATTCAGCATCTGGCGCATCACGATGCGCTGACCGGCCTGCCGAATCGCCTGCTGCTCGAAGACCGGATCGCCCAGGCGATCGTCAAGGCGCGGCGCAGCAAGCTGCCGGCGGCGGTGGTTTTTGTCGATCTCGACCGTTTCAAGAATATCAACGACACCCTCGGCCACGAAATCGGCGACCACCTGCTGATCCAGGCCGCCCAGCGCGGCTTGGCCGTGCTGCGCGAAACGGACACCCTGTCCCGGCTGGGTGGCGACGAATTCGTCGTCGTCCTGCCCGAACTGGAGCAGGTGCAGGACGCCATGCATGTCACCCGCAAGCTGCTGGCAGCGATGGGCCAGCCCTATCTACTGGCCGGCCATGCGCTGACGGTGACGGGCAGCGCCGGCATCGTGCTCTGCCCGGATGATGGCGTCACCGTGTCCGAGTTGCTGCGCAAGGCGGATGCCGCGATGTACCGGGCCAAGGATGAAGGGCGCAACACGGCGCGTTTCTATGCGCCCGATATCAATCGCGCCTCGCTCGGCGAATTGCTGCTCGAAAACGACCTGCGTGGCGCGCTGGAGCGCGGCGAGTTGTCGATGCATTACCAGCCCAAGGTCGATGCGGCGACTAGTCGTCTGATCGGGGCCGAGGCCTTGATGCGCTGGCAGCACCCCGAGCATGGCCCGATTTCACCGGTCCGTTTCATTCCGCTGGCCGAGGAAAGCGGCCTGATCGGCGGGCTCGGTCAGTGGGCGATTCACGATGTCTGCCGGCAGCAGCGGGCCTGGCTCGATGCAGGCCTTCCGGTGGTGCCGGTGGCGGTCAATATCTCGGCCCATCAGTTTGCGCAGCAGGATGTACCGAAACTGGTCGCCGAGGCGCTGGCCCGCCATCGGCTGGCACCCGACCTGCTGACGCTGGAACTGACCGAATCGCTGCTGATGCGCAACGCCGGGCGAGCGGTCGAGGTGCTGCATGAATTGCGGGCGATGCAGATCGATGTGGCGATCGACGATTTCGGCACCGGCTATTCGTCCTTGAGCTACCTGAACCAGTTTCCGCTGCAGGCGCTGAAGATCGACCGCGCCTTCGTTTGCGAAATCGGCGAAGAAGGGGCGAGCGGCAAGCTGGCCTCGGCGATGATCGCCATGGCGCACCAGCTCGATCTGTCAGTGATTGCCGAGGGGGTGGAAACCGAGGCCCAGCGCGACTATCTGCGGGCACACGGCTGCGATCAGTTTCAGGGCTTTTTGTTCGGTCGACCGCAGGCGGCCGAAGCCATGGGCGCGGTGCTGGCGGCGAGCCGCCAGACCTGATTGCTGCGTCGTCAGTGGCAGCCGGCGGTGGCGACCGGGGTCGGCGGCTTGGTCTGGGCGCGGGCGGCGGCCCGGGCATCCATCCAGTTTTTCCAGGCAATCATGCAGCCGAGCAGGATGAAGGCGCCGGGCGGCAACAAGGCGAGCAGGAAGCCGGGGTAGCTTTCCGGCAGTAGCTGGATCGGCTGCAGGCTGGGGAAAACCATGTCGATGCCGCCGAACAGCGTACCGCTACCGAGCAGTTCGCGCATGCCGCCGAGCAGGGCCAGCGTCCATAGCATGCCGACGCCCATGAAGATGCCGTCGAGCGTCGATTGCAGCGGCGGGTTCTTGGCGGCAAAGGCCTCGACGCGGGCGAGCACGATGCAGTTGGTGACGATCAGCGGAATGAAGATGCCGAGGACCAGGTAAAGCTCGTGCAGGTTGGCGTTGAAGAGCAGATCGACGACGGTGACCAGCGCAGCGACGATCAGGATGAAGACCGGGATGCGGATCTCGTGCGGGATCAGGTTGCGCAGGGCGGCCACGGCAACGTTGGAGAGGGCCATGACCAGGATGGTGGCGAGCGACAGCATGATGCCGTTGACCGCATTGGTGGTCACCGCCAGCAGCGGGCAAAGGCCAAGGATCTGGGCGATCGAGGTGTTCTGCTTCCAGATGCCGTTGCCGGCGATGGTCTTGAATTCGTCACGGGTAATCATTGGGAGCCTCCCTTGCCGGCCGCTTCGGCGAATAGCTGGTTGCGATTGGCTTCGGCCCAGTGCACGGCCTTGAAGACAGCCTTGGTGACGGCGCGCGGGGTGACGGTGGCGCCGGCGTAGTAGTCGAGGTGGCCGCCGTCCTTCTTGACTTTCCAGTCCTTGTCGCTGACCGTGGCCAGGGACATGTCGACAAACTGGGTGATCCACGGCCGGGCCTTGTTCTTGTCCTTCTTGACCTCGATGTAATCGCCGAGGCCCGGTGTTTCCTTGTGTTGCGTGACGCGGACGCCGGCCAACCGGCCGTCGGCGCGAATGGCGACGATCAGCCGGATCTTGCCGGCATAGCCATCCGGGGCGATCGACTCGAAGATCAACGCCGCCGGCTGGCCGCCGCGGCGGGCGCGATACAGCGTGGACGGCTCATTCAGGCCGAGTTCCGGCGTCGCCGGCAGGGTCAGCGTGTCTTCGAGCAGGGCGTTGTCGTACTCGCTGCGCGGTAGCACTTCGTCGACCAGTTTCATCTTCTCTTCGGTCGCCGAGGCTTCGATGGCCGGCTTGGTCCACAGGTAGGCGGCGGAAAGCAGGCCGGTGAAAATGATCACGAAAACAAAGAGGATGGCCGCCGTACGGGCCGCCATGCCGGGTGCGGAGAGTTCCTTGGCAGTCGTCGTCATGCCTTGTCCTTCATGCCGAAGATCGGCGGCTGGGTCAGCAGGTCAATGACCGGGGCGCACAGGTTCATCAGCAATACCGCGAAGGCGACGCCATCCGGGTAGCCGCCAAAGACGCGGATGATGTAGGCGAGCAGGCCGGCGCCGGCGCCGAAGATCAGCTTGCCGCGTGGCGTCGTGCAACCAGAAACCGGATCGGTAGCGATGAAGAAGGCGCCGAGCATGCTGCCGCCGGAGAGCAGATGGAAGAGCGGATTGGCGAATTGGGCCGGGTTGTACAGCCAGAGTCCGCCGGCAACGACGACCAGGGCGCCGATGAAGGCGGTCGGCACATGCCAGGTAATCAGCTTGCGTTGCCACATCCAGAGGCCACCGAGCAGATAGCCGGCGGCCACCCATTCCCAGCCGCGGCCGGCGAAGTTGCCATAAATATCCTGATTGGCCAGCAATTGCGTGACGCTGACACTGCCGTCGGCCAGCTTGAGCGCGGTTTTCATCGCATCGAGCGGGGTGGCGCCGGCCAGCGCATCGACGCGAGGCGCCAGGCCGAGGATGACGTTGATCTGGTCGGCCAGCGACAGTTGCAGTCCGACGCTCGGCCACTGCGACATCAGGGCCGGAAAGGCGACGATGCAGACGGCAAAGGCGACCATCGCCGGATTGAACGGGTTCTGGCCGAGTCCGCCGTACAACTGCTTGGCGATGACGATGGCGAAGACCGTACCGGTGACGACCAGCCACCACGGGGCAAGCGGCGGAAAGGTGAGGGCGATCAGCCAGGCGGTGACGACGGCCGAGCCATCGGCCAGGAACATGCCGAGCGGCTTGCCTTGGACGCGCAACATGGCGGCTTCGGCGAGCAGCGCGGCGAGCGAGGCGATGACCAGTTGGACCAGGATGGCCGGGCCAACCAGCCAGGCATAGGCGGCGATGCCGGGAACCAGGGCCAGGCAGACCTGGGTCATGACCCGGCTGACGCTGGCGTCCTTCAGTAGAAATGGGGCGGGGGCAAACATCAGTCGGTTTTCTCGCTGGCCGGGGCGGCCGGTTCCGCCTGGGCGGGGTCGGTCAGGTGAGCGGCTTGGCGGCGGGCCTCGATCTCGGCCTGTTCGCGTTGCTGGACGGCGCTCAGTTGCTCGGTGTTTTTCGGTTGCACGGCTTCGCGCTGGGCCTTGGCCCGGGCCATAGCGGCGGCGATGGCGGCCTTTTTTGCCTCTTTTTCGGCGTCGACCGCAGGAGTGGCTGTTGCTTCGACGGTCGCCGCACTGGCCGGGACTTGCGTTGCTGCGGCAGCGCTGTCGGGCGCCGTCGGGCTGGCTTCGGCTGCTGCCGCGGCAGCAGCTTCCGCGGCTTTCTTGGCGGCTTGTGCAGCGGCGGCCTTGGCCAGCTTCTCGGCCTTTTCGGCCTTCTCGCGCTCATCGCGCAATTGCTTGAATTCGAAGCGAGCCTTGGCGCCCTCGGCGGCATTCTTGTCGCGTTCACGGGCCCAGATTTCGCTCTTCGCGAAACGGAAATACTGAACCAGCGGAATGCGCGACGGGCAGACGAAGGAACAGCAGCCGCATTCGATGCAGTCGAAGATGTGATATTCCTGCGTCTTGCCGAAATTCTTGGCGCGCGAGAACCAGTACATCTCGAACGGCTGCAGTTCGTGCGGGCAGGCCTGGGCGCAGGCGCCGCAGCGGATACACGGCATTTCCGGCGCCTTGGGCGGGAACAGGCGCTCGGAGTGGGCGATCAGGCAGTTGGTCGCCTTGACCACCGGCACCTTGGCGTCGGGGACCAGAAAGCCCATCATCGGGCCGCCCATCACGATGCCGTCGGTATCCGGCTGCGGCTGGGCCAATTGCAGCAGTTCGCCCATCGGCGTGCCGATCAGCACTTCGTAATTGCGCGGTTCGCCGACGTTACCGGTCACCGTCACCAGGCGCGAGACGACCGGTTCGCCGTGGGCGATGGCGCGCCAGGCGGTGTAGGCAGTGGCGACGTTGAAACACTGGACGCCGAGGTCGGTCGAGCGTTTCGAGGCCGGCACTTCCTTGCCGGTCAGGACGCGGATCAACTGCTTGGCGCCGCCGGCCGGGTACAGCGTCGGCACCTGGACGACCAAAAACGGCTCGCCCAGCGCGTCGACCGCAGCACGCATCGCGGCGGCGGCTTCCGGCTTGTTGTCCTCGATGCCGATCAGCACCTTCTTCGGCTGCAGCAGGTCGCGGAAGACGCCAATGCCGCGCACGACTTCCTCGGCGCGTTCGCGCATCAGCAGGTCGTCGCAGGTAATGAAGGGTTCGCACTCGGCGCCATTGATGACCAGCTCGTCCATCGGCACCGTCTTCGAAGCGGTCAGCTTGCCGTGGGTCGGGAAAACGGCGCCGCCCAGGCCGACGACACCGGCCTGCTGCAGGCGTTCGCGCACCTGCTCGGGAGTCAGCGCTTGGTAATCGACGGGTTGGCGCGCAATCCATTCATCCTTGCCATCCGGCTCGATGACGACGCACATGGCGTCGAGGCCGGAGGGGTGCGGCTGCACATGCATCGCCACTTCGAGCACGGTCCCCGAGGTCGGCGCATGGACAGCGGCCGAAATCCAGCCATCGGCTTCGCCGATCAGCTGGCCTTTCAGCACCTTGTCGCCGGCCTGGACGACCGGCCGCGGCGTACCGCCGATGCTCTGGTGCAGCGGCACGACTAGCTTCGAGGGCAGCGGCGCCTGGGCGATCGACAAACCGAGGGATTGCGTCTTGTTGGTCGGCGGCTTGACGCCACCCTTGAATTTGAACAGATTCATCAGCATCAGGCAGCCTTTTGCAGCGGTGCCGCCTTGATTTCGACGACCGGATACTTCCATTTCCAGTTGTCGATGTTTTCGGTAATTGCTTCCATGCGGATACATTCAACCGGGCAGGGCGGCAGGCACAACTCGCAGCCGGTGCACAGCGGGGTGATGATGGTGTGCATCTGCTTGGCGGCGCCGACGATGGCGTCGACCGGGCAGGCCTGGATGCACAGCGTGCAGCCGATGCAGGTGTTTTCGTCGATGATGGCGATCTGCTTCGGTTTTTCCTCGGCATCGAGCGGCTTGACCTCGCGGCCGAGCAGGTCGGCCAGCTTGGCGACGCCTTCCATACCGCCCGGCGGGCAGAGGTTGATGTCGACATCGCCCTTGGCGATGGCTTCGGCATAGGGCTTGCAGCCGGGGAAGCCGCACTGGCCGCACTGGGTCTGCGGCAGGATGGCCTCGATCTTTTCGACCAGCGGATCGCCCTCGACCTTGAACTTGATCGAGGCGAAGCCGAGGGCGGCGCCGAGGACGACGGCGCCGAGGGCCATGATGGCGATAGCGAGCAGGATATCCATTACTGATACTTGTCCAGGCCGGCAAAGCCCATGAAGGCCAGCGCCATCAGGCCGGCGGTAATCATGGCGATGGCCACGCCGCGGAAATAAACCGGTACGTCGGCGCCTTCGATGCGCTCGCGAATGCCGGCAAAGAGGATCAGCACCAGCGAGAAGCCGACCGCGCTACCGGCACCGAACAACAGCGACTCGACGAAGTTGTAGCCGTTGGCGATGTTGAGCAGCGGCACGCCGAGCACGGCGCAGTTGGTGGTGATCAGCGGCAGGTAGATGCCCAGCGTCTGCTGCAGCGTCGGCGAAGTCTTGGCGATGACCATTTCGGTCAGCTGGACGATGGCGGCGATGGTGACGATGAAGGACAGCGTGCGCAGATACTCCAGGCCGAACGGCATCAGCAGGTAATGATCGATGATGTAGCTGGCGCCGGTCGCCATGGTCAGCACGAAGGTCGTCGCGGCTCCCATGCCGTAGGCGGTTTCCAGTTTCTTGGAAACGCCCATGAACGGGCAAAGACCGAGAATCTTCACCAGCACGACGTTGTTGACCAGCACCGCGCCGACGAGGATGAATAAGTAGTGGCTCATATTTTGGGGAGGCTCGAAGGCCGTATTATCGGGCTTCGCGGGTGTGCAAACAACCGCGCGCCGGTTATGGGCTTATACGGATTTCTTCAACATGTTAGCCAGTGTTTCCGCCACTTCGCTGACCAGATCGGGGCCGCGGTAGATGAAGCCGCTGTAGAACTGCACCAGGCTGGCCCCGGCGCGGATCTTTTCGGCCGCATCTTCGCCGCCCATGATGCCGCCGACGCCGATGATCGGCAGTTCGCCGGCCAGCGCCGTAGACAGCTTCTTGAGCACCGCGGTCGATTTCTCGAAGACCGGCTTGCCGGACAGGCCGCCGGTTTCGTTGCCGTTCGGCAGCTTGTCGACGCCGTCGCGCGACAGCGTGGTGTTGGTGGCGATCACGCCATCCATCCGGTGGCGGCGCAGTGCATCGGCAATCGCCAGGATCTGTGCGTCGTCGAGGTCGGGGGCGATCTTCAGCGCCATCGGCACGTACTTGCCGTAGTTGTCGGCCAGTTGTTCCTGCTTCGCCTTCAGTTGCGCCAGCAGGTCGTCGAGTGCGTCGTCCTTCTGCAACTCGCGCAGATTCTTGGTGTTCGGCGAGGAGATGTTGACCGCGACATAGCTGGCGTCGTTGTAAACCTTCTCCAGGCAGATCAGGTAGTCGTCGGCCGCCTTGTCGATCGGGGTCGTCGCGTTCTTGCCGATATTGATGCCGAGAATGCCGCCATTTTTCGGAAACTGCGCGGCGCGCACGTTTTCCAGCAGCTTGTCGACGCCGGCATTGTTGAAACCCATCCGGTTGATGATGCCCTGCGCTTCCGGAATGCGGAACAGGCGCGGCTTCGGGTTGCCATCCTGCGGCCGTGGCGTGATGGTGCCGATTTCAAGAAAGCCGAAACCGAGCCGGGCCAGGCCGTCGATGTAGTCGCCGTTCTTGTCCAGGCCGGCGGCGAGGCCGACCGGGTTGGGGAACTTCAGACCCATGACCTCGACCGGGCAGGGCGCCACCGGTTTGGCCAGCAGCCCGGCAAAACCGGTCGCATTGAGGAAGGAGACACCGCTCATGCCAATACCGTGGGCGGTTTCGGCGTCGAGCGCGAAGAAGAATTTGCGGATGAGTGGATATAGCATAGCCCGCGATTTTACCGCATTGGCGCCCGTGAATACGTCATTTGCCGCTCGATTTGCGCTTACTCGAAAGACATGGCGCGATGCCCTTGGTACCATACAAGGGTCTTTCTTCCGAACCCGTGCGCCATGACATCTCCGCTCGATCTTCTCAAGGCAATCCGTTCCGGCCGGCTGCAGGATGTGCGCGCCGTCTTCGAGTCCGGGGTGACGCTGGAGACCGAGTCCGGGCAGGGCGAGCCGGGCCTGCCGATGGGCATTGCCTGCTTTCTCGGGCATGTCGATATCGTTCGCGAATTGGTCGGCCGGGGCGCCAAGGTCAATCTGCCGGACAACGCGCAGCCGACCTCGCCGCTCAGCATGGCGGTGCGCGGCGGGCGGACCGAAGTGGTCAGGGCTTTGCTCGAACTGGGGGCAACCTTGCCCGAAGGCATGCAGACCGGCCTCAGCGAGCGCGAGGTGACGGTGGCGCAGTGGATCGCGTTCCGTGACGGTCACGTCAACGAATCCGGACAGACCGCCGAGCAGGTGCCGGTCGTCGAAGAAATCCAGGTCGGTCGGCTGAGCAATGTCGATACCCAGGTGCTCGAAGCCGAGATGCTGCGCGCCGCGATGAACAAGGGCTGATTTCAGGCTGCTTCGGTTGAGCGTCTGCAGGCAGTGGCTGCTTCTGTCGCAATTGTCGCTGTAATGACAATCTCCGCCGTGGCGCGGGGGTAGAGTCCGCCGGCGCATCCGCCACAGGACGGGGCGTGACAGGCGAAGCGCCGGTTGCTCGCCCGACAAGAATCCTGCCAGCTGAGGAGACCGGAAATGAATGATTTGCGATGCGCCCTGTTCGGGGCGCTTGTTTTTTGCGTCAGCCTTGGCCTGACGCTGCCCGCCAAGGCGCTGTCGGGGGCGCCGATCCTGCTCGGCCAATCGGCGCCGCTGAGCGGACCGCTGGCCGAACTGGGCAGCGAATATCGCGACGGTGCGCTGGCCTATTTCAAGTGGGTAAACAGCAAGGGCGGCGTGCATGGCCGCAAGATCGAGTTGCAGACGCTGGACGACGGCTATGTCGTCGAAAAATCGGTCGACAATGCCAAGAAACTGCTGGCCGACGACAACATGCTGGCGCTCTTCGGCATGTTCGGCAGTGCCAATTACGCAGCGCTGATGCCGCTGATCAACGAGCGGGCGGTGCCGTCGCTGGCCCCCTATACCGGTTCCGACGAACTGCGGGCGCAGGCTTCGCCGACCACCTTCTGGCTGCGCGCCAGCTATGGCGATGAAACCGAGAAGATCATCGCCCAACTGACCACGCTTGGCATCGACCGCATCGCCGTCTTCTACCAGAACGATGCCTTCGGCAAGGCCGGCCTGGCCGGGGTTGAAGGGGCCTTGAAAAAGCGCGGCCTGAAACTGCACGGTGCCGGCAGTTACGACAAGACGACAAATGATGTCGGCGCGGCGGTGCAGGCGATTGCCAAGGCCAACCCGCAGGCGGTGGTCATGGTCAGTACCTATAAGCCGACTGCCGCCTTCGTCAAACAGATGCGTCAAACCGGCCTTATGCCGCAATTCTTCGCCCTCTCGGTCGTCGGTTACAAGGCCTTGCAGAGCGAATTGGGCAACGAGGTGGTCGGCATTGCCATTTCCCAGGTCGTGCCTTACCCGTGGAGCGGGACGACGGCCGTGGTGCGCGAGTTTGCCGCGCTGCCGAAGGAGATGCAGCCGAAATCGGGTATTACCTATACGACGCTGGAAGGCTATCTCGCGGCGCGGGTCATGGTCGAGGCGCTGAATCGCGCCGGGCCGCAAGCCGGCCGCGAAAAATTGCAGGCGGCGCTGGAAAGCATGCGGGCTTATGACATGGGCGGCTTTGCCGTCAGCTACAGTGGCAAGGAACGCCTCGGCTCGCGGTTTGTGGAGGTCACGATCGTCGGTAACAGCGGTCGACTGATGCGTTGAGCGGCGGGATGGCCCACTCGTAACAATTACTAACATCTCGCCGAAGGCGAGGGGAGGTAAACTGCCGGCCATGTCGATTTCGCCACGCCGTCTTCTCCCCTTACTTTGTTGTCTGGCCATGCCCGCTTGGGCAGCCGGGCTGAATGATCCGTTCGATGTCGAGGCGATGGCACCGCTTAAGCCGTCGCCGCGCCTGGCGGCCCGGGTTGGCGAGGCGCCATGCTCGACCGACCTGCCGGCGACGCCGCTGGCGGCGATCGATGCGGTCGACCTTGCCCTCTGCAACAATCCGCAAACGCGCGAAGTCTGGGCGGCGGCGCGCGTCCAGGCGGCGCAGGTCGGGGTCGCGCAGGCGGCCTGGCTGCCGAGTCTGGATGCCCGGGCAAGCGCCAGCCAGTTCGCCAACGAACAACGCAACTACAACCAGAGCACGGCCGCATTGACGCTGTCCTGGCTGGTCTTCGATTCCGGCCAGCGCTCGGCCAATATCGAAAATGCCCGGCAATTGCTCGATGCCGCGGCGGCGACGCAAAACGCGACGGTGCAGACGCTTTTCCTGGCGGCATTGCAAAGCTATTACACGGCACAGGCGGCACGCGCCGCCGTCATTTCGGTGACCGAGGCGGAGCGGGCGGCGCGCGAGAGTTTCCAGGCGGCGGAAGGCCGCTACAGCGTCGGTGCGGCGACGCCGGCCGATCGCCTGCAGGCGCAGACGGCGCTGTCGCAGGCGACGCTGAACCGGATTCGGGCCGAGGGTGAGGCGCGTAATGCCTTGGGCGTGCTGGCCAATGCGCTGGGTTTTCCGGCCCAGCAGAAATTTACCCTGGCCGAGATTCCGAGCATCGCGCCGGGACAGAGTTTTCAGAAGGATGTCGATGCCCTGATCGAGGAAGCGCGCGCCCGGCGGCCGGATCTCAAGGCGGCGGAAGCGCAGTTGAAGGCGGCCGAGGCGTCGGTCGATCTCGCCCGCGCCCAGGGCCGGCCGACCGTGTCGCTCGGTACCGGGCCGACCTGGCAGGATGTCGGCGGTGTCGTGACGCAGGGCGGCAATGTCGGCCTGACCCTGAATGTGCCCATTTTCTCCGGTTTCGACACGACCTATCGCGTCCGTTCGGCGGCGGCCCAGGCCGAGGTCAAGGCGGCGCAGCGCGACCGCTTGCAGAACCAGGTGGCGCTCGATGTCTGGAAGGCCTATCAAAGCCTGACCACGGCGACGCAAAGCCTGCTCACGACGGCCGACCTGGTGGCCAGCGCCGAGCAGTCGGAGCGGGTAGCGCTCGGTCGCTACAAGGCCGGCGTCGGCACCGTGCTCGATTTGCTGGCGGCGCAGAGCGCGCTGGCCAGTGCCCGCCTGCAACGCATCCAGGCGGCGCTCGACTGGCATGTTTTCCGCGCCACGCTGGCCCAGGCCGTCGGCGCGCTCGATTACACACTGCTGCAAGGGGCAGCAGAAGGAAGACCATGAAACGGATAGGTAAGATTCTCATTGGCGTCACGCTAGCGGCTGGCCTGGTTGGCGGCGGCGTCTGGTACGCCAAGCAGCGCGCGGCGCAGAACCCGGAAACGCGCTACAAGCTGGCCACCGTCGAAAAAGGCGAGGTGACGCAGACCGTTTCGGCCAACGGCACGCTGAATCCGGTGGTGCTGGTCAGCGTCGGCACCCAGGTTTCCGGCACCGTCAGGAAGCTGTATGTCGATTTCAACGACAAGGTGAAGGCCGGCCAGCCCTTGCTTGAACTCGACGATGCGCTGGTTTCGGCCACCGAGCGGCAGAGCGCGGCCAGCGTGGTCAACGCCCAGGCGACGCTGGAACTGGCGCAGGCCAACGAAGCGCGGATGAAATCGCTGTTCGCCCAGGAGTACGTGTCGAAGCAGGAGTACGACCAGGCCAGCCAAGCGCTGAAGTCGGCCAAGGCGCAAGTGGCGCTGGCCAAGGCGCAGAACGAGCGCGACCGGGCCAACCTCAATTTCACGGTGATCCGCTCGCCGGTCGACGGCGTCGTCATCGACCGCGTCGTCGATCTCGGCCAGACGGTGGCGGCCAGCTTCCAGACGCCGACGCTGATCAAGATCGCCCAGGATCTTTCCGAAATGCGCATCGACACCAGCTTCGCCGAAGCCGATATCGGCAGCATCCGCGAAGGGCAGAAGGCGCGCTTTACCGTCGATGCCTTCCCGAATCGCAACTTCGTCGGCGAGGTGCAGCAGATCCGGCTGAACCCGACCAATCAGCAGAACGTCGTCACCTACAATGTCCGCATCAACGTCGCCAATCCCGAGCAGGTGCTGCTGCCGGGCATGACCGCCTACGTCAATATCGGCGTCCAGAAGCGCGAGGATGTGCTGCTGGTGCCGAATGCGGCGCTGCGTTTCAAGCCGGCCGAGGCGGCCGAGAAGAAGGCGGAAAATGGCCAAAAACCGGCGTCGACCGCAGGCATGCCGCCGGCCGGCGAGGGCGGCGGCCCGAAAGGTCCCGGCAAGGGCAAGAAGCGCGACGGCCAGAGCGGCACGGTCTATGTGCTGGCCGATGGCGAATTGAAGCCGGTCAGCGTCCAGCTCGGCATTACCGACAACCGCAATACCGAGGTGCTGAGCGGCGATCTGGCGGTCGGCGCGCGCATCGTCACCGGCGAAAACACCAACGGCGTCAAGCCGCCGTCCAGCGTCGGCATGCGGATGTTCTGATGGCCGAACCGGTAATTCGCGTCGTCGGGCTGGGCAAATCCTACGCCACCGCCGCCGGGTTGTTCCCGGCGCTGAAAGGCGTCGATCTGGAAGTCCGCCCCGGCGAGTACATCGCCATCATGGGGCCGTCGGGTTCCGGCAAGTCCACCTTCATGAACCTGCTCGGCTGCCTCGATACGCCGAGCATCGGCGACTACTACCTGGCCGGCGAAAACGTCGCGCACATGGAAAAGGATGCGCTGGCCGTCCTGCGCAACCGGACGCTCGGCTTCGTCTTCCAGGGCTTCAACCTGCTGCCGCGGATGAGCCTGCAGGACAACGTCGCGCTGCCGCTGGTCTATGCCGGCGCCGACAAGGAAAGCCGGCGGGCCGCAGCGTGCGAGCTGCTCGACAAGGTCGGCCTCGGCAAGTACGCCGATTCGCTGCCCAACCGCATTTCCGGCGGCCAGCAGCAACGGGTGGCGATTGCCCGGGCGCTGGTCAACAAGCCGCGCCTGATCCTCGCCGACGAGCCGACCGGCAACCTCGACAGCCATACCAGCGAGGAAATCATGCGCCTGTTCGGCGAGTTGAACGCCGAGGGTATCACCATCGTGCTGGTCACCCACGAGCCAGATATCGCGGCGCACGCCAAGCGGCAGGTCAAGTTTCTCGACGGCCAGATCGTCAGCGACCATCTGACGGGGCAGACCGCATGATTTTATTGTCGCGAAAAATGGCCGATTCCGACGGTCGACCGCCGGAATGGCACCAAAACGAGCGCCGTGAGGGCCGGCCATGTTGAAGGCCATGCTCAGCGAAGCCTGGCTGGCGATGGGCGCCAACCGCCTGCGCACGGCGCTGACCATGCTTGGCATGGTGATCGGCGTCGGCGCCGTCGTCATCATGATGGCGATCGGTCAGGGCGCGCAGTACGCCGTGCAGCAGACGATCAGCACCATGGGCTCGAACCTGTTCATCGTCCTATCCGGTTCCTTCACCACGGCCGGCGTGCGCAGCGGCTCGGCCGGCGCGCCGACCCTGAACGTCGCCGACGGGGCCGCCATCGCCGAACTGGATGGCGTGTCCAACGTGGCGCCGACCCATCAGGGTACGCGGCAACTGGTCTATGGCTCGCAGAACTGGAGTTCGCAGGTGATCGGCACGACGCCGGAGTATCTCGATGCGCGGGCCTGGAACATCGTCAATGGTGCCGGCTTCGGCGATTCCGACGTCCGTTCGGCGACCCGCGTCGCGCTGATCGGCAAGACGGTGGCGCAAAACCTGTTCGGCGATGACGATCCGATCGGCAAGACGATGCGCATCCAGCAGAACCCGTTCGTGGTCATCGGCGTGCTCGGTAGCAAGGGGCAGAACCTCGATGGCCGCGACCAGGACGACACCGTGATCATTCCGTTGAGCACCGCCCAGCGCAAGGTCTTCGGCACGCCTTTCCTGGGTTCTGTGCGGATGATCATGGTGCAGGCCGACTCGGCCGAAAACATGCCGCGCGTCATGGACAGCGTGACCAGCCTGCTCCGTCAGCGCCACCGCCTGCGCGAGGGGATGCCGGACGACTTCTTCATGCGCAACCTGTCGGCCGCCGCCGAATCCGAAGCCGAGACGACGCGCACGATGTCCATCCTGCTCGGCGCCATCGCCTCCATTTCGCTGCTCGTTGGCGGCATCGGCATCATGAATATCATGCTCGTCTCGGTCACCGAGCGGACCCGCGAAATCGGCATCCGGATGGCCATCGGCGCCCGCCAGAAAGACATCCTGACCCAGTTCCTGCTCGAAGCGGTGATGATCTCCTTCGCCGGTTGCCTGCTCGGCCTGCTGCTCGGCCTGGCCATCGCGCTCGGCATCAACGCCTTCACCGGCATGGTCGTCGTCATCTCCGGCAGCGCGGCCCTGGTCGCCTTCGCCGTGGCGGCGACGGTCGGCATCTTCTTCGGCTGGTACCCGGCCCGCAAGGCGGCCCAGCTCGACCCGATCGAGGCGCTGCGCTACCAGTGAGAAAAGGCCAGGCGAGCCGCCTGGCCTTTGGGTTTTGGGCGGCTGATTTGGGTGGTTTGGCGTGCGTGGGTGGCTGACTAAGATTCGGCTGCTTGCCAGTAGAAAACAGCAATACGCCTGATATCGGGCATTGCAATACTGTTCACCTCAAACTCGATATCGCAAGCATTCCACCAAGAGCCTAAATGCCGGTGATGACTGCCGGCTTGTTGGATAGTAAAGGTGGTACCCAGGGTATGGCTGACACCAGTCCTCCAACACTGAAATTATTTTCCCGCTGGCAAGCTCCTCCTTAGCCATGTCCGCTGGCAGGTAAGCCAAGCCACAACCAGCCACGGCTGCCCGAAGAATGTGAGACCCTATATTGAATGTCCATTGCCCCTCGACGTGGGCTTTCAATGGGCTTCCCTCTTTCTCGAATTCCCAAACCATGTAGCTATCGTGGGTCGGCAGTCGAAGATTGATGCACTTGTGTTTTGACAGATCCTGGGGGGATTGCGGTCGTGGGTGACGCGCGAAATAGTCCGGCGAGCCAACAACGGCTACTCGTAGGTCAGGCCCAATCCGCACCGCGACCATATCTTTCTCGACTTGATCGCCGAGGCGTACGCCGGCATGAAAGCGCTGCGCAACGATATCGGTCATCCCGTAATTGACGTTTATCTCGACTCTGATTTCGGGGTAGTCCTGCAAAAGTCCCTGCAGACGAGGCCAAAGCACCGTATTGGCTGCGTGTTCAGCAGTCGTGATGCGTATCAGGCCACTTGGCTTGTTTCTTAGCTCGCATAAAGCCGCCAGTTCGTTATCGATTTCCTCAAGGCGCGGAGCAACATTCTCCAGCAATCGGATTCCTTCTTCGGTCGGCGAAACGCTCCGCGTGGTGCGGGCCAGCAAACGAACTCCGAGTCGGGCTTCCAGGCTGCGAATCGTGTGACTCAGGGCCGATTGCGATATCCCTAACTGAGCCGCTGCTCGGGTGAAATTCCTCTCCCGCGCTACTGCAATGAACGCAACGAGATCACTAAAGTTGCCGGCAGCCATTTATCAGTCCTGTGCATAAACCCATGCTGATTTTAGCGTATTAACAAATCAATCAGCGGCAACTACATTGACCAACATCAGCACACGGAACTCATCTGTTTCAAATAGCAGTGTGCACCTCACCATTCAAAGGAGATTCGTCATGAAGAAGCGCATGCTTGGCAACAGTGGTCTTGAGGTATCAACACTGGGCCTCGGCTGCATGTCCATGAGTTCTGCCTACGGTCCGGCCGGCGACAAAACGGAGATGATCGCGCTCATCCGCAAGGCGGTTGATCTGGGCGTCACATTCTTCGATACGGCCGAAGTCTACGGCCCATTCGTGAACGAGGAGTTGCTGGGTGAAGCACTTGCACCTTTCAGGGGACGGGTGGTCATCGCCACGAAGTTCGGCTTCGACCTCGATCCGGCAACCGCGCAACGTTCGGGGGGTGTGAACAGCCGCCCGGAGCATATCAAGGCTGTCGCCGAAGCATCGCTGAAGCGTCTCAAGGTCGATGCCATCGACCTGTTTTACCAGCATCGCGTTGATCCTGGTGTGCCCATCGAGGACGTTGCCGGAGCGGTAAAGGAATTGATCGCCGAAGGCAAAGTGAAGCATTTCGGCTTGTCCGAACCGGGTATCCAGACGGTTCGCCGTGCCCACGCAGTACAGCCGGTGAGTGCCGTGCAAAGCGAGTATTCCCTGTGGTGGCGAGGCCCGGAAACCGAATTGCTGCCGACACTGGAAGAGCTGGGGATCGGCTTTGTTCCGTTCAGCCCGCTCGGGGCTGGTTTCCTGACCGGCAAGATGGACGAGAACACCCGTTTCGATAGCACCGACTTTCGGTCGCAGGTGCCGCGTTTCTCACCGGAAGCCCTGAAAGCCAACGTCGCGCTGGTTGCCCTGATCCGGGAGGTTGCCGAGAGCAAAGGAGTGACTCCCGCCCAGATTGCGCTCGCCTGGTTGCTGGCGCAGAAGTCCTGGATCGTTCCGATTCCCGGCACCACGAAACTGCATCGCCTTGAAGAGAATCTGGGGGCCGCCGCTGTCGAATTGACCGCCGACGACTTGCAGCAAATCGGGTCGGCCGCCTCGAAACTGCATCTGGAAGGCGCGCGCTTGCCCGAGTACGCGCTGAACATGACCGGACTGTGAGCGCTGTCATGGAACGTCATTTACATACGAACCGGGAAAGGTATCCATCATGAAACACGCACTCCTGTTGCTGCTGTTGATGCCGGTCTTTTCGTCCTCTTTTGCCGAAACAGCCGGCAATGAGCTGAATGCTTCCGCCAACGCCGCGGGGCATGCGGTCTCGGCCACTATTTTGCGGAGTGCGTCGCGAACGCCTTACGAAGCGCCGTCCGAGCATTTCACCGGCAAGGCCCGCGTGGTACCGCTCTTTTCGCCGAATGCGCCGGCCAGGGCATCGGCTGCCTATGTCACCTTCGCGCCAGGGGCTCGCACCGATTGGCATACCCATCCCCTGGGGCAGACGCTGGTCGTGACCGAAGGTAGCGGGCTGATCCAGTTCTGGGATGGCCCGATTCAGCGCATCGAGCGCGGGGATGTGGTGTCGATCCCGCCCGGCCAAAAACACTGGCATGGGGCGTCGGCGACGGCAGCCATGACCCACCTGGCCATCCAGGAGCAAGTCGATGGCAAATCGGTGGCCTGGCTGGAGAAGGTCACCGACAGCCAATATCGTATTAGGCCTTCAGCCAAAGAGGGGGCCGCACCCGCCGTGCAGCCTTCCCGGGCCCAGCAGCTGATGGGCGATTTCGCCCCGAAGCTGGCCGAGTTGACCGACAACGTGCTGTATGCCGAGATCTGGGAGCGTCCCGGGCTGTCGCAACGGGACAGAAGCCTGGTAACGGTCAGTGCGCTGATTGCACTGAATCGCCCTGATCAGCTCCGCTCGCATCTCGCCCTGGCGACCAAGAACGGCCTGACACATGAAGAGCTTGCCGAAGCGATTACTCATTTGGCCTTTTATTCAGGTTGGCCCAGTGCGGTCTCGGCAGTTTCGGTCGCCAAAGAAGTGCTGCCGGCCAAGTAAGCCATTTAACCGAAGGAGTTTTCGATCATGACTTCAACTTTGCGAAAGAACCTGCTCGCCTTGGCTGGCTGCATGCTGTTTGCGGCTGGACTATCGGTGGCCGCTCCGCAAAAGCCTGTCGCACCGCTGGTGATCCAGGAACAAGGCAGCTTCGCCGTGGGGGGGACGGTAGTTCAGAGCCCCGGCAACTACGATTCGCTCAATCTGAGTTCCGGTGGCCAGACGCTCCACGGTGACCATGCCCGCGTGTTTTATCAAGTCCCGGTCAAGGCCCGCAAATTGCCGCTGGTGATGTGGCATGGCTTCGGCCAGTCCACCAAGACCTGGGAATCGACGCCGGATGGGCGAGAGGGCTACCAGAACATCTTTCTGCGTCGTGGCTTCGCGACCTATTTGCTCGATCAGCCCCGTCGCGCTTCTGCGGGGCGCAGCAGTGTCGCCACAACGATCAGCGCCACGCCGGATGACCAGCGCTGGTTCGAAACCTTCCGTGTCGGTATCTGGCCGAACTATTTTCCTGGCGTGCAGTTCTCCCGCTCGCCGGAGGCTCTGGATCAGTATTTCCGGGCGATGACGCCAGACACCGGCCCAATCGACACCAATCTGACCAGTAATGCCGTCTCTGCCTTGTTCGGCAAGATCGGCGCCGGCATCCTGGTGACCCATTCGCACAGTGGCGGTATGGGCTGGCTGGCCGCGATGAAGAACCCGCGCATCCGCGCCATCGTCGCCTACGAACCGGGGAGCGGCTTTGTCTTTCCGGAAGGCGAGGTGCCGCCAGTGATGCCCAGTGCCGCCGGCCCGCTGGAAGGGGTCGGGATTCCGCTGGCTGAGTTCATGAAGCTGACCCGAATCCCCATCGTTATCTATTACGGCGATTTCATCCTCAACGAACCCGTCCCCAATCCCGGTCAGGATGGCTGGCGCGTACGCTTGGCCATGGCCAAACAATGGGTTGATGCGATCAATCGCCATGGCGGTGATGCAAAGCTCGTTCTCCTGCCGGAGATCGGTATCCGCGGTAACACGCACTTTCCGTTTTCCGACCTCAACAATCTCCAGATTGCCGACCTGATGTCGCAATTTCTTGCCGAAAAGCATCTGGACTGATTTAAAGCCCAGCTTTCAACTGAAACGAATTCAACTCTTCAGGAGTTACAAACATGAAATCCGGCTTAATTAAAGCAGCGGTCGTAAGCGCAAGTATCGGCGTTTTATCAGGAGTTTCGGTGGCCGCAGACTACAAACAAAATCCATTCACGCTGACCTACGCGGGCGCGATTGCCGAAAACGTCAAAGGCAAAGTCAACATCCATCCTGTGACTTATAAACTGAACGGCATTGATATATCTGCCAACGTTTACACCCCGGCGAACTATGACTCTAGCCAAAAATATCCGACGGTTGTGGTTGCCCACCCCAATGGTGGCGTCAAGGAACAAGTCGCTGGTTTGTACGCCCAGCGTCTGGCCGAGCAAGGCTATATCACCATTGCAGCGGATGCGGCGTATCAAGGCGCGAGCGGCGGCATGCCGCGCAATGTGGACAAGCCATCCCATCGCATTGAAGACATTCACGGCATGGCCGACTTCATCAGCCAATACGCCGGCGTCGATGCCGCTCGCCTTGGCTTGCTCGGTCTCTGCGGTGGTGGCGGCTATTCACTGAAGGCCGCCCAAACCGACAAGCGTTTCAAATCCATTGCCACCTTGAGCATGTTCAATTCCGGTCTCGTGCGGCGCAACGGTTACAGGGATTCCCAGTTGGGCACGATACAGGAACGCCTGAAACAGGCCTCTGAAGCTCGTGCCCAGGAAGCTGCAGGCGGCAAGATCATCTATGCTGCCGACACCATGCTGACTGATGAGCAGATTGCCAAGTTGCCGTTCGACCTATATCGCCAGGGCTTCGAGTACTACTGGAAGACGCATGCTCATCCGAATTCGACCTTCCGGTACACGATGAGCAGCCTGCTCGAATTGATGAACTTCGACGCGGCCAGCAACATGGACTTGATTGACCAGCCCTTGTTGATGATCGCTGGCAGCAAAGCCGATTCCCTGTACATGACGCAGAGCGCTTTCAAGGATGCGGTCAATGCCAAAGACAAGGAACTGTTTTTGATTGACGGTGCGACCCACATTGAAACCTATTGGAAGCCGCACTATGTGAATCAAGCCATGGAAAAACTGACTCAGTTCTACGGAAAATCACTTTAAGGCAACTCTGTTGAGCAAATAACCACCCTTTTGAGCCCTCCTGCGGTCGACCACAAAAAAAGCCGGGAAATGCCCCGGCTTCTTTGTTTGCGCTGAAACGCGGTTTCAGATCACCAGTTGGGTGCCCAGTTCGACCACCCGGTTGGTCGGGATATGGAAGAAGTCGCTGGCGCTGGTTGCGTTCTTCGACATCACGGCAAACAGGCGGCCGCGCAGGGGGCTGAATTTGCGCGCCAGCGACGGCACAATGGTTTCGCGCGACAGATAGAAGGTTGTTTCCATCATGTCGAAACGTTCGCCGAAACGCTTGCATTGCTCCAGCGCGCCCGGCACGTCCGGGCTTTCCATGAAGCCGTAGCGGATGATCAGGCGCTGGAAGCCTTGCCGCATCGGGTGCAGGTAGATGCGGTCCATGTCGTTGACGTGCGGCGTCGGCATGGTCTGGACGGTGACCAGCACGACCCGTTCATGCAGCACCTGGTTGTGCTTGAGGTTGTGGAGCAGGGCGGGGGGCACGCCTTCCTTGGCGCTGGTCATGAAGATTGCGGTGCCGTTGATGCGGTGCACATCGTCGATCGACTGCAGGAAATCGTCCATCGGGATGCTCTGCTTGGCCATCTCGTCGGCGACCAGGCGCCGGCCGCGCCGCCAGGTGGTCAGCACGGTGAAGGACACCAGGGCCATGGCAATGGGGAACCAGCCGCCCTCGGGAATCTTGATCGCATTGGCCGCGAAGAAGGCAATGTCGATGACCAGCATGACCCCGGCAACCAGCGCGACGGTGAGCAGGTTCCAGCGCCAGAGCAGCACCATGACGAAGGCGACCAGGATGGTGTCGATCAGCATGGTGCCGGTGACGGCGATGCCGTAGGCGGCGGCCAGGTTGGAGGAATTCTTGAAGCCGATGACCAGTGCGACGACCGCCAGGTAGAGCGTCCAGTTGGTGAAGGGCACGTAGATCTGGCCTTCTTCCTTGCCCGAGGTGTGAATGATCTGCATGCGTGGCAGCAGGCCCATCTGGATCGACTGGCGGGCTACCGAAAAGGCGCCGGAGATGACCGCCTGCGAGGCGATCACCGTGGCCAGCGTGGCCAGGCCGACCATCGGCACCAGGGCCCAGTCCGGGGCGAGGTGGAAGAAGGGGCTGGCGATGGCTTCCGGTTCGGCGAGCAGCAGCGCGCCCTGGCCGAAGTAGTTGAGAACCAGCGCCGGCATGACGAAACCGAACCAGGCGAGGCGAATCGGGAACCGGCCGAAATGGCCCATGTCGGTGTACAGCGCTTCGCCACCGGTGACGGCGAGTACCACCGAGCCGAGGGCGAGGAAGGCCAGCCCGGGGTGGCTCACGATGAAGTGGAAGGCATAGCTGGGCAGCAGGGCCATCAGTACGCCCGGGTTGTGCATGATTTCAAGGGCGCCGAGGATGCCGAGGATGCCGAACCAGGCGACCATGACCGGGCCAAAGAAGAGGCCGACGGTGCCGGTGCCGCGTTTCTGGATGAAGAAGAGGCCGGTGATGATGAGCAGCGTGATCGGGATGACGTAAGGCTTCAGCGTCGGGGTGATGATCTCCAGCCCCTCGACGGCCGACAGTACCGAGATGGCCGGCGTGATCATGCTGTCGCCGTAGAACAGTGCGGCGGCGAAGATGCCGAGCAGGGTGATGATCCACGACATGCGGGGGTTCTTGGCGCGCTCGGTGACCAGCGCCAGCAAGGCCAGCGAGCCGCCTTCGCCGCGGTTGTCGGCGCGCATGATGATGGCGACGTACTTGACCGAGACCAGCGCGACGATCGACCAGACGACCATCGACAGGATGCCGAGGATGTTCTCGGGGGTGACCGGGATCGGGTGGTGGCCATTGAAGATTTCCTTCAAGGCGTACAGCGGGCTGGTGCCGATGTCCCCGAAAACGACACCGATGGCGGCAATGGTGATTGCCGGCAGGTTTTTGTGCGCGTCCGACTGCATGATTTCCCCTGAGTATTCCCTGGTGCACCTGCGGTGCTATATGTGTTTTTTCGCCGAGGCACGAAGCCGGGGGCGAGGCGCGCAATTTAGCACTTCGCCCGGCTGCCGGGGGGGCGGAAGCCGGGATGGGGAAGCGAAGTCAGGGCTGGGTGTTGCGCCGCAGCAAATGGTTGACGATAAAGCTCAAAACCACCTCGCCGCGCTGGTTGACCGCGTGATACCTGAGGCGGGCGATGCCGCGGTCCGGCTTCGACTTCGAGGGCCGTGCCTCGAGCACCTCGATCTCGCTGTGCAGCGTATCGCCCGGCCGGACCGGGGCCAGCCAGCGCAGTTCGTCGATGCCCGGCGAGCCCAGGCTGGAGTCGGCGAGCAGGCCGGACTGGATGAACAGCCGGAAGCAGATGGCCAGGCTTTGGAAACCGCTGGCGATCAGCCCACCGTAGGGCGATTCGGCGGCGGCATTGGCGTCGAGGTGAAAGGGCTGCGGATCGTAGCGCCAGGCGAAGTCGATGATTTCGGCTTCAGTCAGCGTCAGGCCGGGCGAGGTGAAACGCTGGCCGGGGGTGAGATCGTCGAGGTAGCGGCTGTCCATGTTTGCTCCTGGTTCAGGGGTTCATGCATTCCGAAATCAGTGTGTCGCCACCCCGGCCGCAGGGCGTGAAGCTGCCGGAAACCGGGTGGGGCGTGCCGTCGTCGTCCATCTGCGCGGCCAGCGTTTCCCAGAAAAGGACGCCGGAGTGGTCGAGTTTGAGGCGGAGCAGCCAGCCGCGTTTGGCGTTGTCGTAGTCGAAACCGTCGAAGACGAAATTGCCCAGGCTGTAGATGATCGGCTTGCCCTTGTAGACCTCGGCCCCCTGCGTCACGTGCGGGTGGCCGCCGACGACGAGGGCGGCGCCTTCGTCGATCATCCGGCGGGCCAGGGTTTGCTGCCGTTCGCTGGGCTGGGTTTCCTTCTCCCAGCCCCAGTGCATGAAGGGAATGATCAGGTCGGCGCCGGCTGTTTTGGCGGCGCGGATGTCGCTGATCACCTGGTCGTCCTCGCTCCAGGCGATGCCCGGCCATTCGGCGCCGGCCTCGAAGCTGCGCGGCTTGAACTCGTTGTAGCCGAGGACGGCGATTTTCAGGCCCTTGCGGTTGATCCACAGCGGCTGGTGCGCTTCGGCCAGGTTGCGGCCGCCGCCGAAGCGGGCGATGCCGGCATTGTCGAGGTAGTGCAGGGTTTCCAGGAAGGCGCTTTGGCCGTAGTCGCCGGAATGGTTGTTGGCCAGCGACACGGCGTCGAAGCGGCCCTGCAGCACGGGCAGGACGCGCGGCTTGGCGCGGAAGCTGTAGATTTTGTTGTCGAACTGGCTGCCGCCTTCGGCAATCGGGCATTCGAGATTGGCGATCCGGTAATCGGCTTCCTTCAGAATGGCCGAGAAGGGCAGCAGCGGGTCGCCGCCCTGGCCGATCAGGCGGCCGGGGCCGTCGTCGAGCATGATGTCGCCGGCGAAAATCAGCGTCACCGGCTCGGCGAGCAGCGGCCCGGCCAGCAAAAGCAGCAGTCCTGCGGTCAACCCGTGTTTTCGGCTCATTTTCCGGCCGCCATTTTCAGTTCGCACCAGTATTGCAGTTCGCCGTCGCGCAGCGGTTCATAAACGGCCTGCCGGCCGCTGAAGCCGTCGACCGCGGCATTGCTCGCCGGGTAGGCGTAGCTCGCCTGATGGAGCAGGGTCGGCCCGCTGTCGCGGTCGGCATAGGCATAGAGCTTGATGCCGGCCAGTTCGGCCGGTTCGCGGCGGAAGACGATGCGGAACAGAAAGAAGGAGCCGATGCTGGTCGTTGCGACGCCGTAGGGCGAATCGACCGGGCGGGCCTCGATGACCTGGGTCGCACCGCCATAGGTGACATGGCAGGCGACGCTCTCGGCCCGGGCGCCGGCAGCGAGCAGCAGCGCGCCGGCCAGGCCGAGGCCAAGCCTAGCCCGCCTTGCCACCGGCAACCTGTTTCAGCTGGATATCGAGCGGTAGCGGCTGGCCGTTGGCGAGGGCCGGGTAGCTCTTGTCGTTGATGAAGAGCAGCTTGCCCTTGTTTTCGATGCGGGCGGCGACGGTGACGCGGGCCTTCTTGCCGATCAGGTCGCGGTCGATGGTGGCCTGGAAGGCGATCGGTACCTGCTGGCCGGCCAGCCCGATGCGCTGTTCGGCCAGCACGCGGGCCGGGGCGCCGGCCCGGGCGGTGTCCTGAATGCGGATGATCAGCACGGCTTCCGGCGGCAAGGCCATCCGGACGCGGTAGCTGACCTGGCCGGCGAGGTCGATGAAACTGCTGGCCGCTGCCGGCTGGGCGGCGACCGGGCTGGCCGGGGGCGTCGCGCCGCGCAGGCAGCGCCGGGCATTGCCCTTGCCGTCTTCGAACAGGGCTTCATCATCCTTGGTGTGCAGGCGCAGCGTGTCGTTGCGATAGAGCGCGCCGGAGGCGGCCGGCACTTGCGGCAGGGTGATCGCTTCGTCGGCGAAATGCAGCGTGGCCTGCGGTCGACCGTCGCTGGCGGCCGAAAATGAAATCTCGATGCGGCTGCCGTTGTCGCAGGCGTAAGGCTGGCGTTCGCTGTCGGCCAGGGCGGTCAGCGGCAAGAGGAGGAGCGGAAGGTGGTGCAGTTTCATGCGTTGTCCAGGTCGGGGGCACTGGCTGGCAGGGCTTGCCAGCGGCCGTCGATGAGGCCCTCGAGCGGGCGGAAGTTGGCTTTGTAGGCCATTTTGCGGCTCTCGGCAATCCAGTAGCCGAGATAGAGGTAGGGCAAACCGTTGGCCTGGCACTGGGCCATTTGCCAGAGGATGTTGTAGGCGCCGAAGCTGGCGCCGTGAATGTCGGGGTCGTAGAAGGTGTACACCGAGGACAGGCCGTCGTCGAGAACGTCGATCAGGCTGACCATGCGCACCACGTCGTTTTCGGAAAACTCGATCAGCCGGGTATCGACTCGGCTCTGCAGCAGGAACTGGGCGTACTGCTCGTGGCTGTCCTCGTCCATGCCGCCGCCGGCGTGGCGCGTGTTCTGGTAGCGGGCGTAGAGGGCGTAATGCTCGTCGCAGAATATTAGCGGCCGTTCGCGGGCGACCAGGTGGCAGTGTTTTTTCAGGGCGCGGCGCTGGCTGCGGTTGGGCTGGAAGTCGGCGACCGGCAGGCGGACCGGCGTGCAGGCCTGGCAACCGTCGCAATGCGGCCGGTAGGTGAAAATGCCGCTGCGCCGGAAGCCGGCACGGACCAGCGAACTGTAGATTTCGCCGTCGATCAGGTGGGCCGGCGTCGCCACCTGCGAGCGGGCCTGGCGTTCCGGCAGGTAACTGCACGGGTAAGGCGAGGTCGCATAGAACTGGAGCAGCGAGAAGGGCAGGGCGGCGTCGTCGGGCTGGGCCATGGCTTACCAGTCGAAAACGGCAGGGGCGGTCGCCCAGTTCGTGCGCTCGCAGCCGCTGCCGGTCAAGGCCTGCAGACGGTCAAGAAATGCGGCCCGGGGAATTTCCCGGCCGCCGAGCGAGGCGAGGTGTTCGGTGCGCATCTGGCAGTCGATCATGCCGAACTGGTGAGCCACAAGGTGACGGATGAGGTGAGCGAAGGCGACCTTCGAGGCGTCGCTCCGGCGAGAGAACATCGACTCTCCATAGAACATGCGACCGATGGCCAAGCCATATAGACCGCCGATCAGATCACCTTCGTCATAGGTTTCGACCGAATGTGCCCAGCCAAGTTCATGCAGTCGGCAGTAGGCGTTCATCATCTCCGGCGAAATCCAGGTGCCATCCTGGCCGGGGCGCGGCGTCGCGGCACAGGCGCCGATGACGCCGGCGAAATTGCTGTCGAAACGGACTTCGAAACGGCCGCTGCGCAGCGTCTTGCGCAGCGAGCGGGTCAGCCGGAACTCGTCGGGAAAGAGCACCATGCGCGGGTCCGGGCTGTACCACAGCGGATGACCCTCGACCGTGCCCCACGGAAAGATGCCCTGCCGGTAGGCGTCGAGCAGACGGTCCGGCGCCAGATTGCCGCCGACGGCGAGCAGGCCGCCCATGTCCCGGCGGGCAGCATCGACCGGCGGGAAAAGGTCGAGCGGACCGAGGAAGGGAATCATGCTGCGGCCAGGGGGTTAGCGGGCGCGGTCTTCGGCCAGCCAGGTAATCGGCTTGGCAGCCTGCTGTTCAAGCTTGATTTCGCAGGCCGGGTCGTCACACTCCTCATGCTTCTTGAAGGCGATGACGTGGTCAGCATCGAGCCGGATGCCGATTTTTTCGCCGAGCGCATGGTTGTGGTGCGAAGGGACCAGCGACAGCACTTCGGTACCGCTGGCCAGGCGCAGCGTATAGAGGATGTCGGCGCCGCGAAAGGCCTTGTGCAGCACTTCGGCCTGCACCGGACTGTGGTCGTCGTGCACGATGTCGTCCGGACGCAGCAGGATATCGACGCGGCAGCCGTTATCGCAGGCCGAGCAGGATTCGCTGCATTCAACCGGGGTGTCGGAAATCAGCGTGCCCAGTTCCATGCGCACGCTGTTGTTGTCGCCGACCGTGCCGGCGACCAGCACGCCCTGGCCGATGAAGTCGGCGACAAAGCGGTTGGCCGGGCGGTGGTACAGGTTGTAGGGGACATCCCATTGCTGGATGCGGCCCTCGTACATGATGCCGATCTCGTCGGCCATCGCGAAGGCTTCGTGCTGGTCGTGGGTAACCATGATCGCGGTCGACCCCTCGCGTTTGAGGATTTCGCGGACCTCGACCGAGAGCCGCTCGCGCAGGCCGACATCGAGGTTGGAAAAAGGCTCGTCGAGCAGGATCAACTCTGGCCGCGGGGCGAGGGCGCGGGCCAGGGCAACGCGCTGCTGCTGGCCGCCGGACAGTTCGTGCGGATATTTGTCGCCCTGGCCGGAGAGGCCGACCGTGGCCAGCAACTGGCGGACGCGCAGGTGGACATCTTCGGTCGGCTTGCGGCCCAGCCCGAAGGCAACATTCTGTTCGATGGTCAGGTGCGGAAACAGCGCGTAGTCCTGGAAGACCATGCCGATCCGCCGCTTTTCCGGCGCGACGCGCTGGCCGGCCCGGCTGACCACCTGGCCGTGCAGCAGGATCTCGCCGCCGGCGATATCTTCGAAACCGGCGATACAGCGCAGCAAGGTCGTCTTGCCGCAGCCGGACGGGCCAAGCAGGCAGGCGATCTGGCCCGCTTCCAGCGAAAAGTTAACGCCATCGACGATGGTGTGCTTGCCGTAGCGCTGTATGACGCCATTTAGTTGAAGTTGTGCCATAGCGGTCGATTATAATTCGCATTCACACGTATGCGTACCGCCCAATATTCACCCCTGCTGATTGTCGGATTCGTCGTCGCCTTGCTGGCAGGATTGCCAGTCGCCAGCGTCGGCCTCAATCTTTTTGTTGGCGGCACTAGCGACACCTGGGCGCATCTGGTCCATACCGTGTTGCCCGACTACATCTTGAATTCCCTGTGGCTGTGCCTCGGTGTCGGCTGCGGCGTCGGGCTGATCGGCGTCGCCACCGCCTGGCTGACTGCGATGCATGAATTCCCCGGCCGCCGCATCTTCGAATGGGCGATGGTGCTGCCGCTGGCCATGCCGGCCTATGTCATGGCTTACGTCTATACCGATTTCCTGCAATTCGTCGGCCCGGTACAGACGGCGCTGCGCGACACCTTCGGCTGGGAACACGGCGACTACTGGTTCCCGGACATCCGCACCTTGCCCGGGGCGATCCTGATGTTCGTCTGCGTCCTGTATCCCTATGTCTATCTGCTGGCCCGTACCGCCTTCATCGAACGCGCCAGCGGCATGCTGGAAGCGGCGCGGACGCTGGGCATGGGCTCGTGGCGCGGCTTCTTCGCCATCTCGCTGCCGCTGGCCCGGCCGGCCATCGTCGCCGGTGTCGCGCTGGCGCTGATGGAAACCCTGGCCGATTACGGCACGGTCGCCTATTTCGCGGTCAATACCTTCACCACCGGCATCTACCGCGCCTGGTTCTCGCTCGGCGACCGCGTCGCCGCCGCCCAGCTGGCCGCCATGCTGCTCGGTTTCGTCCTCTTCCTGCTGATGGCGGAACGGGTGTCGCGCGGCCGAGCCCGCTATAACAACACGACCGGCCGCAATCGCCCGATGGCCGGGGCGCAACTGCATGGGATCAAGGCGCTGCTGGCGACGCTGGCCTGTGCGCTGCCGCTGTTGTTCGGTTTCATCCTGCCGGCCGTTTTGCTGCTCAAGATGGCGTTGACCGAAGGGGATGCCCAGTTCGGCGAGCGTTTCCTGATGCTGTCGCGCAACAGCTTCGTGCTGGCCGGCATGACGGCGATCATTGGCGTCCTGCTTGCCTTGCTGATGGCCTACGGCGCACGCCTGGCCAAAAGCGGCTTCGCCAACGGCCTGAATCGCCTGGTCGGCCTCGGCTACGCGGTGCCGGGGGCGGTGATCGCGGTCGGCGTGCTGATCCCGGTGACCCGGCTCGACAACTGGCTGTCCGGACAATGGCTGCACTGGTTCGGCTACAACCCGGGCCTGCTGCTGACCGGCGGCATTGCCGCGCTGATCTACGCCTATCTGGTGCGTTTTCTGGCGGTGGCGCTGCACACGGTCGAATCGAGCCTGGCCAAGATCACGCCGAGCATGGATGACGCGGCGCGCAGCCTCGGTCTCGGCCAAAGCGAAACGCTGCGTCGGGTGCATGCGCCGATGTTGCGCGGTAGCCTGTTTACGGCCGGCCTGCTGGTTTTCGTCGATGTCATGAAGGAGTTGCCGGCCACGCTGGTCATGCGCCCCTTCAATTTCGATACGCTGGCGACGCAGGCCTATACACTGGCTTCGGACGAGCGCCTGGCCGAGGCGTCCACCGCGGCGCTGGCCATCGTCGCGGTCGGCCTGTTGCCGTTGATCGCCTTGTCGCGGCAGATTTCGGCCTCGCGCCGGGCAAGTTCCAGCAGCGCCAACTGACGCGGCGGCTGACGCCGTCGTTGGTCTAGGATTCTGGCCGTTGGCGGCCGGGCGGCGCGTTTGCTGTTGCGTTGCTTTCGTTGAAACGCAGCAGTTCCATGGTCAGCAGATTGGTATCGGTACCGTAACTGGCCGGGATGTCGATGTCTTCGATGATGTTGAAGTGCGCCGTGTCAGCTTCGGCTTCGACGGTACTGGCGACGGGGAGTTCGGGGGCCGGCGCATCGAGCGGCAGTAGTTCGAGGTGCGCGGTATTGAACAGCAATTGCGGGTCGACTGGCACATCGGGCGGAACTTCCGCGCCGTGCTTGATGAGCAGGGCAATCACTTCCGGGTGGCCGGCGCGCCGGGCCAGTCGCAAGGGCATGCCCGGGCCATCACTGCCCGGTGCATTGACGTTGGCGCCGCGGCGGATAAGTTCGCCGACAATTTCCAGATTGCCGCTGAAACAGGCGGTCCGCAAAGGCAGGCCGGGCTGGCCGTGCATGTCCGTTTCTTCGATGTTGGCGCCGTCGTCCAGGGCCTTGCTGACGGCCGGCAGATTGCCGCTGCGGATGGCGGCAATCAATTGGCTGGGGGAAAGATTCTTGCCTGACATTTCCTGATTTTCATGGAGAAAACCAGGAAGAGTCTAGGCTATCGCTTGCCCTTTGGCGAGTCCTCGCGGCTTACTTGAAGCCGGCCCGGTCATAGATGATCTGGGCCTTGGCCTGGTACATGGCGAGGTTCTTGACCGGCAGTTTGTCCGCCTTGAATTTGCCCAGTGCGTCGAGGGCTGGGTTGGCGACCTTGACACTATCGACAGCCGGCCATTCGTTGTTGCCATCGGCGAAATAACGCTGGGCTTCGTCGGAGGCCAGGTATTCGAGGAACTGCACGGCAGCGGCCTTGTTCGGGGCGGTCTTCAGCATGCCGCCGCCAGAAACGTTGATGTGGGTGCCGGTCGTCTTCTGGTTGGGCCAGATGATGCCGACTTTTTCCATCGCTTTTTGCTCTTCCGGCTTGGTCGACCGCAGCAGTCGGGCGACATAGTAGGTATTGGAGACAGCGACGCCGCATTCGCCGGCCGCTACCGCCTTGATCTGGTCGGTGTCGCCACCCTTCGGGGCACGGGCAAAATTGGCCACCATGCCCTTGGCCCATTCCTCGGCCTTGGCTTCCCCCTGGTTGGCGATGACCGAGGCCATCAGCGACAGGTTGTACGGGTGCGACCCGGAGCGCGAGCAGAACTTGCCCTTCAGCTTCGGGTTGGCCAGGTCTTCGTAATTCTGGACATCTTCGGCCTTGACGCTGGCCTTGTTGTAAACGATGACCCGGGCCCGGGTCGAGAAGGAAAACCAGTCTTCGGTACGCAGATGGGCCGGAATGCGGGTTTCCAGCGTCTTCGAGGCGACCGGGGCAAAGAGGCCCAGTTCGTGGGCCTTGGCCAGGCGCGCTGCATCGACGGTCAGGAAAATATCGGCCGGGCTGTTGCTGCCTTCGTTGCGGATGCGTTCCAGCAACTCGTCTTCCTTGCCTTCGATGCGATTGATCTTGATGCCGGTCTGCTTGGTGAAGTTGGCGTACAGGGCTTCATCCGTCTGGTAGTGGCGAGCCGAATACAGATTCAGTTCGCTTGCCTGGGCCGAGGTGGCGAGGATGGCGAGTGCGGCGAGGGACAGCTTCAACTTCATGGGGCAGACTCCTGTGGCATGCAGCAGATTTGATGGAGTCGCCAGTGTATGCAAATGAGAAACGTTATTGCAAGTGGGCGAAAAAAATGCGGCGTAATCGCCGCATCGCTCAGTTGCCGTCGATGATCCGACGGGCGCCGTTGTAGCGTTTTACCCAGTAGCTGCTTTCCATGCTCTCGACCCGAACTTCGGCCCCAGTGCGCGGGGCGTGCAGGAAATGGTTGTCGCCAAGATAGATACCGACATGCGAGAAGGTGCGACGCATGGTGTTGAAAAACACCAGATCGCCCGGCTTGAGCTGGCTGGTGTCGATGCGCTGGCCGACTTCGCTCATTTCGTGAGCGGTGCGGGGCAGGGAGGCGCCGATGCTGTCCTTGAAAACCAGGCGCACGAAGCCGCTGCAATCGAGGCCGCTGTCTTCGTCGTTGCCACCCAGGCGGTAACGGACGCCGACCAGTTTCAGGCCTTGCAGAATGACATCCTGTGCGGCATTGGTGTAACGTTCAAGGAAGGAAAGTTGTTCTTCCTTGCGCACCTGCTCGGCAGCGGAGACCGCACCGATACCGCCGACCAGCAGGGCGACGGAAAGTGATATGGAAGCTAGAACTTTATGCATAGCTCGCGAATGTATTTCAAAAACACTGACCTGTAAAGATGCTGAAAAAATCAGCGACTGCAACTATATTCATAATCCGTAATTATGAATACAATTTATTTCCCGAGGAGTGAGGAGCGCTATGGAGTCCTTCAATGCACTGCTGATTGAGGAACGTGACGGCAAGGTGAGCAGCGGTTTTGTCCGGATGGACGAAAGCCAGCTGGATGCCGGCGAGGTCACCATCCGGGTTGCCTATTCGAGCGTCAACTACAAGGACGCGCTGGCCGCGACCGGGGCCGGCAAGATCATCCGGCGCTTTCCGTGTGTCGGTGGGATCGATCTGTCCGGTGTCGTCATCAGCAGCGTCGATCGACGTTTCAAGCCGGGTGATCCGGTCATTGCCACCAGCTTCGATATCGGTGTCGCGCATCATGGGGGCTATGCCGAAATCGCTCGCGTCCCCGGCGACTGGGTGGTGCCATTGCCCGCCGGCCTGTCGCTGTTCGATGCGATGGCGCTCGGTACCGCCGGCTTTACCGCGGCGCTGGGCATCGTCCGCATGGAAGAGAACGGTCTGCGGCCCGACAAGGGACCGGTCATCGTGACCGGGGCGACTGGCGGAGTCGGCAGCCTGGCCGTCGATATGCTGGCCAAGCTGGGTTATCACGTCGTCGCCCTGACCGGCAAGGAAAGCGAGGCCGACTACCTGCGCGAACTGGGGGCGGCCGAGGTCATGCTGCGGCAAAGCCTCGACCTGACGAAGATTCGCCCGCTCGACCGGGCTCGCTGGGCTGGCGCGGTCGACAATCTGGGGGGCGATATTCTGGCCTGGATCGCCAGCACCATGGAGCAGGGCGGCACGATCGCCAGCATTGGCCTGGCGGCCAGCATGTCCCTGAATACGACGGTCGCGCCCTTCATTCTGCGCGGCGTCTCCTTGCTCGGCGTGGACTCCGGTTATATCCGGGAGCCGTACCGGCTGGGGGTGTGGCAGCGTCTGGCCGGCGATTTGCGGCCACCGCATCTGGCCGGGATGGCGCGCCGGATAGGTTTTGACGAATTGCCGGCCACCTTCACCGAGTTTGTCGCCGGTCGCGCCAAGGGGCGAGTCGTCGTGGAAATCGGCGGAGCCTGAAATGGCCGACCTGCCGCACGTACTGATTGTTGATGATTCCCGGGTGGTGCGGGCTTCTTTGTCCCAGCACCTGCGCGGGAATTACGAAGTGCGCGAGGAGTCCGACGGGGAAGCGGCCTGGCAGACGCTGGTGCTGGATCATTCGATCCAGGCCGTGATTTCCGACCTGCAAATGCCGAAGCTGACCGGTTACGAGTTGCTGGAGCGGGTGCGTACCTCCAAGTTGCGCCGCTTGCAGCAGTTGCCGTTCATTCTGGTCTCCGGTGAGGAAACCGAAGAGGAGCGCGCCAAGGCCAAGGCCATGGGGGTTTCCGATTTCATCACCAAAGGGGTCGGGGGCGCCGAAATTCTGGTGCGCCTGAACAATTTGCTTGCCCTGACCAGCGCCCAGGAAAACCTGGATGCCGGGCGCGAAGCGATGGTGCAGGACCCGGCCAGCGGCCTGTATTCGAGGAAATACCTTGAGTTGCAGGCGGCGCAGGCGCTGTCGCATTCAGCTAGGCACGGGGTGGGGACCAGTGTGATGGTTCTCGGTTTTGATGACTTTGCCGAACTGGGTGAGCGCTTTGGGGAAGCCGTGGCCGAGCAGATTGCCAATCGCTTCGCCAAGATGCTGGCCGGCAAGATGCGTCAGGAAGATAGCCTCGGGCACTTTGGCGCCGGCCAGTTTGCCGTCGTTTCGCCGGGTACTGCCCTGAGCTTTTGCGTAACTTTTGCCGACCGGGTTCGGCAGGCGGTTGAGGTGGCCCGTCTTTCCGTTCAAGGGCAGAGCGTTGGCGTGACGGTCAGTATCGGGGTGGCTGGTGTGCCGGTGGACCACGTCGCCTCGGCGGCTTCGTTGCTCGACTTGGCCGGGCAGCGCATGCGCGAAGCCATGCAATCGGGAGGCAATCGGACGGGGGCGGGGGGTACAGCGGCGGCAACGCGAACGATTTCGCTGCACCATGCCCTCGAGCTACTGACCGCCAACCGGACACAGGCCGTCTTGCCGCATCTGGATGCCTTGGGCAAACAATTGCTGCCGCTATTGAAATTGATGGACCAAGAATTGGGTTTGGCTTTGCCCTTGGCGGAGATCGAACACCGTTTGAACGAGCGCGCGATGAAAAAATAATTAGGCCGCTCGAATTTCTGTTGTGCAGGAAAACCTTTTTAGAGGGAGTTTTATGGCGACGTACAAGGAGTTTCACCAGTATTCCATCGAAAAGCCGAACGAGTTCTGGACCGAGCAGGCCCAGCTTGTCGACTGGAAGGAACCGTTCACCCAGGTTTGCGATTATTCGCGCCCGCCGTTTGCCAAGTGGTTCGTCGGCGGCAAGACCAATCTCTGTCACAACGCGGTTGACCGTCATGCGGCCAAGCGTCCGAACGACCGGGCACTGATTTTCATTTCGACGGAAACCGACGAAGAGAAGGTCTACAGCTTTGCCGAACTGCAGCGCGAAATCGAGCGCATGGCGGCGATCTACCTGAGCCTTGGCGTCAAGAAGGGCGATCGCGTCCTGATCTACATGCCGATGATTGCCCAGGCAACCTTCGCCATCCTCGCCGCCACCCGTATTGGCGCGATCCACTCGGTGGTCTTCGGCGGCTTTGCTTCCGGTTCGCTGGCGACCCGGATCGACGATGCCAAGCCGGTGCTGATCGTTTCGTCCGACGCCGGCATGCGCGGCGGCAAGGCCGTTCCGTACAAGCATCTGCTCGACGAAGCGATCGAGCTGGCCGAACACAAGCCGGCCAAGGTGCTGATGGTCGACCGTGGCCTGGACAAGGAATTCAACAAGGTGGCCGGTCGCGACGTCGACTACGCCACCCTGCGTGAACAGTTCCTGGATGCCCAGGTGCCGTGCGAATGGCTGGAATCCTCCGAGCCGTCCTACATCCTCTACACCTCCGGTACGACCGGCAAGCCGAAGGGCGTCCAGCGCGATACCGGCGGTTACGCCGTGGCGCTGGCCTCATCGATGAAGCACATCTACTGCGGTGGCGAGGGCGAAACCTTCTTCTCGACCTCGGACATCGGCTGGGTGGTAGGTCACTCCTACATCATCTACGGCCCGCTGATCGCCGGCATGGCCACCGTGATGTACGAAGGCACGCCGCTGCGTCCGGATGCCGGCATCTGGTGGCAGATCGTCGAGAAGTACAAGGTCAGCGTGATGTTCTCGGCGCCGACCGCGGCTCGCGTGCTGAAGAAGCAGGATCCGGCCTTCATGCACAAGTACGATCTGTCGTCCCTGAAGCACGTCTTCATGGCCGGTGAGCCGCTTGATCAGCCGACCCACGAGTGGTTCATGACCGAACTGCAAAAGCCGGTCATCGACAACTACTGGCAGACCGAAACCGGCTGGCCGATGCTGGCCGCCTTGCCGGGCGTCGAAAAGACCCCGATCAAATACGGTTCGCCGTCCTTCCCGGTCTACGGCTACAACCTGCAGATCTTCCGCGAAGACGGTTCGGTCTGCGACGCCAACGAAAAGGGCATCGCCGCCGTCATCCCGCCGTTGCCGCCGGGCTGCCTGTCTACCGTCTGGGGGCAGGACGACCGTTTCGTGTCGACCTACTTCACGCTGTTCAAGGAGCCGCTGGTTTATTCCTCCTACGACTGGGCGATCAAGGACGACGACGGTTACTTCACCATCCTCGGCCGTACCGACGACGTGATCAACGTCGCCGGTCACCGTCTGGGCACCCGTGAAATCGAGGAAGCGATCCAGAACCACCCGGCAATTGCCGAAGTGGCCGTGGTTGGCGTCGAGGACAAGCTGAAGGGCCAAGTGCCGATGGCCTTTGCCGTGGTCAAGGACGCCTCCAAGGTGGCGACACCGGAACTGGTCAAGGCGCTGGAGAAGGAAGTGTTCGGCACGGTCGATGGCATTCTCGGTGCCATTGGCCGTCCGGCCCGCGTGCACTTCGTGACCGGTCTGCCGAAGACCCGTTCCGGCAAGATGCTGCGCCGTTCGCTGCAGGCGCTGGCTGAAGGCCGCGATCCGGGCGATCTGACGACGATCGACGATCCGTCCACGCTGGAGCAGATCAAGAACGCACTGGCCAGCTAAACGCCCTTGTCGTTCGTCAAAAGCCCGTCGGCGCAAACCGGCGGGCTTTTTTGCGCCTGCCTTGTCGGAATCCGGGCCGGGGCAGGGTGTTAGAATGGCCGCCAGAGCTACCTTTCCCGTTGTTTCAAACCGATGATTTACGAAACCGTTGCCGCTGTCGATTTAGGTTCCAATAGCTTCCGTCTGCAAGTCGGACGGGTGGTCGATGACCAGATCTACACATTGGACTCCATGAAGGAGCCGGTGCGACTCGCCTCCGGCTTGACTGCCGACAAGCGCCTTGACGCGCCATCGCAGGCGCGCGCGCTGGACGGCCTGCGCCGCTTCGGCGAGCGCCTGCGCGGCCTGGATAACGGGGCGGTGCGGGCGGTGGCGACTAATACCCTGCGCGTCGCCAAGAACGCGATGGATTTTTTGCCGCTGGCCGAGGAGGCGCTCGGTTTCCCGATCGAAATCATCGCCGGCCGCGAAGAGGCGCGACTGATCTATATCGGTGCTTCGCACTCGCTGCCGTCAGTCGCCCATAAGCGCCTGGTCGTCGATATCGGCGGTGGCTCGACTGAGTTCATCATCGGCAAGCGGCACGATCCGCAGCTGATGGAGTCGCTCTACATGGGCTGCGTCAGCTACACGCTGCGCTTTTTCCCGGATCGCAAGATCGATAAGAAGCGTTTGCGCGAGGCGCAGATCGCGGCGGCCAAGGAAATTGAACTGATCGCTCACGATTACCAGCGCTTGGGCTGGAAAGAGGCGGTCGGCTCGTCGGGAACGGCGCGGGCGATCGCCGATATCCTGGAAATGAACAACATGAACCCGAATGGCGAGAGCGGCATCACCCGCGAGGGGCTGGACAAGCTCTGCCTGCTGCTGGTCAAGGCGGGGTCGGCCGAGGCGCTCGATCTGCCGGGGGTCAAGGGGGATCGCTTGCCGGTGCTGCCGGGCGGCATTGCCATCATGTCGGCGATTTTCGAGGAGCTGGGCATCGAGCGCATGACCTATGCCGACGGCGCGCTGCGCCTGGGCGTGCTCTATGACCTGCTCGGCCGTTTTCATCACCACGACATGCGCGACTCGACGGTGGCGCAGTTTCGCCGCCGTTACCAGGCCGAGGCGGATCAGGTGGAACGGGTGGAGGCGACCGCACTCTCGGCCTTGACGCAATTGGCCGACGGTTCGCCGGCCGAGGCGGATGTGCAGTTCCTGTCGTGGGCGACCCGTCTGCATGAAATCGGCATTTCGGTCGCCCACAACGCCTACCACAAGCACGGCGCCTATATTCTGACCTACGCCGATATGCCCGGTTTCTCCAAGAAGGATCAGGCACGCCTGGCCATGCTGGTGCTCGGCCATCGCGGCAAGCTGGAAAAGCTGGGGGGGATTCCTGCGGTGGACAGTGCCTGGCGGCTGGTTTTCTGTTTGCGACTGGCGGTGTTGCTGCATCGCACCCGTGACGACCGCGCCCTGCCGGCTTGGCGGGTACGGACGAACGGCACTGGTTTCGCGCTCGAACTACCAGCCGACTGGCTGGCCGCCAATCCCTGGACGGCCGCAGCGCTGGGCGAGGAGGCCGCCGTCTGGCGCCAGGTCGGGCGCGAATACGTCGTCAAGTCGCGCGCTCCAGGGAAAAGCGTGTGAACGGCATCCCCAGCTTGCACGTCGAGCCGGGGAAAGTCGTGCTGGCCGGGCAATGGACGCTGGCCGCCATGCTGCCCGAACTGGCTGATCTGCAGAGCCGGCTGACGGCGCAGCCGGCGGCTAGCCAGCAGTGGGATCTGTCGGGTTTGACCCGGCTGGATAGCGCGGCCGCCGTCCTCCTTTGGCGGACCTGGGGTAATGCCTGGCCGGAGAACTTGCTGATCGCCGATTTGCATCGCCAGGTCTTGGGTCGGGTGGCCGAACTGCCGCACGACATGCCGCCGCCACCGAGCCGGCCGTTCATTCTGCCGGTGTTCCTCGGCGCCTTGCTGTTGAAGGCCGTCGCCAACTTGCGCGGCATGATCGCCCTGTTCGGCCAGTTGTTGTTCGACCTCGTGCACCTCGTGCGCTACCCGGCCGATATGCCGTGGAAAGAGTGCGCCGCCAATGTCTATAAGGCCGGCGCCCAGGCCATGCCGGTGACGGCGCTGGTTGGTTTTCTGATTGGCGTGACGATCAGTTACCTGTCGGCGCTGCAATTGAAAGGCTTTGGTGCCGATCTGTTCATCATCAACATTCTCGGCATCTCGATCATTCGCGAACTCGGGCCAGTGCTGGTCGCCGTGCTGGTCGCCGGGCGTTCCGGCTCGGCGATGACGGCGCAGATCGGCGTCATGCGGGTCACCGAGGAAATCGATGCGCTGTCGACGATGGGGATCTCGCGCAGCATTCGCGTCGTTTTGCCCAAAATTCTCGGGTTGACCGCAGCAATGCCGCTGATCGTGCTGTGGACCTCCGGTGTCGCGCTGTTCGGCGGCATGCTGGCGGCGATGCTGCAACTGGACCTTTCACTGGTCTATTTCCTGGAAAACCTGCCGCTCGCCGTGCCGGTTTCCAATCTGCTGATCGGCCTTGGCAAGGGCCTCGTCTTCGGTTTTGTCATTGCCCTGGTTGCCTGCCACTTCGGGCTGCGCGTCAAGCCGAACACCGAGAGCCTGTCGGCCAATACGACCAGTGCCGTGGTGACGGCGATTACCACGGTGATTCTGGTCGATGCCATCTTCGCCGTCTTTACCCGTCACATCGGGGTGCCCTAGCAATGAGCCAGACACCGGTGGTGGAACTGTGCGGCATCGATACGCTGTTTGCCGGCCGTCACGTGCATCGCGATCTGAATTTGCGGGTCGAGGCGGGGCAAATTGTCGGTTTGCTCGGCGGCTCGGGCAGCGGGAAAACCACGCTACTGCGCGAGATGCTCGGTCTGTTGCACCCTAATGCGGGCAGTGTTCGCCTGTTTGGTTTCGACCTGAATCACGCCGATCCGCTCAAGCAGCGTGCGGTGCGCCGCCGTTTGGGCATGTTGTTCCAGCAAGGGGCGCTGTTTTCAGCGCTTTCGGTGTTCGACAACATCGCCTTCCCGCTGCGCGAACTGAAATGCCTCGACGAAGACTGGATTCGCCGGCTGGTGCACCTCAAGCTGGCCATGGTCGAACTCGAAACGGCCCATGGCAAGCTGATGCCGGCCGAGCTTTCCGGCGGCATGATCAAGCGCGTTGCGCTGGCTCGGGCGCTGGCGCTGGAGCCGGAACTGCTGCTGCTCGACGAGCCGACGTCCGGCCTCGACCCGGATCGCAGCCAGAATTTCGTCGATCTGGTCGGCGCGCTGCAAAAGGAGCTCGGGCTGACCGTGGTCATGGTCACCCACGATCTCAATACCCTGGCCGGGTTGGCGACGCATGTCGCCGTGCTGGCCGATCAGCACATCATCGCTTTTGGTCCGAAAGACGAGGTGATGACCGTCGATCATCCCTTCGTGACTGGCTTTTTTGGCGCCGACCGCCGGAAACTGCTTTAATAAGCATTCATGGAAAACAAATCCCACGCCTTTGCTGCCGGCCTCTTCGTCATCCTGCTCGGGGTGGCCGCTTTTCTCGCTATCTACTGGCTGGGCGGCAGCAAGGAAGATACGCACGACTACATCGTCGTCACCAAGCAAAACATCGGTGGTCTGAATCCGCAGGCGCAGGTGCGCTACCGTGGTATCCGGGTCGGCAAGGTCACCGATATCCGTCTCGATCCGGACGATTACAGCAATATTCTGGTCACCATTTCGGTCAGCGAGGATGTGCCGCTGACCCGTGGCACCATTGCCAAACTGAACTACCAGGGGGTGACCGGTCTGGCTCACATCCTGTTGCTGGAAACCGGCAAGGACATGGAGCCGCTTGAGCCGAACGATGAGAGGCCGCCACGGATCACGATGATTCCGTCCCTCTTCGACGAACTGGGCGAGACCGGCACCGCCACGCTGCGCCAGGCCCGGCAACTGATGGCCAGCGCCAATGCCATGCTCAGCGAGGAGAATCGCCAGCATCTGACGGCAACCCTGGCCAACCTCGAAGCTGCCTCGGCCAGCATGAAACCGGCGCTGGATAACCTGAGCGGTACCCTGGTGCAGGTCAAAAAACTGCTCGATGACAAGAATGTCAAAAGCCTGAGCCAGGCCGCCGGCGAGGTGGGCCCGTTGCTGTCGGATACCCGGCAACTGATCGGCAAGATGCAGCAGGCGACCGACAAGCTCGATGTGGCGATCGGTGACGCTTCGGCCGGTGGGGCATCCGCCCTGATGCCGCGCCTGAACGAGCTGGCCAGTGATTTCTCGCTGACCTCGCGCCAGTTGAGCCGGGTCCTGCGCATTCTTGAAGATTCGCCGCAAGGCTTGGTCTTCGGCGCCCCGGCCATGCCGCCGGGGCCGGGCGAGGCAGGTTTTTCGGTGGAAGGGGCGAAATAATATGCGTCGCTTCGCCATCATTTTCCTGAGTTTTGCCCTGAGCGCCTGTTTTACCGCAGGCAAGCGGGGCGGCGATACGGCCATGGCTGTTTACGATCTTGGCCCAGGTCTGGAGCGCCAGATCGATCGCCGGCAGCGTCCGTCGCCGATGGCCGTTGAGGTCAGGGCGCCGCTCTGGTTCGACGCGCTGGGGATCAACTATCGTCTGGCCTACAGCGACCCCGCCAGATTACGTGAGTATGCGCGGGCGCGCTGGGCCGGACCACCCGCCCAGATGATCCAGCTCGGTCTGGTGCGCGATCTGGGTCTGGTTGCGGCCGGGCAGGGGCGAAGCAATTGCGTTGTCCGCCTGGAAATCGACGAATTCAGTCAGGTTTTCGAAACGCCTGTACAGAGCCGTGCGCAGATTCAGGGGCGCGTCCAGTGGCTGGACAAGTCCCGGGCTCGATTGGCCGAACGGACCATTCACTTGGAGCAGGCCGCCGCCAGCGCCGATGCCCAGGGGGGCGTCAAGGCGTTAACGGCTCTGGTCGGGCAGTTGACCGCAGCAATCAATGACTGGGAACAAGAGTCGGTCGCCGCTGGCCAACTGCGGAACTGCCAGCTTTAACCGGAGACAATCCGTTCGGCGATGCGTTGCTTCAGATCGCCGAGATTGTCGTCAAACGGGCTGTAATGCATTAATGAAAGCCCGAAAACGCAGGCGTAGAGCAGCAGGCTGCGGCTTTTGGCTTCGGCGTCGGACATTCCGGCCGCAACAAACAGCTTGCGCGTGCATTCCAGCCGATACAGGTCAACCGCTTCGACGATTTTTCCTGCCAGGCTGTCATGTCTGGCCCAGTCGCGGACGGCCAGCTCGATCGACATTCCCTTGCGATTTCGGCTCGCGCCATAAACTTCGATGGCGTAATGCAACTGGTCGCGTTCCTGGCCGGGAGCTACCGTCGTTATTTTTTCGATGTCGCGGATGCGTCCTTCTTTCCAGCGCTCGAGGACGGCAGTCAGCAGGTCTTGACGATCCTTGAAGTGCCAGTAGAAACTTCCCTTGGTCACGCCGCAGCGCTTGGCCAGCACTTCGACACGCAGGCCGGTGACGCCTTCCGTGGCGAGCACGTCAATAGCCGCCTCGACCCAGTCATTGCGGTCGAGTTGCGTGCGTGATGAGACGGGCTTGCGGCGCGCGGCTCGAGGTTGGGGCTTGACAGTTATATTTTCCATACGCTACCGTACGCTTTTCCATACGACACAGTATGGTCATTGTGCGGATTGCTTTGCCATCTGTCAAACAGGTGGATAATGGCAGGATAACTAACTGAAGGTTAAGGAGAGACTAG
>NZ_LODL01000040.1:3440-15156 GCF_001551835.1 Dechloromonas denitrificans | reverse complement strand
TCGCTGCCGGGCTTGCGCAGCGCAAAGGAAGCGAATGGGGTAATCCGCGCGCCGCGACTGCTGGCGATGGCGTAGGAGGCCGGACCGAGCTCGGCCAGATCGACGCCATCGGCGAGCAGGCCTTCAATAACCGTACCGTAGGACGGGGCGGGCACCAACTCGACGCGCCGGGCGAGCTGTTTTTCCAGTTGCTGGATCAGCGGCCGGTACTGCGTTGCCTGGATCTCGGCATTCTTGATCGGGGTCAGTGCCAGGCGCAGTGGGCGCGGGTCGTCGCAATTGTTGCCGGCCGCGGCAGGGCGGGCGGCGAGCAGCAGGCCGAGAGCGAAGGCGAGTAAGGGGAGTCTGGTTTTCATGTCGGGGCGAGGGTTGACCGCAGCAATAGCTGGCCAGCGGCGATTGCCGTGACCGGGCGGCTCAGGTAGTAGCCCTGGACTTCGTCGCAGCCGGCTGTCTTGAGGTGGATCAGTTGGTCGAGCATTTCGACGCCCTCGGCCACTACCCGCATCTTCAGATTATGGGCCAGCGTGATGATCGAGCTGACGATGACGGCGTCGTCCGGGCTGTTGCGTATGTCGCTGATGAATGAGCGATCGATCTTCAGGCTGTCGATCGGCAGGCTGCGGATGTGGCTGAGGTTCGACAGGCCGTTGCCGAAGCCATCGAGCGCGATCTGCAGGCCAAGGCCGGCCAGTTTGCCGAGGACGTGGCCGGCGACTTCGATCGATTCGATCAGACTGTTCTCAGTGATCTCCACTTCCAGATAACGGGCGGCGATGCCGCTGGCCGCCAGAAAGCCGGCGATCCGTTCCGGCAGTTCATCGTCGAGTAATTGTTTGGCCGAGATGTTGCAGGCGATCGGCACCAGTTCCAGTCCGGCCGCCTGCCAGTCGGCCAGTTGCCGGCAGCAGGCGGTGACCACCCAGTCGCCCAGTTCGATGATCTGGCCGCTGTGTTCGGCCAGTGGAATGAAATCGTTCGGGTAGATCAGGCCGAACTCGGGATGCTGCCAGCGCACCAGGGCCTCGAAACCGACGATGCGGTAGTCGTCAAGGCGGACCTTGGGCTGGAAGTGGAGGACCAGTTCATGTCCGACAATCGCTTTCGGCAGGCGCTGTTCGAGGTGGAGCAGCCGGTCGCTGGCCGGATTCAGGGCCGGGTCGTAAAAGGTGTAGCGACCGCGACCGCTGCGCTTTGATTGGTACATCGCCGCATCGGCATGGCGGCACAACGTGTCGACGTCGTGGCCATCACGCGGGAAGAGGGCGATGCCGACGCTGGGTCCGACCTGAATGTCGTGGCCGTCGAGATTGCGGCAGGGCTGGCTGATCTGGGCGACCAGCTTGGCGGCGATGCTCGCCGTATCGTCCACGCTTTCCAGGCCGGTCAACAGGACCGCAAATTCATCGCCGCCCAGGCGGGCGATAACATCCGACTCACGCAGCGAGCTCCGCAGCCGGGCGGCAACACTTTGCAGCAGCAAGTCACCGACATGGTGGCCGAGGCTGTCGTTGATCCGCTTGAAATGGTCCAGGTCGAGGTAGAGCATGGCGTAGTGCTTGCGGCTGCGCTTGGCACGCGACAGGTGGCTGGCGACCAGTTCGTGGAACATCCGCCGATTGGGCAGGCCGGTCAGGTGATCGTGGGCCGCCAGTTCGAAGGCGCGCCGTTTTTCCTCTTCCAGTTGCTCGATCAGTTCGCATTTTTCCTGATCGGCGGCGGCCAGTGCCGACAGCAATTGTCCTTGCCGGCGGATGCTGCGACCAAACCACAGCGCGGCGAGCGCAATGATTGCGGTCAACGCCGCCAAAGCACTGAAAAAACGCTGGCGGCTGCCGTGATGCTCGGTTAGCGTTTCGTCGATCTGCCGACTGACGGCGACACTGAACGGATAGCGCTCAAGGCGCCGGAAAGTGCTCAGGTAAGGCTCGTCGTTTTCAAAGAAGGTGCCGGTCAGCGAACCATGCCGGGCCGGCTGGATGGGGAGTTCAAAGCTGCCGCGCCGCTGGCTGAGGATCAGTCCTTCTTGCCGTGCCTGGGCCACTTCCTTGCCGTCGCTGGTCAGCACCTGGACGATGCCGGAACGGCCGATGTCGATGTGCTGGTAGAGGCTGAGGAAATAGCCGAGATCGAGGACGACGAGCAGCACGCCGCGAACCTCGTGATTGTTGCCGAGGACCGGAAAAAGCAGGGGCAGTTGCCAGGCCTCTTCGTAGGATTCAGGCGGCGGCGCGATCTGCAGCAAGCCGGCGGCGGCCGCCGCCGGTGAAGTCTGCACCGCACGCACCAGGGCATCGCGCAGGCCGGCGGTCGCGCTGGCGGGCGAGGAGGTGTAGACGCGGCGCAACTGCCGGTCGTAGAGGGCGATGCGGAGAAAGGCCAGGTCGGTTGCCCGCATCGCCGACAGGCGGTTGGTCGCCTCGGCCGGCTTGCCCTCGAACCATTCGTTGGCAGCGATCGACATCAGGCGACCGCGGTCGAGTACCTGGGCCAGATTTTCGGCAACGATGGCGGCCAGATTCTCTTGCTGGATCCGGGCATTGGCGCCGAGCAGGGCCTTTTCGGCTTCCAGGCGTTGCCAGGTGACCCCCCAGGCCAGCACGACCAGGGCCAGCGTCAAGCTGATGCTACCGGCCAGCAGGCCACGCCAACTGCTCTTGTTCAGGCGTTTGAACCAGATACTGTTTTGCTGGTTGAAGGGAAAGGCCACGTGGCGAGCTTCCGGGAAAGGAAGGCCGGATTATGTTGCCGATATATTGCAGGCTTGTGACTGGATCAGGCTGTTGCTGTCATCGGCCTGCCACGTTGGCCGGGCCCAATGGCTGCCCCAAGTTGCCGGATGTGATGATGGAAGATTTCACGATAGCCGAACTCGACTGGAACGATCAGGCCGCCGTTGCGACAGCTCGCGAACTGGTGATCGGCGTTTTCGACAACCCGCTGCACTATTCGGCCACTCGCATCGGCGAGGAGTTTGCGCCGGCGCTGGCGCCATTGCAGCGCTGCTTCTTCGTGGCCTATCAGGGCGGGGGCATGGTCGGAGCGGGTGGCATCAAGTCAGCCGACTGGGCCTCGCATACGCACCTGCTCTATCTCTCGGTGGTGCTGCCAGCGGCACGGGGGCAAGGCATCGGGCGGGAACTGGTCAAGAGCCGGCTGGCCTGGCTGCGCCAGAACAACGCCCACGGGCGTGTCCTGGTTTCCACCGTCAAGGCCAGGCGCTTTCTCGGCCTTGGCTTTCGTCAGCTCAACCGGCGCGATATTGACGGCAAGAGCCTGATGTTTCTCGAATACTGAACTGGCTTGAGACGTTGCCGCTCAAAGTTCGATGCGGCGGGCGCTGATCGAATATTGAACGGCTGCCGGATCGGTGCCGTTGTCATCGCCGGTCGATGATTCCAGCTGGGGTAGCAGCAGGAAGGGGAGCGGGGCGTTCTTGCCGGGCAGCGTGACATCGACGCCGACATTGAAGGCCACCCAGTTCATTTCCCAGACGCCGAACAGCACCTTGCGCAGCGACAGCAACTTGCTTTCGCGATCGGACAGGCCTTCCATGGCAATGGCCCGGCGAACATCGCTCGGGTCGACCGGAATCCAGCCGTAGCCAGGAATGTAGAACTCGGCGCGGACATGCTGGCTGCGCGTCGCATCGTTACTCGACAAGCCGAGGCTACGGAACAGTCGCGACGGTCCGACCCGCTGGCCGTAGACGCAGCGGGCCGGAATGCCGATGGCGCGGCAGATGGCGACGAACAGGCCGTTGATGTCGGTCGAGCGGCCGCCATATTCGCCGCGGATCAGTTGGCGTCGGACATCGCCGGTGCCGCCGCCGGGCAGCGAGGGATCGTAGATCGAGTTGTCGACGACCCAGTCGTAAACCGCTTTGCCTTGCGCCACCGGGTCCTTGATGCGGCCGACGATGCGTTCGCCCAGTTGATGGGCCAGGCCGTCGTTGGGTATCAGCTGCGAAGCATGCAGGTTGCGGCGCAGGATGTCGTCGCGTTCCGGGGCCACGGTGCGCTTGGTGACATCGAAATGGCGGTCGGCCGTGGTCACCACGGTTTTCAGTTGCAACTTGGCGTTGCTGCTGTCGCTCCACTCGCAATGGAAAACTTCCAGGTCGCCATCGGGCAGGCGGCGCATGCTGGCACTGTTCGCATTGCCTTCCCATGAATGGCCGAGGGTCCGCTGGAACAGCGTGTCCTGGTTGAGCGGCAAGGGCAGCCAGAGCCGGCTCGGGCCGCTGCGGTTCTTCAGGTTGACTGTCGTGATGATTTCGTAGGTCCGCCATTCGCTGGGCGGTTCGGGCGCCTTGACCGGCGGCAGGCGGGTGGCCGAGGTGCCCTGCGGCGGTTTTTCGATGACCGGATCGTCAGCCGTATGGGCGACCGGCGCGGCCGCCGCCGGCTTGCCATGCAGATTGCGTCCGGAGGGCTTGGGGGTCGGTTTGGCAGAAGGCTTGGCTTTGGCCGTAGTGGCCTTGGCCGGCGGGGGCTTGCTGGTAGTCGTTTTTTTCGCAGCCCACGCTTCGGAGGCGAGGAGCGAGAGGGCGGCGGCAGAAGCTAGAAAGTCGCGACGTTTCAAAAATTTCCTCCGGCAGAGACAGCCCGTGGCTGAAACGAAAAGGCCGTGTCGCTGACACGGCCCCTTGAGTTAATGGACTGAATTATAACACTTCGGCCGCGTGGTCAGCCAAGCGAGAACGCTCGCCCCGTTGTAACGTTATGTGACCGGAGTGCCCCCAGCCCTTGAAGCGGTCGACGACATAGGTCAGGCCGGAGCTGCCTTCGGTCAGGTAGGGGGTGTCGATCTGCGCGATGTTGCCGAGACAGACCACCTTGGTGCCCGGGCCGGCGCGGGTGACCAGCGTTTTCATCTGCTTCGGAGTCAGGTTCTGCGCCTCGTCGATAATCAGGTACTTTTTGAGGAAGGTGCGGCCGCGCATGAAGTTCATTGACTTGACCTTGATCCGCGAGCGGATGATGTCATTGGTCGCCGCCTTGCCCCAGTCGCCACCGTAAGGACCGCTGCCTTCGTCGGTGTGGGTCAGGACGTCGAGATTGTCTTCGAGGGCGCCCATCCACGGCGCCATCTTTTCCTCCTCAGTGCCGGGCAGGAAGCCGATGTCCTCGCCGACCGGCACGGTGACGCGGGTCATGATGATTTCGGCGAACTGCTTGCTTTCCAGCACCTGGGTCAGCCCGGCGGCCAGCGTCAGCAGCGTCTTGCCGGTGCCGGCCTGGCCGAGCAGGGTGACGAAATCGATATCCGGATTCATCAGCAGGTTGAGCGCGAAGTTTTGTTCGCGGTTGCGCGCCGTGATGCCCCAGACGGCGTTCTTCGGGTGGGTGTAGTCGATCAGGGTTTCCAGCACAGCAGTCTTGCCGGCGGTTTCCTTGACGATGGCGGTGAAACCTTCGTTCTCCAGCCAGACGAATTCATTGACCAGCAATTGCGGGCAGAGCGGGCCGGTCACCTTGTAATAGGTCTTGGCATCCTTCTTCCACGACTCCATGCCTTTGCCGTGCTTGTCCCAGAAGTTGTCGGGCAGGGCGCGGGTGCCGGTATAGAGGATGTCGGTATCCTCGAGCACCTTGTCATTGAAGTAATCCTCGGCGAGCAGGTTGAGGGCGCGCGATTTGATGCGCATGTTGATGTCTTTCGACACCAGGATGACCGGGCGCTTCGGGAATTTCTTCTGCAGGTGGATGACCACCGACAGGATCTGATTGTCCACCTTGGAGGTCGGCAGGCCTTGCGGCAGTTCGGCGCTGATCGCTTCGGTCTGCAGGTAGAGGCGGCCACTGGCCAGCTTGCTGGACGGTCCGTAGAGATCGATGCCTTCATCGATGTCGACTTCATCGTGGGCCAGCATTTCGTCCAGCATGCGCGAGGCCTGCCGGGCATTGCGGGCAATTTCAGTCATCCCCTTCTTGTGGTTGTCGAGTTCCTCCAGCGTCATGATCGGGATGAAAATGTCGTGTTCCTCGAAGCGGAACAGGCAACTGGGATCGTGCATCAGCACGTTGGTGTCGAGGACGAAGATCTTGGTAACGGCGGGCTTCTTGGCGGCTGCGGGTTTGCGCGGCATGGAATGGGCCTTTGGTCGGGGTGGGGAAAAGTTAAAGGGTTTTGACGAAATCCAGTACTTCCTGAACGTGGCCGGGCACCTTGACGCCGCGCCACTCGCGGCGCAGGACGCCGTTCCGGTCAATGACGAAGGTGCTGCGTTCGACGCCACGCACCTGTTTGCCGTACATGTTTTTCATTTTCATGACGCCAAACAGGTTGCAGACGGCTTCATCGGTATCGGCGCCGAGTTCGAAGGGGAATTCCTGCTTGGCCTTGAAGTTTTCGTGCGACTTCAGGCTGTCGCGGGAAATGCCGAGAATAACGGCGCCCACCGCGGCAAATTCGCCGTGCAGGTCGCGGAAGTTCTGGCCCTGCGTCGTACAGCCCGGCGTGCTGTCCTTGGGGTAGAAATAGATGACGACGATCTTGCCGCTATGCTCGGCTAGCTGGAAGGTGGTGCCGCTGGTTGCCGGCAGGGAGAAGTCGGGGATTTTGCTGTCGAGCATGCGAATGCCTCTGTGTTGTTGGGTTTGAGCCATTGTGGGCAAATCGTGAGCGGGCGGTCAACCGCTGATTTGCTAAACTGCAGGCCATGCGAAAAATCTGCGCCTGTCTTTCCCTGGTTGCCCTGCTGACCGGCTGCGGTCAAGGCTGGAACGACCCCTATCCGGTGGCTGATGCCGAGCGCAATATCTTGTACACGGCCTTTACCGACCGCCCGAAGCATCTCGATCCGGCGCAGTCCTACACCGAAGACGAGATCACCTTCACGGCGCAGATCTACGAACCGCCGTTGCAGTACCACTACCTGAAGCGGCCCTATGAGCTGATTCCGTCCACCGTCGAGCAGGTGCCGGTGCCGCGCTTTTACGATGCACAGGGCCGCGAATTGCCGGCCGAGGCGCCGGTCGAGCAGATCGCCGAAAGCGTCTATGAGCTGAAACTTAAGCCGGGCATCCGCTACCAGCCGCATCCGGCCTTTGCCGTTGATGCCGGCGGTCAACCCCTCTATTTGGGTAAAAATGCCGCCGAGGGTCGGCAGGCGCTGGGCGACTTCATGCAAACCGGCAGCCGCGAACTGACGGCTGATGACTACATCTACCAGATCAAGCGCCTGGCCCATCCGCGCCTGCATTCGCCGATTTTCGGCATGATGGCCGACAAGATCGTCGGTCTCAAGGAACTGGGCGAGGCGCTCGGCAAGGCGGCCAAGGATCTGCCGGCCGATGCCTGGCTCGACCTCGATGCCTATCCGCTGGCTGGCATTCAGAAGGTCGACAGCCAGACCTGGCGCATCCGGCTGCACGGCAAGTATCCGCAGTTCCTCTACTGGTTGGCGATGCCCTTCTTTGCGCCGGTGCCGCGCGAGGTCGATCGTTTCTTCGCCCAGCTCGGCATGGCGGCGAAGAACCTGTCGCTCGACTGGTGGCCGGTCGGTACCGGGCCGTTCATGCTGTCCGAAAACGATCCGAACCGGCGCATGGTGCTGTCGCGCAATCCGAATTTCCATGGCCAGGCCTACCCCTGCGAGGGCGAGCCCGGCGACCGTGCGGCCGGCCTGCTGGAGGATTGCGGCAAGCCGCTGCCCTTCGTCGAGCGGGCGGTTTTCACCCGCGAGAAGGAAGCCATTCCCTACTGGAACAAGTTCCTGCAGGGCTATTACGACGCTTCCGGCATTTCGTCGGACAGCTTCGACCAGGCGGTGCGCGTCAATGTCGGCGGCGAAGTCGGCCTGACCGACGAGATGCGCGACAAGGGCATCCGCTTGCTGACTTCGGTCAAGAGCTCGACCTTCTACATGGGCTTCAACATGCTCGATCCGGTGGTGGGTGGGCTATCGCCGCGGTCGACCAAGCTGCGGCAGGCAATTTCGATTGCCATCGACCAGGAGGAGTTCATCTCGATTTTCTCGAACGGGCGGGGCATCGCGGCGCAGGGGCCGCTGCCGCCGGGCATCTTCGGCTACGAACCGGGCGAAGCGGGGATCAACAGCACGGTCTATGACTGGGTCGATGGCAAGCCGCAGCGCAAGTCGGCCGAATTCGCCAAAAAGCTGTTGGCCGAAGCCGGCTATCCGAACGGCCGCGACGAAAAGACCGGCGAGCCGCTGGTCGTCAATCTCGATACCACCGGTGGCGGCATGGGCGAGAAGTCGCGCCTCGACTGGCTAACCAGGCAATTCGCCAAGATCGACGTCCAACTGGTCATCCGTTCGACCGACTTCAACCGTTTCCAGGACAAGATCCGCAAGGGCAACGTCCAGCTTTACTACCTGGGCTGGAATGCCGATTACCCGGACCCGGAGAACTTCTTCTTCCTGCTCGACGGCAACGAAGGCAAGGTCGCCCGGGGCGGCGAAAATGCCTCCAATTACGCCAATCCAGAATTCGACCGCCTGTTCCTCAGGATGAAGAATATGGACAACACGCCGGAGCGCCTGGCCATCGTCCGCCAGATGAACCGTATCCTGCATCACGATGCGCCCTGGGTCTTTGGTCTGCATCCGAAGAGCTACACGCTCGGCCACCGCTGGCTGAAGAACCGCAAGCCCAACGATGTCGGCAACAACATCCTGAAATACCAGCGTATCGACACCGCCGAGCGGGCTGCTGCCCGCCGTGCCTGGAACCGGCCGGTGCTCTGGCCGCTCGGCCTCGGTCTGCTGCTGGTCGTGCTGGCTGTGGTGCCGGCCGCCCTCGGCTATCGGCGGCGCGAGCAGCGGGCAGCGTTGAAGTGAGCTGGCGGGAACGCCAGCGACAACTGGATGCGCTGCTGCTGAACTTCTACGAGTTCTGGCACCCCCAGCCTTTTCGCGAGTCTCGTCCGGCCTGGTGCGAGCGCTGGCCGGCGCTGGCGGCCGAATTGCTGGCTTTGTCCGAAGCCGAGTTGCAGCATCTGGGTGATGACGATGCGGCGGCTGTGGCGCTGCTCGCCCGCCATATTCCGGAGGTCGCCGAGCTCGTGCCGCTGGCCGGTTTGCCACAGCGCCCCTTGGCGGTGCTGGCCGAACAGCAGTCGCGCTGGGCCTGGGAAATTCCCGGCCGCAAGCGCCAGCAGATCGAGGCCTTTGCCGCTGCCGCTCGTTCCGCCGGCCGGCCGGTCATCGACTGGTGTGGCGGCAAGGGGCATCTCGGGCGTTTGCTGGCGGCGCAATGGCAGACGCCGGTGCAGACGCTGGAACTGGATGCGGTGCTCTGTGCCGAAGGCCAGGCGCTGGCCCGGCGGCAGGCCCTCGATCATCGATTCGTCGTCGCCGATGCCTTGACCGTGACCGACTGGCCGCAAGCCGGCCAGCACGCCGTGGCGCTGCATGCCTGTGGCGAGTTGCACCGGCGTCTGCTTGAGCACGGCGCGGCGGCCGGGGTCAGACGTTTCGATGTCGCCCCCTGTTGCTACCACCGCGGCGTCGCCGCACATTACCAGCCGCTGTCGGGCCGGCTCGGCCTGCAACTGACCCGCGACGACACGCGGCTGGCGGTTACCGAAACGGTGACGGCCTCGCCCCGCCTGGCATTGCAGCGCGACAAGGAAATGGCCTGGAAGCTCGGTTTCGATGCTTGGCGCCGCGCAACATCGAGCGTGGCTTACCAGAATTTCAAGTCGGTGCCGGCCGCCTGGTTTCGCGGCAGCTTTGCCGAGTTCCTGGGGTTGATGCGGGAGCGGGAAGGGATGGCCAGCGAAGCGATCGGTGCGGCAGAGGCCTTCGAAGCGCAGGGCTGGCAGCGCCAGCGCGAGGTGATGCGCCTTTCGGTGATGCGCCATGCTTTCCGGCGGGCCCTCGAAGTCTGGCTGGCGCTCGATCTGGTGGTCTATCTCGAAGGGCGCGGCTATGCGGTGGCGCTCGGGCGTTTCTGCGAGCGCCGCTTGACGCCGCGCAACCTGCTTATTTCCGCCTGGCGTGGCTAGCCAGATAGGCGGCCAGTTCAGACGGATGGTCGATGATCAGGTCGGCCCCCCACTGTTCAAGTGGGCCGCTGTCGCCGAGATAGCCGTAGGAGACGGCGACCGTCAGGCAGCCGGCAGCGCGCCCGGCCTGGATGTCGCGAAGGTCGTCGCCGACGTAGAGCGTGTTCTCCGGTCGGCAAGCCAGCAATTGGCAGGCATGCAGGATGGGCAGCGGTGACGGCTTTGCCTCGGCCGTGGTGTCGCCGCTGACAACGCAACGGGTGCGCGGCGACAGGGCCAGCATCTCGACCAGCGGGTCGGTGAAACGCATCCGCTTGTTGGTGACGATGCCCCAGCCGAGGCCCATGTTTTCCAGCTCATCGAGCAGGGCGGCAACGCCATCGAACAACTGGGTCTCATCGCACAGGCGGCCGGCGTAGATTTCCAGGAAGCGCCTGGCCAGGCGGTCATAGTCGGGGTGTTGCGGGTCGATGCCGAAGCCCGCCCGGAGCAGACCGCGTACCCCTTGCGAGGTGTAGGGGCGCAGCGTGGCCAGCGATTGCTGCGGTCGACCTTCCTGCAGCAGCAAAATGTTGGCCGAACCGCCCAGATCGGGGGCGGTATCGGCCAACGTGCCGTCAAGATCGAAAAGGACTGCTTCAAGCATGCCGGGTGGTGCGCAGCAGGTAATTGACGCTGGTGTCCCGGCCAAGCGAATACTGCTTGCTCAGCGGGTTGTAGCTCATGCCGATCAACTCGTCCGGCTCCAGTCCGGCCAGTTTGGACCAGCGGGCCAGTTCGGAGGGCTTGATGAACTTGGCATAGTCGTGCGTACCCTTGGGCAGCATCTGCAGTACATACTCGGCACCGATCACGGCGAACAGGTAGGACTTCGGGTTGCGGTTCAGGGTCGAGAAAAAGACCTGGCCACCCGGCTTGACCAGACGGGCGCAGGCCGCGACGACACTGGACGGGTTGGGAACGTGCTCGAGCATTTCCAGGCAGGTCACGGCATCGAAAGCACCGGGCATTTCCTCGGCCAGCTGCTCGACAGCTATCTTGCGGTAATCGACTTTCTGGCCGCTTTCCAGCAGGTGCAGGCGGGCGACGCCGAGCGGCTTTTCCGAGAGGTCGATGCCGGTCACGTTGGCGCCACGCGTCGCCATGCCCTCGGAGAGCAGGCCGCCGCCGCAGCCGACGTCGAGCACGTTTTTTCCGGCCAGGCCGACGTGACGGTCGATCCAGTCCAGACGCAAGGGGTTGATTTCATGCAGCGGCTTAAATTCGCTGTTCGGGTCCCACCAGCGGTGGGCGAGGTCACCAAATTTTTCCAGTTCGGCGGGGTCGGCATTCAACATGATTCGGTCAAGTCCAAAAGCGGGAAAAGAAAAAGCCCCGCTGGGCGGGGCTTTTCGCTGAAGCGTCGGCGAATTACTTGGTGCCGATGACTTCGATGTCGACGCGACGGTCCGGTTGCAGGCAGTCGATCAGCGCCTTAGTCTTGGCGTTGCCCTTGCACTTGTCGCCGGTCACGGGCTGCTTTTCGCCCTTGCCTTCGGTGTAGACACGGTTGGCTTCGATGCCCTTGGCAACCAGGTATTCCTTGACCGCGGCAGCGCGCTTCTCGGACAGCTTCTGGTTGTAGGCGTCGCCACCGATACGGTCGGTGTGGCCAACGGCGAGGATCACTTCGAGCTTGATGGCCTTGGCCTTGGAGACCAGTTCGTCGAGCTTGGCCTTGCCTTCCGGGCGCAGCACG
>NZ_LODL01000040.1:3127-3430 GCF_001551835.1 Dechloromonas denitrificans | reverse complement strand
GCCCCTCAGACAGTGCTCGCCGAAGGCCCCCGGCATTTCTGCGTTGCTCGGCACCTCTCAAGGGGCCCGGCAAACCGTCCCGGTTCGAGCGGCCCATTTTGATTTTCGCCTTTTTTTCGGGTCGACCGCAGCAATTGATTTTTCGGGTAGCGCCTGCTCCCGTGACGTCTTTCAGGCCCCCATGTGGAGCGCCGAGCAACGCAGCTACTGGCGGAAAAAGGGCGAGGACTGTCTGAGGGGCGTAGCCCCGAGTTCGGCAGCCCCCGCCAGTGGCGAGTAGCGCAGGGAAGTCGGCGCAGCCGG
>NZ_LODL01000040.1:0-3117 GCF_001551835.1 Dechloromonas denitrificans | reverse complement strand
TACAAAATACATATGCCATTCCTGAAGCGGGAAGCGCAACAGCAAATCTCCGATGCAAAAAAAGTACTGGCCCACTGGAAAGCAGTCCAGTCCGAGCAGACATGAAGTGACGGAGCCGCCGAAAGGCGGTTTTTTTTGCGGAGCCTAGTAATCGGGCAGCATTCGAGCGTAAGCACCCTGTGAACCCAGCTTGAACTATTGGGTATCGGACTTTCCGGGGGATGAACGAGTGCTGTGCGGTCAACAACAATACCAACCACTGAGGAGCCAATGGTATGGCGAGGTGGCTTTTGGTTTCAATCGGCCGCTCATATTGGCACTGCCTCGGCAAGCACTATGGCGCGAATTTTCTCGGGAAGCGCCCTCGGCGTGAGCACATCCACAGGCCCCCCGAGCAGTTGCAGCAGTTCGTGACGGATCGCGCCAATTTCCAATAGCGTCGTTTCCGGAGTTGGATCGATAACGATATCCAAATCGCTACTCTCGGTATCATTGCCATGGATAACAGAGCCGAAGACGCGGGCATTACAGGCGCGGTGGGCTTCCACTATGCGCCGGATGTCTTCCCGGTGAGAGGCCAGTGCAAGAGAAGGCTTCATTACTCCGTTATCTTCACGGTCTAACCCTTCAATTCACAAATAATTTCACCAGGGACTTACATTCGAACGCGTCGATCACCAGTCCTAGGTTATGGAATTTCGCTGAACGGCCGCTTTGTCCTTCACGTTACGGCAGGCTATTGCCTATAGCATTATGTATTCGCAGTTAGCAAAATTGTTGGTAGCAAAGTCAAGATCGCAGCAGTCCTGATGAGCACCGGGTTTAGATATCCCGGCTCGTTATTGAGGGTTATCAGCCGTCTTATTTCCCGCGAATAAAGCAACAACGAGGTTTTTTTGCCTTTTAATGGTGCGCCCCCCATCTCTAAACGATTGGGCATCAGCGACATAATGGCAGCTTGATTGCCAACGATAGAATCAGTTGGTTAGATGCGCTTACCGTTCCCTGGCCGCCTCATGCCAAGCCTTCCTGACCGGTGACAACAGATACTCCATCACCGTCCGGTTCCCCAGCCAGATTTCTGCATTCGTCTGCATGCCGGCAGATAGCGCAAAGCGCTGTCCATCCATGTTCAGCGCCATATCCTTCAAACGCACCAGCGCCTTGTAGAGCAATGGCTGGATTTTCTTGTTTGGATCGTTCTGGCCAGCGGTATTGCTGTCCGCCGCGTCGGCGCTGACGTGCTCGACCGTTCCTTCGACCATGCCGTATTTCTGGAAAGGGAACGCAGCAAACTTCAGTTTTACCGGTTGGCCTTCGCGGACAAAGCCAATGTCTTCATTCGATACCCACACCTCGGCACGCAGTATTTCATCCTTCGGTACCAACGTCAGCAGAATGGTGCCGGGTTGGACGACCGTACCGGCCGTGTGGGTCGCCAGGTCCTTCACGACACCTTCCTGCGGCGCTTTCAGCTCAAGCAGGCTCTGCTTGTGGCTCTGCTTAGTCATTTCCTGGGCCAGTTTGTCGAATTGTCCCTGGATATCGTTGCGTTCGGCATGCAGTTGCCGCCGGTAGTCGGAGTCGATCTGGGCGAGCTTCTTTTCCGATTGCAGGATATTGGCCTTGGCCGATTCGATCAGGAAACCCTGGGTTTGCAGTTCCTGTTCCTTTTCCAGGCGTTCCCGTTTCTTATCGCTGCCCATCAACGAGCCGGCAAAGCCATCCTTGACCAGCTTCTCATAAGCTTGATCCTGATTGCGGTAATGCGGCAACACCTCTTCGAGTTTCTTCTTGACCTGCTCGGCAGCCGCCATATCCTGCCTGGCCTTGATCAGGCGGGAGCGTTCTTCGGCCAAGGCTGCTTCGAGGGCACTCCGGTTGGCCCGGTACTGGGCAGCGATTTCCTGGGCAAGTTGAGGTCGATCGTCGGTCTGGGTCTTGAAAGACTGGCCAGTCAGTTCGGCTTCGATACGGCGCAAGGCAAGACGCTTTCGCTGATAGTCGGCATCAATGGATTTACTATCAGCTTCGCTAATCAGCGCATCCATGCGCATCAGCACTTGATTGGCTTTAACGCTTTGCCCTTCCTTGATCAGGATGTCCTTGACGATGCCGGATTCTGCCGGCTGAACGATCTTCACGTAGCTTTCCGGAATTAGCTTACCTTCAGCCACGGCGACAATGTCTAGTTTGCCAATCAGCGCCCCGAGCAACAGCGCCAGCAGCAAGGCGAGCAAGCTCCACAGCACCTTACGGCCGAGCGGATTAGGCGGCGCTTCCTGTAAGCGCAGCAGCGGCGGGGAGAAGTCGAGCGGAGCGGCTTCCGCTTTGGGAAATAAATTTTTCATGAATGGTTCAGAGTAGAACTCGTGCGGAGGCATGAAGCCACCGCACAGATCAGACGCCCGCCTTTACGACAAACTGACGGTACCGGTTTGCAGACTGGTGAGTGAATTAAGCGCCTGCGGATTGGTACCTAAGTTGGTATCGGATAGTGTGCTCAAAGCTGGTGTGACGCCAATGCCAGTTAAGGTACCGTTCTTGCCGTACTGGTAGGCGAGATCGCCGCCCAAGGCTGCTGTATCCGAGCCTGCCAACTGGAAGCTGGTCAGCGCGTTGGTCAGTGCCCAGCTGGTCAGGCTGCTGTTGGCGGCACGGGCTGCATCGAAGGCGCCGACCAGGCTGGTGAAGTTGAAGTTCTCCACCTTCTGGTCCATCAGCGGATTGCTGCCACCTTGCACAAAGCCGGCCATCGCTTCGGCCATCACCTGCAGGCGGGCCACCGGTTTCGACGGGGTTGCGGCATACCAGTCCTTGAAGGTAATCTGGTCGGCCGCGCCGACCTTCAGCACGAGGTCGTTGGTCGATTTGGTGAAGACCAGATCGGCATAAGCCAGACCACTGCCCCCCAAAGACAGGGTATCGCTGCCGGTGCCGCCGGTAGCAAAGGTATCCTGACCATCCCCCTTGTTGAACAGGATTATGTCGTTGCCACCGGCCGTGGTATAGGTGTCGTTGCCCAAACCGCCGAGGAAGACTTCAGCACTGGCGCCGCCGGTGATCGTATCGGCACCTGCACCGCCGTTGAACAAGCCCGTTCCAGAGGTGTCGGTC
>NZ_LODL01000039.1:66448-118418 GCF_001551835.1 Dechloromonas denitrificans | reverse complement strand
AAAAAAAAAATGCCGGTGCCACCGTTCAACTTGTTGATGGCAGTGTTGCCGCGCACCAGGTTGCTCAGTGTGTTGCCGGTACCATTGATGGCCGTGGTGCCGGTGAGAGCGAGGTTCTCGACGTTGGTGGTCAGCGTCAGCGTCACAGCGGACTGGATGGTGTCGTTGCCGGCGTTTGCGGCTTCAGTCACCACATCGGTGCTGACGTTGACCACATAGGTGTCGTCGCCCAGACCGCCCACCATCCTGTCGTTACCTGTCCCGCCATCGATCGTGTCGTTGCCGTCGCCACCAGTCAGGGTGTTGTTGGTGCTGTTGCCGATCAGGATATTGTCCAGGGCGTTGCCGGTACCATTGATGGCCGTCGTCCCGGTCAGCGTCAGGTTCTCGACATTAGCCGAAAGCGTGGTGGTCACGCTGGACTGGACGAGGTCGGTACCTTCGCTGAGCAGTTCGGTAACGACATCGCTAGCGTTGTCGACAACGTAGCTATCGTTACCAGCACCGCCGATCATCGTATCGGCCCCGGCACCACCATTCAGCGTGTCGTTACCGGCCCCTCCGGTCAGCGTGTTGACCGCCGTATTGCCGGTCAGCACGTTGTCCAGCGCGTTGCCGGTACCATTGATGGCCGTCGTGCCGGACAGGGTCAGGTTCTCGACATTCGCCGAGAGTGTATAGGTGACACCCGACTGGACGAGATCCGTGCCCTCAATGGCATTTTCGGTGACGATATCGCCGGTATTGTCGACGACATAAGTGTCGTCGCCGGCACCACCAATCATCGTATCGGCCCCGGTGCCGCCGGACAGCGTATTGGCCGCACTGTTGCCTGTGATGACGTTGTTTAGGGTGTTGCCAGTACCGTTGATGGCCGTCGTGCCAGACAGGAGCAGATTCTCAACGTTGTTGGCGAGCGTCAGCGTGACGGAACTACGGACGGTATCGGTACCTTCGCTGGCATTCTCTGTCACAACATCGGACGCGCTGTCGACGAGATAGGTATCGTCCCCCAGACCGCCCACCATCGTGTCGTTGCCCGCGCCGCCATCCAGGGTGTCGTTGCCGGCACCACCGGTCAGCGTATTAGCGGCGGAATTGCCTGTCAGGACATTGTTAAGCGTATTGCCGGTGCCGTTGATAGTCGCCGTGCCCGTCAGGGTCAGGTTCTCGACGTTAGTCGAGAGTGTGTAGGTGACAGAGGATTTGACGGTGTCGGCACCTTCATTGGCCGCTTCGGTCACCACATCGGCGGTGTTGTCGACAAAGTACGTATCGTCGCCACCGCGACCTATCAAGGTATCGGCACCCGGGCCACCGTCCAATGTATCCGCCCCTGAAAAGCCATAGAGCGTGTCGGCACCAGTCGTTCCGATTAGGCTGACCGGCACATGAGCAGCGATATTCATTTGGAAATTGGTGCTACAGCTCAATCCGCCCGCATCCGTTGCAGTCACCACAATTTGCATCAGCCCGATGTCCGCTTGCCCTGCAGTGCCGGTGAAGGTACGTGTGGTGCCATTGAACGTGAGCCATGCCGGCAAGGCATTTCCATTAGCTTGCTTGGCCGTATAGGCAAGTGTGTCACCAACGTCCGGGTCGGCAAAGGTACCGTTGGGCAAGACGTAAGTGAAGGCCACACCCTCCGTCGCCGATTGACTGTTCGGTGTCATCGACAACACCGGCGCATCGTTCACATTCAACACGGCATCGGTTGCGCCACTGGCCACCGACTCAGCCGTGCCATGCCCATCCACGTAGCTGGCCACTACCCGCATCTGTTGGCCGACTTGCGACTCGGTCAGTGTGAAGCTCGTACTCGTCGCGCCAGCAATATCGTTCCAGATCGCGCCATTGGCGCTCGACTGCCACTGGTAACCAATGGTGCCCAGACCATCTAGGTCGCCGAGGGTGTTGCCGGCGCTCAGCGTCTGGTTCTGGGTGGCGGCACCGGTGACCGTGACCGTGCCGGTGGGTGCGTCGTTCACATTCAACACAACATCGGAGGCGCCGCTGGCCACCGACTCAGCCGTGCCACGCCCATCCACGTAGCTGGCCACTACCCGCATCTGTTGGCCGACTTGCGACGCGGTCAGCGTGAAGCTCGTACTCGTTACGCCGGCAATATCGTTCCAGGTCGTGCCATTGGCGCTTGATTGCCACTGGTAGCCAATGGCGCCCAGGCCATCGAGGTCGCCGAGGGTGTTATCGGCGGTCAGCCTCTGGTTCTGGGTGGCGGTACCGGTGACCGTGACCGTGCCGGTGGGTGCATCGTTGATATTGGGGGGCTCGCTATCACTTGCGTTGCTCCCCCAAACAGCCGATTCGATGTCTGGACTCTCCCAATACGAATCGGTTGCAGACCAAGAAAAATATTCCAGACGAGAAGGAGTGGTCGCAAACCAATCTCGTACTAACAGGGAACTGGAGGAACCGTTAACAGAGATCAACAAATCATCTCCATCGCCGGCAAAACGCGTGTAGTACACATCCTCGGGCAGAATCGAGCGATCAATTCCCAACCAGTCCCGACTGTCATCACCCGATAGTTCGACGATTACATCTCGTCCGCTCGTGCGCGTCAGAATGTAGGCATCGCCTCCCATGCCTCCTTCGAGCAGGTCATTACCCCCGTTCTGATGAAACCAGTCATCCCCGGCCCCTCCAACCATATGGTCGTCGCCGCCCATGCCAACGATGACATCGTTCCCACCACCGCCTTGCAGCAAGTCATTTCCCGAAGTCCCAACTAGCCAGTTATCCCCATCGTCACCACTCAGGTTCACAATGGCAGCCTTGACTTCGGATGGCGAGATTACTTGTCCATCGGCGAATTCAAGGCGAGGGGCATTCTCAAGCCTTCCTCCATAGCCAATTGAGTCGCCTGAACTGAGGATACGGAAGTAGAGATCGCCATCCTCAAGCCGAATAGTTAGTTCCGAAGGGGCGATTCCCGCTCCAAATCGAATCACGTTCTCGGAGTTGCTCCCTGCCAGATTCTCCGGGTGAAATTCCTCAATCCAATCTTGGCCGTCTCCCAAGTTGAACACATAGGTGTCTGCGCCAGCCCCTCCAATCAGAAAGTCATCTCCTAGACCACCAATCAGAATATCGTCTCCAGAGCCGCCTAACAGAACGTCATCTTTTTGGCTGCCAGTTAGAACATCGTTACCAGCGCCCCCAATGAGTGTTTTACCGATCCCGGCCCGCTCCTCAAGCTCAGCCGTATCCCAGACTGTTCCGTCAGAAAAGGCAACAGACGCTACTTGAGCACCTACGGGATGTCGCCAACGTAACAGATCGATTCGATCCTCCGAACCCGCGATAGTCAGCACCAAGTTGTCTCCGTCGGCCACTACAGAAACGTCATCGGGCGAGATGCCCTGACCAAAACGGACTTGGTCTATATCTTCAGAAAGCGAATCCTCATCGGAAACCAAATCATATCCGTCGCCTCGCTGGAAGATATAAACATCATCTCCAGGGCCCCCGATCAAATAATCCTCACCAAGGCCACCATGAAGTTCGTCATTGCCCCCCATCCCTTCCAGTTCATCATCCCCGCCAAGGCCATACATCGCATCGCCAGCCTCGGTGCCATAAAGCCACGGATCATTGTCCTCGGTACCAATTATTTCGTTGTCGGATGGTGGATTTTGTAGCGCAAGCTCAAGCGCCCCTTGGTCCCAGACCGTTTGATCGGCGAATTCAACAGCGGCGACTCGGGTGCTTTCCCCCTTCAGCCAATCCGACAACGTCAGGCTATCCGTACTCCCTTTGATCCGCAGTACGAGATCGTAGCTGTTGGCTAACACCGTCACGTCTTGCGGCGATATTCCAGAGGAAAACCGCACGATATCGCGGTCGCCTACTACCGCACCGCTCTGGTCAATGACATCTTGCCCGTCGCCTCTAGCAAAGACGTACACGTCGTCGCCAGCACCACCATTGAGGAAATCGTTGCCACGCAAACCGAAAAGGGTATTGTCGTACTCGTCCGCTGACAGGGAATCATTTCCATCCGTTCCGACGATAGCGCCGTATGCATCCGCCTTGGCAATCAGCACATTGGTATCCCAGCCAGTGCCGTCAAGAAACCTGACTTGCTCAATGCGTTGCTGCGTATCGAGCAGCCAGTTGACCATGGTGATTTTGTTGCCCCGGACAGAATGTGAAAGCACCAAGTCATTTCCAACCCGTCTTACCGAGACCTCCTCCGGCTTGACATCGTAGGCAAACTGCAGCGTATCCACCCCTCCGGAGTCCTGCAGCAGGTCCTGGTCGCTGCTGTAATGCACCACATATACATCGTTTCCTTGGCCCCCCATCAATTGGTCATTGCCTTCGCCACCGGCCAAGGTGTCGTTGCCAGCACCGCCGACCAACGTGTCGTTCCCAGCCATTCCGAACAGCACCTCAGCACTATTGCCCGCAGTCAGCTGGTCGCTCTGGGCATTTCCGATTTGGGTGCCATCACCCAGGTTAGGCATCGCCGGAGCGAATTGGAGTATTTGAGACATTGGCATGAAGAGCCCCTTGCCGAATTTGAAGCCTTCAACGCCAAACCCGATCGGGTCATTCGCATTCGGCATCACGATCCGTGCATGCAAGGCACCATTCCAAGACACATCCAGGGTTAGTCGTAGCTGGCCATCGCCATCATCATGCTCACCCCAAGAGAAGGATAGGTCAGCCAGTTTCAAGGCCTCGGGCAGAACTACTATATCCTGTGCCCCGATTCCCGTATCGGCTTTCAAAGCGTAGTCTCGGCTATTTCCGATCAACATGGGAGGCAAGGCCGGGAAGTGCACCAAATCGCCCGACGCAATGGCTTCGGCAACAGACCACTCGGGATATCTCGCGGCAAACCACGCATCCATCTCCGGGCGCGAGTAGAAGGTTGGGCCACCATCACCAGGCCAGATCGCCCAATGCTCTACTGGACTGAGTTCCCGGTAGTTCGATATCCCTTGTTGCCCATAAAACCAGCTCTTGTAATCATCCAAACTGCTGCCGGCATCCTGAATCAGGTCAGCTCCCGATTCGGCTGCGTCCAGAAAGACATACCGGTCACTCAATTGACCACCATAGAGTTGGTCGTTGCCTTCACCGCCAACCAGAATTGCACCGTTTCCGCGAATGATGTCGTTGCCGGTGTTTCCGTATAAAAGGTCTACCTGGGTTGCGCCACCTTCACTGACAATGGTGTCGCTGCCGGCTCCGCCGTCGACCAACTCAGTCGCCCAGCTATTCGCATGAATCTCGTTATCCGCGTCACCTGCAACGATTTCATCGACCAACGACAAATGCTGAGTCGATAACGAATAGCGAACCGCCATTCTGTTCCCAAGCACGCTATTCTCTTGAGAAGTCCAACCGGTCAAATCATCATCAAAGCTGCTGACGAATCCATATACTTGATAGGTATCTCGCCAATACTGGGTAAGCTTCTGCCCAACAGCCTCCCCTTGTTCATTTCTGACCAAATCAGAGTAACTCCAATGGGAACTCTGGAAATTCGTTTGGCGGTCTCCCAAGGAAATATTTGCAATCGCAGTCCCTGTCGTTTGGTCAATACCGCCTACAGCATTGTTCTCAATCAAAAGATCGTTGCTTTGATTGCGCCGGACTTCGTACTTAACGATGTAGCGGCTCGCACTGTCACCGTATAGCCACCCTTGAAAATTCGACGACTCATTAACGCTGTCTGTCTGCGACAGGACTTTACCGTCGAGGGTCGCAAGCGTTGTGGTCGATAAATCAGTGATTTTTTGAAATGCCCCAATATTTGACAGGGTTCGTTCAAAAGCCAGATTTCCCAAATTGATAGAGGGATACTGAAGTGTTTTCCCCAGTTCGTAGGAAAAATAGCTCTGACCTTGCAGTTCAGACTCGAGACGGCTGGAAATCACCTGATTTCGTGTCTCGGTCCACAGCTTACCCAAGGCAGACCTACTCATCGCCCCAGAGAATATCTCCGAAAGCGGAGTTGATTGCTGACCTTCAAAATCAACCTGCCAATTGGATTGCTCTGCGACAAAATAGTCTTTAATCAGGACGCTCCCTAAGGAAGCATTCAAGGACAAATGGAGATCGTCGCCAATCCGGGCTGCAGAAAAGGATTCCGGATTAAGGCCGAAGTCAAAACGCAATATGCTGTTTTCCGAAGCGTTATCAATGACGACGTCCGATCCAAAATTTGCGGAGAACCGGTAAATATCTATACCGTCACCACCGGAAAGCACGTCATCACCAATCCCGCCAATCAACAAGTCTCCACCGGCGCCTCCGGCGATACGGTCAGTAACGTTAGTCCCATTGATGACGTTGTTGTCTGCAGAACCACTGAGATCGAAACCTTGATTGATTAATTGTGTATAAGTAATCTCCGTTCCATCATCAAACTGGAAACGGTTGATCGCCGGAGTGCTCTTAGTAGCCAAGGCGTCATTGGGATCAAATCCATCGATGTAGATCGCATCATTTGGGTCACTGCCGATCACCAGCTTCAGTTTTCCAAGAAAGAAATCCAGCTTGATATCCGACGGGGCAATGCCGGCCCCAAACTTGATTGTATTGAGACTTAATGAGCCTCCCGGAGTGCCGCTTGCAATACTCGCATCCGTAATATGATCGGTTCCGTCTCCAATGCGATAGAGATAAGTGTCATTTCCGGCACCACCCTGCAGAAAATCGGTACCAACCCCGCCGGCCAGAACATCGTTGCCATCTCCGCCATAAAGCAGGTCATCATCGGCACCACCATCCAGCACATCATCGCCGGCCTCTGCAAAAAGCCGATCCGTGCCAATCCCCCCCATGAGCGTGTCGTTGCCGGCATACCCGCGCAGATAGTCGTCCCCCGCCTCTCCGTCCAGATAATCGTCGCCCTGATCCGTTAACGCCACATCATCGGCATCCCCAAATAGGCTATCGTTGCCTGTCCCGCCGAGGAGTTGGTCGCTGCCAGCACGCCCGATCAGTGCATCGTTCCCCGCGAATCCCCTGATCCGGTCGGTAGTATTGGTTCCAGCAATACTGTCATCACCGTCGGTTCCATCCAGATCAAAGCCCCGTGCTAGCAATTCCTTGTCGGTCAGCGTACTGCCGTCGGCAAACTCGAAACTAACTATGGAAGAACTATTGAACACATCGTTCTGGTTGAAATCTTCAATGTGAATAGCATCTCCATTGCCCATATCAAGCATGAGCGAACCCAGGCGTAACTTGATGGTTGAGGCATCGACACCAGCGCCAAAGCGGAGAATGTTCTTCTCTCTTTCATTGTCATGAATGGTATCTACGCCGTCCCCTGCATTGTAAAAATAGACGTCGTCCCCTACCTCACCCCAAATCGTGTCATTGCCGGTGCCACCTTCCAAGTAATCCTTACCGGCCCCGCCGAAAATCTGGTCCTCGTCCTCTCCACCAAATAGGTAGTCATCCCCTTTGGAATTTGCCCATTGACTGACTGGATCGTCGTCACCCCAAATGGAATCCTTCCCTTCTCCGCCAAAAACAATATCGTCTCCCCCCTGACCGATCAGGTAATCGTTACCTTTACCACCATCGATCACATCATTTCCGTGGTTTTCTGGAAGCGTCCAGACAACCGACACACCATCAGGTTGGTTACCGTCACCATAGATCAGATCGTTACCGCCATCGCCGAACAGAATATCTCCCTGGTCCATGCCATAGACCAGATCATTGTCAGCACCACCATGGACGATATCCGACCCGGTACCAGCGGCAATGAAATCATTGCCAATGCCGCCGTCAATAAGGTTGCCTTGATCGCCATCGAGTCGGTTTCGTGGCGCGTTGGAAAACGCTCGAGGCACCCCATTGGCAGAAGTGATGAAATATCCGGCCGTCCAGTTAAAGCCCGTTCCTTGAGGATTGAAATAGTCATTGACTGGACGTTCAAAATCCACGCGCGTTGGGTTGTAGTGCGCCTTGTCGCTGGAGCCGAAGATTTTGTCATGACCATCCCCACCGAAGATCGTATCCGCTCCCAATCCCCCCTGGATATGGTCATTGCCTATCCCTCCCAGAATGTAGTCGTTGCCCGCCTTACCCGACAGCGCATCGTCACCGCCACCGCCATCAATTACATCGTTTCCGGTAGTGCCACTGATCTGGTCCAGCGCATTCGCCTCCGCACCATCTTTGGCGTAGTTCTCACCATCCATCACATAAGTATCGTCTGTGATTTCAGGGGTATTGTGGTTATCGATTGCTTTCTTGAAATCGCCCATCAGCGTCACTGTAGGAACCGTCGTCGTACTGTCTTGCAAAACGATGCCCAAGGTACCCGCAGCCGGCCAGTCATTGACCAAAATGCGGCTTTTCGTGCTTTCTTTGAGGGCGACAAGAGTCTTCCCGCCGTTGAGCTTCACGAAAGCCTGACCCGATGCACTGTCCTTGTAAACGTTCTCCAATATCTTGCTACCGCCACCGAGCGTTTGCCCATCGACCTGGAGCGAACCGCTGCCATCGCTGTCGGTGACGATGTCGATACCGTAGTCGCCGGTGAACGTGTAGGTGTCGTTTCCGTCGCCCCCTCTAAGGAGGTCATTTCCCGCTCCGCCGTCGAGTGTGTCGCTCCCGCCCCCCCCCAACAGCAGATCGACGCCTTTCCCCCCTTTCAGGATGTCCTGCCCGCTACCGCCGAGCAGTACGTCGTTACCCTCGCCACCATTGAGCAGATCGCTGCCCGCGTTGCCGACCAGCAGATCGTTGGCGGTACCGCCAGTCAGGGTGTCGCTGCCATTGCCGCCGAGCATGAAGGCCCCGCGGTTCTGGGTGTCGGTGGCGGTCATGCCCCCTGCGCCGGCCTGCACATACCAGTCGCGCATGTAGGGCAGGAAGGCTTTGATCTGGCCGAGCTCTTCGTTGCTGAAGATGCCCGACGCCGCCATGCCTTCAACACGCCCAGTGTTGAGATACTGGTCAAAGAACTCGTATCCCTTGAGGATGAACTTGCCATCTTTCTTGGCATCCAGTTTCACCACCTCGCCACCAGCATCCATCTCTGCGATGGCGGCGGCGATTTTCTGTGAGACGTCGCCAATGGCGAAGCGGATGCCGCTGCTGCCTTCGCCGGTCGCAGCCAGGTCGGTGAAGAGGTGTTTCTTGCTGTCGTTGGCGTTGGCGGTGTCTTCGTAATAGAACTGCATGGCAAACGCCGCCAGGGCCTTGCTGATGTTGCGCACCTCAGCATTGCCGGCGTAGCCGTCGTTGATCGTCAGCCCGCCTTCCTGGGCGAGTTTCCACAGGTCGGATGTGAAACGCTTGACCATGTCGTCGGCGGGGAGGCTGCTTCCCATGCCGGCCTGGTGGCGGACGATGTGTTCGAGGAAATTGCGTTGTGGATTGTCTTTATTGTTTGGATCGAAGGCGAACAGGTTCTTGTCGAAGATCATCTTCAACAACTCGGGCAGCTTGAAGGTGACCCGGTTGAAGGTCTTGGCGCTGGCGTCGGTGTTGGTTGCGGCATTGGGGTCGCTTTGCAGGAAGGCGGTGAGCAGAGCTTGCGAGTGCAGTTCGATCTCCCGTAACGCAGGGATTTGCATGTTATTCTGTTGCGGGATGTTGCTTTGCGCGCCAATGCGTTGGAACCCCGGCAAAACCGTGAGAATCTCTCCGTCCACGTTGATGTTGGTGACGCTCCCCTCGTTGGGTAGGACATCCGGAGCGGCATTCTGCAGGGCGGCCACATAGTCGATCAGGCCTTGCAAACGCGCTGTGCCGTACTTCGGCTGACCATTGGCCGTTTGGCCCCGGAGGTAGTCCAGCAGGTCTTGGGCTACGGAGCGGATTGTGCTGCCGCTAACCGGGTCGGTGACGGTATACGTCAGCGCTGAGTTGCGGAAGGGGGCTTGGTCGAAGGTGACGGCCTTTTCACCAAACATGACCGCCATCAGGGAGGCCAGCCCCCCACCCAGGCTGTGCCCCGTAAAGGTGATGCTTGAACCGGTAGGTGCGCTGGCTTTGACTTGCAGGTAGTAGTCCGCCGCCTGTCGCAACTGGTCGGGCAGCCTGCCCAACGCCAGCGGGATGTTGCCATGACTCCAATCGCCATCCCCGCCGGTGCCAGCGAAGGAGATGACGATTTCTCTCGGATTCGCCTTGTTTTGGAAAGATATGGCCTCAAAACCGGTAGCTGCTTTGAACTGCGGAAAATCAGGGTTGTTTGGAACATGAAAGTATTCAAGCCACTCATCGGGCAAAGGAAACCAGTTCAGCGGGGCGCGAGTCGTTTGATATGCCCTTCCTGCCAGCACTGCGTAGTCGATTGTTGTTGCCATGATTTGAATTCCATTAAAAAGTCGATTTCTTGGCTTGTGCAGCGAGTGCCTGGGAACGTGTCGCTTAATTGATCGGCAAAGGTGGTACGGGGCTACGGTAGCGTTGCGCCCCCCAATCAGGGCAAAGCTCGCTGTCGGATAACGCCTCCCTCAAAATGCGCTTGTATTGGGGTTCCAGGTAATAATTCCTGGCATCGACGCCCTCCACCGTGTAGTAGGACTTCAGCAACTCCGTAGCGGGGCGCCCGACGATGACGTTTGTTTTTGTCAGCTCGGCAGGAAATTCCGCCATGGAGATACGTTGCCACCGGCTTTGTGCATGCTTGAACAGAACGTAGGGGGGATTTGGTCGCTGCCATTTGTTGTAGGCGATACAACCGGCTGGGTAGGTGGCGATGTAAGGTATGCCGTTCACCACATCGAACAGCAGCAGGTTTAAGCTGTTCGGTTCGGGCACGGAATCGCGGAAATCGGTTTCCCAGACGATGCGGTGTTTCAGACCCGGCACCTTGAAGGTTATGGTCTGACTCAGTGCAGTTCGATCCGTACTCGCCGGCGTCGAATATCCCCCTAGCTGGTAATGACGTTCTGCGATTGCAGTTTGTCCATCGTGCAACAGGACTTCTTCTTGCCATCCCATCGTGCGAGCGGCTATGCCACCCGTACAGCCGCTCAATCCAAGTAACGTCAGCGCTGCAACAGCGATGAAACCCTTGAATTGCGGTCTGAATTTGATACTCATGCTGCACTCCTTGACCGGTTGGGGATGGGTATGCGGATTTTTAGCCGCTTCTTGAGGACGACAAGATTCCTCCTACCGTTAATCGAATTTTGTAATTCACTGTTCATGCGATCTGTCTCCACAGCGGCAGCCCGCCGATCAAGGGGCGTGTCTGGTTTTGGCTTGGCGGCTTCTGCTGGCTGAGTGTATTCGGGATGATGCGTGGGCTTGCTGGTTCGGGAGCGGCAATCCCCAACAAACGCTCGTAGCCCGCCAGCCCCTGACGCAACGAGTAGCCAGCAACCATGTCTTCCCTGGCCTGCCGGCGCAGAGCTTCCTGCGCTGCCGGATCGTTCAGCACCTCGACGATGCGCCCGGCGATCACGGCATCGTCGAAGAAATCGACCCGCCAACCATTCTCGCCATGGCGCAGCTCTTCGCGGACGGGCGCCGTGTCGGCGCCGATGACCAGGCAGCCGCTGGCCATGGCTTCGAGCATGGACCACGACAGCACGAACGGATAGGACAGGTAAACATGAGTTGCCGATACCTGAAGTACCCGGCGGTAGACGCGGGCGGCGGCTTGGCCGACGCGTACGGCCTGTTCCATGGGGCGCAGATAGGGATGTCCGCCGGGTTTGGCATCCGGTGAGCGATAGCGCAGATGGCGCAGACCGGGGATGCCCGGTGAATCGGTATTACCGAGGACGACGACGCGCAGGTCCGGCCGGCCGGCCCATTGTCTAGCCAGATGGCGGAACTGGCCGGGGAAATTGGGGTGGATCAGCAGGATATTGCGTGTCGCTCCGCTCATGGTCGAGTCTGCTCCTCGACGATTTCCATAGCGTGCGGCTGGTCGCCCAGTTGGATGACCTCATCGACCATCAACCCCCTGGGAATCTGATGCGTAATAAACAGCATCGTCACTTTTCTCTTGAGCTTGTTGATGGTCTTGGCGAAATGTTCAGCCGTGTGCTGATCGAGGTTGGAAACCGCCTCATCAAAGACCAGAATCTTTGGCCGCTTGAGCAACGCCCGGGCAATGGCAATCCGCTGCCTTTGCCCACCCGATAGCCCCGTCCCCCGTTCCCCGATCTCCGTCTGATAGCCGTTTGGTAGTTGCTCGATGACCTCATGTATCTCCGCCGCCTTGCACGCCTGGATCACATCCTCGAAGCTGGCATGGGGATGGGCCATGACCAGGTTGTCGTAGAGGGTGCCAGCGAACAGTACCGTTTCCTGCGGCACGACGCCGAAGGTGGCTCGGAGTTCGTTGGCAGCGAGATGGCGGATGTCTTTGCCATCCAGGTTAATCTGGCCTTCGTTCGGTTGGTAGAAGCCGAGCAGCAGCTTGGCCAGTGTGCTTTTGCCACAACCGGAGGGGCCCATCAGCACGGTCAAGTGGCCGGGCTTAAGGGTCATGTTCAAATTGCGGTAGAGCCAGGGGTGATGTTCCGAATAGCGGAAGGCGAGATGGCTGAGGTCGATTCGGCCCGGCCCCTGATTTTCGCGGGTCGGCGTCAGGGTATGCGGCTCCTGCGGCATGTCGAGAATGTCACCGAGGCGTTTGACGGCGATGTTGGCTTGCTGGAATTCCTGCCACAGGCCGACGAGGCGCAAGAGCGGTTGGCTCATTCGCCCGGCGAACATCTGGAAGGCGACGAGCATGCCCACCGTGAAACCCTCGTTCTGCATGACGAGCAGGGCGCCGACGATCAGGATGGCCAGGGTCATGATTTGTTCGAGGCCGTTGCTGATGGTGTTGTAGGTGTTGCCGACTTGCTTGGTGCTGAATCCAGCGGCGAGGTATTGGGCGAGGTAGTCGCCGTACTTCTTCTCGATGTCGGCTTCCATCTGCAGGTACTTGACGGTGGCCATGCCCGAGACGTATTCGGTGAGGAAGGCCTGGTTTCGGGCACCGAGCATGAATTGCTGGTTGAGCTTGTCGCGAAAGAGCGGCGCGACGAGGAAGCTGATGACGGCGATGGCGCCCAGCAGGCCGACCGCGATCAGCGAGAGTTGCCAGCTATAGGCAAACATCACAGCCAAGAAGATGAGTAGGAAGGGGAAATCGAGGATCAGCGTGACGGCGGCGCCGGAGACGAATTCGCGGATGGTCTCGACGCCGTGCAGTCTTGCGACCAGGGTGCCGGTGGGGCGATTCTCGAAATAGGGCAAGGGCAGTCTGAGCAGGTGCCGGAAAACCTGGCTACCGAGAACCGCATCGATACGGTTGCCGGTGTGCAGCACAAGGTATTGGCGCAGCCAGCTCATACCGCTGGTGAAGAGCATGAATATGACCAGGGCTACGCCAAGAACGATCAGGGTGCTATGGGTCTGGTGAACGACGACCTTGTCGATGATGACTTGGGTGAACAGCGGGGTAGCCAGACCGACGAGTTGGATGGCGAGGCTGGCAAGCAGTACGTCACGCCAGATGGTCTTGTGCTTGAGCAGTTCGGGGATGAACCACGAGAAACCGAATGTCATGGACTCGGCTTTAAAGCCGGGAATCTCGCCTTCCTTGTTGGTGCCGCTGGCTTCGCGGGAGGCAAGGATCAGTTCGGGCTCAAACTGGCTGGCTGCATCTTCGACGCTGAAGGTTTCCGGAGTCTGGGAACCGGCTCGAAAGTAGAGAAGCTTGTGGCCATCGGTTTTGAGAATGAGGACCGGAATGACGGGGATGGCTTCCTCTGCAGTTGCTTCCGGCACGGCGCGCAGGAAAGCGATAGCCGGGAGCGGCAGCTTTTGCCAGTCGGCTGGGTGAGGACAATGGCCGGTCTTGAACCCGAGAGCACGGGCAGCTTCGTGGAAAGTGGCGAGGCTATACGGTGGTGGGAAATCTTGCTCAATAAGCTTCTGATCGAAGGGAATGCGATAGAGACTGCATAGGCTGCCAAGCAGCCAAAGCACCTCTGCCCCCCCCTGTTTCCCCTCTGTGATTTGCATCGCCTTGCTTATTATTGTAAATAGCGAGCATTCTAGGAGATGCGCCTGGAATATGAAATATGGCTTTTGGCGTACTGGTTCTTTTACTCACCCTGGCTTTCCCGTACAAGCTCTGCGTGAGTGACGGAACTGATACCTACGCAGCCGCGGGGCGTCAGAGATATCCTGCACAAAGCATGCTCCAAGACCTCTGGATTTAGATTGAAAAGGTGCCGCAATTGGTGTTCGCTGAGCGCAGCATAAGGTGCCAAGGTAGCCGCTGAAATGCGTATCGGGCCGCCAGAAAACTCTTCTGATCGCCGGATCGCCTGTACCACATCGTCCACACAGGCAGCGAGATACGCTCGCTTGCGCATCAGTTTTTCTGCATTGGCAGCACGGGCAGTTACCTTCTTGCGCTCATCCAGCCAATCGGCATCACGCAAGCTAGAGCGAAAAAATGCCTGCTGAGAGAGGTTCTTCCAAACTCTCACGGTGGGTCTGGGAGCCCTGGAAATTGCGGCCATGATCGTTGCACGATCTGCTTCGATGCTGGGTAGCACTTCGGTCGCGCCTCGGCCACCGGGAGGGTAATGGGCTTCAAACCAAGCTTGGTCGAACAGGGTCAGGTACCAGAACAAAGTCTTATATCGTCGATATAGATAGGAGCGTGTTACCGCACGGCCAACATGTTTTTCGATTTCTGCGGTTTGCGTCCTGGCTTCCATCACAGAGCCGGGATGCCTGCGTGGAGCAGCAGATTCGTATGACTGTGAGCCATGCTCGTGGAGCGTAGCCATTACGCCTGCTAACGAGGTGATACGAACCCGAGTTTGCTCAAAATTAGCATCAATCGCCACTAGAACAGCACAAAACTGCGGAGCCCGAAATTCGCGCTTGCTGCTCAAAGCAAGCGGGGCGGAGCTGTAGATATCAGAGCGCTGCGGGGCCTGAGTGAGTATTGCCTTCGCACTCTCCTCACCATAGATCCCCGATAGCAGCGCCAGAAGTTCCGGACGGTTTTCCAGGCCTCGTTCGGCAAGTTGGCTATCGAAAAATTTGAAAAATACGCCACAAATCTCGACCGAGTCTTTGCAGAATAAAGCGTCGACACTGAACTGCGCCAAGCGCTCCCAAACTTCGCTGTGCTCAGGACCTCGATATTGACGCAGATCGTAGCCGCACGAGCAGATCAGCGGTGTCGGGACAAAGGTACTCGGCATGCGAAAAAGCTGTTCGCAACGAGGGCATCTGGAAATTAATGCGATGCGGTGCAGATGGCAAACTCGGACGAACGGAAGATGATGGGCTCGATGCAGATATGCCTCACCGAACCGTGTGAAATCCTCACTCAAGCATACCGGACAGAGCCTAAGCACTTGAGGGAGAAGAAAGCGCAGTCGTGGTAGAGACTGGCGCCGAGCCTTGAGAATGAGCAAAGGGAGAGGCCTGTGCGAATCCAAGTGGGAGAAATCAAAATGCTCGGCACTGTGAAAGCGTAGCCAATAAGGGTAAGTTGTATGTTCGAGTATGACGTGACGGTATGTAGTACCCAGAGCATCAAGCAGGCGTTCGAAGTCTGGAGTTGTCTGCACTATGTCTCGCCACTGTGCTTTATCGAGATTGCAGCGCGTATCAGGCTCCAGCAGATTGCGAATCACCGAGCCATGATTATGGATACCTAAGCGATACAACCAGCTTCCCAAAAGCTCATCCGGAAAAGGGCTCACCAAAAACGGAATTGCGCACCGATTTGACATAGATTATCTGGCTCAGGAGTATCGGATTACTTGGGCAATGGCATAAGTTTGCAGCGCTTCGCTGAAGTCTCGAATATTGGCTAGGCGCCGGATCCGCCACAACTTCAGGGGGAGGCCTTGGGTGATGAGTCGCTCTATCGCCCAGTCGATACGAAGGCACCGATACACGAATGGTGACTCCACCCATTGATTGAGGCGGGCATTAAGGTTCGGAAGGCGATTAAGATTGGTTCGAAGCATTGGATCGCCCAACTGGCAAAAAATGAAAGTTTTGCTGATCCGCGGCCGGTTGGTGCAAGATTTAGCGGTCTCGACAATCATATCTGCGCGCTGACACAAGCAATGGTCCCGGGCAGCCCAGTCGATCCGGAGTGAAGATGACCTTGGCTGCCGCAAAGCTTGGCAAGTCTGCCGAAGCCAAGCACGATCATGTCGGTACAGCCAGGCATACGTTGCCGAGGCGAGCGCACGAATCTGGCTCACTCCTGCTCTGTCGTGCTTTCGGGCGAGTTGTAGCCAACACAGCCGATGGCGGTGCCTCTCATGCTCGAGTTGGCGGACAGCATGTGCTCGGTTCAGCGCAGGCATTTGCGCACGCAGACGATAAACGGTCGCGATCGAGACTTGTTGTGCCAGGGCGATTGTCGCCAACGACTGACCTCGTTTGAGGGCTGCCTCAATGGCTGATCGGCGCTCGGGAAGCAGTTGCTTAGGCCTAGCCGCGACAGGTATGCCGAGAGCTCGCCGACGAGAGATGACAGTGGTTACGGAGAGGTGCAAGCACGCAGCAACCTGGCGGCACGAGAGTGAGCGATCAGTAAGTACTGCAGTAGCTTCACTCTTGGTTTGATGGTCATGTGATGCTTGGCTTCCGCCGTCAGGCGTAGCGCAGAGATTACTTAACGATTGGTTTGCCACATCTGCCACTTGCTTAAATTTTTTGATTGAGGTGAATAGAAAACCGATCAGCAACAGATGGCAGATTGGGTGCGATGCCCTGGAGGGGCGTTCCAGAAGCGAGCGCAACCAATAGAGGGGATGGTTAGGTGTCGCGAGGAGGCGATCGCGATGGGTAAAGTGCTCGAAATCGTTATAGTGGCTCCTCAGTGCAACCGTAAGCGCAACGTAGTCGATCCGATGCCGGAGGCTTCCAAAGCCCAGATTGCGAATCGCCGTGTTGTAGATTGCTACGCGCCAAAGCGGATCGATGACAGGCAATCCACCTTCAAGCAGATCACGTGACAATACAGAAAAGCTTCGCTGTAGCACATCGGCAGCCTTACGAACGATGCCACTACCAATTTGTCCAGGAGGCAAAATCAAACGTTGCTTGTCGGTCACAGCGTCCAGCAAGCTACATGGGACAAGATCAATGCCATGGGTAGCACAGCAAGTAACCCCAGGAAGTTGATGGCTACGATGCCAGTAAGGTGCCCCATGGTGGCCAATATCCTCGAGAATGCAATCTGAGCAATAGCGTAGCGGCGGACTGGCACCAAAACGATTTGCAACCCGCCCCATGAGTGTCTTGAGTCCTTTGCCGTCTCCAACAAGGAGCAGCCATAAAACGGCCGTGTGGCGCTCGGATGTCAGAAAAGGGCGGTGATAGGGATAGAGTGTCGCGGTATCGATCAGATGTTCAGGGGAGTTGGCGGGCGAAGCACTCCCCAATCGGTGGTGCAAGGCTTCCAGGCGGGTCGGTAGATCGGGACTCGGCACCACATCTTTTGTGCCAAACAGCGTCACGAGAAATTGTCTAGGATTGCCCAAGGCGTTGTAGGTAACCAATCGCGCCAGCCAGGAATACAAAAGTTCGTCAGGTAATAACGATGGCGTGTAGGGGATCGATAGCGTAGAGGCGGAGAGGTACAAGGTTACTCAAAACCACTGGCTACATGGCTAATGGATCTTCAAGAGGGAGATCGCCGTTGAACACCGCGCAGGGGGCCGGCAGGGCTTTCGAGCGTCGACGCCCCTTGTTATGGGGAGCGCCGTCGGCACTGACTTCCTCGAATTCATCAAGGGTGGCCTTTTTTGGAAGCGGATCCTGAGCCCCAAGGAGTTTACGCAGTGCCCGATATTTCGGACTGAATAGAAGATCGTCGAAAGCCCGAAGCTTTGTGGGGTTGCGGCTGCGCAGTGCCGCTATGGCCGGCTGCAAAAAAGCCATGTCCGTTGCGGCCGTACGCGCAAATGCAGCTGCGTCTATGGTCTCTCGCCCACCGATTTCGTTGCGCTGAGACAACCAGAAGGCCAAGGCCGCAAATGCCGTATTGCCTGCCGAGGCCGCGTACCAAGCGTTACGCACGGTCGTGTCGAGCCGGCCTTTCTTCTTCACGAAGCTATAGTCCCAATACGTTTCGCAAAAGTCATTCCACTGAGGATCATCGCTCGACATTGGACTCAATACGGTTTCACCGTATGAGGCGAGCTTTCTGGCGTTGCGGACGCTGTTCTCCACCACGGCTTGTACAGCAGGAGTTGCGAGAATGAAGAGACTAATACCGAGACGCTCGATGATTTCGCTAAACATATTTAGCATAAACTCGGCATTCCCACCCCGCGCACTACGCAGATTCTGCACTTCATCAACAACGAGAAAGCCCAACGAAACTGCGGTAGCAACCTGATTCATCAATTGAACCATGGCGGCAATCTGCCCTAGCGAACGTGCTTGACAGGCATAGCTAGTCTGGAGAAGGCGGTCGACTTCCTCGAAGAACTGCACACACAAGCTTTTGAGAGTCGCATCGTGCGGGACACGCAATACAAGATAGACCACTTGCATGCATTTCAATTTTTCACCCAGGTAAGCGGTGTGTTGGATAACCTGGGGATAACGCAACAAAAATGCCCCAATGAAAGTAGTCTTGCCCATACCACTAACGGCCATCATCAGATGCCCTTTGGCCGAGGATTTCCAATTGGCAGGAAACGGCAGGCCGTCGGTACCATTAGTTGCCAGAGCATGCCGACGCTGTCGATCTTGAGCACTGAGCGGGTTGCGTGCAACGTAGGTGTCACGCATCATGGTGGCCACGGCAATGCCCGCCTTTTGATATTCTGGAAAGGGATAGACAATGTCGTTCAGCGTCGATAATTCCATGAGCCGGGCAATCTCCGATCGCCGTCTCGTTGATGCAGTCGGCACCGGTGGATAATGTGCGAGGGCGGTAAGAAACTGCCGCTTGGTTGCCTCGAGAGGAGGCAAGGCCTCGATGAAAGGGTTCCCTGCGAAACGTCCAACGCCGGTATCGGTGTAGCTAGCCGGAATATGCTCGGTGCAACTCAACGCTTTCTCCTTTGTCGCCGAATAATTTCCAGATTTCGGATGCGCTCAGCCTCTTCCAGTGCAGCCCAATCTTCACCGCCTTCCGTGCTCATGGCTACCGGTTCAGCAAGGGGTCGTTGTGGCCGGCCAGATAGGGCGCGTTTGAGGTCGTTGGACTCCTGGGTGCGGATATCGAGTTGTTCCTGTTTGCTGACCTTGGCGGCAAGGGCACTACGCTTCGTCGGAGGGGATTTCTTACCGCTCTTGGCCGCGACACGATGCACACGGCTGGCATGGTCTGCACGCGCCCAAATCCGAGCAGTTTCCGTCCTGAAAGCCTCCTCCTCGTCCAGCGTCAAACCAGCCAATTCCTGAGCGCTGCCAGGAGTTGCACGAAAGATGGCCCATTCGCGTCCGGAACACGGCACGAAGACCTCTACCGGATCTGTCTTATCAACCCGGATGCTAATCTGTTTGGCACGTGCTGTAGACCTAGCAGCAATATCGAATGCAACCTCATTGATGGGTAGATAGGCTCGGCTCTTGTAGCGTACTACGCCTTTACCGATGTTTGCTGTGTCGACGCTTAGCAATAAGCGCTGATAGTCGGCATCGGTCAGCGGCGGGCTGCGCAGACCCGAGATGTGCTCAAGCCCCCAGAGGTAAGCCTCCTTGGGAACCGGCTGCACACCGGCTTGAGTCAAAATACGGCGGCGACGCAATGCTGTGTGTGGACGATGATTGTGGTCATCGATAATCTCGATCAAGAAACGGTAGGCTTCTGCCAACGAATGCACAGCGGCAGCTTCCGACTTTCGTGCCACCCGTTTAGAGATAGGGTCGAGTGGCCGATCGGCATAAACACCCTTCATTCCCGAAGAAGCCATGCGGCGCTTGAGTTCTCGGATCAAACGCTCGACAATTGCCTTGCCATCCGGGCAGAGCGGCGGCAGCGGTGTTAAATCAATACGAAGATCCTGAACGACGGACTGCTCCATAGATTCGCTCATAAAGTCAGCCCCCCTATCCGGGCAAAGAACAGCCGGCACGCGTCCGATCGGCCAGCGCTTGTCGCTAATATCTACGCCCAATGCCTGAAAACGAGTTTCGCGCGAGGTAAAGGCGATCAGTAAGGTATAGCGTACTTCTTCATAGGAAGGCGATTTCAGAGACAAGTAGGCAGAAACGACAAATCGGCTCCAGCGGTCGATAATCAGGTAAATAGTCGGTTTGCCAACCAGGACAGGCGGGTCACCCGACGACACTAAGTGCAGCCGGCCGCCGGTAGAGTCAATCTCGTAGATTTCGCCTGGGCCAGCGGCCCGTACTGAGCCAAGGTAGCCAGGGTTACTGGCTCGTGTGCGCAAATTCTGGGCAAGTTTTTCACTTAAACGCGCATGGAGCTCCGTGTAATAACGGTACTGCTTGAGAGTCACGGGCTCAACACGTTTCCCAGCTAGATACTCCGCGTAAATTTTGGGGTGACGCCGTTGAAATTGCCTGGAGAGATACTCTTCATGCGCCGTGGTTTTGAATGTTGGGCCCTTCCGCAGGCAGGCCTCCAGTGCAGCGACCATGTCGGCGATATCATCCGAAGTTACGATGAAATCATTGCGCCCCAGTTCTTCAGTAAGGATCGACTGGCGGCCGCGTCGCTTCGGCAGAGACTGATCGAGACCCACAACAGGAGCATCGTATGCCGGTTGGCCAGCCTTAACTCCGGGGGTCAGGGGCTGGAGAGCGAGGCGCGTGCGGCCAAAATAGTAGTAGCGCAGCACCATCCTCTGTAGCGTAACAAAGCTGATCTGCGATGCGATAGCGTGGGCTCGGATAAGTGCACTAAAGCGCGATGGAGCAAGGTTAACTTCCTGATCAAATGCGCGGATTAAGGGTTCGATCAAGGACAAAGAGGCATTGAGCTGTTCCTCCTGCGCGATCATTCCCGGGGATACACTGGAGAACTCTGGCGGCAAGGGTATTCTCCCCCAGGTCAAGGGTGCCCCATCTGCCATAACCGAGAGTTTCTCCTTAGCTACTCGCTGCGGACGCCGTGCCTGGCGAACTTGCCTCGCCTCTCCCACCCACATGACGAAGATAGAGTCTTGGAAGACATGGGTTACACGTAGGTAGGCCGGCTCAGACGTGCCAAGACGCAGCACTAATCCCGGAGCGGGTTCAGAATGAGGCAACGGTTCAAAATCAAGTGTCGGCATCGCGAAGTACGAGCGGTCTGTCCAATTCGAGTTGGTGCGTTAATGACACATCGAGGTGAGCACTCCAGGCGCAGTAGCGAAAGAGGTTTTGGGCTTCGGCTTCGTTTATGCACATCAGCCGAGCAGTCTTGCGAATCAACTCACTGAGCAGGATGTTGGTACCGTACTCCCCGAGAAAGTATTCGGAGAAACGTGCAGCTCGATCCTGATCCGGCTCATAACGATTGGAAAACCAGGTTCGCATAAAACGTAAGGTCGCTAACATGGTCTTAGTAAATGCTGAGGTATCGACCAAAGTCCAAGGAATACCGCGTTCACTGCACCAGGCATGCTCGACCGCGAGGCGGCGACGAATTTCAGGATCAAGCGCGTCAGAAGGAGTCTTGATACTAGCAGCACGATGTGTAACGCTATCATTGACCATTTCCGTAATCAGAAAGTCAATCGTTAACGGCTCCGGATAAGGGCCGCGAAACGGGTGGCGCACACCGAACTGGCGACAGAGTTCAAGCGTCCGGTCAATATCCAAGATCGGCCATTGCTCTCGGAGGTCGAGCAGCGTGGATTTACGCTCCATCAGGTGAAAGTAAATAGCCTCGTATTCAGAGAGCAAGTGATACGGACGTCGTATGACAATTCCAGGCGGCATCGAAGAGGTGCCAACCGAGGGTACATCGCGCGACTTTAGCCAAGGTTTATATTGAGAAGCGGCACCAATGCCACGGCCCCGGCGGATTCGCGAGCGCAGGTAGGAAGGATAGAGGTTGGGATCTGCTTTCCAGTACACGCCACAATTATAAGCACATAAGAATTATTCTCCACAATAATAGTCATTTAAAGGCGACATCCAGGGCTGCTACGACTCGCTGTGCCGGCTACTGGAGTGCTGCGCCTTCGACCCGGCCCGTGATCGCCTGTGGCTGGTCGGCGACCTGGTCAATCGCGGCCCGAAATCGCTCGAAACCCTGCGCCTGATGAAATCGTTGGGGCCGGCTGCGCTGACCGTGCTCGGCAACCACGACCTGTACCTGCTGATGGTGGCCGAAGGCGGCGCCAAGTTCCGCGGCAAGGACGACACGCTGCAGGCCATTTTCGACGCCCCCGACTGCGCCGAACTGCTCGACTGGCTACGCCGGCAGCCGCTGTGCCACACCGAAGGCGAGTACTGCCTGGTCCATGCCGGCCTGCTCCCGCAATGGACGGCGAGCTGCGCCCGCGAGTTGGCTCGCGAAGTCGAAGCTGCACTGCAAGGCCCCGATTACCGGGAGTTCGTCACCAACCTGTGGGGCAGCGAGCCGGCCGGCTGGTCCGACGAGTTGAGCGGCTGGCAGCGTCTGCGCGTCATCGTCAATGCGATGACCCGGATGCGCTTCTGTACGCCGGAAGGCATCATGGAATTCAAGACCAAGGGCGAACTGGTCAACGCCCCGGCCGGCCATCTGCCGTGGTTCGACGCCCCGAACCGGCAAAGCGCCGATTCAGTGCTGGTCACTGGTCACTGGTCGGCACTCGGCCTGAAAATCACGCCGAATCTGCTGGCGCTGGACTCCGGCTGCCTGTGGGGCGGCCATCTGACGGCAGTGCGCCTGGAAGACCGCCAGGTGTTTCAGGTGGATTGCTCGCCAGGGGAAGCTCTGCCGCTAAAGCGATAGCCTCGCGCGCCTCGGCGGCGACCTGCTTGCGGTCCTCACCATTCAGGCCGCGCCGCGGCGTCGTCACCAGCCGGGCAATCAAGCGCTTACGGCCGAGAATGGCCCGCGTGCATTGGCCCAGCGAAATATCGCCATCGTAACGCGGCGCCAGGCTGCGCTGGCCGTCGAGTTCCCAGTAGGAAATTGCCACCGGCAACACCGGATAGCCGGCCGTCAGGGCCGGTTGCAGCAGCGCGGCGTGGAAATGCAGCAGACTGCGCCCATCGGTCGTCGTTCCTTCCGGAAAAACCGCGACATGCCGGCCACGCTCCAGCAGTTCACCGATTTCCTGATTGACGATCTTGGCGTGGCCGCGACTGCCCCGACGCAGGAAGATCGTATCGTTCTTCGCCGCCAGCCAGCCGATCACCGGCCAGTCACGGACTTCCGCCTTGGAGACGAAGGCCGAGGGCAAGGCTGCATTAATGACGTAGATATCGATCCAGGAAACATGGTTGGCGACGAGCAGGGCGCCCGGTATCGCATGCGTCAGGTCCGCCTCGACCTCGACGCCGAGCGTGTCGAGCAGGGCGACCGCCCAGCTCGACTTGAGGCGTAGACGCGCCGCTTCGCTACAGATCGGGAAGAGCAGAAAAGTTGCGACCAAACCGGCCAGCACCAGCAGGCCCAGACGGAAAAGACGATAACAGCGGATCAGCAGGTTGGTTTCTTGCAGACGGTTTATCCCAGGTAGTGTTTGGCGTAACGACTGGAGACCTTGGCCATCGGCATCAGGATCGGCAGGTCGGCCGTGTTGAAATCGGGGTCCCAGGCTGGTTCACCGCAGATCCACGCGCCGGCCCGCAGATAGCCCTTGATCAGTGGCGGCGTCTCGGCCGGCCGGTCCTGCTGCAAGGCAGCCAGGGGCAAGGGGCAGCGCGGGAAGACACGATATTCCTGTGGCCCGAGATGCTCGGCCAGCCGATTATACAGACTGGCCGCAGCATGACCGCCATCGGCCATGCTGATCGAGGCGCAGCCCATCAGGTAGTCGTAACCGCGCTCCAGCATGTATTCGGCGAGACCGGACCAGAGCAGCGTGATGGTTGCCCCGGTACGGTAATCGGGATGGACGCAGGAACGGCCGATTTCGACCAGTCGCGAACGCAGATGCTGCAGGCGGGTCAGATCGAACTCGTTCTCCGAGTAATAACCGATCTGGCGGGCATTTTCCGGCGACAGGATGCGGTAGGTGCCGACCACTTCGCCACTTTGCGTATCGCGCACCACCAGATGCTCGCAATAGGGGTCGTAGATATCATGATCGACGCCGGGCGTCCGGCTCGGCAGATTCGCCCCCATTTCACCGGCAAAGACGCGGTAACGCAGGCGCTGGGCATCGAGGATTTCGCTCTGGCTACGGGCAAAGCCGACCGCCAGGCTCCTCTTTTCAGGGCGACTACGGGCCGCCTTGGTATGGATGTTTTCCATGTTGTTCTCCGTTTTATGTACGGAGAACAGCATGCAAGGGCGGTGTTACACCGCTATTGCCCGATTTTTACAGGCAAGTTTCAGCGCGTGACGCGCGTCTCGCCCTGGCCTGACAGCACGCGCACCGGGTCGCCGGCCCGGAATTCGCCGGGCACGGCTTCCTGGACGACGACAATCATTCGACCACCATCCAGTTCGACGGCAATTTCCAGCGCTTCCTTGCGGGTCACGCCTTCCTCCACCGTACTGCCGGCCAGACCACCAGCGACGGCCCCAATCACGGCACCGACGATCTGCCCCTTGCCGCCGCCAACGCTGCTGCCGGCAACGCCGCCGACGGCAGCACCGGCCATCGCCCCGACGCCCGACTTGGTGCCTTCCATGCGCACCGGGCGCACCGATTCGACGATGCCCTTGCGCACGGTCATTTCACGCCGCGCCTGATCGCGCGTATAGACATCGCCGGATTTGCTGCTGGCGCAGGCGCCAAGCAACAAGACAACAAGGAGCAGGGAGAGCGTTTTCATGGCCGCTTTTACCAGGGCAAGGCGCCAAAGGCGCGCTGATAGCGGGCGGCGATTTCCTCGCGGCTGGGCTGATGGTTCTGGCCACCGCGATGGGCAATCTTGATCGCCCCCATCACCGAGGCCAGGCGGCCCGTGGTCAGCCAGTCGAAACCGTTGGCAATGCCGTAAAGCAGGCCGGCACGATAGGCGTCGCCGCAGCCGGTCGGATCGACCACAGCATCGGCTTCGACGCAGGGAATGTCGTAGCGCTGGCCAGCCGCGTAAATCTCGGAACCTTCGCCGCCCCGGGTGACGATCAGCGCCTGGACTTCAGTCGCCAGTTGTTCCAGGCTGCGCCCGGTCCGCTCGCAGAGCAGCTTGGCCTCGTAATCGTTGAAACAGGCGTATTCGGCCTGGCGCATGAATTCGAGCAGGTCGTCGCCGCTGAACATCGGCAGGCCCTGGCCCGGATCGAAGACGAAGGGCACGCCGGCCGCGGCAAAGTCGCGGGCGTGCTGCATCATGCCTTCACGGCCATCCGGCGCGACGATGCCGAGCTTGGGCTGGGCATGCTCGACCTTGTTGAGATGCGAAAAACTCATCGCTCCCGGGTGAAAAGCGGTGATCTGGTTGTCATCGAGGTCGGTGGTGATGAAAGCCTGGGCAGTAAAACTGCCCGGTACTTGGCGAACGTGCGTGCGCGGCAAGCCGAGGCGGTCGAGACGCTCGAGGTAGGCCGGCGCGTCGTCGCCGACCGTCGCCATGATCAGCGGCTCGCCACCAAGCAGCATCAGGTTGTAGGCAATGTTGCCGGCACAACCGCCAAACTCACGGCGCATTTCCGGAACCAGGAAGGCGACGTTCAAAATGTGGATCTGTTCGGGCAGGATGTGGTTCTTGAAGCGGTCGGGAAAGACCATGATGTTGTCGAAGGCCAGCGAACCGCAAATCAGGGTAGTCATCGAAAATTCTCAGGGGTAAAAGACATAAAGTCGGTAGCCGGCAGCGCCGATGCCCTTGGCCTCGATCCACAGGCGCACCGCGACTTCGCCGTTGGCCGGGAAGGACGCGGGTGGCGCGCTCGGTGGCAGGTAGTCGGGGGGCAGCAGTACGCGGCGGGAAACGATGGTGTCGTGGGTGTCGGTCAGGGTCAGTTCGAGTGCCGGCCAGGCCTGGGCAAAGGCGGCCCGATTGCGCAGCGTGGCCTGCAGCACGAACAGGCCGCGCTGGTTGTCCGACTGCAGATCGGAGGTCTCGATGGCGACCAGTTCGGAATTCTGCGCCAGCGGCACGTCGACCGCAGCAAGTTCATAGAGTGCCGCCGCCGATGGCATCCGCTGCACTACCTCGGTACGGAAATAATAGAGCAACTGGCCGATCAACACGGCGCCCAGGATGATCGAGCACAGCACGAACGGCCAGACCGGACGCCGCCCCGGTTCGCTGTCGAAACCACCCAGTCCGTTGCCGGCCAGGGTGCCTGCCGCCCAGCGGTTGTAGCCAGGCATTTCGCTCAACTCGCGGGCCGCAACCAGGCCGGCCTCACGAGCGGCATATGTCGAGGCCTCCAGGGTCTCGGCAGAAGCCAGCGGCTCGTCGAGACTGGTGGGCGGAACGGTTTCGGCCGCCGGCTCTGGCTCTGGCTCTGGCTCTGGCTCTGGCTCTGGCTCTGGCTCCGGCTCTGGCTCCGGCTCCGGCTCCGGCTCCGGCTGCCAATTGGATTCCACCGGTACGGCCGGGGCAAGAACTTCGAGGGGTATTTGTTCAGCAGGTACCGAAACCGGCAGTTCTGGCTCGGCTGGCGGAGCGAGCGTCACTGGTTCGCTAACAACAGGCGACACCGATATAACATCCGGTGGATCCTGCAGCAGTTCGTCAAAGGCATTGAACAGGGCCTGGCAATGGCCGCAACGGACCTTGCCGGCCTTCAGACGCAACTGCTCGGTCGTCACACGGAAAACCGTGCTGCAGACCGGGCAGCGTGTCCGCATCAGGGCTTGACCCCGCTCAAGCACACCCAATCCTCACGCGTATCGGCGACCTGCATCGGCAGCCACTGCGCGTAAATGCTGATGATTTCCTCAGCCTGCTCGCGCAGGATACCGGACAGGGCCAAGCGGCCACCGGAACGGACATGGGCGCAGATGGCCGGGGCCAGCACCCGCAGCGGATTGGAAAGGATGTTGGCGACGACCAGATCGTATTCGCCGGCCACCGGTTGGGCCGAATCGGCAAACAGCGCCGTGACGCCATTGCGCTCGGCATTGGCCCGCGCCGCGTCAACTGCCTGCGGGTCGATATCGACCCCGGCCACCCGACCGGCGCCGAGGCGGGCCGCCGCAATGGCCAGGATGCCAGAACCGCAACCGTAGTCGAGTACAGTGCACTCGGCCGTCACGTTACGCTCCAGCCACTCCAGGCAAAGCCGGGTGGTCGGGTGCGAACCGGTGCCGAAAGCCATGCCCGGATCAAGAATCAGGTTGACCGCCGCCGGGTCCGGCGACTCGTGCCACGAGGGCACGATCCACAGGCGCTCGGAAACACGGATCGGGTCGAACTGCGACTGGGTCAGTTGCACCCAGTTCTGCTCGGCCACCTCCTCGACGCTGTACTCCGCCACAGTGGGCAGACCGATCGCCGCTGCCGCTTCGGCGAGCAGCGCGTCGATATCGGCATCCGCCTCGAGCAGCGCGACGACGCGCGAATGCTCCCAACCCGGCGAATTGACCGAGCCCGGTTCGCCGAACTGCGGCTGCTCGTCCGGCGTACCGGCATCGGCATCCTCCAGCGAGGCCGACAGGGCACCGGCCTCGAGCAACGCATCACACATCGGCTCGGCATGCGCCGCGTCGGTCAAGAAACTGACACTTTTCCAGCCCATGCTCAGTTCTTCACTTCGCCCTTGTCGGCGAGTTTTTGTTCGAGATAGTGAATGCTCGTGCCGCCTTCGACGAAACGGGCATCCTGCATCAGTTCCTGGTGCAGCGGAATATTGGTCTTGATGCCCTGAATGCTCATCTCGGACAGCGCAATCCGCATCCGGCGAATCGCCTGCTCGCGGGTATCGCCGTAGGCAATCACCTTGGCCACCATGGAGTCGTAATGCGACGGCACGGTATAGCCCTGATAGATGTGCGAATCAACCCGGATACCGGGGCCGCCGGGCGGATGATAAAACGTGATCTTGCCGGGAGACGGCACGAACGTGAAGGGATCTTCAGCGTTAATGCGGCATTCGACGGAGTGACCGCGGAACACGATGTCCTTCTGCTTGTAGCGCAGCTTCTCGCCGGCCGCGACGCGAATCTGTTCCTGCACGATATCGACACCGGTGATCATTTCAGTCACCGGATGCTCGACCTGGACGCGGGTGTTCATTTCGATGAAATAGAACTCGCCGTTTTCGTAGAGGAACTCGAAAGTCCCCGCTCCACGATAACCGATCTTGCGGCAGGCTTCGGCACAGCGCTCGCCGATCCGGCTGATCAGGCGGGCCGGAATATGCGGCGCCGGCGCCTCTTCGATGACCTTCTGGTGGCGACGCTGCATCGAGCAGTCGCGTTCGCCGAGATAGATCGCGCTCTTGTACTCGTCAGCCAGCACCTGGATTTCCACGTGGCGCGGGTTTTCCAGGTATTTTTCCATGTACACCGCCGGATTGCCGAAGAACGTACCGGCTTCCTGACGGGTCATGCCCACGGCGTTGACCAGGGCAGCTTCGGTGTGGACAACACGCATGCCGCGCCCGCCGCCACCACCGGCCGCCTTGATGATCACCGGGTAGCCGACGGCGCGGGCGATCTTGATGATTTCCTTCGGGTCTTCCGGCAGCGCGCCGTCGGAACCGGGCACGCAGGGGACGCCGGCTTCCTTCATGGCGTTCTTGGCCGACACCTTGTCGCCCATCAGACGAATGGTTTCGGCGCGCGGGCCGATGAAGACGAAACCGGAGGTTTCGACGCGCTCGGCAAAGTCGGCGTTTTCGGAAAGGAAGCCGTAACCCGGGTGAATGGCCTGGGCATCGGTTACTTCGGCTGCCGAAATGATGGCCGGCACGTTCAGGTAGCTCAGCGTCGACGAAGCCGGCCCGATACAGACCGACTCGTCGGCCAGCTTGACGTATTTCGCATCGCGGTCGGCCTCGGAGTGCACGACCACCGTCTTGATGCCCAGCTCGCGGCAGGCGCGCTGGATACGCAAGGCGATTTCGCCGCGATTAGCGATCAGGATTTTTTCAAACATGGCCATATCAGCCAATCACGAACAGCGGTTCACCAAATTCGACCGGCTCGCCATTCTCGAGCAGGATGGCCTTAACCACGCCGGAGGCATCGGCTTCGATTTCGTTGAGCAGCTTCATCGCTTCGATGATGCACAGCGTGTCGCCCTGCTTGACGCTCTGGCCGATCTGCACGAAAGCTTCGGCACCCGGCGACGGCGAACGGTAGAAAGTGCCGACCATCGGCGACTTGACGACGTGGCCTTCCGGCAGCTCGTCTTCGTCATCGAGATTGACCGAGGAAGCGGCCGGGGCGCCCGGGGCTTGCATGGGCATCGGGGCGGCATAATATTGTTGCGGGGCAGCGTTGACCGCACCATAATGCTTGGCAATGCGCACTTTTTCTTCGCCTTCGGTCACTTCCAGCTCGGAAATACCGGATTCCTGAACGAGGTCGATGAGTTTTTTGAGTTTACGCAGATCCATGGATGACTCCCTTCTGTATTGCGCCGCGGGGACGCAAAAAGCCGGCCGAAGCCGGACTATTCGATATTAAGTTTGTTAAGCAGATACTCGAGGGCCAGCAGGTAGCCCTGATGACCCAGGCCGCAGATAACGCCGATGGCCAGGTCAGAGAAATAAGAGTGATGCCGGAACGGTTCGCGGGCATGCACGTTGGACAGATGCACTTCGACGAACGGAATGGCCACCGCCGCCAGCGCATCGCGCAGGGCGACACTGGTATGGGTGTAGGCCGCCGGATTGATGATGATGGCGCGCACACCCTGCTCGCGGGCAGCGTGGATGCGCTCGATCAACGCCCCTTCGTGATTGCTCTGGAAAGCCTCGAGCTCAACGCCGGCACTTTCGGCCAGTTGGGCCAGCGCCAGGTTGATATCCGACAGGGTCACCCGGCCATAATGCTCGGGTTCACGAGTGCCAAGCAGGTTCAGATTGGGCCCGTGCATCACCAGGATGCGGGGCTTGTCGACCGGCTTGGAATCGGGCTTTTGCTTCTTCATAGCTGCAAGTTTGCCGCAAATCGCAGCATTTTGTCTAGCTTATTCCGAAAGTAAGGCACGCAGCGTATCGGCGCGGACACGTTCGCGCTGGCGGCCGTCCCGATGCTTCAGACTGACCCTTTCCAGCAGGGGCGACATGATAACAAGGTTCGCCTCAACCGTGTCTGTCTCCATCACCAAGACCGCCTCGACGCGCTCATTGCGCGAAGCGGCATGCTCGACATCGATGCCGCGATTGAGCAGGAAGATCTCGACCTCCTTGGCACTGTCAGCAAAGAGCAGGATGTCGATGCGGGAATGCTCGCCGGCCGTGCCGTCGAGCACCGAACCGGTCAGGTAGGGATGGAAATCGGCCAGCAAGTCGAGCAACTCGAGCGCCGAATGACGCATGGCGAGCAGCATCTCTTCGTGCTCATCGCCGTTGTACAGGCTGCGATAGGCCCGTAATTCGGCCTCAACTTCGGCATTGTCGGGAAACGCGACATGCTCGCTCAGCCCTAGCTGGCGGGCGGCCTTGCGTTTGGCCTGGTGATAGTCGGTAATGCCATCCTCCGCCATCAGGCGGGCAGCGGCACTGGCAATACTGGCTCGCGTGCCGGCGAGCTGGCGGGGCCGTTCATGGCGGGGCATGGGCGCTCGATCAGGGTAAAATCGCCCCCATTCTAACGGCTCTCTGTGACATGCACATTCATATTCTCGGCATCTGCGGCACCTTCATGGGTGGCGTCGCACAACTGGCGGTGGCCGCCGGCCACAAGGTTACCGGCTGCGATGCCAACGTCTATCCGCCGATGAGCGACCAGTTGCGCGGCGCCGGCGTCGAGCTGATCGAAGGCTTCGATATCGCCCAACTGGCGCTGCAGCCCGATGTCTTCGTCGTCGGCAACGCCATCTCGCGCGGCAACCCGCTGCTCGAAGCGGTGCTCGACAAGGGCCTGCCTTACGTTTCCGGCCCGCAGTGGCTGGCCGAAAATGTGTTGCAGGGGCGCTGGGTGCTCGGTGTCGCCGGCACGCACGGCAAGACGACGACCAGCTCGATGCTCGCCTGGATTCTCGAAGACGCCCATATGGCGCCGGGTTTCCTGATTGGCGGCGTACCGCTTAATTTTGGCGTTTCGGCCCGCCTCGGCGACACGCCCTTCTTCGTCATCGAAGCCGACGAGTACGACACCGCCTTCTGCGACAAACGTTCCAAGTTCGTCCATTACAAGCCGCGGACCGTCGTCCTGAACAATCTCGAATTCGATCACGCCGACATCTTCGCCGATCTCGCAGCCATCGAAACCCAATTCCATCATCTGGTTCGTACGCTGCCGGCCAGTGGCCTGATCGTCTCGAATGCTGGCGAAGCCAGCCTGGAGCGCGTGTTGCAGCGCGGTTGCTGGACGCCGGTCGAGCGGTTCAACGACGTGGCCGGCTATCGCGTTACCGGTGACGACGCCAGCGGCGAACTGGTCTTGCATGGCGCGCCGGGCGAAATCGGCCGGACGACCTGGGCGCTGTCCGGTGAACACAACCGGGCCAATGCCTGCGCCGCGCTGCTCGCCGCTCGCCACGTCGGCGTGCCGCTCGACAAGGGGCTGGAAGCGCTGTCCCGCTTCGTCAACGTCAAGCGCCGCATGGAAGTGCGCGGCGAGGTGCGCGGCATTACGGTGTACGACGATTTTGCCCACCACCCGACGGCGATCACCACTACCGTGGCCGGCCTGCGCCGCAAGGTGGGCGACGCCCGCATCCTGGCCGTGCTGGAGCCGCGCTCGAACACCATGAAACTGGGCACCATGAAAAGCCAGTTGCCGGACAGCCTGCGCGAAGTCGATAGCGCCTTCTGCTATGCCGCCAACCTCGGCTGGGATGCCCGCGAAGCGCTGGCGCCGATGGGCGAACGGGCGCTGGTTGAAGACAACCTCGACGAACTGGTCGCCAAAATCGTCGCGGCCGCGCGGCCCGGCGATCAAATCCTGGTTATGAGCAACGGCGGCTTTGGCGGCATCCACGGCAAGCTGCTGGCGGCGCTGGCCGGCTAAAGAAGCGGTCACTCCGCAGTCGCAACCCCGGTTCTAGCCGATGCCGGCGGTCGACCATGAAAAACAAGGCATTTTCAAAACAAGGTCGGCAACCCATAAAAAACCGGCCGCCCCCTTGCGGGAAAGCGGCCGGCTGCAGGCAGGATCCCCGCCGCAGCGGGAATGCCTTTCCTGATTAACGCTCCATCGACTCGACGACGGCCAGCGCCGTCATGTTGACGACGCGACGAACGGTCGCCGTCGAGGTCAGCACATGCACCGGACGGGCCGCACCGAGCAGGATGGGGCCGATGGTGACGCCTTCGCCACCGGTCATCTTCAACAGGTTGTAGGAGATGTTGGCGGCATCGATATTCGGCATTACCAGCAGGTTGGCTTCGCCGGTGAGCGGCGAATCCGGGTTGGCTTCGCGGCGGACGTCCTCACTCAGCGCGGAGTCGCCGTGCATTTCGCCATCGACTTCCAGTTCGCCGGCCGACATCGCGGAAATCAGACCGGCCGCCTTGCTCATCTTGCGGGCCGATTCGGAGGAGCCCGAACCGAAGTTGGAATGCGACAGCAGCGCCGCCTTCGGGTGGCTGCCGAAACGCTTGACCTGCTCGGCGGCCATCAGCGTCATTTCGGCGATTTCTTCGGCCGTCGGGTTTTCATTGACGTGGGTGTCGCAGATGAACAGTGAACGGGCCGGCAGCATCAGGTAGTTCATCGCGGCCAGCGTATTGACCCCCGGGCGCTTGCCGATCACCTGGTTGATCACCCCGAGGTGATGGCTGTACTGGCCAGTCATGCCGCAGATCATGCCGTCGGCGTAACCGAGCTTGAGCAGCATGGCGCCGATCACGGTCGGCTTGCGCCGCATCGATTCCTTGGCGATGGACGGCGTCACGCCACGGCGCGCCATCAGCTTGTGATAGGCGCTCCAGCACTCGCGGTAACGCTCGTCGGATTCCGGATTGACGATGTCGAAATCGACCCCTGACTTGATGCGCAGGTTGGCCTTGGCCAGACGGTGCTCGATGACTTCCGGACGACCGACCAGGATCGGGCGGGCGAATTTTTCTTCGATCACGACCTGAACGGCGCGCAAAACGCGCTCATCTTCACCTTCGGCGAAAATGATGCGCTTGCCCTTGGCTTGGCGGGCGGCCTGGAAAATGGCGCGCATGCCAACGCCGGTGTGATAGACGAACTCGGAGAGCTTGGCGCGGTAGGCGGCCCAGTCGGTGATCGGCCGGGTGGCGACGCCGGAGTCGATGGCGGCCTGGGCGACGGCCGGCGCGATCTTGACGATCAGGCGCGGGTCGAAAGGCTTCGGAATCAGGTATTCCGGACCGAAATTGAGGTCGTGGCCGGGATAGGCCATCGCCACTTCGTCGGTCACTTCGGCTTCGGCCAGTTCGGCGATAGCGCGCACCGAAGCCATCTTCATTTCTTCGGTGATGCGGGTGGCGCCGACATCGAGCGCGCCGCGGAAGATGAAGGGGAAGCACAGCACGTTATTGACCTGGTTCACATAGTCGGAGCGGCCGGTCGCGATGATGGCGTCCGGGCGAACTTCCTTGACCAGTTCCGGCATGATTTCCGGGGTCGGGTTGGCCAGCGCGAACACCATCGGCCGCTCTGCCATGCTGACGACCATTTCCTGCTTGACCACGCCGGCGGCGGAGAGGCCGAGGAAGACGTCGGCGCCGATCATGGCATCGGCCAGGGTGCGGGCTTCGGTGTTCTGGGCGTAGCGTGCCTTGGTTTCGTCGATGTTGCCCGGGCGGCCGACATAGATGACGCCCTTGGAGTCGCAGACGGTGATGTTCTCGCGCTTGACGCCGAGATCGCACCACAGGTTCAGGCAGGAAATGGCGGCAGCGCCAGCGCCGGAACAGACGACCTTGATTTCGTCGATCTTCTTGCCGACCACTTTCAGGCCATTCAGCATGGCGGCGCCGGAAATGATCGCCGTGCCGTGCTGGTCGTCGTGGAAGACCGGAATATTCATCCGCGCCTTGAGCTTCTCTTCAATATAGAAGCACTCGGGCGCCTTGATGTCTTCCAGATTGATGCCGCCGAGCGTCGGCTCCATGGCGGCGATCATGTCGATCAGCTTGTCGGGGTCGTTCTCGGCCAGTTCGATGTCGAAGACGTCGATGCCGGCGAATTTCTTGAACAGGCAACCCTTGCCTTCCATGACCGGCTTGGCGGCGAGCGGGCCGATGTTGCCCAGGCCGAGCACGGCGGTGCCGTTGGTGATGACGCCGACCAGATTGGCCCGCGAGGTCATTTCGGCGGCCATCGAAGGATCTTCGACGATCAGGTCACAGGCTGCGGCAACGCCGGGCGAGTAGGCCAGTGCGAGATCGCGCTGGTTGGTCAGGCCCTTGGTCGGGCGGACCGAAATCTTGCCGGGGGTGGGCCAGCGATGGTATTCAAGTGCGGCTTCGCGCAAATCCTTTTCCACGGATTCTCCTTGGACTGTCGGCTATTAGGGAAAACCCCGTAGGTTACTCCAAAGGTCGAACCCGGGCAAAGGTGGAAAGCACGTATTTTTCGCCTCAGAAACGATGCGAAATGGTCAGCCGGGCGCTGCGCGGCTCGCCCGGATGGACATGGCGATCGAATATCGGCGAGCTTTCGCCGGCCAGTTGCGAGTCGTACCAGTACTCGATGTCATTGACCCGGCGGTCGAACAGATTGTAGATATCGAGGGCCAGCGAAGTTTGCCGGCCGAAGCGGTAGCCGAGGCGCAGATTGGTCAGCGCCGACCCCGGCGCCCGTACCGAATTGTCCTCGATCATCGGCCGCGAGCCGAAATAGCGCAGACGCAGCGCGCCAAACCACGGGCCGAGCTGATCGATGCTGAGGCCCAGGTTGGCGGTGGTACCGACCGCCCCCGGAATGTAACTGCCTTCCGGCGCGGCATCCCGGAAGCGGGCGTGCGACCAGGCGAGATCGGCGTCGACCGCCAGCCAGTCGTTCACTGCGTAGAAATTGGTCCACTCCAGACCGTAGCGCCGGGAAGGTCGTGAAGCCTCGGTCGTCCCGGCATCGCCGACGAAGAGCAGTTCGGACGCCGCTTCCAGTTGCCAGAGGGCGGCGGTCGACTGCCAGCCAGGCACGATTTCCGAACGCAGGCCAATTTCCTGGCCCTTGCTGCGAACCAGCGGTTTGACCGGGTTCACCGTGTCGCCACTGGCCGGATCGACGCGGATCGTCGTACCGCGCGCGTCGTTGGAATGGAAACCATGGCCGTAGTTCAGGTAGAGCTCGGTTTTTTGCCAGGGGCCGAAGACCAGCGAGAATTTTGGGGTCAACATCTGATCGCTAGCCGCACCGGCATTGGCGCTCAAATTGGCGTCCACCACAAAATCGTAGGCATCGGCCCGTAGCCCCTGGATGGAGCGGAACCACGAGGCCCAGCGCACTTCGTTCTGCGCCCACAGCCCGAGGCTGCGCTGGCTGACGCGATCCTCGCGCACAGTCTGCCAGGTCGCGCGCTGGCTAGTGTTGTAAAGGCCGACTGGATTCAGGCGGTCGACCCGGGCCTGCAGGCCGAAAGCGTTGCTGACCTCGAAACCACCCCAACGATCAAAAACGGTGTGCGCGAGCGAGAAACCGCCGGCCTGCCGCCGTTCGCCCTGCTTGAACTGATCACCGGTGGCGCAATTGCCGTTGGCGGCGTAATCGTTCAGGCAGTACTGAAAGTTGGACCATAGATCGAGGCCGGAACGCAGCCACCAGATATTGGCCGTGCTCTGGCTTTGCTCGCCCTGCCTGGCCCAGTCGGCGGCCAGGCTGTAGCGGTAAGTCTTGCCGCCGGTCGTCGAATCGAACGTGCCGAAGCGGTCGACCGCGCCGCTGTCGATGGCGCGCTGGGCAATCTGGTCGGTGGACGTCCATTGCCCGCGATAGGCCATGCCGGTCACCGACCAACCATTGCGGCGGCTGCCTTCGCTATAGCGCAGCACGCCGTTCAGCTTGCGATAGTCTTCGCTGACCTGCCACGGCCCGTCGTTGTGAAACAGCTCCAGGCCATAAAGCAGGCGGCCGTTGGCCAGGGCCGGCGCCCCGGTGAGCAGGCTGCGAGCGTAGCCGTGCTGGCCGAGCGTCAGTTGGGCCAGCGTGCCGTCCAGTTGGCGGAAATAGTCGATATGTGCCGCTCCGGCCGACGAGAAATCGCCTTCTGCGGCGTAGTACGGCCCCTTGCGGTAACTGATGCGGTCGACCAGTTCGGGAATCAGGAAATTGAGGTCGGTATAGCCCTGGCCGTGGGCATGGCTCGGCATATTGACCGGCACGCCGCCGACGTAGGTGGCGAAATCGGTGCCATGGTCGAGATTGAAACCGCGCAGGAAATACTGGTTGGCCTTGCCGTCGCCGGCATGCTGGGTAACGATCAGGCCGGGCACCATTTCCAGCGCCTCACCCGGGCGCAGGATCGGCACGGCGGCCAGACGCTGGCTGGAGACGACGCCCTGGCTGCCGGCGGCGGCGATGCCTTCGAGATTCTCGGCCTGTGCCCGAACTTCGACGGTCGACAGTTCGAGCGCATCGTCGGCGACCGCCCCAGTCATGGCGAGCAGCAAATATGAAGTTATTAGATTTTTTCTTAACAGCATCGCCAAAAAAAGGCCGGTACCCCGGCCATCTCCCTGAATGAGTGCTCAGACCGCCACGGGTCGCCGCGTCAGGCGCAGCGCTGCGAGAAAACTGAGGGCGATGATCGCCACCAGCAGAAAGCCGAAAACCAGCTCCTTGCCTTCGCTCCAGGCGTCGACCGCCGGCGACAGCAGCTTGGCGGCGCCAAAGGCGGCGACCAGCAGGCTGACGCCGGAGACCACCAGCCCCATGACGCGCGAGGCGATCAGCGCCACCTGATCGGCGCGGGCGATCAGCCGGGCAATCCACAAACCGTTGATGCCGTCGGTGAGCAGCATGCCGAGCATGAACAGCATCGCCAGCAGCAAGGCATGCTGCCAGCCGCCGAACTGGCTGGCGGTCAGCGCGAAGAAGGCGGCTTGCGACAGCGTGTCGAAGGAGAGCGCGAACAGCGCTCCGACCAGAGCGATCAGCGCCGGGTGCGAAACTTGGCGCAGGCTGCCAAGCAGGCGCCCTTTCAGGCCGACCGGCTGCACCAGCTGATCGGGGCCGGCGCGCAGCACGGCGGCGAGGTTCAGGCTGCCCAGGGCGACCAGGAAAGCGATCGAGATCACTGCGCCGAGCACGCCGAACCATTCCGGTACTTCCCATTGCCCGGCCAGCGCCGAAACGCCGAGGGCGATGGCCATCACCACCGCGCCGTGGCCGAGCGAGAAGAGGGTGCCGCAGTAGCGCGCCAAGCGCGGCTGACGGTGGGCGTTGTAGCGGGTCAGGCCGTCGATGGTGGCGAGATGGTCGGCATCGAAACCGTGCTTCATGCCGAGCACGAAGGTCAGGATCAGCAGCGACAGCCAGTCGGTGGGCAGGGTTTCCATGGCGCTCGTATGAAAATTTTAGTCATCTTCATACAAGGACTGTGCCAGATCAATAAGTCATTGTTCGTATTGACCTCGGCCTTTGATCGCCCCGCCCAGGTGGTCAGCGGCTTTCCACCGGCAGTGCAAGAATGAATTCCGCTCCGCCCGTCGCGGCGTTGTGTGCCGTTAGTGTCCCGCCGTGCCGGTCGACGATGCCGTAGCTGATCGACAGGCCGAGCCCGGTGCCCTGGCCGACCGGCTTGGTCGTGAAGAAGGGCTCGAACAGGCGACCGAGATGCTCGGCGGGAATGCCCGGGCCGTTGTCAATGAAACGCAGCACGGCGCGCCCCGCCTCGATCGCGCCGACGATCTTCAATTGCGCCGTCGGCTGGCCGGCCGTTGCGTCGCAAGCGTTCTGCACCAGATTCATCACCACCTGCTGCAACTGCCCGGAGGAGCCGGGGCAAACCAGCTTGGGCGGCAGATCGACCTCGACTGCAAAGCGGGCCGCGGCACTCTGCACCACCCAGCGCACCGAACGCTCGACCACCTCATTCAGGCTGACCTGCTCCGGCGTCATCTTGTCCACTGCCGAGAAGCGCTTCAGCGCATCGACAATGTCGCGTGTCCGCTCGGCGCCCTCGATCATGCCGTCGATCAGGTGCGGCATGTCGGCCAGGATGCGGTCGATGCGCAACTGCTGGCGCATGTCCTGCACGGCGGCGTCGTCCGCCGCGGCGCTGGCATGGACGGTGCCGAGATAGCTTTCCAGGCGGCTGGCGTAACGCTGCAGCGACAGCACGTTGCCGAGCACGAAGCTGATCGGATTGTTCAATTCGTGGGCGACGCCGGCCACCAGCCGACCGAGCGAGACCATCTTCTCGGCGTGCAGCAACTGGCCCTGCGTCCGCTTCAGATCGTCGTGCGCCTGGCGCAGCGCCGAGTAGGCGCGGCGCAGTTCGCCGACCGGGCGGCCGGTGACGACCATACCCATCAGCTTGCCGGTCTGCGAGACACGCGGCGTGCAGTTCATCGAGACCGGCACGGTCGACCCGTCGCCGGCCCGCAAAAAGAACTCGCAGTCGTGCACGCCTTCCCGGCCATAGCGGGCAAAGACTTCACGGGCCTTGGCCTGCTCGGCCGCATCGGCGAAAAGCTCGAAGAGCGCCGTTCCCAGCAGGCCTTCGGCCGTCTTGCCAGTGATATGGCAGAGCGAGGGATTGACCTCTTCGATGCCGCCGTTGCGGTCGCAGACGATCAGGATGTCGGACATCGAGGCGAGCACGCTCTCGATGAACTGGTGCGACTCTTCGAGCGCCGCATTCTTTTCTTCCAGCGCCACTTCGTACTGGAGGAGGTCGTTATAGACCTCGTCCATCTTCTGGATGACCTCGATCCAGGCCTGCTCGCCGCCCGGCGGCAAGGGCGAGCCGCCATCGCCGCTCTCAGGCTCAGCGGGCGGGACGGTAGTGGACATGCGCGGCGCCGTGTTCGTCGTGGGCGTGGTGCTGTTCGGCTTCGAGGGCGATGACGTTGAGCTTGCCGTGGCGAACGCCACGCTCGGCCATCAGGGCATCGGCGAACTGCCGGACGGCAGCGGTCGACCCTTTCAAAATGACCGATTCCAGGCAGTTGTCGTGATCGAGATGGCTGTGCAGCGCCGCCACCGTCAGGTCGTGATGGTCGTGCTGCAACCCGGTCAGCCGTTCGGCCAGCTCGCGCTCGTGGTGGTTGTAGACGTAGGACAGGTTGGCGACGCAATGGCCGGCCGGCGGGTCGCGCTGGCGGTCGCTCTCGATGGCGCCGCGAATCAGGTCGCGTACCGCTTCCGAGCGGTTGCTGTAGCCGCGCGCCGCGATCAGTTCGTCGAACTGTTTCGCCAAGGCCTCGTCCAGTGAAATGGTGAAGCGTTCCATGTTCTTTGCTCCCTGCTAAATTTCCGCCGCGACACCGGTGCTAGCATGTCCTGCATCGCATTCTAACGTCTGCCCCCGATGACCGCTGCCCCTGATACCGAACTGATCCGCAAAGCCCTGCGCAAGGTGGTCGACCCCGAAGTCGGGGCCAATATCGTCGATCTCGGCCTGATCTACCGCATCGAGATCGATGCCCCGCAACTGCTGATCGAAATGACGATGACCTCGCCGGCCTGCCCGATGGGCGAGATGATCATCGACGACGCCTACAGCGAACTCGACCGCATCCTGCCCGAAGACTGGCAGCCGGAAATCCGCCTGGTCTGGGAACCGCCGTGGACGCCGGCAATGATGAGCGAAAAATGCCGCCTCAGCCTGGGCTGGGACGCTGAACCGACGCCATGAGCGCCAGCGGCGACCTGCGCCCGGGCGGCCGTCTGCCGCTGCTCTTTTTCGGCATGCTGTCGCTGCTCGGCGGCGTGCTGGCCGGCCTCGCCCGGCTCGGCTGGGAGGTACCGACAGCGGCCGCCCAGGCCGCCGGCGTGCACGGCCCGCTGATGATCACCGCCTTTTTCGGCACCGTGATCAGCCTCGAACGCGCCGTCGCCGCCGGCCGCCGCTGGGCCTATCTGGCGCCGCTGGCCGCCGGCGCCGGCGGTCTCACCCTGCTCGCCGGGGCGCCGCTCCTCATCGGCCAGACCCTGGGCAGCCTCGCCGCCCTCGGTTTGATCGCCGCCAGCGGCGTCGCCCTGCGCCGCCAGGTCGCCGCCTTCACCGTCGTCCTCACCCTGGCCGCTGCCTGCTGGCTGGTCGGCAACGGACTCTGGCTATTGACCGGCGACGTGAACGCGGGCATCGCCTGGTGGCTGCTTTTCCTGGTCCTGACCATTGCCGGCGAACGCCTGGAACTGACCCGTTTCCTGCCCACGCCGCCAATCGCCCAGCGGCTGTTCATCGGCATCGTCGCCGCCCTGCTCGGCGCCGCCGCGTTCGGCAGCCAGCCGCTGTTTGGCGGCGGCCTGCTCGCCCTTGCCGGCTGGCTGCTGCGCTACGACATCGCCCGGCGCAATATCAAGACCGCCGGCCTGACCCGCTTCATCGCCGCCTGCCTGCTCTCCGGCTACGCCTGGCTGGCCGCCGCCGGCCTGCTCGGCCTGGCCGGCGCCTTCAGCCCCGGCCACCCGTGGCGCGACGCCGCGCTGCACGCGATCAGCCTCGGCTTCGTCTTTGCGATGGTCTTCGGCCACGCTCCGATCATTTTCCCGGCCGTCACCCGCATCAAGATTCCCTACCACCCGGCCCTTTACCTGCCGCTGGTCCTGCTCCACCTGAGCCTGGCCCTGCGCGTCTTCGGCGGCCTGAGCGAGCGTTTTGCCCTGCGCCAGCACGGGGCGTTGCTCAATGGCCTGGTCCTGCTGATTTTCATTGCCACCCTGGTGACGCTGGTTCGCCGCAATGCCCAACGAGGTCCACGATGAAACGCCATGCCGCCCTGCAGCAACTTTCCCGCGAGCACCACATCGCGCTCAAACTGGCCCGGCAAGCCCGCTTCGCCAGCGATTCCGGCAACCCGACGGCGATCGGCGAAGCGGCGGAAAAGATCAACGCCCTGTTCGCCGAGGCCCTCGAACCGCATTTCCAGGTCGAGGAAACCGACCTGCTGCCGGCGCTGGCCAAGGCCGGCGGCGAAACCCTGGTCAAGCGCACCCTCGACGAACATGCCGAACTGCGCGCCCTCAACCAGCAACTGAGCGCCGCCGACGGCAGCAAGCTGAGCCGCTTCGCCACCCTGCTCAACGATCACGTCCGCTTTGAGGAACGCGAACTGTTCGAACTCGCCCAGGACCTGCTCTACCCGGAACACTGAGGCGCCGCGGGCGCCAATTGTCGGATTGCTGCGGTCGACCGGCAAAAATTGGCATTTTTCAGACAAGGCCGCCAGCCACCCCACGCTGCCACGCCTTCCCCGGCTCCTCAAAAGCAGGAACGGGATATGCTTGACTTAACCTGCAGAACGCTTGATCCGTTATCTGGTCACAGAGCACATGGAGGAAGTCATCATGGCACACAGCGACATCCGACTCTCGGTCGCCGAGGAACGTACCATCTACGACGTAGGCGCCATCGAGCGCGCCATGGAAGAGGCGGCCGGCAACCGCAATGAAGCGCTGGCGACGCTCTACGACAAGATGAAACAGCGCGGCGGCGGCCGCTTCTTGGTCCGCCCGACCGGCGCCGACATGATCGACGAGCTCTACGACAGCTGCCCCAACTTCAGCGACGTCATCGACGACCTGCGCAAATACGTCGCGCTGTCGGTCGCCGGCAACGAACCGATGAGCTTCACGCCCATCCTGCTGCTCGGCGAACCCGGCATCGGCAAGACCCATTTCGCCCGCGAACTGGCGGCCCGCCTCGGTACCGGCCACGAATTCATCTCGATGAGCTCGCTGACCGCCGGCTGGGTGCTGTCCGGCGCCTCCTCGCAGTGGAGCAACGCCAAGCCGGGCAAGGTGGCGCACACTTTGGTGCATGGCGACTTCGCCAACCCCATCGTGGTGCTCGACGAAGTCGACAAGGCCGGCGGCGATTCCCGCTACGACCCGATGGGCGCCCTCTACGGCCTGCTCGAAAAGGACACCGCGCGCGCTTTCAAGGATGAATTCATCGACATCGACATCGATGCCTCGCACATCCTGTGGGTAACGACGGCCAACGACGAACGCTCAATCCCGGAACCCATCCTCAACCGGATGAACGTCTACGAAGTACCGCGCCCCGACCACGACGCCGCGATCAGCATCGCCGCCGCGCTCTACCGCGAAATCGTCAGCCAGCACGACTGGGGCTTCCCGCCCGAAGCCGACGAAGCGGTCCTCGAACGCCTCGGTGCGCTGCCGCCGCGCGACATGCGCAAACGCCTGCTCGCCGCCTTCGGCACCGCCAAGCTGGAAGGCCGCAACTGGCTGGAAGGCAGGGACTTCGAACAGGCCCGGATGGGGCGCAGCCGGAAGATCGGTTTCTAGGCCCGGCAGCCGGGCCGCGAACCCTGCCGGCCGCTGGCGGTCTGACTCAGGCCGGCCACCGGCCGGCATTTTCGATAGAGGGGAGCGCTGATGTCTGGAACACCACTGATCAAGGCCGTCCTGAAAACCGTTCCCTATCGGGTCGAACTGTCCGACGACCAGGGTCACGCCTGGGCGGCCGACGAGCCGCTCGAGGCCGGCGGCGGCAATGCCGGACCAACGCCGGAGAACTTGGTGCTGGCCAGCCTCGGCGCCTGCACCGCGATCACCGTCAAGATGGTGGCGGCGCGCAAGCAATGGCCGCTCGACGAAGTGCGGGTCGAACTGCAGCTCAACCCGGCCGGCAAGCCCGACAGCGGCAACGACATCGTGCGCCGGATCGAACTGCTCGGTACGCTCGACGACGATCAGCGCGCCCAGTTGCTGAAGATCGCCAACGCCTGTCCGATGCACAAACTGCTCAGCGGCGAGATCCGCATCCATAGCGAATTGCGCTGAACGCCGAACGAACTGGGCGTCCGCCGCCGCCCCTTAACGCACCGTGCACACCATGTGCAGCGGGAACGCTCAGCATTATCTATTCAGGCTCAACGGCTTAGGGTTGCTATCGGCACTTCCAAAGCCACCGAAAACACACCATTGCGACCACATAAAATCAGATAGTTACAGCGCAATTTGGTAAACGCACCGCTGCGCTTTCAACTACACAAGCAACGGTTGTTGCACTACAATGCGATTCACATTGCTATTCACAGCGTTATTCACATCATTATTCAGCACCATGTCAGCACATGCCGATGCAATCCGACTTCAGCTAGGCCGAGGCCCACAACAAGCCCGCCAACTCGTTGATAGCCTTGAGTTAAGCCAGCCGACAATCTCCAGGACAATCAATGCGCTGGGGGATGAAATCGTGCGTATCGAAATCGGCCGAACTATTCAATACGCCCTACGGGATACCCGGCGCGGTATCGGCGACATACCCATCTACCGTGTCACACCAGAGGGCACCATCAAGCCGCTCGGCACCCTGATCCCGGTTCGCCCCGATGGCTTTGTGATGCAGCAAAGCGACGGAAAGACACTGCACAGCGATTCGCTCCCGTGGTGGCTGTTCGACATGCGACCACAAGGCTACCTTGGCCGGGCCTACGCATCGCGCCATGCCGCATCCCTCGGACTGCCCAACCAACTCAACGACTGGGACGATACCCACGCCCTACGCGCCCTGCTCGTACAAGGCCACGACGCCGTAGGAAACCTGCTGCTCGGTGACGCCGCGCGCGAACGCTTCCTGTCGGCCAACCATCAGCCGATCGATGAAGCCGACAAGGCCGGCGCCTACATCCAGTTGGCTGCGGAATCATCCCGCGGCGAAATTCCCGGCTCGTCGGCCGGCGGCGAACAACCCAAGTTCGTCACCTACGCCCTCACCCCGAACGGACCGCGACACCTCATCGTCAAGTTCAGTCTCCCCGAAGACAACCCGGTGACGGAGCGCTGGCGCGATCTGCTGCTGGCCGAACATCTGGCCCTCGACACCCTCAATCGCGAAGGCATTGCCGCCGTGCGTACGCACATCAAGGATTTCGGCAATCAACGCTTCCTCGAAGTTGAACGCTTCGACCGCGAAGGAGAACTGGGCCGGCATGCCCTCATCAGCATGAAAGCGCTTGACGCAGAATTTGTCGGTGCCGGTTCAGCGGGCTGGCCGCTGATCGCCAACGCGCTTGCCAAGGGTGGCCAGATCACACTGGAGGCCGCCGCTGGCACCTCCCTGCTACAGGCCTTTGGTGCATTGATTGGCAACACCGACATGCACACCGGGAACCTGTCGTTCATCTCCGACCACGGCCGGCCCTATAGTCTCGCCCCGGCCTACGACATGCTACCCATGGGATTCGCTCCCAAGTCGAGCGGAGCCCTGCCGTCAGACCTCAGCGACATCACCCCACACGCCGACATCACGCCGGAGATATGGCAACGTGCCAGCCAGGTCGCCCGCCTCTACCTCGACCGTCTACGCAACGAACCAAGATTCTCGGCAGCATTCCGACCCTGCATTGAGGCTCTGACCGACCATCTCCAAACGGCTTTGGGAAAGATTGCCAGGCTCGGGTAGTCGCAACGACAGATAGCGCTAGCGTTATCTATCGCAACACCCGCGGCGCCGAGTGGATCGAGGTCAAAACTGCCTGACCTCTCCCCGGATTTGGTGAACTTTTGGTGAACAATCCAGAAAAGCCCGCCAACCAGGCCTTCCGGGGCTAATGGACAGTACACACCATGCACGGATCGAAGGAGCGCACCACGTGCTGCACGGTCGGCGGGGCACCTTCGCCGGCCGGCAGGCCGAGCAGTGCCTGTTCGAGCGGGCCGGGCTGGCCTCCGGCGTCGCGCGGCGAGAAGTTCCAGGTGGTCGGGGCGATGATCTGGTAGCGCTCGATGCGGCCGCGCCGGATGCTCAGCCAGTGGCCGAGGCTGCCGCGGGCGGCTTCGACCAGGCCGACGCCGCTGCCTTCGTCGGGCAGCGTGCCTTGGGCACAGAAAGCTTCACCCGGCTGCAACGCCTGCACCCAGCTTTCCATGGCCGGCACGACGATGGCCAGTTCGAGCAGGCGGGCGACGACGCGGGCCATGACGCTGGCCCCGTCCTGCTCCACCAGGTCGCGCAGCAGCGGGTGGCCGGCCAGCATCTGCCGGGCCAGGGCGCCGACTTCGAGCGGCTGCCCGGCGTAGCGCGGCGCCTTGCACCAGGTGTAGGCATCGGGCTTGTCGGCGGCGACGATGGTTTCCCCGACCGCCGGATGCAGCGGCCGGCCAGCCAGCAACCAAGCCGATGCGCTATCTTCGACGATGGCCGACGGATCGAGCCCTGCGACCTGGCCGGCCTGCCAGACTCCGGCCGGAAACAGGCCGTAGGCGCCGAAGGACAGAAAGCGGTCGCCGGCACGCCCCAACTTGTCGAGACCGAGATCGCGGGCGGCTTCGATGAACAGCGGCAAATCGGCCGGTCGACCGGCGGCCCAGGCCAATAAGGCGCCCTTCGAGTCGAGCTGGCTTACTGCGGCCAGCGTATCGCCAAATAGCCGCTTTTCCAGGAAGCTGCGGAATTCGCGGAGCAGGGCGAGCAGCCGGATTCGTTCGCCGGCAGTGATCGCCCGCGTGCTGCCGCCCGGCTGGATGGCCAGCGTATGCGGCCAGCGGCCGGCGAGGAAGCCCATCAGCTTGAGGAAGCCGGCACGGGCCGGCAGCACTTCGGCCGCCGCCTCGCCCTTGACCGCCGTGAAGCGGCGCGCCACCGCGGCATGCCAGCTACGGTCGACATAGGCTGGACGGGCAAAATCAGGCATGAAGAAGAGGTAGAAGTGGGTCAGGTGATCGGCCAGGTTTTCGGTGGCCTGGATCAACTGGCGGGCGAGTTGGCCGTTCGGCGTCGGCCGGATGCCCATCGCGCCAGCCAGCGCCTCGGCGGCAGCGGCCGACTGGGCGACCGAGCAGATGCCGCAGATGCGCGGCACGATGGCCAGCGCATCGAGCGGCGAACGGCCGATCATGATCTGCTCGAAGCCGCGAAAGAGCGGCGAATTGACGTAGGCGGCCTGAACCCGCCCGGCTTCGAGATCGAGGCTGACTTCGAGATCGCCTTCGACGCGGTTGAAGGGGCCGAGCACGAGGCGCGTCATTTGCCGCCGCCTTTCTTGCGGATCGCCGGCCGGATCAGCGGGTGATCGACCACCGCGTTGTCGCGCACCCGCTTCGGCGTTGCCGACTTGGAGAGCGCGGCGAGCGCGACGAACCAGGCTTTCGGCATGTCGGTCGGCAGGCCGAGCGGGATGCCGGCCACCTTCGGCGTTTCCTGGAAGGCATGGCCGGGCGACTCGAAACCCGGCTCGGTGCAGGCGATGCAGGCGAAGCCGCCGCGCAGGCAGGAGCCGCTGCCGTTCCACGGCCGCAGGTTGCAGTCGGCGTGCGCCTGCGTCCCCTTGCAGCCGAGGTTTTCCATCAGGCAGCCGAGATCGGACGGCTTTTCGGCGCTCGCCTTGAATTCGTAATACTCGTTGCGGGCGCAGCCGTGGTGCACCAGTTCGCCGGCGTAGAACAGCGGCCGCCCGAACTCGTCGAGATCGGTCGCCGACAGGCCTTCCAACGCCAGTTTTTCCAGCGTTTCGACGACCCAGCCCGGGTGCGTCGGGCAGCCGGCGATATTGACCACCGGCAGGCCGCCGGCCGCCACAAAGTCGCGCCCGAGCAGGCCGCCTGGCGTCTGTTCGTCGTATTGCAGGCCGCAGGCTTCGAGCGGATTGCCCGGCGTATTGGCCGAGAAGCCGCCATAGGCGGTACAGGAACCGATGGCGAATACCCAGCGGGCGTGGCCGGCCAGGCGCTCGACCCATTCGGTCAGCGGCCGGCCGCTGCCGGCCATCAGGTGAAATTTGCCGGTGCCGTTCGGACCGCGCAGCATGGCGCCTTCGACGCACAGTACATCGAAGGCCAGGCGCCCGGCGGCGCATTCTTCGAGGATGTGCAGCGCTTCGCTGCCACTTTCCAGCGACAGGGCCGGATGCCAGAGAAACTCGATGCCGGCGTCGGCCAATTCGTCGAATAGCGAACGCGGCTCGGAACAGAGCAGCGACTGCGTACAGCCGCCGCAGCCGCCGCTTTGCAGCCAGAGCACCTTCATTCGCCGACTTCCAGGCCGTGCCGGCCAAGCTTGGCGCGCAGGCCGACGCGCGACAAGCCGAGCTCGCGGGCCGCCCGCGACTTGTTGCCGCGATGGCGCCCCATCGCCTCTTTCAGGACATGCATTTCGAGCTGATCCATGCGTTCCTTCAGGTTGCCGCTCAGTTCGGCCGTCCACGCGGCACCGCCGCCCGCCGCCGCCCGGGGCTGGCGCAGCACGCGCGGCGACAGCAGGTCGGCACCGAGTTGCGGCGTATCGGCCAGCGCCACCATGCGCAGTATCTCGTTCTGCAGTTCGCGCACGTTGCCCGGCCAGGCGTAGGCAGTCAGCGCCGCCAGCGCTTCATCGCTGAAACCGTCGACCCGCTTGCCGAGCGCCTGGCAACTGCTGTCGAGCAGGCGCTGGAGGAGCAGCGGCAGGTCCATCGTCCGCTCGCGCAGCGCCGGCACATGCAGCGCGATGGTCGCCAGCCGGTAATAGAGATCCTCGCGGAAACGGCCGGTGCGGACGTCTTCTTCCAGATCGCGATTGGTCGCTGCAATGACCCGGACATCGACCGTCACCGCCCGGTTGCTGCCGAGCGGCCGGAATTCGCCTTCCTGCAGCACGCGCAGCAGCTTGACCTGGAAAGCCGGGCTGGTTTCGCCGATTTCGTCGAGAAACAGCGTGCCGCCATCGGCCTGCTGGAAGAGACCGACCCGATCCTCGACGGCGCCGGTGAAGGCGCCGCGTTTGTAGCCGAAGAGTTCCGATTCGAGCAGTGTATCGGGCAGCGCGCCGCAGTTTTCGGTGATGAAAGGCTTGCTCGCCCGCCGGCTTTCGTAATGGATGGCGCGGGCGATCATTTCCTTGCCGGTGCCCGACTCGCCGGTCACCAGCACCGACAGGTCGTAGGGCGCGACGCGCTCGACCAGGTCGCAGATGGCATTGAGCGGGCTGCCCCGGGCGCGCAGGAAGCTGCCCAGGCCGAAGCTGCTTTTCGCCTTTTCCTGCTTGGCCTCGACCCGTTTTTTCAGCACCGGCTCGGCGGTGCGCAGGTCGAGCGACAGGCGCTGGTTTTCCTGCTGCAGGCGCCAGACTTCGGCGGCACGCTGCAGCGTCAGCAGCAACTGTTCCGGCTGCCAGGGCTTCAACAGGTATTGCCAGATACCGGCCTCGTTGACGCCGGTGATGATGTCCTCGGCGTCGGTATAGCCGGAGAGGATGATGCGGACGATGTCCGGCCAGCGCGTGCGCACTTCGCGCAGGAAGTGGACGCCGGTGGTGCCCGGCATGCGCTGGTCGCAGAGGACGATGCGGATGGCTGCGGTGGACTGCTCTTTTTCGAGGATTTCCATGCCCTCGGCCGCACTGCTCACGCACCAGACTTCGAAATCCTCCTCCAGCGTCCGGCGCAGCGCCTCCTGCGAGCGCACCTCGTCGTCGATGACGAGGACGGCGGGCAGTCGGCGCAGGCTGGCTTGGCTCATTCGGGAATCTTCCAGTCGAGATCGCGGTGGCGGGCAAGGTGACGCGGCGTCCAGGAGTTCGGCGAACGCGCGACGAAATGATAGCGTGCGACGTGGTAGGACGGGTCGAAACCGTAGAAGTTACGGCGCATCTCGTTCAATTCCGCCGCCCGGTACTCGGCCAGCGGCCTGGCCGTTTCATCGGCGGCCCGCCTGGCCTGCTTGGCGGCGAGCTGGGCCGCGATATCCGGCGCCGCCGCCATTTCGGCAGCGCGGCGGGCGACATCGACGGCAAAGCCCGGGCTGGGCAGGCAGGCGTCGTAGAAGCCGAGGCGGACCGCTTCCGCCGCCGTCATCGGCAAGCGGTGGCGCATGATGGCGGCCGCCCCGTCGTCGCCGACGCGCGGCGGCAGCAGGTAAGTCCAGAATTCCGAGCCAAACAGGTTGCCCATGTTCTTGTAATGCGGGTTGAGCATGACGCCGGCCCGGGCCCAGACGAAATCGGCGGCACGGGCCAGGAAGCAGCCGCCGGCCCCGGCGTTGCCGCCGACTGCGGCGACGGTCAACTGCGTTGCGCAGCGCAAAATGGCCTCGGCCAGATCGTCGATCGCGTTGATGTTGGCCCACGACTCGTCGGCCGGGCTTTCCGCCGCCTCGATGGTGTTCAGATGAATGCCGTTCGACCAGAAATCGCTGCCACCGCGTAGCACGATGACCCGGGTCGGCCGCGTCGTCGCCCACTGGAAGGCCTCGGTCAGCCGCTGACATTGCCCGGTGCTCATCGCGCCGTTGTAAAACTCGAAACTGAGAAAGCCGACGCCGGCCACCTCTTCATAGGCAATGTCCTGCCAGGTGGGCGTTGGCGCTTTCCACCAGCCGGCCAGCGGCAATTCGGGCAGTGCGGCCGCCTCGGGGAAAGCCAGCGTCGCCGGCAGCTTGATGCCGCCAGGCCGTTTGACATGGCCGATCCACAGCGCGCCATCCACTGTCGCCCGACAGATGGCCGTGGCCCGACGACCGAGCAAGGTACCGGCCGGTCCTTTCAGCTCCGCCTCCGGCCAGGCATCGAACAGATGGCAGGGCTGGCCGAACAGTTCGTCGGCGACGCCGGGAAAACCTTCGGCCGCGTTCAGCCGGGCGAGGAGGCTGGCGCTGCTCGCCGCCGCCCAGTCGAGGCGGCGTTCGCTCTGCTGCATCAGTGCATGGGCCTGGCCGGGTACCCGCTCCGGTGTGAAATTGCCCTGCTCGACGCGGTCGACCGCAGCAATCACCGCCTGCACCGCCGCTTCGGTCACTTCATTGCGGTACAGCGACGCCTTGCGCGCGACGCGCATCGGAAAGTTGGCCGTCGCCCAGACCGGCCCGGCATCCATCTCGGCCTCCGCCTGCAGCACGGTGACGCCCCACTGCGCGACGCCGTTCTGGATCGCCCAGTCGAGCGCCGACGGCCCGCGATCGCCGACGATGCCGGGATGCACGATCAGGCAGCGCCGCCGCGCCCAGATCGATTCGGGAATCGCCCGCTTCAGGAAAGGGGCGACGATCAGCTCCGGTTTGAACAGGTCCACCGCCTCTTCGGCCACAGCATCGGCGATGTCGAACTCGATGCTGATTTGGTGGCCGCGCGCCGTCAATTCGCAATAAAGACGCTGGGTCAGGCTGTTGAAACTGTGCGTAAGAAAGAGAATTCGCATTCCGTCCGACTTTTTACAAATAATTTAAATGTCATGAATCTCGATTTCTCGCGGCTTGGCAGGCGGAAGTTTCCCGAAATGCATGTCTCTATAACTTTCGCGATATTTTTCAATCGCTTGGCTTTGGTTAGGATGCGCACACTCATGACACAGGCTTGAAACAATGCAAACGCAACGCAAACCAGCCAAGACCCGCAGCCCACGCAGCCAACGTGCGCCACGCCCTGAATTTACCGCCGCCGTCCGCTATCTCGACGGCAGCCGCGACATCTTCCACGTCCGCAATGCCGACGACATGGAAGATGCCCGCGCCCTGGTCATCGCCGAACTCGGCCAGCTGCAAAGCATCGTCATTGCTCAGCGTCGGGCGCACTGAGCGTCCTTCAGCAAATCCGCGGCAACTGCTCGCCGGACAACCAGTCCACGATGCGCTTGCCGCCGAAACCGGTGGTCATCTGCACGAAATGGTGCGGATCGGCCTTTACCGAGCCGATGATCGCCGCCGCAGCCCCCAGCGGGTGAGCCCGCATCGCTGACAACAATGTGTCGGCATCGCGCGCCGCGCAAATCGCCACCAGCTTGCCCTCATTGGCAACATAAAGTGGGTCCAGCCCGAGAAACTCGCAAGCCGCACTGACCGCCGGCTTCACCGGCAAAGCCTTTTCCTGCAGCATCATGCCGACCCCCGATTGCTGGGCGATTTCGTTCAGCGTCGTCGCCAGCCCGCCGCGGGTCGGGTCGCGCAAGACGTGAATCTCGGCGCCGCTCGCCCGCATCGCTGCGATCAGGCCATGCAGCGCCGCCGTGTCGGACACGATCGGCGACTCGAACCCGAGGCTCTCGCGCTCGGCCATGATCGCCATGCCGTGATCGCCGAGCGTGCCGGAAACCAGGATCACGTCGCCGGGCTGGGCAGCGCGCCCAGACAATTCATCACCGCTCGCCACGATGCCGACGCCGGTCGTCGTGATGAAGACGCCGTCGCCCTTGCCGCGTTCGACGACCTTGGTATCGCCGGTCACCACCGGCACCCCGGCTTCCTTGGCGGCGGCGGCCATGCTTTGCACGATGCGCGCCAGATCGGCGAGTTTGAACCCTTCTTCGAGGATGAAGCCGGCCGACAAATAGAGCGGCTTCGCCCCCATCACCGCCACGTCGTTGATCGTGCCATGCACCGACAGGCAGCCGATGTCGCCGCCGGGAAAGAACAGCGGCGAGACGACATGCGAGTCGGTCGCCATCACCAGCCGCCCGGCGCCCGGCGCCGGCAGCAGCGCGCCGTCATCGCCCTGGGCCAGGTATTCGTTGCCGAGATGTTTGGCGAACAGTTCCTCGATCAGTTGCGCCATTGCCCGGCCGCCGGCGCCGTGCGCCATGTCGACCTGGCCGTGCTTGATGTCGAGGGGGCGGATGTAGTTTTTACGGATTTCGGTCATGGGGTTGGGGTGATGGATTTTGGGGGGATAGGGGGATGCTGCTTCTTCAAATATTGGTCTTTGGGCTGGCGGTGTTTTCCGCGCTTGCGGCGCGGGCGTACTTTCTTTTGTTTGCCCAAAAGAAAGTAGCCAAAGAAAAGGTCACCCCTCGGTCGGTGCCGGCTACGCCGGTTCCCTGCGCTACTCGAAACGCCGGGCGGCTGCGCAACTCGGGGCG
>NZ_LODL01000039.1:0-66438 GCF_001551835.1 Dechloromonas denitrificans | reverse complement strand
GCCGAGGGTTACACGGATTACCCGACGCTGGCCGGCTGAGCGGCTTTTGCCCAGGCCGTGACGGCAATTGCCGTCACGGTTTTCTTTTTTCATGCCTGGAAATTCAATGTCATCATTTCGCCGCTACGCGCCAGCGCTTGCCTTGATCGTTCTGTCGCTGACCTGGGGCTACACCTGGGTGCTGGCCAAACACGGACTGGCCTATGCGCCGCCCTTCGCCTTTGCCGCCGAGCGCTGTGTCGGCAGTGCGCTGGCTCTGGTTCTCGCGCTCAAGCTGATGGGTCGACCGCTGAAGCTGGTGGCGCCAGGACTGACCGTGGCCATCGGTCTGACCCAGGTGGCCGGCTTCATGGCTTTTCAGACCTGGGCGCTGGTCGAAGGCGGCCCCGGCAAGACGGCCGTGCTGATCTTCACGATGCCGATCTGGACGTTGTTGATGGCCTGGCCGATCCTCGGCGAGCGGATCAAGGGCAAGCAGTGGCTGGCGGCGGCCTGTACCCTGAGCGGCCTGCTGCTGATCATCGAGCCGTGGGATATGCATTCCAGCCTATTCAGCAAGTTTCTCGGCCTGATGGCGGCGCTGTGCTGGGCCAGCGGCACCATCCTGGTCAAGCGACTGCGCGCGACCCACGAGGTCGATCTGCTGGTCCTGACCACCTGGCAAATGATCCTCGGCGCCGGCCCGCTCATTTTGCTCGCCTGCCTCGTGCCGGAGCGGGCCACCGAATGGTCGGTCTCCTACATCGGTATTCTCGCCTTCATGTCGATCGCCAGCACCGCCATGTGCTGGTGGTTGTGGATCTACATCCTCGACCGCGTGCCGGCCTGGGAGGCGAGCCTGTCCGTGCTCGGCACGCCGGTGGTGGCGATCCTGTCGTCACGCCTGACCTTTGGCGAAGAATTCAAAGGCAGCGAGGTGGCCGGCATTCTGCTGATCGGCAGCGGCCTGGCGCTGCTTTCCCTGCTCGGCTGGGCGGCCAGCCGGCGCAATCCGGCCCGGGCGATCAATCAAAAAGAAGTGCAGGTAACGTCATGACTAAACCGTACAAACTTTCCATGCTCGACCTCGTTGCCGTGCGCGAGGGCGGCACGGTGGCCGAAGCCCTGGCCATTGCCGTGCGGACCGCCCGCCATGTCGACGCGCTGGGGTTCGAGCGCTACTGGCTGGCCGAGCATCACAACATGCCGGGCATCGCCAGTTCGGCCACCGCCGTGCTGGTCGGCCACATTGCCGGGGCGACCAGTCGCATCCGGGTCGGCTCGGGCGGCATCATGCTGCCCAATCATGCGCCGCTGGTGGTCGCCGAGGCCTTCGGGACGCTGGCCGAACTCTATCCGCAGCGTATCGACCTCGGGTTGGGGCGCGCGCCGGGCACCGATCAGCAGACCATGCGCGCGCTGCGCCGCGACCGCCTGGAGCGCGAAGCGGATTTCCCGCGCGAAGTCGCCGAATTGCAGCAGTTGCTCGGGCCGGTGCAGCCTGGGCAGGCCATCGTCGCCACGCCCGGGGCCGGCACGCAGGTGCCAATTTGGCTACTCGGCTCCAGCCTGTTTTCGGCGCGGCTGGCGGCCGAGCGCGGCCTGCCCTATGCCTTTGCCTCGCATTTTGCACCGGCCTTGCTGTTGCAGGCGGTCGAGCTGTATCGCCGGAATTTCCAGCCGTCGCCGGCCCTGGCGCATCCCTACGTGATGATCGGCGTGCCGTTGATCGCCGCGCCCGACGACGCCGAGGCGGAATACCTGGCGAGCAGTACCTATCTACGGGTGCTCGGTATCCTGCGCGGCGATCGCCGCGGTCTACCGCCGCCGCAGGCCAATTTCCTGGCCGGCCTGCAGCCGCACGAGCAGTCGGCAATCCGCGATTTTCTTGGCGCTGCGGTGATCGGTGGGCCGCAGAAAGTGGCGGCCGGTCTGGCCGAGCTGCAACAGGCCTGCGGGGCGGACGAACTGATGCTGGTCTGCGACATCTTCGACCCGGCACTGCGTTTGCGCTCGCTGGAGATCGCGGCGACGGCCCAGGTGCGATAAGGCGCCGGCAGGAGCGCTATTTGGCGGGAGCCGCCGGCCAGCGCTGCCGTGTGCGCCAAGGAAAGCAGCCCGCCGATCGTGGTCGACCGGCGGGCTGGCGCATTGTTGGCGAAGTGCTTTGCTACCTTGCGGTCAACGCCGGTTTTGCCGCCTTTTCCCAGTTGTCGCCCGGATTGAACTGCTTGATCGCGGTGGCGGTTTTGGCCGTATCCGCCCCGAGATCCTTTTCATAAACCACGCCTTCGTGGTTGACGATGAAGCTCTTGACGCCCGATGCGCCGTAGTCGGCCGGATAGGCGATGACTGCAAAACCGCCGATCAGCTTGTTGCCGGCCAAGTAGTTGTAGCTATTGCCCGGAGTACTGCCGCCCTGTTCGGTCAGGATCCGATAGTAGTATCCCCAGTAGGGAGCCGGTTTGCCGCTTTTTCTTGCGTAACCCTTGCTTTCGGCAAAGGCGAGCAGGGGGCCGAGCGGGCTGGCTGGCTCGCCGGCCGAGGTCGGCCAGTACAAGCCATCGTGCTGGCCCGGCGTGCTGCTGAATTTCTGGGCGTATTCGCGCAGCCCGTCGCCGTCACGGTCGACCGAGGCGTATTCGTATTGCGCGTCCACGATGGCCTGCAGGACCTCAATGGCATACAGCTCGTTCTGCCCAATGCGCCGGTTGACGATCTCGTCGATGCCGGCGGCCGGATCGAAGCGCCAGATATTGCCGATCTTGACCACCGGCACGGGGAAGGGCCATTCGTTGTTGCCGAGAACGAGGGTCGCCCGCTGATCGCCCTCCATGCGCAGTTCATGCTTTTCGTTGTAGGCACTGACGAACAGCTCGCGCTCGTACCTGGCCCGGACCGGGTCGCCGGAACCCAGGCCCTTGGCCTTGGCGCCGAACACGGTTTGAATGCGCTTGCTGTTGCCCGAACGGGCGGCCTCAAGCAGATCGGCTGCCGCCGCATCGGGCGAGGGATAGGCTTTCCCGTAGAGCGGGGCGGCAGTGACTGGAGTGGCTGCGATGGCCAGCAGCAGGGCGAGCGGGGGCAGGGACTTGACTGCGGCCCGGCGGATGAATGAATTCGATAAGAACATGAGGATTACTCCCGAGGCGAAAGAGATGAAGATGGGGGAAGGTTGAAAAGACGCCGCCGACTACCGTCGACCGCCACGCCCACCGCCACCTGCCCGCCCGCCGCCACTGAAGCCGCCGCCGCCGAAGCTGCTGCTCTGCCGGCTGGACGCGCCCCGGCTGCCGAAGTCATTGGCTTGCCGGCCATGATCGGCGCCGCCAAAACCACTGGCCTGACGACTGCCGGAAACATCCCGGCTGCCTGCGCTGTCACGCCCGCCACGCGACATGTCCGAAGTGCCGGCACTCGGTCCGCCATCGCGGCTGCCACGTGACATGTCGGAGGTTCCTGCGCTGGGGCCGCCATCACGTCCGCCACGCGAGATATCCGAGGTGCCAGCACTGGGGCCGCTGTCCCGGCCACCGCCTGGGCGGGCGGCATCACGGTTGGCGGGGCCGCTGCGATCCGCCGTGCTCGCCCGGTTGCCTGCACCATCCCGTTGTCCCAGTTCGCTGCGGCCGGCTTCGGCATGGCCGCGGAATTGCTCGCGGGCCTGCGCATCGCGACTATTGGTCCCACGGTTGTACTGCTGCGCAACGCGCTGGTCCTTGTAGGAAACACCGCGGCGATGTTCGGCGTTGTGGCTCCAGTTGTTGTTGCCCGAGATATTGGTCCGGTTGAAGTTGTTGTAGTTGTTATGGTTGATATAAACGTTGTTGCCGCCCCAGTTGCAGCCGCCCCACAGCGCCGAGCCGACGATCACACCGGCGGTAAACGACCAGAAGGCGGCCCCGGCCACATAACCGGGCGGGTAGTAGGCATACGGCGGGTAGGCGGCGTAAGGCCAGGCACCATAGACCACGGTGGGGTTGTAGGTCGGCACATAGACGACGGCCGGATCGGCCGGCTCGATCTTGATGATGGTTTCGCTGGTGCCCTGTTCGACGACGACGTTCTGCTCCTTGCTGCTCTTCAGGTTGCCCTGGTCGTTGGCGGCCTTGCGCAACTTTTGCACCGATTTCATGACGCGCTGCTGATCGGCCAGGAAGGCATCGCCGAGTTGCTGCGTCCATGAGAGTTTCTCGTTCATCATCTGCAGCACCTGGGGAAAGGCGGTCAGCGATTTGACGCTGGGATCCCAAGCCTGCTTCTGCATCGCATCCTCGAGCGCCTTGTCCTTGACCTCCGGGTTGGCCTTGCTCCAGCGTGCCGCTTCGACCACTTCCAGCGGATAGGTCGAGGCCATCAGGATCTGGGCCAGCAAGGCATCGGGATAGAGGGCGACGGGGGCAAGCAATTGTTCGAGTTGTGCCTGGCTCAGACTGCCGGTGTTTGGCGCCGAGGCTGAGCTTGAGGTCGACGTCGTCGGTGGCGGGGCAGCCGGGGGCGCAGCAGTACAGCCGGAAATGACCATGCTGCCTGAAACGAGGACAGCGACTAAGCGTGGAATGCCAGATGGCATGGGACGGACTCCTTTATTCGGCGAGGCGACAGGATGAGTACAGGTAATGATGCTTGCGGTCGACGGGGAAAATAATGCGGTTTTCAACGTTGCGATGACAAACCCAGTTCGGCCAGACAGCGGTCGGCGTTTTCAGCGAAACTCTTGCGCTTCGGCAACTCGTCGGATTTGATCGAGACAAAAAGCATGACCATGTTCTGGCCCAGCACGTTATGCAGTTCCTTGAAGTTGATCAGTTGGGCGTCGGCTTGGCCGGCCTTGCGCCGGATGTTCATGCGATCCAGGTAGAGGTCGATGTTCTCGGCCCAGAATTGCTGTTCCGCACCGGTCAGCACTTCGATCAGGGTGTCGAGCTGCCAGCCGAGGGTGCGCTCATCAATGCTCAAGGCGGCCAGTTGTTCGTCGATCTCATCGAATTCCCGCTGCAATGCGGCCGGGTCGGCATGCTCGCCCGCCTTGTCGTCGATGCTCCAGCCACCTTTCTGCAAGACCTTGAGCTTGCCTTTGAGCAGTTCGTGCCGGTGCTTGAGTTCGACCCGTTCGCTCTTGGCATCGGAAATCCGTGACAGCGCGATACTGATCAGGTGATCGAAGGCACGGTGGCGGAGCTTGCGGCGCGTCTCGTCCTCGCTGTTGCTCAGGTCGATCAGGCGATGATGGCTGAAGCTGACCGTGATTTGCGCCACATCGCGGCGCAGCATGTCACCGGCCACTTCCATGCCGAAGGTCTGCTTCTCCTTGCGTTCGGCGAGCAGGAGCGCCGTGATCGCTTCGCCCGGGGTGGCATTGCCTTCGCGAAATTCACTCAACAGCAGGTCGTTGCCGAAGACTTCGCGCATGTGCTCGGGCGAGACGAACAGTGCCTTCAGCCGGGGATCGCTGGAAAACTCCGTGCTTGCCGCCGACAAGGGGGTGGGCAGCAGTGCAACCAGGGAAACCACATGATCGATGGCGTGGATGATCGGCTCGCGCAGCCGCTTGCGATAACCCGCGACGGCCCGCAACCTGGGGTCCGTGCCGTCGACGGCGCGTTCGATCGCCAGTTCGATCAGCGACTCGGCGTAGCGACCCGGCTGTTCATTGCCCCCGAAGATGGATTGAAACAGTTTCAGCATGATGCTTTACCTCCGTGCCGTCGCCGGCTCCCGGTGTTCAGAACTTCATGGGAATCCAGCGCCGGTTGGCCATGGGCGTCACATCGTCATAGGCATGCTTCATGTTGCGCTTGGGCAGTTTGACGGTCTTGCGCGGCAGGTGCTCGTAGGGAATCTGCTTGAGGAGATGGCTGATCAGATTGAGCCGCGCCCGCTTCTTGTCGTTGGAGTCGACGATGTTCCACGGCGCGAAATCGGTATCGGTCGCCGCGAGCATCTGGTCGCGGGCCCGCGAATAGTCGTACCAGCGTTCGCGCGACGGGAGATCCATCGGCGACAGTTTCCATTGCCGGACCGGATCGTTGATGCGCGCCCGGAAACGGCGTTCCTGCTCGGCATCGCCGACTTCCAGCCAGTATTTGAGCAGGATGATGCCGCTGGCAATGATCTGCTTTTCGATGAAGGGGCACAGTTCCAGGTAGCGGCTGCACTGCTCCTCGCTGCAGAAGCCCATCACCCGCTCGACCCCGGCCCGGTTGTACCAGCTGCGGTCGAAGATGACGACTTCGCCGGCGGCGGGAAAGTGCGCCATGTAGCGCTGAATGTACATCTGGCTCTTTTCGCGATCGGAGGGGGCGGGCAGGGCAACGATCTTGAAGATGCGCGGGCTGACCCGTTCGGTGATCGCCTTGATGGTGCCGCCCTTGCCAGCGGCGTCGCGGCCCTCGAAGACGATGATGACGCGCTGGCCGGTAGCGACTACCCAGTCCTGGAGGGCACACAGTTCGCCCTGCAATTTGAGCAGCGCCTTGTCATATTCCTTGGCCTTGAGTTTGGGCTGGCTATCACCAGCCTGGCCTGGGAGGGTATTTTTGCCTTTATTTTTCATGAATCGAGTCTCCTATCAAACATTGGTTCATAGGTGCTGCTCAAGTCTTGCCGGCCTATTGATAACCACTCTTCCCTGCCAAGGCAGACGGTGCCTGACCAGCCTAGCGCTGTGGTTGCAATATATTCATTGTACTGTCATGCCGCAAAAAGAAAACCCGGCATTGAGCCGGGTTCGTTGTGGGGCGACGGTTTACGCTCAGGCGGCGTTCAGTGCCTGGTCGAGGTCGGCGATCAGGTCATCGACGTGCTCGATGCCGACCGACAGCCGGATCATGTCTTCGGAAACGCCGGCCTTGGCCAGTTCGTCTGGCGACAGTTGGCGGTGCGTGGTGGAGGCCGGGTGGCAGGCCAGGGTCTTGCAGTCGCCGATATTGACCAGCCGGGTGACCAGTTGCAGCGCATCCTGGAACTTGCCGCCGCCGTCGCGGCCGCCCTTGACGCCGAAATTGAGGATGCCGGAAGCGCGGCCGCCCATGTATTTCTGGACCAGCGCGTGGTCCTTGTGCTCGGGCAGGCCGGCATAGTTCACCCAGCTCACCTTCGGGTGCTTCTGCAGGAACTGGGCGATTTTCAGCGAGTTTTCGCAGATCCGGTCCATGCGCAGGGCCAGGGTTTCGATGCCCTGCAGGATCAGGAAGGCGTTGAACGGGCTGATCGCGGCGCCCATGTTGCGCAGCGGCACGACGCGGGCGCGACCGATGTAGGCGGCCGGGCCGAGCGCTTCGGTGTACACGACGCCGTGGTAGGACACGTCCGGCTCGTTGAGGCGCTTGAACTTGGCCTTGTGTTCGGCCCACGGGAATTTTCCGCTATCGACGATGATGCCGCCGATCGAGTTGCCATGGCCCCCGAGGTATTTGGTCAGCGCATGGACGACGATGTCGGCGCCATGCTCGAAGGGGCGGCACAGGTAGGGCGAGGGCACGGTGTTGTCGACGATGACCGGCACGCCATGCTTGTGAGCGATTTCGGCGAGCTTTTCGAAGTCGGTGATGTTGCCCAGCGGGTTGCCGACCGATTCGCAGAAGACGGCCTTGGTCTTGGCATCGATCAGCTTCTCGAAGGCTTCCGGATCGCGGTAATCGGCGAAGCGGACTTCGATGCCGTACTGCGGCAGAGTGTGGGCGAACAGGTTGTAGGTGCCGCCGTACAGCGTGCTGGAAGTGACGATGTTGTCGCCGGCCTCGGCGATGGTTTGGATCGAGGCGGTGATGGCGGCCATGCCGGACGCCATGGCCAGTGCGGCAATGCCGCCTTCCATCGCGGCGACGCGCTTTTCCAGCACGTCCTGGGTCGGGTTCATGATCCGCGTGTAGATATTGCCGGCGACCTTGAGGTCGAAGAGATCGGCGCCGTGCTGGGTGCTGTCGAAAGCGTAGGAGGTGGTCTGGTAAATCGGCACAGCGACCGCTTTGGTGGTCGGATCGGGGGAGTAACCGCCATGAACGGCAAGGGTTTCAATTTTCATGCATGCCTCTCTCTTGTGCTTATGTGGATGAAATATGAAGTCTAGCAGGCGTTGACCGCAGCAGTCTGCTAACTGCGGTCGGTGAACTCCGGCGCAGCGGTGCGCGCCGCCTTGAGCAGGAAACGGCCGGGGTCGAGGGCATCAACAAGGTCGCGTTCGAGCGGTAGCGGTTCGTTTTCCAGCTGGCTGAGCAGCAGGTCGGCCATCAGCGCCGACCAGACGATGCCGCGCGCCCCGAAACCCTGGACGCACCACAGGCCGGGCTGGCGGGCCAGGTCGTGCAGGCGGCTGTTGCTGCCGGCGGCGACTGGCTCGGGAACGGGGCCGACGATAGGCAGGCGGTCCGGCGACATCGGCCGGAAGCCGACGCGGCCGCTCAGGCCGGCCGGGTCGATGCCGTCGCCGAAGCCGGGCAGGGTCAGCCGGAGGCGGGCCAGGTTGTCGCGGTGATCGACCAGATGCTCGGCCGTATCGTCGTTATCGTAGGACAGCGAGGCGCCGATCAGTTGCATGCCGTCGACGACGGGCATGGCGTAGCCGACCTGGAACAGTACGACATCGAGCGGCGGCGTCAGGCCGGTCGGTAGATGGGTGACCTGGCCGCGGGCCGAGCGTTGTGGCAGCCAGGCGAATTGCTCGAAACGCGGCGCGGCGGCTCCGCTGGCCATGACGACGACCGGCGCTTCGGCCAGTACGGCGCCATCGGCGGCCAGGGCGCGCCAGCCGGTTTTTGTCTTTTCCAGGCGGTCGACCGCAGCATTGAAGTGCACCGTGATCTGCTCGGGAAAAGCGGCCAACGCCGCCTGGCAGACCGATGGCGGCTGCACCCAGCCGCCGTTCGGGAACCACCAGCCGCCGTTGGCGACTGGCTGGCCGAGCAGACGGGAGGCTGCGTCGCGGTCGATGAATTGGAGCAGCTCGGGCGGCCAGCCGAGTTGTTCGACGGCGCGCCGCTGCTGTGCTTCATGCACCGCTTCGCGGGCCAGATGCAGCACGCCGCACGGTGACCAGCGAGCCGCGGGCAGATCGGCGAGCAGCGCCCGGCTGGCGAGAAAGCCGGCCCGGGTCAGCCGCGACAGGCGGTTGTCGTCGGCGCTGGGCAGCGGGCGCAACATGCCGGCCAGGTTGCTCGAGGCACCCTGGCCGGGGGCGGCCGCCTGTTCGAGGACGGTGACCTGCCAGCCAGCGGCGGCCAGCCGGTGGGCCGTGGTCGAACCGGCAATGCCGGCGCCGATGACGATGGCGCGGCGCTCGGACGGCTCGGGAAAACGGTCGGGGCGGCGCGAACGAAGGTGGCCGGCCAGCATCTGGCGCTTGCCGGCGAAACCGGGTCGTTTTTCGACGGTGAACTCGGCATCCTTCAGCGCCTGGCGGACGTGGCCGGCCACCGTCCAGGTCGCCAGCGTGGCGCCGGGGGCGGCCAGCCGGCTCAGCGCCTTGCAGAAGTGGGGCGACCACAGTTCGGGGTTCTTGACCGGCGAAAAGCCGTCGAGGAAAAAGGCATCGACCGAGGCGTCGACCGCCCGAATCTGCGTCGCCGCATCGCCGAAGACCAGGGTCAGGATGACCTGGCCGCCATTCAGGTAGAGGCGGTGCAGGCCCGGCGTCAGCGCCGGCCAGTGTCGTTGCAACTCGGCTGCCAGTTCGGCGAATTCCGGCCAGGCGGTTTGCGCACTGATGAGGTCGGCCAGCGCAAACGGGTGCTTCTCGAAGGAAATGAAATGCAGGCGCTGGCAGCGCTGCGGGTCGGCCCGCCAGGCCTGCCAGGCGGCGAGAAAACTCAGGCCGAGGCCGAAGCCGGTTTCGAGAATGACAAAGCGATGGCGGCCCTGCCAGCGTTGCGGCAGATCGTTGCCGGCCAGGAAAACATGCCGGGCCTGGGCCGGGCCGCCAAGTGCCGAGTGATAAACGTCGTCGTAAGTGGCCGAGTAGGGCGTGTCGTAGGCGACGAGTTCGAGGCGGGCGGGCTGCAGTTTTTCCACTAATGGAGCAGGGTTTTGCCGGTGGGCGGCTGTTGGCTGATCGGGGCCGGGCTGTCGTAGGCCAGCGTCAGATCCCAGCCGGCCTGGTCGTTGGCGGCGCGCAGCATGGCGCACAGCGCGTGCAGAATTTCGGCGGTGAGTTCGAGCGTAAAGCGCCGTTCGCGCCCTTCGCGCAGGATCAGCCGCGCCGTGCCGTCGCCGCTGGCTTCGAGGACGGCCTCGCTGGCCAGCAGCGGGGTGGCGCCGAGCGGGTAGCTCGGGTTGTCGTCGATGAAGGACTGTTCGAAAGTGGCTGCTTCGCCGGGGGCCGCCTCGGCCTCGACGACGGTGACCGGCTGGCCGCTCAGATGGCCGTTCAGCATTTCAACCAGGTGCGGCCAGATTTCGCGCAGGAAACGGCGGGTGAAATAGATCCGGTATTCCTCGTTGGCCTGGGTGCCGACGCGCAGCATCAGGCGATCCTGGACGCTGTCGTTGGCGATTTGTAATTGGCGGATTTGCATTTATTTTACGGTGGCCAGCACATCGACCAGGATCAGCACACGGCGGATGCCTTTTTTCGACCAGCGCTGAAACAGCCCGGCCAGCCCGGCCAGTTTTTTCAGCAAGGGCAGGGCGCGGCGGATGATCTGCTTGATTTCCGGGTCGAGATGGGCGGCGAAGTAGTCGTGGAGCAGTTGCGGCAGCAGTTCGCGCGATTCCATTTCACCGACCGGTCCAGCCAGCGAGATGGAATTCAGGAAAAGGACGAGGTCGGCGGTCTGGGCGACGGCCAGGGGCAGAAATTCGCCGAAATTCTCTTCGAAATCGATGCGGTAGCTCAGGCCGTCGAGCAGCGTGATGTTCTTGATCTGCGCCCCACCGTGCCACTGGCCGGCGTGGTGGAATTCGCCGAGTTCGCTGGCCAGGCGCGGCAGTTCGCGGCGCCAGATTTCCGGCGTCCATTTTTCGAGCAGCGTGGCGACGACGGTGCCGCAAAATTCAAGCACGAAGAATTCCGGCGTCACCAGCGCCACCCGCGGCACGCGAACACCAGCCGCGGCCAGCGCTTGCAGCCGCTTGGCCTCGAAATCCATGCTGCTGGCCGCTTGCGACAGGGCCAGCGTGCGCATTGGCAGCGGCTGCCCGGTCAGCCGCTTGACCAGCCAGCGCATGAACAGCGTCTGCGCCAATTTGCGCGGCTTTTCGGCCAGTTTCTTGACGACATAACGCCGACCCTCATGTTCGAACACGAGAGCCCGGCTGTGATGCGTCGTCAAAGCCGCCCGGGCGGCGGCTTCGAGAGATTGGAGGTTTTCGTTCACAGAGATCCGATGATCGAGCGAGCGCAGCCAGGACAAGGCGCAGGTGAGCGCCGCATAGCAGCGCTACGGGGTGGCCCGTAGAGGCCATGCAAGCTCGCCTGCAACGCGGTCATGGCAAGCGCAGCCGATCATCATTCGGGGCGCATGGAGGGGAAGAGAATTACATCCCTGATCGCGGCCGAGTCGGTCAGCAGCATAATCAGCCGATCAATGCCGATCCCACAGCCACCGGTCGGCGGCAGCCCGTATTCCAGCGCCCGAATGAAGTCAGCGTCGTAATACATCGCTTCTTCGTCGCCGGCGTCCTTCGCCTTCATCTGCTCGTGGAAGCGCGCCGCCTGGTCTTCGGCATCGTTCAGCTCGGAGAAGCCGTTGGCGATTTCGCGGCCGACGATGAACAGCTCGAAGCGCTCGGTGATTTCCGGGTTGGAATCGGAGGCGCGGGCCAGCGGCGAGACTTCGACCGGGTAGTCGATGATGAAGGTCGGTTCCCAGCACTGGGCTTCGGCGCAGGCTTCGAACAGTTGCAGTTGCAGGCTGCCCAGGCCGCCCGGCTTGATCGGCTCGCCGAAGGCCTTGATCTGGGCCTTGAGGAATTCGGGGTCGGCCAACTGGGCATCGGTGAAGCCCGGCTGTTCGCGCTGTATCGCCTGGCAGATGGTCAGGCGGTGGAAAGGCTTGGAGAGGTCGAGCTCGCGGCCCTGATAGATGAAGACTTCCTTGCCCAGCGCTTCGCGCGCAGCATGGCGGAGCAGGCCTTCGGTGAAGTCCATCAGCGTATGGTAGTTGGCGTACGCTTCGTAGAACTCCATCATGGTGAATTCTGGGTTATGGCGCGGGCTCAAACCTTCGTTACGGAAGTTGCGGTTGACCTCGAAAACCTTCTCGAAACCGCCGACGACCAGGCGCTTCAGGTACAGCTCGGGGGCGATGCGCAGGAACTGCTGCATGTCGAGCGCGTTGTGATGGGTGACGAAAGGCTTGGCCGAGGCGCCGCCCGGGATCGGGTGCATCATCGGCGTTTCGACTTCCATGAAGCCGTGGCCGCACATGTAGTTGCGGATCGACTGGACGATGGCCGAACGGGCGCGGAAGGTAAAGCGCGTTTCCTCGTTCATGATCAGGTCGACGTAGCGCTGGCGATACTTCATTTCCTGGTCGGCCAGGCCGTGAAACTTGTCCGGCAGCGGGCGGAGCGACTTGGTCAGCAGGCGGATCTCGGCGGCCTGGATGGACAGTTCGCCGGTCTTGGTCTTCATCAGGATGCCGGTGACGCCGATGATGTCGCCGAGGTCCCAGCCCTTGAAGGCGGTATAGACGTCTTCGCCGACGCGGTCGCGGGTGATGTAGATCTGGATGCGGCCGGAGAGATCCTGGATGGTGGCGAAGGAGGCCTTGCCCATGACGCGCTTCAGCATCATGCGGCCGGCAACCTTGACTTCGACCGGCATACCTTCGAGTTCTTCCGCCGATTTCTCGCCGTAGACTTCGAGGACCTTGGCGGCGGTGTTCTCGCGCTGGAAGTCGTTGGGGAAGGCTTGGCCGCTCTTGCGCCACTCGGCCAGTTTGGCGCGACGCTCGGCGATGAGCTGGTTTTCGTCTTGCTGGACCGGGGCTTGCTGTTCGGCGTTGGACATGAAAAATCCTTGGAAATTGAGGTTTGCTGCGGTCGACCGCTGTAGAACCCTGAATTTTCGCCGATTTGGCCCTTCAGGGAAAGCGCGATGCGTCAGTCCGCTGCGTAATGGATGGCCAGCCAGACCGTCGGCTGGTCCGGGTCCGTCCATTCGACGCGATGCCGACGGTGGGCGGCAATTTCGACGAAGTCGCCGACGGCCAGCGGCACGGGCTGCGGAGTATCTTCAAAACGCAGGGTGGCCTGCCCTTGCAGCAGCAGGACCCATTCGGCCTGCGCCTGGTCGTACCAGAAATCCGGCGGGCTGGTCTGGCCGGTCGACACGATGCGTTCGATGCGCAGGCCGGGCCGGCTCAGCAGTTCCGAAAATTGCTCTGCCGGCAAGGTCGACCGCGGCAGATCGGCAAAAATGTTGGCGGGCATCGGCGTCACGGGCGGTAAAGGGGGAGGGCGGCCAGGCGCTGTTCGATTTCCGCGTTCAGGCGCTGGTAGGCTGGGCTGCTCGGGGCGCCGAACTGGCGGCGGAAGTCGCGGGCGCTGAGGTATTCCGGCAGGCCGGCCAGCGACGGGATCAGGTCCGACTCGCGCAGCGTGCTGTGCAGCGCCGCCTGCAGTTTCGGGTCGTCGCGATTGAGCCCTTCGCCGAACCGGGTGCCGGCCCGGTCGGCGGCGAGGTCGGCGAACGAGAAGCCGCTGCCGTGCCGGGAATCGGCCAGTTCCTTGTAGACGCCGATGGCATCGGCCACCGGTTCGCCGGCCCAGGCGGCGAGCGCGGCGGAAATGACGAAATGCTGGGCGCTGTCGTAGCGCCCGGCCAGCATCAGCATGACCTGGCGCGGTCGCGGCCAGTCGCGGGCGTCGGGAATGATCGCGGCGAGGTCTTTTTCGGCCAGGTAGGCGGCCATCACCAGCAGCGCGGCGCGGCGCGCCTGGCGCTGATCGTCGCCAGCACCGGCGAGCATCGCCTGCAGCACGTCGGGCAGGGCGACCTTGGCGCCCCGCGCATGGTGGTCGAGTAGCGCGGCGAACTGCCGCTGGGCGCTGCGGATGCGCTCGAGGTCGGCCGGGTTGAGGGCGATGGAACGGGCCCGTTCAAGGATGGCCGGTTCCCAGACGTAGCTGACCAGGATGCGCTGGTTGGGCGCGTCGTAATTCAGTGCGCGGATGGCGCTACGCGCCAGTTGCCATTCGCGGCCGTAGCCGGCACCTTCGATGGCCGCGCTGAGCGCCAGTTCGAGCAGGCCGGCCGGCAGCGGCAGGGGGCCGAGGGCGGCGCTGGCCAGGCGCGGTTCGCCGGGGCCGGGCGGAATGCTGGCCCGCAGGTTCAGGTAGTGTTCGCCGGGCAGGCGCAGGCTGAGGCGGATTTCGGCCGCCTCGCCGTTGAGCAGCAGGCCGCCACGGCCGCGCAGACCACGGCTGGCGGCGTAGTTGATACCTTCGTCGAGGAGGGCGACCGGGATGGCGGTTTGCCGTGCTTCGCCTGGCCGCAGCCGGCGTGGGTCGTTGGTCTGGAACAGCCAGCGGGCCTGGGCGACGGCCAGTGGGGCGATGGTTGCGCTGCGGTTGACCAGCGGCTGGCGGTCGACCGCCGCCAGCAACAGGCCCCCGGCAGCCAGCACGAGCAGAAGCAGCGTGCCGGCCAGCCAGGCGAGGAGGCGAGTCATAGGGATTTTTCCAACCAACAAGCCATTTTTTCAATGCAAAGAGGCAATGCAAAAAACAAGGCAAATTGCTTATAAAGGGACTGCTGAATTTGCGAGTTCTACAACAGCTCGTTCAAGGTGTGCAAAATCGGAAGAACGGGCGCGTAACAACTCGAAATTGAGGTGCGCGGTGATTTTTGCTTGGTGAACGGTTTCCTTGTAGGCCGATCCCGACGACGGGCGCGCTTTGCTGAGCCATTCCTTGGCGCCTCGGATATTTTCAGGGTTTTCGGGGAAGGAGGTTTTTGCAGGAATATCCGGAAAGACTTTGCGGGTAGCAGTTTCGTCGATCAAGAACAGGGTTTCATATTCCTTGACAAGAAAAGCAATTTTTATCGGCCAGCCGGGGCGTAGTGATTCTGCTCTGGCCAACAGATTCTGCTCTTCCTTGACCGGACAGTCGTGGTCTTTCGAGTCGAAATCCATGACCCACAGAATAGGGGCATTCTCCTTGATGGCAGCCAGGAATATGCTGTCAAATTTCTTGGCGACACTTGGATATTCACCATGACGCCAAGCGGACAGAGGCTGCACATCGTGAATGCCTCGGGTGGCAAGGATGTTCCGAATGAGGATGGGAACAGCCGGGATTTCGCCATGCCCCTCTACGATTGGCAGCAGGCGTCTCATGCATCCTCCGGCAACAAGCCTTCAGAGGACATTATCTGCTCAAGACTCAAAAGGTGTTCCTTGACCGCTTCCCGCTGGCTTGCGCGGATTGGCGAGATGCGAGTTTCACCGTTTTGCATGGCGACAACTTGGATATTTTCCGGCTCGAAACAGTCGATGAGGTGCGGACTATGGCTTGTAATAAGCAGTTGCGTGCGTTCTGAGACCTCCCGGAAAGCGTCTGCCAGCAATGCAAGCAGGGCCGGGTTGACTGTTTGTTCGGGTTCTTCAATGATCATCAGCGAGGGATGCGGTGTCTGGTAGAGGGCGAGCAGGATGCCGAGGATTCGCAGGGTGCCGTCGGAAATCTGCGACGGGTCGAATAGGTGCGCCTCGCCGCTGGCTTCGCGCACTTTGAAGCGAGGCATGATGAAACCACCTACCGCTTGTGTGGTGATGTCTTCCAGTTGTGGCATGACAATCTCCATCATCTCCCTGATCTGCTCCCAAGCCTGTTTGCCGCGACTGGTCTTTTTTAGGGTGCGCAGGATGGAGGCCCAATTAGCGCCGTTTTCCTTGAGGATTGGGTCGGTGTCGGGTGGTGCTGGTTGGCGCAGAGTGTTGGGGTAGATCGCCGAGAATCGAAAATTAAGAACAGAGTCGCGTAATTTTTGAGGACCAAAATGTATATCAGCCATATCAAGCCAAGTTAGGCGGCTACCAAATGCTAAAGCGTCAGGCTGAAATAGACGCTCGTCGTCTAATGTGACTGAATTTCCAGCTACCTTGAGACTTACGAGACCCCGAGCATTTCGTTCGGCTTGCATTTCTTCGAAATCGCAGTCAACGATTTCTCCATCGTCAGCACTGAAGGAAATACCTGTTGGACCAAACCATTCACAACGCTCTCGCTCAACGCGAAAGTTACCTTCGCGCAAGCTGGTCAGTGTTAGTTGATAACGAGCGGTGTGTGACGGATTATTTTTTTCGGCAAAGCCAAAGTCGAATGAAATCTGAAATGGCTTGGTTGGCGAATACTGGCGAATCAGGCCAATGCCGCCGCGCGTGCTGACGGCATGATCTAGTCCCTGACTCATCGCATCGCGCAAAAAGCGCAGGGCATCTGCCACGTTGCTCTTGCCGACTCCGTTGCAGCCAACTAACACCGTTACCGGCTGAATGTCAGTTAACGCAATGTCTGACAGACTTTTATAGTGGCTTATTCTGAGGTCGACAAGTCGCATGGCTTTCTCCGGTGGAGGTTATACGCCCTGTTTCAGGCTGGCCTCGATGAAAGGGTCGAGGTCGCCGTCGAGCACGGCCTGGGTGTTGCCGGTTTCGTGGTTGGTCCGCAGATCCTTGATGCGGCTCTGGTCGAGCACGTAGGAACGGATCTGGTGGCCCCAGCCGATGTCGGACTTGGCATCTTCCAGCTTCTGCTGTTCGGCCTGCTGCTTGCGCAGTTCGAACTCGTAGATGCGGGCGCGCAGCATCTGCCAGGCTTCGTCGCGGTTGCGGTGCTGCGAACGGTCGTTCTGGCACTGGACGACGATGCCGGTCGGGACGTGGGTCAGGCGGACGGCGGAGTCGGTCTTGTTGATGTGCTGACCGCCGGCGCCGGAAGCGCGGTAGGTGTCGGTGCGGACATCGGCCGGATTGATGTTGATCTCGATCGAGTCATCGACTTCCGGAAAGACGAACACCGAGGTGAAGCTGGTGTGGCGGCGGGCGTTGGAGTCGAACGGCGACTTGCGGACCAGGCGGTGGATGCCGGTCTCGGTGCGCAGCGTGCCGTAGGCGTAGTCGCCGGTGAACTTGACGGTGGCGCTCTTCAGGCCGGCGACATCGCCTTCCGACTCTTCCATGACCTCGACGGTGAACCCCTTCTTTTCGCCATATTTCAGGTACATGCGCAACAGCATCGAAGCCCAGTCCTGGGCTTCGGTCCCACCGGCGCCGGCCTGGATTTCCAGGAAGCAGGGCATCGGGTCGGACGGGTTGTTGAACATGCGGCGGAATTCGAGGGCGGCGATCTTTTCCTCGAGCGGGGCGTTGTCGGCTTCGACCGAGAGCAGCGTGTCGTCGTCGCTTTCTTCCTTGCCCATGGCGAACAGTTCGCGGCCGTCCTCCAGCCCGGCCTGGACTTCTTCCAGCACCAGCACGATGTCTTCCAGCGATTTCTTTTCGCGGCCCAGTTCCTGGGCACGTTTGGCGTCATCCCAAATCTTGGGATCTTCCATCTCCAGATTGAGAAGGGTCAGGCGCTCGCGTTTCTGATCGTAGTCAAAGATACCTCCGCAGCTCGGCCGCGCGCTGCGCGATGTCGTCGAGCTTGTTGGCGATGCTGTTGATGTGTTCCGCGTCCATGATGTTCGTCTCGTTGCTTGGCAAAACCTCAATTATAGCCGCTGCGCCAAGCCGCATCGCGCTGCACTGTTCGGAGGCATCGCGGCGCCGGGGTAGGGGAAAGGCACGCACCTGAATGGTGCGCCGGCCCGCTGGACCGGGCTGCTCTTTAGCGGGGTGGGCGGCGCTTGCTCCGAATTGATGCAAAAAATGGCGTGTAAGTTTTTGATTTGCATTAAAAATGCCATATAAGTATAGCTTGGCAAGCGAATTGCTTTGGTTGTGACAGTTTTGTAAATATGTGTGCGAAATATATGACAAAGAGTGATTCAGCCCCGGCTTTGCACGCCAGCATGCGTTCTGTGCGCTGGCAACAACTGACGGTCTGCGCCTTGGCGTTCTCTGCCGCCGCTGCGCTGGCCTGGGCCGCCGCCGGTCAGGGTTCGGCGTTGCTGGCCGGGCTGGGGGCCGGTTTGCTGCTGCTCGCGCTGGTCCTCGGCTGGCATGTGCAGCAGGAACTGGAATCCGCCCTCGGCTTGATTGATCGCTTTGCCCAGGATCTGGCCGGCGGGGCGCTGGTCAGTCGGCTCGATGCGCCGCGCTGCGGCGCGCTGGCGCCGCTGGCCGAGCGCCTGAATGGCATGGCGCGTTCCTTGTCCGGGCTGATTCTGGCCTTTGCCCGGATGTCGCAGGAAATTTCCAGCGTCGCCGGCGAGAGTAGCGCCAACGCCAGCGGCGGCAACGACGGTGTGCGCCGTCAGCGCGACATCACCTTGTCGTCGGCGGCGACGCTGGAGCAGTTGACGGTCAGCCTCGGCCAGACCAGCGACAGTGCCGGCGGTGCCGCCGAGGTGGCCGAGGCTTCCGGCCAGATGGCGGAGGCCGGCGCCGAGCGGGTGAGCGGGCTGGCGAAAAGTCTTGAGAGCCTGGCGGCGACTGTGCGCCAGACTTCGGAGGGCGCCAGCCGGCTCGGTGCGCGCTCGCAGGAAATCGACATCATCGTCGAACTGATTGCCGAGATCGCGGCACAGACCAATCTGCTCGCCCTGAATGCCGCCATCGAAGCGGCACGGGCCGGCGAACAGGGACGGGGCTTCGCTGTGGTCGCCGACGAGGTGCGCAAGCTGGCCGAGCGGACGCGCAACGCCACCCACGACATCGGCGAGCGGATCGACGGCATGCGCCAGGAGGTCGGCAGCATGATCGAGGCGATGGCGGAAACGTCGGCCCGGGCCGCCGCCAGCCTGAACGATGCGGCGCTGGCGGTGGACGACCTGCAGCGGGTCGAAAGCAATGCCGGCCAGACGCTGGCGCTGATTCGCGATATCGCCGCCGCCAGCCGCGAGCAGAGCGAGGCGGGGCTGAGCATTGCCCGTGATATCGAGCAGGTCGCCCAGCTGGCCGATGCCAACGAACATCTGGTGCGCGAGAACAGCGAATTGTCCCGTTACCTGAGCGACTTGTCCGTTCAGCTCAACGGCACCCTTAAAAAATACCAATACGAGTGAGGTTGTCATGGACTGGATCATGATTCTGATGGGTCTGCTGGCCTTGTTTGTCGGGGCCAGCAGCTTCTGGCTCTATCGCCGCCGCAATCGGAGCGATGCCGGCCGCTCGCTGGACGAGACACTGGCCGCCTGCCGCGCCTTGCTGGCCCTGATTGCCCATTTCCAGCAGCATCGCGGCATGAGCTCGGCCTGGCTGGCCGGCGATCAGGGCTTCAAGCAGCGGCTCGAGGGCAAGGGGCGTGAAATCGAGGCCTGTATTCCGTCCTTGCGCGATATCGCCCGCCGCGAAGGCGAGCGGGTGCATCCCTGCCTGACGCTGAACGACCTCGACCTGTTCCGCTTCAACTGGGCGAATCTGCACGAGAAACTGCCCGGCCTGTCGGTCGAGCAGAGCATTGCCCAGCACAGTTTCCTGATCGAGCAATTGCTGCACTGGCTGGCCGCGCTCGGCGAATCGCGTGTCGAATTGCTGCTCGACGAGCCGGCGGCACGTGGCCTGGTGCGCAATTACGCCAGCCGCCTGCCGGCCCTGACTGAATGCCTCGGCCAGGCGCGCGCCCTCGGCATGAGCGTCGCCGCCCGCCATGGCTGTTCGGCCGTGGTCCGGGTCCGCCTGATGTTTCTCGTCGCCCGCGCCGAGGCCTTGCTCAAGCAGGCCAGCGAAGCCGGCGGCGAAGGAGTGGTGGCCGACAAGGCGGCGCGTGGCGTGCAGCAGATGGCGCGCGTCATCCGGACCCAGATGCTGCTCAGCTCGGGGATCACGGTGGCGGCCCAGGAGTATTTTGAAGTCGCCTCCGGCGCGATCGATCATGTCTTCGCCTGGATCGGCGACAGCGGCGTTCAGTTAAAACAGGCAGGTAGCGGTTATTCCCATGTTTCGCAATCACTTCATCCCCGGCGCGCCTGAGAGCCAGCATTTCGTGCAACCCGGAGGCAGCCCGGGCTGCGCTTTGCGCCAGGCTTATGTACAGCAGGCGCCGGCGATGGCGACGCTGTTTTCCAACCTTGACGGCATGCTGTTCCGCTGCCTGATCGACGAGTTCTGGACGCTGTTGTCGGTCAGCCCCGGCTGTTATGGCCTGACCGGCTATCGGGCCGAGGATCTGGTCGGCAACCGGCAGAATTCGCTGGAGTCGCTGACCCACCCGGAAGACCGGGCGGCGGTGCGCGGCACCATCCTGGCGGCACTGGATACCGGTTCGCGCTACAGCATCGAGTACCGCATCGTCTGCCGCGACGGCGAGGAGAAGTGGGTGCTCGAACGCGGCGTCGGCCTGCGCGACGAAGGCGGGCTGCGCCTGCTCGAAGCCTATCTCGAAGACATCACCGACCGCGTTCAGGCCCAGATCCAGCTGGCGGAAACCGAACTGCGCTATCGCAGCATTTTCGAAAGTGCGGTGGTCGGCATGTTCCAGAGCACCGAGAGCGGTCGTTATCTGGCCGCCAATCCGGCCCTGGCCCGGCTCTACGGCTACCCGTCGCCGGAGGCGCTGATCAGCAGCCTGGCCGACATTGCCAGCGGGCTTTACGTCGACCCGCAGCGGCGTGACGATTTCAAGGAATTGATCCAGCGCGACGGCCGGGTTACCGATTTCGAGTCGGAAATCATCTGCTGCGACGGCAGCCGGATCTGGATTGCCGAGCATGCCCATGCCGTGCGCTCGTCGGACGGCACGTTTCTCTATTACGAAGGTACGGTCGAGGACATCACCGAGCGTCATCGCCATCAGTCGGTGCTGCAGCACCAGGCGACGCACGATCCACTGACCGGCCTGCCCAACCGCAACCTGCTTGCCGACCGGCTGGCCCAGGCCGTGCAACTGGCCCGCCGCAAGAGCGGCAAGGTGGCGCTGGCCTTTGTCGATCTCGACAACTTCAAGGTGATCAACGACAGCCTTGGCCATGCCGCCGGCGACCAGTTGCTGATCGAAATCTCCAGCCGCCTGCGCACCGCGCTGCGCGGCCTCGATACTGTCGCCCGCTACGGTGGCGACGAGTTCGTGCTGATCCTCGGCGAGCAGGTCTCGCCGGATGACACCAAACACCTGCTGGAGCGTGTGCTGGCCACCGTCCAGGCGCCGCTCGAACTGGCCGGGCACGGCCTGCGCATCAACTGCAGCATCGGGGTCAGCGTTTTTCCCGACGACGCGCAGGATCTCGACGGCCTGTTGCGGGTGGCCGATGTCGCGATGTATCACGCCAAGGAAAGCGGCAAGGGGCAGTACTGTTTCTATACCCGCGACCTCAACCAGGCGGCGCAGGACCGTTTCGCGCTGGAAACGGCGCTCGGCAGCGCCATCGAAAACAACGAACTGACCGTCGTCTACCAGCCGAAAGTCGATGGCGGCGGCCGGGTCCGCGGTTTCGAGGCGCTGGTGCGCTGGAACAGCGCCGGCCAGGGCCTGGTGACGCCCGACCGTTTCATCCCGCTGGCCGAGGAAACCGGGCAGATTCTGGCGATCGGCGAGCAGGTGCTCTATGCCGCCTGCCGGGCTGCTGCCAGTTGGCCACTGGTCGATGGCCAGGCGCTGGGCGTCGCCGTCAACCTGTCGGCCCGGCAGTTGCGCGAACCCGGCTTGCTGGCGCTGGTCTCCGATGCGCTGGCCGTCTCCGGCTTGCCGCCGGAATGCCTGGAGCTGGAAATCACCGAGAGCATGATCATGGGCGACATGGAGCACACCATCCGCGTCCTCAAGTCGATCAAGGGGCTCGGCGTGCGTATCGCGGTCGATGACTTCGGCACCGGCTATTCGTCGCTCGCCTACCTGCAGCAGCTGCCGATCGACACGCTGAAGATCGACCGTTCCTTTGTCTCCGGCTGCAACCGCGGCGGCAAGGCGATGGCGATCCCGCATGCGATCATCTTCCTCGGCCGCAGCCTCGACCTGCACATCGTCGCCGAAGGCGTCGAAACCGAAGCCGAGCGCGAGATTCTCACCGTCTGCGGCTGCAACGAATTCCAGGGCTACCTGTTTTCCCGGCCGCTGCAGAGTGCTGCGGTCGACGCCTATTTGCAGGCAATAATCGCCTGACTTTCCCGGGCTGATCGGCGCCCGCTTGTACTTGGCATATTTTTGCCGGAAACGGGCGTAGAATCGACTTGCTGCTTTGCAGCAAGCGGCGGCGCCGGCCCGGCCGCCTTCACCCTGCGAGCCATCGCGTTCGCAGCGGGTATTGCCAGGGATTGTCATGAACAAGATGCTCACCATCGACGGCAACGAAGCCGTCGCCCACGTGGCTTACCGCGTGTCCGAAGTGATCGCGATCTATCCGATCACTCCCTCGTCCGGCATGGGCGAACTTTCCGATGAATGGGCGGCGCAGGGCAAAGCCAATATCTGGGGCAGCGTGCCGCGCGTCGTCGAACTGCAGTCCGAAGGCGGCGCCGCCGGCACGGTACACGGCGCGCTGCAGGCCGGCGCGCTGGCTACCACCTTCACCGCTTCGCAGGGCCTGCTGCTGATGATTCCCAATATGTACAAGATCGCCGGCGAATTGACGCCGACCGTCTTCCATGTCGCGGCCCGTGCCATCGCCACCCACGCGCTGTCGATCTTCGGCGACCATTCCGACGTGATGGCGACCCGCGCCACCGGCTTTGCGCTGCTCGCCTCCAACTCGGTACAGGAAGCGCACGATATGGCGGCGATTGCGACGGCGGCGACGCTGGCCGGGCGCATCCCGGTGCTGCATTTCTTCGACGGCTTCCGCACCTCGCACGAGGTGGCCAAGATCGCGCCGGTCGACGACGCCGTACTGCACAAAATGCTGCCGCCGGCCGACATCGTTGCCCTGCGCGGTCGCGCCTTGTCGCCGGAACACCCGGTATTGCGCGGCACCGCGCAGAACCCGGATGTCTTCTTCCAGGCCCGTGAAGCGCAGAACCCGTGGTTCGATGCCTTCCCCGGCATCGTCCAGCAGACGATGGACCAGTTCGGCCAGCTGACCGGTCGCCACTACCAGCTGTTCGATTACGTCGGCGCCGCCGATGCCGAGCGCGTCATCATCCTGATCGGCTCCGGGGCGGAAACGGTGCAGGAAACCGTCGAGCACCTCAATCGCCAGGGTGAAAAGGTCGGCTTGCTCAAGGTCCGGCTGTTCCGGCCGTGGGCGCCGGCCGCCTTGCTCGCCGCCTTGCCGACGACGACGCGCCGCATCGCCGTGCTCGACCGCTGCAAGGAGCCGGGCGCTGAGGGCGAGCCGCTCTACAAGGACGTGCTGGTCGCGCTGGCCGAGGATATGAGCAACCCGACCCCGCGCTTCGCCGCCTTGCCGACGGTGATCGGTGGCCGCTACGGCCTGGCCTCCAAGGAATTCACGCCGGCCATGGTTTTGGCCGTTTTTGCGGCGTTGGTCCCAGGGCCAGCCGTTGCTTCTATGGTCGCAGGCCTGCCGCGGCGCCGCTTTACGCTCGGCATCACCGACGATGTGACCGGCCTGTCGCTGCCTTTCGATCCGGCCTTCCGCACGCAGGCGGCGCGCGAAACCTTCGCCGCCGTCTTCTACGGCCTCGGCTCGGATGGCACCGTGTCCGCCAACAAGAACTCGATCAAGATCATCGGCGACGAAACCGCGCTCTACGCCCAGGGCTATTTTGTCTACGACTCGAAGAAGTCGGGGGCGATGACCATCTCGCACCTGCGCTTCGGGCCGCAGCCGATCCGTTCGGCCTACCTGACGGGCGAGGGCGATGCCAAGTTCGTCGCCTGCCACCAGCCGCTCTTCCTCGAAACACACGATCTGCTGGTGCATGCGGCGCCGGGTGCCGTCTTCCTGCTCAACACCCACCTGCCGGCCGACCGGGTCTGGGCGACGCTGCCGCCCGCCATGCAGCGCCAGATGCGGGACAAGGACATCCAGTTCTATGTCATCGACGCCTACCAGGTGGCGCTGGCCGCCGACATGGGGCGGCGCATCAATACCGTGATGCAGACCTGCTTCTTTGCCATTTCCGGCATCCTGCCGCCGGCCGACGCCATCGCCGCGATCAAGCATGCCGTCGAAAAGACCTACGGCCGCAAGGGGCGGCGCATTGCCGAACTGAATTACCGGGCCATCGACCAGACGCTGGCCTGCCTGCACAAGGTGGATTTTGCCCATCTGGCGGTGTCGACCGCAGCGCTCGCCGAGGGGGCGGTGCGCCAGGTCAGCGACTTCGTCCGTAAACTGACTTTGCCGATGATCGCCGGTCGGGGTGACAGTTTGCCGGTGTCGCTGTTCCCGGCCGACGGCACCTGGCCGACCGGCACCGCCAAGTACGAGAAGCGCAATCTGGCGCTGCAGATTCCGGTGCTTGAAACCGACTTGTGTACCCAGTGCGGCAAGTGCGTCTTCGTCTGCCCGCACGCCGCCATCCGGGCCAAGGTGTACCCGGCCGAACTGGCTGCGGCCGCGCCGGCCAGCTTCAAGCACATGCCGACGCGCAGCAAGGATTACCCGGCCGGCTGGCAGATGAGCTACCAGGTGGCGCCGGAGGATTGCACCGGCTGTACGCTGTGCGTCGATATCTGCCCGATCCGCGACAAGTCGAATGTTTCGCGCAAGGCGCTGAACATGGCCGAGCAGCCGCCGCTGCGCCGCCAGGAGGCGGAGAACTGGGAATTCTTCCTGAAGCTGCCCGATTACGACCGGCGCCTCGTCAAGCGCGGCACGGTGCCGGGCGCGGCGCTGCTCCAGCCTTTCTTCGAATTCTCCGGCGCCTGTGTCGGCTGCGGCGAAACGCCCTACATCCGGCTGGCGACGCAGTTGTTCGGCGACCGCATGCTGGTCGCCAATGCCACCGGCTGTTCGTCGATCTATGGCGGCAACCTGCCGACCACCCCGTACACGACCGATGCCGACGGACGCGGTCCGGCCTGGAACAATTCGCTGTTCGAGGACAACGCCGAGTTCGGCCTCGGCCTGCGGCTGGCGACCAACCAACTGTCGGCGGCGGCGCGCACCCAGTTGCGGGCGCTGGCGCGGGATATCGGCGAGGACCTGGTTGAGGCGCTGCTCGGTGCCGAGCAGAGCACGGAAGCCGGCATCCACGAACAGCGCGAACGCGTCGCCCAGTTGCAGGCCTGGCTCGGCCATCTGGCGACGCCCGAAGCGGCGGCGCTGGCCGCCATTGCCGATACCCTGATCCGCCGCAGCGTGTGGATCATCGGCGGCGACGGCTGGGCCTACGACATCGGTTTCGGCGGCCTTGACCATGTGCTGGCATCGGGCGAAAACGTCAATATCCTGGTCCTCGATACCGAGGTTTATTCCAATACCGGCGGCCAGAATTCGAAGGCGACGCCGCTCGGCGCCGTCGCCAAGTTCGCGGCCGGCGGCAAGCCGAATCGCAAGAAGGATCTGGCCCGGATCGCGATGGACTACGAAAACGTCTTCGTCGCCCAGGTCGCCTACGGCGCCAAGGATGGTCATACGCTGAAGGCCTTCCTCGATGCCGAGAGCTATCCCGGCGTCTCGATCATCATCGCCTACAGCCCGTGCATCGCGCATGGCGTCGATCTGTCGCACAACCATCGGCAGCAGGATCTGGCGGTCAAGGCCGGCCACTGGCCGCTGCTGCGTTACGACCCGCGCCGGCGTGAGGCGGGCGAGAATCCGCTGTCGGTCGATAGCGCGGCGCCGAGCGTGCCGTTCCGCGACTTTGCCGGCAACGAGGCGCGCTTCACCGTGCTTGAACGCCAGCAGCCGGAAGCGGCGGCGCGCTTCATGGCGCAGGCCGAAAAGAATGCCCGGCTGCGCCATCAGGAATATGTCGAACTGGCCGGGCTGGCCCTGCCGGAAACGGCCCTCGACCAGCCAGCGGCCGCCAGTGCCGAGGAAAAAGGGGAGCGCAATGCCTGATCTGTCCACCAACTATCTCGGCCTCCAGCTGAAGAACCCGCTGGTCCCGTCCTCGACGCCGCTCAGCCATAACCTGGACGCGGTGCTGCATCTGGAAGACGCCGGCGCCGCGGCCATCGTCATGCACTCGCTGTTCGAGGAGGATGTGCGCAACGACGAACGGATGATCGACCGCTTTCTGGTCAATCCCGATGCCTTCGATGAAGCCACCGGGCATCTGCCGTTCGCTGACGGCTACCAGAGCAAGCTCGACAGCTATCTCGAACAGATCAGCCTGCTCAAGCAGCGCCTGGCCATCCCGGTCGTCGCCAGCCTGAACGGTTCCTCACTCAGCGGCTGGGTCGAGCTGGGCAAGGAAGTGCAGGCGGCCGGGGCCGATGCCCTCGAACTGAACGCCTGGTACATGCCGGGCGACCCGAAGGTGTCCGGCGAAGCGCTGGAAGACCATTACCTGTCGCTGCTGCAGGAACTGACCGGGGCGGTGACGCTGCCGGTCAGCATGAAACTGTCGCCATTTTTCTCGTCGCTGCCGAATTTTGTCCGCCATGCCGAAAAATCCGGTGCGGCTGGCGTCTCGCTGTTCAACCGCTTCTTCCAGCCGGATATCGATTTGGACAATTTGACGGTGGTCGACCGCGTGCAATTGTCGAGTTCGGCCGATGTCCTGCTCACCATGCGCTGGATCGCCATCCTGCGCGGCCGTAGCGGCCTGACGCTGGCGGCGACCGGCGGCGTGCACACGGCGGCGGATGCGCTGAAAATGCTGCTCGCCGGCGCCGATGTCGTACATCTGGCGAGCGCCCTGTTGAGCGGCGGGCCGGCCGTGCTGAAAACGGTGCTGGCAGGCATCGAGCAGTGGCTGGAAGAACGCGATTACCGGTCAGTGGCGCAGATGAAAGGCTCGATGAGCCAGCAGAATCTGCCCGACCCGAGCGCCTTCGCCCGCGCCGCCTATCTGCACGCGCTGGACTCCTTCACGCCGCCGGCCGGCGTGCGTTACTGAAAGCCGCCCGCTCGGCGGCTTTCAGTCAGACTCCGGGCTATATTCTTGAGCCAAACGCCCGGGCCGGTGGCGCCTGACGATGGTCGGCCGGCGGGTAATTCCCGGCTTCGCCGCGCCTTGTGCCGGCAGTGCCCAGTCTGGCCAGATGCTGCTCGATGCCTGCTACGTCGAGCAGTTCGCGCACCATGCCTGTGGCACCAGCCAGGCGAAATTTCGTTTTTGCACCAAAATGTTCACCGATCAACAGCAGGCTGCCGAGGCCGGCGGTGTCGATCTGCCTGGTCTGCGAAAAGTCCAGACACAGTCTCTCCTGCGTCTGACCCGGGGCGAGTTCGCGGATTTGCCTGAGTAATTGACGCGCTGCAGCAAAATCGAGCACAGGCGGCAAGGCAAGTTGCCATTCATCTGCCGATTCTTTGATCTGGATAAATTTGCTGGCCATGTTGTTCTCCCTGGTTGATACCGGGATTCAGCAACATCCATGCCGAGCCGCTTTCCGGATGCCTGCGGTCGACACCGGAAAATGGCAGAAAATGTGCGCAGCCAGCGCTTGGTGATGCCTGGTTTATGCTGCCTGACTGCCCAAGCCGGGCCTCGGCTGCTAAGATCGCCGGATGTCTAAAGATTCGACTATTAGCCGGCGATGACCCTCCTGCGCGGAATTCCGGATTCGCAAAGCTTGCGTATCGGCAATGCGCAGGGGCCTGCTTGCGCACCGCGTGGGGCAGCTGTGAAATTCCAGCTGTCCGAAGTCAATGAATGGGGGCGTGCGGGCGGCGCGGACGTAGAACGACAAAAGCAAAATTGATTGAGAACAAACTCATGGCCAAGACCAAGAAACCGACTCATCAACCCGACTGGTCATTTTCGTCGGCTGCCGATGCACTTCATCAGGAGGGCAACTGGCTGTGGATTCCTCTGTGCAAGGAATGGCGAGACGTTATCTCCAAGCCAGAGGAGATCGTGCGCCAGAAGTTCATCCGCACGTTGGTGGAACATTACGGCTATGCGCCATTCACGGATGTCGAGGGGGCTACATTGTGACCCTTGACTTCGCCACCCTCGACACCTTGCGTACCCACCACCCCGCGTGGCGGTTGTTGCGTTCGGACCATGCGCCGTTGGTGGCGAGCTTTCTGCATCGGGTGTTCGTGCTACCTAATGTGCGGGTGATGGCGGCAGCGGATCTGGCTGAGGCGCTGGAAGACGAGCTATATGCCCTGCGTTTGCACTTGGGCGAAGCCGCTTTCCCGAAGCCGGCGCTCGATTACCTGAATGACTGGGCGGCGCCCGACAAGGGCTGGCTGCGCAAGTTCTACCGCCCGGGCACGGACGAGGCGCAGTTCGATTTGACGCCCGCCACCGAGAAGGCCATTGCCTGGCTGGCGCAATTGGCCGAGCGGCAGTTCATCGGCACCGAGTCGCGCTTGCTGACGCTGTTTGACCTGCTCAAACAGATGAGCGAAGGCAGCGAGGCCGACCCGGCCAAACGCATTGCTGAACTGCACAAGAAGCGCGATGACATCGATGCCGAGATCATGCGGGTGCTGTCGGGCGATGTGCCGCTACTGGACGATACGGCGCTGAAGGATCGCTTCCAGCAATTCATGCAGGGGGCGCGCGAGTTGCTCACTGACTTCCGCGAGGTGGAGCACAACTTCCGCCAGCTCGACCGGCGCGTGCGTGAGCGTATTGCGCTGTGGGAGGGCAGCAAGGGCGCGCTGCTGGAAGACATCATGGGCGAGCGCGATGCGATTGCCGATTCCGATCAGGGCAAAAGCTTCCGCGCCTTCTGGGATTTTCTGCTCTCCAGTCGTCGGCAGGAAGAATTGACCGAACTGCTGGATCGCGTGCTGGGACTGCCTGCAGTGACCGATCTGAAGCCCGACAGCCGGACACGCCGCGTGCACTACGACTGGATGGAGGCCGGCGAGCACACCCAGCGTACGGTCGCCGCTTTGTCGCAGCAGTTGCGCCGCTTTCTGGATGACCGGGCCTGGCTCGAAAACCGCCGCATCATGAACATCCTGCACGGCATCGAGAGCAAGGTGCTGGCCCTTCGTGATGCACAACCCACTGGCAACGTGATGGAAATGGCCGAGGCCTGCGCCGCTATCGAGTTGGCGATGGAGCGCCCCTTGTTCACCCCGGCCATCAAGCCGGTGATTGCCGACCTGGCCTTGCAGGCCGGTGATGAGGATATCGACCCTTCGGCGCTGTTCGATCAGGTGGTGGTGGACAAGGCACGGCTCACCCGCCACATCCGCCACGCCTTGCAGGACCGGGCGCAGATCACCTTGGGCGAGCTGGTGTCCAGCCAGCCCTTGCAACAGGGGCTGGCCGAGTTGGTGGCCTATCTGCAACTGGGCAGTGAGACCTTCAGCACCGTGGTGGATGAGGACACGCCCGAGCCGATTCGCTGGCCGACGGTGGCCGCGGACGGCCAAGCAATCACCCGTAGCGCACGCCTACCACGCGTGATTTTCATGCGTTGAACAAGAACTGAGGCCAGGGATGGAAGAAGAATTCTCGAACACAACACCCGCAGCACATTTGATGGTGACGCCGGCCGCAGATTTGTCGGTGTTGCTGATCAGCTTGCTCAAAAGCGTGCTGTACCGTGATGGTGACGAACGCCAATGGGCAGCACTGCTGAACCTGCAAGCGCGGGTGCGTGACTACGTCGCGGTACTGAATCTGGATCTGGTGCTGGATGAGGCAGAAGGCTATGCCTTCTTGAAAAGCCGCCCCGAGCCTGCCGACGACGATCCGGCTCCCCGCTTGCCCCGCTTGGTCGCCCGCCGGCCGTTGTCCTTCGCGGTGAGTTTGTTGCTGGCGTTGTTGCGGAAAAAGCTGGCCGAATTCGACGCGGGCGGTGGCGACACGCGGCTGGTGCTGAGCCGCGACAACATCGTGGAACTGGTCCGGGTGTTCCTGCCCGATGGCCCGAATGAAGCCAAGCTGATCGATCAGATTGAAACCACGATCAACAAGGTGGCCGAATTGGGATTTCTGCAGAAACTCAAACCTGCCGGCGGCGCTTCGGCCGGACTCGCCACTTACGAGGTGCGGCGCATCCTGAAGGCCTTTATTGATGCCCAATGGCTGGCCGAATTCGATACGCGCCTGGCCACTTACCAGTCGCAACTGGCAGGTGTGACCAATGCCAAGGAGGGCGCAGGCCATGAATGACCCGCAATCACTGGGCCTGGACTTCTGTGCCGATGACACGCTGTCCGGCTTTCGCCTGACCCGTCTGGAGGCATTCAACTGGGGTACCTTCGACAGCCGGGTGTGGACGCTACAGCTCGATGGCAAGAATGGCCTGCTCACGGGCGATATCGGCTCGGGCAAGTCCACGCTGGTGGACGCCATTACCACCTTGCTGGTGCCTGCCAACCGGATTGCCTATAACAAGGCTGCAGGCGCGGACAGCAAGGAACGAACGCTGCGTTCCTACGTGCTCGGGCATTACAAATCCGAGCGCAATGACGTCACGGGCGCGGCCAAGCCGGTTAGCTTACGCGACCAGAACAGCTACTCCGTCATTCTGGGGGTGTTCCACAACGCAGGTTACGACCAGACGGTGACGCTGGCCCAGGTGTTCTGGATGAAGGAAGTGCAAGGGCAGCCGGCACGCTTCTTTCTGGGGGCGGAGCGCGGGCTATCGATTGCCTCTGACTTCGCCCATTTCGGTTCGGACATTGCCCAACTGCGCAAGAAGCTGCGCGGGGTGGGGGCCGAACTGCACGATAGCTTCCCGCCCTATGCGGCCTGGTTCCGTCGGCGCTTTGGCATTGAGAACGATCAGGCACTGGAGCTGTTTCACCAGACGGTGTCGATGAAGTCGGTGGGCAACCTCACCGACTTCGTACGCAGTCATATGCTGGAACCTTTCGAGGTTGGCCCACGCCTGCAGGCCTTGATCGGCCACTTCGACGATCTCAATCGCGCCCATCAGGCGGTGCTGAAAACCCAGCAGCAGGTTGAATTGCTCACGCCCTTGATTGCTGACTGCGGACGCCATCGTGCGTTGGTGGCCGAGATCGAAAGTTTGCGCGGGTGCCGGGAAAATCTCCGGCCCCACTTCGCTGGCCTGAAACTCGGCCTGATCGACAAGCGACTGGGTTTGCTGGCGGAAGAGTGGGAGCGCGTCGATGCTCAGGTACAAAAGCTCGATGCTGTTCATGAGGAGCAACGCCAGCAAGTCGATGAGCTGAAGCAGGCCATCAATGACAACGGTGGCGACCGACTGGAACGCCTTGCCGCAGAGATTCACAAGAAAGAACAGTTGCGGGATGTGCGCAAAACCAAGGCCGGGCGTTACGGGGAGTTGGCAACCGTGCTGGGCGAGTCGGTGGCGGCAGATGCCTCCACCTTCGCCGCACAGCGTGGCAAATATCAAAGCTGGCGAGACGAGGCGCGCAACTGCGATGCCGATCTACAGAACGCACTGACTGAGCACGGCGTGACCTTGCGTCAGGGCAGGCAGGAACACGATCAGCAAACTGCTGAGATCGACAGCCTCAAGCGTCGTCGCAGCAACATCGATGACCAGCAGATCCAGATCCGCGCCGCGATGTGTGCTGCGCTGGAGCTGAACGTGGATGACATGCCCTTCGCCGGTGAGTTGATCCAGGTGCGCGACGATGAGCGTGATTGGGAAGGTGCTGCCGAACGATTGTTGCGAGGCTTCGGCTTGGCACTGTTGGTGCCCGATGCCCATTACAAGGCGGTGGCCGAATGGGTGGATGGAGCCCATCTGCGCGGCCGTTTGGTGTACTTCCATGTGCGGCCACGTAAGGCTGCAGAATTGCCAGATCTGCACCGCGATTCATTGGTCCGCAAGCTGGCCATCAAGCCCGATTCGCCACATTACGATTGGCTGGAGCGTGAGCTCGCCCACCGCTTTGACGTGGCCTGCTGCGCCACGCAAGAACAGTTCCGCCGTGAGACGCGTGCAATTACCCGCGCGGGCCAGATCAAAGACCCAAGCGGCAGACACGAAAAAGACGACCGCCACCGCATCGATGACCGCAGCCGGTATGTACTGGGCTGGAGCAACAGTGCCAAGATCGCGGCACTGGAAAGCAAGCGCTGCCAGCTTGAAACGCGGCTGGGTGAGCTCGGCAGCCAGATCGGTAAAGTTCAGAAGGAGCGCGATGGACTCACGAGCCGTCTCGATGCGCTGACCCGCCTTGAAGAGTTTACGGCGTTCGATGAATTGGATTGGGCCAGCGTCGCCACCGAGATTGCGCAACTGACAGACGAGCGCAGTCGGCTGGAGTCGGCATCGGATGTCCTCAAGCAGTTGAACGAAAACCTGCGCGCATTGCAGAAGGCGCAGAAGGAGACTGGCAGCGAGCTACAGAGCGCGCGCGAAAAGCGGGCCAAGGTGGAACAGCGACAGGCAGACGCGCTGGAGCTTCGTCAACAAACGGAGACGCTGCTGCAGGGAGCTGTCGTCGACGATGGTCTGGCATCAACGCTCGAATCCATGCGTGCGGAGGCGCTGGGCGAGCATCAACTAAGCGTGGAATCCTGCGACAACCGCGAGCAGGAAGTTCGCAAATGGCTACAAGACAAGATCGATGCAGAACAGAAGCGACTCGAACGCCTGGCCGAGAAGATCATCAAGGCCATGGCTTCGTTCAAGGAGGCTTTCAAGCTGGAGACGGCCGAGATGGATGCCAGCCTTGAGGCGGCGTTTGAGTACGAAAACCTGCTGACGCAGTTGAACCGCGACGACCTGCCGCGTTTTGTTGAGCGGTTCAAAGAACTGCTCAACGTCAACACGATCAACGAAATCGCCAACTTCAATGCCCAACTGGCACGCGAGCGCGAAACCATCAAGGAGCGTATCGCGCACATCAACAAATCCTTGGGCGAGATCGACTACAACCCCGGGCGCTATATCGTGCTGGAGTCGCAGATCAGCCCTGATGCCGAGATCCGCGACTTCCAGCAAGAATTGCGCGCTTGTACCGAAGGCGCTGTAACCGGTTCGGACGATACCCAGTACTCCGAAGCCAAGTTCTTGCAGGTCAAGGCCATCATCGACCGCTTCCGAGGGCGCGAGGGATTATCTGAACAGGATCGCCGCTGGACGACCAAGGTCACGGATGTGCGCAATTGGTTCTTGTTCGCCGCCAGTGAGCGCTGGCGAGAGGACAACAGCGAACACGAGCACTACTCGGACTCTGGCGGCAAATCGGGCGGGCAGAAAGAGAAGCTGGCCTACACCATTTTGGCGGCCAGCTTGGCCTATCAATTCGGCTTGGAGTGGGGCGCAGTGCGTTCGCGCTCATTCCGCTTCGTGGTCATCGACGAGGCGTTCGGGCGCGGCTCGGACGAGTCGGCACAATACGGTTTGAAGTTGTTCCGGCAACTCAACCTGCAGTTGCTCATCGTCACGCCGCTGCAGAAGATCCACATCATCGAACCCTACGTCTCCAGTGTGGGCTTCGTGCATAACGAGGGCGGGCGGGCCTCCAAGCTGCGCAATCTTTCCATCGAGGAATACCGGGCGCAGAAAGCGTTGATGCCGACCCAAGCTGCGCAGGAGTTGGCGCAGTGACGTGGACCGGTTCGAAGGAATTGAAAGCGCAATTGATGCGGTGGTGGGAGCGCGGTGAGTTCTTGCGAGACGTGGTGACGGGCAATTCACGTTTCCCTGTGCGCCTGTCGCTCAAGTCCCCAAGTTCAGCTGACATCACGGATCGCTTCAATGCTGTTCGCACTTGGGCCTCTGAATTGGCGGCTATGGATTCAGTCCGTGTGGAGTGGCAGGAGGTTCGACACCGCGTCCAGGGGACACAAAAACTGCCGACCAGTGTATGGATTGAGACCATTGATGATGCCTTGACCTGGCTGGGCAAGCGTCGAGACTGGGATCGTTTCTTGGCTCAGGTTTCCGCCACCCGGAAAACGCACCCCGCCTTACTGGCTTGGCTTGAAAAACGCCCCCTGCAGGCACTGGAACTGTCCGCCGAATGGCCACGCTTGCTGGCCGTCGTGACGTGGCTTGTCGAGCATCAACGCCCCGGTATTTACTTGCGACAGGTGGACTTGCCGGGCGTGCACAGCAAATTCATCGAGGCACATCGCAGCATATTGGCCGAGTTACTTGACCTGGCTCTGCCTGTTGACGCGGTGGACATCAGTAAAACCGGTATCAGCCAGTTTGCTGCCCGTTATGGCTTTCTGGAAAAACCGACGCGCATTCGCTTCCGTGTGCTTGACCCTGCGATTCGGGCAGTGCCTGGTTCGGCATGTCCCGACGTGACACTGAATGCCGACAGCTTCAGTCGCCTGGAACTCGCCGTGAAGCGCATATTCATCACCGAGAACGAAACCAACTTCCTGGCCTTCCCGCCGGTTCGTGATGCCCTCGTTATTTTTGGCGCGGGTTACGGTTGGGATGCACTGGCAAGAAGTCATTGGATGAAGAATTGCTCAATCCTTTACTGGGGCGATATCGATACCCATGGTTTTGGCATCCTGGATCAGCTGCGCGGCTACTTTGGTCACGTAGATTCGTTCTTGATGGACAGGGCCACCCTTGATGCGCATGCCGCCGTCTGGGGGGACGAGGGCAAACCCCTGTTGGCGGACTTGCACAGGCTGACGCCAGAAGAGAGAGCCCTCTACGACGACCTGCGCGACAACCGCATCCGCACGGGACTGCGGCTGGAGCAGGAACATATTGGGTTCCACTGGCTGGCCCATCGCCTTCAACAGCTCCTTGACGGCAGCACGGGCCTCAATTCAGTTACTTTGCCATGAGACTTTAAAAAGACTATATTCAGTCTTTGTGAAAATCAGGAGCACGACCATGCGCTACTCGTCTCAAGTCAAACCGATCAGCTACCTCAAGGCCAACGCTGCCGAGGTTCTGGCGCAGCTCGCTGAGCAGCGTGAGCCCTTGGTCATCACCCAGAACGGCGAGGCCAAGGCGGTCCTGCAGGACGTCGCTTCGTTTGAAGAGACGCAAGAAACCCTGGCCTTGCTGAAAATCCTCGCACTGGGTAACCAGGATGTGGCGGTTGGCAAGCTCAGACCTGTGGCCGACGTCGTTGCCCGCCTGCGCGCCAAGCGGGCCACTGCCTGATGGCTGGCACGCCTGCCCAGTTCGAAGTTCTGCTCACCGAGGGGGCAGAGCAGGACTTGGAAGCCATTCACGATTACATCTCCGAGTTCGACTGTGTGGCCAACGCCAACTATGTGCTGGATGGGTTGATGGAGGTTGTGGGGGGCTTGTCGAAGTTGCCAGAGCGCAGCAGCTACCCGAAGGAACTGGTCGGCCTGGGCATCAAAGAGTACCGCCAGACCTTCTTCAAGCCGTACCGCGTGATTTACCGGGTTACGGGCAGCCAAATTGTCATCTATCTGATTGCTGACGGGCGTCGTGATATGCAGTCAGTGCTGGCGAGGAGGCTGCTCGGCGCATAGTCCGTCAGCGGTGATGCTGGCTGCAATCCGAAACGCTTTGAACCGGTGCTCACCAGTCCGGCGTGCCGCTTTCCGGATGCCTGCGGTCGACGCCGGAAAAAGGCAGAAAATGCGCTCGCACAGCGATCGCCGATGCCTGATAGATCAGTTCTGGCTGCCCAAGCCGGGCCTCGGCTGTTAAGATCGCCGGATGTCCAAAAATTCGGCAATCAGCCGGCGATGACTCTCCAGCGCGGAATTTCGTCGGCACCTTATCTGCATGCGCTGGCCGCCGCCCTGACCTTGTTGGCCTTCGTAGCCATGCTCGGGCTGGAACTGGTTTCGTCGCGCCGCCACGAGATCGAGCGGGCCAAGCACGAAATTGCCACCCAGGCCGAACTGCTGGCGACCCATGTCGGCGATCGCCTCGGCAAGATCGATATCGTGCTCAGTACCGTGGCCCGCCAGTATCCGCTCTGGGCAGCCTGGCCGGCCGGGCAGGGGGACGACGAACTGGCAGCCCATTTGCGCGAAATCCCGGATTCGCAAAGCTTGCGCGTCGGCAATGCGCAGGGCTCGTTCATCTTCGATGCCAGCGGCAAGCTGTCCAGCGCCACCGTGTTCGACCGCGACTACTTTCAACGCCTGCGTGCCGATCCGGCTGCCGGCCTGGTGCTCTCCGAGCCGATCTTCGCCCGCATTACGAAAAACTGGGTAATCACCCTCAGTCGCCGGCTGGCCTCGCCGGATGGCGGGTTCGTCGGCCACGTGCAGGCGGCGATCAATGCCAGCCAGTTCGAGACCCTGTTTTCCCAGATGCTGAAAAACCAGGGCGACGTCGTCGCTCTTTACGACGATGGAATTCGCCTGGTGGCCCGCAAGCCGGCGGCCCCCGAGCAACTGGGCAAGAAACTTGCTGCGACCTATTTCGAAAGCGTGCTGGCCAGCGGCCAGACTGCGGCCGATTACCAGGCCGTGTCGCCGCTCGATGGCGTCGAACGCCATTTCGCGCTGCGTAAGGTCGAGGGCTTGCCGCTGAGCATTCTGGTCGGGCGCAGCGAGCCGGATATCCTGCAGGAGTGGTACGTCAAGGCGCAGGTCTATGGGGTCTCCACGCTGCTGCTCGGGCTGGTGCTCGCAGCCCTGCTCTGGGCCTGGCAGCGCAATTACCGGCTGGCCCTGCGTTTTGGCGATGCGATGGAAACCGCCTATCTCGATTCCGAGCGGCGGGCCCGCACGCTGCTCGACAGCATTCCCGATCCGGCCTGGCTGCGCGACTGTACTGGCCGTTTCCTGATGGTCAACGACGCTTACCTGGCCTTTTGCGGCCAATCACGCGCTGCAGTGATCGGCCGGCGGCTGGAAGAAGTCTGGCCGGCCGGCCATGCCGCCTTCTATCGCCGTCAGGACAGCGCAGTGATCGCCGCCAATGCCGAACATCAAGGCGTCGGCGAGCAGACTCACGCCGACGGCCGGCGCCGTACCTACGAATATGTCCACGCGCCGCTGCACGATGCCGCCGGGCAGGTGATCGGCGTTGCCGGCTTCGCCCGCGACGTGACGCCGCGCAAGGAAGCCGAAGCGCGTGCCGACTACCTGGCCGAGCACGATGCGCTGACCGACCTGCCGAATCGCCTGCTGCTCTCGGAAAATATCGCCCAGACGCTGGCCGGCGCGGCCGGCAGGGAAAACCGGATCGCCTTGCTGCTGCTCGACCTAGATCACTTCAAGCACATCAACGACACGCTGGGCCACGCGATTGGCGACCAACTGCTGCGCGAACTGGCCGGGCGGTTGAAGAAGACCGTATTCGACAAGGATTTGATCGCTCGCCAGGGTGGCGACGAGTTCGCCATCCTGGTCGTCGACTGGCACAGCGTCAATGCACTGGCGCAGATCGCGCAACGGGTGCTCGATGCCGTTCGGCAGCCGTTCATCATCGACGACCGGGAGTTGCTGGTAACCGCCAGTATCGGCATCAGTCTCTATCCCGACGATGGCAGCGATATCGACCACCTGCTGCGCAATGCCGACGTCGCGCTTTATGCCGCCAAGTCGGCCGGCCGCAACGCTTACTGTTTCTTCAAGCCGGAGATGAACGCCCGCGTCGCCGAACGCGTCACGCTCGAAAGCCGCCTGCGCAAGGCGATTGCCGAAGGGCGTTTGCTACTCCATTACCAGCCGCAATACGAACTGGCCTCGGGCCGGATGGTTGGCGTCGAGGCGCTGGTCCGCTGGCAGGATCCCATCGAAGGCCTCATTTCACCGGCCCGCTTCATCCCGCTGGCCGAGGAAACCGGCCTGATCAAGCCGCTCGGCGAATGGGTGCTCAACGAAGCCTGCCGCCAGGCCGTCGCCTGGCAGGGCGCCGGTTTGCCGCCCTTCATCGTCGCCGTCAATCTGTCGGCGGTGCAACTGGCCGATCCGGAGATCGTCGCCATCGTCCGCCAGGCCCTGGCCGATAGCGGGCTGCCCGCTGCCCGGCTCGAATTGGAAATCACCGAGAGCATGCTGTTGGCCGATGCCGAGCGGGCGATCGCCGTGCTGGAGGATTTTCGGGCGATGGGCGTCAAGCTGGCGATCGACGATTTCGGTACCGGCTATTCCAGCTTCTCTTATCTGAAGCGCTTGCCGCTCGACAAGCTCAAGGTCGACCAGAGCTTCGTCAGCGATCTGACGGTCGACGCCAATAACGCGGCGATTGTCGAAGCGATCATCGCCGTCGCCGGCAAGCTCGGTCTGCGCGTCATCGCCGAAGGCGCCGAAACTGCCGAGCAGGTCGAAATGCTGCGTCGCTTCGGCTGCGACGAGGTGCAGGGCTACTACTTCAGCCGCCCGTTGCCGCCGGCCGAGATCGCCGGTGCCCAGCAACGCGGCACGCCGGACTAAAGCACTTCCTCTACTCGAGGTATTCGATCATCAACTGCGGCGATTCGACGCCCATGTATTCGTTGATCGACAGCCGGTAGGCGGCGCGGGTGCGGTTGCCGGGCTGGCTGCTGAAATTGAACTGGATGGCGTCGATGCGGGCATTGCCTTTTTTCAGGCGCAGCTTGAGGTGCTTTTCCTTGAGGACGCGTTGTTGCTCGACGTCGAATTCGTCGACGAACAGCGGCGCCGGGAAGCCCTGGCCCCAGACCTCGTTTTCCAGCAGGCGGGCGATTTCGAGCGAAATGTAGCCGCCCTCCAGCGCACCGTCGGTTTCCAGCGTCCGGGTCAGATCGGCCGGGGCGAGCAGTTCACCGGCGATTTCGGCGAACAGGGCGGCGAAGCGCTCGAAGTTTTCTTCCTTCAGCGTCGCGCCGGCCGCCATGGCATGGCCGCCGAAGCGCAGCAGCAGGCCGGGGGCGCGCTTGGCGACGAGGTCGAGGGCGTCGCGCAGGTGCAGGCCGGGAATCGAACGGCCGGAACCCTTGACGATGCCGCCTTCGCTGCGGGCAAAGGCAAAGACCGGGCGGTGCAGCTTTTCCTTGATGCGCGAGGCGAGAATGCCGACGACGCCCTCGTGCCATTCCGGGTCGAACAGTGCGATGCCGGGGGCGGGGTCGTTGACGTCCATCGCTTCGAGCAGGATCAGCGCCTGGTCCTGCATGCCGGATTCGATTTCGCGGCGGGTGCGGTTCAGGGTGTCGAGTTCCTGGGCGATCTGCAGGGCGCGGCCGGCATCGTCGGTGATCAGGCACTCGATGCCGAGGCGCATGTCGGCCAGGCGGCCGGCAGCGTTCAGGCGGGGGCCGATCAGGAAACCGAGGTCGAAGGCCGAAGCACGTTTCGGGTCGCGGCTGGTCGCCTTGAAGAGGGCGGCGATGCCCGGTTGCAGGCGGCCGGCGCGCATGCGCTTGAGGCCCTGGCTGACCAGGATGCGGTTGTTGCGGTCGAGCTTGACGACGTCGGCGACGGTGCCCAGCGCGACGAGATCGAGCAGGTCGGCAAAATTGGGTTCCGGGTGGTCGGCAAAATAGCCGCGCTCGCGCAGTTCGGCGCGCAGGGCGAGGGCGACGTAGAACATGACGCCGACGCCGGCGATGCATTTGGACGGAAAGTCGCAGCCCGGCTGGTTCGGATTGACGATGCAGTCGGCGTCCGGCAGCGTTGCTGCCGGCAGGTGATGGTCGGTGATCAGCGTCGCGATGCCGAGTTCGCGGGCGCGGGCGACGCCTTCCAGGCTGGCGATGCCATTGTCGACGGTGATGATCAGGTCGGGCGATTGTTCGGCGGCCAGTTCGACGATTTCCGGCGACAGGCCGTAGCCGAACTTGAAACGGTCGGGAACCAGGAAGTTGACGTCGGCGCCGAGCGATTTCAGGGCGCGCATGCCGACGGCGGTGGCGGTGGCGCCGTCGCAGTCGTAATCGCCGATGATCAGCAGGCGGGCTTCGGCCTCGATGGCATCGGCCAGGATGTGCGCTGCCTGATCGGTATTGGTCAGCGCGGCGGGCGGCAGCAGCGACTTCAGTTCGTAGTCGAGTTCGGCCTTGTCGGTGACGCCGCGCGCCGCATAGAGGCGGGCGAGTAGCGGGTGCAAGCCTTGTTGTTCGAGTTGCCAGACGGTGCGCGGCGCGCTGCTGCGGGTGACGATGTTGGTCATTGGGTGGCTTGCTCGGCGAGGCGGTTGGCGAGGGCGGGGAGGGCCTCGGTTTTTTTCCAGAATTTCCAGCGTTCACCGCCGGTCAGGGTGCCGTGCAGTTCGCCATAGACGGTCGGCGCGATCAGGCTGATGCGGTCGACCTGGCTGCCGAGGGCTTTCCTGAGCGGTACGAACCAGTCGGCTTCGAGTTGTTCCAGGGCGCTGCGCCAGCCTTCGCCATCTTCGTAGAGGACGCGCGGCAGCAACTGGTCGAGGACGAGCAGCGGGGCCGGGCCGGCTTCCGGCAGCAAGGCGGCGAGGCTGGGCGGCCGGTCATGCAGCGGGATGTCGCTGGCCAGGGCCAGGCCGGCAGCCAGCGGGTTGTCACTCCACAGGCCGGAGAAGGCCGGTCGGGCCGGGCTGGGCAGGGCGCCGCCACCCCACAGCCATAGACTGTTGATGGCCGGCTTGCCTTCACGCTGGCGTTGTTCGTTGACCGGGTGGCCGTGCAGGAACATTTGCACTTCGTTCAGCCAGCGGGTCAGCGGCAGGGCATTGCCGTTCAGGTCGCCATCGACCCGGCGGCCGGCAACGGCGGAAATCGGTGCTACCGGGTGGTCGACCGCAGCATTCAGCTTGAGATACCAGCGGCGGGCGCTGATCACGTGAAATTCGCCGATATCGGCAAATTCGCCATTCAGCGAAGCGGCCAGGCTGCGCGCTTCTGCTTCGTCGAGATCGAAGGCGCCGGCGTCGGCCAGGATGATCCGTTCGTGGTGAAAGCGCAGATGCACCGGGTCGGCACAGAGCCAGTGGCCGGCGCGGGCGGCCGGGCTGCCTTCGCCGAGCAGGCGCAGGGCGCCGAAGGGAGCTGCATCGAGGCCGAAGCAGTCGGCCAGCACGTTTTCGAAGGGGCGGCGCGGCCGGCGTTGCAGGTTGCCGTGGGCGAGCAGCCATTCAAGGCCGGGGGCGCTGAGCTTGCCGAGGGTGAATTGGTCGGCGGGTTCGGGCCAGATCAGTTCTGGGACAAGCAGGGTGAGATGCACAGGAATCCAGGCCAGCGGGCGTCGGGGAAGCGCTTGAGTGTACCATAGCGACTTTTCACGAATCCCCGAGCCGCATGGCCCTGCCTTACGAACTGCTGATCGGTTTGCGCTACACCCGCGCCAAACGCCGAAATCACTTTATCTCCTTCATTTCATTGATTTCCATGCTCGGCATCGGGCTTGGCGTCGCGGCGCTGATCGTCGTCCTCTCGGTGATGAACGGTTTTCAAAAGGAGTTGCGGACGCGCATCCTCGGCGTTGCTTCCCATATCCAGATCACTGGTATCAACGGCGAGTTGGCCGACTGGCCATCGCTCGCCGAGCAAGCGATGTTGCATCCGGAAGTGCGGGCGGCGGCGCCTTTTGTCCAGTCGCAGGCGATGTTCACCGTCGATGGCGGGGTCAAGGGTTCGCTGGTGCGCGGCATCCTGCCCGAGCAGGAAGACCGCGTCGCCGATTTCCGGCAGACCATCAAGAGCGGCAGCCTCGACGATTTGCGGCCGGGCGAATTCGGTGTCGTGCTCGGCGCCGACCTGGCTCGCTCGCTGCGCGTTTTCACCGGCGACAAGGTGACGCTGATCGCGCCGCAGGGCACGGTGACGCCGGCCGGCGTCGTGCCGCGCCTGAAATCGTTCCGCGTTGTCGGTATTTTCGAGGTCGGCATGTACGAGTACGACAGCGGCCTGGCGCTGATCAATCTGCAGGACGCACAGAAGCTGTACCAGATGGAAGACCGGGTGACCGGCGTCCGCCTCAAGGTCGACGACCTGTTCCAGGCGCCGCGCATCGCCCGCGAACTGGCGCGCTACGTCAATGCCGATGCCTACCTGAACGATTGGACGAAAAGCCACGCCAATTTTTTCCGGGCGGTGCAAATTGAGAAAAATATGATGTTTATCATTCTGTCGCTGATTGTCGCGGTGGCAGCATTCAATCTCGTTTCGACGCTGGTCATGGCGGTGACCGACAAGCAGGCCGATATCGCCATCCTGCGCACGCTGGGCGCGCGACCGTTGTCGATCATGGCGATTTTCGTCGTGCAGGGCGCACTGGTCGGCTTCATCGGCCTCGGCCTCGGCATTGTCGGCGGTGTTGCGCTGGCGCTGAATATCGATGTCGTCGTGCCATTTATTGAAAGAATGTTGGGTGTCCATTTCCTGTCCAAAGAGGTTTATTACATTTCCGACCTGCCGTCCGACCTGCAGTGGAGCGATGTCTGGGGGGTCACGTTGATCGCCTTCGTGCTCGCCCTGCTGGCTACGCTCTATCCCAGTTGGCGCGCTTCGCGCGTCAATCCGGCGGAGGCGCTGCGCTATGAGTGAGCCGATTCTGCAGGCGAGCGGCCTGGGCAAGGTTTTTCGCGGCGATGGCCTGGACGTGGCGGTGTTGTCCGATGTCAGCCTGGCCATTCAGGCTGGTGAGACGGTGGCCGTGGTCGGTGCTTCCGGTTCGGGCAAAAGCACGCTGCTGCACTTGATGGGCGGACTGGATACGCCATCGTCCGGTAGCGTCAAACTGATGGGTCGGGATTTTTCGTCTTTGGGCGAGGTTGACCGCGGCGATTGGCGCAACCGGCATCTCGGTTTCGTCTATCAGTTCCACCATTTACTTCCCGAGTTCTCGGCGCTGGAAAATGTCGCCATGCCGCTGCTGATTCGCCGCGTCGAACGGCAGCAGGCGCTGGCCCAGGCGGCGGAAATGCTTGGCGCGGTCGGCCTCGGCCATCGCCTGGCGCATCGGCCGGGCGAACTGTCCGGCGGCGAGCGGCAGCGGGCGGCGATTGCCCGGGCGCTGGTCAGCGAACCCTCGTGTCTGCTGGCCGACGAACCAACCGGCAATCTGGATAGTCAGAGCGCATATGTCGTGTTCGACCTGCTGATCGAGCGGGTCCGCCTGCAGCAGGCCAGTCTGGTCATCGTCACCCATGACGAGCGCCTCGCCGCCAAGGCTGACCGGGTCCTGCGCCTGAACGACGGGATGCTTTCTGAATAAGTAAAGAGTAGATTGCAAATGCTTGTTGTCGGCGTTTGCTTGAGTTGAAACGAATTGCCAGATAGATCAGCCGAGAAAAATGGCTTGATGAGGAGAGAAGAAATGCAAGCACTATTTGCCCCGGCGGTCACCCTGATGAACCGCCTGCGTTACACCAGCAAGTTCCTGTTGCTGGGCACTGCCGTCGGGCTGGTGATGCTGGTTCTGCTCTTTACCGTGTATACCAACCTGAACCGCGACATCGAGACGGCGCAGCAGGAACTGGCCGGGCTGCAGATGCTGAAGCCGGTCAATCGCATGGCGCAGTACATGCAGCAACACCGTGGCCTGTCTTCTGGCGTGCTGAATGGCAACGAGGCGATGAAGCCGAAGCGGGCCGACAAGGAAAAAGAGGTGACCGACATGATCGCGGCGGCCGATGCGGTACTTTCGCCCAGCCTGCGTGAGTCCAGCGCCTGGAAGGCCATTCGCCAGGACTGGGAAACGATCCGTAGCCAGGGTCTGAGCTGGGCGCCGGCGGACAACATCAAGCACCATTCGGCGATGATCGCCAAGGTGCTGGTCTTCATGGTCGATGTTGCCGACGAGAGCCAATTGACGCTCGATCCGGTAATGGATACCTATTACTTCATGGACACCGTGGTCACCAAGATGCCGGCCATGCTTGAGCCGCTCGGCATTACCCGGGCCCGCGGCACCGGTGTGCTGGCCAGCAAGGAATTGACCCTGCAGAACCGACGCGACATTACTGCCCTGATCGCCCAGATGACGGGCACCCTGGGCTCACAGAACAAGAATATCGACAAGGTGATTCGTTATGCGCCGGCGTTGAAGGACGCGCTGAGCGGGCCGACCCGCGAGTTTTCGGCCGGCGTCGAGAAAGTATTCGCATTGGTCCAGGATGACATCCTCGGCGATAAATTCGCCACCCCCCCCCAGGAATACTTCGCAATGACCACCCAGATCATCGATCTTGGCTACAAGATGATGTTCGAGACCCTGATCCCGCAGTTCGAAAAACAGCTGGAGGAGCGCAAGGCCAGCGCGCAGCGGATTCTCAGCTTTCAGGTCGGCCTCGCCTTCATCGTCATGTCGATCGTCGGCTATCTGGGGATTGGCACCTATTACTCGGTGATCGGCAGCGTCGAGATCTTCTCGAAAGGCGCCCGTCGTCTGGCCGAGGGGGATCTGACCGTCGAGTTCATCAGCGAAGGAGCCGATGAACTGCATGCCGCCGGCAATGACTTCAACGATATGGCGCACGCTTTCCGCAAGCTGCTGGGCCGGATTCAGACCGATGTTCAGCGTTTGCGTCAGGCGGCCGAACAACTGGCTTCGTCGAGCCAGCAGATTTCCGCCAGTACCGGTTTGCAGAGCGATTCGGCGTCCAGCATGGCGGCCTCGGTCGAGGAAATGACGGTCGGCGTCGATCACATCGCCAAGAACGCGCAGGATGCGCAGGATTATTCGCGTGAATCGGACGAGGTGGCGGCGCAAGGCGGCAATATCGTGCAGAGCGTGGTCAGCGAAATCCGCGGCATTGCCGATACCGTCAACGAATCGGCTGCCGCCGTCGAGGCGCTGGGCCAGCAGTCCGACCAGATTTCGGCGATTGTCGGGACTATCAAGGACATTGCCGATCAGACCAATCTGCTGGCGCTGAACGCCGCCATCGAAGCGGCGCGGGCCGGCGAATCCGGGCGCGGTTTCGCCGTGGTCGCCGACGAGGTGCGCAAACTGGCCGAACGCACCGCCAAGTCAACGCAGGAAATTTCCGGCATGATCACTTCGATCCAATCCGGCACCGCCACCGCAGTCAGCAGCATGAAGCGCGGCGTCGAACGGGTGGCCAACGGCGTCGAACAGGCCCAGTTGGCCGGGACGGCGATCGGCCAGGTGCAGAGCCAGTCGCGCAATGTGCTGAATGCCGTTTCCGAAATCTCGGTCGCCTTGCGCGAGCAGGCGACGGCGAGTACCGAAATCGCCCAGAACGTCGAGCGGATTGCCCAGATGGCCGAAGAGAACAACGCGGCGGCCTACGGCAACGCGGAGACGGCCGGTGAATTGCGCCAGTTGGCCGAAACCCTGAGCAGCGAAGTCGCCCGCTTCAGGACCTGAGTTTGCGCCGCCGCCAGGCGGCCAGCAGGTAAATCCGCCAGGCCGCCTTGACGGCGAAGTAACCGGCCACCGCCAGGCCGGCGGCGAGAATGACCAGGCCGATGCCGAGCGGCTTGGCAACCAGCAGCATCCAGTTCTGCATGGCTTCGGTCCAGGCGACGAACTGGGTGGCGCTGAAGGCCGGCGGGGCGATGAAGCCGTTGCCATCGCCCAGCGCCAGCCGGCCGAGTTGATAGGCCAGCAGGTAGAGCGGCACGATGGTGAACGGGTTGGTATACAGCGTCACCAGCAGCGCCAGCGGCAGATTGACGCGAAAGAGCAGGGCGCAGGCGGCGGCGCCGATCATCTGCAAGGGCCCGGGAATCAGACCGCAGGCCAGCCCGGCCGCTACCGCGCCAGCCGCCGAATGGCGGTTCAGGTGCCACAGGCGCGGATGCAGCAGCGACGAGGCGAACGGCCGCAACCAGCGATTGCGGTGGATGCTGTCGTGACTGGGCAGGAATTTTTTCAGGTGCTTGCGCATGGTCTCGCCTCTATTATTGCAGGATGCGCCTGGATATTCTCGCCTTTGCCAGCGGAGTGCTCGGCCTGCAGATGCAGGCGAGTTTGCCCGTCTGGTGGCTCTGGGCGCTAGCCGGTGGCGTGCTGCTGCTACCCCGCCTGTTCAAATTACATGCGCTGACACGCTGGCTGGCGATCCTTGCCTGCTGCGCGCTCGGTGTCGCCTGGGCAAGCTGGCGGGCCGAGATCCGGCTGGCCGATCAGTTGGCGGTGGCCTGGGAGGGCCGGGATGTCGAGATCGTCGGCGTTGTCGCCGGCCTGCCGCAGGACTTCAGTCACGGCACGCGTTTTGAATTTGATCTGGAAAAGACGTTGACCGCAGGCATCGAGGTCCCGTCGCGCATCATGCTTTCCTACTATCAAGGCAGCCGCGATCAAGAAGGCTGGGCGCGCCTGCCAGTGCGGCCCGGCGAGCGCTGGCGGTTCACGGTGCGCCTGAAGCGGCCGCACGGCAACGCCAACCCCGGCGCTTTCGATTACGAAGCCTGGTTGCTCGAACGCAATATCCGGGCGACCGGCTATGTCCGGCCAAATCTGCCGGAGCTCCTGAGTGCGATGACCTGGCAGCCGGGCTATCTCATCGAACGCTTGCGTTACGCGGTCCGCGCCTCCTTTAGCGAGATGCTGCCGGCCGAAGCCTATCCGTGGACAGGCATCCTGGTGGCGCTGGCCGTCGGCGACCAAAAGGCGATCCAGGGCGACCTGTGGCCGACCTTCAATCGAACCGGTGTCACTCATGCTTTAAGCATTTCCGGGTTGCACGTGACGATGGTGGCAGCGCTATTCGGCTGGCTGGTCAATGTCGGCTGGCGCCGGGTGCCCTGGCTGGCCTTGCGGCTGCCCGCGCAAAAGGCGGGTGTGCTGGCGGCCTGCCTGGCGGCGCTGTTCTATGCTGCGCTGGCCGGCTTCGCGGTGCCCGCCCAGCGCACCCTGTACATGCTGCTGGTCGCCGCGCTGGCCATGCTTTCCGGGCGCATTGTGGCGCCCAGTCGGACGCTGGCGCTGGCCCTGCTGGTCGTCCTTGTCGTCGATCCATGGAGTGTTCTGGCGGCTGGTTTCTGGCTCTCCTTCGGCGCCGTCGGTGCCTTGCTTTATGTCGGCTCGGCCGAGGTCGGGGCCGGCCGGGGCTGGCGCCAGCGGCTGCGGGCCTGGGGTGTCGTGCAATGGGCGGCGACGCTGGCTTCGCTGCCGATCCTGCTGCTGCTCTTCCAGCAACTGTCGCTGGTGTCGCCGCTGGCCAACGCCGTGGCGATTCCTGTGATCAGCTTCATCCTGACGCCGCTGGCCCTGCTTGCCGCGCTGATTCCGTGGTGGCCGATTCTCTGGCTGGCCCATACGGTGCTCGACTGGTTGATGGTCTTTCTTTTTTGGTGCGCCGCCTGGCCGGTCTGGCAGGCCCCAGCCCCGCCCTTGTGGGCGGCGCTGGCGGCGGCCGGCGGGGTCGCCATCTGCCTGTTGCCGCGCGGCATGCCGGGGCGTTCACTCGGCTTCGTGTTGCTGCTGCCGGCCATGTTCTGGTCGCAGGCGAGGCCGCCGGCCGGCGAAGCGTGGATCGACGTGCTCGATGTCGGCCAGGGCCTGGCCAGCGTGGTGCGGACCCGCGAACACACGCTGATCTACGACCCGGGGCCGTTATACAGCGCCGAGTCGGATGCCGGGCAGCGGGTGGTTGTGCCTTACCTGCGCACGCTGGGCATCAATCGGGTCGATATGCTGATGGTGACCCATCGCGACAGCGACCACTCGGGCGGCACGGCATCGGTGCTGGCGGCGCTGGCCGTTGATGAAGTCCGCTCGTCGCTGCCGGAAAATGGCGGCGTGCGCTGCCTGGCCGGGCAGCGCTGGGTGTGGGATGGCGTCGCCTTCGAAGTGTTGCATCCGGTTGCCGAAAACTACGCGGCCGATGGCAAGAGCAACCATGTCTCCTGCGTGCTGCGCGTCGAGACCGGCGGCCGCAGCGTTCTGCTGACCTCCGATATCGAGGCTCCTGACGAGGCAGCATTGCTCGCCCGCGCGCCGGACAAGCTGGCGGCCGATGTCCTGCTGGTACCGCATCATGGTTCGAAAACCTCATCCACCGCCGCCTTCATCGCTGCGGTCGACGCGCGCGATGTGGTGATTCCGGTCGGTTATCGCAGCCGCTTCGGGCATCCGAAAGCCGAGGTGCTGGCCCGTTACTCTGCCGCCGGCAGTTCGGTGTGGCGCACCGACCGCGACGGCGCCGTGCAGGTCGTGCTGAAGCCGGGCGGGGCCGAACTGGCCGCCTGGCGCGACGTGCATCGCCGCTACTGGCATGGCCGGTGATACATTGGCGGCGGAGGAGATGAACATGGAATTTACGCAAAATACCGTGCAATGCGCCAGCCCGTCCGGCCTGCACCGGATGGCCTATACCGAGTGGGGCGCCCGCGACAATCCGCGCGTGCTGCTCTGCGTGCATGGCCTGACCCGCAATGCCCGCGACTTTGACGCACTGGCCCGGGCGATGGCCAGCCATTACCGGGTGATCTGCCCGGACGTCGTCGGTCGCGGCCAGAGCAGTCGGCTGCGCAACCCGGCGGGCTACGGCATTCCGCAATACGTCGGCGACATGGTGACACTGATCGCCCGACTCGGCGTCGATAGCGTGCATTGGGTCGGCACCTCGATGGGCGGACTGATCGGCATGGCGCTGGCCAGCCTGGAGAGCACGCCGATTCAAAAGTTGCTGCTCAACGACGTCGGGCCGCTGATTACCGTCGATGCCCTGCAGCGCATCGCCACCTATGTCGGCGCCGATCCAACCTGGGCCAGTTTCGACGAGGCGCTGGCCTACATCAAGCTGATCAGCGCGCCGTTCGGCAATCTCGATGAAACGCAGTGGCGCCATCTGACCGAGCACAGCATTGCCCAGCGCAGCGACGGGCGCTGGGGCTTTCGCTACGACCCGCTGATCGCGGCGCCGTTCAAGGCGGCTTTCGCCGATCAGGATGTCGATCTGTGGCCGCTCTACGAGCAGATCAAGTGCCCGACGCTGGTCCTGCGCGGCGCCGAATCCGATCTGTTGAGCCGGCCGACCTGGGAGGCGATGGGTTCCCGCGGTCCACGGGCCAAATTGGCCGAAATTCAAGGGGTCGGCCACGCGCCGATGTTCATGACTGACGAGCAGATTTCGATTGCTCGCGATTTTCTGTTGAGCGCATGAAACACATCACCGTAAATGGTTTGCGGCTTGAATACCGCGATTACCCGGCAGCCGGCGAAGGGCGGCCGACCCTGTTGCTACTGCACGAAGGCCTCGGCTGCGTCAGCATGTGGCGGCATTTCCCGGAAAAACTGGCAGCGGCCTCCGGTTGTCGGCTGATCGTCTGGTCACGGGCCGGTTACGGCGGCTCGCAACCGTGGCCGGAGGCGCGCACGCCGCGCTACATGCATCGTGAAGCAGAAGAGGCGCTGCCGGCGTTGCTCGACGCCTTGCATATCGAACGGCCGATCCTGATCGGCCACAGCGACGGCGGTAGCATCGCGCTGATCTTCGCCGGCGCCTTTCCCGAAGTGCCGCGCAGCATTGCCGTGCTGGCGCCGCACGAATTCGTCGAGGCAGAAACCCTGGCCGGTATCCGCGCCGCCCGCGACGTCTGGGCGACGACCGACATGCCGCACAAGCTGGGCCGCTATCACGCCGATGTCCAGCGGGTGTTCAGCGACTGGAACGATACCTGGCTGTCGCCGGCCTTCCGCGACTGGAACATCGAGGAGTATTTGCCAAAGATCCGTTGCCCGGTACTGGCGCTGCAGGGCGAGGACGACGAGTACGCGACGATGCGCCAGATTGAGACGATCGCCGAGCAGGTGCCGGGGACGGAACTGCGCAAGCTGGCGCAGTGCGGCCACTCGCCGCACAAGGATCAGGAGGCGGCGGTGTTGGCGGCGTTGGCCGCGTTCGTCGACCGGGTCAGCGGGTCCTGCCGGTAATAGCGTTTGAGCAGTTCGTAAACGGCCGGGTATTCCCCTGCAATGACCTCGGGGATCTCGAAAAAGCTCTCCGACAGCACGGCGAAAAACTCGGCCGGATCGTCGCTGCCGTAAGGGTCGATGATGGTTTCCTCGCCGTCGTCGACGCGCCGGCAGAAGTCGTCGTAGGCGGCGAGGAAAGTGGCCTGCCATTCTTCTTCGTCGAGGCCGGAGTGCAGGGCCGGCATGCCGTCGGCCTCGCCATTGAGCATGTCGAGCTTGTGGGCGAACTCGTGGATGACCACGTTGTAGCCGTCGCCGGCCTGCTGCACGTCGCGCCAGGAAACGATCAGCGGGCCGCCTTCCCAGGCTTCGCCGGAAAGCACGTCGTCGAATTCGTGAATGACGCCGTTTTCATCTTCGATGCGGCGGGCGACAACGAATTCGTCGGGATAGACGATGATGCCGACCCAGTCGCGGTAGGCGGCGAGGCCGAGATTCAGGATGGGCAGGCAGGCCTGGGCGGCGATCGCGACGCAGATCTCATCGCTCAGCGGCAGACCGCCGGCGGTGCTGAATTCCTTTTCGGCGAGAAAGCCTTCGGCCAGCGTTTTTAGTCTTTTTTGCTCGTCGACCGCCAGACTGGCCAGAAAAGGCAGTCCGGCCAGCGTTTTCGCCCACAGCGCCGGGTCGATTTGCGGCTGACGCTTGCTCTTGAACCAGTCGAACAGGCCCATCACTTCTTCATGGTCAGCCAGATGCCGGAGAAGATCAGGCCGATACCGAGGTAGTGGTACCAGAACGGAATTTCACCGAGAAAGATGGCCGAGAGCAGGGTGCCGAATACCGGCATCAGGTGGATGAACAGGCTGGCCTTGTTGGCGCCGACTTCGGCGACGCCGCGGTTGTAGAAGATGTAGCCGAGGAAGCTGGGAAAAATGCCGACGTAGGCCAGCGAGGCGAGCGAACCGAGGTGCACGTTGATCTGCCTGCCCTGGGCTATTTCCCAGGCATAGGCCGGGGCCAGCGCGGCGAGGCCGACGCCGGTCATCGCCGCCAGCATCAGCATCGGGTGCACGCCGGCCGGGCGCCAGGCGAGACCGACGGTGTAGATCGCCCAGACCAGCACGGCGAGCAGCATCCAGGCGTCGCCCCGGTTGAGGTTGAGGTGGGCGAGCACGTCGAGGTCGCCGCGGGCGACGATGGTCAGCGCGCCGAGCAGCGAAATGACGACGCCGATCGCCTGCGGGCGGCTCAGATGCTTGCCGAGAAAGGCCCAGGAGATGGCGATGGTGACGATCGGAATGAAGGAATTGAGCAGTACCGCATTGGTCGCCGAGGTGTGTTGCAGCGCCAGATAGGCGAAAGTGTTGTAGCCGCCGACGCCGATCAGGCCGAGGATCAGGATCGGTCGCCAGCCTTTTTTCAGCAGCGGCCACTGGCTTTTCAGGTGGGGCAGGGCGAGCGGCAGGACCAGCAGCAAGGCAATGGCCCAGCGCCAGAAGGCCAGGGTCAGCGGCGGCACGTCGGCCCGGATGCCCCGGCCGAGCACCATGTTGCCCGACCAGAAGAGGGCGGTCAGGGTCAGCAGCAGGTAGGGATTGGTCAGCAGTTTCGGCATGGTCGGCGGATTATGCCTGAAGCGGTGAGCGGCGCTTGTTGCGGTTTACCCGGAAAGCGCAGCCCGGCGAACAGCCTTATAATTACCCCCATGGTATCCGTCGTCCACTCCGTCGCCGCCCAGAGCGACTTCGATCAGTTTCTCGTCACCCTTGCCGAGGGTTTGACGCCTGCCGAGGCGGACAACCTGAAGCGGGCCGTCGAGTACGCCTGGGAATGTTACGGGGACAAGACCCTGGGCAGCGGCGAGCGCATCTGGTCGCACGCGCTGGGCATGGCGGTGATCATCGCCGGTCTCAAGCTCGATGCCGAATCGCGCGTCGCCGCCGTGCTCTTTGCCATTCCGTCGCATGACGAACACGGCATCGCCCGCATCGAGGAACGCTTCGGCAAGCCGGCGGCGCATCTGGTCAACGGCATTTCGCGCCTCAACAAGCTGCGCCCGATCACCAAGGGTTTCCTGGCCGCCAATGTCGAAGCCGGCGAGGCCAACCCGGCCGAAATGAAGGCGCAGATCGAAGTGCTGCGCAAGATGCTGCTCGCCATGGTCGAGGACATCCGTGTCGTGCTGCTGCGCCTGGCCAGCCGGACGCAGACCCTGCGCTTCTACGCTGCACAGCCGGACGAGTTGCGCGTTCAGGTCGCCCGCGAGACGCTGGAACTCTATTCGCCGCTGGCCAACCGGCTGGGCGTCTGGGAACTGAAGTGGGAACTGGAGGATCTGTCCTTCCGCTTCCTGCACCCGGACGTCTACAAAAAAATCGCCAAGATGCTCGACGAGAAGCGCAGCGAGCGCGAGCAGTTCATCACCGACGCAGTGAAGAATGTGCGCGAGGAACTGGAAGCGGCGGGCGTCAAAAAGGCCGAAATCTATGGTCGGCCGAAGCACATCTACAGCATCTGGAACAAGATGCGGAAGAAGGGCGTCGAGTTCTCCGAGGTGTACGACATCCGTGCCCTGCGCATCATCGTCGACGACCTGAAGGACTGCTACACCGCGCTCGGCATCGTGCACAACCTGTGGTCGCCGATTTCCAAAGAGTTCGACGACTACATCTCGAATCCCAAGGGCAACTATTACCGCTCGCTGCATACGGCGGTGCGCTGCCCGGACGGGCGCAGCCTGGAAATCCAGATCCGCACCTGGGAAATGCACCGCCATGCCGAACTCGGCGTTGCCGCCCACTGGCGCTACAAGGAGGGCAGCAAGCGCTCGCACGAGGACGACTACGACGAGAAGATCGCCTGGCTGCGCCAGCTGCTGACCTGGAAGGACGAAGTCGCCGACAGTTCGGACTGGATCAACCATTACAAGCAGGCGGCGCTCGACGAGACACTCTACGTCATCACGCCGCAGGGCAAGGTGGTCGATCTGCCGCAGGGTTCGACGCCGGTCGATTTCGCCTATCGCGTCCATACCGATCTCGGCCATCGCTGTCGCGGCGCCAAGGTCAATGGTCATCTGGTGCCGCTCAATACGCCGCTGGAAACCGGGCAGCAGGTCGAGATCGTCACCGCCAAGCTCGGTGGCCCGTCGCGCGACTGGCTGAATCCGGCGCTCGGCTACATCCATACCAAGAGCGCCCGGGTCAAGGTGCGCGGCTGGTTCTCCAACCTGGCGCTGGAAGAAACCCTGTCCGAAGGGCGCGGCATCGTCGGTAAGGAATTGCAGCGGGCTGGGCAGACCAGCGCCAATATCGACGAACTGGCCCACAAGCTCGGTTTCTCGCGGGCTGACGACCTTTACATTGCCGCCGCCCGCGGCGAAATGAACCAGCGCCAGTTTCAGGCGGTGGCACGCGGCGGCGACCTGCTGGCCGAAACCCAGCTACCGGATGCCGTGCAGACCAAGCCGAGCAAGCCGGTCGAAGGCAATCAGGGCATCCTGATCGTCGGTGTCGACAAGCTGCTGACCCAGTTGGCGCGTTGCTGCAAGCCGGCACCGCCGGACGAGATTCAGGGCTTCATCACGCGCGGCAAGGGCATCTCGATCCATCGCATGGATTGCCCGAATTTCGCCAACCTGGCGGCGCTGCACCCGGAGCGGGTCATCGAAACCGACTGGGGCGTGCAGACGACCGGCGTCTTCGCAACCGACATCGTGGTCGATGCGCATGACCGCCAGGGCTTGCTGCGCGATATTTCGGAAATCTTCACCCGCGAAAAACTCAATGTCGTCGGCGTCAATACGCAGTCCAAGCAAGGCAAGGCGCACATGAGCTTCACGGTCGAGATTACCAACCTGCAGCAGGTGACGCGGACCATGACGCTGATCCATGATGTCGAGGGCGTGGTCGGCGTCCGCCGCGCCTGATTTTTGTGACCGGGATAGTTCCGGCGGTCGACTGCCCAAAATGAGGAAAAACCGTGAAAGGTAATTTTGTCTCCGTCGCCCTGGTCGTCATCGGCGCCCTGGCGCTGGCCGTCAACCTTGAATGGCTGGAATTCGACCTCGTCGCGCTGTTGCGCAAATGGTGGCCGCTGGCCCTGATCGGGCTGGGCCTGGCTCTTTTCCTGACGCCGGACGGCGCCGCCCCGAAACGCGACTGAGCCTCCTGTTTGGCTCAGTGCTGCAGCGTTTCGATCAGCACGAACAGGCGGTGGTAGAAGCCGGCGTCGCTGATCGTTTCCTCGCCGACCTTGACCAGCGAGCCTTTGTCGGTCGGCCAGGGGACCGAGATCGAGCCGATGCCGGTGACACTGAGGCCGGTACTGCTGCCGCTCGATTTCAGTTCGTAGCGCGTCTGCAGGGCGTTGGCATATACCGTCGAGTCCTTGCCGGTCGGCACGCAGACCAGCGTGATGCGGAGCTGGACCTGCAACTCGGCCTGCGGCTGGAAAAATTTCGAGCCGCGAATATTGAGCGGCGACGAGGCATCCACTTCATAGCCCTGGCTGAGCAGGGCGCGCTTGCCGTTCTCGCAGAGCAGCAGGGGCGGCAATTCGCTGTGGAACTGGAAAGGGGTGTCCGCTTCGAAGGATTCGGCCCGGTAGGCCGGGGCCGGCGAGGAACTGCAGGCGCCCAGTGCGATGCTCAGGGCCAGGCCGGAAAGAAGCGGGTTGTACTGCGGTCGAAACATGCGGCTGCTGCTGTCTGTAATTGCCGAGGCGAAATATCTTACCGCATGGCTGTGTCACTGCCGTTAAATGTAGCTGAATCACGAGGTTCTATTTTTGGCGATACTGGAAGCGAATGCAAAGCAGGCAGATAATCGACACTGAGCCGGACCGTGCGTCAATGTTCCTTTCCCAATGCCCGGCGCGCCATGCGCCAAATGAGTCATTGTGACCTTCGACAACCAGATTCCATCCTCATCCAAAAGACTGGCGCTGACCGCCTGCCTGTTGCTGCTGCTGGTGGTCGTCTTCGCCATTTATATCCGGGCCGAAAAGGACATCGACCGCGCCAACGAGCAGCGCCATCTTTCGCTACGACTGGCGCATGAATTGCGCCAGTCGTCCGACGACCTGACGCGGATGGCGCGGACCTACGTGCTGACCGGCGATCCGGCCTACAAGAAGCATTACCAGAGCATCCTCGATATCCGTGACGGTCGGCAAGCGCGGCCGGCGCAATACGAGGACATCTACTGGGATCTGGTTTTCCCTGGCCAGGCGCCGCCGCGCCCGGCCAGCGGGCAGTACGTTCCGCTGCTCGAACTGATGCGCCAGGCCGGTTTTGCCGAGGCCGAATTTCTCAAACTGGCCGAGTCGAAGCGAAATTCCGACCGCCTGACGAGTACTGAATTCACCGCCATGGCGATGGCCGAATCAACGGCGACCGATGCCGAGTCGAGCCGCGAGCAGGCCCGCCAAATGCTACATGATGCGCCTTACCATCAGGCCAAGGCCGGCATCATGCTGCCGCTCTACGAGTTCAACCGGCTGGTCAACCGGCGCACCGAAGCCGCCGTCCGGGCGGCGGAATCGCGGGCCAGCATGTTGCGGATCATCTTCATCCTGCTCGGCGGCGGCGCTCTTTTTGTGCTTTGGCGCAGCTACGCCGCATCGCGCCAGATGCTTGGCGGATCGGTCGATGAAGTGCACGCGCAGATCGTTCGCCTCGGGCAGGGCGATTTCTCGGCGACCAGCCGGCCGGCGGGCAGCAAGGACAGCGTGATCGGCTGGCTGGCTGAAACGCGGCAACGGCTGAGCGATGCCGACGCCGCCCGCCGGGTGGCCGAAGGCGAACTGGCCCAGCGTGGCCATGAGGTGCTGCTGCATAACCGGATTCTCCAGGAAATCAGCCAGGGCCTGCCGCTGAGCGAGGTGCTGGAGCATCTGACCCGGCATGTCGAGGAACTGCACCCGGGCATGCTCTGTTCCATCCTGCTGCTCGACGAGGATGGCCGACACCTGCGCCACGGTGCGGCGCCCAGCCTGCCCGAGGCCTATAACCGGGCGATCGACGGTGCGGTGATCGGTGAGGCGGTTGGCTCCTGCGGGACGGCGGCCTATCTTGGCGAACGGGTCATCGTCGAGGATATCCAGGTCCACCCGTATTGGCAGGATTATCGCGAACTGGCCCGCCTGGCCGACGTGGGCGCCTGCTGGTCGCAGCCCTTCAAGGACCGCGACGGGCGGGTGCTCGGCACCTTCGCCATTTATCACCGGCATCCGAGCCAGCCCTCGGCCACCGAGATTTCACTGATCGAGGACTATGCCAGCCTGGCCCGCATTGCCGTCGAGCGGGCCCGGACGGAAGCGGCGCTGCACCGCAGCCAGGAGCTTTACCGGCTGATTACCGAAAACAGCAACGACGTCATCTGGCTGATGGACCTGCCCAGCCTGCAATTCACCTACATCAGCCCGTCCGTTTATCGTCTGCGCGGCTGGACCGCCGAGGAAATCATGGCCCAGCCGCTGGCCGCGGCGATGACCCCGGAGTCGGCCCAGCGGGTGCAGGACGCCCTGGCGGCCAGCCTGGCCGGTCTGGTCGGTGGCGACCAGGGCAGCCGCTTCGCGCTGACCGAAATCGATCAGCCGTGCAAGGATGGGCACATCATTTCGACCGAGGTGGTGACCACCATCCTGCTCGATGCTGCCGGTCAGCCGCGGCAGATCCTCGGCATCACGCGCGACATCAGCGAGCGCAAGCAGAACGAGGCGGAGCTCGAACAGCATCGCCATCATCTGGAAAAAATGGTCGAAGAGCGCACGGCGGCGCTGATGATCGCCAAGGAGGCGGCCGAGGCGGCGAACCGGGCAAAGAGCACTTTCCTGGCCAACATGAGCCATGAACTGCGGACGCCGATGAACGCCATCATGGGGATGACCGAACTGGCCCTGCGGCGGGCGACCGACCCCAAGCAGGAAGCCCAGTTGAGCAAAGTGGCGCTGGCGTCGCAACATTTGCTGGCGGTGATCAACGACATCCTCGATATTTCAAAGATCGAGGCCGGGCGGCTCCAGCTGGAAATCATTCCCTTCAAGCTGGGCAGTGTGCTGGAAAATCTGGGCAGCATGATCAATCAGAAGGCCCACGACAAAGGCCTGGCCTTGCGCACCGAGATAGCACCGGAACTGGCCGGCCTGGCACTGCAGGGCGACCCGCTACGGATCGGCCAGATCCTGCTCAACCTGACCGGTAATGCGCTTAAATTCACCGAGCAGGGCGGCATCACGATCCGCATCACGCTGGCCGAACAATCGGCGAATGACGTGTTGGTGCATTTCGAGGTTCAGGACACCGGCATCGGTATTGCTCGCGACGACCAGCAGCGCCTGTTTGCCGCCTTCGAACAGGCCGATGGTTCGCTGACCCGGCGTTATGGCGGCACTGGTCTTGGCCTGGCGATCAGTAAGCGGATGGCCGCGATGATGGGCGGCAGCATCGGCGTCGACAGCCAGCCCGGGGTGGGCAGCCGTTTCTGGTTTACCGCCCGCCTGGTGCGCAGCCAGCCACTGCCGGTGGTGGTGGCGCAGGCCCCGACCCATGGTGCCGATGCGCAATTGCAGGCCGCCTATGCCGGCCGACGCATTCTGCTGGTCGAGGACGAGCCGATCAATCAGGAAGTGTCGCGGGAATTGCTGCAGGCGGTCGGCCTGCAGGTCGATCTGGCGGAGGATGGCGAGCAGGCGGTGGCCCTGGTTGCCGAGCACGATTACGACCTGATACTGATGGACATGCAGATGCCGAAAATGAACGGCATCGATGCGACGCGGGCGATTAGGGCCTTGCCCGGGCGGGGGCAGATTCCAATCCTGGCGCTGACCGCCAATGCCTTCGACGAGGATCGCCAGCGTTGCCTGGCGGCGGGCATGAATGACCACATCGGCAAGCCGGTCGATCCGGCCGCCTTGTTCGCCACCTTGCTCAAGTGGCTGGCCCGGGGCGGCTGAGCGGCTACGCTGCCAGCCAAAGAAAATGCGGCGTTGCCGCCGCATTTTTGCCTTTTTCAGCCGTCGACCGCAGGCCTGGCCGGTTTAGCCGCCGCCCAGCGTCAGCATCAGTTCGCCCTGCGCATTGTGCGGCTTGGCGCGGCTTGAGCGACGGCGCTGGTAGACGCCCTGGCTGTTCATGTCCCAGCCTTGCTGGTTATCGGCCAGGTAGAACTTGAGGCCTTCGGTGATGACCCGTTTCTTCAGTTTCGGGTCGAGGATCGGGAAGGCCAGTTCGATGCGCTTGAAGAAATTGCGCTCCATCCAGTCGGCGCTGGACAGATAGACGTTTTCCTTGCCGCCGGCGTAGAAGTAGAAGATCCGGTGGTGTTCGAGGAAGCGGCCGATAATCGAGCGGACGCGAATTTTTTCGGACAGGCCGGGGACGCCCGGGCGCAGCATGCAGACGCCGCGCACGAGGAGTTCGATATCGACGCCGGCCTGCGAGGCTTCGTAGAGCGCGTTGATGACCTCCGGTTCGACCAGCGAGTTCATCTTGGCGACGATGCGCCCCTTGCCGCCGGCGCGGGCTGCCGCTGCCTCGGCCTGGATGCCGGCAACGACATTGGGCTGCAGCGTGAACGGGGCCTGCCAGAGGTGCTTCAGGGTCCGTGCCTGACCCAGCCCGGTCAGTTGCTTGAAAACTTCGCTGACGTCGCGGGTCACTTCGTCGTTCGCCGTCATCAGGCCAAAGTCGGAATAGAGGCGGGCGGTGCGCGGGTGATAGTTGCCGGTGCCGAGGTGGGCGTAGCGCTTGAGGCCGCCTTCCTCGCGGCGGACGATGAGCAGCGCCTTGGCGTGTGTCTTGTAGCCGACGACGCCGTATACGACATGGGCGCCGACCTCTTCCAGCTTGGTCGCCCAGCTGATGTTGGCTTCTTCGTCGAAGCGCGCCATCAGTTCGACGACGACGGTGACTTCCTTGCCGTTCTGCGCGGCGCGGATCAGCGACTGCATCAGCACCGAGTCGGTCCCGGTACGATAGACCGTCATCTTGATGGCGACGACATTGGGATCGCTGGCCGCCTGGTTGAGCAGTTCGATGACCGGTGCGAACGACTGGTAGGGGTGATGGAGCAGGATGTCGGCGCGGCGGATGCTCTCGAAGATGTTGGCGCCCTTGCCGACCGCCTTGGGCAGGCCGGGCGTGAATGGAGGAAATTTCATGTCCGGGCGGTCCACCCAGTCCGGCACTTGCATCAGGCGAACCAGGTTGACCGGGCCGTGCACGCGATAGAGATCGGCTGCCTTGAGGCCGAACTGGGCGAGCAGGAATTCGGTCATCGCCGGTGAGCAGTTGTCGGCCACTTCGAGACGCACGGCATCGCCGAAATGGCGGTGCGGCAGCTCGCCCTGCAGCTTGGTGCGCAGGTTGGTGACTTCTTCTTCATCGACGAAGAGGTCGGAATTGCGCGTCGCGCGGAACTGGTAGCAGCCGAGCACGGTCATGCCGGTGAACAGTTCGCCGACGAATTCATGCAGGATCGAGGACAGGAAGACGAAGCCGTGGGCGCAGCCGGCCAGTTCTTCCGGCAACTGGATGACGCGCGGCAGGACGCGCGGCGCCTGGACGATGGCGGCGTTGGAACTGCGCCCGAAGGCATCCTTGCCTTCCAGTTCGACGGCGAAATTCAGGCTCTTGTTGAGCACTTTCGGGAAGGGGTGCGACGGGTCGAGCCCGATCGGCGTCAGCACCGGCACCATTTCGCGGATGAAGTAATTGCGGATCCACTCGCGCTGCCCCTCGTTCCACGTCGACCGGCGCAGGAAGCGGATGCCCTGCTCGGACAGCGCCGGCAAAATGACGTCGTTGAGGTGCAGGTATTGCTCGGTGACGATGGCGTGGGCTTCGGCCGAAACCAGCCGGAAGGCTTCCTGGGCCGTCTTGCCGTCGGTGGTGGTGATCCGGGTATTGGCCTTGACCTGCTCCTTCAGCCCGGCCATCCGGATCTCGAAAAATTCGTCCATGTTGCTCGAAACGATGCACAGGAAGCGCAGGCGCTCCAGCAGCGGCACCCGTTCGTCCTGTGCCTGGGCCAGCACGCGGCGGTTGAAGGCGAGCAGGCCGAGTTCGCGGTTCAGGTAGTTTTCGGTCGGGAAGCGTGGGGTCAGGTAAGTGTGGTTCATCGCGCGCAGTCCATGTGTTGTCTCAAGTATATTCCCCAAGCCCATCATTTTGTTGCATAAATGTTTCAGTTAAATGACAGCGAGGCATTCCGGGATGGCGCTGAACAAAGGCCGGCGGTCGACGGTCGAAAAAGGCCATTTTTCAAGCCGCTGCCTTATAGTCTGCAGTTCAATTTCGCCAAAGGAAAAACCATGTTTAACGGAATCCTGATCAACAAGGACGAGGCCGGCTACCGCGCCAGCCTGCAACAGATCGACGAAGCGCAATTGCCGGAAGGCGATGTCACCGTTCGCGTCGACTGGTCTACGCTCAATTACAAGGACGGCCTGGCCATCACCGGCAAGTCGCCGGTCGTCCGCCGCTTCCCGATGGTGCCCGGTATCGACTTCGCCGGTATCGTGACGGCGAGCAGCCATGCCGGCTGGCAGGTCGGCGACAAGGTCATCCTCAACGGTTGGGGTGTCGGCGAAACGCATTGGGGCGGTTTGGCCCAGGTCGCCCGCGTTCGCGGCGACTGGCTGGTGCCGCAGCCGAAGGCCTTCAGCGCCCGGCAGGCGATGGCGATCGGCACCGCCGGTTATACCGCGATGCTCTGCGTGCTGGCCCTGGAAAAGCACGGCATCAAGCCGGCCGACGGTGAAATCCTGGTCACCGGCGCCAACGGCGGTGTCGGCAGCGTCGCCATCGCGCTGCTCGCCAAGCTCGGCTACACGGTCGTCGCCTCGACCGGCCGCGCTGCCGAAGAAGCACACCTGAAGGCGCTCGGTGCCAGCGCCATCATCGACCGCAACGAACTCTCCGCCCCCGGCAAGCCGATCGGCAAGGAACGCTGGGCCGGCGTCGTCGATGCGGTCGGCAGCCACACCCTGGCCAATGCCTGCGCCACCACCAAGTACCGGGGTGCCGTCGCCGCCTGCGGCCTGGCCCAGGGCATGGATTTCCCGGCCAGCGTCGCCCCCTTCATCCTGCGCGGCGTGACGCTCTACGGCATCGATAGCGTGATGGCGCCGCTGGCCGTCCGCCTCGAAGCCTGGGAACGTCTCGGTCGTGATCTGGAAATTGCCAAACTCGATGCGATCACCCGCGAAATCGGCTTGGCCGAGGCGTTGACCGTCGGCGCCGAGCTGCTCGAAGGCAAGGTGCGCGGTCGGGTCGTCGTCGACGTCAATCGTTAGAGAGCCGACGCCCTTTCGCTGAAGGGAGAGCCGTCATCCCCGCGTCCCACGGGGACTTCCTTTGATCGTAGGCGGGGATCCAGAGCGCGACTGGACTGGATTCCCGCCTTCGCGGGAATGACTGCGGAGTTTTCAGTCGCGGGTGCCGTTCCGGTCGAGTTCGCCGGCCGGGCCGAGGGCGGTGAGCAGGGTGCCGAGCTTGGCTTCGGTTTCGGCTAGTTCCTGCTGCGGGTCGGAGCCGGCGACGATGCCGGCGCCGGCCTGCAGTTCGGCCTGTCGGCCATTGAGCAGGGCGCAGCGCAGGGCGACCGAAAGTTCGCCGTCGCCGGCTGCCGTGAAAATTCCGAAACCGCCGCTGTACCAGCCATTGCGCTGCTCGCCGTGGGCCGCCAGCCAATCCTGGGCAAGCCCGCTCGGGTAGCCGCCGACGGCCGGCGTCGGGTGCAGGGCGCGGACCAGATCGAACAGCGTCGTGCCGCTTGCGACCCGGCCGCAGATCCGGCTGCGCAGGTGGGTCAGGTGGCCGGCCGGATGTTCGGTGGCCGGGCTGGCCTGCGGCGGCGCGGCGCAGAGTGGGGCGAGGGCATCGACCACGGCTTGCACGACCAGCGACTGTTCGTGCTGGTTTTTCTGTTCGGCCAGCGATAGCGAGCCGGACCAGGCGGTGCCGGCCAGCGCATCGGCTTCGGCCAAACCGTTATCGAGCCGGACCAGGCGCTCCGGCGTCGCCCCGAGAAAACACAGTTCGCCCTGGCCATGGGCGTAGAGCAGGCTGTCCGGCTGCTGTTCGGCCAGTTGGCCGAGGATCAGCGCCGGCGAGAAGGGGCCGGCCGCTTCGACCCGGCGACTGCGGCTGAGCACCAGCTTGTCGAGCTTGCCGCCGGCAATGTCGCGCAGCGCCGCGTTGACACGGGCGGTCCACGCCCGCTCGGTCAGCGCCTGCGGGGCGGCCGGCAGCAGCAGGGTGTGGCTGGGCCGGGCCGGCTGGGCGAGCAGTTGCCGCCATTCATCGGCCGCCTGGGCAATGCGCCCGGCCGGCACGGTGAGCACGGCGCGGCATCGGCCGCCAAGGTTTTCGAGCAGGATGGCCGGCACGGCGAGCAGCGCGTTGGGCAGCGGATTTTGGTTCGCCGCATCGAAGGCGAAGCCGGCGAAAGCGAGCGGTGGTGGCTCTCCGGCGGTATGGCGCCAGTCGCTGCACAGGCCGCTGAAAGCGTTGTCGAGGGCGGCGAACCGGTTGCCGCCGCTGCTGCTGACCTGCAGGGCATGGCCGATGCCGAGCCGGAATTCGCCGCGCTGCGGCCGGGCGCGATACCAGAAAGGAGCTTTGGCCGGCAACTGGTGCAGCCAGTCGCTATCCAGCTTGCCGAGGTCCAATGTCAGGCTGACCGGGGCGGCGGCCGGGGCGCCGGCGGCCAGTTGCCGGAGCCGGTCGGGCAGGTCGGCGGCGGCGAGTTGTTGGCGCAGGCGGTCGATCATGCCGCAGCCTCGGCGGCGATCCGGCGCAGTGTGGTCCGTTCCAGCTTGCCGGACGGGTTGCGCGGTAGACGGTCGAGAAAGACCATTTTTCGCGGCAGCGCGGCTGATGGCAAGTGCAGGCGGGCATGTGCCAGCAAGGCCTCGGCCGAGACCGCACCGACCACCAGCGCGACGATCCGGTCGCCCCACAGCGGGTCGGGGAGACCGGTGACGGCAACATCGCTGACCCCGGGAAAGGCGGCCAGGCAGGCTTCGACATCGAGCGGATGGACATTGCGACCACCGCTGATCAGCATGTCGTCGGCGCGGCCGATGACAGTCAGCCGGCCTTCGTCATCGAGATGGCCGAGGTCGCCGGTAGTCAGCCAGCCGTCGGCATCGGGGCCGCCACCGTTGAGGTAGCCGAGCATGACCTGTGGTCCGCGCAGGCGGATACGGCCGTCGCTGGTGATGCCGATTTCGCTGCCCGCAAGCGCCCGCCCGACCTGACCCTGCTGCCACGGCCCGTCGGCCGGTTGCCAGCTGGCGATCTGCGCCGCCGTCTCGCTCATGCCGTAGCTCGGCGTCAGCGGCCAGCCGGCAGCCGTCGCCCGCGCGTACAGGGTTTGTGACAGCGCGGCACCGCCGATCAGGACGTGGCGCAAGGTGGCGGGGGGGCGGGCGCCGCTGTCGAGCAACAAGGCGAGCATGGACGGAACCAGCGACAGGTGGCTGACCGGGTAGCGCGCCAGATCGGCGGCGACCTGCTCGGCGGCAAAGCCTTCGTGGAGCAGGACGCCGGCCGCGGCCCGGGTGCAGCGCCAGAGGATGGACTGGCCGCCGATATGGTAGAGCGGCAGGCAGTTCAGCCAGAGATCGCCGGGGCCGAGCGGCAGGCGCTGGTTGGAGGCGGCGGCGGCGGCATCAAGATTGGCGGCGCTCAACAGGACGGCGCGCGGCCGGCCTTCGCTGCCGCTGGTCGAAATGATCAGCGCGGTGGCGGCGGGCAGGGCCGTAGTCGGCGGGTTGTCGCGAGGGCTGCGGTCGACCGGCCAGAAAGGACGATTTTGCAGGCTGGCGGCACAGGCCAGTCTGGCCAGTTGGCGGCTGCTGCCGGTGGCACGGAGCGGCTGGCCGGTATGCTGCTGGTCGGCGGCGAGGGCTGTGCAGTTGGCCAGCCAGGCGGCGAAAGACCAGTGCTGGTCGCCAGCGATCAGCGCCGTGGCTTCCGGCGTCTGGCTGGCCGCATGGCGAAGGTGGTCGGCGAGCGTGGCGGCAGTCTTCATAAGCGGCTGATTATAGGTTGCGCCCAGGGCGCTTCAGGTGAGGTAGATCAAGAAATTTCCGGGCTGGGGGGCAAACCAGCAGCAGATTTAACATTGTCATTTCGTCCGCCTCGCTATGATCAACGAAAAGCCTCTGTCACAATGCTTTTCGCGCTGATCGTGGCGAGTGCCGCGTGGTGTGTTCTGCCATTTGTCGTAATGCTTAAAGTGGTAAAAACATTCATTTGTGGTAATTTTGACAGCGATTTTAGCGACCTTCTTTTTCCACCGGCCTGGCTGCAGGGCATCGATCAGGTAGACGCATGAAAAGAATAATCACGATGCCGGCGAGCGGCGATGCACTGGGCAAGGGCAGCCCGAGCCTGGTCGTGCGCGGGAGATTCTGACCGCGCCCCATGCTTTGCCGGCAACTGCTCCTCCTGCTGCGTTTCCCGGTCGCCTTCGCCCTGCTGGCGCTGGCCGGGGTACCGAGCTTTGGCCAGGCGACGTCGGAGGCGCAGTTGAAGGCGGCCTATCTGGTCAATTTCCTGAAGTATGTCGAGTGGCCGGGCAGCCATCCGACGCTGACCATTTGCCTGTTCGGCCGCGACAGCCTCGGCCCCTATCTGGCCAGCTACGAAGGGCGGCAGGTCGCCGGTCGCGAACTGCGCGTGCGCCGGGTGAGCAACGCCGAGCAATTGGCCGACTGCCAGGAACTGTTCGTCCCGGAAAACGAAGAGGCACGTTTCGCCGCAGTGCTGCACTGGGCCGACAAGTTGCCTATCCTGACCGTCAGCGATGACGAAGGTTTTCTTCGGGATGGCGGGGCGATCGCGCTGATCCGTGGTGAGGGGCGCCTGCAATTCGATATCAACACCGATGCCGTCAATCGCGCCGGGCTCAAGGCCAGTTCGCCGATGTTGCGACTGGCCCGCCAGGTGAGCGGAGGATCACGATGAAACAGAACCAGCCGATCCGCCGCAAGCTGGCGCAGATCCTGGCCATTTCGGTCGGCGTCAGCCTGCTGCTGGTGTTTGTGCTGTTTGCCTGGCGCCAGGTTGAGCACCGGCGCGAAGGCAAGCTGACCGAATTGCAGTCGATGGCCGAGGTGATTGCCTTCAACGCCTCGGCGGTGGTCGAGTTTCAGGACACCCCCGGGGCCGAGCGGCTGTTCAGCACCCTGGCCAGCCACCCCGACATTGTCGCCGCGCGCCTGCTCGGCGGCGAGAGCGGCTTCAGCTTCAGCCACGACCGGCCGGGCGCGGTCCTGCCGCTCCAGGTCCGCGAGGGGGAGCGCCTGCACCGGAATCTGTTCAGGGTGGCCGACTTTTCCCACGTCACGGTCAGCGTTCCCATCCAGTTGCACGATGCCGTGATCGGTTCGGTGGCCTTGACGGCCAGTCTCGACAGCGTCTGGCGCGAGGTTCTCCGGGATTCGGCGCTGTTCCTGTTCGCCGCCCTGATTGCCTTTGCCGTCGCCTTGCTGATTGCCGGCAAATTGCAGCAGGGCATTTTGGCCGCTCTGGCGGCGTTGACCGCAACCGCCCGCAAGGTGGCCGAATCGAAGGACTTTTCGCAGCGCGCGACGCGCCTGGCCGATGACGAAATCGGTCAACTGGCCGATGCCTTCAACCTGATGCTGGGCGAGGTGGCCGAGCGCGACCGAGAGCTGGAAAAGCATCGCTTGCATCTCGAAGAAATGGTCGAGGCACGAACGCAGGAGCTGCGCCTGGCCAAGGAGGCAGCCGAGGGAGCGAATCGCGCCAAGAGCCAGTTCCTGGCCAACATGAGCCACGAAATCCGGACCCCGATGAATGGCATCATCGGCGTCGCCGACCTGCTGGCGGCCGGCCAGCTGACTGCCCGGCAGCGCAGCCAGTTGGCGACCCTGAACACCTCGGCCGACACCTTGCTGCACCTGCTCAACGACATTCTCGATTTTTCGCGGATCGAGGCCGGTGCCCTGCAAATGGAATGCCTGCCGTTCAATGTGCGCGAGGTTGTCGAACAGGTCGTCGCCGTCTTTGCCCAGGCCGCCCGCAAAAAAGGGCTGAGCCTGTGGTTCGAGGTGGGCGGCGACGTGCCCGGCTACATCTTCGGCGATGTGCACCGGCTGCGCCAGGTGCTGTCCAATCTGGTCAGCAACGCCATCAAATTTACCGAAAGCGGCAGCATTGCCATCAGCTGCCGCTTGGCCGACAAGTCGCTGCCGGCGCTGCAATTTGCCATCCGCGACAGCGGCATCGGCATTCAGCCGAAGGCGCTCGAGGAAATATTCTCGCCCTTCAGGCAGGCCGATAACAGCATGAGCCGCCGTTTCGGCGGCACCGGCCTCGGCCTGGCCATTGTCCGCGACCTGGTCGGCCTGATGGGCGGACGGGTCAGCGCGCAGAGCACGGTCGGCGAAGGCTCCACCTTCATCATTGATCTGCCGGTCGACATCGCCCAGTCGTCGCGCAAGCTGCCGAGCTGGTTGCCGATGCTGCGCAACTGTTACGTGCTGATCGCCGCCCCAGCCGGGCCGCGCTGCGACAGCTGGCTGGCCATGCTGCGTTGGGTCGGCCTGGAGGCCGAACGGGTGTCGGGCCGTGACGAGGTCATCCAGGCGATCGCCCAATGCATGCCGGATGCTTTGCTGGTGGCCCAGGGCGATCCCTTCGTGACCGCCCTGACCGATGCCTCGGGCGACTTCGAGCCGCCGATCCTGTTCGTCCGCGATTTTGCCGGCGAGGGCAGCCAGCCGGCCCGGCGCCCGGCCTGGGCCAGGGGCGAATTGCGCGAGCCGTTCAGCGACCTGATGCTGTGGCGGGAGTTGGCCGTTCTCTGGG
>NZ_LODL01000038.1 GCF_001551835.1 Dechloromonas denitrificans | reverse complement strand
GTGGCGGAGACCAGTTTGACGTCCTTCCTGGCCAGGAACTTCATCTCGTCGCTCTGCGCCTGGAACTCGATGTCGTCCCGGGCGGCGATCAGTTTGAGGCCGGTGTTGCCGTCGCCTGCCTTGATCGCCCCGGCGAGCAGGCCGATGGCCTGGCCGCTGTGGATTCTCGTCCGGCCGGCGATGGCGAAGTTGCTGTCCTCGCCGCTGGCGAAAGTCAGGGTCTCGCCATTGGCGTATTGCAGATTCTTGCCGGCGACATGCGCGATGCCGGCCTTGCCGGCCTGG
>NZ_LODL01000037.1 GCF_001551835.1 Dechloromonas denitrificans | reverse complement strand
GTTGAAACCATCGGCAAGGTTGGCCTGATCCGCATCAATCGCCCGGAGGCGATGAATGCGCTGAACAATGACGTGGTCGACGGTATCGGTGCCGCGATCGACGGCTTCGAAGCCGACGACAATATCGGTTGCATCGTCATCACCGGCAATGAAAAAGCCTTCGCCGCCGGGGCCGACATCGGCTTCATGAAGGATTTCGACTACATGCACGCCTACAAGACCGACTTCATCACCCGCAACTGGGAGCGCATCAAGACGACGCGCAAGCCGGTGATCGCGGCGGTGGCCGGTTTCGCGCTGGGTGGCGGCTGCGAAATGGCGATGATGTGCGACATGATCTACGCCGCCGACAGCGCCAAGTTCGGCCAACCGGAAATCAAGTTGGGCACCCTGCCCGGGGCCGGCGGCACGCAGCGCCTGCCGCGCGCCATCGGCAAGGCGAAGGCGATGGACCTCTGCCTGACCGGCCGGATGATGGATGCGGCCGAAGCCGAAAAGTCCGGCCTGGTTGCCCGGGTCATCCCGGCTGAGCAACTGCTCGAGGAAACCCTGAAAGCGGCGCAGAC
>NZ_LODL01000036.1 GCF_001551835.1 Dechloromonas denitrificans | reverse complement strand
ACCCGCGACCCCCGGCGTGACAGGCCGGTATTCTAACCAACTGAACTACCACTCCAGCTTGACTGCTTGCTGCAGATACTCTGGCGTCCCCACGGGGATTCGAACCCCGGTTACCGCCGTGAAAGGGCGGTGTCCTAGGCCTCTAGACGATGGGGACCCTGGACTATCATTCCTACATTGGTGGAGGTACGCGGGATCGAACCGCGGACCTCTTGCATGCCATGCAAGCGCTCTCCCAGCTGAGCTATACCCCCACAATCTCAACAATACTGGTGCCCAGGAAGGGACTCGAACCCCCACGGAGTTACCCGCTAGTACCTGAAACTAGTGCGTCTACCAATTCCGCCACCTGGGCACAGGTGCTGAGGGCGCGAATTATAGGGACTTGGCAAAATTTTGCAATCAAAAAGTAGAATTTTTTAACTAAGGCGAGTGATAACGTCATTACAGCAACCCACACATCCTCGCTCTGAGGCCCGTCAGACCACAAGAACGATACTTGTCGCTTTCTCGTTGATTGACAAATCTACAGCAGAAAATAAGGGTTCAATTCGATGAAAAAAGCGTAAGCGCCCTATTGATGACGTCATTGACTTGAGGTGCGACGAAACGGTAGGGGGA
>NZ_LODL01000035.1:712700-732418 GCF_001551835.1 Dechloromonas denitrificans | reverse complement strand
TAGGCCATCGACAGATCGTACTGGTTGGTGAGCTGCTTGATCGGGGTCACCGCGATTTTGCCCGGCTTGGGCTGGCGGTGGTAATAGAGCGCTGCTTCGCGTAGTTGTTTTGAATTCATATGTCTGCCTCCAATTAAGGTGCTTTTGTCAGGCAAACGCAGCCGCCCGGAGGTGAATGCCATGACATTCCCCGCGCCTGGCCGAATTGTCGGACCACCCTTGTTATTTGTTCAGGAGAAACGGCCATCCTTGCCGGGCACTGCCGGCAAGCGATGCGTGCGGGTGAAAACGACAGCCGTCGTTTTCACCCGATTTGCTGGCGGCTACTTGATGAAGCTGAGCTGCTTGCTGATCCGTTCCAGCACCGGCTTTTTCTTGGCGTTGAAATTGACCTTGTTGTCGGAAATCAGGTTGTTGCCCTTGGTGTCGATCGAGATGATCAGCGGGCCGAATTCCTTGACCCGGTTGATCCACAAGGTTTCCGGCATGCCCAGGTCGGGCCACTCGTAACCTTCGATCTCTTCGACCTGGGTGGCGGCCAGTACCGCACAGCCGCCCGGGAAAATGGCATGGACGGCAATGCCTTCCTGGCAACCGGCCACCGTTTCCGGCCCCATGCCGCCCTTGCCGACAATCAGTTTGACGCCGGTCTGCTTGATGAATTCACGCTCGAACTTTTCCATCCGCATGCTGGTGGTCGGGCCGATCGAAACCATTTCATACTTGTCTTCGGCATTCTTGCGGACAATCGGGCCGGCGTGGAAAATTGCCCCGCCTTCGAGGTTGACCGGCAGCTCGCGCTTCTGCTCGATCAGGCGGCGATGCGCCACGTCACGACAGGTGACCAGGCGGCCGGTCAGATAGACCACGTCGCCCACCTTCAAATCTTTCAGATCCTCGTCCTTGATCGGGGTGGTCAGAATCTTTTTCACAGGACTACTCCTTCGTGGGAAATGATTTCGTAGGACATATCCGGATTGATCCGGATCTTGCCGCGGCGGTGTGCCCAGCACCCCGTATTGACGGCGACCCCGATGGTCGAGGGGTGACGGGCCGACGACTCGATATTGACGCCCATCACGCTGTTATTGCCGGTCAAGCCCTGCGGGCCGATGCCGATTTCGTTGAGGCCTTGTTCGAGCAGTTCTTCCATCAAGGCCGCATTGGCATTGGAGCTCTTCGAATCGACCGGGCGCAGAATCGCCAGCTTGGAGAGGCGGGCCGCCGTCTCGACCGAGGTCGAAACCCCGACCCCGACCAGTAGCGGCGGGCAGGCATTGACGCCGCGCTCGGTAATCACGTCCATGACGAATTCGGCGACGCCTTCGTAGCCCTGCCCCGGCATCAGCACCTTGGCCGCACCGGGCAGCGTGCAGCCGCCACCGGCCATATAGACGTCGATGGTGCAGCTGTCTTCGCCGGGAACGATGCGCCAGTCCAGCCAGGGAATCTGGGTGCCGGTATTGGTGCCGGTATTCTTTTCATCGAAGGTTTCGACGGCGTTGTGACGCAGCGGGCCCATCTTGGTCGCGCCCAGCGTTGCATTGCGCAGGACCTCTTCGAGTTCGCCGATCAGCGGGAAATTGGAACCGGCCGAAATGAAGTACTGGATGACACCGGTGTCCTGGCAGCTCGGGCGATCCAGCTTGTCGGCGGCTTCCTGGTTGCCGGCCATCGAGTCGTAGATCGACTTGGCCAGGGGGTTGGTTTCCATGGTCCGCAGGTCGGCCAGTTTGGCCTTGACGTCCTTCGGCAGACGCTTGCCGATGTAGGACGTGAATTTGGCCATGGTGTCCGTCAGGGACTGAACTGCTGCTTCCTTGTCCATTGTGTGCTCCTGTAAAAATCTGTTGGGGATGGGGTGTGGCGTTGTTTCAGTGCGCAACCGCTTCGGCTACCACCACCTGCGGTTTCTGCGAACGGGCCAGGAGCAGGGTCAACACGGCGGACAGCACGAGCAGAGCGGCGACGAAATAGAGGCCGTACTCGAAGCTGCCGGTCTTGTCCTTGACCCAGCCGATCATCGCGGGGCCGGCGAAGCCGCCGAGATTGCCGATCGAGTTGATGGTGGCAATACCGGTCGCGGCGGCGGCACCGGACAGGAACATGGTCGGCATGCTCCACAGCGGCGGCTTGGCGCAGCTGATACCGATATTGACCAGGGTCAGGGCGGCGATCAGGCCGACCACACTGTTGGCGCCGGCGGCGACGACCAGACCGATGGCTGCGGCGCAACAGGCCAGCACGACGTGCCAGGTTCGTTCGCCAGTGCGGTCAGAATGGCGTGACCAGAGAACCATGGCGACAACGGAGACGATGGGCGGAATCGCATTCAGGAAGCCGACAGTCATCGACGAGACGCCCAGTTCCTTGATGATCTGCGGCGCCCAGATGCCCAGCGTGTACAAGCCAGCCGAGGTGCCGAAATAGATCAGGGCCAGCGCAATGACCCGCGGATTGGCCAGACCACTCAGGATGCTGTGCTTGGCGCTGTCTGCCTTGCTGGCGACTTCGGCATGCATGGCATTGACCAGCCAGGCACGTTCGTCGTCCTTCAGCCACTTGGCCTGTTCCGGCTTGTCGGTCATGTAGAAGAAGACCACCACGCCGAGGATCAAGGCCGGAACCGCCTCCAGAATGAACATCCACTGCCAGCCGACCAGGCCCATCACGCCGTTCATTTCGAGCAGCGCAGCGGAGATCGGCGACCCCAGTGCGGTCGAGATCGGTGCCGCCGCCATGAACAGCGCGGTGACGCCAGCCCGATGGCGAGCCGGGAACCAGTAGCTGAGATAGAGGATGATGCCGGGGAAGAAGCCCGCCTCGGCGGCGCCGAGCAGGAAGCGCATGATGTAGAAGCTGGTCGGCCCTTCGACGAAGGCCATGCCGCCCGAAATGATCCCCCAGGTCACCATGACCCGGGCAATCCAGAGTCGGGCCCCGAACTTGTGCAGGGCGATATTCGAGGGCACCTCGAACAGGAAGTAGCCCCAGAAGAAGATACCGGCACCGAAGCCGAGGATGGAGGCGGTAAAGCCCAGGTCCTGCTTCATGGTCAAGGCGGCAAAGCCGATGTTGACCCGGTCCAGGTAGGCGATGAAGTACAGCAGCATGATGAATGGCACGATGCGCCAGGTGATCCGGCGCATGGTCCGTTTTTCAATATCCAATTCCATTGGATGTCTCCTTTTTTGTCGATTTCCAATCGATGCCGGTAGCACCGATGCCTCTACCGCTACGAACCAAGCTGCTCGGTCCATGGCGATGTCCACCGTCTTCTGCGGCTCTTTCGCCTCTTCGATACCACTGACTCGAAGCGCGCTGTTCTCTATCGGGGTGTAGCGTGGAGCGGAGATTAAAACCTTTGGAAAAAATATGAATCGATGTAAAGTTAATTCATCATTGCAAAAAACTTAATAATGAACACCGACTCGGAACTCGCCTTTTTCTGCCTGCTGGTCAAACAGGGAAGCCTGGCCGCGACGGCTCGGGAACTGAACCTGACCCCGCCGGCGGTATCCCGCCGCCTGTCGCAACTGGAGGAACGCCTGGGCGTGCGCCTCCTCAACCGGACGACGCGCCGGATCAGCCTGACCAACGAAGGCGAGGTTTATTTCGGGAATGCGCAGCGCATCCTCAGTGACATCGATGAAATGGAACGCCTGGTGTCAAGCAGCCGAGCGGCGCCGAAGGGGCTGTTGCGGGTCAATGCGCCGCTGGGTTTCGGTCGTTCCTACATTGGCCCGGCCATTTCGGCCTTCACCAAAACCTACCCGGACGTCGAAGTCCAGCTGCACCTGACCGACCGCCCGGTGAACTTGCCGGACGAAGCAATCGACGTCTCGATCCGCTTCGGAGAGCTGCCCGACTCGCGCCTGATTGCCAAAAAAATCGCCGCCAACCGGCGCCTGCTCTGTGCCTCACCGGCCTACCTGCGCGCCGCCGGTCAGCCCAACTTCCCCCATGAACTGACGCAGCACCCATGCATCGTGCTGCGGCAAAACGAATCTGCCTATGGCAATTGGCGGCTGAGTCGGGGGAAGCAAACGGAAACCATCAAGGTGCACGGCAAGTTGAGCACCAATGATGGTGAAGTCGCCATCAACTGGGCGCTGGAGGGGCATGGCATCCTGATGCGCGCCGAGTGGGACGTCGCCAAATATTTGCGCAGCGGCCGGCTGGTCCAGGTGCTGGCGGACTATGAAACGCCTCCCGCCGACATCTATGCCGTCTATCTGGAGCGCTTGAACCTGTCGGCCAAGGTCGCCTATTTTGTCGAACATCTGCGCGACTATCTGAGCCGGCACGCCGACAGTCCGAACCAGAACCAGTCGAACTGGTAGTGCTATGAGCGCTCGTTCATCCCGGTCTGCTCGAACCATTGTTCGAGAAACTCGACACAGACCTTGACCTTGGCCGAGACCGACAGCCTGGAAGGATAGACCGCCCAGACATCCGCCTGCTGGAAATAGGCGGGCAATACCGGCACCAGTACGCCGGCCTCGATTTCTCGGCAAATATCCCAGGTCGACCGCAGGATGATGCCATGACCGTCGATCGCCCACTGCCGGACGATTTCGCCGTTGTTGGCGGAAAGCGGGCCGCTGACCTTGATGGCGACGAGGCCATCCGGCCCGTCCAGTTCCCAGCGCCCGAAATCCTGGTCGCGTTCGCGGATCGGAATGCAGCGATGGGCCTTCAGGTCGTCCAGCGATTGCGGCATGCCGAAGCGCGCGAGGTAGGCCGGCGAGGCGCACAACACCCGCCGATTGCGGGCGATCCGCCGCTTGATGACATTGCCTTCGCGCACGTGGCCGAGCCGGATATCGAGCTGAAAGCCTTCATCGACCAGATCAACCAGTCGGTCGAACAATTCGACCTGGATCTCGAGTTGCGGAAACTGCCGGGCCATTGCGGAGAGCGCCGGGGCCAGGCGACTGCGGCCGAAGCCGGTGCTGCTGCAAATGCGCAGCAATCCGCTCGGCGCCGCCTTTTCCCGGGAGATCGCCTCGCCCATCAGATCGACATCTTCGAGAATGCGTTGTGCCCATTGATGGACGATCTCTCCCTGAGCAGTCAGCGAAACGTTGCGCGTCGTCCGGTGAAACAGTCTTTCCTGGACAGCTGCTTCAAGCAGCGCGATCCGCTTGCTGACCACCGCCTTGGAAACCCCCAGCTCACGGGAGGTTTCGGCAAAACTGCGGTTGCGTGCCACGACGCAGAGCAGGCGGAGATCGTCGAGCTGAGGCTTGATGTTCACGATTCGTATCCACGGGATTCACATTTGAGCGGATTGTAAATATTTCCGTGACCTCTAAGCTAGCCAAACCTGACATCCGTTCGTTACAGAGGAAATCGACATGAAGCACAAAATCGCGGTGATCGCCGGTGATGGCATTGGCCAGGAAGTGATGCCCGAAGGTTTGCGTGTCCTGGAAGTTGCCGCGCGAAAATTTGCGATCGATCTCGAATTCACGACCTTCGAGTGGGCCAACTGCGACTATTACCTGCAGCACGGCAAGATGATGCCGGACGACTGGTTCGAGCAATTGAAGGGCTTCGACGCCATCTATTTCGGTGCCGTCGGCTGGCCGGCAACGGTTCCCGACCACATTTCGCTGTGGGGATCGCTGATCAAGTTCCGGCGCGATTTCGACCAATACGTCAATCTCCGGCCGGTCCGCCTGATGCCCGGCGTGCCCTGCCCGCTGGCGAATCGCCAAGTCGGTGACATCGATTTCTATGTCGTTCGGGAAAACACCGAAGGCGAATACTCTTCGGTGGGCGGTCGTCTCTTCGAAGGAACCGAGCGCGAAGTCGTGATCCAGGAATCAATTTTTACCCGCAAGGGTGTTGATCGAATCCTGAAGTATGCGTTCGAGCTGGCCCAGACACGCCCGAAAAAACATCTGACCTCGGCCACCAAGTCGAACGGCATTGCGATCAGCATGCCTTACTGGGACGAGCGCGTCGAAAGCATGGCCAAAGACTACCCGGCGGTGCGCTGGGACAAGTACCACATCGACATTTTGACCGCCCGCTTCGTCCTCAGCCCGGAGCGTTTCGACGTGGTGGTTGCCTCCAACCTGTTTGGCGATATCCTTTCCGACCTGGGACCGGCCTGTACCGGCACCATCGGCATTGCGCCGTCGGCCAACCTCAATCCCGAGCGGACATTCCCTTCCCTCTTCGAACCGGTGCATGGCTCGGCCCCCGACATTGCAGGAAAAGGGATCGCCAATCCGATCGCCATGGTCTGGTCCGGGGCGATGATGCTCGACTTTCTCGGACAAGGCGACACCAAGTACAAGGCGGCCCACGACGCCATCATTCAGGCCATCGAGACAGTATTGGTCGCCGGTCCACGCACGCCGGACATGGGCGGTACGGCAACGACCAGCGAATCCGGCCAAGCCATTGCCGAGACGCTGGCAGCCCTCGCCTCATAGCCCTTAGCCTCCCCTGCATCATACTTTTCCAGCACATTTCGCCAACCTCAACCGATCCGGAAAATCCATTCAATGCACCTCCCGGCAATTGTCGATCTTCTCTCCATCCTCGCGCTCGGCGCTGCATTGGGTTTCTTTGGCGGACTGTTCGGCATCGGTGGCGGCATCATCGCCATTCCCTTCCTGGCACTGGCCTTTGGCATGGAGCAGGCGCTGGCCCAGGGCACTTCGCTGGCCATGATGGTACCGATTCTGCTCGTCGGCTGGTGGCGCTACACCCGGCGCCACCCGATTCCCTGGCGAGCCGCCATTCAAATCGGGCTGCTCGCTTCTGCGACGACGCTGGTGGTCGCCTACGTGGCAACGGGTTTGAATCCGAATGTCCTGCGCACGGTGTTTAGCGTTTGCCTCCTCGTCCTGGCGCTGCGCATGCTGGCGCAACGGCGCACCGCCAGCCCAGTCGACGCACATAGCCGGTTCAACCTAAAACTGATGCCGCTGGTCGGCATTGTCGGTGGCGCCTGCATGGGGCTGCTTGGCGTGGGCGGCGGACTGGTGGCGACCCCCATCTTCACCGGCTGTTTCGGCCAACGGCAGACAGTCGCCCAAAGCCTCTCCCTGGCGCTGGTTACCCCCTGTTCGATTGTTGCACTGGCGACTTACGGCGGCGCCCGACAAGTGGATTGGTCAATCGGCTTGCCCCTGGCCATTGGCGGCTTATTCACCGTTTCCCTAGGCGTCTCGTTGGCGCATCGCCTTCCGGAACGGACGATGAAGACTGCCTTCGCCTGGATGATCCTTTGCACAGCCCTTTGGCTATTACTTAAACCGATACTGCTGAAATAGACGATCGCAGCGCATCATAGTCAGGCCCACACATCAACCGAGAAAGGGAAATATCATGTCAAAAGCGTATTGGGTAAACACGTATCGTGCGATACATGACGCGGACAAAGTTGCCGCCTACGCGAAGCTTGCCGGACCGGCGATTACTGCGGGCGGAGGGCGATTCTTGGCACGCGGCGAGCCTGCGAAGGTGTATGAGCAAGGCCTGATGCAGCGCACGGTGGTGATCGAATTCGACAGTGTGGCGCAGGCGACGGCCACTCACGACAGCCCCGCCTACCAGGCCGCACTGGCTGCGCTGGGCGATGGTGCCGAACGGGACATCCGCATCATCGAAGGGCTCTGACGGGCTGCTTATCGTTGCTGTTGCAACTTATATGACTGCATTCGAAGCAGAGACAGTCCACCGCAAGATTCGGCAGACAGCTTAGGGGGCAACTTGAATACACCATCAAGCCGTTGCGGGGATGCCTGGAGTGCCATCGCTTAACTGCGGCACGGCATCCCGAAGACACATCAACCGTGAACAGATGCCTGTTTTGCTGGCAGCCCCGGATCAGGCTTCACTGAGCAAGACCCAGTGGTTGTCCAGCGCCATCGGCTGCGGCCAGGGCAGCATGGCTGGCTTGGCCGTCGGATGCCAGCGGACCAGGCCGAGAGCGGTCGCCACCAGCACGCCGCCGCCCTTGCCCGGCCCCGTCCAGCCAGCCAGCGCATAGGCCTCCTGCAATTCGACAATCGGCGTCAACTGGTCCGGCTTGCCCGGGTGCCAGAGTTGGGCCAGGCCAGCCTGGTTGCTGGACAGCGCAAAACCGCCGTTGTAGGCGGCGCTGATGTCGCCGGCGTAGCCGATGCCGTCGTTGGCGCGGGTCGGCACGAACAGTTTGTTGTCGTCGAGAATGGCGAGAATCGGCGCCGCCATCCGCTTGCTCGCTTCGTCATGTTCGGCCTGGATGGCGATGCCGAGGTAGGCGTCGGCATCGACCGGCGTCTGGCTCCAGGCCAGGTGGCGCAGGCTGAGGCGCGGGTCGTCCAGCTTCCACTGGCGCAGCAGCTGGCCGTTCTTGGCATCGAGCCGGACCAGCGACGGGTCCATGCGGTGCAGGTCGTATTTCTTGTCGGCCGGCGTGCGCGGCACGCCGCCATTGGCGACGATCAGCTGTCCTTCGTGGTCGAGCACCAGCTGGTGCGGATCGACGCCGTGGCTATCCCATTCGGCCAGCTTCTGCAGGCTCAGCCGGTCGCGCACGCCGATCCGGCCACGTCCGCTTTTGAGATCGGTTTCGGTGGTGTACAGCACGTCGCCCCTGGCACCGAGCACGATATGGCCGTTCAGGCGGGTCGGTGAATCGTCTGCATCAAGCCTGACCTGCTGCATCAGTTGCCCCTTGTCGTCACAACGCAGCAACCAGGTACCGGGCCGCACACCGACCACCAGCAAACTGCCATCAGCTTCGCCGAGCAGGCCGTGCGGCCGGGTCGGCAAGGGGACGGCGTAGCGGATGGCGAGCTTGCGGCTCTCCCAGTCGGCGACCAGGGCGCCGGCGAAATAGGGATCGCTCTTGTTCGGGCCGCGCCAGGCGGCCCCGAGCACGGCCTGAGTGGCGGCACCGGCGGCCAGCGCCAGTTTCGGCATGGCGGCCAGACCGGCCAGGGTAAGCAGTAATTGACGACGATTCATGGCAATTCCATCAACAACGGTTGGCGACATGCCCGGCCAGCCGGGCCTGTGTGCTTAGCGGTAGCCGGCGCGGTCGAGCAGTTTCTGGGCGGCGACGATGTTCTTGGCCAGCGTGCCGATCGGCAGCGTGTCGGCCTTGAACTTGCCCATCGCTTCCAGCGCCGGGTTGTTGGTAACGACGCTGGCGACCACCGGCCATTCGTTGTTGCCGTCGGCGAAATAGCGCTGGGCATCGTCGCTGGCCAGGTATTCGAGAAACTTGACGGCGACTTCCTGGTTCTTCGAGGTCTTGACGACACCCGCCCCGGAAATATTGATGTGGGTGCCGTGACCGGCCTGGTTGGGCCAGACGATGCCAATGCGTTCCATCATCCGGCGCTCGTCGATCTTGTCGGAACGGATCAGGCGCGCCAGGTAGTAGGTATTGGAGACGGCGACGCCGCATTCGCCGGCCGCCACCGCCTTGATCTGGTCGGTGTCGCCCCCCTTCGGGGCGCGGGCGAAATTGGCGACGACGCCCTTGGCCCATTCTTCGGTCTTCGCTTCGCCGTCATGCGCGATCAACGAGGAGACCAGCGACAGGTTGTAGGGGTGAGCGCCGGAGCGGCTGCAGAGCTTGCCCTTGAGCTTGGGATCGGCCAGCGACTCGTAAGTGGCGACGTCTTCCGCCTTGAGCGCATTGCGGTTGTAGATGATGACGCGGGCGCGGGTCGAGAAGGCGAACCAGGTATCGGTGTGCAGGTGGGCCGGGATGCGCGCTTCCAGCGTCTTCGACTTGACCGGGGCGAACAGGCCGAGGGCATCGGCGGTGGCCAGGCGGGCCGCATCGACAGTGACGAAGACATCGGCCGGGCTGTTGGCGCCTTCGTTGCGGATGCGCTCCATCAACTCTTCTTCCTTGCCCTCGATGCGGTTGATCTTGATGCCGGTCTGCTTGGTGAAGTTGTCGTAGAGCTTCTCGTCGGTCTGGTAGTGACGGGCGGAATAGAGGTTGAGCACCTTTTCCTCGGCCTGGGCGGCGAAGCCGGTGGTCGCCAGCAGCAGCGCAAGCAGCGTCAGTTTCTTGTTCATGGGTCGGTTCTCCTGAAGGAAGGGTCTTTGAAATAATCGGTGGAAATGCGGTCGAGGCTGGCGACGCCGCACAAGGCCATGGTCGCCTCCAGCTCATCCTGCAGCAGGCGCAGCACATGGGCGACGCCGAGCGGGCCGGCGGCAGACAGGGCGTGGATGTAGGGACGACCGATCAGCACCGCCGAGGCGCCGAGGGCGATCGCCTTGAAGATGTCGGTGCCGCGCCGGACACCGCCATCGAGCAGGATGGGGACGCGGCCGAGCAGACGGTCGGCGACGGCCGGCAAGGCGTCGAGGCTGGCCGGCAGCGTGTCGAGCGTGCGGCCGCCGTGGTTGGAAACAATAATGCCGGCAGCGCCGAGGTCGACCGCACGAACGGCATCATCCGGGTGCAGGACGCCCTTGACGATGACCGGCAGCCGCGTCGTCGCCAGCAGCCATTCAAGATCGCGCCAGGTCGGCGCATGCGGCATCAGGTCGTCGAAGACGGCACTCGGCCCGCGCCGGGCACGCTTTTCGGCATCCGAGCGGGTCCGCCGGGCGGCGCCTTCAGCATCGTCAGGCTGCGCCGGGCGGCGCAGATTGACCGCCTCGATGCCCGGCGGCAGCTGGAAGCCGACGCGCTGTTCGCGATTGCGGATGCCGTGCAGCGGCGCGTCCACCGTAAACACGATGGCCTCGTAGCCGGCGGCTTCGGCCCGCTGGACGAGTTCGGCATTCAGGCTGCGGTCGGGCTGCAGGTAGAGCTGGAACCAGCGCGGCCCGTCGCCGCCCTGGCGGGCGGCCGCCGCCACCTCCTCGATCTGGCAGCTGGCCAGCGTGCTGAGCACGAAGCCGGCACCGAGCGCCGAGGCAGCATAGGCGGTGGCCAGTTCGCCGTCCGGGTGAAACAGTTTTTGCCAGGCAACCGGCGCCAGCAGCACCGGGCTGGGCAGTTCGCGGCCGAACAGCGTCGTCCGGCAATGGCCGCCGGCAACATCGGCCATCACGCGCGGCAGCAAGGCACGGCGGTCGAAGGCAGCGCGGTTCCAGGCCTGCGTCAGTTCGTCGGCGGCAGCGCCGTCGAGGTAGGCCCAGGCGTTGTCGTCGAGCCGGCGGCGAGCATAGGCCTCATAGTCGGCGAGCGCGACGATGTCGCGCGGAATGCCGTCGAGCAGCGGGGCGTTGAACATCGCTTAGCCCCCCCACTCCGTCATTCCCGCGTCGGCGGGAATCCAGAGATGTTCAGAAGTCATTGGCCGCCGCCTGGATTCCCGCTTTCGCGGGAATGACATGAATTCAGGCATCACGAATCCGCCCAGCGACGCAGCAGGTTGTGGTAGCAGCCGGTCAGGCGGACGACCGGGTCGCTGTCGCCATGCGCTTCGCGCAGGTCGAGCAGCGCCATGTCCATGTCGTAGAGCATGCGGCGCTGGCCGGGGTCGCGCACCATGCTCTGCATGAACATGAAGCAGGCAACGCGCTCGCCGGCTGTGACCGGCGCCACTTCGTGGATCGAGGTCGAGGGATAGACGACCATGCTGCCGGCCTTGAGCTTCAAGCCGTGCTTGCCGAAAGTGTCCTCGATGGTGAGCAGGCCGCCTTCGTATTCGTCAGGCTCGGAGAAAAACAAGGTGGCCGAAACGTCGGCCCGGACATAGCCGCTGCCGTCCGGCATCTGGCGCATGGCGTTGTCGGTATGAAAGCCGTAGTAGTTGCTGTCGCCGCTGTAGCGGTTGAAGAAGGGCGGCAGGATCTTCAGCGGCAGTGCCGCCGTGAAGAAGGTGGCATTGCGGTTCAGGGCCTGCAGCACCAGGCGGCGCAGGTCCGGCAGATGCTCGGCATTTTCGGCCAGTTGTTCGTTGTTCTTGGCGCGGGCGGCCTGCAGGCCGGCGGTGATTTGCCCGCTCGACCAGTTGGAGCGAGCGAGCAGCTCTCTGGCGGTCGACAGTTCTTCCGGGGTCAAAACGTTGTCAATGGTGATCAGCATGGCTTCCTCAAGCGAAAACCCCCTCGGCGAAGCGAGGGGGTCGGGTGGTGCGAGCGCTTAGAACTTGTACTCGGTGCTCAGGATGAAACGACGGGCCTGGCCGACGTAAGTGAAGCCACCGTTGTCGTAGATCGCATCGTAGTAGACCTTGTCGAAGACGTTCTGGATGTTGAACTTGATGGCGTACTTCGGCTGTTCGTAGGCGACCATCGCATCCCAGCGGGTGTAGGACGGCACCCAGTTCGGGTTGAACGCCCCGGTTCCGGTCGGTGCGCCGCCGTAACGCTTGCTCTTGTACTCCATGCCGCCACCGACCTTGAAGCCGAGCGGCAACTGGTAGGTCGTCCAGAGGTTGAAGGTCTGCTTCGGCGTATTGCGCGGCATCTGGCCGACGAAGTTCTTGTTGCCGTTGCCCGGCGCGACTTCGAGAATCTCGGCGTCAATCAGCGACAGGCCGCTGAAGACTTCCCAGTTGTCGGTGACGCGGCCGGCCAGTTCAAGCTCGATACCGTCCGACTCGCGCTTCTTGGTCAGGATCGACGCGGTCGACTCGAGGTCGGTATTGCGTTCCCAGTCCTTGACGGCGTGGTAGAGCGCGGTACGGAAGGCCAGGTTGCCGTCAAGCAGCAGCCACTTGGCACCGATTTCGCTGACCTTGGAGCGTTCGGCCGGGTATTGGCTGCCGGACAGCTGGTAGAGGTCGGCGGTCGGGCTGAACGAATCGCTCCAGCCCAGGTAGTAATGCTGGGCGGCCGACGGCTGCCAGGAGAGACCAGTACGGTAGCTGTTCTCGCCAAAATCGCCGCGGAAGTTGGTAGAGGCGCCTGTCGAGCCGACCGGCGACTGGTATTCGGAACGCATCTCGTCGCGGCGGACCCCGGCGGTCAACCGCCAGTCGGGCACGAATTCCAGCGTGTCCTGGACGTAGGCGCTGTAGGTGTCGCCCTGATAGGTATTCGGCGCTGCCGAGGTGTAGCGGCCGGACTTGTAGAGCGGCTTGCTGGCGGTACCCAGATTCTGAAGGGCCCAGCGGGTCGAATCTTCCTTCAGGTACTCGACGCCGGTGACCAAATCGTTCTTCATGCCGAACACCTTGAAGCTGGTATTCAGATCGCTTTGCAAGACGAAATTGTCGGTATCGAATTCGCGGGTTTTCGCTTGCGAGGCCAGGCTGTTTGCCGTCGGCGCCCCACCCTGCGGCGCAACGGCCCAGTACGAGCGCTTGTAGTTGGCGGCGCGCATCACAGTCCGCCACTGGGTATCCGGCGCAATCTTGAACAGGTAGCTCAGGGTCGAGACGTTGGTCTGGCTTTCGTCGAAACTGCCGCTGACACCCCAGTAGTCCTTGTTGTTGGCATAGGTGCTTTCCGGCTTTTTGGCGGTAGCGTTGAACGGCACGCCGTAATCCGGCCGATCGTTGCCCTGCGCCCAGTAATGGCTCAGGGTGACTTCGTGATCGGTGCCGAGACCGAAGGAAATACTCGGCGCAAAACCCTGGCGATGAATTTCCGGCGTCGTCCCGCTCACCGGGTTGGAGCGGCCGTTCTCTTCATCGCGCTTCATCACGTTCAAACGAATGGCGGTGGTTTCGCCGATGCGCTGGTTGAGGTCGGCCTTGGTTTCGAAGTAACCGTTGGTCCCCACCCCGACATTGACCTTGTTGATGCCGTACAGCATCGGCGTCTTGCTGACCTGGTTGATGACGCCGCCGGCCTGGCCACGCCCGAACAGCATGGCGGCAGCACCGCGCAGCACATCGACCTGTTCCAGGTTGAATACTTCGCGATCGTACTGGGCGGTATCACGGATACCGTCGAGGTACATGTCGCCGAAGGTGTAGAAACCGCGCAACATCATGTTGTCGCCGGAACGGCCGCCTTCGGCGGCATTGAAGGAAAGGCCGGAAACGTTACGCAGCGCTTCGCGCAGCGAATTGGCTTCCTGCTCTTCCATCAGCGAGCGGGTAATCGTCGTGATCGCCTGCGGCACATCGTGCGGATCCTGAACGACCTTGCCGACCCGGGTCTTGGTGGCGCGGACGCCATCCTGCTGTTCGGCGTTGGCCTTGACGGTCACCGCCGGCAGCGTTTGCTCGTCGGCGGCCGACGCATTGGCCGCGCCGAACAAGCCGGCAACAACCATGGCCCCCAGCGGCAACAATTTGGCGCGCCGTTCGGCGCTTACCCCCGAGCCCATTGCGGACGAAAGTTCGGAAACCTTCGATTCAGGCGAGTTTGTAGTGTTCACGAAAATACCTCAAGACAGTCAGTTGGGGTGGCTGGCTGGCATAGAGGCTGGCTTGCCGGGATATCTGCGGACCCCGGGCGCTCGATCGAGCACCGGACTCCTGAATTCTTGCAGGCTGCTCGAACCTGGCGCTGAGCCGGGCACGAAAACCTGAATACAAATGCGAATATATCGCATTTGCCATTACGTTACAACTTGTAACGTAATCCGCTCAAGAATACGCAGGCTGTCAAACGAAGTTAAGCCCGACCGACCGTGCGGTGTTCAGGGCTTGTCGGCGGGCTCGGCGAACCAGTTGTCGCGGCTGACGACAACATTGTTCTTCGGCTGCAGCACGAAGTGCGGCGACATGATCTGGACGCCGTGGCTGTTGAACTGGTCCTGAATATTGGCATGCAGTTCGGAAAGAATATGTACCCGCTCCAGCGGCCGGTCGATATAGGCGAAAAGCTCGTACTCGACGTAGAAATCCTGCAGGCTCTTCTGCCGGACGAAGGGAGCCGGGTCCGAACGCAGGCCACCGGTGGCCTCGGCCGCCTTGAGCAGCATGGCATGGACCTGCCGCCACGGGGTGTCGTAGCCGATGGTGACCGAGGTTGACAGCAGCGCCCCTTGCGCCGCCCCGTTGCTGCTGTAGTTCTTGATCGGGTTGCCAACCAGCACGGCATTGGGAATGGTGATCTCCTCATTGCGCATATTGACCAGCTTGGTGGACAGCGCCCCCATTTCCTTGACCACACCGACCACCTCGCCGATGCTGACGAAATCGCCGACATGCAGCGCCCGTGAGTAGATCAGCACCAGGCCGCTCATCAATTGCGTGACGATGCCGGCCGAACCGAGGGTCAACATGAAGCCGAACATCACCGACAAGCCCTTGAAGGCATCGCTCTCGGCCAGCGGCAGATAGGGATAAGCCACGGCGATGCCACCACCCCAGACCAGGATGCCGACCAGACGCCGGGTGGCACGGGCGGTCTCCTGGTGAATGCCGGGGATGGTCGCCTTGCCCTGATCGACATTCTGGAAAACATTGGCCAGGACGTCATTGACCGCTTTGGTCAGGAACAGGATGACCGCTGCGGTCAACAGCCCCGGCAGGGCAGAAACCGCCCCGTGCCCGAGCATGCCGAGCAACTCGACCAGAAAGCTGGAGAGCTTGTCGGCGAACGGCTGGGTCAGCGGAAAAGTACCCAGCACGTAGGTAAACCACAGGTAAGCCACCGACAGCCACAGAAAAGCGAGGATCAACTGGGCCAGGCGGCTGATCAGCAACCAGGCATGCTCGGCCCAACCCACCTTGCCGTTGCCGCGCGCCTTCTGCACCAGCCGTTGCAGACGCGCCAGCACGAAACCAGTGGTCCGCTGGATCACCCACAGCAGGGTCAACATGATCGCCGTCGCCAGCAAGGAGAGCAGGATGCCCTTGAGCAGCACCGGACCGCGCAGTTGCTCATCCTTGACCTTGAGCGCTTCGCGAAAGCGCTTTTCGACCTGGTCGGCCGCCGCCGCCAGGCTCAGTCGCTGCTCCTCGTCAAGATCAGCCTCGTAGAGTACGAACAGCATGCGGTCGCCAAGGCTGAAGATGATCCCCTTGCGCCCTTCCAGCGCCACATGGTTGCGGTTGATCGGCTGCTCCAGGTCGGCTTCACCAAGGACACGCAGCCGTTCGTCGATGCGCTTGACCCGATTTTCCGGCGTCACCCCCTGCACTGTCGCGCGCAGCGTGACGATCTCGCGGTTGGCAAAACTCAGCACCGCCTCCGGCGCCGCCGGCTCCTTGGCGTGCAGGCCACCGACCATCGCCAGCAGCATCGTCAGTAACAAGCAACGCAGCAGAGACAGCAGGTGGCACATGGCAAACTCCTCGTTTAGACGACGTCGATTCCCGGCTCGCCCGCACCGACCTCACCGACCACCGAAACGTGGGTGAAGCCCTGCTGCAGGAAAATGGACAAGACTTCGGTGACGCTCTCCGGCGCACAGGAGACCAGCAGGCCGCCCGAGGTCTGCGGATCGGTCAGCAGGGCGCGCTCGGCATCGCCCAGGTGGGCGGCGAGATTGACGCCGTCGCCGTAGCTCGCCCAGTTGCGCCCGGAAGCGCCGGTCACCTGGCCGCCGCGGGCAAACTCCATGGCTTTGCCAAGCAGCGGCAGATCGGAAAAATTCACTTTGGCCCGCAATTGGCTGCCTTTGCAGACTTCCATCAGATGGCCGAGCAGGCCGAAGCCGGTAACGTCGGTCACTGCATGCACGCCATCCAGGCAGGCCAGCACCGGGCCCGGCGTATTGAGCTGGGTCGTCGTCTCGACCATTGCCTGGTAGTCGTTATCGGTCAACAGGTCCTTCTTCAGCGCCGCGCTGTACACACCGACGCCCAACTGCTTGCCGAGAATCAGCTTGTCGCCGGGCTGGGCCGACGAGTTGCGCTTGAGATGCGCCGGATTGACCAGGCCGATGGCGACCAGGCCATAAATCGGCTCGACCGAATCGATGGTGTGGCCGCCGGCAATCGGAATCCCCGCCGCACGACAGACCGCCTCGCCGCCTTCGAGAATCTTGGCGATGGTTTCGAGCGGCAGCACATTGACCGGCATGCCGACCAGGGCCAGCGCGAACAAGGGCGTGCCGCCCATGGCATAGACGTCGGAAATGGCATTGGTCGCCGCGATGCGCCCGAAATCGAAAGGATCATCGACGATCGGCATGAAAAAGTCCGTCGTCGCGACAATCGCCTGCTGCGGGTTGATCTGGTACACCGCCGCATCGTCGGCGGTTTCGGTACCGACCAGCAATTGCGGCGGGATGATGCCCGGCGTCGTGCCGGCCAGGATTTTTTGCAGGACACCCGGGGCAATCTTGCAGCCACAGCCGCCGCCGTGAGAAAGCTGGGTCAGTTTGATGGTTGATTCAGACACTTGGTTTCCTTGTTCCACAGGCTATTCGGCATCGAAGCCGGCATCCTCGATGGCGCCGAGCAGCGCCTCGCGCGTCACCGCCTGCGGGTCGAACGCGACCCGGGCCTCGGCTGCTTCCAGCGAGACTTCTGCCGAGGCGACACCGGACAAGGCGGTCAGCACGCCGGAGATGTTCTTGACGCAGCCCTGGCAGCTCATGCCGCCAATCTTGATAAGGGTATTTTCCATTTCAATCATTCCTGTTCATGAAGGGTTGCTGGCGCAGCAAGTCGGCGATCTGCTCAGCCGGCAGCGGCCGGCTGAAATGGTAGCCCTGCGCCATGTCGCAACCCATTTTACGCAATAGCGCCAGTTGCTCGATGGTTTCGACCCCCTCGGCCAACACGGTCAGGCGCAGGTTGCGCCCCATGCTGACGATGGTCGAGGCGATCGCCTGGTCATCGGCGTCGGTTTCCAAGTCGTTGATGAAGGAGCGGTCGATCTTCAGCTTGCCGACCGGAAAACGCTTCAGGTAAGCCAGCGACGAATAGCCGGTCCCGAAATCGTCGAGCGACAATTCGACGCCCATCCGATGCAGCGCCGACAAGGTGCCGAGATTGATGTCAGCATCGTGCATCACGGTCCGTTCGGTGACCTCCAGTTCCAACCGGCTGGCCTCAAGGCCTGAGGCAGCGAGTGCGCCAGCCACCACCTCGACGAAACCGGCCTGGCGAAACTGCACCGGCGCCACATTGACCGCCATGATCAGCGGCGGCAAACCGGCCTTGACCCAGCGCTGCGCCTGCCGGCAGGCCTCGCACAGCACCCAATCGCCGATTTGGTTGATCAGCCCGGTCTCTTCGGCGACATGGATGAACCGGTCCGGCATGATCATGCCGAGATCGGGATGCTGCCAGCGGATCAGCGCTTCGACACCGATCACCAGGCCGCTCTGCAAGCTGACCAGCGGCTGGTAAAACAGCGTGAACTCCTCCTGAATCAGGGCGCGCCGCAGATTGCTTTCCATCAGCAGGCGTTCCAGCGTCGCCGTATTCATCGCGCTGTTGTAGAACTGGAAGGTGTTGCGGCCCAGCTCCTTGGCCTTGTACATCGCCGCGTCGGCGTTCTTGAGCAGGGTTTCCAGATCCTCGCCATCCTGCGGGAAGACGCTGATGCCGAGCGAACCGGTCACCGTCAGCTCGTGGCCGGCGACGGCAAACGGCTTGCCGAACACTTCGAGCAGCCGGCGCGCCACTTCGGTGGCGGCGGCGGTGTGCGTCGCCGGCAGGGCGAAGATGAATTCGTCGCCGCCCAAGCGGGCCACGGTATCGACCCGCCGAATGACGGTATCGACCCGCCGCGCCACTTCGCACAGCAGGTCGTCGCCAACGCTGTGGCCGAGCGAATCGTTGACCCGCTTGAAATGATCGAGGTCGAGAAAGATCAGGGCGATGGCCGAGCCGTCGCGCTCGGCCCCGGCCAGCAGTTGGGCAAAGCGGTCGCGCAACAGGCGGCGGTTGGGCAGGCCGGTCAGCACGTCGAAATCGGCCAGTTCGCGAATGCGCTGCTCGGCCGCCTTCTGGGCCGAGACATCGAGCACGGTGCCGACCGAGGCCGGCTGGCCGCCAAAGGTCACCGGCGAACCACGCACCATGGCCGGAAAGGTCGAGCCGTTCTTGCGCACGGCGGTCAGTTCGTAATTGTGGCCATTGACGCCGATCATCCGCTGCTGCATCTGCTCGAGCACAACCGGGTGCTGCTCGGGAACGACGATATCGAGCGGACCCAGGCGGTCGACCAGCTCTTCGGCGGTAAAACCGAACAGGCGCAGGAAAAACGGATTGGCGTACTTGAAGCGGCGGTCCTGCAGAATGAAGATGCCGACCTGCGCAGCGTCCATCGTGGACCGGAACATTTCCCCCTGTTCGGCCAGGCTCAGCGCATGGCGGGCGAACTCCCCCGCGCCGCCCGCCGCGTCGGAAAGGTCTTGCTCGAGTATGGTTTTTCCGGCGGCAACGGTCATCAAGGCCCTTCGTTATTTGTCTTGTTTCAGCGTTTGGCGTGCCAGCGTTTGAGGAGCAGCGAATTCGAGACCACCGACACCGAACTCATCGCCATCGCCGCGCCGGCCACCACCGGGTTGAGCAGCCCGAGGGCAGCGAGCGGAATGCCCAGTACATTGTAGATGAAGGCGAAAAACAGATTCTGCCGGATTTTGCCCAAGGTGGCGGCGGAAAGGTCGATTGCGTCGGCCACCCCGTGCAGGTCGCTGCGGATCAGTGTGAGGTCGGCCGCCTCGATCGCCGCGTCGGAACCGGCGCCGATAGCGAAGCTGACGTCGGCTGCAGCCAGCGCCGGCGCATCGTTGATGCCATCGCCGACCATGGCGACCAGCACGCCAGCAGCCTTCAATTCGCCGATCACCGCCGCCTTGTCACCGGGCAGCACGCCAGCCCGGAATTCGACGATCCCGGCTTCAGCGGCAATCGCCGCCGCCGTCAGCGCGTTGTCGCCGGTCAGCATGACCACCCGGATGCCGCGCTGGCGCAAACGCTCGA
>NZ_LODL01000035.1:649050-712690 GCF_001551835.1 Dechloromonas denitrificans | reverse complement strand
TGGCTACTTTCTTTTGGCGAAGCAAAAGAAAGTACGCCCGCGCCGCAAGCGCGGAACCCACCGGCAGAAAAGGCAAAAAACCCATCAGTAAGCAGCGCCGGTCTTGCCCGACTCTGCCTTCTTGAACTTGTCGGCCAGAGCAACCGCCGAATTTCTCAACAGCAGCGCATCAACCCCGACCAGCAGGAAGCTGGCGCCGATCTCGCGATAAGCCTCGGCCGCAGCCGGATCGGCCGAAAAGACCCCGGCCGCCTTGCCGGCAGCGGAAATCTTGCCGATGGCAGCGTTGACCGCAGCCTTGACCTCGGCGTGACCCGGATTGCCGAGATGGCCCATCGAGGCGGCCAGGTCGGACGGACCGATGAAGACGGCGTCGACGCCCTCGACCTTGAGGATGTCGTCCAGCCCGGCCAGGCCGGCGGTCGATTCGATCTGCACGATCAAGCACATTTCCTGGTCGGCCTTGGCGAAATAGCCTTCGACACCGTTCCAGCGGGCGGCGCGGGCCATCGCCGTGCCGACGCCGCGGATGCCGTGCGGCGGGTAGCGCATGGCGCGGACCAGCTTTTCGGCATCGGCCGCGGTTTCGACCATCGGCACCATCAGCGTCTGGGCGCCGCCGTCGAGCAGTTGCTTGATGCGGGCGACGTCGTGATCGACGGTGCGCACCACCGGCTTGACCGGGTACGGCGCCAGGGCCTGCAGTTGTTCGATGATCGAACGCAGGTCGTTCGGACCGTGCTCGCCGTCGATCAGCAGCCAGTCGAAACCGGTGCCGGCGACGATCTCGGCGGTGTAGGCGTTGGCCAGGCCGAGAAAGAGGCCGATCTGCGTTTCACCGGCAGCCAGCGCGCGCTTGAAGGTATTGAGGGGCATGTCCACGGTCGACTCCTGTTTTTCAGCAAAAACCAACTAGTTTGTCACTCCCGCGTAGGCGGGAGTCCAGAAGTGCAAAATTCTGGATTCCCGCCTGCGCGGGAATGACTGAATTGTTCATCTCAGACAAAACGGCAGGTGATGTTGCCGAGCGGGCCGTAATCGACATGGAAGGTGTCGCCCCGGCTGGCCGGCACCGGCCGCGTGAAGGAGCCGGCAAGGATGATCTGGCCCGGTTCGAGCGCCACGCCGTGCGGCGCGAAGCGCTTGGCCAGCCAGGAGATACCGTTCGCCGGGTGGTTCAGGACGCCTGCCGCGACGCCGGTTTCCTCGATCACGCCGTTGCGGTAGAGCAGCGCCGAGACCCAGCGCAGGTCGATGTCGAGCGGCTTGACCGGGCGGCCGCCCATGATGATGCCGGCGTTGGCGGCATTGTCGGAAATGGTGTCGAACACCTTGCGCGGCCGCTTGCTTTCCGGGTCGATGCGCTGCGAGCGGGCATCGATCAGTTCCAGCGCCGGGATCACGTAGTCGGTGGCCGACAGCACGTCGAGCATGCTGACGTTCTCGCCTTCGAGGCGGTCCTTGAGGATGAAGGCCAGTTCGACTTCGATCATCGGCACGATGAAGCGGTCGACCGGGATCTCGCCGCCGTCGGCGAAGACCATGTCGTCGAGCAGCGTGCCGTAGTCCGGCTCGTTGATCTGCGACGACATCTGCATGGCGCGCGAGGTCAGGCCGATTTTGTGGCCGACGATCTTGCGGCCCTCGGCGAGCTTCATGTCGACCCAGGCCTTCTGGATCGCATAGGCGTCGGGAATGGTGATTTCCGGGTAATCCAGCGAGATCTGGCGGATCTGCTGGCGGGTCTTCTCGGCTTCGTGGAAGCGACGGGCAGTCGCTTCGATAATGTCTTGGCTAAGCATGTTCATTCCTCTTGGTGGGGTTAGGCCTTCTTGTAGCGGGCGTGAATATTGTTTTGCTTCCAGGTGCCGGCTTCGCTGAACTCGACGATTTCCATCGACAGGGCCAGCGTCCGTTTCTGGTAAATGGCGGCGAAATGCTCGCTGATCATCTTGAACAGCTCGTCGCCAGCCTTCTTTTTGGCCTCTTCCGAACGTCCACCGCCGATCTTCAGCGTCGCATGCACGAAGGCGTCATCGACCGTGCCATCCGCGACGCAGTAGTCGTTGAGGCGGATGGCGCGGGAACGGATGCCGCCGATTGGGAACACCCCACCCTGGTCGATCAACACCTGGTTGGATTTTTTCAGCAGCCCCTTGATGTCGGCCTCGGCCGGGTCAAGGTTGTCGGTGTATTCGTAGATGAGATGGGGCATTCCTTGCTCCTTCAGAAAATAGTCAGTTCAGTCAGGAAACCGGCATGCCGGCGCCGATCCCGGTCGCAACCAGCGGAATGCCGGCGACGGGGAAGCTGACGACGGTCTGGCCGGTACCCGAGCTTTCGAAATAGGGGCAGACGATCTCGGCCTGGCCTTCGTACTTGTCCCAGCCGATGGCGCCGAAGAGCATTGCGGTGTCGTGCATCTTGCCTTCGCCGGTGCAGTACTGGGCGTACTCGGGCAGCATGCGCAGGAAGGTGGCCCACTGGCCTTCTTCCCACAATTGCAGGGCGCGCAGGTCGACCTGCTTGTTGAATTCGCGGCTGATCGAATTGAAGCCTTCTTCGACCAGGCGGTTTTCCCAGATCTGGTGCGACATCGAGCCGGAGGCGACGATGGCGACCTTGCTGTTGCTGCGGGCGACGGCCTTGGCCAGTGCCTCGCCGAGAATGCGCGACTCTTCCAGCGAGCCGAAGGTGCTCCAGCCGGCGATCGAGACGACCTTGATCTTGCCTTCCGGATTCATGTAGCGCATCGGCAGGATGGTGCCGTATTCGAGATCGAGCGAGGCAACCTGGTGGGCGCGCGTCTTGACGCCCATCGCAGTGGCCTCCTCGGCGATCATCGCGCCCAGTTCCGGGTTGCCCGGAAATTCGTAAGGCAGATCCTGGATGAAATGCGGGAACTCGTGGCTGGTGTAGTTGCCCTTGTGCACCGCATTGTTGTTGATGTGATAACCCGCGTTAACCAGCCAGTGCGTGTCGAACACGACGAAGGTATCGACGCCGAGTTCGACGGCACGGCGGCCGATTTCGCGCTCGGCATCGATCGCCGCCTGACGGCAGCCGTGCGCCGGCCCCGGTTGCTCGGAAATGAGCATTGAAGGAACGTGCGTGGCCTTGATGGCCATGAGGATTTCACCCATGAATCTGTCTCCCTAATTCAAGAAAAAAGGTTTCTCCGGGGGTAAACACTGGCTTTGCGCTCTTATTTAAATGGGGAAAACGACGTTGATCTGGCCGGTGCCGGACGAACCGAAGTAAGGCGTGACGACTTCGGCCTTGCCTTCGTACTGGTCCCAGCCGAGCACGCCCAACAGCATCGCGGTGTCGTGCATCATCCCTTCGCCGTGGCACTTGACCGCGTACTCGGGCAGCATGCCGCAGAAGGTCTGCCAGTCGCCCTTCTGCCACAGGTCGACAACGTGGTGATCGACGGTTTCGAGGAACGGGTCCCAGACCTTGTGCAGGAACTGCTCCGAAACGCCGTTCTGGGCAAAGCGGTGCGACAACGAGCCGGAAGCCAGCACGGCGACATTGCCTTCGCTCTGCTCGATGGCGCGACGTACCGCCCGGCCGAGTTCGACCGAGTCCAGCAGGTTATGCACCGTGCACAGCGCGGAAACCGAGACAACCTTGAACTTCTTGTCTTCGTTCATGTAGCGCATCGGGACCAGCGTGCCGTACTCCAGCGCCAGGCTGGTTGCATCGTGGGCACGGGTGTGGACGCCGGAAGCGGTCGCCGTTTCGGCGATGGCATGGCCGAGCGCCGGGTTGCCCTCATACGAGAACGGCATGTTCTTGATGAAGTGCGGCAGTTCGTTGGAGGTATAGATGCCCTCCCAGGCCGGCGCACAGTTGATGTGGTAACCGGAATTGACCAGCCAGTGCGTATCGAAGACGACGATGGTGTCGACCTTCAGCTCACGCATGCGGCGGGCGATTTCCTTGTGACCGTCGATGGCGGCCTGGCGGCAGCCCTTGTGCGGCCCGTCCATTTCGGACAGGTACATCGACGGGACGTGGGTGATCTTGGCGGCGAGTACTAGTTTGCCCATTTTGCTGTCTCCTTTTTTGCCGCCATTCCCGACTTGATCGGGAATCCAGGAGGTAGATCTCTGGATTCCCGCCTGCGCGGGAATGACGGCGGCTCTGCTTGTTTAGACGCCCCAGCGCGGAATGTGGTGGCTGCCGTAGGACACGGCGATGTTCTTGGCTTCGCAGAACACTTCGAAGCTGTAGTGATTGCCTTCGCGACCGGTGCCGGAAGCCTTCGAGCCGCCGAACGGCTGGCGCAGGTCGCGGACGTTCTGGCTGTTGACGAAGGTCATGCCCGATTCGATGGCCTTGGCCAGGCGGATGGCGCGGCCGGTGTTGTTGGTCCAGAGATACGACGACAGGCCGTAGATGGTGTCGTTGGCGATGCGCACGGCGTCCTCTTCGGTCTTGAAGCGGATGATGCAGGGCACCGGCCCGAAGATTTCTTCCTGGGCGATCCGCATGCTGTTGTCGACATCGGCGAAAACGGTCGGCTGGACCCAGAAACCGTTCTTGAACTTGTCGGCGACCACCGGCGTACCGCCACCGGCGACAACCTTGGCACCTTCCTGCTTGCCGAGCTCGATGTAGTAATTGACCTTGTCCATGTGGCCCTTGGAAATCATCGGGCCGATCACGGTGTTCGGGTCCATCGGATCACCGACCACCAGGCGCGAGGCGCGGGCCGCGAAGTCGGCGACGAACTTGTCGTAGATGCCTTCCTGGACGATGATCCGCGAGCCGGCGGTGCACCGTTCGCCGTTGTTCGAGAAGATCATGAAGATGGCGGCGTCGAGGGCGCGCTCGTAGTCGGCGTCGTCGAAGATGATGAACGGCGACTTGCCGCCCAGTTCCATCGAGAACTTCTTCAGGCCGGCCGCCTTGACGATGCGGTTGCCGGTCGCCGTCGAGCCGGTGAAGGAAATCGAGCGGACATCCGGGTGGGCGACCAGCGGCTCGCCGGCCGTGTTGCCGAAGCCCTGGACGACGTTGAAGACGCCTGGCGGAATGCCGGCTTCGAGGGCCAGTTCGCCGAGGCGGTTGGCGGTCAGCGGCGACAGTTCCGACATCTTCATCACCGCGGTGTTGCCGAAGGCCAGGCAAGGCGCGGTCTTCCAGGTGGCGGTCATGAACGGCACGTTCCACGGCGAGATCAGCGCGCAGACGCCGACCGGCTGCCACAGCGTGTAGTTCAGGTGACCGGTGTCGGAATCGTAGGTTTCGCCGTGCATGTGCTGGATCAGCTCGGCGAAGTAGTTGAAATTGTCCGAGGCGCGCGGAATCAGCACGCGCTTGGTCTGATTGGTGACCTGGCCGCAATCGGCGGTTTCCAGGTCGGCAATCGGCTCGACATTGGCGGCGATCAGTTCGCCCAGCTTCCGGACCAGGCGGGCGCGTTCCTTGACCGGCGTCGCCGCCCAGCCCGGGAAAGCAGCCTTGGCGGCGGCAACGGCGGCATTGACTTCGGCCTCGCCAGCGCTGGCGACTTCGGCGATCACTTCGCCGGTGGCCGGGTTGATGGTCTGGAAGGTTTCCTTGCTCTCGACCTTCTGGCCGTTGATGATGTGCTTGATCATGCTGTTCTCGCTTTCTGTTAGACGGTGGCGAAATAGGTCTGGTCGTCGACGATGGTGTTGATCAGACAGCAGACGCCTTCAACTTCGGTCTCGATGACGTCGCCGGCCTTGACGTCGGCCAGGCCTTCCGGCGTGCCGGTCAGGATGATGTCGCCCGGGTTCAGCGTCATGAAGGACGACAGGTATTCGATCAGCGTCGCGATATCGAAAATCATGTCGGACGTCGTGCCCTGCTGCGTTGTCTTGCCGTTGACCCGGGTGGTCAGTTTCAGGGACATCGGGTTCGGCACGTCGGCGGCATCGACCAGCCAGGGACCGAGCGGGGTGCAACCGTCACGGTTCTTGACGCGCAGGTTCGGCCGGTAATAGTTCTCGAGGTAATCGCGGATGGCGTAGTCGTTGGCCACCGTGTAGCCGGCGACGATGTCCATCGCCTCGGCCTTCGACAGGTTCTTGCCGGTCTTGCCGATGACGACGGCCAGCTCGCACTCGTAGTGCATGTAGGTGGCGTCGGCCGGACGGCGGGTCTGGGCGCGGTGGCCGACGATGGTGTTCGGCCCCTTCAAAAAGGCGAGCGGTACTTCCGGCGCCTTGAAAGCCAGTTCCTTGGCGTGGTCGGCGTAGTTCAGGCCGAGCGCAAAGACGGCGCCGGGCACGACCGGCGGCAGCCACTCGACCTCGGCTTCGTTGAGCAAGCGGCCGTCGGCCAGTTGAACGCGGCCATCGGCGGCCTGCGTCACTTGGTGGATGGCGCCCTGGAAGGCAATGCGACCGCGCTTCATGCTTGTGCTCCTGCGATGGAGAATTGGAGACTGCCGACGCCTTCGGCACTGATTTTCACCTGGCTGCCAGCGCCGGCTTGCGGCGCCATATAGCTGACGCCGACGAGCAGCACGTCGCCCTGGCTCAGAGTCATGAATTCCGTCACGTCGACCAGCAACTGGGCCGGATCACGGATCAGATCGGCCAGCGAACGCTGTTCGACGACCTTGCCGTCGATTTCGGTGGTCAGTTGCAGATTGGCCAGATCGACCAGCGGCTTGACCGAGCAAAGCGGCAGCGAACCGTCGAAACACTTCTCGCGGATCGCCGGACGGTAGTAGCTGTCGTGCGGCAGGCTGAGATCGCCGGCCAGCACGATGCCGGCCACGGCGTCCAGCGCATTGGCGCGGTTCAGACGGGCCGCGGCACGACCCATGACCAGACCGATGGTGGCACCAACCTCGACGGTTTTTACCCCTTTTGGCAGGTTCACCGCAGCACCGCAGGCGACGCGGGTGTTGGCCGGCTTGATATACATCGCCGGGGCTTGCGGGGCGCCCTTGTAAGGCGCCGCTTCGAGCGCCTCACCGATCTTGCCGAGCGAGGCCCGGTCGTTGAGGACGACGCCGTAAACCGTACCGCTGACTATCTGTTTGATCATTGTTACTAACTCCAATTAACCGAGGTAATGCACCAGGCCAAGCGACACAACCGGGAAGAAGACCAGGGCGATGATGCGGATGAAGTCCGAAGCCAGGAAGGGCATCACACCCCAGGCGGTCTCGGTCATCGGGACGTCCTTGGCGATCTTGTTGATGACGTAGAGGTTCATGCCGACCGGCGGATGGACCAGGCCGATTTCGACCACCATCAGCGCCAGGATGCCGAACCACACCGACTTGTCTTCCAGGCCCATGCCGAAGAATTCAAGACCCATGACCATCGGATAGAAGATGGGGATGGTGAGTAGGATCATGGCCAGCGAATCCATCACGCAGCCAAGCAGGATGTAGATGAGCAGGATCGAGAACAGCACGACCAGCGGCGGCAGACCGCTACCGGCCACCCAGGTCGCCAGCTCGGTCGGCATTTGCGACAGGGCCAGACTGGAATTGAGCAGGTCGGCCCCGATCAGCACCATGAAGATCATGCCGGTGGCGTGGGCGGTGCCATAGACGCTCTGCAGGAAGTCCTTGGTCCGCATGCCGCCGGAGACCGCGGCGATGATGCCGCAGGCTGCCGCGCCGATCGATGCTGCCTCGGTCGGATTGGCCCAACCACCGTAGATGCCGACGATAACGACGAGGAAGACGCAAAGCACCGGAATGATGTTGATCTGGGCCTTGATCATTTCGGCGAACGGCACTTTCTTGCCGGCCGGACCGGCCGCCGGATCGCGACGGACGATGATCGCGATGACCAGGATGTAACCGAGGGCGGCGATGATGCCGGGAATGACGGCAGCGACGAACAGCTTGCCAATCGATTCCTGGGTCAGCACGGCGTAGATGACGAGCGGCACCGACGGCGGGATCATGATGCCGAGCGTGCCGGAGGCGGCCAGCGTGGCGGTGGCCAGCCGGCCGGAATAACCGGCGGCCTTCAGTTCGGGCAGCGCGACCTGGCCCATCGTCGCGGCGGTAGCCAGCGAGGAGCCGCAAATGGCGCCGAAGGCGGCACAGGCAGCCGTCGAGGCCATCGCCAGACCGCCGCGCCAGTGACCGATCAACGTGCCGGCCGCCTTGAACAGCGCCTTCGACAGGCCGCCATGGGTGGCGAACTGGCCCATCAGGATGAACAGCGGAATCACCGCCAGGTCGTAATTGGAAACCCGGGCATAGACCAGGTTGTTCAGGGTGTACAGCAGGCCGGAAGTCTCGCCGTGGTTCATCACCAGGTAAATCGCCGAGCCGGTGATGAACATTGCCATCGTGATGTGTATCCGGACGGCCAGCATGCCGAGCAGGCAGGCGAAGCCGATCAGGCCGATTGCGGTACCGCTCATTTGTGGGCTCCCGGAATATTCTTGGTCGGATGGAAGTGGGCGTAGGCACGATAGATGGCACAGACCGCCATCAGGAACAGACCGGGCACCAGCAGCGCGGTCGGAATCCACAGCGGCAGCGAGACCAGGGTCGTCACCTCCTGCGACTCGTAGGTGGCAATAGCAGACAAGATAGTCCGCCAGACGAGAATGCCGGAAACGATGGCGAACAGCACTTCGGCCACGCCATCGATCGGGCGCTTCAGTGAATCACGCATGTTCTCGGTGAAGAAATCCACCTTGATGTGCTCGCCGAGCAGGGTGCAGTACGGCAGGAAAGCCGTCGCCGCCACTGCCGTGCCGGCCTGCATCAGTTCGATATCGCCGTTCACCGAGCCGAAGCCCAGCTTGCGGCCGATGATCGAAACCAGCGACATGGCGATCAGCGCGATGAACAACATCCCGCCTGAAATCGCCATCGCCTTGCCCGCCATGATCAGGTAGTGCTCGACCTTGTCGTGCTCTACCAGATCGTGGGGAATCCCCATCGGATCTTGCATGATTCACCCCTTCCAGAAAAAACGTATTACTTGTTGGTGCCGGTCAGATCGCGGGCCGAAGCAATCAGCTTCTTGCCGTCCAGACCCTTTTCGCCAACCTGCTTGGCCCACTCTTCCTCGACGCTGGCCGTGGCGCGCTTCATCGCCGTTACCTCGATGGCGCTGAAGGTGGTGATCTTGTTGCCCTGGGCAGCAATGCGCTTGCGGGTATCGGCCGCCACTTCGTCAAACATCGCACCGAACTTGCCGACCATGGCTTCGCCGGTCGTCTTGTCGACGATGGCCTTCAGATCGGCCGGCAGGCCATCGTACTTCTGCTTGTTCATCAATACCGTCAGCACGGTCGCCGTCGGGTGAGCAACACCAGCCGCCGGCTGGGCGTGGAACTTGGTGACTTCGGAAAGCTTGGTCGGGTAAACCAGCTCCCAGGCGCCGAGCGAACCATCGACGACACCCTTGGCAATCGCTTCGGTGACCTGGGCCGGCGGCATGGCGACCGGCGCACCACCGAGGGCGGCCAGCGTCTTGGCACCGACCCGGGTCGAGGTACGCAGCTTCATGCCGGAGAAACCGGTCAAACCGGCGACCTGCTTGTTGGAGGTATGAATCGCCTGGCCGCCATCGGTATGGAAAGCCAGCACCTTGTAGGCAGCGAATTCCTGCTGCGCATTCTGCTGGTAGAACTTCCAGAGCGCCTTGGAACTGGACGTCGCGTCGGCGACCATGAAGGGCAGCTCGAACGCCTCAATCGCCGGGAAGCGGCCGGCCGAGTAACCCGGACCGGTCCACACCACGTCGGCGACGCCGTTCTTGACCTGATCCACCAGCTGGGCCGGCGTGCCGCCGAGTTGCATGGCCGGGTAGAACTGACAGGCGATGCGGCCGTTCGATTCCTTCTTCATTTCCTCGCACCACGGCTGCAGAACCTTCTGCTGCGTCGGCGCGGCCGAGGGCAGGAAGTGGGCGATCTTGAAGGTGACTTCCTGGGCTGCCGCCGGCAGGGCAACGACCAGAGCACCAAGAACAGCGAAGTTACGGTAGTTCATGTCTATCTCCTCTTTTTTGGAAACAAGGCCGAAGCCCAATCTTCGTTAATATGTTAGCGATTAAATCACTACGATGTTAGTGAGTCAACAGACTTGAAGAAAATTTTTCCGTCCTTTTTTGCCCGCCATCGCTGCTGCAGCGCAGCATTCCGGACGGCCCTTAGCGGCCGCCGGCTGCCTGTATCGGCCAGCGCTCAGCCGGCGCGCGGCGACGGGTGGCGATAGATTTGAAAGCGGCCGCCGCGGAAATCGATTTCGTTTTCCAGCACCGCCCCGACCGACAGCGCCACCCGGATCGAGGCCAGATTGTCGCGATGGATAAAACTGATCGGCGGCAGCGCCTCGGGATAGGCCGCCCGCGCCATGCGCTGAACGGCACGGGCCGCCTCGCTGGCGTATCCCCTGCCCCACCAGTCGGGGTGCAAGGCCCACTTGATTTCACGCTCCGGAAAATCCGCCGGATACCACAGGCCGGCGGCACCGATCAGCGCCCCGCTCGTCTTCTCCTCCAGCGCGTAAGGCCCGTAGCCGTGCAGCAGCCAATGCCCGGCCAGGGTTGCCGTCTGCCGCCAGCTCTCGCCTTCGCTGAGCACCCGGCCCAGCGTGAAGCGGGTGCACTCGGGGTTCGCATAGTGGGCGTGCATGCTGCGCCAGTCGCTGTCGCGAAACATGCGCAGGACCAGGCGTTCCGATTCGAGGTACAGGGGAATTTCGAAATGTTTCATGTCGAGGATGATGCCGGGAAAAAAGCCGGCTGCACAAGGCAGCCGGTGAACTCGCAGAGGAGGGAGAAAAGGGAAGCGGCTCAGGACTTCATGATTTTGAGCGTCTGGATCGAGGTGAATTCGGCCAACCCGTGACGGCCGAATTCGACGCCGATGCCGGACTGCTTGACGCCGCCGAACGGTGCATCCGGCTGCACCGCGCCGTGCTCGTTGACCCAGGCCGTGCCGCACTCCAGACGCAGCGCCAGGGCGGCGGCAGCGACCGGATCGGACGACCAGACCGAGCCGCCCAGACCATTCGGATTATGGTTGGCGCGGGCGATCACTTCGTCGATGTCGCTGTAGCGGATGACCGGCAGGATCGGCCCGAAAGGTTCTTCATCGACCAGGCGCGTGCCGTCGCTCAGATCAGCGACGATGGTCGGCTCGTAGAAATAACCCGGCCCGGCCCGGCGCTGGCCGCCACACAGGAAACGACCGCCCTGGGCGCGGGCGTCGGCGGCGATTTCTTCGACCTTGGCCAGTTGCATGGCGTTCTGGATCGGGCCGAGTTGGCTGTCCGCCTGCATGCCGTCGCCGACCACCGTCTTCTGCGCGATAGCGGCTAGTTCGGCACACAGCTCCTCGTAGATGCTGTCATGCACGTAGAGCCGTTTCAGGCAGGCGCAGGTCTGGCCGTTGTTGTGGAAGGCGACGCCGAACAGCTTGGGCGCCACGGCCTTGACGTCGACATCGGGCAGCACGATGCCGGCATCGTTGCCGCCCAGTTCCAGGGTCAGGCGCTTCAGATTGCCCGCCCCGGCCGCCATGATCTTGCGCCCGGTGGCGGTCGATCCGGTGAAAACGATCTTGGCGATCCCTGGATGGCTGGCCATGGCCGGCCCGACCTCGGCGCCAGCGGCGCCGGTGACCAGGTTGAGGACGCCGGGCGGCAGGATGGCGTTGGCCAGTTCGACGAAACGCGCCGTCGCCACCGGCGTCAGCTCGGAAGGCTTGAGGACCACCGTATTGCCGGCCCGCAAGGCCGGGATGACGTGCCAGATGGCGATCATCAGCGGCCAGTTCCACGGGGTGATCGAACCGACCACGCCGAGCGGCTTGCGATGCACTTCGACACGGGCCTCGGCGTTGTCCTGCAGCACTTCGACTGGCAGGTCCAGGTTGGCGGTGACCTGCGTCCAGGCAATCGAACCGCCGACTTCCATGCCGGCGCCGACACCGTTCAGGCCGTTCAGCGGCTTGCCGGTTTCCTGGGTGACCAGCGCCATCAGTTCCGGCATGTCGGCGGCCAGTGCATCGGCCAGTGCGTGCAGCAGGCGCTGGCGCTCGGCATCGCTGGTCCGGCTCCAGCCGGAAAATGCCCTTTGTGCAGCGTCGACCGCAGCATCGACGTGCGCGACAGTACCGGCGGCGACCCGGGCAAAGGCGGCACCGGTGGCCGGGTTGATGACCTCGAAAGTGGCGGGCGTGGTGACCGGCTGGCCGTCGATCAGCATGGCGATAGTTTTCATCTTGTCTCCTCGTATCATTGTTATTTGCCGGCGCCGTCGCTGACGACACCGCGCTTGGAAAAACGCTGCAGCTTGCCGTTGCCGGCTGCGGCGACCGCGGTCAGCGACAGGCGGTCGTCGCGCTGGGTCCAGCTGAAGCTGGAGCCGCGGTCGGCGCTATCCACCTGGACGCCGTCGAGCCCGACGCCGACCACCTTGTCGCCGACCGCCAGCAGATCGGTCAGCGAACTCTTGACGCCGCTGTTCACGGCCTGCCAGGAATGGCCGTCATCGCCGCTGCGGTAGATCGTGCCGCGCAGGCCGCCGACCAGCAGCGTGCCGTCGGCTAGGCCAACGCCCGACCAGAACGAGCCCTTATAGCCGGTCATCAGGTAACGCCAACTATGGCCGTGGTCGTCGCTGCGCAGCACGGCGCCGCGCTCGGCGGCGACGAACAGGCTGCCCTTGGCCGAAACGAAGGCCTTGAACAGGTTGCGGTCGCCCTTGCCGCCTTCCGGCGGCGCCGGCAGCTCGCTCGGCGTCCAGCTCTTGCCGCCGTCGCTGGTCAGCAACACCAGCGACCACAAACCGACGGCCACCCCGTCGCGGGCATTGAAGAAATGCACCGAGAACAGCGGCCGATCCTCCTGCGTGTCGAGGCGCTGGATCGCCCACGACTCGCCGCCATCCGTCGTATGCAGGATGGCCCCCCAGTGGCCGACCGCCCAGCCCTGCTTGGCGTCGGCGAAGCTGACGGCGGTCAAGGTCGAGGACAGCGGCACCTTGGCCGACTGGCGGAAGGACTGGCCGGCATCGTCGGAGAGCAGCACGGTGCCGTAGTCGCCGACGGCGACGATGCGCTGGCCGGCCAGTGCCGCGCCAAGGATAGGCGCGCTGGTCGCGGCGGCGTTTACTTTGGCCGGCTGCGCCGTCAGGTTCACCGGCGCGCCCGGCGTTTGGGCCCAGGCCAGCGTCGAACAGAGGGCCAGACTGAGCAGGCCGAGACGGAATTTTGCGTTGGCAGAAAACATGGTTCGTCCGATCAGTGATTAAGGATGCCCGGGGCGCGCACCGGCGTCTTGCGCGGGAAGAGCTTTTCCAGCCAGACCGCGAAGGCCGGCAGCGCCGTCATCGCCATCACCATGTTGACCATGAACATGAAGGCGAGCAGCTTGCCCATGTCGGCCTGGAACTTGAGGTCCGAGAAAGCCCAGGTGGCGACGCCGATGGCCAGCGTGATGGCGGTGAAGATGGTCGCCGTGCCGACTTCGAGGATCGAATGTTCGAGCGCCTTGACGATGTTCTCGCCATGCGCCATGTGCATCTGCAGGCGGTTGTAGATGTAGAAGGCGTAATCGACGCCGATGCCGACGGCGAGCACCATCACCGGCAGGGTGGCGACGGTCAGGCCGATCTGCAGTTCCTTCATGAACCAGTAGCCGATGAAGGTGCCGACGGTCAACGGCAGGCAGCAGGCCAAAACCGCCCGGAAATCGCGGTACACCAGCGCAACCAGGATGACGATGGCGGCATAGACGTAGAGCATCATCGGCCATTCGCTGTGTTCGACTTCGTCATTGACCGCCGCCAGCACGCCGGCGTTGCCGGAGGCGAGTCGGATGGTGACCCCGTCCAGCTTGTTTTCGGCGCGGAAGGTCTTGACCTGGTCGATGACGCGATTGATCGTCGTCGCCTTGTGGTCGGTCAGGAACAGGTGCACCGCCGTCATGCTGCAATCCTTCTTCATGTAGCCGCGCATGCGGCCGACCTCGGTACTCAGCGCCGCGTAGTTGCCCGGGTCGATCGGAATCGCCCCCATCTTCGGGTTGCCTTCGTTGTAGCCCTCGTTGTAGGTCCGCAACTGGCCGGCGTAGGAGCTGGCCGAAAGCACGCCCTCGGTGTGCTGCAGATCCCAGACGAACTTGTCCTGGTAGATACCGAGCGCGACGTTCTCGCAGGAATCCGGCGCCGCCTCGAAAACCACGGTCAGCCAGTCGAGGCCGGTGTCGTAGGCTTCGGAGATGGCCACCGCATCGCGGTTGAAGCGGGCCTCGGGGCGCAATTCCGGCGCCCCCGGCTGCAGCGTGCCGATCACCCGGTCGCTGCTCTGCCAGACGGCGACACCGAAAATGGCGGTGGTCAGCGCAATGACGACCAGCGCATTTTTCGGCTCGGCGACGCGGGCCAGCGAGCGCAGCCAACGCGCCCGCTTCTCGCGCTTGAGCATCGCCTTGTCGGCATAGGCCTTGGTGAAGGTGAAATAGGAGGCGGCGATCGGCAGCATTGCCAGGTTGGTGGTGATCTTGAAGAAGACGCCGAGCGAGGCGGTGATCGCCAGTTCGCGCACCATCGGGATCGGAATCAGGATCAGCGTAATGAAGGACACGAAAGCGGTGACCAGGGCCAGCACGCCGGGAATCAGCAGGCCGGAAAAGCTGGCCCGGGCGGCCTCTTCAGTGGTCTTGCCGTGCGACAGTTCGCGGACGATGAAGTTGATCTGCTGCACGCCGTGCGAGACGCCGATCGCGAAGACCAGGAAAGGTACCAGCACGGCCAGCGGATCGAGGCCGAAGCCGAGCAGGCGCAGGGCGCCGAACTGCCAGACCAGCGAGGTGAAGGAACAGAGCACCGGCAGCAGCGTGAAGCGCAGCGAGTGGCAGTACCAGTACACGGCAGCGGCGGTCAGCAACAGCGCGACGGCGCAGAATTCGAGCACCGCCGAGGCGCCGTTGGCGATGTCGCCGATCTGCTTGGCGAAGCCGATGATCTGGATCTCGAAATCGGCGTCCTCGTACTTGCCGCGCAGTTCTTCAAGTAGCTTGTCGTAGGCGACGTAGTCGATCTTGTTGCCGTCCTTGTCCACCTCGGCCAGTTCGGCGACGATCATCGCACTGGTCTGGTCGCGCGAGACCAGCGTCCCGACAAAGCCGCCCTGGCTGGCCGAACGCTGGATGCCGGCGATGATTTCCGGATTGAGCTGCTCAGGCATCACCGTCCCCGGGATCAACGGATCGGCGCGAAAGCCCTCCTCGGTGATCTCATTGACGAAGCTGTTCGGCGTCCATAGCGATTGCACGCCCAGGCGGTCGACGCCGGGCAGGTAGATGACGGCCTGGGTTACGGCGTACAGGCGCTGCAGGCCGGCCTGCGTCCACACCGTGCCGTTCTTCGCCTTGACGACGACATTCAGTCGATTGGCGCCGAGTACGTCGTTGCGGTATTTCTGGAAGGTCTCGATGTACTCGTGGCCGGTCGGCATCTGCTTTTCAAAACCGGCTTCCATCCGCAACTGCAATGCGAAGTAGCCCATGCCGACGGTGAACACGGCAAGCCAGATCAAAAATGGCGTGCGGAAGCGAAAGCAGAAATTCTCCAGCCCCTTGAGGGCCCGGGTCAGGTACTGGTCTACATCATTGACGCTGAATAAATTAAGCATGGTCAGCTGTTCCGTGGGGGTAAGGCCTGTTGTTATTTAGCTTTTTGGGAAGGCGATCAACGACCGCCCTCCCCTCACAGCATCAGAAATTGCGCGAAACGTAAGCACCGAAGAAATCGCGGTCGGCGTAGGGCTGGTCGAAGACGCGCGAGCCGCCCCAGAACTTGGCGTAATTGACGCCGAGCTGCCAGTTGGCCGGGTTCTGGATGAAATTGACCATGAAGTTGGCCGACTTCGCCCCTTCCATGAACAGCGCCGAGGAATTCGGCGTCCGCCCGCTGACCGCGTGGAAGAAGTAGATTTCCGGAATGACCTGCCAGCCGGGAATCAGGCTGCCGTCGTACACCCAGCTGAAGTCGAGGTTGTAGCCGGCCGACAACTTGTCGCCGACCGCCTCGGCCGTGCCGCCGAGGTCGAATTCCTGGCCCCAGCCCCAGACGCCGGCCGCAATCGGCTCGCCGTTGTAGAACTTTTTTAGTTTCGGATAGTAGGTGGCAACGCCTTCGATCATCAGCGTGGCGGTCGAGGCGTTGCCGAGCAGCTTCAGGATGCCGCCGTAGTCACCCGGCGTCATGCTGAGCAGGCCGGTCAGGTGCCACTGGAACTTCTTCTCATCCACCCAGCAGCGCCCGCCGTTGGCCGCACAGCCGTCGGCATTCGGGTTGAGCGAAACGGCATCCTTCGGCCGGTAGGACAGTTCGGTACCGACCGCCCAGTCGCCGAGCGGCATGTTGGCGGAAATGCCGTACAGGCGGCGATCCTCGGCGAAGACCCATTCCGGCCCGTTGGCGAAGCTCAGTTGCGGCACCTTGTCGTGGTAGGCCATCGCGTAAACCCCGAGATTGAGCTGGGTGCCGGACGGCTGCCAGCGCAGCGCCGCGCCGTACTGGCCCTGATCCTTGGCGTCGCGCTTGGGGATGCCGTAGGCGGTATCGCCCTTGCCCAGGCCGTTGAGCTGCGACCAGTAGCTGCCGGTCGGCGGGAAATAGCTGTCGTCCCATTTGGCCTGGTAGTAGGCCTCGACGTTGAAGCCGTTGCCCAGCCCGGTGGCGAAGCTGACGATCGGCGCCGGCAGGAAGACTTCCTTCAACTGCGTGCCCGGCTGCGACAGCCGCATGATGTCGAGCGAATTGGTCTGGTTGATACCGCCGGGCAGGAACATGCTCTCGCCCCAGCTGATCACCTGGTTACCGGCGCGGACCCGAGCCCGCTGTTCGCCGAGCGAAAACTCCTTGCTGACCCAGAGGTCGAGCAGACGGGTCTTGAACGCCAGATCGTCGCGGGCGGCGTCCGACTGCGAGGCGGAATAGCCGTTCGGGCCGGTCGCCGCGCTGACGAAATCGGTCGTCCGCGTTGCCGAGAAGTCGCGCAGCCAGCTGAAGCGGCCCATGAATTTCCAGTCGTCGGGCATCTTGAGCAACAGCTCGTGGGTGCCTTTCAGATAGGTCGTGAAGGCGTCGCCCTTCTTGTAGTTGATGTTGCCCTGGTCGCCGACCCCGGCCGTCGTCGTGCAGCCGGTCGGCGCGCCGCTGCCGCTTGCCCCGGCGGCGACGAGGTTGCAGGATGGGTCCTGGCCGCGCACGCCGACGCCGAAGCTGACCGTCGAATCGAAACTGCCCGAAATGCTCTCGGTCTCGAAAGTGAAGGCGGCCGCGCTCCCCGCGTAGCCGATCAGTGCCGCCAGAATGGTTTTCTTGAATACCTTGGTCATGGATTTACCCTCCGTGTTTTTCTATGGCAGCCGGATCAACGTTCGCTGATCGCGCGCAGGTTTTCGGAGGTGTAGAAACCTTCCTTCAGCTTCGGATCGCTGGCTTCGACGAACCAGCGCATGTCCTTGCCGCCGCCGAGCGAGCTCTGGTCGACCAGGTAGCGGTTGTCGATCAGGTTGTGCTGAACGAAGGCCGGGTTGTCGCAGCTGCCCGTCTCATAGACCGGGATGACGAAGCCTTCGCGAACCTTCCACAGCTTGCCCTGGGCGTCGTAATCCTCGGCCACGACAATCGCCCAGCTGTCTTCGTCGATGTAGAAGGTGCGCTTCGGTGCGACGTGGCGAACGCCCGGCTTGACGGTCGCTTCGACGACCCAGACGCGGTGCGTTTCATAGCGGCGGTTGGCGCTGCTCAGGCCTTCGTTCTTGGCGACATCATTGAAACCGACCTTGGGGTCGTACATGCCGAAAGCGTTGTAGCCGACGATCAGTTCCTTCTTGCCGACCAGCTTCCAGTCGAAACGCTCAATGGTGCCGTTGAACATGCGCGGCTCGTCCATCGTGTACTGGTTCTCGAAGCCGATCTGCGGCGCGTCGTAGGCGTAGGTCGGCATGCGGCGCACGCGGCGCTGACCCGGGAAGTAGTAGAAGACCTCGTTGGTCTTGTCGAGGAAGTTGGTAATCGCCAGCGACTGGCCGGCCAGCGCCGTCGGCGACTTGTAGGAGAAGAAGGTGAAATACTCGACCGGCGGCAGCGACGACAACTGGGTCGAACCCTTCTTGCCCCACGGGAAGAAATAGGTCTGGGTCGAAGTCGCATCGATCCATTCGCTCCCCCCCTGGCGCGGCGACAGCGCGGTGTGCAAGGTCGGGAACTCGAAGCCGACGCCGGCATACTTCATCTTGGCGTTCCACATCACCTCGGTGCCGCTCTTCGGAATCGGGAAGGGCACGCCCGGCACGGTCGCCTCTTTCAGGCTCCAGCCATCGGGGCCGAGCTTGGCGCTGGTCGCATTCTTCTTGGTGTTTTCGACGACGAAATCGGGGTTGCCGCAAGTCCGGCGCGACGGATAGACCTCCATCTTGTAGCCCTTGCTCTGCTTCAGTAGCTGGATCTGGCCCGGCGACAGCTTCTCGGCGTACTTGTCGACATTGCCGGCATCGATCGAGTAGAGCGCCTTGTCGTCATGGTGCTTCCAGAACTCGGCGCGGCTCTTGCCGTAGCTCCAGCCGGCATTCGGTGCTTCGGTCCCGGCCCAGGCCGGAATCGAGCCATCCTTGTTGGCACCCTTTTCGGCGCCGACCGGGGTCAGCTCCTTGCCCAGCTTGGCCGCTTCGGCATCGGTTGCAGCATACGCCCCGCCGCTGACTGCGAAGGCGGCAGCCAGGACCACGCCCACTTTACGCATCTGAATCATTTGAACCTCCTTGTTGGGTGAAGGGAACGACCTCTCGCCGAACCCGAACTGCCTATTGGTGACTTGAGTGTAGAAATCGGCGGCCGCTGCCCGTTATCAAAAATCGGCAAGTTTTCTTGATTTGGATCACGGAACCAGCGTCAGATCTGTGTCAGGAAACGCGCTTGTCATTTCCGGTATCGTCCTTGGCCGCCGGCGCCGCACGCCGGGCCATCGGCCAGAACTGGAAATAGCCGGCAAAGGCCACCATCGCCGGAAAGCTCACGGCCAGCATGGCCGAGGCCAGCCACAGTTCCAGCGGATAGCCGGGGCCGCCCGAAGGCAGCGCAAAGCGCCCGACCGCCACCAGCTGGTAGATGAACAGCATCAGCATGGCCAGGCCGCCGCCGAGCAGGCAGAGCAGCAGCCCGCGCCACGGCTGCGGCAGGCGAAGGCTGGGCATGCCCTCGAACATGACGAGGATGATGAAGAAGCCGAAATTCAGCGTGACGCAGACACGGACCATGAAGAGCACGATGTCCATCGCCAGCAGCTCGACGCAATAGCCCCACAACGCCAGCGTGACGCCGGCGACCAGCACGCTGGCCAGCAGGCCGCTCAGCGGTTGCCGGGCGAGTGCCGGATAACGCCCGGCCAGGACGCTGATCGGCCAGAAATCGAAAAGCACCAGGGCGAGCATCGGTACCACCGCCGCGATACTGAGCACCAGCGGCTGCCAGGCCATGAAAAGGCCCTGCGGATCGAGGTCGACCGCATAAAACGGGGCGTCGGCCATGAAATCGAAGTTGAAGAGCAGCCGGAACAGCAGGTAGGCCAGGCCATAGGCGCTGACGATCAAGGCGGCCCCGAGGCTGCCCGGCGACCGGCAGAAACGGCTGCACGGCCAGGCCTGCAGCGGAATGACCAGAAACAGCATGACCGGCACGGCGAAGATCAGGTACATGTTGACGAACGGCGTCGGCGGCGCGCTGCCGCCGCCGACCACGGCCCAGGCCACATAGCCGATCGCCCCGCCGAGCAGGCCATTGAGCAGCATGAAGCCGAGGCCCCGCCACGGCTGCGGCAGATTGGCGATGAATTTCGGATAGGCGCTCTGCCAGACCAGGCTGATCACGATCTGCGTCGGCACCATCGCAACCAGGCCCAGCGTCGCCCAGCCGATCAGGAAATCCGGCGCCAGCGCCGCCGACAGCGCGAGCGCGCCGACGATCACCACGCCGGCGGCAAGCCCGCCGGTGCGCAAGGAAACCGCATCATTGTTTGACATTTTTTTAACCCTCTCCAGACGTGCGCCGCCCGAACCGCTCCAGGCCGCGCCGGCAGATTCACGAATATGTTTGTAATTTGCCTATAAAAACGGCGGCGCCCCGCCCCCGGGTTCGCCGCCGGCGGCTCAGGCTCAATCGGCTTTTTTGCCCGCTGCCATCTGCTCCAGCAACTTGACGCGCATCCCGGGAATATCCTCGGGAATCGAGGCTCGGTAGTTTTTGACATCCACCGCCGTGTACCGCCGGAAGTCGGCCGGCGTGCTCTGCCGCCCGATATTGAGCAACACCCAGTTCAGCAACTCCGCCGTTTCACCGTCGCTGAGCGGCGTATTCAACGTGCCCGGCACCTGCGACAGGTAGGCCCGGCCGCCGGGCACGGCCAGGAAATGGCCGACCTCGTCGCGCATGCTGGGGATGCCGTTGTCCGGCGAACCGCTGCCGTCGGCCTGGTGGCAGCCCATGCAGTGCAGGCGGTAGTTCTTTTTCGCGGCGTCGGCCCGGGCCGGGCCGCTGATCGCGCAGGCCAGGGCGAGCAGGAGCAGGCCACGGCCAAGGATGTTCGGGGCGCGCATCTTCTCTCCTTACTCGGACTTGGGCTCGGATTCGGCCCGCCAGGCCCGTAGATCCTTGGCCGTCGGCTTCTTCTCGCGCAACTGGGTGAAGGTCTCGGCGCTCAGCGGCTGGTGGCCGGGCGGCAGTTCGGCAGTGTTGAAGGTGGTCAGCACGTGATTGACGACGGCGGCCAGTTCGGCATCGGAAAGCTGCTGCCAGGAGGGCATGACGCCGGTGTAGGTGACGCCCTTCGAGACCAGCTTGCCGGCCAGCCCGCTGAGCACGACGCCCGGCACGTACTGGCGGCCAGCCGGCGTCGCCAGCCGCTTGCCGAGCGTGCCCTGCAGCGGCGGCGCCAGGCCGAGCGCGCCGCCGCCATCCGGCTGATGGCAGGCGGCGCAGTGGGCATCGTAGATCGCCTTGCCGTCCTCGGCCAAGGCGACTCCTGCGGTGAACGGCAGAAAAAGGGCAAAAACCGCGCGTCGCATCATGACTGCCCCTCTTCCAGGCCGACAATGACCGACACCGTGCAATGGTAGAGGCTGCTCTGGTTGGCCATGCACCAGTTGATGTCGTTATGGACACCGAGCCGGTAGCCGGCCCGCTCGCGGATATTGGTGTTGCAGCCGCAGCGGCCGCAGGTCGTCCGGCCGCAGCAGTCGTTGTAGCTGACCAAATAGTCGCGGCCGTCGGCCGGGTTGTGGCAGGTCCCGACCCAGGACACGGCCGACGGCGTCGTGCCCGGCGGGCAGGTCGTCATCGTGCCGCCGCAGCAGGAACAGAGAAAGCCATCGACGCTGCAGTAACGCCAGTAATCGCAATCGGTATCGGTCGGTTCCTTCTTCGGCGCCGGCTTGCCGGCTGCCTGCACGGTGCGGTCGAAGGGCAGCACCGGCACCACGAAGGCGCTGGCGACCAGTACCTTGCTGACGCCGACCAGGAAGCCGCGCCGCCCGGAGCGCTGGGCGACGCCGCGCGTACTGCGCTCGGCCAGGCTGTCGAACAGTTTGAGGAAATTCATGGTTCAGCCCTTTCCGAGGATGGCGGGCACCGCCAGGCTGCGGTCGAGATGTTCCTGCACCGAGGCGACGCCGTGTTCGAAGGCGCTCAACAGGCTTTCGACCTGCTCACGGGAATTGACCAGGCCCTTGGCGCGGACGGCGCCGGCCGCGTCGAGCAGCACGCAGTAAGGCAGCTTAGAAATCTTGTAGGTCATGCCCAGTGGCTGCGACAGCACGTAGGGGAAATCGGCCAGCTGGTACTTGGCGTAAAAAGCGGCATGTTCGCTGCGTTCACCGTCGGAGGCGAGCACGACATCCAGCCACTGCCCTTCGCGGGCCTGGACCGAGCGAATGATCGGCAGCAGCTTCTTGCACACTGGGCAGGTCGGCGACAGGAAGAAGATCAGCGTGCTTTTCGTCATGCCGGCGCCCAGGGTCAGGGCGCGGCCTTCCCAGGTCGTCACTTCGACCGGCGGTGCCAGTTCGCCGACCTTCGGCCCGTGGTCCATCATCAGCGCCCCCATCGGCGCGACGCGCTCGTAGAGAATGCCGATCTGGCGGGACAGCGCGATGACGCAGACGCCCAGGGCAATGACCAGCAGCCACAGGGCAACGATAGAAATCAGCATGGGATCGATCATGAGTGGATCTCCTTCAAAAACGGTTGATTGGCCAACAACTGGTTGGCGCAGGCATAGAGGGCGAGCAGCGCGAGGGCGATGGCGGCGACGCTGAAATAATCGAAGGCGGCGAGCGGGCGGGCCGCTTCATCGCCGGCAGCGAGGGCAATGGCCGCGGCGAGCACCGCGTTGCGGGCAACCAGGCCCCACGAGATGCGCTGGCCGCTGCCACCACAACCGCATTCGATGCGGTCGAGGCCACGGCGCAGGCTGATCGCCACCCCGCCGGTTGCCACCGCCATGACGCCGAGGCCGAGCAAAGCGGCCCAGAACTGGAGCGGCTCGACGACGAGGCCGAGGCCGGCCAGCAATTCGGCCAGCGCGAAGCCCCAGGCAAAGGGCAGCACCGTTGGCGCCGGCAGCAGGCGATAGTTCTCGACGGCGTAGCGGAACAGTTCGATATCGCGCAGCTTGGTCAGCGCGCCGAGGATCAGGATGATGCTCAGGGCGGCGCTGACGCCGTGCAGGATGACCGGGTCGAAAATGAACTGACTGGCCTGCATCTCAGTTCACCTCCATGAACATCGGCGTTTCGCCGATGCCGGCGATGTCGCGCAGTACCGGGTAGCCCGGCGCCACCCGGCGCACCTGCACCTTGCCGTCGTGGCTCAGGCCATAGAGCAGCGGCTCGGCACCCTGGCTGACGGCGACCGAAATCGACTGGTTGGAGGCAATCCGGGCGAGGCGCTTGCGGCTTTGCAGGTCGACGGCCCAGATTTCCTTCGACGGGTTCTTGTGCGTCCCTTCCGCCCCCTTGTCGTGCATATTGACGAAGAAGGTGCCGCTGGCGCGATGCAGCGCACTGATCTGCAGGCCGCCTGGCCGCCAGTTGCGCTTGCGGTCGGCCTGGTCGAGCAGCGACCAGGGCGCCTCGAAGTGCGGCGTTTCGCCGGCCAGGCCGACCTTGTACACATTGCCGTTGTAGGAAACGAAGTAGCGTTCGTCGCCAACGATTTCCGGATGGATGAAGATCGGGTCCTTGTCCGGATCGAAGAACGGTGCGCTGCGCTCGCGCGACTTGGCCTGCCCGGCCTCGTCCAGCGTCACCGTCAACAAGGTGCCGTCGCCGCAAATCGCCGAGAAACGATAGCCCTGCTGCCAGGCCTGAATCGACCAGCAACCGGGTGTCTGGACCTCGGCGACGAACTTGCCGGCCACCAGATCGACAATGCCTACCGAGGTGGCGGGCGTCGCGTTCTGGATGTAAAGGAAGCGGCCGTCGGCACTGGTCGCCAGCATGCCGCGATAGGAAATGCTCTGCGCCCGCCGTGGCGGAATATCGATCTCGCCCTTCAGCACCAGCGTCTGCGTGTCGTGGATTTCGACGACATCGGTCCGTTGACCGCGGGAAAGGCGTGGGTAATAGGTGGTGACCTGATACAGGCTGCGGCCATCCTTCGACGGCAGCATCAGCGAACCGAAACCGGTGCCGATCATGCCCAGAAAACGGCCGCTCTTGCCGTCCAGCACGTGTGTCCGGCCATCCACCATGTGGCCGAAGGCGGGGTCGACCACGTACAGCCGGTTGCCGTCAGCCGGCGCCAGCCGCTCGACCTTGATTTCTTCTTCGGGTAACGGCGGGGGCCGTCTGGGTTCGCCAATCGCCATGCCCGATGCCAAACCTGCCAGCACCAGCAAAGCGATCAGTTTTTTCTTTTTCTGCATCTTCTGACCTCGCTCGACTCTGTTGAGAATGCGAGTTCAGTATCTTGGAAAGCCTCCTTTGAGGCGTATCAAGAATTGGCAAAAAAACTACGCCGTTCAGGCGTTGAGGCAGCGCTCCCGCGTCTGCGACGGCAGTTCGCCGAACAGGCGGCGATAGTCCTGGGCCAGTTGCGACAAATGCCAGAAACCCCAGCGCGCCGCGACGTCGCCGATCGACTCGCGGCCCGGCGCACAGGCCTTCAGGGCGCGCCGGAAACCGTTCAGGCGGATGGCTTTCAGGTAATGCTGCGGCGAAATGCCGAACACTTCCTGAATGGCGTTCTGCAGGGTGCGCCGCGTCACACCGACCTCGTCGCAGATATCGGTGATGCTCAGCGCCGACTCCGGGTTGGCGTCGAGAAAAGCGCGCACCCGGCGGGTGACCCGCTCCCGATTCGGGCACACCGAGCGCGCCTGGTTGCCCTGCCCGGCGCTGACCGTTTCGCTGATCAGCGCATAGAACTCTTCGGCCAGCTGCTTCTGGTTGGAGGGGATGAACAGACGCTCCGGCGATTCCTGGCTGGTTTCGAAGGCGCGCAGCAGAAAATCGGCCAGCGCCTCGGAATAGGTCGAATCGATCGTTTTCGAACTGCGCAGCAGGTCGAGTTCGAGTTCGCGATGGTCGATCGTCGAATCGTCGAGATTGGCGCACAGTTCCTGCGGCGTGAACACGGCTGCGACCAGGTCGAAGCTCTCCGGCGTCCGGATTTCGAACTCGGTTTTCGGGTCGAGCAAGGCCGCCGAGCGATGCCGCATGATCTCGCCGCAATGGTAGCCATGCTCGGCGAGGCTCATCACCGAGCCGATGGCGAAGACCCCATCGGGCGTGCAGCCCTTTTGCAGCAACACGCGATTGCTGGTTTCACGCAACAGGGTAAAGGCCGGCAACTGGATTTCGTGCAGCGAGCCGTCGAAACGCCCCGCCGAAAGTTGATCGTAGCGTTGGCCCCAGCGTTCGTAGATCAGTGCCGAGGCCTGCAGATCGACGTCGGCATTCTGCCGGGTACGGCGATGGACGGCGCCGTGACCCACTACGGATTCCATCACCATGTTCATTTGCCGCCCCCGTGAATTTCGTTTAATGCAACTATTAACATATTAGTGAATCAACGGGAACCGTCAATAGCGTTTCCCGATAAATTCGCTGTGCCAATGAATATTCCTGAAAAGCAAAAATTCGGCCCAAGCCGCCAGGCGGGCCGAAAAAACCCGAACGGGATCAGGGCGGGATCGACAAGCGACTGACGAACAAGGTTTTTTTCAAAATCGGGCGGAGACGAGGCAGGAATGAAACACCGGCGGTCAACTGTCGCCAAGGCACCAAAACGGGGAGCATCACCCAGCCGCGGGGCGCGGCGGTCAGCAAAAAAAGGCCGCGATTTACGCGGCCATCAAACCACCCGTGTGACGGAGTGGCGGAGAGGTGATCGGAATCAGTTGGCGAAGCTGCCGTCGTGCCGCAGGATCGACAGCTCGACAAGACTGGAGCCGGCGTGGCGGCGATTGCCGTAATCGACGATGAAATCGCCGAGATCGAATTTGTGCAGCCCGCCCAGCGCACTGACCAGTCCGGCACGGGTCGGTTCCTTGCCGGCCCGGCGCAGCCCCTCGATCAGCACGCGGCCGGCGATGTAGCCTTCGATCAAGGCGTGATGGATGTCGGCCGGATTGGCGCTGGCAGCGAGCGCCGCCCGGTACTGGCGAACGATGGCGTACTTGGTGTTCCACGGCGAGGGCACGACCTGGCTCATGACGATGCCGCCGACCCCGCTCTTCAGCTCGCTGCGCAATAGTGCCGGGCTGAGCACCGAGAGGCCAAAGATCGACGGCCGCTGGCCGCCCTGGCCGAGGCCCTTGAGCAGGACTGCCGATACCTTGCCGGTGGTGCCGAGCACGATCGCCATCGGCTGGCTGCGCCCGATTTCAGCGAGGGCCGGGGCGACGTCGATCGCCTGCGGGTCGACGCTGGCAATGGCGACCGGTGCCAGGCGCTGGCGGTGCATCGCCTCCTCGAAGCTGCGCCGCGCCGCGCGGCCGAAGGGATCGTCCTGATAGACCAGCGCGATCCGGTTAATGCCCAGCGTCGCCTGGTGCTCGACGATCCGATCCATCTCGTCGCCGTAGCTGGCGCGCAGGAAGAACAGATTGGCCGCCGGCTTCTCGCGCAGCGCGTCGGACCCGGTCAGCGGCGCGATCAGAGGCACCCCGACCTTCTCGGCCAGCGCCTGGCCGGCGATCGTAGCGCCGGTGCCGGCATAGCCGAATAGCGCAAATACCTGCCGCTCCTCGATCAGCTGCCGGGTATTGCTTTCGGCACGTTGCGGATCGTAGGCATCGTCGAGGGTCTGCAGGTCGAGCTGGCGGCCGTGGATACCGCCCTTGCGGTTGCTCTCGGCGATCGCCAGCGCAACACCCTTGGCATACTGCCGGCCGACTTCGGCCATCGGCCCGCTCAACACGACCGACTGGCCGAGCACGATCGCGTTCGGCGTCACGCCCGGCACCGACTGCGTCGCCGATGCGGCCAGGGCACCGGCGAGCAGGCCGAGACCGGCCAGCCAGCGGAAAATGGCTTTCTTCATTGCTGTCTCCTTGCGTGGCATTTTTTTATGTCGCTGCCACTGCAAAAAATCGCCCCACCGGCGGTCAACCGCCAGCGGGGCCTGGTTTCCGAGGGCTTCGGTTCAGACGCGCTTGAACAGCGGGCTGCGTACCTGCTGCGCATCGGCGGCCGAGAAGAATTTCTCGGTATAGATGTCGCGCTCGAACAGTCGGCCCTGCATCAGGGCGGTGATGCAGGCTTCGATCATGATCGGCGGGCCGCACAGGTAGGCCTTGTTGCCGCGGAAATCGTTGTCGAAATGAGCCTTCGCCGCTTCATGAACAAAGCCGCGGAAACCTTCCCAGCCGCTGTCGGCCGGCTCATCGTTGAGGGCCGGCACGTAGGTGAAGTGCGGATACTGCGCGGCCAGATCGAGGAATTCCTGGTGGTAGTACAGCTCGCCCTGGTTGCGGGCGCCATAGACCAGCGTGATCGGCAGTTCGCTGCCCGTTTCGAGCAGTTCGAGAATCATCGAGCGCGGGCTGGACAGGCCGGAACCGCCGGCCATGAATAGCGACGGCACGTTGGCCGACTTGTGCACGAAGAAACGGCCATAGGGACCGGACACCGTGATCTGGTCGCCGACCTTCAGTTCGTTGTGGATCCAGGTCGTGCCAACGCCGCCGGGGACGATGCGGATGTTCAGTTCGATCTCGTTGCCGGCCGACGGTGCATTGGCCAGCGAAAAGGCGCGGTGGCCCATGTCGTTCGGCAGGTACAGGTTGATGTACTGGCCGGCCTGGAAGTCGAGCACCTCGTCGTTCGGAAGCTTGAGCCAGATGCCCTTGATAGTCGGCGTCAGGTTCTCGATGCGGCTGACCGTGCCGTGGAAATCCTTGACCGGGATATCGCGCGCGTCCTCGTCGATTTCCATCTCGACTTCGATCACCGTATCGGATTCCAGCGTCGCGCAGCAGGCCAGGGTCTGCCCTTCCTCGCGCTCGTAGTCCATCAGCGCGAAGCTCGACGCATTCTGGTGATCGACTTCGCCGTCGGTGATGCACACCTTGCAGGTGGCGCAGTAGCCCTGACCGCAGGCATGCGGCAGGTAGATACCGGCGCGCAGCGCGGCGTCGAGGATGGTCTGGCCTTCTTCGACTTCGATGCTGCGGCCGAGCGGCTCGATGGTCAGTTCGTAGCTCATGTTCTTGTCTCTCCGTGGGGAATGCTTAGCCGGTCACCCCCACCAGCGGGGTGACCGGCAGGCCATCAGTAGCCGGTACCGGCAATACCGTCCAGGCCCGGCGTCCGGAAACGGATCAGGTCCTTGTGGCCGATGCCGTTCTCTTTCAGGCTCTTGTTGCGATCCGGCGTGAAGGGCGTGTTGCCGTTCTGCCAGACGACCGTGTTCCAGTCGATCTGCTTCCAGTCCGGGTGGTAGCTGAAGCACTCGGTCATGTACTGGTCGATGATCACCGAGAACGGCGTTTCCGGCGGCAGGGCCAGCACGAAGGGACGCGAGAACATGCGGTGACGTTCCCAGTTCACGTAGAGCAACTGGCGGCCCTTGTAGTTCTCGACCGCGTCGCGCGACTTGAACTCGTAGGGAGCAAGGGTTTTCAACATCGTCATGGCTGTCTCCTTAGTTCTTGGTGGCTTGTTCGCGCCAGGCGGCAAAGTTCTTCTGGTCCTCGGAGCCGTTGAAGTCGCCGAGGGCGCGCTTGTCGAGCTTCCAGTAGTCGAGCATGTTCTGGCCCGGCTTGAAGTCGGCAGCATTGACGTCGGTGCCTTCCGGTTCACAGTTGCCCTGCAGCACCTGGTGCGAGGAGATGAAGGTCTGGATGTACTTCTCCGGCTCGTTGTCGAAGATTTCCTTGCAGTGATCCGAACAGGTATGGAACTTCTCGCCCTGGTAGATCGACTCGCGGAAACACATTTCCATCGGATCGCCCGGCTCGTTGAACTTCATGGTGCTGACGCAGACCTGGCAGTTCATCGGCGCCGTCTTGTTGTCGAAGCGGTTGCCGGCCTTTTCCTGGGCGTCGAGATGCTCAAGCACCGGACGGTAGTACTTGTCGAAGGTGTTCGGGTACTTCTCGGACAGCCAGTCCATTTCGTCCGGCGTCGGGATCCAGGTGTGGAAAGGCGTCGCCTGCGGCTTCATGTAGAAACCGATCCACGACTGGTGGGTGACGTGTTCCTTTTCCTCGATGGTCTGACCGAAGCACTTCGGGATGGTGATGCCGTAACGGGCGAGGTCCTTGAACAGCGCGCCGCCGTTTTCCTCGACGTACATTTCCCAGGCTTCCTTGAAGCTCATGATGCGCTTGGGGAGCATGTAATCCATCATCATGCCGACCGAGGCGAGCTTGCGCGTACCGCGCCAGGTCCATTTGTCGATCCAGCGCTGGACGATGGGCAGGTTGTCCGGGTCCTGCTCGAGCATGAACTTTATGCATTCGAGGCCGAGCGTCATGTGGCGCGCTTCGTCGGACTGGGCCGAGAAGCCGACGGTCATCGCCGCCATGTCGCCGTTGTAGGCGGCACCGGAGATGAAGGGCACGAACAGGATGTTGGTCAGCACGTATTCGAAGGCGAAGCCGATGGCGACCATGAATTCGAAGGGGCCGGCGGTGATCGCATCGTCGAAGAAGGACTTGCCGTCCGACAGGTACCACATGCGGGATTGTTGATGGGCAAACTCGTCCATCCCGTTGTAGTACTTGTTGTAGTTGGAGATCGAGTGGATCTGGGTCTGGAAGTGGCGGTATTCATCCACGGCCTGCATCTGGCAAGCGACGCGCGGACCGGCGCCGTTCATCTGGCGGCCCATCATCGAGAAACCACGGGCGGCCATCAGCTCCAGCGGCGGCGTCGAACCGAGGAAGAGCTTGAGGACGTTGATGTAGCGGGCATCGGTGACCGACAGGTGGCCGTTGTTCTGGTTGAAGCCGTCGAGGATGGCGTACAGCTTGCGCTCCTTCTCCGACTGATACTTCCAGTAGGCGTCCATGGTCAGGCGGAACGGATCTTCCCACTTGTCCCAGTCGTGAATCTTGATGCCTTCGTAGGTGGTCTGCGGAAAGACCTTGTCCATCGGCTGGTAGGTCGTATCCCAGGCCAGATCCCGGGTCATCAGGGCGTAGCGCTCTTTGAGGCCGAGCTTCTTGGCAACTTTCATATCCATGGTGTTCTCTCCTTGGCGGCCGGAATCAGGAATTCCAGGTCAGGGTAAATTCGTCGTCGGTTTCGTCCAGATTGCCGGAGATGGTGATCAGGTGCAGTTGCAGTTCCTGCAGGTCGAACTCGCGACCCATCTTTTCGGTGACCGTCTCGCGCTTGATGACCAGGCGGTTGGGGACGTCGATCTTCACCATCGACGGCTGGTCATCGACCATCGCCCCCGGGTTGTCGTCGAGGATGGCCTCGATGATGCAGCGGGAGTCGTCGTTCTTCTGGAATGCGATAAATGCGTTGGACATGCGGCTTCCTTTACAGGGCGATCCCGGCCTTGGCGGCGCGGGCATTCAGGTTCTGGACGACTTCTTCCATGACGGCATCGGCTTCGCTGCCGAAGGCCAGGGCGGCGATCGGCTGCACCGCCTTGATCGCCCGCGCGCGCCAGTGCTTGATCCACACCGCGAGTTGTTCCTTGTTGTCGGCGTTGTCGGCGGCGGTCGTCTTCAGGATGGAGTCCAGCCACTTGGTGGTTTCGCCGAACCATTCGCGCTGGAAGCGGGTCAGCATCGAGAACACCGGGCTGTAGGCGGCGTTCAGCTTGTCGTTGAAGCGCTCGTAGATCAGCGGATAGAGCAGGCCTTCGAGGGCGAAGTCCTGGGCGACCAGGACCTGGAACCAATCCTTCTCGACCATCAGGTCTTCGACGTAGCGGCGCATTTCCTGCCACTCGGCCCCTTCGAGCCAGGCCGTCTTGGCGGTAGCCAGCGCGTCGAGGTCATTGAAGGCCATGCCGAGCCGGGTCACGTACTGGGCGACGCCCAGCTGATCCATGCTGGCGTAGCAGGCGGCCTGCGAAATGGCGATGCCGTAGCCGTAGGAAGAGACGTAGGCCTTGTTCAGGTTCGAGGCCCAGGCAACGTGGCGCAGCGGCAGGAAAACCTGCAGGGCTTCTTCCTTGCCGGCGGCCGGATAGGCGGCGGCGAGACCGAGTTCATCGACCAGATCGAAGTCGCCTTCGGCGATTTCCTGCATCTTGCCGCGCGCCAGCGTCCAGGCACCGTAGTAGTACTGGCGCGGGTCCTTCAGCGCATACCAGTCCTTCATCGTGATACTGGTGCGGGTCGTATCGAAGATGTCGTACTGCGGTTCCCAGGTCGGGCGATAGTGATAGTTTTCAACCGGCTGCAGGTCCATCGTCGCTTCCATGTAGCGCGAAGCCGGCTTGTCGGCGCCCATGCGGCGCGCCAGGTGGCCAAAGGTCTGGCGCAGCGGTGTAATGCTGACCGTCCGCAAATCTATTGCCATGCTTGTCTCCTCAAATAAACAGATGCGCTGCGGTCGACCGCAGCTAAAAGCCAAAAACCCTTAGCGGAAGCGCTGATGCGTTGCCTGGTGCAGGTTCCATTGAAAATCGGCATCGGCCGCGTCGGCATCGACTGGGGCAGCTTTCGCCGCAGTCAGCACTTCGACGTGATTGGCCGCGCAAAACTCTTCGAAGGCGGCCTTGGGCATGACCAGCTCGACCGCGACATCCGGGTCGCCAACGGCGAACTCGAATTCGATCAGGCCGTTGGGCAGGGTGCGCATGACGCGCACGAACTTGCGCGTGATGTCGAAATTGCTGCTTGCCATGTCGTCTCGCTCCTCTTTTTTGTCCGCCTCGAAAGCGGCTCTCTGATGAGGCACATTAAACCATTTACTAAGATGTTAATGAATGGACGTTTGGGGAAATGACTTGTACTTTTCGTAACCCGGTCGATCGTCGACCAGCGGCAAGCCCACGGTCGTATACTGGTCGTTGCTCAGGATTCGTCCTGAATCGCCCCGCGCACCAGTCGCGCCATTTCCGCTCCCTGATATCCATTGCCCGTGATCCATCTGCCACCATCCACCTCCCTGCCCCGGCCCGCCCTTCGATGAGCGCCAAGGACTCCCGCCGTTTCCTGGCCCAGGAACTTGCCGCCGCAGCCGCGGCCTACCAGGCTGCCGCCGTCATCCCGCATTGCGCCGAATGCGCCAAGCCCTGTTGCCGACTCGATGCACTCGTCCTCGAACTGGAATGGAAGCAGGTCAAAACGCTCTGGCATCTCGGCGAATCGCGCCCCGCCTTCGACAAGCAGCTCGCCGCGGGCAAAGGCCCGGAGGAAATCCGGGCCGGCAACGGGCTTTACTACATCCATAGCAAGCCCTGCCCCGCCTATGACGATGCGTGTGGCTCGTGCAAGATCTACGGCCAGGAACTCAAGCCGCAGGGGTGCTCGGACTTCCCGGTATACGAGGATCAGGGCAGCGTGATCGCCGACCTGCGCTGCGAAGCCGTGGACCTCAAGGCACTGGTTGCCTGGATGGCCCGCGCGCTCGGCCCGGAGTTTCGCGTCATTCAGTCTGCCGACGAGGAGTTCCCTTTCATGGTCACGCTGTCGGTGAAGCGGGCAGGCGGCCGGCGTAAACCTAGCCGTCGGACTGTCACTCCGGCGTAATCGGGAAACCACCGGCGCTTCAAATCCTCGAAGACCGGTGACGCTTTCGATGCTGGCCATTGGCAAACCCATTGGCTAAACAGCTGCTTTGACAAATCGACCTAAATTCGGCCCATCTCCAATCACTTTGTGCGCTAGCGCACGGTGGCATGTGATCCCCACTGCTAATTTGGAAGCCCGATCGAGGTTTGCGAAGGAGAGAATCATGGACAACATGAATGAATCGCGCCGCGCTGTTTTCCGGGCCGCTCTGGCCACTGGCTGCGTGCTATGCGTACCGGCAGCCTTCGCTGCAGATAGCACGACGAAAAGCACGAAACCCGCGCCAGGAGATGCTCCCGCTCAGGCAAAAAAGACGCCACAGGCTACCGTGCAATACCAACCCAAACCCAAGGGTGAGCAAAAATGCGCCCTATGCACGCACTTCATTTCTGAATCGAACACCTGCAAAGTGGTCGAAGGGAAGATCAGTCCAGAGGGCTGGTGCACCTTGTGGGCCAAGAAAGGCTGACGCGCGGTCTAGCCATTCTTGAATTGCAGGTCGGCGCTTCCTCGCGCCGAATAGAAGGCGAAATAGTTAGACTGGCCGAAAGAGGAGACTTCATGCTGACTCCCGGTCGCTGCCAGTGCGGCAATATTTCGTTCATTCTCGAATGGCTGCCAGATCCCATTGCGATACCCGCGCGCGCTTGCTCATGCTCTTTCTGCGCCACCCACGCCGGCGTCTGGACATCCTGCCCATCCGGCAAGCTGCAGGTGCGAATCCGGAATCCCGCGCAGGTCCGCAAACACAGTTTCGCCACGGAAACGGCCCAATTTCATGTTTGCGAGGGCTGTGGCGATGTTCCTCTGGTGACCAGCCAGATCGAGGGCCAAACTTTTGCCGTCGTCAACACCCATGCACTCCAGGGGATTGCCCCGGCACTACTCAAGCATCAGTCAACCAGCTTCGATGGGGAAAGCGCCGAGGCCAGAATGGCCAGGCGTCGTCAGCACTGGATTGCCGAGGTCCTTATTAGCGAAGACCCGCTTTGAACCGTGAGTCGACCGGGGCAAGCCACTGCTGCGGTACACACCCCAAATTAAGCAAAAACCAACTTAATACTGCCCGGCCAGGCGGAACTGGCTGGGTGGCGTGCCGGTTCGCTTGGTGAAGAAGCGGGAGAAATAGGCCGGGTCGGCGAAGCCGAGCTGGTAGCTGATTTCGCTGACCGGCACCGCCGAGTAGCGCAGCAGGCGGCGAGCTTCCTGCAGCAGGCGCTCATGGACGACCTCTTTCGACGGCCGTTCGGCCATCCGCCGGCAGATGTCGTTGAGCCGGGCTTCGGTAATCAGCAGCCGGCCGGCGTATTCGCTCAGCGTCAGGTGGTCGCGGAAATGCGCCTCGACCAGATCACAGAAATTGAGAAAGAGGCGCAAATCCTCGCTGCGTTCAGGGCGCTGCGCCGCCGTCGGCTCATGGGCGAGCAGTAGGCGGCTGAGATGGATGAAGACACATTCGCCCAACGCCTGCAGCAATGCGGAATGCCCCTTGGCATCGCGCTCGAATTCGCGCTGCAACAGTTCGACGGTTTGGACCAGCGCCGAAAAATCGGCCGCGCTCTCGGCCGGCAGGCTGTCCAGTTCAAAAAAAGCCGCCTCGCGCAGCAGCGCATCCGGCCATTGACCGGGCATCGCCCGATACCAGCCGCGGACGACCTCCTGGCGAACGGTCAGCACATGGCCGTCGGTATCTTCTTCGGAGTAGAAGGAATGCGGAATGGTCGGCGGCGTGAAGATCAGCAGCGGTGCCTTGCCACCGTAGACCCGGCCATCGAGATTCAGGCTGATGCTGCCGCGCAGCAGCAGGTGGATCTGGAAAAAACAGTAGTGGCGATGCGGCGGCGTGTTGCGGCCGAAAAACTCGGCCAGGCGGCCGAAGGTTTCGTAGTGGATTTCGCATTCCGGATCACGCTGATCGTAAACCCGACCAATGTGAATATCCGGAATTGCCTGAACGGGTGCGGCCGCCATGTTGTCCATCCAATCCAAACCACGAAACCGCCAGTTTACATCGTCTTGCCCCGCCCTACTTCTGGCCGGCCAGTTCGCGGGCGGCGGCAGCCAGTTTCTTGCCGTCCAGCCCCTTCTCGCCAACCTGCTTGATCCACTCCTGTTCAACACCGGCGGTCGCCTTCTTCATCGCTTCCATGTCGGCGGCGCTGAATTCGTTGATCTTGTTGCCTCGGGCCAGCACTTTCTTGTGGGCCGTCAGGTTTTCTTCATCCCAGACCTTGCCGAAGGACTCGGAAAGTACGGCCCCGCTGTTCTTGTCGATGATCGCCTTGAGATCGGCCGGCAGGGCATCGAACTTCTGCTTGTTCATCAGCACCATCAGCACCGTCGTGGACGGAAAAGCCTGTCCGGCCGGCGGCTGGACGTGAAACTTGGCGACTTCGTCAAGCTTGGTCGGCAGCACGACTTCCCAGGCGCCCATCGCACCATCGACGACGCCCTTGGCAATCGCTTCCGTGACCTGAGCCGGCGGCATGGCGACCGGACTGCCGCCCAGTGCGGCCAGCGTCTTGGCACCGAGACGGGTCGAGGTGCGCAGCTTGAGGCCTTTCCAGTCGGCCGCCGTCTTGATTTCGGTCTTGCCGGTATGCGTCGCCTGGCCGCCATCGGTCATGAAGGCCAGCACCTTGAAAGCGGAGAATTCGGACTGGGCGTTTTGCTGGTAATACTTCCACATGGCGCGGTTGCCGGAAGTGGCATTGCTGACCATGAAGGGCAGTTCGAAAGCCTCGATCGCCGGGAAGCGCCCGGCCGAATAACCCGGCGCCGTCCACACGATATCGGCGACGCCGTTCTTGACCTGATCGACCAGCTGGGCCGGCGTGCCGCCCAGTTGCATGGCCGGGTACATCTGGCAGGCGATACGCCCGGCCGACTCCTTCTTCAGCGTCTCGCACCACGGCTGCAGCACCTTCTGCTGCGCCGGCGCGGCGGGCGGCAGGAAGTGGGCGACTTTCAGGGTCACTTCCTGGGCCAGAAGCGGGGTGGACAAGGCAAGGGCACCGACGGCCAGGGCAAAGCGAGCAATCACGATTTTCTCCGCGAACTTATTTACTAATATATTATCAATGTAATCACTAACATATTAAGCAGTCAACTGGTATCATTGCTGCAAACCGAATGCCATAATTTGCACATCCAGCCCACCTGACTGGAGGAATCGTCCCTATGTCCCGCAAGCTAGCCTACCGAAACCTGCCCCAACTCTTCCTGAAAGCCCGCGAAGAGCTGCTCTGCCATTTCCGCCCCATCATCAGCCATTTCGGGCTGACCGAACAGCAGTGGCGGATTCTGCGCACGCTGAGCGAAATGGAGCAACTGGAACCGCGTGAAATCTGCGAGCTGTGCCACATCCTCAGCCCAAGCATGACCGGTGTGCTGTCGCGGATGGAGGAAATGGGACTGGTCACCCGCACCCGCGTCCCCGAAGACCAGCGCCGAGTCATCGTCCGCCTGACCCGCAAGAGCGAACAGCTCGTCGCCGAACTGGGGCCGCTGATCGAAGCCCAGTACCGGGTCATCGAACAGGCTTTCGGGCCGGAACTGATCCGCCAGCTTTACGAAGTCATGGACAAGGTGATCGTCGCCGAGCGCGGCCCCATCCCGCGCGTCGCGCTGCCCGAGAAAAAAGACTGGGCCAACCTGCAGTTTTGACCCACCCCGGCCGGCCCGAACTTACTGGCCGGCAGCTACTCCAAGCATTACACCCGGCTGGCGACGCCGTCGCCGCTGTGGCCTGCCAAGGAGTAGCGCATGGAAACCCCTGTTCATAACCTGAGCATGCTTTTTGCCCAGCTCGGCAAAGCCGACGATGCGCCGGCCATTGCCCGCTTCATCGAAACCTGGCGCCCGCTGGCCAGCAATGTGCTGCTGCATGAAGCCAGCTTCTGGACACCGGCTCAGGCCACTTTCCTGTGCGAAGCGATTCTTCAGGATGCCGACTGGGCCGAGGTCGTCGACGAACTGAACGTCGAGTTGCACGCCGCCGTACACTAGGCAGCCGCCAGCATGACCCGCCCGGAAAAGGATGCCTTCGGCGAAATCAGTGTTCCCGCCGACCGGCTGTGGGGGGCCCAGACCCAGCGTTCGCTCGAGCATTTCGCCATTTCCAGCGAGCGGATGCCGGATGAATTGATCCAGGCGCTGGCCGAAGTCAAACTGGCCTGTGCCCGGGTCAATCAGGAACTCGGCCTGCTGCCGGCCGCCAAGGCCGAGGCCATCGTCACTGCCGCCGAAGAAGTGGCGGAAGGCCGGCATGCCGATGAATTCCCGCTCGTCGTCTGGCAAACCGGTTCCGGCACGCAGACCAACATGAACCTCAACGAGGTGCTGGCCAATCGCGCCTCGGAATTGCTCGGCGGCGAGCGCGGCAGCCAGCGCCTGGTGCACCCCAATGACGAGGTCAATCTCGGCCAATCGTCGAACGACATTTTCCCGACCGCGATGCACGTCGCCGCCGTCATCGGCCTGACCCGCCGGGTACTGCCCGCCCTTTGCCGACTGACCAGCCGGCTGGAGGAAAAGTCGGTCGAATTCGCCGACATCATCAAGATCGGCCGCACCCATTTGCAGGACGCGACGCCGCTCTCCCTGGGCCAGGAATTCTCCGGCTACGTCGCCCAGTTGCAGCATGCCGAAGCGGTCATCACCGCCAGCCTGCCCTCGCTTTACCCGCTCGCCGTCGGCGGCACCGCGGTCGGCACCGGCCTCAACACCCACCCTGAATTCGCCACCCGGGTCACCGCCGAACTGACCGCCGGCAGCGGCCTGCCCTTCACCAGCGCCAGCAACAAGTTCGCCGCACTGGCCGCCCACGACGGCCTGGTCGCCGCCCACGGCGCACTGAAGACGCTGGCCGTGGCGCTGATGAAAATCGCCAACGATGTCCGCTGGCTGGCCTCCGGCCCGCGTTCCGGCCTCGGCGAAATCAGCATCCCGGAAAACGAGCCGGGCAGCTCGATCATGCCCGGCAAGGTCAACCCGACCCAGTGCGAGGCGCTGACCATGCTCTGCTGCCAGGTCATGGGCAACGATGTCGCAATCGGCATCGGCGGCGCCTCCGGCAATTTCGAACTGAATGTCTTCAAGCCGCTGCTCGCCCACAACTTCCTGCAGAGCGTCCGGCTACTGGCCGACGGCATGGAAAGCTTCGAACGCCATTGCGTGCGCGGCATCGCTGCCAACCGGCCGCGCATCGCCGAACTGATGGAGCGCTCGCTGATGCTGGTCACCGCCCTGACCCCGCACATCGGCTACGACAAGGCAGCCGAAATCGCCAAGTACGCCAACCGCGAGAACTGCAGCCTGAAACAGGCGGCGCTGGCGCTGGCCTACGTCAGTGCGGACGACTATGAACGCTGGGTCAGACCGGAAGACATGCTGCATCCGGCGCCCTGAGTCCGGCCAGCCGCCCACACCGATAGCTGCGGTCGACTGCCGAAAACAGGGCATTCTCAGCCGGCGAACCGGCCTCGCCTCAGTGCGCCGCGATCACTCCGCAGGCAACACGCTTGCCGGAGTTGCCGGCCGGCTGCGACTTGTAGTCGTCCGGGTCGGCATGCACCACGATGCTGCGCCCGACCACGCCGGTTGCGCCGCTCAGGCTGAGCCCCGTCACCTCGGCGCTGTATTTCGCCTCGCCCTGGGCATTGGCCAGCAGGTTGGGCAGGTCACCACCGTGCCGTTCACTACCGCCGTGATGACCGTGCGCCTTGCCGGCCGGGTTGAAATGGCCCTTGGCCGAGCTCGCATCCGCTGCGCTGCAATCGCCCGCTTCATGGACGTGGAAACCATGCTCGCCCGGCGTCAAGCCGGCCACCTTGGCCTCGACCCGCAACTTGCCGTCGACTTCGCTGAAGCGAACGCCACCGGACACCGTGCTGCCGGAGCGGGCCTGCAGTTCGGCCATGGCCGAGGGGCCGCCGAGGGAACTTGCACAACCGCCGAGCAGGACAGCGGCGCAAGCGCTGAGAACGAAAACGGAACGATTTTTCATGGTTTCTCCCAGGGAAAGAACAGCAGCGTCACCAAAATGACGACGAGCTATTGGATGACCGGCCGCGGCGGCAAACGTTCCACGCCACGGACATATTCTTTTATAACCAAAGAAACTAACAAGATGCGTACATGTTCTTAAAACAATATTAAGGCCTTGCTACAATGCGGACCATTCCACATCCATCCTTGGATTCCCCTGCAATGACCCAAACGACTCAACGCGCGACACTGAGCCACCTCGACTGGCTCGAAGCCGAAGCCATCCACATCATGCGCGAAGTGGCCGGCCAGTGTTCCAACCCGGTGCTGCTCTTCTCCGGCGGCAAGGACTCGATCTGCATGCTGCGCCTGGCCGAAAAGGCCTTCCGCCCGGGCAAGTTTCCCTTCCCGCTGATGCACATCGACACTGGCCACAACTACAAGGAAGTGGTCGCCTTCCGCGACAAGCGGGCCGCCGAGCTGGGCGAGCGTTTGATCGTGCGCTCCGTCGAAGACTCCATGGCACGCGGCACCGTCGTGCTGAAGCATGAAGGTGAATCGCGCAACAAGCACCAGTCGGTGACGCTGCTCGAAGCCATCGAGGAATTCGGCTTCGACGCCTGCATCGGCGGCGCCCGCCGCGACGAGGAAAAAGCCCGCGCCAAGGAACGCATCTTCAGCTTCCGCGACGAGTTCGGCCAGTGGGACCCGAAGAACCAGCGCCCGGAACTGTGGAGCCTGTACAACGCCCGCAGCCACAAGGGCGAGAACATTCGCGCCTTCCCGATCTCGAACTGGACGGAAATGGACGTCTGGCAATACATCGAGCGCGAAGGCCTCGAGCTGCCGTCGATCTACTTCGCCCACACCCGCCCGGTCGTCATGCGCCAGGGCGCCATCGTGCCGGTCAACGTGCCGCTCGTCTCCGGCGACGTCGCCAACCCGGTCAAGGCCGGTGAAGAAATCATCGACCTGCAGGTGCGCTTCCGCACCGTCGGCGACATTTCCTGCACCGCCCCGGTCGAGTCAGATGCCGACACCGTTGCGAAGATCGTCTTCGAAACCGCCACCACCACCATCACCGAGCGCGGCGCTACCCGCCTGGACGACCAGACCAGCGACGCCTCCATGGAACAACGCAAGAAAGAGGGTTACTTCTGATGACCGCCCAAGTTGAAGACCACGGCCTGCTCCGCTTCCTGACCTGCGGCAGCGTCGATGACGGCAAGAGCACCCTGATCGGCCGCCTGCTGTTCGACACCAAGACCATCCTCGCCGACACGCTGTCGGCCATCGCCAAGACCTCGGAAAAGCGCGGCCTCGGCGCCGTCGACCTGTCGCTGCTCACCGACGGCCTGCAGGCCGAGCGCGAGCAGGGCATCACGATTGACGTCGCCTATCGCTATTTCTCGACCGGCACGCGCAAGTACATCATCGCCGACGCCCCGGGCCACGAGCAGTACACCCGCAACATGGTGACCGCCGCCTCGACCGCCAACCTCGCCATCATCCTGATCGACGCGCGCAAGGGCGTGCTGACGCAGACCCGGCGTCACTCCAAGCTCGCTGCACTGGTCGGTATTCCGCACCTGATCGTCGCCATCAACAAGATGGACCTCGTCGACTATTCGCAGGAAACCTACGAGCGGATCAAGGCCGAATACCTCGAATTCGCCGCCAAGGTCGGCATCGAGGACATCCGCTTCATCCCGTTGTCGGCCCTGAACGGCGACATGATCGTCGACCGGGGTGACAGCCTGAACTGGTACGACGGCCCGACCCTGCTCGACATGCTCGAAGCCGCCCCGGCCGCCCACACCGAGCACACCGAGAAATTCCGTTTTCCGGTCCAGTACGTCTGTCGACCGCAGGACTCGGCCAATCCGGAGCTGCACGACTACCGCGGCTTCATGGGCCGCGTCGAAGCCGGCTCGATCAAGGTCGGTGATGCCGTCACCGTCTTGCCCTCTGGCCGCGAGTCGACCGTCAAAGCCGTGCAAATCGGTGGCGTCGATATCGGCGAAGCCTTCACCGAACAATCGATCACCCTGCTGCTTGCCGATGAAATCGACACCTCGCGCGGCGACATGATCGTCAAGTCGAACGAAGTGCCGGCCGCCGTCAAGCAGATCGAAGCCACCGTCTGCTGGATGGCCGAAGCCCCGATGGACCGCGCCCGCACCTACCTGATCCGTCACACGACGCGCGACTCGAAGGCCAAGCTGGCCGCCATCGACCATCGTCTGGATGTGAACACGCTGGAAAAAGTCCCGGCCGAGAAGCTGGCGATGAACGACATCGCCCAGGTCACCTTCAAGCTGGCCCAGCCGCTGTTTGCTGACCCTTACCTGGAAAACCGCGGCACCGGCGCTTTCATCATCATCGACGAAAGCAGCAACAACACGGTCGGGGCCGGGATGATTCTGTAAGCAAGACTCCTGCGGTCAACCGCAAAAAACGGCCAAAAATCAAAACGCCTCCGAGATGGAGGCGTTTTCACATTGATTCGATCTCCATCAATGGAGTTGGCGTTCTTTCAATAGCGCGACGACCGACTCGAAATCCTCTTTAGTTCCCACCCGACGAGCTTTCTGGTTTTGCATGAAAGTCCGCCACTCCTCATAGTATTCAAGAAGCTCGCAGGCCATCGCCAGTGGCGTCTGACCTGCCGCATTTTCAACAGCAGCCAATCTGGGAAACTCATCCAGAATCAAGCGCAGACCATCTGTCCAGCCAAAGCGTACAGCGGTGTGAGCGACAGTATTGGCTTCGCCCTCGCTCACTTTGGCAACATCGGGATTGTTCGCCAGAATGGCCTCGACACATACTAGCGAACGCCCCGCGACCGCTGAATGCAAAGGCGTGCGGCCAAGGTAGTCCCGGGCATCGATATCTGATAGCGACGCCAACAACCGAACCAGTTCAACATCGCCATGATTCGCCGCCAACATCAATGGCGTCTGCCCTTTGAAATCGGCAATGTTGGCTTGCTTTGGCCAGCTTTCAAGCAACAAGCGAATCGATTCCCGACGATTCCGCATGTGCTGTTCCACCTTGGGAAGCTCGCCTTGCAAATGGCCCGGCGTCATGGCACGGAGCATAGGTAACTTGAGTTCAAATTCATTTAGGAATTTCAGCGACTGCATCAGAACACTACTCCGGCGCGCATCCTTGAGGTCGTCGTCGTGGAATGCCTTTTTGTTTTTCTCCATCCACGCCTTGAAGGCACCCCAATCCCCGTTTTGAATCAGACCAAAGGTTTCCTTGATAGCGGCAACCAAATTCGCCTTGCCTACGGCATCCATGGGATCAAGTCCCGGATAGGGTCGATAGAGTGTCGACCAGAAAAACTCTTCGCACTCAGTCGCGGCGTCTTCAAACGACGGCACGCCATTCTGGAATTCCATGAAATGCAGCATGTTCCTGTAGTACGGCTCGTGATTCCTTTTATTCAATGCCATCCGCACAATGGCGGTAGCAAACCCATCTTGTGCAATCTCACCACGCGATCCACCAAATGACCGTTCGGAACAAGCCGCCAGCGCAGCCTTGAAATCCTGCTCGGCATCGGCAATGCGGTTCTCGAACAACGCATGTTTTGCACTCAACCTCAGCATCGGCGCTTTCCACATCTCCCATGCCTCTTTATCCGCCGCTGCCGTATCCAGTTGCTGCTGAACCTGCAAGCGCACATCTTTCGGCCACGAACGAGTCTCTCCGTTCAACAAGTACCCCAGTTTTAGCAACCTGAAACTCCCGCGCTCCAAAGGGGTTATTGACACCTCGGCCAGGCGATTCAGCGCCATCTGGCGAATGTTTTCGCTCAAGCTCTCCGATTGCGCAAATTGACTCAGCACCCAGAAACTTTCTTCGGCCTGCAACGCCCGGTAAGGCGATGCCGCCTTGACCCGCTGGAGGAGCATTTCAACCCGCTTATCCTCGTCAAGCTCATTCTGAATACGCTCAATCCTGGGGCCCCATACCGCTTCGAGATCCCCCTCATTCACCGGAAGGATGTCTTCCAGCCCTCGCTCTGGCGTAAGCGACAGAAAACGCCGAGTCAAACGCTCAGCAAGGAGGTGAACCCTGTCTTCCCAATCGATAGATGACAGAATCGGCAATAGCAAATCGTAGCTATCCCAAGGCGCAAACTGTTTCTCGAACCAAGCGTCTTGTTCGGCCTCTGTATCGCCTTGATGCCGCGCCTGAATCGTCTTGTTGTAGATCGATTCGAATAAGGCGATCAATTGCAGCACTTTATTCTGCTTCGGATCATGCTCGTCTTCGGGCTTCAAATCAGGGCAAAGAAACTTGACGAGCTCTTGATAGCCCGCCTGCATCAAACGCGCCACCCGCAGGCGCTGGCGAATGGTTGCCATCGACGGAGTGGAATACCGAGTGTTCACATGCCGGACGAAGGCCGCTTTTTCATCATCGGTTGCAGTTTTCTCAAAAACAGGAGGCAGGCGCTCCGGTGACATCGGAATTTGGGCACTCAACTGCTCGACATTCAGCCCCTTGCGGTCGACGACAAAGTTGAGCGCATTTTCAAACTGCACGTCTGGCGACAAGACATAGAAAAGATCGAACACCCCATTAAAAGACAGCGTCGCATCATCAGGAAAAACCTGCTCTATCTGCTCTGCACTTTTTGGCAGGCCATCCTCCCGCCAGTAGCGCAAGGTTTTAACTGCGGATTCATCTCTCCCAGATTTTTCGTCTTGCTCGCGCAAAAACTGCCTACCGACGGCACTACCAAGCGAGTCAATCGAGGGTGTTTCAAGCAATTTCAACAACCAATCCAACACCTTGGGTACTGGCAATTTGACTTTGCCGCCTTCAGCATCCGCCGTTGGCAAAAACCAGAATTCCCCACCCGGCATCCCCGCATCAATTGGCGGCAAATCATGTTCGATATTGGCTAATGACCAGAATGCGACATTTCGCGCCCACATCGGCACATGCACGGAAGCCAGCAGTTGCCAAAGCACTTGCTGCTGACTGGCATTTCCTGTCCAAGTCCGCAACTCAAGGGCTTTCAATATTCCCGCAAGTTTCCCAACGAAATACTCCGCATCGCTTTGTGCCCGCTCATCAAGCTCCAAAGCCTGGTAAATGCCGGTCAAATCATCGGTATCCAACTTTTTGCCCCGTAACAACTGCTGTACACGGTTGACATGTCCATCGACCTCCATCTTGTAGCCGGTAAATAGCCTTCTGTTAGGCAATGCCTTGAGGCCAAGCCGAGCATGAACTTCTGTCAGGATTTCTTCAAAGGATGCGAGCGCCGCCATGATTTTTCTCGCGTAATGAATGACGAATCAATTAAACCATCTGCCTATAAAAACCCGAAGGAAAGATCGCGAACACACCTATTTTCCGCCTGAGCCATTCTAAAAAACGGTGTGTTCGCGATCTTTCCGTGTCTTTCCCCGTGCCATTTTGAATACTGAGCGCTATCGAAAGCAGATTGCATTCGATGCCGTTTCAGAAATTCCTCAAGCTGAAACGGATTATCGAGAGGAAATTCACAGGAGAAAGACCATGACCACCTATCTCAAAAACGGCCCCAGCAAAACCGGCAACCCATCCGGCCCCGGTCGCGGCAACAACCCACCCGCCCCCAAAAAGTAAGCAAGCCTAAGCACGGGCGCTCCCCACGGAGCGCCCGTCGCAAAAACGCACCCGCCAGAAAGGCCAAACCGATGTTCAAAAAACTGATCGCCGCCCTGCTCTCCCTGTCTGTGCTCACGCTAAACGCCTGCGGCACACCCGGCCCGAAATACCGCAACGTCCGTTCCTACAGCGAAGGCCTCGCCCCTGTTCAAACCCAAGGCGGACGCTGGGGATTCGTCAATGAACGGCAGGAATGGGTGATCCAGCCGAAATTCGAAGACGCCGGGGAGTTTCAGGGTGGCAAGGCCGCCGTTCGCCAGAACGGCAAATGGGGTTTCATCAACAAGCGGGGGGAATGGCTGTGACTTACCACGGCACCCAATCCGGCGAACTGGTCATCAACTGGCATGTGACCGAAGCTTGCAATTACCGTTGTCGCTACTGCTATTCGAAATGGCACGCTGAGGGCAGCAGGAAGGAATTGATTCATTCGCCGAAAGCCAGCGCCGCCATGCTGGCAGAAATATATCGCCATTTCTCGCCGGACAACCGACTGAACCAAGCTCGGCTGGGCATGCAATGGGATTCGGTACGACTCAGCCTGGCCGGCGGAGAACCCTTGCTTTATAGCCGGGAAATCGTTGGCATCGTTGCCCAAGCCAGAGAGCTTGGCTTCAAGGTTTCACTGATTACAAACGGTAGCCGCTTGACTCAGCCATTAATGACTGAACTTGCCCCGCAGCTTTCAATCCTCGGTCTAAGCTTTGATTCGGCGATAGCTTCGACCAACCGGGAAATCGGTCGGGCAGATAGACATGAGCAGATTCTCTCCCTGAGCGATCTGGCTATCGTCATTGAATCCGGACGGCACCTGAATCCGGCGTTGCGCATGAAGATCAACACCGTAGTCAACGCGCTTAATTTCACGGAAGACATGAGCCAACTGATTCAGCAACTCGCCCCGGACAAATGGAAGGTGCTGCGCATGTTGCCCACGATCACCAGTGACCTGGCCATTGCCGACCACGAATTTGCCGAATTTGTTACACGTCACAAGCGGCTTGGCGTGATCATGGCGGCAGAAGACAACAATGACATGGTTGAGTCGTACATCATGATTGACCCACACGGCCGGTTCTTCCAGAACTCATCCAGAGGAACTGGCTACCACTACAGCGATGAAATACTAAAGGTAGGCGCCGAAACGGCTTTTCGGGAGATTGGCTGGCAGCCCGATAAATTCCGCTTCAGATACCGGACATCGGTTAGCGAAACCATCGCATGAAGTACTGTTCAGCAAAAGAAATCGATCAGTTGATCAGGCGGCTCGTTCGAAAGGGGTGGTCATTCCGATGGGGCGGGAAGCACGGACGATTGCAATCCTCTGCTGGCAAAGTAAGCCTGAGCGTCCCATGCACACCAAGCGATAGAAGAGCCTTTTTGAATTTCAGACGCGACGTTCGACATGCGCTCGAATCCGGATGAAGATCGACAAAAGCAACAACACGGTCGGCGCCGGGATGATCCTCTGACCAGCCCTTCGGCAGTTCGCCCATGAAGAAGGCCCCGCCCTGCGGGGCCTTCTTCATTTCGGCTGTACGTACTGCCGGACCACCCGGATCAAGTCCTCGATCCGGATCGGTTTGGCGACATGATCGACCATGCCGGCCGCCAGGCATTTGTCGCGCTCTTCGTTAAAAGCATGCGCCGTCTGGGCAATGATCGGCAGATCGGGGGCCAGTTCGAGAATCCGCCGGGTCGCCTCGTAGCCATCCATCTCCGGCATCTGGATATCCATCAGCACGATATCGTAGGCATCGCGGCCATCCTGCACGATCCGCTCGACCGCCTCCCGGCCATTGACGGCCATCACCACCCGCGCCCCATCCTCAAGCAGGTTGTCCTCGATAACCATCCGGTTGATCAGGTCGTCCTCGGCAATCAGGAACGACAGCCCGGCCAGCGGCTTGGTTTCATCGGTCAGGGCGGGCAACGGTAAGGAAGGGGCGACGAAGGACGAGGCGACATAGGGCAGGCGCACTTCGACGGTAGTCCCGATTGCCAGCTGGCTGTGCACGCTGACCGAACCGTTCATTAGTTCGAGAATTCGCTTGCTGATCGCCAGGCCGAGACCGGTGCCGCCAAAGCGACGACTGGCCGAGGCATCCGCCTGTTGGAAGGGCGTGAACAGTTCGGCCAGTTGTTCGTTGTTCATGCCAATACCGGTGTCGATCACCCGGAAGACCAGTTCGTCGGCATCCAGTGAAGCGGTCAGCCTGACACTGCCGCTTTCGGTAAACTTGACGGCATTGGAGAGCAGGTTGAGCAGCACCTGACCCATGCGCAGCGGATCGCTGACGCAATAGCGCGGAAAATCGTCGGCGACCTCAAGGCGCAGATCGATCCCTTTCGCCTCGGCCCGGTCGCGCACCAGCTCGACGGCATGGCCGAGCACTTCGCTCAGCGTCACCGTCGCCTGCTCGATGCCGAGCTTGCCAGCCTCGATTTTCGAGAAATCGAGGACATCATTGATCACCCCGAGCAGGCGTTGACCGGAAGCCAGAATCTTGGCGAAGGCCTCACGGGCCTTTTCGCTGTTGTCGAAGTTGCGGAAACCGATTTGGGCAAAGCCGAGCACGCCATGCAAGGGGGTACGGATTTCGTGGCTCATGTTGGCCAGGAACTCACTGCGCACCCGAGCCAGGTTCTCGGCGGCGGCCAGCGCCTTTTCACGGGCCTGGGTCGCGGCGCGCTGCTCGCTGACATCGACGAAACTGGTGACCGCCCCGCTCACCCGATCATTCAGGAACATCGGATGGGTGGCATAGATGACCGGCACGGCATGGCCGTCGGCATGCCAATAAACCTCGTTGTCGACCCGGATTTTCTGGCCGAGATGCAAGGCGCTGTAACTCGGGCAAGCCTCGGCCGGATAGGGACTGCCATCCGGCCGGTGATGATGGAACAGCGTATGCGCCGACTGCCCGATGACGTCCGCCGGCTCGTAGCCCAGCGTGGCACAGGCGGCCGAATTGATGAAGGTAATGCACCCAGCATCATCGATCCCGTAGAGGCCGGCTGCACTGGAGTTCAGGATATGCGTCGCCTTGGCCTCGGTTTCGAGCAGGGCTGCGGTCCGTTGCGCCACCAGTTCTTCGAGATGGCGCCGGTGCTGTTCAAGTTCAGCTTCGTTCCGCTTGCGTTCGGAAATATCGCGGCCAACGACGAGCATGGCCTGACGACGCCCCTCGCCGTCGAACAGCGGCACCTTGGTAACATCGATGTCGATACGCCGACCATCGACGTAGTCAAGCCACTCCTCGCTGCGCTGCAGCGGGCTGCCGCTGGCCCAGGCCTCTTCGTCGCTGCGCTGGCAGGCATTCAGCGCGGAGATACCGAGTTCGGCGTCGGTCCTGCCCTGCCAGGGTTTGTCGGCGAGGCCGAAGATGCGCAGACAGACGTTATTGGCGACCAGCCAGCGCCCGCCTCCGTCCTTGAAGATGATGGCATCGGGCACCGCCTCGACCAGCGAACTCAACTGCGCTTCGCGCTCGGCCAGCAGCCGCTGCTTGCTGTCATTCCGGGCCAACTGACGCAACAGAACGCCCCCCAGAATCAGCGACAACAACAGGAAACCGCCGGCCATGAACGAGGTTTTGTAGACTTCGTCATACCAGTCGGCCAGCGCTTCGGCACTGGCCACCCCGACGATGGCGTACATCGGTGCCCGGGCCAGGCGCCGGAACGTGACGAAACGGTCGAAACCGTCGCCGCTGGCCGGGGTGTGGAAGGTATCAGCCGGTACCCCGGATTCGACCAGGCGGCGAAATTCCGGGGAAACCAGGGTATTGCCGATCTGGCCGGCCGGCTGGTCGAGAATCAGCGGGGCTCGGGTAATCAGGCCAAGCTCGGTATCGCGCAAACTAATGGCGCCCTGCGCCCCGACGTCATAGCGGGAGAGCAGGCGGGTGAAATGATCGAGCGAAATCGGCGCCGAGACGACGCCGGCAAAACGACCGTCCGGATAGTTGTAGCGCAGCGCAAAACCGACGATGTATTGTTTGGCAACCCGCCCCATCCGCGGCTTGGAAATCTGCACGGCCGGATCGGCATGCTGGCGGAGATAGATGAAGTAATCGCGGTCGGCCCAACTGGCAACCTCGCGCTTGCTGACGCCCTTGCCGAGGATGACCCGGCCGTCCGCATTGGCCACCCGGAATGCCTCGACCTCGGGCAAACGCCGCTCCTGACGCAGCAGAAAGGCATTCATCGCCAACTCGTCGATCCCCTTGCCCGCCGCCAGTTGCCGCTGCAGTTCATCGCCCACCGTGCGCAGGGCCAGTTCGATTTTTTCAATCGAACCGGAGACGGACTGATCGAGCGCATTGGCCGTGTTCTGGGTCAGCGCCTCGGCCCGCAACTGATATTGCTGCCGGCTTTGCACCAGCGAGTAGGCAGAGAGGCCCAGGACCACCACGTTGGAACAGAGCAGGCCGGCAATCAACAACCGGCGCAGATGTCGCGATGTTTTCCCCGCGATTGGATTCATCCCTCTCCCATCGATCAGCAGCGGCCGATTTGGCAATGGCGGCGATTCTACCTCTTTGCCGCGCCTCTGCGCCTGCCCTGCCCCTGCCGGGGAGCGATCCGGCCGGCAGGGGCAGGATTTCAGGGCCGATCACATGCCGAGGTAAGCGGCGCGCACCTGCTCGTTGCTGATCAATTCCTGGCCGGTGCCGGTCAAGGTGATGTGGCCGGTTTCCAGCACATAGCCGCGGTCGGCGATGGCCAGGGCGGCGAAGGCGTTCTGCTCGACCAGGAAGATGGTCATGCCCTGCGCTTTCAGCGTCTTGACGACATTGAAGACCTCTTCGACAAGCAGCGGCGCCAGGCCCATCGACGGTTCATCGAGTAGCAGCATTTTCGGCCGCCCCATCAATGCCCGGCCGATGGCCAGCATCTGCTGCTGGCCGCCGGACAGCGTACCGGCCGGCAAAGCCCGCTTTTCCTTGAGGATCGGGAACATTGCAAAGACCTTTTCAAGGTCGCCTTCGACCTGCCCTTTCGGCTGGGTGTAGGCGCCGAGCCGCAGGTTGTCCTCGATCGACAGCGGCCCGAAAACCTGCCGCCCTTCCGGACTCTGGCAGATGCCGCGCCGCATGCGCAGGTCGGAACGCAGGCCGGAGATATCCTCGCCGTCGAACGTGATGCGCCCGGCGCTCATCGGCTGGACGCCGGACAGCGTGCGCAGGAAAGTCGTCTTGCCGGCACCGTTGGCGCCAACCAAGGCGACCAGTTCGCCCTTGCGGACTTCGAGGTCGATGCCTTTCAGGGCCTTGATCCGGCCGTAGCAGCTTTCCATGCCGGACACCGAAAGCAGCACTTCGCCGGCCCCGGGCGAAGCGCCCGGCTGCAGTTCGCCGGCACTGTGCGCGCCGAGGCCGATCGACTCCGGCGCCAGGCTGGCGATGCGGTGGAACAGTTCGCGGAACTCGGCCTTGGCCTTCTCGCCGAACAGCGGATCGTCGTTGTCGAGAAAGGCGCGGTCGATGCCCGACCAGTCCTCGGCACTGAGCACCTGCCGGGCCAGCGGCATGGCGTCCTTTTCCTCGCTGCGGATGTGGCCGCGCAGGCTCTGCGTGTAGACGCGCAGCGCGGCGACGAACTCGGCATTGCCGACCGCCCCGCTCGCCGCTGCAGCCAGTTTGTCGCGCAGCGCCTTGAGGTTTTCCGGACCGTTGCGGTGCTCGGCCTGCAAGCGGTCGAGGATGGCCGCCGCCTCGGTGCTGCGCTGGCGCAGCACCGGGAACAGGTATTCGTCTTCCTTGGCGTGGTGGCAACCGTCCATGAACTCCTCGATGTAATCAAAAATGGCGTTGAAAAAGGCCGGATCGACCTTGCTGCCCGCCTCCGCCTCGTCGGCCACCATATCCATGGTGGTAGCGATGCGCCACAGGTTGCGATGTTCCTCGCTGATGATTCTGAGTGCTTCCATGTTCTTCCCCTGATCAGGCGTGGGCGCCAAGGTAGGCGGCAATCACGTCCGGGTTTTTTCTGACCTCTTCGCCGCTGCCTTCGGCCAGCTTCTTGCCGTAATCGAGCACCAGAATGCGGTCCGAAAGGTTCATCACCATTTTCATGTCGTGCTCGACCAGCACCACGGTGACGCCGGAATCGGCGATCTTGCGCACCAGGTGGTCGACCTCGATGGTCTCCTTCGGATTGAGGCCGGCCGCCGGTTCGTCGAGGAAGATCAGGCGCGGCTTCATGGCCAGCGCTCGGGCAATTTCCAGACGTTTCAGTGCGCCGTAGGACATCGCGTCGGCACGCGCTTCGACGTATTTTTCCAGGCCGACGAAGCACATCAGCTCGGCCGCTTCAGCCCGCGTTTCGGCATCGCGCCGCTTGAGGCCGGGGAAGCGCAGCGCCGCCTTGACCAGGTTGCGATCGAGCCGCAGATGAGCGCCGACCATGACGTTCTCGACCGCAGTCATGTTCATGCAGATCTGCAGGTTCTGGAAAGTCCGCGCCACGCCGCGCGTCGCCAGTTCGTTCGGCGACTTGCCGTGGATGGCTTCGCCGTCGAGACGGATTTCACCTGTCGTCGGCTTGTACACCCCGGTAATCAGGTTGAATAGCGTCGTCTTGCCGGCGCCATTGGGGCCGATCACCGAATAGACGATGCCGGCATCGATGTTGAAGCTGACGTTCTGCACCGCCTTGACGCCGCCAAAGTGGATCGAGAGGTCTTTTACTTGCAGCATGCTCATCTCACTCTCCCTTGCCGAACTTGGCGGCCAGCGTCGGGACCAGGCCCTTCGGCATGAAGATCATCGACAGCATCAGGATGGCGCCGAAAACCACGGTTTCCCAGCCCTCGAAAGTAGCCAGGGCCTGCGGCAGCGCGGTGAGCAGCACGGCGCCGACCAGCGAACCGTACACCGAGGCCATGCCGCCGATCACCACCATGGTGACCAGTTCGATGGAATGGAAGAAGTCGGCGAAGTTGGGGCTGACGAAACCGACGTAGTGCGCCGTAACGCTGCCCATCAGGCTGGCGAAGACGGCGGAGAGCACGAAGATCGCCACCTTGTAGCGGACGACATCGACGCCGACCACCTGCGAGGCGACTTCCGAACCATGCAGGGCGCGCAGGGCGCGGCCGAACGGCGAGTCGATCAGGTTCAGCGAGGCCCAGACCGAGACCGAGAGCAGCAGCGCGACGACCCAGTACCATTGCTTGTCGTTGCTCAGCTCGAAGCCGAACAGGCCCATGCCCGGCACCGGCATGCCGTCCGGGCCGCCGGTCCATTGCGCTTCGTTGCGCAGCGCGATGTTGATGATGATGCCAAGGCCGAGCGTCGCCATCGCCAAGTAATGCCCCTTCAGCTTGAAGATCGGCCGCGCCACCAGGCCAGCGAGCAGACCGGTGGCGGCGGCGCCCGCCCCCATGGCGAGCAGCGGATGCCAGCCGAAGTGGGTCGGCAACACCGCCGAGGCGTAGGCGCCGATGCCGAGGAAGCCGGCATGGCCGAGGCTGATCTGGCCGGCGAAGCCGATCAGCAGATTGAGGCCGAGGACGATCACGGCGTTGATCGCCATCCGTACCGCAAGGTCGAGATAGAAGCTGTTGGGCAGCACGAAAGGCAGCACCAGCAGGATGGCGATGACCAGGTAGAGGCCGTTGTAGACGCTTTTTTTCATGCTTACACCCGATCCGTCGATTTACCGCCGAACAGGCCGCGCGGCATGAAGAAGAGGATGAACAGGATGAGCACGAAGGGAATCGCATCCTTGTAGGCCGACGAGATGTAGCCGGCCCCCATCGCCTCCAGGATGCCGACCAGCAGGCCGCCAACCACGGCGCCCAGGCCGTTGCCCAGACCGCCGACGACCGCGGCGACGAAGCCCTTGAGGCCGAGCATGATGCCGACATCGTAGGAAGTCAGCGTGATCGGCGTGATCAGGATGCCGCCCAGCGCACCGAGCGCCGCCGACATCGCGAAGCTCATGAACAGCACCCAGCTGGTGTTGATGCCGACCAGTTCAGCGGCCAGCCGGTTGTACGAAGTGGCCAGCATGGCCTTGCCCTGCAGCGTGCGGTTGAAAAAGTACCAGAGCGCGACGACGACCAGCGCGGTGACGCCGAGCACCCACAGGCTTTGCGGCAGCAGCGTGGCGCCGAGCACCTCGATCGGCGCATCGCCGGAGAAAGCCGGCATGCTGTGCGTGCCCTTGCCGAAGATCACCGCGGTCAGGCCGCGGATGACCAGCGAGGCACCGATGGTGATGATGATCAGCGTCACCGTCTCGGCGCCCTTGACCGGCTCGATCGCCAGTTTCTCGACCAGTACGCCGACAATGGCCGGGACGACGATGGCGAGCAGCAGCGCGACCGGCAGCGGCAGGCCCATCTGGGTGAAAAACACCGCCAGCATGCCGCCCAGCATGATGAATTCACCCTGGGCGAAGTTGATGACGTTGCTGGCGTTGTAGATCAGCGTGAAGCCGAGTGCGGCCAGCGCGTAGGTCGCGCCAACCGTGATCCCGGAAAAGAGGAATTGCAGGAACTGGGCCAGCATCATGCCCTCCCAGCCTGTGGGCGTATCGTGTTCATGTCGTCTCCGTTCTATTTATTGGGGTATTCCGGCGGTCGACCGCTCAACTCGGCAATAAATGGTCGGCATCGGCCGTCACCGGCTGCTGCTGGGCGAAAAAGCCCTCGGTGTGGATCAGCCCGTCCTGGGCGCCCTGTAGCTTGACGGCGTCGACGCCGGCATCGACGAACTCGGGGCTGCCGGCAATGAAGATGGTGTGCTTCGACAGATCCTTGAACAGCTGCGGCAGCACGACATCGATGCGGCCTTTCAGAAAGCCTTCGGCCTCTTCGCGGGTCAGCGTCACCTTGTAGTCGAAGTTGCGGTGCTTGGTCCGCCACCAGGCCATCATGCCCTGGCTGTAGACATCCTCGCGGGTCCGCGCCGAGAAGAGCATGGTCACCGGCTTCTTGAAACCGCGGCGCAGCGCCGCTTCGGCCAGGGCCAGCACGGGCGCCAGGCCGGTGCCGGCCGCGATGCAGAGGACCGGCGTATCGACCGACGGATCGCCAATGAAGGTGCCGTAAGCGCCGGAAACCTTGACGCCTTCGCCGACATTCAACTGGTCATGGACCCAGTTGCTGGTCACGCCGCCATCGGCGCGGGCAACCTGCAGCACCAGCTCGCCATCGGGGCGCGGCGCATTGGAAATGGAATAGGCGCGGGCCGGAATATCGGCGCGCGGGTTGCCGATCGTCACATACTGGCCGGGCCAGTAGCGGATCGGCTGGCCGACCGGGCGCAGGCGCAGCTCGACGACGCGGTCGGCAATCTGTCTTTTATCGACGACGACGAACAGTGCGTCCTCGCGTGGCGGGAAGAGTTTTGGCTTGGCATCTTCGGTGCCCCATTCGATGGTCAGTTCCTCGGAAATCGGCTTGGCCATGCACATCAGGCCGAAACCCTGCTTGCGTTCGTCCTGCGACAGCGCCATGTCGAGCACCATGCCCTGGTCGAACTGACCGGACGTGACCTTGACCTTGCATTCGCCGCAAGCACCGGCGCGACAGTTGTTGGGCAGGGCATAACCCGCCTTTTCGAGCGCCATCAAAACGGTATCGCCATAGGCACAATCGACCGACTTGCCGGACGGTTGCATGATGATACGAGCCATTTGTCTTCCCCTTTATTTGTCTTGGTTTCTCTGTTGCGGCAAGGCCGGCACCCTTGTTCGGGGCGCCGGCCAGTTGTGGCATCGTCATTCCCGCGCAGGCGGGAATCCAGTAGTGCTCTTCTGGATCCCCGCTTTCGCGGGGATGACGTTGTCCGATGCTTCAGAAGACCGGAATGATGTCTTCCATGTCGATTTCGCTGACTTCCTGGCCGGTAATGCCGACTTCCGGGATGGCCGGGAACGGAATGTTGTAGCGGTCGAGCACGCCCTTCAGGTTGATCATCGCGTTTTTCCAGTTTTCGAGCTTGGCTTCGTAGCTCGGGATGCCGAAACCGGCGCCGCGGGCCACTTCCTCGCCTTCACGCTGGTTGGCGATGAAGTCTTCCGGCAGGTCCCAGAATTCCATCGGCGGCTCGAACAGCACGGCCGACAGGAACAGGTAACCGGCGCGGATCTGCTTGGTGACGACGGCCTTGGTTTCTTCCTTGAGGCCCGGGTAGTCGCGTTCCATGACGGCCATGCAGATCGCCATGTGGCGGCCTTCGTCGCGGCCGATGTTCTTGAAGCCTTCCTTGAAGACGGCTTCACGGGAGTTGTCGAACATCTGCTTGAAGATGGTGGCGGCAGCGATTTCACCCATCAGGAAGGAGCTGAACAGCACGGCCAGGTCGTACTTGGGCACGGCCTGCTTGTAGCCGGTCCAGTAGCGGGCGCCGTTGAAGTACAGCCACTTGACGTTCTTCTGCAGGCGGCGGCCGAGGTCGGTCTTCGGCTCGTAGGTGATCGGGTCCGGATGGCCGAGCAGCTTGGTGATGGCCAGGCCGCACATGATTTCGTGGTTCTGCTCGTCGCGGGTCACCGAGAAGAAGCACTTGCGAACCGGATCTTCCTCATGCACTTCATAGGTCTTGATCAGCGCTTCGGCGAAGACCGGCGGGGCCGAGGCGTCGAACACCGAGAGCAGGCTCCACCAGTAGGCGATGGATTCGCGCTCTTCCCAGGTGTAGCTGTCTACATCCAGCGTATCCCAGGGCAGCTTTTCCGGATCCCAGTTCTCGCGCAGCGAGGCTTCCCAGACTTCCTGCAGCTTCTTGGTCTTGCTGTTCCAGGACAGCGGATAGATGTTGGGCTGCTGGATTTCCGGCGGGAATTCCATCTTGTCGGCAAAACGTTCCTTGTTGCTAGCCATCTCTCTGTCTCCTCTAGGTAGGAATTTAATCATCAGGTTGATCTGCCACCCGACAGGGCGTGTGGCGTTGGTTGAATAATGATACCAATGAGTACGATGTGTCAACATTTTTTGTATCGTATCGTTAAAAATCTCATCGGGAACAAATTCCTCATTTCAGAATACCCAAACAACACATCAAATTTAAAATTTGTATCTATTTGTTTTTTTGTATAAATTATATTTCTTCGTAATCTTTTTCTCTAAACGGAATACAAAAACGGTGCATTTTTTACGATACTTTTGTTTGACAAAAATAAACTTAGTTCGTATCGTGCAAGTAGATTGGTGCTGCCCGGCGCACACCTGACAAAGAACAACGCCTCCATGGAGATACCGATGTCCGTTCAACTACTCGAAAAGCACCGCGCCACGCTCGACGGCGCCCTCAATGCCATCCACACCCGTGGTTACTGGTCGGCCTATAACGAGATGCCCAGCCCGAAGACTTACGGCGAAACCGCTGCCGAAGATGGCAAGCAAGCGTTCGATGCCCATCTCGGCCGGCAGTTCGCACTGAATCAGCCCGGCCTGACCGGCTGGCTGGGCGGTGAACAGTCGCCCTACGGCATCGAGCTCAATGTGCAATACCCGGTCTGCGATCATGAAGCGCTGATCGCCGCCGGCCAGCAGGCAATGACCGGCTGGCAGAAGGCCGGCAGCGAAGGCCGCACCGGCATCTGCCTGGAAATTCTCGATCGCCTGAACAAACAGAGCTTCGAACTGGCCCATTCGGTGATGATGACTACCGGCCAGGGTTGGATGATGGCTTTCCAGGCCGGTGCGCCGCACGCCCAGGACCGCGGCCTCGAAGCCGTCGCCTACGCCTATCGTGAAATGAAGTTCGTGCCCGGCGAAACGACCTGGGAAAAGCCGCAGGGCAAGAACCCGCCGCTGGTCATGAAGAAGCACTTCGAACTGGTCGGCCACGGCGTCGGCGTCGTCGTCGGCTGCGGCACCTTCCCGACCTGGAACACCTACCCCGGCCTGTTCGCCGCGCTCGCCACCGGCAACGCCGTGATCGTCAAACCGCACAGCAATGCCATCCTGCCGGCGGCGATCACCGTCCGCACCATCCGCACCGTGCTCGCCGAAAACGGCATCGATCCCAATCTGGTCACGCTGTGCGTCGCCGACAAGCGCGAAACGACGCAAAAGCTGGTCACCCACCCGGCCGTCAAATCGATCGACTTCACCGGCGGCAACGTCTTCGGCCAGTGGCTGATCGACAATTGCCGCCAGGCCCGCGTCTATGCCGAGTTGGCTGGCGTGAACAACATCGTCATCGACTCGACCGACGCCTACAAGCCGATGCTGCGCAACCTGGCCTTCACGCTGTCGCTGTACTCTGGCCAGATGTGCACCACCTCGCAGGCCATCTTCGTGCCGGCCGGCGGCATCGAGACGGAAGACGGTCACAAGTCCTACGACGACGTCTGCGCCGACCTGGCCCGCGCCGTCTCCGGCTTCCTGAGCAAGCCGGAAGTCGCCCTCGCCGTGCTCGGCGCCGTGCAGTCGGCCGATACGCTGAAGCGCATCAACGAGGCCGATAGCGGCGCACTGGGCAAGGTCATCCTCGCCTCGACCAAACTCGACAACCCGGACTTCCCGAAATCGGAAGTGCGCACCCCGGTCCTGCTCGCCTGCGATGCCGCCGACGAGAAGGCCTATATGGAAGAGCGCTTCGGCCCGATCAGCTTCATCGTCAAGGTGGCCGACACCGCCGCCGCCATCGCGCTGTCCGAGCGCATTATTGCCACCCACGGCGCGTTGACCGCCGGCATCTACTCGACCAAGGCCGACGTGCTCGACGCGATGACTGCCGCCACCATGCGTTCCAAGGTCGCCCTGTCGATCAACCTGACCGGTGGCGTCTTCGTCAATCAGTCGGCCGCCTACTCCGACTACCACGGCACCGGCGGCAACCCGGCCGCCAACGCCTCCTACGCCGACGCTGCCTTTGTCGCCAACCGCTTCTGTGTTGTGCAGCGCCGCTACCACGTATGACCTCTGACGCCGTCATTCCCGCGCAGGCGCCCCGAAGGAAGTACCCTTGGGGTGCGGGAATCCAGAAACCTCTGGGTCCCCGCCTACGCGGGGACGACGATCCGAGTTGCAATGTCATGAAGAAAGCTAACGATGAACTTTGAAACCATCACCTTCACTGTCGACGCCGGCATCGCCCGCCTGACCCTGAACCGTCCGGACAAGCTGAACAGCTTCAATACCGAGATGCACGCCGAGCTGCGTGTCGCCCTCGACCATATCCAGGACAACAAGAACATCCGCGTCCTGGTCCTCAGCGGCGCCGGCCGCGCCTTCTGCGCCGGCCAGGACCTCGCCGACCGGGCCATGCAGATGGTGGACGGCAAGATGCCGGATATCGGCAATGTCGTCGAAGCCAACTACAAGCCGCTCGTACTCCGCCTGCAGAACCTGCGCGTGCCGACCATCGCCGCCGTCAATGGCATCGCCGCCGGCGCCGGCGCCTCGGTCGCGCTGGCCTGCGACCTGGTCGTCGCCACCAAATCCGCCTCCTTCCTGCAAGCCTTCAGCAAGATCGGCCTGATTCCGGATACCGGCGGCACCTGGTTCCTGCCGCAACGCGTCGGCATGGCCCGCGCCATGGGCCTCGCCCTGCTGGCCGACAAGCTGTCGGCCGAGAAGGCCGCCGACTGGGGCCTGATCTGGCAATGCGTCGAGGATGCCGAATTCGCTGCTGCGGTCGACGCGCTGGCCAAGCAACTTTCCACCGCCCCGACCAAGGCCTTGGTCCGCACCCGCCAGGCCATGCACGCCGCCCCCGGCCACACGCTGGAACAGCAATTGTCGATGGAAGGCGGCTTCATGCGCGAGCTGGGCTGGAGCCCGGATTACGCCGAGGGCGTGGCCGCCTTCATGGCCAAGCGTGCGCCGAATTTCACCGGAGAGTGAACGCGTGAGTCATCCACCCCTGCCCCAACAGGCCATCGTCGCCGTCGTCGGTACCGGCGCCATGGGGGCCGGCATCGCCCAGATCGCGGCGGCCGCCGGCCACATGGTCAAGCTGCTCGACAACCGGCCCGGTGCCGCCGAACAGGCCATCCACGGCATTCGCGCCCAATTCGCCAAGCTCGCCGACAAAGGCAAGCTCAGTACCGAAGCGGCGCTGGCCGCCGGCACCCGCCTAGTCGCCGCGCAAAGCCTGGCCGACCTGGCCGATGCCTCGCTGGTCGTCGAAGCCATCGTCGAAAATCTCGAAGCCAAGCAGACGCTGTACAGCGATCTCGAAGCCATCGTCAGTGCCGACTGTATTTTCGGCACCAACACCTCGTCGATTTCGGTGACCGCCATCGGCGCCAAATTGCAGCGCCCCGAACGCCTGGCCGGCCTGCATTTCTTCAACCCGGCACCGCTGATGGCGCTGGTCGAGATCGTTTCCGGCCTCGCCACCGACAAGGCCGTCGCCGACACCCTGTTCGCCACCGCCGCCGCCTGGGGCAAGACCCCGGTCCATGCCAAGTCGACGCCCGGCTTCATCGTCAATCGCGTCGCCCGCCCTTATTACGCCGAAGCGCTGCGCCTGGCCCAGGAAGGCGCCGCCGACTACGCCACCATCGACGCCGTCATGTGCGAGGCCGGCGGTTTCCGCATGGGGCCGTTCGAACTGATGGACATGATCGGCCACGACGTCAATTTCGCCGTGACCAATTCTGTCTGGCGCGCCTTCTACAACGACCAGCGCTTCCTGCCCTCGCTGCTCCAGCAGGAACTGGTCGATGCCGGCTTCTACGGCAAGAAGACGGGCCGCGGCTTCTACGACTACCGCGAAGGCGCCGTCCAGCCCGAGCCGCAAAGCGAAGCGCCGCAAACGCCGGCCGGCAAAATCACCGTTTTTGGCGAGTCGACCGCAGCGGAATGCCTTATCGAGCGCCTGCAACTGAGCAGCCTCTCCTTCAGCCGCGCCCCGGACACCGATGGCCGCATCGCCGAAATCGGTCGCGCCGCGCTTTACGTCACCGATGGCCGCAGCGCGACGCAACGCGCCGCTGAAACCGGTGTCGCCAATACCGTGCTGATCGACCTCGCCCTCGACTACGGCAAGGCCAGCCGCCTTGCCATCGCCGCCGCCGAACAGTGCGAAGCCGCTGCCATTTCGGCCGCCGTCGGCCTGTTGCAGGCAGCCGGTTACGCTGTCTCCCGCTTCCTCGACATTCCCGGCCTGGCCGTCATGCGCACCGTCGCCATGCTGGCCAACGAAGCGGCCGATGCGGTTAACCAGGGCGTCTGCTCGGAAAGCGCCGCCGATTCGGCAATGCGTCTCGGCGTCAATTATCCGCAGGGGCCGCTGGCCTGGGCCGATGCCGTCGGCGTCGCCGCCATCCGCGACGTGCTGGCCAATCTCGGCACCAGCTACGGCGAGGACCGCTACCGCATTTCGCCGCTGATCCAGCGCGCCGTCTGCGCCGGAAGGAAGATCCATGACTGAACACAAGCTCAACCCGGCCGAGGCACAAGCCCTGGCCGAAGCCACCGCCGAAGCGATGTTTTCCCGCGACCGTGCCGCCCAGGCGCTCGGTATCAAAATCGTTCGCGTCCAGCCCGGCGCCTCGCTGCTCACCATGGTGGTCCGCGGCGACATGGTCAACGGCCACCACATCTGCCACGGCGGCATGATCTTCAGCCTGGCCGACACCGCTTTCGCCTACGCCTGCAACAGCTACAACAAGACCACCGTCGCCTCGGCCTGCCACATCGATTTCCTGGCTCCGGCCAAGGAAGGCGAAACGCTGGAAGCCGAAGCCGTCGAGCAATCGGCGGCCGGGCGCACCGGCGTCTATGACATCACCGTGCGCACGACGCACGGCAAGACCATCGCCCTCTTCCGGGGCAAGAGCTATCGCATCAGCGGCGAAGTGATCGCCGGCCTGCAACAGGCCGACTGAGCCGACCAGACATAACAGAGGAGACAACCATGACCGTCAAAAAACCCCTGCCCGGCGACCTCGAGCCGATCGAAACGGCCAGCCGCGACGAGATTTCGGCGCTGCAACTGGAGCGCCTGAAGTGGTCGGTGCGCCACACCTACGACAACGTCGAGCCGTACCGCAAGAAGTGCGAAGCCAAGGGCGTGCACCCGGACGACCTGAAGACGCTGAGCGATCTGAGCAAGTTCCCGTTCATGACCAAGCTCGACCTGCGCGACAACTACCCGTTCGGCCTGTTCGCCGTGCCGCGCAACAAGCTGGCCCGCCTGCATGCTTCGTCCGGCACGACCGGCAAGTCGGTGGTCGTCGGCTACACCAAGAACGACCTCGACAATTGGGCCAATGTCGTCGCCCGCTCGATCCGCGCCGCCGGCGGCCGGGCCGGTGACATGGTCCATGTCGCCTACGGTTACGGCATGTTCACCGGCGGCCTCGGCGCCCACTACGGCGCCGAGCGCGCCGGCTGCATCGCCGTGCCGATGTCCGGCGGCCAGACCGAGAAGCAGGTCCAGCAGATCATGGACTTCAAGCCGGAAATCATCATGGTCACGCCGTCCTACTCGCTGGTGATCGCCGAGGAATTCGAACGCCTGGGCATCAAGCCCGAGGAAATCTCGCTGAAGGTCGGCATCTTCGGCGCCGAGCCCTGGGGAGAAGGCATGCGCCACGAGATCGAGAAGAAGCTCGGCATCGACGCCATCGACATCTACGGCCTGACCGAAGTCATGGGCCCCGGTGTCGCCTGTGAATGCATCGAGACCAAGGACGGCCCGGTGATCTGGGAAGACCATTTCTACCCGGAAATCATCGACCCGGAAACCGGCGAAGTGCTGCCCGACGGTTCCGAAGGCGAACTGGTATTCACCTCGCTGACCAAGGAAGCCTTCCCGGTCATCCGCTACCGCACCCGCGACCTGACCCGCCTGCTGCCGCCGACTGCCCGCTCCTTCCGCCGCATCGGCAAGCTGACCGGCCGTTCCGACGACATGTTGATCATCCGTGGCGTGAACGTCTTCCCGACCCAAATCGAGGAACAGATCCTGCGCGACGCCCGCCTGGCCGGCAATTACCAGGTCGTCGTCACCCGCGACGGGCACATGGACAACCTGGAAGTGCGCTGCGAAGTCCAGCGCGAACTGTCCGGCAAGCTGGCGCCGGTCGAAATCCAGGCCATTTCCAAGGAACTGCAGCACCGCATCAAGACCATCATCGGCGTGTCGACCAAGATCACCGTGATGGAATTCGACGCCATCCCGCGCACCCAGGTCGGCAAGGCCAAGCGTGTGCTGGACGAACGCCCGAAGCGCGACTGAGAACACCCTATTTGCCGTCGTTCCCGCGTACCCCAAGGGCACTTCCTTCGGGGCGCAGGCGGGAACCCAGAAAGGACGCTGGATCCCCGCCTGCGCGGGGATGACCGTCAAAAGCTGAAAGGATTTTCATGACTCAAGCCTTTATCTGCGACGCCATCCGTACCCCGATCGGCCGCTACGGCGGTGCCCTGAGCGGCGTGCGTGCCGACGACCTCGGCGCCATCCCGCTTAAGGCGCTGATGGAACGCAACCCGCAGGTCGACTGGACGGCCGTCGACGACATCATCTACGGCTGCGCCAACCAGGCCGGCGAAGACAACCGCAACGTCGCCCGCATGTCCGGCCTGTTGGCCGGCCTGCCGATCGAGGTGCCGGGCACCACGGTCAACCGCCTGTGCGGTTCCGGCATGGATGCAGTCGGCCTCGCCGCCCGTTCGATCAAGGCCGGCGAAACCCGGCTGATGATCGCCGGCGGCGTCGAAAGCATGTCGCGCGCCCCGTTCGTCATGGGCAAGGCCGAATCCGCCTTCTCGCGCAGCGCCGCGATCTACGACACGACCATCGGCTGGCGCTTCGCCAATCCGCTGATGAAGAAGCTCTACGACACGCATTCGATGCCGCAGACAGCCGACAACGTCGCCGAAGAGTTCAAGATCAACCGGGCCGACCAGGATGCCTTCGCCGTCCGTTCGCAGCAGCGCTGGGGCGCCGCGAATGCCGCCGGCCGCTTTGCCGACGAACTGGTGCCGGTAGTCATCGCCCAGAAGAAGGGCGAGCCGAAAGTCGTCACCACCGACGAGCATCCACGCCCGGAAACGACGCTGGAACAACTGGCCAAGTTGAAAGGGGTCAATGGCCCGGATCTCACGGTCACGGCCGGCAACGCTTCCGGCGTCAATGACGGCGCCTGCGCCCTGCTCATCGCCTCGGAAGCGGCCGCCGGCCAGTATGGCCTCAAGCCGCTGGCCCGCGTCGTCGGCATGGCGACGGCCGGCGTCGCACCGCGCATCATGGGTTTCGGCCCCGCCCCCGCCGTCCGCAAGGTGCTGGCCCAGACCGGCCTGACCCTGGCCGACATGGACGTCATCGAACTCAACGAAGCCTTCGCCGCGCAGGCGCTGGCCGTGCTGCGCGATCTCGGCCTGGCCGACGACGCGGCACACGTGAATCCCAACGGCGGCGCTATCGCCCTCGGCCACCCGCTCGGCATGAGCGGCGCCCGGCTGGTGACCACCGCCGCCTATGAACTCAAACGCCGTGGCGGCCGCTACGCCCTGTGCACCATGTGTATCGGTGTCGGGCAAGGCATCGCCATGGTGATCGAGCGTATTTGACGTACCGGCGTCATTCCCGGCTTGACCGGGAATGACTGAAACACAACAAGTTTTACCGCAGTAACAGACAACAACCCCGTGGAGGAGACAAACCCATGAAACACACAATGAAGAAGCTCGTTGCCGGTGCCGCCCTGGTCGTCGGCGCCTTTGCTGCCATTGCTGCCGAGCCGATCAAGATCGGTTCCGTGCTGTCCGTCACCGGCCCGGCCGCCTTCCTCGGCGACCCGGAACTGAAGACGCTGCAGATGTATGTCGACGACCTCAACAAGAAGGGCGGCGTCCTCGGTCGCCAGTTGCAACTGGTCCATTACGACGACGGCAGCGATGCCAACAAGGCCAACGGCTTCGCCAAGCGCCTGATCGACGACGACAAGGTCGATATCCTGGTCGGCGGCACCACCACCGGCGCCACAATGTCGATGGTGCCGCTGGCCGAGAAGTCCGGCACGCCCTTCATCTCGCTGGCCGGCGCGGTCGTCATCGTCGAGCCGGTCAAGAAGTTCGTCTTCAAGACGCCGCACACTGACCGCATGGCCGCCGAAAAGGTATTCGAGGACATGAAGAAGCGCGGTATCAGCAAGGTGGCGCTGCTTTCCGAAACCTCCGGTTTCGGCCAGTCCGGCAAGAAGGAAACCGAGGCGGTTGCCGGCAAGTACGGCGTCACGCTGGTTGCCAACGAAACCTACGGCCCCAAGGACACCGACATCAGCCCGCAACTGACCAAGATCAAGAACACCGCCGGCGTCCAGGCCGTCTTCGTCTTCGGTCTCGGCCAGGGCCCGGCCATCGTCACCAAGAACTACAAGCAACTGGGCATCACGCTGCCGCTCTATCAGTCGCACGGCGTCGCTTCCGACGAATTCCTGAAGCTGGCCGGCCCGGCGGCCGAAGGTGTCCGCCTGCCCTCGCCGGCCCAGCTGATTCCGGAGAAACTGGCCGCCAACGACCCGCAGAAACCGATCGTCACCGCCTATGACAAGGCCTACAAGGCCCAGTACAAGCAGGATGTGTCGACGTTTGGCGGTTATGCCTACGACGGCCTGATGCTGGCGGTCGACGCCATGAAACGGGCAAATTCCACTGACAAGGCCAAGGTCCGCGACGCACTCGAAGCGACCAAGGGCTTCGTCGGCACCAGCGGCACTTTCAACATGTCGGCCACCGACCACATGGGCCTCGACCTCTCTGCCTTCCGCATGCTGGAAGTCAAGGGCGGCGACTGGACCATTTCCCAGTAAGCCGGCTCAAAGAACGCCACAACCCCTGCAGCAACTTCGGGCCGCTTTC
>NZ_LODL01000035.1:422092-649040 GCF_001551835.1 Dechloromonas denitrificans | reverse complement strand
GCCCCTCAGACAGTGCTCGCCGAAGGCCCCCGGCATTTCTGCGTTGCTCGGCACCTTTCAAGGGGCCCGGAAAAGCGTCCGTGCTCGACGGTAAGTTTTCATTTCTTGCTTTTTTGGATGGTCGACCGCAGCAATTAAAAAAACCGGCTGCTGCTTGCTCCGCGACGCCTTTCGGGTCCCCATGTAAAGCGCCGAGCAACGCAGCTACTGGCGGAAAAAGCGCGAGGACTGTCTGAGGGCCGAAGGCCCGAGTTCCGCAGCGCCCGCCAGTAGCGAGTAGCGCAGGGAAGTCGGCGCAGCCGACCGCGTAACCTGGGGTCGCCTTTTCTTTGGCTACTTTCTTTTGGCGAAGCAAAAGAAAGTACGCCCGCGCCGCAAGCGCGGAAAACCACGGTCGCCAAGCCCACTCCCTGGATTCCCGCCTGCGCGGGAATGACGGACAAGCGCAATCAAGCCACATCCTTATACCGCCCATAGGTGTAATGTGCCGCACAAGCCCCCTCCGACGACACCATGCACGACCCCACCGGATTCTCCGGCGTGCACACCGTGCCGAATATCTTGCAGTCCTGCGGTCGCTTAACGCCACGCAGGATCGCCCCGCATTCGCAGGCCTTGTGGTCGGGCACCGAGGCATAACCGAGCGGGAAGCGCTTTTCGGCGTCAAATTCGGCGAACTGGCGGCGAATGCGCAGCGCCGAGTAGGGCAGCACGTTCAGGCCGCGCCATTCGAACTGCTTGCGCATCTCGAACACTTCGCCGACCAGTTGCTGCGCTTTCAGGTTGCCGTTGCGGTCAACGGCGCGTGAGAACTCGTTTTCGACTTCGGCCCGCCCTTCATTGACCTGACGGATCAGCATACGGATCGCCTGCATCACGTCGAGCGGCTCGAAGCCGGCGATGACCACCGGCTTACGGTATTCCTCGGCGAAGAACTCGTAGGGCCGGCTGCCGATGATGGTCGAGACGTGGGCCGGGCCGATGAAGCCGTCGAGCGGTACGGTACCCCACTGGCGGACTTCCGGCGATTCGAGAATGCTCGAAATGGCCGACGGGGTCAGCACGTGACAACAGAGCACCGAGAAATTCTTCAGGCCGAGCGCCGCCGCCTGCTTGATCGCCACCGCGGTCGGCGGCGTCGTCGTCTCGAAGCCGATGGCGAAGAAAACCACCTGCTTGTCCGGGTTCTTCTGGGCCAGCGCCACCGCATCGGCGCTCGAATAAACCATCCGGATGTCGCCGCCGCGCGCCTTGGCCTTGAGTAGCGACAGGCCGCCGGAAGCCGGCACGCGCAGGCAATCGCCGTAGGTGCACAGGATGACCCCTTGTTCCAGTGCCAGGCGGATCACCTGATCGACGCGGCCGATCGGCAGCACGCAGACCGGGCAGCCCGGGCCGTGGATCATCCGGACATTGTCCGGCAGCAGGTCGGAAACGCCGTAGCGTGAGATGGCATGGGTGTGGCCGCCGCAGAACTCCATGAAATGGTAGCGCCGGTCGGGTCGCGCTTCGCGGCGGATGGCCTCGGCCAAGCCTAGTGCGACGTCGCCATCGCGGAATTCGTCGATGTATTTCATCAGTGCAGGGTCGGATCGTCGCCCAACTGGCCGATTTCGCCGAACAAAGCCAGCGTTTTCGCCGCTTCTTCCGGATCGAGCTTGTTCAGCGCGTAGCCGACGTGCACGATGACGTAATCGCCGACCGCCACGTTGTCGACCAGGGCCAGCGAGATTTCCTTCCGGACGCCGGCCAGATCGACCACGGCGTTGTCGCCTTCGCGCAGTTCAACCACTTGCGCGGGAATTGCCAGACACATGCTTCATCTCTCCTTGAACATCTTGCGCGCCAGCCAGGCCTGGCCAAGCGCCAGACCGCCGTCGTTGGGCGGCGCCTGGCGCGCTTCGAGCAGCGTCAGGCCCGCCGTTTCCAGATGTCGGCGCAAGGCCGTCATCAGCAGCGCATTCATCGCACAACCGCCGCCGACGGCGATTTTTGCCTCTTTTGAGCCGTGCACCGCGCCCCGCAGGAAGCCCCCTTGGGGGGCAAGGGCCTGGACGACCCATGCCGCCAGCCCGGCCGCCACGGTGGCGTGGAACAGCGCCGCCCCTTCCGCCGCATCGTGACAGACCAGCAAGGCGCCGATCAAGGGCGACAGGTCGAGCCCGCCGTCGCGCAGCACGAAGCCGTCCGCCAGCGGCGGGACCGGGCCGTGGGCGACGGCCAGGCTTTCCAGCAACATCGCCGCCTGTCCTTCGTACTGTGATATTTCGCAGACGCCGAGCAAGCCGGCCGCCGCATCGAACCAGCGGCCGAGGCTGGAGGTCGGCGGACAGCGCAGGTCGCGGGCCAGCATGGTGAGCAGCGGGCCGCCGTCGCGCTCGGGATAGCGCTGCTTCAGCCAGCCGCCGACGCGGTAACCGAGGCCGGCGCCATGCAGGGCGGAGAGCGCCATGCGCCACGGCTCGCGGGCGGCGCGGTCGCCGCCGGGCAGTTTGAGCGGCGCCAGATGGCCGAGGCGGTCGCAGCGGGCGCCGTCCAGGCGCAACAGTTCGCCGCCCCAGGCCCCACCGTCCGGACCGAGGCCGACGCCATCGAGCGCCAGGCCGATGATCGGCTCGTTGACGCCATGTTCGGCACAGATCGCCGCCAGATGCGCCTGATGATGGCCGACAGCCAGCGCCGGCACGCCCAGTTCCGCGGCCAGGCGCAGGGCCAGCTGGGTCGAAGGGTAGTCCGGGTGCAGGTCGTGGACGATCAGCTCGGGCCGGACATCGAGGATGGCCAGCAGGTGAGCGACCGTTTCTTCGAGAAAGGCGATTGCCGCCGCGTTGTCGAGGCCGCCGATGTGCTGCGACAGGAAGGCTTCCTTGCCTTTCAGCAGGCAGACCGTGTTTTTCAGGTAGCCGCCGAGCGCCAGTACGCTTGGCCCGCCGTTGCTCAAGGCAATTGGCAGCGGCACGTAACCGCGGGCCCGGCGGATGAAACTCGGGCCATCCGCTGTCGCGCGCAGCACCGAATCGTCGCAGCGGACGACGATGTCGCGGTCGTGCACCAGGTAGGCATCGGCCAGGCCGGCCAGGCGCGCCAGCGCCTCGGCATTACCGGTGACCAGCGGCTCGCCGTGCGGGTTGGCACTGGTCATCACCAGCAGCAGTTCGTTTTCCTGGGCCAGCCAGTCGCTGCCGCTCGGTCGCCCTGCCGCTTCGTGCCAGAGCAGCAGGTGCAGCGGCGTCGCCGGCAGCATGACGCCGAGCGAAGCGAGGGCGGGCGCGATCCCGGGCAGTTCGCCGGCCCCCTTGGCGCACAGCACGACCGGGGCGGCGGCGCTGCGCAGCAAACCCAGTTCGGCGGCACCGATCTCGGCGTAGCCGGCCAGCGCAGCGGCGTTCAGCGCCATCACGGCAAACGGCTTGGCCTCGCGCTGTTTGCGCCGGCGCAGTTCGGCGACGGCGGCGGTATTGCGCGCGTCGCAGGCGAGATGAAAACCACCGAGGCCCTTGATGGCGACGATGCGGCCGGCCTGCAGCAGACGCAGGGTTTCGCCGATCGGGTCGCCGGCCAGCGGTTGGCCGGCCGCATCGAGCAGGCTCAGTTGCGGGCCGCAGGCCGGGCAGCAGGTGGTTTCGGCATGGAAACGGCGGTCGACCGGGTCGGTGTATTCGCTGGCGCAGGGCGGGCAGAGCGGGAAAGCGGCGAGGCTGGTCTGTGCCCGGTCGTAGGGAATCCGGCGGCTGACCGTATAGCGCGGGCCGCAATGGGTGCAGGTGGTGAAGGCATAGCGCCAGCGCCGGTTGGCGGGGTCGCACAGCTCGGCGATACAGGCCGGGCAGAGCGCGGCGTCGGGGCCGATGGCGGTGCCGACGCTATCGGCGACGCTGTCGCGGATGGCGAAGCCGCTGTCGCTGACTTCGGCCGTTTCGCTAACGATGTCGTCGATGCGGGCCAGACGCGGGATCTCGTTGGGCAGGCGGGTGATGAATTCGGCCATTTTTGCCCCGTCGACCGCCAGGGTGACGCCGGCGCCGTCGTTGCGCACCCAGCCGTTCAGGCCGAGTTCGTTGGCCAGCCGCCAGACGTAGGGACGAAAGCCGACGCCCTGGACGAGGCCGCGAATGCGCAGCAGCCGACCGCTCACTTGGCGGCCAACTGACGCTCCAGGTCGGCGACCCGACGCTTCAGGGCATCCACGGTTTCCGAGCGTTTGGCGCGCTGCGCCTCCAGGCCGGCCTCGATCCAGTTCAGCCAGGCGGACAGGCCGTCGCCGCTGCTCGCCGAGACGCGGAAAATGGTCAAGTTTGGATTGACCCGGCGGGCGTTGGCTTCGGCCAGGTCGGCGTCGAAGTCGAGGTAGGGCAGCAGGTCGCACTTGTTGAGCAGCATGACGTCGGCCGCGGCGAACATGTCCGGGTACTTGAGCGGCTTGTCCTCGCCTTCGGTCACCGACAGGATGGCGACCTTGTGGTGTTCGCCGAGATCGAAGGCGGCCGGGCAGACCAGATTGCCGACATTCTCGATCAGGAACAGCGACTCGTCGGCCGGCTGCAGGCGCAGCATGGCGTGGCCGACCATGTGGCCGTCGAGGTGGCAGCCCTTGCCGGTATTGATCTGCAGGGCCGGCACGCCGGTGGCGCGGATGCGCTCGGCGTCGTTCGAGGTCTGCTGGTCGCCCTCGACGACGCTGATCGCCAGCTTTTCCTTGAGCAGTTCGATGGTCTTGACGAGCAGCGTCGTCTTGCCGGAGCCGGGGCTGGACACCAGGTTGAGCGCGAAGATGCCGCGCTCGTCGAACCAGGCGCGGTTGGCGGCGGCATAGCTGTTGTTCTTGCTCAGGATGTCCTGTTCGATCTGCACCATCCGCGCCTGACTGAGGCCCGGCACATGGGCGCGGGCCGGCCCCGTGCCGTAGTCGAGATCGCCGCTGACGGCTGGTTCGTGATGATGATGATCATGGTCGTGGTCGTGGTCGTGCTGATGCTCGCCGTGATGGTCGTGCGGATGCGCATGGACGCTGCCGTCGGCGTGCGGGTGGCTGTGCGTATGTTCGTGCGCATGGTCATGGCTATGCACCGTGCCATCGGCGTGGACATGACTGTGCGCATGCGCCCCGCCTTCGATTTTCGTTTCCCCTGCCCCGCAGCCACAAACCGTACACATAAAGCTTCTCCTCTTACTCGATTTCGATTTCCTTGACCCGCATTTCGGTGCCGCCGGTGGCCTGCACCTGGTAGCTGCCGCAGGTCGGGCAGGCGCCGAACAGCTCGCGCATCGGCACCGTCGCGGCGCACTGCATGCACCAGCCCGCCCCCGGCACCTCGGCGATTTCCAGCGCCGCGCCGTCGGCCAGACTACCCCGGGTCACCACCTCGAAGCAGAATTTCAGCGCTTCCGGCTCGACCGAGGACATCTGGCCGATTTCCAACACGACCAGTTTGACCCGCTGCGCATTTTCGCGCCGGGCCGTATCTTCGACCAGCTGCAGCACGCCCTCGGCGAGCGACATTTCATGCATCTTCCAGCTCCAGCACGTAAGGCAGACAGGGATCGAGCGCCAGCACCGCCTGCTCGACCAGCCGTCGGGCGGCGCAGAAATCGGCAACCCGAGCCCCGGCCAGCAGCGCGGCGAGCGGGCCGGCCGCGGCAAAATGGCAATCGGTCGGCGCCCATACCCGGTAGTTCATCACCTTGCCCTCGACCACCCGCACGGCGTGGGTCAGCGCCCCGCGCGCCGTGATCGTCTGGGCGACGCCCCAACCATCGTCGCCGGCCGCGGCCAGCGGATAGGGACGGTTTTCGGCCAGCGCCGCGGTTGCCGCCTCGACTTCGGCCAGGCGGTGGGCGAAAGCGGCGCCGATCGAGACCGGATGCCGCACCGCCGGATGCTCGGCGACCGCCCCCTGCCAGTAAGCCAGCCAGGCCTGCGGATTGAGCGCAGGAAAGGCAAAATTCAGCGCATGCCGGCGGTCGACCAGTTGTAAACGGCATTTTTCGGCGAGCTCGGCCAGCGTGCCGTCAACCAGGCTTTGCGTCGCGGCCACACGGTTGGTGCCGAGGCGCTCGGCCCGCCAGGCGACGAAGGCCTCCTTGGCCGGCGGCAGGCCGAGCGTCGGCGGCCAGTCGAGGAGCAGGCGCCAGAAATTCTCGTGCAGCAGTTCGATCCACAATTCGGCGTCATCGACCGGCCGACGCTCGACACCGTCGGCCGCGGCCAGCGCCGCCTGCGCAGCGGCGCGCTGAGCATGGGCGCACAGTGTGTAGATGTAGGGCACGGTCTTGATCACGGCTTCCGGCGGCTGGCCGATGAACAGGCGCGTCACCGGCGGCCGTTGCAGATCGACCGCGATGTCGCTCAGCCCGCCGTTGGCGTAGCGGGCGCGCACCGTCAGCAGGCCGCCGCTGGTCGTCATCCGGACAAACCGAGAAAGGCACGCCGGGTCGGCGCCGGCGCACTCGCCGGGGCGCTCAGCGGTTCGGCAAACAGCGCATGGGCGGCAGCCAGTGCGGTCAGCCGGGCCTGCTCGTGGCTGTCGAATTCGAGGACCGGCGAGAACAGCGAACACAAATGGTAATTGCCCAGGCTGGCCTCGTCGGCGACGGTGAATTCGTAATCGCCGGACGGGAAACGCCAGTCGTGCTTGCTGCAGGCGGCCAGGGCCGGCCAGCCGTCAAGCTGGCCGGGCAGGCAGAGCAGGTTGATCGCCCACGGCGTAATCATCACCCCCGCCCAGTGGCCGGCCGCCGTCCGCTGAAAGCCGACGGCCTCGACCTGCAGGCGGGCGTTGCAGATCGGCAGATCGGCCATCCGCGTCGCCGCGATATCTCTGAAGACGGCAACCAGATCGGGCGACGGATCGCTGGCCCAGATTTTCATGCGCCGAGCACCATGAACTTGTGGCGCGGCGCATCGCAGCCCGGGCAGCACCAGTCATCCGGCAGCGCGGCAAAGGAGGTGCCGGGCGGAATGCCGCGCACGTCGTCGCCCTGCGCCGGGTCGTAAACCCACCAGCAGATGCCGCACTCAAGCCTGTCATCCGGCTTGACCGCCAGAAATGAACCTTCGAAACGCATGATCAACCCTGAAAAGGCAAATCGGACAGCGTGCCATCCGGCACGCCGGAACTACCGCCACCGACAGTACACCAAGTACGGGGCGGCGGTGCAACTAAGGAAGTTCTGATTTATTCAGAAATGTCATTCCCGCGAAGGCGGGAATCCAGAAAAACCAACGAACTGGATCCCCGCCTTCGCGGGGATGACGAATATTTCAGCGTTTCCCCAACTCAAACCGGCTCACGCATCATCTCGAGATACTCGCGCAGGCGCTCGATCGAGTCGCTGAAATCCTCGTCGGAAGCGAGCGCCACTTCCGGCATGGCGACGATCTCGATCGAATTGAGGATCAGCGTATCCATGCTGTTGAAATACTGCACCCACCAGACATTCTTCAGCCGCGTGCTGGTGATCCGGCAGTTGCCGTAGCCGCGCGACAGGATCGACACCTCGCGGTGGCCGAGCCAGCCGTACAGCGTATCGAGGTCGGCATCGCTGACCGGCAGCAGGGTCAGGTTGATGACGTGCGCGCCGTCGCCGGCCCGCCAGGCCGCCGCCTGCTGGCGGATTTCCTCGACCAGCGCTTGGGCATTCATGCAGCCGGCCGGGTAGGCCGGGGCCGGCAGATCGGCGACCGCCGTCTGCAGCATGGCATCGGTCAGCACGCTCGGGATGATGCCGGTTTCCAGCCGGTCGACCAGCATCGTCCCGTCGTCGGCCACCTGCAGCACGCGCCAGAGGCCGGCGAAGGCGGTTTCCTGGACGCGCCAGTGGGCCGGCGCGGTGGTGAAGGCGCTGACTTCGCCGAAGCCCATCGACTGGTTGATGACTTCACGCAGCAGCGCTTCCAGGCCGAGCAATTCGAGCTTGGCGCCGCCGGCGAAGCCGACCGCGACCGCCCCGTCGACAAAAATGTCGAGCAGGCGAGCCGCCTGAGCCACCGCAGCGGCCGGCGCATCGTAGGGCAGGCTGGGCGCCGAGAAGGTTTCCATGCCTTTCGGCATCGGCAGGTAATCCGGCGCCTCGTCGCCTTGCGAGCCGGGGCCCATGGCGACGACGGAAATCGGGAAGGGACGCATCATCGAGGGGTTCATGCACAGACTCCTGGGTTACCGGCGACGCGGACGGGAATGCCGATCGGCTTCGGCTGGGCCGGGCCGCTGAGCAGCCGGACGACTTCGTTCTGGTAGTCGACCCAGTCGCGAATGCCGTTGAGCACGCCGACGAAAGCGCCATCGCGCAGGAAGACGACGGCCGGCGCGCGCGGCACGCCGTATTGCTGCATCAGGCCCGGCGCAAAATCGGGGCCGGCCACCCAGCGCGCGATCTGCGCGCCGACCGGCTTCAGCGCCTCGGGCAGGATGACGCAGGCATCGAGCACTTCCAGATTGCGCTGCGGGTCTTCGGTCAGCAGCAGCGCGGTCAGGCCGGCCGGAAATTCCGGATCCCTGCGGTCGACCCGGTAAAAACCGTGTTTTTGCTGCATCCGGCCGAGTGCCGTTTCCAGCCGCTCAAGCGAGGTCGGGCCGGCTTTGAGTTCGAGACTCATGATGTTTGTGTCCTCAGGAATTCGGGAAGTTGCGGTTCGCGGTCAAGATCGGCGAAGAAGGCGGACAGGTCGGTTTCACCCGACTGCACGGCGGCCAGCGCATTCAGTGCGGCATTGATGCTGGCCGCCCGCTCGGCATCGATCACCTCGCGCGCCGCATCGAGAAAGCAAAGCAGCCAGCTGCCGACCGGCTGCGCGCCGACCAGGCTGAGGTCGATGCGGACCTCGCCGTTGCGGCCGACACAGCGCGCGAAATGGGCGCCGCATTCGAGCACCTGGACGGGGATGCCGAGACACATCTCAGGCTTCTTCCAGATTCAGGAAACGGGCGTCGCCCAAGCGGTAGGCCTGGCTGGCCGACGGCCGCTCGCCTTCGTAAACCTCGATCGCCAGTGCCGCATCGGTGAGGCTGGCGGCCTTGCCCTGGCGCACGCGGGCCGGCGCCCCCCAGCGTTCCAGCCAGGAAAAGGCGATATCGAGGGCCGGTGCCATCTGCGCCTTGACGATATCGCGCAGGCTGCCGCCGTAGTCTTCCAGTTCTTCCGGCTGGACGCCGATCAGCACCAGTTCGGCCGGCAGCTTGCCGGTCAGTTCGGCCGCCATCAGCACTTCCTGGAAACCGGTCTGGTGCAGGCTCATTTTCTTGGCGCCCATGAAGCGCGGTACCTGGTCACCGACCACTTCGCGCAAGTTGCCGGGTGCATCGCCGTAATCGACCGCGTCGAAAACCAGCAGGCAATCAGCCTCCTGGACGTAAGGCAGCAGATAGAGGCCTTGCGTGCCGCCATCCATCAGCTCGACCTGCGGCGGAAACTCCCAGCCGGCATTCAGCGCCTCGACGCAGCGCACGCCAAAGCCCTCGTCGGCCCACAACAGGTTGCCGATACCGAGCACAAGAATGCGTTTGGAATTCATCGTTACCTCCAGAAAAAAATGCCCCGGTCGCGTCAGGTGCGAGCCGGGGCCAATGCAAGGTAAGACACCTAATCCTTGAACATCCGCCAGCCGGAAATCATCGTCGAGATCAGGCTCTGCCGACTCATGATGTCCTCGCGGATCGCCGCGTAAATGTGCACCAGCGCGAAAGTCATCATGATCCACATGCCCAGGCGGTGCAGGTTATGCACCTGCATCGAGCCGCCCAGCGCCGGGATCACCCAGCCGAAGGCGAGGTCGCTCCAGTGGCCGAGGCCGGCTCCTTCGCTGTAGATGGCGAAGCCGGTGAACACCATGCCGACCGCCAGTACCGTGAAGAAGAAGAACATCATCAACTGCGCCATCGGGTTGTGCCCGACGTATTTTTTCGGCGTCTTTTCGAGGAAGAGATACCAGCGCAGTTCGAAGAAGACTTCGCTCCACCAGTGCTTGTTGCTGATCGGCAGCATGAAGATCTGCCGGGCGTGGTGATTGCCGACGAAGGCCCAGTAGATACGCGCCGCCAGGCCGATGGCGAAGATGTAGGCGGCGGCGAAATGGGCGAAACGGATGTAGCCCATCAGGAAATTGGCCGATGCCTCACCTGGCTGGGTCGGCAAGGGTGTGCCGATGAAATAGCCAGTCACCGCCAGCACCACCATGGCCAGCGCATTCAGCCAGTGCCACAGACGGACTGGCGCTTCGTAGACATAGATCGAACGGACCTGTTTGCCGTGCCGTTCGGCCTCCAGCATGTCCTGTTGAGAGAGCATGATTGCCTCCTTTCCGGACCGCTCAGCGGACCTTGACCGTCGTCATTTCCTGGCCGTCCGGGCTCATCACGTGCGTCGAGCAGGCCAGGCAGGGATCGAAGGAATGCAGCGTGCGCAGGATTTCCAGCGGCTCGTCGGCCTTGGCGACCGGGGTGTCCATCAGCGCCGCCTCGAAAGCGCCGATCTGGCCCTTGTGGTCGCGCGGCCCGCCGTTCCAGGTAGTGGGAACGACGCACTGGTAGTTGTCGATCTTGGTGTCCTTGATGCGGATCCAGTGGCCGAGCGCACCACGCGGCGCTTCGGTGAACCCGGCCCCCATGGCCTCTTTCGGCCAGGTGCTCGGCTCCCATTTCTCGATATTGGCGGTGTTGAGGTCGCCGGCCTTCAGGTTGGCCATCAGCTTGGCGAACTGTTCCTGCTGGAGTTTGACGCAGTAGGCCGTTTCCAGACCGCGCGCCGCGGTGCGGCCCAAGGTCGAGAACAGCGCGGTAACCGGCACGTCGAGCTTTTTCAGGGCGCCTTCGACCAGGCCGTGGATTTCCGGGTACTGCTTCGGCTGCAGGTAGCCGAGCACCATGCGCGGCAGGCAGCCGACCTCCATGGCGTGGCCGCGCCAGCGCGGCGCCTTGATCCACGAGTATTTGCCGCCTTCGTCGAGTTCCTCGATGCGGGTCTTGCTGCCCTTGGTCTTCGGACCAAGTTCGAAATTGGGTTCGGTGACGCCGTCGAACGGGTGCAGGCCCTTGGTTTCGTCCGGGTACTTGTACCAGGAGTGGGCGACGAATTCCTGCACCTGTTCCGGGTCTTTCAGGTCGACCGGGTGGATTTCGTCGAGCTTGCCGTTGATGATCGCGCCGCGCGGCAGCAGCAGGTTGCCGCTGGTGTAGTCGTTGGCCTTCTGCGGAATGTCGCCGTAGGACAGCATGTTCTTCGACGACAGGCCGCCGCCGTAGCCCCAGCCCTTGTAGAAGCTGCCGATGGCGAGCAGGTCGGGGATGTAGACCTGTTCGACGAACTCGGCGCAGCGGTCGATGATGCTCTTGACCAGGTTCAGGCGCTCCATGTTCACCGCGCCGACGGCGCCGACCCCTTCGAGGTTGATGGCGCAGGGCACGCCGCCGACCAGCCAGTTCGGGTGCGGGTTCTTGCCGCCGAAAATGGTGTGCACCTTGACGATTTCCTTCTGGAAATCGAGCGCCTCCAGGTAATGCGCCACCGCCATCAGGTTGGCTTCCGGCGGCAGCTTGTAGGCCGGGTTGCCCCAGTAGCCGTTCATGAAGGGGCCGAGCTGGCCGGATTCGACGAACTTCTTCAGGCGGTTCTGGATGTCGCGGAAATAGCCCGGCGAGGACAGCGGCCAGCTGGAAATGCTCTGGGCCAGCGTCGACGTTGCTTTCGGATCGGCCTTCAGCGCCGACACGACATCGACCCAGTCGAGCGCGTGCAGGTGATAGAAGTGCACCAGATGGTCGTGAACGTAGAGGTTCAGCTGCATCAGGTTGCGGATGGTGTTGGCGTTTTCCGGAATCTGGATCTTCAGCGCATCCTCGACGGCGCGCACCGAAGTCAGCGCATGGGTGCCGGTGCAGACGCCGCAGATGCGCTCGGTGAAGGCCCAGGCGTCGCGCGGATCGCGGCCCTTGAGAATCACTTCCAGACCGCGCCACATGGTGCCGGTGGACACCGCGTTGCGGATGACGTTGTTGCTGTCGAGATTGACCTCGACCCGCATGTGCCCTTCGATGCGGCAAACCGGGTCGACGACGACGCGTTTGCCGGAGTTATCAACCTTGAAGCCCTGGGTTTCGTAGGCAGCCATCTTATTTTTCTCCCTTTTGTTCTTCAGTCTCGCCAGCCTTCTGGCGGGCGCGGGCCAGTGCCGTCACGGCAGCATGGGCGGCAATCGCCGCACCGACGGTGCCGGCTGCCGCCTTGCCGATGGTGTCGGCATTGGCTTCGACGCCGAAGGCCTTGATGTCGGTGACGCGGTCGTAGAACGAACCCTTGTCCCAGAAGCCTTCCTCGGAGCAGCCGATACAACCGTGGCCGGACTGCACCGGCCAGCTGACGCCGCCATTCCAGCGCATCGACGAACAGGCGTTGTAGGTGGTCGGCCCCTTGCAGCCCATCTTGTACAGGCAGTAGCCCTTGCGCGACCCTTCGTCGTCCCAGGCTTCGGCGAACTGGCCGGCGTCGAAGTGGCCGCGGCGATAGCACTTGTCGTGGATGCGCTGGCCGTAGAACATCTTCGGCCGCCCCTGGCGGTCGAGTTCGGGGATGCGGTCGAAAGTCAGCATGTAGGTCACGACGCCGGTCATCACTTCGGCGATCGGCGGGCAGCCCGGCACGTTGATGATCGGCTTGTCGGTGATCACCTTGTGCACCGGCGTCGCCCGGGTCGGGTTCGGCTTGGCGGCCTGCACGCAGCCGTAGGACGCACAAGCGCCCCAGGAAATGATCGCCTTGGCGTCGGCACAGGTTTCGCGCAGCTTTTCCACGAACGGGCGGCCGCCCTGGATACAGAACATGCCGTCTTCGTTGAGCGGCGGATTGCCTTCGACGGCGACGATGTAGTTGCCCTTGTACTTCTTCTTGACCTCGTCGAGGATCGCTTCGGCCTGGTGGCCGGCGGCGGCCATCAGCGTGTCGTCGTAGTCGAGGGAGAGCATCGAGAGCACGACGTCCTTGGTCAGCGGGTGCGCCGAGCGGATGAAGGATTCGGAGCAGCAGGTGCATTCCAGGCCGTGCAGCCAGAGCACCGGGGTGCGCGGCTTGTTTTCCAGCGCGTGGGCGATGCGCGGTGCGGCGGCGCTGCCCAGGCCGAGCGAAGTCGCCGTCAGGCTGCAGAATTTCAGGAAGCTGCGCCGGGTGATACCCTGACGGCGCAGCACTTCGTAGAATGTCTCGGTCACTTGTTGTTCCCCCGTTTTTGTCGCGTGCAGTGGAACGACAGGTGCAAGCCTTGTGCCACCTGCCAAGGAACTGATCATTCGCGATAGGAATCAAGGCATTAAGTCGCCTTGCGGCGAGGACCGCCAGCCCTGCCTCCCGGGCAAAACAATGGTTACAGACAATCCATAGTGAAAGCACAGTTTCCACCCCGTTTCGACAGTCGCCGCCAGGGATTGACGGCAGTTAAGGCGATTCCCCTTGGCGCGCTTACAATCGCGGAAAAAAAGAGGGGGGACTGTGCCGAAGATTGCTGAACTGATTTCGTCTGCCTGCGAGCAGGTTTCACCCGATACCAGCCTGGGCCGGATTGCCGCGCTGATGGTCAACTCCGGCACTTCCTCGGTCATCGTCATCGACCGGGAGATCGACCAGGACAAGGTACTCGGCATCGTCACCGAAAGCGACATGCTGCGTATCCAGCGTCAGCATCTGGCCCCCACCGCCGCAGTCCGCGACAGCATGACCCAACCGGTGCACTGCGTGCCGGCCGCGATGGATTTCCGCCAGGCCTACCGCGAGGCGGCCAGCCTCGGCATTCGCCACATCATCGTCATCGACGAGGCCGGCAAGCCGCTCGGCGTCGTCAGCGAGGCCGATTTGCGCCGCCATCTCGGGGCCGATTTCTTCCATCACCTGAACAGCGTCGATACGCTGATGGAACGGCTTTTCCCGCGCCTGCCGGCCACCGCCACGCTCGATGAAGCGCTGGCCGCCATGGAAGCCGTCCGCGCCAGTTGCGCTGTGGTCGTTGACGGTCGCCAGCCGCTCGGCATCGTCACCGAACGCGATGTGGTTCGCCTGTTCGCCAGTGGCGCCGGCAATCCGCCACTCGGGGCGGTGATGACGCAGCCGCCGATCAGCATCCACGAAGACAGCGCCCTGGCCGATGCGGCCCAATGCATGCTGGACCGCGGAATTCGGCATTTGACGGTAGTCGACCGCAGCAATCGCCTGGTCGGCCTGCTTTCCGAACATGCGCTGATGCGCCCGCTCAAGCTTGACCTGGTGGACGACGCGCTGGCCGACCGCCTGGCCCTGACTAGGCAGCGCGACCAGACGCAGGATGAAAAGGCCCGCAACGAACGCTATCAGCGCGCCCTGCTCGACAATTTCCCCTATCTGGTCTGGCTCAAGGACACCGAGTCGCGCTTTCTGGCCGTCAACCGGGTCTATGCGACCGCCGTCGGCGAGAGCTCGACCGCCAACCTGATCGGCAAGACCGATTTCGACTTCTGGCCACCGGAGCTGGCTGAACGCTACCGTGCCGACGACGCGGCCGTGATGGCCAGCCAGCAGAAGAAGATCGTCGCTGAGCCGATCGCCCGCGCCGACGGGCTGGCCTGGCACGAGACCTACAAGGCGCCGGTCATCGACGACGACGGCACCCTGCTCGGCACGGTCGGCTTCGCGCTCGACATTTCCCGGCAACGCCGCTCCGAGGAGGCGATCCTGCTGCGCAACGCGGCACTCGCCGGCCTGATCCGCAACGAACCGCTGATCGGCGTGCTGGAACTGATCGTCCTCTCCGTCGAAACGGAAATGCCGGCCTGGACCTGCGCCATCCAACTGCTCGACGACGACGGCCTGCACCTGCGCCCCTTCGCCGCGCCACGCCTGCCCGACAGCTATGCCAGAAGAATCGGCAGCATTCCGCTCGCTGCGGGCAGCGGTGCAGCAGCCTTCCTGCACCAGCGGGTGCTCCTCGAAGAAATCGCCGATCAGCCTTACTGGGAACAATATCTGGATGCCGCCCGCGAAGCGGGCTTTGCCGCCTGCTGGTCGGAACCGATCCTCAGCCCGCAGGGCCAGTTGCTCGGCACCTTTGCTGCCTACAACCGCCAGCCCGGCGCGCCCAGCCATGAAGATATCGCCCTGCTCACCCAGTCCAGCCAACTGACGGCGCTGATCCTGGCGCACCAGCAGGGGGGCGACCAGCTGCAAAAAAGCCTGGAGACCTTCCGCGGCATTTTCGACAGCATCAGCGAAGCGGTCTTCATCCAGAGCGAAGACGGCTGCATCCTCGATGTGAACATCGGGGTCGAAGCCCTGTTCGGCCATCCCCGCGCCCGCCTGCTCGGTCAAACCCAGGCCATGCTCGGCGCCCCGGGGCTGAACGACATGGCACTGGTAGCGCAGCGGATCAAGGCCGCCATCGCCGGTACCCCGCAGTATTTCGAATACTGGGCGCGCAGTGCCGGCGGCCGCATCTTTCCGGTCGATGTCCGGCTGCACCCCGGCTCCTATTTCGGCCGGCCGGTGATGATCGCCTCGGTGGTCGACATCAGCGAACGCAAACGGGCGGCGCTGCGTCTCGAAATCGAGCACGACCTGGCCCAGGCCCTGGCCGCCGGCCTGCAGCGCGAAGAAGTGCTCAGCACCATTCTCAAGGCGGCGCTGCGCTTCCCCGACCTCGATGCCGGCTGTATCTACCAGCGCACCCCGGACGGCGGCTATCGGCTGCTCGCCGACCAGGGCCTGTCGGCAAAATTCGTTGCCGAACATCGCACGCTGCCGGCCGACCATCCACAGGCCCTAAGCATCGCCGACGGCAAGCTGGTCTGCAGTTGCAATGACTTCAACAAGCATTGCAACGATGACGAACTGATTGCCTCGCCCGATCTGGCCGCCGAAGGCCTGCGCTGCCTGACCGTGCTGCCGGTGCTGGTTGCCGGCCAGGCGGTGGCCGGCCTCTACCTGGCCGGTCGCCAGGCCAGCCAGATTTCGCCGGACACCCTGCAGGCGCTGGAAACGCTGGCCGGCAATTTCGGCCAGACCCTGCTCCGCCTCGATGCCCAGGAAGAGGCCGCACGCCTGCAACACAACCTGAGCGGCCTGTTCAACGCGCTGACCGACCTGATCTTCATCTTCGACACCAGCGGTCGCATCCTGCATCACAACCAGGCGGTCAACGAACGCCTGGGCTACCCGCCGGACACACTCAAGACGCAGCACATTGCTGCGGTCCACCCGCCGGAAACGCGGGAAATGGCCACGCACTACCTGGGCGAAATCGTTGCCGGCCAGCGTTCGACCTGTCCGCTGCCGCTGCTGCATGCCGACGGCAGCCCGGTCATGGTCGATACCCGGATCATCACCGGCTACTGGGACGGCCAGCCGGCGCTGATCGCCATTGCCCAGGACATTCGCGAGCGGCTGATCGCCGAGGAACGCCAGAAGCTGGCGGCCAGCGTCTTCGACAACGCCCACGAAGGCATCATGATCACCGACCCGGCCGGCCGCATCGTCGAAGTCAACGGCACCTTCAGCGAACTGACCGGCTATGCGCGCAGCGAAGCAATCGGCCAGACGGCGGATTTGCTCAAGTCTGGCCATCACCCGCCCGAGTTCTATGCCACGATGTGGCAGACCATCCGCGAGCAGGGTTTCTGGCGCGGCGAAGTCTGGAACCGCAAGAAGACCGGCGAAATCTTCGCCGAACTGCTGACCATCTCGACCGTGCGCAACCGCGACGGCGCGGTATCGCACTTCGTCGGCATCTTTTCCGACATCACGCTGATCAAGGAACACCAGAAACGGCTGGAACACCTGGCCCATTTCGATGCCCTGACCCAGTTGCCCAACCGCATGCTGCTCGGCGACCGGATGCAGTTGGCGATGGCACAATCCGAACGCAACGGCAAGACACTGGCCGTCTGCTATCTTGACCTCGACGGCTTCAAGCCGGTCAACGACCAGTTCGGCCACGCCATCGGCGACCGCCTGCTGGTCGAGGTCGGCCAGCGTCTGAAAGCCTGCGTCCGGGCCGGCGACACGGTATCCCGGCTGGGCGGCGACGAGTTCGTGCTGCTCTTCTCCGATCTCGACGATGTCCATGAATGCGACCACGCCATCGGCCGCGTCATCGGGCAACTGACCACACCCTTCCGCATCGGTGGTTACGAAATCTCGATATCAGCCAGTATCGGTGTCACCCTCTACCCGCAAGACGGCTCGGACAGCGACACCCTGCTCCGCCACGCCGACCAGGCGATGTATGCCGCCAAACAGGCCGGGCGCAACCGTTTTCACCTGTTCGACCCGGAAAACGACCGCCGTGCCCGCCTGCGCCGTGAGGAAATCAGCCGCATTCGTCAGGCCCTGAACGACCACGAGTTCGTTCTTCACTACCAGCCCAAGGTCGACATGCGCCAGGGCAGCGTGATCGGGGCCGAAGCGCTGATCCGCTGGCAGCACCCGGAGCGCGGCCTGCTGCTGCCGGCCGATTTCCTGCCCGCCATCGAAGGCAGCGAACTGTCGATCACCCTCGGCGACTGGGTGATCCGCGAAGCATTGCAGCAACTTTCGCTCTGGCGTAGCGCCGGCCTCGAGATCGCGGTCAGCGTCAATATTGCCGGCAACCATCTGCAGGCTCCCGGCTTCGCGGCCCGCCTCGGCGAACTGCTCGCCGCCCATCCGGATGTCCCGCCGCACAGCCTCGAACTGGAGGTGCTGGAGACGGCGGCACTGGAAGATATCGCCAACGTCGCCGCACTTTTTGCCGAATGCCGACGCCACGGGGTCAGCTTCTCGCTCGACGATTTCGGCACCGGCTATTCATCGCTGACCTATTTCCGCCGACTGCCGGCCGACATCCTGAAAATCGACCAATCCTTCGTCCGCGACATGCTCGACGACCCGGACGACCTGGCCATCGTCGAAGGCGTCATCGGCCTGACCCGGGCCTTCCAGCGCAAGGTGATCGCCGAGGGCGTCGAAACGGTCGAACACGGCATGGTGCTGCTGCAACTCGGCTGCGACATGGCGCAAGGTTTCGGCATCGCCCGCCCGATGCCGGCCGGCGAGCTACCGGCCTGGGTCGACAGCTTCCGACCCGATGAATTGTGGAGTTCGAGCACCGCCTTTCTCTGGTCGCGCGACGACTTGCCGATGCTGATTGCCGAGGTCGAACACAAACGCTGGAAACTCAAGCTGCAGGCCTATCTCGACGACACCAGCGGAACCTTGCCGGCGCCCCACGACGACCACCAAAACTGCCGCTTTGGTCGCTGGTATTACGGCCCGCACAGCCAGCGCTACCGTGCGCTGGACGGTTTTGCCGAACTGGAGCAGGTGCACCGCCGCCTGCACGAAATCGGCCGTGAACTGTGCGCCGGCCGCGGCAGCGACGAGCCGGCCAGCCGGCCCTTATTGGCCGAACTGGAAGAGCTCGCCAGCCAGATGAGCAGTCATTTGCAGCAAATCCAGGCGGAGGTTCTACTCTCCGATCAATCGACCAGGCGATAGGCCGGCGTTTTCAGGCCACGCACCGCGGCCAGCAGGGCATCGATCGCCTTCGGCCGGACAAAGCCGGCGCGCCAGCCAAGGGCGATGCGGCGTGCCGGTTCCGGCGGCCGGAAGGGAATGACGCTGATCATGTCGTTGCTGTAGGGATGGCGCAAGGCGCCATCGGGCAGGACGGAGACGCCAAGGCCGGAGGCCACCATGCAGCGAATGGTGCCGATCGAATGACCCAGCCGGATATCGGTTTCCGGACTGCTCACCTGCGGACAGGCGCCCAGCACCTGATCGCGGAAACAGTTGCCAGCCTTGAGCAGCAGCACTTCATCACCGGCCACCTCCTCCGGGCTGATGCTCTCCTTGCCTTCCCACGGATGGCCGCGCGGCACGATGACCTTGAACGACTCGTCGTAGAGCGGCCGGGTCAGTACGCCGGGTATCTCGAAGGGCAGGGCGATGATGACCACGTCCAGTTCGTTGTCGCGCAGCATGTCGGCCAGGTTGGCCGTCATGTTTTCCTCGATGGCCAGCGGCATTTCCGGCGCTACCGATTTCAGGGCATGGATCAGTTGCGGCAGCAGATACGGCCCGATCGTATGGATGATGCCCAGGCGCAGCGGCCCCTCCAGCTGATCGCGGCCGCACATGGCGATCTGACGGACTTTTTCCGCTTCCTGGAGGGCGAGCTGCGCCTGCTCGACCACCTTCAGGCCGACCGCACTCGGACTGACAAAGCCCTTGCCGCGCTCGAACAACTGCACCCCCAGTTCATCCTCCAGCCGGGCGATCGCCACGCTCAGCGTTGGCTGGCTGACGGAACAGCGCTCGGCCGCCCGACTGAAACTACCGTCCTGGGCCAGCGCCACGATGTAACGCAACTCGGTCAGTGTCATCTAACTGCTCTCCATAAAACAAAATGGGGTCTAAAGCCCCTTTCAGCTATAGGGAATACCTATAGCCTCCATAACCAAAACCCATAAAAATCATTGACTTGGATCAATACTAGCATAGCCCCCAAGGGGAGAATGCCCGAACCGAGCATTTCAACCAGGGAGAACACAAGATGAAACGCAGCATGTTGGCCAGCACAATTGCACTACTTTCCGGCGCCCTGATCAGCCAGGCGGCAGTTGCCGCCAACCAGGAACCGATCCAGCCGATCACCCCGGCCAAGGTCACCAACCCGGCCCTCGTCGAACTGGGCAAGAAGCTCTATTTCGACCCGCGTCTCTCCAAGTCCGGCTTCATTTCCTGCAACTCCTGCCACAACCTGTCGATGGGCGGCACCGACAACATCAAGACCTCGATCGGCCACAACTGGCAGGAAGGCCCGATCAACGCACCGACCGTGCTGAACTCCAGCCTCAATCTCGCGCAGTTCTGGGACGGCCGTGCCGCCGACCTCAAGGCGCAGGCCGGCGGGCCGATCGCCAATCCGGGCGAAATGGCCTTCACCCATACCCTGGCGATCAACGTGCTGCAGTCGATTCCGGCTTACGTCGGCGAATTCAAGAAAGCCTTCGGCAGCGAGACGGTCGACATCGAAAAAGTGACCAAAGCCATCGCCGCCTTCGAGGAAACCCTGGTCACCCCGAACTCCCGCTTCGACAAGTGGCTGAAGGGCGACAAGAAGGCGCTGAGCAAGAATGAACTGGCCGGCTACCAGTTGTTCAAGGACAGCGGCTGCGTCGCCTGCCATAACGGCCCGGCCGTCGGCGGCAATTCCTTCCAGAAAATGGGCGTCGTCGAAGCCTACAAGGCCTCCAGTCCGGCCGAAGGCCGCTCCGCCGTCACCGGCAAGGACGCCGACCGCTTCAACTTCAAGGTGCCGACCTTGCGCAACGTCGAAATGACCTATCCGTACTTCCACGACGGCGCCGCCAACACGCTGAAGGAAGCCGTCGACACGATGGGCCGCCTGCAGTTGGGCAAGAAGTTCAGCGATGATGAAAATGCCAAGATCGTCGCCTTCCTGAAGACCCTGACCGGCGACCAGCCGAACTTCAAGATGCCGATCCTGCCGCCGTCGGCCGATGCAACGCCGCGGCCGACCCCGTTCGAGAAGAAGTAATCTCCCCGACCATCCCGCCACGGGGGCTGCGGCCCCCGTTTTTCTTGGTCTTTTTGTTTGATGATCATCAATCTGTCGGTACACTTGCGCGTTCATAATTTGCGCCTGATTTCTTTCGGTTTTTCCCCTGATGCTTGAAGCTGACAATCTGGAATGCGTGCGCGGCGAGCGCCGCCTGTTCGCAGGCCTCAACTTCAAGTTGGAAGGCGGCGAACTGCTGTATCTGCAAGGCCGCAACGGCGCCGGCAAGACCAGTCTGCTGCGCATGCTGATCGGCCTGCTGCCGCCGGAAGCCGGCGAAATCCGCTGGCGGGGCATGGCCATCGACAAGCTGGCCGACGAATTCCGGGCCGATCTCTGCTACCTCGGCCACCTGAACGCCATCAAGGAAGAATTGACGCCACTCGAAAACCTGCTGGCTGCCGCCCGCCTGGCCGACGAAACGCTGTCCGAGGACGACGCCATCGACGCACTGGAACAGGTCGGCCTGGCCGGCCGCGAAGACCTCGCCTGCAAATACCTGTCGCAAGGCCAGAAGCGCCGCGTCGCCTTGGCCCGCCTGGTCACCGAGAAACGCCCGCTGTGGATCCTCGACGAACCTTTCGTCGCCCTCGACGTCGCTGCGGTCGACTGGCTGGCCGGCATCATTTCCGGCCACCTGCAACGCGGCGGCCTGGCCGTGATGACAACGCACCAGCTGGTCAATATCCCGGCCGGCCAGGTCCGCGAATTGCGGATCGGCGGATGAGCGCTCGCCCATGCTGAAAATCGTCAGCGCGGTGATCGGCCGCGACCTCAAACTGGCCATGCGCCGCCAGGCGGACATCGTCTCGGCACTGTTCTTCTTCATCATCGTGGTCAGCCTGTTCCCGCTCGGCATCGGCCCCGAACCCGATTTGTTGCGCAAGCTGGCCCCCGGCGTGCTGTGGGTGGCGGCGCTGCTGGCGACCATGCTGTCGCTGCCCCGGCTGTTCGCCGACGATCACCGCGACGGCACGCTGGAGCAACTGGCGCTGGCGCCACACCCGCTCGGCCTGGTCGTCACCGGCAAAGTGATCGCTCACTGGCTGGTTTCCGGCCTGCCGCTGGCGCTGATCGCCCCGGTCCTCGGCATCCAGTTCGACCTCTCGGCCGACGCGCTGCTCGTGCTGACCGGCGCCATCCTGCTCGGCACCCCGGCCCTGTCCGGCATCGGCGCCATCGGCGCGGCACTGACCCTCGGTCTGCGCGGCGGCGGCGTGCTGCTGTCGCTGCTCGTGCTGCCGCTCTACATCCCGGTGCTAATATTCGGCGCTGGCGCAGTCGATGCCACGGTGACCGGTCTCGGGGGGGAAGGTCATCTTTCCCTGCTCGCTGCCATTACTTTTGCCTCTGTCGGCTTCGCCCCCTGGGCGACGGCCGCTGCCTTGAAGATCGCCCTCGAATGAAAGATCGCTTCAATCTCTACCGCTTCGCCTCGCCGGCAACGTTCTACCCGCTGGCCGGTACGCTGATTCCCTATTTCGCCGCCATCTCGGTCATCTTCGGCCTGGCCGGACTCTATCTCGGCATGCTGGTCGCGCCGACCGACTTCCAGCAGGGCGAGGGCTACCGCATCATCTTCATCCACGTCCCGGCCTCCTGGATGTCGATGTTCATCTATCTGGTCATGGCTTTCTGGGCCGCCATTGGCCTCGCCTTCAACACCCGGCTGTCCGGCATGATGGCGCAGGCACTGGCCCCGACCGGCGCGCTGATGGCCTTCCTGTCGCTGTGGACCGGCGCCCTGTGGGGCAAGCCGATGTGGGGCGCCTGGTGGGTGTGGGATGCCCGGCTGACCTCGGAACTGATCCTGCTCTTCCTTTATATCGGCTACATGGCGTTGACCGCAGCGATCGACGATGCCCGCCGCGCCGACAAGGCGGGCGGCCTGTTGCTGCTGGTCGGCGTCGTCAATGTGCCGATCATCTATTTCTCGGTGAAGTGGTGGAACACGCTGCACCAGGGTTCCAGCGTCAACCTGACCAAGTCGTCGATGGCCGAGACCATGCTCTGGGGCATGCTGCTGATGGCGATGTGCTTCTGGATGTACTCGATCGCCGTCGCCCTGATGCGGGTGCGCACCATCATGCTCGAACGCGAGCGCCATACCGACTGGGTCAAGGCCGAACTGGCCGGACAAGTGGCCGGAGGTAAAAAATGATCCACTGGAACAGCTTTGCCGACTTTCTCGCCATGGGCGGCTACGGCTTTTACGTCTGGGGCTCCTTCGGCGCCACCGTGCTGATCATGGCGATTGAACCGATCATGGTCGCCCGCAATCGAAAGACCACCATTACTCGTCTGCAGCGCCAGATGAGGGCAGAAACCCGCGCTGAAAACAGGAACACCGCAGAATGAAATCCCGTCACAAGAAACTCGCCCTGATCGGCGGCGCGCTGGCTGTCGTCGGCATCATCGCCGCCCTCGTTCTCAATGCGCTGAACAGCAACATCGCCCTCTACATTTCGCCGACCGACGTCGCCGCCGGCAAGGCTCCGCAGGGCAAGGTCTTCCGCATCGGCGGCCTGGTCAAGGAAGGCAGCCTGCAGCGACAGGCCGATGGCGTCACCATCGCCTTCATCGTCACCGATACCGACCAGGACATCACCGTGAACTACAAGGGCATCCTGCCCGACCTCTTCAAGGAAGGCAAAGGCGTCGTCGCCCAGGGCAAGATGGTGGACAACGGCACTTTCAGCGCCAACGAAGTGCTCGCCAAGCATGACGAGAACTACATGCCGCCGGAAGCCGCCAAGGCCGTCGGCGACGCCCACGAACGCGCTGCCGAAAAGAAGGCGGCCGCGGCTGCCAGTGGCGCCCAACCGAAAGCGAGTTACTGAGCATGATTCCCGAACTCGGCCATTTCGCGCTGATCCTCGCTGCGCTGGTCGCGCTGGTCCTCGGCACCCTGCCGCTGATCGGCGCCCACAACAACCGCCTGGCCTGGGTCGCCGTCGCCCGCCCGGCCGCCTCGGCGCTGGCGCTGCTCGTCACCTTCTCCTTCGCCTGCCTGACCCAGGCTTTCGTCAGCAACGATTTCTCGGTGGTCTATGTCGCCCAGCACTCCAATTCGCTGCTGCCGCTGCAATACCGCGTCGCCGCCGTCTGGGGTGGCCATGAAGGCTCGCTGCTGCTGTGGATGCTGATGCTGACCTGGTGGGCCTTCGCCGTCGCCATGCTGTCGCGCCAGTTGCCGGAAACCATGGTCGCCCGCGTCCTCGGCACGCTCGGCCTGGTCGCCTTCGGCTTCCTGCTCTTCATCCTGATCACCTCCAGCCCCTTCGAGCGCCTGCTGCCGGGGGCCGCCGAAGGGCGCGACCTCAATCCGCTGCTCCAGGACTTCGGCCTGGTCATCCACCCGCCGCTGCTTTACATGGGCTACGTCGGCTTCTCGGTGGCCTACGCCTTCGCCATCGCGGCGCTGCTCTCCGGTCAGTTGGACGCCGCCTGGGCGCGCTGGTCGCGGCCGTGGACAACCGCCGCCTGGGTCTTCCTGACCCTCGGCATCGCCATGGGCTCGTGGTGGGCTTATTACGAACTGGGCTGGGGCGGCTGGTGGTTCTGGGATCCGGTCGAAAACGCCTCCTTCATGCCCTGGCTGGTCGGTACGGCGCTGATCCATTCGCTGGCGGTCACCGAAAAGCGCGGCAGCTTCAAGAACTGGACGGTCCTGCTGGCGATTTCCGCCTTCTCGCTGTCGCTGCTCGGCACCTTCCTGGTCCGTTCCGGCGTGCTGACTTCGGTCCATGCCTTCGCCACCGACCCACGGCGCGGCATTTTCATCCTGATCTTCCTGGTCGCTGTGATCGGCACCTCGCTCGCACTGTTCGCCTGGCGCGCCCCGAAAGTCGGGCTGGGCGGCCGCTTCGGGCTGGTTTCGCGCGAATCGCTGCTGCTCACCAATAACGTGCTGCTCGTCGTCGCCTGCGCCACGGTGCTGCTCGGCACGCTCTACCCGTTGCTGATCGACGCTCTCGGTGTCGGCAAGATTTCGGTCGGCCCACCGTACTTCAATGCCGTCTTCGTGCCGGTGATGACGCCAATTCTATTCCTGATGGGCGTCGGCCCCTTCGCTCGCTGGAAGGAAGCATCGATTCCCGACATCGCCCGCACCGTGCGCTGGGCGCTGGCCGCCGCAGCCATCGTCGCCATCGCCCTGCCGCTGCTTTATGGCCAGTGGTCGGCGTTGACCGCGCTCGGCATCCTGCTCGCCGCCTGGATCGTATTCACCGCGCTGATCAACTTCGTCGAACGCGTCCAGCACACCCGGGCCGGCCAGTCCTTCCTGAGTGCTGCGCTCAAGCAGCCGCGCAGCTTCTTCGGCATGCATGTCGCCCACATTGGTATCGCCGTCTTCGTCGTCGGCGTCACCATGGTGAGCAGCTTCCAGGAAGAAAAGGACGTCAAGATGGCGCCCGGTGAAAGCGTCGATGTCGCCGGCTACCACTTCACCTTCAACGGCGTGAAGGCGGTCGAGGGGCCGAACTACGTCGCCGCCCAAGGCGATTTCGATCTGGCGGTGAACGGTAAATTCCTGCACAAAATGAATCCGGAAAAGCGCAATTACCATTCCTCGACGATGCCGATGACCGAAGCCGCGATCGATGCCGGTCTGCTGCGCGACGTCTATGTCTCGCTCGGCGAGCCGATCGACCGCGACAAGCCGGAAGGCGAATGGGCGGTGCGCGTCTATTACAAACCCTATGTCGACTGGATCTGGGGCGGGTGCGTGCTGATGGCGCTGGGCGGCTGCCTGGCCCTGCTCGACCGCCGCTATCGCGTCAAGGCCCGCGCTGCCGCCACCATTCCCGCTGGAACCCAACAAGCATGAACCGTTACTACTGGATTCTGGGCGCCTTTGCCGCCCTCGTCGCCCTGCTCGCCATCGGCCTCAACCTCAACCCGCGCGACGTGCCGTCACCGCTGGTCGGCAAGCCGGCGCCGGCCTTCAACCTGAACGTGCTGGCCAAACCGGAAACCACGCTCGGCCCGAAGGACATGCAGGGCAAGGTCTGGCTGCTCAACGTCTGGGCCTCGTGGTGCGTCTCCTGCCGCCAGGAACACCCGGTGCTGGTCGAGTTCTCGAAGAAAGTGAATGTCCCGCTGATCGGCCTCAACTACAAGGAAGTGCGGGGCGACGGCGGTTTCGACATGAGCAAGATGGCGGCCGATGAAGAGAAAAAACTCGCCTTCGAGCGCGCCAACAAATGGCTGGCCGACCACGGCGACCCGTACACGCTGACCGTGATGGACCTCGACGGCCGGGTCGGTATCGACTACGGCGTCTATGGCGTGCCGGAAACCTACGTCATCGACAAGGCCGGCCTGATCCGCATGAAGCATACCGGCCCGATCACGCCCGAAGTGCTCGGCAAGAAGATCATGCCGCTGCTCGCGGAGCTCAACAAATGAAGCGCTTGCTGACGCTGGTTTTTGCCCTTTTTATCGCGTCGACCGCCGCACTGGCCGTGGACAGCGCCACCGAAGCGGCGCTGGCCGCCGACCCGGTTGCCGAAAAGCGCCTGCAGAAGCTGTCCGAGGAACTGCGCTGCCTGGTCTGCCAGAACCAGACCATCGCCGACTCCAATGCCGAACTGGCCCAGGATTTGCGCCGCGAAGTGCGGACGATGATCAAGGACGGCAAGACGGACAAGGAAATCGTCGATTTCATGGTCACCCGCTACGGCGATTTCGTGCTCTACCGGCCGCCGGTCAAGGGCATCACGCTGCTCCTCTGGGGTGGCCCGGTCGCCCTGATGCTGCTTGGCCTGTTCATCCTGCAACGCTATCTGCGCCGCCGGACCACCCGCATCAATGCCGAAGACCAGCCGCTCTCGGCTGACGAAGCCAGCCGCGCCGACGCGCTGCTCAAGGAAAACACCCCGAAATGACCCAGTTCGCCCTTTTCGCCATCCTGCTCATCGTGGTGGTCGCCGCCTTCATTTTGCCGCCGCTTTGGCTCGGCCTGCGCGCCCCCAAGCCGAAAGCCGACCGCAAGGAAGCCAACCTCGCCATCTTCCGCGACCAGTTGACCGAACTCGAACGCGAGAAGGACAACGGCACGCTGGCCGATAGCGACTTCGAGCAGGCCAAGCGCGAACTGCAACGGCGCCTGCTGGAGGAAGTCGAACCGGCCACCGCCGAGGCGACCGTCCCCGCCAGCCACGGCCCGAGCCGCAAGACGGCAATCGCCCTGCTCCTGCTGCTGCCCATCCTCGGCCTGCTCGGCTACGGCATTCTCGGCAATCCGCGCGCCCTCGACCCGGCCCAGACCGTTGCCAAGCCACAGATGACGCCGGAACAAATCAACGGCATGGTCGCCAAGCTGGCCGAACGCATGCAGGCCAATCCGGACGACCTCAAGGGCTGGCTGATGCTGGCCCGTTCCTACAAGACCATGGGCCGCTACGAAGAAGCTGCGGCCGCCTACGGCAAGGCCGAAAAGCTGGTCAACGAAGACCCCGATCTGCTTGCCGCCTACGCCGAAACGATCGCCATGGCCCGCGGCGAAGGCCTCAAGGGCAAGCCGATACAGCTTGTCGAAAAGGCCCTGAAGCTCGATCCCAAGCACGGCCACAGCCTGTTCCTGGCCGGCGCCGGAGCGATGGAAGCCGGTGACAACAAGAAGGGCATCGCCTATTGGGAAGCCCTGCTGCTGCAGGTCGAGCCGGGTTCGGAAATCGACCAGATGCTGCGTAGCGGCATCGACAAGATGAAAGCCGGCGGCTAAACAATGGTCGATGCAGGGCGCCGCGCCTTCTTCCGCGGTCGACCGCGTCCGAAGGCCGAAATCCGGCCGCCCTGGGCGCGCGACGAGGCGGCCTTCATCGATCACTGCACACGCTGCAACGACTGCCTGAAGGCCTGCCCGCAGCACATCCTGGTCGCCGGCGACGGCGGCTACCCGACCGTCGATTTCAAGGTCGGCGAATGCACCTTCTGCGGCGATTGCGTCAGCGCCTGCCAGCCGAAGGCCCTGTTGCGCGCCAAAAATGCCGCCCCCTGGCCGTACACCGCCAGCATCGGCGAAGACTGCCTGCCGCATCAGGGCGTCGAATGCCGGGTCTGCGGCGACTATTGCGACGCCCGCGCCATCCGCTTCACGCCGCGCCTCGGCGGTAGTCCGCTGCCGGAAATCGACCGCGAAAAATGTACCGGCTGCGGCGCCTGCGTTGCCCCCTGTCCGACGCTGGCCGTCACCATACGCAGCTAAATCGCCGGGCGCGTTCCGCTCGGCCGCCAATGGCGCTATGCTTGTCGCTACAACGCAATTCGCCACCCGGAGACAAGCAATGACGCAACAAAAATACCGCCTCGTGACCCGCAGCGACTTTGACGGCCTGGTCTGCGCCGTGCTGCTCAACGAACTTGACCTGATCGACGACATCAAGTTCGTGCACCCGAAGGACATGCAGGACGGCAAGGTGGATATCACCGGCAATGACATCACGACCAACCTGCCCTACGTCGCCGCCGCCCATCTCGCTTTCGACCACCACCTGTCGGAAACCATCCGCAATACAGGCGAGCGCAAGAACCACATCATCGAAGCCGACGCCCCCTCGGCGGCGCGCGTCGTGTACAACTACTACGGCGGCAAGGAAGCCTTCCCGAACATCACCGACGACATGATGGATGCGGTCGACAAGGCCGATTCGGCACAATTCAGCCGCGACGAGATCCTCAATCCAAAGGACTGGGTGCTGCTCAATTACCTGATGGATGCCCGCACCGGCCTCGGCCGCTTCCGCGAGTTCCGGATCAGCAACTACGCGCTGATGATGGATCTGATCAAGTACTGCCGCAATCACGGCATCGATGAAATCCTCGCCCTGCCGGACGTCAAGGAACGCGTCGAACTCTATGTCGACCAGGCGGAAAAAGCCAAGGACCAGATCCTGCGCTGCACCACCGTGCACAAGAACCTGGCCGTACTCGACCTGCGCAACGAAGAAACGATCTGGGCGACCAACCGCTTCATGATCTACGCGCTGTTCCCGCAGACCAACATTTCGATCCACGTAATGTGGGGCGTCCAGAAGCAGAACACCGTCTTCGCCACCGGCAAGTCGATTCTCGATCGCGGCAGCAAGACCAATGTCGGCGAACTGATGCTGGCCTACGGCGGCGGCGGTCACCAGGCGGCCGGCACCTGTCAGGTCGCCAACGATCAGGCGGCGGAGACGCTGCAGGCGCTGATCGCCAAGATCAACGCCGAGGGCTGATCAGTCTTCGAGCGGGACAGGCGGGATGAGCGGCGGCGGCGAAAAGCCCAGTTCGATCATCTCCGTCTCCAGCTTGATGCGCAGCACCAGCAGGCCCTGCAAACTCTCCCGGGCCTTGTCGTCGGCCCAGGTGGCGTGATGCTCGCCCAGACAGCGCTCGACCTCGTAACGATTGGCCAGGCTGACGCCGCAAATGGCGGCATAACGCCGAATCTCGTGATCAAGATCGGCCAATTCGCGCTCATAATGTTCAAATCCGCTCATGGATCGAGCATACCCTGAAAGGAGCGACCATGCACAGGCTGCAACTTCCCGCCGCCCACAGCAAGCTGGCACCGGCATTTCAGGATATCGTCGCCGCCGAACGCTGGCTTGCCGCGCAAGCCGCCAACCAGCCCTGGCCGCTGTTGAGCGCCCTGACTGGCCAGATCGAGGCAATCGATGCCGCGGCCCTGCCACCACCGCTCAGCCTGCAACTGCTCAATCGCCTGCGCTCTGCCGCCCTGCCCGTGCAGGCCAGCCAGGAGGCACGCTACAACCGCAAGGCACTGCCCCTGACCGCCGACGAACAGCAGGTTTTCGCGATGGCTCAGCGCCTGTGGCGCCAACTGGGCATCGCCTACCTGCGCCTGGCACCGCACTTTGCCGGCACCGACAAGTGCCTGTCGCTGCACCGCGCCGCCAACGCCATCCGGCTCGCTCAATTCACCTGCTACCAGGCCAGCCAGGCCTGTCCGCCCGAGCTCGACCACCTGCTGCTGGCCATCCTCGCCCAAGCCGAGAGCGCCGGGGTCCTGCGCCAGGCGCTGGGCGATCCGGACTACCCGCACCTCGGCGAAGCGAATATTGCCGGGCTGCTGAGCTGGGCGATCCTGCTTCGCCTGGCCGACCCCTATCACTTTTCCTCGGCCCAACTGGCCGTCGCCAACCGGGCGCTCAGCCGCTGGCGTGAACTGTGCGCGTTCCAGAGTGCGCCGGACAGTGATCGAAAAACACTGACCATCCCGCTCGCCCCGCTGTTCGGCGGCCCGCTGCCGGCTGGTCTGCCGGGCTGGCTCAACGTGCGTTCGGTCGACCGCAAGATCCGTTTGCGGATCGAATCGCTGCGCGCCGGCGAAGCGCCGGAGGCCCTCAAGCTCGGCCGCGAACTATCGGCCGCCGCCTGTATCCGTTTGCTCAGTGACATCGACCACCATCTGCGCACGCCACCCTCGGTCCCCAGCCAGGCCAGCGGCGAAATCGAACTGGCCTTTGGCGCCGAAGACGCCTACGCCATTTTCAAGGGAGAAGAACTCAACCCGGGGAGCGGCATGAATGCGCGCAGCACTTCGATTGCCCATCAACGGATGGCCCTCTTCGGCTTCGACAGCCTTTCGCAGATGCCCACCGCCGTCCAGCGCATCGACGTTCCCAGCGAAACCTGGTCGCGAACCGACGGGCAAGTGACGCGGCTCGAAGCCAATGGCCCACGCCTGCAGGCGCCCTGCCTGATTGCCACCCTGCAAGGCGATCAGCCCTGCCTCGGCGTGCTCTCCCGGCTGCTCGCCGCGGAAGACGGGCAACTCCATGCCCGGCTCGACTGGTACTCGGAACAGATCGAAGCCTGCACCCTGCAACGAGTCGCCGCCAGCCCGCCGGGCCAGCCACGCCACGCCGCCTTCGTGCTGCGCAGCGGCAGCGACATCTCGCTGCTGGTCCCGGTCACCGCCGGCATCCGGCTCGATATCGGGGTGGCGCTGGAATGCGCCTCGGTCGTGCACCTGGTGCCGAGGGAAGTCATCGAGCGCGGTGCCGACTTCGTCCGTTACGCCTGCCGGCCGGCTTAACTTACCCGCCAAGAAAAAGGCCCGTCCGGCGACGGGCCTTGCTGGCCGCAGCCCGAGGGCTGCGGTGGACCACCGGTTTTGGGCAAAAACCGGTGGCTGAGCCGGATTACTCGAACTCGATGATAATCTGGTCCACCGACAGGCTTTCGCCGGCCGCCGCCGAAATCTTTTTCACCTTGCAGTCCTGGTCGGCCTTGAGGATGTTTTCCATCTTCATGGCTTCGATCACGGCCAATTTTTCGCCGGCCTTGACGTCCTGACCGACCTTGACCGCGACTTCGCGGAGCAGGCCCGGCATCGGCGAGAGCAGGAACTTGGAAAGATCCGGTGCGGCCTTCTCGGGCATCAGGGCCAACAGTTCGGCAGCGCGAGCGCTCATCACCATGAAGTCGGCGCGGGTGCCCCAGTGGAACAGGCTGTACTTGGTCTTGTGACGTTCGACCTGCAGCGTGAATTCCTCGCCGTTGCAGGTGCCATTGAACAGCGACTCGCCGAGTTTCCAGCCGGACAGGATCTCGTAGGTCTCACCCTTGTACTCGACATGGTAGCCGCCGGGAATCGGACGGGCGACCACCAGATGGTTCTCGTTGCCGTTCGGGTTGAGGCGGACGACGCACCAGTTGTCGCCGACGATGCGCTCATGGCCCTGCAGCTGGCCAGTGATCGAAGCGGAACGGTCGGTAAAGGCACGGTACACATAGGCGGCAACCGAAACCAGCAGGGCCGGATCATCGTGCGGCACCATCGAGGCATCGAAGCCCTTCGGATATTCCTCGGCGATGAAGCCGGTGTTGAAGTTGCCGGACTGGAAGCGCGGGTGCTGCATCAGGGCCGCCTGGAACGGAATGTTCGAGGAAATACCGCGGATCACGAAACCGTTCAGCGCGTCACGCATGCGGGAAATGGCTTGCTCGCGGGTAGCACCGTGCACGATCAGCTTGGCGATCATCGAGTCGTAGAACATCGAGATCTCGCCACCGTCGTAAACGCCGGTATCGACCCGAACCTGACCCGGAATCTCGGCCGGCGGCTGGAACTTGACCAGACGACCGGTCGAGGGCAGGAAGCCGCGGAACGGGTCTTCGGCATTGATCCGGCATTCCATCGCCCAGCCGTTGATGGTGACATCGGCCTGGGCCAGCGGCAGCTTTTCGCCGTAGGCGACGCGGATCATCTGCTCGACCAGGTCGAGGCCGGTGATCAGCTCGGTGACCGGGTGTTCGACCTGCAGACGGGTGTTCATTTCCAGGAAGTAGAACTCCTTGGTCGCGCCGCTGACGACGAACTCGACCGTGCCGGCCGATTCGTAGTTCACCGCGCGAGCCAGGGCCACGGCCTGTTCGCCCATCGCCTTGCGCATCTCGGGGTCGACGAAGGGGCTCGGCGCCTCTTCGATGACCTTCTGGTGACGACGCTGGATCGAGCAGTCGCGCTCGTTCAGGTACACGTAGTTGCCGTGCGAGTCGCCCAGCACCTGGATTTCGATGTGGCGCGGTTCGAGCACGTATTTTTCGATGAAGACGCGGTCGTCGCCGAAGGAGTTGCGGGCTTCATTGACGCAGGAAGAGAAACCTTCGTGCGCTTCGGCATCGTTGAAGGCGACGCGCAGACCCTTGCCGCCGCCGCCGGCGGAGGCCTTGATCATCACCGGATAGCCGATGTTCTTGGCAATCGCGACCGCTTCGTCCGGACCGGCGATGGCATCGTTGTAACCCGGAATGGTGTTGACCTTGGCGGCGATGGCGAGCTTCTTGGACTCGATCTTGTCACCCATCTTGGCCACCGAGTAGTGCTTCGGACCGATGAACTTGATGCCTTCTTCTTCCAAGCGACGCGAGAACTCGGCGTTCTCGGACAGAAAGCCGTAGCCCGGGTGGACTGCTTCAGCGCCGGTCTGCTTGCAGGCAGCGATGATCTTGTCCATCACCAGGTAGGACTCTTTCGACGCAGCCGGGCCGATACAGACGGCTTCGTCGGCCAGATCGACGTGCAGCGCATCCTTGTCGGCTTCGGAATAGACGGCGACGGTCTTGATGCCCATCTTGCGGGCGGTCTTGATGACGCGGCAGGCAATTTCGCCGCGGTTGGCAATCAGAATCTTCTTGAACATATTCCTGTTTCTCCCTGACGCTTACAGAGGAATGTTGCCGTGCTTGCGCCACGGGTTGTCGAGTTTCTTGTCACGCAGCATGGCCAGCGAACGGGCGATGCGCTTGCGGGTAGCGTGCGGCATGATGACGTCGTCGATGAAGCCACGGGCGCCGGCCACGAACGGGTTGGCGAACTTTTCCTTGTACTCGGCTTCGCGCTCGGCCAGCTTTTCCGGATTGTTCTTTTCTTCACGGAAGATGATTTCGACAGCGCCCTTCGGGCCCATCACGGCGATTTCAGCCGACGGCCAGGCCAGGTTGACGTCGCCGCGCAGGTGCTTCGACGACATCACGTCGTAGGCACCGCCGTAAGCCTTGCGGGTAATCACGGTGACCTTCGGCACGGTACATTCGGCGTAGGCATAGAGCAGCTTGGCGCCGTGCTTGATAATGCCGCCGTATTCCTGCGTGGTGCCTGGCATGAAGCCCGGGACGTCGACGAAGGTGACGACCGGAATGTTGAAGGCATCGCAGAAGCGGACGAAGCGGGCCGCCTTGATCGAGGACTTGATGTCCAGACAGCCGGCCAGGACCAGCGGCTGGTTGGCGACGATGCCGACCGGGTGGCCGTCAACGCGGCCGAAACCGATGATGATGTTCTTGGCGTAATCCGGCTGCAGTTCGAAGAAGTCGTTGTCGTCGACCACCTTGATCAGCAGTTCCTTCATGTCGTACGGCTTGTTGGCGTTGTCCGGGACCAGCGTGTCGAGCGAATGGTCGAAGCGGTCGACCGGGTCGTTGGTCGGCGTCACCGGCGGCTTTTCGCGGTTGTTGGCCGGCACGAAATTCATGAAGCGGCGCAGCATGGAGAGGGCTTCGACGTCGTTCTCGAAAGCCAGGTCAGCAACGCCCGACTTGCTGGTGTGGGTCACCGCACCGCCCAGTTCCTCGGCGGTCACGTCTTCGTGGGTCACCGTCTTGACGACTTCCGGACCGGTCACGAACATGTAGGAGGAGTCCTTGACCATGAAGATGAAATCGGTCATCGACGGCGAGTACACCGCGCCACCGGCACAGGGGCCCATGATCATCGAGATCTGCGGCACGACGCCGGAAGCCATCACGTTGCGCTGAAAGACGTCGGCGTAACCACCGAGGGAGGCAACGCCTTCCTGGATGCGGGCGCCGCCCGAATCGTTCAAGCCGATCACCGGGGCACCGACCTTCATCGCCTGGTCCATCACCTTGCAGATCTTCTCGGCGTGGGTTTCCGACAGCGAGCCGCCGAAAACGGTGAAGTCCTGCGAGAAGACGAAGACCAGACGACCGTTGATCGTGCCGTAACCGACGACGACACCGTCACCCGGGGTCTTTTCGGCTTCATTCATGCCGAAATCGACGCAGCGGTGTTCCTTGAACATGTCCCATTCTTCGAAGGAATTGGGATCGAGCAGCAGTTCGAGACGTTCGCGGGCGGTCAGCTTGCCCTTCTTGTGCTGGCTGTCGATACGTTTCTGGCCACCGCCGAGGCGGGCCAGTTCACGCTTTTTTTCCAGCTGGCGGATGATGTCGTGCATAGAAACTCCCTTAGTGGTTCGGGTAATTTGAAATCAGTGTTTCAGATAGTCGAGCAGCGCATACGCGGCGGCAGCCGGGGTCGTATGGCCCTGTTCGACGGAGAGAGTCAGCGCCGGCAGGTTTTCCTGCACGCGCGGATGATGACGGAAGTGCTGACGCAGGCCGGAATCGATCAGTTGCCACATCCAGCTCAGCGACTGGTGCTGGCGCTTGGCGGCGAACTCGCCGGTCGGCTTCAGCGCCGCCTGGTATTTCTCGATCTGTTCCCAGAAATCGACGATGCCTTCCTTGTGCAGGGCCGACAGCGCGATCACCGGCGGCGCCCAGTTCGGTGACGCCGGGCGCAGCATGTGCAGCGCGTTGCGCCACTGGGCGCGAACCACCGCCGTCGCCTGGCGGTCGATATCGGCCTTGTTGATGACCACCAGATCGGCGATCTCGACAATACCCTTCTTGATCGCCTGCAGGTCGTCGCCGGCATTCGGCAACTGCAGCAGACAGAACATGTCGACCATGCCGGCCACCGTCGTTTCCGACTGGCCGACGCCGACCGTCTCGACGATGATGACGTCGAAACCGGCCGCCTCGCAGAGCAGCATCGCCTCGCGCGTCTTTTCGGCAACGCCGCCCAGCGAACCGGCCGACGGGCTGGGCCGGATGAAGGCTTCCTCGCGCTGGCACAGCTGCTCCATGCGCGTCTTGTCGCCGAGGATGGAACCGCCCGACACCGACGACGACGGGTCGACGGCGAGCACGGCCAGCTTCTTGCCTTGCTCGATCAGCCAGACGCCAAGCGCCTCGATGAAGGTGGACTTGCCCGCCCCTGGCACGCCGGAGATGCCGATGCGGATCGCGTTGCCGGTCTGCGGCAGCAACGCGTTGAGCACCTGCTGGGCGCGCTGCTGATGATCATGGCGGGTCGATTCGATCAGCGTGATGGCCTTGGCCAGCGCACGGCGCTGACCGGCCAGCACGCCGTCGACCAGCGCCTGATCGGCGGTAGAAAGCGAATGAGCCAACACGGGAGCTTCGCCCAGCTTCATCCGGACTTAGCCGCGGGCCTTGCGGATTTCGGCCAGCACCTTGATCGCCGAATCCTCGATCCGCGTGCCCGGCCCGAAAATGGCCTTGGCCCCGGCGTTGTACAGGTAATCGTAGTCCTGGGCCGGGATGACACCGCCGGCGAAGACAATGATGTCGTCGGCGCCCTGGGCCTGCAGCGACTTGACCAGCTCCGGCAGCAGGGTCTTGTGCCCGGCCGCCAGCGAGGAAACGCCGATTGCATGGACGTCGTTTTCGATGGCCTGACGGGCGGCTTCTTCCGGCGTCTGGAACAGCGGCCCCATGTCGATGTCGAAACCGAGGTCGGCAAATGCCGTGGCGACGACCTTGGCGCCCCGGTCATGGCCATCCTGGCCGAGCTTGGCGATCATGATGCGCGGCCGACGGCCTTCTTCCTCGGCAAACTTGGCGATATCGGCCTTGATGCTTTCCCAGCTTTCCTGACCTTCCACGACACCTCCGTACACACCCGAAATGGTCTGGTTGTTGGCGCGGAAACGACCAAAGATCTTTTCCAGCGCATCGGACACTTCACCGACCGTGGCCCGCAGGCGCATCGCCTTGACGGTCAGGTCGAGCAGGTTGCCGTCGCCGGTTTCGGCCGCCTTGGTTAATGCCTCCAGCGCAGCGTTGACCGCAGCACTGTCGCGCGTCGCACGAATCTGCTTGAGGCGGGCGACCTGCGCGTCACGCACGGCGTGGTTGTCGATATCGAGGATGTCGATCGCGTCTTCCTTGGCCAGCTTGTACTTGTTGACGCCGACGATGACGTCCTTGCCGGAGTCGATGCGCGCCTGCTTGTCGGCGGCACAGGTTTCGACCTGCATCTTGGCCCAGCCCGATTCGACGGCCTTGGTCATGCCGCCCATCGCCTCGATTTCCTCGATGATGCTCCAGGCCTTGTCGGCCATGTCCTGGGTCAGCTTTTCCATCATGTAGGAGCCGGCCCACGGATCGACGACGTTGGTGATGTGGGTTTCTTCCTGGATGATCAGCTGCGTGTTGCGGGCGATACGCGACGAGAACTCGGTCGGCAGCGCGATCGCTTCGTCGAGCGCGTTGGTGTGCAGCGACTGGGTACCGCCGAAGACCGCCGCCATCGCTTCGATGGTGGTGCGGACGACGTTGTTGTAAGGATCCTGCTCGGTCAGCGACCAGCCGGAAGTCTGGCTGTGCGTACGCAGCATCATCGACTTCGGGCTCTTGGCGTTGAACTTGGTCATGATGCGGTGCCACAGCAAACGGGCGGCGCGCATCTTGGCGATTTCCAGATAGAAGTTCATGCCCACCGCCCAGAAGAAGGACAGGCGGCCGGCAAAGGTGTCGACATCCATGCCGGAAGCGACGCCGGTGCGGACGTATTCCATGCCGTCGGCCAGCGTGAAGGCCAGTTCGATGGCCTGGTTGGCGCCGGCTTCCTGGATGTGATAACCGGAAATCGAGATCGAGTTGAACTTCGGCATGTGCTGCGCCGTGTAGCCGAAAATGTCGGCAATGATCTTCATCGACGGTTTGGGCGGATAGATATAGGTATTCCGCACCATAAACTCTTTGAGGATGTCGTTCTGGATGGTGCCGGACAGCTTGTCCTGCGCCACACCCTGTTCCTCGGCGGCGACGATGTAGCCGGCGAGAATCGGCAGCACGGCGCCGTTCATCGTCATTGACACCGACACCTTGTCGAGCGGAATGCTGTCGAAGAGGATCTTCATGTCTTCGACCGAGTCGATCGCCACGCCGGCCTTGCCGACGTCGCCGGTGACGCGGGCATTGTCCGAGTCGTAACCACGGTGGGTCGCCAGGTCGAAGGCGACCGAAACACCCTGGCCGCCGGCGGCCAGCGCCTTGCGGTAGAAGGCGTTGGAGGCCTCGGCGGTGGAGAAGCCGGCGTACTGGCGGATGGTCCACGGCTTGACGGCATACATCGTCGGCTGCGGGCCGCGCAGGTAGGGCGCGAAGCCGGGCAGGGTGTCGGCAAAGTCCAGACCGTCGACGTCCGATTTCGTATACAGCGGCTTGACGCTCAGGCCTTCCGGGGTATTCCAGTTCAGATTCTTGACGTCGCCACCCGGTGAGTGTTTCGCGGCGGCCTTTTCCCAGGCATCCAGATTATTGGAATCAAAGAACTTTTCAGACATGACACACCCCTCGCTGATTCGATTTTTTCAGGCCGATGATGCAGAATTCAAAATTCTACGCCTCTGGACCCAGCTTGACATACCAAGCCCAGCATAATACTTTATCCATAATTATGGACGCAAGTCAGCCAAGTACCGGCTTGCTCAATCACACCACACCGAAAACATGAACCGTATTGCACCAACCGCGCTTTATCAGGAAGTGGCCGAACGTTTGCGCCAACGCATCTTCGCCCACGAGCTGACTCCCGGTACCTGGATCGACGAGCAGAAACTCGCCGAACAATACGGTATCTCCCGTACCCCTTTGCGCGAAGCGCTCAAGGTGCTCGCTTCGGAAGGTCTGGTTGAACTGAAGCCGCGGCGCGGCTGCTACGTCACCGAAATTTCCCGGCAGGATCTCGACGACATCTTCCCGCTGATGGCGATGCTGGAAGGACGCTGCGCTGCGGAAGCGGTCAAGGCGGCCAAGACGGCTGACATCACCGCGCTCAAGAACATCCATGCCGAACTCGAATCGGCGGCGCGCGAAGGCCGGATCGATGCCTTCTTCGAAGCCAACCAGGAATTCCACCGGAAAATCCAGGAATTGTCGGGCAATCGCTGGCTGCTCTCGGTCATCCAGGATTTGCGCAAGGTGCTCAAACTGTCGCGCCTGCATTCACTGTCGCTGGAAGGGCGCCTGCAGCAGTCGCTGGACGAGCATCGCCTGATCATGGCGGCGATGGAATCCGGCGATGCGGGCCGGGCCGAAAAGGTGATGCACGATCACCTGTTGTCCGGTCGTGAAGCGCTGGCCAAGATCGAGACCTCGACCGGCGGCAAATCCGGCTAGGCTGCCGCCGGCTCATTCCCGCCGCAACGGGAATGAGCCGTTTGACTCGCCGGGCGGCTAGCGCATCTGGTTTTCGATACTACTGAACAACCTGTCGTAAATGGCGACCAGGGCATCGCGGTCGGCACTGCCCTTGACCCACTGCCGGCTCTGCACGGCGGCGATCGCTTCTTTTTCAATTTCCGGCAGACTGGCGATATTGATTTCCTCGCCATGCAGGATCGCCGTCACATCGGCCCGCGCCTTCTGGGCGAGGGCGACCAGACGCATCGAGTCGGTCATCGTCTGCGCGCCGCCGCCGATCGTTCCGGACAAGGCGCCGACCTCGGCGGCGGAGGTGGCCGAAACCGTCAGCTTCTGCGAGAACTCGTTCGCCGTTTCCCGGGCATCCGAGACGGAGTGGCTAAGTTCGCCGATCTGCGTGGTTGCTGCGGCCATCGAACTGGAAATAGCGGCAATCGCCCCGGCGATTTCCTCTGAAGCCTTCAGCGACTGATCGGCCAGCTTGCGGACCTCGTCGGCAACCACGGCAAAGCCGCGGCCCGCCTCGCCGGCGCGCGCCGCTTCGATGGCGGCATTGAGCGCCAGCAGATTGGTCTGCTTGGCAATGCCGTCGATGCGACCGGTCAGGTCGCGAATGGCATCGGCCTTGTCATTGAGGTCGGCCAGGGCCTGCACCCCACTCTCGGCCGAATGCTGGGCGCCGCCAAGGGCGCCGGACATCCGGTTGGCCGCATCGGCCATCTCGCTGGCCGAATGGGCGAAATCGCCGGCCAGCGACTCGGAATGACGGGAATGCACACCGACTTCCTGCAAGGCGGCACTGACGTGCTCGATCGCCATCGACAGACCGCGCTCGGAACGGAGGAAGATCCGGGAAAGCAGCGCTTCCCGGGCAATCGACTCCTGCGCCACGCTCAACTGGTCGAGCAGGCTCTGCATCTGGGCCAGCACATCCTTGAAGGTGCCGTGCAGGCCGGTGGTTTGCAGGCGACGCCAATGCCGGCTCTCGGAGGTCGCGTTCATCGCGCCGAGAATTTCGCGGAAGGTGGTTTCCGTCTGGTCGAGCACCGAGTTCAGATTGACCCGGATCGCCTCCAGCCGCGGCGAATTCACGGCATTCGGCATTCTCGCCACCAGTTCGCCCTGGCCGACCCTTTGCAGCAGGTGGTCGAGATCGACCAGCGGCCCTGCGGTTTGGCGGTCCGGCCAGAGAGCGAATAGCATGGCCGGGAGCAGGCAGAGTGCCGCCGCCCAGGGCGCGTAAAACGCCGCGCCCAGACCGAGGGCGATCAGCGCGACCAGCAGCAGGCGCTTAAAGGGAAAAGACGAGTTCTTCATAACCCATTCCAGTCTGTTTCAGCAGGTCGAGCAGGACCTGGGTGCCGGCGGCGATAGCGTCGCGCGCTCCGGCCGCACGTTCGGCCGCCAGCATCTGCTGGTACACCGGTTCAATTTTGGCGAGGGCGGAACGCTGCGGGCAACGGCGCACCGAGGTGTAGCCGACGATGTTGCGCCGCAGGTCGAAATCCGGCGAAATATGGGTAAATACCCAGTAGAAACTACCATCCTTGGCCAGGTTCTTGACGTAGCCAAAGAACTCCTGCCCCGCCTGGATGGTGTCCCAGGCCAGCTTGAAGGCAGCCCGCGGCATGTCGGGGTGACGAATGATGTTGTGCTGCGAGCCTAGCAATTCGGCCTCGCTGTAGCCGGAAAACTCGATGAAGATCGGATTTCCGTAAGTAATAATGCCCTTGGCGCTGGTTTTCGAGACGATGAAATCATCCTCCCGCATCAGGCGCTCGACCGTTGTCGGTGCGATTCCGCGTTTCATTGCTGGCCCTCCTTTAATTCTGCAGCCCTGCCGAAGCAGGCGTCGAATTTACTACACACCACACGACTTTCGCCAAGCGATGGCGCAATAAAAAAACCCCGATGGCGCCTGCCATCGGGGTTTTGCGGAGCAACTGGAAAATCAGTGGTTGCTGGCCGAGGCGGCGCCGTAACCGGTCTGCGCCCGGACGTACTGATCTTCGAAGGCTTCGATTTCCTTGCCAGCGCGTACGCTGGAGTCGGTCTTCGAGAAGATGAAGGCAAGCAGGAAAGCAATCGGCATGGCAAACAGTGCCGGCTGCGTGTAGGGGAAGAGCGGTGCCGCGTTATGCAGCACATCGACCCAAACCGACTTCGAGAAAAGTACGAAGAGGACGGCGGAGACCAGACCGCCGTAGCCGCCGAACAGCGCGCCGCGGGTGGTCAGACCCTTCCAGTACATGGACAGGATGAGTACCGGGAAGTTGGCAGCGGCCGCCACCCCGAAGGCGAGGCCGACCATGAAGGCGATGTTCTGCTTCTCGAACAGGATGCCGAGGATGATGGCGACAAAGCCGAGGCAGATGGTGGCGATCTTCGAGACGCGGATTTCCTTCTCTTCCGAAGCCGTTCCCTTCATGATGACGCGGGCGTAGAGGTCATGCGAGATGGCCGAGGCACCGGCCAGGGCCAGACCGGAGACGACGGCCAGGATGGTGGCGAAGGCGACCGCGGCCAGGAAGCCGAGCAGCATGTTGCCGCCGACCGCCTTGGCCAGGTGCATGGCGACCATGTTGCCGCCGCCGATCAGCTTGGCGCCGACCGTGCCACCTTCGAAGAACTCGGGGTTCTGGCCGACGATGATGATGCCGCACAGGCCCATGATGAAGATGACGTTGAAGAAGTAGGCAACGAAGCCGGAGGCGTAGAGCACCGACTTGCGCGCTTCCTTGGCGTCGGTCACCGTGAAGAAGCGCATCAGGATGTGCGGCAGGCCGGCGGTGCCGAACATCAGGCCGAGACCGAGCGAAATGGCGGTGACCGGATCGGCCAGCAGGCTACCCGGATACATCAGCTTGTTGCCCAGCTTATGCACCGAAGTCGCCTTTTCCAGCAAGGTCTGGAACGAGAAGCCGAACTGGCCGAAGGCGAGGAACATGACCAGCGTACCGCCGGCAAGCAGCATGCAGGCCTTGATGATCTGCACCCAGGTCGTCGCGACCATGCCACCGAAGGTGACATAGACCATCATCAGGATGCCGACGGCGAAGATGGCGACGTTGTATTCCAGGCCGAAGAGCAGCTTGATCAACTGACCGGCACCGACCATCTGGGCGATCAGGTAGAAGCAGACCACGATCAGCGAGGAAATCGCCGCCATGGTGCGCACCTTACCCTGGTCGAGGCGGTAGGCGGTGATGTCGGAGAAGGTGAACTTGCCGAGATTGCGCAGACGTTCGGCCATCAGGAACAGGATGATCGGCCAGCCGGCGAAGAAGGCCAGCATGTAGATGTAGCCGTCGTAACCCTGGCTGTAGACCATGGCGGTCAGACCGAGCAGGGTGGCGGCCGACATGTAGTCGCCGGCAATCGCCAGACCGTTCTGGAAGCCGGTGATGCCGCCGCCGGCGGTGTAGAAATCGGCGGTCGACTTGGTGCGGCTGGCCGCCCAGTAGGTAATGCCCATCGTCATGAAGACGAAGATGCAGAACATGATGATGGCGTGCCAGTTGGTCGCCTGCTTTTCAGCGGCGCCCAGCGGATCGCCGGCCGCAACGGCCAGCGCGGAGAGGCTCAGCAGTCCGAGCGCGGTAATCAGTTGGCGCATCATTTCTGCTCCTTCCAGGCTTCCTTGACGATTTCCTGCGTCAAGCTATCGAACTCGGTGTTGGCCCGCTTCACATACACGGCGGTCAGCACCCAGAAGAAAATGAACATGAACAGTTCGACGGCGACCCCCACCGTCCACATCGAACCTTCAGCAAGCGGCTGGCCGAGGGATGCCGGATTAAAGGCAACCACCATCACGAAGCCGTAAAACATGGTCAAAACGATAAATGCCAACGTCCAGGCAAAGCGTCCCCGTCGGGCGACGAGTTCCTGGAACTTCGGGTTGGCCCGCATTCGCTCATACATCGCGCTGCTCATGGCTTGATCTCCCTAATTAATAATTACCGAAAAAACCGGCGGCAGTATTGTATCTTATATAAGACATTAACGAATAATGAATTGGGCGCCGCCTATAATGGCGGACTTCCCATAATGGATATATGTGATGGCCACGGTCGACCTTTCCTGCACTGGCGAAATCGCCACCCTGACCCTGAACAACCCCGGCAAGCTGAACGCCATCGATCTGGCGATGTGGCAGCAACTGGCCGAAAACATGGCCAAATTGTCGGTCGACCGCAGCATTCGCTGCGTCGTCATCCGCGGTGCCGGCCACGAGGCCTTCGCCGCCGGCGGCGATCTGGAAGAGTTCGTCACCGGCCGCGCCACGCTGGAACAGGCGCTGCACTATCACGGCCAGGTCGCCAGCGCGCTGAACGCCATTGCCGATTGCCCGCACCCGACCGTCGCCCTGATCCAGGGCGCCTGCATCGGTGGCGGCCTGGAAATAGCCGGCGTCTGCGATCTGCGCATCTGCGCCGAGAACGCCCGCTTCGGGGCACCGATCAACAAGCTCGGTTTCTCGATGTATCCCGGCGAAATGGAAGGTCTGCTCAAGCTGGCCGGAGCGGCGGTGATCAAGGAAATCCTGCTCGAAGGGCGCATCCTGACCGCCACCGAAGCCTACGAAAAAGGCCTGGTCACCCGCGTCGTACCCGAGTCGCAGGTCGAGGACGAAGCCTATGCCACGGCCCGCCGCATCGGCGCCGGTGCCCCCCTGGTCGCCGGCTGGCACAAGCAGTGGATACGCCGGCTGCAAAGCGGCAAGCCACTGAACGACGAAGAAAAGGCGGCCTCCTTCGCCTTCCTCGACACCGAAGATTACAAGGAAGGCCTCGCCGCCTTCCTGGAAAAGCGCAAGCCGGTTTTCAAGGCACAGTAAGCCCCGTGCTCAGGCGCCGTACAGGCTCCACAGCATTTTTGCCGAAAGGACGAGCAGCAGGCCGGCAAAAATGCGCTTGAGGACGACAACCGGCAGGCGATGGGCGAGGCCGGCGCCGAGCGGCGCCACCGCCACACTGGCGAGCAGGATGACGACCAGCGCCGGCAGGTAGACGAAGCCGAGGCTGCCGGCCGGCAGCTCGCCATGCCCCCAGCCGTTCCAGACATAGCCGAGGGTGCCGCCGACGGCGATCGGCAGGCCGACCGCGGCCGAGGTGCCGATCGCCTGGTGCGGCCGGACATTGCACCAGATCAGGTAAGGCACGGTCAGCGCGCCGCCGCCCATCGCCGCCAGGCTGGCGATGGCGCCGATCAGGCTGCCGGCCAACCCGAGGCCGGCCCGCCCGGGCAAGCTGCGGCTCGGCGTCGGGCGCAGGTTGGCGAACATCTGCAGGGCAATGAACAGCATGAAGGCGACGTAGAAGATGGCCAGCGCCCGCGACGAAATGCCGGCCGCCAGTTGGGCGCCGAGCAGCGTACAGAGCAGGATGCCCGGGGTCAGGCGGCGCATCACCGGCCACAGTACGGCGCGGTGGGCGTGATGGGCGCGCAGGCTGGACAGCGAGGTGAACAGGATGGTCGCCATCGCCGTGCCGAGCGCCAGATGCAGCACCTCGCGGCCGGGAAAGCCTTGCCAGGTGAAGATGACGGTCAGCACCGGCACCACCACCACACCGCCGCCGACGCCGAGCAGGCCGGCAAAGAAACCGGCCGCGGCGCCGGTCAGCAGATAGATCGGAATGACATCGAGCGGCATTACCGGGGCCGGCGTTTAGCGGCCGCCGGATTCGACCCAGCGGACGATGCCGTCGACACTGCGGAAATCGTCGCAAGCCCGCACCGGCACATTCGGCGCCAGTTCGGCGAAGAGCCGGCTCAGCGCATTGCCGGGGCCGATTTCGAGCACCGCATCCGGCTGCATTTCAGCCACCGCCTGCAGGCAGGCCGCCCAGTCGAGCGGCGTGCAGATCTGGCGGGCCAGCGCATCGAGTGCCGGACGGGCCGTCCGGGCCGGCGTCGCATCGATGGCGCTGAGTACCGGAAAAGCCAGGCGGGCATCGGGCAGCAAATCAAGGCATTTCTGGAAGTCGACCGCAGCACTCCTCAGTTGCGGCGTATGCGACGGCGTGCGTACCGCCAGCTGGACCAGGCGACTGGCGCCGGCCGCCGTGAACTGCTCGGCGACGGCGAGCAGGCCGGGGCGCGGCCCGGCCACCACCAGATGGCGCGGTGCATTGCGGATGGCGACGGCGAGGCCGGCGGCGGCGGCCATACCCTCGACCAGCGCTTCGTCGAGACCGAGCACGGCCAACATTCCCTGTTCACCGCTCACCGCAGCATCCATCAGGGCGGCGCGTTTGGCGCACAAGTCCAGGCCGGCGCTGGCGGAAAAAGCGCCTGCCGCGCTACAGGCCGCCATTTCGCCCAGCGAATAGCCGGCGGCACAGATTGGCCGGGGCAGGCGCGGCTGCAACTGCCCCCAGAGCAGCATCTGCTGCGCGAAGATCAGCGGCTGGGCGATGCTGTTTTTTGCCAGTTTTTCCGCATCGCCCCCAGGGCCAGCCGTTGTTTCCGTGGTCGCCGCCGGCCCGGCCAACTCCGGCAGCAAATGGCGCAGTTGATCGCGCAGCGCCGCATCGGGCCCGTCCATCACCTGTTGCCAGTGGGCCGGGCCTTGCCCGCCCTGGCCGCTGAAGAGGAGGGCGAGGCGCATGTTCAGGCCAGGCCGTCGAGTTCGGCCAGGAACAGCGTGATGCCGAGCAGGTCGGCACTGCCGCCGGGGCTGAGGCGACGGGCGACGAAATCACGGTCGATGCCGACAGCGCGGGTCCGCCAGTCGGCGGCGAGCACGCCACCAGCGGCCAGGAAATCGGCAGCGGCACGGCGGCCGTAGTCCAGCCCGGCACGCCCGCCGCGCCAGAGCAGGTTGGTGTCTTCCAGCTCGGCGATCAGCGCGAACAGCGCCTGCATCGCAGCCAGTTCGCCATCGCCGGTGGCGGCCAGGGCCGCGCGGTAGGCCGGCAGACCGACGTTGAGGGCGGCCGGAAAGCCGCTCGCCGCTTCCTGCCTTGCGCCGCCGCTGCCATCGCGGCGGGCGACGATCAGGCCGTGGCTGAGCGGTGCGTCGGCGCTTGTCTCGCTCAGGCCGGCCAGAATGTCCGCCCCCCAGCAGCGGCGGACAACGGCACAGGCCGCTTCGGCACTGCTCGCCGCGCCCTCGGCCTGCAGAACACCGAGTGCCGCACAGAGCAGGCCGAGGTTGAAAATTGCCCCGCGATGGGTGTTGACCGCAGCGGTCGCCGCCAGCATGTCCGCTTCGGCCGCGATGCCGAGCGCCCGCAGCGGCGCGAAACCGGGGCGCTGCAAACCGCAGGCGGCAATCGCCGGGAAGTAGCCCCGCAAGGCCTGCAGGCTGCGCATGAAGGTGGTGAAATCCATGTCGGGGTGGCTGCCGTTACCAGTCGGGCCGACCAGGCCGGGCTTGCCGTCGAGCGCCACTTCGCGGTACAGGCTGCGGATGGCCAGCCGGCCGACGCGGGCGGCAAACAGTTCGCCGGCCGGCGCAGCAATTGGCTGCGGGCGATGGCGCGGCAGGGCGCGTTCAAGCATGGCAAAGCTCCGGCAACAAGCTGGCGGTCAAGGCGTGCAGCGGCCACAGGCCGACCTCGTGCTCGCCCTTGACCAGGACCTGGGCACCCGGCTGGCCGAGCTGCCCGGCGATTTCCCGCCAGGCGGCGGCATGGCCGCCGGGGAAGCGCAACTCGCCATCCAGCCGGCAGGGCAGTTCGGCGGCCGCCTGCTGCATGGCCGGCAACATGGCGGCGAATTGGCCGACCTGCTCGATATCGCAAATCAGGTCGATGTCGGAGTCGGCATGGCGGTAGCTTTCCCCGCTCAGCACCTCCCAGGCCAGCGAGCCGTACACGCCGAGGCGGGCCGAACAGGTAGCTGCCTGGGCCGCCAGCCGGGCCAGCACGACGGCCTGCCCGGCCGGCAACCGGGACAGACAGTCGGCAATGGCCAGCGGCCGCCGAATCGCGGCAATGGCGCTGCGGTCGACGCTGAGCGACAGCCTTTTTCGCTGCAACGTCGTCGGCAGGCTGAGGCCAAGCAGCCGGCACTCGCCGTCGGCCGACTGGCGGGCGGCGACCAGCGGCCGCCCGTCGTCGATCCATTGCCGGGCGGCTTGCCAGTAGGCATCGCCGGGCTCGCTGCAGGGCGTCACAAAGGCCGCGTCCGGCTGCAGATAGACGAGATCGTGGCGGCGCATCGGATCAGGCGCCGAGCACGGTGTTCTGGACCATCTTGGCGACACCGGCCGCCAGTTGGCGGCCACCGCGGCTCAGGCCGCAGCCCATCCGCTGATCGGTCACCGGCGTCGTCTGCACGGCGGCGAGCAGCGCCCGCTCCAGCAACTCGGCCGAAGCCGCGGGCCAGATCGCCTCGATGCCGCCCATCCGGACATAGCTCTCGGCGCCCGGCGCGAAAATCGGCGAACTGGCCGCCAACTCGACCAGTCGCTCGTGGGCGATCTTGGTCACCCGCGCCATCGCCCGCAGATCCATGACGCGGACCTGGGCGTCAGCCAGCGCATAAGCCTTGTCGGCCATCAGCCCGAAGGACAGGAAGCCGCCGCTGACCGCATTGGCGGTGACCAGGCTGAGCGAGGCGTGGCCCTGGCGGCGCGCCAGATCGACGCAACTGGCGAGATGGGCCAGCGAGCCGTTCAGGCACAACAGTTCCTGACTGCGCGACAGGGCCTGGCCGCTGGTATCGACCAGGAAGACCAGCGGCCGGCCGGGGTGCTGCTCGACGGTGTCGAGGATGAAATCGGCCAGTGCCAGCGCCATCGCATGGTCAATCGCCGCCGCGTCGGTGGTGCCGAGCACGGCAACCGGACCCTGCGCCGTCTGCGCCTGGCCGGTAATCACCGAATTGGCGACGTCGACCGCATGACCGGCCGGGAACAGGCTATCGAGAATGTCGTTGAGGCTCATGTCGGCAATCCTTCCTTCAAGGCGACCAGGCTATCGCGGTCGAGCAGCGGCACGCTTTCCGGCTCGGCAACGCCGAGCGCCGCCCACACCTGCAGGCCGTCGCGCAGCGCGCCATAGGCGGCGAGGCGGTTTTTCAGCACCTGCTGCCGGGCACGCAGGCCGGCGAGGCTCGGTGCCGGTTCCGTCCAGCCGGCGAGAAACTCCGTGGCGCCGCGGCGGAAGGCGGCGAGGTCGTCTTCGACCAGCATCGCGCAGTCGCCCATCAGGTAGCGATGCTTGCCGCCGGTGACGCGCCAGACCAGCGCCCGGTCCTTGGCATCGAATTCCTCGACGCCGGCCACCGTTTCGATGACCTCCGGCCCGGACAGCGCCAGCCGGCCTTCCTCGGAAATCAGGATGGCCGAACAGAGCTTGGCGACGATACCCATGCCGCCGAAGGCGCCGCAGCTGCCGCCGACCAGCGCGACGACCGGGACGCCGGCGGCGCGGACGTCGAGCACGGCGCGCATGATTTCGGAAATGGCGATCAGGCCGGCGTTGGCCTCATGCAGCCGAACGCCGCCGGAGTCGATCAGGAAGAGCACGGCGGCCGGCTTTTCCTTGACCGCCCGGCGCAGCAGGCCGACGATCTTGGCGCCGTGGATTTCGCCGACGGCCCCCCCCATGAACTGGCCTTCCTGGGCTGCGGCAAAAACAGCCTTGCCAGCCAGTCGACCGCAGCCAATGACCACGCCGTCGTCAAAGGCGCCGGGCAGGTCGAGCTGGGCCAGATGCGGGCTGGGCTGCGCTTCGGCCGGCGGCAGGATTTCGCGGAAACTGCCGGCGTCGAGCAGGCCGGCAAGGCGGGCGCGGGCAGTCGCCTCGAACCAACTATGACGGGTCGCGAGTGACGGGTTCATTGCGCACCTCCCTGGTATTCGGCCAGCGCCTGCGCCAGGCGCAGCGTGACGACAGCAGGGGTTGCCCCCATATCGTTGATGGCGATGGCGGTGCCGCCGGCAGCATGGGCCGCGGCGAAGCTGCCCAGCACGGCACGCCAGGTCTCGCCGAAACCACGGGCCGAGGTCTTGATGCGGACCGCGCAGGCGGTCGGTTCATCGCCGGCCTTGACCAGGATTTCCAGGTTGCCGGAGCCGACAACACCGCACAGCGCCGGGTTGGCCGCCCGGGAAACGGGCGCCGAGTCGAAACGAAAATCGAGAGTTTCCATGGCGTTCACCAATTGCGGAAGCGGGACGGTGGGGCGTAGAGGCCGCCGGACCAGCGCACCAGATCCTTGACGGAACGGGCGGCCAATAGATCGCGCGTCGCCTGGCGCGGGTCGATGCCGAGGTCTTCAGGACGGCGGACGATGCCGCGGTCGCGCAGGTTCTCGACCATCGCCTTGTCGCGCGCCAGGCCGACCGGCGTGAAGCCGGCGACACCGCGGATGGCCTGTTCGCGCTCTTCCGGGCTACGGCAGAGCAGCAGGTTGGCGATGCCTTCCTCGGTGACGACATGGCTGACGTCATCGCCGTAGATCATGATCGGCGGCAGTTCGGCGCCCATCGTTTTCTGCAGCTGCCAGGCGTCAAGTTCCTCGACGAAAACCGGCGCCATGTGCTCGCGGAAGGTTTCGACCATCTGCACGACCAGCTTGCGGCCGCGAATGGCGTTCGGCCCGTAGGCCTCGCGCCCGGCTTTCAACCAGGCCGGACTGGCATGCCGCCGGCCGTGCGGGTCGGAGCCCATATTCGGGGCGCCGCCGAAACCGGTGATCCGGCCCAGCGTCGCCGTCGAACTGTTGCCGGCCATGTCCATCTGCAAGGTCGAGCCGATGAACATGTCGCAGGCGTAGAGGCCGGCCGTCTGGCTGAAGGCCCGGTTCGAACGCATGCTGCCGTCGGCGCCGGTGAAAAAGACGTCGGAACGGGCCGAAATGTAGGCATCCATGCCGACTTCCGAACCGAAGCAATGCACCGATTCGACGAAACCGGATTCGATGGCCGGGATCAGCGTCGGGTGCGGATTGAGCGCCCAATGCGTGCAGATCTTGCCCTTCAGGCCGAGATCGGCGGCATAGGTCGGCAACAGCAGTTCGATCGCCGCAGTGTCGAAGCCGATGCCGTGGTTCAGGCGGGTGACGCCATATTCCGCGTAGATGCCCTTGATCGCCATCATCGCCATCAATACCTGGACTTCGGTGATCTGCGCCGGGTCGCGGGTGAACAGCGGCTCGATGTAGTTCGGCTTCGGTGCCAGCACGGTGAAATCGACCCAGTCGGCCGGCACGTCGACACGCGGCAGTTTTTCCAGCCGCTCATTGACCTGGGCGATCACGATGCCGCCCTTGAAGGCGGTGGCTTCGACGATGGCCGGCGTGTCCTCGGTGTTCGGCCCGAGGTAGAGATTGCCGTCGGCATCGGCCGCCTGCGCCGCGATCAGCGCCACATTCGGCGTCAGGTCGAGGAAGTAGCGGCCGAACAGTTCGAGATAGGTATGAATCGCCCCGATCTCGATGCGCTGCTCCTGGACCAGCTTGGCCAGCCGGGCGCCCTGCGGGCCGCTGAAAGAAAAGTCGAGGCGGTTTGCCAGGCCGCGCTCGAAAAGGTCCACATGGCTCGGCAGAGCCAGGACTGACTGGACCAGACTGAGGTGATTGATACGTTCCGGGCTGCAATCAGCCAGGGACTCGGAGAGGAAATCGGCCTGCTTCTGGTTGTTGCCTTCCAGACAGACGCGGTCGCCCGGCTGGATGACGGCTTCGAGCAGGTCAATGATGCGGTCGACCGGGATTTCCTTGCCATTTTTGCCAGCCAGGCCGAGGCTCGCCGCCCGCTCCAGGCGGCGGCCACGGCTCTGGCGCAGGCTGTCCCAGTTGCGGGGGAGCGGTGCGTTCATGATGATCGGCCTCTCAGCTCGCCACGCCCATGACCAGATCCGGCAGCCAGGTGGCGATGCCCGGGAAGAGGCAGAGCAGCAGTACGGCGAGGAACATCAGGCCAAGGAAAGGCATGACGCCCCAGACGATGTCCTTCAACGGAATATCCGGTGCGACGTTCTTGATGACGAAGATGTTCAGCCCGACCGGCGGATGGATCAGGCCCATTTCCATGACCACGGTCATCACGATGCCGAACCAGATCAAGTCGAAACCGGCATCCTTCAGCGGCGGCAGGATGATCGGCGCAGTCATCAGGATGATCGACACCGGCGGCAGGAAGAAGCCGAGGACCACGACGAAGAGCAGGATGGCGGCGAGCAGCAGCCACTTCGACAGGTGCATGGCGACGATCCACTCGGCGGCGCCCTGGCTGATGTGCAGGTAGCTCATCACATAGGAGTAGAGCAGCGACATGCCGATGATGAACATCAGCATGGTCGATTCCTTCAACGTGCTGTTGAGGATCGGCTTCAGCTGCGCCGGCCGCCAGACGCCGTAGATACCGGCGATCAAGGCGAGGGCCAGGATGCCGCCGAGACCTGCGGTTTCCGACGGCGTCGCGTAGCCGCCGTAGAGCGCAGCCATGACGCCGATCAGCAGCAGCACGAAAGGAATGACGCGCGGCAGCATGCGGGTCTTGTCGGCCCGGGTCATCTTCATTTCGTCGAGGTAGGCCGACTTGGCGCCGCCGGAATGCCAGACGTCGAGCGCCGAGTTGTATTCGACCTTGAAGCGGAACACGGCATAGCCGGCAAAGAGGGCGACCAGCAGCAGGCCGGGCCCGATACCGGCAAGGAACAGGCGACCGAGCGACTGCTCGGCGGCCACCGCGAAGAGGATCATCGTGATCGACGGCGGCAGCAGGATGCCCAGCGTACCGCCGGCGGCGATGATGCCGGCCGCGAAGCCCGGCGAGTAGCCACGCGAGCGCATTTCCGGGATGCCGGCGCCGCCAATGGCGGAGCAGGTCGCCGGGCTGGAGCCGGCCATCGCCGCGAACAGCGCGCAGGCGAAGACGTTGGCAATGCCGAGGCCGCCCGGTATCTTGTGCATCCAGGCATGGATCGCCAGGTAGAGGTCGGCACCGGCCCGCGAGCGGCCGATCGCCGCACCCTTGAGGATGAACAGCGGGATCGAGAGCAGCGTGATGTTGGCCATTTCCTCGAACACGTTCTGGGTGATCGTATCGGTGGCGGCGGCCGGCATGAAGACCAGCATGAAAAGGACGGCGATGGTGCCGAGGGCAAAGGCGATCGGGATGCCGGAGAACATCACGATCAGGGTGCCCAGCCCGTAGAGCATGCCGATAGTGGATTCGGCCATGTTATTTCTCCTTCCGAACGATACCGGCAAGCAACTGCAGCAGGATCTGCAGCGACAACAGGGTCATGCCGGTGGTCATGAAGCCATAGGGAATCCACAGCGGTGGCGCCCACGACGAAGAGGTGGTCTGCCCATCAACCCAGGCTTCATGCAACAGCAGCATCGACTTCCAGGAAAAGAAGCTGCAGAACAGGAAGGAAACCAGGTCGCAGAAGACCAGGCGCAACCGATTGACCAGGGGCGGCAACAGGCTTGCGACCGCCTCGATGCCGATATGGCCGCGCTGCGACTGGACATAGCCGGCGCACATGAAGGTGGCGCCGACCAACAGGAAGACCGACATCTCGTCCTGCCAGTCGGTCGGAATCTTCAGGAAATAGCGCAGGAAGACGCTGCTGCACAGGATCAGCGAGGCAAGCAGCAAGGCGATCGACGACAGGAACATGATCGCCGTATGCAGACCCTGCATCAGGCGATTGATGCCCTCCAGAATTCCTCCCTCGGGAATCTCGGGCGCCTTGACGGCGCCCTCCAGTTCGAAGCCGTGGCTCATAGCGTCGCCTCGGCCAGCTTGAGGATGCGGGCACAGCTTTCGTTCTTGCCGGCGAAATCCTTCCAGGCGGTATCGCGGGCAATCGCCTGCCACTTCTTGACGGCGGCATCGTTGAGGTCGTAGGCCTTGCCGCCGGCCTTCTGATAAACCGCCGCCACCGCCTGGTCGTCGGCCTTGGCACCTTCCAGCGCAAAGGCTTCCATCTCGGCGCCAACCGCCATGATGACGTCCTGCTGCGCCTTGGGCAGCTTTTCGAAGACGGTGCGCGAAATCAGCAGCGGCTCGAACATGAACCAGTAAGTCTTGCCACGGCCAGTGGTCAGCGCCTTGGCCACTTCTTCAAGGCGGAAGGAAATCAGGCTGGTCGACGAGGTCATCGCCGCATCGAGCGCGCCGGTCTGCATCGCGGCGTAGATTTCGTTGGAAGGCAAAGTCAGCACCGTCGAACCGGCAGCCTTCAGCACCATGTCCATTTCACGGCTGCCGCCGCGGACCTTGAGGCCCTTGGCATCTTCCGGATTGACGATCGGCACCGTCCGGCTGGCAACTCCGCCGGCCTGCCAGATCCAGCTGACGATCAGCACGCCCTTGTCGGCCAGGATATTGGCCAGCGCCTTGCCGACTTCGGCCTTCTTCCAGCTCACTGCCTGGTCGTAATTGGTGACGATGCCGGGCATCAGGCCGATGTTGGTTTCCGGCACTTCGCCGCCGGCATAGGAAAGCGGGACCAGCGTCATGTCGAGGGCGCCCTTGCGCACCGAACTGAACTGGGCATTGGTCTTCATCAGCGACGAGCCCGGATAGACCGTACCACGCAGCGCGCCGTTGGTCCGCTTGCCGATCTCGGCACTGAAGCGGCGGCACAGACGGTCGCGGAAGTCACCCTCGGTCGCCGTGCCACCGGGAAACTGGTGGGATATCTTGAGTTCGCCGGCGCTTTGCGCCCACAGCAGATTGGGGGAAAGGGCCAGGGCGGGACTGGCAGCCAGACCTTTAAGGATATTGCGCCGTGTTTCGTTCATGATTGTCTCCTCCGGATAAATGAACAAATAACGAAGACGGTGAAACCTCACTGGCTGGCTTATCCTGACTTCCGGAATACCGCACTCTTGTTTTGTGTTCAAAAATCACCGTTGTGTATACAAGATAGGCAATGATTGAATACTGGTCAACTAATTTCGTATAATTAAATCACTGCCACAAGCCGGAGCATCAATCGTGAACAGCCCTGCCGAAATACCCGCCACCACCCGCCAGTCGGAACGCCTCGGCGAACTGATCGAGGAACGCATCGTCACCGGTGTCTACCCCCCCGGCACGCGGCTCGACGAGCAGGAACTGGCCGACACCTTCGGCGTCTCGCGGACGCCGGTGCGCGAAGCGCTGATCCAGTTATCCTCGGTCGGCCTGATCGAGATCAGGCCACGGCGCGGCGCCACCGTGCCGGAAGTCGGCGCCGACCGGGTCTGCGAAATGTTCGAGGTGATGGCCGAACTGGAGGCGATGTGCGGCCGGCTGGCCGCTCGCCGGATCACGCCGGGCGAACAACTGGCCCTGCAGGAAGCGCACCGCGCCTGCGAAGCGGCGCGCGATGCGAACACACCGGATATCTATTACCAGTTGAATGAAGTGTTTCACCAGCGCATCTACGAGGCCAGCCACAATGGCTTCCTGGTCGAGCAGGCCACGGCGCTGCACCGCCGGCTGCGCCCCTACCGGCGGCTACAGTTGCGCGTGCGCAACCGAATGGCGACCTCGTTCAACGAACATCAGGCGATCGTTGAAGCGATCATCAAGGGCGACAGCGACCTCGCCGCGGCCCAACTGCGGGCGCATGTCACGGTCCAGGGCGAGCGTTTCGCCGACCTCGTCGCGACGCTGCGCGACTTCAAGGCCGGCGCCTAAACTCAGCCGATCAGGCTGTACAGCATCTTGCTGGCGAGCAGGGCGAGAAAGCCGCCGAACGCCCGCTTCAGCTTCTTGACCGGCAGCCGGTGGGCCAGCCGGGCGCCGACCGGCGCCATCGTAATGCTCATCACGACAATGCCGAAAAAAGCCGGCAGGTAGATGTAGCCCAGGGTATAGGGCGGCAAGCCACTGTCACTCCAGCCGGCGACGATGTAGCCGATCGCCCCCGCCACCGCAATCGGAAAGCCGAGCGCCGACGAGGTGCCGACCGCCGCGTGAATGGCGACGTTGCAGAAGAGCATGAAAGGAATCGACAGGAAACCGCCACCGGCCGCGACCAGGCTGGAAATCACACCAATGATGCCGCCGACCCCGAACAGGCCGAGCGGACCGGGCAGTTGGCGATGGGCGTGCGGCTTGAAGTCGAGGATCATCTGCAGCGAGGCGTAATAGACGATGACGACGAAAATCGCCGTCATCGGCCCGGTCGGCACCTGGCCGGCGACCAGCGAACCACCGAAGGTGCCGAGTACCAGGCCCGGCGCCAGGCTGCGCACGACATCCCAGCGCACCGCGCCATGCGCGTGGTGGGCGCGCATGCTGGAAATCGATGTGAAGACGATGGTTGCCATCGAGGTACCCAGTGCCAGATGCATGACATGCTCGGGCGGGAATTGCTGAGCGACGAACAGCATGTACATGAAGGGGACCAGGGTCAGGCCGCCGCCAACGCCGAACAAGCCGGCGACAAAACCGCCGAAAATCCCCAGCAAGGGGTAGGTCAACCACCAGAGTGTCATCAGTTTTCTGCCAGACGCCGATTGATAAAGGCCCATTCATCAGCGCTCAGCGGCGTGATCGACAGCCGGTTGCCGCGGGCAAGGAGGCGCATGTTAGCAAGTTCCGGGTAACGGCGCAGTTCGGCCAACGGCAGATAGCGGGTTTTACTGACGAAACGGACGTCGCGCAGCCACCAGCGCGGCTTTTCCCGGTCGGATTTGGCATCGAAATACGGGCTGTCCGGCGCAAACTGGGTGTCGTCCGGATAAGGCTCGGAACAAACCTCGCAAATGCCGGCAATGCCCGGCTCGGCACAACCGGAGTGATAGAAGAAGGCCAGATCGCCGATTGCCATGCCGTTACGCATGAAATTGCGCGCCTGGTAATTGCGCACCCCGAACCACGGCACGCTCTGCCCGGGTGCCGCCGCCAGGTCGTCGATCGAAACCTCGTCCGGCTCCGATTTCATCAGCCAGTAGTGCATCGGCCGGACCTACTTGAGCGCGGTCGCTTCCAGGCGCAGGCGAACCTTGCCCCGGGCGTCCAGCAATTCCATGACCCGGCCGGTGATCCGGTAATCCGCCGTCGCCCCGATGGCGGCGCTGAACTGGCGGGCCAGCGCATCGAGCGGCGGCGGACAGGCCATCATCGTGCTCGCCATCTGCCCGAATTGCAGGCCGGCCGCCGTATCGTAACTGCCGTGAAAGCGGTTGCAGCCGTCCGAACCGTGAGTGCGCAGCGCCGCCGTCAACACGATATGCGGCTCGGCGCGATTGACGCCAGCCGGCAGCGGCTGGCCGTCGATGGCGAGCACCCGCCAGTAACGTTCGACCAGCGGTTCATCCTGCACCGTCGGTCCGACCGCACAGGCGGCCAGGAGCAGCGGAATGCCCAAAGCGGAAAGGAGATTTTTCATGTCTTCGGCCAAAAAAAGGCCCCCGCAAGTGCCGTCAGACCGGCATCCTGAACCTGGGTCCAGAATGGTCGCTTTCCCGCTGCATCAGAAGCTCCTGACTAGAGGCGCTCACAACAGCAGCTTGATGGTCCACAACCGATGCCAATTAGCATTGGTTCAAGGAATGTATGGTCTTAACAAACACCGCAGGGGACGCTCGGCGGGCGGCGCCGGGGTCAGCAGAAAGTGACTACAGGTCCAAGTTCTGCTGGGGCGCAAGCACGGCATCGATCCGTGCTCCCATGTCGCTGATTCTACGCTTTGCGTCGGAAGTATCAACCGCTTCGAAAACAGTTTCCGAAGGATTGCCGGCGGCGCCGGACAGGTGTTCGTGCGCGATGTTCAAGGCGGCCATCACGGCAACGCGCTCGGCGATGGTGCTCTTGGTCCGCTGGGCGATTTCACGCATCTTGTTGTCGACCAGATCGACCGCCGACAGCAGCGCATCGCGCTCGGCCGGGGCGCAGGCGACGCGGTATTCGCGGCCCATGATCTTGACGTCGAGGAAATTCGGCTCGCTGCTCATCTCAGGCATCCTCGGGCAACTTGTCCATCAGACCTTCCAGACGCTCGCGAGCGGCCGTCATTGTCTGGCGCAAGTGCAGTCTTTCGGTTTCGGCCGCTGCCATCTGATTCTTCAGCACTTCGTTCTCGGCGCGCAACTGGTGAACCAGGGCGACCACCTGTTCAATCTTGGCTTCGAGCGCTTCGAGTTCGGTATTCATGGCGCGAACTATAGAGGGAAAAACAGCGTGTGGTCAAGGACTAAGCCTTTATTCTCAAAGTGCTTTATCGGAATTTAACAGTACTTTTCTGATGCGGCGCAACAACTTGCCATGTAGAATGCGCGCCGTGTCAGGTGCTGCGCAAGGTTCTTCCAAGCGCAGTTAAACGGGAAAGCGGTGCGTCTCCACGAGACCAATCCGCTGCTGCCCCCGCAACGGTAACAAGTGCGGGCGTACCACAAGGCCACTGGGTTCAAACCTGGGAAGGCGGTACGTCAAGACTTGCGAGCCCGGATACCGGCCTGAGACAAATCACGGAAGTGCCACGGGGGTGTGGCGCCGGTTCCTGCGAGCCGCCGTTCCCCCTGCGCTTCCTTCTCAATGCTGTTCCGGCATGCGGGGACGCCCGCCGGGAAAGGAAGATTCATGAATCCACGCTTGAAACCGCTGGCAGCGCTGCTGCCCTTCATTTTCACCGCCCAGGCCCAGGCCGAAACGCTGCAGGTGGCCAGCCTCGACCCCATCATGGTCACCGCGACGCGCCAGGCAACGCGCACCTCGGAACTGCTCTCCGACGTTTCCGTCATTGATCGTGAAGAACTGGAGCAGGCCAGCCAGTCGACGCTGATCGACATCCTCGCTCGCCAGCCCGGCATCGAGATCAGCACGAACGGCAGCAATGGCGCCAATGCCAGCGTCTACATGCGCGGCACCAACAGCGGCCACACCCTGGTCCTGATCGACGGCATGCGGACCGGCTCCGCCACCCTGGGCCAGATGTCCTCCTGGTCGCGCCTTCCGGCCAGCCAGATCGAGCGCATCGAAATCCTGCGCGGACCGGCCTCCTCACTCTATGGCAGCGACGCCATCGGCGGCGTCATCCAGATCTTCACCCGCCAGGGCCATGGCCCATTCCAAGCCCATGGCGAAGTCGGCGGCGGCACCTACCACTCGGGCGCCGCCAGCGCCGGTTTCTCGGGCAGCCAGAACGGCTGGCGCTATGCGCTCGATGCCTCGACCTACCGGACCGAAGGCTTCAACAGCATCAAGAATCCGAAAAACAGCGCCTATAACCCCGACCGCGACGGTTTCGACAACAACAGCGTCAGCGGCAGCCTCGGCTATGCCTTCGCACCCGGCCACGAAGCCGGCGCCAGCTTCCTCTACAGCGACGGCGAGAACAAGTACGACGGTGGTTTCTCGAAGACGACCGCCGCCATGGATTACCGCAACCAGCTCGCCGTCTCCAACTTCAGTACCTACCTGAAGGATGCCTTTACCAGCAACTGGACGAGCACCCTGCGCATCGGCCACAGCACCGACGATTCGATGAACACCACCGACGGGGTCCAAAGCAGCCTGTTCCGCACCGACCAGGACCTGTATTCCTGGCAAAACGACATCAAGACCGGCGTCGGCAAGTTCCTGCTGGCGGTCGAACGACTCGACCAGACGGTCAGCGGCACCGGCAACTACAGCGTCGATTCACGCAGCATCAACTCGGTGCTGGCCGGCTGGAGCGGCAGCTACCTGGCGCACCGCCTGCAGGCCAACCTGCGCACTGACAACAACTCGCAGTTCGGCGACAAGACGACCGGTTCGATCGCCTACGGCTATCGCATCGATCCCAACTGGCGGGCCAACGTCAGCTACGGCACGGCCTTCAAGGCACCATCGTTCAACGATCTCTACTACCCGCTGACCTTCGGCAGCTACGGCAATCCGAACCTGCTCCCCGAATCCTCGCGCAACCGCGAGGCGGCGATTCACTACGAGCGGGGCCTGCATCACGTTTCCCTGACCTGGTATCTGAACCAGGTCGACAACCTCATCTCGTGGAACGAGACGGCACCGGGATCATTCGCCTACACACCGGTCAATGTCGGCAAGGCCAGGCTGGAAGGCACGACCCTGGCCTACGACGGCCAGATCAGCAACTTCAACCTGCAGGCCAGCTACAACTACCTCGACCCGCGCGACACCGATAGCGGACGCCAGTTGGCACGCCGCGCCACCAATTTCGGCGCCGCCAGCATCGGCCAGCAGATCGGCCCCTGGGAATGGCGCGCCGAGATGGTCGCCAGCGACCGTCGTTTCGACAACGCGACCAATACCCGCAAGCTGAGCGGCTACGCGCTCACCAACCTGTACGGGGCCTACCGCTTTACCGGCGACTGGTCTGTCTTCGCCCGGGTCAACAACGTCTTCGATCGCGATTACGAACTCGCTGCCGATTTCGCGACACCGGGCGTTAATGCCTTTGTCGGTGTCCGCTACAGTCCCAAGTAAGCTCCTGTGCCCACTCGTCACCGCGCTCTTCTGATCCTCGTCAGCCTCGGCCTGCTCGCCGGGCTCAGTATCGGGCTGGCGTTGACGGTGGGCAGTCTACGCATTCCCTTGCCGGATGTGCTGGCCGCCCTGGCCGGGCGCGAGGTAGCGGGTATCGACGTCGTGCTCGAACTGCGCCTGCCGCGGGCGCTGGCCGGCTTTGCCTGCGGCGGCCTGCTCGCCCTGGCCGGCGCGCTGATGCAGGTACTGTTGCGCAATCCGCTGGCCGACCCTTACGTGCTGGGTATTTCCGGCGGCGCCGGGGTCGGGGCGATGTTCGCCATCCTGCTCGGCCTGCCGGTGCTCGGCATCGATGGGCTGGCTTTCCTCGGCGCCCTGAGTGCGATGTTCATTGTCTTCGGGCTGGCCCACGGCGACGGCAGCTGGACGCAGACGCGGCTGCTGCTGACCGGCGTCATCGTTGCCGCCGGCTGCGGCGCGCTGGTCGCGCTGATGCTGGCCATCGCCCCCGAACACAAGCTGCGCGGCATGCTCTTCTGGCTGATGGGCGACCTCGGCCAGAGCGGCCAGTGGTGGCCGCCGCTGCTGGCGCTCGGTGTCGCCCTGCTGCTGGCCATGCCGTTCGCCCGCGAACTGAATTTGCTGGCGCGCGGCCTGATGCAGGCGCAGGCACTGGGGGTTGCGGTCAACCGGCTGCGCTATGCGATTTATCTGCTTGCCTCGCTGGCCACCGCCGCCTCGGTGACCACCGCTGGCTCGATCGGCTTCGTCGGTCTGGTCGTGCCGCATCTGGTCCGCCTCGCCACCGGCAACGACCAGCGTCTGCTGCTGCCGGCCTCGGTACTGGCCGGTGGCTCGCTGCTGGTGCTGGCCGACACCCTGGCCCGCACGCTGATTGCGCCGCAGCAACTGCCGGTCGGCGTGCTGACCGCGCTGATCGGTGTGCCGGTCTTCCTCTTCCTGCTCTCGAGGCATCAGCGATGAGCACCGCCCCGTTGATCGAAGCCCAGACGCTGAGCGTCAGTGTCGGCCAGCATCAGGTGTGCACCAACCTCAACTTCACGCTGCAGGCCGGTGAACGGCTGGCCATTCTCGGTCGCAACGGCGCCGGCAAGTCGACACTGCTCTCGGTGCTGGCCGGCCTGCGCCCCCCGGATACCGGCGAAATCCTGCTCGGCGGCACTTCCTACGCCGAACTCGGCCCGCGCCAGGCAGCGCTCCGCCGCGGCTGGCTGGAGCAGCGCCATGGCGACGCCTTCGCCTCAACGGTACTGGAAACGACGCTGACCGGCCGCCACCCGCACCTCGGGCGCTGGGACTGGGAAAGCGCCCAGGATGCCGATATCGCCCGCGCCGCCTTGCGTGCCGTCGGCTTGGCCGAGATGGAACAGCGCGACGTGCAGACCCTGTCCGGCGGCGAACGCCAGCGACTGGCCATCGCCACCCTGCTCACCCAGGCGGCGCCGCTCTACCTGCTCGACGAGCCGCTCGCCCATCTCGACCTCAATCACCAGATCGCCGTCCTCGAACTGTTTGCCGGTGCCGCGCGCGACAACGGCGCCGGCGTCATCATGGTGCTGCACGAACCGGCGCTGGCCTGGCGTTATTGCGACCGCGCCCTGCTCATTCACGGCGATGGCCGGCACGAACTCGGGCCGGTCCGCCAGATGCTGACCGCCGAACACCTGTCGGCCCTTTACCAGCACCCGCTGCAAGCCGTCGAGATCGATGGCCGGATCGGCTTCATCCCGCGCTGAGCGGCCGTCTTTGTTGCAAGGATTCCCCATGCGTCCCCTGTTTCGTTTCCTGTGTTGTTTCCTGCTTGGCCTGAGCGCGCTGAACGCCCAAGCCGCCTGTCCGCGCATCGTCAGCCAGTCGCCCTATCTGAGCATCGCCCTCGACTGGCTCGGCCGTGGCGAGTGCATCGTCGGCGTTTCGCGCTACGACAAGAAGGATCTGCCACGCACCGGCGGGGTCAGCGATCCGGATGCCGCCGCCATCGCCGCGCTACGCCCCGACCTGATCGTCACCTCGACGCTGACCAGCGAGCAAACGCTGCAGCAGGTCACGCCGGCCGGCACCCGTACGCTGCGCGTTGGCGGTTCGCGCTCGCTGGCCGAGACCGAACAGATGCTGGTGGCGCTCGCCGAAGCCAGCGGCGCGCCGAACGGCGCCGCCCGGGCCGCCGAATTCAGCCGCGAAGCCCATCGCCGGCTGAGCGAATTTCCCGGCCGCAAGCGCCGCGTGCTGCTGCTCTCGGCCTGCGCCGCGAAGCCCTATTCCTACGGCCACAACACGCTGCTCGGCGATCTCGCCGAGCAGGCCGGCCTGACCCTGGCCGACCCGGCCGAAGGTATCCACCATCTGCGCGAAGGCCAGGCCATCGACGGCATTCCGGCCCTGGTCGCGGCCACCCGGCCGGATTTGGTGATCAATTTCATGTCGACCGCAGCCAGCCAGTGCGACGCCAGCCTCGGCAGCCTGCCGGTGCCGCTGGTCATGCTCTCCGGCGACAATTTTTTCTACCCCGGTCCCCGCCTGCTCGAAGGCCTGGACGAACTGAAGGAGGCGCTGAAGCCATGACCGAACCCCTGGACCAGGAATCCCGCCACAGCAACCGCATGCAGCGCAAGAAGGAAGTGGTCGACGGCAAGATCGCCGCCGCCCAGGAAGAACGCGGCGTGCTGGTCATCAACACCGGCAACGGCAAGGGCAAGTCCTCGGCTGCCTTCGGCGTCGTCGCCCGTGCCCTCGGCCACGGCCTGAAGGTCGGCGTCGTGCAATTCGTCAAGGGCCGCTCGGATACCGGCGAGGAGGCCTTCTTCCGCCAGCAGCCGAATGTCGCCTGGCATGTCGGTGGCGAAGGCTTCACCTGGGAAACCCAGGACAAGGAGCGCGACGCCCGCGCCGCCCAGGCCGCCTGGGAAGTCGCCTGCGGCCACCTGAGCAACCCGGAGATCGGCCTCGTCGTCCTCGACGAAATGACCTACGCCTTCAAATACGGCTGGCTGGAACTCGACGAAGTCATCGCCAAGCTGCTCACCCGCCCGCACATGCAGCACGTCATCATCACCGGTCGCGCCGCGCCGCAAGCCCTGCGCGAGGCGGCCGACACGGTCAGCGACATCGGCATGGAGAAGCACGCCTTCCAGAGCGGCATCAAGGCCATGCCCGGCCTCGAATTCTGAGTCCGCGCCGATGAATGCGCTTGGCCGGCTGGCCTGCCTGCTGTTCTTTTCCGCGGCCGCCTGGGCGGCGGAAAGCGATGTTCTGAGCAATCTCCCGGCCAATATCCGGGCCGAGGCGCAGATCGTGCGCAGCGAGCGCGACGGGCTTTGGGAGAAAGTGTTGCTCGTCCGCTTTCCCGAGGCGCGCCGCACCTTGTCGACCTCCGACGGCCTGCTCGATGCCCGGGCAGCACTCAACCATGCCGCCCACCCGGTGCTCTGGAAAACGCTCGGCCACCGCTTCATGGGCCAGGATGGCCGGGGTGGCAAGGCCTATGCCGAGCATGTGCACGCCAAGATGGCCGGCCAGTTGCAGCTGGACAAGCCGGCCGTCGCCCGGATGGCCACCGCCGCCGACATGGACAATCTGGCGGTGATCACCAAGCACTACGGCCCGCTGACCGTCACCGTGCTGGCGACGGCCGGCGCCAAGACCAATGCCATCCGCACTGGCGTCGATGCCGGGACCTATATCGAAGGCCAGACGCCGGCCGGCACCATCAACATCATGCTGCTGACCAATATCCGGCTGACCGACGCGGCGCTGGCCCGCGCCCTGATCACCGTCACCGAAGGCAAGACGGCAGCGCTGCAGGATCTCAACGTGCCGAGCACCTACACCAAAACCGTGCAGGCGACGGGGACCGGCACCGACAGCATCATCGTCGTCTCCGGCACGCAGGGCCCGCAGGCCAGCTATACCGGCGGCCACAGCCGGATCGGCGAACTGATCGGCAAGGCCAGCTACGAAGCGGTGCTCGAAGCGCTCGGCAAGCAGAACGGCTTTTTCCTGCCCGGAACGAAGCGTTTTACCGCCGCGCCAGTCGCCCCGGCCAAGGCGCCGGATGCGCTGCGTCTCGCCCTGCTCCATCTCGATGCCGTACCCGGCGACGTCGCCGGCAACCGCGCCCGGATCGAGGCCGGCATCCAGGAGGCGGTCGGCCAGGGCGCCGACTGGGTGATGACGCCCGAACTGGCCGAGACCGGCTACAACTTCGCCAGCCGGATCGGCACCGACTGGATCGCGCCCTTTCCCGATACCTGGATCAGCACGCTGGCGGCCATCGCCCGCGACAACCGGGTGGCGCTGTTCGTCGGTTTCGCCGAACGCGATGGAAAGACCGGCAAATTCCACAATAGCGTCGCGGTGATCGACCGCAACGGCGTCATTCAGGGCGCCTACCGCAAGCAGCGCGTGCATGGCGGCGCCGAAAGCTGGTCCACGCCCGGCACCGGCGGCGCGCCCTTCATGGTCGACGGCATTCCCGTCGGCGTCCTGATCTGTGCCGACACCTACAAGCCGGAGCCAGCCGCCCGCTACCGTGAGCAGGGCGCCGCCATACTGCTCGCCCCGGCCAACTGGCCGCCAGTCGACGGCATGGGGCCGGACGATCTGTGGGAACGGCGCAGTGCCGAAACCGGCCTACCGCTGATCGTCAACAACCGCACCGGGCGCGAGCCGGAGCTCGATTTCAGGCGCGGCGAAAGCGTCGTCGCGGCTGGCGGCGAACGGCTGTACTCGTTCAGTACCAGCCAGTCGCGGCTGTTCTACGTCGATTGGGATCGCCGGCAAGGCTTCAGCCAGCCGACCCGATAAGCCGGATGCACCGCCAAGGAAGAAAAATGACCGCCTGTCCCGCTCTCTTGATCGCCGCCCCGTCCTCCGGCCAGGGCAAGACCACCGTCACCGCCGCGCTGGCCCGGCTGCATGCCCGGCAAGGCCGGCGCGTCACCGTTTTCAAATGCGGCCCGGACTTTCTCGACCCACAGATTCATGCCGTGGCCAGCGGTCGACCGTGCCAGAACCTCGATCTCGGCATGTGCGGCGAGGAAGATGCGCGCTGGCGGCTGAGCCGGGCGGCACAGGATTCCGACCTGATCCTGGTCGAAGGCGTCATGGGCCTGTTCGACGGCACACCGTCGGCGGCCGACATCGCCTGCCGCTTCAACATCCCGGTGATGGCGATGATCGACGCCGGCGCCATGGCCCAGACTTTCGGTGCCGTTGCCCACGGTCTCGCCACCTACCGGCCCGGCCTGCCCTTTGCCGGCGTGCTGGCCAACCGGGTTGGCAGCGAACGCCACGCCGCGATGGCCCGCGACAGCCTGCCGGCCGGCATGGGCTGGTTCGGCGCGCTACCGCGCAACCCGGACGCGGTGCTGCCGGAACGCCACCTCGGCCTGCTGCAGGCGGCCGAAATCGACGATATCGAGGAGCGCCTCGACCGTCTGGCCGATGCCTTGGCCGCCAGTGCCACGGTCGACCTGCCGCCACCGGTCGTTTTCGACGATGTTCCACCACCAGACATCGCGCCGCTGCTCGCCGGCAAGCGCATCGCCATCGCCCGTGATGCCGCCTACGGCTTCATCTACCCGGCCAATCTGGAAACCCTGGCCGACCTCGGCGCCGAACTGCGCTACTTCTCGCCGGTCGCCGGCGAGCCGCTGCCGGCCTGCGATGCCGTCTGGCTGCCCGGCGGCTACCCGGAACTGCATGCCCCGACGCTGTCGGCCAACCAGCCTTTGTGGAACGAGCTGCGCGCCCACGTCGCCGCCGGCAAGCCCTTGCTCGCCGAATGCGGCGGCATGATGAGCCTGTTCGAGCAGGTCACCGACAAGGCCGGCGACACCCATGCCTTCGCCGGCCTGCTGCCCGGCATTTCGGTGATGCAGAAACGCCTGGCCGCACTCGGCATGCAATTCGCCGACCTGCCGGAAGGCCGCCTGCAGGGCCACACCTTCCATTACTCGAAGAGCGAAACGCCGCTGACGCCGATCGTGCGCGCCCAGACCCAGGATGGCCGGGAGGGCGAGGCGATCTACCGCCGGGAACGACTGACCGCTTCCTATGTCCACTTTTACTTCGCGTCCAATCCGGTGGCGACGGCCGCCTTGTTCGGCTGAAACAATTCGATTTTTACGAATCGTTGTTGCGCTTAATACATATTTTTCGGTAACCGAATTAGGGCTATTCTTCGCCTCGTAACATTCACCCCGATGGAGACAAACATGAAATCCTTTGCATTGATGGCCGCCGCCCTGGTGCTCGGCTTCACGCTGACCACCGGCGATGCCGAAGCCGCCCGCCGTCTGGGCGGAGGCAGCTCGTCCGGCATGCAGCGCCAGGCCGTCACCCCGAACAAGGCGACCAATGCCGCCCCGACTCAGCAGCAGGCTGCCGCCCCGGCCGCCGCCCCGCAAGCTCAACCCAAGCGTTCGTGGATGGGCCCGCTGGCCGGTCTTGCCGCCGGTCTCGGCCTGGCCGCCCTGGCCTCCCACTTCGGTTTCGGCGAAGGCCTCGCCAACATGATGATGATCGGCCTGCTGGTCATGGCGGTGGTCATGGTCATCGGCTTCGTCATGCGCAAGAAGGCCGGCGCGACACAGGCCGGCACGAACCACGGCATGCAGTACGCCGGTGCCGGTGCCAACTATGACAACCGCGCCCCGGTCCAGCCTGACTTCACGCCGGCCGGCGGCAGCGCCGCCGCTGCCCCGCTGGCCGCCAACACCGGCAACAGCGGCCATATCCCGGCCGACTTCGATGTCGATGGCTTCGTCCGTAACGCCAAGGTCAACTTCATTCGCCTGCAGGCTGCCAACGATGCCGGCAACCTCGACGACATCCGCGAATTCACCGCGCCGGAAATGTTCGCCGAGATCAAGCTGGCAATGGGCGAACGCGGTACCGAAAAGCAGGAAACCGACGTCGTCCAGCTCAACGCCGAAGTGCTCGATGTTGCCGAGGAAAGCAGCCGCTACATCGTCAGCGTTCGCTTCCATGGCCTGATCCGCGAAGAAAAGGCCGCTTCGGCCGAAGCCTTCGATGAAATCTGGCACATGACCAAGCCGCGCAACGGCAGCGGTGGCTGGGTGCTGGCCGGTATCCAGCAAGTCCAGTAATCCTGGACTGAACACCCAAACGCCGGCGGAGCAATCCAGCCGGCTTTTTTTCGACCGGAATTTGCCCGATTGCTGCGGTCGACCGCGGCAATCGGGCATTTTTCAACACCCTTCGCACTACCCGGAAAACAGTAGCCAAGCTTATCTCCGGGCCGGATTGAGGCATACAATCCCGTCATGCACGGCGGCCGGCGCCGGCTGCCTTGCCTCCCCAACGCAGGTTCAGTATCAGAACGGACAATGAAGACCGTCGATCGCCACTTGTGGCAGCGCTTCCTGGCCATTGCAACGCCTTACTGGCGCCATGAGGAAAAATGGAAGGCCTGGAGCCTGCTCCTGCTCTCCATCCTGCTGCTGCTCGGGCAAACCCGCTTTGCCGTACTGTTCAACGAGCAGACCGGCGAATTCACCTCGGCGCTGGCGGCGCGCGACGAGGAACGCTTCTGGGTGTCGATCAAGTACTGCCTCGGCCTGCTGATCGTCGCCATTCCCTTCTTCGCCTCCTACTACTTCGTGCGCGACACGCTGGCCCTGCACTGGCGGCGCTGGCTGACCTATCGCCTGCTCGACAAGTACTTCAGCCATCGCCATTTCTACGAACTGAACGCCCACGCCGAGATCGACAACCCGGACCAGCGGATTGCCGAGGACATCAATACCTTCACCCAGCGCTCGCTGTACTTCCTGCTCATCCTGATCGGTTCCATCCTGCAACTGGTCGCCTTCAGTGCCGTGTTGTGGTCGATTTCCCGCGAACTGGTCTATTTCCTCGTCTTTTATGCCGCGATCGGCACCGTCATCATCATCTTCGGCTTTGGCCGGCGGCTGATCGGCCTCAATTTCCAGCAACTGCGCCGCGAAGCCGATTTCCGCTTCAGCCTGGTGCGCTTTCGTGAAAATGCCGAAGCGATCGCCCTCTATCACGGCGAAGCGCAGGAATTGCAGCAGGTCAGGCAGCGCTTCACCAATGCCTTCCGCAACTTCAAACAGCTGATCCGGACACAGCTTTTCCTCAACCTGTTCCAGTACGGTTTCGGCCTGCTCACCATCGTGCTGCCCAGCATCATCATCGCGCCGCAGGTGCTCTCCGGGGAACTCGAAGTCGGCCGTGCCGTACAGGCGGCCGGTGCCTTTGCCGCCGTACTCAGCGCCATTTCGGTGATCATTGAAAACTTCGAGGCGCTCAGCCGGTTCACCGCCGGGGTCGATCGCCTGAACACCTTCACCCAGTACCTGGCTGGCGAATCAACGAGCCGGGCCAGCGCGCTGGGCGTCATCGAATCGGTCGAAGGCAGCCAACTGTGGCTGGAGCGTGTCACGCTGCAAACGCCGAATTACGAGCGGACGCTGATCAAGGAACTGTCGCTGCACATCAAGCCCGGCCAGGGCCTGATCATCGTCGGCCAGAGCGGCAGCGGCAAGAGTTCGCTGCTGCGCGCCCTGGCCGGCCTGTGGTATGCCGGCAGCGGCACCATCTGTCGCCCCTTGCCGCAAGATATGCTGTTCCTGCCGCAACAGCCCTACATGCTGCTCGGCACGCTGCGCAGCCAACTGCTCTACCCGAACGAAGACCGTCCGGTGCACGACGCCGACCTGCTAAGCCTGCTCGAGCGCGTCAACCTGCCCGAACTCGCCGCCCGCGTCGGCGGACTCGATGCCATTCATGACTGGGAGAAACTGCTGTCGATCGGCGAGCAGCAGCGCCTGGCCTTCGCCCGCGTCCTCCTCTGCAAGCCGCGCTACGCGGTGCTCGACGAAGCAACCAGCGCCCTCGACATCGCCAATGAGGAACACCTCTACCAGCAGTTGCTGAACAGCGAAACGACGCTGATCAGCGTCGGGCACCGCCCCGGCATCCTCAAATACCACGCCCAGGTGCTGGAGCTGACCGGCAACGGCGAGTGGCGGGCCGAGCCGGCGGCGACCTACCAGTTCGCCGGCTGAAGCCGGCGCTCAGTGCTTGCCGGCCAGGCGCCGGAAGAAGCCACGGCGGGAAACCGACTCGGCCGGCGCTATCGGCGGGCTGACCGGTGGCGGCTGCGGCGGCAGGTAGGAGTGCAGCGCATCAAGGGCAATTTCCCGGGCCGCCGCCATGTCGGGAATACGGCCGACCTGATCGACCAGCGAACTGTACTGGTAAGGCCCCAAGCGCGGTTCATCGACCGCGACGAAGGGCAGGGTGGCGCCGTAGAGATCGAGGTAGCGCCGCTGGCCGGCCGGAATGTCACCCCACAGGTCGCCGCCGCCGGCCAGCAGCAGCAGGTCGAGACGCCAGGGCGTGACCAGCACGCCGAGCCAATCGCCGCGATAACGGACGAAACCGATCGCCTCGACGCGCAAGGCCGGATTGTGCGCCTGGGCCTCGGCATGCGCCGCCGGCCGGGCGCCAAAATGGGCTTCCAGCAAGGCCGACGGATTTTCGCGGTGGAGCGTGGTGGGCAGTGAGAGGTGCTCAGACATGGCGGCGATCAATAAAAAGTCGCCGGCATTGTCCGCTGCCGCTGCCGGCCGAACAAGCCGGCGGGATCAAAATCAGCTGGAACAACTGACCGCCAGGCCGTTCGCCCAGTCCGGCGGCAAGGCTGCGTAGGCCTCGAATTCCGGCTGTTCGTCGTAAGGGTGGCGCAGGCAGGCCAGCAGGCGCTGCACTTCGGAAAAGTCGCCGGCCTTGGCCTGGCGGATGGCAACTTCGGCCAGCCAGTTGCGCAGCACGTATTTGGGGTTGGCGGCGAGCATCGCCGCTTGGCGTTCGGCATCGTCCCACGGCGTCTGTGCCAGACGGGCCCGCCAACCGGCGAGCCAGACGTCGCAGGCGCTGCGGTCGACGAACATGTCGCGCAGCGGGGCATCGGTTTTTGCCGCATTTTCCGGGTCGACCGCGCCAGGCAGCCGCGACAGCGCGCGGAAGAACAGCGTGAAGTCCGGCCGGTGCTGCTGCAGGAAACCGAAGGTTTCGCCGATGAAGTCCTCGTCACCGTCCAGCTTGGCGCGCAAGCCGAGCTTGGCGCCGAACAGCTGCTCGAACTTGCCTTCGAAGGCCGGGCCGAACTGCTCGTCCACCGCCGCCTGGGCCAGCGCCGGCCGCCCGATCAGCGGCAGCAGCGCATCGGCCAGCCGGTAGAGATTCCACTGGGCGACCGCCGGCTGATTGCGGTAGCTGTAGCGGCCGTGATTGTCGGAATGGTTGCAGATGTGGCCGGCGTCGAACGCCTCCATGAAGCCGAAGGGACCGTAATCCAGCGTCAGGCCGAGGATCGACATGTTGTCGGTATTCATCACGCCATGCATGAAACCGACCGCCATCCAGTGCGCGATCAGCTCCCCGGTGCGGCGCGCGGCATCGGCCAGCAGTTCGGCGTAGGGGTTGGCTGCGAAGCGGCAGGCCGGCCGGAAAGTGTCGATGACATAATCGGCCAGCTGTTTCAGTTCGACCTGACGGTCGCGCGACGCCCAGTGCTCGAAGGAGCCGAAGCGGACAAAACCGGGCGCGACGCGGGCGACGACCGCCGCCGTCTCGATTTCCTCGCGCCGTACCGGATGGTCGGCGCCGATCACGCACAAGGCGCGCGTCGTCGGCACGCCGAGGCCGGCCATCGCCTCCGAACAGAGAAATTCGCGGATCGACGAACGCAGCACGGCACGACCGTCGGCGCCGCGCGAATAGGGCGTCCGCCCCGCCCCCTTGAGCTGGATTTCCCAATGGCCGAGTTCGTTGCGCAGGCCGCCGAGCAGATGCGCCCGGCCATCGCCGAGCTGGCCGGCCCAGACCCCGAACTGGTGGCCGGAATAGACCGCCGCCAGCGGCTCGCTGCCGGGCAGCAAACGGTTGCCGGCAAAGATTTCGGCAAAGGCCGGGCTGTTCAGCAGGGCCTCCGGCAAGCCGAGCAAACCGGCCACCTCGTCGCTGACCCCAACGACATAAGGGGCGGGCAAGGGATGCGGGTTGAGGCGGGTATAAAAGGCGTCGGGCAGGGCAGCGAAGCTGTTGTCGAAGACGGGCAGGTCGAGCGGCAGGGATTCCGGGGCGTTCATCGGCGGCTTTGTCGGTTTTCAGGCAAAAGTGGCAGGCAGGCCGAACACGCAGCAAATGGCGTGCCGAACCTTCTGCTGATCAGAGGCGAAAAACGGCAATTGGTTCAGGCCAGCCCGGCTTTTTGGGCAGTGCTGCGGTCAACCTGCTTTTTGGGGTGATTTCTGACCGTAGCGGCCTGCTTGGCACCCGGCAAGTCTTTTGATACCTGACAGGATTCGGCCAATACACATCAAACAGGTCCGCTTAGTTCTGGCAAGCAGATGCTGGAGTAGACTCAACCATCGCTAATTGCAGGACAGGTTGCCCCGAATGAAGCTCCTGAACATCCTGCTGGCTAACCCCAAGAGCGGCTGACAAATGCTGACCAACCTGATCGATAACATCGCTTTCCTGATTGCTCTGGCAGCAGCAGGCCAGCTTGTCGTTTCACGATTTCACAAGTCCTCTCTGAAATACCGGCTGGTGTTCGGGGTTCTGTTTGGCAGTGTGGCTTTGCTCGGCATGGCGAATCCGGTGAACTTTGCCCCCGGCGTGTTTTTTGATGGGAGGTCGATCGTGCTGGCGGTCGCCGGCGTGGTCGGCGGAAGCCTGGCCGCCGCCATCGCCGCAGGAATGGCCACCTATTATCGCTACCAATTGGGCGGCATCGGCGCCCCCGTCGGTATCACGGTCATTCTGCTTGCGGCGTTGCTGGGGGTGCTGGCACGGCAGTGGTGGCAACGACGCAGCGCCCCTCCGCACTACGGGCACTACCTTGCGCTCGGGGTGGTGGTGCAGTTGATGCAGTTGGCCGCCTTCACGCAAGTTCCCGGTCGCGCCGGGTATGCGTTCATCGAACAGGCCTGGTGGGTACTGTTGCTGTTCTATCCTCTCGCGACCGCCCTGCTGTGCCTGATCTTTCGCAATTTCGAGCAGCAGTTTGAGGAGCGGGAGGCGTTGCAAGCGGCCCAGAAAGCCGTCATAGCAGAAGAGCGCGCCAGTATGGAACGCTTCCATGCCTACTTCGATCATTCCATTGTCGGTCTTGCCATCACCAGCTTGGAAAAGGGTTGGATCGAGGTCAATGACGCCCTTTGCCAGACGCTGGGATACACGCGGGATGAACTGACCCGCATGACCTGGACAGAACTGACCTACCCTGAGGATCTTGCGCCCGACCTGGCCCAGTTCAACCGCATGCTGGCTGGTGAAATCAACAGCTATGCGATGGATAAGCGCTTTATCCACAAGGATGGTCACCTGATCTATACGCGACTGGCGGTCAGCCATGTGCGCAAGCCGGATGGCAGTCTCGATTATGTCGTAGCGATGGTCGAGGACATTACCGAACGCAAACATTCGGAACTTGCCCTGGAGAACAGCGAGAAACAGCTACGCTTCGTGCTGGAAGGGTCGGAACTCGGTTTTTGGGACTGGGACATTGCAGCCGGCAAAGTAGACCGGAACGAGCGGTGGGCCGTGATGTTGGGCTACTCACATAGCGAAATCCAGCATACGGTGATGCAGTGGACCGACTTCATTCACCCGGATGATCGCGAGCGCGCATGGGATTCCATCAAGGCAGTGATAGAAGAGCGCTCCAACTTCCATCGGCTTGAGTACCGGATGCTCCACAAGGACGGCAGCATCCGGTGGATTCTCGACCGGGCCAGCGTGATGCAGCGTGACGCGGATGGCAAGCCAGTGCGCATGTGCGGAACCCATACCGACATTACCGCGCGCAAGCAGGATGAACTCGAACTGGTGCAGCATCGCCATCACCTGCAGAAACTGGTCGAAGCGCAAACCCAGGAGCTACGCGTCGCCAAGGAAGTCGCGGAAACCGCCAACGTGGCCAAGAGCGCCTTCCTGGCCAACATGAGCCACGAGATCCGCACCCCGCTCAATGCCATCACCGGCATGTCCAACATCTTGCGCCGGAGCGGCCTGACCCCGCAGCAGGCTGAAAAGCTGGACAAGATCGAAAATGCCGGCAATCACCTGCTCGAGATCATCAATGCCGTACTCGACCTGTCCAAGATCGAAGCCGGCAAATTCACGCTGGAAGACGCCCCGATTCGTGTTGAGGCCATATTCGGCAACATTGCCTCCATGCTCGGCCAGAAGGCGCAGAACAAGGGGCTGCGCTTCCAGGTCGAGACCGTCTCCTTGCCCCACAACCTCCATGGCGACCCCACCCGGCTGCAACAAGCCCTGCTCAACTATGCGTCCAATGCCCTCAAATTCACCGATACCGGCCACATCATCCTGCGGGTGAAGGAAGAAGCGCAGACCGATACGACCGCCACCCTGCGCTTCGAAGTCGAGGATACCGGCATCGGCATCGCTTCCGAGGCCCTGCCCAAGCTCTTCAGTGCCTTCGAACAGGCCGACAACTCGACCACCCGCAAGTACGGTGGCACCGGCCTCGGCCTGGCGATCACCAAGAAGATTGCCGAAGTGATGGGCGGCACCGCCGGCGCCACCAGTATCGAAGGCCAAGGCAGCACCTTCTGGTTAACGGCCGTGCTCAGGAAGAGGCTGCCGGCCGCAGTGAAAACCACCAGGACCGGAGGCGAAACCGCCGAGCAGCTTATCCAGCGTGAGCATGTCGGCCAGCGCATCCTGCTTGCGGAAGACGAGCCGGTCAACCGGGAAGTCGCCCAGATGCTGCTGGAGAGTGTCGGACTCAAGCTCGATCTGGCCGAGAACGGCCAGGAAGCCGTGGCAAAGGCAAGTTCAGGCGATTACGCCCTGATCCTGATGGACATGCAGATGCCGGTACTGGATGGTCTGGATGCGACGCGGCAGATCCGGCAACTGCCCGGCTGCACGGCGACGCCCATCCTGGCGATAACGGCGAATGCCTTTGCCGAGAATAAGGATCAGTGCTTCGAGGCCGGGATGGATGACTTTATTTCCAAGCCGGTCATACCGGAAGTGCTTTACGAGACCTTGCTGAAGTGGTTTGAGAAAGGGCGGGGCTAATCGGTAGGTTTATGGCCGATTCCTGTCGTCGGATTCTTGGCCGGTCGAATCCAAGGTTGCTTTGAGCCACTCCGGCGGTCAACCCGTTTTTTCGGGCAATTTCCGGCCGCGACCGGCGCTTAGCGCTCAACCGTAATCGCCTTAAACTAGCACCATGCGCCGCTATCCCTTTTCCTTCATCGCCCTGACCGCCCTCGGCGTGCTGTGCGCCATCCCCGGGCTGCTCAGCCTGGCCGGCTTCGGCGCTTCCATTCACCCGCTGCTCGACGACCCGATGGCCGGGCTGGCCTTCGTCGTTTCGGCCATCGCCCTCTTCGGCTCGGGCGCCTTTCCGCTGGTCATCGAGAAGCTGAAAGAAAAAGAGGGCGCCTGAGCGCCCCCGCTGGATCGAGCTGCGCTGCCGCTCAGGCTTCGCGCATCAGTCGCCAGTACTGGACTTTGAGCATGGCGGCGGCACCGGCGACGATGGCCAGGAAGGTGATAATGGAACCGAGGGCCAGCGTCGAGAACCCGCTGATCCCCTGGCCGACCGTGCAGCCCATGGCGACGACGCCGCCGAAGCCCATCAGCGCTGCACCGAGCAGGTGGCTGGCGGTGTCTTCGACGCTGGCAAAGCCTTCCCAGCGGAAATTGCGGGTCAGCAGGGCGCAGGCCGCCGAACCAGCGATGACGCCGAGCAGCGAGGCGATGCCGAAACTCAGCTTGCGGCTGGCGTCGGACCACAGCAGCAGCAGTTCCAGTGCGTAGGCCTGCGGCGCGACGAAGGTCAGCGCTTCCATGCGGCCGCTGTTGGTGGTGAGGAAGGCTTCTTCCAGCGTCTCCGGGTGTTCGGCGAGATAGCCGAGGTGGCCGCTGATGTACCAGGCGGCGACGACGGCCAGGCCGGTGCCGAGGCCACCGAGCAGGTTGTCGAAGCTCCAGAAATCACGCTTAAGCAGGCAAAAGGCGGTCAGGCCACCACCGATCGCCAGTACCGCCAACATGAAGGCGGTTTTCGCTTCGAGGCCGGCGGCGGTCAGCAGGGCCGGGATATCCTGGCCGCCAGGCAGGTTGAGGGCGGCCTTTTCCAGCACGTTGACGCGGAAACTGCCGAATACGCCACGGATCGTCATGTAGGCGACCAGCCCGAGGACCATGAAGACGACCAGCGATTTCAGGTTGCCGGCGCCGATGCGGATCAGCGTCTTCGAACCGCAGCCGGAGGCGAGCACCATGCCGATGCCGAAACAGAAACCGCCGACCAGGTAGGACAGCCAGGTGAAATTGGGCGTCCGGTAGATCGATTTGCCGAGGTCGATCAGGCCCGCCGCGTGCAGTGCCGCCGCGCCGAGAATGGCGACGCCGATGGCGAGCAGCCACATCCGCATGCGGCTCCAGTCGCCCATATTGACGATGTCCGAAACCGCGCCCATCGTGCAGAAATGGGTTTTCTGGCCGATTGCGCCGAACACGAAGGAAACTGCAAAGACCAGCCAGAGAACGAGGTTGACCGAACTGCCGGCTTCCATGCTCAGACGCGGTAAATGGTCGGGTCGGCCAGACCGGCCGCCGCGAAGCCTTCGGCCCGCAGCCGGCAGGAGTCGCACTCGCCGCAGGCACGGCCGGCGCTGTCCGCCTGGTAGCAGGAGACGGTCAGGCCGTAATCGACGCCGAGCGTGGTACCGGTCCGGATGATCTCGGCCTTCGACATGTCGATCAGCGGCGCGTGAATGCTCAGCTTGACGCCTTCGACGCCGGCCTTGGTCGCCAGGTTGGCCATCGTTTCGAAGGCGGCGATGTATTCCGGCCGGCAATCCGGGTAGCCGGAGTAGTCGACCGCATTGACGCCGACGAAGATGTCGCGGCTGCCGAGCACTTCGGCCCAGGCCAAGGCGAGCGACAGCATGATGGTGTTGCGGGCCGGCACGTAGGTGACCGGAATGCCGGGCTGGACGCCGGCGGTCGGCACGGCAATGTTGGTGTCGGTCAGGGCCGAACCGCCGAACTGGGCGAGGCCGAAGTTGATCACCCGGTGCTCGGCGGCGCCAAGCGCCTTGACGACGCGTTCGGCCGCCTGCAGTTCGGCATTGTGGCGCTGGCCATAATCGAACGACAGGCAATAACAATCAAAACCCTGGCTACGGGCAAGGGCAAGGCAGGTGGCGGAATCGAGTCCACCGGACAGGAGAACGACAGCAGGCTTCATCATGGGGCGCGAATATACCCGAAATCAGGCTTGGACTCAGCCGGTATCTGCTTGTTCCTGCGCTACAATTTGCCGCTTTGACGCCGCCCCGGAGATTTCGATGTCGCTTCGCCTGACTGCCCTTGCCGCCGCCCTGATGCTTGCCGGCTCCGCTCACGCCGCCGAGCAGATCAAGGTCGGCCTCGTGTCGACCCTGTCCGGTCCCGGTGCCGGCCTCGGTGTCGATATCCGCGACGGTTTCAACCTGGCGATGAAGCACCTGAACGGCAAGCTCGGCGGCCTGCCGGCCGAAATCCTGATCGCCGACGACCAGCAGAGCCCCGACGTTGCCAAGCAGACGGCCGACAAGTTCCTGAAGAAGGACAAGGTCGATTTCATGACCGGCATCGTCTTCTCCAACATCATGCTCGCCGTCGGCCCGGCCGTCTTCGACAACAAGACCTTCTACATCTCGGCCAACGCCGGCCCGTCGCAATACGCCGGCGAGCAGTGCAATCCCTTCTTCTTCAACGTCGCCTGGCAGAACGACAACCTGCACGAAGCGGTCGGCAAGGTGGTGCAGGACAAGGGCTTCAAGAATGTCGTGATCGTCACCCCGAACTACCCGGGCGGCAAGGATGCGGTGGCCGGCTTCAAGCGCTACTACAAGGGCAAGGTCGCCGACGAGGTCTATACCAAGCTCGGCCAGCTCGACTACGCTGCCGAACTGGCGCAGATTCGCGCCACCAAGCCGGATGCGCTGTTCTTCTTCCTGCCCGGCGGCATGGGCATCAACTTCGTCAAGCAGTTCGTCGCCGCCGGCCTGTCGCGCGACACGCAACTGTTCGCCCCCGGCTTCTCGGCCGACGAGGACGTCATCAAGGCGGTTGGCGCGCCGATGATGGGCATGTTCAATTCCTCGCACTGGGCGCACGACATGGAAAACAGCGAGAACAAGCGTTTCGTCGTCGATTTCTTGAAGGACTACGGCCGCCTGCCCTCGCTCTACGCCTCGCAGGGCTATGACGCCGCGCTGATGATGGACGGCGCCGTCCGCGACGTGAAGGGCAAGGTCGAGGACAAGGCGGCGCTACAGAAGGCGCTCGAAGCCAAGCGCTTCAAGTCGGTACGCGGCGACTTCAAGTTCAACAGCAACCACTACCCGGTGCAGAACTACTACCTGCGCGCCATCGGCAAGGACGCCGCCGGCCGGGTGACGAACAAGACGATGGGCACGATCTTCACCAATCATGCGGACGCTTATGTCGCCTCCTGCAAGATGAAATGACCATCCGATCGTCGTCCCCGCGCAGGCGGGGACCCAGTGCCTTGAATTCTGGATTCCCGCCTGCGCGGGAATGACGTACCCCAGCCGACCATGGCAAAGCACCCCGCCGTCTACATCCTGGCCAGTCAGCGCAACGGCACCTTGTACATCGGTGTCACCAGCGACCTTGTCAAACGCATCTGGGAGCACAAGGAAAATCTGGCTGAGGGGTTTACCAAGGAATACGGCTGTCACACCCTGGTCTACTTTGAGCAACATGCGGAAATGAGCGCAGCCATCCTGCGCGAGAAGCAAATGAAAAAATGGAACCGTGCCTGGAAATTGGCGCTGATCGAAAAGGAAAACCCGACCTGGCGCGACCTGTGGCCGGAGATTTGCGCATGAGCCGCCCCCGTCATTCCCGCGTAGGCGGGAATCCAGAGATGCCTCGAAATACACGAACACCGCACTGGACTCCCGCCTATGCGGGAGTGACGGAGTTCGGCGAATGACCCAGCTCATCCTCGAGCAGGCCCTGAACGGCCTGCAATTCGGCCTCATGCTCTTCCTGCTTGCCGCCGGCCTGACGCTGGTCTTCGGCATCATGGACTGCATCAACCTGGCCCACGGTTCGCTCTACATGGTGGGCGCTTACTTCGTTGCCGCGGCCGCACAGGCCGCCGATTCGTTCTGGATCGGCCTCGGCGCCGGAGTGGCTGGCGCTGCCGTGCTCGGCCTGCTGCTCGAACTGTCGCTGTTCCGCCGGTTGTACAAGCGCGACCACCTGTCCCAGGTGCTCGCCACCTTCGCGCTGATCCTGATCGCCAACGAGGCGGTGCGGATGATCTGGGGCGCCCAGCCGGTGATGCTGAATCCGCCCGAGGCCCTGGCCGGCCCGGTCGAATTCGAACTGTTCGGCGAAACCTTCTTCTACCCGGCCTACCGGCTGCTGATCATCGCCGTCGGCCTTGCCGTCGGCGGCCTGCTCTACCTGCTCGTCGCGAAAAGCCGGGTCGGCATGTGGGTGCGGGCCGGCGCCTCGAATCGGGAAATGACCGAGGCCCTCGGCATCAACGTCCAGCGCCTGTTCACCGCCGTCTTCGTCTTCGGCGCCGCCCTTTGCGCACTGGCCGGCGGCCTGCTCGGGCCGCTGCTCGCGGTGCAGGTCGGCATGGGCGAGAGCGTGCTGATCCTCGCCTTCGTCGTCATCATCATCGGCGGTATCGGCTCGATCCGCGGCGCCCTGGTCGGCAGCCTGATCGTCGGTACGGTCGACACGCTGGGCCGGGCCCTTTTGCCGACCCTGCTGCGCGCCGCGCTGCCGGCCGACGCCGCGTCGACGCTCGGCCCGGCGCTGGCCTCGATCCTGATCTATCTGCTGATGGCCGGCATCCTCTTCTTCAAGCCGCAAGGCCTGTTCCCGGCACGCGCCTGATGGCCTTCTATCGTCCCGCTCCCTATCAGAAGCCGTTGGCCGCCATCCAGCTGCTGGCCTTGCTCGCCCTGCCGACGCTGCTCACCGCCTTTGGCCAGGAGTTCTACATCGGCTTTGCGACGCGCATCCTGATCTTCGCGCTGGCCGCCTCCAGCCTGAATCTGGTACTCGGTTTCGGCGGCATGTTCTCGCTCGGCCACGCCGCCTTTTTCGGGGCCGGCGCCTATGCCGCGGCGATCTGCCTGAACAGCGGCATCAGCGAGGCGCTGTTCGCCTTGCCGCTGGCCATGCTCGCCGCCGGTCTCTTCGCCCTGCTGGTCGGCGCCGTCAGCCTGCGCACGCGCGGCGTCTATTTCATCATGATCACGCTGGCTTTCGCCCAGATGGCCTATTACCTGTTCGTTTCGGCGCGCGCCTGGGGTGGTGACGACGGCTTGCCGCTGCCGGCCCGGATGACGCTCGGCGGCCTGCAGCTGGCCGGCGATGCCGCACTGTTCTACACGGCGCTCGGCTGCCTCGGGCTGGTCATCGTCCTGCTCGGCCGGCTGGCCGAGGCGCGTTTCGGCCGCGTCATCCAGGCCATCCGCGAAAACGAAACACGGATGGAGGCGCTCGGCTACCCGGTCTTCCGCTACCGCCTGCTCTGCTTCGCGCTCGGCGGCGCCCTGGCCGGCCTGGCCGGCGCCCTGCTCGCCAATCTGAGCGGGCTGGCCAGCCCCAACCTGCTGCAATGGACGCAGTCCGGCACGTTGCTGGTGATGCTGATCATCGGCGGCGTCGGCTACTTGTACGGCGGTGTTGTTGGCGCCGTCGTGCTGCTCGGCCTGGAGGAAGTGCTGGCCGGATTCACGCTGCACTGGCATATCGGCCTCGGCCTGCTGCTGCTCGGCGTCGTGCTCTTTGCCCCCAAAGGCGTCGCCGCCTTGTTCGGAAAAAAGACATGACTGAGGCCCTGCTCGACGTCCGCCAGCTTTCCCGCCGCTTTGCTGCGGTCGACGCTCTGAAAACGGTCAATTTCAGCGTCGAGGCCGGCGAGGTGCATGCGCTGATCGGCCCCAACGGCGCCGGCAAGACGACTTTCATCCACCACGTTTCCGGCGCCCTGCAGCCCGATTCGGGCAGCATCCACTTCGCCGGCCGCGACGTGACCCGGCGCTCGATGCACCAGCGCGTTGCCGCCGGCATGGCGCGCTCCTACCAGATCACCAATGTCTTCCGCGGCCTGTCGGCGCTCGACAATGTCGCACTCGCCGTCCAGGGGCGCGCCGATAGCGGCAGCAGCTTCCGCTTCTGGCGCCCGGTGCGCTGCGAAACGGCACTGTTCGACGAGGCACGCGACTATCTGGCGCAAGTCGGCCTGGCCGACCAGGTCGAGACCGTCGCCGGCAATCTGTCGCATGGCGAACAGCGGGCGCTGGAACTGGCCATGGCGCTGGCCACCCGCCCCAAACTGCTGCTGCTCGACGAGCCGATGGCCGGCACCGGCCCCGAGGAATCGGCGCGCATGGTCGAACTGATCGAGCAACTGGCCCGCCACGTCACCATCCTGCTCGTCGAGCACGACATGGCCGCCGTCTTCCGGCTGGCCGACCGTATTTCGGTGCTGGTCAACGGCCAGTTGATCTGTACCGGCACACCGGAGGCAGTGCGCCAGAACGGCGATGTCCGCCGTGCCTATCTCGGAGACCACCTGTGAGCATGCTGCTCGAAGTCAGCGGCCTGGAAGTCGCCTACGGCACCAGCCAGGTGCTGTTCGGCCTCGACCTGGCGATGCACGAAGGTGAGGCGGCGACCCTGCTCGGCCGCAACGGCATGGGCAAGACGACGACGCTGCGCGCCATCTGCGGCCTGCAGCCGGTCAAGGGCGGGACCATCCGCTTTGCCGGCGAGCGTATCGACGGTTGGCGCCCGGACCGCATTGGCCGGGCCGGCATCGCGCTGGTCCCGGAAGGACGCCAGTGTTTCCCAAATCTGACGGTGGACGAGCATCTGGTCGCCTTTTTCGCCAACCGGCGCGGCGTCGCCGAAGCCTGGACGCCGGCCCGCGTCTACGAACTCTTCCCGCGCCTGAGCGAACGTTGCAGAAATCTCGGCAACCAGCTCTCCGGCGGCGAACAGCAGATGCTGGCGATCGGCCGCGCCCTGGTGACCAATCCACGCCTGCTGATTCTCGACGAAGCCAGCGAAGGCCTCGCCCCGCTCGTCCGCGAGGAAATCTGGGCCTGCCTGCGCCGCCTGCGGGCGGCCGGGCAAAGCATCCTGGTCATCGACAAGTATGTCGAAAAGCTGATTGGGCTGGCCGACCACCACACCATCATCGAACGCGGCCAGGTCGTCTGGCACGGTTCATCAGCGGTGCTGGATGCCGATCACGGCGTCTGGCAGCGCTACCTGGGCCTGTAACTAATCGCCGGTACGGCCGGCAGCCGGGATCAATGCGCCGCTCTGCAGGCTGTGCTCGAAGTCGGCAAAGGAGACCGGCCGGCCGAGCAGGAAACCCTGGAAGCGGGTGCAGCCGTGCAGCAGCAGATAGTCGAGCTGGGCTTCGGTTTCGACCCCTTCGGCCACGACACTGAGGCGCAGGGCGTTGCCCATGGCGATGATGGCCCGGACGATCGCCGCATCGTCGGGGTCGACGGCGATATCGCGGATGAAGGAACGATCGACCTTCAATTGCTCGAATGGGAAGCGCTTCAGATAGGACAGCGAGGCGTAGCCGGTGCCGAAATCGTCGAGCGAGAAACGGACGCCGATCCGGCGCAGGGCCTGCATCTTGGCGACAACGCCATCGACATGGTCAAGCAGCAGGCTCTCGGTCAGTTCGAGCTTCAGGCGGGCCGGATTGACCTCGTGTTTGGCCAGTGCCAGGCAGACCTGTTCGACGAAATCGGCCTGCCGGAACTGGCGCGCACTGACATTGACCGCAATGTAGAGGTCGGCCGCCAGCGGATTGGCCGCCCAGCATTTCAAGCGGGCGCAGGCGGTATCGAGTACCCAGTTGCCGATGGCGATGATCAGCCCGGTTTCCTCGGCGAGCGGAATGAAATCGCCCGGCGGTACCATCTTGCCATCGGGCATGCGCCAGCGCAGCAAGGCTTCGGCACCGACCAGCCGGCGCTGTTTGTCCAGCTGCGGCTGGACGTAGAGCAGCAGTTCGTTGCGGGTCAGCGCCTGATGCAGTTGCGATTCGAGCAAGGCCCGGGCATCGAGCGCGGTCTGCATCTCGTTGTCGAAGAAGCGGATCATGTTGCGACCGGCATCCTTGGCCTTGTAGAGCGCGATGTCGGCCTGCTTGAGCAGCGCTTCGGTACTCTTGTCGTGGCCGCAGAACAGGCTGATGCCGATGCTGGCCGAATGGAAATTTTCGACATCGCCGGCGACAACATAGGGCTTGTTCAATTCAAGGCGCAGCTTTTCCGCCACCGCCTCAGCCTGGATCGCCGCCCCGGCCGCCTCCAGGCCGAGATTCTCGAGCATGACGATGAATTCGTCGCCGCCCTGTCGGGCCGCAGTGTCGCCTTCCCGGACGCAGTGCTTGAGGCGGCGCGCCACCTCGATCAGCAGACGGTCGCCGATATCGTGGCCGAGCGTGTCGTTGAGATTCTTGAAATGATCGAGGTCGATGATCAGCAGCGCACCGTACTGCTGGCTGCGCTTGCTGGTCACCCGGGCCTGGCCGAGCCGGTTGAGCAACAGGCGACGGTTGGGCAGCGCCGTCAACGGGTCGTAGAAGGCCAGGCTGTGAATCTCGGATTCGGCCAGCTTCAAATCGGTGATGTCAGAAAAGGTGCTGACGTAATGCGTCAGCTGACCGCATTCGTCGCGCACCTCGCTGATCGTCAGCCATTCCGGGTAGATGCCGCCGCATTTGCGCCGGTTCCAGATCTCGCCCTGCCAGTGGCCGGTGGCGCTCAGGCTGAGCCACATCTTGCGGTAAAAATCGGCGTCCTGCCGCCCCGATTTCAACATCGACGGGATGCGGCCGACCGCCTCCTCAGCGCTATAGCCGGTCAGCGTTGTGAAGGCCGGATTGACCCGCAGAATGCGCTGCTCGGCATCGGTGACCATGATCGCCGCCTGCGAGTCGAAAGCCAGCGCGGCGATTTGCAGGTCTTGCTCGCGCCGTTGCCGGTCGCTGATATCGCTGGCCACCCCGACATAACCGATCAGTTGGCCGCGGCCGTCGTGCAGCGCGCTAACCGACAGCGTCACCGGCAGCCGGCTGCCATCCTTGCGAACATAGGTCCAGTCGTTTTCATCGCAGCCGCCCCGGGCCAGCCGCGCCACGAAAACCTCGAAACCGGGGGCAATGTCGCTCTGCAGTTCGGCCGACAGAAGCTGTGCCCGTTCCCTGACCTCGTCCTCGAGGTGAAAGATTGCCGCCACCTGGTGGCCGACCACCTCGTCCCAGCTATAGCCGAGCAGATGCTGGGCGGCCCGATTTAAATAGATGACGGTGCCGTAGACGTCGGTGGCAATGATCGAGCGGCCGGCGCTTTCGAGCACGGCGTGCTGGATTTCGCAAAGCTCCGGCAGGGTCTTGCCGGGTAGGACTTCATGACTGGCGCGGACGCAGAGGATGGGCAGCATATCGTTCATGCTGCTTCACCTCCCATCGAGCCCTGCGCCCAATGCGACCACGCCCGCACTACCGCTGAAGCCACCAGCCCCTGTTCGCCCGACATTTCTCCCCCCCGAAAGAAAATGCTGCACCGAAGTACTAAATGCTGACCATCGTTCGAGTTAGCTATATTAGTTATTTTTGCGGAAAAAACCAGCCTTGGCGATCAAGGCCTGCATAGCCGATTGCCCAGCCAAATCATAGTTATTTGGTATTCCCCCCGGGGCAGCGCCCGGGGCCATCTCAAGCCTGGGTGAGCAGGCCGAACTCACGTTCGAGCAGGGCTTCGTCGCCCAGGTTGAGCGCCACCAGACGGCGTAGATGGGTGATGCTGTCGAGGTCGATTTCACGGCAGATCAGGCCGACCAGCAGGCCCCGTCGATGAACGATGGTGCACTCCATGCGGATCACCGTACCGACCTCGTCGAGCCGGACTTTCAGCGTGCATTTGCTGCCGACATTGGCAAAAATCGGCTCACCCGGCTTGATCAGCGCCCCTTTCAGCGACAGGTCGAGAACCTCGACGGTCACTTCGCCACTCGGCAAAAAAAGGCGGGCGTCCGTCTCGAAGCGAATGCGGGAAAACTGGCGGCGGTTGCTGGTCATGCGTGTCTCCCTGGGCTTTATTTGCCCTTCATGTTACCCCAAAGCAGCTTGTGCAACTGTAGCTGGAAGCGCACCTCGAGGCCGTCTTCGAGTATCCAGGCGGCCAGCTCGGCGGGCTCGACACGGCCTTGGGCCGGCGAGAAAAGGACCGGGCAGATAGACGCCAGCGAACGCTCGCGCAGGACCTCACGGGCCCACAGGTAATCATCCCGTGAGGCGATGACGATCTTGATCTCGTCGCGACCATTGAGCAGCGCCAGGTTTTCCCAGCGGTTCTTGGCCGATTCGCCGGAATCGGGCGCCTTGAGGTCCATGATTCGCGCCACGCGCGGGTCGACCGCCGCAATGTCGAGGGCGCCCGAGGTTTCCAGCGAAACCTCGTAACCGGCATCGCACAGAGCCTGCAGCAAGGGCAGGCATTCCTTCTGCGACAGCGGTTCGCCACCGGTGACGCAGACCTGACGGGCCGGGTACTTGCCGACCTCAGCCAGCACCGATTCGATGGTAGCCGGCTCGCCGCCGGTGAAGCTATATTCGGTGTCGCACCAGACGCAGCGCAGCGGGCAGCCGGTCAGGCGGACGAAGACGGTCGGCAGGCCGACGCGCGACGCCTCGCCCTGCAGGGAATAGAAAATTTCGGTAAGACGTAGAGCCACGGCCAGCTTTCGGGAATGGCCGTCACGGCCGGGGGAATTGCGCAGCGCTCCCAACACCGGAAGCGCTGCCGCTTACTTTTTCTTCAGCCGCTGCTGCGCCGTTTCGGCGGCCGGCGAAGTCGGGTACTTGGCGATCAGGGTTTCGAGCGAGCGTTTGACGCCGGTCGGATTGCCGAGTTCCTGCTGGCAGGTCGCGATGGCCAGCCAGGCATCCGGCGCCTTGGCGCTCTCGGCATACCTGGTGGTGACCACACTCTGCGCCTCGATCGCCCGCTTGCAGTCGCGCTGGGCGTACCAGGCATTGCCCAGCCAGTACTGGGCATTGGGCGCCAGCGAACTGTCCGGGTATTTCTGCACGAAGGCACCGAAGCCGGCGGCGGCTTCCTTGTATTTGCCGGCCTTGAACTGGTTCAGGGCCGCTTCGTAGTCCTGGCTTTCCTTGGCCGGATCAGCGGCCGGCCTGGAATTTGCCCCGCTGGCCGGGTCGACCGCAGCACTCGGGCTGGCGCCGCCTTCGAACTTGCGCAGGCGGGTATCGAGATCGAGGTAGAAGTCCTGCTGCCGCTTCTTGGCGGTTTCCAGCTCGTAATTCAGCGTTTCAATCTGTCCGCGCAGGCGGGCGATTTCTTCGGCCTGGCGCTGGATCTGGCTGGCCAGATCCAGCTGGGCCTTGGCCTGCTGGTCGAATCGCGCCTCGTTCTTGATCCGCAGATCCGTCACCTGGCGACGCGCTTCTTCGTCGTCAAACATGCCGGCCTGGGCCTGGGCGGCCCCCAGCGCGGCGATGAAAAGGGCGATTCGAACCGGGCGCATGATTAGAACTCGCCGCGGCCGTCGGCAGCCTTGTACAGCATGTCGGCACGACGGTTTTCCGACCAGGCGGATTCGTCATGACCGGCGTTCTTCGGCTTTTCCTCGCCGAGGCTGACCGATTCCAGTTGCTCTTCCTTGGCGCCGAGCAGGACCAGCGAACGCTTGACGGCTTCGGCGCGCTTCTGGCCGAGCGACAGGTTGTATTCACGGCTGCCGCGTTCGTCGGTGTTGCCCTGGATCAGCATCTTGAAACCGCGGTTGGCGACCAGATACTTGGCGTGGGAAGCGACCAGATCCTTGTACTCGTCCTTGACTTCGTACTTGTCGAGGTCGAAGTAGATGCTGCGCTGCGACAGCTTGCTCTTCGGATCGGTCAGTTCGCGCGGCAGGCCGTTGGCATCGACGCCACCCGCCGTCACCGGCGCGACGCCGGAACTGGCACCGCGGGATTCGACCGGGGCACCACCATTTTCATCGGGGATCGGGGTCGAGCTGCAACCGAGGATCAGGGCGGACAGCAGAGCGGGAATTAGCAGTTTTTTCACAACATTCTCCGGGGAGGATTATTTATAGAAAGGGCCCCAGGCCGGTTCCCGCACATCACCTGCGGCAACCGAGAGGCGCTGTTTGATCCTGCCATCGCTGGACACAGCCGATAGTACGCCGCGCCCGCCGACTTCAGTGGCGATCAGGATCATGCGGCTATTGGGGGCAAAACTTGGGGATTCGTCCTTGTTCGAGTCGGTCAGCACCTGCACCTGGCGGCTGGCCAGATCCATCGTCGCCAACTGGAAACGGCCTTCGCGGCGGCTGATGAAGGCCAGGCTCTTGCCATCCGGCGACGGCCGCGGCGAGACGTTGTAGCTGCCTTCGAAGGTGACCCGGCGGGCTTCGCCGCCACTGGCGCCGACCTGATAGATCTGCGGGCTGCCGCCACGGTCGGAGGTGAAGAAAATCGTGCCGCCGTCGGCCGCGTAGCGCGGTTCGGTATCGATACCGCCGGACTGGGTCAGGCGCTGCAGGCCGCTGCCGTCGGCATTGACCACATAGAGCTGCGAATTGCCGTCCTTGGAGAGGACGATGGCCAGCTTGCGGCCATCCGGCGACCAGGCCGGCGCCGAGTTGGAGCCCTTGAAATTGGCAACGATGCTGCGCTGGCCGGAAGCCAGCGAATGGACGTAGATCACCGGCTTCTTCTTCTCGAAGGAGACGTAGGCCAGCTTGCTGCCATCCGGCGACCAGGCCGGCGAGATGATCGGTTCGGTCGAGGTCAGCGCGGTGGCGGCGCCCTGGCCGTCGGCATCGGCAATCTGCAGCAGGAACTGGCCGCGCGACTTGACGACGTAGGCGATGCGGGTCGAGAAGATGCCCTTTTCGCCGGTCAGTTTTTCGTAGATGTAATCGGCGATGCGATGGCCGGCGGCGCGCAACTGCTCGTTGCTGGTGATGTAGGCGGCACCGCCGAGCGACACGGCTTTTTGCGTGTCGTAGAGGCGGAAGCGCGCTTCCATCCGGCCGTCCGGGCTGCGCCCGATGCTGCCGGCGGCCAGCGCATCGGCGCCACGGCTCTTCCAGTCGGCATGATTGACCTGGGCGTTCTCGTCGAGGGCGGCACCGGTCGTATCGATCAGCTTGAACAGGCCGCTGCGTTCGAGGTCGGAGCGCACGGTCGAGGTGATGATGCGCGAAGCGGTGGCATCACCGAGCAGATCGGCAATCGCCACCGGAATGCGGTTGGCGCCGGCGCCGGTAATTTCGATCGAAAGCTGGGCCTGCGCGATGCCTGCGGTCAACAGCGCAAAAGCCAGAAAAGCACGGCGGGTAATTCGTTGCATTGTCTTCATTTTCAATAAGTTTCGCGCGATTTTACTCTTCAAACGGCTTGTATTTGATTTCCAGCGTGCGCTGGAACAGGGCCGCATCGTCGGGCTTGGGAAGGGGCGAGGATTTCAGGATGGCGCGCTCGATGGCCGCATCCAGGCCGGGATTGCCGCTTGAGCGCTTGAGTTTTACAGCCAGCACTTCCCCGGTCGGCAATTGGTTGACCTCGAAAACGGCCTCCGGGTTGCCCTGGATATTCGGCGGCAGCACGATGTTGCCGCGCACTTTGGTGCGAATCTTGGTCGCGTAATCGGCCAGCCCGCGCTTGTTCGATGAGGCGCGCTGCTCGGACTCGGCGGCGGCGGCATTGGCCATCTGCTGGGCGCTCGGATTGTTCTTCGACCGCAACTGGCTGGTTTCATTGGCCAGTTCCTTGTTGAAATCGAACTTCGGCTGCGGCTTGGCTTCCGGCTTTGCCGGCTCGGGTTTCTTCGGTTCTGGCTTGGGTTCCGGCTTTTTCGGTTCCGGCTTCGGCGGCTCCGGCTTGGGTTCCGGTTTCTTCGGTTCGGGCTTCTTCTTTTCTTCCTTGACCGCGATATCCGGCTTTTTCGGCGGCGGTTCTGGCTTCGGCTCGACCTTGGGCACCGGTTTCGGCTCCGGCTTGACCTCGGGTTCGGGCGGCGGCGGTGGTGGCGGCGGGACATAGGTCGCCGGCGTCGGCTTGGCCGACCACAGTTCGACTTCCATCACCTCCGGCGCGCTGCGCTTCCACTGCACGCCGAAAAAGAGCACGACCAGCAGCCCGACGTGCACCAGGATGGTGAACGCCAGCGCGTATTTCTTGCCGGGCTCTTCGCGTTTTTCGTCGATCATCGCGGCTTATTTGCTGGCGGTTTCCAGGCCGACCTTCTGGAACCCGGCGCGCTTGGCCTCATCGAGCACTTCGATGACGTTCTTGTACTGGGTTTCCTTGGCGCCGGCGATCAGGATCGCCATTTTCTCGTCGGCTTCCTTCAGCGCGGCCAGTTCGCCTTTCAGTTCCTTGATGCCCTTGACACTTCTTTCCTTGCCGTTGGTGTCGAAGATCGACAGCGAGCCGTCATCCTTGATCTGCACCCGGGTGAACTTGTCCGGCTTTTGCGGTGCCGTGCCGGAACTCGGCAGCTCGACCGAGCCGGTCGTCATCATCGGTGTCGCCACCATGAAGATGACGAGCAGCACCAGCATGACGTCGATATAGGGCACGACGTTGATTTCGTTTTTGAGGCGGCGCTGACGCATGGCCTGACCTTTTCCTTAACGCATCTGCCGCTGCAGGATGTTGGAAAACTCTTCCATGAACGACTCGTAGCGGACGGCGAGGCGGTCGATATCGTGCGAAAAGCGGTTGTAGGCAAGAACGGCCGGAATGGCGGCGAAGAGGCCAATGGCGGTGGCGACCAGCGCTTCGGCGATACCCGGGGCGACCGAGGCGAGCGTCGCCGAGCCGACATTGGAGAGGGCGCGGAAGGCATGCATGATGCCCCAGACGGTGCCGAACAGGCCGATGTACGGGGAGACCGAACCGACCGAGGCGAGGAAGGCGAGGTGCGATTCGAGGGCATCCATCTCACGCTGGTAGGTGGCGCGCATGGCGCGACGCGAACCGTCGACCACGTCCTTGGCTTCGAGGTTCTTCTGGCCCTTGAGCTTGGTGAATTCGCGGAAGCCGGCTTCGAAGATGCGTTCCATGGAACCGGCATGGTGGCGGTCGTTGACCGCACTGTTGTACAGGTTGTTGAGATCGCCGCCGGACCAGAAATCGCGCTCGAAAGTCTCGGTCTTGGCCCGCGACTGGCGGACCGAGAACCACTTCATGAAGATGTAGTACCAGGACATGAAGGAGACGCCGGCGAGCAGCGCCATGACGGCCTGGACGACCGCGCTGGCCTGGAGAATCAGGTGGAGGATGGAGAGATCCTGGGTGACGTTCATTTAAGCGCTTCCAGTTTTTGATGCAGGAAATCGGGGATGGCGGCCGGCGTCATGGTCGCCATGTTGACGCAGGCGATTTCGACGGTGCCGGTGACCAGCTCGACATCGCCGCGGCGGACATGCTGGCGGAAGACGACGCGGACGCGGGTCAACTTTTCGACTTCGAGCCCGACCGTCAATTCATCGTCGAGGCGGGCCGGCTTCAGGTATTCGCAACTGGCCTTGCGGGCGACGAAGCCGATGCCGGATTCAGCAGCCAGCGCCGACTGATCGTGGCCGGCGAAGCGCATCCATTCGGTGCGGCAGCGCTCGAAGAATTTCAGGTAATTGGCGTAATACACGACACCGCCGGCGTCCGTATCCTCGTAATAAACGCGCACGGGGATGGCGAAGGCGTTGGGCTTGGGCTCGTATTTCATCCGGGAATTTTACCTTGCGCCGCAGCATAGATGTGTAACGGGATGTTTCTGCGGCAAATACGGCGGCCTGTTCGCCAGGAAATGGCCGACTAGCGAAGAAAAGTCCCTTATCGCCCGAATTACTCGTCGGCCAAGGCGTCCCGGACGATGGCGCTGGCCGGTTCGACCAGCCCGAGGTGGCGGTAGATGGCCGGCGTCGCGATCCGGCCGCGCAGGGTGCGTTGCAGGTAGCCCTGCTGGATCAGGTAGGGCTCCAGCACGTCCTCGATGGTGTCGCGCGCCTCGCCGATCGCCGCCGCCAGGTTGTCCACGCCGACCGGGCCGCCGCCGAACTTGTCGATCACCGCGGACAGCAGCTTGCGGTCCATCAGATCAAGCCCGGCCGGGTCGACGTCGAGCATGTGCAGCGCGGCATCGGCGACTTGCCGGGTGATGTTGCCGTCGGCCTTGACCTCGGCGTAGTCGCGGACCCGGCGCAGCAACCGGTTGGCGATGCGCGGCGTGCCACGCGAGCGCTTGGCGATCTCGAAGGCACCTTCCGGGTCGATCGGTGCATTGAGCAGCGAGGCCGAGCGGCTGACGATGCTCTTCAGCTCCTCGGCATTGTAGAATTCGAGGCGGGCGACGATGCCGAAGCGGTCGCGCAGCGGGTTGGTCAGCATGCCGGCCCGGGTCGTCGCGCCAACCAGCGTGAACGGCGGCAAATCGAGCTTGACCGAACGCGCCGCCGGGCCTTCGCCGATCATGATGTCGATCTGGAAATCTTCCAGCGCCGGGTAGAGGATTTCCTCGACCACCGGGCTCAAACGGTGGATTTCGTCGATGAACAGCACATCGTGCGGTTCGAGATTGGTCAGGATGGCGGCCAGGTCGCCGGCCCGTTCGAGCACCGGACCGGAGGTCTGGCGCAGGTTGACGCCCATTTCGGCAGCGACGATGTGGGCCAGCGTCGTCTTGCCCAGGCCGGGGGGGCCGAAGAGCAGCACGTGGTCGAGCGATTCGCTGCGGTTCTTGGCGGCCTGGATGAAGATTTCCAGCTGTTCGCGAATTTTCACCTGGCCGGTGTAGTCGGCCAGCCGCTTCGGGCGCAGCGCCCGTTCGAGCGCTTCTTCCTGCGCCGACTTGGTTTGCGGCGCAATGATGCGGTCGACGGTAGGGGTCAGCTTGTCGGTTTCGATCATGTCGGGTTTTCCTCGCGCGTCCAGCGTCCGAACAGCATGTGGCCCAGGGCGAGCAGCACCGGCCCGAGAAAGATGCCGATGAAGCCGAAGACCAGCACGCCGCCGAGCACGCCGAGGGCAATGAGCAGGATGGAGATGCCGGCGCCGCGCGCCATCAGGATCGGTTTGACGAAATTGTCGATGCTGCTGATGATCAGGACGCCGTAGAGCACCATGAAAATCGCCCAGCCGGTCTGGTCCTGGGCATAGAGCCAGGCGGCCGCCCCCCCCCAGATCAGCGGCGGACCGATCGGGATCATCGACAGGAAGAAGGTGGCGAAACCGAGCAGTACGGCGGCCGGAATGCCGGCGATCAGAAAGCCGAGCATCGCCACCGTACCCTGCGCTGCGGCAGTGCCGACGATGCCGAGCATGACGCCGACGACGGTGCCGCGCGTCTTTTCCAGCATTTCCTCGCCCAGTTCGCCGCCCAGCTTGTGGGCGCCGACATACAGCGCATGGCTGACCTTGGCCCCGTCACGGTAAAGAAAGAAGACGACGAAGAGGACCAGCGCCAGTTGCAGCAGGCCATTGGCGGCGATGCCGCCGAGCGCCAGGGCGAACTGGCGGGCCGGCGCGATCAGTTGCTTGAGCAGGGCGTTCAGTTCGGCCCGGTTGCTGGCCAGCTGATGCCAGAAACTGTCGATGTCCGCGCCGAACAACGGCAGGCCGCTGATCCAGGCCGGCGGGGCGCTGGGCAGACCGTTCTCGACATAAGGTCGGACGAAATCGATCAGGTTGTCGGCGCTGCTCGCCAGGCTGCCGGCCAGGAAGGCCAGCGGCAGCAGTGTCAGCAGGACCAGCAGCAGCGTCATCAGGCTGGCCCCCAGCGTGTCGCGCCCACCGAGGCGGGGCAGCAGCTTTTCCGAATAGAGCGGCCAGGTGCAAATCCAGACCACGAAGGCGAAGAGCACGGCACCGATCATCGGCCACAGCACCGCGATACAGCCGACGATGAGCAGCACGACCAGCGCGATCTGCGCCAGCCGCTTGGGATTTTCTTCGGTGAACATCAGACCTTCGACAGCAGCTTGAGGGCTGCCCGGATGCCATCCGAGGTGCCGATCTCGGCCGGCAGCTGCTTCATCGCCGCCGCCGCTTCCTTCTCGTTGTAGCCGAGGGCGAGCAGGGCGTTGGAAATGTCCTGTTTCGCATCGTCGACCGCAGCGCTCAGCGAAACGCCGGTCGTTTCGGCCAGTTTGCCCTTCAGTTCGAGCAGCAGGCGTTCGGCCGTCTTCTTGCCGATGCCGGGAATCTTGATCAGCCGGCCGAGTTCCTGCTGGGCGACGGCAGCGGCGAGATCACCGACCGACAGCCCGGAGAGCACCGACAGCGCAGTGCGGGCGCCGATGCCGGAGACTTTCAGCAGCTGGCGGAAGGCGAAGCGCTCGCCCTGGGTCAGGAAACCGTACAGGTAGTGGCCGTCCTCGCGCACCGCGAAATGGGTCAGCAGGGTGGTCTTCTCGCCGCCGGCTGGCAGGTTGTAGAAAGTGCTCATCGGCACATCCAGCTCGTAGCCGACGCCGTTCACATCGAGCACGATCTGCGGCGGATTTTTTTCGGCGAGGGTGCCGGTCAGTCTTCCGATCATTGCGGGGTGGTCTCTTTCTGGAAAAAGTACTGTATTTTCACACAGGTTCTCATCCTATCAGTCGCCCACCTTTAACGCGATAGCCGGCCGTCGCCAGCGCCCCCAGCCCCTGCCCGCCATGGGCATGGGCAATGGCGCAGGCGAGCGCGTCGGCGGCATCGGCGGTCGGTGCGCCGGGCAGCTTGAGCAGGCGGACGACCATATCCTGGACCTGCTCCTTGGCCGCCTTGCCGTGGCCGACCACGGCCTGCTTGACCTGCAGCGCGGTGTATTCGGCAACCGGCAGGTCGGCATGAACCAGCGCACTGAGCGCTGCTCCGCGCGCCTGGCCGAGCAGCAGCGTCGATTGCGGGTTCACATTGACGAAGACCTTCTCGACCGCCGCCTGATCCGGCCGGTAGGTGGCGATCACCTCGCTGATGCCGGCGAACAGAGTCTTGATCCGTTCCGGCAGCGACTGCTTGTCGTTCGACTTGATGCAACCGCTGGCGACGTAGAGCAACTGGTTGCCGTGCTTTTCGATGACGCCGAAGCCGGTCACCCGCAGGCCGGGGTCGATACCGAGGATGCGCGGCGCCGCCAGGCTCATTTGCTGCGCGCCACCAGATAGACGCCGCTGACGGCGATCAGCATGCCGAGTCCGGCGGTCAACGTCAGTTTTTCGCCAAAAACCGCGAAGGCGATCAACGCCGTGCTCAAGGGCGTCAGGTAGAACAGGCTGGCGACATTGACCGCGCTGCCACTGCGGATCAGCAGGTTGAGCAGGCTGATGGCACCGATCGACAGCACCAGCACCAGCCAGCCGAGCGCAAAGATGAAATCGCCGGTCCATGCGATGTGGAAATCCTCGAAGACGGCGACGGCCAGCGCCGTGACCATGGCCGTCGGCACGAACTGGATGACCGAACCGGTGCGCAGGTCGAAGCTGGCGCAGAAGCGCTTCTGGTACAACGTGCCGATCGTAATGCCGAGCAAGGCAACCAGCGCCGGCAGCAGCATCGGGCCGAGCGCCGCCGCTTCGCCGAACTTACCGGAGACGACCAGCGCGACGCCGACCAAGCCGAGGCCGAGACCGGCCCACTGCCGGCCGACCACTTTTTCACCCAATAGCCAGCCGGCACCAACCGCGGTCAGCAGCGGCTGCATGCCCACGACCAGCGCCGTCACCCCGGCCGGCAGGCCGTGCTTGATGGCGATGAAGACGCCGCCGAGATAGACGGCATGGACGAGCAGGCCGGAAACGCCGATGTGCAGCCACTGCATCGGCTGCTTCGGCCACGGGGCGCGGGTGGCCAGCGCGATGACCAGCATCAGCCCGATGACCAGACCGTAGCGGGCGAGCAGGAAGGACAGCGGCTCGGCATCGGGCAGGCCGTACTTGGCGCCGATGAAGCCGGTGCTCCACAGGAAGACGAAGAGGAAGGGGTAGAGGCGCTGCATCAGCAAGGCGCCTCAAGACTCAATCGCAAGTCGCCTGTGCGTTGGCGACGGTGCACTTGCCCTTGGTCCGGTAGGTGAATTTCACCCCGTTCGGGTAACTGCAGACCAGCTTGTTCAGCTTGCCCTGCTTTTCGAGTTGCATGCCGGTCGGGCGCAGCGCCTTGACCTGGGCCGGCGGCAGATCGCACGACACGTAGCCGTCGAAGACGCCATCCTTCGACTCCCAGAGGGCGACATTCTTCATCACCCGGTAGTCTTCGTAACGGATGCAGGAATCGGTCTGGTTGGCGTAGGCCTTGGCCGAATCGCTGCAATAGCCGTTGTAGGTGTATTTCAGTTCTTCTTCCTGCGGGCAGGCATTGACCTGGGCCGCCCCGGACAATTCGGGGCAGACCAGGGTCGTCGCCGACGCGGTCAGGCTCAGTGAAGCAAGCAGCACGGCAAGCAAGGCACGGGTTTGATTCACGACAACTCCTGACGGCGCTGAATGGACATTTATTCGTCCATCACCGCGGTGGTGTAGATTTCCTGAACGTCGTCGAGGCCTTCCAGCACATCGAGCAGACGCTGCATCTTGGCGGCATCGTCGCCGGCCAGTTCGGTCTCGCCTTCCGGCTTCATCGTCACTTCGGCGAATTCCGGCGTGAAGCCGGCGGCGGCCAGCGCATCCTTGACGGTGATGAAATCGGTCGGCCCGGTGATCACTTCGATCGAGCCGTCCTCATTGGTCGCCACGTCCTCGGCGCCGGCTTCGATCGCCGCATCCATCAGCGCCGCTTCGTCGGTGCCCGGGGCGAAGATCATCTGGCCACAATGCTTGAACTGGAAAACGACGCAGCCTTCGGTGCCCATGTTGCCGCCGTACTTGTTGAAGGCGTGGCGCACTTCGGCGACGGTCCGCGTCTTGTTGTCGGTCAGGCAGTCGACCATGATCGCCGCGCCGCCGATACCGTAGCCTTCGTAGCGGATCTCGACGTAATCGACGCCTTCCAGCTCGCCGGTGCCCTTCTTGATCGCGGTGTCGATCTTGTCCTTGGGCATATTGACGCCCTTCGCCTTGTCGACCGCAACCCGCAGGCGCGGATTGAAACCGGCATCGCCGCCGCCCATCTTGGCGGCCACGGTAATTTCCTTGGCGATCTTGGAGAAAGCGGCGCCGCGCTTTTCGTCCTGACGCCCCTTACGGTGCTGGATATTGGCCCACTTGGAATGACCTGCCATGGTCTTCTCTCACTGCAGTAAACAAAGAAGCCGGGATTTTACCCGCAGCCGGCGCTCTCGTCAGGCCGGGATCGCGCTTTTCCGGGCGGTGCCGTTACGCTCTTTCACATTGCGCCCGGCCAAGCATTGCTAGAATGCCAACAACCTATCCAGGAGAAGTCCGCACCATGTCCGAGCCCCTTTACCTCGCCAAATCCGACGACGGCTACCCGGCGCTGCTGCCGCAGATGGCCAACCGCCACGGCCTGATCACCGGCGCCACCGGCACCGGCAAGACAGTCACGCTGCAGTCGATGGCCGAGCGCCTGTCCTACGCCGGCGTCCCCGTCTTCATGGCCGACGTCAAGGGCGACCTCTCCGGCATGGCGGCGGCCGGCGTCGTCACGCCGAAGCTGGAAACGCGCCTGAAGGATCTCGGCCTCGAAGGCTTCGTGCCCTACGCCAACCCGGTCGCTTTCTGGGATGTGTTCGGCCAGGGCGGCATTCCGGTTCGCGCCACCATTTCCGACATGGGGCCGCTGCTGCTCGCCCGCCTGCTCAACCTGAACGACACGCAAACCGGCGTCCTGCAACTGGTCTTCAAGATCGCCGACGACCAGGGCCTGCTGCTGCTCGACTTGAAAGACCTGCGCGCCTGCATCCAGTACGTCGGCGAAAACGCCAAGGAATTCACCACCGAATACGGCAACGTCTCGACCGCCTCGATCGGCGCCATCCAGCGCGGCCTGCTGACCTTGGAAGAGCAGGGCGGCGACCTCTTCTTCGGCGAGCCGATGCTCGACATCCACGACCTGATGCAGGTGGACGCCAACGGCCGCGGCGTCATCAACGTGCTGGCCGCCGAAAAGCTCATCCACTCACCGGCCCTCTACTCGACCTTCCTGCTCTGGCTGCTCTCCGAGCTATTCGAGCAACTGCCGGAAGCCGGCGACCTCGACAAGCCGAAGCTGGTCTTCTTCTTCGACGAAGCCCACCTGCTGTTCAGCGATGCGCCGCAAGCGCTGACCGACAAGGTCGAACAGGTCGTCCGCCTGATCCGCTCGAAAGGGGTCGGCGTCTATTTCGTCACGCAGAACCCGCTCGACGTCCCGGAAAAGATCCTCGGCCAGCTCGGCAACCGCGTCCAGCACGCCCTGCGCGCCTTCACGCCGCGCGACCAGAAAGCCGTCCAGGCGGCGGCCCAGACCATGCGCGCCAACCCGAAATTCGATGCCGCCACGGTGATCACCGAACTCGGCGTCGGCGAAGCGCTGGTTTCCTTCCTCGACGAAAAAGGCCGGCCGACGGTGGTCGACCGCAGCACCATCTTCCCGCCCGCCTCCCGCCTCGGCCCGCTGACCGCTGCCGAGCGCCAGGCCATGATCCAGGCCTCGCCGTTGCTCGCCACCTACGGCCAAACCATCGACCGCGAATCGGCCTACGAAATCCTGCGCGGCAAACCGGCCGCCAGCCAGCCGGCGCCCGGCGCCATCCCCGCCCCGCCGGCCGGCAACGGTGCGCCCGATGTCAATGACTGGGGCAACCACAGCGCCGCCGAAGCCCGCCCCCGCTCGACATCGCAGCCGCGCCAGAGCGCCCCGGCCGCGCAGGAATCCGGCGGCATCTTTGGCACGATCGGCGACATGCTCGGCGGTACTACCGGCCCGCGCGGCGGCAAGCGTGAAGGCATGATCGAAGCGGCCGCCAAGAGCGCCGCCCGCGGCATGGCCGGCACCATCGGCCGCGAACTCGGCCAGCAGATCCTGCGCGGTGTGCTCGGCTCGATCCTCGGCGGCCGCCGCCGCTAAACCAGCCCGGGAGCATTTTCGGCTTTTTTCTCCGGTCGACTGCAGGGCTCGCCCAACAGCATCATGACGGACGCACACCAGCCGGCGTAGAATAAGTGTTTTCTTATATACGTTCGGAGTCCGCCATGAAAGCCTTTCTCCCGCTCAGCCTGCTGCTTGCCGCCTGGCCCACCCTCGCCCAGGACATCGGCGCGCTGACCGCAGAAACCAGGAAGGCCGTGCTGCCGGTCGTCCCCAAGGTGGTCAGCGCGATGCAGGAAGCGGTGGCCGAGAAAGGCGTGGCCGGGGCGATTCCGGTGTGCAAGGAACAGGCGCCGGCGCTGATCAAGGCCAAGCGTCAGGAAACCGGCTGGGATATCCGCCGGGTCAGCCTGAAGACGCGCAATGCCGAACGCGGTACGCCGGATCTGTGGGAAGCGCGCCAACTGGCCGAGTTCAATATTCGCGCCGCCAATGGCGAGAAGCCGGACACGCTGGAAAAGAGCGAGATTGTCAGCCTCGACGGCAAGCCGGTCTTCCGTTACATGAAGGCGCTGCCGGTCGGCGATGTCTGCCTGCAGTGCCACGGCCCGGCCGAGGGTCTGGACGCCGGCCTGAAGGCGAAGCTGACCGAAAGCTACCCGCACGACCAGGCGACTGGCTACGGCAAGGGCCAGATTCGCGGTGCGCTGACCGTCAAGCGACCGCTGTAAGCGCCAGCCGGCCCTTGCCGGCCAGATGGTCGAAAAGGGCGGCGGCGGCCGGACTGAGCGCCGCCCGCGCCCGGACACACAACTGCAGGTCGCGCGGCGCCCAGGGGTCGTTGATTTTTACGGTTTCCAGCGCGTCGACCACGGGAATCGATGAATTCGGCACCATGCCGATGCCGACCCCGGCTGCCACCATCCGGCACACCGCATTGAAGCTGCGGACCTGGATACGTACGTCGAGACTACGCCCAAGCTGGGCGGCAGCGTTCATCATGAAGGTGTGAATGGCGCTGCCGGCATGCAGGCAGACGAAGGGCTGGTCGAGCACGTCGGCGAAATCGACGGCGGCCCGGCCGGCCAGCGGATGCCCGGCCGGCACCACGAACACCAGCCGGTCGCGCCGGTAGGGCTGGGTTTCCAGGCCGTTCAGGCTGCGTTCGGCGGCAACGACGCCGATCTCGACCTGGCCGGCCGCCACCGCCTGAATGATCGCCGGACTCGGCTGCTCTTCCAGACTGACCCGGATACGCGGCTGTTCGCGCAGAAAATCGCCGAGATCTTCCGGCAAAAAGCAGTTGATCGCATTGGTATTGGCGAACACCGTGACCTGGCTGTTCAGGCCGCTGGCGTAGGGCGCCAGATCGGCATGCATCTGTTCGAGCTGGGCAAAGACCTGGCGGGCGTGACGGAGCAGCGATTCGCCGGCCGCCGTCGGCGTCAGGCCGCGATGGTGGCGGGCGAAGAGCGGCACGCCGAGCGCCGCCTCGAGCTGGGTCAGCCGGTGGCTGGCCGAGGAGGGCGCCAGATGGACGCGGCCGGCGGCGCGGGTCAGGCTGCCGCTGTCGGCAATGGCGGCAACCAGGCGCAAATCGGGTAGGTCGTAATACATGGTTTCGTCCATAACGAACGCAGGCTTTGGATATTACCAATTGCCAGGCGTTCGGGTGGCGTATTCAATGGCTACCTGCCCCCCACCCACCGAGAATGACTTTGCAAAAATCGAATGCCTGGAAAGACAGTAGCGCCGCCGGGGCAGCCCTCGCCCTGCTCGCCGCCTTCGGTTTTTCGCTGAAAGCCATTTTCGTCAAGCTGGCCTACCCGTATGGCGTCGATGCCATCACGCTGCTCGCGCTGCGCATGGGCTTCTCGCTGCCGGTCTTCCTGTGGATCGGCCTGGCCGAACAGCGGGCCGGCGCCAGCCTGTCCGGCGGCGACTGGGGCCGGCTGATCCTGCTCGGCTGCTTCGGCTACTACGGTGCCAGCATTCTCGACTTCTGGGGCCTGGAATACATTTCGGCCGGGCTGGAACGGCTGATCCTGTTCACCTACCCGACGCTGACCATCCTGATCGGCGTCCTTTTCCAGGGCCGGGCGTTCACCAAACGCGAAGGCATCGCCCTTGTCCTCTGCTACTGCGGCATCGGCTTCGCCTTCATGCACGACCTCGGCCTCAACGAGGCCCGCGACGTCTGGCTCGGCGGCGCGCTGGTCTTCGGCTCCAGCGTCTCCTACGCCATCTACCTGTCGGGCAGCGCGCCGATGATCGGCCGCCTCGGCGCCATGCGCTTCACGGCGCTGGCCTCGCTGGTTTCATCGGCGGTGACGCTGCTGCATTTTGCCGCCGCCCACCCGTTGACCGCCTTCATCCAGCCGCTGCCGGTTTATGGCTGGGGCCTGGCGATGGCGCTGTTCGCCACCATCATCCCGGTCTTCGCCCAATCGGCGGCAATCCGCCGGCTCGGCGCCGGTCGTTCGTCGCTGTTCAGCATGGTCGGACCGCTGCTCACCATCGGCTTCGGCTGGTGGCTGCTCGCCGAACATATTTCGCTGGCCCAGACGGCCGGCGCGGCCCTTGTCGTCGTCGGCATCCTGATCGTCAGCCGACGCTGAAAGGGCGGTAGAATCCGGCGCATGATCGGAATTCTACTCATCACCCACGGCAGCTTTGGCGAGGCGCTCGTCCAGAATGCCTGTCACGTCCTCAACAAACGCCCGCCCCAGCTCAACCAGCTCGGCGTTGCCGCGCAGGACGACCCGCTCGACCTGTTGCCGCTGGCCCGTGAGATGCTCCGCCTGGTCGACAATGGCCGGGGCGTCCTCGTCCTCACCGATATTTTCGGCGCGACGCCGGCCAATCTCGCCACCAAACTGCTCGAACCCGGCCGTATCGAAGGCCTGACCGGCGTCAATCTGCCCATGCTGCTGCGCGCGCTGACTTACCGCGACAAGGGCATGGAAACTCTGCTCACCCGAGCCCGCGACGGCGGCCGCGACGGTGTCTTCAACATGCTGGATCACTAAAATGCTGACTCAGGAAGCCGAAATCATCAACAAGCTCGGGCTGCATGCCCGCGCCTCCGCCAAGCTGACCCAACTGGCAGGCAAGTACAAATGCGAGGTCTGGATGACCAAGGGGACACGCCGCATCAACGCCAAGAGCATCATGGGCGTCATGATGCTGGCCGCCGGCAAGGGGTCCAAAGTCAGCATCGAAACCGACGGCGCCGACGAGGCCGAGGCGATGGCGGCGCTGCTGGCGCTGATTGCCGACTACTTCGGCGAGGGAGAGTAGGACGATATGAGCTTTACCCTGCACGGTCTCGGTGTCTCGGGCGGCATCGCCATCGGGCGGGCCATGCTGATGTCGCACGCGACGCTGGAAGTGTCGCACCTGACCATCGCGCCGCGCATGGTCGAAAAGGAAATTGCCCGCTTTGCGGCGGCCATGCACGCCGTCAAGGGCGAGCTGATGACGATGAAGGAAACCACCGAGCACGCGCCGGCCGAGCTCGCCGCCTTCATCGACATCCACACCATGTTCCTGGAAGACCCGGAACTGGTCGACAAGCCGCGCGAGATCATCCGCGAACGACGCTGCAATGCCGAATGGGCGCTGGTCCAGCAGATGGAAACGCTGGTCGCCCAGTTCGAGCAGTTCGACGACCCCTACCTGCGCGAGCGCAAGTTCGACGTCGTCCAGGTCGTCGAGCGCGTCATCAAGGAACTGCTCGGTCACCCCGGCCGGGCCGTGATGAAGACGGCCAAGGGAGTCAAGGAAGAGCAGTTGATCGTCGTCGCCCACGACCTGTCGCCGGCCGACGTCATCGCCTTCAAGGACCACCGCTTCGCCTCCTTCATCACCGATGTCGGCGGCGCCACCTCGCACACCGCGATCCTTGCCCGCAGCATGGCGATCCCGTCGATCGTCGGCCTCGAAACGGCACGCTCGCTGATCCGCGATGGCGAGCAGATCATCGTCGACGGCAAGCGCGGCGTCGTCATCGTCAATCCCGACCCGCGGGTGCTCGAGGAATACCAGCTTCGCAAGAACCAGATCGAGCTGGAACGCTCGAAACTGAAGCGCCTGAAGACCGCCCGTTCGCAGACAATCGACGGCATTGACGTGCAGTTGTTTGCCAACATCGAACTGCCCGGCGACGTGCCGATCGCCCTCGAAGCCGGCGCCGAAGGCGTCGGCCTGTTCCGCACCGAGTTCCTCTTTCTCGACCGCGGCGACATGCCGGACGAGCGCGAGCAGTACGAGGCCTACAAGAAGGTGGTCAAGGGCATGGCCGGCCGCCCGGTCACCATCCGCACCTTCGACCTCGGCAACGACAAGGACATCCGTCCGGACAGCATCGTCAACGACCGCGTCAAGACCAACCCGGCCCTCGGCCGCCGCGCCATCCGGCTGTCGCTGGCCGAGCCGCGGATGTTCCAGACCCAGTTGCGAGCCATCCTGCGCGCCTCGAAATACGGGCCGATCAAGTTGCTGATTCCGATGCTGGCCCACGCCCACGAGATCGACCAGACGCTGGCCGCGCTCGAGCAGGCCAAATCCAGCCTGCGTGGCGAAAAGGTGACGTTCGACGAAAACATCCAGGTCGGCGGCATGATCGAGATTCCGGCCGCCGCGCTGGCCGTCGGCCTCTTCCTGCGCCGCCTCGATTTCCTGTCGATCGGAACCAACGACCTGATCCAGTACACGCTGGCCATCGACCGTTCCGACGAGCAAGTCGCCAACCTCTACGACCCGCTGCACCCGGCCGTGCTGATGCTGCTCGCCCACACGCTGTCGAGCGCCGAGAAGGTCGGCGTGCCGGTCTCCGTCTGCGGCGAAATGGCCGGCGACCCGAACCTGACCCGCCTGCTGCTCGGCATGGGGCTGCGCATTTTCTCGATGCACCCGTCGCAGGTGCTGGAAGTGAAAAACCGGGTGCTCAAATCCGACGTCAGCGAGCTGACCCCCAACGTTCGCCGCATGCTGCGCCTGGATGAGCCCGGCAAGCTGCGTGAGGCGCTCGACAAGCTGAACGGCTAAGGATTGCATGCTGGCCCGTCCGACCTTCGCCATCCTGTTTTCCCTCCTCGCGCTGTTCGCCGACCCGGCCCGCAGCCAGGACGCCACCTTCAAACTGGGCATCGCCCCGCACACCAGCGCCCGGGTCATTCTCGAAATGTACCAGCCGCTGCGCCAGCATCTCGAGAGCACACTGGGCCTGCCGGTCGAGGTACAGACCGCGCCGGATTTCACCGAATTCGGCCGCCGCGCGCTGAACCAGGAATACGACCTCGCCGTCACCACCGGCCATCAGGCCCGCCTCTACCAGACGGAGGCCGGCTATCTGCCGCTGCTCACCTACAAGGCCGACTTCAAGGCGGTGGCGCTGGTCGCCCGCCAGAGCAAATACCGCAAGGCGGCCGACCTCAGGGGGACGACGGGACTCGGCCTGTCGCGCAGTTCGCTGGTCACGCTGTGGGGCCAGCACTGGCTGAAAATCAACGACCTGAACGACGTCACGCTGCGTTACATCTCCGCCGCCGACAGCGTCAGCCGGCAGGTGCTGGCCGGCGATGCCGCCGTTGCCTTCACCTCGCTCGCCAACTACCAGAAGCTGCCGGCCGAGCAGCAGGCCGCCCTGCGCATTCTGGCCGAGAGCGAGCCGATGGCCGGCCGCGTATACGTGTTGAACCGACAGCGCAGCAGCCAACAGGGCAAGATCGACGCGGCACTGTGGACCTTTGCCGAGACGGCCGAAGGCAAAAAGTACTTTGAAGATAACAAGCTTGGCGGCTATCGCAAGCTGCGTCCGAAGGAGCTCGAGGCGATGGAACCTTACGCCGCGGAAACGCTGCTCCAGATCAAGGGCAAATGACCCCCATCTCTCCTTTGCGTTCCGTCCGCGGCCGCCTGCTAATCCTCGCTGTTGCCGTCGAAGCGCTGATGCTGACCCTGCTCGTCGCCAACAGCCTGCGCCTGCTGACCGACCACATGGGCGGCCAGGCCCGGCGCCATGCCGAACAGATCGCCCCGGTGCTGATCGCCGCCATCCTGGCGCCGATGGCCCAGCGCGACTACGCCACCGTCCAGGCCGTGCTCGACGAGAGCGCCGCGGCCAGCGGCATCGACTACCTGGCGGTGAGCGACGCCAGTGGTCGGCGCCTGGCCGGCAGCGGCTGGCCGGACAACAAGCCGCTGCCCTTGCCGGACAAGGACTTTCACCTCTTCGAAGAGGAAGGCGACGCGCCGCGCTACGACGTCGCGCTGCCGGTCGAAGCCTACGGCCAGAAGCTGGGCGTGCTGCAGTTCGGCCTCGACCTCAAGCAGATCATTGAAGCACACGGCCAGTTGCTCAAGCAGGGGGTCGGCATCGCGCTGCTCGAAATCATTTTTTCGGCCGGCCTGATGGGCTTGCTCGGCTATTTCCTGACCCGCCACCTGAGCGACCTGACCCGGGCCAGCGAAGCGGTAACCGCCGGCAACCTGACGCCGCCACCGGTGGCCGAGGGCGACGACGACGTCGGCCGTCTCGGTGCCGCCTTTAATGCGATGTCGCGCGCCGTCGACGAACGGATCCGCGACCTGACCACCGCCCGCGACCAAGCCAAGGCCCTGGCCCTGGCCGCCGAGGCGGGCGCCCAGGCGAAGACCGATTTTCTGGCAACGATGAGCCATGAAATCCGGACGCCGATGAACGGCATTCTCGGCATGACCGATCTGGCGCTGGCCACCGAGTTGACCGCCGAACAACGCGAATATCTGACCTGGGTGAAGCTCTCCGGCGAGAGCCTGATGCAGGTCCTGAACGACATTCTCGACTTTTCCAAGATCGATGCCGGCCATCTCGGCCTGGAAAAGATTCCGCTCTTCCTGCCCGAACTGCTCGACAGCCTGGTCGGCATCTACGCCGTCCAGGCCCGGGAAAAGGGCCTGAGCCTGCGCTGGCAGGCAAATGGCGACCTGCCGCAGCGAATTATTGGCGACCCCTTCCGGCTGCGCCAGATCCTGACCAATCTGCTGTCGAATGCGCTGAAGTTCACCGAACAGGGCGGCGTCGTGATCACTGTCCGGGCCGAACCCAAGGCGGCAGTGGACGAGTGGCGGCTGCAGTTCACGGTGAGCGATACCGGCATCGGCATCGCCCCCGACAAGCAGCAGATGATCTTCGCCCCCTTCTCGCAGGCGGAGAGTTCCACCACCCGCAAATACGGCGGTACCGGCCTCGGGCTGGCCATCGTTCGCCGCCTGGTCGATCTGATGGGTGGTGAAATCCGTCTCGACAGCCAGCCGGGGCAGGGCAGCACCTTTATCTTTGCCATCGACTGCAAGCTGGCCGCCACGACGCAACCTGCCAACGACCAGGGCGAGCCGCAGCCGGCGGCCATCGGCCTGTTGCGCAACAAGCGCGTGCTGCTGGTCGAAGACACGCCGGTCAATCAGATGCTCGCCCAGAAACTGCTCACCAAGTTCGGCTGCCAGGTCGTCCTGGCCGAAGACGGCTTGCAGGCGCTGAGTGCCATTGCCGGCACCAGGACGCCGTTCAATCTGGTGCTGATGGACATGCAGATGCCCCACATGGATGGCGTGGAAGCGACCCGCCACCTGCGCGCCCACGAAATCGAACATGGCCTGCCGCGCCTGCCGGTCATCGCGCTGACCGCCAATGCACTGACCACCGACCGCGAGCACTGCCTGGCAGCCGGCATGGATGATTTCATCGCCAAGCCGTTCAGCGCCGATGAAATGCTTGAGGTTATCCAGCGTTTTTGCTGATTGCTGCAGTCGACCTGCCAGAAAAGGCAAAAACCGCCAAGGCTAGCGCCCTGAAGAAGCCAGCATTGCCTTAGCTGCCGGTGGTTCAGCCAGCATGCCGGCGCGCCGTTGCAGATCGGCCACGATCTGGATTGATGACGCACGGGAGGCCGCTATCTGCGCCCGGCGGTCGCGCTCGTCGATCAGGGCCAGCGCCTGCCGACGCCAGGCGACAAGCTGCGGATCATGCTCATGGTGCAGATGGTGGCGCCGATCCATCGTGTACCAGCGATGCGCCTCATCCTGGTCGGCCGCCACGCCCTGTCCGATCTGGTACATCAAGCCAAGCTGGATGCGGGAAGCCTTGTCGCCCTTGGCCGCCGCCACCTTGTACCAGTGCATCGCCTGGCCATAATCGAGCGGCACGCCGTCGCCATGCTGGTAAATGAGCGCCAGATTGTAGGCGGCATCGACGCTGCCCCGGTTTGCCCAGTCCTGCCAGATCGCCAGCGCCGCCCCGCTTTCCCCGGCCTTGTGCAGCATCGCCGCGCGATACAGGGCAGGCTCAACATCGTCGGCCATCGCCTGCGGCGCGCCGGCAATCCATAGAACAGTGCAGCAGAGAGAGGCCAGCAGTCGCTTCATGATGATCTTCCAGAAAAGGAGGCGAATTACCTGCCAAAGCCTAGTTCTTTCCCTAGCTCGCCGGAACTAGACAAATTGTCGCGCGGCAATTTGTCGCATTCCTACCGCCCCGCTAATCCCGGACAATCCCCCCGCGCAAAAACACCAATAATTCAGGGAGAGTTTCATGGGGTACCGCATTCGTCCGTTGACCGCCGCGTTGGCCGTCATTTTTTCCGCGCCCGTCGCCTACGCGCAGAGCACCTTGAACGAGGTGGTCGTCAACGCCAGCCGGATTCCGGAAGCGACGTCGCCACGCCAGGTCGGCTCGGCCGAGATCGCCGCCAAGCACGCGGTGACGCGGGATACCGCCAGTTTGCTGCAGGACGTGCCCGGGGTCAGCCTGTACGGCGCCGGCGGCATCTCCAGCCTGCCGTCCATCCACGGCCTGGCCGATGACCGCCTGCGCATTTCGATCGATGGCATGGATTTCATCGCCACCTGCCCCAACCACATGAACCCGCCGCTTTCCTACCTCGATCCGAACGCCGTAACCAAGATCAAGGTCTATGCGGGGATTACCCCGGTCAGCGTGGGCGGCGACAGCATCGGCGGCAGCATCGTGGCCGAAACCGCCGCCCCCAAATTCGCCGCGCCCGGCCAGGGTCTGCTGACCCAGGGCGAAATCGGCGGCTTTTATCGCAGCAACAACAATGCCCTCGGCGGCAATGTCGGAGCGACGCTGGCCACCGAGAATTTCAGCATCAACTACACCGGTGCCACCACCAAGGCCGATAACTACAAAGCCGCCGGCGATTTCAAGAGCACCACCGCGACCGGCCGCACCGGCCACACGCTACCGCTCGACGAGGTCGGCTCGACGGCCTACGAAACGCAAACGCACACCCTCGGTTTCGCACTACGCGGCGGCAACCACCTCGTCGAAGCCAAGTTCGGCTACCAGGACGTCCCCCAGCAGCTCTACCCCAACCAGCGCATGGACATGCTGGGCAACGAGCAGAAGCGCGTCAACCTGCGCTACCTCGGTCAATTCGACTGGGGTAGTGCCGAAGTCCGTGCTTACCACGAAGACGTCAAGCACTTCATGGAGTTCGGACCGGACAAGAAATTCCAGTACACCGCCAGCAATACGTCGCAAGGCATGCCGATGCGCTCGGAAAGCACGACCACCGGCGCCAGCGCCAGGTTTAACATCGACCTGACGGCGCAGGACCTGTTGCGGGTTGGTGCTGAATTCCAGCGTTACAAGCTCGACGACTGGTGGCCGGCCGTCGTCGGCAGCATGGGCATGGGGCCGAACGACTTCCTCAACATCAACAACGGCGAGCGCGATCGCACCGCCCTGTTCGGCGAATGGGAATCCCGCCTGAACGCGCAATGGACCACCCAGATCGGCGCCCGTTACGAATACGTCCGGACCAGCACCGACCCCGTCCACGGCTACAACCTGGCGAGCGCCCCCGTTTCCGGCTCGGGCGGCATGATGAGTCAGACCACCGACGCGGTGCGCTTCAACAATGGCAGCCGCAGCCAAGCTGACCATAACCTGGACCTGACGGCACTGGCCCGCTATACGCCGAGCAAGACCACCGACATCGAATTCGGTGTCGCCCGCAAGGTCCGCTCGCCGAATCTTTATGAGCGCTACACCTGGTCGACCGCCGGCATGATGGCGATCATGAACAACTTCGTCGGCGACGGTAACGGCTATGTCGGCGATCCCGACCTGAAGCCGGAAACAGCCTACACCGCCTCGACCACCTTCGACCTGCATGCCGCCGACCGCAGTTGGGAATTCAAGGCAACGCCGTACTTCACCTACGTCGACGACTACATCGACGCCGTCCGCTGTACCTCCGGCGCCGCCTGCACCGCGAACAACAGCAGGACCAGCAACCAGTTTGTCGTCCTCAAATACACCAACCAGTCGGCCCGCCTCTACGGTCTTGATCTTTCCGGCCGCATGCCGCTGGCCAGCACCGGCGTCGGCGCCTTCGGCCTGAACGGCCTGCTCGGCTACACCCATGGCGAAAACCGCGATACCGGCGGCAACCTGTACAACATCATGCCGCTCAACGCCAAGCTGGCGCTCACCCATCAACTCGGCGGCTGGAACAACGCCCTCGAAGTGATCGGCGTCACCGGCAAGCACGACACCTCGGCCGTGCGCAATGAAATCCAGACTTCCGGCTACAGCCTGACCAACCTGCGTGCCAGCTATACCTGGAACAAGACGGCACGGATCGATTTCGGCGTCGAAAACCTCTTCGACAAGTTCTACTACCTGCCGCTGGGCGGCGCCTACACCGGCCAGGGAACAACCATGGGGATCAACAGCATCCCCTGGGGTATTGGCGTTCCCGGCATGGGCCGTTCGTTCTATGCCGGGTTCAACCTGAAGTTCTGATCGCCTCTGCAACACACCCCAACCATCGCCCCGAGACAACTCGGGGCGATGGCGTTCAGGCCAGGCGTTTTCAAATCAGTCGGTTTTTCCCGGTTGACCGTAGCAGACACCGGGCTTTTGCCATTCTGGCCGGGCAGAAACTCAGACGGCGGGGCTGGTCACCAGCTCGCGCAACTGCGCATCCTCATGCACGATGTGCTTGACCAGCCAGTGGCGCAAATAGACCAGCACATCGAACTGCGCAGTCAGCGGATTGCTGTGCAGTTCGGTGTAGAACTCGCGCAGGCGTTCCTCGAACCGGCCGTGCTGATGCTGCTGGTGCTGCAGCGCCCGGTGGCCGTAGTGCTCCATCATCCGTTCCTCGGCCCGGAAATGGACCTGGACGTACTGGTCGAGCGCCTTCAGCACGCGGGCCACTTCGCGCGCACCGCGCTTGTTGGAAACCACTTCGAACAGATCGTTGGTCAGATCGAACAGGTAGCGATGATGCTCGTCGATAACGTCGATACCGACCCGGAGGCTGTCCTCCCAGCGCACCCAGTCGGCGCTGTTGTACAGCGTTTCCGGGAAACTCAGCACCTGGTTGGGATCGATGATGTCGTCCCGGTACAGTTCGCGGATGCGCATGATTTCCGGCAGGGCCAGATCGAAGGCGGCGACCACGGCCGGGTCGAAATGGGTGCCGGAATTCTCGCGCACCCAGGCCACCGCCTCGTCCAGCGGCCACGGCCGCTTGTAGGGGCGGACCGAGGTCAGCGCATCGAACACATCGGATACCGCACAAATGCGCGCCAGCAGCGGAATCGCCTCGCCGGCCAGGCCGTCGGGATAACCCGTGCCATCCCAGCGCTCGTGGTGGCTGGCGGCAATGTCGCGTGCCACCTGGATCAAACTGTCCTCGCCGGTCAGCAGACGCTTGCCGATGTCGGTATGGCGCTTCATGACCTCGAACTCGTCGCTCGACAGCCGGCCGGGCTTGAGCAGGATGGCATCGGGAATGCCGATCTTGCCGACGTCATGCATCGGTGCGCAGATGGTCAGCAGTTCCCGGGTTTCGGCCGGCAGGCCCATCGCCTTGGCGATTGCCGTGGCGAAATGCGTCATCCGCATGATGTGCATGCCGGTTTCGTTGTCGCGGTACTCGGAGGCGGTCCCCAGGCGCCGGATGGCGTCGGTGCGGGCATCCTCCAGCTCGACCTCGCGGACGCGCAGGGTTTCGTTGATGACGCAACGCGAGACGAGGACCGACAGCGCCTTGGCCAGGTCGGTCATGAATTCGAACTCGATCGCATCGGGCTGCCAGGCCGGGTCGATGAAAAGCAATGCCCGCCCGGCGACCTGCTCCCCTTCGTTCAAGGGCAGGACGAAACAGGGCGCCTCGGCCGCCACCTCGGGCAGGGCCAGCGGCGGGTCGAGGCTGGCCGGGGTGGCCAGGAAAGCCTCGGCCGCGTCGGCTGCCGTCGGCCCGGCCGGCGGAATCGTCATCTCGGCCTGCGCCCAGACCGGCGGCAGGCCATGCTGGGCGACCTGGATCAGCGCCCCGCGCGAATTGCGCAACAGGATCAGGCTACGCGGCTGAACGCGGATGCCGGGCAAGGTTTGCAGCAAATCGAACAGGCGCGCCAGCATCTTGTCCGGATCGGCATCGCCAATTTTGGTCAACTCGAACACCAGCCGGCTGATCGCCAAAATCTCCTGATCTTTGTCCATTATCTTTTTGGGCTAGTACCAAAGTAAGGATCGAAGATTACACGGAAAGCCCCGGCTCAGGGCGGCAAGATGCTTGTGCCAGAAGAGCTTTGAGATGCCATCCGGGAACGGCGCGGATCAGAAACGCAAGCCGGTGGCCTTTTCGATGGTCGGCTGGTCGAGGACGCCGGACAGTTTTGCCTTGCCGCCGGCCCCGTCGAACAGAAACGTCCGCGGCAACTCGCCGGCCCAGCTCGGGTCGATGGCGTAGGCAATCGCCTCCGGGCTGTCGCTGCCATAGGCATAGCGCGGCCCGGGCAAGGCGTAGCGGTCGAGCAACGGGACATGGCCGGCCTCGGCCACTTCCGCGGCGACGGTGATGACCCGCAACTGCTTGTTGCGTTTGACCAGGCCGGCGAGCAGTTGCAGGTTTTTCTTGCAGTGACTGCAGTCGGCCGACCACAGTGCGACGACGGTCGGCTGCCGATAGCTGCCGGCCTCGGTCAGTTGCCGGGCGGCGGCCCGATCGAGCGGAGTGAATCCGGCCGCCAGCAAGGGCATGACGGCCAGGGCCAGGGCCAGCCCGGCGAGCAGGCGGCGGCTCATGGCAGCACCAGCACGCGGAAGCCTTCCTTCTCGGTGTGCCAGAAAGCGTACAGCTTGTCCTGGCGCTGGATGAGGCGTGGCTGGTCGGAGGCGCCTTCGGTGGCGGCGAGCTGGAGTTCGTCGAAACGCTGGCCGCCGTCGCCGGAAAGCAGGCCGCGCAACTGGGTCCGTTCGCCATCGAACTCTTTCCAGACGATGGCCAGCTTGCCGCCCGCCGTCGCCAGATCGGCATGCGCGGCGCGCGGCCCGCCGACCGGCCGCTGAGCTTCGACGCGGATTTCGGCCCCGGGCAACAGTCGACCGTAGAAGACCCGGCCTTCACCGTCCTTCTGGTTGAACCAGACGGCATGGCGGACACCGGCCTCATCAACGACCAGCGACGGGCCGTGATGCGGGCAGCCATCGACCTTCCAGCGGTCGAAGGTGGCGCGCTGCACGCTGGCCGGCGTGCCGTCAGCCGCCAGGCGGGCCAGCGCATGATCGCGCTCGTTCGGGGCATAGACGTGGCGCCACATGAAGAGCGGCGTGCCGTCATGGTCCAGCGCACTGGTAATCCGGCAGCACTCGCAGGAATGGTCGGCCAGCTTGCGCTCGGCCTGGAAGCTGCGCCCGCCGTCGGTCGACACGGCGCTGTAGATGGCGGCACCGCGGTAGGTGCTCTTGCCAGCCTTGGCCGCTTCGAGGTCGCGCTTGTCGATCCAGGCGACGATGACCTTGTTGTCCGGCGTCGTCAGCAGCGATTCGAAACGGTGGGTGATTTCGGCCGGGTCCTTGTGTACGGTGAGCGGCGCCGCGAAGTTCTGGCCGTCGTCGGCCCGGGCCAGCCGGATGGCGCCGCTGTACGGTTTGCCGAGCGGCCGCGTCCAGGACACCAGCAAGCCGCCATCGGCCGCGAAGGCGAGCTTCGGGCGATTCTCGCCGTCGGCGGAAATGGGCTCCGGCCGGGCGTTGACCGCAGCCGGCGCCGACCAGTTCTGGCCCTCGTCGCGACTACGGTAGAGCATGACGTGCTCGCCCTGCTTGGCGGCGACCAGCAGGCTGCCGTCCGGCGTGAAAATGGCCGAGGCGCCGAGTTCCTGCTTGGCGGCCTTGGCCTTGGCCATGCCCGGCATGCCGTCCGCCGCCAGCGCGCCGGCCCCGGCCAGAGCGAGCAGCAGCCCGGCAGCGAGCAGCCTAGAAATCGACACGGACTTCGCCATGGAAGGTGCGCTGCGGGTAGGGGTGGAAGGCATAGTATTTTTCGTTGGTCAGGTTATCGACGCCGAAGGCGACGGCGGCCTGCTTGGCCAGCCGGTAGGAGACCTTGGCATCGAAGGTGGAGAACTTGCTGTTGCCGCCGTAGGTATCGGGCCACTGGTCGGAATTGTCCGGGTTGTTGTACTGGCGGCCGCTGTACTTGTAGCCGAGCGAGCCGGTCCATTGCTCGTTGAAGCGATAGATCGCCAGCAGCGAGGCCCGCCAGTCCGGGACGCGGACCATCCATTTGCCGACCATTGCCGGATTGAGCTGGTTTTCCAGGACGCGTGAATGGACGTAGGTCAGGCTGGCCGTCAGGTCGAGGCCGCGCAGCACCTCGGGTGCCGTGTAGGCGGCTTCGGTGCCGCGGGCGCGCAGCTTGTCGATATTCTGGTTGCGCGTCGTGTTGCTGTAGTCGGTGAAGCTGTACAGCGCATCCTCGACCACTTCCTCGAACAGCGACAGGCGCAGGATGCCCTGGCCGACCGCCCCCTCGGCGCTCAGATCCTTGGCGAAGACCTTTTCCGGCTTCAGGTTGGGGTCGCTGATCCGGGTCGTCGAGCCGGTGGTTTCGGTCTGGAACAGTTCGGTCACGGTCGGGAAGCGGTAGGCCTTGCCGAGCGAGGCGCGCAGCGTCCAGTCGGCGGTCGCCTGCCAGGCCAGGCTGAGCTTGGGCGAGGTGCCGCTTTCTTCGCGGTCGTTGAAGCTGTTGTTGCCCAGGGCCGGGGTATAGATCCGGCCATCGGTGGCCTGCCAGGATTCCTGGCGCACGCCGGCGGTCAACGTCCAGTTTTGGGCAAATTTCCATTCGTCCTGCAGATAGAAGGCCTGCGTCTGCGTCCGCCCCTCGTTGCGGTTGCTCAGCGTCGTCCGGCTGGCCTCGTTCAGCCAGTTGCTGGCGTTGTACTTGCTGTAGTCGTAGCGGTAGGCATCCTGATGGAAGCCGGCCGTCACTGCGTGGCCGCTGCCGCTCGGCTTCCAGATCAGGCGCAGGTCGGCGTTGTTCCAGCCGGAACCGTCGTTATAGGCCAGCGAACCGGCGCTCGAACTGGCCGTGTTTGCCGTCCGCGTCAGGTCGGTCGGTGTCTGGTACACCGAGAAGGCGCTTTCGAAGCGCCAGTCGTCGGCCAGTCGGCTATCGAAAGTCAGGCCGTACAGGCGGTTCACCGTATCGCTGCGCGACGGCGCGAAATTGCCGGCGGTCAGCGTATAGCGCTGGCCGTTGATCAGCACCGTGCCACTGCTCACCGTCTGGCCGGCGGCATTCTTCAGGTAGCTGTCCTGGCGGCTGGTCGAATCGTTGCGCCATTCGCCGAAGGTAAAGGCGAGCCGGGTACCCGGCGCGAAGTCATAGGCCAGGCGAACCTTGCCGACGTCCTGGATGGTGTGGTCCATGCCGTAGGCGCCGACGATGACGCGGCGGGCGCCGGTCGGGTCGCTGTCGATCACCGCGCCGCTGACCGGTGTCCCGCCCGAACCGCCAGTCACCGGGGTCGCCGTGGCAAAGCTCATCGGCTGGCCGTAGCTGTCGAGATGGTTGGCCATCGCCGAAATGCTCAGCTTGCCGTAGCGCACGGCGCCGCTGCCCTGCTCCTGATGGCCGTGCGCCGTCATGTCGGTGTTGTAGAGCTTGAAATTGGACGAGAACATCTGGGTCCGGACATGCGCCTCGGCCCCTTCCGGCTGCCGCGTCGTCATCAGGATCGTCGCCCCCGCCGAATTGCCCGGCAGCAGCGCGGAAAACGGCCCGTACAGCACGTTGACCGTATCGATCTCCTCGCTGCCGACCAGGTTCCAGCGCGCCGGGTAGGCGTAGCTATTGCCGAGCAGGTTGGAGAGCAGCAGGCCGTCGGCATAGACCAGCGAACGGGCGCTCTGCACGGTGCCGGTGGTGCGCGCCGCGATGATCGCATTGCGGTCGCCGACGTAGCGCTTGCGGATCTGCAGGCTGGGCATGTATTTGACGACGTCCTCAGTATTGACGACGTTCATGTTGCGCGCCTGTTCGCCGGTCACTTCGGCCTGCGGCGAAGGGTTCTGGACGACGGCGCTCGGCCGGCTCTGGCGCACCGTCATTTCGGACAGCTGCTTGGCATCTTCATCGTCGGCCGCCAGCAACTGACCGGAAGTAATCAGGGCGGCAATCGCCAGCGCGAGCGGCTTGGGGCGCGGGTGTTTCATCGGTTTGTCTCGGCAATCGGAATCAGGAATCAGGAATTGGGTTGGGTCAGGAAAGCGATCTTGACAATGCTGGCCCGTTGCGCCGCGGCCATCACATCGGCCACCTTTTCGTAGGCCACCTTGCGGTCGGCCCGCAGATGCAGTTCCGGCTGACGGGCGCTGGCCGCGGCAAAGCGGGCATCCAGCCCGTCACGCGGGATGGCCTCGCCGTTCCAGAAGAGCCCCCCGTCGCCATCGATCGCCAGCTGGATCACTTCCGGCTTGTCGTCGAGCTTGCTGGCGCTGACCTGCGGCAGGTCGATCGGCACTGCCTGGTGAAAGAGGGGTGCGGTGATGATGAAGATGACCAGCAGCACCAGCATCACATCGACCAGCGGCGTCGTGTTGATTTCGGCCATCGGCTGGCCGCTGCCGCCTTCGTCAAAGCTGCCGAAGGCCATGATCAACCCTGCCGACTGGCGCGGGCGGCGCCGATATCGACCAGATTGACGCTGCCACCGACGCGGACGCCGGTCGTCAGGTAGGCGTGCAGGTCGTGGGCGAAACCGTCCAGTTGGACAGCGACCAGGCGGTTGGCACGGGTGAAGGCGTTGTAGGCGAGCACGGCCGGGATGGCGACGAAGAGGCCGGCCGCGGTCATGATCAGCGCCTCGCCGACCGGGCCGGCCACCTTGTCGAGGACAACCTGGGTGGCGCCGGAGAGACCGACCAGCGCGTGATAGATGCCCCAGACCGTGCCGAACAGGCCAATGAAAGGCGCCGTCGAGCCGACCGAGGCGAGAAAAGTCTGGCCGCGCTCGATGCGGGCCTGGGTATTGACGATATGCGAACGCATCGAGCGGGTGACGAACTCGCTGGCATTGACGCCGGCCCCGATGCCGCGCGCCGCGTTCTGCTGGTGGGCCTGCGCCGAATGGGCGCCGGTCAGCGCCAGGCCGGCGAAGATGCCCGACGGGTCGTCGCGGCGCAGCGCTTCGAGCGCCTCGGGCAGCGAATTGGCGCTCCAGAAACTGTTCAGCGCCCGCTCCTGCGAACGCGAGGCCCGCCAGGCCGACATCAGCTTGCTCAGGATCACCGTCCACGAAGCCAGCGAAAGCAGGGCCAGAATGAAGGCGGTGCTATGGGTCACCAGGTCGCCCTGGCTCCAGAAGTGGGCGATGCCCATTTGCGATTGCATGTTTTCCCTTTCCTTACTCAATCAAGTGCAAAGGTGATCGGGACGACCACCGAAGATTCAACGGCTTCCTCACCCCGCCGCGCCGGCACGAAACGCCAGCGCGTGACGGCCTCGGCGGCAGCCCCGTCGAGCCGGGCAAAGCCGCTCGACTTGGCGAGTGCCACATCGAGCGCCGTGCCTTGGGCGCTGACCCGGACTTTCAACAGGACCTTGCCTTCCTCGCCATTGCGCCGGGACATCGCCGGGTAGACCGGTTTCGGGTTATGCAGGTAATCGGCGTCGAAGCGGGCCGCGACCAACGTCGCCACCGGCGCCGGGGCGGCGGCGATCGGCTGGACGGGCGGTGCCGGCGGCTGCGGCGGCACGGCAAAGCTGCTGCTGGCCGGTGCCGTGCTGGCCACGGCCAGGACCGGCTGCGGTTGCGCCACCGGCGGCCGGCGGGCTGGCGGCAGCGGCTTCGGTGGCGGCAGGGGCTTGGCCGGTTCGAGCTTTTTTTCCTCGATCATCGGCAGCAGCCGGACGCTGATGCTCGACGGCAACTGGATCAACTCGTTCTTGACCGACAGATAGAGCGCCGCGTAGCCCAATAGAAGATGCAGCCCGACGACCAGACTCAGGTGCGCCAGGCGCTCGAATGTCGACGGCGGAACTTCGGAACAATCCAGAGGCGGCAGCACGGCAGAAACCACAGCATTCCCTAATATTGACGGAGATCAAAAACACTTTAAAAACAATGTTTTGGAGTGCGCGAATTCTATTTGATCCGGACGGCGCTGCCGATGCGGCAAATTGTCACAGGGGAGCGCGTCGCCACGGCAAGGCTGGCAACTGTGAAATCAGCGGGGGGGGGGCAGTCCGTGGCCGGCGCAAACCCGGCGCCGGAATTGACGACGGGGACCGAAGTCCCCGCCGGCTATCTTTGGTAACAAGGCTCTAGCAGCCCCGGCTAGCCGTTTTTAGGCGGCAATAGCGAAATGCTCATCATTGGCATTTATGAATTTGCTTCATTAACGTCGATCGCCTGACGAGTTGCCTGCTCACCTTCACCCGCCCTGTCGAAACCGGTACACCCCCATCTAAACGCACCGCGATGCGCTTAGGTGGAGATGAGGGGAGTCGAACCCCTGTCCAGAACGTCTCCAGCTCGCCGGAGTTACAACCATGCATCGAATTATGGGGGCGGGTGGCCGGTTTTACAAGATTTGCCGGCAAACAAATGGTTACTGTTTGTAACCCTCAGCCGCGCTCGGCGCTCAGCAGGCGTTCGCAGTAGCGGGCGATCAGGTCGACTTCGAGATTGACCCGGCAGCCCGCCTGCAGCAGATGCAGGGTGGTGTTTTCCAGGGTGTGGGGGATCAGGTTGATGGTGAAGATTTCGCCGGCCACCTCGTTGGTGGTCAGGCTAGTGCCGTTGACGGTGACCGAACCCTTGCGTGCGATGAACTTGGCAATGTCTTTCGGGGCGCGGATTTCGAGCAGGCGGTTGTCGCCGACCGGGTCGAAACGCAGCACCTCGCCGACGCCGTCGACATGGCCGGAGACCAGGTGGCCGCCGATGACATCGGACAGGCGCAGCGCCTTTTCCAGATTGACCGGGCCGGGCGCGTCGAGGCCGACGGTGCAGGACAGGGTTTCTGGCGAGACATCGACCATGAAGTGATTGCCTTCCTTGGCGACGACGGTCAGGCAGACGCCGTTGTGGGCGATCGAGTCGCCGAGCGCGACGTCGTCGAGGCCGAGGGTTCCGGCTTCGACTTGCAGGCGGAAACCGGCTTCGCGGGCGGTGAGATGGGTGATGCGGCCAACCGCCGCGATGATTCCTGAGAACATGGCAGAACCTGTTTTGCGCAAAAAAAGAGACTTTATCACGCCCGGTTGACCGGCCGGCTTGCGGGAAAGGCAATCGAAGACTAGGGTTTTCACTTTTGTGCAATTGATTCACCGATGGGAGACAAAATGCAGAAAACAAGAATGGTTATAGCCTTTTGGGCGCTGTCGACCGCAGCCCTCGCCGACATCAACGTCGGCGTCACGCTGTCGGCGACCGGCCCGGCCGCTTCGCTCGGCATTCCGGAAAAGAACACCATCGACCTGCTGCCGAAGACGATGGCCGGCCAGAAGGTCAATTACATCGTGCTCGATGACGCCTCCGACACGACGACCGCGGTCAAGAACACCCGCAAGCTGATCAGCGAGCACAAGGTCGACCTGATCATCGGCTCGACGACGACGCCCAACTCGCTGGCGATGATCGACATCGCCGCCGAGAACGAGACGCCGATGATCGCCATGGCCGCCTCGGCCCGTATCGTCGAACCGATGGACGACAAGCGCAAATGGGTCTTCAAGACAGCACAGAACGATGCCCACATGGCGACCGCCATCGTTGAGCACATGACCAGCAACAACGTCAAGACGGTGGCCTACATCGGCTTTTCCGATGCCTACGGCGAAGGCTGGTGGAACGAGTTCTCGAAGCTGGCCGAAAGCTGGTCGGCAACGAGCGCTTCAACCGCACCGACACCACCGTCACCGGCCAGGTCCTCAAAGTGCTTGCCGCCAAGCCCGATGCCGTGCTGATCGGCGGCGCCGGCACGCCGGCCGCGCTGCCGCAGAAATCGCTGAAGGAAAAGGGCTACAAGGGCATCGTCTATCAGACGCACGGCGTCGCCAACAACGATTTCCTGCGCGTCTGCGGCAAGGACTGCGAAGGCACCGTGCTTCCGACTGGTCCGGTGCTGGTCGCCGGCCAGTTGCCGGCCGACAACCCGGTCAAGAAATCGGCCAGCGAATATGTCGCGAAATACGAGGCCGTGCACGGCAAGGGCAGCGTCAATGCCTTCGGCGGCTATGCCTGGGATGCCGGCCTGCTGCTCGCCAGCGCCGGCCCCGAGGCGCTGAAGAAGGGTGCGCCGGGCAGCCGCGAATTCCGCCTGGCGCTGCGCGAGGCGCTGGAAGGCAGCCGGAATGTCGCGGCGGCGCATGGCGTCTTCAACATGAGTCCGAACGACCATCTCGGCTTCGACCAGCGCGCCCGCGTCATGGTCAGCATTCGCCAAGGCGGCTGGCAGCTGGCGCGCTAGATTTGGCCGGCAGCATTGACGCGACCGCCCGGGGCAGCAGCAGGGGCGGCGCGTGGTAGACTTCCGCCCTTCGATTTTTTACCCTTTTGTGTTTCTTTTTCCGGGATAAGACCATGCTCAAGAAACTGACCCTCGCCGTTCTCGCCACCGTATCCACCGCTGCGCTGGCCGACATCAACGTTGGCGTTTCCGTGTCGGCCACCGGCCCGGCCGCCTCGCTCGGCATCCCGGAGAAGAACACGATTGCCCTGCTGCCGACCACGATCGGCGGCCAGAAGGTCAATTACATCGTGCTCGACGATGCGACCGACCCGACCGCCGCGACCAAGAACATCAAGAAGCTGATCGGCGAGAACAAGGTCGACGTGATGATCGGCTCGACCACCACGCCGAATTCGCTGGCCATGATGGATGTCGCGGTCGACAACGAAACGCCGCTGATTTCGATGGCCGGCTCGGCGATCGTCGTCGAACCGATGGACGCCAAGCGCCAGTGGGTTTTCAAGACGGCCCAGAACGACGCCCACATGGCGACCGCCATCGTCCAGCACATGACCGACAAGGGCGTTCAGAACGTCGCCTTCATCGGCTTTGCCGACGCCTACGGCGAAGGCTGGTTCAAGGAATTCGCCAAGATCGCCGAAGCCCGCAAGCTGAAGGTCGTCGCCAGCGAGCGCTACCAGCGCAACGACACCTCGGTGACCGGCCAGATTCTCAAGGTGATGGCCGCCAAGCCGGACGCCATCCTGATCGGCGGCGCCGGTACCCCGGCCGCCCTGCCGCAGAAGGCCCTGAAGGAAAAAGGCTACAAGGGCCTGATCTATCAAACGCACGGCGTTGCCAACAACGACTTCCTGCGTGTCGGCGGCAAGGATGTCGAAGGCGCCTTCCTGCCGGTCGGCCCGATGGTCGTCGCCGCCCAGTTGCCGAACGACAACCCGGTCAAGAAATCGGCGCTGGAATACGTCACCAAGTACGAAGCCGCCCACGGCAAGGGCAGCGTCAGCTCCTTCGGCGGCCACGCCTGGGATGCCGGCGTGCTGCTGCAGAACGCCATCCCGGTCGCCCTGAAGAAGGCCCAGCCGGGCACCAAGGAATTCCGCAAGGCCTTGCGCGATGCCATCGAAAGCACCAAGAACCTGCCGGCCGCGCATGGCATCTTCAACATGTCGGCCAACGATCACCAGGGTTATGACCAGCGCGCCCGCGTCATGGTCACCATCGAAAACAACACCTGGAAACTCATCAAGTAATTCAGCTGCCTCGCGCCGCTCCCCAATCCGCCCCCGGCCGTGCCTGATGCACGGTTTGCGGGGCGGCCGGCGCTGCCGTTACCGGTAATCTATGGACCTCCAAATTCTCCTGCTGCTCGGCCAGGATGGCATCACCAATGGTGCCATTTATGCGCTGCTGGCCCTCGCGCTGGTGCTGGTTTTCACCGTCACCCGCGTCATCTTCATTCCCCAGGGCGAGTTCGTCGCCTACGGCGCGCTGACCCTTGCCAGCCTGCAGGCTGGCAAGGTACCGGGCACGGTCTGGCTGTTGCTGGCGCTGGGCTGCACGGTGGCTGTGCTCGATGGCATCCGTCTGGTCCGCGAGGGGCGTTTCGCCAAGCTGCCGCCGCTGCTGATTTTCAATATCGGCCTGCCGCTGCTCGCCGCCGCCGGTCTCTTCGCAATGCCGCCGACGCAGTTGCCGCTGGCGGCGCAGGTCGTCATTTCGATGTTGCTCGTTGTCCCGCTCGGGCCGATGATCTACCGCGTCGCCTACCAGCCGCTGGCCGGCGCCTCGGTACTCGTGCTGCTCATCGTCTCGGTCGCCATCCACGTCGCGATGATCGGCCTCGGCCTGCTCTTCTTCGGCGCTGAAGGCTCGCGCACGCCGCCGTTCACCGAACTCAGCTTCGAACTGGCCGGCGCCCCGCTGCAGGGCCAGACCATCCTCGTCGTCGTCGCTTCGGCCTCGCTGATCATCGGCCTCTACTTCTTCTTCGAACGGACCATCTACGGCAAGGCGCTGCGCGCCACCGCGATGAACCGCACCGGCGCCCGCCTGATGGGCATTCCGCCGGTACTGGCCGGCAAGCTGTGCCTGACGCTGGCCGCCGCCATCGGCGCCTTCTCCGGCATCCTGATCGCGCCGATCACCACCATTTACTACGACTCCGGCTTCCTGATCGGCCTCAAGGGCTTCGTCGGCGCCATCATCGGCGGCCTCGCCTCCTACCCGGTCGCCGCGCTCGGCGCCGTGCTGGTCGGCCTGCTCGAATCCTATTCGTCGTTCTACGCCAGCGCCTTCAAGGAAGTCATCGTGTTCACGCTGATCATCCCGGTACTGCTCTGGCGCTCGCTGACCTCCAAGCATATCGAGGAGGAGGAAGAGTGATGCGCCACCTCCCGCTCGCCATCTTCATCGCGCTGCTCGGCGTCGGCCCGCTGCTGCTGCCCGAATTCCACGTCACGCTGCTCAACTACATCGGCCTCTACGCCATCGTCGCCGTCGGCCTCGTGCTGCTGACCGGCGTCGGCGGCCTGACTTCCTTCGGGCAGGCCGCCTTCGTCGGCCTCGGCGCCTACACCACGGCCTGGCTGACGACGACGCACGGCTTCTCGCCGTGGACCACGCTGCTGATCGGCCTCGCCGTCACCGCCGCCGTTGCGCTTTTCCTCGGCTTCATCACGCTGCGCATGGGCGGCCATTACCTGCCGCTCGGCACCATCGCCTGGGGTATCAGCCTGTATTTCCTGTTCGGCAATGTCGAGTTCCTCGGCGGCCATACCGGCATCACCGGCATCCCGGCCGTCTCGCTGTTCGGCTGGGAATTGAAGTCGGGCCGCGAGTTCTACTACCTGATCTGGCTGGTCGTGCTGCTCGCCATCGTCAGCATTCGCAACCTGCTCGATTCTCGCCAAGGGCGCGCCATCCGGGCCCTGAAGGGCGGGGCGGTGATGGCCGAGGCGATGGGCGTCAATACGCCGCGCACGAAGATCGTCATCTTCCTGATCGCCGCGCTGCTGGCCAGCATTTCCGGCTGGCTCTATGCCCACCTGCAGCGCTTCGTCAATCCGACGCCGTTCTCGATCACTCAGGGTATCGAATACCTGTTCATGGCCGTGGTCGGCGGTGTCGGCCACGTCTGGGGCGCCGTGCTCGGCGCCGGCCTGATCACCATCCTGAAGCAGTGGCTGCAGGACTGGCTGCCGCAGATCCTCGGCCAGAGCGGCAATTTCGAGATCATCGTGTTCGGCATCGCGATGGTGCTGATCCTGCAGAAGGCGCGCGACGGCCTGTGGCCGGTGATCCTCCGGCTGTTGCCGGAACGCAGCTTGCAGCGCGCCATGCCGCAGGCGGCCGCGCTGCCGAAACGACCGGCCAGCGAGGCCGGCCGCGTGCTGCTCGAAGCCAGCGAAGTGACCAAGCGCTTCGGCGGCCTGGTCGCCAACAACAACATGTCGCTCTCCGTCAAAGCCGGCGAGGTGATGGCGCTGATCGGCCCGAACGGCGCCGGCAAGAGCACGATGTTCAACTGCATTTCGGCGGTCAACCCGGCGAGCGAGGGCAAAATCGCCTTTCTCGGCACGTCGACCGCCGGCCTCGTCTCGCGCGACGTCGCCCGCCGCGGCATGAGCCGCAGCTTCCAGCACGTCCGTCTGCTCGGCCAGATGTCGGTCCTCGAAAACGTCGCCATCGGCGCCCACCTGCGCGGCAGCAAGGGCGTGCTGGCCGCCGCGCTGCGCCTCGACCGCGCCGAGGAAAACCGGCTGCTCGCCGAAGCAGCGCGCCAGATCGAGCGGGTCGGTTTGAAGGAGCACATGTTCGACGCTGCCGGCAGCCTCGCCCTCGGCCAGCAGCGCATCGTCGAAATCGCCCGTGCCCTGGCGTCCGACCCCTGCCTGCTGCTCCTCGACGAACCGGCGGCCGGCCTGCGCTACAAGGAAAAGCAGGCACTGGCCGAACTGCTGAAGAAGCTGCGCAGCGAAGGCATGGGCATCCTGCTCGTCGAGCACGACATGGATTTCGTCATGGGCCTGGCCGACCGCGTCGTCGTCATGGAATTCGGCGAGAAGATCGCCGAAGGCGTGCCGGAAGACGTGCAGCGCGATCCGAAAGTTCTTGAAGCCTATCTCGGCGGCGTGGAATAAGCATGAACATCACCCCTCCCCACCTGCATGACCACGAAGTCATCCTCGACGTCAAAAACCTGCGCGTCGCCTACGGCAAGGTCGAGGCGCTGCACGAAGTCAGCCTGACCATCCGCCGCGGCGACATCGTCACCGTCATCGGCCCGAACGGCGCCGGCAAGACGACGCTGCTCGCGGCGCTGATGGGCCTGTTGCCGGCCGATGGCGAGATCGTCTACATGGGCCACCGGCAGGGCCGCGACCGTGAAGTCGAGGCCCTGGTCCGCCAGGGCATGACGCTGGTCCCGGAAAAACGCGAACTGTTCGCCGAAATGAGCGTCGAGGACAACCTGCTGCTCGGCGCCTTCGACCGTTACCGGACCGGCCACCGCGACCAGATGGAGACGATGGACGAAGTCTTCGAACTGTTCCCGCGCCTCGAAGAGCGCCGCAGCCAGCTGGCCGGCACGCTGTCCGGCGGCGAGCGCCAGATGCTGGCCATGGGCCGCGCCCTGATGGCCAAGCCGAAGCTGTTGATGCTCGACGAACCGAGCCTCGGCCTGGCGCCACTGATCATCAAGGAAATCTTCCGCATCATCGGCCAACTGAAGAAGACCGGCGTCGCCATCCTGCTCGTCGAGCAGAACGCCCGCGCCGCGCTGCAGATCGCCGACTACGGCTACGTACTGGAAACCGGCGAAGTCTCGCTGGCCGGGCCGAGCCAGCAACTGGCGGCCGACCCGCGCGTCATCGAGGCTTACCTCGGGCTGGGCCACAAGCAGCACTGAGCGCCGTATTGCCGGCCGGAAAAATGGCCTTTTAACCGGGTCCAGCAGTCGACCCGCGTTCCGATTTTCCCTTGGCAACCCCTGCCTAGCGCGGGCCGCGCTCGCCCCCCTCGCGATTACCGCCACGCGACTCGGGAGGACGCTGCTCCTGCCTTTGTTGCGTCTCGCGCTGCTGCGCTTCCATGCGCTGCTGATCACGGCGGCGGGCCTCCTGCTGTTGCGCCTCCTGGCGCTGCATTTCCTGCTTTTGCTGTGCCTCGCGCTGCTGCATTTCCATGCGCTGCTGGTCACGGCGCCGACCTTCCTGCTGCTCGGCGTCCCGGCGCTGTATCTCCTGCCTTTGCTGCGCTTCACGCTGCTGCATTTCCATGCGCTGCTGCTCACGGCGCCGGCCTTCCTGCTGCTCGACGTCCCGGCGCTGAATCTCCTGCTTTTGCTGCGCTTCGCGCTGTTGCATTTCGATGCGCTCCTGGTCGCGGCGCCGGCCTTCCTGCTGCTCGGCGTCCCGGCGCTGCATTTCCTGCTTTTGCTGTGCCTCGCGCTGCTGCATTTCGATGCGCTCCTGGTCGCGGCGCCGGCCTTCCTGCTGCTCGACCTCCCGGCGCTGTATCTCCTGCTTTTGCTGCGCCTCGCGCTGCTGCATTTCGATGCGCTGCTGGTCACGGCGCCGGCCTTCCTGCTGCTCGGCATCCCGGCGCTGCATTTCCTGCTTTTGCTGCACCTCGCGCTGTTGCATTTCGATGCGCTGCTGGTCGCGGCGCCGGCCTTCCTGCTGCTCGGCGTCCCGGCGCTGCATCTCCTGCTTTTGCTGCGCCTCGCGCTGTTGCATTTCCGTGCGCTGCTGATCGCGGTGGCGAGCTTCCTGCTGCTCGGCGTCCCGCCGCTGCATTTCCTGCCGTTGCTGCGCTTCACGCTGCTGCATTTCCATGCGCTGCGGGTCGTCGCGGCGGCCGTCCGGCAGTCGCTCGTTGGCCGGCGGCCGCATCAGCGGTGCCCCATCGCGGCTGGGCCGCCCCTCGTTGGCGCGCCCGCCGGGGACTTCTCGACGCTCCTCGTGCGTCGGCCGAGGCAGCCAGGTGCTGTCAGGGACGGCTCTGGCCTGCGGCGCCCGCGCCAGTTCACGCTGGTCGTGACGGCCCAGTTCGCGGGGCGTGATCGGTCGCCCTTCGCGGAAGTTCCGGGCCGGCACGACGGTCACCGCGCGCGGCTGGTCGCGGTAGGCATAGGCTCTGGGCGGCCCGTTGCGCACGGCGCGGTCGATGATCGTCACATCGTGGATATGGGTCACGTTGATCTGGCGAACGTAAGTCGGTGAAGCCCGGAAGCCCGGGATATAGACTTCGCGCGGTGCCAGCGGGAACCAGCCGACGGCCGGCGCACTGCCAAAACTGAAACTGACGCTCCAGCCCGGGTTGCCGATCCAGGCGACCAGCGCCGGCGCATAGACCGGGCGGGCGACATAGCTGCCGGGCACCCAGCCCCAACGGCCGCGCACCTGCACCCAGCGCCCGTAATGGAAAGGGGCAAAGCCCCACGGTGCCCGGTCGACCCAGGTCCAGCCCCACGGTGCGATCCACACCCAGCGGCCGAAGCGGTAGGGCGCCCAGTCGTCGGCGACGGCGCGCGGATACCAGACCGCGCCGTAATCGGGCTGCGATTGCCAGTCGCCATAGGCATCGAGGTCCTGGTAACCGGTCATCGCCGGCGAAACGTGACGCGGCCCGGCCTTGGCCAGCGCGGCATTTTCCCGGGCGGCAACCCAGCGATCGAAGGCATCCGGCCCTTCATAGTTTTCGATCTGCATCCGTCCGCCGCCGTAAAAGCTGGCCTTCTCGCCGGCCTCGACCAGTTGGCGGCGCTCGCCATCGTCGAAGCTGGCCCGCCCGGCCTGGGAGGTCAGTTCGCTATGGTCACCCTGGACATCGATCCGGTAGCGGCCGGGACCGGCGAAGCTGACCCGGCCTTCCGGCGTCTGCACTGTGACCTCGTCGCTCTGCTCGCGCTCGAGAATGCTGACGGTCAGCGTGCCGCGCAGCAGTTGCGCACTGATCTGCCGATCATCGACCACCGGGAAACGCAGTTCGCTGCTGCCGGCCAGCCGAAAGGCGGTGGCCCCGATCCAGATTTCGGCCCGGCCGCGGCGCTCGGTATCCACTTCGGCGCCGCTGCTGATCGGCCAGTTGATACTGGCCGGGCCACCGGCATCGCTGCGGTCAACGCGGAAATTGACCTCATTTTCAACCAGGGCCAGCCGGCCGACCCGGGCCGGCGGATCGGCCTGCGCCAGCGCCGTGCCGAACACGGCGAGCCAGGCAAGGATAAAACGCATCGAACGGAACATGACGAACTCCTGACTATTCGGCACGCACTGCCATATGGCAATGACTCTGCTCCTACGAATAACGTTCGTCTAGAAAAACGGATGAACCAGGCCGCCGGCCAAATGGTTGCAAAATGTTGCTGCGGGCCCGGCCGGGCGCTACAGCAGTTCGGGTGCGATGCCGTGGCGCTTGGCGACGGCGACATACAGTTCGCGCGCCGAGGCGACTTTCGGGCTCTTGCGATCCTTGCGCTGGGCGCGTACCAGGTAATCCACGGCGCGCGCCGCCAGTTCGGCATCCCAGCCTTTCTGGTCCATCAGGGTGAAAATCGCCTTCGCGGTATTGACCAGGAATTGCAGGTTGGGCACCTGTTCGGCAGCCTGGATCAGCAATTGCACCGAGCCTTCCAGATCGCCGTTGCGCGCCGCCAGCACGCCCTTGTTGTTGAGATCGATGATCTGCTTGTTGACCTGGTCGAGCAGCGCCTTGCCGGCATCCGGCTGGCCGGTTTTCTCGAAAACGCTGGTGATGTGCTCGATCAGATGCGGGTCTTCATGATTCTCGGCTGCCACCTGGCGCATGATCTTCTGCCCCGCCTCCGCCTTGCCGCTGGCGTAGCAGGCGTGGGCCAGATCGATGGCCAGCCGCTGCGAGACAGGCTTGCCCTTGTCGGCGCCCTCGACCTCGACCTGCTGCTGCAGCTCGAGCGCCTGGTCGACCAGGGCCCGCGCCTTTTCCGGCGCCCCTTCCAGATCGAGACAGAGGCTCTCGGTGACCAGCGCCGCCAGTTCGGCCTGCTTGTCACCACGCCATTCGCGCTTCATTTCGGTGGCGATCTTGCGCGAGGCGGTGGTATCGCCGCGCTCGACCAGCACCCGCGACAGATTGGCGAAATCATCGACCGAACGCAGGCTGGAGCCGCGATTGCGGTCGATCACCTTGCCATAGGCCTTTTCCGCCGCCAGGAAATCCTTGTTGCGGGCCGCCGTGTCGCCCACCAGACGCTGGCGCAGCGTATTGTGCGGCGAGGCATCGGCTGCTTTTTGCAGGACCTGCTGCGCCGCCTGCAGCTTGCCCTTGGCCTCGTGTACCGAGGCGAGAAAGTCGTAGGCCGACAGGTAGTTCGGCGCCTCCGTCGTCACCTGCTCGGCCAGTTGCTCGGCTTCGTCGAGCGCGCCGCGGTCGCGCAGCGCCGTCGCCAGCCCCATCTTCGCCCAGGGCACGACGCGGCCTTCGAGCACCCGGCGAAACACCTCCTCGGCCTCGTGGGTCCGGCCCAGCGTATGCAGCAGTTCGCCCTTGAAACGCAGGGCGTCGTACATGTAGAGCGGCTGCTGCTGGATCACCCGATCGCAGGCGGCAATCGCTTCCTGCAGGGCGCCGCGCTCGATCTGCTCGTAGATCTTGCGCAGCACGTGCTTCTTGTAGATCGCCTTGATCAGCCGGGCCTGCAACTGCTCGGCGGTAAACGGCTTGATCAGGTAATCGTCCGGCGCCAATTCGGCCAGCGCCACGACATTGGTGTAGCCCCGTTCGCTGGTGATGATCAAATAGACCGTCGACAGCGGAATCAGATGGGCGTGGCGCAGCTCTTCCAGCAATTGCTGCCCGTCGCGCCCGTCGTCGAGCACGAAGTCGGACAAAATGACGTCAAAACGGTTGCTCTTGACCTGGCGGATCACCTCGGCCGAATTGCCGGCGCCATGTACCGCCGTCACGCCGAGCGCACCCAGCATCAGGCGCAGCGAATCCCGGGCCGGCGAATGGCGATCAACGATCAGCACGCGCTTTTTGGTCAGAGACTGCTGGAGAACCAGCAGCATCTCATCGTTATCGAGAGGGCTATTGCTCATTTCCGGCAAGTTACTTGAGTTCGTCATGCTGAGCAAGGCATCGACGATGTGCCGCAATCGCTGCCGGGCCGGGCCAGCAGCCGCGAAAAGGGCCGCCGGCGCGGGCCCGGCCCGGGGATCTTTCAGTCAGTCCTCCCGTAATGGCGCTGCCTCAGGCGTGCCCCGACCTGCGGCAAGCCAGCGCGCTCGGGCGCGCCATAGGTGCCACGGTACCAAGCGATAAACTGCCCGGCCGGCAGCGGTCGACTCCACAGATAGCCCTGGCCTTCATCGCACTGCATGGTTTCGAGGATCTGCAGTTGCTCGGCCGTCTCGACCCCCTCGGCAATCACCCGTAGGCCCAGCGAGTGACCGAGGGTGGCAACCGTGGCGGCGATGGTCCGGTCGTCCGGGTTGGCGACCAGGTCGCGGACGAAGGACTGGTCGATCTTCAGCTTGTCGATCGGCAAACGCTTCAGGTAGTAGAGGCTGGAATAGCCGGTACCGAAATCGTCGATCGCGATGCGCACCCCAAGGGCACGGAATTGTTCGAGCAGCCACTGCGTCTTGGCAATATCCTGGACGATCAGGGTTTCGGTGATTTCCAGCTCGAGCCGCGCCGGCGGCAGACCGGAACGGCGTAGTGCCGTGCGCACGGTGTCGAGCAAGGCCTGCGGTTCGAGGAACTGGCGGGTCGAGCAATTGATCGACATGCTCAGCTCAGGCAGCCCGAGTTGGTCCCAGGCCACAGCTTGCTGACAGGCTTCCTCGATGACCCAGGCACCGATCGCTTCGATCAGGCCGGACTCCTCGGCCACCGGGATGAATTCGGCTGGCGAAATCATGCCCCATTCCGGATGCTGCCAGCGGAGCAGGGCCTCGACGCCGATCAGTCGCCCGTCGTCCAGCGCAACCTGCGGCTGGTAATGGAGCAGCAGTTCCCGGCGTGGCAGGGCCTGGCGCAGTTCATTGCTCAGCGTCAGGCGCTTGAGCGCCATGTCGTTCATTTCCGGAACGAAATCGAGGAAGGTGTTGCGGCCGGCATCCTTGGCCTTGTACATGGCGGCATCGGCGGCTCGCAACAACGCATCGTAGTGGTCGCCGTCGCGCGGAAACAGGCTGATGCCGATGCTGGAGGTCACGGTCAGCGCCATGGCGTCGATCTGGAAGGGCTGGCCCAGGGCCTCGATCAGCTTGTCGGCAACGCAGCGGGCTGCCTGGTGGCCACCGATCGGCAGCAGGACCATGAATTCATCGCCCCCCAGGCGACCGACGGTATCCGACGCCCGTACCGCCGCCCGCAGGCGGCCTGCCACCTCGACCAGCAACTGGTCGCCGGCCGAATGGCCGAGCGAGTCGTTCACATGCTTGAAGTAGTCGAGATCGAGAAAGAGCAGGGCCAGTTCGTGCCCGTCGCGCGACGCCTGACGGATTGCCAGGTCGACCTGCTCCTTGAAGCGCACCCGGTTCGGCAACTGGGTCAGTGGATCGAAATAGGCGAGATGGTTGATCTGCCGCTCGGCCGCCTTCTGCTGCGTGACATCGTCGCCGACACAGATGAAATGGCCTATTTCTCCGCTTTCGTTGCGGACGGCGGAGAAATTGACGGCGAGCGTGAAGGGCTCGCCATTTTTGTGCCGGCAGGGCAGTTCACCGGACCAATGCCCGGCCCGCAGTAGCGGAAACCAAAAATTACCGGGCCGACAGTCGGCCGCCACCGGGGTCCGGATCAATTCGCCCGGTCGGCGGCCAATCACCTCATCGGCAGAAAAGCCGGTCAGTTCGCAGAAGGCCGGATTGACCTGGATGATCCGCCGTTCGATATCGGTGATCACGATCAGGCTGCGGCCATGCTCGAAGACCGAGGCGGCAAAGCGCAGGTGCTGCTCGTTTTCCTTTTGCCGGGTGATGTCCTGGGTAAAGCCCTGCACCTCGTAAGGAACGCCATCCGCATCGCGCACGACATGGGCCGAGCTCTTCAGATGCACCCAGCGATTTTCGCGATAGTGCCAGCGCCGGTATTCCATACTGAACGGCTCGAAGGTCAGGCAACTGCGATTGATCGCCTTCAACACGCTCTGCCGGTCGTCGGGATGGAGATTGGCCAGCGACTCCTCCTCGCCCATCAAGGCGTCGCCCGGGCTGTCATGGCCAAGCATGTTCAAGGTGCTGCGGCTGACCCGCACCACCCGCCGCCCGATGTCGAAGCTCCAGGTGCCCATCCGGCCAAGGACCTGGGCTGATTCGATGCGCTGGCGCTCCTTGGCCAGTGCCGCCTCGGCCTCCTTGTGCCGGGTAATGTCCTGAGTGAAGCCATAGAGAGTGACCGGACTGCCTGCCGGGTCGCGCACGAAGAAGAACAACGAGCGCAGGAAGATCCAGCGCTGCTGGGCAATCTGCCAGAAACGGTAGTCGATTTCAGTCGGTTTGTCGTCGCGCAGCGCGCTCTGGCGCCGGGCGATGATGTGCGGCAGATCCTCGGGATGAATCCGCGCCCGGAATTCGGCCTCCGGGATCCGGCTCGTGCCGTCCGGCCAGCCGAGCAACAGGAGCGAATTGTCGCTGGTCTCGTAATGGCCGTCGGCATAGTTGATCGACCAGTACCACATATGGCCGAGGCTGCTCGGCGCGGCGAGCAAGGTCCGGTAGCGGCGCAGGGTTTCCTCGCTTTCCTGCTGCCGGGTGATGTCCAGGCAAAAGCCCTTGAGGACGAAGCGCGGTCCGCCAGCCAGCGACTGCGCGTAGGCAAAGACCTTGACGACGATCCAGCAGCCGAGTTCGGCATTCCAGACATGCAGCGGATGGCCGGGCAGGGGGCTACCGCCGCCCCGGTTGGCAAAGCGGGCGATCAGCGCCGGGCGCTCGTCACTGGCCACCCGGGATGCCAACTGGTCAAGGCTCGGCTGGCGTTCGTCGGCACGCCAGCCGAAGAGCCGCCCGGCCATCGCGTCGAAATGGAAGCGGCGGGCCTGCGGATCGTAGTCCCAGCGGCACAGCAGGGAGTCATCGGCGACCTGGATCCGGCCATCCTGCAATTGTTCGACCTCATGCGGCCGCAGGTCGGAACCGGCGACGCTAAGCTCGGGCAAGCCCATGGCTGAATCCAGCGCCATCACACCTTGAAGGCGCCGACGGCCTGACGCAGCGAGACGGCCAGGGTCTGCAGCTCCGCCGAGACATCTTCGGCGCGTACCGCCGAGGCGGCATTGCCCTCGCTCATGCCGACCACCCGTTCGACCTGGCGCGAGATTTCTTCCGAAGCGACGGCGTGTTCCTGCAAGGCTTGGGCAATTTCACCGACCGCATTCGATAGCTGACGGGTGTTGTCCTGGATGGCGACAATCCGTTCCGCCGCCTGGTTGGCATGCGCCTGGCCATCCCTGACCTTGCTGCCGACCATCGCCATGTTGCTGATCACATTGCCAGCCAGTTGCTGCATGACGACGACCATGGCGCCGATGTCCTCGGTCGAGCTGCGAGTCCGTTCGGCCAGGCTGCGCACCTCGTCGGCGACAACCGCGAAACCACGGCCCGATTCGCCGGCGCGGGCCGCCTCGATCGCCGCATTGAGGGCGAGCAGATTGGTCTGGTCGGCAATCTCCTTGATGACCTGGACGATGGTCGAAATCTTGGCCGAATGGCGGCCGAGTTCCTGAATGGTGATTTCGGCTTGATCGACCGTTGATGAAATGATGCCGACTTCGGTTGCCGTCTGGGCAATGATCGCCGCCCCTTCGTCAGCTGCCTGCCCGGCATGTCGGGCGCAATGCACGGCATCGCCGGAGGACTGGGTGATATGGCCGATGCTAACCGTCATCTGCTCGACGACGGCTGCCATCGCCGCCGCCGAGTCGGTTTGCTGCTGCGAAGCGGTAGCTACCTCCTGCGCGGCGCCCAGGGTCGTGGCTGCCGCCGCATTGATGCTCAGGGCATTGCGCAGGACAATCGCCAAGACCTGACGCACCGAGCCGAGCAGGCTGTTGAAGGCCTGGGCGGTCTCGGCGATCTCATCCTTGCCGCGGATCGCGATGTCCTGCGTGAAATCGCCGCTCTGCGCAACATTCACCATCGTTTTGCGCAATTGATCGAGCGCACCGGTGATGCCACGAATGATGATGAAAATCAGGATGCCCAAGCCACCGGCGGCCATCAGGGAGACCAGCACAATCGCCCGCTGGGCTGTCTGGCGCGCCGTCGCGGCTGATTCGTTGATAACCTCGGCATTGGCCTTTTCCAGCTTGTTGAGCAGATCCATCTCGGCTTCGGTGCGTTCCCAGACGGCACCAACCCGTTCGTCGATCAACTGGAAGCGCTGGGTCACACTAATGACCTCTTCCCAGCTCTGGGTCTTGGCCATTTCCTGGAGAACCGGCACAACCGGATCAAAGGTCTCCTTGAACTCCTGCAGACGCTCCTGCACCACGCCCCACTGCAGCGCCACGTTTTCGCTCTTGGGCAGCGCCTGGTAGGCATCGAGGGCCAGCTTGACCCGGGCTTCCGCTTCATTGCGCCGCTCGATGACCGAGGCGGCAATGCTGTTGGCTTCGCTGACACCGTCCAGCCGGGCCGATGCGGAGTCATAGCGCTCCTGGCGCCAGGTCGCGACATCGCGCGTCGCCAGCAAGGATTTCGCCTGCCACATGCGCATTTCCGCCATCAGGATCAGGGCGGGCGCGCTGTGGTCGCTGATTTCTTCCAGCGCCTGGTTCAAATGGCTGACGCCAAGCCAGCCGGCAACAGCGACCACCGCCAGGTTGAGCAGCGAAAAACCGGCGAGCAACCCGAGCTTGGTCTTGATGCTCAGTCTGTCCATGCCAAGGCGACGCAGCGTGATGCCACCGCGGGCCATACCGTTTGCCAAAGCAATCTCCGTCCCCTGCACGAGCCTTCTCCAAAAAAGACAAATTTAGAAAATTGATTCTCCGGGGCCCGGGGCTAAATGTCCCCCCTCATGAAGAGGGGGTGGCAGGCACTTGCGGCATTTGGCGAGCCTGATGATGGGATTCGGCACCATCGCAAGCAATTGATTTGGCAAATCATTTCTTTGCGAAGACAGCGGAAATCCTTGTCTAAACCGGTTGTTCGCCCGTAAAATCCGCGGTCCGATACTGCGCTGCAGCAATTCCCTTTTCAGATCAGGCCATGCTCTATCCCACCCGTTTCGATGTCATCGTCGTCGGCGGCGGTCACGCCGGTACCGAAGCTGCGCTCGCCGCAGCGCGGGCGGGTGCGAACACGCTTTTGCTGACCCACAATCTGGATACGCTCGGCGCGATGAGCTGCAACCCGTCGATCGGCGGCATCGGCAAGGGCCATCTGGTGCGCGAGGTCGATGCGCTGGGCGGCGCCATGGCGGCGGCCACCGACGAAGCCGGCATCCAGTTTCGCATCCTCAATGCCTCGAAGGGCCCGGCCGTGCGCGCCACCCGCGCCCAGGCCGACCGCGTGCTGTACAAGCAGGCCATCCGCTCGCGTCTGGAAAACCAGCCCAACCTGACCATCTTCGCCGAAGCCTGCGACGACCTGATCGTTGAAGGCGACAAGGTGTGCGGCGCAGTGACCCAACTCGGCATCCGCTTTTTTGCCTCGGCGGTGGTGTTGACCGCCGGCACCTTCCTGAACGGCAAGATCCACGTCGGCCTGGAGAACTACACCGGCGGCCGCATGGGCGATCCGCCCTCGGTATCGCTGGCCAGCCGGCTGAAGGAACTGCAACTGCCGCAGGGCCGCCTGAAAACCGGCACGCCGCCGCGTCTGGACGGCAAGACCATCGATTTCTCGGTGATGGAAGAACAGCATTCGGACAAGCCGCTGCCGGTCTTCTCCTTCCTCGGCAGCGCCGGCCAGCACCCGCGCCAGTTGCCGTGCTGGATCACCGAAACCAACGAGAAAACCCACGACATCATCCGCAGCGGCCTGGACCGTTCGCCGATGTACACCGGCGTCATCGAGGGCGTCGGGCCGCGTTATTGCCCGTCAATCGAAGACAAGATCCACCGCTTCGCCGACAAGGACAAGCACAACGTCTTCCTTGAGCCGGAAGGCCTGACGACGCACGAAATCTACCCGAACGGCGTGTCGACCAGCCTGCCCTTCGACATCCAGCTGGCGCTGGTGCGCTCGATCCGCGGCATGGAAAACGTGCACATCCTGCGCCCCGGCTACGCCATCGAATACGATTTCTACGATCCGCGCGGCCTCAAGGACACGCTGGAGAGCAAGGCGATCAACGGCTTGTTCTTCGCCGGCCAGATCAACGGCACCACCGGCTACGAAGAAGCGGCGGCGCAGGGCCTGCTCGCCGGCATCAACGCCGTCCGCTACATGCGTGGCGAAGACGGCTGGTGCCCGAAGCGCAATGAAGCCTATCTCGGCGTACTGGTCGACGACCTGATCACGCGTGGCGTGTCCGATCCCTACCGGATGTTCACCAGCCGCGCCGAATATCGCCTCAGCCTGCGTGAGGACAACGCCGACCTGCGCCTGACCGAACAGGGCAGGGCGCTTGGCCTGGTCGACGATGTGCGCTGGGCCGCCTTCTGCCAGAAGCGCGATGCCATCGCCGGCGAGCAGGAACGCCTGAAGTCAACCTGGGTCAATCCGAAAATCCTGCCGGCTGAAGATGCCGTCCGCGTTCTCGGCAAGGCCATCGAACATGAATACAACCTGTTCGAGCTGCTGCGCCGCCCCGAAGTTTCCTACAGCGAGCTGCTGACCCTGCCCGGTGCCGGCGAGGCCCAGACCGACCCACTGGTCGTCGAACAACTGGAAATCTCGGCCAAATACCAAGGCTATATCGATCGCCAGAGCGAGGAAGTCGCCAAGTCGGCGGCCTATGAGCACACTGCCCTGCCGGTCGATCTCGACTACGCCAAGGTGGCCGGCCTGTCGAACGAGGTCAAGCAGAAGCTGGCCCAGCACAAGCCGCAGACCATCGGCCAGGCCTCGCGCATCCAGGGCATCACGCCGGCTGCCATTTCGCTGCTGCTGATCCACCTGAAACGCCACAGCCTGGCGTCCGCCGCATGAAGCCAATCACGCTCAGCGAGGGCCTCGCCGCCCTCGGCCTCGATCTGCCCGACGTCGCGCAGCACAAGCTGCTCGCCTTCCGCGACCTGCTGCTCAAGTGGAACCGGACCTACAACCTGACCGCGCTGCGCGATCCGGAACAGGCCATTTCGCACCACCTGCTCGATTCCCTGGCCATCCTGCCGTATGTCGGCCCCGGCGCGCTGCTCGATGTCGGCAGCGGCGGCGGCCTGCCCGGCATTCCGCTGGCCATCGCCCGCCCGGAACTGGCGGTCAGCATGGTCGACACCGTGCAAAAGAAGGCGACCTTCCTGCAGCAGGCGGCGATCGAGCTCGGCCTGAAGAACGTCAGCGCCCACCATGCCCGCGTCGAGGAAATGAGCGGGCAATACGCCCAGATCAGCTCGCGCGCCTTTGCCGAGATCGGCCTCTTCATCAGCCTGACCCGCCACCTGCTGGCGCCGGGCGGCCGCTGGCTGGCCATGAAGGGCGTGCGACCGGACGACGAACTGCAAGCCCTGTCAGCCGACATCACGGTGGAGGCGATCATTCCGCTCGCCGTACCGGGGCTGGCTGCCGAACGACATTTGATCATTTTGAAAGCCGGGTCATGAAAGTACTCGCCATAACGAATCAAAAGGGCGGCGTCGGCAAGACGACAACCGCGGTCAATCTCGCCGCCTCGCTCGCCGCAGAAGGCCAGCGCGTCCTGATGATCGACCTCGATCCGCAGGGCAATGCGACGACCGGCTCGGGCATCACCAAGAAGGAAGCACTGCCCACCGTCTATCAACTACTGATCGGTGCCGCGACGCTGACTGAGGTCTGCATCCAGACCGAGTTCGGCTTCGACGTCCTGCCGGCCAACCGCGAACTGGCCGGCGCCGAGGTCGAGCTGATCGAACTCGACGAACGCGAATACCGGCTGAAGAATGCACTGCAGGCCGGCCACGCCACCTACGACTTCATCCTGATCGACTGCCCGCCGGCGCTCAACATGCTGACGGTCAACGGCCTGGTCGCCGCCGATTCGGTGCTGATCCCGATGCAGTGCGAGTATTACGCGCTGGAGGGCCTCTCCGACCTCGTCGAAACACTGCGCAAGGTGCGCTCCCACCTCAATTCCCGGCTCGAAATCGAAGGCCTGCTACGTACCATGTACAACAGCCAGAGCACGCTGACCCAGCAGGTCTCGAACGAACTGGAAAACCACTTCGGCAGCAAGGTCTACCAGACCATCGTGCCGCGCAATGTCCGTCTCGCCGAAGCCCCGTCCTACGGCAAGCCGGTCATCGCCTTTGATAAAAGCTCGAAAGGCGCGCAAGCCTACAGCGCGCTCGCCAGGGAAATTCTCGAAAGGGTCGCCCCATGATCAAGATGAAAGGACTCGGCCGCGGCCTCGACGCACTGCTCTCCGGCAGCGACAAGCCGCAGGGCGACGAACAGCGCAACCTGCCGGTCGAACGCCTGCGTCCCGGCAAGTACCAGCCGCGCACCCAGATGGACCAGGAGTCGCTGGCCGAACTGGCCGCCTCGATCAAGACCCAGGGCGTCATGCAGCCCATCCTGGTCCGCGCCGTCGATGCCACGCCGGGCGCCGAACGCTACGAAATCGTTGCCGGCGAACGGCGCTGGCGCGCCTCACAACTGGCCGGCCTGAACGAAGTCCCGGTGCTGATCCGCAGCATTCCGGACGAACAGGCGCTGGCCATGGCGCTGATCGAGAACATCCAGCGCGAAAACCTCAATCCGCTGGAAGAAGCCCAGGGCCTGCAGCGCCTGATCGACGAATTCGGCCTGACCCACCAGCAGGCAGCCGATGCCGTCGGCCGCTCGCGCCCGGCGGCGACCAATTTGCTCCGTTTGTTGCAGTTGACCGCCGGCGTCCAGGAATTGCTGATGGCCGGCAAGATCGACATGGGCCATGCCCGCGCCCTGCTGCCGATCCCCGGCACGCAACAACTGGCCCTGGCCCAGCGCATCATTCAGAAGGGCTTGTCGGTGCGCGAAGCCGAGCGCCTCGTCCAGCAGATCCTCAATCCACCGAAAGCGGCACCGGCCCATGCTGTCGACCGTGACCTGCTGCGCCTGCAGGAAGAGATTTCGGACAGCCTCGGGGCCAGCGTCGCCATCCGCAGCAACAAGACGGGCGCCGGCAAAGTGACCATCGAATTCAGCGACCTGGAGCAGCTCGATGGCATCCTCAACCGCATACGTTAACCCGCTTCTGGAGGGGCCGACATTGTGGAAAACCCTCAATTTCATTGACTTGGCCAAGCCAAGTCTTGTATCATTTATATCCGTGTGGCACAGCCGGTCAACGATTGAATAGCACCATGTACAGAGCAATTATTCTGCAATTTGGTGCAGCACTCATAACAGCAATCGGGGCCGGTGCAATCGTAGGGACGCGGGGGCTTGTCTCGGTGGGGTTAGCGGCTTTGGCCTGCATATTGCCCAACCTATTCTTTGCCGTCCGGTTGACGATGGTGACAAATCGCCCGGACGCATCGTTCGCAGCGAATTTCTTCATCGGTGAGTTCCTCAAGATAGCGGCCACCATTGGATTTTTGGCAATCGCCGTCAAGGGGTATCCCGAGATGCACTGGCCCAGCTTGCTGATCGGCTTCGCGATTGTTTTGCATGCAGGTTTTATAGCGTTCTGGAAGAAACCCTGATTATGTCTACAGCAGGCCACGAAGAAGCAGCAGCAAACGCGCCGACCGCCGGCGAATATATCGTCCACCACCTGACGCAATGGAACTCCACCGGTCATGCGCAGAAGGATGTGATCGATTTCAGCGTCATCAACATCGACACCATGATCTTTTCCGTCCTGATGGGCGTACTGGGTCTGTTCGTCATGTGGCGCATCGCCAAGAGCGTCACCTCCGGCGTACCGGGTCGCATGCAGGCCGCGGTCGAAATCGTCCTCGAAATGGTCAACGACCAGGCCAAGGGCATCGTCCATAGCGCCGAATCCCGCAAGTTCGTCGGCCCGCTGGCGCTGACCGTCTTCATCTGGATCTTCCTGATGAATTCGATGGACTTCCTGCCGGTCGACCTGCTGCCGACCATCTGGCAAACGATCACCGGTGACCACCACGCCTATCTGCGCGTCGTCCCGACTGCTGACCTGAACGGTACGCTGGGCATGTCGACGGGCGTCCTGCTGGTCTGTGTGTACTACAACATCAAGATCAAGGGCATGGGCGGCTGGGTTCATGAACTCTTCACCGCCCCGTTCGGCAGCCACCCGCTGCTCTACCCGGTCAATTTCGCCATGCAGATGATCGAATTCCTCGCCAAGACCGTCTCCCACGGCATGCGACTGTTCGGCAACATGTACGCCGGCGAACTGGTATTCATGCTGATCGCGCTGATGGGTGCGGCCTGGACGGCAAGCGCCACCGGCGTCTCCCTGTTCCTCGGCCACATTGTGGCCGGTTCGATCTGGGCGATCTTCCACATCCTGATCGTTGCCCTGCAGGCTTTCATCTTCATGATGCTGACGCTGGTCTATGTCGGCCAGGCTCACGAAGCGCACTGATTTCGTTGTAACTTTGTAGTTTTTTACTTTTTAACTTAGCAAGGAGTTGTCATGGAACACGTTCTCGGTTTTGTTGCTCTGGCTGCCGGCCTGATCATTGGTCTGGGTGCTATCGGTGCCTGTATCGGTATCGGCCTGATGGGCGGCAAGTACATTGAAGCCTCTGCCCGCCAGCCTGAGCTGATGAACGCTCTGCAAACCAAGATGTTCCTGCTGGCCGGTCTGATTGACGCCGCCTTCCTGATTGGCGTCGGTATCGCCATGATGTTCGCCTTCGCCAACCCGTTCAAGCTGGTTTAATCGGTCCTCATCCGATCAACTCTTTAGAGGACTAATACCGTGAATCTGAACGCAACGTTGTTTGCACAGCTCGTTGTGTTCTTCATTCTGGCGTGGTTCACGATGCAATTCGTGTGGCCCCCCATTGTGAAGGCGCTCGACGAGCGTGCGAAGAAGATCGCGGATGGACTGGCTGCTGCTGAACGCGGCAAGCATGATCTCGAACTGGCCACCAAGCGCTCCACGGAAGCTCTCCGTGAAGGCAAGGAAAAGGCTGCCGAACTCCTGGCACAAGCTGAAAAGCGTGCTGCCCAGGTGATCGAAGAAGCGAAGGCAACGGCCAAGACCGAAGCTGACCGCATCGTCGCCGGCGCCAAGGCTGAAATCGACCAGGAAGCTGTACGCGCCAAGGAACAACTGCGCGAACAAGTCTCTGCCCTGGTGGTTTCCGGTGCAGAAAAAATTCTGCGTCGCGAGATTAATGCCCAGGCTCATGCCGATATTCTGGCTACGATCAAACAGGATCTGTAAAGCTTATGGCTGAATCTGTCACCATCGCCCGCCCCTATGCCGAAGCCGTGTATCGCATGGCTCAGGAAAGCGGGGCGCAGGCTGCCTGGTCAGCGCGCCTCGAGCGCCTGGCACTGGTCGCCCAGGACGGGGACATGGCCTCGGTCATGAGCAATCCCCGGCTCTCCGTTGAGCAGGTTGCCGAACTCTTCATTTCGCTGTCCCAAGACAGCGATCCGATCCTTGGCAACTTCATTCGTACCCTCGCAGAAAACCGGCGTCTCGCGCTCCTGCCGGAGATTTCCCGGCTTTTCGAAATGGCCAAGAGCCAGGACGAAGGGGTCAAGGAGGCGGTGGTGTATTCGGCATTTCCCATTGACGACACCCAAGTGGCCACCCTGCTGCAACAGCTGGAGCCCCGCTTTGCTACCCGCCTGACTGCCCGCGTCGTAATCGACCCGAGCCTGATCGGTGGTGTTCGTGTCGCTGTCGGTGACCAGGTGCTGGATGCTTCAGTCCGCGGCAAACTCGACTCGATGGCCGTGGCGCTGAACAACTAGGAGAATTTCATGCAGTTGAATCCTTCCGAAATTTCTGAACTGATCAAGAGCAAAATCCAGAACCTGCAAGGCGCATCGGAAGTGCGCACGCAGGGCACCGTGGTCTCCGTCACTGACGGTATCGTCCGCGTGCATGGTTTGCAAGACGTCATGCAAGGCGAAATGCTGGAATTCCCCGGCAATACCTTCGGCATGGCACTCAACCTCGAGCGCGACTCCGTCGGCGCCGTTATCCTCGGTGAATACGAGCACATTTCCGAAGGCGACGTCGTCAAGACGACCGGTCGCATTCTGGAAGTGCCGGTTGGCCCGGAACTGCTTGGCCGCGTGGTCAACACGCTCGGCCAGCCGATCGATGGCAAAGGCCCGATCAACGCCAAGCTAACCGACAAGCTGGAAAAGGTCGCGCCCGGAGTTATTTGGCGTAAATCCGTTTCCCAACCGGTGCAGACCGGTCTGAAGTGTGTGGACTCCATGGTGCCGGTTGGCCGTGGCCAGCGCGAACTGATCATTGGTGACCGCCAGACCGGCAAGACCGCCGTCGCGGTCGACGCCATCATCAACCAGAAGGGCAAGAACCTCTTCTGCGTTTATGTCGCTATCGGTCAAAAGGCCTCCACCATTGCCAACGTCGTTCGCAAGCTGGAAGAACACGGCGCGATGGAATACACCATCATCGTCGCGGCCTCCGCTTCCGAATCCGCTGCGCTGCAGTACCTGGCTCCTTACGCCGGCTGCACGATGGGTGAATACTTCCGCGACCGCGGTCAAGACGCACTGATCGTTTATGACGATCTGACCAAGCAAGCTTGGGGCTATCGTCAGGTTTCCCTGCTGCTGCGCCGTCCGCCGGGCCGTGAAGCCTATCCGGGCGACGTCTTCTATCTCCACTCCCGCCTGCTCGAACGTGCCGCTCGCGTTTCCGAAGCCTGGGTCGAGAAGTTCACCAATGGCGAAGTAACCGGCAAGAGCGGTTCGCTGACGGCACTGCCGGTCATCGAAACCCAAGCTGGTGACGTTTCTGCTTTCGTTCCGACCAACGTGATCTCGATTACCGATGGTCAGATCTTCCTGGAAACCGACCTCTTCAACGCTGGTGTTCGCCCTGCAATCAACGCCGGTATCTCCGTGTCCCGCGTCGGTGGTGCTGCCCAGACCAAGCTGATCAAGAAGCTCGGCGGCGGTGTCCGTCTGGCCCTGGCCCAGTACCGCGAACTTGCTGCCTTCGCCCAGTTTGCTTCCGACCTCGACGAAGCAACCCGCAAGCAACTGGAACGTGGCCGTCTGGTTACCGAGCTGATGAAGCAGGCGCAATACTCGCCGATGAGCATCTCCGAGATGGCCGTCACGCTGTACGCAGCTGACAAGGGTTATTTCGATGATGTCGAAGTCAAGCGTGCCTTGGAATGCGAAAAGGCCATGATCGGCTACCTGAAGGCGAGCTGCGCCGACGTCATGAGTACCATGGAGTCCAAGGCAGACCTCGACGGTGAGACCGAAAAGGCACTCGCCGCCGGCATCACCGCTTTCAAGAGCAGCTGGGCCTGATCGGCTAGGAGAATTGCATGGCTAGCGGCAAGGAAATTCGCAACAAGATCAAGAGCGTAGAAGGTACGCGAAAGATCACCAAGGCCATGGAAATGGTGGCCGCATCCAAAATGCGCAAGGCGCAGGAACGGATGCGTGCTGCCCGTCCTTATGGTGAGAAAATCCGGCGCGTTGCAGGCAATCTGTCGCACGCCCTGACCGAGTACAAGCACCCGTTTCTGACCAAGCGTGAGCAGGCCAACATTGGCATGATTCTCGTCACGTCGGACAAGGGTCTGTGCGGCGGTTTGAACTCCAACCTCTTGCGCCTCGCGGTGATCAAGATGAAGGAATTCGATGCTCAGGGCAAAAAGTTTCAGGCTACCTGCATCGGCAACAAGGGCTTAGGCTTCATGCAACGCGCTGGCGCCAAGGTTGTCTCCAGCGTAATTGGCCTTGGCGACACGCCGCATCTGGAAAAACTCATCGGGCCGGTCAAGGTTCAACTCGACGCCTACATGAATGGCGAGATCGACGCGCTGTACATTGGCTACACCCGCTTCATCAACACGATGAAGCAGGAACCGGTGTTCGAGCAGATTCTTCCCCTTTCCGACGATGCCGTCGGGTCGACCACCAAGTCGAATTCGAGTTGGGATTATGTCTACGAACCCGAAGCCAAGGCCGTTATCGACGATCTTCTGATCCGTTATGTAGAAGCTTTGATTTATCAGGCTGTGGCTGAAAACATGGCCTCCGAGCAATCCGCCCGGATGGTCGCCATGAAGTCTGCATCCGACAACGCCAAGAACGTCATCGGTGAATTGAAGCTGGTCTATAACAAGGCCCGTCAGGCCGCGATTACCAAGGAACTCTCGGAAATCGTAAGCGGTGCAGCCGCCGTCTGACGCAAGCGCGAAGCTTTTAATTATTGGGGATTTGAATATGAGTCAAGGTTCCATCGTTCAGTGCATCGGCGCCGTTGTGGACATCCACTTCCCGCGCGATGCCATGCCGAAGGTGTACGACGCGCTCAAGCTGGATGCTGCCGAAGTCAATGGCATGGCCGAAGAAGGCCTGACCTTTGAAGTTCAGCAACAACTGGGTGACGGCGTAGTTCGCACCATCGCCATGGGTTCATCCGACGGCCTGCGCCGCGGCATGAAAGTAAATAACACCGGTGCCGGCATCTCCGTGCCGGTCGGTATGGGTACGCTGGGTCGCATCATGGACGTCCTCGGCCGTCCGATCGACGAAGCTGGCCCGATTGACAGCAACGAGCTGCGCGAAATCCACGCACCGGCTCCGAAGTTCGACGAGCTGTCCTCTTCCATCGATCTGCTGGAAACCGGCATCAAGGTTATCGACCTGATCTGCCCGTTCGCCAAGGGCGGCAAGGTCGGTCTGTTCGGTGGCGCCGGCGTTGGCAAGACCGTCAACATGATGGAACTGATCAACAACATCGCCAAACAGCACGCCGGTTTGTCCGTGTTTGCTGGCGTCGGTGAACGTACCCGTGAAGGTAACGACTTCTACCACGAAATGAAGGACTCCAACGTTCTCGACAAGGTCGCGATGGTGTTCGGTCAGATGAACGAGCCGCCGGGCAACCGTCTGCGCGTCGCGCTGACTGGTCTGACCATGGCCGAGCGTTTCCGTGACGATGGCCGCGACATTCTGTTCTTCGTCGATAACATCTATCGCTACACGCTGGCTGGTACGGAAGTTTCCGCACTGCTCGGCCGTATGCCTTCCGCCGTGGGCTACCAGCCGACGCTGGCGGAAGAAATGGGCCGTCTGCAAGAGCGGATCACCTCGACCAAGGTTGGCTCGATCACCTCCATCCAAGCCGTTTACGTGCCTGCCGATGACTTGACCGATCCGTCCCCGGCCACCACCTTCCTGCACTTGGACTCCACGGTCGTGCTGTCGCGTGACATCGCTTCGCTGGGTATCTACCCGGCTGTCGACCCGCTCGACTCAACCTCCCGCCAGCTCGACCCGCAGGTCGTTGGTGAAGAGCACTACTCCGTTGCCCGTGCGGTGCAGATGAACCTGCAGCGCTACAAGGAACTGCGCGACATCATCGCAATTCTGGGTATGGACGAACTGTCTCCGGAAGACAAGCTCGCTGTTTCCCGTGCTCGTAAGATCCAGCGTTTCCTGTCGCAGCCGTTCCACGTCGCTGAAGTCTTCACCGGTTCGCCGGGCAAGTTCGTTTCCCTCAAGGACACGATCAAGGGCTTCAAGGGCATTTGCGCCGGTGAATACGATCACCTGCCGGAACAAGCGTTCTACATGGTTGGCGGTATCGAGGAAGTCATCGAAAAGGCCAAGACGCTGCAGTAATGCAGCCTCAGCATAGGAGCCAGCGATGGTTATGACTGTTCATTGTGATGTCGTCAGCGCCGAGGAGTCCATCTTCTCCGGCCTGGTCGAAATGGCGGTGTTTCCCGGTGAAGCCGGGGAACTCGGCATTCTGCCGCACCATACGCCCTTGCTCACCCGCATCAAGCCCGGCACCATTCGTCTGAAGGTGCAGGATCAAAGCGAATTTGAGCTGGTCTATGTATCCGGTGGCATGCTGGAAGTTCAGCCTGACATGATTACCGTGCTGGCCGATACGGCCATCCGGGCGCATGATCTGGATGAAGCCAAGGCACTCGAAGCCAAAAAGCGGGCCGAAGAAGCTCTTGCCAATCGGCAGGCTGAAGTCGACTACGCTGCTGCAGAAGCTGAACTGGCTCAGGCCATCGCCCAGCTTCAGGCTATCCAGCGCCTGCGCAAGTCGGTTCACTGAGTCTGTTTCATGGACGCAAAAAGGGCAGCCTAGGCTGCCCTTTTTATTTGTCCGCGTTAGCCGTCAAAGAGCGGCCAGTCTTTTCTCGAATCGGGCGACCGCATCACGCAAGACATCGACTTCGCGGATGAAGGCTGCGACTTCGCGCGGTGGCGGCAGCGAATCGGAGTCTTCGGTTAAATACTCGACTATGTTTTGCGTCGCTTTGCTGGCGGATTCCCTGGTTACCGAAAACACTTTCTGGCGGAGTCTTTCAAGGCGGTATGCCGGTATATCCCCGACATACGCCGCCAAATCTGCTTCGATATCCCAGTGCAAATTGCGAAAAACAAAAGCCAGGGTCTCCGCAAAATCAATGGAACCCGATAATCTGGCCGCTTGAAAGACAGCATCTTTATCAAGCAGTAGTTTGGCCGGTGTGTCCGCCGGCAGATTCACGGTTACCGCGACCGGTTCTTTTGGGGAGCCGGCGGCAAAGAAACCACGACTATCAACGACCAGGTAGATATCCAGCCCCCCCGCGCGGATCAGGGTCTGCTTGCCATCAAATGGACGCAGCCGTTCCGAAGCCCACGTCTCATTCTGAATCAGGTGATTCAGAATGCGGGGCAGGAGGCGTTCAAACGGTATCGTCAGCAAGAAATCACCTACAGCGATATTCGGCGAACAGCGTGGATTCAGAACTTATACCCACGATGCAGGGCGACCACCCCGAATGCCATGTTGAAAAATTCGACTTTTTCAAAACCGACGTCTTCCATCATGCCCTTCAATTCTTCCTGGCTCGGGTGCACCCGGATTGATTCGGAAAGATAGCGATAGCTATCGGAATCGTTGGTGACCAGCTTGCCGACCCGCGGAATGACCTGGAAAGAATAGAAGTCGTAAACCGGTGCCAGCGGCTTCCAGACTTTGGAAAACTCCAGCACCAGCAGGCGCCCGCCCGGGCGCAGCACACGATACATTTCGGCCAGCGCGCCATCCTTGTGTGTCATGTTGCGCAAACCGAAGGCGACAGTGACACAATCAAAGTAATCGTCCGGGAAAGGCAGCTTCTCAGCATCGCACTGCGCGGCCGGCACCATGTAGCCCTTGTCGAGCAAGCGATCACGCCCGCGAGCCAGCATAGCGTTGTTGATATCGGTGAGCCAGACCTCGCCGCTCTTGCCGACGCGCTTGGCGAAGGCCAGCGACAGGTCGCCGGTACCACCGGCCACATCGAGCACCCGGGAGCCTTCACGGACACCGCTGCGCTGAATGGTAAAGGCCTTCCACAGGCGATGCATGCCCCCCGACATCAAGTCGTTCATCAGGTCATAGCGACTGGCTACCGAGTCGAAAACATCGGCAACACGCCGTGCTTTTTCCTGTTCGGCGACCGTTTCAAAGCCAAAATGGGTTTTATCGTGGTTCATGGTATCAATGATGATGGCCGCAGCTGCCGCCGGCAGCAGGGCGCGATGTCGTATCTATGTCACGCGACAGACCTTGCCCCTCAATCTGCTCAAGATAGGCCTGCCATAGCTCGTCGTGGTGGGCGCCCAGGTTATAAAGCAAGTCCCACGAATACAGGCCGCTGTCGTGACCATCGGAAAAAACGAAACGCAACGCGTAGGTGCCGACTGGCTCGACGCGTTCAATCTCGACATTCCGCTTGCCGGTCTGCAGCGTTTCCTGACCTGGGCCATGCCCCCGCGCTTCGGCCGAAGGAGTGTACACACGCAAGTATTCGAAATCCAGCTTGAAACTTTCACCGCTCTCGTAGGAAATCTCCAGCATGCGCGATTTCTGATGCAATTTGATTTCGCTCGGAATCGGTGTATCCCGATCAATACCAGCCATAATTTCCTCCAGAATAAGGGCGCTAGTTTAGCGCACTCGTTCCGCTCTGGCGGCAAGATAGGTCAAAGAGGATCGTAGCTGACCCGGTCGAAATCGAGCCCACGCTGCTGGATGTGCTTCAATCGCACCTGCCAGTGTGCCTCGCCGTTAAATACGTCGAGGACCCGACTGGCCTGGTACATCCCGACCGGAATGACGATCGAGCCAGCTTCGTGAATCGCCGGTACCGCCGGCAACAGGAAGGCCCGTACGAAATCCTCCCCACCGGAGGCGCTGGTCGCCGCATAGCGTACCCCGACCCCGCTCGGCATGCCCGGCAGGCTGGCGACGCCGACGATCAGGCCACCACTCTCTTCCTGCATCAACCAACTGGCCTGAACGAGCAGGAAATGCTCACCATCGTGCGGGCAGACAGCCATCAACTGGCCGTGCGCCAGCTTTTGGCCGGCGCCGCTGCGGGCCAGGCGAAAACCATTGGCGGAATGGTTGATGACCGACCATTCATCAATGGGAAAGCTGATGCTGGGCTTGATGCTTAAGGCCTGGCCGGGCTCGGCCCGGTCGCGGAAGGTAAATAGCTGGTCGAAATCACCCCGCGAATAGGCACTTGCCGAATCCGGCTGAGTGAATTCACGCCCGGTCACCGAGAAATGAATCGCCTCCAGACCCGTCGCCACCCGGGCGATCCCGGTCGTCGGAAAGCGCCGGAATCGCCGGGGCGAAGCCAATTGGCTCCATGGCCGGGAAAGATGCTCGAGCAACTGGATGACATGGCTGCTGGTTTCTTCCCCCAGACCAAGCTGGGACGGCGTGATGCGCTGGTGCAACTGGCTGAGCAGGTGATTGATCTGCAAGCCCAGACGCGTCGTATCAAGACGGCGGGCATCGCTACCCGGCTCATCAGCCGCCGCGCTTGGATGCAAGGGGGCATCCTTCATCAATTCGACGATGTAGGGTGGAATATTCGGCTCGTCGTCGAGTCGGTGCAGTGAAATCAGTGGCGCCCACAGGCCGGCCCAACGCCGAATCAAGTTCAGGTTGCGGACGCTGTTGCTGTACGGGCTGGCCAGATCGATCAGCAACAGGGTGGCGTAGGCTGCGGCACAGTGCGTCGCCTGCAAGTTGTTTTCCAGGACATCCTCGACGGGCAAACAGGCAACCCCCCATTCTTCGGCGGTCTCGTAATAGCCATGCAATTCCATCCAGATACCGGCCGGCAACTCGCGGCGAGCGCGGTAATGCTCGAGGATGATCATCCCCGTGTAGTAGAGGCAGCGATGCAGGATGGTCGCCATCAATGACGCGTACTGCGTGTTGGCGGCGTCCGGTTCCTCCAGGCGCGCGCACAGCGCATAGGCCTTGCTGGTCTTGCGCCAGACGGCGACCACCTGCTCGAAAGACGCCTCTTCGTCATCGCTCAGGGCGAGTGGCTTGTTGTGATAGCGCCGCGCCATTTCTTCTTCGACGAAACACATCGGTACCCGTGCCTGTTCCAGCAACGCAAACAACACGCCGGGATCCGGCGGCTCCACCAGCAGGCTATCGAGCAGGCGGATCAGTTGCTGCTCGGCGGCCAGCGGGTTGGCCAGCGGCAGTTGGGCCAGCAGGTTAGCCCCGGTTTGCAGATCGCGAATCGAGAGTTCGCTTGCCCTGAAGTTATCGTTCATGGGGTTCCCTATTGCGTACTGCCGCCAAGCGCCCGGGACAGGGCGTCGGCCAGGGTGGCATCATCAACCGTCGGCGCCCCCGGCCGACCTTCACGCTGCACGGTGCCCCAGATCGGCTCGGGAAAATGGCGGTCTTCCTGCCAGCGCGGAATGACATGCCAGTGCACATGCGGCACGACATTGCCAAAACTGGCCAGGTTGATCTTGTCCGGCGCGAACAGGCTTCTGATGACCCCCTCGACGGCGAAGACGACATCCATCAGGCTGCGCCGCTCGCCGGCATCAAGGTCGGTCATCTCACGGATGTGGGCCGTCCAGATGACCCGACAAAAGCCCGGGTAGTTGGGATCCGCGACGCGCACCACCCGGCAGACCGGTGACTCCCAGAGCACCGTGCCGCCGCTTGAAACGCAAAGTTCACATGATTTGGAATTGGCGCCATTTGCCACGTTCAAAGCTCCGGTCATTTTTTTCTAGCATTACACCGGAACCTTAATAGCGCAACCGCGGCCGTGAATCCAGCAAGAAATTCACGGCCGGCGATTAAAAACCGTTGCGATCAGAGCAAAACGCGCTCGATCCCGCCGTTATTGGCGCGGTCAACATACTGTGCGGCCCAATTTTCACCAAGCAGGTACTTGGCCATCTCGACCACGATGTAGTCGGCCTTGGTATCGGCGTCGTCCTCGTAGCGCGACAGACCCTGCAAGCAGGCCGGGCAGGAGGTCAGGATCTTGACGTCGCCCTTGAAGCCATCGGCCCGCAGCGCGGCGGCCTGGGTCTCGATATCTTCCTGCTTGCGGAATTTGACCTGGGTCGCGATATCCGGGCGGGAGTAGGCAAAGGAGCCGGCATCGCCACAGCAGCGGTCGGTCAGCGGCACCTCCTGGCCCATCAGCGCCTTGGTCACCGCCAGCGGCGCGTAGGTCTTGATCGGCGTATGGCAGGGATCGTGATACATGTAGCGCGTCCCCTCAACGCCATTCAGCTTGACGCCCTTTTCCATCAAATACTCATGGATGTCGAGCAGGCGGCAGCCCGGGAAGATCTTCTCGAACTGGTACTTCTGCAGTTGATCCATGCAGGTACCGCAGGAGACGATCACCGTCTTGATGTCGAGGTAGTTCAGGGTATTGGCGACGCGATGGAAGAGCACGCGATTGTCGGTGGTGATCTTCTGGCCCTTGTCCTCATCCCCGGAAGCGTTCTGCGGGTAGCCGCAGCACAGGTAGCCCGGCGGCAACACCGTCGTCGCACCGATTTCGTAGAGCATAGCCTGGGTGGCCAGGCCGACCTGCGAGAAGAGCCGTTCCGAACCGCAACCCGGGAAGTAGAAAACGGCATCGGATTCTTCGGTCGTCTTCTTCGGATTGCGGATGACCGGGATGACCTTGTCGTCCTCGATATCGAGCAGGGCGCGCGAGGTCCGCTTGGGCAGGTTGCCCGGCATCGGCCGGTTCAGGAAGTGGATGATCTGCGTCTTGACCGTCGGCGCGCCGACCGTGGCCGGCGGATGGGCCCGCGTTTCGCGGACCAGGCCGAGCGTCTTGACGGCCTTGTAGGCCAGGCGCTGCGCCTTGAAGCCGAAGTCCATCATGACGCCGCGCATCAGCTTGATGGTCGCCGGATCCTTCAGGTTCAGGTAGGTCATCGCCGCGGCAGTACCCGGGCTGAAGCGCTTTTTCTCCTGCTTGCGCAGGAAATTACGCATGGCGACGGAAACATCGCCGAAATCGATGTCGACCGGACAGGGTTTGACGCAACGATGGCAGACCGTGCAATGGTCGGCGACGTCGTTGAATTCGTCGAAATGCTTCAGCGAAATGCCGCGCCGGGTCTGTTCTTCGTAGAGGAAGGCCTCGACCAGCAGCGACGTGGCGAGAATCTTGTTGCGCGGGCTGTACAACAGGTTGGCCCGTGGCACGTGCGTCGAGCAGACCGGCTTGCATTTGCCGCAACGCAGGCAGTCCTTGACCATATCGGAAATCTTGCCGATTTCGGACTGCTCCATGATCAGCGACTCGGTGCCCAGCAGACTGAACGATGGCGTGTAGGCGTTGCCGAGATCGCCATGCGGCATCAGCTTGCCCTTGTTGAAGCGGCCTTCCGGATCGACCTTCTGCTTGTAGGCGCGGAAGGGGGCCAGTTCGGCTTCGCTCAGGAACTCCAGCTTGGTGATGCCGATGCCGTGTTCGCCGGAAATGACGCCATCCAGCGAGCGGGCGAGATGCATGATGCGCTCGACCGCCTTGTTGGCCGTCTGCAGCATCTCGTAATTGTCGGAATTGACCGGGATGTTGGTATGCACGTTGCCGTCGCCGGCGTGCATGTGCAGTGCGACGAAGACGCGGCCGCGCAGCACTTCCTTGTGGATGGCCTCGATCCGCTCGACGATCGGGCGATAGACCCCGCCGTCGAAAATCTTGATCAGGCGGGCATGCAGTTCCTGCTTCCAGGAAGTGCGCACCGAATAGTCCTGCAGACGGTGGAACAGCTTCGGATTGGCCGCCTTGTTGGTCAGTTCGCCGGCCTGTACGCCGTAGGACGCAAAGCGCGACTCGGCCTCGGCCAGCGGCAGGTCGAGATTCTCCAGCAACCATTCCCAGCGCAGGCGAACTGCGTTCACGTAATCGAGCGCGGCCTGCCGGCGATCGCCGATCAAGACCTCGGAGTCGATCGTCGTATCGCCGCGGTGCAGGGGCAGGTCACCCTTGAGGAATTCGCTGACCGCGTCGCACAAGGCCAGCTTGTTCTGCGTGGACAGCTCGATATTGATGCGTTCGATCCCATCGCAATAGTCGCCCATGCGCGGCAGCGGGATGACCACGTCTTCATTGACCTTGAAGGCGTTAGTGTGACGGGAAATAGCCGCCGTCCGCGAACGGTCGAGCCAGAATTTCTTGCGCGTTTCGGCGTTGACCGCAATGAAGCCTTCCGCCGCGCGCAGGTTGCACATGCGGACGACTTCGGAAGCAGCCGCCATCACGGCATTTTCGTCGTGACCGACGAGATCGCCGAGCAGCACCATTTTCGGCCGACCGTGGCGCTTGGCCTTGGTCGCGTAGCCGACTGCCTTGACGTAGCGCTCGTCGAGATGCTCAAGGCCGGCCAACTGGACGCCGGCCGCCAGACCGGCGCCGCCCGGCTTGAAGTAGTCGGTGATTTCGACGATGGCGGGGACCGCTTCGCGGACCTGACCGAAGAATTCGAGACAGACCGTGCGCACCACCGGCGGCATCTTGTGCAGCACCCAGCGGGCAGCGACGATCAGGCCGTCGGTACCTTCCTTCTGGACGCCGGGCACGCCGCCCAGGAACTTGTCGGTAACGTCCTTGCCGAGGCCGACCTTGCGGCAGGCGGCACCGGCGATGCTGAGGATTTCCTCGCCGAGCAGTTTCTTGCCGCTCGGATCGAAACGCTTCAGGCGGAACTCGACCTTCTCCTGCTCGTGGATCTTGCCGTAGTTGTGGTTGAGGCGTTCGACTTCCAGCCAGTTGCCGTCCGGATCGACCATCTTCCACCAGGCCAGGTTGTCGAGCGCGGTACCCCACAACACGGCCTTCTTGCCGCCGGCATTCATCGCGATATTGCCGCCGATGCAGGAGGCGCTGGCCGAGGTCGGGTCAACGGCAAAGACGCGGCCGGCGGCCGAGGCGGCTTCCGCAACGCGTTCGGTGACGACGCCGGCACCGGTGCGAATGGTCGCGTAGGGCGCCGTATGGCCGGGCAGCACGATTTCCTCGACCGGGCCGATGTCGATCAGCTTTTCGGTATTGATCACCGCCGAGCGCGGCGTCAGCGGCACGGCGCCGCCGGTGTAGCCGGTGCCGCCGCCGCGCGGGATGATGGTCAGGCCAGCTTCGATGCAACCGCGGACGAGATGGCCGATTTCCTCTTCGGTATCCGGGTAGAGGACGACGAAGGGGTACTCGACGCGCCAGTCGGTGGCGTCGGTGACATGCGAGACACGGGCCAGGCCATCGAACGCAATGTTGTCCTTGCGCGTGTGCTTGCCGAGAATTTTCTGGACCTTGCGGCGCAGGTCATGCGTTTCACCGAAGCGCTCGGCAAAACGGTTCACCGCATCGCGCGCCGCATCGACCAGCCGCTTGACCTTGGCGGCGCGTTCCGGACCTTCGTTTTCCGTTGCCTCGCGGCGCTTTTCCACTTCGGAAAGACGGTGGTGCAGGGCATTGACCAGCGCCTCGCGGCGCTCGCGGTTGGCCAGCAGATCGTCTTCCAAATAGGGGTTACGCTGCACGACCCAGATATCGCCCAGCACCTCGTAGAGCATGCGTGCCGAACGGCCGGTGACGCGCTCGGCGCGGAGCTCGTCGAGCACGGCCCAATTGTCGGCGCCGAGCAGGCGGATAACGATCTCGCGATCGGAAAACGAAGTGTAGTTGTAAGGTATTTCGCGCAGGCGGGCAGTCATGGAAGCAGCCGGGGTCCGTCAAAAGATAAATTTTAGCGTATTGCAGCGCAACACGTCGGCAGAGATAGACTCTGCGAACTTGGCAAAGGTTCAGCCTGCTGCCGCCAAAGAGTGAAGCGATCCCTGCTGCAGTTAATTCAGCGCCGACTGGGCGACCAGCCAGTAACGGACGAATTTGCCGAGCGCCATGAACAGACAGCACGGCAGCCAGTGCAGCCGCAGCCAGCCGGCAGCCAGACACAACGCGTCACCAATCAGCGGCGCCCAGGCCAGCAGCAGGGCCGGGCTGCCCCAGCGTTCGAGTTTTTCCTTGTGCGGCAAGCGCTCCAGCCTTTGCCAGCGGGGCAGGTAGCGGCCGCACCACCAGGAGGTCATGCCGCCCGCCGTATTGCCAACGGTGACAAGGAGCAGGGCGGCCCCGTATTCACCGGGATGCAGCTTCAGAAAACCCCAGAGCAGGGCTTCGGAACCGCCGGGCAGCACCGTGGCCGACAGGAAACTGGCAGCCAGCAAGCCCCAAAGCCCGCTTTCCGCCGTGACGTTTAGCCACTCCACCCGTAGAATCCCCCTTTTGCCTTTAAGAATCGCGCCATGCACCCCGATTATCTCGAAAAAGTTCTCAACGCACAGGTTTACGACGTGGCGATCGAAACGCCGCTCGAACTGGCTGGCAACCTTTCCGCCCGAGTCGGCAACAAGATCATTCTTAAGCGCGAAGACATGCAGCCGGTGTTCTCCTTCAAGCTGCGCGGCGCCTACAACAAGATCGCCAGCCTGTCGGCCGAAAAGCTGAAGCGCGGCGTCATCTGCGCCTCGGCCGGCAACCACGCCCAGGGCGTCGCGCTGTCGGCGGCCAAGGTCGGCTGTCGGGCGGTCATCGTCATGCCGACCTCGACGCCGGGCATCAAGATCGACGCGGTCAAACGGCGCGGCGGCGAAGTCGTGCTATTCGGCGACTCTTTCGACGACTCCTACGCCCATGCGCTGGAGCTGGAAAAATCCGAGAAGCTGACCTTCGTGCATCCGTTCGACGATCCGGAAGTGATCGCCGGGCAGGGCACCGTGGCGATGGAAATCCTGCGCCAGCATTCGCGCCACAATGGCCCGATCCATGCCGTGTTCTGCGCCATCGGCGGCGGTGGTCTGGCGGCCGGGGTGGCCGCCTACATCAAGCGCCTGCGCCCGGACGTCAAGGTGATCGGGGTCGAGACTTTCGACGCCGATGCGATGAAACAGTCGCTGGCCGCCGGCAAGCGGGTGCGCCTCGACCAGGTCGGTCTGTTCGCCGACGGCACCGCCGTCAAGCTGGTCGGCGAGGAAACCTTCCGGCTGTGCAAGGAATACCTCGACGAAGTCATCCTGGTCGACTCCGACGCCATCTGCGCCGCGATCAAGGACGTTTTTGAGGACACCCGCTCCATCCTCGAACCCTCCGGCGCGCTGGCCGTCGCCGGCGCCAAGGAATACGCCCGCCAGCACAAGCTGAAGGACAAGAACCTGGTCGCCGTGACCTCCGGCGCCAACATGAATTTCGACCGCCTGCGCTTCGTCGCCGAGCGCGCCGAATTCGGCGAGCAGCGTGAAGCGGTGTTCGCCGTGACGCTGCCCGAGAAGCCGGGCGCCTACAAGAAGTTCCTCGGCCTGATCGGCAAGCGCAACGTCACCGAATTCAACTACCGCTACCACACGGCTAGCGAGGCCCATGTTTTTGTCGGTGTCCAGGTGGTCGACCGCAAGGAATCGCTGAAGCTGGTCGATAGCCTGCAGAAACACGGCTACCCGACGCTCGACCTCACCGACGACGAGATGGCCAAGAACCATATCCGGCACATGGTCGGCGGCCATGCCCCAGCCGCCTGCGAAGCGGAACAAAACGGCGGCCTGCGCGAACTGCTCTACCGCTTCGAATTTCCGGAACGGCCGGGCGCGCTGATGAATTTCCTGACCCAGATGAGCGCCGGCTGGAACATCAGCCTGTTCCATTACCGCAACCACGGTGCCGACTACGGCCGCGTGCTGGTCGGCATGCAGGTGCCGCCGGGCGAGATGAGCGAGTTCCGGAACTTCCTGACCAAGCTCGGCTACGCCCACTGGGATGAGAGCGACAACCCGGTCTACAAGCTCTTCCTCGGCTAATCGGCTTTGCTTATATTTTTGTAAGAATCAATTCTTTTACAGAATAAGGCACGCTCCCTAGACTCCGGTCATCGCGCTTTCTGGCGCAGCTTGACCGGAGTTTTTTCATGCGCAAAATTGCCTTTTCTGCGGTGTCGACCGCAGGACCCGCCCTTTTCATCTGAAGCGCCAGGGGAAGATGATGCCGCTGGGCGACCTGATCCGTTATTTCAATACCGCCGACAGCTCCGGCGACAGCAGCCTCTACCCGGCCGGCGAACGGGCCGCTGCCTGGCACCGCGGCTTGCGCCTGGGGTCGCTGTTCGAGCCGATTGTCGATCTGGCGCAGGAACGCATCGTCGGCCACCGGGCGGTGCTGGCCGCCCGCCATGAGGACGGCACGCCAGTCAGCGCCGAGGCCGCCTATGCTGCATGCGAAAGCGCCGAAGCGATCGTCCATTTCGACCGCCTGTGCCGCACCCTGCATGCCCTCAATTTCCTCGCCCAGCGCCGCTACGCCGGCGGCTACCTGCAACTGGCCATCCACCCGCGCCACCTGCTGGCCGTGCCGAACCAGCACGGCCTGGTCTACGAGGCCATCCTGAAACGCTGCGGCCTGGCCCCGGAGGATATCGTGCTCGAGTTTTCTGCCAGCCAGCTCGGCAGCGACCCGCACCGGCTCGCCGCGCTCGGCAACTACCGTCGACGCGGCTACCGGCTGGCCCTGCGCCAGCCGGATTCGGCAACCGATCTGGCCGCCGTCGGCGAACTGCAGCCGGAAATCATCCAGCTCGCCAGCAGCGAATCCGCCAGTGGCCTGAGCGGCAATGCGCGCGAACTGGCCGGCATCGATACGGTGGCCGATCTGGCCCGGGCCAGGGCGGCCGCGATCGATCTCGGGCGGGGTGCGCTGTTCGGCGCGCCGCAAAGCGAGTGCAGACCTACCCACAGCAAGCACGGAGTCGCCTACAATTCCTGATCTTCATCAGGAGCCGCCATGAAAATCGCCAACAACGTTACCGAACTGGTCGGCAACACGCCGCTGGTCAAGCTCAACCGCGTCACCGAGGGCGCCGGCGCCACCGTCGTCGCCAAACTCGAATTCTTCAATCCCGGGCACAGCGTCAAGGACCGCATCGCGGTCGCCATGCTCGACGCCGCCCAAGCGGCCGGCAAGATCGGGCCGGATACCGTCGTCCTCGAGCCGACCTCCGGCAATACCGGCATCGGCCTGGCCATGGTCTGTGCAGCGCGCGGCATCAAGTGCGCCTTCACCATGCCGGAAACGATGAGCCGCGAGCGCAAGCTGCTGCTCAAGGCCTATGGCGCCGAACTGATCCTGACCCCGGGCCCGGACGGCATGGGCGGTGCGATCGCCAAGGCCAAAGCGCTGGCCGAGGCTGACCCGAAATACTTCATCCCGCAGCAGTTTGAAAATCCGGCCAATCCAGCCGTGCACCGCAGCACTACCGCCGAGGAGATCTGGCGCGACACCGATGGCCAGGTCGACATCTTCGTCGCCGGCGTCGGCACCGGCGGCACCGTGACCGGGGTGGGCGAAGTACTGAAGGCCCGCAAGCCGGGGGTCCAGATCGTCGCCGTCGAACCCGATGCCTCGCCGGTACTGTCCGGCGGCGCCAAGGGGCCGCACCCGATCCAGGGCATCGGCGCCGGCTTCGTGCCGGGCGTGCTCAATACCCAGATCTACGACGAAGTGATCCGCGTCAAGAATGACGACGCCTTCGCCATTGCCCGCCGCATGGCGACGGAAGAGGGCTTGCTGGTCGGTATTTCCTCCGGTGCCGCCACCTGGGCCGCGCTCGAACTGGCCAAGCGCCCGGAAAACGCCGGCAAGCTGATCGTCGTCGTCATTCCATCGTTCGGCGAACGCTATCTGTCCACCGCCCTGTATCAGCACCTCGAAGTTTGAGCCGCTTCGACCAGCCGATCGACCGGCGCCATACCGACTCCATCAAATGGGGCAAGTACGCCGGTCGTGACATCCTGCCGCTGTGGGTGGCGGACATGGACTTCGCCGCGCCGCCCCCGGTCATCGCCGCCCTGCACCAGCGCATCGAGCAAGGGGTTTTTGGCTACGGCCACCCCTGGCCGTCGCTGGAAGAGTCAGTGCTTACTCACCTCAAAAATGAGTATGACTGGTCAATTGAGCGCGACTGGATCGTCTGGCTGCCGGGCCTGGTCAGCGGCCTGAACATCGCCTGCCGGGCGGTCGACGGCGAGGTGCTGACGGCGACGCCGATCTACCCGCCGTTTCTGTCGGCCCCACGGCTGTCCGGCCGCCAACTGAACCGGGTCGAACTGGCCAACGTTGACGGCCGCTGGCAATGGGACAAAATTGCCCTGGAGCAGGCGTCGACCGCAGCCACCCGCCTGTTCCTGCTCTGCCACCCGCACAACCCGGTCGGCCGCTGCTGGAGCCGGGCAGAACTGCTCGACCTGGCGGCTTTCGCCGCCGCCAACGAGTTGGTTGTCTGTTCCGACGAAATCCACTGCGGCCTGATTCTCGACGCCGACCAACGCCACATCCCGTTCGCCAGCCTGTCGCCGGATGCAGCCCAGCGCAGCATCACGCTGATGGCACCGTCGAAGACCTTCAACATTCCCGGCCTCGGCTGCGCCTTCGCGATCATTCCCGACCCGCAATTGCGCCGGCGTTTCCGGCAGGCGATGGACGGCATCGTGCCGCACGCCAACGTGCTCGGCCTCGCCGCCTGCGAAGCCGCCTACCGCGACTGCACCGACTGGCACCGCGAGTTGATCGCCTACCTTGCCGGCAACCGCGACCTGGTGAGAGCTGCGGTCGACGCAATCAGCGGGGTAAAAGTGAACCCGATCGAAGCGACCTACCTGGCCTGGATCGATGTGCGCGGCCTCGGCCTCGCCCAACCGGCCGCCCACTTCGAAGCACACGGTCTCGGCCTCTCCGACGGCGCCGATTTCGGGGCGCCGGGCTGGTTGCGGCTGAATTTCGGCTGCCCGCGCAGCACCCTCGAAGCTGCCCTCAAACGTTTCTTGACCACCTGCGCCGCCGCATGAATCCCTTCAGCCTGAGCATCTGGTCCCTGATCGGCGCCATGCTCGCCCAATCCATCGTCAGCGGTCTGGCCATCGAACTCTTTCTGCGTAAGGCGGCCGCGGCCAGCCAGCGCCGTTCCTGGCTGGCGGTCGCCATCGGCTCGACCCTGCTCGCGCTGCTCCACGGCTACACGCTGGAACTGGCCCTGCGCACCGGCCTCTACGACCTGCGGCAAGCGGTTCTCGCCGGGCTCAGCGCCGGCCTCTTCGCGCTCGGCATCTACGGCATCAGGCGGCAGACGGTCTGAAGGCGCCGGCCTCGGTAACGATCCAGTCCAGCCGCTGATCGTGGCTTTCCGGTCGGATGCTGGCCAGCCGGTTGACCTCGAAACCGACGCCGACCGCCAGCGGGCGAGGGGAGAGCGCCGCCAGCGTACGGTCGAAATAGCCGCCGCCGTAACCCAGGCGATAGCCGGCCGCATCGAAACCGTTGAGCGGCAACAGGATCAGGTCCGGCGTCACCCAGTCACCGCTGACCGGGGTCGGGATGCCGTAACGATCCGGTGCCAGCGTCGTCCCGCTCTCCCAAATCCGGAAAGCCAGCGCCGCATTCTCGGCAACGACAACCGGCAAGGCGGCCTGCGCGCCGGCGGCCGCCCAGTGCGCGACAATCGCCCGCACATCCGGCTCATGCTTAATCGGCCAGCAAAAGGCGGCAATCCGCGGCACCGGCAAGCTCGCCCCCAAATGCCCGACGATGCGCGCCGACAGGGCGGCATGCGCCGCATCGTCGAGCCCCGCCCGGCGCGCAACCATCTCACGCCGCAACGCCCGTCGCCAGCCCGTGTTATCCTCGATCAGCTCAGTCATCCGCCAAATCTAGCATGAAGTTTCGCGTCCTCATCCTCGGCCTCTCGCTCGCCTTTCCCGTCTTTGCTCAGGATAGTCGCGACGCGGCCTTCCTCGCCGCCCGCGACGCCTTCCGCGCCGGCGACCGCAACAAGCTGGAGCGCGCCACGGCCCAGCTCGGCAACCACGAACTGGCGCCCTACGCCGAGAGCTACCGGCTGCGCATGTGGATGGACCAGGGCGATGCGGCCAGCCTGCGCAACTTCTTCGAACGCTACGAAAAGAGCTACGTCGCCGAGAAATTGCGGGCCGACTGGATCCGTTGGTTGGGCAAGCGTTCCACGTGGAACGAAATCGAGAGTGAATACCCGAAACTGCTCGCCCCCGAGCCGGAGATCACCTGTTACAACCAGCAGGCCCGCCTCGCCCGCGACGACAAGAGCGTGCTCGACGAAGCCGAGAAGCTCTGGCTGAGCCAGCTTGAACCGCCGGAGGCCTGCCGGCCGGTGTTCGACAACCTGATCGCCAGCCAGCGGCTGAGCATCGACGATGTCTGGACACGTGCCCGCCGCCAGATCGAGGCCAACCGGCCGGGCTGGGCCAAGACGACGCTGAACTACCTGCCGGACAGCCAGATGCCCGACAGCCGCGCCCTCGATGCTGCCCTCAACAATGCGATGGGCTATCTCGTCCGCCAGCCCGCCAACTGGCACACCAGCCGGGCCGGCCGAGAGCTGGCGACAATTGCCGTGCAGCGCATTGCGACCAACGACCCGAGGGCTGCGGTCGACGAGCTGGAAAAGCTGAAAAACCGCCTGCAGGATTCCGAGAAACAGTGGGCCTGGAGCCAGATCGGCCTGCAGGCCGCCAAGAAACATCTGCCGGAAGCCGTCGGCTGGTACGCCAATACCGGCAAGGCGCCGCTCTCCGACGAGGGCTATCAGTGGAAAGTGCGGGCTGCGCTGCGCGCCCAGGAGTGGGGCATCGTCCGCGACACCATCCAGGCCATGCCGGCCGAACTGGCCGCCAAGCCGGAATGGATCTACTGGCTGGGACGGGCCCAGAAAGCCGGCGGCCGGACTACCGATGCCGACGCACTGTTCGAGAAGATCGCCGGCCAGCCTAATTTTTACGGCAATCTGGCCGACGAGGAACTCGATCGCGTCGTCATGCCACCGGCCAGGGCCAAGGCACCGACCAGCGAGGAACAGAAGGCCGCCCGCGACAATCCAGGTATCCGCCGCGCCCTGGCCTTCTTCCGCCTCGACCTGCGGACCGAAGCGGTCAAGGAATGGAACTGGGCGCTGCGCGGCATGGAAGACCGCGAACTGCTCGCTGTCGCCGACCTCGCCAAGCGCAACCAGATCTGGGACCGGGCCATCAATACTGCCGACCGGACCAAGTACGAACACGACTACACGCTGCGCTTTCTCGCTCCCTACGGCGAACATGTCCGCCCAGCCGCCCTCAACCAATCGCTCGACGATGCCTGGGTGTACGGTCTGATGCGCCAGGAAAGCCGCTTCATCACCAGCGCCAAGTCCAATGTCGGCGCTTCCGGCCTGATGCAACTGATGCCGGCCACCGCCAAATGGGTCGCCAAGAAGATCGGCCTGCGCGAATACAACCACAGCCAGGTCACCGACACCCAGACCAACGTTCTGCTCGGCACCAGCTACATGCGCCTGGTCATGGAAAACCTCGACAACCACCCGGTGCTCGCCTCGGCTGCCTACAACGCCGGCCCCGGCCGCGCCAAGAAGTGGCGGGCCGACCGGCCGCTGGAAGGGGCGATCTACGCCGAAACCATTCCCTTCAGCGAAACCCGCGACTACGTCAAGAAAGTCATGAGCAACGCCGTTTATTACTCGGCATTGTTCAATGGCAAACCCGACTCACTGAAAGCCCGCCTTGGCGTCATCGGCCCGCGTAGCACCGATGCCCTCAAGGATGCCGACCTGCCTTAACCTCTTAGTCACACGCCCCCCGGAATGGCCACCCCACCCGCTTCCAGCCCCGCCAGCCAACTCCCGGCTGACGACTTGCAGATCCTGCGCGACTGCCGGATGCTGTATCTGAAGCAGCTCGGCCAATTGCTCCAGGAAGCGGAGCCGGTCTCGGCCCGTGCGGTACAGGCCTTCCAGCAGACGGTCGGCGCCTATTTCGACGAAATGGTGTCAACCGGCCGGCGCAGCAGTTTTGAGGACGCCAAGGGGCTGACCGCTTCGCGCATTTCGCTGGTTGGCGAGAGCGATCTCGAACTGGAAATCCGCCTCGGCGAATTTTCGGCTCACTTGATGGAGCGAACCGGCGGCGACCTGTGGCGGGTCTATCTACGCTTCGTGACCCTGCTCGACCGTCCCGACCTGAGCACCGCCGACAATCCGGTCGGCCCCAGGGGCATTGCTCTCGGCCTGACCGATCTGTGCAACGAATTGGGCGAAGGCCATGACCAGACCCTGGAGCGGATCGACCGGCTGGAAGATTACTTTGCCAAGAATCTGACGGTCCTTTACGCGTCACTGAACGATTTCCTGGCCGGCAATAAGGTGGGCGCCGCGCAAGCGGCAATCGTTACCGCCTCCGACTCGGCGGGCGCCAGCGGGACGCCGGTCAACACACCGAACCCGGCAGCACTGCTGCAACGGCAACTGCTCGGGCCGGCCGGCGAGGCAGCGCTGCCAATCGCCGGCCCAGCCGCCCACCTGTTTTCCCAGGCCATGCTGGAACGTCTGCTGACCCGCCTCGACGAACTGGACAAGCCGGCTCGCCCAACCCCGGTCAGCAACTTCTCGCCAACGGCCACCAGCCCCTCGCTGGAAACATTGATTCCCGGCCTGTTCACCGCCGAGCCTGCGCCGTCCGCGACGCCGCAGCCCCTGGATTCGGATCGGCTGGGCATTCCCAGTGGCGCCCCCGAAGCAGCGACGATCGACGCCATCGCCCGCATCTTCGAAGCGATTTTCGCCTCGCCGACCCTGCCTGACCCGATCAAGTCGGCCCTCGCCAGCCTGCAGATTCCGACCCTGAAGGCAGCCATGCTGGATGCCGCTTTCTTCACCACCGAAAACCACCCGGCCCGGCTGTTGCTCGACAAGATGGCCCGGGCCGCCCTCGGCCTGGCCCACGAAGTCTCCGCACGGCATCCGCTGTGCGTCGACATCCAGGCCATCGCGAGCCGTGCTCGCACCGAATTCCGTAACGATAATCAGGTGTTCAACGCGCGGATCGGCGAATTGAACGCGCTGATCGCCGGCCGCGACAAGGCCGCCGAGCTGGCGGCCGAGGCCTATCTGCCGCTGCTCTACCAGCTCGACCGGCGCAAGCAGGCCGAACGGCGCGCCCGCCAGGTCATTGACGGCTACCTGCGCCCGGACGTCCCGGCCAGTATCGTCGGCTTCCTGCACCAGCACTGGCTCAAGGTTCTCGTCGTCAACTGGATGGAAGGCGGCGAACAAAGCACCGACTGGCAGGAGAACCTGGCGCTGATCGGCAACCTGCTGTGGAGCATCGAGCCGAAAGCCGAGATCGACGACCGCAAACGGCTGGCCAAGATGTTACCGGCCTTGCTGCAACGCCTGAATGCCGGCATGGCGCGCATCGGTCTCCCGGAAGAAACCCAGGGCGCTTTCCTCGACACCTGCTTTGCGCTGCAAACCGCCGCCATGCGCGCCACCGGCGCGCCTCCGCCGGTCCCGGCCGACCAGACGCCAGCCATACCGGCCGCAGCCAAACCCGGCGTCAGCGAACTGAGCGCCGGCCATCTGCTGCTCAAGATCATCGACCTGAGCGGCAATCAAGCCGAGGCGTCGCGGCTGCGTGCCGCCGTCCGTCCCGGCGTCTGGCTCAGCCTCACCCTGAACGGCAAGCCGCCGATCTGCGGCCGCCTCTGCCAGATCAGTCCGGAAAGCGGCATGCTGTTGCTCGCCAACCCGGACTGGCAATTCGCCCTGGCCATCCACCCGAACATTCTTGAACAGATGCTCAAAGCCGGGCGCGCCCAGCTCAGCAGCAATGAGTCGCTGTTCAACTCGGCGGCCGAACAGGCTTTGCGGCGAACCGAAAGCGCCTGAGGGCCAGGCACCGCGCCGGCCGGCGCCGGCAAATGGCCCAAAGAAGCCGATTTGCCTTAAAATTCAAGTTTTTCGAATCAAGCTTCCGGGGTTCCACATGGACATCAAAAAGGTCTTGCTGCTGGGGGGTAGCGGTTTTCTCGGTACCTATATCGCCAATCGCCTGTCACAACGCGGCATTGAGGTCACCATCCCGACCCGTCGGCGCGAGCGCACCAAGGCGCTGATCATTCAGCCGAATGTCGAGATGCCGGAAGCGGACATCCACTGCACAGAAACCCTGGCCGCGCTGATGCAGGATCAGGATGCCGTGATCAACCTGGTCGGCATCCTGCACAGCCACGACGTCAAGCTGCCCTACAGCAAGGATTTTGCCGAGGCGCACGTCGAACTGCCGAAGAAGATCATCGCCGCCTGCAAGGCGGCCGGCGTTCGTCGCCTGGTGCACATGAGCGCCCTGAATGCCGACCCCAAAGGCCCGTCCGAATACCTGTGCTCGAAGGGCGACGGCGAAGCCATCGTGCTCGCCGCCCGCAACGAACTCGATGTCACCGTCTTCCGTCCTTCCGTGATCTTCGGCCTCGGCGACTCCTTCCTGTCGATGTTCGCCAGCGTTCTGAAAAAGCTGCCGTTCTTCCCGCTCGGCTTCGGTCACGCCCGCTTTCAGCCGGTCTGGGCCGCCGACGTGGCGGATGCCTTTGTCGACTGCCTGGGCGACAGCAGCACCTACGGTCAGGCCTATGACCTGGTCGGCCCCAAGGTTTACACGCTGCGCGAACTGGTTGATTACACCGCCCAGCTAACCGGCAGCAAAGCCACCATCGTGCCGCTTTCCGAAGGCTGGGCCTATCTGCAGGCCGGCCTGATGTGGCTGGCGCCGAAGCCGATGATGTCGCCGGACAACCTGCGCTCAATGCAGCGCGACAGCGTCTGCGAGGGCAACTGCAAGCCGCCGGCCAACTGGCAGCCGACGGCACTGGAAGCCATCGCCCCGACCTACATTGCGCTCAACACGCCGAAGGGCAAGCTCGACGGCTTCCGCTTCCGCGCCGGGCGCTAAGTCCGGCCCGACCGTGCAGATCTACATCGTCGGCGGCGCCGTCCGTGACGAACTGCTCGGTCGGCCCAGCGCCGACCACGACTACGTCGTCGTCGGCGCCACACCGGAAGCCATGCTGGCCAAGGGCTTTCGCCCGGTCGGCAAGGATTTCCCGGTGTTTCTGCACCCGAAAACGCACGCAGAATACGCACTGGCCCGGACCGAGCGCAAAACCGGCCGCGGCTACCATGGCTTCAGCTTTCATGCCGCACCGGAAGTCACCCTGGAAGAGGATCTGGCCCGCCGCGACCTGACCATCAATGCGATGGCCAAAGCCGCCGACGGTAGCCTGGTCGACCCCTTCGGTGGTCAACAGGATCTGCAGGCCAAAATCCTCCGCCACGTCGGTCCGGCTTTTGCCGAAGATCCGGTACGCATCCTGCGCATTGCTCGCTTTGCGGCACGTTTCCATGATTTTTCGATTGCCCCCGAAACCCAGGCCCTGATGCGCGCCATGGTCGCCAGCGGGGAAGTCGACCACCTGGTCGCCGAACGGGTCTGGCAGGAACTGGCCAAGGGCCTGATGGAAGTACAGCCCTCGCGGATGTTCGGCGTGCTGCGCGACTGCGGCGCGCTGGCCCGCCTGCTACCGGAAGTCGATGCGCTGTTCGGCGTGGCGCAACGGGCCGACTATCATCCGGAAATCGACACCGGCATTCATACGATGCTGGTCATCGACCAGTCCGCCCGCCGCAATTTCGCGCTGCCAGTCCGCTTTGCCGCGCTGACCCACGATCTCGGCAAGGCGACGACACCGGCCAACATCCTGCCGCGCCATCTCGGCCATGAAGAACGCAGCGTGCAGCTAACTGAACAACTGTGCGCCCGCCTGCGCGTGCCGAATGACTGCCGCGACCTGGCGCTACTGACGGCCCGCTATCACGGCAATATCCACCGTGCCGCCGAGTTGCGGGCCAGCACCATTGTTTCGCTGCTCGAGAAGACTGATGCCCTGCGCCGCCCGGAACGCTTCCAGCAACTCCTCGACGCCTGCCTGTGCGACTACACGGGCCGCCTCGGCTGGCATGATCGCAACTATGAGAGTCCGGCCCGGCTGCTCGCCGCACTGGCTGCGGTCAACGCCGTGGAAGCGGGCAAAATCGCCGCCGCCTGCGCCGACAAGGGCAGCATTCCGGCGCGCATTCACGCCGCCCGGGTCAGCGCCGTCAAGTGCTGCCTAAATGAGCCTGGAGAGCAGCCAGAGCAGTAGGGAACTGAGGATGATCGTCGCGAACGGAAAGGCGTAGTGCCGGCCCCGCAAGCGGAAACTGACGTCCCCCGGCAACTGGCCGAAACGGATAAAGCGCGCCAGATGCGGGCTGATGATGCCCAGCAGGAAGATCGCCACCACCAGCGTCAATATCCACTTCAACATTTTGCCTTGCACTGCAGGGTGAAAGTCGCATTTAATCATGCTTCACCCCAACGGATTGCCATGCTCAAAACTCAAATCGTCGAAGGTCTCGAAGTCTTTTCCTGCCTGCCGACCAAAAAAACCAAGCTTCCCCCGCTGCTTTTCATTCACGGCGCCTTCGCCGGCGGCTGGATGTGGACGGAAACCTTCATGCCCTTCCTGGCCGAAGCCGGCTACCCCTGCCATGCCCTGTCACTGCGCGGCCATGGCGGCAGCGACGGCAGCGAGCATATCGACTGGCACTCGATCAACGATTACGTCGCCGATGTCGTTACCGTAGCCAACTGGCTGGGCGAAGCCCCGGTCCTGATCGGCCATTCGATGGGTGGGTTCATCGTTCAGAAGTATCTCGAACATCACGACGTGCCGGGGGCTGCCCTCGTTTGCTCGGTGCCGCCACAAGGCCTGATCGCCTCGCAGTTTCACCTGATGTTCCAGAAGCCGCAGCTATTCATGGACATCAACCGGATCATGAGCGGCAACTATCCGGATACCGAAGTGTTGAGGGAAGCGCTGTTTGCCGGCGAAATCGACGAAACCATGCTCGCCGCCTGGCTGGACCGCATGCAACCCGAATCGCACCGCGCGCTGTGGGACATGTCGATGTTCAACCTGCCCAACCTGCCGGCCATGCACCGCCCGCCGATGCTGATTCTCGGCGCCGAACTCGACGTCCTGGTGCCGGCATTCCTGGTTCAGGCGACCGCCCAGACCTACGGCCTGCCGGTCCATATATTCCGCAATATGGGGCACGCGGTGACCCACGAAAAAGAATGGCCGCTGGTCGCGGCCACGCTACAAACCTGGTTGAAGGGACTCAGGCCTTAACGTCGACGCTATTCCCCAAATTGGGCGGATTGTTCGGCTGTTGCGGCAGAGCCTGCAACAGCTGCATCGCGTTCTGTTCCTGAAGGGCCATTGCCTTTTTGAGGACCAAAGTACTCACAGCATCACCGGTCTGAGCCTGTGACAAGGCGCTACTCAAACTTCCTACCGCTCCGACGTCCATATCGTCCTTGCTCCAAAGTGAAATCACTATTACTTTTAGTGTAGACACTATTTTTAACAAAGCAATGAGCAATCCTAAAGATTCGGATCCTTCCTCAGCCATCATCGATGCCATTCGCGCCAAGCGCGAGCGGAAGAGCGCTATCGCCGAGGATATTGCAGCCATCGAAGCCTCGCTGCTCGCCGATATCGAAACCTTCGATCTGGATGCCGCCGAACAACGGGCACGCAACGAGCAGCAGACCAGCACAGGGGCAGGGCTGGTCGACCCGAGCCTGGTCTTCCCGACGATCGCGCCTGCCAAACCAGCGACCAGCCCGGAGCCGGACGGCGCAGACGATGCCGAAGACCCGACCCAACTGTTCGACCCACGCGGCAGTCTGCTCAGCCAGTTGCGTCAGCAGGCCGAGCACCGGCAGCGCGAGCAGCACTCAGCCAAGGCTGAGCGCACGGCTATCAACGAGAGTATTGATCGGGCCCTGAAACGCCTGTTCTTCTACCTGCATGACTTTGTGCAACAGCTCAACATCCTCAAGCCGGCGATCCCCCGTCCCTATCCGCTCACCGACGAGCAGGTGCTCGGATCGCTGGCCTGGGCGGAAGGCTTTGCCGACTACCGGACCCAGTCTCAAGCGGCCGGGGCCCTTGTCGAACTGGTCAGCTGCACCTATCGCCTGGCTGGCGGCGAGAGCCTGCACATTCAACGCGACGGCCCGGTGGTCGAACGTTTTCGCAGCCTGCTCTTCGACTACGGCTTGCGCTTCAACTGCAAGGAATCCAAGAACGAGCGCCGTTATACCGAACGCGCCGATTTCGAGATTCAGCCGGAAATTAGCGTCAACGCCCGTTGGCGCGCCGATTTCGACAAGGGGCTGATCATCCTGGACGCGCGCAATCTGGAGCGCTTGGGCAGCCTCAGCTACGCCATTCGTCCCCAAGCCCTCGATCAGGCCATGCTCGATGATTTCGGCCGCCTCGTCCTCGGCCTGCCCAACCGCTTCCGGGAACAGGTCACGCGGCAGTAGCCCTTACAGTCGGCGACTTTGGTCGCCGCTGGCAAAACCGCACAGGCCTTCGTCGATCCCCCGGCCAATGGCGATCACCTTGAACAACTCGCCCATTTCATGCGGCATCAGCAGTTTATTGACCGCACCGGCGGCACGAATGTAGTCCGCACTATCGTTCGGCAACTCGCCCAGCAAGTCGAGGATGCCGCAATTGAGCAGGAACTGCCCCTGACTGGTGTAACCCAGCAGTTCCAGTCCGGCGCCATGGGCCGCCGCGATAATCGCCGTGAAATCGACGTGCACCGTCAGATCCTGCAATCCAGGCAGGTAGAAGGGGTCGGGATGGGCGTGATGGCGGTAGTGACACATCAAGGTGCCGCGTGCCCGCTGCTGGTGATAGAACTCGCGGCGGGGAAAGCCGTAGTCGATCAGCAGCAGCGCCCCGGCGCTCAGGCGGCACCCCCATTCCGCCGCCCAGGCCCGGGCCGCCAGGCTGATTTCACTCTCGAAACCAGGCGGCAACTGACATTGCTCGCAAATCTGCTGCGCGGCGGCCAGCAAGGCACCAGTAGCCGAGCGTTCGCTCCAAACGAAGGTGCCAGCCGTATCCAGTTCGACGCCGCGCTCGAAGATGCCGTTTTCCCGCCAAGCGACAATTTCAGCCGGCATCGCATCGAGCAGTTCATTGCCGACCACCACGCCGGCGAAGGACTCGGGCAGCGCATCCAGCCAGCGCAGCCGGGGCAGCAGATGCGGCACTTCAGCGGCCAGCGTTTGCTGCTGACGCTCGCGCAGATCGGCTGACAGATCGAGGATCAGGTATTGCTTGGGCAGACAGGCCCGGCGCTCCAGCTCGAGCAGCAGATCGGCCGCCAGCCGGCCGGAGCCGGCCCCCACTTCGAGAATGACCGGTGCCGATGCCGCCATCACCTGCGCCACCTGGCGGGCCAGCGCCTGGCCAAAGAGGACGCTCATGCCGGGGGCGGTGATGAAGTCGCCGGCTGCCCCGAATTTCCGCGCCCCTGCTGTGTAGTAACCCAGTCCCGGGGCATAGAGTGCCAGTTCCATGTAGCGGGCAAACGGGATCCAGCCCTCGTTCGCCGCAATTTCCCGGCGAATGCAGTCAAGCAGGCGCTGGCTATGCGCCTGGGCATCGGGCGAGGGGAGGGGCAGATTCATAGTGGCTCCATAAAGGCGGGATTTTAGCCGGTGGCCGGACCCGGATTTAGGCTTTTGTTGTCGCAATCGCAGGCAAATTTGACTGGAGGGTGAAATATCACCGGCTTGCAAAACAACGTATCAGGTAAACTTGCCATTTTTATCGGTTCACCGCAGCAATCGACTCGCGGATACCCGCCACGGCCCAGATGACTCATTCAAACACCCTGCTCAAACTGCGCAAGAACCTCGAAAGCCGAACTGGCAAGGCAATCGGCGACTACAACATGATCGAGGATGGCGATACCATCCTGGTCTGCGTTTCCGGCGGCAAAGACTCCTACACGCTGCTCGCCATGCTGATGGCGCTGCAACAGCGGGCGCCGGTCAAATTCCGTCTGATTGCGATGAATCTCGATCAGAAGCAGCCGGGCTTTCCGGCTGACATCCTGCCCAATTATTTTGCCTCGCTCGGTATCGAATACCGGATCATCGAAGCCGATACCTATTCGATCGTCAAGGACAAGATTCCCGAGGGCAAGACCACCTGTTCGCTGTGCTCGCGGCTGCGCCGTGGCATCATCTACAAGACGGCCAAGGAACTCGGCGCCAACAAGATTGCCTTGGGTCATCATCGCGACGACATGGTCCACACCCTGTTCCTCAACCTGCTCTTTGGCGGCAAGATCAAGGCGATGCCGCCCAAGCTGGTCACCGACGATCATGCCCACATCGTCATTCGGCCGCTCGCCTACTGCGCCGAAAGCGATATCGCCAAATTTGCCCGAGGCATGGAATTCCCGATCATTCCTTGCAACCTCTGCGGCTCCCAGGAAAACATGCAACGCCAGAAAATCCGGGAAATGATGGAGGACTGGGATCGCCGCTTCCCCGGCCGCACCGAGTCGGTCCTGACGGCGCTGCAAAGCGTCGTGCCGTCACACCTGGCCGACAACAAACTGTTCGACTTCCAGAACTTGACGCTGGACACCCCGGTCGAGGAAGGCGATATTGCCTTCGACAGCCCGGAAATGCCAATCAGCGGCACTTTTCCGATCAGCCTTTCGTCATAACGCCAAGCCGGCATAATCCGCTTATAATCCAGAACATTACGAACGAATAGTCCGCAATGAGCAGCCAGCAACGCAAATTGGTCATCATGTTTGCCGATGTCTCCGGTAGCGCCCGCCTCTTCGAGCGCCTGGGCGATACCGAGGCCATGCATGCGGTAGAACGCTGCCTGAAACGGATGAACCGCTCCATCGAAGGCTACCGCGGCCGGACCGTCCAGGTGGTCGGCGACGAGTTGCTGGCCGCCTTCGAAACGGCGGAAGAAGCCTGCCAGGCCTCGATCGACATGCAACAGCGGATTGCCGATCTGCCGCCGGTCTCCGGCCTCAAGCTGACCATCCGGATTGGCCTGCATGTCGGCACCCTGACCGAGGACGGCGAGGGTCAGTTGAGCGGCGAGGTCGTCACCACGGCGGCACGGATCGTCGGCGCGGCACGCCGCGACCAGATTCTGGCCAGTTCCCATCTGGTGGCCGAACTGCCCGCCAACACCACGATCAATTCGAGGCCGATGCCCAATCTCGGCACCATTCGGCAAAATGACGAACAGGTGGCCCTGCGCCTGATCGAATGGACCAGCCAGAGTGCCATCGAGCAGATCAGTTCGCTCAGCATCATGCCAGTCCCACGTCTCTGCGTGCGCTACCGCGGCAAAGCCTATCTGCTCGACGACAAGACACCGGTCCTGACGCTCGGCCGCGACCTCGGCAACAAGTTGCAGATCGAGGATCGCAAAGCCTCGCGGCTGCACGCTAGGATCGAGAAACGCAAGGACGGCTACTTTCTGGTGGACACCAGCACCAACGGCACCTTTGTCTGCCTGACCGGCAAGCAGGAAGTCATGGTGCGGCGCCATGAAATCCTGCTCGAAGGCAGCGGCAACATCTGTTTCGGTACTTCGCGCAACGATCCGGCAGCCGACGCAGCGGATTTCGAATACCTGTAAACGACGATAGGCCATCCGTAGATGGCCTATCGAGAACAAACTGCCTGATTGTTACTTGGCGGCCTGGGCGTCCGCCACACACTTCTTCATGAAGCTGTTCTTGGCCGCGCCGGCCAGCTTCTTTTCCTTGGCCGTGGCCTCACAGGCCGTGGCTTCCGGGCCCATGGCATCGGCTTCGCACTTCTTCATGAAACTGGTCTTGGCGGCACCGGCCAGCTTCTTTTCGGCGGCACGGGCAGCGCAATCATCGGCCGCGTAAACCGATGAAGCGGACATCACGACAGCAAGCAGGGCAATCAGTTTTATCATTGAAAATCTCCCGAATCCGGTGGTAAGAATGTCCGGCCAACTATCGGTCAATCAGGCGTCATCGTCAAGCATCATGCGCTGCTGGCGGTCCATGAAATCCTGCATGCTGTCGATGCCGCGCAACTGCAGAATGGTATTGCGCACCGCCGCCTCGAGCAGAACCGCCAGGTTCCGGCCGGCCGCCACCGGAATCAGCACCTTGCGCACCGGCACGCCGAGCACTTCCTGCGTTTGCGCATCGAGCGGCAGGCGCGGCGCATCACTGCCGGCCACCGTTTTTTGCAGATGGACGATCAGCTTCAGCTTCATCTTCCGCCGCGAGGCGGTTTCGCCAAAGATGGTCCGAATATTGAGCAGGCCCAGCCCGCGGACTTCGAGAAAATCGCGCAACATGCCGGGGCAACGACCTTCGATCGTCGTCGGCGCAATCCGCGCCATTTCAACAACGTCATCGGCAACCAGGCCGTGGCCACGAGAAATCAACTCGAGGGCCAGTTCTGATTTGCCGACCCCGGAATCCCCGGTAATCAGCACGCCCATGCCCAGCACGTCCATGAAAACACCGTGCAGATTGACCGTATCGGCCAAACGGGACGACAGATAAATCCGCAGCAGGTCGATCACCGCCGAGCACGGCTTGGGCGAAAAAATCAGCGGGGTATTGAAGTTCTTGCAGGCATCAACCAGGATTTCCGGCGGCGTCAGGCCATCGGCGACGATCACCGCCGGTGGCTGGGCGCCGAGCAGGTCCTGGAACATCTGGGCAAAGCGCCGTTCGCCGATCTTCGTCGCCCAGTCGTATTCCGCCTGGCCCATGACCTGCAGACGCTCCGGGTGGATGACGTTGATATGGCCGACGACATCGGCACCGTAGTTGTTCGACAGCTTGATCTCGATGCGGCGGTCCGACTGATGGCCGAGCACCCAGTTGAGCAGCAGCTTTTCGCGATTATCCTCGTAAAGCTGGACGAGGCTGATATGGCGCACGGGCAGGAATCAGGACTGGAAGAGGGCAACCACGCTCACCGCATCGGGGGCGGCAACGAGGGCCTCGCGGAAGCTGCGTTCGGCAAAGCGCTGGGCAAGCTCCGACAGTATCTGCAAATGCTGCTCGGTCGCCTGTTCCGGAACGAGCAGGACAAACAGCAGATTGACCGGCCGGCCATCGGGTGAGTCAAACGGCACCGGAGCGGACAAGCGGATGAAGGCGCCGGCGGCCTGCTTCAGGCCCTTGATGCGGCCATGTGGAATGGCGATCCCCTGGCCGAGGCCGGTGGAGCCGAGTTTTTCACGGGCGAAAAGGCTGTCGAAAACGACAGCGCGGGCAATGCCGAGATGATTCTCGAAAAGCATGCCGGCTTGTTCAAAGACCCGTTTCTTGCTGCTGGCTTCGAGGTCGAGAACCACCTGCGAGGCAGACAGAATATTGTTTAGGGGGTTCATAAGGGAGTTTTGAAAAGCAAAGGCCGCGACAAAAGAGTCGCGGCCTGTCAGCCTTTATTCGGCCACGTAGTGCGCCGGCTTGTCACCGCGGTGATGATCCTGCACTTTCTGCTTGTACTTCTGGACCTGACGATCGAGCTTGTCAAACAGCGCGTCAATGGCGGCGTAAAGGTCGTCGCCGGACTCTTCGACGTGAATGTCCTTGCCCGGCACGTGAAGCGTGACTTCACCCTTCTGCTTGAGCTTTTCAACCGACAGAACGACGTTCACGCCGGTAACTTTGTCAAAATGGCGAACAACCGGGTCGAGCTTGTTTTCGACGTATTCGCGCAATGCCGGCGTAACTTCGATATGGTGACCAGCGATCTGCAGATTCATGCTTTTCTCCTCTCTCTACAGGGTCTTGCGTAAATTGACCGGCGGGATGTTGAGCGATTCACGGTATTTGGCGACCGTGCGTCGTGCGACAACGATTCCCTGCTGGCCTAGTATTTCGGATAATTGACTATCCGACAAGGGCTTCTTGCCATCCTCCGCTCCGATCAATTGCTTGATCAGGGCGCGGATGGCGGTGGCAGAACAGGCACCACCGGTATCGGTGGCGACATGACTGCCGAAAAAGTACTTCAATTCAAAAATGCCGCGCGGCGTCGCCATGTATTTCTGGCTGGTGACCCGCGAAACGGTGGATTCATGCAGGCCGAGAATGTCGGCGATTTCGCGCAGGACCAGCGGCCGCATCGCCACTTCGCCGTGCTCGAAAAACTGGCGCTGGCGGTCGACAATGGCCTGCGTGACGCGATGGATGGTCTCGAAGCGCTGCTGCACGTTCTTGATCAGCCAGCGCGCTTCCTGCAACTGGCCGGACAGATTGCCGTTACCCCGGCGCTGCCTGGAGAGTATCTCGGCATACAGGCGATTGATGCGCAGACGCGGGTAGGCATCCGGGTTGATGTAGGCGGTCCATTTACCCTTGAGCTTCTTCACCATCACGTCGGGCGTGATGTAGCGCGCCTCGATCTGCGCGAAGCGGGCGCCCGGCCGCGGATTGAGGCTGACGATCAGGGCCTGGGCAGCCTTCAGGATTTCATCATCGCAGCCGGTCAACCGGCGGATTTTGGTGAAATCACGCGCCGCCAGCAATTCGAGATGCTTTTCGACGATGACCAGGGCCAGCGCCCGCACTGCATCCACCGGCAAGGCCTTCAGTTGCAGCGCCAGGCACTCCTTCGGGCTACGGGCACCGATCCCGATCGGGTCGAAATTCTGGATATGGTGGAGGGCGATTTCGAGCTCTTCCAGCTCGATTTCGTATTCCGGCGGCAGGGTTTCCCACAGCTCTTCGAGCGGCGTCGACAGATAGCCGTCATCATCGAGAGCTTCGATCAGAAAACGGACCAGGCTGCGGTCACGCTCGCTGAGCTGGGTCATGCCGAGTTGCCAGCCGAGATGGTCGCGCAGACTGATCGTCGCCGCATGCACGTCGTGCGAATCGCTGTCATCGTCCTCGTCGCGGCCGGCCCCGGTAAAGGTGCCGGCATCCGAGGTCCAGCGGTCGTCGTCCACATCGGACGGCGTCATCGGTACATCCTGCTCGCGATCGTCGCGCGCATCCCGCTCTTCGCGCTCGACGCGCTGCTCGCGCTCGCCTTCCTCGGTGCGCGGCGCATCGAATTGCTGGGCCGCGGCAAAGGATTCGGTGCCGCCGTCGTCGTCGCGTTCCAGCATCGGATTCTCGAGCAGGTAACGCTCAAGTTCCTGCTGCATCTCGACCGTAGATAGCTGTAACAGCTTGATCGACTGCTGCAACTGGGGCGTCAGCGCCAGATGCTGGGATAGTTTTAGTTGGAGTGCTGGCTTCATCAAATGGGATCTGGACGCTGCTTATCGGTCAGAGCTTGAAATGCTCGCCGAGATAAACCTTACGCACGCTTTCATTATCGACGATTTCGTCCGGCCGTCCAGCAGCCAATACGCGGCCGGCACTAATAATATAGGCGTGGTCGCAAATACCCAGCGTTTCACGGACGTTGTGATCGGTGATCAGCACCCCGATGCCGCGCTCTTTCAGGAAGCGAATGATTTTCTGGATTTCCAGCACCGCAATCGGGTCGACCCCGGCAAAGGGTTCGTCGAGCAGGATGAAACGCGGATTGGTGGCCAGGGCGCGGGCGATTTCGACCCGCCGCCGCTCGCCGCCGGAGAGGGCAGCCGCATTGACATGGCGGACGTGGTTGATGTGCAGTTCGGCGAGCAGGCCTTCCAACCGGTCGTCGAGCTCCTTGGCCGGCAGCTTGAGCAGTTCGAGCACGGCCCGGATGTTTTCCTCGACGTTCAGCTTGCGGAAGACCGAGGCTTCCTGCGGCAGGTAGGACAAGCCCTGGCGCGCCCGGTTATGCATCGGCAGGTGGGTCAGCTTGGCATCATCGATATAGACGTCGCCGCCATCGGCCGGCACCAGGCCGACGATCATGTAGAAACAGGTCGTCTTGCCGGCCCCGTTCGGGCCGAGCAGGCCGACCACTTCACCGCTCTTGACCTCGAAGGAAACATCCTCGACCACGGTCCGCGCCTTGTAGCGCTTTTTCAGGTTGAGGGCGGCGAGGGTGGAAACTTGGGTGTCGCTCATTCATCCGCTCCGCGCATGACCCGGCGAATCGCCTCGCCGGAGAAGCCGCGATATTGCAAAAACCGCATCTGTTTGGCCCGCTCTGCCGCGCTCTGCGGCAATTCGCGGAATTTTCGCGCCCACACCGCCCGGCAGCGTTCGGCTTCGTCGCCGCCTTCGGGCAGGGCGGCAGCGATATCGTCGTCAGCCACCCCCTTCTGGCGCAATTCCTGTTTCAGCCGGGCATTGCCGTAACGGCCGGCACGGGCAACGACGCGCTGGGTGGCGAAGCGGTTGTCCGAGAGCAGGCGTTCCGCCTGCAGGGCGTCGAGCACGGCCTCCAGCTGCTCGACCGACTCGGCTTGCGCGGCGAGCTTGCCCATCAACTCGGCCCGGCTGTGATCACGCCGGGTCAGCAGTCGAAGGGCAGCGACTCGCAACGCAACAGCCGGATCAGGCATCCGTCTTCGCCGCCTTGACCGGCTTGATGACGTTGGTGCTGGCGGCCTCGCGGATGCCGGCCTCAATTTCCTGGGCGATTTCCGGGTGGCTGCGCAGGAATTCGCGGGCATTGTCCTTGCCTTGGCCGATTTTTTCGCCCTTGTAGGCATACCAGGCGCCGGACTTGTCGACCAGCTTGTGAGCGACGCCCATTTCGACGATTTCGCCCTGACGGGAAATACCTTCGCCGTACAGGATGTCGAAAATCGCTTCGCGGAACGGTGGCGAGACCTTGTTCTTGACGACCTTGACCTTGGTTTCGCTGCCGATCACCTCGTCGCCCTTCTTGATCGAGCCGATGCGGCGGATGTCGAGGCGGACGGAGGCGTAGAACTTCAGCGCGTTGCCGCCGGTCGTCGTTTCCGGCGAACCGAACATGACGCCGATCTTCATCCGGATCTGGTTGATGAAGATGACCAGCGTGTTGGTCTTCTTGATGTTGGCGGTCAGCTTGCGCAGGGCCTGGCTCATCAGGCGGGCGTGCAGGCCGACCATCTGGTCGCCCATTTCGCCTTCGATTTCGGCGCGCGGGGTGAGGGCAGCGACCGAGTCGACGATGATGATGTCGACCGAGCCGGAACGTACCAACATGTCGGCGATTTCCAGCGCCTGTTCGCCGGTATCGGGCTGCGAAATGAGCAGTTCGCCGACATTGACGCCGAGCTTCTGGGCGTATTGCGGGTCGAGGGCGTGTTCGGCGTCGATGAAGGCGGCCGTACCACCAAGTTTCTGCATTTCGGCAACGACCTGCAGACAGAGCGTGGTCTTGCCGGAGGATTCCGGACCGTAGATTTCGACAACACGGCCGCGCGGCAGGCCGCCGACGCCGAGAGCAATATCGAGACCGAGGGAACCGGTCGACACGACCTGGATACCTTCGTCGATTTCGGCGTCGCCCATCTTCATGATGGAACCTTTGCCGAACTGCTTTTCAATCTGTTGCAGCGCTGCGGCGAGCGCCTTTGCCTTGTTGTCGTCCATGGGCATACCTCGGAAATTTGACGGGATTATGGCACAGGGGCCAAAGATGGAATAGAAATTGCAGAAGCCGGAATTTGTCCTTATGCCGTTGGACACCCCGCGGCACGGTGCGTATCCTTTCGGCCCGGCGCCGGGAACGAAATGCTTCGTCCGCCCACCCCAAACTCGACTACTGTTTATATGTACAGTTATACCTGTACAGCCCATCCGGCGCAAGCCCGGACCGTACGCGAAGGATATTTTCATGGCTGAAGCCCCCCACGCCGCTTATGTCATCGGCCACATCAGCGTCAAGGATGCCGAAAAATGGGCGGCCTACCGCAGCGCCGTGCCGGCCACGCTGGCCCCATGGCAGGCCGAACTGGTGCTGCGCGGCACGCTCACGGAGATCCTTACCGGCAGCCACGCGCACAGCGACACGGTGGTCATCCGCTTTCCCGACCGGGCCTCGGTTGACGGCTGGTACCAGTCGGCTGCCTATCAGGCGCTGATTCCGCTGCGCAGCGCCGCAGCCGACCTCGACCTGATCGTTTTCGAGTCCTGAGCCGGTCTGCCGTGGTCGCCTATTGCCCACCGCCGCATAGCGGCCTCGACCTGGTCTACCAGGATGATTACCTGCTGGCGGTCAACAAGCCGGCCGGGCTGCTTTCGGTACCGGGCCGCGGCGCCGGCATGGATGACTGCCTGGTGGCGCGGGTCCAGGCCGAGTTTCCCGATGCGCTGATCGCCCACCGCCTCGACATGTCGACCTCCGGCCTGCTGTTGCTGGCGCGTGGCGCCGAAATGCACCGGCGCCTGTCCAAACTGTTCGAAACGCGGCAGGTGGAAAAGCGTTATCTGGCCGTCGTCGCCGGTTGCCTGGCCAATGATGCCGGGGAGATCGATCTGCCGCTGATCTGCGACTGGCCGAACCGCCCCCGGCAGATGGTCGATTTCGCAATCGGTAAGCCGTCACTGACCCAGTATCGTGTCCTCGAACGGAACCCGGCGCAGGACACGACGCGGGTCGAACTGGCCCCGGTCACCGGCCGTTCGCACCAGTTGCGGGTGCATATGGCCAGCCTCGGCCACCCGATTCTCGGCGACGACCTCTATGGCGGCGCGGCCACCGAACGGGCCGAACGCCTGCTGCTGCATGCCATGGATTTATGCCTGCCGCACCCGTCGACCGCAGCACTGCTCAGCCTGCACTGTCCGCCACCGTTCTGATCAACGCGCGGCCTGCAGCGCAGCCGCGCAATAACCTTATAATTCCCGCGTTTTCAACCCCTTGCCCCGGTCGACCGCGCGCATATGCTGATCTGGTTCGTCGTTCTCTATCTGCTCGTTTCCATCGGCATCGGCCTCTTTGCCGCGACCCGCGTCCATAGCGCCAAGGACTTCGCCGTCGCCGGCCGCCATCTGCCGCTGCCGGTCGTCACCGCCACCGTCTTTGCCACCTGGTTCGGCGCCGAAGCGGTGTTCGGCGTCTCGGCAACCTTCGTCAAGGAGGGCCTGACTGGCGTCGTCGCCGATCCCTTCGGCTCGTCGATGTGCCTGATCATCGCCGGCGTTTTCTTCTCGCGGAAACTCTACAAGCTGAACATTCTGACCCTCGGCGACTATTTCCGGCTGCGCTACAACCGCACGGTCGAGGTGCTGACCACGCTCTGCATCGTCGCCTCCTATCTCGGCTGGGTGTCGGCCCAGATCAAGGCGCTCGGCCTCGTTTTCAACGTCGTCACCGCCGGCTACGTCAGCCAGACGGCCGGCATGATCCTCGGCGCCGCCATCGTACTGACCTACACCACCTTCGGCGGCATGCTCTCGGTCGCCATCCTCGATTTCGTCCAGATGGGCGTCATCATGGGCGGCATGCTGTACATCGGCTATGTCGTCTCCGGCCTGACCGGCGGCGTCGAACTGGTCATCAACCACGCCTCGGCGGCCGGCAAGCTCGATTTCTTCCCGCCGCCCGACCCGTGGCTGTGGCTGACCTTCCTCGGCGCCTGGATCACCATGATGCTCGGCTCGATTCCGCAGCAGGATGTCTTCCAGCGCATCACCTCGGCCAAGAGCCAGAAAATCGCCCTGTGGGGCTCGATCCTTGGTGCCTCGATCTATTTCTGCTTCACCTTCGTGCCGATGTTCATCGCCTACTCGGCAACGCTGATCGACCCCGAACTGTTCAACGGCCTGCTGCAGACCGACTCGCAACTGGTGCTGCCGACCCTGGTCCTGCAGCACACCCCGGTCTTCGCCCAGGCGATCTTCTTCGGTGCCGTGCTGTCGGCGATCATGAGCTGCTCGTCGGCCACCTTGCTGGCGCCGTCGGTCGCATTTTCCGAGAACATCGTCCGCGGCTTTTTCCCGCACATGGGCGACCACCAGTTCCTGAAGGTGATGCGTGCCTCGATCGTCATATTCGCCGGCATCGTCCTCGGCTTCGCGCTGTACTCCAGCGCCAGCATCTTCAAGATGGTCGAGAACGCCTACAAGGTGACGCTGGCCGGCGCCTTCGTGCCACTTTTCTTCGGCGCCTTCTGGAAACGGGCAACGACGCAGGGCGCCCTGGCCGCGATCATCGGCGGCCTGTCCGCCTGGCTGCTGGTCGAAGCGCTGGTCAGCACCGGCGGTGCGCGGACCGGCGACTACGCCTACGCGCTGGCCGGGGCAGGGCAGTTGGTGCCGCCGCAACTGATCGGCCTCGCCGTCAGCATGCTCGGCATGCTCCTCGGTTCGCTGTTGCCGCAATGGGTCGGCCGGCCGACGCCGCCGATCGACATCCACGCCGTACTGCATCACCGGGCAGCGGCGGAAACCCAGCACACGACCGAGCACCCGCACCAGCACTAGGCGCGACACACCTAAGGCAGTGCAGATAAGGGCTGACGTCCTCGCCGATAGCCCATAAAATCGGGCTCATGACCCAGCACGGCCGCGGCCCCATCCTTCTCGCCCGTTACCTTGCGCTGGCCTGGTGCGGGCTGGTGATCTACGGCAGCCTGCATCCGTTTACCGGCTGGCGAGACAGCGGCGTTTCGCCGTTTGCCTTCATCGAGGGCGGCTGGCCGCGTTACTGGACCTTCTTCGACCTGGCCGCCAATGTCGCGGTCTACCTGCCGCTCGGCTTTTTTCTGACCCTCGCCCTCGACCGGCTGCCCGGCCGCTTCACCGCCCCGATCCTCGCCGTGCTGCTCGCCGGTGGGGTCAGCTTCGGGCTGGAAAGTGCGCAGACCTGGCTACCGTCACGCGTTCCGTCCAATCTCGATCTCGCCTGCAACAGCCTGGGCGGGCTGCTTGGGGCACTCTGGGCGCAGACGGTCGGCCCGCGTGTTTTCGCCCGCCTGGCGGCACTGGAACACCGGCTGATTGCGCCGGTACCGCACGCCGAACTCGGCCTGACCCTGCTCGGTCTCTGGCTGCTCGTACCGTTGTCGCCGGAAACCCTGCTTTTCGGTGCCGGCGACCTGCGCCAGACGCTCGGCCTGGTCGGTGCGGTGCCTTTCGCCGCCGAGAGTTTCATGCTGATCGAGGCCAGCATCACCGCCTTCAATGCGGTCGCCGTCGGCCTCATCATTCGCCAGCTGACGGCACGGACGCTATGGGCCTATGTGGTCGTACCGCTCTTCCTGCTCCTCGGCCTGGTCGTCCGCACACTGGCCTCGGCGATCCTGATCAACCCCGGCGAAGCGCTGGCCTGGCTGACGCCCGGCGCCCAGATGGGTTTGCTCGTCGCGACACTGTTTCTCGCCATTGCCATCGCGTTGCCGGCGACGCCCCGCCTGATGCTGGCCGCCCTGGCGCTGATGGCGGCCACCGTGCTGGTCAATCTCGCCCCGCCCAACCCGTACTCGATGGCCGCTCTGGCCACCTGGCGGCAGGGGCACTTCCTGAACTTCAACGGCCTGACCCGATTGGTAGGTACGCTATGGCCCTTCATGACCCTGCCGTTTCTGCTGCTGACCAGCCGTCGACCGTAGCCTGGCACAGCCTGGCCGCCGAACAGGCAGCGCAGCAACTGAACGTCGATTGCTCGACCGGGCTGAGCGACGGCGAGGTCGCCGAACGCCTGGCCCGGCACGGCCCCAATCTGATGACGGAAACGCCCGGCAAGCCGGCCTGGCGGCGCCTGCTCGAGCAGTTGCTGCAGCCGCTGGTCCTCGTCCTGATTGCCGCCGGCGCCATTACTGCCGGCCTCGGCGAATGGACCGACGCCAGCGTCATCCTCAGCGTCGTGCTGGTCAATGCCGGCATCGGCTACTGGCAGGAAGCCAAGGCCGAAGGGGCGCTCGCCGCACTGGCCCGCAGTGTCGCAACGCCGGTCACCGTGCGCCGGGGCGGCCACCGGCAGCAGCTCGACGCCAGCCGGCTGGTCCCCGGCGATGTCGTCATTCTCGCCGCCGGCGACCGCATTCCGGCCGACCTCCGCCTGTTCCAGCAGCGCGAACTGCATACCGACGACTCGATGCTGACCGGCGAATCGCTGCCGGTCGGCAAACATACCGACCCGCTGGCCGACGACACGCTGCTCGCCGAACGCGCCAACATGGCCTATGCCGGGACCACTGTCGTGGCCGGACAGGGCGCCGGGCTGGTCATCGCCACCGGCGACGCCACCGAAACCGGGCGCATCGCCGGCCTGATCGCCAACGCTCCGGAAATAACGACGCCGTTGACCCGCAAGATGGCGACCTTTTCCAACTGGCTGCTCTGGGCAATCGGCGGCCTGGCCCTGCTCACCTTCGGCGTCGGCCTGGCCCGCGGCGAAGCCGCCTTCGACATGTTCATGGCGGCGGTGGCGCTGGCCGTTGGTGCCATCCCGGAAGGCTTGCCGGCTGCCGTCACCGTGACGCTGGCGATCGGCGTCGCCCGCATGGCCAAACGGCGCGCCATCATCCGTCGCCTGGCGGCCGTCGAAACGCTGGGCAGCACGACCGTCATCTGTTCCGACAAGACCGGCACGCTGACCGAAAACGCGATGACGGTACGCATGCTGTGGACGGCTGGCCTGGGCTACGCCGTCAGCGGTCACGGCTACACCCCGGACGGCGCCATCACGCACGACGGCTTGCCGGCCCGCATCGACGGCGCCCTGCGCGAATGCCTGGTCGCCGGTGCGCTGTGCAACGAGGCCAGCCTGCGCCGCGACGGCCCGCACTGGCAGATCACCGGCGACCCGACCGAAGCCGCGCTGCTGGTCGCCGCCCGTAAGGGCGGGCTGGACGAGCACACGCTGCGCGCGCTGTTCCCGCGCCGCGACGAACTGCCTTTCGATGCCTGCCGTCAATACATGGCAACCGCCCACCAGGGTGACGGCCAACCGCTGCTCTACGTCAAGGGCGCCCTCGAACGCCTGCTGCCGCTTTGTCGCGACCAGCTTGATGCGCGTGGCCAGCCGGTGGCGCTCGATGCGGCAGCGGTCGAAGCCATCGCCGAAGCCTATGCCGGGCAGGGCATGCGCGTCCTGCTGCTGGCCCGGCGCATTTTTGCCGAAAATTCGGCGTTGACCGCAGGCATGGTCGACGGGCTGACCCTGCTCGGCCTGGTCGGCATGATCGACCCGCCGCGCAAGGCGGCGATCGGCGCGATCCGGAACTGCCACTCGGCCGGCATCCGGGTCAAGATGATTACCGGCGACCATGCTGTCACCGCGCTGGCCATTGCCCGCCAGATCGGTCTGCCGGCCGAGCGGGCGCTGACCGGCCGCGAACTGGCCGGGCTCGACGAGGCGCAGCTGGCCGAGGTCGCCCAGCATACCGACGTCTTCGCCCGCGTCGAGCCGGAGCAGAAGCTGCGCCTGGTGCGTGCCCTGCAAAGCCGGGGCGAGGTGGTGGCAATGACCGGCGACGGCGTCAATGACGCACCGGCGCTGAAGCAGGCCGACATCGGCATCGCCATGGGCCTGAGCGGCACCGAAGTCGCCAAGGAGGCGGCGGCAATGGTGCTGACCGATGACAATTTCGCCAGCATCGAAGCGGCGGCGGAAGAGGGGCGGGGGGTCTGGGACAACCTGGTCAAGTTCATCACCTGGACGCTGCCGACCAATTTCGGCGAAGGCCTGGTCATCGTCGCCGCCATCCTGTTCGGGGCGACGCTGCCGATCACGCCGCTGCAGATCCTGTGGATCAACATGACGACCGCCGTCCTACTCGGCCTGACCCTGGCCTTCGAGCCGATCGAGCGTGGCATCATGCACCGGCCGCCGCGCCGGCAGGCGACCCCGGTCCTCGATGGCGCGCTGATCCGGCGCATCGTGCTGGTCTCGCTGCTGCTGCTCGGCGGCGCCTTCGGCCTCTTCCTGCGTGAACTGGCGCAGGGCCACACGCTGGCCGAAGCGCGCACCGTCGCGGTCAACGTCTTCGTCATGGTCGAAATGCTCTACCTCTTCAACTGCCGCTCGCTGAGCCGCGGCTTCTGGCAGCTCGGGCTATTTTCCAACCGCTGGTTCTGGGCCGGGCTGGCCGCCATGCTCGTCCTGCAACTGCTGCTCACCTACTGGCCGCCGCTCAACGCCGCCTTCCAGACGGCACCGATCGGCCGGCAGGAATGGCTGGAGATCGGCGCTTTTGCGCTGCTCAGCTCGCTGATCGTCGGCCTCGAAAAGCGCTGGAGCAACCGCCGGCGTTCCACGTGAAACCGGACCGCCTATAATTGCCGGCCGCAAAGGAGAAACTGATGAGCTACTTCCAACACCACGTCTTTGTCTGCACCAACCAGCGCGAAGCCGGCGAGCAATGCTGCAACAGCGTCGGCGGCTCGGAGATGTTCGCCTACGCCAAGGACCGCATCGGCGCCCTGAAGAAGAACGGCGCCGGCGCCATCCGCATCAACAAGGCCGGCTGCCTCGGCCGCTGCGACCAGGGCCCGGTGATGGTCGTCTATCCGGAAGAGACCTGGTATTCCTTCATCGACAAGGAAGACGTCGAGGAAATCATCCAGGAACACCTGCTCAACGGCCGTGTCGTCGAACGCCTGAAGCTCTGACACCATGAAAGCCCCCGAAGAGAAAATCGTCGTCGATGGCCCGGTCGGCAAGATCGACGTCATCATGGAACGCCCGGACGCACCGCGCGGCATCGCGCTGATCGCCCACCCGCACCCGATGGGCGGCGGCGCCAATACCAACAAGGTGGCCTACACGCTGGCCCGCACTTTCGTCAGCCTCGGCTATGCCGCTTTCCGCCCGAATTTCCGCGGTGTCGGCGGCACGGAAGGCGAACATAACGAAGGCCGCGGCGAAACCGACGACCTGCTTGCCGTGCTCGACGAAGCCAAGCGCCGCTGCGGCGACCTGCCGGTCGCGCTGGCCGGCTTCTCGTTCGGCGCCTACTGCCAGACCCGCGCCGCCAAACGGCTGGCCGAAGCCGGCCACCCGGCCCAGCGCCTGGTCCTGGTCGGCACCGCCGCCGGCCATGTCGAAGGCAGCCGCCAGTACGACACCGAAGCCGTGCCGCACGACACCATCGTCATCCACGGCGCCGACGATACGCTGGTGCCGCCGGCCAATGTCTATGCCTGGGCGCTGCCGCTCGACCTGCCGGTGATCATGGTGCCCGGCGCCGACCACTTCTTCCACCGTCGCCTGCACCTGATCCGCGACATCATCACCCGCGCCTGGCGGCATTGATGGCAGTTGTTGATTCCGGGACGCCAGTGCCAGCCTCTGCTTCCATGGCGCTCAGTGTCAGCGGCCTGCGCAAGGTCTACGCCGGCACCGAGGTGGTGGCCGGCCTTTCCTTCACCGTCGAGCCCGGCACCTGTTTCGGCCTGCTCGGCCCGAACGGGGCCGGCAAGACGACGACGCTGCGCCTCTGCCTCGGCCTGACGGCGCCGGACAGCGGCGAGATCGCGCTGAACGGCCACGCCATTCCCGCCGCCGCGCAGCAGGCGCGGGCCCGGGTCGGCGTCGTGCCGCAGTTCGACAATCTCGACCCCGATTTCACGGCCAGCGAAAATCTGCTCGTCTTCGGCCGCTATTTCGGCCTGGCCGATGCCGAGGTCAAGGCGCGCATTCCGCAATTGCTCGAATTCGCCGGCCTGACCGGCAAGGCCGACGCCCGCATCGCGACGCTATCGGGCGGCATGAAGCGCCGGCTGACGCTGGCCCGGGCGCTGGTCAACAACCCGGACATCATCTTCCTCGACGAGCCGACGACCGGCCTCGACCCGCAGGCTCGCCACCTGATCTGGGACCGCCTGAAGCAATTGAAGTCGGCCGGCAAGACGCTGATCCTGACCACCCATTTCATGGACGAGGCGGAGCGCCTGTGCGACCGGCTGATCGTCATCGACCACGGCCGCAAGATCAGCGAAGGCAGCCCGCGCCAGTTGATCGCCGAGCACATCGAACCACAGGTCGTCGAAGTCTTCGACGAAGGCAGCCATGATCTGAGCGGCTTCGTCGCCGCCAACCGGCAACTGGCCGAGCGCGTCGAGACGAGCGGCGAAACCGCCTTCTTCTACTGCCGCGAGCCGCAACAACTGCTCGCCCGACTGGCCGAAGCCAGCGGCCTGCGCTATGTGCACCGCGCTTCCAACCTGGAAGACGTCTTCATCAAGCTGACCGGGCGCGAACTGCGCGATTAGCGGCAAAACAGGTATTGGCTGAGGCGTAAGCCGACGCTCTACAAGCCCGACACTGGCGCGCTATTGTGGGTGTTTAAGCAGAATCCAGATTTGCGAATAGGCTAATCGCTGACCGAATTCAAATCCTCGTAATCATTAAGTCGCCTGACGATTTCTGGGGAGTCTTTGTACTTGATGAGCAGGGCTCGATATTGTTTTTTTGCTCGCATGCAGTAGGAATTCGCCTTGCGTTCGATTTCCCGCTGCTGCGCCTTCGGCAAAGAGCTATCCCATTCTCCGGCCAAGTGCAGGCACGTATCAGCGATATCAACGAAACGCTCAATATCGGGCGAAACCCCGGCGTCTGCACGCAACGAGAGCGGGAACGCTAGGCAAATGGCGAGGGCAGCTAAACGAAAGTTCATCGTCCGTCCGTCGACCAGTGCGGCTTATCGGCATCGCCCTTCCAAAACTTGATTACGCCATAGCCAGCACCTACGGCATGCAAGTCTTCATTCATTCCGGTACGTGGCTCTGTCTTGATCGTCACGTGGCTCCCGTCAGCCCCAGCAATTACCAATTCTTTTTTCCAGCTAATCGTCATGTCAATAGCCTTTCGCTCAGTGTGCCTGCTACGCAGCGCAGGCGCTACCTTCAGGCCGCTCATGCCATATTCGGCAACCATCGCTTTTGCAGCCGCTTTTGATGCCTCATCGTTACCATGATCCCAGTTAATGTTGACGCCGGCTTTAGCCGATACGTCAGCGGCCTCGCTCTTGCCATTGGCAATCATCCAACTCCAGTGCATCAGGTAGGCCCGCTCCGGCGGTCGATATGTCGCTGCAACGCTGACATCCGCACCGCCCTGCTTCATCGCGCAGATGAATGAATTGACGCCAGTTTTAAAGTCGCCTTCCAAGTCATCGGTCGAATTGCTACCAGGAAAGCGAGCGCACCAGTCGGCGCCACTGAATTCCCTCTCCGGGACTATTGCGACGGCGGGAGTTGGATCGCTGGTTGGGGTCAGTGTTGCCAGCGTCTCGCCCGGCGCATCAACAACAGCAGGAGTCGATTCCGCAGTATCCGTCGGTACTTGTCTTGTCGTCGTCATGGTATGGAGCAATCAGGGTTGCGTGAGCTGGGTAATCCGCACTGACCTTCTGCGTCAAACCGCTTTTATCGGTCTTGCCGGTAAATATGCGTCCATCGTCCAGCGTGATTTTGTAAGGCGTGTTTGCCATGGGTTTGCCGGACTTGTCACCCTGAACAAGGAATTGCAAGTCGAAGGCGTGGCTTTCTTCGTTACTGGCCAACGAAGAAGCTACGGCAGCAGCCGGTGCCGAGGAAGCGCCTTGCCCCCTGCTGCTCTCGTTGTCGACGTAGGCAATCATTTGACTGGATATCAGCGTAGCGCCGCAGGCTGTCTTGTCGCCGTGCCTAGCCAGCGGCCGACCGTCAATGATCGCCGTAACGTCGCCGGTGACGATGGTCGTAACGCTACCGTGCCCCTTGCGTGGGCATGTTGCCCGGTCACCGATCCGTGCGACGGGCTTACCGTCGACGTCCGTGGATTCCGATCCGGAAATGACAATACCGCCGTGGCTAGTGCGATCTCCGACAACGATAAATGGACGCAATTCAGCCCCCTTTGTTGCCAATGGCATATATTAGCATGGCAAATCCGAGCTTGAAGCCGAAGGCGTACAACCTCGGCCAAAACTGGCCGAGCTTGCATCGGCACGGGCTGGCAGGTAGCTGGGCGCCAACTCCGGCGGTCGACCGGGTAAAAATGGCAAAAACCGCCGGCCGCGGTCTCAAACGAGAATCTGTCGTTTCTCGGCGAAGTAGCGGTAGATCTGCTGCTCGATCGCCGGGTCGATCGGCGTTTCCGGCCGCCGGCCGCGCGGGCAGGGCAGCTGCGGCGTGGTGCCGAACAGGCGGCAGATCAGCGGCCGCTCCAGATAGACCTCGCAGCCGTGCTCGCCGAGATGCGGGCAATTCAGTTCAGCCAGTGCCGCCGCGTGCGCTGCCGCGCTTTTCACCGGCAGCCGCGCCATCTCCTCGCTGGAGGCGGTGACCGGGCCACAGCAGTCGTGACAGCCCGGCTCGCATTCAAAGGCCGGAATATGGCGGCGGAAAAAGCGGATCTTCTGGCTGTCGGCACTCATCGAGCCGCCCCGCCATGCCGATCCTGGCGTTCGGCCAGCGCCCGGGTGGCGCGCGGCAGCGGCTTGGCGCGGTCCTTCAACAGGCCGTGCAGGCAGGCCGGGTTGGCGCGCGCGCCGCTGGCCAGGTAATCGGCGAGCAGCAAGGGGCGAACCTGCTCGGCGGCCAGACCGATGACCCCGGTCAGGTAATCGAACAAGCGGTCGACCAGCATTTCCGGCGTCAGGCCGCTGGTCTGGCCGGTCGTCTGCCACAGCCAGTCGCTGCAGGCGAGCAGGGCGGCGAACGGCGAGGGGCCGGCGAGCAGCAGCGGCAAGGTTTGCGGGAAGCGGCCGGAATTGGCCAGCAGATCCCAGTAGCGGGCGAGCCGTGTAAAGCGCTGCACGGTGGGCGCGTCCACCGCTGCCGTCTGCTGCACGGTGTAGGGCGGCGCCGCCTCGTAGCGCATGCCGAATGCCGCGCTGTGCCGGGCAATCGGCGTGCCGCGCAGGCGCTTCAGCACGCCGAGCTGGATTTCGTGCGGCCCTAGCGCATACAGCCGGTCGAAACCGGCGCCGAAGCTGGCCAACGTTTCGCCGGGCAGGCCGAAGATGAGGTCGGTATGCAGGTGGGCGTGGCTGTGCTTGACCAGCCAGGCGAGGTTGGCGCAGGTCTTGTCGTTGTCCTGGCGGCGCGAGATGCGCTGCTGGACTTCCGGGCTGAAAGTCTGGATACCGACCTCGAACTGCAGCACGCCGGGCGGGAAACGGGCGATCATCGCCTTCAGACGTTCCGGCAGGTGGTCGGGAACGACCTCGAAATGCAGGAAGAGATCAGGCGTCAGGCGGTCGAGGAAAAACTGCAGGATGCGCAGCGAGCTGTCGATCTTCAGGTTGAAGGTGCGGTCGACGAACTTGAAGTTGCGGGCGCCGCGCTGGAACAGATCGTCCAGCGCCGCCAGGAAGCGTTCTTCGGCGAAGGCCCAGGCCCTCTTGTCGAGGGCGCTGAGGCAGAACTCGCACTTGAACGGGCAGCCGCGCGAGGCTTCGACGTAGAGCAGGCGGTGCGCCAGGTCGTCGGCGCTGTACTCGGCGTAGGGCAGGTCGACCTGCTCAAGGCCGGCCTGTTCGCCCGGCATCACCTTCATCAGCGGCGGCGGTCCGTGGCGCAGGGCGCGGCACAGTTTGGGGAAACTGACGTCGCCCCAGCCGGTGATCAGGTGGTCGGCCAGGCGAACGATCTCCTGATTTTCCCACTCATGGCTGACCTCAGGGCCGCCGAGGACGATCTTCAGCGCCGGGCGGGCCGCCTTGAGCAAACGAACAACTTCGGTGGTCGCCGCGACATTCCAGATATAGACGCCGAAGCCGACGATTTGCGGCCAGCCATCGGCCGCTTCGCCCAGTTCGCCGAGCAGCGCCTCGACGATGGCGGCTGCCGGGCGGGCGATGGTGAATTCGCGCAACACGGTAGCCGCCCGCAGTTCGGCGCTGCCGTGGCGGGCCATGTTGGCGAGCAGGTAGCGCAAGCCGAGCGAGGCGTGGATGTACTTGGCGTTGAGCGTGCAGAGAATGATGGCAGGTGGCGACATGCCGCTATTTTGACATCCCGACCCCTGTTCCACCGCTTTCCGGAGCATGCCTGCGGTCGACCGCCCCCGGCGGGCAAAAATGCCGGAGGCGGCCCGGCGCTTTTACCAGGCCCGGGCGCCCATCTTGTAATTGCGGGTTTCCTTGACCGCTTCCGGCTCGGCCAGTTGCAGCGGGGCGAGCGGCACGAACAGTTCGCGCAGACGGAGGACCATGACCAGCAGGTCTTCGTCGAGCGCGGCCTCCTCGATTTCGGCCAGTCGTTCGCGGGCATAGGCCGGTTCGCGCTCGAGGCGCTCCAGGTCGACCGACTGGCTCAGCGAGCGTTTGACCATCAGTTTGAAACGGGCCATCAGCTGGGCCTTTTCGAGCTTTTCTTCCATCGTCTTGTCCTCTTGGGGCGCGGCCGTCCGGCACCGCGGGGGGATTGGTCGTGCACCGCAGCGAAAATCGTGCCGAATGCCAATTGCCTGCCACAAGTTATTTAAAAACATAGTTTTATCATCACCCCGACCCAGCCCCGGCCGGCCGGGCATGCCTGACGCTGGTGCGGCCAGGGGCAGCGGACGGGCCGCGATGGTGCGCCGCAATAAAATCCGGGCCAGGCCGAACGCAGTAAAATGGCCGCCTCACCAATCGCTTCCGGGTCCGCCTGCATGTCCCTTGCTTCGCACAGTTTTCGCTGGTTTCCGGTCTGGCAGCGCAACTTCCTCGTCTGGCGCAAGCTGGCGCTGCCGTCAATCCTCGGCAACCTGGCCGACCCGCTGATCTACATGCTCGGCCTCGGCTACGGCCTCGGCGCGCTGCTGCCGACGCTGGACGGCCAGCCCTATGTCGCCTTTCTCGCCGCCGGCACCGTCTGTGCCTCGACGATGAACGCGGCGACCTTCGAGGCGCTGTACTCGTCGTTTTCGCGCATGCATGTGCAGAAAACCTGGGATGCCATCCTCAACACGCCGCTCGGCCTGACCGACGTCGTCGCCGGCGAACTGTTCTGGGCCGCCACCAAGTCGCTGTTCTCGGGCGCCGCCATTCTCGTCGTCATCAGCGTCATGGGGCTGAGCCACGGCCCGCTCGCGCTGTGGGCGCTGCCGGCCATCGTCCTGACCGGGCTGGCCTTCGCCGCGCTCGGCCTGATCTGGAATGCGCTGGCTCCGTCCTACGATTTCTTCATGTACTACTTCACGCTGTTCATCACGCCGATGACACTGATTTCCGGCGTCTTCTTCCCGACCGACCAGCTACCTAGCTGGCTGGCGCTGATCGGCGGCTGGCTGCCGTTGGCCCAGGGCGTCGCGCTGGTCCGCCCGCTGCTCGCCGGGCAGGTGCCGCCGAATGCCCTGATCCACATCATGGCGCTGCTGCTGACCAGCGTCGTAGCCTTCGCCATCGCGCTGCACCTGACCCGCCGCCGCCTGCTCAAGTAGAATTCGCTGATGGAAGCCTTGCCCGAAACCCTGCTCGTTCTGACCAACTGCCCGGATGAAGAAACGGCCAACGCCATCGCGCTGGCCGTGGTCGAAGCCGGGCTCGCGGCCTGCGTCAATATCCTGCCGCGCGTCCAGTCGATCTACCGCTGGCAGGGCAAGGTCGAGTCGGCGACGGAAATCCCGCTGCTGATCAAGTCCACCGCCGCGCTCTATCCAGCGCTGCAGGCAGCCATCGCCCAGCGCCACCCGTACGATGTTCCCGAAATCATCGCGCTGCCGATCACGCGCGGCTTGCCGGCCTACCTGAACTGGGTGGCGGCGGAAACACTCCAATCATGATGCGCCTCCTGTTCGTCCTCCTTTCACTGCTGCTCTCGCTCGCCCACGCCGAGGAATTCCTCGACCCGGCCGTCGCCTTCAAGCCTTCGCTGAAGGCGCTCGACGGCCAGACCGTCGAAGTCAGCTACGAGATCGCCAAGGGCTATTACCTGTACCGCGACAAGTTCCGCTTCACCGTCGCCGGCGAGACGACGACGCTCGGCCAGCCGGTGCTACCCAAGGGCAAGGAGAAGAACGACGACAATTTCGGCAAGGTCGAGGTCTATTACAAGAGCGTCGCCATCCGCCTGCCGGTCGAACGGAACGCCTCCGGCCCGCTGGCGCTGAAGCTGAACCTGACTTCGCAGGGCTGCGCCGATGCCGGCGTCTGCTACCCGCCGCAAACCCAGACCCTGACCGTCGACCTGCCCGATCCGGCGAGCACGCCCAGCCAGGGTGCCGCGGCCGCCGAAGGCGACGAAAGCGGCCAGATCGCCAGCACGCTGAAGGACGCCGGCTTCTGGGCCAATCTCGCCTTCTTTTTCCTCGCCGGCCTCGGCCTGTCGCTGACCCCCTGCGTCTTCCCAATGATTCCCATCCTCTCCGGCATCATCGCCGGCCAGGGCCACAAGAACTCGCATGCCCGCGGCTTCGCGCTGTCGCTGGCCTACGTGCTGGGCATGGCGCTGACCTATGCCGCGGTCGGCGTCGCCGCCGGCCTGAGCGGCACGCTGGTCTCCGCCGCGCTGCAGAACCCGTGGGTGCTGGGCAGCTTCGCGCTGGTTTTCGTCGTCCTCTCCTTCTCGATGTTCGGCTTCTACGAACTGCAACTGCCGATCGCGCTGCAAAGCAAGCTGTCGGAAGAGTCCGGCCACCTGCAGGGCGGCCGCGGCCTCGGCGTCTTCGCGATGGGCGCGCTATCGGCGCTGATCGTCGGCCCCTGCGTCGCCGCCCCGCTGGCCGGCGCGCTGCTCTACATCGGCCAGACCGGCGACGCCGTGCTCGGCGGCACCGCGCTCTTCGTGATGGCCATCGGCATGGGCATGCCGCTGCTCGCGGTCGGCCTGGCCGGCGGCTCGCTGCTGCCGAAAACCGGGCCGTGGATGGAAGCGGTCAAGAAGGGCTTCGGCGTGCTGTTGCTGGCCACCGCCGTCTGGCTGATCTCGCCGGTCATTCCGGCCGTCGTCCAGATGCTGGCCTGGGCCGCGCTGCTGATTATTCCGGCGATCTACCTGCACGCCCTCGATCCGCTGCCGCCGCATGCCAAGGGCTGGCCGCGTTTCTGGAAAGGCATCGGTATCGTCATGCTGCTGACCGGCGCCGCGCTGCTGATCGGCGCCCTGGCCGGCAGCCGCGACCCGCTGCAACCGCTGGCCGGCCTGCGCGCCGGACAGGGTGCCGTCACCACTACCAGCAACAAACTGCCGTTCGAGCCGGTCGCCTCGCTTGGCGAACTGGAACAGAAGGTGCTCACCGCCGGCCAGCCGGTGATGCTCGATTTTTACGCCGACTGGTGCGTTTCCTGCAAGGAAATGGAGCGTTTTACCTTCACCGATCCGGCCGTGCAGGCCAAACTGGCCGGTTTCAAGCTGCTCAAGGCCGATGTCACGGCCAATAGCGCCGACGACAAGGCGCTGCTCGCCCGTTTCGGCCTGTTTGGCCCGCCCGGCATCATCTTTTTCGATGCCCAGGGTCGCGAAATCAAGGGCCAGCGCATTGTCGGCTTCCAGGACGGCGCCACTTTCCTGGCCGCCCTGAACCGCGTTACCGGTTAATCAGATCGCGTCCTCGCCGGCCGCCGCCGTCACCTGGCGCAGCGAGGGCCAGGCGAAGGCCAGGCCGACGATCAGACCGGCCACGACATCGAGCACGACATGCTGGCGAATCGCCACCGTCGACCACAGGATGGCGAGGCAATAGGCGATGCTTGAGCCGCGCAGCAGCAGCGGCGCCCCGACTCGGCGCAACAGCCGCTCCAGCCAGACTGCCGAGAACACGGCCGAAGCGACGTGCAGCGACGGACAGGCGTTGCCCGAGGCATCCAGCCCCTTGATCAGCGCCATTTCCGGGTACTGCGCCCAGTCGATCAGGCTGGCCGGTACCGCCGTCGGCCACAGCCAGAAGGTGATCAGGCAGGACAGGCAGAGGGCGCCGATCCAGGCGCCGAACAGCAGCAGGGAACGCCGGCTGTTGAACAAGGCCGGCGGCAGCGAGACGTAGACCCAGAGCGAGGCATAGACCGGAAAGGCGGCCGGCGTAAAGGCGATCCACTCATCAACAGCGGTCAGCGGCATCACCGTCGGCGGCGTCACCGGGTTGCGCAGGATGGCGAAATAGGCCCAGAAAAAGAAGGCCATGAACAGCATCGTGCCCACCGCCTTGAGCGGCGCCAGCAGCACTAGCCGTGCAACGAGCTGTCGGTACCAGGGGGCTTGAATGGGCAACTCCACGAAGGGCGCGGCAAAGCGCTCGAAGGCAAACATGGTATCAAATCGTCCGGCATTCTCGATCAGCCCGCTGCGCGGCGGGAAAATCTTTGGGAAACATGGGCTTTCGGATAAAATCCGCCCCCTATGGACTCCATCGGCCTGATTCGCGAATTCCTTGAAGAGCGCCTTGGCGTCGCCCCGGAAACAGTCGTTGCCGAGGCCCCGCTGGGCGAGCTCGGTGTCGACTCGCTGATGATGCTCGAACTGATCTTCGAGTTCGAAGACCGTTTCGGCGTCAAGCTGTCCAAAGACCTGAAAAGCCCCCGGACCGTTGGCGAGATGGTGTCGCTGATGGACCGGCTGCGCAGCCAGCAGCCCTGAGCCATGAGCCAGCGGCGGGTGGCGATTACTGGCCTGGGCCTGGTCAGTCCTTATGGTGGCGACCTCGCCGATTTCTTCGGCCGTCTGCTGGCCGGCGAATCGGCCGTTCGTTTCCTGCAGACCGACGACATTCCCCGACCGCTGGCCATGCCCTTCGTCAGTTGCCCGGCCTTCGATGCCGAAGCCAGCCTCGGCCGGCCGCTGGCCGGCACCATGGACCGCTTCGCCCAGCTCGGCACCGCCGCCGCCTTCAGCGCCTGGGCCGATGCCGGCCTGGCCTGCGGTCAACCGGCTGAAAACGGCGAAAACCGCGAGCGCTGGGGCGTTTCCTGGGGCACCGCGCTGGGCGGCACGCTGGCCTACGAAAAAGGCTACAAGGAATTGTGGATCAAGGGCCGCGAACGTATTTCGCCGCTCTCGGTCATTCTTGGCATGAACAACGCGGCCAACGCCCACATCTCGATCCAGCTCGGCCTCGGCGGTGTCAGCATGAGCCACACCGTCGCCTGCGCCTCGTCGGCCATCGCCATCGGCGAAGCCTTCCGCCGGGTGCGCAGCGGCGAGGCCCCGGTCATGCTGACCGGCGGTTCCGACGTGCCGCAGGCCTATGGCGTCGCCCGTGCCTGGGAAGCCCTGCGCGTCCTGGCCAGCGGCGATGAAAAGACGGCGCCGCGCGCCTGCCGCCCGTTCAGCGCCGACCGCGACGGCCTGGTGCTGGGCGAGGGCGGAGCCGCCCTGGTTCTCGAAGACTGGGAGCACGCTGTCGCCCGCGGCGCCCGCATCCACGGCGAACTGATCGGCTACGGCACGACCTGCGACCACAGCCACCTGGTCCGCCCGGAAGCGGCCGGGCAGGTCCGCGCCCTGCACCTGGCACTGGCCGACGGCGGCCTGAGCCCGGCCGACATCGACTACGTCAACGCGCACGGCACGGCGACCGCCGAGGGCGACCCGGTCGAGATCGCCGCCCTGAAAACCGTCTTCGGCGACGCCGCCGGCCGCCTCGCGGTCAGCGCCACCAAGTCGATGCACGGCCACCAGCTCGGTGCGGCCGGCGCGGTCGAGGCCATCGTCACCGTGCTGGCGCTGCGCGAGCAGGCCATCCCGCCCACCGCACACCTCACCGAGCTCGACCCGGCCTGCGCCGGCGTCGATCACGTGACCGTCGCCCGCCACGGCCAGCCGCTGCGCGCCGCGCTCTCCAACTCCTTTGCCTTTGGCGGCAGCAACGCGGTTCTCGCGTTTCGCGCCGTCGCTCCTTGATCCCCGGAATCCCTGTCATGTCTGAAAACCCATCCCCGGAAAACGTCGACGCCCTGTTGCCGGAAGTCGCCGAACTGATCGTCGACGCCCTCAATCTCGAGGTCGCGCCGAACGAAATCGAAGCCGACGCACCGTTGTTCGGCGACGGCCTGGGCCTGGATTCGATCGACGTGCTGGAAATCGCCCTGGTCATTTCCAAGCGCTACGGCTTCCAGCTCCGCTCGGACAACGAGGACAACGTCCGCATCTTCACGTCGCTGCGCACCCTGAGCGCCCACATCGCCAGCCAGCGCACCAAATGAGTTTCAGCCCGGCCGCTCTCCTGCGCGGACTGGCCCTGCTGGTGCTGCTCGTGGCCTGGGCCGTGCTCGCCCACTTCGGTAGCGCCGGCGAGGGCAATGCCGATGTCTCGGTCGCCCTCGCCACCGCCCCGGTCGTCGTCCTCGTCGTCATGCTGCTCTGGCGGATCGGCAATCCGCTGTGGCTGGTCGGCGGCGGTCTGAGCGTGCTCGGCCTGCTCGCCTGGGCCTGGCCCAGCCTGCGCCAGAACATTGCGCTGCTCTTCTACATCCAGCACCTCGGCACCAACCTGGCGCTCGGCCTGCTCTTCGGGCGGACCCTGTTCGGCAACCAGGATGCGCTGGTTACCCAGTTCGCCCGCCTTGCCCACGGCGGCGCCATTTCGGAAGTGAAGCGGCGCTACACGCGGCAGGTGACGGTAGCGTGGACCGCCTTCTTCGTCGGTTCGGTGGTCGTCTCCAGCGCGCTATTCTGGCTGGCCCCGGCCGCCGCCTGGTCGGTCTTCGCCAACCTGCTGAGCACGCCGTTGATCGCGCTGATGTTCGTCCTCGAACACCTGGCCCGCCTGCTGCTCCTGCCGGCCGACGAGCGCTCCAGCGTTGCCGACACCATCCGCGGCTACCGCGCCTCGATGCAGGAACGCCGCGCCCACACGCTGGCCAACCACCCATGAACGGCGTGCCGCTGCTCGGGCACGCCAGCCTCGACGACATCTTCGCCTGGCGCGCCGCTGGCCCGGTCCGCGTCCGCGACTTCATCGCCGAAGCCGAAGCGCTGGCCGCCTTGCTGCCGGCCGGCCGCCATCAACTGAATGTCTGCCACGACCGCTACCGCTTCACGCTCGGTTTCGCAGCCGGCCTGCTGCGCGGCAAGACCAGCCTGCAACCGGCCTCGCAGTCGGCCGAAACGCTGCGCCAGATCGAGGCCACCTGCCCAGACGTCTATTGCCTGAGCGATGGCGAGTTCGACAGCCTCGACCTGCCGCGCCTCGACTTTCCGGCGCTGCCGGCGGTCGACGCCGCCCAGGTGGCAAAAATCCCGAGCATCCCCGGCGAGCTGATCGCCGCCCGCTTGTTCACCTCCGGCTCGACCGGCCGCCCGGTCGCCCACGACAAGAGCTGGGGCAAGCTGGTGCTAAACGGCCGCGCCGAAGCCGAGCGCCTCGGCCTACTGCGGCAACCGCACAGCATCGTCGGCACGGTGCCGGCGCAGCACAGCTACGGTTTCGAATCGACGGTGCTGCTCGCGCTGCACGGCAACTCGCCGTTCTGGTCCGGCAAGCCTTTCTACCCGCAGGACATCGTCGCCGCCCTGCAGGCCGTGCCGGCGCCGCGCCTGCTGGTGACGACACCCTTCCACCTGTCGGCGCTGCTCGCCGCCGGCCTTGAGATTCCCGCTGTCGACCTGCTGCTCTCGGCAACCGCGCCGCTCTCGGCGCAACTGGCGCGCGACGCCGAAGCCGCCTGCCGGGCGCCGCTCCACGAAATCTACGGCTCGACCGAAAGCGGCCAGCTGGCCAGCCGACGGACCACGGCCGACCTCGCCTGGGACCTGCTGCCCGGCGTCGCGCTCGAACAGCAGGACGAGACGACATTCGCCGTCGGCGGCCACGTCGAGGGCCGGGTGCCGCTCTCCGACCTGATCGAGATCCGCGCCGACGGCCGCTTCCTGTTGCACGGCCGGCATGCCGACCTGATCAACATCGCCGGCAAGCGCACCTCGCTGGCCTACCTCAACCACCAGATCGCTGCCATCGCCGGCGTCGTCGATGCCGCCTTCTTCCTACCCGACGAGGAGAGTGTGGACGGCATCACCCGTCTCTGCGCTTTCGTCGTCGCCCCCGGCCTGAGCAGCCGGCAGATCGTCGGCGAACTGCGCCAGCGCATCGACCCGATCTTCCTGCCCCGGCCGCTGGTACTGCTCGACGAGTTGCCGCGCAACAGTACCGGCAAGCTGCCGCGCAATCATTTGCAGGCGCTGTACGCCGAGAAGGTGACGCATGTCGACCGCTGAATATCGCTGGACCGTGCCGGTCGACCATCCGGCCTTCGCCGGCCATTTCCCCGGCCAGCCGATCGTGCCCGGCGTCGTTCTGCTCGACCAGGCCGTCCTGTTCGCCGGACAATGGCTGGGCCAGCCGGCCATCGCCTGGCAGATCGGCAATGCCAAATTCCTCAGCCCGGTCGGCCCTGGCGAAACGCTGTTTTTCGCACTGCAGCGCAAGGCGAGCGGCGGCATCGCCTTCACCGTGCAAGCCGCCGAGCGCGCCGTCGCCTCCGGCAGCCTGACGCCGCCCGCCGCATGAACCGGGAAAAACCGGCCGGCGCCGACTGGATGCGCCAGCAGGAACGCAGCAACCTCGCCATTCTCAAATTGATGGTGTGGATTTCGCTGACCCTCGGCCGCCGCATCGGCCGCATCGTGCTCTACGGCATCGCCGCCTATTACGTGCTGTTCGCCGCCAAGGCGCGGCGCGCCAGCCGCGCCTACCTGCAACTCGCCCTCCAGCGCTGGGCCGAGTGGGGCGACGGTTTCCGCCACGTCTTCAGCTTCGCCAGCACCATCCACGACCGCATCTACCTGCTCAACGACCGCTTCGACCTGTTCGACATCGAGGTGATCGGCGCCGAGGCGCTGCATGCCGCGCTCGCCCGCCAGCCCGGCGCGCTGCTCATCGGCGCCCACCTCGGCAGCTTCGAAGTGCTGCGCGCCGTCGGCCGGGGCAGGGCAGGGCTCAAGGTGGCGATGCTGATGTACGAGGAAAACGCCCGCAAGATCAATGGCACGCTGGAAGCGATCAACCCGGCAGCGACCGAGGACATCATCCCGCTCGGCCGCCTCGAATCGATGCTCGAAGCGCGCGACAAGCTGGAGCAGGGCTACCTCGTCGGCATGCTGGCCGACCGCAGCCTGGGCGACGATGCCATCCCGCAAGGGGATTTGCTGCGCGGCACGGTGGACTGCGAATTTCTCGGCAAAATGGCACCGTTCCCGGTCGGCCCCTGGCGGATGGCGGCGATGCTGCGCCGGCCGGTCTTCTTCATGACCGGCCTCTACCTCGGCGGCAACCGCTACCAGATCCATTTCGAGCCGCTCGCCGATTTCTCCGAAACGCCGCGCGCCGAGCGCGAAGCCGCGATGCTGGCCGCGCAGCGCCGCTACGCCGAACGCCTGACGCACTTTTGCCGTCTCGCCCCCTACAACTGGTTCAATTTCTTCGATTTCTGGCAGAAAAAATGAGCAAACGACTTTTCTCCTGCCTGCTGCTGGCCAGCCTCGCGCTGCCGGCCTGGGCCGCCTTCGACGTCGCACAACTGATGGCCGACCTGGCCCGCCACAAGGGCGGCAAGGCCAAGTTCGTCGAGAAGAAATACATCTCGCTGCTCGACAAGCCGGTCGTGTCGACCGGCGAAATGACCTACACCGCCCCCGACAAGCTGGAAAAGCGGACCCTGACGCCGAAGCCGGAACTGCTCGTTCTCGACAAGGACCTGCTCAGCATCGAGCGCGACAAGCAAAAATTGAGCATCAACCTCGGCAACCAGCCGGAAGCCCTGGCTTTCGTCGACAGCATCCGCGGCACGCTGAGCGGCAACCGGGCGGCGCTGGAAAAGAACTATCTGCTGCATCTGAGCGGAACCCAGGACAAGTGGGTGCTCACCCTGCTGCCGAGCGACCAGAAAATCGCCACGCTGCTCCAGCGCATCACGGTCAGCGGCAGCAGGAACCAGATCCGCAGCATCGAATACCTGCAGGCCGATGGCGACCGCTCGGTACTGAGCATCGAACCGATCGAAACCAAATGACACGCAGCGCCGGCCGGACCTTCCTGCTCTGGCTGCTGGCCATGCTGGCCGGGGTGGCGATCGTCTGGCAGGCGCGTTTCTCGGCCGACATGTCCTTCTTCCTGCCGGCCCACCCGACGGCCGAGCAGAAGGTCCTGGTCGACCAGTTGAAGGAGGGCGCCGTCTCGCGCCTGCTGATGCTCGCCATCGAAGGCGGCGAGGCCAGCCAGCGCGCCGCGCTGTCGCGCGAGTTGCGCGGTCGACTGCTGAAAACGGACAATTTTGTCGTCGTCCAGAATGGCGAGGCCGACGGCCTGCAGGCCGACCGCGACTTCCTGTTCAAGCACCGCTACCTGCTCAGTCCGGCGGTGACGGCGGAGCGCTTCAGCGTCGCCGGCCTGCACGATGCCATCGCCAACAGCATCGACCTGCTCGCCTCGCCGGCCGGCATGATGCTGAAGCCGCTGCTCGCCCGCGACCCGACCGGCGAACTCTATGCCATCGTCAGCCAGCTCAACGCCGGCGCCCAGCCCAACAGCCGCGACGGCGTCTGGGCCTCGCGCGACGGCGAACGGACCATGCTGCTGGTGCAGACCCGCGCCCTCGGTTCCGATACCGATGGCCAGGAAGCGAGCATCGAGTTGATTCACCGGGAGTTCGCGGCGGCTGCCGCCGTGGCCGGCCTGACCGATGTACGGCTGCAACTGTCCGGCCCCGGCCTGTTTGCCGTCAAGGCGCGGGCGACGATCAAGGACGAGGTAAGCCGGCTGTCGCTGATCAGCACGCTGGCCATCGTCGCCGTGCTGTTCTTCGTCTATCGCTCGCTGCGCCTGCTCAGCCTCGGCCTGGTCCCGGTGCTGAGCGGTGCACTGGCCGCCGTCGTCGTCGTCAGCCTGGCCTACGGCACCGTCTTCGGCATTACCGTCGGCTTCGGCTCGGCGCTGATCGGTGAGGCGGTCGATTACTCGATCTACTATTTCGTGCAGTCCGGCCGGGTCGGCCTCGATGCCTGGCGCCAGCGCTTCTGGCCGACCATCCGGCTCGGCGTGCTGACCTCGGTCGCCGGCTTCGGTGCCTTGCTTTTCTCCGGCTTTCCCGGCCTTGCCCAGCTCGGCCTTTATGCGCTGTCCGGCGTGCTGACCGCGGCGCTGGTCACCCGTTTCGTGCTGCCCAAACTGGCCGGCAACACGCCGCTGCGCCGCGACCTGGCGCCGCTCGGCATGACCCTGAACCGGTACCTGCAGTCCCTGGCTAGCTGGCGCTGGCCGGTCCTGCTGCTCGCCGCACTCGCCGTCGGCCAGTTGTACCTGCATCGCCACAGCCTGTGGCACCCCGAACTGTCGGCCCTGAGCACGGTCAGCGCCGAGGACGGTGCCCGCGACATGGCAATCCGCGCCGACATCACCGCCCCCGATTCCCGCTACATGGTGGTGATCGGCGCGGCCGAGCGCGAAGCCGCCCTGCAGGCGGCCGAGCGGGCCGGCGAGAAGCTCGACCGGCTGGTCGCCGACGGCATCATCGGTGGCTACGACAGCCCGGCCCGCTTCCTGCCCAGCCTGGCCACACAACAAGTACGGCGGGCCAGCCTGCCGCCGGCCGAGGTCCTGCAGCCGCGGCTGCAGGCCGCCCAGCAGGATTCGCCGCTCGCCGCCGGCAAGCTCGGCGGCTTCATCGCCGATGTCGCCGCCGCCCGCAACCAGGGCGAGGTCACCCGTCAGTCGCTGGACGGCAGCAGCCTGGCGCTACTGGTCGATTCGCTGCTGCTCCACCACGCCGACGGCTGGAGCGTGCTGCTGCCGCTGCATCCATCGAGCGGCGAGGATGCCCCGGAGATCGCCGCCAGCGCGGTGCGCCAGGCACTGGCCGGCAGCGATGCGCTGTTCATCGACATGAAGGGCGAATTCAACAAGCTCTACAACGACTACCTGCACGAAGCGATGCTGCTCTCGCTGGCCGGCCTGTTCGCCATCGTCGCGCTGCTCGCCGTCACGCTGCGCTCGGCCCGGCGGCTAGCCAAGGTTCTATTGCCGCTGGTCCTCGCCGTGCTGATCGTCATCGCCGGCCTCAACCTGCTCGGCGAGCGCCTGCACCTGCTGCATCTGGTCGGCATGCTGCTGATCGTCGCCGTCGGCTCCAATTACGCGCTGTTCTTCGACGGGGCCGAACAGCAGCAGCTCGACCCGGAAACCCTGGCCTCGATGGCCATCGCCAACCTGACCACCGCGATCGGCTTCGGCACCCTCGGCCTGTCACAGGTACCGGTGCTGCACGCGGTCGGCGTTACGGTCGGCCCCGGCGCCATTCTGGCGCTGCTGCTGGCGGCCATTTTCGTTCCACGTGAAACGCGCCGATGAAACCGGCGCTGCGCACCCTCGGCCAGAGTAGCGACGCCCCGACCCTGATCGTGCTGCTGCCCGGCGCCTACATGACGCCGGAAGACTACGCCAAGGCCGGTTTCTTCAACGCCGTCACTGAGCGCCGGCTGGCCGTCGATATCCTGGCGGTCGACCTCGATTTGAGCCGCATTTCCGAGGGCAGCGCCTTGCCGGCCCTGCAGGCCGAAATCCTCGCGCCGGCCCGCCGGCGCTACGCCAAGGTTTGGCTCGGTGGCATCTCGCTCGGCGGCCTGCTGACGCTGTGCCACAACGCCGACACGGCGGGCTGCGTCGATGGCCTGTGCCTGCTCGCCCCCTATCCGGGCAGCCGGCTGACCACCAACGCCATCGCCGGCGCCGGCGGCCTCGACGCCTGGCAGGCGACGGCCGACGAACTGACCGACCCCGAGTTCCGCATGTGGCGCTGGCTGCAGCAGCCACCGGCCGGGCTGCCGGTCTTCGTCGGCTACGGCAGCGAGGATCGCTTCGCCGGCGGCATGCGGCAGATCGCCGAACGTTTCCCGGCGGCCGACCGCCACGCCGTGCCGGGCGGCCACGACTGGCCGGTCTGGCAGCGTTTGTGGGAACATTTTCTCGACCGTGGCTATCTCGCCGCCTGACCATGCCGCAACCCTGGAAACCCAGCCCCGCCCTGCAACTGACTTTCGCCACCCACGCCGTGGCCGGCCTCGGCCTGCTCGCCGCACCGGCCGCCTGGCCGTGGGCGCTCGGCGCCATCGCGCTCAACCAGGCGATCATCACCGCGGCCGGCCTCTTGCCACGGACGACGCTGCTCGGTCCCAACCTCAACCGGCTGCCCGCCGCCGCCATTGCCCGCCGGGAAATCGCGCTAACCATCGATGACGGCCCCGACCCGGCAGTCACACCGCGCGTCCTCGACCTGCTCGAAGCGGCCGGCGCCAAAGCCAGTTTCTTCTGCATCGGCCGCATCGCCCGCCAGTACCCGGCGCTGTGCCGCGAGATCGTCGAGCGAGGACACTCGGTCGAAAACCATGGCGACTCGCATTCCGCACTGTTCGCCACCTTCGGGCCAAGCCGGATGAAGGCCGATATCGCCGCCGCCCAGGCGACGCTGGCTGACATCACCGGCCAGGCACCGCGCTTCTTCCGGCCGACCGCCGGCCTGCGCAACCCGCTGCTCGCCCCGGTGCTGGCCAAACTCGATCTCCAGCTCGCCTCCTGGACACGCCGCCCCTACGACACCCGCTGCGGCGAGCCGGAAACCGTCTACCGGCGTCTGACCAAGGGCCTCGCCGCCGGCGACATCCTGCTGATGCACGACGGCAATGCCGCTCGCATTGCCGGCGGCGAGCCGGTTATCCTTGCGGTCTTGCCCCGGCTGCTGCAGAGCATCGCCGAACACCGTCTAACCCCCGTCACGCTAAGCGCTGCCCTGAGATGACCTCCCGTTTCCTGCCCACCCTGCTCGACGAAGCCAGCCGCCCCTTCCGCAACGGCGGCCATTTCGCCTACCACTACGCACGCGGCAAGCTGTCCTCCGACTGCATCTTCCGCGAACTGCTGAAGCGCGGCGTTTTTCCGGCCGAAGCCCGTTTTCTCGACCTCGGCTGCGGCCAGGGCAGCCTCTTCGGCTGGCTGCTCGCCGCCCGCCGGCTGCACGACAACGGCCACTGGCCGAATGACTGGGCGCCGCCGCCGAAGCCGCTCGAACTGCGCGGCTACGAACTGATGCACAAGGATGTCGAGCGCGCCGCCCGCGCCTTCGGGCGCGATCATCCCGTCGTTTCGATCCGCCAGGGCGACATGTGCCAGGTCGATTTCGGCCAGACCGATGTCGTCACCATCCTCGACGCGCTGCATTACATCGATTTCGCCCACCAGAAGGACGTCATCAAGCGCATTCGCGCCGCATTGCCGGCCGGCGGCCTGTTCCTGACCCGGGTCGGCGATGCCGGCGGCGGCCTGCGCTACCACATCTGCAACTGGGTCGATCACGCGGTCACCTTCACCCGCGGCCATCGCCTGCCCAAACTCTATTGCCGCAAAGTGGCCGAATGGTGCGAACTGCTGCGCAGCGTCGGCTTCCAGGTTGAAACGATGCCGATGAGCGCCGGCAAGCCATTTGCCAATATCATGTTGATTTGCCGGGTGCCTTCATGACTTCCGACCTCTCCGACCTGACCCTGTTCATTATCGGCACCGTGACCCTCGTCTGGCTGTCGCGCAAATCGCTGCGTCGTCCCGGCCGGCACGGCTTCTACCGCTTCTTCGCCTGGGAAATGATCCTCGGCCTCGTCCTGCTCAATCGCGGCCCCTGGGGCGAAAATCCGGCGTCGCTGCACCAGAGCGTTTCCTGGGGGCTGATGCTGCTCAGCATCCTGCTCGTCGTCCTCGGCCACAACGCGCTGCGCCGGCAAGGCGCGGCCAGCGAGGCGCGCGACGACGACGCGCTGTACGCCTTCGAAAAGACCACGGCGCTGGTCACCGGCGGCATCTTCCAGTACATCCGCCACCCGATGTACACCTCGCTGCTGGCGCTGGCCTGGGGCGCCTATTTCCAGGCCCCGTCGTGGCCGGGCACGGCGCTCGCGGCACTCGCCTCGCTGCTCCTGCTCCTCACCGCCAAGGCCGACGAGAACGAATGCCTGGCCTATTTCGGCCAACCCTACGCCGATTACATGCAGCGCACGCGCCGCTTCATTCCCTATCTGTTCTAAGTTGGTGCCGCGCTTGATCAGGCTGTCGCCACTGCTGCTGGGCGCCGTTCTACTCGCCGGTTGTGCCACCGGCGGGCGCGATAACGGCAGCGGGGCCGGCACACCGGCCAGCAACCTGCCGCCCGACCTGGCGCAGCCGATTCCCGGCGCCCCTCCGGTCAAGCCCGAAGGCAGCGTCGCCAAGCCGCCGCCGAGCGAGCGTGAGATCCGGGCGATGATCGGCCGGCTGCTACCGGCCGGCGTCAAGGAGCGCAGCGCCTGGGCCGGCGACCTGCACACCGCCTATGCCAGCCTCGGCCTGCCGCATGCACCGCAACTCTATTGCGCGACGATCGCCGTCATCGAACAGGAATCGACTTTCCAGGCCGACCCGGTGGTGCCCGGCCTGCCCGACATCGTCTGGCGCGAACTGGAACAGCGCGGCAAGAAATACGGCATCCCCAAACTGCTGATTTCCGCTGCCATGCTGAAAGGCTCGCCCGACGGCCGCAGCTACAGCCAACGCATCGACACGCTGAAAACCGAGAAGCAGCTGAACAGCCTGTTCGAGGACATGATCGCCGAGCTGCCGGCCGGCAAGACGCTGTTCGCCGGCTACAACCCGGTGCGCACCGGCGGCCCGATGCAGGTCAGCATCGCCTTCGCCGAGGAATTCGCCCGCGAAAAAGCCTATCCCTACCCGGTCCACCGCAGCATTCGCGACGAAGTGTTCACCCGGCGCGGCGGCCTCTACTTCGGCAGCGCCATCCTGCTCGACTACCCGGCCCCCTACGACGACGTCGTCTATCGCTTCGCCGATTTCAACGCCGGCCGCTACAGCAGCCGCAATGCCGCCTTCCAGGCCGCCCTCGGCCGGGCCAGCGGCAAGCCGATGGTGCTCGACGGCGACCTGCTGCGCTATGCCGGCGGCAAGCCGGTCGAGCAGCCGAGCAGTGTCGAAAGCGCCCTGCAGCAACTGGCCGGCAAGCTGCGCCTGAGCCAGCGCGAACTGCGCCGCGATCTGCTCCTCGAAAAAACCGCCGCCTTCGGCCAGAGCCCGACCTTCAGTCGTCTCTTCGCACTGGCCGAGCAGCAGGCCGGCCGCCCGCTGCCGCGCCAGGCGATGCCGCAGATCGATCTGAAAAGCCCGAAAATCCAGCGCAAGCTGACTACCGAATGGTTCGCCCGCCGCGTCGAAGGCCGCTACCGGACCTGCCTGACGCGGGCCGAAGGCAGCAGCTGACGGCACCTCCGGTTAGAATGACGGGCTGATGAATACGAGGCCCATCGTGACCCCGCTGCTCCTATCCGGCTACACCGCCACCACCTGCCTCGGCCGCGGCCTTGACGCCACGCTGGCCGCGCTGCGCGACGGACGCAGCGGCCTGCAGCCCTGCCATTTCGAGACGGTCGACCTCGCCACCTGGATCGGCGAAGTGCCGGCGGTCGACGCCGAAAAATTGCCGAAAAGCCTGGCCCGTTACGACTGCCGCAACAACCGGCTGGCCCAGCTCGGCCTGCAAGCCGACGGCTTCGCTGAGCGTGTCCGCGCCGCCGTCGCCCGCTATGGCAAGGCGCGGGTCGGCGTCTTCCTCGGCACCAGCACGGCCGGCATCCTGCAGACCGAACTGGCCTACCGCCGGCGCGACCCGGCCAGCGGCGCGCTGCCGGACGACTTCATCTACCGGACGACGCACAACTCCTTTTCGCTGGCCGAATTCACCCGCGACTATTTCGGCCTCGAAGGGCCGGCGATGGCCGTTTCCACCGCCTGTTCATCGAGCGCCAAGGTCTTTGCCGCCGCCGCCCGCCAACTGGCACTCGGCAGCATCGACGCGGCCATCGTCGGCGGCGTCGATACGCTGTGCCTGACCACGCTGTACGGCTTCGCCTCGCTGCAACTGACTTCCAGCCAGCCGTGCCGGCCCTACGATGAAAACCGCGACGGCATCTCGGTCGGCGAGGGCGCCGCCTTCGCCCTGCTCGAACGCGTCGACCAAGCGGCCAGCGGCAGCATCCTGCTGCTCGGCACCGGCGAATCGAGCGACGCCTACCACATGTCCTCGCCGCACCCGGAAGGCCTCGGCGCCCGAATGGCGATGCAGGCAGCACTGAACTCGGCCAGCCTGAATGCGGCCGACATCGATTACATCAACCTGCACGGCACGGCGACACCAGCCAACGACGCCGCCGAAGGCAAGGCGGTCGGCGCGCTGTTCGGCGACCGCGTCCCGGCCAGCTCGACCAAGGGCGCCACTGGCCACACGCTCGGTGCCGCCGGCGCCGTCGAGGCGGTGATCTGCGCCCTGGCGCTCAGCCACGACCTGCTGCCCGGCAGCCCGGGCACCACCACGCTCGACCCGGCGATTCCGCTCGCCTACCAACTGAGCAGCCGCCCGGCACCGCTCCGCCGCGCCCTAAGTAATTCCTTCGGTTTCGGCGGCAGCAACTGCAGCCTCATTTTCGGAGTGGCGCCATGATCGCCTCGGCCCCCATCCCGCTCAGCGCCTGGATCGAAGGCATCGGCCTGCTCGCCCCGGGGCTGCCCGACTGGCCGAGCGCCCGCGCCGTTTTGCGCGGCGAGCAGCCGTTCACCGCCGCCCCCAGCCTGTTGCCGGCCCCAACCATCCTGCCGCCGGCCGAACGCCGGCGAGCCAGCCGCGTCGTCAAGCTGACCCTGGCCATCGGCCTTGAAGCCGCCGCCCATGCCGCAGCCGATGTCGGCACGCTGGCCACGGTCTTTTCCGCCTCCGGTGCCGACGGCCACAACTGCCACGCACTGTGCGAGCAACTGGCGACCGACGACCGCCAGATTTCGCCGACCCGTTTCCACAATTCGGTGCATAACGCCGCCGCCGGTTACTGGGGCATTGCCACCAAGTCGATGGCGCCCTGCCAGGTCATCTGCGGCTTCGATGCCAGCTTCGGCGCCGGCCTGCTCGACGCGCTCGGTCAGGTCGTCATCGACCGCCAGCCGACCCTGCTCATCGCCTACGACAGCGAATACCCAGAGCCGCTGCACGCCAAGCGCGACACACCCGATTGCGGCGGCGTCGCCCTGCTGCTGACCCCGACACGGACCACCCGTTCGCTGGCCGCGATTACGGTCAGCCCGAGCAACGCAAGCGCCGCCCAACTGGCCGAACCGGCGCTGGAAAACCTGCGTACCGCCATCCCGGCCCTGCGCAGCCTGCCGCTGCTGCAACTGCTGGCGCGGGGCGAAAGCGGCCGCGTCTGCCTTGATTACCTGGCGCCAATGCAACTGAACGTCGACCTGCAAGCATGCTGACCCCGCCGCTCGACCACGCCGGGATCGCCGCCCGTATCCCGCACCAGGGCAGCATGTGCCTGCTCGATGCCGCGGTCGACTGGTCGGAAAGCACGATTTCCTGCCGGGCAATCAGCCACACCGATCCAGCCAACCCGCTGCGCGCCGACGGCCGGCTCGGCGCCGCCAACGGCATCGAATACGCGGCGCAGGCGATGGCCATCCATGGCGCGCTGCTTGCCGGCGCCGACGCGCCGCCGCGCCAGGGCTACCTGACCAGCGTGCGCAGCGTCAGCCTGCATGTCGCCCGCCTCGACGACCTGCCCGGCGAACTGCTGGTCCAGGCCGAACGGCTGTCCGGCGACGCCAACCACATCCTCTACCAGTTCTCGCTCAGCCACGCCGGCCGCTGCCTGCTCGACGGCCGTGCCGCCGTCGTCCTCGACGCCGCCGCCCTGACCAAGGAAAACCCATGAAACGCGCCCTCGTCACCGGCGGCAGCGGCGGCATTGGCGCCGCCATCTGCCAGCGCCTTGCCGCCGACGGTCATCACGTCATCGTCCATGCCAACCGCAGCCTCGACAAGGCGGCCGCAGTCGTTGCCGCCATCGTCGCCGCCGGCGGCAGCGCCGAAGCCGTCGCCTTCGACGTCACCGAGCGCGCCGCGACGGCCGCCGCGCTGGAAAAGCTGCTCGAAAGCGGAACGATCCAGATCCTGGTCAACAACGCCGGCATCCACGCCGATGCCGTCTTCCCCGGCATGAACGCCGAACAGTGGCATAGCGTGATCGACGTCTCGCTGCACGGCTTTTTCAACGTCACCCAGCCACTGACCCTGCCGATGATCCGCACCCGCTGGGGCCGCATCATCAATATTTCCTCGATCGCCGGCCTGACCGGCAATCGTGGTCAGGTCAATTACGCGGCGGCGAAAGGCGCGCTGCACGCCGCCGGCAAGTCGCTGGCGCTCGAACTGGCCAGCCGCGGCATCACGGTCAATAGCGTGGCACCGGGCATCATCGCCACCGAGATGATCGACGGCAGCTTCGACGCGGAGGCGATCAAGAAGCTGGTCCCGATGCAGCGCGCCGGCCAGCCGGAAGAAGTCGCCGATCTGGTCGCCTTCCTGGCCTCCGAGCGGGCCGCCTACATTTCCGGGCAGGTCATTTCGATCAACGGCGCGATGATCTGAACGCCCGGCGCTTATCCTTTGGCGCCGCTCCCCAAAAGCCATAGAATCCTGCAGTTCGCCCAACGTTCCGGAAAAGTCATGAATCGCCTGCACCACCTCACTCTGCTCGCCTTGCTCGGCCTTGGCCTGCATGCCCAAGCCGAAACCTACAAATGCAGCCAGGGTGGCAAGACGATGATTTCCGACACGCCCTGCATGACCGGCGCCAGCCGCGTCGACCAGTCGGCCGACCAGATCGAGCGCAGCCAGAAGCGGCAGGCCGAACTGGTGCACCAACGCAACCAGAGCCAGCTTTCCGAACTGGAATACCGCAACGCCCGCGATCGCAACGTCAAAGGCGGTTTCAACAGCATCGACAGCATGAACCCGGCCGATGCCCCACAATACCGGCGCCGCTGAAGGCCGCCCTGCAGACCTCAACTTTCATGGCCAACACCCTCTACGACCTGCTCGAAGTCAGTCAGTCCGCCAGCGCCGACGCCATTGCCGCCTGCTACAAGCGTCTCCATGCCCAATATGCCGAATCGGCGGCCAAGGGCGACGAGGATGCGACCAACCGGATGATTGCGCTGCGCGAAGCCTTCACCACCCTGTCCGAGCCGAGCCGCCGCCAGCGCTACGACGACAGCCTGGCCGCCCGCGACCAGGAAGTCGAGGCCGAACCGGCCGGCCGGCCCTTCGTCAAGCTGATCGTCATCGCCTGCATCGTCGGTTTCTTCGGCATCACCTACAAGAAATACCAGGCCGCCCAGGAAACGGCCCGCCTCGAAGCCGAGCGCGTCGTTGCCGCGGCTAAACAGGCCGAGACCGAAGCCATCAAGGCCCAGGCCGATGCCCGGCTGGCCGCCGAGGAGCGCTACGCCGTCGAACGGGCGGAGCGCCAGCGGCAGCGCGACGAAGCGATGGAACGGGCCAACCGCGAACGCGATATCGCCTACGGCAACCAGGTCAGCCACAACCTCGAACGAGCCGAGGCCGAAGCCCGGCGAACGGCGTTGCGCGAAGAACAGCAGAAGGAACAAGCCAGGGCCAATGCCGAACGGCAGAAGGAATACGAGGCGGAACGCGCCCTGGCCCGCGAAAAAGCCTACCTGCGCCAGGTCGAGGCCGAAAAAAACCGCTACCGCTACTAAAGGCGGTCTTCAGCCCTGCGCCAGCAGCGCCGCAATATCGCGGCTGGCCGCCGGCCGAACCAGGCGGCCGAGTTCACTGCCGTTTTTGAGCATGATCAGCGTCGGCCACAGCTTGACCCGGAAGGAACGACCCAAGGGCCGCCCCGGCCCATCCTCGATCTTGATATGCGGCAACGCCGGATAAGCCGCCAGCGCCTCGGCCAGCAGCGGCTGCGCCGATTGGCAATGACCGCACCACGGCGCCCCGAATTCGATCAGCACGGGGCCGGCCAGTAAATCAAGCTCGGCGCGGCCGGGTTCGGGGTCGGCAAAATCCGGGGTGTAGGGCATCGTTATTCTCCTTGATTCAATATCCTGCGCGGCCAGGAAAAAGCCTCGCATAGAGAAGCTATTACTGTTGGATTACCGATTCACGGCAGTAGCGGCAACCCCAGTTCCTTAAGAAACTCGTTGTGCTTGTCTCTTGCCGCCGTGATTTCCTTTTCGAGGCCCACCAGTTGCTGGTGGACTTCCTTCAAGTCAATTTTTTCCTCAGCCTTGGCCGTACTGATGTATCGCGAAATGTTGAGGTTGAAACCTTCCTTCTCGATGCGTTCCATCGGCACCCGCAGTGAATAACGATCCTCTTCGGTGCGGTGCTGGTAGGTATCAACGATCTTCTTGATGTGCTCCGGCAGCAAGCGGTTCTGACGCTTGCCTTTTTCGAAGTGCTCAGCCGCGTTGATAAACAGCACGTCGTCCGGCTTCTTGCACTTCTTCAACACCAGGATGCACACCGGGATACCCGTCGAGAAGAACAAGTTGGCTGGAAGGCCGATCACCGTATCGATATGGCCGTCCTTCAGCAACTTGGTCCGGATGCGCTCTTCGGCACCTCCCCGGAACAGCACACCATGCGGCAGGATGATGGCCATCGTGCCTTCCTGCGAAAGAAAGTGAAAACCGTGCAGCAGGAAGGCGAAATCCGCCGCCGACTTGGGCGCCAGCCCGCCGTAGCCCTTGAAACGGAAATCGTCGGCCATCGCCTCACTCGGTTCCCAGCGCAGGCTGAAGGGAGGGTTGGCGACGACGGCGTCGAACTGCAGTTTCTTGGCCGGGTTCGCCTCGCGCAGCTCGTCCCACTCATTGAACAGGGTGTCGCCGTGGAAGATTTCGAATTCCGTGTCCTTCATCCCGTGCAGCAACATGTTCATGCGCGCCAAGTTGTAGGTAGTGATGTTCTTTTCCTGGCCGTAGATTTTGCCGATGCCGTGCGCGCCCATGCGCTTACGCACGTTCAGCAATAGCGAACCCGAACCGCAGGCAAAATCCAGCACCTTGTCCAGCCGGTGCTTGGGACCCATCGTGGGGTCTTGCCCATCCAGCGTCACGATCTCGGACAAAATCCGCGAAATCGGCTGCGGCGTGTAGAACTCGCCCGCCTTTTTGCCCGAACCAGCGGCGAACTGGCCGATCAGGTATTCGTAGGCATCGCCCAGCACATCACTATTGGTCGAGAACTTGGCCAAGCCATCGGCGATCTTCTTGATGATGATGCACAGCTTGGCGTTGCGGTCGGTAGCGGTCTTGCCCAGTTTTTCCGAGTTGAGATTGATCTCGGAAAACAGGCCGGCAAAAGTGCTCTGGAAGGACTCATTCTCGATGTACTTGAAAGCATCGACCAGCGTACCTAGCAGTTCCTTGTGCTGGATGCGCGCCATCTCGGCGATGCTGCGCCACAGATAGAAGGGGGCAATCACGTAGTGCGCCTTGCGCCGCATCTGCGCCTCGAAATCCGCCACGTCAGCCGCGTTATCTGCGTACCAGACCGCCAGCGGCGTGCGCGAATCGCCTTCGGGCAGTTTCGGGTAGTCGCTGCCAAGCTCCTTCTGCGCCGCCACCTCGTAGTTGTCGGAGAGATAGCGCAGGAACAGGAAGGACAGCATGTAATCGCGGAAGTCGTCCGCGTTCATCGCGCCCCGCAAATCGTCGGCGATTCCCCACAGGGTATCGCCCAGTTTCTTCTGGTCTTGCTCGGTCATTCCTGGTTTTCCTTGCTGTTCTTTTCTTCGGCCTGTTCTTCCAGCGCCTGACGGTCGCGCTCCAGTTCCTCGCGCAGTTCGTCCTCGCTGGGCAATACCAGGCGGTATTTGCTGGCGAACAGTTGTTCGCTCTCGTTCAATACCGAGTAGCGCACCACCGATTGATCCTTGTTGCCGCAAAGCAGGATGCCCACGGTCGGGTTATCGCCTTCGCCCCTGCGCAGGTCGTCGTACATGCGCACATACATATCCATCTGCCCAACATCTTGGTGCGTCAGTTCGCCGGTTTTCAGGTCGATCAACACAAAGCACTTCAGCAGATAGTTATAGAACACCAGATCGATATAAAAATCCTTGCTCTCGGTGCTGATGCGCTGCTGGCGCGCCACAAAGGCAAAACCCTTGCCCAGTTCGAGCAGGAAATCCTGCAATTTATCCATCAAGGCCTGTTCCAGGCCGGATTCAAGCAGCTTGCCGGCGTTAGGCAGGCCGAGAAACTCCAGCATCACCGGATCGCGAACGAAGGCACGCGGCGACTGGTCCGAGAGGGCCAAATTGGCCCGGGCTTCGGCCTCCACGGCTGCTTTATCCTGGCTCAACAGCAAACGCTCGTAATACAGGGTGCCAATTTGCCTTTCCAGCGCCCGGGAACTCCAATTCTGCGCTGCGGCTTCCCGCATGTACCACTGCCGTGCTTCCTCGTTCTCCACACGGGATAAGACCCGGTAGTGGGTCCAGCTCAATTCGGAACGCACTGCGTTCCAAATCGGGAAGCTCTGAAAAAATGCTCGCATGTGGCGGAGGTTGCGCTCGTCAAAACCCTTACCAAATTCCTGGGCCAAGGTTTTTCCCAATTCCGAAATCATGCGTTTGCCATACGCCGCGCGAGCCTGTCCGCCCTGTTCAAACTCGACGATATGCCGTCCAATCTGCCAACAAGTCTGAACCTGCACCTGGTCCACGTGGCGTAGCACCTGCTGGCGTGCCTGGGTAATCAGGCCACGCAGAGCATCCAGCAGCGACGGTAACGCAGAGCGGTTATCAACAAGATCAGTCATGGCAATTTCCTCTCTCGCCGCGGGCAAACAAGCCTTGTGTTACCTCAGAGAAATCCCGATATGGCATTAACCGCTGGAGGCACCCTCCCAAATCTCTACACACCGTGTAGAGAATCACTCGCTCGGTCATTGCACGACCTCTGCTACGGCAGGTTGAGCCTGAGCGACGGCTGGTGCAAGCTCGGGCAAGGCAAAGGCATAGCGCGCCAGAAAGCCATTCAGGATTTCCGTGAACAGTGCCTTGTTGTCTTCCAGCATCTCGCGCGGTTCGTAGAGCGAATACTTGCCATGGCTCAACAGGTTCAAGGCACGGGCGTGCAAACCTTCGTCACCCGAGGTGCCCAGGCATTCCGAAAAATCATCGTGCCCAAAGAAGTTCGCCGTTTTCTCCAGAATGCTGCGCAGCGTATTGAAGTGGTGGGTGTATAGCGCGCCGTTCAAGCTGGCGGCATGCAACTCGCTCAACATGGCGACATGGTGGAAGAAAGGCGTATCGGTGGTGGCGCGCAGCGTGTGGCCTTCGCCGTCCTTGCCGTCGAGTGCGATGCCCAGCTTCTGGATGGTGGTGACGATGACCTTGTCGGCGTAGTCGGTGGAAAGCAGCCGGCGGACCAGGGTTTCGGTGTTGGTGTTTTCCTCGACGCAATTGGCCTGGAATTTGTTGAATTCCTCGCGCGTCTGGCGGTCGAGGTCCTTGCGGTCGACCACGAACAGGCATTTCTCGATGTCCGGGTTGTCCTTGAGCAGGGTCGAGGTCTTGAAGGAGGTGAGCGTCTTGCCGCTGCCGGTGGTGTGCCAGATGTAGCCGTTGCCCCGGTTCTGGTGGATGCAATCGACGATGGCGCGCACCGCATAGATCTGGTACGGGCGCATGATCATCAACTTCTGCTCGCTGGCGACCAGCACCATGTAGCGGCTGATCATTTCGCCCAGCGTGCATTTGGCCAGGAACTTCTCGGCGAAGGGCGCGAGGTGGTTGATCTTCTCGTTGCTCTCGTCGGCGAACTGGTAGATCGGCAGAAAGCGTTCGTCGGCGTCGAAGCTGAAATGACGGGTGTTGTTGTTGGCGAAATACCAGGTTTCGCGCTGGTTGCTGACGATGAAGAGCTGCATGAAACACATCAGCGTGCGGGTGTAGCCGTTGCCGGGGTCGTTTTTGTATTCCACGACTTGCTGCATCGCCCGGCGCGGGTTGACGCCCAGGGTCTTGAGTTCGACCTGGACGACCGGCACGCCGTTGATCAGCAGCACCACGTCGTAGCGGTGGTGGCTGTTGTCGGTGTTGATGCGTAGCTGGTTCACCACTTCGTAGGTGTTCTTGCACCAGTCCTTGATGTTGACCAGGGTGTAGAACAGCGGCGTGCCGTCGTCGCGCTCGAAGCTGTTGATTTCGCGCAGGCGTTTCGCGGCGGCAAAGACATCGGCGGTGACCAGATCATCCTTCAGGCGCTCGAATTCACTGTCGCTCAGGCTGACCCGGTTCAGTTCCTGAAAATGTTTACGGAAATTTGCTTCCAGCGATGCCCGATCACGAATTTCCGGTCGATAGGCGTATTTCAGGGATTTGAGCTTGGCGATGAAATCCTGCTCGATCTGGCTTTCTGTTGTTGTCATTCGGATTCGCTGGCCTGGAAAACAGCGCCGATTTTATCGTTGTTACCTGCCGTTCAGTCCTTGATGGCCTAAACGGCAGGTCGAATTGGTCGGAAACCGCCCCCAAAAGCCTCAGCTAGTCCGGAAGATCAGTTCCTTCAGCCGGGCCAGTTTCGGCGCCACCACCGGCACGGTCAGCATGGTGCTGACCACCGCCATCAGCAGCAGCGCGGTGAAGGCTTCGCTGGTGATGATCTGCTTGTCGAGCAGGATGTTGGCGAAAATGATCATGATCAGCGCCTTGGTCTGCAGCAGCCAGCCGATGATGCTTGCTTCGCCCGGCGCCCAGTTCAGGATGCGGCCGGCCAGCCGGACGCCGAGCAGCTTGCCGGCGATCGAGGCGAGCAGCAGCAGTGCCGCGCCGACGAAGACCGCTTCGCCGCCGAGCGCCCAGTTGGTGCGCAGGCCGGTACTCAGGAAGAAGACCGGCATGATGACGAGCAGTACGTGGTGGCGCAGCTGGTCCATCTTTTCCTGATTGAACCACTCGGCTTCCATGCTCGCCCCGGCCAGGAAGGCGCCGACCATGAAGTGCAGGCCGGCCCAGTCGGCCCCGAAGGAAACCACGGCCAGCCAGATCAGGGCGACGTACCAGCGGTCGCGCTCGGCCAGGCGCTGCATCAGGTGATGGAACAGCCAGGCGGCGACCGCGAAGGCGACGAGGAAGGCGCCCTGGCGACCGATCCGCTCCCAGTCCATCAGGATCAGCGCCAGCACGCCCCAGATCGCGATGTCGTCGAGGCTGGCGTAGCGCAGGATGCGTTGACCGATCGGCTGGCGCAGTACTTCGAGCTTTTCCATCAGCAGGATCAGGATCGGCAGCGCGGTCACCGCACAGGCCATGCCGACGCCGAGCACGAATTGCCAGGTCAGCGCCCGCGGCCCCATCCAGCCGTCGTTCAGGAGCAGGACGCCGGCGGCGCCACAGCCGAAAAGCAACGGCATGCCGAGTGCCAGGCCGGCGGTGATCGAGCTCTCCCGGCGATGGGCCCAGGCTTTCTTGAGGTCGAGTTCGATGCCGGCGATCATCACGAACAGCATCACCGCCCACCAGGCAATGCCGTTCAGCGACTGGATCACCGCCGGCGTGAAGACGAAACTGTAGTAATCGGGGAAGGCGCGGCCGAGCACGCCCGGCCCGAGCAGGATGCCGGTGATGATCTGGACGACGACCAGCGGCGCGTAATAGTCGGTCTTGCCGAGCCGCCAGATCAGGTAGGGCACGGTGAAGATGATCGTCATCGCGATCAGGAAGATTTCGGTGGTATTCATCGAAAAATATGGACTCCGGCGGTCAACACCTGAAAAAGGGCAAAAATGCTCAGGCCTTGCGGCCGAGGTATTCGCGGAAGACGCCGAAGGTCACCGAGCACTCGACATCGACGAAACCGGCCCGGCGCATGGCGTCGAGGATGCGTTCCGGCTCGATGGCCAGCTCGATGGTGTCGCCGTAGTACTCCCAGAGCAGCTTGACGTCGGCCTGGCTGCGCGTCAGCCGGGCCAGGAAGGGGACCACCCCGCCGATGTAGGCGCGCAGCCCCAGGCGGCCAAGGCGGCTCTGCGGCCGGCTGATTTCCATAATGCAGGCCCGGCCGCCCGGACGCAGCACGCGGTGATATTCGCCGAAGGCGAGGTCGAGATCGCCGACATGGCGCAGCGCGTAGCCCATCGAGACGAAATCGACATGATTGTCGGGCAGCGGAATCGACTCGGCGTAGGCCTCGATGGTTTCGACATCGAGCTTCTTGCGCAGCTCGGCGAGCATGCCGGGCGACGGGTCGAGGGCGAGCAGGCGGCCTTCCGGCCCGATCAGGCGCTGCCCTTCGGCGGCCACCAGGCCGGTGCCGGCGGCGACGTCGAGCAGCGTCATGCCCTTGCTCAAGCCGTTGCGGCGCAGCACATCGCGCCGGTACCAGGCGCCGCTGCCCAGCGCCGTGATCCGCTCGGCCTGGTCATAGCCGCCGGCCGCCTGGTCGAACATGGCACGGGTCGCCGCCCGTCGCTCATCCTCGCCGTCGAAATAGGCTTGCAGGCGGGGATCGGATTTGATGGCCGCGGCGCGGCTGGAGGAATCGCTCATGTCTTCAGCATTCAGGTGGTTGATTGCAGGCGGCGCCAGAGCAGCACTGGCAGGCGGACCAGGAAGCCGAGAAAGAGCCGGGTATGCATCCAGGTTAAGAGCGTATTGTCGCGCAGGTAGCGAAAGTGCGATACACCGCCTTCATCGGCCCGGAAATAGCGCACCGGTGCGTCGATGTTGAGCGGCCTGACGCCGGCCCAGCACAGGCGGACCACCGCTTCCGGATCGAAATCGAAACGGCGCATGAAACGGTTGCGCTGCATGATGTCCCGCAGCGGGGCGATCGGATAGACGCGGAAACCGTACAGCGAATCACCGATGCCCATCCACAGCGTTTCGAGGTTGGCCCAGCCATTCGACACCTTGCGGCCATTGACACGCAGCGCCGGCGCATCGGCCGCGAAAACCGGCTTGCCGAGCACCATCGTCGCCGGCTGCGCCTGCGAGGCGGCCATGAAGGCCGGAATCAGCTCGGCCGGATGCTGGCCGTCGGAATCCATGGTCAGCGCATGCGTGAAGCCGGCGGCGGCCGCCTGCGTGATGCCTTCGAGCACGGCGGCACCCTTGCCGCGATTTTCCGGCAACACGATGACCCGCAAGCCGGCATCCTCGGCGGCCAGCGCCTGCAACTGGGCGGCGCTGCCGTCGGTACTGCCATCGACCACGACCCAGACCGGCGTCCATTGCGCCCGCGCCGCGCGTACCGTGGCGAGCACTTTCGGCCCCGGGTTGTAGCTGGGAATCAGAACGAGGTGGGTGGCGGAGGTTTCGGGCATCAAATGAGGTCAGGCAAGGACAGCTGCGGTCGACATGGTGGGCGGGGCATTTTCCAGCTCGTGACGCAGGTAGGCTTCCAGTTCGCCGGCCAGGGCCTGGGCATTGGCGGCGGGCGGGAAACGCCGGCCGAGCCGGATGCGCACGTGCAGGGGCAGGGTCGGCCGGCGAAACAGCGGCCAGGCCTTGCCCAGGTAAGGGGTGGAAAACTCGATCAGCAGCGTCTGCACCGGCACCTTGCTGCGCCCGGCAATCAGGCCGACGCTCGGCGAACAGGCGTCGAGCGGGAAATTGGCGGTGCGCGTCCCTTCGGGAAAGATCAGCAGTTGTGCCCCGGCCTGCAGTTCCTCACGCGCGCCGAGGATCATTTCGAGCGGCGCATTGTTGCGGATGTAGCGGGCCAGCCGCGCCGCCGCGCCGAACAGCAGGTTGTCCATCAACGCCGCCTTCATGACGCAGACGACGTTGGGCAGCCGCGAAACGATCAGCACGGCGTCGAGCAGGGAAGGGTGGTTGGCAGCAAGGATCAGCGGCCCGTCGTCGCGCAGCTGGTCGAGTGCCGACAGATCGAAGCGGCAGCCGCAAAACAGTGTCAGGATGCGCAAATAGAGGCGGAAACCGAATGAAATCGTCGCCCGGCCGAGCGCCTGGCCGAGCCGGCGCGGCAGCAGCGGGTAAAGGAGCAGAGCGAAGGGCAACCAGCTCAGGCAGAGCAGGGCCAACGTGCCGAGGCCGAGCAGCATGGCGCCATATTCATAGGTAATCCACCAGGGATTGCCCGGCCGCCGCAACTCAGTCATTGACCATCACACGGGTGGACGACTCGCTGATGATCCAGGAAATGGCCAGGCCGGCCGCAAAATAGTCCTTCTGGCGGACCAGCGGGCTGTCCTCGAAGGTGGCGCCGCTCAGGTTGTCGTAGCGGACGAAGCTGCCGACCCAGAATTTCGGAAAGCGCTTGGACAGGCCGACCAGGTACTGCATGCCGGCATAGCCGGCCTTGGCCTCGTAGGCCGGGCGGCTGGCCGTCGCGTATTGCGGATCGACCGAATAGTAGTAGGCGTGCTGGCGCTTGTCGCCGAACAGCGGGCCGGCCAGCAGGCCGAGGTTCCAGCCCGGCATGTTCGGCAGGTCGGTGATGTCCATGTTCAGCTTGGGATGGAACACCCAGCCGATGTCCTTGGGCGAACTCTCGACCGTGAAGGCGGCACGCAGCGGCATCAGCAGCTTGACGAAGCGGGCCCGATTTTCCGAGCGCCAGAAGGTGAAGTCCATCTGCGGCCCGATTTCGAAGGTGCCTTCGATGTCCTTCATGCCACTGCGGGCCTTGATATCCTCGCTGCTCGCCGGCGGCGACAGGGCCAGGCTAACCGTCAGGTCGACCCGGTCGGAATCGAAGAAACTGCCGCGAATGCCGTGCCGGTCGGCCTTGAAGAAGTCGCCGTGATAGGTGACCAGCGGCACCGGCAGCAGGAAATTATTGGTCTGGTCCGAACCGCGATAGGCGGGAAAGCTGAAGGCAGCCACTCCGGCCCCGACTTCCCAGAGCGGCTTTTCCTGCTGCTCGGCGCGTACCGCGTTTGGCATCAGGGCAAGGCCGGCCAGCATGGCCACCAGGGTTTTGCCGGCCGCATTCATGCGCAAGTCTCCAGAGTGTGCGAGGCCATCGCCTCGATTTCCAGCAACAGGTCGTGCCGGCAGATATCGGCCTGGACATAGACAATCTCGACCGTGTCGCCGATCAGCCCGGCCAGCGTTTCGCGCACCAGCGGAAAATCCTCGGCCTGGCGGACATAGACCCGATAGGACAACTCGTCCAGCCCGTAGGCCGTCGTTCGCGCCAGCCGGTTGGCCTCGGCGACCACAGCCGCAACGTTGGCCAGCGACTCGCGACACTGGCCGACAACATCGTCCGGATGCACGGTACGGTGCCCGACGATGCTCGCCGTGCCGGAAATGAACAGGATTTCCTGACCCGGCAGATAGACCAGCGCCGCCCGCGAGAAGGTCGGGCTGCGCGGACCGTATTCGGCCGGGTAGTTGTAGGCGCTGACCTGGCGCGGATTCTCGACCGGCACCGCCGGCGTATCGCCGGCCATGAAGGCAATGCTCAGCGGCCCCTCGGCGACACCGAGGGCACAGGCGGCCGGTACGTTGCCGGTGGCGCCGCGCCGGAATTCGAGGAAGGCGTCCTGACGGCCGATGTTGAACTGGCGGTAGCGCTCCAGGCCATCGACCTCCTGGTTGATCCCGGCCAGATAATTCCAGACCCGCCACAGATTGGGCAGGCGCTGCGCATCGAGCAGCCGGAAAATGCGCCGGTAGGCTTCGGCACTGGCTGCCTGCAAGGCGGAAACCACCGGGGTCGGCGAAAAATCGGCTTCCGCCAGTTCGATCACGCCGTACAGCAGATTACCGGCCCGCCGCCAGCGGATGCCCTCGCTTTCGCCGGCCGCGCAGGCGGCATCGCAACGCCAGATTTCCTGCAGGCTGTCGTCGGGCTTGCCGAGCAGCGGCGCGGCAATGGCCTGCACCGGCCAGCCGGGGGCCAGCCCGGGGCTGGCCTGACCGAGCCGGGCACCGCCCAGCACCCGATCCGCCCCGCCGGCAACGGCATCGGGCAGATCGGCCAGCGGCAGATCGGAAAAAAGCTGGAGATTCACTAGGCGTTATAGACCGGCGGCACGTCGACCGGACGGATGTTGAAATTCCGACGCTTCCAGCCCATGAAGGCGCGCTTCGGCTGAAAGATGTTGGCTAGGTAGTAAAGCACCTTGAACATCCAAATCGAACGCCAGATCGGTGTCTTGCCGAAAATGTCGCCGGCCAGCACCGAGAGCAGCGCTTCCTTGACCCGGAAAATGTTCTTCGGGTACATGAAGAAGTCGCGCATGATCGGGTTGGTAACGCGGTAGATGAACCAGGAGAACTCCTTCGGCCCGTGCTTCATCAATGCATCGAAACGCTTCAGCGCGGCGGCCGCCTTGGCCGGTGTCTTCAGGCAGGTATCGATCGCCTCGGCACCGATCACGCCGCTGTTCATCGCCAGCATCACGCCGGACGAAAACACCGGATCGATGAAGGCGTAGGCGTCGCCGAGCAGCAGGTAGTTGGCGCCGTGATTGCGTTCGGAGACATAGGAGAAATTGCCGGTCGCCTCGACCTTGGTTTCGAGTTTCGCGTCCTTCAAGCGTTCGGCCAGCCCCGGGCACATCGCGATGCCATCGCGCAGGAACTGCTCCAGGCTGCGCTCGCCGATGGTCTTCATGTAGTACGGCCAAGTCACCATGCCGATGCTGGTGACGTCGTTCATCATCGGGATGAACCAGAACCAGCCATGGTCAAACCAGAAAATGGTGATATTGCCTTCAGCCTGGCCATCGTGCCGCTTGGCGCCGCTGAAATGGCCGTAGATCGCCGAACTGTTGTGCTTCGGGTTGCGGTGCTTGATCTGGAAACGGTTGGCCAGGAAAGTGTCGCGCCCCGAGGCATCGACCACGAAACGGGCCTGCCATTCGACTTTGCGGCCGTCGTCATGCTGGGCGCTAACCACGGCCGTGTCGTCGGCCTGGAAATCAACCGCCTTGGCCTTGCAGTTTTCATGCACCTCGACGCCCTTGTCCGCGGCATTACGGATCAGGATGGTGTCGAACTCGGCGCGCTTGACCTGGTAGGCGTGAGGCATCGACTTGTCCCAGGCATCGGCGAAATGAAAGGTCTGGGACATGTCGTGCTGCGGCGAAACGAATTCGGCGCCCCATTTTTCCATGCCGATCGCCTTCACCTGATCGGCGATGCCCAGCCGCTCAAACAGCGGCAGGTTGGCCGGCAGCAGCGATTCGCCGATATGGAAACGCGGGTGGCGCGCCTTTTCGAGCAGCACCACCTTGTAGCCTTTTTCGGCCAGCAGCGGCGCGACGGTCGTCCCGGCCGGGCCGCCGCCAATGACCAGCACATCGCATGTCTGGCGTTCAATTTTCTTCGCTTGCTGTTCCATGGGTTAGAGCCTGTTCGTTTCTCTGTGGTGGCGAAGAATTATTATTTGCCTTTGTAAGTCATGTAACCGACGGTTTCCGAGTGACCGTCGATCTTGCTGACCTTGTTGCCGGACCAATAGACGTAATAGGGGCCAAAACTCGACCACCAGTAACGCCAGTAAGGACCGTCCAGATTCGGGTTTTCATTGGTCTGCGGATACCCGACCGCGATGACGACCTGTTCCTTGGTCATCCCCTTCATCAGCTTGCCGGCTTCGATCGCCTTGCGGACGGTCGGCGGGAACTTGGCGATCCTGGCCTTCGGGTCATCGAGGACGACGATCTTGCTGACCCACTGTTCGGTCGTTTCCTGTGCCCGACCATAGTCGTGGCCGAGGCGCATCGGCTTGCCATCGACTTCGACATAGGCCCGGTAGCCATCGATCTTCTTGACATTGATCGGCGTCCCGGCCGGGATGAAAGCCAATTGGGCAAGGTTCGAATCGCTGATCCAGTCGCCTTCGTAATGCAGATTGCAGCAGGCATAGCCGCTGCGCTGGAAGGTTTGCTTGGCCGCTGCCGCCGGTTTGCCATCGTCCGGCTTGCTATCGGAGCCTTTGCAGCCGACCAGCGATGCCAGCACGAGTGCTGCGGTTAACAGTGAAAAATGGCCAAAAATGCTTTTGTTTATCATTTTGAAACCCCCCGGGGCCGAAATTATACCGCTGCCTGCAATTCCGGCGGCGTACAACAGGCGGATCCCTCCTCGACGGCCGACAGCACCGTTTTCATCACTTCGCGGCGGGAGAGCTTGATCGGCGACATCGACACAATGTTATCGACCTGCAACTCCGGGCTGAGGAAAGGCTGCAGGCCGACCGGCTGACGCGGGTGCAGCGTGAATTCGCGCTTGGCCTTTTCCAACTGCTCCTTGTTGGCGCTGAAGTAGCGGGCCGCGGCAATGGTTTCCGGCAAGTGCTTGAGGACATGCCACAGGCTCCAGCGGTGCGCCCACAGGCGCTTGGCGAAGCGGCGGTGATAGCCCTTGCTGTTGTAGAAGCGCTTGACGTGCCAGTTGTATAGCGCGTCCATTTCCTCGCGCGACTTGAAGCCGTGCGGCAGGAAGACGAAATTCAGGCAGTTCATCAGTCGCCAGTCTTCGATCATCTCGCCGGACACCCCGGAAACGCATTCATCCCAGATCGGCGCGCCATGCAGCGGGCTGAACTTGGTCATGTTCATTTCATCGAGTTCGAGCGACAGGATGAAATCGCTGGTCACCTTGACGGTTTCCGGTGTTTCGCCGGGCATGCCGAAAATGAACAGGCCCTTGGCGCGCATCCCGGCAGCGTGGATCTGGCGCACCGTATCGCGCACCGCATCGAGCGTGACGCCGGCCTTGTGGCGTTCCATCATCCCCGGATCGGCCGATTCGATGCCCATCGAGACCATCAGCACGCCGGCCTGTTTCAGCTTGGCGAGCATTTCGTCCGAGGTATGGCCGGTACGGATCGCACAGTTCCACTGGATGCCGAGCGGCTTGTCGATCAACAGTTGGCACAGATCCATCACCCGCTGCTTCTTGGCGGTGAACAGATCGTCGTACATGTTGATGTGATAGACCCCGAAGTTATCCCGCAGGTACTTCATGTGGTCGTAGGTGTATTGCGCCGAGTTGGTCTTGTACAACCGCTCGAACACCGTCCGGTCGCAGAAGGAACAGGTATAGGGGCAGCCGCGTGAGGTGATCATCGTCGCCCCGTGGCGCTTTTCGTAGGCGAACAGCGGCAGATGGTAAGCATGCGGAAAACCGGCCAGTTTTTCGTAGGCCGGGAAGGGCAGTTCGTCGAGATCGAGAATGCGGTCGCGGCGGGGGTTGATGCGGATCTTGCCAGTCTCGTCACGGTAGATCAGGTTGCCGATTTCTTTCAGCGGCTTGCCGTCGGCCAGATCAAGGAATGCCCCTTCGCCTTCGCCGATCACCAGATAATCGATCTCCGGGAACTGTTCGAGGATCGGCGCCCCGATCGACGAGACATGAACGTTGCCGAAAGTGATCTTGATCTCCGGCCGCCGCTGGCGAATGTAGGCGGCAATCTCGAACGCATCCATGAAGCCGGAAGTCGTCGCCGAAAAACCGACCATCTCCGGCTCGGTGGCGAGCACGATTTCGGCATTTTCGGCGATGGTCGGCGGCGCATAAGGGCCGAGACAGTCGTGCAGTTGCACGCTATGGCCAAACTTCTCCAGCCAGGACGCCAGTTGCATGATGCCGATTGGCGCCATCCGGTTGGCCAGCACCGAAAAATCCGGCTGGCCGGGGACAAAATTGAAACCGGCAGGATGAACGAGTGTGATGCGCATGAATTCTTCCCCGAACGAAGTGACTGAATTTTATTAGAAATAGTTTCCTGGCATCGGTTCAGGAAAAAGAATTACAAAAGCCTAAAGGTATCCCAAGCGAATTTGACGATCAGGACCCCGACCACGACCAGGAAGACTTGGCGGACGAAACCGCTGCCATGCTTCAGCGCCAGCCAGGTGCCGGCCATCGAGCCGCTGACATTGGCCACCGCCATGGTCAGTGCGAGAACGGGCAGGACATAGCCGTTCGGCATGAAGTAGGCGAGGGCGGCCAGATTGGTCGCCACATTGACCACTTTCGCGCCAGCCGAGGCATGCAGGAAATCGAAGCCGAAAAAGCGGACGAACAGGAAGATCAGGAAACTTCCGGTCCCCGGCCCGAAAAAGCCGTCGTAGAAGCCGATGACGCCACCCAGCAGCACGGCATAGATTAGTTCCTGCGGTCCGGCATGGGCCGGCCGGTGCAACTGACCGAAATCCTTACGTTTCAGTGTGTACACCGCCGCAAGAATCAACAGCAGCAGGATTAGCGGCCGGATGGCGTCCTTTGGCAACCAGGCGACGGCCGCCGCACCGAGATAGGAAAAGGCAAAGGCGGCGATGGCGGCCGGCAGGATGGTTCGCCACGGCATTTTGACCCGCAACGCGTAGCGCCAGGTGGCATTGGCCGTGCCCACTACGCTGGCGCACTTGTTGGTGCCGAACAGGGTTGCCGCCGATTCGCCCGGATGCACGGCAAACAAGGCCGGAATCTGGATCAGGCCACCCCCACCGACCACCGCATCGATTGCCCCGGCCAGAAATGCCGCTAGAACCAGGGCCAGCAATCCGCTTTCCAAAAATTCCACTTTTTGCCTGCAAGAAAATGAGTTGCTGGGAAAGACAGGCTTTCAAGGATCGGAAAGTCGCTGCCTTTGTTCTTTAATAAGAACTATATAAAAACAGTCTACGAAGACTATCTCAGGAACTGTTCTGTGGATAAGTCAAATATTCAATTTATTTTCAGCAACTTGAAATCAAAATCAGGCTCTTCAGAAAGCTCTGAATCAGCTGTGGATGAAATGTGGACAATTTTTCCACAATCCACAAAGCTCGCATTAACCCCCAAAGCACTGACAAGTTGTGCACAGGCTTTCAAGGCGACGGAATACGGGCTTTGTGGACCAGCGGAAGGGCTTACTTGCCGATGCAAAAACGGCTGAAAATCACGCCCAGAAGGTCGTCGGCGGTGAATTCGCCGGTGATTTCACCCAAGGCATGCTGGGCTAGACGGAGTTCTTCGGCAAACAGTTCCAGGGCGGGCAGGGCGCTTTCGACAACGCTGCGGGCTGCCGCGATATGCTCCTGGGCCATCGCCAGCGCCCGCAGGTGGCGCTCGCGGGCAATGAAGACATCTTCTGTCTGATGCCAGCCGGCGATGCGCAGCAGCTCCTGGCGCAGCAATTCGATGCCATCGCCGGAACGGGCTGACAGCGCGATGGCGGTAGTTTCCGCTTCGTCGTGGCGTTCGGCCTGGGCGCCGGAAAGGTCGATCTTGTTATAAACGGTGATGCGCTGCAGGCGTTCCGGCAGCCGGTCGAGGATTTCGCGGTCGGCAGCGCTGACGCCGCTGCGGGCATCGACCAGCAGCAGAACGACGTCGGAGCGTTCGATTTCACGCCAGCTGCGCTCGATACCTATTTTCTCGACCTCGTCCTCGGTTTCCCGAAGACCGGCGGTATCGATGATATGTAGCGGAATTCCCTCAATCTGGATGGTCGACCGTAGGGCATCGCGCGTCGTACCGGCGATCGGCGTCACGATGGCCAGATCGTCGCCAGCCAGCCGGTTGAGCAGGGAGGATTTGCCGACATTGGGCTGCCCCGCCAGAACGACGTGCAGGCCCGCTTGTAGCAGCTTGCCCTGACCGGCCCGGTCGAAGACCTCGGCCAGCCGGATCTGCAGGTTTTCCAGGCGGCCGAAGGCATTGGCCGCCTTGAGGAAATCGATGTCTTCTTCGGGAAAGTCGAGGGTCGCTTCAACCAGCATGCGCAGGTTGATCAGTTCGTCGGTCAGGCCGTGGATGGCCTTGGAGAACTCGCCCTGCAGCGAACGCACCGCCGAGCGGGCAGCACTGGTTGTCGCGGCATCGATCAGATCGGCGACGGCTTCGGCCTGGGCCAGATCGAGTTTGCCATTCAGGAAGGCGCGGCGGCTGAATTCGCCGGGTTCGGCGAGGCGGGCGCCGAGATCAAGACAGCGGGCGAGCAGCATCTGCATGACGACGGGGCCGCCATGGCCCTGCAGTTCGAGCACATCTTCGCCGGTGAAGGAATGCGGATCGGGGAAGTAGAGCAGCAAGCCGCTGTCGATCGCCGTGCCATCGCCCGCCTTGAAATCGGCCAGGGTGGCGTAACGCGGCTTCGGCGTCTTGCCGGTCAGCGCAAAAGCAAAGGGCAGCAAATTGCTGCCCGAGATGCGGATAACGCCGACACCACCACGGCCAGGGGCCGTGGCGATGGCAGCGATGGTGTCGGACTTCACACTTTAGGCCTTGGCGTCGTTGGCAGCCTTGCTACCGGCATCAATCGCCCGGGTGATATGCCACTGCTGGGCGATGGACAGTACGTTGTTGACCACCCAGTACAGCACCAGACCAGCAGGGAACCACAGGAACATCACACCGAAGATCAGCGGCATCAGCATCATGACCTTGGCCTGGATCGGGTCCGGCGGCGTCGGGTTGAGCTTGGTCTGGATGAACATCGAAATGATCATCAGCACCGGCAGGATGTAGTACGGGTCAGCCGAAGCCAAATCCTTGATCCACAGGATCCACGGTGCATCGCGCATTTCGACGGCACCCAGCAGCACCCAGTAGAGGGCGATGAAGACCGGAATCTGGACCACGATCGGCAGGCAGCCGCCAAGCGGATTGACCTTTTCGGTCTGGTACATCTTCATCATTTCCTGATTCAGACGCTGCTTGTCGTCGCCGTAGCGTTCCTTCAGTTGTGCCAGGCGCGGCGTCAGGACGCGCATCTTGGCCATCGACTTGTAGGAAGCAGCGGAGAGCGGGAAGAAGATCGCCTTCAGGATGATGGTCAGGACAACGATGGCCCAGCCCCAGTTGCCGACCAGGCTGTGAATCGCCTGCAGCGCCCAGAAAATCGGGGCGGCAACAACGGTTAGCCAGCCATAATCGACGACCAGGTCGAGACCGGGCGCGATCTGCTTCAGCGCGGCCTGTTCCTGCGGACCGGCATACAGCGTGACCGAGGTTTCCGACTTGGCACCGGGCGCGATTTCGCTGACCGGAACGATCAGGCCGGCCTGATAGGCATTGCTGCCTTCCAGCTTGCGCATGTAGAACTCGCGCGGCGTCTTGTCCTTCGGCACCCAGGCCGAGACAAAATAGTGCTGGACCATGGCCAGCCAACCGTTGTCGGCCGTCTTGGCAAACTTCGCCTTGTTATCGGCAATATTGCTGAAATCGACCTTCTGATACTTGTTGGCTTCGGTATAGACGGCCGGACCGGTAAAGGTCGATACCATCTTGGTTTCGCCGGCCGGGACGACATCGTCACGCTGCAACTGGAAGTAGGCATGCGGCGCCAGCGGCTTGTCGCTGCCGTTGGTAATTTCCCAGGCGACGTCGATGACATAGGAGCCGCGCTTGAAGGTCAGGATCTTGGCGATCTTGACGCCATTGGCCGCCTCAGCTTCCAGACGAACCTTCAGTTCTTGGGCGTCGTCCGCCAGGGTAGTGGCCCCGGCAACCCGCTTGAATACCGAGCGGTGGGTGGGCAGGCCGTCGCCGATCAGGCCGCTTTGCGCCATGTACTGGTGCTTGGCGTCGAACAGAACGAAGGTCTTTTCCTTGTCGTCGTGTTCTTTGTACTTGAGCAGTTCGAGACCGACCAGGTCGCCACCTTGTGGCGAAATGGTGGCCTTCAGCAGGTCGGTGCTGATCGTGAAGGTTTCGGCCGTGGCGGCAACGCCAGCCGGAACGACGGGCGTCCCGGGCGCGGCCCCAGGCTGCAGGGTAGTGGAAGGCTTGGGCGCAGCACCGGCGGCCTGAGTGGCGGCTACGGTATCGGCGGCCGGCTTCGGCTGGTTGTACTTCTGCCAGTTTTCCCACAGCATGAAGCTGGAGAACGTGAAGATCAAAACCAGTATCAGGCGTCGAGTGTCCATGAACGGCCTACGTAAATATTCTTGATTCAGGGTACGGGATCGTACCCGCCGGGATGCCATGGGTGACAGCGGCAGACGCGCTTGGCGCCGAGCCAGCCACCTTTAATGGCACCGTGTTTCTGTACTGCTTCCACCGCATATTCCGAGCAACTCGGAAAATAACGGCAGCGTCGTCCCAAAAAGGGACTGATCGCATATTGATAGACGCGAAACAGGCCGATCAATATGCGTTTCATCATTCATCCCGCTTCGGTTTTGGCCGACGCAGTCTGTCCAGCAGGGCGACAAAATCGCCGGCCAGCAGTTTACCGTCAAGTGATGACGGTTTTACTGCCAGACGAACGATCAGGTCACAGGCCGGCAGGCTCTCGCGCAGACAGCGAAACTGCTCGCGGACGATGCGCTTGACCCTGTTGCGGTCGACTGCCTTTTTGAGCAGCTTTTTGCCGACCACCAACCCGAGCCGCGGCTCCGTAAAGCCTTCAGCCCGAGGTTGATAATGCAGCATCAGCAATTTCCCGCGAATCGCCTTCCTGAAACCAAAAACGGATGAGAACTCATCCGTTTTTGTCAGGCGATAGCGTCTGGCGAAGGTTTGTGCCACCCCGCCGAACGTCCGGGTTAAACGCCCAGACGTTTGCGACCCTTGGCGCGGCGAGCAGCAATAACTGCACGGCCACCCTTGGTGCGCATACGAACCAGGAAGCCATGGGTGCGCTTGCGGCGCACGACCGACGGTTGATACGTGCGTTTCATGTTGGTAATCCCTTGATGTGCTAAGAAAAACACGTGATTACACCGTGTTTTCACTTGTCTTGTCAAGATCAATTATTTGCCAAAGCTGTGGATAACCGTGTGGATGACGAGTAGAATACGGCCTTCCCAAGGCGGCCAATCGGCCGCCGATTTTGTTATAAAAATAACAAATAAATCATATAGTTAAAACCGCAATCCAGGTCGCCTGGGCAATGCGGCAAGGAGTGTAGGTTTCGATGGCTGGTTTCTGGGAATCTTGTCTACTGCGTTTTGAGCAGGAATTGCCCGCGCAGCAATTCAATACCTGGATCAAGCCACTGCGGCTCGAAGGTGAAAATACGCCGCAGGAAGGTCTGCGCCTGATCGCTCCGAACAGCTTCATCCTGAAATGGATTCGCGACCGCTATCTCGGCCGGATCGAAGAATATAGCCGTACCTTCTTTGCCGAGCCGATCAGCATCGACCTGATCATCGGCAGCAGCAAGGTCAGTGCCGCCTCCGCCGATGCACCGCGCCCGATCCTGGCCGGCATCCCCGCTTCGTCGTCTACACCGGCGACCCAGGGCGGTACTGTGGAGAAAGGACGCGGCAAGGGCAGCAATTACGAAAAATCCCGGCTCTTCTCGTCGTTCACTTTCGACAATCTGGTCGTCGGCAAGGCCAACGACCTGGCCCGGGCAGCTGCCGTGCAGGTCGCCAACAATCCGGGGGGCGCCTACAACCCGCTGTTTATCTATGGCGGCGCCGGTCTCGGCAAGACCCACCTGATTCACGCGATCGGCAACACCATCCTCAAGGAAAACCCGGAAAAGATCGTCCGCTACGTGCATGCGGAAGACTATTACTCCGACGTCGTGCGCGCCTATCAGCAAAAATCCTTCGATACCTTCAAGCGCATGTACCGGACGCTGGATGTCCTGCTGCTCGACGACGTGCAGTTCTTCAATGGCAAGAACCGCTCGCAGGAAGAGTTCTTCTTCCTGTTCAATGCGCTGATCGAAGCCCGCAAGCAGATCATCATCACCTGCGATACCTATCCGAAGGACATCAACGGCCTCGACGACCGTCTGGTCACCCGCTTCGACTGGGGGCTGACAGTCCAGATCGAACCGCCGGAACTGGAAATGCGGGTCGCCATTCTGAAAAAAAAGGCCGAGGCCGAAGGGCTGCAACTGGATGACGAAGTCGCTTTCTTCATTGCCAAACATTTGCGTTCGAATGTTCGCGAACTGGAAGGGGCGCTGAAGAAGGTCCTGGCCTATTCCTCCTTCCACGGGCGGATCATCGCCCTCGACCTGGCCAAGGAAGCCCTGAAGGACCTGATCGGTTCAGTGCGCAACGTCGGCATGGACAACATCCAGAAAACGGTGGCCGACTATTACAAGATCAAGGTTGCCGATCTCTTTTCCAAGAAGCGGACGCGAGCCATTGCCCGGCCGCGTCAGGTCGCGATGTGGCTATGCCGCGAAGTGACGTCGCACAGTTTTCCGGAAATTGGTGATGCCTTCGGTGGCCGTGATCACACCACGGTCATTCATGCCGTCAAAACCATCGATTCGCTGCGCACCAAGGAAAACGAACTGAACCACGACCTGCACGTATTGCTGCAGGTATTGAAGGGATGAGTCTTGTCGATAAGCCTGTGCACAACTTGTCAGGCGAATGTGAGCTAACTGGGTATTAGTCGTTTGTGGGAAAATTGTCCAGATTTCATCCACAGGCAATTCAGAGCTTTTTGCAGACCCTAATTTTTAAAATAATTGTCTGAA
>NZ_LODL01000035.1:178609-422082 GCF_001551835.1 Dechloromonas denitrificans | reverse complement strand
TTTCGGGGCGGGGGCGGGGGCCGGGCTTTCGGCGGCCGCCTTCAGGTTGGGGCGAATCGATGGAATCGAGCCATGCTCCTGGGTCTCGGCCGTCTTGACCGGCGTAGCGGCTTTTTCCGGCTTGACCATTTCCTTCTTGAGCATCGCCTCGTTGGCCTGCTTCAACTGGCCGGCCGCCTCGTTGGCCTTCTGGGCCACTTCAACCGGGCTTTCCTTGGGTGGGCGGCAGACTTCGCGCAGCACCTTGTCGTCGAGCGTGCCGCTGCGTACCGGCAGATCGTTGCCCTTGATCTCTTCTTCGCGGACGATTTCGCTTTCGTTCTTCTTGAAAATGCGCTTGATCGTGTTGGCGTTGCGCGAGCCACAGTCGTAGCGGGTGATCGCTTCGATGACGCGATAGCCGGCGCCGGACTTGGCGTCGATCAGTTCCTTTTCGAGGATGACCCGGCCCTGGGCCTGGACCTTGTTGCCGTCTTCGCGCTTGATGCTGGTGCGGTCGAGTTCGATCCGCTTGCCCGGCTCCGACGAAATCGTCTGCCAGGTCGGCGCGGCCGAGGCCAAGCCAGACAGGCTGACCAGCAGGGCGGCAATGGTTAGTAGGCGCATCTCAGATCCCTCATCTTATTCTTTAAAATTCCGACGCTTGTCGAGGATATTTCGGCCAATTTCGAGAAACCTTGAGCGCAGAATGCGATTTGTTGCATTTTGCCTGTATTTCCAGTAACTTGCGCTCCACTCGTTAGGGGTGTCGAGCGCCGTTTGCTGTGGCGGTCGACTGAGAAATACCCTTCGAACCTGACCGGGTCATGCCGTCGTAGGGAAACGAACTTTGTTGCTCCCCGTACGTCATACCCGCTGCACATACGCCCGGAGCCGCAATGAACGTCAAAGAACAATTCCTCGCCGCCAACGCCCACGTCGACGAGGCTGCAGTCCAGCCCCTGCCCAATTCCCGCAAGGTTTATATCCAAGGTTCCCGTCCGGACATCCAGGTGCCGATGCGTGAAATTTCGCAGGACGACACGCCGACCGCTTTCGGCGGCGAAAAGAATCCGCCGATCTACGTCTATGACTGCTCCGGCCCTTATTCCGATCCGTCCGCCAAGATCGACATCCGCAGCGGCCTGCCCGCCCTGCGCGCCGGCTGGATTGCCGAACGCGGCGATGTCGAGGAACTGCCCGACCTGAGTTCCGAGTTCGGCCGTATCCGCGCCGCCGACAAGTCGCTCGACGAACTGCGCTTCCCCGGCCTGCACCGCAAGCCGCTGCGTGCCAAGGCCGGCAAGAACGTCTCGCAGATGCACTACGCCCGCCAGGGCATCATCACGCCGGAAATGGAATACGTCGCCATCCGCGAAAACAACAACCGCCGCGCCTATATCGAATCGCTGCGGTCGACCGGCCCGCAGGGCGAAAAAATGGCCAAGCTGCTCGGCCGCCAGCACCCGGGCCAGAACTTCGGCGCCAACATCCCGGAAGAAATCACCCCGGAATTCGTCCGTAGCGAAATCGCCCGCGGCCGCGCCATCATCCCGAACAACATCAACCACCCGGAAAGCGAGCCGATGATCATCGGCCGCAACTTCCTGACCAAGATCAACGCCAACATCGGCAACTCGGCGCTCGGCTCCAGCATTCAGGAAGAAGTCGAAAAAATGACCTGGTCGATCCGCTGGGGCGGCGACACCGTGATGGACCTGTCCACCGGCAAGAACATCCACGAAACGCGTGAATGGATCATCCGCAACAGCCCGGTCGCCATCGGCACCGTGCCGATCTATCAGGCGCTGGAAAAGGTCAACGGCAAGGCCGAAGACCTGACCTGGGAGATCTTCCGCGACACGCTGATCGAACAGGCCGAGCAGGGCGTCGACTACTTCACCATCCACGCCGGCGTTTTGCTGCGCTACGTGCCGCTGACCGCCAACCGGATGACCGGCATCGTCTCGCGCGGCGGCTCGATCATGGCCAAGTGGTGTCTGGCGCACCACAAGGAAAGCTTCCTCTACACGCACTTCGAGGAAATCTGCGAAATTATGAAGGCCTACGACGTCGCCTTCAGCCTCGGCGACGGCCTGCGTCCCGGCTCGATCTACGACGCCAACGACGAAGCCCAGCTCGGCGAACTCAAGACCCTCGGCGAACTGACCCAGATCGCCTGGAAGCACGACGTGCAGGTCATGATCGAAGGCCCCGGCCATGTGCCCATGCACATGATCAAGGAGAACATGGATCTCCAGCTCGAATACTGCGACGAAGCCCCGTTCTACACCCTTGGCCCGCTGACCACCGACATCGCGCCGGGCTACGATCACATCACCAGCGGCATCGGCGCCGCGATGATCGGCTGGTATGGCACCGCCATGCTCTGCTACGTCACGCCCAAGGAACACCTCGGCCTGCCCGACAAGGACGACGTCAAGACCGGCATCATCACCTACAAGCTCGCCGCCCACGCCGCCGACCTCGCCAAGGGTCACCCCGGCGCGCAGATCCGCGACAACGCGCTGTCCAAGGCACGCTTCGAATTCCGCTGGGACGACCAGTTCAACCTCGGCCTCGACCCGGACAAGGCGCGTGAATTCCACGACGAAACCCTGCCCAAGGAATCGGCCAAGGTCGCCCACTTCTGCTCCATGTGCGGCCCGCACTTCTGCTCGATGAAGATTACTCAGGACGTCCGCGAATTCGCGGCGCAGCAGGGCATCGCCGAAGCCGAGGCGCTGGCGAAGGGGATGGAAGTCAAGTCGGTCGAATTCGTGAAGGCCGGGGCTGAGGTCTATAGCAAGGTCTGACCCGGTCAACTGCGAAAAAGCAGCAAAAAAGGCGACTGATTCAGTCGCCTTTTTGTTTTTTGGGATTGCTGCGGTCAACCGGAAAAAATGGCCAAAATTGAAATTTGCCGTGGCGCTCAATCTTTGGCTTTGGCCTCACTCAGAATTCGCTTGAGCGTGGTAATCCGACGCGCCAGACCAATTGGCGTTAATGAGTGAGGCCCGCGTTCTATGCGGAACTCAATGGGCGCATCGAAGTGCGCGACCTCCGTCAGCAGAAAGCAAATGCGATTGACGCGATGAAAGCCGGGGATGATCCACTCGTTCGAGCTTTCCCCGCAGTCCACAACGGTCCACACATAATCTGAGTCATATTTGAACGCGAGCTGCAAATCGTCGCCGTAGGTTTCGAGTCCATGACCGCCCCAAAGATCACCGAAGCGTGCCAATGGGTGCCTGAACGGGCGGAAGTATTCGTAGAACACGTCCTCGTGAAAGACGGTCGTTTTTTGCATTCAGATATCCCAATTCGGTGATAACTGTTCATCCCATTTATTCACCGATTTGAAACGTGCGATGAGTTCAGAAACTCTTCCCCAGGGTTCGCCGGTTATTTCTTCCGCCTCTGCCTGACGTAGTTCGTGGAAGGTATGCCAGACGTGGTCGTCTTCGGTGGGGCCGTCGCTGAACTTCCAAAGTTCAGCGTAGAGCGGTGGAATGCCAACCTGTTCGGCGATAAAAAACTCGTCGCAATTGAGTTGGGCGCGAAGTTGTTCGAGTTCTGTCTCAGTCGCGCGCCCTTCAAGTAGCAAACTACCCCATGACTTGTAGTTGCTGGCATCGCGATAGAGGTAATCGAAAATGCTGAATTCGGTCATGGCTATTTCGCCGAGCGATTGTCCAGAAAGATTTCAGCACGGTGGCGCTGAAGAAAGGCCGCATCGGGAACAAAGCGTTCCGGAATCTCAATTGCGCAACCTTCCAATGGCTTTAGAACGGACTGAACGAAAGGTTCGTCGCGCTTACGCAGTTCTTCGGACAGAACGATTTTCCAGTCGTCGCTCAGGGTAATCAGCCCTTTATCGAACGCGCGGTCATGGATAGCCGAAAGGCAAAGGCCATTACTCGGGTTCAGTCGGTTCGCTTTGTCCTTGCTCCACGGCACGATATGGCTGGCGATCAGCAGGCGCGGTTCGGAGAGGCCGGACATGCAGCAACGCCCTCGATAACTGGCCAGAACGGCGCGACGGAAGAAATTCTGTTTGATGCGTTGTTCGGTAAAGACGCGGCGGGTTTCGCCGGTGAAATCGTCAGGAATCTGGAAGTCGTCGGTTTTTGCTTCTTCCGGGCGGTCGACCGTAGGAATTAGGCCAAATTGCTCGCGAAGTTGCTCGCACTCAAGGGCCAAGCCTTCCCAGTCAGCGTGGAAGTCGGCCCAGATTTCGCGGTCGAGATTTGATGCGCCATCAAGGCCTTTGCGGCCGGTGCTGGTAATTGCCGGATCAAGGCTAGCGAAATTGACTAGCTTCATGGCAACAGCCGATGGCGTACGGCCGATCAATTCCGCCAGTTGAACAATTTCCGGGTTTTTCGAATGCAGCTTGCCGAACGGCAATTGGCAATACAAATGGAAAGCGAGCTTCAGTTGATCTTTAGTCCAGCGGCCAGAACTCATGATGTTTTCAGGCAGCATCACCGAAGTGCTTGCTGCCGGCTTCCTAGTCGTTAATAACGGAAGCATGAGTTTAGCCGTAGCGGCAACCATCGGCACGACAGTGGCATCAGCGAGTAGGCGATAAGCCTGCGTATCCGAAACCGAAATCCTGAACGAATCCGGAAACCCCATCAGCCGCGCACATTCACGCGGTGTCAGCCGGCGCGGGTTGATGCCTTCGCCTTGGTAAACAAGAATTTCGGAGCCATCCTTGTAGTAGCGGGCGGAGAGGGTGCGGGCGACGCTGTCGGGGTAGACCAGCCCGAAGCCGAATCCGTTGCCGGCGGCCTTGTGTTTGGCGGCGTAGCCTTGCAGGTAGGCCCAGAGTTTGTCGCTCAGGGTGTATTTGCTATCGACTTGCCCCTTGGCGTGGTTGAAGAAGCGGTCGCCGTCCCAAGCCAGCTTTGCTTCGCTGCCGTCCGTCTTGTGCAGGATTTCGGCCATGGTTCGCCGGCCCTTGGCGGGGAGCGGCAGGGCGTTCCAGTCGAAGCTGATCCGGTCGGCCTTGCGGAAGCCGACGATCATGATGCGTTCGCGGTGCTGCGGCACGAAGTGGGCGCCGTCGATGATGCGGGTGTGGATGTCGTAGCCGAGATCGTCGAGCGCCCGTTTGATGACGTCGAAGGTGCGGCCCTTGTCGTGCGACATCAGGTTCTTGACGTTTTCGAGCAGGAAGGCGCGCGGCTGCTTTTTCTCGATGATGCGGCAAACATCGAAGAACAGCGTGCCCTGCGTTTCGTCAGCAAAGCCGTGGGCGCGGCCAAGGGCATTCTTTTTGGAGACGCCGGCAATCGAGAAGGGCTGGCAGGGAAAACCGCCGAGCAGCACGTCGTGATCGGGAATGTCGGCGGCGTCGATTTTGGTGATGTCGCCGTTGATGCTGTGACCGCTCGGGTAGTTCTCGACATAGGTCTTTTGCGCGTAGCTGTCCCACTCGCTGGTGAACACGCATTGGCCGCCGAGTTCCTCGAAGGCCATGCGGATGCCGCCGATGCCGGCGAACAGGTCGATGAAGCGGAAAGCGGCGTTGTCGGCCAGCGGCAGTTCGAGCGGCAGCAGGCCTTGCAGGCCAAAAATGTAATGTTGCGGGACTTCCTGTTTGACCACCCAGTGGCGCACGGCGCGGGTGCTAACACCAAGGTGGGCGGCGATTTCGGCTTGCGTGTGCAGGCGCAGCGCGCTGGACAGGTAACGGGTGGCGAGGTCGGTGTCGGGTCCGGTGTGCAGTACGGTGGTCATGGCTTCCCCTTTTGTTGTTCTGGTATCGAAAGCGGAAATTACGCCGCTTTTTGTCCCAGAGCAAGTGCTTCGTTAGCTGTCTTCTCTCATGCTCATCAAGGCGCTTTGCCATCTCGCCTTCCGTTGTTCTGGCGAGTCTGTTACCCGATTTACGATCATTTACAGTGGGTTAACCGCCCTTAACTCGCCCCGGGGAGAGTATTCGTCCTGTCGCAGGTTCGTTGTTTCCAGCCTGCTTACCCCCGAAAGGAATACGACATGACGAATATTTCCCCCAGCCACATCAAGCGTTTTCTTGCCGCCGCCGGACTGGCGCTGGCAATTCCGCTGACGGTCGCGGCCAACCCGGGCGACCACCGCCAGCCGGGCGACTGCTCCGGGATGGAAGCGCGGGCCGCGCTCGGCAAGCGTGGCGGCGAGATGGGGCCGCATTACCTGCGCAGCCTGAACCTGAGCGAAGCCCAGCGCGACAAGGTGTTCGAGATCAAGCACGGGCAGGCGCCGCTGATGCGCGACAAGGCCAAGGCGCAGCAGAAGGTCGAGGACGATCTGCGCAAGCTGGCGGCGGCGCCCGATTACAGCGAAGCCAAGGCGCGCACCCTGGGCGAGGCGTTCGGCAAGTCGGTGGCCGAGATGGCGCTGGCCCGCGCCAAGGCAGACCGGCAGATCTTTGAAATCCTGACCCCGGAACAGCGCCAGCAACTGGCCGAGCGCAAGCCGGGTGACGATGCGCCGCCGCGCGGCAGGGGCGGTGAAGGCCGCACACCACCGCCGGCCCGTTAAGCCGGGCGCGGCCGATGTCAGGCGCGTTCAGTCGGCGCAACCGGGCTGCTGCGGCAGCCCTGGTTTTTGCCCTTTTCGGGCAGTCGACCGCAGCCATCGCCGAAAGCGGGCTGCCCGAGCTCGGCGAAGCCGCCCAGTCGGTGCTGACGCCGCAGGACGAGCGCCGCCTCGGCGAGCAGTCGATGGAGCAGATTGGGGCCGGCGGCGGTTATTTCGATGATCCGGAGGTCCGCCGAGCGCTGGTGGCGGGGGCGGCCCCCGGCGTGCCGGGCGGCAACGCCGGTGGAGCGATGTCGGTTTTCCCGGTAGCGAGCAGTGCGCGGCAGATCATCGCCATTCAGCGCCTGAGCGTGGCCTTTCTCGATGCCCAGCTGAAACAGGACCCGATCGCCCGCGAGTGGTTGGCCCGGGATGCCGGGCGCTGGCTGGAACCGGTCGGCGAGTTGCGCCGCAAGTGAGGCAATGGGGTCAGTTAAGGCAATGCTTCTTGAATTTGTCGTTCCCGCGCAGGCGGGAACCCAGTCAAAGCGCAACTCCTGGATTCCCGCCTGCGCGGGAATGACGCTTAACTGAACGGTATTGCCGCAAGTGAGGCCCTTTACCTATCTTTACTTGTTGTCTGCAGCGTCCGGCCGGTATCGCCCGGGACAATGGCGCCCTGTTTCAAGTTGAATCGTGATGAATAGACCAATTTTCAAGCCCGCTGCCTTTGGCCTACTCGTGGCGCTGCTCGGCGGCTGTACGCAGTTGCCGTCGGTTGGGCCAGATTACCAGCCGCCCAGTCTGGCCATGCCGAGCCAATGGACGGCGCCGCCGGTGGCCGAGCCGGCGCGCGAACTGGCTCGCTGGTGGCGGCAACTGGCCGACCCGGTGCTCGATGGGCTGATCGACGAGGCACTGGCCGGCAGCCTCGATCTCCGCCTCGCCCAATCGCGCCTGCGCCAGGCGCGGGCCGCCCGGGCCCAGGCGGTGAGCGGCTTTTTCCCCACGTTGAGCGCGTCGACCGCCGGCCAGCGCAGCAAGGCCGCCCAAGCGGTCAGCGCCGTTCCCGAGCGGACGATCTACGACGCCGGCTTCGACGCCAGTTGGGAGATCGATCTCTTCGGCGGCACCCGGCGCGCCGTCGAAGCGGCGACGGCCGATCAGGCGGCGATGGCGGCCAGTCTGGACAATGTCCGGGTGTCGCTGGTTGCCGAAGTGGCGCAGAACTATGTCGAACTGCGCAGCTATCGGCGCCGGCTGCAGATCGCCCGCGACAATCTGGCCAGCCAGTCCGAAACGCTGCAGATCACCGACTGGCGCTACCAGGCCGGGCTGACCGACGGCAGTGATGTCGAACAGGCGCGGACCAACCGCGAGCAGACGCGGGCCGGCATTCCCGATCTCGAAGTCGGCCTGACTGCGGCCGGGCACCGGCTGGCCGTGCTGCTCGGCCGCCAGCCGGGTGCCCTGCCCGGCGAGCTGGCCAGGGTCGCGCCTCTGCCGGCAGTGCCGGCCAGCCTCGGCGCCGGCATTCCGGCCGACGTGCTGCGCCAGCGGCCGGACCTGATTACCGCCGAACGCACGCTGGCTGCCGAAACGGCCCGCGTCGGCCAGAAGCTGGCGGCGCGGTTCCCCAGCCTGTCGCTGGGCGGCTCCTTCGGCTGGCAGGCCTACAGCCTGGGCGCGCTGGGTGGTAGCGACACCGTGCTGCGGGCGCTGAGCGGCACGCTGGCGGCGACGCTGTTCGACGGCGGCAAGCTGCGCAGCGCGGTCGACATCCAGAGCGCGGTGCAGGAACAGGCGCTGATTTCCTACGAGGCGAGTGTGTTGAGCGCGCTCGAAGAGGTCGAAAACGGGCTGACCGCCTATGCCGCATCGCGCGAGCGGGTCGCCGCCCGCCAGGCGGCGGCGACGGCGGCCCGCAGTGCGGCGGCGTTGAGCCGCGATCTCTACCAGGCCGGGCTGGCCGATTTCCAGAAAGTGCTGGAAACCGAGCGCACCCGGCTGACGGCCGAAGACAACCTGGCGACCGCTGAAGCCACCGTGCTGAGCAGCCTGATCAAACTCTACAAGGCGCTCGGCGGCGGCTGGGAAGCGCCCGCCATGGCGCAGCAATTCGAAGAAGGAAAACAATCATGAAGCAGCCCTCCGACCCTAGCGCCGAAGCTCTGCTCGGCTTGCTCAATGCCGCCCCGGCCAGCGGTTTCGGCCCGCTTCGCCGGCGGCTGTTGCTCGGTGGCGGCGCCGTGCTGCTGCTCGCCGGCCTGGCCCTGTTTGCCGGTGGCGGCCAGGGGCCGGCCGGCCAGTACCTGAGCGAAGAAGCGGCACTCGGCAATCTGCTGGTCACCGCGTCGGCCAGCGGCACCCTGCAGCCGACCAAGTCGGTCGATGTCGGCAGCGAACTGTCCGGCACGCTGGCCAGTGTGCTGGTCCAGGAAAACGATGTGGTCAAAAAAGGCCAGTTGCTCGCCCAGCTCGATACCGCCAAGTTGAAGGATGCCGTGGACAAGTCGCAGGCGGCGCTGGCCGCGGCCGAAGCCAGTGTTGCCCAGACGGCGGCGACGGTAGCCGAGGCGAGCGCGGCGCTGGCCCGGATGCGGCAGGTGGCCGAACTTTCCGGCGGCAAGGTGCCGGCCAAGACCGAGCTGGAAACGGCCGAGGCGGTGCTGCAACGGGCCGTCGCCAACGCGGCGAGCGCCCGGGCCGAGGTCGTGCAGGCCAAGGCGACGCTGAAAACCGATCAGACCAACCTCGGCAAGGCGACCATCCGCTCGCCGGTCGATGGCGTCGTGCTGACCCGCAAGGTCGAGCCGGGCCAGACGGTGGCGGCGCAGATGACGACGCCGGTGCTCTTCGTGCTGGCCGAGGATCTGGCCAAGATGGAGTTGCAGGTCAAGGTGGACGAGGCCGATGTCGGCAATGTGAAAAATGGCCAAAAAGCCACGTTCACCGTAGCTGCCTGGCCGGGGCGCAAGTTTCCGGCCAGTATCCAGCGCGTCGGCCTCGGTTCGACGACGACCGACAACGTCGTCACCTACAAGACCATCCTGCAGGTCGGCAACGACGACCTGGCGCTGCGTCCGGGCATGACGGCGACGGCCAGCATCGTCACGGCCAGCCGCGAGCAGGTGTTGCTGGTGCCGAACGCGGCGCTGCGTTTCACGCCGCCGACGCAGGCCGGGCCGGCGGCCAGCCGCAGCTTGGTGGCGCGGTTGATGCCCGGGCCGCCGCCGCAGGCGCCGAAAAACCGGCCGGCCGCAGCCACGCCCGGCGCGCCGCAGGTCTGGGTGCTCGGCGACCACGGTCCGCAGCCGGTGGCGGTGAAAACCGGGGTCAGCAACGGCCGCCATACCGAGATACTGGGTGGCGAGTTGCAGGCCGGCATGGCGGTGATCACCGAATACCAGGAAGCGAAGAAATGAGCCACCCGGAAGCGGCGCTGATCGCGCTGCGCGGCATCACCAAGACCTACGGCCAGGGCGCGGCCGCCTTCCAGGCGCTGCAGGGGGTCGATCTCGAGATTGCCGCCGGGGAGTTCGTCGCCGTCATGGGGCCGAGCGGTTCCGGCAAATCGACGGCGATGAACCTGCTTGGCTGCCTCGATACGCCGAGTAGCGGCGAATACCGTTTTCGCGGCATCCATGTCGAACGGCTCGACCGCAACCAGCGGGCGCTGCTCCGTCGCAACTGCCTCGGTTTCGTCTTTCAGGGCTTCAACCTGCTGGCCCGGACCTCGGCCCAGGAAAATGTCGAGCTGCCACTGCTCTATCGCGGCGAGCCGGCCGACGTCCGTCATGCTGCGGCCCGCACTGCGCTGGGCAAGGTCGGCCTGGACGGCTGGGAGCATCACACCCCGGCCGAGCTATCCGGCGGCCAGCAGCAGCGGGTCGCCATCGCCCGCGCCATCGTTACCCGGCCGCTGGTGCTGCTCGCCGACGAGCCGACCGGCAATCTCGATTCGAAGCGCAGCCACGAGATCATGGAGTTGCTGGTCGCCCTCAACCGCGAGCAGGGCATCACCATCCTGATGGTCACCCACGAGCCGGACATGGCGGCCTACGCCAGCCGCATCGTGCATTTCGTCGATGGCCTGGTGGCGCAGGATGAACGGAGCAGTCCGCCGGCGGAGGTCGACGCATGCTGCTGAATGCCCTGCTGCTCGCCTTGCGCGAGATCCGGCGCAATCTGATGCGCTCCTTCCTGACCGTGCTCGGCATCGTCATCGGCGTCGCCGCGGTGATCACCATGGTGACGCTCGGCAACGGCGCGACGCGAATGGTCGCCGACCAGATTTCCAGCCTCGGCAGCAACCTGCTGATGGTGATGCCCGGGCAGCGTCTCGGGCCGGGCCGCGACAGCGCCGGGGCGCCGAAATTCAAGAGCGCCGACATCGAGGCCATCGAACAGCAGGTGACCGGCCTGCAGGCGGTGGCGCCGGTGGTCGGCAGTTCGGTGACTCTGGTCGCCGGCACGCAGAATTGGTCGTCGACGGTCAGCGGCACGACCAACGCCTATCTCGTTGCCGGCAACTGGCGGCTGGCCGCCGGCCGCGCCTTCAGCGACGACGAGGAGCGGGCCGGCAAGGCGGTCTGCATCATCGGCAACACCGTGCGCAGGGAGCTGTTCGGCGGGCAGAGTCCGCTCGGCAACGCCATTCGCGTCAAGGGCTTCGATTGCGAAGTGATCGGCCTGCTCGCCGCCAAGGGGCAGGGCGGCATGGGGCAGGATCAGGACGACAGCGTGCTGATGCCGCTGCGCACCGCGCAGCGCCGGCTGACCGGCAGCCTCGATATCGGCAATGTCATGGTCTCGCTGAAGGACGGCACCAATTCCAGTGTCGCCATGATGCAATTGCGCAGCCTGCTGCGCGAGCGCCGCAAGCTGGCCGACAACGTCGATGACAATTTCAACGTCATGGATACCAAGCAGATCGCCGAAACGCTGTCCGGCACCATCGGCACGATGACCGCGCTACTCGGCGCGGTGGCGGCGGTCAGCCTGCTGGTCGGCGGCATCGGCATCATGAACATCATGCTCGTTTCGGTGACCGAGCGGACGCGCGAAATCGGCATCCGGCTGGCCATCGGCGCACTGGAGAGCGAAGTGCTGCTGCAGTTCCTGATCGAGGCGGTGGCGCTCTCCGCCTTTGGCGGCCTGGTCGGCATCACGCTCGCCTTCTTCGCCTGCTGGGGGCTGGCGAGGCTGATGCACATGCCTTTCCTGTTCAACCCCGCTATCAACCTGACCGCCTTCGCCTTCTCGGCGGCGATCGGCGTCATCTTCGGTTACGTCCCGGCCCGCCGGGCAGCGCAGTTGGACCCGATCGAGGCGCTGCGCCACGAGTAGCGGCGCCGTGAAAAATGCCTGTTTTGACCGGTTGACCGCTGGAGTGCCGCGATTGGCATGACGGCACCCATATAAGCCCCGTTATTGCTTGGCCGCCTGCGCCATCTCGCTAATCGCCTGGCAATAGCGGGAAAATCGCTCGACGCCCGATACGGTGCCGGTATGCCAGGCGAAAGCGTTGCCTTCGGCCAGGCAGCCGTTCAAACAGAGCAGCGTCATTTCCGAAGATTGTTCAAAAGCGGCACGGCTGACCTCGATATTGAGTTGGGTCAGTCGCTCGACAACGAGCAAGACGCTGTCGGTGAAATCGAGCGCTGCCGCCAGCGAGGTTTTCTGGGTTTCGGCGACTGTTTCAAAAATGAATTTCATAGGATTCTCCGTAACAGGGTAAGGCATGCATCTACTGGTTTTCTCGTCTATCTTGCCGCTTGGCTGACCGCGGCAACTTTCAGGCGGCGCACGGAGCCATCGGGAAAGTCCCAGGCAATTTCCTGCCCAACCCGCAGGCCGAGCAATGCACTGCCGACCGGCGTCAGTACCGAAATTTTCCCGGCCGTTGGGTCCGCCTCGGACGGATAGACCAACTCGATTTCGCGTTGCGTTCCGAGGCGTTCGTCCACATAGATGCAACGGGCGTGCATGGTCACGACGTCCTCCGGAACCTGTTCCTTATGGACTACAATCGCCCGATCCAACTCGTCTGCTAGCTCGTCGTTCAGCGCATATTGGCGCAAGCGCGCATAGTCGGTGGAACTGACGATGGGTGGCCACGATTCAGCGGATTCGTTGCTAAGGTTATGTTTTTTGGCAAAAGTGATATCGATCATGAGGACATCGTACTGCGCCGACCAGCATCACGGTAGGCCGCAAAGTGGCATCAAAATGTATCCCAATTGGCAACAATGGCGCCGCCATATTGAATGAACAGGAGCCCTGGCAGCAATGGCTGATTTGAATCTGATGGCAGTTTTCGCCCGCGTCGTCGAGGCCGGCAGTTTTTCCGAGGCGGCGCGGCGGATGGGCAGTTCCCGTTCGGCGGTCAGCAAGGCGGTGGCGAAGCTGGAAAAATCGCTCGGCGCCCACCTGCTCAACCGGACGACCCGCTATCTCAGCCTGACTGAAATCGGCGCCGCGGTGGCCGAACATTGTTCCCGCATTCTGGACGAAGCGACGGAAGCGGAAAAACTGGTCGGCAGCCTGAACAGCGAAGCGCGCGGCGTGCTGCGCGTTAGCGCCTCGGTCGCCTTCGGTACGCTGCATGTCGCGCCCGCCCTCGCCCAGTTTTTGCCGCGCCATCCGGAACTCAAGATCGATCTCAGCATTACCGACCGGTGGGTGAATCTGGCCGAGGAGGGCTATGACGTAGCCATCCACGTCACCGGCGACCCCCAGCCCAATCTGGTGGCACGGCCGCTGGCGCCGGTCCGGCGCAAATTGTGCGCGACGCCCGATTACTTCCGGCGGAAGGGCATTCCGCAAACCCCGGCCGATCTGGTCGCGCACAACTGCCTGGACTACACGCGCTCCGGCGAGCCGGGGCGCTGGCGCTTTACCGGGCCGGAGGGGGAAATCGCCGTACCGGTCAATGGCCCGCTCCATGTCGATGACGACGAAGCCTTGTCGCAAGCCGTCCTCGGCGGGCTGGGCGTCGGCCTGTTGCCGACGTTCATCATTGGCAAGGATCTGCAAAACGGCAATTTGCAGGCCGTTTTGTCCGAGTACATCCCGGTCGAGCGCTATGTCTATGCGATGTACTTGCCGACCCGCCACTTGCCGAGCAAGGTCAGGGTATTCATCGATTTCATGATTTCCCATATCGGCGAGGAGCCGTACTGGGATCGCTAGGCTATTCGAATTGATGCAGGCTCAAGCGTTGCAGGCTGGGAATCGTCAGGCGCCGCCCATCGACCTGAATCAGGTCGAGATCGCTCAGTTCGTGCAGGATGCGCGAAAAATGTTCCTGGGTCAGGTTCAGCCGTGAAGCGATGACGCATTTGGTGACCGCCAGATCGAGGGAGACGGCTTCACTGCCCGGCTCGCCATGCTCCAGTTGATTGAGCAGGTAGCCGATGATGCGCTGTTTGCCACTGTGCAGGCAGTAGCCTTCGACATCGAGCATCAGGCGATGCGTCCGCCGGGCCAGGCTGCCGAGCATCTTGCGCATGGTGTCGTGATTGCGCTCCATCTCGCTGAAGACCGCCGATTTCGAGACGTGCAGCAGCAGGCTGCTGCTGAGTGCCTGGGCCGAAACGACATAGGGCTTGTCGAGGAACATCATGGCCTCACCGAAGCTTTGGCCTTGTTGAACTATTTCGACAATCTTCTCGACGCCCTGGGCCGAGGTGAACGACAGTTTGACCTGCCCGAAAACGACAATATGGAAGCCGGTGCAGGCGTCGCCCCGATGAAAGATGGTGACGCCCTTGTCGCAGCGCACCTCCCGGGCGCCCTTGGCGATCAGGGCAATTTCTTCGTCGCCGAGGGCATTGAAGATCACGGCATTCTTCAAGTGCGTTTCGATATTGACCGGCTGCAAATCCCGCATGCGCTTCTCTCAGGGCGCCTGGACGGCAGCGGGCGTACCGGCGCGGTTGGTCAGCACGAGGTTTCTCAGCAGGGTTTTTGCCAGATCTTCCGGCTCGCTGTTGGCCAGTTGCCGGCTGGTGCCACCGGTTGCGGTCGATACGACAAGAATCATCCCGGCAATCCAGTAGTTGCCGGTGAAGACCTCGCCATCAATTTCACAGCTGACGGGGCGTCTTTCGTAGCGTTGATAAGCTGAATCGATCGTGTTGCTGCGCAGGCGTTGCATGCCGTCGTCAGAGCTTGGCGCGACTGAGGCTTATCTTCTGGAGCAGCGCATAGAGCTCGTCCTTGATGCTCAGCTTTTTCTTTTTCAGCACCTCGATTTCATCGGGCGTCCCGGGCTCCAGCCGGGACTCCATGTTCTTGATCCGCTGATCGAGCGTGTTGTGCTTGTCGAACAGAGTCTGGAAGTACCGGTCGGTGGTCTTCAATTCGGAAATCAGGTCGCGATATTCAGGGAACATGGAAAGCTCCTTCGGTATTGAAACGGATTTAAATGACACCCTGGGCAAGCATGGCATCGGCCACCTTGACGAAGCCGGCAATGTTGGCGCCATTGACGTAGCTCACCTTGCCGTCCGCATCGCGTCCATAAATCAGGCAGGCCTCATGGATGTTGCACATGATTTCGTACAGACGGGCATCGACTTCGTCGCGTTGCCAGGACAGGCGCATGGCGTTCTGGCTCATTTCCAGGCCGGACGTCGCCACGCCGCCAGCATTGCTCGCCTTGCCCGGGGCATAGAGCACGCCATGGCCTTCGAAGACCTTCACGGCCTCGGCGGTCGATGGCATGTTGGCGCCTTCGGCAACGCAGATCACGCCGTTCTTGACCAGCCGCTGGGCATCGTCGCCGTCCAGTTCGTTTTGCGTTGCGCAAGGCAGGGCGACGTCCACCGGCACGTGCCAGGGGCGCAATCCGGGGTGGAAGGCGGCGCCAACCCGCTTGGCGTAATCGCTGACGCGACCGTAGAGATGGTTTTTTACCTCCATCAGATCGGCCAGCTTTTCCGGCGTAAAGCCGCTTTCGTCGACCACCGTGCCGCTCGAATCCGACACCGTGACGACCTTGGCACCCAGGGTCATGGCTTTCTCGACCGAATACTGGGCGACATTGCCGGCCCCGGAAACGCTGACCCGCAGGCCGTCGAAGCTGCGGCCGTGCTGCCTGAGCATTTGTTCTGCGAAATAGACCGTGCCGTAGCCGGTCGCTTCGGGACGGATCAGCGAGCCGCCGAAACTCAAGCCCTTGCCGGTGAAGACGCAATCGGCCCGGTTGGACAGTTTTTTCATCATGCCGGCCATGAAGCCGACTTCGCGCCCGCCGACGCCGATATCACCGGCCGGAACGTCGGTATCGGCACCGACATGGCGGAATAACTCGCTGACGAAAGCCTGGCAGAAGCGCATCACTTCGCCCGGACTACGGCCTTTCGGATCAAAGTCGGAGCCGCCCTTGCCGCCGCCCATCGGCAAGGTGGTCAGGGCGTTCTTGAAGGTCTGCTCGAAAGCCAGGAACTTGAGGATGGACAGGTTGACCGAAGGGTGGAAGCGAATGCCGCCCTTGTAGGGGCCGATGGCCGAGGAGTGCTGGATGCGGTAGCCGCGATTGACTTGGACCTCGCCATGATCGTCCACCCACGCGACGCGGAACATGATGACCCGCTCCGGTTCGACCAGGCGGTCGAGCAGGCCGTGTTCGGCATATTTCGGGTGGCGCGCGATGTACGGCCACAAGCTTTCGATGACTTCGCTGACCGCTTGCAGGAATTCCGGCTGCCCCGGATTGCGGCTGGCCACTTGCTGGATGAAGTCCTCAAAATTCTGGTAACGCATCGTCTCTCCCCTGCTTCCTTGCTTGGTGATTTTTTGAAAATTGCGCCGAACCCAAACCGTCGCGCCCGGGCAAATCCGCCTTGAATTGATACTCGAACGGCGACAATTGGCGCCCCGATTTGGTGCGAAAAATCGAGGTGGGGCGAGAGCGGACGCAGATGGGTGTGCCAACGGCCATGGCGAACGAACTAAAATTGGGCATTCTCAGCGACTGTTTGGCGTTATCTCGAGAAGGCCTGGCTCGACCGTTTTGGGAAGCTTTGATGATAGGGTCGGAAACTGTGCTTGATAAGCCACCCTTTTTGAACAAAACTGTTTCCATTTTGATAACAGTCGAGAGCTTCATGCACGACATCAATGACATGCTGTTCTTCGCCCACGTGGTCAAGGTCCGAAGCTTTTCCGAGGCGGCGCGCCGGCTCGATGTCTCCAAGTCGCGGGTGAGCAAGGCGATCGCCCGGCTGGAGAGCGGCCTCGGCGTCCGGTTGCTGCATCGGAGCACGCGCAGCCTGAGCCTGACCGATGTCGGCGAGGCGTACTTCGAGCACTGCGACCGGATACTGGAAGAGCTGAGCCTGGCCGACACGACGATTTCCCGCCTGCACCAGGAGCCGCGCGGCAAACTGAAGATCAGCGCTCCCGTGGCGTTCAGTACCATGCATGTGGCCTCGGCCTTGCCCGACTTCATGGCCCGCTATCCCGACCTGAGCGTCGATCTGACGATCAGCGACCGATTGGTCGACCTGGCTGACGAGGGCTACGACATCGCCCTGCGGATTACCCGCGAGCCCGGCCAGAACCTCGTCGCCCGTCAATTGGCGCCGATCCGGCGAAAGATCTGCGCCAGCCCGTCCTACCTCGCCCGCCGGGGCATTCCGCTCGTTCCCGAGGATCTCGGCGAACACAATTGTCTGGACTACACCTTCATGAATACCCAAGGGGTGTGGCACCTCAACGGCTACAACGGCGATGTCTCGATCCCGGTCGCCGGTACCCTGCGCATCAATGACGACGAGGCGCTGTCGCAGGCTGTGCTCGGCGGGCTCGGCCTGGCCTTGCTGCCCACCTTCATCGTCGGCAAGGATTTGCAGGAAGGCCGCCTGGTCGAGGTGTTGCCCGGCTATGTGCCAACCGAACGTTTCATCTACGCCGTGCATCTGCCGAACCGGCATTTGCCGTTGAAAGTCCGTACCTTCATTGAATTCCTGCTCCAGCGTTTTGGGCCGACCCCGTACTGGGATCGCTAAAAGGGGGGGGCTCGCTACCGACCCAGCAAGAACATTGGTTGACAGAAGGTTCACCGCATCACGATAATCGGCCGCTTCTGCGGGAGAGAGAGTTCTGGCTTGCCAGGCTCCGCCGAAGGCGCAAGCTCCCATAATCGCTCAGGCATGATGAACCGTAGAAATTGATTCGCCGGCTGGAGAGAAGTTGCGGGTAGTTGATGCCCGGCAACTCACCGAAGGGGCAGGCTCTTAGCGAGCCGAAACTCTCAGGTAAAAAGGACAGGGGGAGAGGCGTCACGGAAGCACTCAATTCGAGGCTTTCGATATTTGACGGAGTCTCCCGATGTTAGAAAGTCTCGCCCACGTTTTTCAGCCCCTCGCCAGCAAGCAATTCGACCTGTTGCTGATTGTCTATCTAGTCGCCATCACCACCGAAGCCATGTCCGGCGCCCTGGCCGCTGGGCGACGCAATATGGATATCTTCGGCGTCGCCGTCATTGCCTTTGTCACCGCTCTCGGCGGCGGAACCATCCGGGATGTCGTGCTTGGCAACTTCCCGATCGGCTGGACGCAACATCCCGAATACGTCTACCTGGTCATTCTGGCCGGCTTGGCGACGACCTTGCTCGCCCGCTTCATGCACCACATGAAAAGTGCCTTCCTGATGCTGGATGCGATGGGCCTGGTCGCCTTCTCGCTGATCGGCAGCAATATCGCCCTGCAACTCGATTACCCGGTGGTTGTGGTCATCATGGCCGGCATGCTGACCGGCATATGCGGCGGAATTCTGCGCGATGTGCTGTGCAATCAAGTTCCCGTGGTGTTCTGTCGGGAGCTTTACGCCAGCGTCTCCCTTTTTGTCTGTGCCCTCTTTATCGGACTGAGGTCATTCGGAATCGATGCCGACCTCAATACGCTGCTCTGTTTTATCCTCGGCTTCGGCTTTCGCATGCTGGCGCTTCGTTTCAGTTGGAAGCTTCCGACCTTTTCCTATCAGCAGCGATGGGACTAGTGGGAACGGGTATTTGCCAGTTCCATTCGCAAATGCCGTTTGGGGGCGGCGGCCATTCGTCACGGTCAGAAAAGACTCCCGTTCGGCCATGCGGCTTTGGGCCAGTACTTTCGTCAGCGGTGTAAGACTGCAACCGGCCTTAGTGACTAAAAACAGTTGAGTAGTACAAACGGCTGGAAACTTACCAGATACCGGCCACATGACGCTGTAGCAGGCAGGCCTTTACCTCAACGAAATACATACGAATCCAGTAGGTTTTTTTCTACGTTTAGTGTTTCTGTTTCCACTGCACGTACGCAGGCCATGTACTCCTTTGTAACTGAAGAGAGGCTGCGATCTCGCTTGCTAATGAATCCGTAGTTCGTGCGTTGCCAAGGAAGGTGCAGATCAAGGATGACCAGTTCACCGCACCTCAGTTCATTTGCTGCAATACTTGGCGGCGTCAGCATGATTGCATCTGATGCCAAGGCTATCCCGGGGCCGAGCATCAGCGAGTCAATCGTGATGGCAGGGAAAAACTGGCCGCTGTCGCTACCCAAGTGCCCCGCTTTCGGGAATGCACCTAACAGCTCGGCAAAACGGTGCGGCATAGCGCAGGAAATCATTGGATAGCGAAGCACGTCCTCCAGCAGTAGGTTTTGCTTGCCAGCCAGAGGATGCCCAGCTCGGCTTGTCCATATGCCCGTATGAGGTGGCAGAGGGACAATTTCCAAGCGTGGATCGTCTAGCCAATCCATCACGTCGGCGATGCCTAGGTCGACCGAGCCTTCAAGTACCTTGGCGACGGTGGCCAGTGGGCTGAGTTGCTCCAGCCGGATTTGCACATTTGGACAGGATGTCATTAGCCTTGTTAGTGCAGGACCAGCTGAAATCACATGGGGATAAGGTCCAGCTGCGACAATCAGTTGGCCGATCTCCAGCCCCTGCATTAGGCTGATTTCTCTTCGAAGCTCGCTGCTCCACTCGACGATTTCGCTGCCCCGTTCAATCATCAGGCGACCGTATTCGGTTGGCACAACGCCTTCCCGGGTGCGATCGAAAAGCATCACACCCAGCTTCGTTTCAAGACGTCCAATAATGCGCGAAAGGGCCGGCTGAGAAATGCTCAATGAATCTGCTGCACGGGCGAAATTCCGATGCTTGGCCAATGCCAGAACGTGAGGCAGCAGATTAAGGTCGATACTCATTACGAAACAGTATCACTTGAATGTCATTTCGTCATTGGACGTAATGGTCAGGGTTTGTTCAAATACATGACAACTGCAGGGCTATTAATGGGGGGGCTCACACCAGCTTGTGCAGCAACGAGTCGAAAGCCGGCAACTATGGTGTCCGAGGTTTTCAAGACTTCGCTTAAATAATGGAGACGTAGAATGAAGTTAATTTTGTCGCTATCCGCAGCTCTGGTCATGGGCATTGCAATGCCCGTGTCGGCACAACCGGCCAAGCTGGTGGAAGGCAAACCGGCAACGGCGGCCACCAAGGCTGCCAACGCCGCCGTACTGAAAGACCTGCCCTTCAACGACAAGGCCGATTTTGAAGATGCCCACCGGGGTTTCATCGCCGCTCCTGCCACCTTGACCATCAAGGACGCGAAGGGCAACGTGGTGTGGGACCTGGAGTCCTACAAGAAGTACATCAGCGAGGATAAGGCGGCGCCGGACAGCATCAACCCCAGCCTCTACCGCAACGCGCAGTTGAACATGATCTACGGCTTGTTCAAGGTAACCGATCGCATCTTCCAGATTCGTGGCTACGATCTGTCGAACATCACCTTCATTCAGGGCGACACGGGCTGGATCGTCTTCGACCCGCTGATCTCGGCCGAAACTGCCAGGGCGGCCCTCGATTTTGCCAACGAAAAACTGGGCAAGCGTCCGGTCGTGGCGGTTGTGTACAGCCATTCGCATGTGGACCATTACGGTGGCGTGCGCGGCCTGGCCAATGACGAAGACTTCAAGAGCGGCAAGGTCCGCGTCTATGCCCCTGAACACTTCACGGAACATGCCGTCAGCGAAAACGTGATCGCCGGCAACGTGATGAGCCGCCGCGCCATCTACATGTATGGCGCACTGCTGCAGCGCAACGAGTTTGGCGGTGTCAACGGTGGTCTGGGCCAGACCACCTCGACCGGCACCGGCACGCTGGTGATTCCGGATGTCGAGGTCAAGAAAACCGGTGAAGAGCATGTTATCGATGGCGTGAAGATGGTCTTCCAGATGACGCCTGGCACCGAAGCGCCGGCCGAGATGAACACCTTCTTCCCGCAGTTCAAGGCGATGTGGATGGCCGAGAACTCGACCAACACGATGCACAACCTCCTGACGCTGCGCGGCGCCCAGGTGCGTGACGCGCTCAAGTGGTCGGCCTACCTTAACGAAACCATTTCGCTTTACGGCACCGATACAGTGGTCAAATTCCAGAGCCACCACTGGCCGCAATGGGGTACGGAGAAAATCACCGAATACTTCAAGAAACAGCGTGACTTGTACAAGTACGTCCACGACCAGTCGGTCAATCTGATGAACAAGGGCTATACCGGCGAAGAAATCTCCGAGATGGTCAAGCTGCCGCCCGAACTTGATCAATTCTGGCCCAATCGCGGTTACTACGGCACAGTGCGGCATAACTCGCGGGCGGTCTATCAGCGCTACATGGGCTGGTATAACGGCAACCCGTCGAACCTGAACAACCTGCCGCCGGAAGCGGCTGCCAAGAAGTATGTCGAGTACATGGGCGGCGAGGCGGCCGTCATGAAGCGCGCCAAGGTTGATTTCGACAAGGGCGAATACCGCTGGACAGCCGAAGCACTCAAGCATGTCGTCTTCGCCAACCCGCAGAGCAAGGCAGGCAAGGAATTGCTGGCTGACTCGCTGGAACAGCTTGGCTACCAGGCTGAAAGCGGCCCGTGGCGCGGTGTGTATCTGATGGGTGCCTACGAACTGCGTAACGGTGTGCCGGCAGCCGGTGGTATCAACACGGCAACCCCGGACACCATCAAGGCCATGCCGCCGGAAATGCTGTTCGACTACCTGGCGGTTCGCCTGAATGGTCCGAAAGCAGCCGGCAAGAAGATTTTCCTCAACATCGAGCTGCCGGACCTGAAGAAGCAATACGGGCTGGCCGTCGAAAATGCCGTGCTCAACTACGGCAAGCCGCTCGCCAAGGTTGATGCCAAGCTCACCCTGACCAAGGCCACGCTCGATTCGATTCAGCTCAAGGAGATCACGCTGGAACAGGCGATTGCCAAGGGCGACCTGAAGATCGAGGGCAAGCGTGAAGCCTTCAGCGAGTTCATGGGCCTGCTCGACACCTTCCCGTTCTGGTTCAACATCGTCACGCCATGAGGCAGAGCGCCATCTTGAGTGCGCTGGTGATGGCCCTGGCAACGGGGTCCATTACCCAGTCAGCGTCGGCCTGCGGCCTGGAGGGCGGTCTTGGCGACGCCTTTTCAGCGGCGCATGAGGGCTCGTTGGATGTCGCCTTCGCCACCCGCGATGCCATAGCGAGTGGCTGGCTTATTCCCGATCCTGTACTGGAAACGGAAGCCGCCCACGACCGTGCCGATGAGCGCTTGCAGATGTTCGCCGCCGGGCTGCCGTTTGCCCGGCACGGTGCCAGGCCATTTGCCGTGCTCCTCGTGGAGTCCGGTGTCTGGACCCGCGTCAGCCCTAAGGCCGGGCGCTGGTCTTTGGCTACACACATCGAGAAACCCGGCAGCAGCGAAACCGCAGTGCTCACCTCCGAACCGGCGTTACGCAAGATGGTCGATGGGCAACTGTCGGCCGACCAGGCCTTGTCGAACGGGGTGTTGACGGTGCGCGGCGACCCTGCGGAGCGGGATCGTCTAATCTCCACGCTACGGCAGGTTTATCCGGATCGAAGTGCAATAACGGCACAGCGCTGAGATCGACTACCTGTGTAGAGAGGCCTTGGTTGCTGAGCATCAAGGAGTTGGTGGGCACCTGGAGCTTATTTTCCTATTTATGAAGTAATAGTGAAGGACCGCAAGGCTGCTAGTCGACTTGATGTATGACCGGATCAAGATCAGAAACCTGTCCTAAGCCTTGGAAATGTCATCCGGCGGCATTGGGTACGAAGCGGAAGACCAAGGCTTTCGGTTTTCCTGCGCCCAATCCATTAGAATCCGCTACCGCTCGATCTCCACTGGAAAGCTTCATGTCATCATCGAAAGACCCTTCTTTATCCCCGGCCGATGCTGCCTCCGACGAGGCTGCCGAGGCGCAAAAGCTGCATGAACTGTTGATGCAGTTTTCCCGGGAAGAAGATGCCAAGGTGGCCGAACGCGAGGCGGCCATTGCCAAAAACCGGGCCCGTGCCCTGCAATTGCTGGCCGTTCTCGAAAAATCGCAGGCTTGATCTTGCGTCCTGCGGCGGCAAGCCGGCATCAATTGGTCGGCCTGGGGCTGGTCGTGGATGGCTGAAAGCTGCGCAACTTCGCTCGCCTGCCGCCCCGGTTGCGGCGCCTGCTGCATCGCGCCGTCGATTTCCTCGCTGAACAAGCCGGCCGGTGTGCCCTGCCGGCATCTTGATACCGACCTGCGTTGCCGCATCTTCGGCCAGCCGGAGCGTCCGGCCTGCTGCGGCGGCCTGCAGCCGTCGTTGGAAATGTGCGGTCTATCCCGTGGGCATGCGCTTAAATGGCTCGGCGAACTCGAAACTTTGACTCATCCGGGATAGTAGAATGCGGCCTCCCAACCTAGGCTGCACCACATGGACCCCATTCTTCTTCTCAAGGCCCTGATCCTCGGCATCGTCGAAGGGCTGACCGAGTTTCTGCCGATCTCGTCAACCGGGCATTTGATTCTGGCTGGCGATCTCCTAAATTTCAACGACGATCGCGGCAAATTGTTTGAAATTGTCATCCAGTTCGGCGCCATCCTGGCCGTCGTCTGGGAGTACCGTGAGCGCCTGCTCAAGGTGGCGCGTGGCGCGACCTCCGACCCGGCGGCGCAGAAATTTCTGCTCAACCTGTTCGTCGCTTTCCTGCCGCTGGCCATCCTCGGACTGGCTTTCGGCAAGGCGATCAAGGCCAATCTGTTCAACCCGATCGCGGTGGCGACCACCTTCATTGTTGGCGCCCTGGTCATCCTGTGGGCCGAGCGGCGCGAGCACAAGATCCGCATCCAGACGGTCGAGGAAATGAGCCTGGCCGACGCGCTGAAGCTCGGCATCGCCCAGGCCTTCGCGCTGATTCCCGGGACTTCGCGTTCCGGTGCGACGATTATCGGCGGCCTGCTTTTCGGCCTGTCGCGCAAGGCGGCGACCGAGTTTTCCTTCTTCCTGGCGATTCCGACGCTCGGCGTGGCGACCTTCTATCAGCTGTACAAGGAGCGCGCCCTGCTCAATGCCGACGATATCGGCATGTGGGTGGTCGGTTTCATCTCGGCCTTCATTTCGGCCTTCCTGTGCGTGCGCTGGCTGTTGCGCTTCATCTCCAGCCACGATTTCGTACCCTTCGCCTGGTATCGCATTGCCTTCGGCCTTGTCGTGCTGGCCACCGCGCAATTCGGCTGGGTGCAATGGACGGCAAACTAGGCCAGCCGCAGATCGTCTATCTGCACGGCTTCTGTTCCTCGCCGGCATCGTGGAAATCGCGCTTGCTGGCCGAGGAAATGGCCCGGCGCGGCTTGGCCAGGCAGTTCGTTTGCCCGCAACTGTCGCCGGTGCCGGAGGCGGCGATGGCCGAGGTCGGCCGCTTGATCGAGCAGGCGCCGGGGCCGGTAACGCTGGTCGGCTCGTCGCTTGGCGGGCATTACGCCAATCATCTGGCGGAAAAGCATGGCTTGCAGGCGGTGCTGATCAATCCTGCTGCGGTCGACCGCCTGGATTTGGCAAAATTTGTCGGCGATCACGTCAATTTCCATACTGGCGAACAGTTTTTCTTCAGTGAAGCCCACGCCGCCCAATTGCGGGCGCAGGTCGCCCGGCCGACGCCGGCGCGTTACTGGCTGTTGCTCGAAACCGGCGACGAGGTACTCGATTACCGGCAGGCGCAGGACTTTTACGCCGCTTGTCGGCAAACGGTGCTGAACGGCGGCGATCACAGCTTCACCCGCTTCCCGGAGTTCATCCCGCAAATCCTTGAATTCGCGGAAATTCGCGCCGGGTTATAATCCGCCGATGAACGTATTGTTTGAAGAAGATGGCGGCTTCAAGGCCGGCAATGTGATGGCCGACAACGACAGCTCGTTGCAGGTCGAGTTGCCGACCGGCAAGCGCAGCAAGATCAAGGCGGCAACCGTGTTGCTGCGTTTTGAAAAACCGTCGGCGGCGGCCTTGCTGGATCAGGCGACGCCGCTGGCCGAAGAGATCGAACCGGATTTCCTGTGGGAGTGCGTGAACGATGGCGAATTTTCGTTTCTGGATTTTGCCCGTGATTACTACGGACACGAGCCTGCGCCGGTCGAAGCGACGGCGGTGCTGCTCGCCCTCCATGCCGCGCCCGTCTATTTCCACCGCAAAGGCAAGGGCCGCTTCCGCAAGGCGCCGCCCGACATTCTCGCAGCTGCTCTGGCCAGCCTTGAAAAAAAGCGTCAGCAAGCTGTCGCGATTGAAGGCTGGATCAATGCGCTGAAGGAATTCAGCCTGCCGCCGGAAATCGGCGCCCTGACCGACGCGCTGCTCTACGCGCCGGATCGCAACAAGCCGGAAACCAAGGCCTTCGAGACAGCCTGTGCCGAAACCGGGCTGACGGCAGCACAAATGCTGTTCAAGTGCGGCGCCATCAAGTCGGCCTACTACCTGCACTACAAGCGCTTCCTGCACGAACAGTTCCCGAAGGGCGTCGCCTTTCCGGCCCTCGAGGCGCCGAAGCTGCCGAGTGACCTGCCGCGTGCCGATGTCCGCGCTTTCTCGATCGACGACGCCAACACGACCGAAATCGACGATGCGCTGTCGGTCGTCAAGCTGCCCGGCATCGGTTCGCGCATTGGTATCCACATCGCCGCGCCGGGGCTGGCCATCGAACATGGTTCGCCGCTCGATGGCGTCGCCCGTGCCAGGCTGTCCACGGTCTATATGCCGGGCAACAAGATCACCATGCTGCCCGATGCCGTGGTCCAGAACTACACGCTGGCCGGCGGCGTCGATTGCCCGGCGGTGTCCTTGTACCTGACGGTCAATGAGTCGCTGGAAATTCTCAGCCACGAGTCGCGGCTGGAAATGGTCCATATCGCCGCCAACCTGCGTCACCACGAGATCGAACCCTGGTTCAACGCCGAGACCATCGGCGGCGCTTTGCCCGACCAGCCGTTCAAGGACGAACTGGTGCACCTCTGGCACTTCGCCAATGCCTGCGAAGGCCGCCGCGGCAAGCCGTCGGCGATGCAGGGCATCAACGACTACAACTTCGAGATTGTCGGCGATCTGGCCGAGCCGGACGCGTGTACCGTCGGCATTTCCGAGCGCAAGCGCGGCAGTCCGCTCGACAAACTGGTCGCCGAACTGATGATCGTTGCCAATTCGACCTGGGGCGGCCTGCTCGCCGAAAAGAACATCGCTTGCCTGTACCGCGCCCAGACCCAGGGCAAGGTGAGGATGACGACCTCGCCGCTGCCGCACGAAGGCCTCGGCGTACCGCAATACGCCTGGATGACCTCGCCGCTGCGCCGCTATTGCGACATGGTCAATCAATGGCAGCTGATCGCCTGCCTGAAAGGCGAAACGCCGGCCTTTGCCCAGAAATCGGCTGAATTGTTCGCTGCGATGCGCGATTTCGAGATGACTTACGCCGCCTACGCCGATTTCCAGCGGCTGATGGAGCGTTACTGGTGCTTGCGCTGGCTGCAGCAACATGAGGTCACGGAAATCGACGCCACCGTCCGCCGCGAGCAACTGGTCAAGCTCGATCATCTGCCGCTGATGCTGCGTGTGCCTTCGTTGCCGGCGGATCTGCTGCCCGGGACGCGCGTTCATTTGCAGGTCGAAACGCTCGATCTGCTGGCCCCGGAATTGACCTGCCGTTTCCTCAACCTGCTCGGCGACAGCAATGCGGCCGAAGCGGCGGAGGAGGAAGAGCAGTGAGTGCGCTGGCGCTTCGCTGGCAGCCCCGGCTGCCGGATAACCGCCGACTCTGGATTGCGATCGGCTCATCGCTGCTGTTCCACGCCCTGCTGCTGACGCTGCATTTCAAATTCCCCGATGCCAGCAATGCGATGCGCGAAAAGGCGCTCGACATAATTCTGGTCAATGCCAAGTCGGCGCGAAAGCCGCATGATGCGCAGGCGCTGGCCCAGTCGAACCTGGATGGCGGCGGCAACACCGATGAAAACCGTCGGGCCAAAACCCCTTTGCCGCCGACGCTGCAGCAAACGACCGGCAACGACCTGCAGCAGATGCGCCGCCGGGTGCAGGAGCTGGAAGTCGCCCAGCAGAAGATGCTGACCCAGGCGCGCAGCCTGCGTAATGTGGCGTCCAGTCAGACGGCGAACGAACAGCCGAATCCGGCGCCGAGCATCAGCGGTCTCGACCTGGCCGAATCGGCGCGGGCGATGGCGCGTCTGGAGGGGGAAATCAGCAAAACCACCGACGAATACACCAAGCGGCCGCGCAAGAAGTTTGTCGGGGCGCGCGCCGAGGAATACCGCTTTGCCCAGTACATCGAGGACTGGCGCCAGAAAATCGAGCGCATCGGGACGCTGAACTATCCCGATGCGGCGCGCGGCAAGCTGTACGGTTCGCTGGTGCTGACGGTGGCGATCAATGCCGATGGCTCGATCGGACGGATCGATATCAATCGTTCCTCGGGGCACAAGTTGCTCGACGATTCGGCGCGCCGCATTGTCCAGATGGCCGGCCCCTATTCGCCGTTCCCGCCCGATATCCGGCGCGATACCGACGTTCTCGAAATAACCCGCACCTGGTATTTCACCCAGGGCGATCAGCTTTCCGCCAAATGACCGATCTCTACGCCGTTTTTGGCAACCCGATTGCCCACTCCAAGTCGCCGCTCATCCATGCCGCCTTCGCCGCCACCACCGCCCAGGCCATGCGCTACGAAGCCCGTCTTGCTGCGGTCGACGGCTTCAAACAGGCGATTTCCGATTTTGTTGCTGCCGGCGGTAAAGGGGCGAATGTCACCGTGCCGTTCAAGGAAGAGGCCTTTTGTCTGAGCACGCGGCTCAGCGAGCGCGCCGCCCGGGCCGGTGCGGTCAATACGCTGGCTTTCGAGGGTGACGAGATCTTCGGCGACAACACCGACGGCGCCGGCTTGGTTCGCGACATTACCGTCAACCTCGGCTGCGCCCTGGCCGGCAAGCGCATCCTGTTGCTCGGCGCCGGCGGCGCCTCCCGTGGGGTGATTGCGCCCTTGCTGACCGGCCAGTCGGCCGCCTTGTTCATCGCCAACCGCACGGCGGAAAAGGCGCAGCTCTTGGCCGAAGCCTTTGCCGACATGGCGCCGGTCGACGCCGGAAATTTCGCTAAAACTGCTGGCAATTGTTTCGATGTGGTGATCAACGCGACCTCCGCCAGCCTGTCCGGCGAGGCCTTGCCCTTGCCGCCGGGCATCTTCGCGCCCGGGGCGCTGGCTTACGACATGATGTACGGCAAGGGCGAAACGCCGTTCCTGCAGTTGGCCCGCGAGCAGGGCGCGGCACGTTGTGCCGATGGCCTGGGCATGCTGGTCGAGCAGGCGGCAGAAGCCTTCTTCCTCTGGCGCGGCGTGCGGCCGATAACCGGCGCACTGCTGGCTGAATTGCGCACCGGCCTGGCCGGATGAAAACGCTGGGCCGCTGGCTCAAGTGGGCCGTCCTCGGCCTGTTCGGTGTGTTCCTGCTCTGGCAGCTCTGGTTGTTTTGCTGGGTGTTGCTCTGGGGCTGGTTCAATCCGGGAACGACGCGTTTCATGGAGATCCGGCTCGGCGAATTGCGCCAGAAGAATCCGGAGGCTCAGCTCAAGCAGCAATGGGTGCCTTACGAGCGGATTTCCATTCATCTGAAGCGCGCCATCATTGCCGCCGAAGACGCCAAGTTCGTCGATCATGAAGGCTTCGATTGGGAAGGCATGCAGAAAGCGCTGGAAAAGAACCGGAAAAAAGGCCGCTTCGTGGCCGGCGGTTCGACCATCAGCCAGCAATTGGCGAAAAATCTCTTCCTGACGCCGAGCAAATCCTATTTCCGCAAAGTTGAAGAAGCGATCATTACCGTGATGCTCGAAAACCTGTGGAGCAAACGGCGCATCTTCGAGGTTTATCTGAACGTAATCGAGTGGGGCAATGGCGTATTTGGCGCCGAAGCCGCGGCCCGTCATTACTACAACGCCAGCGCCGCCCAACTCGGGCCGGAACAGGCGGCGCGTTTGGCCGGCATGGTGCCGAATCCGCGCTTTTACGACCGCAATCGTGGAGCGCCCGGCCTCGGGCGAAAAACGTCGATCATTCTTGGCCGGATGGCGAGCGCGGAAGTGCCATGATCGGCTGCAGTTAAGGGTTTTCCGCAGCGATTTTGTCAAAGCCCGGACATTCGCCCGGTGCTAAAATAGCGGACCTTTTGCGGCGCTGCACCATGAGCGAAGAAACCCAGCTAACCGATACCGAAGACTTGCAGGAGCGCCTCGCCGAGGTGCAGACCCTGCTCGCCCGGCACAAGCTGGTCGAGGAGCTGGTGCACCGGCAGGAAGGGCCGCGTCACGACCTGGTCGAAGACATGGTGCACAAGCAGCATCTCAACGAGCTGCAGGCCCGGCTGGAGCCGATGCACCCGGCCGACATCGCCTATATCCTGGAAGCACTGCCGCTCGACGAGCGTCTGATCGCCTGGGATCTGGTCAAGGCCGAGCGCGAAGGCGAAATCCTGCTCGAAGTCTCGGATGCCGTCCGCGAAACGCTGATCGACTCGATGGAGCGGACCGAGCTGGTCGCTGCCGCCGAGACGCTCGATGCCGACGAACTGGCCGACCTGGCGCCGGACTTGCCGCAAGGTGTTATCGACGACGTTTTCCGCGGTTTGTCGGTCGAAGAGCGCGAACAGTTACGCGCCGCGATGTCCTATCCGGAAGATTCGGTCGGCTCGATCATGGATTTCGACATGGTCACCGTTCGCGAAGACATCTCACTCGAAGTCGTCTTGCGTTATCTGCGCCGGTTCGACGAACTTCCCGACCATACTGACCAGCTTTTTGTCGTTGACCGCAATGAACGCCTGAAGGGCGTGCTGCCGTTGAACATTCTGCTGGTCAACGAAGTGGATGTCGAAGTCGGTATCCTGATGCAGACCGATTTCGTCGAACTGGAGCCGGACGATCTGGCCGACGAAGCGGCCAAGGCCTTCGAGCGCTATGATCTCGTTTCGGCACCGGTGGTCGATCCGGAGGGCCGACTGGTCGGGCGGGTGACGGTTAATGCGGTGGTCGACTTCATTCGCGAAGAGGCCGAAAGCGAACAACTGGCCCAGGCCGGTCTGCGAGAAGAGGAAGATATCTTCGCTTCAGTCTGGGACTCGGTGAAGAACCGCTGGTCCTGGCTGGCGATCAATCTGGTCACCGCCTTCGTCGCCTCGCGGGTGATCGGCGCCTTCGAGGATTCGATCGAGAAGCTGGTCGCGCTGGCCGCGCTGATGCCGATCGTCGCTGGCATCGGTGGCAATTCCGGCAACCAGACGATCACCATGATCGTCCGTGCCATCGCCATGGGGCAGGTCCAGCCCGACGCCATGCGCCGCTTGTTGCGCAAGGAACTGGGCGTGGCGACGATCAACGGCCTGATCTGGGGCGGCCTGCTCGGCCTTGCCGCCTGGTGGCTCTACGGCAGCTTCAAGCTGGGCATCGTGATGACCTCGGCGATGACCCTCAACCTGCTGCTGGCCGCCTCGGCCGGGGTCGGCATCCCGCTGCTCCGCCAGAAATTCGGTGCCGACCCGGCGATCGGCGGCTCGGTAATGATTACCGCGCTGACCGATTCCGGTGGGTTCTTCATCTTTTTAGGGCTGGCGACGCTCTTCCTGATGTAACTGCAGTTTTCCGGCCGCAGATGGCAATGCAGGGGCAGCGGCCAAGCGGACTGTCGGAAAAATTTACACTACCCAATTTCAGGTATCTTTACTTTTTTTAACGTATTGTTTGTTTAGGTAAATTTTTACTGGCATCGAATTTGCTCTTCATCAGAACCGTTCATCAAGGGGGTTCAAATGAAACAAAAAATGTTGATTGCCGCGCTCGGGGTCTTGTTCTCGCTGGGGGCAAATGCGGCACCGGTTATTTATAACAACGACATCGTCAGTGGCCAGGCTTCCTTCGATGCCACGATTGCCGGCGTTGGCGGTACGGTGACGACACTGTCGCTGTCCGGCCTGTCGAGCGGCAGTAGCTGGTCGCTGCCCGGTTTGACGATTTCGTCGACTAACGGGGCATTTCGCTCGATCGACAGCGATTACAACAGCTACCGTGCTGCTGGTCGCAGCTATGCGCTGGGTGGCCAGGCCATCGGGATCAATCCGACCAGCCCCGCCGCTGGTTCAGGTTTGACCTTCACCTTCGCCAATCCGGTGAATGCCTTTGGCTTGCAAATCGGCGATTGGGCAACCTGCTGCACCAGTGTGACACATGCCGATACCGGCGCGCCGAATGGCTCCAATCTTTTCATTTCCTTTGACGGTGGTGCCACCCGTCTGGTGGCCAATGCCACCAGTGCGCTGACCAACCCGGGCAACAAGGATTACAACGGCGATGGCGTTATTGACTACGTCTATACCAATTTCGTTGCCGCGATTGACGACACCAGCACGTTTAACAGCGTGACCTTCTACGGTGATGGCTTTGGCGAATATCTGGTGGCCGGCGGCACGCTGCGCTATGCCACCGTTGCGCAGGGTTCCGTGACCAGCGCCGTGCCGGAGCCTGGTACGCTGGCGCTGGCTGGTCTGGCCCTGGCCGGTCTGGCCGTTTCCCGCCGCCGTAAATCTGCCTGAGTTAGTTAGCTTGGCCGGTTAAAAAGGCGACTTTCGAGTCGCCTTTTTTATTCTTTGCCCAGCAATTTCAGGCCGACGATACCGGCAACAATCAGTCCGATGCTGATCAGGCGTGCCACTTCGCGCGACTCACCAAAGAGCAGCATGCCGAGAATGGCTGTGCCGACGGCGCCGATGCCGGTCCATACCGCGTAGGCGGTGCCGAGCGGCAGCACTTTCAGCGACCAGCCAAGCAGCAGCACACTGGCGACCATGGCCAGCAGCGTTGCCGCCGAAGGCCACAGCCGGCTGAAGCCTTCGGTATATTTCAGGCCGACCGCCCAGCCAATCTCGCAGAGACCGGCGATGAAGAGGATCAGCCAGGCTGAGGCGGCACTCATTTCTGACTGGCGAACCAGGCGTCCGCCGCCGCAATGGTGGCGGCGATGTCGGCCTCGCTGTGGGCGGCCGAGACGAAGCCGGCTTCGAAGGCCGAGGGGGCGAAGTAGTGGCCGGCGTCGAGCATGGCGTGGAAGAAGCGGTTGAAGGCTTCCTTGTCGCAAGCCAGTACCTCGTCGTAGGTACCCGGGCATTTTTCAGCGAAATAGAGGCCGAACATGCCGCCGACGTTCTGGGCGGCGAAGGCGGCGCCGTGTTTTTGTGCGGCGGCGACCAGGCCATCGCACAGCGCCTTGGTCTTGGCGGTCAACGCTTCGTAGAAGCCTTTTTCCTGAATCAGTTTTAGGGTGGCGAGGCCGGCGGCGGTGGCGATCGGGTTGCCGGACAGCGTGCCGGCCTGATAGACCGGGCCGAGCGGGGCGATCTGTTCCATGATCTCGCGCTTGCCGCCGAAGGCGCCGAGCGGCATGCCGCCGCCGACCACCTTGCCGAAAGTCGACAGGTCAGGGGTGATGCCGTAGAGGCCCTGGGCGCTCTTCAGGCCGACCCGGAAGCCGGTCATCACTTCGTCAAAAATCAGGACGGCGCCATGCTTGGCGGTCAATTCGCGCATCGCTTTGAGGAATTCCGGCGTCGGCGCGATCAGGTTCATGTTGCCGACCACCGGTTCGACGATGACGGCGGCGATCTTGTCGCCATGCTCGGCAAAGGCGTCAGCCAGTTGCTGCGGATCGTTGTAGGCGAGGACCATGGTGTGCTGCGCCAGGTCGGCCGGCACGCCGCCCGACGACGGATTGCCGAAGGTCAGCGCGCCCGAGCCGGCTTTTACCAGCAGGCTGTCGGAATGGCCGTGGTAGCAGCCTTCGAACTTGATCAGTACGTCGCGCCCGGTGTAGCCGCGGGCCAGGCGGATGGCGCTCATCGTCGCCTCGGTGCCGGAGGAAACGAGGCGGACCATCTCCATCGACGGCACCAGTGCGCAGAGCAGGTCGGCGATCTCGACTTCCTTCTCGGTCGGCGCACCGAAGGAGAGGCCGTCAACGACGGCAGCCTGGACGGCAGCGATAACGTCGGGGTGGGCGTGGCCGAGGATCATCGGGCCCCAGGAGCCGACGTAATCGGTGTACCACTTGCCGTCGGCATCCTGCACCTTGGCGCCGACGCCTTTCTGGAAAAAGAGTGGCGTGCCGCCAACCGAGCGGAAGGCGCGGACCGGCGAATTGACGCCGCCGGGAATGTGGCGCTGGGCGCGTTCGAACAGTTGCTGGTTGCGTGAGGTCATGACTGGGCTTCCTCGAAGAGATGTTGGTAGGCGGCGGCACGGACGGCGATGTCCGGCGCGTTGAACAAGTCGGTGATGACTGCCAGCAGGTCGGCGCCGGCGGCGACCAGCGGTGCGGCATTGGCGAGTGTGATGCCGCCAATGCCGCAGCTACTGGCGTTCAGGGTGGTTTTTGCCTGTTTGAACAGGTTGACCGCAGCAAGCGGGGCGTGCGGCTTGGTGGGCGACGGATAGACGGCACCAAAGGCGACGTAATCGGCGCCGGCCGCCGCCGCTTGCCGGGCGCGCGTGAAATCGGCATAGCAGGAGGCGCCGAGCAGCCGGCTCGGGCCGAGAATGGCGCGGGCGGCGACCAGGTTGCCATCTTCCTGGCCCAGATGCACGCCGTCGGCATCGATCAGCATGGCCAGCGCAAGGTCGTCATTGATCAGCAGGCGGGCGCCGAAGTGTCCGGTCAGCTGGCGCAGGGCGCGGGCGCGGGCGACGCGCTCGGGCATCTCGCTCAGTTTGTCGCGGTGTTGCAGCAGGCGGCAACCACCGGTCAATGCCGCTTCGACCTGGGCAAGCAGTTGCTGGCCGTCAGCGCATTCCGGCGTGATGGCGTAGAGGCCGCGCAGCTTATTTGCCATCCGTATCCTTGCTGCTCTGTTCTTCCGGCGCTTCTGCCTCGTCCTCGCCGCGCGCCCAGAAGAAACGATCCGGAATCAGTTGGCCCATGCCGGCGTGAAAGCCGTTTTTCAGGGTCTGCCAAGTGTAGTCCTGAGCGTCGCGCACGGCGTCTTCGACACTGGCACCGCCGGCAATGCAGCCGGCAATCGCCGAAGCCAGCGTGCAACCGGAGCCGTGATAACTGCCCGGCAGGCGTTCCCAGCTGTCGCGGCGGATGACGCCTTCCGGGCCGTACAGCGTATTGACGACTTGCGGCGTGCTTTCGTGGGTGCCGGTAATCAGCACGTACTGGGCACCCATCTCGATCAGGCGCTGGGCGCAGACGTCGATGCTCGGCTCGTTTTCATCATCGTCGCTCTCGGCCAGGCGCCGCGCTTCCGGTGCGTTGGGGGTGAGCAGCGTCGTTTGCGGCAGTAGCAATTCACGCATCGCCGAAATGATTTCCTCGCCCGAGAACTCGTCGCCCCGGCCGGAGGCCAGCACTGGGTCGAAAATCAGCGGGATTTCCGGGTAGTCGGAAAGAATCTCGGCCACGGTTACCACGTTTTCGACGCTGCCCAGCACGCCAATCTTGAAGGCGGCGACCGGCATGTCTTCGAGGACGGTGCGCGCCTGCTGTTCAAGAAATTCAGCGGCGACCGGCTGTACGCTTTGCACACCGACGGTGTCCTGCACGGTCAGGGCAGTCAGCGCGGTCAGCGGATGGCAGCCCAGGCTGGCCAGGGTCAGAATGTCGGCCTGAACGCCGGCGCCGCAGGAGGGGTCGCTGGCGGCAAAAACAAGAACCAGCGGTGGGCTGGGGGGCGTCGTCGGGGTTTGGGTCATGAAAGCTCGCGCCCTTGGCAGGTGCGAAGGGGATTGGGTAAGATGGCCGCGATTTTATCCGAATCCGGTGGTTGCCGACGTCGCCATCTGAAGGCTGTAACACTGTTTTCAGAATGATGTCGAATTACTACATCCGTAGTATGATGCAGCGATATCGAAAGCGCCCTGCAAGGGGCCAGGGGACAAGGAATTGGCTGATTTATCCAGACTGCGTGGCGTCAGGGTTATGGTCATTGACGACAGCAACACGATACGGCGTAGTGCCGAGATTTTTCTCGTCCAGGCCGGGTGTCAGGTTGTGCTCGCCGAGGACGGATTCGATGCGCTTGCCAAAATCGCCGATCACCAGCCCAACGTGATCTTCTGCGACATCATGATGCCACGACTCGACGGCTATCAAACCTGTTCGCTGATCAAGAAAAATCCCCGTTTCAAAGCCACGCCGGTGATCATGCTCTCTTCGAAGGATGGCCTGTTCGACCGCGCCCGTGGCCGCATGGTCGGTTCCGATCAGTACCTGACTAAGCCCTTCACCAAAGACAGCCTGCTGCAAACGGTCGCTACCTTTGCGTTGCCGGCGGAAACAGAAACCAATACGTAGTTCAGGGAGCAAAAATGCCCGTCAAGAATATCCTCGTCGTCGACGATTCCCCCACCGAGCGCTTCTTCACCGTTGATTTGCTGACCAAGGCCGGCTATCAGGTGATTACCGCCGAAAACGGTGAAGAGGGGATTGCCAAGGCCAAGGCCAGCAAGCCCGACCTGATCCTGATGGATGTCGTGATGCCCGGCCTGAACGGCTATCAGGCAACGCGGACGCTGACCCGCGACGAGGAAACCAAGAATATCCCGGTGATCGTCTGTACCTCGAAGGGGCAGGAGACCGACAAGATCTGGGGTTTGCGCCAAGGGGCGGTCGATTATCTGGTCAAGCCGCTCAACCCTGAGGAACTTCTGCAACGAGTTGCCGCGCTGCCCTGAGCTAAATGGCTAAGAAAACCAGTCTCCGCGATTTTCAGGCCTATCTGGCAGACCGTCTGACCACCGCGGCGCAAGGCAAAGGTGGCGCATCTTGGCTGGGCATTCAGGCTGGCGACGAAGCCTGGCTGGTTGATCTCTCCGATAGCGGCGAGATCGTTCAGGCGCCGACGGTGGCCGGTGTGCCGCTGACCCGGCCATGGTTCGCCGGGATTGCCAATATTCGTGGCAATTTGTTTGCGGTGACCGATTTTTCGGTTTTCCGTGGTGGCGTGCCGACGCCGCACAATGCAAACGCCCGCCTGCTGCTGGTCGGCGTCAAGCATGGCTCGAACGCAGCGTTACTGGTTTCGCGGATGCTTGGGTTGAAGAACCCGGAAGATTTCACGGCTGAAACGCCCGACCCGGCGGCCCCCGAGTGGGCGGCAATGCGCTACGCCGATCATCAGGGCAAGATCTGGCACAAACTCTCGGTTCGCGATCTGCTGGCCGATCAAGATTTCATGAATATCGGGGTTTGATTCCGGGGCACTGTACCCCACCCCAGAGCGGAGGAATTCCATGGCTTTCAGTTTCAAACTGCCCAAGTTGGGTGCCGGTGCAAAAGACGAGGCATCCGACCAGATGACCGTGTCGACTGCTATGTCGACCGAGGGGGCGGGGGCGGCGATGAAATCCCTGTTGCCGGAGTTTCTGGCCAAGCAGCCGGTCATCCAGCAGATGAAGGTGCTGGGCGGTATTTTTGTTTTCTTGCTGCTGTTGATCGCCGGCCTGGTTTTCCACGATAACCGCGAGTCGACCCACGGTACCGCCTATATCGCGGCTTCCGGTGAAATGCGCATGCTGTCGCAGCGCCTGGCCAAAGCCTCTTCGCTGGCGCTGCAGGGGAATCCGGTCGCATTTAGCCAATTGAAGGAGTCGCGCGATACCTTTGCGCAATTGCTCGAGCGCCTTTCGGTTGGCGGTGAAATCAGCGGCGTCAATGTGCCGTCTTCGCCCGATGATGTCCGGCCGCAATTGACGGCCTTGACCGAGCGCTGGATGGCCACCGAAAAGGATGCGGCGACTGTGATCGGCCAGGAGAAGAGCCTGGTCGAACTCGGCAAGAGCGTCGCGACGATCGACAACAAGAATGCCGTGATGCTCGAACTGACCGAGCAGGTTGCTGCGCTGAAGCTGCAGGCCGGTAGCGCGGCCCGGGAAATCGCATCGGCCAACCAGTTGGTGATGTTGACCCAGCGGATTGCCAAGAACGCTTCCGCCCTGCTGGTCGGTGACGAAATCAATCCGGAGGTGGCTTTCCTGCTCGGCAAGGACACCAACGCTTTCCGTGACATTCTGGGCGGCCTGACCAAGGGCAGCGACACGCTGCGCCTTTCGGGCAATAATGACGCCGAAACCCGTGAAAAACTGAATGAACTCGATGCCGCCTTCCGGCAGTATCAGGCAGCAATTGGCAGCATTCTCGGCAACATGCAGCCGCTGGTCCTATCCAAACAGGCCGGTTCGCGGATTTTCCGCGAAAGCGAGGAGTTGCTGAAGGCAACCGACGACCTGGCCGCCGGTTATCAGGAAACCCTCAGCGAGCGTGGCCTGTACATCATTTTGCTGATCGTGCTGACCATCCTGGCGCTGGCGACGCTGGCCATGCTGGCCAAGATCTATCTTGACGATACCGGTCGCCGCGCCCTCGACGCCGAACATCAGCGTCAGGCTTCCGAACAGACCAACCGCGAAAACCAGGACGCTATTTTGCGCCTGATGAACGAACTCGGTGACCTCGCCGACGGCGACCTGACGGTCACGGCGACGGTGAGCGAAAACATCACCGGCGCCATCGCCGACTCGATCAATTACACGATTGAAGAACTGCGCGTGCTGGTCGGCCGGATCAACGACGCGGCCAACCGGGTGACGGCGGCGACCGAAATCGCCCGCCTGACCTCGGCTGAACTGCTCGATGCGGCTGGACGTCAGTCGGCCGAAATTCAGGAAGTCGGTCAGTCGGCGCTGGAAATGGCCCGTTCGATGAGCCAGGTTTCCGGCAATGCCACGCAGTCGGCCCAGGTTGCCCGGCAGTCGCTGATGGCCGCCGAAAAGGGGACGCAGGCCGTGCATGACTCGATCAAGGGCATGAACGAAATTCGCAACCAGATTCAGGAAACCTCGAAGCGCATCAAGCGCCTCGGCGAAAGCTCGCAGGAGATCGGTGAAATCGTCGAACTAATTTCCGACATTACCGAACAGACCAACGTGCTGGCCTTGAACGCGGCGATTCAGGCCGCTTCGGCCGGTGATGCCGGGCGCGGCTTTACCGTGGTTGCTGAAGAAGTGCAGCGTCTAGCCGAACGTTCGGCCGAGGCGACGAAGCAGATTGCGGCGATTGTGAAGACCATTCAGACCGATACCCAGGATGCTGTTTCGGCCATGGAACAGTCGACGCAGGGGGTGGTTGAAGGGGCCAAGCTGTCCGATGCGGCGGGTCAGGCATTGACTGAAATCGGTCAGGTGTCGCGCGATCTGGCCGAGCTGATTCAGGATATTTCGACCTCGACGCAAACCCAGGCCAACTCGGCGACGCAGGTTGCGACGCTGATGCAGGACATTCTGCGGGTGACCGAGCAGACCACGGCCGGGACGCAGCGTACGGCCGAGGCGGTAGACGAACTGACCGCGCTGGCTTCCGAACTGAAGGGTTCGGTCGCCGGCTTCAAGGTGGACTGACCGACTTCGATCGCGAGAGACTATGAACGCGGCAACTGAATTTGATTTGGGCCCACTGACCTGGGTCAAAGGCGAGATCGATCTGGCGCTCGAACGGGCTGAAGAGGCACTGAGTCTCTATGCCGCGAGCGCCGATGTCACACAGCTCAAGTTCTGCCGCACGCATGTGCACCAGGTACACGGAGCCCTGTCGATTGTCGGGCTGGATGGTGTCACTCTGGTCACCGAGTCGCTGGAGGCACTGCTCGCCGCGCTTGAAGAGGCTCGTCTGGCAGCCGATGAGCGGGCGATGGCGGCATTGCGCCAGGCCCTTGCCGGCATTCATCTCTATCTCGATGAACTGATGGCCGGCGAGGCCAACCAGCCTTTGCGCCTGCTGCCGGTCTATCAGGAGTTGGCTGCGGTGCGTGGCATTGCCACCGCCCAGGCCAGCGATCTGTTTTTCCCCGACCTTTCGCTGCGCCCGCCGAAGCGCCCGGCCGTTGCCGTGGCGATGAACCCCGAAGCCTTGCGCCAGGTCTTGAAGAAGGAACGGGCGCGCTACCAGAAAGGCCTGCTCAGCTGGCTGAAAAAGCCGGAAGAAGCGGAGGCCGGGCGCCTGTTGATGCTGGAGGCGCTGGCCGCGATCGAGGCCACTCAGGAAACCCCGGCTGCCCGGTCGTTCTGGTGGACGGCGCAAGCTTTTGTCGAGGCGCTGGGCGATCCGGCGGTCAGTAACGATGGCGCGGTGCGTCAGGTAAGTGCCCGGATCGACCTGCAGATTCGCCGCTTGCTGGAAGGTTCCAGCAGTCTGGCCGAACGCCTGATGCGCGAGGCGCTCTATCACGTTGCCCAGGTCCCCGAAGGGCGGAGTCCGTTGCTGTCGCAGGTGCAGGAAACTTTTGGCCTGCCGGCGATGGTGCCCGCCGCGGCGCAAGTGGCTCTCATTCAGCCGCAGGATGCGGTCTTGCGTCGTTTGCGCGAAGTGCTGGCCAGCACCGAGGAGTTCTGGAACAAGGTCTGCTCGGGCAGTCCGGGCGGGTTGAACGGTTTCGCCGAACATGCCAAGACAACGGCTGGCTTGACCGAGGAGATCGGTCACACCGATCTCAAGCGTCTGGGGCAGGGTTTGGGTGCGATCGCCAGCTGGCTGGCCGAGGATGCCCATCGTTATTCCGATACGGTCGCCATGGAAGTGGCGACGGCAATCCTGCTGTTGCAGAATGCGCAGGAGAGTTTCAAGCGGCTGGGCACCGATTTCGCCCAGCAGGTCGATCTGATGGTGGCCCGCCTTTATGCCTGCATCGCCGGCAAGCCGGCGGCCGATGAAGGCATGCCGCTGCTCGATGAAATGACGCGCCGGGCGCAGGAAAAACTGCTGATCGGCCAAGTGGCACGCGAGATTCAGAATAACCTGGCTCAGGTCGAACAGGCCCTGGACGCCTACTTCCGCGATCCGGGCAAGGGGCACGATCTTTCGCTACTCGATGGGCCGCTCAAGCAGATCGGTGGGGCGCTCGCCATGCTCGGCCACATGGCGGCTGTCGCCAGCCTGAAGGATTGCAGCGCGCGCATCCAGCAATTTGGTGCGGCCGGCTATCAGGCGGCACCGGAAGATTTCGAGGCGGTTGCCCAGCAGCTTTCGTTGCTTGGCTTCTTTGTCGATGCCTTGCCCGCCGGCGAAAGTGATTTCGAGTCCTTTGTCCGGCGCATGAAGGGCGAGACGCTCAGCGAAGACGATGAAGCTGTCGACTTCGAGCCAGCGGCGGCACCGAGTGTCGAAAGCCAGTTGGCCCAGCAGGCGCTGGAGACGCATGCCCTGGTCGAGGCGCTCAAGGAAGCACCGGCCGATGCAAGGTTGCAGCAGGAGCTGAAGCAGAATCTGCAAGCCATCCAGAAGGATGCCGATCTGGTGGCCAACCACGCCCTGGGTGAAACGGCCAAGGCGGCCCTCGAGGCCCTGCAAGCCGGCGATGTCGCCAGTGTCGATGTCGATGCCGCCCTGTCCGGCCTGAAGCCGGCCCAGGCGGATGCTCCGCTTCCCTCTGCCGAGACCTTGCAACTGGCGCAATCCAGCCACGAGGAAATTGATGCCGAATTGCTCGCCATCTTCCTCGAAGAAGCGAATGAAGTACTGGCCTCGATTGAGGAGCAGTCGGCCTTGCTCGCGGTCGATCCGCACAATGTCGATGCCTTGACCAATATCCGCCGCTCGACGCATACCCTGAAGGGCAGCGGCCGCATGGTCGGCCTCAAGGATCTCGGTGAAACGGCCTGGGAGCTGGAACAGACACTCAATCAGTGGCTGCGTCAGGACCAGTTGGTGACGCCAGACCTGATGCGGATGATTGGCGACGGACACCGGCTGTTCTCCGCTTGGGTGGCGCATCTGGAAAGTGGCGATGGCCTGGTTCCCGAAACCTCGGCGCTGGTCGCGCTGGCTGCTCGTCTGCGCGGGGTGGAAGAGCCGGCGGCAGTGCTGGCACCGGTGGTTGTCCCGCCCGTCGTGCCGGTGGCTGAAGCTGTCTCCGAATCGCCGATCGAAACGGTGCCCGAGGTTTCCGCCGTCAGCCAGTTTGTCGAGTTACCGGTGCCGGATCTGGCCGACGAAGCGCCTGCCATCGTTCTTGAATTGCCAGCCATCGATGACCTGTTGCCGGACAGTGAAGCGACACCGCTACCGGCTGCAGCTGAACCTGTTATCGAGGATCTGCACCTGCTGGCGACGGCCGAGGCGCTGGAAGACTTGCTGGCGCCGGATGAGGCAGTGCTGCGGTCGACGGTCGAAAACGAACAAATTCTGCCCTCCGTCAGCGCCTCGCCGACGCTCTACGATATTTTCCGCGAAGAAGCGCGTGGTCATTTGCAGACCTTGCTGGATAGCTACGCCGAGCTGGAAGCCAGCCCGGGGGCGCCGACGACGTTCGAGATGACGCGCGCCGCACATACCCTCGGCGGCATCGCGGCCACGGTCGGCCTGATGCCCTTGCATCACCTGGCCATCGCGCTGGAGCATGCTCTGTTGCGGCGTGATGGCTCGGCCCAGCCGGAGAGCATCGAAGGGCTGGAAACCGTTCGCCAGACGATCATTACGCTGGAAGGCATGTTTGCCGCGCTGGCTGAACAGCAGGCGCCGGAAGAGCAGGGGCAATTGATCGGCGCTCTGGGCGATATTTATCCGCCACCGGCGATTGAGGCAGCGGAAGCTGCGCCCGTCATTGAATTGACCACGGCCGAAATCATTCCACTGCCCGGTCTGGCCGCTATGCCGGAGATTGCCGCCGCTGCCCCACTGCCGGTTCTGCCGCAGTTGACCGACGAACTCGATGAGCAACTGCTGCCGATCTTCCTTGAGGAAGCAGCAGACCAGTTGCGCGACCTGACCACGCAGTCGCGTGCCTGGCGGGCCGATCTCGGCAGCGATGTGCCGCCGCACGCCATCGCCCGGCTGCTCCACACCTTCAAGGGCAATGCCCGGATGGCCGGGGCGATGAACCTCGGCGAACTGACTCATCTGCTGGAAACGCGGGTCGAGGAGGCGATGCATGCCGGTCAGGTGACGCCGAGTTTCATCGACGAAATCGAGAACGGTTGCGATACCCTGGCCCTGGCTGTCGAGCGCCTGCGCGCCGGCCCGCAGGAAGTGCCGGCCGCCGCAGAGGCAGCGCTGGAAACGGAAGCACCGCTTGCTGCGCCGGCGGCAACCGCCGCCGACAGCGAAAGCGAAAGCGAAGCCGGTGGCCAGCGGGCAACGCTGCGCGTGCGGGCCGACCTGATCGATCGCCTAGTCAATGAAGCCGGTGAATTGTCGATTGCGCGGACCCGGATCGAAGGCGAAATGCGCAGCCTGAAAGGTTCGCTGCTCGACCTGACCGAAAACGTCATCCGCCTGCGCCGCCAGTTGCGCGAAATCGAAATTCAGGCCGAAGGCCAGATTCAAGCCCGCGTCGCTCATGCGCCGGAGGGCGAGGCACAGTTCGACCCGCTCGAACTCGACCGTTTCACCCGCTTCCAGGAACTGACCCGGTTCATGGCCGAGTCGGTCAACGACGTGGCGACGGTGCAGCAGAACTTGCTGAAGAATCTTGATGATGCCAATGCGGCCATCCTTGCCCAGTCGCGGCTGAACCACAGTCTGCAGCAGGAGCTGATGGGCGTCCGGATGATTCCGTTCGCCAGCCAGTCCGAACGTCTCTACCGCATCGTGCGGCAGACCGCCAAGGACGTCGGCAAGCGGGCTAGCCTGGACATCGTCGGCGGCCAGGTGGAAATCGACCGTTCGGTGCTCGACAAGATGATGGCGCCGCTCGAACACATGCTGCGCAATGCCGTGACGCACGGTATCGAAAGTCGGGAGGAGCGTCTCGCCGCCGGCAAGCCGGAAGCCGGTGAAATCACCATGGCACTGGCTCAGGAAGGCAACGAAATCATCCTGTCGATGTCGGACGACGGCAAGGGGTTGGACGCCCAGCGTATCCGCGCCCGGGCCGAGGCGATGGGGCTGTTGCCGGCCGGACAGCCGGCCGATGCGGCAACGCTGTACGACTTCATTTTCCAGCCTGGTTTCTCGACCGCTGCCGAATTGTCCCAAGTGGCCGGCCGGGGTGTCGGCATGGACGTCGTCAAGACCGAAGTCGCCGCACTGGGCGGACGCATTGAAATACTCTCGCAGCCAGGGCAGGGCACGACCTTCCGTCTCTACCTGCCGCTGACACTGGCGGTGACGCAGACTCTGCTGGTTCGGGCGGGCACTCAGCTTTACGCCGTGCCGTCGACGATGATCGAGCAGGTCAAGGAAATGAAGGAAAAGCCGCTCGCTGCGCTGCGCGAAAAGGGCGAGGCCGAGTGGCAGGGCAACCGCTACCCCTTCCATTTCCTGCCGAATCTGCTCGGCGACCCCGCTGCCGTGCCGGAGCTGCATCGCCAGTACTGGGTGCTGCTGTTGCGCTCGGGGACGCAGCGCGTCGCCGTTCAGGTCGATGAATTGAAGGGCAATCAGGAAGTCGTCGTCAAGAACATCGGCGCCCAGTTGGCGCGGGTGGTCGGCATTGCCGGCGCCACGGTGCTAGGTGATGGCCGCGTCGTGCTGATCCTCAATCCGGTTGCGCTGGCCAGCCGTTTGCCGGCGGTCAGTGTGCAGATGGCGGTGCCGGTTGCGGCCGCGCCCGAGGCGGCGCAGGTACCGCACGTGCCGACGGTGCTGGTGGTCGACGATTCGCTGACCGTGCGCAAGATCACCAGCCGTTTGCTCAATCGCGAAGGCTATCAGGTGGTGTTGGCCAAGGATGGGGTCGATGCCCTGGAGCAACTGATCGATGTGATGCCTGATGTCATCCTGTCCGACATCGAAATGCCGCGCATGGATGGTTTCGATCTGCTGCGCAACATCCGGGCCGATGAACGCCTGCGCCAGCTGCCGGTGATCATGATCACCTCGCGGACGGCCGACAAGCATCGCAATTACGCGCTGGAAATCGGCGCCAACCACTACCTTGGCAAGCCGTACGACGAAGAGGAGTTGCTCGGCCTGGTCGCCGGCTATTGCAAAAAGGCTTGATAAGCACGGTCGACCGCAGGCATTGGCGGTCAGCCGTGGCGACATCGATATATGAGAACAAGGGGGCGTAGCAGCCCCTTTTTTTATCCGCCTTTTTTGACCACCACGTAGCGCGCCAGAGTTTTTTCCCGAGCCTGGGCGTGATCGACAATAGGTCCCGGATAGTCGCGGCCGATGACGACGCCCAGCCCCTCCTGCTCGACCCGACCCATCAGCCAGGGGGCGTGGATGTACTTGTTGGCGACTCTGGCCAGCTCCGGTACGTAGCGGCGAATGAACTTGCCTTCCGGGTCGAATTTTTCCGATTGCGTCACCGGGTTGAAGATCCGGAAATAAGGCTGCGCATCGCAGCCGCTGGAGGATGCCCATTGCCAGCCACCGTTGTTGGCGGACAGGTCGAAGTCGTTTAGTTGCTCGGCGAAGTATTGCTCGCCGAGTCGCCAGTCAATGCCGAGATCCTTGCACAGGAAGGAGGCGACGACCATGCGTAGCCGGTTGTGCATCCAGCCGCTGTGCCTGAGTTGGCGCATCGCGGCGTCGACCAGCGGGTAGCCGGTGCGCCCGGCACACCAGGCGGCAAAGCCTTCCGGCCAGTCTTCCCACTGGATCGCATCGTATTCCGGCTTGAAGGCATGGCCGACCACGTGCGGGAAACGGTCGAGAATCATGAAGTAAAAATCCCGCCAGATCAGTTCGCTGAGCCAGGTCTCTGCTTCGTCGCTCCAGGCGGTACGGACCAGTTCGCGGATGGAAATGGTGCCAAAGCGCAAATGCACCGACAGGTAGGAGACGCCCTTGACCGCCGGAAAGTCGCGCAGCGCCGCGTAGCGCTTGATCCGGCCGCTGCGGAATTCGTCCCACAGCGTACGGGCGCCGCTCATGCCGGGCTGGATGCCGAGGGCGGCGAGATCGGTTTTGGCAAAGCCGAGAGCGGCGAGGCTCGGCACGCCGGCCAATTCACTGCCGGCCAGTTGTCCTTGGCATGGATAGGCGGCATAGTCGCCGGCGGTCAACCGCTTCAGCCAGGCATTTTTGTACGGCGTGAACACCGAGAAGGGTTTGCCGGCCTGGGTCAGGACTTCATCGCGGTCGAAAATGGCCTGGTCCTTCAGGCTGTGAAAAGCGATGCCCGAGGCACGCAGGGCTTCGGCCACTTCCATGTCGCGCTGCTTGGCGGCCGGTTCGTAGTCGCGGTTGGTGATCACCGCTGCGACCCCCAGCTGCCTGGCCAATAGCGGAATCTCGGTTTGGGCCCGGCCGTGGCGAACGATCAGGCCGCCGCCCCTGGCGCGTAGCGCGGCATCTAGTTCGAGCAGCGAGGCGTGGATGAAATGGACGCGGCGATCCTGTTTGTTGGGCAGGGCATCGAGAATGTCGGTATCGAAGACAAAGGCACAATAGACGGCGTTGGCTTCCAACAGGGCGGCGCTGAGCGCGGCATGGTCATGGTCGCGCAGGTCGCGGCGAAACCAGACGAGGGCTTTTTCTGCATTCATGGTTGGTTTGTACCCCGGCGGCGATTAAAATTCCAGTTATGGACAACGTCAATCTGACCGATAACTTCCTCATCGCCATGCCGGCGCTTGAGGATCCGTATTTTTCCAACGCGCTCGTTTATATCTGTGAACACAACGAGAACGGCGCCTTGGGCGTTATCGTCAATCGCCCGATCGACATGAATCTGGCCGGCCTGTTCGAAAAGATCGATATCAAGCTGGAAGCCGAGCAAATGGCCCGATTGCCGGTCTATTTTGGTGGTCCGGTCCAGCTTGATCGCGGCTTCGTACTGCATCGACCGCTCGGCCAATGGCAATCGACGCTGGCCGTCAATAGCGAGGTCGGCCTGACCAGTTCGCGCGATGTGCTGACCTCGGTCGGCAGTGCCGGTTTGCCGGCCGAAATCCTGGTCACCCTCGGCTATGCCGGCTGGGAGGCCGGCCAGCTGGAAAACGAACTGGCCCAGAATTCATGGCTGACCGTGCCGGCCAAGGCCGAAATCCTCTTCGATCTGCCGCCCGAAGAGCGTTTGCCGGCGGCGATGCAGAAGCTCGGCATCAGCTTCACCCAGCTTTCCGACGTGGCCGGGCATGCCTGACGGCACCGTGCTGGCCTTTGATTTCGGCGAGAAGCGGATTGGCGTGGCGACCGGCGAAACCCTGCTCGGCACTGCCCATCCGCTGACGGTGATTCGCGCCGAATCGAACGACGACCGCTTCGCCGCCATCGGCAGGCTGGTTGCCGAATGGCAACCGGTGCAACTGGTCGTCGGCCTGCCGACCCATGCCGACGGCACGCCGCACGAGATGACCCGGCTGGCGACCAAGTTCGCTGAACGCCTGAAACGCCGCTTCAATCTGCCGGTCGGCTTTGCCGACGAGCGGATGACCTCGCTCGACGCCGAGGCCCGGCTCCGCGAAACCGGTCGCAACAGCAGGAGCGCCAAGCCGCTGCTCGATGCCGTGGCGGCCCAGCTCATTCTTCAAACCTGGTTCGAAAGCCCGCACCATGTCACCCCTGACTAATCCTCTGCCCGATGCCGAAGCGCAATGCCGGCAACTGGCCGATCTCATTCGCCCGCAACTGCACCGCAAGCCGGCGCTGGTCGGCATCTATAGCGGCGGCGCCTGGATCGCCGAACGCCTGCAGGAACTGCTTGGTCTGTCCGAGGAGATCGGCCTGATCGACGTTTCTTTCTACCGCGACGATTTCGCTGAAAAAGGCCTGCATCCGCAGGTCAAGCCGACTGTCATCCCGTTCGATGTCGAAGGCCGCCACATCATCCTGGTCGATGACGTGCTTTATACCGGGCGCACTACCCGGGCGGCGATCAACGAGTTGTTCGACTATGGTCGGCCGGCCGCGGTCGATCTCGCCGTGCTCGCCGACCGTGGCGGCCGCGAGTTGCCGATCGGCGCCACCTACGGTGTCTGGGATGTCGATCTGGGCGCAGGCCAGAGCCTGGTGCTCGGCAAGCAGGATGACGGTCAACTTGCCTGGAGGCTGGAAAATGCATAACCCGCAGTTGAATAAGGATGGTGAGCTGATCCACCTGCTCTCCGTTGAAGGCTTGCCGCAGCGCATCCTGACGCAGATTCTCGACACCGCCGCCTCCTTCATGGAAGTCTCGGCCCGCGAAGTCAAGAAAGTGCCGCTGCTGCGCGGCAAGAGTGTCTTCAACCTGTTCTTCGAGAATTCGACGCGGACCCGCACCACCTTCGAGATCGCCGCCAAGCGTTTGAGTGCCGACGTGATCAATCTCGACATCAACAAGTCGTCGGCCAGCAAGGGCGAAACCCTGCTTGATACCATCGACAACCTGTGCGCCATGCACGCCAACCTGTTTGTTGTGCGCCACGCTTCGAGCGGCGCGCCTTACCTGATTGCCGAGCATCTGCAGCGCATCGGCCGCGACGACGTGCATGTCGTCAATGCCGGCGACGGGCGCCATGCCCACCCGACGCAGGGCCTGCTCGACATGTACACCATCCGCCATTACAAGAAGGACTTCACGCAACTGCGCGTCGCCATCGTCGGCGACATCCTGCATTCGCGCGTCGCCCGTTCCGACATCCACGCCCTGACCACGCTCGGCGTCCCGGAAGTCCGCGCCATCGGGCCGGAAACGTTGTTGCCCAAGCATCTCGACAAGCTCGGCGTGCATGTCTTCCACGACATGAACGAAGGCCTCAAGGATGTCGACGTGATCATCATGCTGCGCCTGCAGAACGAACGGATGACCGGCGCCCTGCTGCCCTCGGCCGGCGAGTACTTCCGCCACTACGGCCTGACGCCGCAGAAGCTGGCACTGGCCAAGCCGGACGCCATCGTCATGCACCCGGGGCCAATGAACCGCGGCGTCGAGATCCACTCGGCGGTGGCCGATGGCTCGCAGGCCGTGATCCTGCCCCAGGTCACCTTCGGGATCGCTGTCCGGATGGCGGTCATGAGCATCGTTGCGGGGAACTGATTGATGAATATCGTTATTGAAAATGGCCGCGTAATTGACCCGAAAAACGGCGTCGACCGCAGCAATGCCTCGCTCTACATCGCCGCTGGCAAGATCGCCGGCCTCGGCCAAGCGCCGGCCGGCTTCGTTGCCGACAAAGTCATCGATGCCGCCGGCTGCGTCGTCTGCCCCGGCCTGATCGACCTCGGCGCCCGCCTGAACTCGATCGAAGCCGAACTGGCGGCTGCCGTCGCCGGCGGCGTCACTTCGGTTGTCGTGCCGCCGGATGCCGATCCGCCGCTCGACGAGCCGGAACTGGCCGACCGTCTGGTCCATCGCGGTGAGGAAATCGGCAAGGCGCGCGTGCTGCCGCTCGGTGCGCTGACCCTGGGCCTGAAGGGCGAGCGTCTGGCCGAACTGGCTGGATTGAAGAAAGCCGGTTGCGTCGCCTTCTCGCAAGCCAACAAGCCGGTAATCGATACCGAAGCGCTGCTGCGCGCCATGGAATACGCCGCCACCTTCGACTTTGCCGTCTGGCTGCAGCCACAGGATTACTGGCTGTCGCGCAACGGCATCGCGCATGAGGGCGAAGTCGCCAGCCGGCTTGGGCTGGCCGGCATTCCGGTCGCCGCCGAAACCATCGCCATTGCCACCATTGTCCAATTGGTGCGCGATACCGGCTGCCGCGTCCATCTGACCCGGATTTCCTCGGCGGCCGGCATGGCCCTGATCCAGCGCGCCCAGCACGATGGCCTGCCGGTCACTTGCGACGTTGGCGTCCATCACCTGCTGCTCACCGAAAACGACATCGGTTTCTTCAATCCGCATGCCCGTTTCTGCCCGCCCTTGCGCGCGCAAAATGACCGTCTGGCGCTGTCGACCGCAGCCGTCAGTGGCCTGGCCGCCATTTGCTCCGACCACACGCCGGTTGGGGCCGACGACAAGCTACTGCCCTTCGGCGAAGCCAAGCCGGGCGCCACCGGCCTCGAAGTGTTGCTGCCGCTGACCCTGAAATGGGCCGAGACGGCCAAGGTATCGCTGCTCGACGCCATTGCCCGTATCACTTGCGGGCCGGCCGAAATTCTCGGTCTGGAAAGTGGCCATCTGGCGCTCGGAGCGACGGCCGATGTCTGCATTTTCGACCCGCAGGCGACCTGGCAACTGACGCCGGAAGCCTTGAAGAGCCGGGGCAAGAATTCGCCCTGGCAAGGCTACATGATGACTGGTCAGGTCCGTTCAACGCTGGTCGGCGGCCGCGTCGTGTTCAGCCGCTGAGCCGGGATGCTTCCTGATTAACGTAATCGTCATATTCGTTTAGAATATTTTGCGCCAGGGTTCGTGCCCTGGCGTTTTTGTTCCGAGCGATTGATGATTTTCCTAAACAGGAGGAAGTCCCGATGAAAAGTTTCCTGGCACTGATTGTTGCCCTGCTGTCCTGCATCAGCATGGCGTTTGCCGCCGTCAATCTGAATACCGCCAGCGTCGACGAGCTGGATGCCGTCAAGGGCATCGGCCCGAGCAAGGCCAAGGCGATCGTCGATTACCGGACGAAAAACGGACCGTTCAAGTCGGTCGATGACTTGAAGGGGGTCAAGGGCTTCGGCGAGAAGAGCGTCGCCAAACTTCGGCCGGAACTGACGGTCGGTGAGGCCGGCGGTGCACCGGCCAAGACGGCAAAAAAGTAAGCGCTACCAACGGCTGGCTGACGGCGGGCTTGCCCGCCGTTTTCATTTGGGCGCCAGCTCGGCCACCGCGACCGGCGTCGTGCCGACGATCTCCAGCACTTTGTGTCGCGAGCTTTGGCCGCTCTTCAGGCTGACCGCCGATTTCGGCAGATGCAGCGTTTCGGCGACGAATTTGAGCAGGGCCTCGTTGGCCTTGCCATCGACCGGCGGCGCCGCCAGCCGGATTTTTAGCGCCTCGCCATGCAGCCCGGCGATTTCCGTCTTCTTGGCGCCGGGCTGGATGTGCAGGGTCAGCGTGATGCGGCCGTCGGCCGCCAGTCGCCACCAAATGCTCACAGGAACATCAGCACGGCCTGCAGCAGCAGGATGGCGACCAGCGGCGACAGGTCGATGCCGGAAATCGCCGGCACGATGCGCCGAATCGGGTCGAGCAGCGGCCGGGTCAGTTGGTGGGCCGGCGCCGACAATGGCGAGTAGGGATTGATCCAGGACAGCACCGCCTGCAGGATCAGCGCGCCGATCAGGATATAGACCGCCAGCCGGAGCAGGGTGCGAATGGCGAACCAGCCCGCCATCAGCGCAATGGTGCCGGCATCGGCGCTGATCACCTGGCCGGAAATGCCGACCAGCAGCGCCGAGAGCAGCAGTTGCAGGGCAAGGGCAGCGAGCAGGCTGGCCCAGTCGAAGCCGCCGAGGCCGGGAATGACCTGGCGCAGCGGCTTGACCGCCCAGTTGGTCAGTTTGACGACAAAGTCGCCAATCTGCCCGGCAAAGGAAACGCGCATCGCCTGCATCATGAAACGGAGCAGGAACAGCGTGCAGAAAAAGCTGACGACGGCATCGACCAGGAAAACGAGGGCTTGCATCAGGCGGCGCCCAGCAGTTTGCCGAGTTCGCGGCCGCGCGCTTCGGCGGCTTTGACGCCGGCGACGATGCCTTCCTTGACGCCCTGTTCGGCCATCGTACGCAGTGCCGCTTCGGTGGTGCCGCCCTTGGAGGTGACGCGCTCGCGCAGCACCGCGGCCGGCTCGCTTGATTGCGCGGCGAGGGCGGCGGCGCCCTGTACCGTTTCGATGGCCAGTAGGCGCCCTTGCTCAGCGGTGAAGCCGAGGTCGGCGGCGGCCTGCTGCAGCGCTTCGATGAACAGGAAGACATAGGCCGGGCCGCTGCCGGAAAGGGCGGTGACGCCGTCCATCTTGCCTTCGTCGGCGATCCACACCGTGGTGCCGACGGCGCGCAGCACGCGGTCGGCGGCGGCGCGTTCGCTGTCGCTGACTTCCGGCAAGGGGCAGAGGCCGGTGATGCCGGCGCCGATCAGGGCTGGCGTGTTCGGCATGCAGCGGACGATCTTGCGATGGCCGCCGAGGAATCGGGACAGGGTTTCCAGATCAAGGCCGGCCGCGATGCTGACGACGACGGCACGGCCGAGCTTGGCGGCGAGCGGGGCGACGGCCTCCTTCATTTGCTGCGGCTTGACCGCGAGGACCAGCAGGTCGCCGACGCTGACCAGCATTTCGGCCGATTCCAGGCAGTTCACCGCATAACTCTGGCTGAGCTTGTCCCGCGCCTCGCTGCCGGGATCGATGACGGTGATGTCGGTCGCCGCAAAGCCCTGTTTCAACATGCCGCCGATCAGCGCGTTGGCCATGTTGCCGCCGCCGAGGAAGGTAATTTTCATGCGTAGTTTCTTTCACCAAAAATGGCCGTGCCGATGCGGACGATGGTCGCGCCTTCGGCAATGGCAGCTTCAAGATCGTGGGACATGCCCATCGATAAAGTATCGAGCGGCAAACCGGCCGCCCGGATCGTTTCGAATATTTCCCGCAATTGGCGGAAAGGCGCTCGTTGGCCGGCTTCATCATCGACCGGTTCGGGAATCGCCATCAGGCCGCGCAGGGTCAGCCTGGGCAGGGCGGCGACTGCCTGGCACAGGGCGAGCGCTTCAGCGGGCTGGCAGCCGCTCTTGCTCGTTTCGCCGGAGACATTGACCTGGACGCAGACCTGGAGTGGCGGTAGGTCGGCCGGCCGTTGGGCCGACAGGCGTTCGGCGATTTTCAGGCGGTCGATCGAATGCACCCAGGCGAAATGCTCGGCGACCGGCCGCGTCTTGTTGCTTTGCAGCGGGCCGATGAAATGCCAGTCCAGATCGCGGTCGACCGTGGCACTCGCCTTGTCCACGCCTTCCTGCACGTAATTCTCGCCAAAAGCGCGCTGCCCGGCGGTGGCTGCGTCAATAACGGATGACAGCGGCCAGGTCTTGCTGACCGCGAGCAGGGCGATGCTTTCCGGGGGGCGTCCGGCGGCCTTGGCGGCAGTGCTGATGCGCGTCCGGACAGCTTGCAGGTTGGTGGCGATTGCGCTCATAATCCATTGGAATCACGTCTGTTTCCAGTATACACGCGCCAAACGCGCTTCAAGGACGATCCCCGCATGGACATCACCGAACTGCTGGCCTTTAGCGTCAAGAACAAGGCCTCCGACCTCCATCTTTCATCCGGCCTGCCGCCGATGATCCGCGTCCATGGCGACGTGCGCCGCATCAACCTGCCGGCGATGGAGCACAAGGATGTGCATGGCATGGTGTACGACATCATGAACGACGGCCAGCGCAAGGTTTATGAAGAAACGCTGGAATGCGACTTTTCGTTTGAAATTCCCAACCTGGCGCGTTTCCGGGTCAATGCCTTCAACCAGCAGCGTGGCGCCGGTGCCGTATTCCGGACCATTCCGTCGAAGGTGCTGACGCTGGAAGAACTGAACTGCCCGAAAATCTTCAAGGACATTTCCGAATACCCGCGCGGCATAGTGCTGGTCACCGGGCCGACCGGTTCCGGCAAGTCGACGACGCTGGCGGCGATGGTCAATCACATCAACGAAAACGATTACGGCCACATCCTGACCGTCGAAGACCCGATCGAATTCGTCCATGAAGCCAAGAAGTGCCTGATCAACCAGCGCGAAGTCGGGCCGCACACGCTGTCCTTCTCCAACGCGCTGCGCTCGGCCCTGCGCGAAGACCCGGACGTCATCCTCGTCGGCGAAATGCGCGACCTCGAAACCATCCGCCTGGCGCTCACCGCGGCCGAAACCGGCCACCTGGTGTTTGGCACGCTGCACACCTCGTCGGCGGCGAAGACCGTGGACCGGATCGTCGACGTCTTCCCGGCGGCGGAAAAGGAAATGGTCCGTTCGATGCTGTCCGAATCGCTGCGCGCCGTTATCTCGCAGACCCTGCTGAAGACCAAGGATGGCCAGGGGCGCTGCGCAGCGCATGAAATCATGATCGGCACGCCGGCCATCCGCAATCTGATCCGCGAAAACAAGATCGCACAGATGTATTCGGCGATCCAGACCGGCCAGAATGTCGGCATGCAGACGCTCGACCAGAACCTGCTCGACATGGTCCGCCGCAATCTGGTGTCGAGCGCCGAAGCGCGCAACAAGGCCGCCAACAAGGATGCCTTCCCGGCCTGATTCGCCGGTCAAATATAAGCGAGGGGAAGATATGGAACGCGACCAGGCAATGAAATTCATGCACGACCTGCTGCGCCTGATGGCGCAGAAAAAAGGGTCGGACCTGTTCATCACCGCCGGTTTTCCGCCGGCGATCAAGATTGACGGCAAGATCACGCCAGTCTCCAACCAGGTGCTGACTTCACAGCACACCGCCGAACTGGCCCGTTCGATCATGAACGACCGCCAGGCCGCCGAGTTCGAGGCGACCAAGGAGTGCAACTTTGCCATCTCGCCGGCCAGCATCGGCCGCTTCCGCGTCAATGCCTTCGTCCAGCAGGGCCGCATGGGCGTCGTCTGCCGGACGATCAACATGAGCATCCCGAAGATCGATGAACTCGGCCTGCCGCCGGTGATCAAGGATATCGCGATGACCAAGCGTGGCCTGGTCATCTTCGTCGGCGGCACCGGCACCGGCAAGACGACGTCGCTGGCTTCGGTGGTCGATTACCGCAACGAGAACTCCTACGGCCACATCATCACGATCGAAGACCCGATCGAATATGTGCACGAACACAAGAACTGCATCATCACGCAGCGCGAAGTCGGGGTCGATACAGACGACTGGGGCCCGGCGCTGCGCAACACGCTGCGCCAGGCGCCGGACGTCATCCTGATGGGCGAAATCCGCGACCGCGACACGATGGACTACGCCATCGCCTTCGCCGAAACCGGCCACCTCTGTCTGGCGACGCTGCACGCCAACAGCGCCAACCAGGCGATCGACCGCATCATCAACTTCTTCCCGGAAGAGCGCCGCCAGCAATTGCTGATGGACCTCTCGCTGAACCTGCGCGGTATGGTCTCGCAGCGCCTGATTCCGAAGAAGGACGGCAAGGGACGGGTTGCCGCCATCGAAGTGATGCTCAATTCGCCGCTGATCTCCGACCTGATCTTCAAGGGCGAGGTGCATGAGATCAAGGAAATCATGAAGAAGTCGCGCGAACTCGGCATGCAGACTTTCGACCAGGCGCTGTTCGATCACTATGAGGGCGGCCGGATTACCTACGAAGATGCGCTGCGCAATGCCGACTCGCTGAACGATTTGCGCCTGCAGATCAAGCTGCACGGCAAGGAGTCCAAGGACCGCGACCTGACCACCGGCATCGGTCACCTCGATATCGTCTGATTTTCAGGAGAACACCATGCGCCGCCTGCTCGCTCCGCTTTTTGCCCTTTTTCTGCTGTTGACCGCCGGACTCGTCCACGCCGCCGGGCTGGACGCCATTTCGACCGGTGATGCCAGCGCCGGCGTCAAGGAAGCGCTGGCCAAGGGGGCGGATTACGCGGTCGCCTCGCTGGGCAAGGAGGGCGGCTTCCTCGGCAACAGCAAGGTGAAGATTCCGCTGCCCGGGTATCTGCAAAAAGCCGAGAGCGGCCTGCGCATGTTCGGTCTTGGCAAGCAGGCCGACCAGTTGATCGAAACGATGAACCACGCCGCCGAGCAGGCGGTGGCCGAAGCCAAGCCGATTCTCACCGACTCGATCAAGAAGATGAGCGTGCAGGACGCCAAGGGCATCTTGACCGGTGGTGAGGACAGCGTGACGCAATACTTCAAGCGCACCTCGACCGAGCAGCTGACCGCCAAGTTCATGCCCATCGTCAAAGCCTCGACCAAGAAGCTGCAACTGGCCGAGCAGTACAACAGCTTTGCCGGCAAGGCGGCGAGCAGTGGCCTGATCGACCAGAAGGACGCCGACCTCGACGGCTATGTCACGCAAAAGGCGATGGATGGACTATTTCTGATGATCGCCGAGGAAGAGAAAAAACTGCGCGCCAACCCGGTCGGGGCTGGCAGCGATCTGCTGAAGAAAGTGTTCGGCGCGCTGTAATTAAAGCCGGGGCGGCAAAGTGCCGTTGACGGGTTGAGGAGCCCGTCAATGAAACTGAACCGCCTCGAATCGACCACGCAGCGCCTCTCCCAGGAGTCCCGGGAGCGGGCTCGTCATGTCGCCGGCCAACAGGTACGGCGGGTCGAGTCGCTGGAGGGTATCGAAGGCGACCGCCAGCGCAGCCTGCAACAGGAAATGGCCGAGATCGAGGCCGGAGCGATCGGCGAATTTTCCGGTGCTCAGCGGGTCTTTCAGGATGCCCGCGAGATGGCGGCCGAACTGGCCGCGCTCGGAACGGCGGCCGACGAATTGATCAAGGGCGACGCGCTGGACGCTGCCACCGGCCATATCGATGACCAGGCCTGAAGCGATTGCCACTGGCCCCGGGACTTGCCGAGCGCTGCGGTCGACGGCGAAAAACCCATGATTTTCATCCCTTTAGCGCTGGGTTAAAATCCATCCCCACGCATTTGGGCGCCCCGCTTGGCCGGGGCGCTGCTATTTTCAGGAAGCTATGTCCGGCCTCAATCCCCAGCAACGCGAAGCGATCCATTACCTCGACGGCCCCCTGCTGGTGCTGGCCGGGGCCGGTTCGGGCAAGACCCGGGTGATCACGCAAAAGATCGCCTATCTGGTCGAGGATTGCGGTTTCAAGGCGCGCAACGTTGCGGCCATCACCTTCACCAACAAGGCGGCGAAGGAAATGAAGGAGCGGATCGGCAAGATCCTGCCCAAGCAGCACGCCGACGATCTGCAGATTTCCACCTTCCATTCGCTCGGCGTCCGCATCCTGCGCGAGGAAGCCAAGGCGCTCGGCTACAAGCCGCGCTTCTCGATCTTCGATTCGGCCGATTGCGGCGGCATCATCAGCGAGGTGGCGCAAACGGTGGATAAGGCGACGCTACGCATCCTGCAGTCGATCATCTCGAACTGGAAGAACGCGCTGGTGACGCCCGAAGCAGCCCGCCACCTGGTCCGCGATGAGCACGAAAACCTCGCCGCCCACGCCTATCTGTCCTACGAGGCGACGCTGAAGGCCTACCAGGCGGTCGATTTCGACGACTTGATCGGCTTGCCGGTGAAGCTATTCAGCGAGCATCCGGAGATTGCCGACAAATGGCAGAACCGGCTGCGTTACCTGCTGGTCGATGAATACCAGGACACCAATGCCTGCCAGTACCAGCTACTCAAGCTGCTGACCGGCGTCCGCGCCCAGTTCACCGCAGTCGGCGACGACGACCAGGCGATCTACGGCTGGCGCGGTGCCGACATCGACAACCTGAAGAAGCTGCCGGCCGAATTCCCGGCCCTCAAGGTCATCAAGCTCGAACAGAATTACCGGTCGACGGTCACCATCCTGAAGGCAGCCAACAACGTCATCGCCAACAACGAGAAGCTGTTCGACAAGAAGCTGTGGTCCGATCTCGGCCTCGGCGAGCCGATTCACGTCACCGCCTGTCGCGACAACGATGCTGAGGCCGAGGGCGTGGTCATGAAGCTGCAGGCGCACCGCTTCGAGCATCGCGCCCACTTCAAGGACTACGCCATTCTCTACCGCTCAAACCACCAGGCGCGCGGCTTCGAGGAGTACCTGCGCGACCACCGCATTCCCTACCTGCTGTCGGGTGGCAAGTCCTTCTTCGATAAGGCAGAAATCAAGGACATCATTGCCTACCTGCGCCTGCTGACCAACGAGGACGACGATCCGGCCTTCATCCGTGCCGCCACCACGCCCAAGCGCGGCATCGGCGCGGCGACGCTGCAGGTGCTCGGCACCTATGCCGGCGAACGCCATATCTCGCTGTTCCAGGCGGCTTTCGAGGAAGGTTTCGCGCAGCGCGTGCAGCCCCGCCAACTCGATCCGCTGCTCGAATTCTGTCAGTTCATCAACCGTACGCAGGAACGCGCGGTACGCGAGCCGGCACACCAGGTGCTGCCCGATCTGCTGAAAGCCATCGATTACGAGGCCTTCCTCTACGATCACGAAGAGGAGCGCACGGCCCAAACGCGCTGGGGCAATGTCTGCGAATTCGCCAACTGGCTGAACAAGAAGGGCGAATTGGACGGCAAGACGCTGATCGACCTGACCCAGAGCATCGCGCTGATCAACATGCTGGACAAGCAGAACGACGAGGAAGTCGATGCCGTCCAGCTATCGACGCTGCACGCCTCGAAGGGGCTGGAGTACAAGTACGTATTCCTGGTCGGCGTCGAAGAGGGCATCCTGCCCCATCGCGAATCGACCGATCCCGGCAAGATCGAGGAAGAGCGCCGCCTGATGTACGTCGGCATTACCCGTGCCCAGCGCGCCCTGTTCATTTCCTACTGCGAACGGCGCAAGCAGGCGCGCGAATTCGTCCCCTGCGAACCTTCGCGCTTCATCGACGAGATGGGCAAGGAGGATGTCCGCTTCTCCGGCGGCAAGCAGGACGCGCCGCCCGACAAGGCAACCGGCAGCGCCCGGCTCGATGCGATGAAGGCCATGCTCGCCGGCAACAAGCGCTAACCGCTCGGTCACACCGCGTTACAGCGGGTTACCGTCCTTATGACATCGGCGCGGTCATCGCCTGCGTTATTCGACACAAGGCAGCGCAATTTCGCAAAGCCGGATCAAAAACCGAATAACTCAGGAGATTCAAAATGACCAAACAACTCATCGCTCTCGCTTTCGCCGCCGCTTTCGGTATTGCTCACGCTGCCGATGTCAAACCGGCCACCACCGACGTCAAGGCGGCTACTGCGCCGGTTGCCGCCAGCGCCAAGGCGGAAGCTCCGAAGATGGCTGAAGGCGCCGTCAAGGCCGAGGCCGCCAAGCCTGCCGCAACCCCCGCCGCAGCCCCGGTCGAGAAGAAGGCCAAGCCGGCGAAGAAGAGTGCCGAGAAGGCCGTGCCGAAAGCGGACGCCACGGCCGCGGTCGAGCCGGCCAAGAAATAAGGGGAATCCCCGCCAGGTCGGCGCAGGCCCTCCAAAAGCCCGGCTGACCGAAGGCGCCCACGAGGCGCCTTTTTTACTGCCTCAAAAGCAAAACGGGGAGGCCGTAGCCTCCCCGTTTTTGCTTTTGTCTGACGCGCTTACTTGGCCAGGCCGAGCAGGTGGTCGACGGCAGCTTTGATTTCGCCGTCGGACAGATCGGCGGCGCCACCCTTCGGCGGCATGGCGCCCTTGCCAGCGAGCGCGCTCTTGTACAGTGCATCCTTGCCCTGGGCGAGGCGCGGTGCCCAGGCGGCCTTGTCGCCAGCCTTCGGCGCACCGGCGGCGCCGCTGTTGTGGCAGGCGCCACAGACGGAATTGAAGACGGTCGGGCCATCCTTCGGGGCGCCGCCAGCGGCCGGGGCGGCGGCCTTAGCCAGTTCGAACTTGGCAACCGGCTGAATGCGGACATCGGCCTCGTCGTTACCGCCGGCTGCATCGGCAGCGGAGGTGGATTTCTTGACGGTCAGCGGAAAGACGATAGCGATCAGGGCGATGGCAACGATGATCACTGCCCACATGATGCTCTTGGAAGAATGTTGCTCGGCCATGCTCAATACCTCAATGCGCAAAAAATAAAAGTGCGCAATTATAACGGCTTGCGCTTGGCGAGCGGGCAAAAAAAACCCCGCCAGCGGCGGGGGTAAATTCTCGAAAGGGGGGATTTCGAGAGGAGGGTTCAATGCACAACTGAAGTGTATGTTGCCGCTGCTCCCGGGTCTGTCGTCCTTTCGTCCCCTTGTGTAACGGATTGTTGCTGCTGCGCTGCAACATGACTTCAGCGCAGCTTTGTTCCATTATGAACCGATGCGCTGCCAGCCAGCGCAATCCGTATGCGACACCCCACAATTCATGGAGGAGACACCATGCAAAAGTCGCTTCACATCGATCCGGCCAAATGTACCGGATGCCTGCAGTGCGAGATGGCCTGTTCCTACGAACATACCGGTGCCATCAATCCTTCCAAGTCCCGCATCAAGGTTTTCGATTTCGAGCACGAAGGCCGCAAGGTGCCTTATACCTGTACCCAGTGCGCCGATGCCTGGTGCATGAATGCCTGTCCGGTCGATGCCATCGTCCTCGATGCGGCGACCGGGGCCAAGGTCGTCAAGGAGGCGATCTGCGTCGGCTGCAAGGTGTGCACCATCGCCTGTCCTTTCGGCACGGTCAATTACATGGCCGATGTCGGCAAGGTCCAGAAGTGCGACCTCTGCGGCGGCAGTCCGAAATGCGCCGAGGCCTGTCCGACCGCGGCGATTACCTATGTCGACGCCGACTGGACCGGTCTGAACCGCATGCGGGCCTGGGCCGCCAAGGCCAATACGGCTGCCGTTGCGGCTTGAGGAGGAGAGATCATGGGATGGAACCGTAAAGTCCTGCGCGTGAACCTGAGCGCCGGCACCTGCACCCCCGAGCAGCTGAACATGGCCTGGGCCAATGACTACCTCGGCTCGCGCGGCCTGGCTTCGAAATACCTGATCTCGGAAATCGACCCCAAGGTCGATCCACTGTCGCCGGACAACAAGATGATCATGGCCACCGGCCCGCTGACCGGGACGATGGCCTCGACCGGCGGCCGCTACACGGTGGTCACCAAAGGGGCGTTGACCAACGCCATCGCCTGCTCGAATTCCGGCGGCTTTTTCGGGGCCGAGATGAAATTTGCCGGCTGGGACATGATCATTTTCGAAGGCAAGTCGCCGAAGCCGGTTTACCTCTATGTCGAGAACGACAAGGCCGAGTTGCGCGATGCCGGTCACCTGTGGGGCAAGACCTGCTGGGAAACCGAGGAAACGATCAAGCGCCTGCACCAGGACCCGCTGATCCGCGTCTCGTCGATTGGCGGGGCGGGTGAAAACCAGGTGATGTTCGCCTGCATCGTCAATGACCTGCACCGGGCCGCCGGCCGTTCCGGGGTCGGTGCCGTGATGGGCTCGAAGAACCTGAAGGCGGTGGCGATCCGTGGCACGAAAGGGGTGTCGGGGATCAAGGATTTCCCGGCCTTCCTCGCCGCGACCAATGCCGCCAAGAAAGTGCTGGCTGACAACGCGGTAACCGGTCAGGGCCTGCCCAAGTACGGGACGCAAGTGCTGATGAATGTCATCAACGAAATGGGTGCGTTGCCGACGCGCAACCACCGCGACGTGCAGTTCGAGGAAGCCGGCAAGATTTCGGCCGAGGCGATGCACGAAAAGCGGCCGAGCGACGGCAAGGCGCAGCTGGTGACCAATGCCGCCTGCTTCGGCTGCACCATCGCCTGCGGCCGCATCTCGAAAATCGACGAAACGCATTTCAGCGTCAAGAACAGCCCGAAATACTGGGGAGCTTCCGGCGGCCTCGAGTACGAAGCGGCCTGGGCGCTCGGCGCTGCCAATGGGGTGGGCGACCTGGAGGCGCTGCAGTACGCCAACCTGCTGTGCAACGAGCACGGCATGGACCCGATCTCCTTCGGGGCGACGGTTGGCGCGGCGATGGAAATGTATGAAACCGGGATTCTCTCCAAAGAGCAGATTGGCCTTGACGCACCCTTCGGTTCGGCCGAAGCCCTCTGCCAGCTAGTCGAGATGACGGCCCATGGTAAAGGCTTCGGCAAGGAACTCGGTCTGGGCAGCGCCCGGCTGTGTGCCAAGTACGGTCATCCGGAGCTGTCGATGAGCGTCAAGGGCCAGGAATTTCCGGCCTACGACTCGCGCGGCATTCAGGGCATGGGGCTGGCCTACGCCACGTCGAACCGCGGCGCCTGCCATTTGCGCGGTTACACGGTGGCTTCCGAAGTGCTCGGCATCCCGGTCAAGACCGATCCGCTGACCACCGACGGCAAGCCGGAGTTGGTCAAGGCCTTCCAGGATGCGACCGGGATCTTTGATTCGGCCGGTATCTGCGTCTTCACCAGCTTTGCCTGGACCCTGGCCGACGTGCAGCCGCAGTTGCAGGCGGCCTGCGAGGGCGACTGGTCGATGGACAAGCTGAATCTGGTCGGCGAACGAATCTGGAACATGGAACGCCAGTTCAACCTGGCGGCCGGTCTGAGCGCGAAGGATGACGACCTGCCGCCGCGCCTGAAGACCGAACCAGCCAAGACCGGGCCGGCCAAGGGGCTGGTCAATGGCCTCGACAAGATGAAGCCGGAGTACTACAAGGTGCGCGGCTGGGACAGTGCCGGCGTGCCCGAACAGGCGACGCTGCAACGTCTCGGGCTCTAGCCCGGTAGATGCGGACGGGGTGGCGCTGATTGCCGCCCCGTTTTCTTTCCCCTTCGGAGAGGCAAGGCATGAAACACATCATTCTCGGGAACGGCCCGGCCGGCGTCGTCGCCGCCGAAACCCTGCGCCGGGCGGCACCGGCCGACGACATCCTGCTGGTCGGCAACGAGGCGGCGCCACCCTATTCGCGGATGGCGATTCCTTACCTGCTCGAAAACAATATCGATGAAAGCGGCACCTACCTGCGCAAGGCGCCCGATCATTTCAGCGGGCTGGGCATTCGGCAGTTGCAGGGCAGGGCAGTGGCGGTCAACACCGAAAAACAGAGTGTTTTGTTCGCCGACGGCCATTTCGAAAGCTATGACCGGCTGCTGATCGCCACCGGTTCGCACCCGGTGCGGCCGCCGATCCCCGGCATCGACCTGCCGGAAGTGCAAACCTGCTGGACGCTCGATGACGCCCGCGCCATCGCCGCGCTGGCCAAACCCGGCTCGCGCGTCGTGCAACTGGGGGCGGGCTTCATCGGCTGCATCATCATGGAAGCCTTGGTCAAACGCGGCGTCGAGCTGAGCGTCGTCGAAATGGGCGACCGCATGGTGCCGCGCATGATGACGCCGGAGGCCGGCGGCATGATCCGGCGCTGGGTCGAGAAGCAGGGCGTGCGGGTTGTCACCAAGGCCGGTGTCGAGCGCATCGAGCCCGGCCAGACGGCTCCGCTCAGCGTGACCCTGACCACCGGCGAAAGCCTGGCCTGCGATCTGCTGATCGTCGCCGCCGGGGTGGCGCCCAATGTCAGTTTTCTCGAAGGCACGACGGTGCATGTCGCCAAGGGCATCCTGGTCGATGACGCGATGCAGACCTCGGTGCCCGGCATCTATGCGGCGGGCGATGTCGCCGAGGCGCCCGACCTTTTTTCGGGGCGCCATCTGGTCGCGGCGATCCAGCCCAATGCGGCCGACCAGGCCCGGGTCGCGGCGCTCAACATGGCCGGGCAGCCAGCCCGGATGAAAGGGGTGCTGGCGATCAACGTGCTCGATTCGCTGGGCATGATTTCCTCATCCTTCGGCGAGTGGCAGGGCGTGCCCGGTGGCGAGGGGGTCGAGCGGGCCGACGAGGCGAACGGGCGCTATATCAGCCTGCAGTTCGATGACGACATCCTGGTCGGGGCGACGGCGGTCGGTCTGACCGAGCATGTCGGCGCGCTGCGTGGGCTGATCCAGGGCAAGACCCGTCTGGGTGCCTGGAAGCAAACTCTGCTGCAGACGCCGACGCGTTTCGCCGAGGCCTATATCGCCTGCCAGCGGCCGAACAGCTGAGGCGATGCGGGTTACCGTCAAACTCTACGCGACGCTCGCCGACTATCTGCCGGCCGGCACCCGGAACAACCGGCTGGAAGTCGAGGTGGCGGAGAGTGCTGCGGTCGACGCCGTGCTGGCGCCCTTTTCGCTGCCCGCCAAGCTGACCCATCTGGTCTTGCTGAATGGGGTGTTCGTGCCGCCCGGGGAGCGGGCGACTGCTTGCCTCAAGGACGGCGACACGCTCGCCGTCTGGCCGCCGATTGCCGGTGGCTGATGGTGCTTTGCCGTGGAGCGGCCAGCCGGTCCGCCTGATGAACAGTACCCCGGCCGAGTTTGAACGGGCCTTGCGGCAGGCCTTTGCCGAGGGGGTGACGGTGGACGACAGCGGCTTGCTGCTGGCTGCCGACGGCGCGCAACTACATTTCGCCTTGCGCAGCGAAAATGGAGTGTGCATTGGTGCACTGCAACTACCGTTGCTGCGCGTCGAAATCAGCGTCCGCGACGGCAGCCGGGACGGGGCGGAAAAACTGCTGGCGCGGGTCGACCGGGCGACCCTGCGCGGTGGCGGTTAGTGCTCGATGCTGCAGATCACGACGGCGCTGGTCGGGATCTGGTAATCCGCGGCCAGCTGGGATTTGGCCAAGTCTTCGATGGCCTGGTCCTCGGTTGCGACGAAGCGCCGGGCGCCGGCAAAGTCCTGCGGGAGGCCGGCCCGATCCTGAGTGATGCGGTAGTGAACTTTGACGTTCATTGCTGTTAACCTTTTATGTCTGTTTTGTAATCGTGCACGCGCAGTTTAGGCAGGAATTGATGCGGCGCAATACGGGTTTTCCACAGGTTAGGGATACAAAAATTGCGCCGTAAACGCGCCAAATGGGGATAATGGCCGCCATTTTTCGCCCCCCTCAAGACAACACGGCATGAAGGTCATAGGTATCGCCGGCTGGTCCGGCAGCGGCAAGACAACGCTGGTCGAGCAGGTCATCGGTCTGCTCGAAGCGCGCGGGCTGGTGGTTTCGCTGGTCAAGCACGCCCACCATGAATTCGATATCGACTATCCGGGCAAGGATTCGTGGCGACATCGCCACGCCGGTTGTCGCGAGGTGCTGGTCACCTCCGCCAATCGCTGGGCGGTGATGCACGAGTTGCGTGGCCGGCCGGAACTGAAGCTGGAAGAAGCGCTGGCCCAGTTGTCGCCGTGCGACCTGGTGCTGGTCGAAGGCTTCAAGCACGAGCCGATTCCGAAAATCGAAATCTGGCGGGCGGCGATCGACAAGCCGCAGCTCTTCCCGAACGACCCGCACATCATCGCGGTGGCCAGCGACCAGGCGGTTGCTACCGGTCTGCCGCAACTCGACCTGAATCAGCCGGCGCAGGTCGCCGACTTCATCGTCAAGGCAATGGGACTGAGCCCGGCGCCTGGTCGAAGCGAGAAAGCTCTTCCCGCGTATTGATATTTTCGAAGGCTGCGGCCTCATCGTCGAAGGCAACTTCGACAATGTTCAGCGTCGAATACCAGCGGTCGATCTTGCGGCCGCCGCCGGCGAGAAATTCGGTCAGATGGGGTAGCACCTCGCGCTTGCACAGGCAGAACACCGGGTGCGGCTGCTCGAAGGTGCGGGCGACGGCGAGATCGGCATGGGCTGCGGTCAACGCCGCCAACAGGCGGGAAACCAGATCGGCCGGCAGGAAGGGCGAGTCGCAGGGGGCGGTGGCGACCAGCGGATGGGTCGCCGCCGACAGCGCAGCATGCAGCCCGGCCAGCGGACCGGCAAAATCGGGAATCTGGTCGGGTACGACGGGGTGGCCGAAAGCGGCGTAACGCTCGGCGTTCTGGTTGGCGTTAATCAGCAGTTCATCGACCTGCGGCGTCAGCCGCTCGACGACCCAATGCACCATCGGCTGGCCGCGCAGTTCCTGCAGGCCCTTGTCGATGCCGCCCATGCGCCGGCCCAGGCCGCCGGCCAGAATGACGCCCGTAATCTTGTCGCTCATCGCGTAAAACGCTCCTCGCCGGTGAATAGAAGGTAGTGCTTGCCCTGGGCCCGGCCGATCATCGTCATGCCGAGCTTGCGGGCGATTTCCCAGCCCATCTGGGTCAGGCCGGAGCGCGAGACGAGGCAGGGGATGCCCATCTGCGCCGTCTTGATGACCATTTCCGAGGTCAGCCGGCCGGTTGTGTAGAAGATCTTGTCGCCGCCGTCGAGGCCATCCAGCCACATCTTGCCGGCAATCGCATCGACCGCGTTGTGGCGGCCGACGTCCTCGACGAACATCAGGATCTCGCTGCCCCGGGCCAGGGCGCAGCCATGCACGGCGCCGGCCTGCTTGTAGATCGATTCGTGGTGGCGCACCGCTTCGAGCAGCCCGTACAGGGTCGCTTCGGACAGTACGGCATCGCCGGGCAGGCGGATGTCGTCGATCTCCGCCATCAGGTCACCGAACACCGTACCCTGGCCGCACCCCGTGGTCACCGTGCGCTTCTCGATGCGGCAGGCTTCGATGCCGCGGCCGTGCGTGGTGGTGACGGCAACGGCATCGACGTCCCAGTCGACCTGCACGGCGGCGATTTCGGCCAGGCTGCCGAGCAGGCGCTGGTTGCGCAGGTAGCCGAGGGCGAGTGCCTCGGGGGCGGCGCCGAGCGTCATCAGGGTGACGATTTCCTGCTTGTCGACGTACAGCGTCAACGGGTGTTCGCCGGCGATGGCGGTCGGCACGATCTCGCCGCGTTCATTGACGGCATCGATCTCGAAAGTCAGCGGCCGGCTGGCCTGGGTGAGCAGTGGGCGATTCATCGGCGGGATTCTACACGGGGAGAAAGTTGGGCTATGCTGAAAAAACAGAGTTCCAGAAAAGCGCCATGAAACAGTTTCCCGTTGCCGTCATCATCGAAAAGAAGCAGCTCGACAATCGCTGGGTCAGCGAGAAATGGGAGGTCATCGGCGTCGTGCCGGCCTTCGATGCGCCGGTCGACGCCCCGCCCCGGCAGATTTTCGCCGACGAGCAGCGCGAGCAGTTTCTGGCCGGCCATTTTCCGCTCGAACTGTTCCGCGACGAGGTCGATAACTACCACCTCAACCTGACTTCGCCCGAGCCGCGCGTCTTCGTCATGTGGCGGATGGATGAAGGTTTCGCCAAGCCGATGGAGGCCTCGCTGAGCTATGGCGAGGCGGCGCGCTGGCTGGATTCCGGCGAGCAGTGCGACGGCGTCCCGATGCCGCCGGAAATCGCCGACTGGCTGGGCGACTTCGTCAATACCCACTACAAGCCGGCGGTGCGGACCAAGATCAAGCGCAACGACCCCTTTGCCGGAAAGCGCCGGCCATGAGCGGCCGTTTTCTCGAACGCTGGTCGCGGCTGAAAAAGGCCGCCGACAAGGCGTCCACCGCCGAAATCACCGATGCCGAGAGCCTGCTCGCCAACCTGACGCCGGACAGCGATTTCGGCCAGTTCATGCGCCAGGAGATCAGCGAGGAAATCCGCCGCAAGGCGATGAAAACCCTGTTCGCCGACCCGCATTTCAACGTGATGGACGGCCTCGACATCTACATCGAGGACTACAACCTGAGCGAGCCGATCCCGGCAGAAATGCTGGCCACCTTGAACCAGGCGCGCGGCTTGCTGTTCGATGCGCCGGAAGCGCCGCTGGCAGCGGCCGAAAGCACGGTCGACTGCGACATTTTGGCTGGCGATGGACAAAATGTCCCAGTCGCACCGCAGGGCGAAGTTCCCGCGGCCAAGGATGCATGAGCGAAGCCGGCTTTGGCGGCCAGTGACTGTCGTTTGTTGTTGGATATAAGCTGATATAAATCAACGGGCTGGCTGGGCCCGGCTGCCTGACGGCAAGCAATTCACGCACTGCGGTGAAATAGCGCAATAGCTGGCACAAAGCCTGCAAGTAACCACAACTTATTTTGAGGTAAGCCCCTTGAATCCAGTTGCCGTCGCTTCGCTGTTTGCTCCCGATCATCCGCCTTTGGCAGCCGCTCTGGCGGCCCTGAACGAACTGCCGGCACCGGAGCCGGTGCCGGCAGTCAGCATGAACGCCGACGGCCGGCTGCTGATTGTCGGCGAAGCCGAAGTGGCGCTGGGCTGGGCCGAGCGGCTGGCCGGGCAGCGTCAGGTCTGCGTGTTGGCCGTGGGTGATATGCCGGCGGTCGACCTGCCGGAAGAGGCCAATTTCACGCTGGAGCAAGGCAGCGAAGTCAAGCTGGCCGGACACCTCGGCGCCTTTGAGGTCAGCTGGCAAGCGGCCGGTCTGGCCAAGCGCGGCAGCTTCGACGTCGTGCTCGACCTCTCGCTGCAAGCCTTGCTCAACCGGGTCGAACTGCCGCCGGGCTATGTCGCGCCGGGCCGCGACCCGCTCGACCAGGCACTGGCCGTGATCGACCTGCTGGCTTTCGACGGCGAGTTCGAAAAGCCTCGCTACGTTGCCGTCAATGAGCGGGTCTGCGCCCACAGCCGTTCGCAGAAGAGCGGTTGCAGCAACTGTATCGAAGTCTGTGCCACCGAGGCGATCATCGGTTTCGGCGACAGCATCAAGCTCGATCCCTATCTCTGTCAGGGCTGCGGCACCTGCACGACGGTCTGCCCGACCGGCGCGCTGAGCTACCAGTACCCGCGCGTCGCCGATCTCGGCCTGGCGATCAAGGCACAACTCAAGGCCTACCGCGCCGCTGGGGGTAGCCTGCCCTGTCTGCTCTTCCATTCCGCCGAAGCCGGGCGCAAGCAACTGCTGGCCATGAAGCGGGCCGGCCAGATGCTGCCGGCCAATGTCATCCCGCTTGAAACCTGGAGTGCCGATGCGGTTGGCCTCGACCTGCTGCTTGGCGCCGTGGCGCTCGGCGCCTGTCAGGTCGCCGTGCTCGGTGCCGGTTCGCACGACCTGGCGCCGCTGCAGCGGCAGGCGAAACTCGGTCAGGCCATCCTCAATGGCCTGGGCTATGCCGGCGACTACCTGCGCATCATTGATGCCGAAGAGGCCGGCTGGTTGGGCGCGCTGGCCGCCTGGGCACCGGCCGATGCCGTGCCGGCGGCCGAATTCCGGCTGCTCGCCGACAAGCGGACGACGCTGGAGTTCGTCATCGATCATCTGGCCAAGCACGCGCCGGTCGCCGCTGAGGCCATCGCCCTGCCGGCCGGTGCACCGTTCGGCATGGTCGCCGTCAGCGACGCCTGCACGCTGTGCATGGCCTGCACCAGCGCCTGTCCGGCCAGCGCCCTGAAGGCGGCGGCCGACGCGCCGCGGCTGTCCTTCATCGAGCGCAACTGCGTGCAGTGCGGCCTGTGTGCCAACACCTGTCCGGAGCAGGCGATCACGCTGACCCCGCGCCTGCTGCTCAAGGACCGCCGCCAGGAACGCATGCTCAGGGAGGCCGAGGTCTTCTGCTGTACCGCCTGCGGCAAGCCGATGGGCGCCGCGCCGACCATCCTGAGCATGATCAGCAAGCTGTCCGGTCACAGCATGTTCGCGACGCCGGAAGCGCAGGCCCGCCTGAGCATGTGCGGCGATTGCAGGGTGATCGACCTGATCAACAACGAAAAAAGCACCAAAGCCTGGGAGATGTCGGAATGAGCGCAGTCAGGGAACGGATCGCCGCGGCGCCGGTATTGAATGATGAAGACCGGGCCCGGGCCGAGCATTACGCGGTCTTGTCGCGGCTGTTCGCCAGTGCGCCGGATGCCGATTTTCTCAGCAAGTTGCCGGCCCTCGCCGCCGCCTGGGGCAACGCCGACAGCGCCCTCGGCCAGGCCTGGCTGATGCTGGGCGATGCGGCACGCGGCATCAATGCCGAACAGGTCGAGGAGGAATACACCCGGCTCTTCCTGACCATCGGCCGGCCGGAAGTGATGCTCTTCGGCTCTTTCTACATCGCCGGCTTCCTGATGGAGGAGCCGGTCGTCGAGCTGCGCGCCGACCTCGCCGAGCTCGGCCTCGGCCGCCGGCTGGGCATTACCGAATCCGAAGATCACATCGCGGCGCTGAGTGACGTCATGCGCCACCTGATCGTCACCGGCCCCGATGCGGCCGGCCTGGCTCGGCAGAAGGCGTTTTTCGCCGGCCATCTGGCACCGTGGGTCGATGCACTGGCCGATGCGCTGGAAAACGCCGCCGACTCCCGTTTCTATTCGCGTACCGCCGCCCTGGTGCGTGCCTATTTCGAGATCGAGCGCCTGGCGTTCGACATGCTTTGAACCAGTTTTGTGAGGAGGGGAAATCATGACTGATAAAAAACCGGAAAACATCAAGCGGCGCGGCTTCCTGCTCGCCGCCGGCGTCGGCAGTGCCGGCGCGGTGGCGGCAGTCGCCGTCGGGGTCGGCAAGGAAACGGCCAAGCCAGTGACGACTGTCAGTGCCGAAGAGAGGGCGGGCGGCTATGCCGAGACCCGCCATATCAACAATTACTACCGCACGGCGCGGATCTGAGCGGGAGAGATCGATGCTGACCAGAAAAGGAAAATTCCCGGCCCAGGCGAAGCCTGAAGCAGGCGTCATTTTGGCCGCCAATCCGGCGTTGACCGCTGGGCAGGGCGTGCTTGCCGCGACCATGGATCGCCGCACCTTCCTCAAGCGTTCCGGCCTCGCTGCCGGGGGTGGCGTCGTCGCCAGCCAGCTGCCCTACAACATGATCGGTTCGGCCGAAGCGGCCGACGCGGTCAAGGAAAAGACCGGCGTTGAAGTCAAACGCACCGTCTGTACCCATTGCTCGGTCGGCTGTGCCGTCGATGCGGTGGTCGAGAACGGCGTCTGGGTTCGCCAGGAACCGGTCTTCGATTCGCCGATCAACCTCGGCGCCCATTGCGCCAAGGGTGCTTCGGTGCGCGAGCACGGTCACGGCGAGCATCGCCTGAAGTACCCGATGAAGCTGGTCGACGGCAAGTACCGCAAGATCAGCTGGGAACAGGCGCTCAACGAGGTCTCGGAAAAGTTGCTGGCGATCCGCAAGGAAAGCGGCCCGGATGCGACCTACTGGGTCGGCTCCTCGAAGCAGAGCAACGAGCAGGCCTACCTGATGCGCAAGTTCGTGTCCTTCTTCGGCACCAACAACATGGACCATCAGGCCCGCGTCTGCCACTCGACCACGGTCGCCGGCGTCGCCAATACCTGGGGCTATGGCGCGATGACCAATTCCTACAACGACATGCAGAATTCCAAGGCAGCGTTGTACATCGGTTCGAATGCCGCCGAGGCGCACCCGGTGTCGATGCTGCACCTGCTGCACGCCAAGGAAAACGGCTGCAAGATCGCCGTCGTCGATCCGCGCTTCACGCGCACGGCGGCCAAGGCCGACGTCTTCTCGCGCATCCGTTCCGGCACCGACATTCCCTTCATCTGGGGCATGCTCTACCACATCTTCAAGAACGGCTGGGAAGACAAGGATTACCTGAAGGCCCGCGTGCACGGCATCGACAAGGTCAAGGAAGAGGTGATGAAGTGGACGCCGGACAAGGTCCAGGACGTCACCGGCATCCCCGAGGCCGAAGTGCTGAAGATCGCCGAGATGCTGGCCAAGAACAAGCCGTCCACCGTCGTCTGGTGCATGGGGCAGACCCAGCACACGGTCGGTAATGCCAACGTCCGCGCCATGTGCATCCTGCAACTGGTGCTCGGCAACGTCGGCGTTTCCGGCGGCGGCACCAACATCTTCCGCGGCCACGACAACGTGCAGGGGGCGACTGACGTCGGTCCCAATCCGGATTCGCTGCCTGGCTACTACGGCCTCGCTGCCGGCTCCTGGAAGCACTGGTGTGCGGTCTGGGGTGTCGACTACGAGTGGGTGAAGAGCCAGTTCGCCTCGCAAGGGATGATGGAGAAATCCGGCATCACCGTCTCGCGCTGGATCGACGGCGTGCTCGAAGCCAACGAGAACATCGACCAGGATTCCAACATCCGCGCCGTCGTTTACTGGGGCATGGCCCCGAACAGCCAGACGCGCGGCCTGGAAATGGTCGAGGCGATGAAGAAGCTCGACCTGCTGGTCGTCATCGACCCCTATCCGTCGGCCACTGCCGCGATGTCGGCGATGATGCGCAAGGACGGCGTCTACCTGCTGCCGGCCTGCACCCAGTTCGAGACCAGCGGTTCGCGTACCGCCTCCAACCGTTCGCTGCAATGGGGCGAGAAGGTCATCGAGCCGCTGTTCGAGTCGAAGCCCGACCACACCATCATGTACGCCTTCGCCAAGAAGTTCGGTTTCGAGAAGGAGTTGTGCAAGAACATCGCCATCGCCAAGGACAAACAGGGCTGGGATGAGCCGGTCATCGAGGACATCCTGCGCGAAATCAACAAGGGCTGCTGGACCATCGGCTATACCGGCCAGTCGCCGGAACGTCTGAAGCTGCACATGCAGAACATGCACACCTTCGACGTCAAGACGCTGCGCGCCAACGGCGGCCCCTGCGACGGCGAGTATTTCGGCCTGCCCTGGCCGTGCTACGGCACGCCGGAAATGAAGCACCCGGGCACGCCCAACCTCTACGACACCTCGAAACACGTCATGGAAGGCGGCGGCAACTTCCGCGCCAACTTCGGCGTCGAGAAGGATGGCGTGTCGCTGCTCGCCGAGGACGGTTCCGCCTCGAAGGGCGCCGACCTGCAGATGGGTTACCCGGAATTCGACCACGTGCTGTTGAAGAAGCTCGGCTGGTGGGATGACCTGACCGACGACGAGAAGAAGCTGGCCGAAGGCAAGAACTGGAAGACCGACCGTTCTGGCGGCATCCAGCGTGTCGTCATGAAAGTGCATGGCTGCCATCCGTTCGGCAACGCCAAGGCCCGTGCCGTGGTCTGGAATTTCCCGGACCCGGTGCCGGTGCACCGCGAGCCGATGTACTCGCCGCGTCCGGACCTGGTCGAAAAGTACCCGCAGCCGGCCGACAAGAAGGCCTTCTGGCGCCTGCCGACGCTGTACAAGTCGCTGCAGGACAAGGTCAAGGATATTTCCAAGGACTTCCCGATCGTCATGACTTCCGGCCGTCTGGTCGAGTACGAGGGCGGTGGCGAGGAAACGCGCTCCAACCCGTGGCTGGCCGAACTGCAGCAGGAAATGTTCGCCGAAGTGAATCCGAAGGATGCCAACAATGCCGGCGTCCGCAACGGCGACTACATGTGGGTCGAGACGCCGAGCAAGGGCCGCATGAAGCTGCGCGCCCAGGTCACCGAGCGGGTCGCACCGGGCACGGTCTTCCTGCCTTTCCACTTCTCCGGCTGGTGGCAGGGCAAGGACATGCTCGAGTACTACCCGGAAGGAGCGGCGCCGATCGTGCGCGGCGAGTCGGTCAACCAGGGTACGACCTATGGTTACGACTCGGTGACGATGATGCAGGAAACCAAAACTACGCTTTGCCGCGTCGTCAAAGCCTAAGCCCGATGCACATAACCGCCATGCCTTTGTCGACAGCGCCTTGCCGTGCTAGCCGCACTGTCTGCGGCTCGTCTTCGCGGCCTGGCGGCAATGTGCATCGCGCCAAAATCAGAATTGGAGAAAACTAAATGGCCCGCATGAAATTCCTGTGCGACGCGGAACGCTGCATCGAGTGCAACGGCTGCGTCACCGCCTGCAAGAACGAACACGAACTGCCGTGGGGGGTTAACCGCCGCCGCGTCGTGACCATCAACGACGGGGTGCCGGGCGAGAAATCGATCTCGGTCTCCTGCATGCACTGTTCGGACGCGCCGTGCATGGCGGTCTGCCCGACCGACTGCTTCTACAAGACCGAAGAAGGCGTCGTCCTGCATAACAAGGACGCCTGCATTGGCTGCGGCTACTGCTTCTTCGCCTGCCCGTTCGGCGCCCCGCAGTTCCCGAACGGCCCGGCCGCCTTCGGCGCCCGTGGCAAGATGGACAAATGCACCTTCTGCTCGGGTGGTCCGGAAGAGAACGGTTCCAAGGAAGAGTTCGAGAAATACGGTCGCAACCGCATTTCCGAAGGCAAGTTGCCGGCCTGTGCCGAAATGTGCGCCACCAAGGCCCTGCTTGCCGGCGATGCGCCGGTGATTTCCGACATCTTCCGCGATCGCGCGCTGCGTCGTGGCAAGGCCGGCGATGCCGCCTGGGGCTGGACGACGGCTTACGGCAAGCCGGAACAGGGGGCACCGGCACCCGCGGCGAAGGAGGGGGCAAAATGAAAAAGGCACTTTTTCTGATGTTCACCGCAGGCATTGGCCTGAGCGCCTGTGGTGAGTACTCGCAGGTTGCCAGCTACAAGCCGGGCAGCTACCAGGGCAAGTCGGACACCCGGCCGTGGGAAGGCGGTAAGTTCGCCGGCGACAAGGCGGCCTGGGAGGCGGCGCTGGCCAGCCGCAACCAGAACCAGAACGAGTACAAGAAGGCTAACTGAGGAGTTGACGATGACGACTTCAAATTTCGCCTCACTGCTCGGGCGCTGGCTGATCGCCGCCTGCCTGATGCTGGCCTGGAGTCTGCCGCTGCGCGCGGCCGATACCCCGCCGGCACAGCAACAGGCCGAGCGGCAGCAGACCCAGCCCGGCAACAATGCGCCGATGTGGCGTGAGGTGCGCCAGGACAAGGCGCATTTCACCAACAATCCGGGCAACGAAGCCGGCGTGCTGATCCAGACCGGCGGCGACGCCTGGCGCCACCTGCGCAACGGCCCGCTGACGCTGTACGGCGGCTGGCTGGTCGTGCTGGTCGCCGCGGCGATCCTGATCTTCTACAAGATCAAGGGGCCGCTGACCAACCACGATCCGCTGACCGGCAAGCTGATCCAGCGTTTCCCGCGTTACGAGCGGGTCGTGCACTGGATCACGGCCGGCACTTTCCTGATCCTCGCCGTTACCGGTCTCGCCATCCTGTTCGGCAAGCATGTGCTGATCCCGGTCATCGGCCACAGCCTGTTCGGCTACCTGATGGTGCTCGGCAAGAACGTGCACAATTTCATCGGGCCGCTGTTCGCCGTCTCGACGCTGGCGATGATCGCCATCTGGGCGCGCGACAACGTCTGGCAGAACATCGATGCGCTGTGGATCCGCAAGGCCGGTGGCTTGCTGACCGGCGAGCATGTACCGTCCGGGCGCTTCAACTTCGGTGAAAAGACCTGGTTCTGGATCGGTGTCACCATCCTCGGCCTGACCGTGGCGGTCTCCGGTTTCGTCCTCGACTTCCCGAACTTCGGGCAGGGCCGGGCAGACATGCAACTCGCCAACCTGGTTCATGCCGTGGCGGCCATCGTCATGTTGCTGCTCGCCTTCGGCCATATCTACATGGGCACCATCGGTGTTCATGGCGCGCTGGATTCGATGAAGACCGGCTACGTCGATGAAACCTGGGCTCGCGAGCACCACGAGGAATGGTACAGGGACGTCAAGGCCGGCAAATCCGGTCATCCGCAAGGTTAATGGGAGGAAGATCACGATGAAGCACAGCAAATTTGCCCTGATTCTGGCCCTGAGCTTGGCCAGTGCCGGCGCCTGGGCCAAGCTGCCGCCGCCGAGCGAAGAAGCCAAGGCCAAGGCCGAGGAAGCCAAGCTTGTCGCGGCCGAAAAGGCCAAGGCCGAGGCCGAGCAGCTCGGCAAGGCGCAAGACCGCGTGGCCGAGAAATACATCAAGGAGCAGAAGGCCAAGGGCATCACCGTCAAGCCGACGCCGATCGCTCCGCCGGCACCGCCTGCGGCAGCCGCTCCCGCAGCTGCGCCGGCGGCACCGGTTGCCGCTGCGCCGGCTCCGGCGCCTGCCGCAGTGAAAAAATAGCGGCTGCTGCAAGCAGTCTGCCAAAAGAAAACCCGGCCTGAAGCGCCGGGTTTTCTTTTGCTCGGTAGTTGCCGAATATTAGAAGGTGATCACCTTGTCGGCGGCCAGCGTCGCCTCGGCCAGCTCGACCAGCGTGCCGATGCTGACGCCGGGAATCTGCGGCAATTCGGCCAGGCCGCGGGCCAGCGCGCAGGTCCGGCAGGAACGGATCTCGACGCCCTGGGCGACGAGTCCCTCGACCATGCCCTGCAGGCCATTGCCGCTACCATCGACCTGGTTCGGCAGGCCGAGCACGGTGGCGTCGGACATCAGGAAGATGCGGACCGCCGGTTTCTGGTCGTTGCCGGCCAGCGCCGTCGCCAGGCGCAGCGCGGACAGGCAGCGCTCGCTGCCGTAAGGTGGGGCGTGAATGATGATCAGGATGTTCTGCATGCATGAATCTCCGTTTATCGCAGGCGCTGGCGTAGCCAGGCACTGGTCTGGTCCACGGCAATCGACAGAATCAGCATGGCGATGATCACGGTCGACGCCTGGGCGTGGTGGAAAAGCGAAAGTTCGAAATAGAGCAGTTGCCCCAGACCGCCGGCCCCGACGAAACCGAGGATGGCCGCCATGCGGATATTCATTTCCCAGCGGTACAGCGTATAGGCGATCAGTTGCGGCGCCGCGCCGGGCAGCGTGCCGTAGAGGAAGCTCAGGCCAGTCGGGGCGCCGGCCAGGCGCAGGGCGTGGCCGGGGGCGGCTGGTGCGTTGTCGAGGGCTTCGGCATAGAGCCGGCCGAGCACGCCGGTCGTGTGCAGGGCCAGGGCCAGCGCGCCGGCGAACGGGCCGAGGCCGACGGCGAGTGCGGTAATGGTCGCCCAGACCAGTTCCGGTACCGAGCGCAGCGTGTTGAGCAGGAAACTGAACGGCGCCCGCCATTTCGGCAGGGCGAGCAGCAGGCCGCTGGCGGCGGCAAGCAGGGTGCCGACCACCGAAATGGCCAAGGTTTCCCAGATGCCCAGGCCGACGCGGGCCAGCCAGTCGCTGCTCAGGTCGGGCGGCAGGAAGCCGGCGACGAATTCGCCGATGCTGTGGGCGGCACCGGCGGTGAACAGCTCGCCAAAGCCGATTTCCAGCCAGTGGAAACTGGCAATGATCGCGCTCGGCAGCACCAGCAGAAAACTGATGCTGCGCCAGCCGAAAGGCGAGGCGCGGGCGGCTGGTGGCGTGTCGAGCGCCCGGCGCAGCCAGCCGGAAATGCCGTCGGCGGCGAAGACGAGCAGCATGAAGGTGAGCAGGATGCTGGCCGCCTCGCCGCCGTTGAGCATCTTCATGGCCTGATCCATTAGCTGGCCGAGGCCGCCGGCGCCGACGAAGCCCATCACCACCGAGGCCCGAATGGCGCATTCCCAACGGTAGACGGTGTACGAAGCGAGTTCCTTCGAGGCCTGCGGCAACAGACCGTAGAGAATGGCCAGTGGCCGGCCGGCGCCATTGTGGCGCAGGGCGTGGGCCGGCGCAGGATCGACCGATTCGAGAATTTCGGCATAGACCTTGGCCAGCATGCCGCCGTAGGTCAGGCCCAGCGCCAGCACGCCGGCCGCCGGGCCGAGCCCGAAGACGCGCACGAAAAGCAGCGCCCAGACCAGTTCGGGAATGCCGCGCAGGATGGTCAGCAGGCTGCGGCTCAGTGGATTCAGCGTCGGTTGCTCGCGTCCGGCCGCGGTCGCCAGGTAGCCGAGCGGCACGGCGAGCACGAAGGCCAGGGCCAGGCCGGCAGTGGCGATGGCCAGCGTTTCCAGCGTCGCTTTGCCGAGATAGGCGAGGAATTCGGCGCCGCGTTCCGGTGGCAGGAAGCCGGCCAGGAAGTGGCCGATGACCTTCAGGTTACTGCTGTCGAATAGCGCGCCGGGCTTGAATTCGGCGGCCCGGAACAGCGGCCAGAGGATGACGAGGGCGAGCAGGGCGCCGCTCAGGCGGCCGCGGGCGGCCGGGTCGCGCGGCGGGGCCGGATTCAGCAGCATGCGGCGCGTGTCGCCGGGTCGTTGGCGGCGGCCAGGGTGGTGAATCGCGGTTCGTTGGCCAGGGTCGGCAGGGTCTGGCCCTCGCTGGCGTACAGGTCGTGCAACAAGGCTTCGCTGACTTCGCCGGCCGGCAGGTCGAAGGCGATGCGCCCGCCCTTGATGCCGACGATGCGCGGAAAGCAGTTGAGGGCGAGGTCGACCGCATGCAGGCTGGCGACCAGCGTTGCGCCGCGCGCTTCGGTGTCGGCGGTCAGTTGGTGGACGGTGGCCAGGGCCAGCGCCGGGTCGAGGGCGGAGACCGGCTCGTCAGCGAGGATCAGTTCGGCTTGCTGGTAGAGCACGCGAGCGATGCCGACCCGCTGCAACTGGCCGCCGGACAATTGATCGCAGCGGGCGAAGAGCTTGTCGGCGAGGTCGAGGCGTTCCAGCGTAGCGCGGGCGCCGGCCACGTCGAGTGGGTAAAGCAGTGACGCGAGCGACTTCCAGGCCGGCCACTGACCGAGTTTTCCGGCCAGCACCGCGGTTACCACCCGTTGTCGGCCGGGAATCGGCGGTGCCTGATGGATGGTGCCGATGCGGGTGCGTAGGCGGGAAGCCAGCGACACGCCGGAAATCTCGTTAGCTGACATGGATTCCCGCTTTCGCGGGAATGACGGCATTCCTGCGGTCGACGCTCCGGGAAAGCCAAAATCCAGTACCTCAACCGAACCTGCACTCGGCGCGAGCGCCGTGCCGAGCACCGAGAGCAGCGAGGTCTTGCCGGCACCGGAGGGGCCGATCAGGGCGATCCGCTCGCCCTTGTTCGCCCGCAGCGTGATGCCACTCAGCGCCGTAAAGCCATTGGCGTGGGTCAGCCCGGCGCCATCCAGCGCAAAACTCACTTGAGCAGGCCGGCCGAGTGGGCTGCCTTCTCGATACCTTCGTAGTTTTCCTTCTTGGTCGGGATGAACTTGGCGGCGCGTTGCAGGCCGAGGATTTCCTTGTGTTCCGGATTGGCCGGGTCGAGCTTGAGGAAGGCGTCGGTCAGCTTCTTGACCAGAGCCGGGTCAAGATCGCCGCGCACCGTCCAGTTGTAGTCGAAGTAAGGCGGCGTGGTGGCGAAGACGCGGACCTTGTCGGTGTCGACCTTCTTCTGCTCGACCAGCTTGTCCCAGACCGAAGCGTTGAGCACCCCGGCCTCGGCCTTGCCGGCGGCAACAAAGGCGACGGTGGCGTCATGGGCGCCGGAGAAGGCGACGTTCTTGAAGTCCTTTTCCGGGTTCAGCCCGGCCTGCTGCAGGAAGAAGCGCGGCATCAGGCTGCCCGAGGTCGAGGACGGGGCGCCAAAGGCAAAGGTCTTGCCCTTGAGGTCGGCCAGCGCCTTGATCGTCGGATCGGCGGTGATGAACCTGGAGGTGAACACCGCATCCTCGGCGCGCTGGACGATGGGGATAGCCGTGCCGTTGGTGCGAATCTTGGCCTGCACGAAGGTGAAGCCGCCCAGCCAGGCGAGGTCGATCTTCTTGGTCGCCAGCGATTCGACAACGGCGGCGTAGTCGGAAACCGGCGTGAAGACGACCTTCATGCCGGTTTGCGCTTCGAGGTATTTGCCGAGCGGGGCGAACTTGCGTTGCAGTTCGGTCGGCGCTTCGTCGGGAATGGCCGAAACGCGCAGCACGGCGTCGGCGGCAAGGGCGGAGGAGGCAAAGGCAGAAGCGAAGGCGCAGGCAAGCGCCCCCTTCAGCGCCAGGCGGCGCGTGGCGGACAGGGTCATTTAAGGCTCCGATTTTTACAGCAACCGCCGCCGTGCGGATATCACGACAGCTTGAAAGGCGCCGCAGCGCCACCGTTTCAGTGCGGTACTCCGACCGCGTGCCGCATTATAGCCGGGCTCATCCGGGGCATCCCGACCGGCTGGGCGGCACCGGTTGCTACTCGTGCAGGTTGATATTTGTCAAATTTATCAAGTTTTATTTTGACTGCTCATTGCCGGCTAGTCGAAGTCATAGCAAAGAATACAGGGGATTATTCGGGGATGACCTGGTTATAATTATGTTCTTTGTATGTTTAAAAATATCAATAGTGAGGAAAGAGCATGAAAACAACAATAGTGCCTTTGCTGGTGGTTGCCGCGCTGGTGGGGGCGGTGGGAGGCTGTGCAACCGAGGATTCGCGTAGCCTTGCTGTGGCCAAAACGGCTTCCTCGGCCCGGCCGTCGAATGCGGCTCGCAACCCTATTTCAGTTGGAAAGTTCGATAACCGGTCGACCTTCTTGCGCGGAATATTCACCGATGGCGTCGATCGTTTGGGGAGCCAGGCGAAAACCATCCTGATCACGCATCTGCAACAGACCAACCGTTTCAGCGTACTTGATCGCGACAACATGTCCGAGATCAAGCAGGAAGCCGCCTTGAGCAAGACCAGTCAGAATTTGAAAGGGGCGCGCTACGTCATTACGGGGGATGTCACCGAGTTCGGCCGCAAGGAAGTGGGGGACAAGCAGCTTTTCGGCATCCTGGGGCGCGGCAAGCAGCAAATCGCCTACGCCAAGGTGGCGTTGAGTGTCGTCGACGTGCAAACCTCCGAAGTCATCTATTCGACTCAAGGTGCGGGCGAATACAGCTTGTCCAATCGCGAGGTCGTCGGCTTTGGTGGTACGGCCAGCTATGACTCGACTCTGAATGGCAAGGTTCTCGACCTGGCAATCCGCGAAGCCGTTGATGCGCTTGTTGAAGGTGTCGATAACGGCGCCTGGCGTCCTTCGAACTGACCATAGGTGGTTACCGCATGAAAACGCTTGCTTACCAGCGGGCCGCGCGCTGCGCGATGCTCATTCTTTCGCTCTCCGTCATGGCGGGCTGTGCCACCCGGCAGCAGCCTCTGTACTACTGGGGCGGATATCAGCTGCAAGTCTACGGTCACTTCAAGGGCGAGAAGGGGCCGGAGGAACAGATTCAGGCCCTTGAGGAAATCAGGGAGCAGGCCGCCGCCGAAGGCAAAGCCCTGCCACCCGGCTTCCGGGCTCACCTCGCCATGCTTTATGGGCAGACGGGGAGGTCCGAGCAATTGGTCGAGCACCTGGAAACCGAAAAGAAGCAATTTCCTGAGAGTTCGGCCTACGTCGATTTCCTGCTCAAGAAGGCCAAACCTGCCCAGGAAGGTAAATAAATGAAGCATTTTGTGTCGATCAAATTACTCGCTCCGCTGTTTTGCTTTCTGCTGCTGGGCGGTTGCGCTACCCGGGCGAATTACGACTACTCGGCTTTCAAGGAAAGTCGGCCGGGGTCGATTCTGGTCTTGCCGCCGTTGAACAGTTCGCCCGATGTAAATGCCACCTACAGCATGTTGTCGCAGGCAACATTTCCGTTGGCGGAATCAGGGTATTACGTTTTCCCGGTGACGCTGGTTGATGAAACTTTCAAGCAAAACGGGATGACCACCCCGGCCGATATCCACCAGATTCAACCGACCAAACTGCGGGAGATTTTTGGTGCCGATGCGGCCCTGTACATCAACGTCAGACAGTACGGCTCAACCTATACGGTGATCATGAGCGAGACACGGGTCACGGCAGAAGGGCGTCTGGTCGATCTCCGGACCGGCAAAACGCTTTGGGCTGGCAGTGCAACCGCCTCCAGTGCAGAACAGCAAAGCAACTCCGGCGGTGGGCTGGTCGGTTTGCTGGTCAAGGCAGTGATCACTCAGATTATTGAGAGCCTGAGTGACAAAGGGCATCCCATCGCCGGCATCACCAGTTTGCGCTTGCTCGCTGCCGGCAGGCCAAACGGGCTTCTCTACGGACCGCGCTCGCCGATGTATTTGAAAGAAGGATCGCCAGCCCCGTAAGCTGGATTCCACGTGTTGTTGGCGACCAAGCTAATTCCAAGTAGCTTGGTCGCCAAACCCGGTTATCGCAGCGCCTGGCAAGATGCTCGACAAGGTGGCTACGGCGGCTTGCTCCAGTCAGCCGGCGCCCAAGCGTCTTGCGTGGAGCACCCACGTTGCCGATGGCGCAAGCATTTTCCGCCCTTGCGGCCCGGTGTTATCCTGCGCATCCCATGCTTGCCACGCTTTCCGACGCCCTCCTGCTGCTTGGCTGTTTCGACCACCGATTGCTCGAAATCGTCGGTCTGTCGTTGCGCGTCAGCCTGACCGCGCTGCTCATTGGCGCGCTGCTCGGCCTGCCGCTCGGCGCTTGGCTGGCGGTGGCCGGTTTTCGTGGGCGCGGCGCGCTGATCGTCGCGCTCAATGCGTTGATGGGGCTGCCGTCGGTGGTGGTCGGCGTGCTCGTCTATCTGGCCTTGTCGCGCAGCGGGCCGTTCGGCAGCCAGGGCCTGCTTTTTTCGCCGGCCGCGATGATCGTTGCCCAGAGCGTGCTGGTCGTGCCGCTGATTGCCGCCGTCACCCGGCAGATCGTCGAGGATGCCTGGCGCGAGTACGCGCCGGAGTTTTCCGTGATCGGCATTGGTCGACCGCAGGCGGTGACCCTGCTGCTGGCCGACTGCCGCTTTTCGCTATCGGTTGCGATGCTGGCCGGCCTCGGCCGGGCGATGTCGGAAGTGGGGGCGGTGATGATCGTCGGCGGCAATATCGACGGCTACACCCGGGTGATGACCACGGCCATCGCGCTCGAAACCAGCAAGGGCGATCTGGCGCTGTCGATCGCGCTGGGTATCGTGCTGATGGCGATCATCTTCGGCCTCAATGTCGCGGCCCACTACGTCCGCTGCTGGGCGACGCGGCGGTACGGCTGATGTTTCCGCTACGCATTGCCGGCCTGCGTTTCGCGCCCGAGGCACGGCCCATTCTTGACGGCCTCGACCTTGAATTGTCAGGCGAGGGGATCAGCGTCATCCTCGGTCCGAACGGCACCGGCAAGACGCTGCTGCTGCGCCTGCTGGCCGGGCTGCTGCCGGCCGATGGCGGGGCGATCGACTGGGGCGGTGCGGCGCAACCCGATGGCCGGCTGGCCATGGTTTTTCAGCAGCCGATGCTGTTGCGGATGACGGTGTTCACCAACGTCGAGTTTGCCTTGCGGCCGCAGGCGATGAGCGCAGCCGAACGGCGCCGGCGGACGACCGAGGTGCTGGAGCGGGTCGGCCTGGCGCACCGGGCCCGGGATTGCGCCCGCCTGCTTTCCGGTGGCGAACGTCAGCGCCTGGCGCTGGCCCGCGCCTGGGCGATGCGGCCTCGCCTGCTGCTGCTCGACGAACCGACCGCCAGCCTCGATCCGTCGGCCACCGAAGCGGTCGAGCGGATCATCCGCGAAGTCCGCACCGAGGGCGCCAAGGTGCTGATGACCACCCATAATCTCGGGCAGGCGACGCGCCTGGCCGACGACATCATTTTTCTCGCCGACGGCCGGGTGCAGGAACACGCCCCGGCCTCCCGTTTCTTTGCCCGCCCGCAATCGCCGGCGGCCCGGGCTTTCATGCAAGGAGAACTGCCATGGCGCATTGCTTTCGATCGTTGATCCTGGCCCTCGGCCTGCTCATCGGTACGGCGCACGCCGAAGAAACCCTGGTCGTTGCCTCGACCACCTCGACCGAGCAGTCCGGCCTGTTCGGCTGGATTTTGCCCAAATTCGAGCAGTCGACCGCCATCAAGGTCCGCGTCGTCGCGGTCGGCACCGGCCAGGCGCTGGAGATCGGCCGCCGCGGCGATGCCGACGTGCTGTTCGTGCATGACCGGGCGGCCGAGGACAAGTTCGTCGCCGAAGGCTACGGCAGCTACCGCAAGGACGTGATGTACAACGATTTCGTCTTCGTCGGTCCGAAGGACGATCCGGCCAAGATCCGCACGGCGGCCAGCGCCCTCAACGCCCTGAAGGCGATTGCCAGCAGCGGCCAGGCCTTCATCTCGCGCGGCGACAAGAGCGGCACGCACGCCGCCGAACTGCGCCTGTGGAAAGAGGCCGGCGTCGATCCGAAAACCCTGGCCGGCTACAAGGAAACCGGCAGCGGCATGGGGCCGACCCTGAACATGGCGGCGGCGATCAATGGCTACACGCTGTCCGACCGTGCCACCTGGGGCGCCTTCAAGAACCGCCGCGACCTCGATCTGGTGCTGGCCGGCGACCCGGTGCTGTTCAATCCTTATGGCGTCATTCCGGTGAACCCGGCGCGCCATCCGCATGTCAAAAAGGAAGCTGCCGAGCGCTTCGCCCAGTGGCTGGTTTCGAAGGAAGGGCAGGAGGCGATTGCCGCTTTCCGCGCCGACGGCCAGCCGGTTTTCTTCCCCAACGCCAAGAAGTGACACGATGAGCGAGCACGCCAATCCTTCCCTGTCCGCTGCCGAAGCCTGCCAGCGCATGCTGGCCGAAATCACGCCGATTGCCGGCCATGAATTGGTGCCGGTGCGCAGTGCGCTGGGCCGCATCCTGGCCGCCGACATCATCGCGCCGCACGACGTACCGGCCCATGACAACTCGGCGATGGACGGCTACGCGATCCGCTTCGACAGCCTGGCGCCCGACGGCGAGACACGCCTGAACGTCGTCGGCACCGCCTTCGCCGGCAACGCCTTCTCCGGCCAGGTCGGCAAGGGACAGGCGGTGCGCATCATGACCGGTGCCGTGCTGCCGGCCGGCGCCGACAGCGTCGTCGTCCAGGAAGTGGCGCGCCTGGAGGGTTCGGTCGTCATCGTCCCACCCGGCCAGCGGGCCGGCCAGAACACCCGGCGGGCCGGCGAGGATCTCGCCCGGGGCGCCGTCGCACTCGCTGCCGGCAAACTGATCGGGCCGGCTGAACTGGGCCTGATCGCCTCGCTCGGCATCGGCGAAGTGGCGGTCAAGCGCCGCTTGCGCGTCGCCTTCTTCTCGACCGGCGACGAACTGGCCTCGATCGGCCAGCCGCTGGCCCCCGGCCAGATCTACGATAGCAACCGCTACACATTGCACGGCCTGCTCGCCCGCCTTGGCGCCGACGTCATCGACCTCGGTGTCGTCCCCGACCAGCCGGCGGCGCTCGAAGCGACGCTGGTCGAAGCCGCCCAGATCGCCGATGCGATCATCACGACCGGCGGCGTTTCGGTCGGCGAAGCCGATTTCGTCCGGGAAATCCTTGCCAAGCTCGGCCAGGTCAAGTTCTGGAAACTGAACATCAAGCCCGGCCGGCCGATGGCTTTCGGCCGCATCGGCCAGGCCTGGTTGTTCGGCCTGCCCGGCAACCCGGTTGCCGTGATGGTCAGCTACACGCAGTTCGCGCTCGATGCGCTGCGCCGCCTGTCCGGCCAGGACCCGCTGCCGGAGCGCCCCTTGCTGACCGTGGTTGCCGCCAACGCGATCAAGAAGCAGCCGGGCCGGCGGGAATACCTGCGCGGCGCGATTGCTGCGGTCAACGGCTCCTGGCAGGTCAAAACCACCGGCAACCAGGGCTCCGGCGTGCTGCGTTCGATGTCCGAGGCCAACTGTTTCGTCATCCTGCCGGAAGACTGCGCCGGCGTGGCGGCCGGCGACAGCGTCCAGGTCCAGCTCTTCGAAGGGCTGCTCTAGGCCGCGAAGGCGCCCTGCAGGAATTCGAGCAGGGCCTGCAACCGGGCCGGCGGGTACTGGCGGCTGGGATAGACGGCAAAGAGCGGCACCGGCTCGCCTTGCGCCGCCGGAAAGAGGTCGATCAGCCGGCCGCTGGCCAGGTCGTCGGCGATGTCGAGCCGCGACTTGTAAACGATGCCGCAGCCCTGCAGCGCCCACTGGCGCACCATCGCCCCGTCGTCGGCGGCGCGGTCGCCGCTGACCACCACTTCGCGGGCCTGGCCTTGGTCGAACAGCCGCCAGCGGTTGTAGGGCTCGCCGTTGCGGTAGAAGCAGATGCAGTTGTGCTCGGCGAGGTCTTCGAAGCTCGCCGGTCGCCCGGCCCGCGCCAGGTAGGCCGGCGCCGCGCACACCGCCCGGCTGTTGTCGCACAGCTTGCGCGCGATCAGCGTCGAGTCGCGGAGCAGGCCGTAGCGCAGTACGAGGTCGATCGGGTTGCGATAGAGGTCGTGGATGCCGTCCGACAGGTGCATGATCAGCCGGATCTGCGGGTGGCGCTGGCGAAAGGGTTCGAGCATCCGGTCCAGGCGATCGCGGCCCAGATCGGACGGGGCGCCGAGATGGATTTCGCCGGAGAGTTCCTCGCGTCCGTCGCGCAATGCGGCCAGCCCTTCCTCCAGGGCCAGCACCGACTGTCGGCAGTAGCCGAGAAAATCCTCGCCGGCCTGGGTCAGCCGCAGTGAGCGGGTCGAGCGCTCGAACAACTGGCTCGCCACCTGCCGTTCCAGGCGCTTGATGGCGGCGCTGGCGGCTGCCGGCGTCAGACCCAAGGCACGTGCCGCACCGCTGATGCCGCCGCTTTCGCTGACCCGGATGAAGAGCTGGATGTCGGCCAGATTGAGCATGTTGCCGCCTATTTTCAAAAATATTTTGATATTAAATCAAGCGAGCGGCGGATTATCAAGCGGCTGGCCGAGGCCTACACTCGCTGCATCCAAACTTCTGCAAGGTGCCCCATGAAAGCCATCGCTTACCGCCAACCCGGCCCGCTCGACGCCCCCGACAGCCTGCTCGACATCGAACTGCCGCGGCCGCAGGCCACCGGCCGCGACCTGCTGGTCGAGGTGCAGGCGATCTCGGTCAATCCGGTCGATACCAAGGTGCGCCGTAGCGCGGCCCCGGCCGCCGGCGAATACAAGGTGCTCGGCTGGGACGCGGTCGGTATCGTTCGCGAAGTCGGGCCGGAGGTGTCGTTGTTCAAGGTTGGCGACGCCGTCTGGTACGCCGGCGCCATCGACCGGGCCGGCAGCAACAGTGAATTCCACCTGGTCGACGAACGCCTGGTCGGGCATGCGCCGCAAGGCATCGCGCCGGCCGAGGCGGCCGCTCTGCCGCTGACCGGCATCACCGCCTGGGAGCTCCTCTTCGACCGCCTGCAAGTGCCGCTGGCCGGGGCCGGGCAGCCGGCCAGCCTGCTCATCGTCGGCGCCGCCGGCGGGGTCGGCTCGGTCCTGATCCAGCTCGCCCGCCAGTTGACCGACCTGACCGTGATCGCCACCGCCTCGCGGCCGGAAACCCGCGCCTGGGCTAGCGAACTCGGTGCGCATCAGGTGATCGACCATAGCCAGCCGATGCTGCCGCAAGTGGCGGCCCTGAAGCTGCCGCCGGTCGGCTACGTGATCAGCCTGACCCAGACCGACCGCCATTTCCCCGAACTGGTCGAAATTCTCGCGCCGCAAGGCAAGCTGGCGCTGATCGACGATCCGGAACCGATCGATGTCCGCCTGCTCAAACGCAAGAGCCTGAGCCTGCACTGGGAATTGATGTTCACCCGCTCGCTGTTCCAGACCGCCGACATGGTGGCGCAGCATCGCCTGCTCGACGAACTGGCGCGCCTGGTCGAGCAGGGCGTGATCCGCAGCACGGCACAGCAGCATCTCGGGCGGATCAACGCCGCCAATCTGCGCCAGGCCCACAGGATTCTCGAAAGCGGCCGCAGTATCGGCAAGATCGTGCTTGAAGGTTTTTGAGATGTCCGCTCACACAATTAAGGAAACGCCCATGAGCCAGCTGTTCACCCCCTATTCGATCGGCCCGCTGCGCCTGCCCAACCGCATCGCGATCGCGCCGATGTGCCAGTATTCGGCCGACAACGGCGAAGCGACCGACTGGCACCTGATGCACTACGGCAACTTGAGCCATTCCGGCGCCGGCCTGCTGATCATCGAGGCCACTGCGGTCGAACCGGAAGGTCGTATTTCGCCGGCCGATCTCGGCCTGTGGTCGGACGCCACGGAAAATGCCCTCGGCCGGGTGTTGACCGCAGTGCGTAGCCATTCCTCGATGCCGATCGCCATCCAGCTCGCCCATGCCGGTCGCAAGGCTTCCAACCACGTACCCTGGCAGGGCGGTGGCCTGGTGCCGCCCAGTGAAGGCGGCTGGCCGACCGTGGCGCCCTCGGCCATCCCGTTTCAACCCAATGAGCCGGCCCCGCAGGCGCTCGATCAGGCCGGCCTCGACCGCGTGCTGGCCGCCTTCGTCAGCGCCGCCCAACGGGCACAGCGGCTCGGCATCGACGCCATCGAAATCCACGCCGCCCACGGCTACCTGCTGCACCAGTTCCTGTCGCCCTTGAGCAACCAGCGCGATGACCAGTACGGCGGTACGCTGGAAAACCGCCTGCGTTTCCCGCTCGCCGTCTTTGCCGCCGTCCGTGCCGCCGTGCCGACGCTGGCGGTCGGTATCCGCATTTCGGCGACCGACTGGGTGGCCGGCGGCTGGGATGTCGAACAGAGCGTCGTCTTCGCCCAGGCTCTGCGCGAGCTGGGCTGTGACTTCATCCACGTTTCCAGCGGCGGCCTGTCGCCGCAGCAGCAGATCACGGTCGGCCCGGGCTATCAGGTGGCGCTGGCTGAACGGATTCGCCGGGAAAGCGGCTTGCCGACCATCGCCGTCGGCATGATTACCGAAGCCGCCCAGGCCGAAGCGATCGTCGCTTCCGGCCAGGCCGACATGGTGGCGCTGGCTCGCGGCATCCTCTACGACCCGCGCTGGCCGTGGCATGCCGCCACCGAGCTCGGCGCCCAGGTGGTGGTGCCGCCGCAATACTGGCGTTCCTTGCCACAACCGGGAATCCGCGTTAAATAGGCGGTTGACCGCCGGGGTCGGGTTGGCGCCCGGCCCTTTTGCCAAACTTGCCGCCCGGGCCCGGGAAAACAGATGCCGATGAATGACCTCGATCCCTGGCGCGCGCGCCTGATGCAACTGGCTGTCGCCGATGCGGCGGACGACGGCGCGCACGACCTGAACCATCTACATCGGGTCTGGAAAAACGCCCAGGCGCTGCTCAAGGACTACCCGGGGGCCGACGCTTTGATCGTGCTGGCCGCCTGCTATCTGCACGATCTGGTCAATCTGCCGAAGAACGATCCCGAGCGTCACCTCGCCTCGCGCCAGGCGGCTGTCCGGGCCTGCGACGAACTGGGCAAGCTCGGCTTCCCGGCCGACAAGCTGGCCGGGCTGGCGCATGCCATCGAGGCCCACAGTTTTTCAGCCGGCATCGCGCCGCTCACCATCGAAGCGCGCATCGTGCAGGACGCCGACCGGCTCGATGCACTGGGTGCCGTCGGCCTGGCCCGCCTCTATTACACCGCCGGCCGGATGGGCAGCGCGCTGGCCCACCCGAGCGACCCGCTGGCCCGGGCCCGGGCGATGGACGACCGGATCTACGCCCTCGATCACATCGAAGTCAAACTGGCGACCTTGCCGGCGACGATGAGCACAGCCGCCGGCCGCGCCATGGGCGAACGCCGGCTGGCCTGGCTGCGCGCGTTCCGCGACGATTTCGTTGCCGAATGGGGCGGCGACGTGGTGGACGACTAGCGTTCTGCATCGTCAATTCGGTGCTATTGCCGAGAGTAGCCACCGTCATCCCCGCGCAGGCGGGGATCCATAGGTCGCTGGATTCCCGTACCCCAAGGGTACTTCCTTCGGGGCGCCGGCGCGGGAATCACCGGCTGGTTTTACACATCCAACCGGCAAGCCGGCCGTGGTGCCGGCAATCTTTACGAAATTTTTACGGCGCCCGCGCCAGAATGGTCAGCGTTTTTATACCGGGTCACCTAGTCTGTGGGTATCCCCTTTCAGGAAACGCGACATGGAAGCCACCGCCCGTTCGCTCGACGCCAAGCCGGCATTGCAAGCCGGCCGCAATATCTGGCTGACCGTCCTTGCCTGCCTCGGCACCGCGGCAGTGGCGACCCCGTTGCTCGGCCATCTCGATCTGGCCAACATCGTCATGCTGTTCCTGCTCACCGTGCTGGTGATCTCGGTCAAACTGGGGCGAAACGCGGCGGTGCTGGCGTCGATTCTCAGCGTGCTGCTGTTCGACCTCTTTTTCGTTAGCCCGCGCTTCTCGCTGGCCGTCAGCGACATCCAGTATCTGGTGACCTTCACAGTGATGCTGGTCACCGCCCTGACGACGACGCATTTTACTTCGGTCCTCAGGCAGAAGGCACAGGAAGCCGAAGTCCGCGAACAGCGCACGCAGGGCCTCTACCAGCTGGCCCGCCAACTGGCCGGCAGTCTGAGCAAAGAGCAGGTCGTCGAGATTTCGGAAGCCTTCATCAAGGAGCAACTCGCCGCTCAATCCGCCATCCTGTTGCCGGACGAGAGCCGGCATCGATTGCTTGCCGCCGACTCTGCCAATGCCCTGCCGGTCGAAAGCCACCTGGCCCTGGTCGCGCTGGAGAGCGGCAAGCTGGTTCGCAGCGACGAAGTCAGCGGCCTGGGCTATGCACCGCTCTATCTGCCGCTGCGCGCTTCGATGCGGATTCGCGGCGTGCTCGCCGTCCGCTTTGCCGACAATCCCCTGGAACCGACGCCGGCAACGCTGTCGCTGCTCGAAGCGCTTGCTTCGCTGGTCGCGGTTGCCCTGGAGCGCCTGCACTACGTCGAGGTGGCCCAGGGCACGGAAGTCAAAATGCTGACCGAACGCCTGCGCAGTTCCATCCTGTCGGCCCTCTCGCACGATCTGCGCACGCCGCTGACCGCGATGGTCGGCCTGGCCGACTCGCTGTTCCTGGTCAAACCCGCCTTGCCGGCGGTCGCGCTGGAAACCGCCCAGGCCCTGCATGAACAGTCGGCCAGACTGGCTGGGCTGGTCGGCAACCTGCTCGACATGGCGCGACTCAACGCCGGCGAGGTCACCCTGCGCCGCGAATGGCAACCGCTGGAGGAAGTCATCGGGGCCGGCATCAAGCTGCTCGGCAATGCGCTGGCCGAGCATCCGGTCAAGGTCGATCTGGCGCGGGACCTGCCGCTCCTCAATTTTGACGCGGTGCTCATCGAACGCGTGCTGTGCAATCTGCTGGAAAACGCCGCCAAATACGCCCCGCCGCAAACCGCCATCGAGCTGAGCGCCCAGCGCCAGGGCGACCTCGTCGAAATCGCCATCCGCGACCACGGCCCGGGTTTCCCTACAGAGCGGCGCGAGGAACTGTTCAACATGTTCGTGCGTGGCCAGCCCGAATCGGGCAAGCCGGGTACCGGCCTCGGCCTGGCGATCTGCAAGGCGATTGTCGAAGCCCATGGTGGCCGGATTCGGGCCGACAATCCGCCGGCGGGCGGCGCCTGCGTCAGCTTTACGCTGCCGGTCGGCAATCCGCCGGTGGTCGAGGAGGAAGTCGCATGAGCACGCCGGCCAAAGTCCTGGTCATCGAGGACGAGAAGCAGATTCGCCGCTTTGTCCGGGTGGCCGTCGAAGAAGAGGGCTGCCAGGTCAGCGAAGCGGAAACCATGGCCCAGGGGCTGATCGAGGCTGGCTCGCGGCAGCCGGATTTGCTGATCCTCGACCTCGGCCTGCCGGATGGCAACGGCATCGACCTGATCCGCGACTTGCGCGGCTGGTCCGACGTACCGGTGCTCATCCTCTCGGCCCGTTCGCAGGAGAACGACAAGATCGACGCACTGGATGCAGGGGCCGACGACTACCTGACCAAGCCCTTCAGTGTCGGCGAACTGCGGGCGCGCGTCCGCGCCCTGCTGCGCCGGCGCAGCCGCAGCGGCGAAACGGCATCGCCGCTGGTCGAATTCGGCGCCATCGTCGTCGATCTGTCGCGGCGCCTGGTCAGCCGGGCGGGCGAGCCGGTGCATCTGACGCCGATCGAGTATCGCCTGCTGTCGACGCTGCTCGCCCATCCCGGCAAGGTGCTGACCCAGCGCAACCTGCTGCGCGAAATCTGGGGGCCGTCGTATATCGAGAGCAGCCACTATCTGCGGGTCTATGTCGGCCATCTGCGCCAGAAGCTCGAAGACGACCCAACGCAACCCAAATACTTTCTGACCGAAACCGGCGTCGGCTATCGCTTCCAGCCGTAGGGGGAGAACCATGCAACAAAAACAAGACAACAAGCGTCTGGCAACGCTGACCCTGGCCGCCCTCGGTATCGTCTATGGCGATATCGGCACCAGTCCGCTCTACTCGATCAAGGAAGTGTTTGGCGGCGCCCACCATCCGGTGCCGATCACGCCCGACAATGTGCTGGGCATCCTGTCGCTGTTCTTCTGGTCGCTGATCATCGTCGTCACCGTCAAGTACGTTGCCTTCATCATGCGCGCCAACAACAAGGGCGAAGGCGGCATCATCGCCCTGATGACACTCGCCCTGCACAAGGGGAGGCCCGACTCCTGGCAACAAAAGCTGCTCATCACCCTGGGCCTGTTCGGGGCCGCCCTCTTTTATGGCGATGGCGTCATCACGCCGGCGATTTCCGTGCTGTCGGCGGTCGAGGGGCTGGAAATCATCACCCCGGCCTTCAAGCCCTACATCCTGCCCATCACGCTGGTCGTGCTGGTTGGCTTGTTCCTCTTCCAGCGCCGGGGAACGGCCAGTGTCGGCGCGCTGTTCGGCCCGGTCATGGTCCTCTGGTTCGCGGTGCTGGCGGTGCTCGGCACCCTGTCGATCATCGAACACCCCGGCGTGCTGATGGCGATCAACCCGCTGTATGCCTTCCAGTTCCTGCTCGGCAACTCCCTGCTCGGCTTCTTTGCCCTCGGTGCCGTCGTGCTCTGCATGACCGGTGCCGAAGCGCTCTATGCCGACATGGGGCATTTCGGCGCCAGGCCGATCCAGTATGCGTGGCTGGGCTACGTCATGCCGGCCCTGCTCATCAATTATTTCGGCCAGGGGGCGCTGCTGCTCGCCGATCCGAGCGCGGTCGAAAACCCGTTTTATCGCCTGGCCCCGGAATGGGCGATGTATCCCTTGGTCGTGCTGTCTACCGTCGCCACCATCATCGCCTCGCAGGCGGTAATTTCCGGCGCCTTCTCGATCACCCAGCAGGCGATTCAACTGGGTTACACGCCGCGCCTTGAAATCCAGCACACCTCGGACCGGGAAATCGGCCAGATCTACCTGCCCGGCATCAACTGGCTGCTGCTCGTCTCGATCATCGCGCTGGTCATCGAATTCGGCAGTTCGTCGAACCTGGCCGCGGCCTACGGCATCGCCGTCACCGGCACCATGCTGATCACCAATATCCTGGCGATTGCGGTCGCCGTCCGACTGTGGAACTGGAGTCCGCTGCGCGCCGTGCTCGGCGCCTTGCCCTTCATCTGTATCGACCTCGCCTTCTTTCTCGCCAACTCGATCAAGATTCCCGATGGCGGCTGGTTCCCGCTGGTCTTTGGCCTGGTCATCTTCATCCTGCTCACCACCTGGAAGCGCGGTCGCGAGCTGCTTGGCATGCGCCTGGCTCAAGACGCGATGGAACTGAAACCGTTCATCGCCAGCATCACCGAAGGGGGCGTCGAACGCGTTCCGGGCACCGCCGTCTTCATGACGCCGAATCCGGCCACCGTACCGCACGCCTTGCTGCACAGCCTGAAGCACTACAAGGCACTGCACGAGCAAGTCATCATCCTCAGCGTGCAGGTTTTTGACGTACCGTTTGTACCGGACGTGGACCGGGTCGAGGTGCACCATCTGGATGGCAATTTCCATCAGGTCATCGTCCAGTACGGCTTCAAGGACGAGCCGGATATTCCGGCAGCGCTGGCCCTCTGTGCCGAAGCCGGTCTCGCCATCGACATGATGGACACCTCGTTCTTCCTCGGCCGGGAAACGCTGATCCCCAAGCTGGGCTCCGAAATGGCCTACTGGCGAAGCCTGATCTTTGTCGCGATGTTCCGAAATGCCGGCAGCGCCACGGCCTTCTTCAGGATTCCGTCGAATCGGGTGGTCGAGCTTGGCTCGCAGGTGGTGCTCTAGTGAAATGCTAAAATATTCGTCATCCCCGCGAAGGCGGGGATCCAGTTCGTTGATTTTTCTGGATTCCCGCCTTCGCGGGAATGACATTCCTGAATAGATCAGCGCTGACTCAGGTCGACCCCGGCGGTCGACCGTTCAAATAAGGCAATTTTGAAGGTTTGCGTGCCAGCCGCTTCAGCCCGGCATGAAACCTTGTTCGACGCGCACCAAGGCCAGGCGTTCGGCGACCAGTTGCGCCTCGGCGCGATTGATTTCGGTTTGCTGGCGGCCGAAGGCGTCACGTTCGCGGCGCGAACAGGCGGCCGCCTCGATGCTGCGGATGCAGCGCCAGCGATAACCCTGTTTGGTCCGGAAGGGACGCATCTGGTCTTTCGGGTGATGGACCCGGCAGCAGTAGCAGAACAGCATTTCCATCATTGCAACCTCTTAGCAGAAAGGACTGGCCGTAGCTGACAGCATGATAGTCCTATATTGCAGGCAAATGACAGGTGGCTTGCTGTCGCCGGTCTGCCTTCAGGGGCCGGGGGCAAGCTGGACGACGAGGCTGGCCTCGTAGCCGTGCCAGCCGAGCGGGATGGCATAGGGCAGATTGCCGCTGATGTTGGGCAACGATTGCTCGCCATAGTTCAGCAGGCGGGGCGGCGCGATGCTCAGGCCCTCGCCGAAATGGCGGCGGGCGCGGCCGGACAGCGTGTTGGCGATCTCGCCGACGATGTCGGCGTGGCGGTCGTCGGTGAATACCGACTCGCCCATCTTGAGCAGGACGTGCGAGAGCAGGGCGCGTGGCGCCGAAAAGCAGACGCTGCCGGTGTAGGCGCCGCTGATCTCGATCAGGCCGTTGAAGTCGTTCCAGAGCACGGCCGGGCCGTGTTCGATCAGGTAGGCCGAGCGCACGTTGGCCGTTTCGCCGGTGCAGGTGTTGAAGAAATGGGTGATGGCTTCTGAGAAGACTTCGATGTCTTCCGGGCGGAGTTCGTGGCGCATGCTTAGTCGATCAGTTCGAGCAGGGATTCGAGCAGTTCGTCGTCGGTGAACGGCTTGTGCAGAAAGCCGCTGGCGCCCTTCTTGATGGCGCGCAGCGCGGTGGCCTTGTCGGCCAGTGCCGAGACGACGAGGATCTTCGTCTCCGGCAGGAAGTCGATGATCTGCTCGATGCAGGCTTCGCCGTCGAGCAGCGGCATGGTCAGATCCATGGTGATCAGGTCGGGCCGGCAGTCGCGGGCCAGTTCGACGGCCATTTCACCGTTGGCGGCGAGGCCGGCGATGTTGATGTGGGGCAGTGCCGGGCCGGCGACCAGGCGGGCGATGCGGTTGCGGATGATCATCGAGTCATCGACGATCATCATGCTCAGGATATTGGAGAGAGACATGCTCAGGCGGGTTTGATCTGCATGATGAAACGGGTGTGGGAATGGGCCCGGGAGTTGATGCGCAGGCGGCCGCCGAGGTCGCGCAGCGCAGCCTTGACGACGGCCAGGCCGTCGCCGCGCCCGGCGTGCTGGTGGGCGCTGTCGAGCGAGCTGACGCCGGCTTCGAACAGCGTCGCGATGACCTGCTCGTCGCTCAGCGCGGCGACCTCGGCCGGGCTGTACAGGGCGCGTTCGATCAGCACGCCGCGCAACTGCTCGACCGACAGGCCGCAGCCGTCGTCGTGGATGGTCATGGTCAGCGTGCCGTCGGCCTCGCTGGTCAGTTCGACGCGAACCAGGCCGGTCGCCGGCTTGCCCTGGCGCAGGCGTTCGGCCGGCGCTTCGATGCCGTGCGCGATGGCATTGCGCACCAGTTGCGGCACCGCCTCGCGCAGCACGCTGGCCAGTGCCGGCGGCAAATGGTCGAGGCGCGGCACGGCGGCTTCGAAACGGACCTGCTTGTTGAGGTCTTCAGCCACCCGCTGTGCGTACTGCTCGATGCGGCGCAGGCTGTCGCCGAGCGGGTCGGGTGGCGGCTTGTCGGACTGGCCGCCGGCGAAATGCTGGACCCGCTTGACCACCGCCTCGACCTTGATGATTTCGCTGAGCAGGCTGCTCAGCCCGACGGCGACCGGGATCAGGTCGTCGCCGGCGAGATCGTTGCGGCCGCGCAAGGGCTGCAGGATGTCCTCGAAGGCATGCGCCGCGCGGCTGATGCTGCTGCAGCCGAGCGTCGCCGCCTCGCCCTTCAGGCCATGCACGATGCGGGCGATGCGATTGACCATTTGCGGGTAGGGCTGGCGCAGCGGCTGGATATTTTGCAATTCGCCGTTGATCAATTGCAGGGTGTCGCGGGCGCGTTGCAGGAAGCCGGCGACTTCATTCGGGTTGTGGTCGAGGATGCCGAGCAGCAGCGCGATTTCGTTGTCGGCGCGGGCTTCGGCGCCGGCCAGCTGGTGTTCCAGCCTGACCTTCTGCGAAACGTCGAAGACGGTGACGAGCAGGGCGACGACCTGGCCGTTCTCGCGAATCTGGTTGAATTCGAAGGTCAGGTGGCTGGGGCTTTTCTTCGTCCGCTGTTCGGCCAGTAGTTCGATTTCGACCAGCGGATTCAACTGTTCGAGCAGGCTCTGCTTCATCTTCTTGTTGAACAGCAGGTCGATGTAGTCCCGCGCCGCCTCGGCATTGGCGGCCGAGGTCAGGCGGCCGAGAAAGGCCAGGAAATCGGCGCCGGGCTGCAGTTGCTGGCCGAAGATGCGGTCGAGCGATTGCGAGCGCTGACCACCGACGGTGCGGGCGGCGGTGAGCAGGAAAAGGCCTTCGCGGACGCTGCCCAGGATGCGTTCGGTTTCCTCGCGTGCGGCGGCGGTCTGGCGGTCGCTGGCGGCCAGCCGGCCGATGAACTTGAAGAGGATGAAGGCGAAATTGAGGAAGGCCAGCGAAATGGCGATGGCCTGGATCAGTCGTACGGTCGACGTCTTTTTATTGGCCATTTCAGTCAGCATTTCGCTGAGATCGTCGGCTTGCTGGGTCAGCCGGTTGTTGCGGGTGACCGCTTTTTGCACGGCGCGGGCGACCGACTCCGGATCGGGGTCGGCGTTGACGATCAGCGGTCCGACTTCGCGGTCGATCGGCTCCCAGGTCCGGACGACCGAAGCGAGCTGTTCCTGGGCGTGCTGGCGCAGGCTTTCCGGCTCGATCAGCGGCAGCGCCGAGGGCTGCGCCAGTTTTTTGTCGAGGGCGAGGCGGGCGTCGTCGAAACCGAGGCGGGCTTCCGAGATTTCGGCCAGGCTCGACTGGGTCCGCTGGCCGTTGCGCAGATCCATCTCCAGCGTCAGCAGGCCCTTGGTCAGTTGCTGGGCATAGGTGCGCAGCAGGCCGGCCGCGTTGATCCGGCCGGCATCGGCCTCGATCTGGCGCGAGGTGTAGATGTTGATGGCGGAGACGCCGGCGTCGATCAGCAGAAAGATGCCGATGGCCAGCACCAGATCGCGGTATTTACCAAACAGCGAAGCAAACAGCGTTTTCATGACGACCTGAAACGGGGCGGGGCCACGATCTTGCCGGGCCAATGTTGCGCCGCTGTGACAGGCAGATCTTTTGTCACGAACGCCTCCGGTGTCACCGGAGTGAAATATTGACTTCCTAAACTCGCCGGATTGTTACTGTGCCGGAATGAAACACAATGATTGTCTTGATGGATGACGAAGCCGCCGAACTACGCCGGATCATCGACGAGGGGCTGCTTTATCCTGTCTTTCAGCCGATTGTCGATTTTCGCGTGCGGGCCATTCTCGGCTACGAAGCCCTGATCCGCGGCCCGCAGGATTCGCCGCTGCAATTTCCCGATGCCTTGTTCGGCACCGCCAAAGCCTGCAATCTGGCCCTCGAACTCGAACACGCCTGCCGCGAAGCCAGTCTGCGCGCCTTCGCCGCCCAGCGCCTGCCCGGCCGACTGTTTCTCAATGTCACGCCGGGCTGTCTGCTCGACCCGCTGATGATGAATGGCCACACCCGCGCCCTGCTTGCCGAACTGGGCATCGCGCCCAACCGCATCGTCATCGAGCTGACCGAAAACCAGCAGATCACCGACCTGCCCGGCATCCAGGAGGCCTTGCAGAACTATCGCGGGCGCGGCTTCCAGATCGCCATCGACGATCTCGGCGAAGGCTTCGCCAACCTGCGCATGTGGTCGGAGGTCCGCCCCGAGTTCGTCAAGATTGACAAGCATTTCGTGCATGGCATTGCCGATGACCGCATCAAGTACCACTTCGTGCGGGCGATGCAGGATCTGGCCGAGATCTGCAATGCCTCGCTGGTCGCCGAGGGTATCGAGCGCCGTGAGGATTTCTGCTGCATCCGCGACATGGGTATTGCCTGCGGCCAGGGCTATTTCATCGCCCGGCCGGAACCGGTGCCGCTGCGCCAGCTACCGCCAGCGGCGCTGAGTGCGCTGGCCAACCAGCAACTGTCGCTGACCCCGAGCGGCCTGGTGTTGGGCAAGATGCCGACGGCGCGGACCTTGCTCCGGGAGATCGAGCCGGTGCCAATCGATGCCTGCAACTCGCTGGTCATCGCCCGCTTCGAAGCCGATCCGAAACTCGACGTGCTGCCAGTCGTCGATGGACGGCAGCCGATCGGCCTGATCAATCGGCACAGCATGATCGATCGCTTCGCCCGGCCGTTTCAGAAGGAACTGTTCGGCCGCAAGAGTTGCGAACTGTTCATGGAGCACGCGCCGCTGGTCGTCGATCAGCATGCCACCATCCAGCAACTGGCGATGATGCTGTCGCTGGCCCCCAAGCATTACCTGTTCGACGGCTTCATCGTCACCGACGAGGGCGGCTACCTCGGCGTCGGCAGCAGCCACGACCTGATGGCGACGATCACCGAAATGCAGATCAGCGCTGCCCGCTACGCCAATCCGCTGACCCAGTTGCCGGGCAACGTGCCGATTAACGAACACATCGACCGCATGCTGGCCAGCGACGGTGAATTTGTCGCGGCCTACGTCGATATCGACAATTTCAAACCCTACAACGACACCTACGGCTACCGGCGCGGCGACGACGTGATCCAGCTGCTCGGCCGGCTGACCGGCGAGGCGGCCGATGCGCGCTGCGATTTCGTCGGCCACATCGGCGGCGACGATTTCTTCGTCATCTTCCAGAGCGCCGACTGGGAAATGCGCTGCTGGCAACTGGTGCGTTCCTTCGCCGAGGCGATGGACGGCATGCTCAGCGCCGAGGAGCGGGCGCGCGGCGGCTACATGGCCGAGAACCGGCGCGGCGAATTCGTTTTTCAGCAGCTGCCGACGCTGTCGATCGGCGTCGTCAAGATCGCGCCCGGCGAGTGCGAGTCGCACCGCGAGGTGGCGGCGGCGGCCTCGGCCGCCAAGAAACAGGCGAAAAAGCGGGCCAAGAATCCGGCCGCCGACAGCCTGGCCGGCAGCGTCTTTGTCGAGCGCCGACGGCCGGGTGGGGCCGATGCGCCGCGCTCGATGCTGCGCGTGCTGAACTGAGGCCGGCGGTCGACGCCCAAAAAAGGGCAAAAACCGTCGTCGCTCAGTAAAACAGCCGGGCCAGGTCGAGCGTTGCCTGCTGGCCGAGGGCGGCCCGGTGCCGGGCCAGCCAGTCGCGGGCATGTTGCCGGCCGTCGTCGCGCAGGCGCTCGAAAAAGGGCAGGCTGACTGCCAGCTTGCTTTCAGCCGGCAGGTCGCCGAGCAGCGAATCGGCGCTGATCGCATGAAAGCGCAGGCGGCCGATGCGTCGTTCGAAGCGGCCGATCGGCAGCCATTCCGGCAGCCAGCTGGTGCCGATCTGTTCGCGCAGGTGAGCGAACATCCGCATTTCGCGCAGGAAGGTGGCATTGAAGGCCAGCTCGCGCAGGCGCAGCTTGATGTCGGCGGCCGAGGCCGGCGTTTCGCTGTAATGCAGCGGGGTGAGCAGGACGAGCAGGATGTCCGGCGTCGTGCATTCGTAAAGCAGCGGAAAAACCGCCGGGTTGGCGCTGTAGCCGCCATCCCAGTACGGTTCGCCGTCGATCGTCACGGTCCGGTGGATGGTCGGTAGGCAGGCCGAGGCGAGCAGGGCGTCGAGCGACATCTCGTGGTTGTGGAAGATGCGCAGCTTGCCCGAGTTGGCGTGGGTGGCGGCGATGAACAGCTTGACCGGGCTGGCGTGGCGCAGCCGGGCGAAGTCGATCTGCTGGCCGAGGATGTCGCGCAGCGGGTTGAGGTCGAGCGGGTTGAGCTGTTCCGGCGACAGGTAGTCGGCCCATTGCAGCATCATCTTCATGGCCGGCGCCAGGGCCGGTGCGGCATTTTCGGTATCGAAGGGCGACGAATTCGCCACCGCCGTCCAGAAATCGGCCAGCGCCCGGCGGGCCCCGTCGCGGCCGCCGACCATCAGGCCGTGTGCCAGGCAGACGGCATTCATGGCGCCGGCACTGGTCCCGCTGACGCCCTCGAAATCGAGCGTGCCGTCTTCGAGCAGGGCGTCGAGCACGCCCCAGGTAAAGGCGCCGTGCGCGCCGCCGCCTTGCAGGGCGAGGTTGAGGGTGGGCATGGCGATTTCTCCGGTGGGGCCGGCGGCGACGGCGTCGCCGGCTTGGGCCTGAAAGCAGTCACAGTCTGGGATATCAGGCGGGTCCGGTCAATCGTTTATCACGGCGGGCGGCGGACAAAAAAGAGCCCGGCGGGGCCGGGCTGAATGGAGAGAGATCGTGGTGATTTTTCCGGTTTCAGGCGCTTTCCTCGCCGCTGCTGTTGTTGGCAGCGACCGGTTTTTTTCTCGGGGTCTTTTTTTCGGTGACGCTCTCCGTGATCTGTGGCATTTCCGTCTCGGCCTGACTGACGCTTTCGATGGCGGCGACGTTGATCTCGTGCAGTGCTTTTTCGGCATTTTCCAGCGTCGACCGCAGGGCGGTCAGTGCGATTTCACCTTCCCACGGGCTGCTTCTGGCGGCGCGGTTGATCGTCGCAAAGGCGATTTCGTCGAAGACGCGAACCTGTGCTTCGGCGGTCTGCAGCAGGGTCTTCTGCGTTTCGCCGAGAATGCCGAAGGCGGTATCGAGCAGCTTGCTGTGGCGGACGCTCTGTTCCAGCCACAGCGTGGTCGGCAGTTGCGTCATTGATTCGAGCTGGCCGTGGCCGAACAGCGCTAGGTGTTTGCTGCCGTGGTGCAGGGCATCGCGGCCGGCGGCCGAGAGCAGTTCCGAAAAGCGCTGGCTGGCTTCGAGGCAGGCGGCCGACAGGCCAAGCAGGTTGTTCAGCGTGTGATCGCGGCTGTGGGCGATCTGTTGGGCAGACAAGAACATGGGGCGCTCCCGGCATCGTTGAATGCCGCCAGACTAGCGCCCCGATGTGACAGAAAAATGAAGGCGCTCAGCCCAGCGTGCGGACGCCTTCAGGGGTGCCGAGCAGGCAGATGTTGGCCGGGCGCAGCGCAAACAGGCCGTTGGTGACGACGCCGGTGATCTGGTTGATCTGCGCTTCCAGGCCTTTCGGGTCGGTGATGGCGAGGCCGTGCACGTCGAGGATCAGGTTGCCGTTGTCGGTGACGAAACCGGCGCGTTCCTGCGGTCGACCGCCCAGTTTGACCAATTCCCGGGCGACATGGGCGCGGGCCATCGGGATGACTTCGACCGGCAGCGGAAACTTGCCCATCGTCTCGACCAGCTTCGAGCCGTCGGCGATGCAGACAAAGGTCTTGGCCACCGCGGCGACGATCTTCTCGCGCGTCAGCGCGCCGCCGCCGCCCTTGATCATGTTGAGGCCGGCATCGATTTCGTCGGCGCCATCGACATAGACCGGAATGTCATCGACGTCGTTGAGGTCGAGCACCGGGATGCCGTGTCCTTCGAGGCGCAGCCGGGTCGCTTCCGAACTGGCGACGGCGCCCTTGTAGCGATCCTTGAGCGGGGCCAGCGCATCGATGAAGAAATTGGCCGTCGAGCCGGTGCCGACGCCGATGATGCTGCCGGCCGGTGCGTGTTTGGCGACGTAGTCGGCGGCGGCCTGGGCTACGGCCTGCTTGAGTTCGTCCTGGGTCATGGGGCTGCTCCTGAATGGTTTGCCGGGCATTTTAACCTGTCAAAAAAGTTTAACTTTACGGCGTCGGCAAATCGCTAAACTACGCATACCGTTTTTTATGAGAGAGCCATATGACAGAGCAGAAAAAGAATTCCCCCGCCGCCAAGCCGTCTGCAGTGGCCAAGCCGCCGAAAAAACTGGTGCCGCGTTCAGCCCCGAAGGCCGAGGTCAAGGCCGCTCCGGCCCCGCTGCCGACTGTTGAAGTAGCTGCTGCAGCGGCGCCCGAGGCGGCCGTCGTCGTTGCCCAGGCGCCGGCGCCGGCCACGGCTGCTGCCGCCGCCAAGGCCCGGCCGCCCCGCAAGCCGTCGCGCGTCGATGAAACCGTCGCTAAGCACCAGAAGGTTCTGGCCGAAGCGCTGGTCAAGGCGCAAGCCATCAAGTACGACCAGCCGCAGGTGATGAAGCCGGCGGCAGCCAAGCCCGTCAAGGCAGCCAAGCCGGTCAAGCCGCGCAAGCCGAAGCTGGTCCGCGACAGCTACGCCATGCCGGAAGCCGAGTACGCCCGCATCGGCGAACTGAAAAAGCGGCTGGCTGGGCTGGGCAGCGAAGTCAAGAAGAGCGAACTGCTGCGCGGCGGCATCGCCCTGCTGGCGGCGCTCAACGACGCCGAACTGCAGGCGGTGATGGGCCGCGTCGAGCGCATCAAGACCGGCCGCCCGGCCAAGGACGGCAAGAAGTAAGCGGTAGAAATCCTGACCTGACCTGACCTGACCGCTGGTCTTCGCTCAGGTCAGGCATCTCCGGCGCTGATCGACCGGCTGAATCGAAGAACCCTTCCTGAACCGGTCGCAAAACCCGTTCTGGTGAATTCCGTTCGCTGCTCTTGCCCAGCAGGGAGATCCTGATTAGGTTCGCTGGCGGCAATCACCTTAACGTGCCGATGCCGCGAGATCCTCTTCCACGAAGCGCAACATTGCCTCGAGCAAGGCTTCGCGGGGGTAGTCATTGTGGTTCACCAAGGTTGAGCCGAGCCACGCATGCGAGCGTGCGATCGGGACGGCAAGCGCCCAATGGTCGGCGTTGATATAACCGAGCAGGGAACTGCCCGGGATCACTTGGTCGTAGAACAGAACCTGGCTGTCATTGCGCGCATCCACCTGGCTGAGCTTGTTGTAGCCCGATTTTAGGACTGCGGATATGCGCTCGGGTTGCGGAAATGTCACCAGCGAATAGTAGGGGACATCCGTGGGCAGGGGATGCTGCGCCAGCCAGGTCTTGCGCATGCCGGGGCGCAAGCTTTCGACGGCACCGCCGTCGCCGGGCGAGCACTTGGCGCCGGGCCAATGTCTTAGCAAGGCCAGTTGTGACTCCTCGGCGTCATTGGCCAGCGGGGATCCGCCAACGGCCCCGGCGATACTGACAACGGCCGCGACCCGCGGACGGATTTCGGGGTAGGAGGTTACCGCCTCAAGGATGTCCGGCGCCCCCTTCGAGTAGCCGAAAAGCACCAGACGCGCTTTGCCCTCCTGCGGCGGCATCGCCATGATTGCATCGCGGATCTGGCGGGCGTTGTGGGCGCTGCTCGACAACCCGTCCACTTTGATGATGAGCTGGTCGAAGCCGAACTGACCAAGGTGCGCCGCCACGCTGCCTTTCAAGTCCAGCCAATCGGAGAAACAATCCCAGCCAACCCCGGGGATGACCGCTGCGATGAGGCGCCGCTCCGATGCCCCAAGTTCCACCGTTTTGCCGGTCCCGGCGGGTTCGACGCCGACTCGGGTGAGTGCCTCTTCGCATGGCCGGTAATCCGGCAGCGCCGGCCCCCGCGCTTCAAGCACCTGGCAGAAAATTTCCCGCATGCGTCCCCGCTTATCCTGGACGCCGGCCTGCACCGCCGGCACCAGGATGAGCGGTGGGGTATCCTCTGAATAGTGATGGAGCGGCGGGGTGGAGCAAGCCGTTAGGGCACAGCCCGCCAGCAGGGCCATATTAAGCAGCCGTGCCCCCCGGGGCCGCCCGAGCCGGTCACTTTCCCCGACTGAGCGCGAGCGCAGATTGGCGGCCGGAAGCTGGTCATTGTTGTGCATTCCTCTTCTCCGCATCTAAATCACCCTCCCGGTTTGGTAGAGGGATCCAGTCAAGTATTTGCACGTCGGACAGCGCCAGTGGACGCGTGGCAAAAAACATCACTGCCCGCAGTCCGTCGGTGTAGTACTTTGTGCCGGCCAGACTGTCCCGCGGTCGCGCCACCGTTGCCGCCCCGACCCCACCGACGAAACCCAGTTTGGCCAGGCCCCCGGAATACAGCAGATCCTGAATCAGCAGGTTTCTCGCCTCGTCCACATCCGGATGGAGGATCAAGTCTTTGCCCTCGGCCACTGCAAAGCGTCCGCCCACCGGCCTGCCCGCCTGAACAAGAAAGATCGCCTGACCCTGATAGCGCAGCGGGACCAGCCAAAGGCGTAACCAGTTTGCCGGCACGCCGCCTTGGCCTGCCTTCCGGACAACGATATCGGGGGGGCGGCCAAAGAGCCGCTGGGCATTGTCAAGCTCCATCGTGTCGCGGCGAAAGCCGCGCCGCACCAGCGCGGCGCCGATGTCAGCCAACTCGCCGATCATGACGACATTGGCCGGATCAGCCGATGCCGTTTCATCCGCGCCCGTTGCATAGCCGGGCAAGCGCTCCAGCGCGGCACGGAGGGCGTCGGGATCGGCGTATTCGGGAGCTTCTGTTGCCGCGTAGCGTTGCCGGATCGGAATCAAGCCGACGTCAGGCGCTTCGTCCGGGACAGGCAGGAACAAGGTGAACGGAATCATCCGGCGCTGACCGACGAGATCGACGTTGAGCAGCCTCGTCCGGCGATGGGGATTGGTGAATATGATCCCGGCGCGGGTTGCCCCCGGCGGGATCGGGTTCTGGAACCCGAGCCGATCGAGATGCTCGTCGAGCGCCGCATTGTCGGCATTCGCCAAGGGCGCGTGGAGCGACCAGGCAACCTCCAGCGACGAAAAATAATCCGGGTCGGTACCGGCGCGCAGCAACCACAGCATTTGCGGGCTCTTGTTTTCCACTTGTAGCCAGACCGGTTGGATGCCCGTGCCATTGACGTCCACGCCAAACATCCGCCGGCTGTCCTCGGCGCTGAGCACGGTGGCGCTCAGCTGCACTTCTTGCTCGGTGGCGCTCACCGCCCGAGCCCGTAATGCCACATCGTCCACCTCGGTCGGTATTTGCCAGCTGGCGCAGCCAGCCAGTGCGAACTGGAGGGCCGCGGTGCCCAGCATGGCGAAAGCGCGCCAGACCGGCAACCGGCTTTGCGGCAGGTGGGCGAGCAACCAGGTGGCCAGGCTCATCGCGGCTCCCGAATGATCGAGCGGACGAAGCCCCCTTCGCGCCCCTCCCAGGGCAGGAAGTCGATCTCGGCCAGCGAGGTGGGATGGGCATCGAAGACCAGCACGGCGCGAAACCCATCCGTATAGTAGGGATCGGTCGTCAGATTGCCGCGCGGCGAAGCCTTGGAGGCAACACCGACCCCGCTGACAAAGCCGATTTTGTTGAGGTTCTGCGAGTAGAACAGATCTTCCGTCAGTGCCGCCCGTGCCTCATCGACATCCGGATCGATCTTGTGAGTCGTCAGATAGGGCGAGTGGATGGTGAGCCGGGTACCGATGTCACGGCTGATCTGGCCCACCCAGACCGGCTTGCCATGGAAGCGCAGGGGGCTGAGCCAGAGGCGCAGATGGTTGCGCTGATGGACATTGTCGCGAGCCTTCTGCAAGGCGATGTCCTGCGCTCGCCCATACAGGTACAAGGGGCTGACCGGTGCATAGCGATAGCGTTCTCCGGACAGCGCGGAGGTGATCATCCGGGTTACCGAGCCGAGCCAGGTCTCTTCGGTTAAACGCCAGCCCCGGCGCACCAGGGCGGGGAAGGCGTCTTCGAGGCCGCCGATGATGACCAGGTTGAGGGGGTCCCCGTTGCGTGTCCCATTGTTGTTGGTGACGCAGCAGGGGAGTGCGGCCAGGGCAGCGCGGAAAGCATTGTCATCGGTGTAGTCGATTATTTCGTCAGGAGCGTGAAGCTCCCCCGGTAACACTTTCCGCGATCGGTAGTCGGCGCGGAATCCAGGGACGATGCTGAGGAAGGAAAAGGCTCTTAGGCGACCGCTTGCGACGAGATCCACCTGGACCATTTTTACCCCCTCGTCGAGGTTCGTCAGGACGAATCCCGAGACCGTCTCACCGGCTGGAACCGGATTGCGGAAGGCCAGTTCCCGGAAGCGCTGCTCGATCTCAGGCTGTCCGGAAGCGAAGACGTCCGCCGCCTCGGACGCCGGGAAAAAATTCGGATCCAGGCCGGACGACATCAGCCAGTACCCGGCGTTGTCACGGTTCTCCACCTCAATCCAAACCGGCTGGATACCGAGCGTGGCCAGGGGGGCGCCATAAACGGCACGACTCTCATCGGCCGAAAGCACGCTGGTCGACACACGTACAGCGTGGTCGGTGCGCGAGATGGCCCGGCTCTTGAAGTCCAACGCCGCCGTTTCGGGGGGAGGAGATACCAGGGCGCAACCGCTGACCGCTAGCAGCATGGCGGTACTCGCCAGCACGAGCAGCGATCGGCGAATGAAACTCATGGGCTGACCGATCCGGGCGATGCCCTGGCGGGGAATCCAGGATGAACGCCAGCGGCACCCGTGTTCACGCTAACGCGGGAAACGGCACGTGCATGAACTTCTGCCCCAGATAATCGCCGCATAGACCGGACCACCCTTGATGACAAGTAGCGCCGCCAGAAATAGCAAATTCAATGGATTTATTCGCTTTGCAAATGTTGCTCTTGGCGCAATTTCACGTCAAGGTTATTGCCTTGCCCGACGGCGGCTAATTGCCACAGGCCGTGAGCAGCAGCTCGGCCTGACATTGAGTACCGAGCAGGTCTCGCGTTCTACCAAATAAGAAGCCAGTCCATTTGTTACAGCCTGTCATTTGGCTGTAACAAAGCGGCGCTAACCTGCACAGCGTTGTTAATTCCAACCTTGTGCAGGAGTCTCCCCCGATGTTCAAGCATTCCAAGCTCGTATCCGCACTGGCCGTGGCCGGTGTCGCGCTGTTCGGTGCCCAGGCCGCTCAGGCCCAGATCGTCAAGATCGACGGTTCTTCGACCGTTTATCCGATCACCGAAGCCGTTGCCGAAGAATTCCAGAAAGCCAAGAAGAACGCCATCAAGGTGACCGTCGGTATTTCCGGCACGGGCGGCGGCTTCAAGAAGTTCTGCCGTGACGAAACCGATCTGTCCAACGCTTCCCGTCCGATCACCAAGAAGGAAATGGAAGACTGCAAGGCCGCCGGTGTCGAGTACATCGAAATGCCGGTTGCCTTCGACGCGCTGACCGTCGTCATCAACCCGAAGAACACCTTCCTCAAGGAAGCCACTGTCGCCGAACTGAAGGCGCTGTGGGAACCGGCCGCCCAGGGCAAGGTCATGAAGTGGAACCAGGTCAATCCGGCCTGGCCTGACGCGCCGGTCAAGCTGTTCGGCGCCGGCGCCGATTCCGGCACCTTCGAGTATTTCACCGAAGCCATTGTCGGCAAGGCCAAGTCCTCGCGCGGCGACTACACCGCTTCCGAAGACGACAACGTGCTGGTCCAGGGCGTCTCGCGCGACGTCAATGCGATCGGCTACTTCGGCTACGCCTACTACGCCGAGAACATGAACAAGCTGAAGGCGCTGCCGATCGTGCCGCCGAAGGGTGGCGCCGCCGTCGCGCCGTCCGAACAGGCCGTGATCAAGGGCACTTACCAGCCGCTGTCGCGCCCGATCTTCGTCTATGTCAAGGCCAAGTCGCTGCAGAAGCCGGAGGTCAAGGAGTTCGTCGAGTTCTACATGAAGAACGCCGCCAAGCTGACCAAGGAAGTGAAGTACGTGCCGCTGCCGGACAACGCCTACACCGGCAATCTTGAGCATGTGAAGAAGAACAAGATCGGTACCGTGTTCGGTGGGCAGAATGAAGTTGGCATCACCATCGAAGAGTTGATGAAGCGCGAAGCCAAGATGTAATGTTCGTTCCGGCGAGCCACTCGCCAGTTGTCAAAAGCCCGGCCCCGGAGCGGGGTCGGCTTTTCCGTTTATGGAATTCTTGATGTGAATTCGCACACTATGTCTGCAAACAACGCGTCCGACCTGCCCAAGGTCAGCGATCGTCTGGCCTACAATGCCATGCGCAACTGGAAGGAGCGCCTGATCGAGGCGCTGCTGCTCGGTGCGGCGGCGGTTTCGGTGATGACGACGCTCGGTATCGTCTATGTTCTGGTTTCCGAGTCCATCCAGTTCTTTTCCAATGTCAGCATCGTCGATTTCCTGACCGACACGCAATGGACGCCGCTGTTCGATGATGCCCACTTCGGCATCATGGTGCTCATTTCCGGCACCCTCGTTTCCTCGCTGGTCGCGCTGCTCGTCGCCATTCCGATGGGCACGATCATCGCCATCTACCTGTCCGAATTCGCCAACGCCAAGGTCCGTGAAATCGCCAAGCCGATTCTCGAATTGCTCGGCGGCATTCCGACCATCGTTTTCGGTTACTTCGCGCTGCTCGTCGTGACCCCGATCCTCCAGTACATCTTCCCCTCGCTGCCCGGCTTCTCGCTGCTCTCGGCCGGTCTGGTGATGGGCATCATGATCGTCCCCTACATCGCCTCGCTGTCCGAGGATGCCATGCGCGCCGTGCCGATGAGCATGCGCGAAGGCGCCTATGCGATGGGCTCGACCAAGCTTTACACCGCCATCCATGTCGTCGTGCCGGCCGCCGTTTCCGGCCTTGCCGCTTCCTACATCCTGGCCATCTCGCGCGCCGTCGGCGAAACGATGATTCTCGCCGTCGCCGCCGGCATGCAGCCGAACCTGACCTGGAACCCGATGGAGCCGGCTGCGACGATCACTTCCTATATCGTGCAGGTTGCCCTGGGTGATCTGCCGCACGGTTCGATCGGCTACCAGACCATTTTTGCAGCCGGCCTGACGCTGCTGTTGATCACGCTGATTTTCAACATTCTCGGCCAGTGGCTGCGTGCGAAATATCGGGAGACCTACTGATGCAAGCCCTGACTACCGAACAAATCCGTGCCGTCATCGCGCGCGGCAAGCTACGCGACAACATCTTCAAGGCGATGGGCATCTTCTGCCTGGCGCTGGCGCTGATCGTCATCGTCGCCCTGGTCGCCGACATGGTGATGAAGGGTTCGGAGCGTTTCACGCTCGATTTCTTCCTCAACTTCGCCTCGCGGCGGGCGACGCAGGCCGGCATCCTGTCGGCCTGGGTCGGCTCGCTGCTGGTCATGCTGGTCACCGCGCTGGCTGCCGTGCCGCTCGGCGTCGCCGCCGGCCTCTATCTTGAGGAGTACGCCAAGCGCAACTGGCTGACCAACGTCATCGAGATCAACATCAGCAACCTGGCGGCGGTACCGTCGATTGTGTACGGCCTGCTGGCGCTCGGCATCTTCGTGTACCAGTTCGGTTTCGGCCAGAGCATCATGTCGGCCGGCCTGACGCTGGCCCTGCTCATCCTGCCGATCATCATCGTGTCCACCCGCGAAGCGATCCGCGCCATTCCGGCGATGATCCGCGAAGGTTCGATGGCGGTCGGTGCGACCCGCTGGCAGACCTGCCGCTACCACATCGTTCCCTACGCCATGCCCGGCATCCTGACCGGCGTCATCATCGGCCTTGCCCGCGCCATCGGCGAAACGGCACCGATCATCACGATCGGCGCGCTGACTTTCATCGCCTTCCTGCCACCGGCGCCTTTCACAACGCTGGGCGACGGTTCGACGGCCGGCCTGTTCGACTGGGTGTTTGCGCCCTTCACCGTGATGCCGATCCAGATTTTCAACTGGACCTCGCGTCCCGACCCGGCCTTCGAAGTCAATGCCGCCGCCGCCGGTTTCGTGCTGATGGCCATGGTGCTGTCGATGAACGCCGTCGCCATCTGGCTGCGCTACAAGATGCGCAAGAACATTAAATGGTGATTCCGGCGGTGAACCCCGGAAAAACACCCAAAACCGAATACGAAATGGAGTCTCAAATGCAGATCCACGATCACCCCCAGCTCAAGGCTGAAGCCCGTAACCTGAACTTCTACTACGGTGAAGCCAAGGCCCTGAAGAACATCAACATGCCGATCTACGACAAGAAGGTCACCGCGCTGATCGGCCCGTCCGGTTGCGGCAAATCGACCTACCTGCGCAGCTTCAACCGCATGCACGACCTCTACCCGGGCAACCGTTACGAGGGCGAGATCCGTTTCTTCCCGGACAACACCAACCTGCTGTCGCCGGAAGTCGACCCGATCGAAGTCCGCATGCGCGTCGGCATGGTTTTCCAGAAGCCGAATCCTTTCCCCAAGTCGATCTACGAAAACGTCGCCTACGGTCTGCGCGTCCGTGGCGAGAACAACCGCCGGGTGCTCGACGACAAGGTCGAACAGGCCCTGCGCGGCGCCGCGATCTGGGATGAGGTCAAGGATCGCCTGCAGGATCTCGCTTCCAACCTGTCCGGCGGCCAGCAGCAGCGTCTGTGCATTGCCCGCGCCCTGGCCACCGATCCCGAACTGCTGTTGTTCGACGAGCCGACCTCGGCCCTCGACCCGATCGCTACCGGTGCCATCGAGGAACTGGTCCATGAGCTGAAGAAGCGCGTCACCATCCTGATCGTTACCCACAACATGCAGCAGGCGGCGCGCGTTTCCGACTACACCGCCTACATGTTCCTCGGCGAGATGATCGAATTCGGCAAGACCGACGAGATCTTCATCAAGCCGCAAGACAAGCGCACCGAAGACTACATTACCGGCCGCATGGGCTAAGAAGGGGACCGACATGAACGAAAGCCAGCATCTCTCCAGCCAGTTCGACGAAGAACTCAGCCGTCTGCGCACCCACGTGCTGCAGATGGGCGGCCTGGTCGAGACCCAGGTCTCGGCCGCCATCGACGCCTATTCAACCGGCGAGATCGCCAGCGTCAAGACCATCGTCGAGACCGACCGCAAGGTCAATGAGCTGGAAAAGGCGATCGACGACGACTGCGCCCACATCATCGCCAAGCGCCAGCCGACCGCTTCCGACTTGCGCCTGGTGCTCGGCATCAGCAAGATCGTCACCGATCTCGAACGGGCCGGCGACGAGGCCAAGAAAATCGCCAAGGGCGTCCGCCGCATCTACGAAAACGGCCACATGCCGTCGCAGTACGGGGTCGGTATCCGCCACCTGGCCGAAGCGGCGCTGACCATGGTGCGCGAGGCGCTCGACGCCTTCGCCCGGCTCGATACGGTGCAGGCCACCGAGGTCATCCGGGCCGACTCCGAGGTCGATACCGAGTTCAAGTCGATCATCCGCCAGCTGATCACCCACATGATGGAAGATCCGCGCACCATTACCACCGCCATCGACATCATTTCGATTGCCCGCGCCATCGAACGGATCGGCGACCATGCCAAGAACGTTTCCGAACAGGTGGTGTACGTCGTCGAGGGGCGCGATATCCGCCACACCAAGGAGCTCATCAAGTGACTCCGACCATTCTGGTCGTTGAAGACGAACCGGCGATCCAGGAGCTTGTCGTCATCAACTTGAAGCACGCCGGCTTCCTGGTCGTCCGGGCCGGCAGTGCCGAGGAGGCCGAATCGGCCATCCGTGCCGCGCTGCCCGACCTGGTCGTGCTCGACTGGATGCTGCCCGGCCAGTCCGGCGTCACGCTGGCCAAGAAGATTCGGGCCGACGAACGGACCCGCGAACTGCCGATCATCATGCTGACCGCCCGGGTTCATGAAGAAGACAAGGTGCAGGGGCTGGAGGCCGGAGCCGACGACTACGTCACCAAGCCCTTCTCACCGAAGGAACTGGTCGCCCGCGTCCGTGCCGTGCTGCGCCGCCGGGCGCCGCATCTGGCCGGCGAAGCGGTCGAAATCGGCTCCCTGGCACTGAATCCGGCGACCCATCGGGTGCTGGCCAGCGGCCAGCCGATCGAACTGGGGCCGACCGAATTCCGCCTGCTCTTTTTCTTCATGACTCATGCCGAACGGGTCTATACCCGCGCCCAACTGCTCGACGAAGTCTGGGGCGACCATGTCTTCATCGAAGAGCGCACGGTCGATGTGCACATCCGCCGCTTGCGCGCGGCACTGGAGTCGTCCGGCAACCACGAGCGGGTCGAAACCGTGCGTGGTACCGGCTATCGCTTCCGCGGAGCCTGAGGCGGGTGACGGCACAAGTCATCCGGGCCCTGCTGCTCGCCCTGCTCTCGATCGTCGTCGCGCTGCCGGTCGGCCACTTCTACGCGCCCTGGGCCGGCTGGGTGGTCTTCTGTGGTGGCCTCGGCCTGCAGATGCTCTTCCACTTCCGCAACTTTGCTCGCCTCGACCGCTGGTCGCGCGCCCCGGTCGTCGATAGCAGCCTGGAGGGCGAGGGCGCCTGGGACGGCATTTTCGGCCGCCTCTACCGGCACGAGAAGGACCTGCGGGCACAGATCGCCCGCCGCGACGCCGAGATCGCCATGCTGATCGCTGCCGGCCAGGCGCTGACCGACGGCGTCGTGTTGCTCGACAACCAGAACCAGATCCTGTTCTGCAATACAACGGCCGAGATGCAACTCGGCCTCGTCGTCAAGACCGACCGCGGCCAGCCGGTGGTCAACCTGGTCCGCCAACCCGAATTCGTCGCCTATCTGACTGACGAGGATTTCTCCCGGCCGCTGACCTTGCGTTCGGACCGCAACGAGGATCGCGTGCTGTCGATCTACGTCATTCCCTATGCCGGCGACCGCCGCCTGATGCAGATCAAGGATGTGACGCAGACCGACCGCCTCGACCGGATGCGCCGCGATTTCGTCGCCAACGTCTCGCACGAACTGCGCACGCCGCTCACCGTGCTCGCCGGCTTCCTCGAAACCTTGCAGGAAATCGAGGTCGACCGCGAGGAACAGGCGCGTTACCTGGCGATGATGAGCGAGCAGTCGCTGCGCATGCAGTCCATCGTCCAGGATCTGCTGACGCTATCCTCGATCGAGTCGGCGCCACCGCCGGACAACGAGCCGGTCGATATGGTCAACATGATCGACAAGCTGCGCCGCGATGCCGAAGCGCTCTCTGCCGGCCGCCATACGGTCGTCGTCGAGACCGACGGCCAGGGCGACCTGCGCGGCTCCGAGCCGGAGCTGGTCAGTGCCTTCGCTAATCTGGTCTCGAACGCGGTGCGCTACACGCCGCCCGGCGGCACCATCCGGATCAGCTGGCGGGCCAGCTCGCAGGGGGCCGAATTCGCCGTTCAGGATACCGGCATCGGCATCGATCCCAAGCATATCCCGCGACTGACCGAGCGCTTCTACCGGGTCGACCGCGGTCGTTCGCGCGATGCCGGCGGTACCGGCCTCGGCCTGGCCATCGTCAAGCACTCGCTGAGCCGCCATCAGGCACAGCTCGACATCAAGAGCACGCCGGGCCTGGGCAGCCGTTTCGCCGCCCGTTTCCCGGCCAGCCGGGTGGCCGGTATTTGAAGCCCCTTCGTTAATTTCGGCTGATTTTCCGAATTGCCTTGACTGGTGCATCCGATAGGCGGATAGTGCGCACCTCTGACGGACGCGGGATGGAGCAGTTGGCAGCTCGTCGGGCTCATAACCCGAAGGTCGCAGGTTCAAGTCCTGCTCCCGCAACCAAAGAAAATCAACGAAGGATCAACCGCTTAATAGCGTTGGTCCTTTTTTGTTTTGGGGCCGCCGATCCAATGTGTGAACAGTGAGCCTGGCCGGTCGGCGCCAGCGCGCTATCCTCCGCCGCCAGCCCGGCCTGCGACCTTTTGCCGCAGCTTGTCTTCGGATTAATTTATTAGAATCCGGGCCGATCAAACGATTGATTTCATACATGTTTTGATCGAGATCAATATAAATTTAGAAGCGTTTTCTGATCTTTGTTGACGGCCTTGAATTTTAAGTAATTTTCTGGAATCCGCCGAGGCGGGGTGGGGAGAGTCGGATGGTGCGGGGGAAATTTGCGGGCGGCTTCAAGCCGCTACATATCGGTGTGTTGCTGGCGCTGGCTGTCATGGGGCAAACCTCATCGGCGGCCGATCAGCGGGTCGAGGAGTCGGCAGTGACGCTCGGTGAGGTCAGTGTCCGCGCGGCGGGCAGCGGCGCCCTGGCCAGCAAGTCGGTGCTCAGTTCAGTCAATATCCTGGGCAGCGACATGATCGCCAACCAGAATGTCGGCGGCGTCTGGCAATTGTTCAGCCAGATGCCCGGCGTCATGCTGACCGAGTTCCGCCAGGGGACGACGGCCGGCAAGCTTTCCTTCCGCGCCTTCAACGGCGAGGGCGAGATCAATGCGGTCAAGCTGCTGGTCGACGGCATCCCGAGCAACAGCAACGACGGCAACATGCCCTACCTCGACATGCTGTTCCCGCTCGAGATCGAGGCCATCGAACTGGTCAAGGGCACCAACGATCCGCGCTACGGCCTGCACAACATCGCCGGCAACGCCAGCATCGTCACCGACATCGGCGGCCAATACACCAAGGCCCGCGCCGCTTACGGCAGCTTCAACACGCGCGAGGTGCAGTTGGCCAAGGGCGTCGACAGCGGCGGCCTGTCGCAGAACTATTTTCTCGGCTACCAGGCGACCGAGGGCTATCGCGAACACGCCGATTCGGAAAAGTATTCGCTGGCCGGCAAGTGGTTCTATACGCCGGACGACGGTGCGACCAAGGTCGGGGCGATTGCCCGCGTGTACCGGCACGATGCGCAGGAGCCCGGCTACATGACCCTGAACGAGTCGCGTACCGATCCCGAAGGCTCGGCCGCGCGCAATGCCAGCGATGCCGGCAATCGCCGGATGAGCCAGTTCAGCGGCCACTTCGACAAGCAACTGAACGAGCGCCTGTTCTGGAGCAGCAAGGCCTATGTCAACAACCTCTACGACCAGCGCTGGGTGCGTTTCTCGCAGGCGGCCGGGCAGCAGGAACGGGTCGTCGATGAAAAGCACTACGGTTTCCTCAGTACGCTGACCTACCGGCCGGTCGTCGAGGGCCTCTATGGCCTGGCTATCGAGGGTGGCGTCGATGCCCAGTGGCAGGACAACTTCAGTCAGCGCTACAACACCACCGACCGGCGGCACACCAAGACGACCCGCGACCAGCAGTTCGATTTCGATATCTACGGCGCCTATGTCCAGGCCATCATCCGGCCGACCGAGAATTTCAAGATCGTGCCCGCCCTGCGCGTCGACCGCGCCTATGGCAATTACACCAACCTGCTGAACGGCCAGAACTATCAAGTCAACGATTACGGCCTGATCCCGCAGCCCAAGCTGAGCGCGATGTACACGCTGACGCCGGGCGTCGGCCTGTACGGCAATGTCGGGCGCAGCTTCCAGGTCGGCGTCGGTTCGGCGGCCTACAAGGTCGGCCAGAGCAGCGACCTCGAACCGTCGCTGAACGACGGCTGGGAAGTCGGCGTCAAGTTGAAGCCGACGGGCTGGCTCGATGGCCGCCTGGCCTTCTGGCAGCAGACGGCTTCCAACGAGGCGCGGCGCAAGCTGAACGACCCGGCCAATTCCTCGGAAAACATCGGCCGCACCCGCCGCCAGGGGATCGACGTCGAAACCAGTATCCGGCCGACCGACAAGGGGACGCTGTGGCTGTCCTACTCCTATCAGAACTCGGAAATCCTGAAGCCGGAATCCTCGGCGCCGAGCACGCTCGGCAAGCAGATCGACCACATCCCGCACCACATCTTCGCGGCCGGGGTCGATTATCAGGTGCTGCCCGCCTTGCGCCTGTCGGCCTGGGCCAATGTGCAGAGCGACTACTATCTGGAGCGGGCCAACAGCAAGGGCAAGTACGGCGATTTCGCCTTGCTCAACGTCAGTGCCAGCTACCAAGTGAGCAAGGACGTGGCGCTCGAGTTCCAGGTCAAGAACCTGACCAACCAGTATTACGAATACGTCTGGTGGGACAGCGACAACAACCAGAGCCTGCATTCGCCGGGTGACGGCCGCGCCTTCTACGGTGCCGTTCGCGCCACCTACTGAGCGTAGTGGCGGTCATCAGCCAGCGCCGCCGTCGCCTGCGCCAGTTCTGGGTGCAGGTCCATCTCTGGCCGGGCATGCTGCTCGGCGCGGTGTTCGCCGTGCTCGGCCTGAGCGGCAGCGTGCTCTGTTTCTACCCGGAAATCGATCTCTGGCTCAATCCGGCGCAGCAGGTCGCCGGCAGCGCGCCGGCCACCTTTTCGGTGCAGCAGGCGCTCGATGCACTGCATGCGGCGCGGCCCGACTATGGCGGCGCCTGGCGGCTGGAAATGCCGCTGGCCGACGGCCGGCCGCTCAGCGCCCGCTATTACCGGCCGCCGGAAACGGCCGGCCGCAGCTTCGCGCCGTTCATGGCGACCCTCGACCCGCAGACGGTGACTATCACCAGCCAGCGCTTCTGGGGCGATTACGCGATGACCTGGCTTTACAACCTGCACTACACGCTGCTTTGGGAAAAGCCGGGGCGAATGGCGGTTGGCGTGGTCGGCCTGTTCAGCCTGCTCTCGCTGGGCAGCGGCCTCTACTTGTGGTGGCCGGCCGGTAGCCGCTGGCGTGAGGCACTGCGGGTCCGCATCCGGCCCGGCATCGTGCGGGCGACCTACGACTGGCATACGCTGGGCGGCATTTATGGCTTCGTGCTGTTGCTCGTCATCAGCTTCAGCGGGGTGTTTCTCGCCCTGCCGGAATATGGCCGGCCGCTGGTCGAGGCCTTTTCGCCGCTCGGCCGTAGCGCCACGCCGCATTCGGCCGACACGCGGGGCGACATGATCTCGGCCGACCTGGCCGTGGCCCGGGCGCAGGCGGCCTTGCCGGGGGCGGTGCTGCGCTGGGTCGAAACGCCGGCGACGGCGGATAGCGTCTTCCGGCTCAGTTTCTGGCAGGCCGGCGACCCCGGCTACCGTTTCCCGCGCAGCAATGTCTGGGTCGATGCCTATTCCGGCGACGTGCTGGCCGTGCGCGACTGGCGGCGGGAGGCGACGGGCGATGTCTTTCTGGCCTGGCAGCATCCCTTGCACAACGGCGAAGGCTTCGGCCTGGCCGGGCGGCTGCTGGCCAGTCTGGCCGGCCTGCTGCCCGCCCTGCTCTGGGTGACTGGGGTGATGCGCTGGTCGCAGAAACGCCAGGCGCGGGCCAAGCTGTCCGCACTCGCCGATGGCCGGCCGGTTTGAAGCGTGCCGGCATTTTTGCCTTTGGGCAGCGTTGACCGCAGGACTCGGCTATTTTCTGTTGAGCCGCTTCAGGCAAACCAGCGCAGGAAGGCGGCGGCCGACAGTGCCGTCGCCGCCAGGCCGACCAGCGCCGTCCAGGCGTGACTGCGCCGCGCCGCCGACCAGTTGGCGGCAAGCTTGAGGCAGAGCAGGCTCAACAGCAGCCCGCCGGTCGCGCAACTCAACTTGAGCACCAAGGCAACCACGGCCACCCCGTGCAAATCGGGAAACTGCCCGTAGTAGGCCAGACTGATCAACCCGAATCCGGCGCCGCTCGCCGCCTGCAGCGCCCAGCCGGCGAGGATCAGCCACAGCAGCCCGCTGGTCGGCGCCGCATCCCGTCGCTGACTGAGCCAGCCGGCGACGGCGCCACCGGTCACCGCCACGGCGCCGAAGTTATGGGCCAGTTGAACCAGCGCGTAGGCCAGATTCTGCAGATCCACGGCCAGCGATCATTCAACCTTCACCTTGACGCATTTCTCGATGCCGATCGGCGTGTGATTCTTGTTCACCACCTTGATGCACAGATCGTGCGCGCCCGGCGTCAGGGATTTCAAGGCGTAGCTGCCTTTCAAGTCGCGCAGTACCGCGATTTCCTTGCCGTCGACATAAAGGTGGGTGTGGTCGCCTTGCGGGCCCGGGGTGACGTCATAGCTGATCTTGTTCTCGGCCGTTGCTTTCAGCGTTGCATTGTCGGCCGGCGAAACGATGGTTACCGAGCCGGTGTCGGCCTGCGCCAGCAGGGGGAGGGCGGCCAGTGCCAACAGCATGCAGAGGGATTGTTTCTTCATGGAATTCTCCTCACGAGTCGGGGCGGCGCAAACGCGACGGAAGGTCGGGTACGCCGTAAGCGGTGGACATGTCAGCTCGGTATTTTGTTCAAGTGGCCCTTGCCGTCCATGCGCTTCAGTTAATGTGGTGGTTTTTTGATTTTGTCGTTCCCGCGCAGGCGGGGACCCAGTCAGCGCGTGCCACTGGATTCCCGCCTGCGCGGGAATGACCGGTATTGGGGGGCGACCGGCGGCTTCAGCCGGTGATTGGCTTGACCCGGCTCGCCGCCAGTTTCGCCCGTTGGCGGGCTTCGTCGACGGTATCGGCATTGGCGACGGCGACGCCCATCCGCCGTTTCTTGAACGATTCCGGCTTGCCGAACAGGCGCAGGTCGCTGCGCGGCACGGCCAACGCTTCGTCGAGACCGCTGAAGGCGATGCCTTGCGCTTCCAGACCGCCGTAGATGACGGCCGAGGCGCCCGGTTCGCGCAGCGCGGTATCGACCGGCAGGCCGAGGATGGCGCGGGCGTGCAGTTCGAATTCGGAGAAACGCTGCGAACAGAGGGTGACCAGGCCGGTGTCGTGCGGCCGTGGGCTGACTTCGGAGAACCAGACCATGTCGCCCTTGACGAACAGTTCAACGCCGAACAGGCCGCGCCCGCCGAGGTTGCCGGTCACCGCGGCGGCGATTTCCTCGGCGCGTTGCCGGGCGGCCGGGCGCATCGGCTGCGGTTGCCAGGATTCGACATAGTCGCCGGCGACCTGGACGTGGCCGATCGGCTCGCAGAAATAGGTCTGCACGGTGCCGGCCGCATCGCGGGCGCGCACGGTGAGCAGCGTGATCTCGTAGTCGAAGTCGATGAAACCTTCGACGATGACACGCCCGGCATTGACCCGGCCGCCGCTCGCCGCGTAGTCCCAGGCCGTCTGCACGTCGGCCTGGCCGCGCAGCAGCGACTGGCCCTTGCCGGACGAGGACATCACCGGCTTGACGATGCACGGGTAGCCGATGCCTGGTTCACCATTGACGCCATCGATGGCGGCCTGCAGGTCGGCCAGCGAATCGGCGAATTGATAGGGCGAGGTGGCCAGGCCGAGCTCCTCGGCGGCCAGCCGGCGGATGCCTTCGCGGTTCATGGTCAGCTTGGCGGCACGGGCGGTGGGGATTACTTCGGCCAGCCCGGCGGCTTCGATGTCGACCAGCATGTCGGTGGCGATGGCCTCGATTTCCGGCACGATCAGGTGTGGTTTTTCCAGTTCGACCAGGCGGCGCAGCGCGCCGCCGTCAGTCATCGAAATGACGTGAGCGCGGTGGGCGACCTGCTGGCCGGGGGCGTTTTCGTAACGGTCGACGGCGATCACTTCGACGCCGAGGCGCTGCAGCGCGACGATCACTTCCTTGCCGAGTTCGCCCGAGCCGAGCAGCATGACGCGGGTGGCGGAGGGCGACAGCGGGGTGCCGATTTGCATGGGGATTCCTTTACGGTCGACGGCGAAAATCCGGCGAATTTAGGCGTCGCCCGCCTGAAATGCAAGCCCGCTGTCCTGGACCTGGTGCCCTAGGCCCCGATCGGCGCGTAGTCGCCGTAGCCGTCCGGCCAAGGGGTGAGGATCTCGAAGCCGTCGTCGGTGACCAGCACGGTGTGTTCCCATTGGGCCGACAGCGAGCGGTCCTTGGTGACCACCGTCCACTCGTCCGGCAGATGGGTGATGGCGGCCTTGCCGGCGTTAAGCATGGGCTCGATGGTGAAGATCATGCCCGGTTCGAGCTTGAGGCCGCGGCCGGGCTGGCCGACATGCACGACCTGCGGTTCATCGTGATAAACGGTGCCGATGCCGTGGCCGCAGTATTCGCGCACGACGCTGTAGCCTTCGCGCTGGGCGACGCTCTGGATGGCGTGGCCGACATCGCCCAGCGTCGCCCCCGGGCGCACCTGCAAGATGCCGGCGCGCATCGCCTCGTAGGTGGTGCGTACCAGGCGCCGGGCCTGGATCGCCGGCTTGCCGACGAAGTACATCCGGCTGGTATCGCCGAACCAGCCATCCTTGATGACGGCAACGTCAATATTGACGATGTCGCCGTCCTTCAGTTTCTTGTCGGAAGGAATGCCGTGGCAGACAACGTGATTGACCGAAGCGCAAATCGTCTTCGGGTAGCCGTGATAGCCGACGTTGGCCGGAATCGCCTGCTGCACATTGACGATGTAGTCATGGCACAGGCGGTCCAGCTCGTTGGTCGTGACGCCGGCTTTGACGTGCCCGGCAATCATCTGCAGCAGTTCGGCCGCCAGCCGGCCGGCCTGGCGGGCCATGGCGATCTCGCCCGGCGTGCGGATCGGTACGCCGCGCCCGGCGCTCATGCGGCGAGCGCCGCGGCTGGCGGCTGTTCGTGGGCGTCCTGCTGCTCGGCCTCGATCAGCAACTGGCAGATGTCGGCGTAGCAGAGGTTCGGGTTGAGTTCGGCCAGCATGCCGACGCGCAGCCAGTGTTCGGCCTGGGCATTGATCGAACGGCTGAGCGCGCCGCTGGTCAGACGCAGGTTCTCATGCATCCGCTCGGAGATTTTGACGATTCCCATGGGTGTGTGCGGTATATGGTTTGTATATGATCCATATAATAGCAGAGATCGCCTTCGGCGCTGCAAGACGGCCTTGTCACACGCCTGTCACGGCCTCGTCATGGTCCGTTCACGGCGGCCGGCTATCGTGCCGTCATGCCCAAGGTCAGATCAGTTTTCCTTTCCGACATCCACCTCGGCACGCGGGCGTGCCAGGCGGATCGTCTGCTCGATTTCCTGCGCGAGTATTCGGCCGACCAGACTTACCTGATCGGCGACATCATCGATTTCTGGGCGATGAGCCGCAGCATCTGCTGGACGCAGGCACAGAACACCGTCGTCCAGAAGCTGCTGCGCCGGGCCCGCCACGGCGAGCGCGTCATCTTCATTCCCGGCAACCACGACGAGGCGCTGCGCGACTACTGCGGCACCGTCTTCGGCGAGATCGAGGTGGTCGATGAACTGGTGCACGAAATGGCCGACGGCCGCCGCTTCCTGCTCATCCACGGCGACCAGTTCGACCAGGTGACGCGCCATCACCGCTGGGTCGCCGTGCTCGGCGACAAGGCCTACGACCTGCTGGTCAGGATCAATCACTGGTTGTCCTGGGCGCGCCGCAAGCTCGGCCTGGCCGGCTACTGGTCGCTGGCCGGCTACGCCAAGCGCAAAGTGAAAACGGCGCTCAATTTCATTTTCGATTTCGAAACTTCGGCCGTCCATCACGCCCGTGAGCGGGGGCTGGACGGCGTCATCTGCGGTCACATCCACTGGGCGACGATCCGCGAGATCGACGGCCTGAGCTACGTCAATTGCGGCGACTGGGTCGATTCCTGCACGGCCATCGTCGAACATTTCGACGGCCGACTCGAACTGGTCGCCTGGGGCGAGGCGCGGCCACAGGCCCTGCTCGCCGCCCCGCTATCCGAAACTGCGGAGGTCTGAATGCGTGTCCTGATGGTGTCCGATGTCTATTTTCCCCGGGTCAATGGCGTGTCGACCTCGATCGAAACCTTTCGCCGGACGCTGGCCGGGCTCGGCGTCGAGGTTCGCCTGGTTGTGCCGCGCTACGGCGACGAGGCCGACGAGCCGGGCATCGTCCGCGTCGCCGGGCGGCCGGTGCCGGGCGACCGCGAGGACCGCCTGGTCGGCTGGCGAGCCATGCAGCGCGCCGTGCTGGCCGCGGCCGAAGATTGCGACCTGATCCACATCCAGACCCCCTTCGTTGCCCACTACGCCGGCCTCAAGGCGGCCCGCAAGCTGGGCCGGCCGGTGCTGGCCACCTACCACACGCTGTTCGAGGAATACCTGCAGCACTACGCCCCCTTCCTGCCGGCCGGCTGGCTCAAGGGCCAGGCCCGTGGCCTGTCGCGCCGGCAATGCAATGCGCTCGATGCGGTGGTCGTGCCGTCGACGGCGATGCAGCAGCGCCTGCAGAGCTATGGCGTCAGCGTGCCGCTGCACGTGCTGCCGACCGGCATCCCACTCGCCCAGTTCGGCCGCGGCGACGGCCTCGCCTTCCGGCTGCAGCACGGCATTGCGCCGGATCGCCCGGTGGCGCTGTTCGTCGGCCGCGTCGCCCATGAGAAGAACATCGCCTTCCTGCTCGATGCGCTGGTCCATGCCCGGCAGTTGCAGCCCGAACTGCTCCTGCTGATTGCCGGCGAAGGGCCGGCCATGGTCAGCCTGCAGGCGCGGGTCAAAGCCATGGGCCTGAGCGATGCCGTTGCCTTCATCGGCTATCTCGACCGTCGCCAGGCCTTGCCGGATTGCTACGCGGCGGCCGATGTCTTCGTCTTTGCCTCGCGCACCGAAACCCAAGGCCTGGTCCTGCTCGAGGCGATGGCGGCCGGCCTGCCGGTCATCGCATTGGCCGAAATGGGGACCGTCGATATCCTCGCCCCCGGCCGTGGCGCCTTGTCGCCGCCGGCGGTGCCGCAAGCCTTCGGCGAAATGCTCGGCAACTTCCTGCAGCAGCCGACGCTCTGGCGCCGACTGGCCGACGAAGCGCCGTTATACGCCAGTGAATGGTCGGACACGGCGATGGCCGGCCGGCTGGCCGGCCTCTATCGCGAACTATCGGGCTTGAAAAATGCCTCAGAAGGGACGTCGACCGCAGGAGTCCCGGATATTTCCCTGGACGCGGCCGGCTGAACAAGGGGGAACCATGAGCCTGAGCACCGAACACGCCTGCGAGCATTGTCGCTATTACACGCTGGCCGACGCCCTGACCGGCAACTGTCACCGTTTTCCGCCGGTTTTCGCCGGCGCCAGCTCACCGCGGGAAACGCATCACTGGCGTTTCCCGGCGGTCGGCAACCATGCCTGGTGCGGCGAGTTCCTGCCGCTACCCGAGGCTCAGATGTCCTCGATCGGCGCCACCATCTGATTGGCGGCGCGCAGGCGCTCGGCCAGCACGCGCATGACCTGGGTGGCGAAGAAGGGCGTCTGCTGGACCAGGTAATGAAAGCGCTTTTCGTCGACAGCGACGAGTTCGCAGTCGCTGGTCGCGACGACGGTTGCCGAGCGCGGCCCCGGTGAGACCAGGCCCATTTCGCCGACGATATTGCCGTGCTGCAGCCTTTCGACCACCCGGTTGTTGACGATGACTTCGGCCGTGCCGGTGGTCAGCACGTACATCAGGTGACCTGCATCGTTGGCCTTGAACAGGGTTTGGCCGGCCGGGATGCGGACGATGTCGGGGTTGTTGGCAAAAAGCTCGAAAAAGACCATGACTATTCTTCCATCGGAACGGGAGTAGGCCTTTTAGCATAGGCGATGCGGCAGAACTTTTACCGATTTATGACAAACGTCAAGGCCTTGATCTAGAACAAAGGCGGTGTAATCAGGCGCAGACCAAGCGACAGCCAGCGCTCGTCGCGGATCTGGCCGAGCTGGCTGCCCCAGGTCGTGTCGATCTGGACATGGTTGGGCACCAGCCAGTAGCGCAGGCCGAACTGGACGAAGGGCCTGCCCTGATCCTGACCGTAGCTTTCGGCGATCACGTAGAGTCGTTCGCTGGTCTGGATTTCGCTGCCCAGGCCCCAGGTCAGGCGGGTGCCCCGGTTTTCGCGGTCATAGGTGGCGCCGAGATTGCTGTGCACGACAATGCGGTCGTCGGCCAGCGAAAGACTGGCCGGAAAGTAGAAGTAGGGCGCGCCGGACTGGCCGTTGCCGGGCTGCGTCGCATAGCCGGCGGCGAGGCCGAAGCCGAAGCCATTGCTTTCCAGTTTGCGGAACAGCGTCTTGCCCTGGACCAGCACGGCACCGCTGTCGGCTTCGCCGTGGGCGTGGGCCAGCGCGCCGCCGAGGGTGAATTCGAAATTGCCGCCCGGGTTGCAGGCCGGCAAGGCCCACAGCTCGTTGCGCTGGCGATGGGCGTGCGCCCAGGTTTCAAGCTGGCAGGCCTGGGGATCGGTCAGCCGCGCATCGTCGGTGATCATCGGGCGCGCCGCGTGGGCGCCAGGCAGGCTGGCCAGCAGGGCCAGGCCGGGGAGGAGTCTTTTCATCAGCATAACCGGCCGATTTTAGCGCGGCATTGTGACAGTTTCCTGACGCTCCCTGTCATCAAAGCTTAGTGCTGGCCGGCTAGCCTCGGGGCTTTCATGGAGGTGTCATGCACGAAGCCAAGCCGCCCGAACTGGGCCTCGACCCGAGCCAGGAGTCGCCGTTCAAGGGCAAGACCGGTCTGCGCCGGGTCTGGAATGCCTTCAATTACTCAATTGCCGGCCTCAAGGCGGCCTACCTGTGCGAAGACGCCTTCCGCCAGGAGGTCTGGCTGGCGGTGCTGCTGATCCCGGCCGCGCTGCTGCTGCCGGTGCCCTGGCTCGGGCGCGGCCTGATGATCGCCAGCGTGCTGCTGGTGCTGGTCGTCGAACTGCTCAATTCGGCGATCGAGGCGGTGGTCGACCGGGTCAGCCTGGAAAACCACCGGCTGGCCAAGCGCGCCAAGGACATCGGCAGCGCCGCGGTGCTCGTCGCGCTGCTCACCGTGCTCGCCGTCTGGGCCTGCGTGCTGCTGGAGGCGGCATGATGTCGCTCGAGATCGCCTTCGTCACCGAAACCTTCCCGCCCGAGGTCAATGGTGTCGCGATGACGGTCGGCCGACTGGTCCACGGCATGCGCGAACTGGGGCACCGGGTCAGCATCGTCCGGCCGAGCCAGGGCAAGAGCGATCGCGGCAGCGAGCATGAGCTGGCCTTGCCCGGCTTGCCGCTGCCCGGCTACCCCGGCCTGCGCTTCGGCCTGCCGGCCGGGCGTCGGCTGGCCCGGCAATGGCGGGCGCGGCGGCCGGATCTGGTGCATGTCGTCACCGAAGGTCCGCTCGGCTGGTCAGCGGTCAGTACGGCGCGCCGCCTGGGTATTCCGGTGACCTCCGGCTTCCATACCAATTTCGACCGCTACAGCGTGCATTACGGCCTGGGCTGGATGCGGCCGGCGGTCGCCGCCTACCTGCGCACACTGCACCGGCGGACGCGGGCGACCATGGTGCCGACCGCGGCGTTGGCCGCCGACCTGGCCGGCGAAGGCTTGAGCGGGGTGCGCGTCGTCGGGCGCGGCGTCGATACGCAGCTGTACGATCCCTTGCGGCGCAATGCCATGCTGCGCAACGAGTGGGGTGTCGCGCCGGGCGGCCTGGCCTGCCTCTATGTCGGCCGGCTGGCCGCCGAAAAGAACCTGGCGCTGGTCGAACGGACGTTCGCCGCAATCAGCCTGCGCCATCCCGAGGCGCGCATGGTCTGGGTCGGCGACGGGCCGTCAGCCCGCCAACTGGCGGTGGATCATCCCGGGCATCACTTCGCCGGCATGCGCCTCGGCGAGGATCTGGCCGCCCACTATGCCAGTGCCGATCTCTTCCTCTTTCCCAGCCTGACCGAAACCTACGGCAACGTGGTCGCCGAGGCGATGGCCAGCGGCTTGCCGGTGGCAGCCTACCGCAGTGCAGCGGCGGCCGAGTTGATCGAGCATGGGGTGAACGGGGCGGTCGCCTCGCCGGGTGACGAAGGCGCCTATGTCGCGGCGGCCCTGGCCTTGCTCGCCGACCGCACCCGCCTGGCGCAACTGTCGCAGGCGGCCCGGCAAAGCATGCTGCCGCGCAACTGGGCCGGCGTCGTGGCGAGTTTCGAGAAAGTGGCGCGCGAGGCGATTGCAGGCTGAGATTGTCGGCTGAAAGTCAGCGCCCGCCACACCACTGGCGCAGGCTGTCGACCAGTTCCTGGCGGCTGACCGGCTTGGCCAGGTAGGCGTCCATGCCGGCGGCCAGGCATTCTTCGCGGTCGCCCTGCATGGCGTTGGCGGTCATCGCGATCACCGGCCGGTTCGCCGCGGCCGGGCCCGCTTCGCCGGCACGCAGGCGGCGGGTGGCCTCGAAGCCATCCATGACCGGCATCTGGCAATCCATCAACACGATGTCGAAACTGTCGGCAGCGAGCATTTTGAGGGCTTCGGCACCGTTCACCGCCAGACTCACCTGGCAGGCCAGTTTTTTGAGCAGGGCGCCGGCCACTTTCTGGTTGACCACGTTGTCCTCGACCAGCAGCACGCGCAGGCCGGCCGGCAGTTCGCCGACCGGGGGAAGGGCGGGGGCGGCTGTGGCGAGCGGCGCGGGGTCGGTGACGACGCCGAACGGCAGACGGAGGCGGAATTCGCTGCCGACCCCGGGCGTCGATGCGACCTCGATGCTGCCGCCCATCAGTTCGACCAGGCGCCGGCAGATCGACAGGCCGAGGCCGCTGCCGCCGAAGCGGCGGGTGGTCGAGGCGTCGCCCTGGTAGAAGGGGGCGAACAGGTTGTCGACGACTTCCCGGCTCATGCCGATGCCGCTGTCGGCAATCCGGAAGTCGAGCCAGACCTGATCGGGCTGGCCGGCGGCTGCTTCGCTCGCCATCGTGATCTTGACGCCGCCGGTCTCGGTGAATTTGACGGCATTGCCGGCCAGGTTGAGCAGTATCTGGCGCAGCCGGCCGGGATCGCCGAGCAGTTGGGCCGGTACGCCGGGGACGCTGGCGGTACTCAGGCCAATTTCCTTGAGGGCGGCCTGGTGGGCGAGCAGGGCGACGATGTCATGGAGAAGTTCGGCGGGTGCAAAGGGGATCGCTTCAAGCTGCAGCTTGCCGGCTTCGACCTTGGAAAAGTCGAGGATGTCGTTGATCAGGCCGAGCAGGCTGTCGGCGCTGTGCCGGATGGTTTTCGCATAGTCGCGCTGTTCGGCGGTCAATGTGCTGCCGAGCAGCAAATCGCTCATCCCGATGACGCCGTTCATCGGCGTCCGGATTTCATGGCTCATGTTGGCCAGGAAACTGCTCTTCGCCAGGCTGGCCGCTTCGGCCGCCTGCCGCGCCTGCTCCAGTTGCTCCTGGGCATGCAGGCGTTCGAGGAAGGCGCCAGCCCAGCGGGCGAGCATGCGGATGAACTCGATGTCGGAGGGGTCGAAGTCGTGGTCGCGGCCGGTCGCCGACGAGAAGCTGATGGTGCCGTAGACCTCGCCATTGACCTGGATCGGCGCCCCCAGGTAGGCGGCCAGCCGGAATTCGCGGAAGCACGGGTGGCGCTGGTAGTCGCTGGTTGCGGCATTGGCGATGGCGAGGACGCCGTCGTGTTCCAGCGTCGAGCTGCAATAGGTGATGCCGAGTTCGATCTGCTGCTTGTCGCGCAGCGTTTCCGGCGGCGAAACCTGGACTTCGATGCGGTAGGCACCAACCTCGCGGTTGATGTGGCTGATGATGCCGTATTCGAGGTGCAGGTGATCGACGGCGACCTGCAGTGCGGCGCGCATCGTTTCCAGCGGATCGAGGCCGGTCGTCGCGACGATGTCGTTGAGGGCGCGCAGTGCGGCCAGTTGGCGTTGCAGCCGGATGGCCTGCAGGCGTTGTTCGGTGATGTCGAGCTTGACCGCGACATAGTGCGTGATTTCGTCGTCGGTTTCGCGGATCGGCGCGATCACCGCTCGCTCGTGATAGACCGAGCCATCCTTGCGCTGATTGACGAATTCGCCTTCCCAGACTTCGCCGCCGGCCAGCGTTTGCCACATCGCGTCATAGGTGGCGGCCGGGGTCAGGCCGGACTGCAGCATGCGCGGATTCTGGCCGATCACTTCCTCCGCCGTGTAGCCGGTGGTGCGGAAGAATTGCGGGTTGACGTACTCGATGGCCGGGGTCAGATTGGTGATGACGATGCTCGTCGGGCTTTGCTCGACGGCCTGCGATAGCCGGCGGATCAGGCTGTCGCGGCGGCGCTCGTCGGAAATGTCCTCGAAGACGCCGACGTAGTTGGTCAGTTGGCCCTGCGCGTTACGCACCGAGGAAATGGTCAGCCATTCCTCGATCGGCGTGCCGTCCTGCCGCCGATTGACGATTTCGCCGCGCCAGACGTCATGCGCCTGCAACTCGGTGAACATCGCCTGGTAGAAGGTGGCGTCATGCAGGCCGGAGGAAAAAATGCGCGGGTTGGCGCCGATCAGCTGGCTGGCCGCGTAGCCGGAAACTACCTCCAGGCGCGGGTTGACCGCCAGGATGCGGCGCTCGGCATCGGTGATCAGGATGCCATTCGTGCTGTGCTCGAAAACCTGGGCGGCGAGCTGGCGTTCCTTCTGCATCTGCTCTTCGGCCCTTATGCCCTTGCGCAGTCGGGCAATCAGCAGTGAGGTGAGGAGCAGCAGGGCGAGCAGGGCCAGGCCGACGGCGCCCAGCGTGCGCCAGGTTTGCGCCTGCCACTGGGCGAGGGCGGTGGCGCGGTCGACATGGACCTGGATCAGCAGCGGATAGCTGCGCGAGGCCCGGAAGGCGGTCAGCAGGTAACCGCGGTTCTCGTGGCTGGCGTTACGGGTGCCGATTTCCTCGGCCTGCAACTGGCTCAGGCTGGCCGCGTCGAGGTGGCGGCTGCCGATGCTGCGCTGGTCGTTCGACGAGAGCAGCAGCGTACCGTCGTAGCTGAGGATTTCGACCTCGGTCAGCGCCGGGTCGATATGGCGGGCGAAGTGGTTGAGGAAATAGTCGGGATTCAGGCTGGCCAGCAGTTTCAGCCGCTGGCCGTGGAAAATTTCTTCGCGCAGGGCGGGGAAAAAGCTGCTGGCATCGGCCGGGATTGGGTTGCCTGCGGTCGACGGCTTGCCATCGGCAAAATCGCGCCCGACCCAGGGCGCGCCGGTGCGCAGGAAGCCGGCCGCCTGCAGGCCTTCCGGGCGCGGCTGGAAATCGTCGGTGACGACCAGGGCGCCAATGTTGTCCGGGTTGGAACTGGCGACGATGCGCCCATCCAGTCCGGCCAGTGACAGCGAACGGAGGAAGAGCAGGCGGCGCTGGATCAGTTCGAGCTGGGCATTGGCCCGCTCCGGCCCGGGCTGCGGCAGGTCGATCGCTTCCGGCAGGCTTTGCAGCGTCAGGCTGGCCAGGTTCAGCGTCTGCGTTAGCTGGTCTTCGAAGACGCGGGCCTGCGCTTCAGCCTCCTGCAGGTGGCGGGCCAGGGTTTCCTGGCGCAGGCTGTAGACATTCGAGAAAGTGCCGGCCACCACCGAGATGACCAGCAGCAGTTGCAGGCTGATCAGCAGCTTGGTGTAAGAGCGGGCCCCGGCGTTGCTCACGCTGGTCGAACCCGATCAGTCGAGGCGGAGGATGGGCAACAGGCCGTGCCGTTCGGCGGCCGCTTTCAGTTCGCCATTGCGCTTGGCGGTGGCGACGAAGGCTTCGACCCGGGCGTGCCAGCGGTCGTCGCCCGGCCGCATGGCGTAGGCGTAGGGGGTGATGTGGTAGGTGCTGTCCGGCTTGATCAGGCGCGCCCAGTCGGTCGTCTTCAGCATGCGCTGGCTGTACGGGAAATCGGTCATGAAAACGTCGGCCCGGCCGGATTCGACTTCCTGCTCGCGGGCATGCGGCGTATCGAGCACTTTCAGCGTGCCGTTCTTCAGCTTTTCCTTCATCACCGGTTCGTGCAGCGTGCCCTTGGCCACGGCGACGACTGTGCCAGCCTTGTCGATGTCGTCCCAGGCGCGGATGCGGCGGTTGCTCTTGGTGGTGATGGCGTAGATATCGCTGGCCAGGTGGGGCTTGGTGAAGCGCAGTTTTTCTGCCCGCTGCGGCGTGATGCCGATGGCGAACATGGCGATGTCGCAACGGTCTTCCGTGAGGTCGGCAATCAGCCGGGCAAAGGAACTGTCGATGAATTCGAGGCCGACGCCAAGGTCGCGGGCCAGGCCCTTGGCCATGTCGATATCGATGCCGGACAGTTGCCGGGTTTTCGGGTCGCGATAGCTGATGCCGAAATAGTCGGGCCAGATGCAGACGCGGACGGTCTTGGCAGCGGCGATGCGGTCAAGAGTGCCCTCCTGAGCGAGGGCGGGCAACTGGTGAGCGAGGAGGGCGAGGCCGATCAGGAATATGCGCAACATGGCAGGGCTCTAATACTTTTGTAGTATTCAGCATATCAGATACCGGCCGGCCCCGGGGGCTTCAATCGCTTAGCGTGAATTTGAGCAGGCGGTCGCCGGCACTGTCGTCGAGCAGGATGCGGCGGACGCGGTCCTGCCACAATTCGGCAAACAACTGGCGTTCGGCCGGGCTGGCTACGCCAGCCAGGATGGCGCCGAGCAGCGGGCCGCTGCGCGGGTCGCCGGGCACGGCGGACAGGTCGAGCCGGCAGTCTACGCTGAGGCCGGTGTCGATCCGGCGCAGGCGGATGTATTCGAGGCCGGGCTCGGCGAAATGCAGGCGCCGGTTGCGCCGGAACTGTCCACCCAGGCCCTTGAAGCCGCCGGGGCCGGCGGCGCCGGTGAGCAGGCCGAGAACGCTGGCGATGACGCCGCTGACGCCGCTGTCCTCCGCCTCGTGCAGGCCGACTTCGATCTCGCCGCGGCGCGGCAACTCGTTGCCATAGAGGACGCGCAGGGCGCCGACTCCGGTCAGCCAGGCGCCGGCGACGGTCGGGCAGGCGTGGCCGGTCAGGCGGACGGCATCGGCAAACGAATATTCGATCAGGCCGCCCTCGGCCGCGCCGAGCACTTCGGCCAGCGGGTCATGCAGCGTGATGGTGGGAATGCGGGAAAAGTAGTCGGGAAAGGCCATGTCGATCTCCTTGGCCGCACAGTATCGGCGGCGGCGCAGCGAATGGCCTTGATCTGCCTCAGGCGCGCTGGATCAGTTCGATCTTGTAGCCGTCCGGGTCTTCGACGAAGGCGATGATGGTCGTGCCGTGCTTCATCGGCCCGGCTTCGCGCACCACCTTGCCGCCGCGCTTGTTGATCTCGGCGCAGGCCGCCGCGGCATCCGGCACGGCGAGGGCGATGTGGCCGTAGCCGTTGCCCAGTTCGTAGCTCGGCGTGTCCCAGTTGTGGGTCAGTTCGAGCACCGCTTCCTTGTCTTCGGGACCGTAGCCGACGAAAGCCAGCGTGAAGCGGCCTTCCGGGTAGTCCTGGCGGCGGATCAGCTGCATGCCGAGGATTTCGGTGTAGAAGGCGATCGAGCGGTCGAGATCGCCGACGCGGATCATGGTGTGCAGAATGCGCATGCTGTTTTCCTGTTCAGAGTTGGGGAATTTGCCGGGCGTGCTGGCGCAGTTCGAGGCGCCGGCTGCGCCATTCCGGGCAGAGTTGCTCGACCACAGACCAGAAGCGCGGGCTGTGGTTCATTTCCTTGAGATGGGCCAGTTCGTGGCAGACGACGTAATCGACGATCGGCAGCGGCATGAAGATCAGCCGCCAGTTGAGGGCGATGCCGCCGCTGTGGCTGCAACTGCCCCAGCGCGTGCGGGCCGACGACAGGCGCAACGGCGGTAGGGCGACGCCGAGCCGGGGGGCGTAGTGGCCGAGGCGCTCGGTAAAAACGGCGCGCGCCTTTTCGCGCAGCGCCTTTTCGAGCAGTTGATTGGCGCTGGCCGAGGCGGTTGGGCTCAGATAAAGCCGGTTGCCGGCAAATTGCCAGCGGCTGCGGGCAATTTCGGTGATTGCTACGGTCAACGGCTCGCCAAGGGCAAAAACCACGGTGCCATCGCCGACGGCCAGCGTGGCCGGCGGCGGCTGTTCGCGCCAGTTGGCCAACTTGTCGAGCACCCACTGGCCATGCTGACGGATCAGGCCTTCGATGTCGCCGAGGCGGGCCTGGTGCGGTGCGCCGACACGCAGCCCGCGATGGTCGATGGTCAGGCCGATGGTCCGCCGCTGGCTGCGCCGCAGCTGATAGGCGACGGGCTGGCCGTCGAGGACGATGCGGCGGGCGGCCTCAGGCGTTGCTGCGGGCGGCATCGCGGTAACGATGCGGCGAGATCCGGCGCATCTCGGCTTCAATCCAGGCTTCGGCCTGGCGATTGACCTCGGCTTCGCTCATTCCGGTGGCGTCGAAAGCCGGGCCGATGCTGACAGTGATGGTCCCCGGTTTTTTCAGGAAAGCCTGGCGCGGCCACAGTTCGCCGGCGTCGTGGGCGATCGGCACGACCTTGCAGCCGACATGGGTGGCGAGATAGGCGCCGCCCGGCTTGTAGCGCTTGGTCTGGCCGGGCGCAACGCGCGTCCCTTCCGGGAAGAGGATGACGTAGAAGCCCTGCTTCAGGCGCTCGCGGCCCTGGGTGACGACCTGGTCGAGCGCGTCTTTGCCGGCGGCGCGGTCGATCGAGATCATCTTCATGGCGGCCAGGCCCCAGCCGATCAGCGGCACCTTGAGCAGTTCTTTCTTCAGTACGAAAACGCAGTAGGCGCCGTTCGGCACGTAGTCCTGCAACGTCATCGTTTCCCAGGCCGACTGGTGCTTGGCGAGAATGACGCAGGGTTCCAGCGGCATGTTTTCCAGGCCGATCACCTTGGGGCGGATACCGAGCAGGTTTTCGACGCCCCACTGGATGCCGAGCCGCCACAGCTTGCCGAAGCGGTAACCCCACAGGCCGCGCAGCGCCAGCGCGGCAATGACGACGAGCGGCGCCGAGACGATGGACCACAGGATGGCCCAGGCCATGAACAGCGACGAGCGGATGACGGTCATGCCTTGCTTTCGTTCAGGATGAAGTCGACGGCGGCGGCCAGGTTGGCGAATTCCAGCGTGCCTTCCGGCAGGTTGCCTTCAGCCTTGGTCTTTTCGCCCTTGCCGGTGTGCACCAGGATCGGCTGGCAACCGAGCACGGCGCAGGCCTGCAGGTCGCGCAGCGAATCGCCGATCGCCGGCACGCCCTTGAGGTCGGTGTTCATCGTTTCCGAAATACGCTTGAACATGCCGGGTTTCGGCTTGCGGCATTCGCAGTCGGAGTCGGCCGCATGCGGGCAGTAGAAAATGGCCTCGATGCGCCCGCCGACGGCGAACAGCGCCTTGTGCATCTTTTCGTGGATGCTGTTCAACGTATCCATGTCGAACAGGCTGCGCCCGACGCCGGACTGGTTGGTGGCGACGACGACGCGATAACCGGCCTGGTTGAGGCGGGCAATCGCATCCAGGCTGCCGGGAATCGGCTTCCACTCCGCCGGGCTCTTGATGAACTGGGCGGAGTCGAAGTTGATGACGCCGTCGCGGTCGAGAATGACGAGCTTCATGCCGACAGTTTCGAAATGTCGGCGACCTTGTTCATCGCCGCGTGCAGCTTGGCGAGCAGGCCCAGACGGTTGCTGCGCAGGGCCGGATCGTCTGCATTGACCATGACGCCGTCGAAGAAGGCATCGACCGGGGCGCGCAGCGCGGCCAGCGCCTGCAGCGACTCGGCATAGTCGCCGGTATCGAAGGCGGCATCGGCCTGCGGTACCACTTCGACCAGCGCCGCGTGCAGCGCGACTTCGGCGGCTTCCTTGAGCAGGGCGGCATCGACCCAGGCGTCGACGCTGTCTTCGACCTTCTTCAGGATGTTGCCGACCCGCTTGTTGGCGGCAGCCAGCGCGGCGGCTTCGGGCAGGGCCGAGAAGGCGCGCACGGCAGCCAGGCGCTTGGGAATGTCGCCCAGGCGTTGTGGCCGTTGCGAGACGACGGCATCAACTTCCTGCGCCGTGTAGCCCTGCTCGCGCAGGCTGCCGGCGAGGCGGTCGTAGATGAAGTCGGCGAGCGTGGTTTCGGCCGTCTTGAAGCCGTCCACCGCAGCAAAGGCCTGGCCGGCAACGTTGAGCAGGCTATCGAGCGGCAAATCCAGATTGCCTTCGGCCAGCATGCGGATGGTGCCCAGCGCATGGCGACGCAGCGCGAACGGGTCGCGGTCGCCGGTCGGGATTTGGCCGATGCCGAACATGCCGACCAGCGTTTCCAGCTTGTCGGCCAGTGCGACGATGGTGCCGACCTGGTTGCGCGGCAACGAGTCGCCGGCAAAGCGCGGCTTGTAGTGGTCTTCGATGGCATCGGCGATGTCGGCGGCGAGGCCGTCATGCAGCGCGTAGTAGCGCCCCATGATGCCCTGCAGTTCCGGGAACTCGCCGACCATGTCGGTCAGCAGGTCGGCCTTGGCCAGCACGGCTGCTTGTTCGGCTTGCAGCGCCAGCGTTTCGCCGCCCAGTTGCTGGCCGATGGCGCGGGCAATCGCCGCAACGCGCTGCATGCGCTCGCCCTGGGTGCCCAGCTTGTTGTGATAGACGACCTTGGCCAGGCCGGCGACGCGTGATTCCAGCGATTTCTTGCGATCCTGGTCGAAGAAAAACTTGGCGTCGGCCAGACGCGGACGGACGACGCGCTCGTTGCCGCCGATCACGGCGGAAGCATCGGCCGGGCTGATGTTGCTGACCACCAGGAACTTGTTGGTCAGCTTGCCGGCCGCGTCGAGCAGCGGGAAGTATTTCTGGTTGGCCTTCATGGTCAGAATCAGGCATTCCTGCGGCACGGCGAGGAATTCCTCCTCGAACTGGCCGACCAGCACATTCGGCCGTTCGACCAGTGCGGTGACTTCGTCGAGCAGAGCCTCGTCGTCGATCGGCTTGCCGCCGGCCTGGGCCGCTGCGGCTGCGAGCTGGCGGGCGATTTCGGCGCGGCGCTCGGCAAACGAGGCGATCACGGCGCCGTCAGAGGCCAGCTTGCTGGCGTATTCGTCGGCATTGGCGAATACGACCGGATCGACCGTGGCTTCAAAGCGGTGGCCGTGCGTTTCGCGTCCTGAGTTCAGGCCGAGGATGGCCAGCGGCACGACGTCACTGCCGTGCAGGGCGACCAGGCCATGTGCCGGGCGGACGAAATTGACGCTGCTCCAGCCGTCCTGAAGCTGGTAGCTCATGACTTTCGGGATCGGCAGGGCGGCCAGTGCGGCTTCCAGCGCCTTCTGCAGGCCTTCGGCCAGCGTCGCGCCCTTGGCCAGGCTTTCGTAGAACAGCACATCGGCCTTGCCGTCATTTTCGCGGCGCAGGTTCGGCACGCAGGAGGCATCGGCGCCGAGGGCGGCCAGTTTCTTGAGCAGGGCCGGCGTCGCATTGCCGGCGGCATCGAGGCCGACGGCGACCGGCATCAGCTTCTGGACGACCGGCTTGTCGGCAGCCACTGCCGCGACCTCGGTGACGTGGGCGGCCAGTCGGCGCGGTGAGGCGTAGGCGGTGACGGCGGCGGTCGACGCGGCCAGACCGGCATTTTTCAGCGAGGCGGTCAGGGTTTGGGCAAACACTTCACCCAGTTTCTTCAGCGCCTTCGGCGGCAGTTCCTCGACGAACAGTTCAACGAGCAGATTCTTGGCGGTCATGTTCAGGCAACTTTCTTTTCAATCTGGGCGAGCACTTCGGCGGCCCATTCCTTCGGTGCCATCGGGAAGCCGAGGCGGGCGCGGCTGTCGAGATAGGCTTGTGCCACGGCGCGCGCCAGGTTGCGGATGCGGCCGATGTAGGCGGCACGCTCGGTGACCGAGATGGCGCCGCGCGCGTCGAGCAGGTTGAAGGTGTGCGCCGCCTTCAGCACCTGTTCGTAGGCCGGCAGCGCCAGTTGGGCGCCCATCAGGTGTTGCGCCTGCTTCTCGTGGGCACCGAAGGCGTGGAACAGGAAGTCGACGTCGGAATGCTCGAAGTTGTAGGTCGATTGTTCGACTTCGTTCTGGTGATAGACGTCGCCGTAGGTCAGGCCGTCGGTCCAGACGAGGTCATAGACGTTCTCGACGCCCTGCAGGTACATCGCCAGGCGTTCGATGCCGTAGGTGATTTCGCCGGTGATCGGCTTGCAGTCGATACCGCCGACCTGCTGGAAGTAGGTGAACTGGGTCACTTCCATGCCGTTCATCCAGACTTCCCAACCCAGGCCCCAAGCGCCCAGCGTCGGGTTTTCCCAGTCGTCCTCGACGAAACGGACGTCGTTCTTCTTGAGGTCGAAACCGAGCGCTTCGAGCGAGCCGAGATACAACTCGAGAATATTGTCCGGTGCCGGCTTCAGCACCACCTGGTACTGGTAGTAGTGCTGCATGCGGTTCGGGTTCTCGCCGTAGCGGCCATCCTTCGGACGGCGCGAGGGCTGCACGTAGGCGGCTTTCCACGGCTCGGGGCCGATGGCGCGCAGGAAGGTGGCGGTGTGGCTGGTGCCGGCGCCGACTTCCATGTCGTAGGGCTGCAGCAGGGCGCAGCCTTGCGCGCTCCAGTATTGCTGCAGACGCAGGATGATTTCCTGGAAGGTGGGCTTTTTCGTGGAACTGTTGCTGGTCGTCATCGGACGCACTCGAAAAGACGGAAGACCTTGAATTTTACAAGCTTTTAGCGGCCTTGGTCAGAGTGGCGCAATGCTTGAAAAATAATGAACGTCGTTCAATAATTAACGAAGTTATTTTATTGAGGACGCCATTATGCCGATGCATCGCATGCCCCAAAGTGGAGACGAGCCGCCCGGTCGCCGCGAACGCAAGCGCCAACAACAACTCGACCATATTGCCGATACCGCCTGGGCGTTGTTCGAGGCCGAGGGCTTCGAGGTGGTAACGATGGAGCGCATCGCCGAAGCGGCCGATCTCTCCAAGGTCACGCTGTACCGGCATTTCCCGGTCAAGGAAGCCTTGCTGCGCCATGTCTTTCATCGCGAACTACGCGCCGCCTGGCCGGACATCCAGCCAGAACTGGCCCGGGCGGCACCGGGGCGGGCGCGGCTGGCCCGCTTTCTCGAATTGCAGGCGGCCTGGTGCGAGAGCCGGCGCGCCTTTCTGCTGCCCTACACCCGCTTTCGCCTGAGCGATTCCCGGCTGCCGGCCGAAGGGCGCGAGCGCAGCGGCATGGAAGCGATCTTCAGCGAGCTGATCGCCCAGGGCCAGGCGGCCGGCGAATTCCGCGCCGACCTGCCGGTCGCGCTGCTGGCGATGCATTTGCAATTTGCCCATCTGGCGACGCTGCTGCGCTGCCTGACTGACGAGCGCCTGGCGCTGGCCGACGAACTGGCGACCATGCTCGATCTGGTCTGCAACGGCATGGGAGGGCGGTCATGAGCCCGGAGATGGGGTTGGTTCCGGCGACGGCTGCTGCCGACACGCCGCCGCAGGTGGTCGGTGGCAAGGGGCGCCAGCTCGGGCTGTTGTTGCGCTACGGCCTGCCGGTGCCCGACTTTTTCGTGATTCCGGCCGCCTGGAGCCGGCTGCGCGGGGCCGGTGTGCCGCTCGAACTGCAGCGGCTGTTGCAGGCCGAACTGACCGCACGCGGCTGGCTGGATAAGCCGCTGGCCGTGCGCTCGTCAGCGCTTGGCGAGGATGCGGCAGCGGCGTCGTTCGCCGGCATCTACCGCTCCTGTCTGAATATTGGCGATTTTTCGGCGTTGACCGCAGCGATTGCCGAGGTCTGGGCTTCGCTCGATACGCCGACGGCAGCGGCTTACCGCCAGCGGCTGGGCATCGCTGGCGACGTGGCGATGGCCGTCGTCGTCATGCCGCTGCTGGCGGCCGAGGCCTCGGGCATCGCCTTCACCTGCGACCCGGCCAGCGGCCGCGAAGACCGGATCATCGTGCACGCCAACTGGGGCCTGGGCGAAAGCCTGGTCGGCGGCGAGGCGGCGGGCGACGAATATGTCTTCGCCGAGGACAGCAGCGATACCTGGCGCTTGATCGAAACGCGGATCGGCAGCAAGGCGACGATCAGCCGGCCAGCCGCGGCGGGCGGCACCGTGCGCGAGTCATTGCCACCGGCAAAGGCACAGGCGGCAGTGTTCGACGCCGGGCAGGCGGAGCGCCTGGCCGCACTGCTGCGCGATGCGGCGGTCGCCTGCGATTTCGTGGCGCCGTTCTACGATTTGGAATGGGTCTGGGACGGCGGGCAATTCTGGCTGACCCAGGCCCGGCCGGTGACGCGGCGGCCGCACTACACCTACCCGGCCCTGCGCGGCCAGCCGGCGCTTTGGACGCGCGGCAATACCTGCGAAATCATGCCCGAGCCTCTGCAGGCGATGGACTGGAATTTCTCGCGGCGCGGCTGCAACGATCTGCTCGAACAGGGCTGGAAGCTGGCCGGCTACCCGCTGTTGCCCGGCGTCCAGCGTGCCGGACTGTTCGATGGGCGGCTCTACCTCGAAGCCTCGATCCTGCAGTGGGAGGCCTGGGACGGCATCGGCCTGCTGCCCGAGCGCTTCAATGCCCTGATGGGCGGTCATCAGCCGGTTATCGCGAGCACGCCGCCGAACTGGCGCGAACGTCTGGGCCGGATCGCCAACACGCTGCGTTACCTGCGCCAGGCGCCGGCGATGGGGCGGCGGGGCGATGCGGAAGTCGCCCAGGCGCGGGCCATTGCCCGGCAACTACGGGATGTGCCCCTGCCGGAGTGCAATGAGGAGATCACGGCCTTGCTACTGCGCGTGCTCAAGCCCGCCCGGGAGTTTGCCGGCATGTTCTTCCTGCAAGGCTCGGGGGGCGGCAGCCTGAGCCTGCTGCTCGACACGCTGGAGCGTGCTTTTCCCGGCGAGAGCGCGGCGCTCGGGGCGGCGCTGCTGGCCGGTGGCGAGCCGAGCGTGACGGCCGAGCAGGGGTACGCCTTGCTCGACCTGGCCCGCCAGGCAAAATCGGCCAAAACCGGCGGTCGACCGCAGGACGACCCGGAATTTGCCGAGGCCTTCGCCGCTTTTCTCGACCGCTATGGCCATCGCGGCCATTACGAGACCTACCTGCGTAGTCCGCGCTGGCATGAGGAGCCCGAACAACTGCTCGAGCAGTTGCCGGCGCTGGCCGAGGTCGATGCCGCCGCGCTGCGTGCCCGCCAGCACGCGGCGGCCAACGCGGCCTGGCAACGGATCAAACGCGAACTGCCGTTCTGGTACCGGCCCTTGCTGCGCGCCCAGGTCAAGGCCGCCAATCGCGACAGCAACCGGCGCGAGGCGGCGCGCAGCGCGATCATCGCCCTGCTCGCCGCCGGGCGGCGGCTCTGGCTGCTGATCGGCGAGCGGCTGGTCGGCGAAGGGGTACTCGACCGGCCCGACGAGATCTTTCACCTGATGCCCAGCGAGGTCGAACGCTACGCTGGCGGCCACCTGTCACGGCTTGGCTTGCGTGCCCGCGTCGCCGAACGCAGCGCGTGGTTCGCCCGCTGGCAGGCGACCGAAGCGCGCGAATGGCTGGCACTGGCGCCGGCTGGCCAGGCGTTGCCGGTGCTGCGGTCGACCGATGAAAAACCGGCAAAACCGGACGAGGCGGGAGGTTTCCGTGGCGTCGCCACCGGGACCGGCGTGGCGCGTGGCCGGGTCCGCCGGCTGCGCCATCCAGCCGAGGGGCTGGCGCTGCAGCCGGGCGAGATTCTCGTCGCGCCGTCCACCGATCCCGGCTGGACGCCGCTGTTCCTCAAGGCCGGCGGCCTGGTCGTCGAAACCGGCGGTTACCTGTCGCACGGCGCCATCGTCGCCCGCGAATTCGCCTTGCCGGCGGTGGTCAATCTGCCCGGTATCGTCGACCAACTGAGGGATGGCGAACTGGTCGAGGTCGATGGCATCGCGGGCATGGTCCGGCGTCTGGTCGAGGTGGCCTGAGGGGCGGCGGGCGATCTTTTTTTGCCCGCGCCGAGATGCACCGGGAGCCTGTCGACATGCGGCCTGGCGCCCGGTGTGTTGGTGTTTGTGCAACATTTTTAGGCGAAGCCTGGCCGGTGTTTGTTGACAATATTCAATTAAATCAATAGAGTGCGATTCGTGTTGCGGTGCAACATCGGTTTTTCCGGCGCCAGCCCTGGTGCCTTGCGGGTTTCGGCCGCTTGCCACTTTCCCCCGCCCTCGCCGATGTCGTACCCCCTGTAACCGTTCGCTGCCGGAGATGTTTTCGGTAGTGGCAACAGTGAAGGAGGTCGCATGTTCGCTTCGACTACTCTCTCTCCCGCCGTACAGCGGGTCTCAACAGTCGTTTATGTCCTGCTCCAGAAATTTCTGATGGCGGCCGGGCTGGTTTTTGTTTTTGTGCTGCTCGGCTTGCTGAGCGGTTATCTCAATGTGTCGGACAGCCTGAAGTCGGCTGCCCCGGTCAGTGAAGCGGCGGCCGTTGCCGCCGTCGAAGAGCCGGAAAGTCCGCCGTCCGAGGCAACGCCCTCGGCCCTCAATCCGCGGATGCGCGGTGCGCTGGATTACGTTTCCCGGCGTTACCGGGTGTCCACCGACGCCTTGCAGCCGATCTTCGCGACGGCGCAGACGGTCGGCCGCGAGTTGCACCTCGACCCGCTGCTGATCATCGCGGTGATCGGCGTCGAGTCCGGCTTCAATCCCTTTTCGCAGAGCGTGTTCGGTGCCCAGGGCCTGATGCAGGTCGTGCCGCGCTTCCATCTCGACAAGTTGCCGGATGAAGCGGCTCCCGCCGCCTTCCTCGATCCGGTGACCAATGTCCAGGTCGGGGCGCGCGTGCTGAAAGAATCGATTAGCCGTAACGGCGGGCTGGAAGATGGCCTGCAGCAGTTCGGCGGTGCCAGCAACGACCCGGAACGGCGCTACTCATTGAAAGTGCTGGCCGAGAAGCAACGCCTGGAACAGGCGACGCAGCGGCTGCGGACGACCTGAAACAGTCGTTAGCGCCGGCGTGACGGCAGCTGGCTGAACAGCAGGCAGAGGCCGGCGAGCAGCAGGAAAGCGTAGTTGCCGAAGCGGGCGTAGGGCGTCAGCCCCTGATGGGCGCGCACTTCGCCGCGCAGCACGCCGGTGGTGAACGCCGGCAGCACCGCCTGCACCTTGCCGCTGGCCGAGACGATGGCGGTCATCCCGGTATTGGTCGCCCGCAACATCGGGCGGCCGGTTTCGGCGGCGCGCATCTGGGCGATCTGCAAATGCTGCGGCTGGGCCAGCGAATGGCCGAACCAGGCGGTATTCGACAGGTTGGCCAGGATGCCGGCCTGGGTCAGCACGCCGATCAGTTCCTCGCCGAAAACATCCTCGTAGCAGATGTTGACCGCCACCTTCTGGCCGGCGACGGCGAGCGGCGGCTGGTTTTCCGGGCCGCGTGAGAAGGACGACATCGGAATGTTGGCGTGCGCCATGAACCACGCGAAGCCGGGCGGAATGAACTCGCCGAAGGGCACCAGGTGGCGCTTGCTGTACACCTGGGTCGGCGAGACGCCGAGGCTGACCGCGCTGTTCCAGTAAGCATCGGGGTCGCCGCTCAGGGTGCCGGTAATCAGGTCGCCGCCATGCGCCCAGACGGCCTTTTGCAGGCGTTCGACATACATCGGCGGCAACTGGTTGAAGAAGATCGGCAACGCCGTTTCCGGCAATATGGTCAGTTGCGCCGGGTTCTGCTCGATCAGTTGTTGATAAAGGCTCAGCGTGCGCAGGAATGCTTCCGGCCGGAACTTCATTTCCTGCGGCACATTGCCCTGGATCAGCGCGACGCTGACCGGTTCGCCGACCGGCGCCGTCCACGGCACTTGGCGCAGCACGAAGCCGCTGATGATCAGCAGCGTCGCGAAGATCACCCCGGTCCGCCAGCGGACGAGCAGGGCGCCGCTCAGGGCGACGAGCAGTGACAGGCCATGCACCCCCAGCAGCGGCGCGAAGCCGCTCAGGGGGCTGGGCGCGGCTTGTGAATAGCCGAGGGCGAGCCAGGGAAAGCCTGTGAAAATCCAGCTTCTCAGCCAGTCGACCGCAGCAATCAGCGCCGCGAAGCAGAGCGCCTGCCGCCACAAGCCGTTCGGCTGCCAGCGTTTGAAAATGCCGCCGGCCAGCATCGGGAACAGCGCCATCACGGCACAGAACAGGAAGGCGGCCGGTCCGGCCAGCCACCACGGCATGCCGCCGAAGACGGAGAGGCTGACGTAAACCCAGGAAACGCCGGTCAGGAAGAAGCCGAGGCCGAACGCCAGGCCGCTCAGGGCCGCCTGCCGCGTCGTTCCGGCGCTGCACAGCAGCTGGAAGAGGCCGAGCCAGATCAGCGGGGCCAGCCAGAACAGGCCGAAAGGGGCGAAGCACAGCACGCCGGCGACCCCTATGGTTGCGGCGATGAGGTAGCGCACTGCCGGGTGTCTAGCCAGTAAAGTCTTCAGCACCGGCTTCGGATTTGGGCGGCGGGGTGACCAGTAGCGTGTACAGGCGGCGGCTGTCGGCGCGCAGGACCTGGAAGCGGACGCCTTCGATGTCGACGATCTCGTTGCGTTTCGGGACGCGGCCGAGGTGACGGAGGACCAGTCCGCCGACGGTATCGAATTCCTCGTCGGAGAATTTCGTCGTGAATGCCTCGTTGAAGTCCTCGATTTCGGTCCGTGCCTTGACCCGGTAACGGCCGGAGGCATCGAGACGGATGTTGTCGTGTGCTTCGTCGAAGTCGTATTCGTCCTCGATGTCGCCGACGATCTGTTCGAGTACGTCCTCGATGGTGACCAGGCCGGCGACGCCGCCATATTCATTGACGACGATCGCCATGTGGTTGCGCGAAACGCGGAATTCGCGGAGCAGCACGTTCAGCCGCTTCGATTCGGGGATGAAGACGGCCGGGCGCAGCCAGTCGCGCAAATCGAAACTCTCTTCGGTGTGGATGCGCAGCAGATCCTTGGCGAGCAGGATGCCGAGCACCTTGTCGCGGTCGCCATCGACCACCGGAAAGCGCGAGTGGGCGGCTTCGATGACGACGGGGACGATTTCGCTCATCGGGTCATCGACGTCGATGACGTCCATCTGGGCCCGCGGAATCATCACGTCGGTCACCCGGGTGTCGGAAGCGGCCAGCGCACCTTCAATGATGGTCAGCGCATCGGCGTCCATCAGGTTGCGCTCGTAGGCAGCGTGCAATATTTCAAGTAGCTGCTCGCGATCTTCAGGTTCGCGCAGCAGCAGGGAAGTCAGTCGTTCGATAAAACTCGGTTTACTGTCACTATCCATGATGTTTAAACCGCATACGGGTCTGGATAACCCATCGCGGCGAGAATCTCCCTTTCTTTATTTTCCATGGCCTCGGCATCATCGTCATTGTCATGATCCCAGCCCTGCAAATGCAGCATACCATGCACCACCAAGTGGGCGTAGTGGGCGTCCAGCGGCTTGTTCTGCTCGGCCGCTTCGCGCGCCACGACGCTCGGACAGATGACCAGGTCGCCCGTCACCAGCGGTTCGGTGTCATACGGAAAGGACAGCACGTTGGTCGCGTAGTCCTTGCCGCGGTACTCGTTGTTCAGTGCCTGCCCCTCGTCGGCGTCGACCAGGCGGATGGCGACTTCGCCGCCGCCAACCAGCGCCGCCCGTGCCCAGCGCACGAAATCTGCCCGTAAGGGTAAGCCGTCGCGGTTACAGGCATATTGCACGGACAGGTTAAGGCGTTTGCTTGGCGTGGGATTCATAGGCGGCAACGATGCGGGCGACCAGCGGGTGGCGGACCACGTCTTCCTTGGTAAATTCGGTAAAGGCCAGGCCGCGCACGCCCTTCAGGATATCGTGCGCTTCGCGCAGGCCGCTCTTTTGCCCCTTGGGCAGGTCGATCTGGGTGATGTCGCCGGTGACGACGGCCTTGGCGCCGATGCCGATGCGGGTCAGGAACATCTTCATCTGCTCCGGCGTCGTGTTCTGCGCCTCGTCGAGAATGATGAAGGCGTGGTTCAGTGTCCGGCCGCGCATGAAGGCGAGCGGGGCGATCTCGATGGCGCGCTTTTCGTAGAGCTTGCTGACCCGGTCGTGGCCCATCAGGTCGTACAGCGCGTCGTAGAGCGGGCGCAGGTAGGGGTCGATCTTCTGGGTCAGGTCGCCGGGCAGGAAGCCGAGGCGCTCGCCGGCTTCGACGGCCGGCCGGGTCAGGATGATGCGCTCGACCAGGTCGCGCTCGAAGGCATCGACGGCTGAAGCGACGGCGAGGTAGGTCTTGCCGGTGCCGGCCGGGCCGATGCCGAAGGTGATGTCATGTTCCTGGATCGCCTTCAGGTAGGCGACCTGGCGCGGCGTACGGCCGTGCAACTCGGTCTTGCGGGTGACCAGTTGCGGCCCGTCGACCGGGCCTTCGGCCTTCCGCGAGATGCGGCGGACCGGGGCGTTGATCAGTTCGATCAGGCCGAGCTGGATTTCATCGACCGACAGCGGCTCGCGGGCCATGCCGTAGAAATGGCGGATGGCGTCGGCGGTCAACCCGGCTTTTTCGCCGGAAATCGAAAAGCGCTCGTTACGCCGGCGAATGACGACATCGAAGCCGGTTTCGATCTGCCGGATGTTCTCGTCGAGCGGGCCACACAGATTGGCCAGCAAAACGTTGTCGACCGGCGCCAGCGTGACTTCCGCCGGTTTGCTTTTCGGTGCCGCTCTAGTCTTCTCGGATGACAATTTCGCCCCTCAGGCTATGCGGCAAGGCCGACGTGATGCGGACATCGACGAAGGTGTTGATCAGCCGCGGATTGCCGATGAAGTTGACGATACGGTTGTTGTCGGTGCGCCCGGCCAGTTCGTGGGCGTCCTTTTTCGAGACGCCTTCGACCAGGACGCGCTGGATGCTGCCGACCATGGCCTGGCTGATCACCTGCGCCTGTTCGTCGATGCGCTTTTGCAGACGCGAGAGGCGGGCCGATTTGACCTCGGCCGGCGTCGAATCATCCATCTCGACGGCCGGGGTGCCGGGGCGCGGGCTGTAGATGAAGGAGAAGGAGTTGTCGAAGCCGACATCGTCGATCAGCTTCATCGTCTTCTCGAAGTCCTCATCCGTCTCGCCGGGGAAGCCGACGATGAAGTCGGAGGACAGCGAAATGTCCGGCCGCGCCGCGCGCAACTTGCGGATGATCGACTTGTACTCGATGGTCATGTAGCCGCGCTTCATCGCCGCCAGCACGCGGTCCGAGCCGGCCTGGACCGGCAGGTGCAGGTGCGAGACCAGCTTTGGCACCTTGCGGTAGGTCTCGATCAGGCGATCGCTCATTTCGCGCGGATGCGAGGTCGTGTAGCGGATGCGCTCGATGCCGGGAATTTCGGCGATGTATTCGATCAACAGCGCCAGGTCGGCCTTCTCATCGGTTTCCGCCATGTCGCCGCGATAGGCGTTGACGTTCTGGCCGAGCAGTGTCACTTCGCCGACGCCGTTGGCAGCGAGGCCGGCCACTTCGGTCAGCACGTCGTCGAACGGGCGCGACACTTCGCCGCCACGGGTGTAAGGCACGATGCAGAAGGTGCAGAACTTCGAACAGCCTTCCATGATCGAGACGAAAGCCGAGGCGCCTTTGACTTCGGCCGGCGGCATGGCATCGAACTTCTCGATTTCCGGGAAAGAGACGTCAACCGCCGCCTTGCCCTTCTCCTTGCGTTCGGCAATCAGCTGCGGCAGGCGGTGCAGGGTTTGCGGTCCGAAGACCACGTCTACGTAAGGCGCGCGAGCGACGATGGCGTCGCCCTCCTGGCTGGCGACGCAGCCGCCGACTCCGATCACCAGGTTCGGATTCAGCTTCTTCAGGTGCTTGACCCGGCCAAGGTCGTGAAAAACCTTCTCCTGCGCCTTTTCGCGCACCGAGCAGGTATTGAACAGAATGATGTCGGCCTCTTCAGGGTTGTCGGTTTTGACAACGCCTTCGGCGGCATTGAGAACGTCGGCCATCTTGTCCGAGTCGTACTCATTCATCTGGCACCCAAAGGTGCGGATGAACAGTTTTTTGGGCATGGATATTACTTCGCAGAATGGTGGGTGCCGCTTCGGCAACCCGGGTGCGGGAAAGTTTCGAATTATAACCGAGCACAAATTCGTTGACCGCCAATCAGAGCCACCCTATAATCCGCGCCCTCAAGCGTGGTGATGTAGCTCAGTCGGTTAGAGCGATGGATTCATAACCCATAGGTCGGCAGTTCGATTCTGCCCATCACCACCAACAGATTCAAAGAGCCGTTGATCCGTAAGGGTCAGCGGCTTTTTTCATGCCATTTACCCCGCTAGGTGTTACACAAAGGTGTTGCACATGGCACGCGACTATCTCACCCGCTCCTGGCATGGAACGCTCTACGGATTGAGAAGTGTATCGATGACGCTGAGAAGGACTTGCCTGAGTTGTTGATCAAGGAACTGGCCAGCGACGAGATTGAAGCAATGAGGAAGGCCGGTCGGGAAGAGGAGGCAATCGCCTGATCTTCTTGGCGCGGTGATGGCACGATCATGGCAAGGAGCGAAGTCTTAGAAAAAAAAAGGGACTTCCGGATACCTTGCCTTGTCGTTTGCGCGACGCGAATTTGAAAATCATCGTTCCGTGCTGAAATGTCTGCACTAACGCATCGAAGGCGGCAGCTTGGTTCGTTCTGGCCTTTTTGCAGCAATGGCATAAAATGGCAATGTCTGACATAACCTTGGAGCCTGCCATGTCCCTAAATGTATCGTTGCCGCCGGAACTCGAAAGCCGCGTTCGCCAGCATGTCGAATCAGGACTCTACAGCTCTGCCAGTGAAGTGATCAGGGAAGCACTGCGCTTGTTTGAAGCCTATCAAGGCGTTCAGGCCGCCAATCTGTCAGCACTCAAGGCTGACATTGCCCAAGGTGTTGCCGATATAAATGCCGGTCGCGTGCGTGAGGTGAGTATGTCCAGCATCAAGGAGCGCGGCAGGGCAGTCCTGGCATCACCGAAGGCGGTCTGATGGGGAAAGTGTTCTATTCAGCCAGCGCCGAGAATGACTTGCTGGAGGCTTGGCTATACGTTGCCGAAGATAGCGTCACGGCGGCTGATCGTATGCTTGACCAGATAGAAGCAGAAGCTATCCGGTTGCTGGATCAAGCGCTGATGGGCCGGGAGAGAAACGAACTGTCGCCAGGCATTCGAAGCTGGCCTACATCGACGCCATACATCCTGTTCTATTTCCCAAATGAGCAAGGGGTTGTCGTGGCGAGAGTGCTGCACCATGCGAGAGATATTCCGTCAATCGACCTCTGGCCAAAGTGCTGATGAACCTTGCCGGAGACAGTGGTTTATACTCGCTCCCAAGGTGTTGCACATGGGTGTGACACATTGATCAACCTCGATACCGAGGCGGCGACAAAAAGTCCCAATAGATCAATGGACTGATATTTTCTGGTGGTGATGGTTAAATTCTGTCCATCACCACCAGAAATGCAGAAGCCGCTGATCCGAAAGGGTCAGCGGCTTTTTCATGCGCTGAAGCCTGCCGGGTGGGGCGCAAAGGTGGGGCACAATGGCAAGCAGCTACCTGAAGCAGTCCCGACATAGCTCAACCTTCTACTTCCGGCGACGGGTGAAGTACTTTGAACACACCGCTGCACGTACAGACATCAAGTTGGGCACGAAGAGGTGCGGTGCAACCTGAACCATAGGCAGGCTAAATTATTTTGCTCGAAGCTCAGATTCGTCCAGCTTGAATTCCTCGTCGATACCCAGTTTTTTCATGATGGCTGGCAATACCTGATGAATTACTCTCATGCCGCAGAGTAGTTCGTTCATGTAGACGTCTGGATGTATCCTGGAAGAGTTAAACCCAAGGCTTTCAGCTTCAGCTTCGTGCCCCAATTCCTCAGGAGAGCCGTGCACCATCGAAAGAAGTTCAGTCCTTAGGGGTAGCCCAGCGCGGTATGCTTTCTCTTTGATGAGGTTGAGCCACTCATCGAAGTCTTTCGTGACACGGTATCTGAACTCTATAAAGTTACTTGCCAGCTTTTTGTCTACATTGACTTTGGATGCAGCAAGGTCCATCAGGCAATATTCAATATTGCCAGCAACTGTGCTCTGGAGATCAAGTTCGTCATCTTGGAAAAACTCAGAAACGTAAGCGGCATAGCGTCAAACGCCTTGTCGGCCACGACTGCGCTGACGTTTGTCATGCCATCAATGAGATTCGCCGCTTCGGTGATGTCATGTCGTTCGCCACCGCTCAGACGGAAGCGCGCCAGATTGCCCAGGCCATCAACCGCCGCATGAATTTTGGTACTCAGCCCCCCACGAGAACGGCCAACACTTTGTTGCCCGTTTTTTTGGGTGCGCCGGCTGCGTGCTGGTGCGCCCGCACAATCGTGCTGTCGAGAAACACTTCCTCAAAGTCTGCATCTTCGCAAAGCTTGGTGAAAAGTGCCTGCCAGACGCCTTTGTCTGCCCAACGCGAGAAGCGTCTGAACACCGTATTCCATGGCCCGAAGCCAAGCGGGAGATCACGCCAGGGGGCGCCAGTTCTTGCCATCCAGAGAACCGCTTCGACAAACAAACGATTATCTGCACCGCTACGGCCACGGTCTCCAACCCTGCCGTGCAGCATCGGCTCGATTCGTAGCCACTGGTCGTCACGTAACAGCAATCTCAGCATCCCGTCTTCAATCCAAAAGACAGGATGTGAACACAATCAGCCCTTTGTGAACAGTCCCTTAATCACAAATGTCCACACGCTCTAGCTTGTATATTTTTTTGAAGGCTGATTTTGTGTTTTGCGGCAACCCTCGCTTTGGAAGTTTGCCGGATAAGACAATCTGACGTGGCTGCGGATCTATGTAACGAAGCCTGAAGTCAAGCCAACGCATAAGCGGATCGCTTAGGTTGGGAACCTCCTGCTTGAACTTCAACGAAAAGACCTCAATCAGGCTTGATGACAATGAGTCAATGTTGCGCTGAAATTCTGCCTCAAGCTCGGTAACGGACACGGGTTGCATTTTGTTCCACGCAGAAGCGCATGACGTTCTGAAAATCTAATTTTGATTTAGGGCGCAGTTTTGCGCCCTAACTTGGCGGCCGATCCCCAACTGAGAACTGTCATATCGCCGGAAATCTTCGCCGTTTCTAGATTTCGGAGAGTTTGACCAACACACCATAGCTGTTAAATAGAGTCGTAAAAAGCGGCCATCAAGAACGATAGCATAATCGTATCTACGGACGTCTGCTATCGAGAAAAATCGCCAATAGCCGGTATTGGCCGGTAGGGTGAGGCTGCCAGCGGTGGCTTTGTAGCACTCCAGTTCGCAGAAACTGCCTTTGGCTGTATGGCTGCTCAGGAGAAAGCCGACTGGCCGGATTGGGCACGCTGCGGTCGTGACAACTCCCTGGAAGCTGCCTTAGCCAGGAATGGCCGGTATCAGGCAGAGCAATCGGCTCTAGTCGGCCAACTGCCGCCGTTCGATGCTTCCGGGAAGCACTCATCTGAACGACCGCTTCAGAAACCTGCTGATCGCCTACGCGGACAACTCGGCCTTTGCCGCCGTTGGCTGCTCTGTCAGCGTCGGGCTGCAATGTGCCGGTTCCTTAGCCATTTTTCGCGCCTTCAAATGGCAAGGGGGGACACGATTTTCTACAAGTTTACGAGCCCACAGCGTGGGCCATTGAGCGTGAACGAATTTTCATGCTCCAGCCCTCCGGTTGCGGCTCAGTGGTGATTGAACTGCCGCATCTGGCGCTGAAATTCGGGGAACACGGCGATGAAGTGCGCGACCAGGCGCGGGTCGAACTGGCTGCCGGCCCCATCGCGGATGATGGCCAGTGCATCCTCCGCAGGCATCGCGCTCTTGTACGGGCGCGCTGAGGTCAGCGCGTCGTAGACGTCGATGATGGCGGTGATCCGCCCTTCGATCGGAATCGCCTCGCCGGCCAGGCCGCGCGGGTAGCCTTGACCGTCCCAGCGTTCATGGTGGGTGAAGGCGATGTCGCGGGCCATCTGGGTAACATCGGCGTAGTAGTCGCCGAGGATGTCGACGCCGAACTGGCAGTGTGCCTTGATTTGCTCGAACTCCTCCGGTGTCAGCTTGCTCGGCTTGAGCAGCACCTCGTCGGCGATGCCGATCTTGCCGATGTCGTGCATCATCGCCGCGTAGCGGATCAATTCCACCTGGCGGCGCCCGAGGCCGGCGGCCTGGGCCAGCAGGTGGCAGCCGACAGAGACGCGCAAAATGTGCGAGCCGGTATCGCTGTCGCGGAATTCACCGGCCCGGGCAAGGCAGCGCATCAGTTCGAACTGGGTCTCGATCAGTTGCTCGGTGCGCCGCGTTACCAGTTCCTCCAGCCGCTCGGCCTCGCCCTCGCGGTCCTGGTTGAGAAAGCGGGTTTCCAGCGCGTTGCGGATGCGGCACTGCACTTCCTCGGTATCGAAGGGCTTGACCAGGTAGTCGCGGGCGCCCAGGCCCAGCGCCGCCAGCCGCGTTTCGCGCTCGGCCTGGGCGGTCAGCACGATGACCTGCAGGCCTTCCTGGTGGATCGCCTCCTGCAGCAGGTGCAGTACCGACAGCCCGTCGAGAGTCGGCATGCGCATGTCGAGCAGCAGCAGGTCGAGCGGGCCGGCATCCATACGTTCGAGGACCAGGGTCGAATCGGTCATGCCTTCGACGTGGTGGTAGCCGGCCTCGGCGAGAAAGACTTCGAGCAGCCGGACATTGGCGGCCTGGTCGTCGACGACCAAGATGCGGGCCTCGTGGTAGCGATGCTCGGCGATCGCCGGGTGCTTGGGGGCGGTCAGGTGTTGGCGGGCGGTCATGCGGTGGCCTCTCTCAAGGTGCGGGCGATTTCCCGGACTTTCATCGGTTTCGGGTGCCAGTGGTGGATGCGCGGCTCGCTGGCGTGGACCAGTGGACGTTCGCCGAGGGCGATGACGAACGGCCGGCGGCTGTCGGTGCTTGGCAGTTCGGCGAGCAGTTGCCGGGCCAGCGCCGGCTCGGCGACTACGGCGCGACAACCCTGGGCGGCAATGACGGCATGCGCTTCCGCCAGGTTGGCGGCGGTGATCAGGCGGATGTCGCGCAAGGTGCTGACAATCAGGCGCAGCGTCTCGGTTTCGGCCGCTTCGAGGCCGATGGCCACTACGCAAGGCAACGCCGGGGGGGCCGGCTGCTCCGGGGCTGGCGCGGCCGGGGCCGGAATCCGGGAGGCGATCGGGGATTCGCTGGTCGCCGCGTCAAGTTCGATCCAGAACGTGGTACCGACGCCGAGCTCGCTGTCGAAACCGATCTGCCCGCCCATCAGCTCGACCATGCGGCGCGTGATCGACAGGCCGATGCCGGTACCTTCGCCGTGGCTGGTGCCGAGCCGGTCGAAGGGCAGGAAGACGCGGCGGGCCAGGTCGGGGGCGATGCCGTGGCCGGTGTCGGCAACGCTCAGGCGGATGCCGCCGGTGGTTTGGCCAAGCATCAGCGTCAGCTGGCCGCCGACCCGGTTGTACTTGATGCCGTTCGATAACAGGTTGAGCAACACCTGCTTGAGCCGCTTGCCGTCGCCGCGGACGTGCACGCCGGCGGTGTCGGCGCTGGTCAGCCGGACCTGACGGTCGGCCGCCTGCGGCGAGACCAGCGCGATGCACTCCTGCAGCAACGGCGCCAGGGCGAACTCTTCCATGGCGACCTGCAGATGCCCGGCCTCGATTGCGGCCAAGTCGAGCAACTCGTTGATCAAGGCCAGCAAGTGGTGGCCGCCGAGCAGGATGTGGCTGACGCATTCCTGTTGGTCGGCGCTCAGCCGCGTTTTGCCATTGTGGTCGAGGACCTGGGCGAAGCCGAGGATGGCGTTGAGCGGCGTGCGCAGTTCGTGGCTCATGCGTGCCATGAATTCTGATTTGGCCTGGTTGGCCTGGTCGGCGGCAATGCGCGCCTGCTTCAGGTCACTGACGTCGGACCAGATCACCAGCGTCCCGCCTTCGCGTGTGCGCCGTTCGGTGACGCGCAGCCAGCGCCCGTCGCCCAGCGGGATTTCGCTTGAACCCTCGGCCCGTTGGTGCATGGCCATGCGCTCGTCGATCCAGTCGTCGAGCCGCTCGTCCGGCACCGTATAGAGCTGCTGCTCGGCGATGGCCCGGACGAACTCGGAAAAGCGCATGCCCAGCCTGATGACCTCGCCGCGCAGCGGGAAGGTCTCGGTGAAGCGCAGGTTGTACTGGGTTAGTCGGTCGTCGCTGTCGAACAGCGTGAAGGCGTCGTCGAGCGCCTCTATGGCATCGACCAGGCGCTGCTGGAACCGCTGCAGCTTGGCTTGGGCGGCGCGCTGCTCGGAAATGTCGCGAAAGGAGATGACCGCACCTTCGCCGTCGGCGCGCGGCGCCACGGTGTATTCAACGGGGAAGTCGGCGGCGTTGCCGGGGCGGCTGAATTGCCCTTCCGAGCGGCGCGGCGTGCCGCCGTCGGCGAGTACTTGGCAGATCGGGCAACTGCCGCCGCCGTGCATGATCGCGTGGTGGCTTTCCAAGTCGCCCAGTTGCCCGCTGTCGCGGCCGAGCAGGGCGGTGGCGGCAGGATTGGCGAAGCTGATGCGGCCGTTGCGGTCGACGCCGAAAATGCCTTCGCCTGCTGCCTGCAGGATCAGCTGGTTTTTCTCCACGGCCTGACGTAGCGCCGTTTCCGAAGCCTCCTGCTCCTCCAGCGAGTGTCGCACCTGGGCGATCAGGGGGCGCAACACGCCAAAGGCGGCCAGCGCGAACAGGCCGAGCCCGGCCAGCAGGGCGCACCACAACAGCAGGCGCAGGGTGTCGGTGCTGGCTTCGCTCTCGCGCTGATAGAGGTCGACCAGCTGGTCGAGGGCGGTCAGCAGTTCGCCCCGGCTCAGGTGAATCAGTGCCTCGGCGCTGGCACGGTAGTCCTCGCCGTTGCTGGCCTGGCGCAGCAGTGTGCTGCCGAGTGCGAGGAAGCTGGCCATTGTTGCATCGAGCCCCTGCGGGCCTTGGTAACGGGCCTTCAGCTCGGCGCTGTGTGGCGGGCGCAGGCCGCGCTGCGGATCGCCGTGGCGCAATGTGGCGTGGATGTCCTCGATCTGCCGCAGGGCGGCGGCCAGTTCGCTCAGTTCTTCGGCTTGCTGCGTGCGCAGGTATTCGGCGCTGAGCAGGCCGATGCGTTGTGAAAGCATGCGTCGCTTGCCGGCGTAGTTGATCTCCGCAGCGCTGGCCCGCTCGTCGCTGGTTTCACCGGCCAGCAGCAGGTAAGTGCAGATGGCGACCAGCGCCAGCAGCATGAAAATCAGCATCGAACGCCGACTCAGCCGGTCGACAGTGGCCTGACCACTCCAGCCTCGGTTCTCCCCCATGTTTTTCCCCGTATTGTTTTATGTGCGGTCGAATTGTCATTAATTTGTCAGACTTTAATCAAATATATATATCAAAAATAGGGTTGATGCTGCGGGGTCTTAGTGGTTGTTGTTTCTGATATTTTTTGCCGGAACAAGGGGAAATCGCTCGCAGCAGCGTAACTTTTATTACAGAACGGCTTATGCGAAGCCACTACCGGCAGCAACCAGCCACATTGTTGACATAGTCCGGGAGGTGTCCCAACGGCATCAAAGGCAGATTAGCTCCCGGTCACTCCCCGCGCTGTACGACTGCTTGACTCAGTAATCCGCCTTTGGAACACCAAGACCGCGAAGATCCGCAGAGGGCACCGAGCTGCCGTTCGACGTGGCCGGTCAAGTTGATGATCATGTCCGGTCAACACCGATGAGATTCGGTGGGCAACACAGCGCGATTCCGCAGCTAGCCGGCGATTAGAGCGGCATCGCCCACAGATGGGCGCCGACCAGCGCCCGCCACGGCTTGAATTCATCGAGCCAGGCTGCGGTCTGCCGTTCGCTGAGCGGGGCATTGGCGCCGAGCAGGTGTTGTAGCTTGCGGCGGACGGCGACATCGCCGTGCAGCGAGCCGTCGAGCCAGCCAAAACCGCGCAGCAGGGCGTAGTTGACCGTCCATGGGCCAATGCCGCGGACCTGCAAAAGTTGCTCACGGATGGCGTCGACCGGCAGGCTCGCCGTTTCGCAAGCGAGCCAGTCGTCGAGCGGTAGCTGGCCGTCGGCGACCTGTCGGGCGAGGGCGAACAGGGTTGCCGCCTTGCTCTGCGAAAAGCCGGCCTGGCGCAATTCGGCTTCGCTGCTGGCGGCGACCTGCGCCGCATCCGGGTAGCACCACAGGCCGCTCGAATGTTGGCTGCCGGTCGTCTGGATCAGCTTGCGGCGGACGGCGACGGCGGCATGGACGCTGATCTGCTGGCCAGTCACCGCCCAGCTCAACGCCTCGAACGGAGTGGCGGTCTGCGGCACGCGCAGGCCGGGCCGTTCGGCAAGCAGGCGGCCGAGTTGCGGATGGTCGCGGTAGGCGGCGGCGAAGGCATCGACCGGCTGGGTCAGGCCGAGCAGGCGCTGGGCCAGCAGGTTCAGCGTGGCGGCGGTTCCTGTCCCCCAAGGGGACTTCCTGCGGGGCGCGGTCGACGGGCCGTCGATGGCCAATTCCGCCGTGGCTTGGCCGGCCGTGAAGCGGATGCTCAGGCAGGCCGGCTGGCCGGCCCAGAGCAGGCCTTTGCGCAGCGCGTCGCCCTCGACCTGTTCGGCCAGTTGCTGGCTGTCACGGCGGTGGAAGGCGAGGATGTCCTGGCAGCGGAAATGCGCCGGCAGGTCAATAAGGCAGCTATGCAGACTGGGGTTCATGGTCGTTCAGCGCGCCTTGCGGAATGTCAGGTTGATGCGCTGTTCACCCAAAAGTTCATGCCGGCCCGGCTTCAAGGGCATGACGCCATGAAAGCGCAGGCGGTCCGGGCCGCCCCAGACCAGCACGTCGCCGTGGCTGAGCAGCAGGCGGGCCGGCGGGTCGCTGCGCTGGTCGCCGCCGAACAGGAAAACGACCGGCAGGCCGAGTGATAGCGAAACGATGGGGGCGGTGAAATCGCGCTCGTCCTTGTCCTGATGCAGCGCCATCCGCGCTCCGGGTGCGTAGCGGTTGATCAGGCAGGCGTCGGGCACGAAGCCGGGGTAGCCGGCCCGTTCGGCGGCGGCACCGGCAATTTGCAGAAAGAGCGGCGGCAGCGGTGGCCAGGGCAGGCCGCTGAGTGGGTCGGTTGCCGCATAGCGGTAGCCGCTGCGGTCGGTGACCCAGCCGAACGGCCCGCAATTGCTCATCGCCACCGACATCCGGGAGCCGCCGGGAGTCTGCATCTGGCGGAACGGGGCGGCAGCGGTCAGGTGCTGCACTTCGGCGAACAGCGCCGGTGCGGCATCGAGCGCTGCGCCATGCTGCAGCCAGCTGCCGGGGCCGATCTGTTCCGGTCCGCTGGCGCCGGCGAACAGGTCGCCGTTCATTCTTCCGCCTCGCGGGCGAGCAGTGCTCGTTTGCGCTCGATGCCCCAGCGGTAGCCGGCCAGCCCGCCGTCGCTGCGCACGACGCGATGGCAGGGAATGGCGACGGCCAGCGCATTGGCGGCGCAGGCGCCGGCCACGGCGCGCACTGCCTTCGGTGCGCCGAGGCGCTCGGCGATCTCGCTGTAACTGGCTGTCTGGCCGGGCGGGATGGTGCGCAGGGCCTGCCAGACGCGCTGCTGGAAGGCGGTGCCGCGGATGTCGAGCGGCAGGTCGAGCCCGGTTTTGGGGGCGTCGACGAAGCGGACGACCTCGGCCAGTTGCTGCGCCAGTTCGCCATCATCGGCAATCAGCTGTGCCGCTGGAAAGCGTTGTTCGAGATCGTCGGCGAGGGCCGTCGGCTTGTCGCCAAGCAGGATGGCACAGAGGCCGCGCTCGCTGCGGGCGACGAGGACGTAGCCGAGGCTGCAGGAGCCGCTGGCGAAGCGGATTTCCTGGCGCCGGCCGCCGGCCCGGTAGGCGCCGGGTGTCATGCCGAGCAGCGCATCCGACTCGGCGTAGCCGCGGCTGCCGCTGTTGTAGCCGGCGGCGAAAATGGCGGTGGTGACGTTGGCGGCTTGGGCCAGGTTCTGGCGCAGCCGCCCGGCCCGTATGGCGCTGGCGTAGGCGTGCGGGGTCAGGCCGGTGCTCGCCTTGAACAGGCGGTGCAGGTGATGCGGGCTGAGTCCGGCCCGGGTCGCCAGTTGCGCTAGCGTCGGCGGCTGTTCGGCTTGTTCTATGTAGCGGCAGAGGTCGCTGATGATGGCTTGCTGACGCACGGCCAGCGATGCCGTATCCGGCCGGCAGCGCTGGCAGGGGCGAAAGCCGGCGGCCGCTGCAGCCTCCGGCGTGGCGTAAAAGGCGACGTTTTCCGGCTTCGGCGGGCGCGACGGGCAGCCCGGGCGGCAGTAGATGCCGGTCGTTCGCACGGCGTAGACGAACAGGCCGTCCGCCTCGCGGTCGCGGCCGATGACGGCGGCCCAGCGCGGGTCGGCCAGAGTTGCAGCAGAGAGTATGTCGTTGGCCATCGCTTGTCCTTTCCCGTTCATTGTCGGACCAACTTTAGTCGCTGCGCAATGCCGGCGCACCCTGTCTCTTGCTTTCAAATTCGCCGTAACAAGAGTCCTGCGACCATAAAGACAACGGCTGGCCCTAGGGGCGACCGGCGAAAAAGGGCAAAAACCAGATTCAGGTACCCATGTAGCGGCCGGCCTTGTGATTGACCGCGATGACCAGGTTCAGGGCCAGTGCGCCGATGATCGACAGGCCGACGCTGAGCGGGTCGCGGACAAAGATGGCAGCGCCGAGGATCAGGCTGTCGGCCGCCATCTGCAGGTGGCCGGCCCGCCAGCCGCGGGTATTTTGCAAGTGGATGACGAGAATGCCGAGGCCGCCCAGGCTGGCCCGGTGGCGGATCAGGATGAGCAGGCCGACACCGGCCAGGAAGCCGCCCATCAGCGCGGCGAAAACCCGGTTCAGCGCCTGGAACTCGACCAGCCGGGGCAGCAGTTCGGCGTACAGCGAGAGCAGGCTGACGGCGAGAAAGGTCTTCAGCGTGAAGCTGCGCCCCATGGCCCGGATGGCGAGCAGGTAGAAGGGCAGATTGACGACGAAGAGGACGAGGCCGAACGGCCATTGCTTGAGGTAGTGGATCAGGAAGGCGATGCCGACCGTGCCGCCGGTGAGCAGCCCGGCTTCCTTGAAGAGAAGGACGGCGAAGGCGACGAAAAGCGGCGCGACGAGCAGGGCCTGGGCGTCTTCGAACAACGTGTGGCGGCTGATGGGGTGTTTGGACATACGGCGCGGCAGGTGTCAGTAGAACTCTTCGATCATGCGCAGCGAGATGCTGTAGCTGTGGCTGATCTGTTCGTCCGTGTAGCGATGCCGGACGCCGACCGGGCAGGCCAGGCGGGCCAGGCAGGTCGTCCGGCAGGCCGAGTCGGGCTGCTTGCGGTAGGCGACGCAGCGCTCCAGCTTGAATGGGCCGTCGCCGAGCGCGCCGGCCGGGCAGGCGGCGATGCAGTCCTGCGTCCGGCAAGCCGAACACGGATGGCTGCGGTGGACCGGTGAGGAAACGGGAAAACGGGTATCGGCCAGCACGACGGCGCGATAGGCCGACCAGCTGCCCCATTCGGCGTCGATGCCGACCATGAAGGGCGAGGCGTGGTGCCAGCCGGCCAAGCTACCGAGTTGCTGCAGGCCAATCGGGTGATGGCTCGGGTAGAGCAACTGGTAACGGTTGTCGGGCAGGTGGGCGGCGAAGCACTGGGCGATGGTGCGCACGGTGAAGTCGTCGATCGGGTCGGCGCTGCGGATGCCCGAAGCCTTGACGCATTCCCATAGCCGGCGGCCGCCTTGGCCGATCAGGATCAGTTGCCGGTAGCCGGCCAATGGGGCGATGGCTTCGAGGCTGGCGCGCATCTCGGCTGGCAGCTCGGCCAGCGCGAAGACCGCCTGCCGGTTGAGGCCGGCCTCATTCAGTACGGCAGCCGGCAAGGCCTGCGGCAGGTCGGTGAAGTCGCTCATTCGTTCTCCAGCAGCGGTGCTTTTTCGCCGACCCGGCGCTGGGCGACCCAGACCAGCAGCGCATCGATTGCCGCGCTGCCGGCCTGGGCTTTCGGGTGGTTGATCAGGAAAGTCACCGCGTAACGCCGGCCCTGGGCATCCAGCGCGTAGCCGGCGGCGGTCTTGACGCCGTCCAGCGTGCCGGTCTTGATGTGGGCGCGGCCGGTGGCGTCGGAGCCGTTCAGGCGTTTTTTCATCGTGCCGTCGATGCCGACGATCGGCATGCTGGAGATGAATTCGGGCATTACCGGGTTTTTCCAGGCATCGAGCAGCAGGCGGTTCAGGCTGTCGGCGCTGATCCGTTCGCTGCGCGACAGGCCGGAGCCGTTGTCGAGCACCAGTTCGGCAAAGCGCAGGCCGCGCCCGTTCAGCCAGTCGGTGACGCGCTGCCGGGCACGTTCGGGGGTGGCCGGCGCCGTATCGTTGCCGAGGGTCAGGAAAACCTGGCGGGCCATGACGTTGTTGCTGAACTTGTTGATGTCGCGCACGGCATCGGCCAGCGGCGGCGATTCGTGGCTGGCGACCAGCTTGCTGCCGAGCGGGATGCCGCCGCCGCGGACCTGGCCGGCCAGACTGCCGCCGAGTTCCTTCCACAGCGCACGGAGCAGACCGCTGCTGTGGGCGTCGGCCGGCAGCGGCGCCAGGTTGAGCGTCTTTTCGCCGCACAGCGGGCTGTAGCTGCCGTTGAATTCGAGGCGGTTGCCGTTGTTTTCCGGGGTCAGGCGGACGTCGATGCGCTCCTTCCAGTCGCTGCCGCAGCCGCCGTCGGCGCTGCGCAGGCGGTTGTCGAGGCGCAGGCCCTCGCTCGGCGTTTCCTGCAGCAGGCGCGGCTTGCCGTTGTCCGGCTGCAGCGTGAAGCGCAGCGCCCGGAAATTGATCAGCAGGCCGTCCGGGCCGACGTTGTAGGGGCGCATCGGCTTGTCGTCGAAGGCGCCGGGGTCGATGCTCGGCACGTTGAAGACGGTGCGGTCGAGCACGATGTCGCCGGCGATGTGCTGGATGCCGCGGACGCGTAGCTGGCGGAGCAGGCCGGCCAGGTGTTCGATGGCGAAGCGCGGGTCGCCGCTGCCTTTCAGGTACAAATTGCCGTTCAAAACGCCGTCGACCGCCGGAGTCTCGATCCAGGCCGTGGTTTTCCAGGTGTAGGCCGGGCCGAGCAGGTCGAGCGCGGCGTAGGTGGTGAGCAGCTTCATCACCGAGGCCGGGTTCATTGCCGGGGCCGCATTGTGGGCGACCAGCGGCGTCGCGGCATCAACCGGCTGGACGACGACAGCGACGCTGGCGGCGGGAATCTGCGCCGCCTTCAGCGCTTTCAGCACATTGGGCGGCAGGCCGTCGGCCAGGGCGGGCAGGCCGAGCAGGGCGCCGGCGAGGGCGGCGAGTAGTTTCAGGGTCATCGGAAAGCGGAATGGGAGGCCGGAGCCTCCCATTCTAACGGCCTGCGCCTGCCCTGCCGACGCCCTAGCGGCGATAGAGCTCGAAGCCGGCGATCAGCTTGTCGAGCTGGCCGGCGGTGACCAGCAATTCGTCGGCCGCCTGGCGGGCCGAGCGGGCCGAGGTGGTGTTGCGTTCGATGAGGTCGGTGATCTGCTGCATGCTGATCGCCACTTCTTCGCTGGCCACGCCCTGCTGGCGGGCGGCGTCCGAAATCTGGCCGGCCATCAGCGAAACCTGGCTCGACGACTCGGTGATGCCTTCCAGCCCGGCGACGCTTTCGCGCAGCTTGCCGATGCCGGTTTCCACTTCGAGCGCGGCGCGGTCCATGCTGGCTACCGCCTGCGCGGTGACCGACTGGATTTCGCAAACCGTGGTGTTGATGTCGGCGGTCGAAGTCGTCGTCCGTTCGGCCAGCTTGCGCACCTCGTCGGCGACGACGGCGAAGCCGCGGCCCTGTTCGCCGGCCCGCGCCGCTTCGATGGCGGCGTTGAGGGCGAGCAGGTTGGTCTGGCTGGCGATGTCGGCAATCACCTTGGTGATGTCGCCGATCTTGGCAATCGACTGGTTGAGTTGGTCGATCGTCGTATTCGAGTCATGCACTGCCGCTACGACGCGGTTGGTCGCCGCCATGCTCTGGTTGATGCTGGCGTTGCTTTCGATGACCTGGGCCTGCGATTCGCGGGCCGCCGTCGCCGTGTCCTGGGCATTGGCCGCCACTTCCTGCACTGACTGGCTGAATTGCTCGGTTGCCGAGGCGACGCCTTCGACGCTGGCCTGTTGCTGGTCCGATTGCACGGCGACCTGCGTCATCTGCTCTTCGAGCAAGCGGGAGCGGCTGTCGATGGCGCGCGAGGCGGCGGTGATCTCGTCGAGCATCGCCTTCAGTGTGCCCTGCATGGTGGCCAGGTTGCAGAGCAGCAGGCCGGTTTCATCGCGGCCGCCGACGTCGATGTCGTCGGTCAGCTTGCCTTCGGCAATCTGTTCAAAATGGGTGATGGCCTTGCGGATCGGACCTAGAATTGCACCAATCAGGAGCGCGCCGCCGACCAGCGCAGCGAGCAGGGCGAAGACCATGCTGCCGATGGTGATGTTGCGGATGGTCCGGTAATTGGCTTCGGCCGTGGCAAAATTTGCTTCCGCCGAGTGGGCGAATTCCTGGATCAGCGCTTCGCCATCGCGCCGCATTTCGGCATACAGCGGATTGATCTTGAGCAGCAGCAATTCGTTGGCCTGCGTGAACTGCCCTTCCTTGAGCAGGTTGCGGGCGACGGCGATGCCTTCCTTCGAAAAGCGCTCCCGGGTGTCGCCAAAGCGGGCGAGCAACTGCTGTTCCTTGTCGTTGAGCGCGGTCTTTTTCAGGCCCTCGAGTTCGGCATTGATCTGCTCGCGATTCTTCAGCGTCGCCTCGATATGCAGGTCGAGCGCATGGTCGTGCAGTTTCGCTGAGGAATTGGCCGGGTCGTGCTGCAGGGCGAGCATGACCTGGGCGCGGTTGTCGGCGAGCAGCAGCATCATCCGGCTGGCCATGTTCGACGGCGCCAGTTTTTCCTTGTACATGCGGTCGAGCTGGTCATTGGTTTCGGCGATGCCGTTCAGGCCGAGCAGGCCAATCGCCGTCATCAGGCTCAGGATGACGGCAATTGCCACCCACAGGCGGGTGCGCAGCGCCAGCGTGCGCCGGCCGCTGGCCGGCAGGCTGCCTTTCTGGCCGGCGGCAGCATAGGCCTTTTCGGCAGCGGCGCGCTGGTCGCGGCTGGCCGGGGTGCGCACCGACATGTAGCCGGTGATCTGCCCATTCTTCTTGACCGGCACGACGAAGGCCTCGACCCAGTAGAAATCGCCGTTCTTGCAGCGGTTCTTGACCAGGCCGCGCCAGGGCAGGCCGCCTTTGACGGTTTGCCAGAGATCGCCAAAGGCGGCTTCCGGCATGTCCGGGTGACGGACGATATTGTGATTCTTGCCAATCAACTCTTCACGCGTAAAGCCGCTGATCTCGACAAAGGCGTCGTTGGCCGCAGTGATGATTCCTTTAAGGTCGGTATGGGACACCAAATAGGTGTTTAATGGAAATGCGACTTCGCGTTGGGTGACGGGCTGATTGTTCTTCATGGTGCGTTTGTAGGAGTTTTCTCGAATTGTCGGTTGGCTGTAGGCAGCAGCTACTAATGAGCAAAAATCACACCTGGAGGGGGCATTCTAGCCATATCCTGTAGTTTGTTTTCAACGGCTAACTGTCTGATTCCTTTAATATGAATTGGTCATAATGACGATTGCATCAAGCGCTGATCCTTCGGTGTCGGCTAGCCCGCAATTCGCCGGTTACCGGCTAGGGGTCGCGTTCATCTATCTGGTCGTGGCGGTAATCTGTGGCCTCGCCGTTGCCATCGACTTCCGCTTCATCGACGACAACATCGAGTATCTCGCCCGCGAGCGGGGCAACGCGCTGTTTCGCCTGGTCGAACTGACCCGTGACTGGAATGCCGGGCATGGTGGCGTCTATGTCCCGGTCACCGAACTAACCCAGCCCAATCCTTATCTGTCGCATCCGAAGCGGGATCTGACGACGGTCGATGGGACGCGCCTGACGATGATCAACCCGGCTTTCATGACTCGCCAGATTGCGGAGATCGCCGAGCAGGCCGACGGCGTCAAGTTCCGGATTACCAGTCTGAAGCCGATCCGGCCGGGTAACGGGGCCGATGAATGGGAGGCCTCGGCCCTGCAGCGCTTCGAGACGCACAAGGCCGAGGAAGCGCTGTCACTGCTCGGCACGGGTGAGGCGGCGGTCTACCGTTACATGGCGCCGCTTTATGTCAAAAAGTCCTGTCTGGCCTGTCATGCCGGGCAGGGTTACGTGCAGGGCATGGTGCGCGGCGGCATCAGCGTGACCATGCCGGCGGCCAGAATGCTCGCGGTGCGCACGCAGCAACGGCAGCGCGCCGTTTTCCTGATGGTTGCCGCCGCCCTGCTGGTCGCCGGGTTGCTGCACTATGCCGCGGCTCGCTCGCGCCGCTATTTCTGGCGTCTGAGCGAGGTCAGTGCTGGTCAGGAGCGCCTGATTGCCGAGCGCACCCAGGAACTTTCCGCGGCCAATGCCCACCTGCTTGAAGAGGTTGCTGAGCGTCAACGCAACGAGCGCCTGATCAATGACAGCAAGGCGCGCTATCGCTCGGTGATCGAGGCCAGCCAGGACGGCATCATGATTTTCGAGGCGCCGGCCTTCCTCATCATCTTTGCCAACGAGCGGGCGGCGGAGATTCTCGGTTGCGCGCCGGAGCAGATGATCGGGCATCCCATCCTCGACTACATTCACCCGCTCGACCGGGGCGTGGTGGCCGATCGCCTCGGCCGCCGGCTCCGCGGCGAACCGGTCTCGGCCAGTTCGCGCCTGCGCTTCCTGCGGGCCGGCAGCCTGCTGGCTCGGGTGGCCGACGTGCATGTCGCGAAGATCGATGTCGGGGCCAACGAAGCGCCGCAATGGGTGGTCAACGTCAGCGATATGACGGACCGCATCGCCGACGAGCGTGCGCTGCAGATCGCCGCGGCGGTGATGGAAAATGCCAGCGAAGGGATCATCGTCACCGATAGTGAAAACCTGATCATCCAGGCCAACCCGGCCTTTTCGGTGATTACCGGCTACCCGGTGCGCGAGGTGCTCGGCCGCGACCCGAAATTGCTCGCCTCCGGCCGGCATGGGGCAGAGTTTTATGCTGCGATGTGGCAGGCCCTGGCGCGTAATGGTCACTGGGAGGGCGAAATCTGGAACAAGCGGCGCGACGGTAGGATCTATGCGTCCTGGCTGGCCATCTCGCTGATTCATGGCGAGGCGGCGGAAAGCGGCGGCCGTCACGTCGCCACCTTCATTGACATCACGCAGCGCAAGGAGGCCGAGGAGTTATTGCGCCACAAGGCGCAGAGCGATCCGCTGACCGATCTGCCCAACCGTGCGCTGTTCTACGACCGCCTGCAGATGTCGATGACGCAGGCGCGGCGCTATGGCGAGGCGTTTGCCCTGCTGTACATTGACCTCGACCACTTCAAGGCGGTCAACGACAGCATGGGGCATGCTGCTGGCGACGAGCTGCTGCTTGAAACGGCGCGTCGCCTGCGTCTGCTGGTGCGCGAATCGGATACCGTCGCCCGGCTGGGTGGTGACGAGTTCGCCGTCATTCTGCCCAAGATCGTCAACCCGGCCGAGGCGGAGGATGTCGCCCGGCGGATTGTCGGCAGCCTGGGCCAGGAATACCTGCTGGAAGCGGGCGAGGCACGCATCTCGGCCAGCGTCGGGGTGGCCATCTTCCCCGAGCATGGCGAGGACATGGATGTCCTCAAGCGCAGTGCCGATGCGGCGCTGTATGCCGCCAAGGCCGGGGGGCGCAATGCCTATCGCCTGTTCGGCCCGGGCATGGCGTGAGGCTTAGCCGTAGCTCCTGAAACTGCCGTCCTCGGCGGAGAAAAAGACGACCCGGTTGCGGCCTTCGTGCTTGGCCTGGTAGAGCGCGACATCGGCCGAGGAGAGCAGGGTGTGGGTGTCGGCATCGGCGCTCGGCTGCATGACCGTGACGCCGATGCTGGCCGTCAGGTAGCCCGTATTGCTGGCAGCATTGCCAATGCCCAGCGTGCCCACCCGCAGGCGCAGGTTTTCGGCCAGGCGGCAGACCTCGCGTTCATCCATGCCGGGCAGGATCAGGGCGAACTTGTCGCCGGCGTAGCGGGCGAGCAGGTCGCCGAGCGGGCGAACGACATCCTGCAGGGCGGCGGCGATTTCGCTGAGGCAGACATCGCCCCGCTCGCGGCCGTAATGCGTGTTGTAGCGACTGAATGCATCGAGATCGATGATCATCAGGGCCAGTTGCAGCTTGTTGCGCTGCGCCTTGTGAAACTCGCTGGCCAGCACATCGTCGAACTTGCGCCGGTTGGCGACACCGGTCAGCGGATCCTGGGTAGTCGTCCGGCGCAGGGTCTCGGTTTGCTGGCGGAGCAGGCGCTCGCGCGAAATGTTGGCGGTCATGTCGCTGATCTGGATCAGGCAGGCTCCTTGTTGCGCCTTGTCGCTGAGCGGTACGACGTGGATCATCTGCTGCATGCGCCGGTCGTGACGGCGGTCGCCCGGCGTCTGGTAGAGCGCCAGCAGCGTCCCGTGCAGCGCCGGTGAGAGCAGCGACGGCAGGCGGTCGTCAATGGCGTGGTGCACTGCCTGCTCAAGCCGGCTGCCGTGCGCCTCGGGAAATACCTCGTACAGCGGCCTGCCGTCAATCGCGCTGGCCGCCAGTCCGCTGCGCTGGGTCAGCCAGCGGTTGCAGTGGCGGATGCGGCGCTCGCTGTCGAGAATGATGATGCCGACCTGCAGGCTGTCGATAACGCTGCCGAGGTCGATGCCGATGCTGTCGAGTTCGCGTTCCGTCATGCCAGTCCCTGCGCACTGAGGTAACGGTCGATATGGTCGAGCAGGGCGCTCATCGAAGGCACGCTGAGCAGAAACAGGATGTGGCCCTGGATGCGCTGCTGGCTGATGATCATGTCCACCTGCAGGAGCAGCACCATCTGCTCCTCGTCGCCGTCGAGGATGGGCAGGTTGTAGGTGTCGCCGAAACGATGCAGCGGCAGGGTGCTTTCAAAGCGGATGTGGAAGATGTCGGCCAGCGAACTCATGCAGGCGTTGAGGATGATGTTGCCGATTTCGCACATCGCTTCCTGCTCGAATTCTGAAAGTTCCTCGATGCTCATGTGCGGCCCGACCATCAGGCGGACGATTTCCAGTGCATTCGACTCGGGAAAGACCAGCATGGCCTGGGCGTCGAAAGGGCCGGAAAAGCTCTGGCTGACCGTGCTGAACTGGTTCAGTTCGGCGCCGAGCAGGACCTTGGCGGCCTGCTCGCGATGGACGACCATGACTTCGGGGGCGCTCAGCAGCACCTCGTCGCTGACAATCTGGCTCAGGCTGGAAGCGGCCCGGCCGACACCGATATTGAAGATCTCGCCCAGCGCATCGCGCTGCAATTCGTTCAGGGGCACGCGTTCAGGCCTCGAAAAAAGCGATGGCGTCAGCGACCGATTGTGCGGTGATCGGCTTGGCCACGAAATGAACGCCGGCCCGGGCCGCCGCTTCCCGGGTGCTTTCCTGAATGTTGGCGGTGCACAGCGTGATGCGGGCTTCCGGGTGGCGCATGCGAATGCGGCCGGCGGCTTCCAGGCCGCTGATGCCCGGCATGTTGACGTCCATGCTGATGTAGTCAGGGCATTCCTCGGCGACGATCTGGAGCGCCTCGTCACCGTTGCAGGCTTCGGCAATGCGCCAGTCTGGCCGGCTGTCGGCGACGATGGCGCGGACCAGCATGCGCGACATGCGACTGTCGTCAACGATGAGCAGGAGCGGGTGAGTGTTTTTTTCCATGCGCGAATTATGACTAAAGTCGTGACCTTGTCGATATTGCCAAGATTAATTCTATGCAAAAACTCTACCGGAAGCTTCGCCGGGCTGAGCTTGTAAGGAACTGTTTTGGTGGCCCGAGAGGGGACGGCTGCTGGCGCGAAAGAAAATTTCAGGATCGGCCCTTGAAATAGCGGGGGGGCGACCTTATTATTTAGCACTCACCGGATGCGAGTGCTAACAGTCGCCCGCTCCGTTCCCGGGAACCCGTTGGGTGTGCCGGCCAATTTCATCTCTGTGAACCACGAGGAGTTAGCTTTATGAATATCCGTCCTTTGCACGACCGTGTGATCGTCAAGCGCGTTGAAGCCGAACGCACCACCGCTTCCGGCATCGTCATTCCTGATTCCGCTGGCGAAAAGCCGGATCAGGGCGAAGTCCTGGCCGTTGGCCCGGGCAAGCGTGACGACAACGGCAAGCAGATCGCCCTGGACGTCAAGGTGGGTGACCGCGTTCTGTTCGGCAAGTACGCCGGCCAGGCCGTCAAGGTCGATGGCCAGGAAGTCCTGGTCATGCGTGAAGAAGACATCATGGGTGTCCTGCAGGCTTAATTGCCGCGGTCGACGTTCCAAACAGATCAAATTTCAGGAGCTATTAAATGGCAGCTAAAGAAGTCAAATTCGGTGATTCCGCCCGTGCCCGCATGGTCGAAGGCATCAATGTCCTGGCCGATGCAGTCAAGGTCACCCTTGGCCCGAAAGGCCGCAACGTTGTGCTCGAGCGTTCCTTCGGCGGCCCGACCGTCACCAAGGACGGCGTTTCCGTCGCCAAGGAAATCGAACTGAAGGACAAGTTCGCCAATATGGGCGCCCAGATGGTCAAGGAAGTCGCTTCCAAGACTTCCGACATCGCTGGTGACGGCACCACGACCGCCACCGTGCTGGCTCAGTCCATCGTTCGCGAAGGCATGAAGTTCGTTGCCGCCGGCATGAACCCGATGGACCTGAAGCGCGGTATCGACAAGGCTGTGACCGCCACCATCGCCGAACTGCAGGCGATCTCCAAGCCCTGTACGACGACCAAGGAAATCGCTCAGGTCGGCTCCATTTCCGCCAACTCCGATTCCGACATCGGCGAAATCATCGCCAATGCCATGGAAAAGGTTGGCAAGGAAGGCGTCATCACCGTTGAAGACGGCAAGTCCCTGGCCAACGAACTCGACGTCGTCGAAGGCATGCAGTTCGACCGCGGCTACCTGTCGCCGTACTTCATCAACAACGGCGATAAGCAGCAAGCCCTGCTCGAAAACCCGTTCGTCCTGCTCTTCGACAAGAAGATCTCCAACATCCGCGACCTGCTGCCGATCCTGGAACAAGTCGCCAAGGCCGGCCGTCCGCTGCTGATCATCGCTGAAGATGTCGATGGCGAAGCCCTGGCTACCCTGGTCGTCAACAACATCCGTGGCATCCTGAAGACCGTTGCCGTCAAGGCCCCGGGCTTTGGCGACCGTCGCAAGGCTATGCTGGAAGATATCGCCATCCTGACCGGCGGTACCGTGATCGCCGAAGAAACCGGCCTGACGCTGGAAAAGGCTGTCCTGAAGGATCTGGGCCAGGCCAAGCGCATCGAAGTCGCCAAGGAAAACACCACGATCATCGACGGCGCCGGCGAAGCTGCTGCCATCGAAGCTCGCGTCAAGCAGATCCGCATCCAGATCGAAGAAGCCACTTCCGATTACGACAAGGAAAAGCTGCAGGAACGTGTTGCCAAGCTGGCTGGCGGCGTTGCCGTCATCAAGGTTGGCGCCGCCACCGAAGTCGAAATGAAGGAAAAGAAGGCCCGCGTTGAAGACGCCCTGCACGCTACCCGCGCTGCCGTGGAAGAAGGTATCGTCGCCGGCGGCGGCGTTGCCCTGATCCGTGCCCGCGCTGCCATCGGCAAGCTGAAGGGTGACAACCACGACCAGGACGCCGGCATCAAGATCGTGCTGCGCGCCATGGAGCAGCCGCTCCGTGAAATCGTCGCCAACGCCGGTGACGAGCCGTCTGTTGTGGTCGACAAGGTGCAGCGTGGCAAGGGTAACTACGGTTACAACGCTTCCACCGGCGAGTACGGCGACATGGTTGAAATGGGCGTGCTCGATCCGACCAAGGTCACCCGCACCGCACTGCAGAACGCCGCCTCCGTGGCCGGCCTGATGCTGACCACCGAATGCATGGTGGCCGAACTGGCTGAAGACAAGCCGGCCGGCGGCATGCCTGACATGGGCGGTATGGGCGGCATGGGTGGTATGGGCGGCATGGGTATGTAATGTCCTGCTGAGCCTCTACGCTCACCGAAAGCCCCGCCTTGTGCGGGGCTTTTTCTTGGCGCTTGGCCTGAAATATCAAGGGTTTTTGGTGCGTGTCGTTAAATGAATTAACTATTTCGAAATCGCTTACGCGCTGTAAGTTGGCTGTAAGTAGCCCCGCCTAAATTACGCTCCGCAGCAATGCCTCTAATAATCACTAAGTCTGAGGAGCAAATCGATGTCACAACACACAGACAGCTACGCGCAGATTCGGAACAATCCCAAGTTCCAGTCTCTGATTGCGAAGCGTAATTCATACGCCTTCATCATGACAGCGCTCATGATGATCGTGTACTACGGCTACATCCTGCTGATCGCTTTCAACAAGGAATGGCTGGCGACCAAGATGGGCGCCGGCATGGTCACTTCCATTGGTATCCCGATGGGCCTGGGGGTCATCGTCTTCACCATCATCATCACCGTTATCTACGTGCGTCGCGCCAATACGGAGTTTGACGCCGAAGCCGCCCAAGTGCTGAAGGAGGCCGGTAAGTGAAAACCAACACCAAGTACATCCTGAGCGGCCTCGTCGCTCTGCTGGCTGCCGGTGCAGCCATGGCGGCCGGTGCCGATCTCGGCAACACGACCAAGCAGGCAACCAACTGGACCGCGATCGCCATGTTCGGCGCCTTCGTCGGTTTCACGCTTTACATCACCAAGTGGGCAGCCGGCAAGACCAAGACGGCAGCTGACTTCTACACGGCCGGCGGCGGTATCACCGGCTTCCAGAATGGTCTGGCCATTGCCGGCGACTACATGTCCGCCGCATCCTTCCTCGGTATTTCGGGCCTGGTCTTCGCCAACGGCTTCGACGGCCTGATCTTCTCGATCGGCTGGCTGGTCGGCTGGCCGATCATCACCTTCCTGATGGCTGAGCGTCTGCGCAACCTCGGCAAGTTCACGTTTGCCGACGTGGCTGCCTACCGTTTCGCCCAGACCCCGGTTCGTTCCTTTGCCGCTACCGGCTCCCTGGTCGTCGTCGCCTTCTACATGATTGCGCAGATGGTCGGTGCTGGTCAGCTGATCAAGGTGCTCTTCGGTCTGGAATACACCTACGCCGTGATCATGGTTGGCATCATCATGATGATGTACGTGCTGTTCGGCGGCATGACCGCCACCACCTGGGTGCAGATCATCAAGGCCGTCATGCTGCTGACCGGTGCGACCTTCATGGCCGTCTCCGTGCTGCTGCAGTTCGGTTTTAGCCCGGAAGCGCTGTTCGCCAAGGCCGTTGAAGTTCACTCCAAGCACGACGCCATCATGTCGCCGGGCGCCCTGATCAAGGATCCGATTTCCGCGATCTCGGTCGGTATGGCCCTGATGTTCGGTACGGCTGGCCTGCCGCACATCCTGATGCGCTTCTTCACCGTGCCGTCCGCCAAGGAAGCCCGCAAGTCGGTTGCCTGGGCAACCACCTGGATCGGCTACTTCTACATCCTGACCTTCATCATCGGCTTCGGCGCCATTGTTAACCTGGTGCAGAATCCGGGCGACTTCTACGTCGGCGGCGAAATTGCCAAGGGCCTGAAGGGCGGCGGCAACATGGCTGCTGTGCATCTCTCCAAGGCAGTTGGCGGTGACCTGTTCCTCGGCTTCATCTCGGCCGTGGCTTTCGCAACCATCCTCGCTGTGGTGGCTGGTTTGACCCTGTCCGGCGCCTCCGCCGTGTCGCACGACTTGTACGCCACCGTGTTCAAGAAGGGCCAGGCAACTTCCGAAGACGAACTGCGCGTTTCCAAGATCACCACCATCTGCCTCGGCATCCTGGCTGTGGTTCTGGGCATCCTGTTCGAAAAGGAAAACGTCGCTTACATGGTCATGCTGGCTTTCGCCATCGCCTGTTCCGCCAACTTCCCGGTTCTCTTCATGTCCGTTCTGTGGAAGAACTGCACGACCCGCGGTGCAACTGTTGGTGGTTTCGTCGGCCTGATCGCCGCCGTTGCCCTGACCGTGATGTCCGCCAACGTCTGGGAAGCTGTGCTGGGTAACCCGAAGGGCTCCGCACCGTTCCCGTACTCGTCGCCGGCTATCTTCTCGATGTCGCTTGCCTTCTTCACGATCTGGCTCGTTTCCATCCTGGACAACTCCGAGCAGGCGAAGAAGGAACGTGCCCTGTTCCCGGATCAGCTGATTCGTTCGGAAACCGGTCTGGGTGCTTCGACCGCCTCTTCGCACTAAGCCGACAGAACACCGTCAAGCAAAAGCCCGGGTTTCGACCCGGGCTTTTTTTCGTCCTGATTTTTGCGTCGAAAAAGCAGTCGACCGCAGAGCTCGTCTGCAAATGCGGACGTGCTGGTGCACTGCAAAAATTGCAGGGCAGTTTATTTGTTAGACTTGTCGGGCTTTAGGGGAAAAAAACGGTAGGGGGTTGCCCAGTGCAGGATCGGGCGACCCCCTGAGTCGCGGTGTAACCGCAGACTCCAAAGACCATAAAAGGAGAACAGCCCGCGCAGAATAATGCGACAGGCTTACAAAAATCTTACGCCAGCATAGGCCAAACGTATAAATGCGCATTCTTATTGCTGAAGACGACGCGATCATTGCCGACGGGCTCGCCCGTTCGTTGCGCCAGGGGGGCTATGCCGTCGATTGGGCGCCGAATGGCCTGGAGGCCGAAACGGCGCTGATGACGGTTTCCTACGATCTGCTGATTCTCGACCTTGGTTTGCCCAAGCTCTCCGGTCTCGAGGTGCTCAAGCGTTTGCGGGCCCGCCACTCGCAGTTGCCGGTGCTGATCCTGACGGCGCTTGATGGCACGGGCGACCGCGTCAAGGGGCTCGATCTGGGGGCTGACGACTATATGGTCAAGCCCTTCGAACTGGCCGAACTGGAGGCCCGGGTGCGGGCCTTGACCCGCCGCTCGGCCGGCACGACGCCGACCATCCAGTGTGGTTTGCTGAGCTATGACCAGGTTGGGCGCGTCGCCCAGATCCAGGGTCACTCGCTTGAACTTTCGGCGCGGGAAATCGGCTTGCTGGAGGTGCTGTTGACGCGGATGGGCCGCCTGGTCAGCAAGGACCAGCTGGTCGATCATTTGTGCGGCTGGGGCGAGGAAGTCAGCCACAACGCCATCGAGGTCTACGTCCATCGTCTGCGCAAGAAGCTCGAACCCGGTGGCGTCAAGATCGCTACCGTGCGCGGCCTGGGCTATTGCCTCGAACGTCCGCAGGGCGAGTAATTGGCAACGACGCCTGGTTCCGATACCGAGCGCTCGCTATTTGGCGAGATTCTCGACTGGATGCTGGCCCCCCTGCTTTTTGTCTGGCCGCTGAGCATCGCCTTTACCCATTACTTCGCCAACAACGTCGCCAATTTTCCCTACGATCAGGCCCTGCGCGAGCATGTCGCGGCCATCGCCCGCCAGGTCAAGCTGGTCGGTGGCAAGCCGGTGCTGACCTTGCCGGCCTCGGCCCGGGCCTTGCTGCGGGCCGATGAGACCGATAGCGTGTACTTTCACGTCGTCACCCAGGATGGCAAGTTGCTCGCCGGCGACAAGGAACTGCCGATGCCCAGCGAACTGCCCGGCGACGCCTCGCTGTCCGGGGAAATCTATCTGCGGGACGCCGAATACAACGGCCAGGATCTGCGCTTTGCCTATACTTGGCTGGCCGACCCGACCTTGCCGCGTGAGCGCTGGATTGTCGTCGAAGTCGCCGAAACGACCGAGAAGCGGACCCAACTGGCCAACAAGATCGTCGCCAGCGTCATCCTGCCGCAGTTCGTGATCATTCCGCTGGCCGTCATGCTGGTCTGGTTTGGTCTTTCGCGGGGGCTGCGGCCCCTGACCCGGCTGCGCCAAACCATCGAGGCGCGCGAACCGGCCGACTTGTCGCCGATTGCCACTCGTCGCGTGCCGGAAGAACTGGAGCCGCTGGTCGAAGCCTTCAACGCCATGCTGGAACGCATGAAGAAAAACGTCGAGGCACAACAGCGTTTCGTCGCCGATGCTGCGCACCAGATGCGCACGCCGCTGACTGGCCTGAAAACCCAGGCCCAGTTCGCCATCCGCGAAACTGATCCGGAGGCGTTGCGCCATGCCCTGCGCCAGATCGCGGTCGGGGTCGATCGGGCCGGGCGCCTGGTCAATCAGCTACTCACCCTGGCCCGCACCGAAGGGGGGGAGCCGGCCCAGCAACGGCATGAGCCGCTCGATCTCGCCGCCCTGATTCGCGAGGTGGTCGAGGACTGGGTTATGGTCGCCATCGACAAGGGCATCGATCTCGGCTACGAAGCGGAAGGCGACGCGATGATCATGGGCAATGCCTTCCTGCTGCGCGAAATGGCCAAGAACCTGATCGACAACGCGCTGCGCTATACGCCTGGGGGCGGCCATGTCACCTGTCGTATCCTGAACAATCAGGTTAGCGTGGTTCTGGAAGTCGAGGATGACGGTATCGGGATTAGCGAAGAGCAGGCGGAACTGGTTTTCGAGCGCTTTTACCGGGTCGATGATGCGATGACCGAGGGCAGCGGGCTGGGCCTGGCCATCGTTCAGGAAATCGCCATGCAGCACGGTTCGCGTGCCAGTTTGCGGCCCAATCCGCAGGGCCGGGGCGCCGTGGCACGGGTGGTCTTTGCGGCCTGGCAGGCGCCACCGCCGCCGCCGCCGGAGCCCGACGATTTTTCGGAGCTCTATCGTCAGTCGCCGCCGATTGGCACCTGATTGGGGTAGGGCGAGCTTTTTTTGCATCGAATGCTGAATTGTCTTGCCAGCACTGATTCTCATCGCTATAATGCGCGCTCGTTTTGGCCAATTAGCTCAGTTGGTAGAGCAGCGGATTGAAAATCCGCGTGTCCGTGGTTCGATTCCGCGATTGGCCACCAGAATTATCCTTGTTCGCAAGGAAGAAAAAGCCAACCAGTAATGGTTGGCTTTTTTGCTTTTGGGGTACCCGATGAGCAACGACTCCCTGCCAGCCATTATCCGCGTTGAAGCGCTGGAGCCTGCCTTTGAGGCTGCGGCGGCTGGCTGGGCAGCGCGTTTGCATTTGCCGCTGACGGGCGAGGCTGATTTTGCCGTGCAATTGGGCAACGAAGGCCTGCAGTTTGTCGAACTGGGGCCGAATGCGCCGGGGCCGGTGCGGGTCGACTTTGTCGAGGGAGCGGTGGCGCACCGTCGCCTGTTTGGTGGCGGCAGCGGCCAGATGATCGCCAAGGCGGTCGGTATCCAGCCCGGCGTGCGGCCGCTCGTCCTCGATGCCACCGCCGGTCTCGCCCGCGACGCCTTCGTGCTGGCCGAGCTTGGTTGTTCGGTCATGCTGATTGAACGCCAGCCGGTGATTGCCGCCCTGCTGGAGGATGGTCTGGGGCGGGCCATGGCCGACCCCGAGGTCGCCCCGATTGTCGATCGGATGCGTTTGCGCTTCGGCAATGCCATTGAGCTGATGCAAGCCTGGCCGGACGAAGCGCCGCAAGTCATCTATCTCGACCCGATGTTTCCCCATCGCGACAAGAGCGCGCTGGTGAAAAAGGAAATGCGCCTGTTTCGCCCCCTGGCCGGTGCCGATGATGATGCGCCGGCCCTGCTGGCGGCCGCCTTGGCGCTGGCGACGCACCGGGTGGTGGTCAAGCGGCCGCGCAAGGCGCCGACCATTGCCGGGGTGCAGCCAGGCTATGCGCTCGAAGGCAAATCGAGTCGCTTCGACATTTACCCGAAAAAAACACTGAAGGCCAAGGCCGACTAGATCGTTGCGCCGCGCAGACGGTGCTATCTGTGCGCTGTGGCATGGCATGGCATGGCATGGCGTGCCGGCCTCGGGTATTCTCCCCGCCATTCTCTATTTCCGGCATCGGGCGGGATGCCTGTCGCCAGCTGCCAGTGGCTCCGAAGGTCAAGCGATGCGCAAACTAGCTCCCCTCCTTTTTCTGTTGTTGAGCGCCTGCGCGACAGTGATTTCGCTGCACCTTGACGATCGTTTCGGGATCGCCGACCCGGCCCGCTTTGACCGCTTGCCGGTAACGGCCAACGGCCCGGCGCCCGACTACTGGCGGGATGTCCGGCCGCTCCTCGATCAACGTTGCGTCAGTTGCCACGCCTGTTACGATGCGCCGTGCCAGTTGAACCTGGCCAGTTATGCCGGCCTGACGCGCGGTGCCAATCCCGAAATCGTCTATTCCAGCACGCGCCTGCTGGCCGCTCAGCCGACCCGCCTTGGGCAGGATGCGCAGACAACGGCGGCCTGGCGCCAGATGGGCTTTTTCCCGGTGCTCAATGAGCGGCAGTCGACGCCGGAAGCGAATCGTACGGCCGGGGTCATGCACCGTCTGCTCAGCTTGAAGCAGGAAAATCCCGGGCCGGCTGCCGGCGCCTTGGCGGAGCGGGATTTTGATTTTTCGCTCGATCGCACGCAGGTCTGTGTACGGGCCGAGGGCATGGACGCGTATGCCCGGCAACATCCGCAGCGCGGCATGCCCTTTGGCTTGCCGGCCTTGCCGGCAGCCGAGCATGCGACGCTGAGCCAGTGGCTGGAGGCCGGGGCGCCCTATACGCCACCCGAGCCGTTGCCGGGGGCAGTCCTGGCTCGGGCCGGCGAGTGGGAGCAATTCCTCAATGGCGACAGCCTGAAGGCGCAACTGGCGGCCCGTTACATCTACGAGCACTGGTATATCGGTCATCTTTACTTCGACGAGTTGCCCGGCGTCTTCTTTGAACTGGTGCGTAGCCGAACGCCGCCGGGCCTGCCGGTTGAGCGGGTGGTGACGCGCCGCCCTTATGACGATCCGGACGTCGAGCGGGTCTATTACCGTCTGCAAAGGCTCGAGGCGACGGCGGTTGCCAAGACGCACATGCCGCTCAAACTCGATGCGGCGCGCCTGAATCGATTGCGGGGCTGGTTCCTGGCAGCGAACTACCGGGTCGAGCAGTTGCCCGGCTACGCACCGGAAATCGCCTCGAACCCCTTCGTGACTTTCCGCACCCTGCCGGTTGAGGCGCGCTACCGCTTCATGCTGGACGAGGCGCAATTCACGCTGATGGGCTTCATGAAAGGGCCGGTCTGCCGGGGGCAGGTCGCCCTGAACGTGATCAACGATCATTTCTGGGTGGTATTCGTCAATCCGGACAGCAAGGAAAACCGTCTGATGGACGCCATGCTCGATGCCGCGATGCCGGCCTTGCGTTTGCCGGCCGAGCACGAAAGTACCGCCAGCCTGCTCGCCTGGCGCGACTATGCAGCGTTGGAAAACCGCTATCTGGAGGCAAAGAGCACGGTGATGGAGCGGTCGGCGAGCAAGGACTTCCTGCCCCACGTAAATAATCTGTGGAATGGCGACGGCCGGAATCCGAATGCTGCGCTGACCGTTTTTCGCCATTTCGACAGTGCTTCCGTCGTGCGCGGCCTAGCCGGAGAAAAGCCGCAGACGACGCTGTTGCTCGGCTATCCGCTGTTGGAACGGATGCATTACCTGCTGGTCGCCGGCTTCGACGTTTACGGCAACCTCGGCCATCAGGTCGCTACACGTCTGTACATGGATTTCCTGCGCATGGAAGGCGAACTGAATTTCCTCACCCTGCTGCCGCTGCAGGCCCGTCAGCCGGTGCTCGATCACTGGTATCGCGGCCGAAACGGAGCTCATAGTCGCTATTTTTCCGATGCTGCCGCCTATTTTTCGCAGGAAAGCGGCATGCGTTTCCGCAGCGCCAAGCCCCTCGACGAGTTGTACCACGCGCTGCTCCAACGCATGGCGCCGGTGCGCGAAGCCAGTCTGGACTGGGCGGCGAATGGCTGGAGCCGGCCGGAGGTCGGCCACTTGCGCCGCCTGGGGGCGGTCGCCGGCCTCGCCGCTTCGGTGATGCCGGAGAATAGCTTGCTGGTCGTGCGTCGGGCTGACCGCAGCCTGCATCTCGTTTCATTGGTCCGCAACAGCGCCCACAGCAATGTTGCCGAAATCATCCGCGAGTCGAAACGTCGCCTGCCCGAGGAAGACACGTTGCTGGCGCTCGATGGCGTCGTTGGCGCCTATCCGAATGCGATCTATGCGGTCGACGCCTCCGAATTGGCAAATTTCGCCGATCTGGTGGCCGGCTTGAAGCGTGAGGCCGACCTGGTTCACCTGACCGAGCGTTACGGCGTACGCCGGACAGATCCCCGTTTCTGGCCACTGAGCGATGCGATTCATGCCGAATGGCGGCGGATCGCCCCGCGCGAGGCGGCCATCCTCGACTACAGCCGCCTCGAAAATCGCTAGCCCTTGCGTTTCATTCGGGCTTCCTTGCGCAGCGAGGCCCAGACCGAGGTACCGATGATGACGGCAACGACGGCCAGCGAAAAGCCAACCGGAATCTTGTAGAGATCGATCAGCAGCATTTTGACGCCGATGAACATGAGGACGACGGCCAGACCGTACTTGAGCAGCGAGAAACGGTCGGCGACCCCGGCGAGCAGGAAGTACATGGCACGCAGGCCGAGGATGGCGAAGATGTTGGAGGTCAGCACGATGAACGGGTCGGTAGTGATCGCAAAAATGGCCGGGATCGAATCGACGGCGAAAATCAGGTCGGAGATCTCGACCAGGACCAGGGCGAGCAAGAGCGGGGTGGCGTGACGGGCGCCGTTTTGCCAGGTAAAGAAGCGTTGACCGTCGAAGTCGCTGCTGATCTTCAGATGGCGGCGCAGCCACTGGATCAGTCGGTTGTTGTCGAGGTCGGGCTTTTCGTCGGCGAACCAGTACATCTTGACGCCGGTGATCAGCAGGAAGCCGCCGAAAATGTACAGAATCCAGTGGAACTGGCTGATCAGCCAGGCGCCGGCAAAGATCATCACCGTGCGCATGACGATGGCGCCGAGCACGCCGTAGAGCAGCACGCGCTTCTGCAATTCGGCAGGTACTGCGAAGTAGCCGAACAGCATCAGCCAGATGAAGACGTTGTCGACCGCCAGGGCTTTTTCGATCAAGTAGCCGGTGATGAATTCGAGGGCCCGGGTATTGGCGACTTCGCGTCCCAAACTGCCGTCGAGATGCCACCACAACGCGCCAGCGAAGGCGAAGGTCAGGCTGATCCAGACCATCGACCAGATGGCCGCTTCCTTGTAAGTGACTCGATGCTCCTTGCCGCCACCGACGACGAAGAGGTCGATGGCCAGCATGACCAGCACAATGGCGGCAAAGCCCGTCCATAAGCCCAGACTGCCGATGGTTTCCATGATGTTTCCTTTCGCGCATTCCACAAAGCAAATGGCCCGTGCCGGAGTGGGCAGGGCCATGGAATGCCAAAGGAGCCTTGCCGTCGCGGCAAAGGTCTTGCTCGCAGCGCTGTTCTGCTGCCCGGTTGCCGGAAGCGGGGGCTTCGTGATGACGACAGGCCGGATGGGAGCTACTCCCCCTTGGGATGCCTTGACTCTAGTGAAGGCCGGGGCCAACTGTCAACCTTTCCCTGATGGCCCCGGCCTATACTTTGCAATGCGGACGTAACAATGGAGGCCCATGATGCCGGTTTTGAACAGAGAGACGAGCATGGATTTGTTGCTGTGGCGCCACGCCGAAGCGGAGGATGGCGAGGACGACATGAAGCGCCGGCTGACCGAGCGCGGCGAGAAGCAGGCGCGCACCATGGGCGCCTGGATTCGCGCGCATCAACCGAAGGATCTGCGCATCATCGTCAGCCCGGCCGTGCGCACGCAACAAACGGCCGAAGCCCTGAAACTGCCCTTCGAGACCCATCGCAAGATCGGTCCCGAGGCTTGCGTTTCCGAACTGATCGCTGCTTCCGGCTGGCCGCAGGCCCCCGGTTCGGTCTTGATCATCGGCCACCAGCCCTCGCTCGGTCGTTTGGCTTCCTTGCTGCTCGCTGGTCAGGAGGCGGACTGGAGCATCAAGAAGGGCGCCTTGTGGTGGTTGAGCAGCCGGGTCCGTCGGGGCGATAGCCAGACCGTGCTGCGGGCGATGATTCCGGTCGAATTGCTGGACTAGACAAGGGCACGGCTTAGGCGTGAAATAAGCTCTTTGGCATCGATCGATGGAGAGAGCATGGTTAGCAGAAAAAAGACAACAGCAAGCCAGCCGGCGGTTCCTGCCGCTGCCCCGAAGAAAGTCAGCGCGCGGCCGCCGCGGCCAGTGGCCAGTGGTGATGTCGCCCCGGTCCTGAAGCCCCCGGCCATCGAGGCCTTCAGCGTCAGTGCTGCGGTCGACGGTGCCCAGGAGGCAAAAATGGGCGCCATGCGTGACGTTATTGCCGGCCTGTCGAGCGAAGAGTCGGTCGCCTTGCTCAAGGGTCTGCTCAAGCAGCAAGGCGTCGTCACCGGTGACTTGCCGGTCAGTCCCGACGAGGAACTGGCCCGGGACTGGCGCGACGGCGGTTACCCCTACAAAAACCTGATGCAGCGCCGCAACTACGAGCGGCAGAAATACCGGCTGCAGGTCGAGTTGCTCAAGCTGCAGGCCTGGGTCAAGGAAACCGGGCAGAAGGTGGTGATCCTCTTCGAGGGGCGCGATGCGGCGGGCAAGGGCGGTACCATCAAGCGCTTCATGGAGCATCTCAATCCGCGCGGTGCCCGTGTCGTCGCGCTGGAAAAGCCGAGCGAGATCGAGCGCGGCCAGTGGTATTTCCAGCGTTACGTACAGCATCTGCCGACCAATGGCGAGATCGTGCTGTTCGACCGCTCCTGGTACAACCGTTCCGGCGTCGAGCGGGTGATGGGGTTCTGCAGCGACCAGGAGTACGGCGAATTCGTCCGTCAGGCCCCGGAGTTCGAGCGCATGCTGGCGCGCAACGGGACACATCTGATCAAATTCTGGTTTTCGGTCAGCCGCGAGGAGCAGCGCCGGCGCTTCCGCGAGCGCAAGGTGCATCCGCTGAAGCAGTGGAAGCTGTCGCCGATCGACATGGCTTCCCTCGACAAGTGGGACGACTACACCAAGGCCAAGGAGGCGATGTTCTTCCACACCGACACTGCCGACGCGCCGTGGACGGTGATCAAGTCAAACTGCAAGAAGCGGGCGCGCCTCAATGCGATGCGCTACGTGTTGCACAAGTTGCCGTACAACAACAAGGACACCGAGCGGATCGGCAATCTCGACCCGCTGATCGTCGGTCGCGCCAATGTCGTCTACGAGCGCGGCGAGCAGCAGGGGCTGCCGATCCTGTGATCAGCTAATGACGTAGGAGGCGCCGCCGGTGGCGATGAGCAGGCCGGTTTCATTTTCCAGTGTCATCTGCACCGAGGCGATGCGGCCGCCGAGACGGGTGATCCGTCCGGTGGCCGTGAATTTTTTGCCGATGCCCTGATGCAGGTAGTCGGTGCGCAGGTCGATGGTGCCGATGCGGCCGAAGCGGTGGCCGACCTGTTCGGTCGTCTCGCTGTTGAATTTTTCGGCGACGGCGACCGTCACCGCCAGGCCGCCGACGGTGTCGAGCACGGTGGCGATCACGCCGCCATGCAGGCGGCCATGCTGGTAATGGCCGATCAGTTCCTGGCGCATGGCGAAGCTGATCTGCGGCGCGGCCGGATCGAGCGATTCGACCTTGAAACCGAGCAGTTCGTTGAAGCAGAGCTTGTGCTCGAAAACGTCGCGCAGGGCGGCTTCGAGACGGGTTTGCTCCTCGGCGGAGCGGCGGGGTAGTTGGGTAGTGGCAGTCATCGCGTTCAACAGACATAAAAAAGGGCGACGGGGTTGCCGTCGCCCAAACCAAACGCTAGTTTAGCCTAGCGGGACTTACTTCTTGCGCGGGGCCGGCACATCGGTGCAGGTGCCGTGCGCCACTTCGGCTGCCATGCCCACCGTTTCACCGAGCGTCGGGTGCGGGTGGATGGTCTTGCCGATATCGACCGCGTCGCAGCCCATCTCGATGGCCAGGCAGACTTCGCCGATCATGTCGCCGGCGTTCGGGCCGACAATCGCCCCGCCGATGACGCGATGCGTTTCGGCATCGAAGATCAGCTTGGTGAAGCCGTACTCTGCACCGTTGGCAATGGCGCGACCGGAAGCCGCCCACGGGAACTTGGCGGACTCGACCTTGCGGCCTTCCTTCTTGGCTTGATCTTCGGTGTAGCCGACCCACGCCACTTCGGGGTGGGTGTAGGCGACGCCCGGGATCACGGTGGCATCGAAAGCGGCCTTGTGACCGGCGGCGACTTCGGCCGCGACGTGCGCTTCATGCACCGCCTTGTGGGCCAGCATCGGATTGCCGACGACGTCGCCGATGGCGAAGATGTGCGGTACGTTGGTCCGCATCTGGGCATCGACGTTGATGAAACCACGGTCGGTGACGGCGACGCCGGCCTTGTCGGCACCGATCTTCTTGCCGTTCGGCGCGCGGCCGGCGGCTTGCAGGATCATGTCGTACTTGACCGGTTCCGGTGACACCCCTTCGCCTTCGAAGGTGACGTAAAGACCGTCTTCCTTGGCGTCTACCGCAACGGTCTTCGTCTTCAGCATGATCTTGTCGAAACGGCTGGCGTTCTGCTTTTCCCAGACCTTGACGGCGTCGCGGTCGGGACCCTGCATCAGGCCATCCATCATTTCGACGACATCGACGCGAGCGCCGAGGGTCGAATAGACGGTCGCCATTTCGAGGCCGATGATGCCGCCACCGATGACCAGCATCTTTTTCGGCACGAAGCGCAGTTCAAGCGCGCCGGTCGAATCGACGATGCGCGGGTCCTTCGGGATGAAAGGCAGATGCACGGCGGCCGAACCGGCGGCGATGATGCATTTCTGGAACTTGATGACCTTCTTCGAACCGGTCTTGTCCTGGCCCGCGCCGTCGGTCACTTCGACCTCGATGTGATGCGGATCGAGGAAGGTGCCGAAACCGCGCACGATGTCGACCTTGCGGCCCTTGGCCATGCCGGCCAGACCGCCGGTCAGCTTGCCGACGACCTTGTCCTTGTGGGCGCGCAGCTTGTCGATATCGACTTGCGGCGCGGCGAAGGTGACGCCGAGATCGGCCATGTGGTTGGCCTCGTCCATCACCGCGGCGACGTGCAGCAGTGCCTTGGACGGAATGCAGCCGACGTTGAGGCAGACGCCGCCGAGGGTGGCGTAACGCTCGACGATGACCGTCTTCATGCCGAGGTCGGCAGAGCGGAAGGCTGCCGAATAGCCGCCGGGGCCGGCGCCGAGGACGAGCATCTCGCACTCGATGTCGGCACCGCCGGCATGGCTGCCGGCCACCGGAGCGGCGACGGGCGCTGCCGCCGGGGCGACTGCTGCGGTCGACTGTGCTGCAGGGGCAGAAACCGGCGCCACAGCGGCGGCACCTGTTTCCACCTTGATCAGCAGGGCGCCTTCAGCCACCTTGGCGCCGAGCTGGACCAGCACTTCCTTGACCACGCCTTCGACCGGGCTCGGCACATCCATTGTCGCCTTGTCGGACTCCAGCGTGACGATGGCGTCGTCCACCTTGATGCTGTCGCCGACCTTGACGAACAGCTCGATGACCGGGACTTCGGCGAAGTCGCCAATGTCGGGGACCTTGACTTCAATAATCTGGCTCATCGCATTCCCCTTAAACGATCATCCGGCGCATGTCGGCCAGCAGTTCGGCGACATAGACGTTGAAGCGGGTGGCCAGCGCACCGTCGATGACGCGATGGTCGGCAGTCAGCGACAGCGGCAGGGTCAGGCGCGGCACGAATTGCTTGCCGTCCCAAACCGGCTTCATCGCCGACTTGTTGACGCCGAGGATGGCAACTTCCGGTGCATTGACGATCGGTGCGAAGTAGGTGCCGCCGATGCCGCCCAGGCTGGAGATCGTGAAGCAGGCGCCGGACATGTCGGCCGGCTTCAGCTTGCCGTCGCGGGCTTGCTTGGCCAGTTCGCCGGATTCCTTGGCGATCTCGAAGACGCCCTTCTTGTCGGCGTTCTTGATCACCGGTACGACCAGGCCGTTCGGCGTGTCGGCCGCGAAGCCGATGTTGAAGTATTTCTTCAGCACCAGGTTGTCGCCGTCGAGCGAGGAATTGAATTCCGGGAAGCGCTGCATCGCCTTGACGCAGGCCTTGATCAGGAAGGCGAGCATGGTCAGCTTGTTGCCGGACTTCTCGTTTTCCTTGTTCAACTGGACGCGGAAGGCTTCCAGATCGGTGATGTCGGCATCTTCGTGATAAGTCACGGCCGGGATCATCACCCAGTTACGCGACAGGTTCTGGCCGGAAATCTTCTTGATACGCGACAGCGGCTTGACCTCGATCTCGCCGAACTTGGCGAAATCGACCTTCGGCCAGGGCAGCAGGTCGAGCACGCCGCCACCGACAACACCGCCAGCTGCGGCGGCGACCGGGCCGGAAATGGCGCCGGACATGACGCCCTTGACGTACTTGGTCAGGTCTTCCTTGACGATGCGGTTCTTCGGGCCGCTGGCCGGCACCTTGGAGAGATCGACGCCGAGTTCGCGGGCATAGGCACGGACCGACGGCGAAGCATGGACCTTGGCGCCGAGCGGCAGGGCCGGAGCGAGGGCGGCCGGGGCGACTGCTGCGGTGGACTGTGCTGCCGGGGCAGAAACCGGGGCCGGTGCGGCAGCGGCCGGGGCTGCGGCCTGGGCGGCCGGAGCAGCAGCCGGTGCGGCGGCGCCGCTTTCGACCTTGATCAGGACGGCACCTTCGCTAACCTTGGAACCGAGTTGGACCAGCACTTCCTTGACGACGCCGGCGACGGTGGACGGGACGTCCATCGTGGCCTTGTCGGATTCGAGCGTGACGATGGCGTCGTCGACCTTGATGCTGTCGCCGACCTTGACGAACAGTTCGATGACCGGCACTTCGGCGAAGTCGCCGATATCGGGGACCTTGACTTCAATGATTTGGCTCATGTTGTCTCTCCCTGATTAAACCGACATCGGGTTGGGTTTGTTCGGGTCAAGGTTGTACTTGACCAGGGCAGCGGCGACCTTCTCGCGGGCGATCTCGCCGTTGTCGGCCAGCGCCTTCAGGGCAGCCAGCGTCACCCAGTGACGATCGACCTCGAAGAAGTGACGCAGCTTTTCGCGGGTGTCGGAACGGCCGAAACCATCGGTGCCGAGCGTGACGTACGGTGCCTTGACGAACGGACGGATCTGCTCGGAGAACAGCTTGATGTAGTCGGTGGCGGCGATGACCGGACCCTTGGCGCCGGCCAGCTTTTCTTCGACGTGCGACAGCTTCGGTGCTTCGAGCGGGTGCAGCATGTTCCAGCGCTGAACATCCAGGCCGTTGCGGGCCAGTTCGTTCATGCTCGGGCAGCCCCACAGGTCGGCCTCGACGCCCCAGTCGTTCTTGAGCAGTTCGGCGGCAGCGATGACTTCGCGGAAGATGGTGCCGGAACCGAGCAGCTGGACGCGCGGGCCGGCCGATTCGCCACCCTTCTTGAACGCGTACATCCCCTTGATGATGTCGGCTTCCGCGCCCACCGGCATTTCCGGGTGCTCGTAGTTCTCGTTCATCACGGTGATGTAGTAGAAGACGTCTTCCTGCTCGACGTGCATGCGGCGCATGCCGTCCTGGGCGATGACGGCGACTTCGTACTGGAAGGTCGGGTCGTAGGAAATGCAGTTCGGGATCAGATTGGAGAGGATCAGGCTATGGCCGTCCTCGTGCTGCAGGCCTTCGCCGTTCAGTGTCGTGCGACCGGCGGTGCCGCCGATCAGGAAGCCGCGGGCGCGCTGGTCGCCAGCCGCCCAGCACAGGTCGAGAACGCGCTGCATGCCGAACATCGAATAGCAGATGTAGAACGGAATGGTCTGCACGCCATGCACCGAGTAGGCGGTGGCGGCGGCGATCCAGTCGCTCATCGCGCCGGATTCGTTGATCCCTTCCTGCAGTACCTGGCCGGTCTTCGATTCCTTGTAGAACATCAACTGGTCATGGTCTTCCGGCACATAGTTCTGGCCTTCCTGATTCCAGATGCCGACCGAGCGGAACATGCCTTCCATGCCGAAGGTGCGCGATTCGTCCGGCACGATGGGCACGACATTCTTGCCGACGTTCTTGTCCTTCAACAGCATGTTCATGATGCGGACGATGGCCATCGTCGTGGACAGTTCGCGGCCTTCGCCGGATGCCTTCAACAGCGCTTCGAACTTGTCGAGGCTGGGCACGGCCAGCGGCTCGGCCTTGCGGCGGCGCTGCGGCAGGAAGCCGCCGAGGTCCATGCGGCGCTGGCGCATGTACTTGTATTCCTCGGAATCTTCCGGGAAGGTCAGGTAGGGCAGTTCAGCCAGCTTGTCGTCCGGCACCGGCAGGGAGAAGCGGTCGCGGAAGCGGCCGATCTGCTCGATGTCCATTTTCTTCTGCTGGTGGGAAATGTTCATCGCTTCGCCGGCATCGCCCATGCCGAAGCCCTTGATGGTCTTGGCCAGGATCAGCGTCGGCTGGCCCTTGTGGGTGGTGGCGGCGTTGTAGGCGGCGAAGATCTTGAACAGGTCGTGGCCGCCGCGGTTCAGTTGCCAAATTTCGTCGTCGGTCCAATCGGCGACCAGTTCCTTGAGTTCCGGCGTGTTGAAGAAATGCTCGCGGACGTAGGCGCCGTTCTTGGCCTTGAAGGTCTGGTACTCGCCATCGACGCAATCCATCATGCGTTTCTTCAGGATGCCCTTCTTGTCGCGGGCGAACAGCGCATCCCAGTGGGTGCCCCAGATCAGCTTGACGACGTTCCAGCCGGCGCCGCGGAATTCGGCTTCCAGTTCCTGGATGATCTTGCCGTTGCCGCGCACCGGGCCGTCCAGGCGCTGCAGGTTGCAGTTGATGACGAAAATCAGGTTGTCCAGCTTCTCGCGACCGGCCATGCCGATGGCGCCGAGCGATTCGACTTCGTCGGTCTCGCCGTCGCCGAGGAAGGCCCACACCTTGCGATCACCGGCCTTGGCCAGGCCGCGCGAGTCGAGGTACTTCATGAAGCGGGCCTGGTAGATGGCCTGGATCGGGCCGAGGCCCATCGACACGGTCGGGAATTGCCAGAAGTCGGGCATCAGCCACGGGTGCGGGTAGGAGGAGATGCCCTTGCCGCCGGTTTCCTGGCGGAAGTTGTCCATCTGTTCCTGGGTGAAGCGGCCGAGCATGAAGGCGCGGGCATAGACGCCCGGTACCGAGTGGCCCTGGAAGAAAATCAGGTCGCCGCCATTGTCGGCGCTCGGCGCACGCCAGAAATGCGAATAGCCGACGTCGTACAGCGCGGCGGCGGAAGCGAAGGAGGCGATGTGGCCGCCGACGTTGGTTTCCTTGTTGGCGCGAACGACCATGGCCATCGCGTTCCAGCGGATATAGGAGTGAATCTTGATTTCCATGTCGGCATTGCCCGGGTACTTGGGCTGCTTATCGACCGGAATGGTGTTGATGTATTCGGTATTGGCCGAGTAGGGGATGTCGACCCCCTGCAGGCGGGCCTGGCCGATCACCTTTTCAATCAGGTAGTGGGCGCGGGTCGGGCCTTCTTGTGAAATGACGCCGTCGAGGGCGTCAATCCATTCTTTGGTTTCCTGCGGATCTACGTCAGCAGGGTCAAGCAGGGCGTTCGGCTGATCGGCCATGGTTTGTCTCCTAGGTTGGATTTCATTTTGTTTTGCCTGTTGAGCAAAACAACTCTAGCTCTTTATGGGCTGCTTCGCGAGCCCGTGTTTACACCTACATGCTATTTCGCATTGTAAAAACAAACTTCGCATCGTGCAATATTGGGATTATCCCTGATGCAATATTTTTTTCCGCGCAAAGTGAAACAAAATTAAAAGACGAAATCAGTTGCGCTGTATCAAATTGCGCCTTGGGCGGCTCCCTATAATCGAAGGTTTTCGTGTTGATGACGGGAGCACCCATGGCAGCAGTGATGCCAGCGCCGGCGGCGAGCCGCCTACTTTTGTCCGGTAACGAAGCGGTCGCCCGCGCTGTCTGGGAGGCCGGCGTCAAGGTCGCCGCAGCCTATCCGGGGACGCCGTCGACCGAGATGCTGGAAGTCATTTCGACCTACCCGGATCTCTACGCCGAGTGGTCGGTCAATGAGAAGGTCTCGCTGGAAGTGGCGATCGGCGCCGCCTATGCCGGTTCCCGCGCTTTCTGCTGCATGAAGCATGTCGGCATGAACGTCGCCTCCGACGCACTGATGACGCTGACCCTGACCGGCGTCATCGGCGGCCTGGTGATCGCCATTGCCGACGACGTCGGCCTGTCCTCATCGCAGAACGAACAGGACTCGCGCTACTGGGGGCGCTTCGCCCATGTGCCGGTGCTCGAGCCGGCCGATTCGCAGGAGGCCTATGCGATGACGCTGGAGGCCTACGCGTTGTCGGAGCAATTTCAGGTGCCGGTCATCCTGCGTATGACGACGCGGATCAATCACGTCAAATCGCTGGTCCAGGTCGGCGAGCGCGTGGCCCATCGGGGCGCTGGCTTCAAGAAGGAGCCGGGGCGCTTCGTCATGGTGCCGGGCAATGCCGGCAAGCGCATTCCGCTGATGTTCAAGCGCGACATCGAATTGCGAGCGCTGGCCGAAACTTCGGCGCTGAACTTCATCGAGCCGGGGGCTGATCGCCGTCTCGGTTTCATTGCTTCCGGCCCGGCCTATATGCACGTCAAGGAGTGCTTCCCGGAGGCGCCGGTGCTCAAGCTCGGTTTCTCCTGGCCGGTGCCGTTCGAGAAATGTCGCGAACTGGCGGCGCTGGTCGATCAGGTGGTGGTGGTCGAGGAAGTCGAGCCGCTGGTCGAAACCGAACTGAAGGCGCAGGGCCTGAAGGTCATCGGCAAGGAAATCCTGCCGCTGCAGGGTGAGCTGGCGCCGAATGTACTGAAGCCAGCAATCGCCAAGCTGCTCGGCGAGCCGGTGCCGGTGTCGAGCCCGGTAGTGCCGCTGCCGGTTTTCCCGCGGCCGCCGACGATGTGCGTCGCCTGTCCGCACCTCGGCGTCTATTACACGCTGTCGCAAGTGCGCAACCTGACCATTTCCGGCGATATCGGTTGCTACACGCTGGGCGCCGGCCATCCGTGGAATGCACTCGATACCTGCGTCTCGATGGGCGCCTCGATGGGCATGGCGCTCGGCCTCGACAAGGGGCGTGGCGAAGCCGACAAGGACAAGCGGATCGTTGCCGTGATCGGCGACTCGACTTTCCTGCACATGGGCATGCAGGGCCTGCTCGACATGGTGTACAACAAAGGCAATGTCACGGTGCTGCTGCTCGATAACCGCGCTGTCGGCATGACCGGCGGCCAGGACAACCCGGGCAACGGGCGGGATATATATGGCGAGGAGGCGCCGCGCGTCGATTTCGCTAAGCTGGTGGCGGCGCTCGGCGTCAAGGAGGAGCGTATTCATACGGTCAACCCCTATGAATTGCCGGTTTTGTTCAAGACCATCCGCGACGAGGTCAAGGTGCCGGAAGTGTCGGTCATCATCACCGACCAGCCCTGCGTGTTGATCAAGGATTACCACAAGCTGAAACCCTTCGAGGTGATCGACGACAAGTGCACCGGCTGCGGCAACTGCATCGATGTCGGCTGCCCGGCCATCCATGTCACGCGGCGGGCCAAGGAAATCAAGCCGAGTGGTCGCGAAGTCGATCTCGCCTTCGTCCGCATTGAAAGCTCGGTGTGTACCGGCTGTACGCTGTGCGTCCAGCCCTGCGCGCCGGGGGCGATCGTTCATTACGCGCCGGTGTCGCCGATCCAACTCGTCAAGAAAGGCTGTCCGGCATGAGTGCAACGACCAATATCCTCGTTGTCGGTATCGGCGGCCAGGGTGTCATGACGGCGACTGAAATCCTCGCCGAAGCAGCCATCGCTCTCGGTCACGATGCCAAGAAGACGGAAGTGGCCGGCATGGCGCAACGTGGCGGGGTGGTTTCCTCGCACCTGCGTTTCGGCCAGAAGGTGCTGTCGCCGCAGATTACGCCGGGCACGGCCGATGTGCTGCTCGGTTTCGAATCGGCCGAAGCGATGCGCTGGCAGCACATGTTGCGGCCGGGTGGTATCACGTTGATGAATACGGCCCGGCTGGTGCCGCCGGTAGTCGAACTCGGTCTGTTCGATTATCCGGCCGACCCGCTCGGCGAAATCAGGAAGAGTGGCAACAAGGTCGTCGCTTTCGATGCCACCTCAATCGCGCAGGAACTCGGTGAGATTCGGCTCGGCAATACCGTGATGCTCGGCGCCATCGCCGATCATCTGCCGTTTTCGGCCGAAACGCTGCTCGCCTGTGTTCTCCAGCGTTTCCAGCGCAAGGGCGAAAAACTGGTCGAGCTGAACCGGCGGGCTTTTGCCGCCGGACGGGCCGCGGTTGGCGAAGCTGAGGCTGCCTTGGCGTAATCTGATAAAATGCGCGCCAATTCAAAGGGAAAGGCCTTCGCCTTTCCCCTTTTCTTTTTTGTTGGATGCGACGATGACGGCACAAATTATCGACGGTAAGGCCCTGGCCGAGGAACTTCGCCAGAGCTTCAAGGCCCGCGTGGAAGCGCTGGCTGCCAAGGGTCACCGGCCCGGCCTGGTGGTTATTCTGGTCGGTGAAGACCCGGCTTCCGAGGTCTATGTACGCAACAAGGTCAATGGTTGCCTGGCCATCGGCATGCACTCCGAGAAGATCACTTACGATGCTGCGGTCGACCAGACCACGGTGCTGAAAAAGATCGCCGAACTGAATGCCGACCCGAATATCCACGGCATCCTCGTTCAGTTGCCGCTGCCCAAGCATTTCGATGAAGAAGCCGTGCTCGAAGCGATTGCCGCCGAGAAGGATGTCGATGGTTTCCACGCCGAAAACGTCGGCGCGCTGGCCCAGGGCAATCCGCGCTTCATCCCCTGCACGCCGTATGGCGTAATGAAGATGTTCGAGAAGGGCAACGTCGACCTGACCGGTCAGGAAGCCGTGGTCATCGGCCGCTCCAACATCGTCGGTAAACCCATGGCGCTGCTGCTGATCAATGCCGGCGCCACGGTCACCGTCTGTAATTCGCGCACCAAAGACCTGCTGGCCCATACCCGTCGCGCCGACATTTTGGTCGCTGCTGTCGGCAAGCCGCGTTTCGTCACCGCCGACATGGTCAAGCCGGGTGCCGTCGTCATCGACGTCGGCATCAACCGTCTGCCCGACGGTAAACTCTGTGGTGACGTCGATTTTGATGGCTGCAAGGAAGTTGCTGGCCAGATCACGCCGGTGCCGGGTGGCGTCGGTCCGATGACCATCACCATGCTGCTTGCCAACACCATCGAAGCTGCCGAACGAAAGGCCGGACTATGAGCAATCACCAGCCGCTGATCGGCGTTGTCATGGGTTCCGATTCCGATTGGCCGACCATGCAGGCAGCCGCCGTGATTCTCAAGGAATTCGGCGTGCCCTTTGAAAGCCGTGTCGTCTCGGCGCACCGCACGCCGGATCTGCTCTTCGATTACGCCGCGATGGCGGGCGAGCGCGGTCTCAAGGCGATCATCGCCGGCGCCGGTGGCGCCGCCCACCTGCCGGGCATGCTGGCCGCCAAGACCATCGTCCCGGTACTCGGTGTGCCGGTCCAGTCGAAGGCGCTCTCTGGTGTCGATTCGCTGCATTCCATCGTCCAGATGCCGAAGGGTATTCCGGTCGCCACCTTCGCCATCGGCGAAGCCGGCGCCGCCAACGCGGCCTTGTTCGCCGTCGCCATGCTGGCCAATGACAACCCGGAACTGAATGCCAAACTGCAGGCCTTCCGTCAGGCTCAGACCGAAAAGGTGCTGGCCATGAAATTGCCGGAAGTATAAGGATGTCGTCGACGATGATCCTGCCGCCCGCCACGCTGGGCATGCTCGGGGGCGGCCAGCTCGGCCGCTTCTTTGTGACGGCTGCCCACGAAATGGGCTACCAGGTCTGGGTGCTCGACCCGGACAAGAATTCCCCGGCCGCTCAGATCGCCGAACGCCATTTCTGTGTCTCTTATGATGACTACGCGGCGCTCGATGAATTCGCCAACGGCTGCGCGGCGATCACCACCGAATTCGAGAACGTTCCGGCCGCTACGCTGGATTACCTCGCCAAGTTCGTGCCGGTGCGTCCGTCGGCAGCGGCGGTTGCCATCTGCCAGAACCGCATCGCCGAAAAATCCTTCCTGCGCGACAACGGTCTGCCGCACGGTCCGTTTGCCGCGATCAATTGCGAAGACGATATCCGCAATGCCGACCTGGCGTTGTTCCCGGCTATCCTGAAAGTCGCCCGCTTCGGCTACGACGGCAAGGGGCAGGTCACGGTCAACAGCCGCGAAGAAGCGCTTTTGGCTTTCGGCCACTTCAAGGGCGAGCATTGCGTCCTCGAACAGCGCCTGACGCTCGATTACGAAGTTTCCGTCGTCCTCGCCCGTGACGAGCACGGCCAGGTGCAGTGTTTCCCAACCGGTGAAAACCAGCACACCCAGGGCATTCTCGATGTCTCCATCGTGCCGGCGCGGACCACCGGCTGCGTCCGTGGCGACGCCGAAGAGGTCGCCGCGCGCATTGCCGAAAAGCTTGGCTATATCGGAACCATGGGCGTCGAGTTCTTCATCAGCCGTGGCCAGTTGATCGTCAATGAAATGGCGCCTCGGCCCCACAACAGCGGCCACTACACCATCGATGCCTGCGTCACCAATCAGTTCGAGCAACAGGTTCGCGCGCTATGCGGTTTGCCGCTCGGCGAAGCACGTGCTCACTCGGCCTCGGTGATGGTCAATCTGCTCGGCGACCTGTGGTATGACGGTGAAACCTACCGCGAGCCGGACTGGACCAAGCTGTATGCGATCCCCAATCTGAAGCTACACCTCTATGGCAAGCATCACGCTCGTCCGGGGCGCAAGATGGGCCACTTCACGGTGATCGGCGACAACGCCGAGGCGGTGCAGAAAACCGCGCTGGCCGCCCGTGCCGCCATTGGCATCAAGGACGAATGACGCCTTCGGACACCGATTACGCCCGCGCCATCGAGTTGTTGCGCGCCGGCGAACTGGTCGCCATTCCGACCGAGACGGTTTACGGTCTGGGGGCGGATGCCGCCAACCCGGCCGCCGTCGCCAAGATTTTTGCCGCCAAGGGACGGCCGGCCGATCATCCGCTGATCGTCCATCTCGCCGGGCATGATGCGGTCGACCACTGGGCCGAGCAGGTTCCTGCTGTTGCCTGGGAATTGATGGAAACCTTCTGGCCCGGCCCGCTGACCCTGATCCTGAAAAAGCAGGCCTGGGTGCCCGATGCGGTAACCGGTGGCCAGGATACCGTCGGCTTGCGGGTGCCGGGTCATCCGGTTGCCCTCGAGTTGTTGCGCCGCTTTGCTGCGGTGGCGGGGGAGCATGCCGGTATCGCCGCGCCCTCGGCCAACCGCTTCGGGCGGATCAGTCCAACCACTGCGGCGCATGTTCAGGAAGAATTGGGCGATCAAGTGCCGCTGATTCTTGATGGCGGTGCCTGCAAGGTGGGCATCGAGTCGACGATCGTCGATTGTTCGCGAGGGCAGCCGGTCGTGCTGCGCCCCGGGCATATCGCCCCGACCCATCTGGAGGCGGTGCTCGGTCTGGTCCCCTTGATTGAAACGGCGACTGGCGCGCCGCGGGTCTCCGGGTCGCTTGAAGCTCATTACGCCCCGCAAACGCCAATGCGCCTGGTCGGCAGCGAACGCCTGCTCGATTTTCTCAATGCCCAGCGCCACAAAGGCGGGCGTTGCGGCGTCATTTGCCACAGCCAGCCACCGCAAGCCGGTTTCCCACATTGCTGGCGCATGCTTCCGGCCGATCCGGTTGGCTATGCGCATGAACTGTACGCAGCGCTGCGCGAAATGGATCATGCCGGCGTCGATCTGATTGCCGTTGAGGCTTTGCCGACCGAACAAGTGTGGGCTGCGGTCGCCGACCGCTTGCGGCGAGCAGCGGCGGGTGCCGGTCAGGGCTGAGTGCCTATATCTCCAATAGGCGCTCGAGTTTGGCGGCGCAGATAAAATCGTTTTCCGACAAGCCGCCGATGGCATGGGTCGAGTAGCTCACCCGGCAATCCTTGTAACCAACCCGTAGTTCGGGATGGTGGTTTTCCCGGTGAGATACCCAGGCAATCGCATTTACAAAGGCCATCGTTTCATAGTGGTTCTTGAAATTGAAGGTCTTTTCAATTTGCTGCTCACTGAGCTTCCATCCGGGGAGCGAGAGCAGCAGCGATTCGGCGGTGGCCGGGTCAAGGGCAGCGGTGCCGCCTTCGCAGGGTTGGCAACGGCGCTCGGCGATGTCGCAAAGACTCATTGGTTTTCCTCTTGCGCTAATTGGCTGTCTATATAAGAACCCCTTGCCCTGGGTTGGTTCAAAACCAGGAAGCCCCGCTGAGATTGCCTTTGATAAGCGAATTGGAGTGAGATAGAATCTCTGCGCGTTGGGGGGGTAGCTCAGTTGGGAGAGCGCCGCGTTCGCAATGCGGAGGTCGTGAGTTCGATCCTCATCCTCTCCACCACCAAACTCGATAAAAAGGCCTGATGATTCAGGCCTTTTTTCTTTTCTTTCTTGGAGGTGGTTTATGGATAAGCTGAAAACAGCCCTGAGTCTCCATGATGCAGCCCGGCTTATTGCGCCAGGGCTGACTTCTGAGCACGAGGCGGAAGTCATGCTGGCGCGGGCAATTGAACACAACGAACTGGCGGCTAGTGTCAAACGGTGGGCAACCGAGCAGTGGGAGGGCAAACAATTGCCCGGCAATATCAATCGTCTGGAAACCTTCATTGAGCGAGATGAGCTGGATCGCTGGCTTGAAACAGCGGCAAAGGCTGGTCGCTAGATACGGTGCCAGTGAGAGCCGATTCAGATGTGCCGGATTTCGCTTTATTAAGGTTGGTGTTGAAAGTGGTTGACGAAGGTTCGGGCGTGTATATAATGCGCACCTCTTCAGCGGCGCCGGGGCTTCCCGGGGTGGTTGAAGGGTGAAGTGGAAGTAAAGAGCGGTGAAAAAGATTTGAAGAAAAGCTTGACGGTTTGTAAGAAGTTCTTCATAATCTCGCCTCTCTGCTGCAGACGAAGTGAAAACGACGGCGCGGCGGAATTGATCTTTAACAACTTGAACAACCGATAGGTGTGGGTGTCTTGATGCTAGCAACGCAAGTTGCACAAAAGTATTAAAGGCAATCACACGGATGGAGAGATCCATCGAGGTAGATTTAATTATCTACCGTCAGTGAATTGTGAGTATTAGTTGGATTGAACTGAAGAGTTTGATCCTGGCTCAGATTGAACGCTGGCGGCATGCCTTACACATGCAAGTCGAACGGCAGCACGGGAGCAATCCTGGTGGCGAGTGGCGAACGGGTGAGTAATGTATCGGAACGTACCTTTCAGTGGGGGATAACGTAGCGAAAGTTACGCTAATACCGCATATTCTGTGCGCAGGAAAGCAGGGGACCTTCGGGCCTTGCGCTGATTGAGCGGCCGATATCAGATTAGCTAGTTGGTGAGGTAAAGGCTCACCAAGGCGACGATCTGTAGCGGGTCTGAGAGGATGATCCGCCACACTGGAACTGAGACACGGTCCAGACTCCTACGGGAGGCAGCAGTGGGGAATTTTGGACAATGGGCGCAAGCCTGATCCAGCCATGCCGCGTGAGTGAAGAAGGCCTTCGGGTTGTAAAGCTCTTTCGGCCGGGAAGAAATCGCATGGGTTAATACCCTGTGCGGATGACGGTACCGGCATAAGAAGCACCGGCTAACTACGTGCCAGCAGCCGCGGTAATACGTAGGGTGCGAGCGTTAATCGGAATTACTGGGCGTAAAGCGTGCGCAGGCGGTTTTGTAAGACAGGCGTGAAATCCCCGGGCTCAACCTGGGAACTGCGCTTGTGACTGCAAGGCTAGAGTACGGCAGAGGGGGGTGGAATTCCACGTGTAGCAGTGAAATGCGTAGAGATGTGGAGGAACACCAATGGCGAAGGCAGCCCCCTGGGTCGATACTGACGCTCATGCACGAAAGCGTGGGTAGCAAACAGGATTAGATACCCTGGTAGTCCACGCCCTAAACGATGTCAACTAGGTGTTGGGTGGGTAAAACCATTTAGTACCGGAGCTAACGCGTGAAGTTGACCGCCTGGGGAGTACGGCCGCAAGGTTAAAACTCAAAGGAATTGACGGGGACCCGCACAAGCGGTGGATGATGTGGATTAATTCGATGCAACGCGAAAAACCTTACCTACCCTTGACATGTCCAGAAGCCCGAAGAGATTTGGGTGTGCCCGAAAGGGAGCTGGAACACAGGTGCTGCATGGCTGTCGTCAGCTCGTGTCGTGAGATGTTGGGTTAAGTCCCGCAACGAGCGCAACCCTTGTCGTTAATTGCCATCATTTAGTTGGGCACTTTAACGAGACTGCCGGTGACAAACCGGAGGAAGGTGGGGATGACGTCAAGTCCTCATGGCCCTTATGGGTAGGGCTTCACACGTCATACAATGGTCGGTACAGAGGGTTGCCAAGCCGCGAGGTGGAGCCAATCCCAGAAAGCCGATCGTAGTCCGGATTGCAGGCTGCAACTCGCCTGCATGAAGTCGGAATCGCTAGTAATCGCGGATCAGCATGTCGCGGTGAATACGTTCCCGGGTCTTGTACACACCGCCCGTCACACCATGGGAGCGGGTTCCGCCAGAAGTAGGTAGCCTAACCGCAAGGGGGGCGCTTACCACGGCGGGGTTCGTGACTGGGGTGAAGTCGTAACAAGGTAGCCGTAGGGGAACCTGCGGCTGGATCACCTCCTTTCTAGAGAAAGCATCTCTGGCACCCACAACCTATCGGTTGTTCAGTAGTAGCAAACAGACGAGGGTCTGTAGCTCAGTCGGTTAGAGCACCGTCTTGATAAGGCGGGGGTCGTTGGTTCGATTCCAACCAGACCCACCAACGTCAAAATCAAGGGGGATTAGCTCAGCTGGGAGAGCACCTGCTTTGCAAGCAGGGGGTCGTCGGTTCGATCCCGTCATCCTCCACCAAAACCTAAAGATAAGCAGGGTTGTTTATCTTTAGCTTTTGAGCAATCAATTGCTACGCTCTTTAACAAAATGGAAGAAGGTTGTGTTGCAGCGCTGATGAGGCGTTGGCAACACGTTGTGATTGCATCTGTTCTTGTCCCTTAGCCCGGACAAGACAGCACAAATATGAGTTTGCCTGTAGCCGTTCTCTGACGAGAACACAAGGTTATAGGATCAAGCGACTAAGTGCATGTGGTGGATGCCTTGGCGATCACAGGCGATGAAGGACGTGCAAGCCTGCGAAAAGCGGGGGGGAGCTGGCAATGAAGCTTTGATCCCCCGATATCCGAATGGGGAAACCCACCTCTTTTGAGGTATCCCACACTGAATACATAGGTGTGGGAGGCGAACCCGGCGAACTGAAACATCTAAGTAGCCGGAGGAAAAGAAATCAACCGAGATTCCCCAAGTAGTGGCGAGCGAACGGGGAGCAGCCTGCTAGTGATAGCGGAATGGTTAATGGAGCGGAATGGAAAGTCCGGCCGTAGTGGGTGATAGCCCCGTACATGAAAACCAATCCGTGGTACTAAGTTAGCGAAAAGTAGGGCGGGGCACGTGAAACCTTGTCTGAACATGGGGGGACCATCCTCCAAGGCTAAATACTCGTGATCGACCGATAGTGAACTAGTACCGTGAGGGAAAGGCGAAAAGAACCCCGGGAGGGGAGTGAAATAGAACCTGAAACCGCATGCATACAAACAGTGGGAGCCGACTTGTTCGGTGACTGCGTACCTTTTGTATAATGGGTCAGCGACTTACGTTGTGTTGCGAGCTTAACCGAATAGGGGAGGCGTAGCGAAAGCGAGTCTGATAAGGGCGTTTAGTAGCACGGCGTAGACCCGAAACCGGATGATCTATCCATGGCCAGGATGAAGGTGCCGTAACAGGTACTGGAGGTCCGAACCCACTAATGTTGAAAAATTAGGGGATGAGCTGTGGATAGGGGTGAAAGGCTAAACAAATCCGGAAATAGCTGGTTCTCCCCGAAAACTATTTAGGTAGTGCGTCTTATATCACTGACGGGGGTAAAGCACTGTTATGGCTAGGGGGTCATCGCGACTTACCAACCCATGGCAAACTCTGAATACCGTCAAGTGCGAGTAAGGCAGACAGACAGTGGGTGCTAACGTCCATTGTCAAGAGGGAAACAACCCAGACCGCCAGCTAAGGTCCCCAAGACACAGTTAAGTGGGAAACGAAGTGGGAAGGCATAGACAGCTAGGAGGTTGGCTTAGAAGCAGCCATCCTTTAAAGAAAGCGTAATAGCTCACTAGTCGAGTCGTCCTGCGCGGAAGATGTAACGGGGCTCAAACTGTGCACCGAAGCTGCGGATATCGAAAGATATGGTAGGGGAGCGTTCTGTAGGTCTGTGAAGGTGTCTTGTAAAGGATGCTGGAGATATCAGAAGTGCGAATGCTGACATGAGTAGCGATAAAGGGAGTGAAAAGCTCCCTCGCCGAAAGCCCAAGGTTTCCTACGCAACGTTCATCGGCGTAGGGTGAGTCGGCCCCTAAGGCGAGGCAGAAATGCGTAGTCGATGGGAAACAGGTCAATATTCCTGTACCGATTCTAGATGCGATGTGGGGACGGAGAAGGTTAGGTCAGCCATCTGTTGGAATAGGTGGTTCAAGCGTGTAGGCGTGCCCCTTAGGCAAATCCGGGGGGCTAAGCTGAGGCGTGATAACGAGGTGCTACGGCACTGAAGTGATTGATACCAAGCTTCCAGGAAAAGCCACTAAGCTTCAGTCTAGATTCGACCGTACCGCAAACCGACACAGGTGGGCAGGATGAAAATTCTAAGGCGCTTGAGAGAACTCAGGAGAAGGAACTCGGCAAATTGACACCGTAACTTCGGGAGAAGGTGTGCCCCGGTAGGGTATAAGTCCTCGCGACGAAAGCCCGATGGGGTTGCAGTGAAATGGTGGCTGCGACTGTTTAATAAAAACACAGCACTCTGCAAACACGAAAGTGGACGTATAGGGTGTGACGCCTGCCCGGTGCCGGAAGGTTAAGTGATGGGGTGCAAGCTCTTGATCGAAGCCCCGGTAAACGGCGGCCGTAACTATAACGGTCCTAAGGTAGCGAAATTCCTTGTCGGGTAAGTTCCGACCTGCACGAATGGCGTAACGATGGCCACACTGTCTCCTCCTGAGACTCAGCGAAGTTGAAATGTTTGTGAAGATGCAATCTCCCCGCGGCAAGACGGAAAGACCCCATGAACCTTTACTGTAGCTTTGCATTGGACTTTGAATCGGTCTGTGTAGGATAGGTGGGAGGCTGTGAAACCGGGACGCTAGTTTCGGTGGAGCCAACCTTGAAATACCACCCTGATTTATTTGAGGTTCTAACCTTGATCCGTGAATCCGGATCGGGGACCGTGCATGGTGGGCAGTTTGACTGGGGCGGTCTCCTCCCAAAAGGTAACGGAGGAGTACGAAGGTACGCTTAGGACGGTCGGACATCGTCCATAAAGTGCAATGGCAAAAGCGTGCTTGACTGCGAGACCCACAAGTCGAGCAGGTGCGAAAGCAGGTCATAGTGATCCGGTGGTTCTGTATGGAAGGGCCATCGCTCAACGGATAAAAGGTACTCTGGGGATAACAGGCTGATACCGCCCAAGAGTTCATATCGACGGCGGTGTTTGGCACCTCGATGTCGGCTCATCTCATCCTGGGGCTGTAGCCGGTCCCAAGGGTATGGCTGTTCGCCATTTAAAGAGGTACGTGAGCTGGGTTTAAAACGTCGTGAGACAGTTTGGTCCCTATCTGCCGTGGGCGCTGGAAATTTGAAGGGGGCTGCTCCTAGTACGAGAGGACCGGAGTGGACGAACCTCTGGTGTACCGGTTATGACGCCAGTCGTATCGCCGGGTAGCTATGTTCGGAAGAGATAAACGCTGAAAGCATCTAAGCGTGAAACTTGCCTTAAGATGAGATTTCCCGGAGTCTTGAACTCCCTAAAGGGTCGTCGAAGACCACGACGTTGATAGGTCAGGTGTGGAAGCGCAGTAATGCGTTAAGCTAACTGATACTAATTGCCCGTGTGGCTTGATCCTATAACCTTGTAATACTGCAGCAACTCATAGCAGTCACAACAAACAACCTTCTCCTATTTTGCGTTTGGCGCGATTCAACCCGCGACAAACACACAAGTTACGCTTGGCGGCTATAGCCCTCTGGACCCACCCCTTCCCTTCCCGAACAGGACCGTGAAACAGATGAGCGCCGATGATAGTGAGCTTCCGCTCGCGAAAGTAGGTCACCGCCAGGCTCCCAATACCCAAAGCCCCTTCTGCTTACGCAGGCGGGGCTTTCGGCTTTATTGGTCGGGAATAATATCGAGGCTTTGGGAGTGTGCTCATGCGGGTAGTGGTTCAGCGCGTGCTGGAGGCCACTGTGGCGGTCGACGGTCGGATCAGCAGCAAAATCGGTCCCGGTTTGCTGGTGTTGGCCGGCTTCGAGGCGGATGACGGTGACGCCGATCTCGACTGGATGGCCGGCAAGCTGGTGCGGCTGAGGCTGTTTGGTGATGCGGATGGTGTCATGAATCGCAGTGTGCAGGAGGTCGCTGGCGACATTCTGGCGGTTTCGCAATTCACCTTGTATGCCTCGGTGCGCAAGGGCAATCGACCGTCGTGGAGTCGGGCGGCGCGGGGCGAGGTGTCGCAGCCGCTGTTCGAGCGTTTTGTCGAAAAGCTGGCGGCGGAACTCGGCAAGCCGGTGCCGACCGGTGTCTTTGGCGCAGACATGAAAGTCAGTCTGGTCAATGATGGCCCGGTCACCCTGACGATCGACTCACGGGCGCCCGAATAGGGCACCGGGCAAGGCCTTCAGCGCCGCCGGCAGGCCTTGTAGAGGCGGGATATGCCGTCCAAAGCGTCGAGCGGGAGGGCCAGTTGCTGGTTACTTGCGTCGATTTCCGGCTCGGCCGGGTTGATGCGGATCAGTCGGCCGCCGGCATTTTCGGAAAAGCGACGGACGGTCGGGATCTGCCGGCCGGCGCCGATTTCGAGGCAAACCAGCCGGTCGACCGTAGCCATCCATTGTTTCAGGCGTTGATATTGCAGCGTCGTCCGCCGCTCGACCCAGCCCCAGTCGTCGAACAGCAAGATATTGGGGCGAGCAAGTTGGCCGCAGTGCGGACAGCTCGGTAATTCGCCGAGCAGCCGGCCGTGTTCGCTATCAATATTGGGCTGAAAATCGGCTGCCGACCAGATCCGCTCGGTGCAGCCGGCGCTGCATTGCAGGTGATGGATGGAGCCGTGGATTTCGCAGATGTGCTGTTCGCTGAAGCCGGCTTTCTGGAACTGGCCATCGACATTGCTGGTGAATACCCAGCTGCCGTGGGCCATCTGTTTCCCCATTGCCTGCAGCAGCGTAAAGCCGGCGTGCGGTATGGTCCGCCGGTAGAGTTCGAGGCGGTGGCCGTAGAAGCCCCAAGCCAGCCGCGGTTCGCTGCGGAAGGCCTCCGGGTTGGCGATGCTCTCGAAGGCGATCCGGGCCCGGCCGAGTGCTGGATAGGCGGCCCAGAAGCCGCCGGGACCGCGAAAGTCGGGCAGGCCGGAGTCGATGCCGATACCGGCTCCGGCGGTAATCAGCAGGCCGTTCGCTTCGGCCAGCCAGGCGGCGGCCTGTGCGAGATCGCTGCGGCTCGCCATTGGCGCAGAGTCCTGCGGTGGACGGGCCGGAAACGGCAAAAATGCGCCGCTTACTCGGCGGCCTTCGGGCTGGTCAGGACGCCCGGGTAGCCGGGTGGGGTGTTCTGGTGGGTGTAGATTTCCTTGATCTGGAATTCGAGATCGGTCAGCGCGCCGTATTCGTCGGCGTAGATTTCCTTGACGCGGAGGATTTCCGGCAGGGCCAGCTTGAAGGCTTTCATCAGGGCTGGATCGAAATGGCGGCCGCTTTCGGCGTCCATCAGGCCGAGCGAGTGCTCGACAGGAAACGCCTGCTTGTAGGGGCGGACGGAAACGAGGGCATCGAAGACGTCGGCGATGGCGACGATGCGCCCTTCGAGCGGAATATTTTCCCCCTTGAGACCTTGCGGATAGCCGCTGCCATCCCATTTTTCGTGATGGGTCAGGGCGATGATGCGCGCCGTTTCGAGCAGCTCGTTTTCATGCTTGCCGATGATTTCGGCCCCCATGATCGGGTGCTGGTGCATGACCTTCCATTCTTCGGCGTCGAGCTTGCCGGGTTTGAGCAGGATGGCGTCGGGGATGCCGATCTTGCCGATATCATGCATCGGTGCCGTGTTGAAGATGGTGTCGGCGTATTCCTGGCCCAGACCATGGGCTTCGGCGATCAGGCGGGCGTAATGGCTCATGCGCAGCACATGGTTGCCGGTTTCGTTGTCCTTGAACTCGGCGGCGCGGCCAAGGCGGCGGATGATCTGCTGGCGGGTGGTCAGCAGTTCGTGGGTGCGCTGGTGCACCATGCGTTCCAGTTCGCGGGTCTGGTCGTAGAGGGCGAGGTGGGTACGGACGCGGGCGCGGACGATGGGCGGGCTGATCGGCTTGGTGATGTAGTCGACGGCACCCAGTTCGAGGCCCAGTTGCTCGTCCTCGGTGGTGCTCATGGCGGTGACGAAGATGATCGGTATGCGCCGGCGATCCGGATTGGCTTTCAGGCGGCGGCAGATTTCCAGGCCGCTGAGGCCGGGCATCATGATGTCGAGCAGGATGAGGTCGGGCGGCTCGTCGGAATAGACGATTTTCAGTGCTTTTTCGCCGGACGTGGCGACCCGGATGCGATAGTCGTCGCACAGTACCTCGGTCAGCAGGTCGATGTTTTCCGGCGTGTCATCGACGACAAGGATGCTTTGTTTGGGGAGCAGCGAGGACATGGTAACTCCGGATCTAGACGGGCTTTAGCCCGATGGTTAGTTCGTCGGCAATCTGGTGCAGCGTTTGCAGCGCATTCTCGAAGTCATAGCGGCCGATTTCCCGGGCCAGCCGGTCGACCAATTCCGGGGTTGCCTGCTGCCGTAACCAGCCCTGCATCTCGTCCAGCTGGTGGGCGGCTGTCGCATCATCATTATCCATAAGCTGTTGCAGGCGGACCAGAGCCTGGCGCTGATAATTGCGGTCCGGGTGCAGCGCGGCGACGGCGGTCTGCTCCCCTGGCGGGGTCTGCTCGACCAGGGCAAGGACCGGGGCGAGGGCGAGGGCTAGTTCGTCGAGCAGTGCTTGGCGCTCGGCCGACTGGCTCAGGCTGTGCTGCTTGAGCCAGCTTTCCAGGCGTCCGGCGACTACAGCCAGTTGTTCCGCTCCGATGTTGCCGGCCAGGCCGCGCAGCGTGTGGGCGAGCAGAATCATGCTGGCCGGATCGTTGGCGAGTTGCGCTGCCTGCAACTGGGCGATGACGTTACGCTGGTTTTCGCTGAAGCGGCGGAGCAGGCGCTGGAAGAGCTCGCGATTGCCGCCGAGGCGGGCCAGTGCGGCGCGTTCGTTGAGCCCGTTCGCGGGTGCGGTCTGGCTGGCGCTGGCGGGTTCGGCCCCGCCTGCCGTGCCTAGCCAGCGGGCCAGCGTGGCGTAGAGCTGGGCGACATCGATCGGCTTGGCGATATGGTCGTTCATGCCGACAGCCAGACATTGACTGCGGTCGCTGGGCAGTGCGTTGGCGGTCATGGCGATGATCGGCAAGCCGGCCAACTGCGCTTCGGCACGCATCAGGCGAGTTGCTTCATAGCCGTCCATGACCGGCATGTGGCAATCCATCAGGACCAGGTCGTAGCGGTTTTGCCGAGCCAGATTGACCGCTTCCTGACCGTTGACCGCAACATCGACCGTGAAACCGACGACGGTGAGCATTTCTTCGGCCAGTTCGCGATTGACGTCGTTGTCCTCGACCAGCAGCAGGCGGCGTCCGCTGAAGTCGATGCCGGTCAGCGCCGGGCTCTGGAAGATCGGCTGTAGCTGGCGAGTACCGCTGTGCAGGGCTTCAACGACGCAATCGAACAGCGAGGACGGAGTTGCCGGCTTGGCCAGGACGCTGCCGACCGGCAATTCGCCGAGACTGTTGGCGAGTTCCTCGTGGTCGTAGGCGGTAGTCATCAAGACTTTCTGCCCGGCGCCGATCAGGCCGGCCTGATGTAGCTGCCGCAGGGTTTCGATGCCGTCCATACCGGGCATTTGCCAGTCGATGACGAGCAGGCCGTAGGGCTCGCCATGCTCGGCGGCACGCCGCATTTCGCTGAGCGCGGCCGGGCCGCTGTCGACTGTGCGGCAGTCGAGGCCGATGGCTTGCAGCATGTGGCCGAAAATTTCCCGGGCGCCGGCGCTGTCATCGACGATCAGGGTCGGCAGGTGGTCGGGCAGGCCGAGGCGGCGGGGGGCTTCGGCCGCCTCGGCGACGCGGCCGAAGCGGGCGGTGAAGTGGAAGCAGCTACCGACCCCGGGGGTGCTGTTGAGGCCGATTTCGCCGCCCATCAGTTCGATGATGCGTTTGCAGATCGACAGACCGAGGCCGGTGCCGCCATAGCGCCGGGTAGTCGAACTGTCGGCCTGACTGAAGGCGGCGAAGACTTGTTGTTGCTGCGCTTCGCTCATGCCGATGCCGGTATCGCGGACCTCGAAACAGAGCTTGATCTCGTCGGCCGTTTCGGCGAGCGGCTTGATGCTGACCGTGACTTCGCCCTGTTCGGTGAATTTGAGCGCGTTGCCGACCAGATTGAGCAGGACCTGGCCCAGGCGCAGCGGGTCGCCGAGCAGTTGGTCCGGGACCTCTGGGGCGACGTCGAAGAGCAGTTCGAGGCCGCGTTCGCGGGCCTTGAGCTGGCAAACGTCGGCCAGTTGCTGCAGGCTGGCGTCGAGGCGGAACGGCGCCCGTTCGAGCAGCATCTTGCCGGCGTCGATCTTCGACAGGTCGAGGATGTCGTTGATGATGCCGAGCAGGCCCTTGGCGGCGCCATCGACCTTGCTCAGATAGTTTTTCTGGCGCGCCGTCAGTTCGGTCTGTAGCGCGAGATGGGTCATGCCGATGATGGCGTTCATCGGCGTCCGGATTTCGTGGCTCATGTTGGCCAGGAAATCGGCCTTCGCGGCCGAGGCGGCTTCGGCCGCCGCCCGGGCTCGCTCGGCCTCGCGCTCGGCATTCTTCAGCGGTGTGATATCGACGATGACGCCGATCAGGCCGCCGGGTTCGCCTTCGGTGGTGCGGAAACCGGTGACCGAGTACAGGGTGTCGTGCAGGCTGCCGTCCGCCGCCTGCAGCGCGACTTCGCGCGAGATGCGGCCGCATTCGGCGATGATGGCTTCGTCTTCGGCCTGGTAGGTGCGGCGGGCCTCTTCCGGCAGATAGTCGAGATCGAGCACCCGTTTGCCGACGAAATCGCTGCGGTCGACGCCGAAAAAGCGCTCATAAGCGCGATTGCAGCCGAGGAAGCGGGTGTGCGGCCCCTTGTAGAAAATGGGGTTGGGAATGGTGTCGAGCAGGGCTTGCAAGAAGGAGAACTGGCGGATCAGTTCGGCCTCGATCTCGCGGCGGTCGGTAATGTCGAGGACGGTAACGAGCAGCGAGTCGAGTTCGCCGCTGGCGTTGCGCACGGCGGTCATCTGGACATCGCCCCAGTGCTTTTCGCCGCCGGCGCCGAGAAACTCGAATTCGCTGCGCAGGTTGTTGAGCTGGCCGCCGGCCATGGCGGCCAGGGCGTCATCGAGCCGCTGGCGTTCGGCCGGCGCCAGCAGTTGCGGCGGTGAGGGTTCGAGCAGGCGGTCGAGCGGATGGCCGACAAAGGCGGCAAAGGCACGATTGATCAGGGTCGGTTTCTTGTCCGGGTCGAGGCTGAGGATGCCGACCGCGGCATTGTCGAAAATGGCCCGAAAAAAGGCCTCGCGCTTTTGCAGGGCTTCCTGGCTCTGGTGCAGGGCGTGCGTTCGGCGGGCGACCGATTGCTCGAGATCGCTATTGATCTCCTGCAGCATGTTTTGCGAGTCGAGCAATTGCTGGCGCATGTCGTCGAGCGAGGTGGCCAGTTGCTTGACCTCCTGCCAGGGGGCGCTGGTCGTCACCGGCTCGCTGAGTTGCAGATGGCCGATCCGTTCCGCCTCGCCGGCCAGTTCCTTCAAGGGGGCGCCGAAATGCCGCGAGATCCGGATCGCCACCGCCATGCCGAGGGCGAGCGCGGCCAGGGTGATCAGCCCGAGCAACAGGACGTCCTGCTGCGAGAGCGGGATGAAATCGCGTTCCGGCGCGACGACGCCGAGCAGGATGCCGGTCGTATCGCCTTCGATCGGCCGGAACAGGGATCGCCAGCGCCCGTCGGGACGTTCGAAAGCGGGCAGGGTTTCGCCATGGGCCGGATTGCTCTGCCATAGCTGAAAGCCGGCATCCAGTTCCGGGATGTCCAGTTCGGCCGGGGTTTTCATCAGGGCCTGGGAAACCGACTGCGCATCCTTGAAACGCGGATCGAGCGGCGGTGCGATCAGTCGGCCGTCCTTGAGCAGCAGGGCGGCCTTGCCATGCGCGCTCAGCGACATTTGGGTGGTGTAGGCGGCAATGTCGGCGAGCAGTACATCGTGGGCAATGATGTAGGTCGAGCCGTCGGCGGCCCGCCAGCGCATCGAGGCGGTGACGCCCGGCGCCTGCGAGGTGAAGAAAATGTAGGGCGCGGTCCAGTGCACCGCATGACTGGTGGTCAGGCTCATCGCCCCGGTGAACCAGGGGCGCTGGCGGGCATCGTAGTCGCGCCGGCGCATCTCGACCTTGGCGATTTCCCGGTGCGCGTTCCAGGTGATCCAGTAGGTCTGGTCGCCCCATTCGGCCGGGTTGCTGATCCGGTTCAGCCAGTTGCCGTTTTCATCGAGGCGCAGCGACAGTTCGCGGCCGGATTCGTGAGCCAGGATGATGGTGAGCATTTCATCGTGATTGCTCAGAATCGGGAAGAAGAACTCGTTGAAGCGCTGAAGCTGGGAATGATCGAGGCCGCCGTTCATGCCCCAGTTCTGGCTGGCGCGCAGCGTCGACTCGACGGTTTGCTGGAGGCGGATGAAGCGGGCTTCGACCCGTTCGGCGGCCAGTCGCATCTGGCCATCGGCCAATCGGGAAACCGTCGGTTGGCCGACCAGATAGTACTGGGCAAGGGCGAAGGCGCCGAGGGAAAAGAGGATCAGCAGCCCGATCCGTAGGACCAGACTGTTCGCAAACCCGGATTTGCGCAAGGAAATGCCGCGGAACATTGACTCCCCCTAATCGTTTGCCAACGGCTATCGCTTGCCGCTTCAGTGATACTGGTCGTTTATGCCATAAAACTGCTGCTTGGGGGGATGATTTGGCGCTGCCTGGCGCTAGACCGCGGCTGTTTTAGGGAACTGTAGTCAGCGCCGGTGCCTGGCCGATGAATTCAAGGCGTTGGCGCAGCGCTTCGGTGACAAAAATCCGATCGCTGCGGTCGACCCGCAAAACGAGGCCAATTTCGAGTTGCTTCGCCATCTCCCGCCAGCCGTCCGGGCCGGCGATGAAGATCGGCTTCGAGCTGGCGTCGGAGAGCGTGCCCGCTTTCGGTCCGGCCGGAATGAGTACGGTGACCGCCTGCGTCTGGTCGGCCGGGTAGCCGGTGCGTGGGTCGAGCAGGTGGGCATAGCGCTGGCCGTCGACTTCGAAGAAGCGCTGGTAGTCGCCGGAGGTGCCGATCGCCTCGCCGTCGTCGAGGGCGACGGTGGCCATCGGGCCGGGCTGGCGCGGGTGCTGGATGCCGACCCGCCATTTCTTGCCTTCCTTGCTGCCGAGCGCCATGACGTTGCCGCCGATGTTGATCAGCGCGTGGTTGATGCCTTGGGCGCGCAGGATGGCGGCGGCGCGGTCGAGGGCGACGCCTTTCAGGTAGCCGCCGAAGTCGAGGGCGACCTGGCGGTTACGACTGCTGATCCGGTTGCCGTCGATGACGATGTCGGCAATCGACGGCTTTTTCGCCAGCCAGTCCTTGATCGCCGCCGCCGGCGGCAGTTCGGCCTTGAACTCGTCGGCCTGGAAACCCCAGAGCTTGATCAACTGGCCGATGCCCGGGTCGAACAGGTAATTGCCTTGCTTGCTGAGGGCTTGCGCCTCGCCGACCAGCGCCGCCAGTTCCGGCGTTACGGTAAGAGGCTTACCGGCCGCGATGGCATCGTTGAGGGCGGTCAGTTCGGAGGTCTGCCAGGCGTGGTAGGCGCGGTGCAGGCGGTCGAATTCGCGCAGCACGGCGGCTATTGCCTGCCGGCCCTGTTCCGGCTCGGCGCTGACGACCAGTACTTCGACGCGGGTGCCGAAAACGTAGGCCTGCTGTTCCTGCAGCGGCGTGCGGCCGCAAGCGGCGAGCAACGCCAGCGCGAGCAGGATCAGGCAATGCCGCATGCGTGCTCGAGGGCGGTGATGAAGGCACCGGCCGCGTCGAAACCGGTCTGCTGGCGGATCTCGACCATGCAGGTCGGGCTGGTAACGTTGATTTCGGTGAGGTGGCTGCCGATGACGTCGAGGCCGACCAACAGCAGGCCGCGCTTGAACAGGATGGGGCCGAGGGCTTCGGCGATTTCCCGGTCGCGCGGCGACAGTTCCTGGGCGACGCCGGTACCGCCGACGGCCAGGTTGCCGCGCGTTTCGCCGGCCTTGGGAATGCGTGCCAGGCAGAACGGCACCGGCTTGCCGGCAATGAGCAGGATGCGTTTGTCGCCGGCGCTGATCTCGGGCAGGTAACGCTGCGCCATCACGGTGCGCGCCCCGTCGTGGGTCAGCGTTTCGAGGATGACATTGCGGTTCGGATCGTTGCGGTGGATACGGAAGATCTGGCTGCCGCCCATGCCGTCGAGCGGCTTCAAGATGACGTCACGCTGTTCGTCGATGAAATGCTGCAGCTGGTGCGCATCGCGGGCGACCAGCGTGGCCGGCGTGTAGTGGTCGAACTCGGTGATCGCCAGCTTTTCCGAATGATCGCGCAGCGCCCGCGGCCGGTTGAAGACGCGGACGCCGTCGGCCTCGGCCCGTTCGAGCAGCCAGGTGGCGGTCAGGTATTCGAAATCGAAGGGCGGGTCCTTGCGCATGACGACTGCGTCGAAGGCCTTGAGCGGCAGCCATTCGCGGCGGGTTTCGCGGAACCAGTCGTGGTCGTCCGGGCGCAGGTGCAGATGCACCGCTTCGCCGAAGACGCCGCCGGCGTGATGACCCGGCTCGGGCCGGCGCCAGCACAGCGTCGCGGCGTCGATGGCGTAGACGTCGTGGCCGTGCTTTTCGGCGGCGCGCATCATCGCCACCGAGGAATCCTTCCAGGCCTTCAAATGGTCGAGCGGATCGAGCACGAAGGCCAGGCGCAGCGACTGGCTGCTGCCACCGAGCAGGTGCTTTTCGAAATGGAGTTGTTGGGTCGGCAAGGTCGTGTTCAGTCGTTTTCCGGGGCCGTGCGGTCGAGTTCGACGGCGGCGGCCAGGCAGGCCAGGCGACCGACCACGCCATAGGCGTAGAAACGGTTGGGGGGCGAGTCCGGGTTGCCGCAGCGGTAATCCGGCAGGTTGCAGCCGGTATCGAAAGCGAGCGGCTCAAAGTGCATGCCCGGGGCGTTGAGGTTCTCGTCCTTGCCGCGCCCGGTGTGCACGCGGTAGAAGCCGCCGACCACGTAGCGGTCGATCATGTAGATCACCGGTTCGGCGACCGCCTCGTTGAGCGTCTCGAAGGAATGGACGCCTTCCTGGATCAGCACCTCGGAGACTTCGAGGCCTTCCTTGACGACGCTCATCTTGTTGCGCTGCTTGCGGTTGAGGGCGATCACCTCGTCGGCATCGCGCACCGTCATCACCCCCATGCCGTAGGTCCCGGCGTCGGCCTTGACGACGACGTAGGGCGTTTCGTCGATGCCGTATTCCTTGTACTTTTCCTTGACGATGTCGAGCACCGCGGCGACGTTGGCGGCCAGGCATTCCTCGCCCTGGCGTTCATGGAAATTGATGCTGCGACAGACCGAGAAGGCTGGGTTGATGCGCCAGGGATCGATGCCGATTTCCTTGGCGAAGTCGTTGGCAACCTGGTCGTAGGCGGCGAAGTGGTTGGACTTGCGGCGCACCGCCCAGCCGGCGTGCAGCGGCGGCAGTACGACCTGCTCGTGCAGGTTCTGCAGGATGGCCGGGATGCCGGCCGAGAGGTCGTTATTGAGCAGGATGGCGCAGGGCTCGAAGCCGGCGACGCCGAGCCGGTTGCCGTTGCGGACCAGCGGTTCGAGCAGCAGGCTTTGGCCGTTCGGCAGTTCGATCGGTGTCGGCTTGTCGATTTCCGGCAGCATCGAGCCGAGGCGGATGTTGAGGCCGGTCTGGCGCAGGATATCGACCAGTTGCGCGACGTTCTGCAGGTAGAACTGGTTGCGCGTGTGGTTTTCCGGAATCAGCAGCAGGCTGCGCGCTTCCGGACAGAATTTTTCGATGGCGCTCATTGCTGCCTGCACGCAGAGCGGCAGGAAGGCCGGATTGAGGTTGTTGAAGCCGCCCGGGAACAGGTTGGTGTCGACCGGGGCCAGCTTGAAGCCGGAGTTGCGCAGATCGCACGACGAGTAGAAGGGCGGCGTGTATTCCTGCCATTGGCCACGCAGCCAGTGTTCGATCTGGGGGCTGCTGTCGAGGAACTTGCGTTCGAGTTCGAGCAGGGGGCCGGTGAGGGCGGTTGTCAGGTGTGGAACCATGGTGCTGTATCTCAATCCCGAGGTTTTTCTTGTGGTCGCAAATCTTACACCGCAGTGCAGCAAAATGCGCCCTTGCTGCGGTCAACCCCTTGAAAACAGGTAAAATTCGGCCCTTCGTTTTACCGTTATTTTCAGATCGGAACCGCCGTGCTTGTCGCCGCCAATATCACCATGCAGTTTGGGGTCAAACCCCTGTTCGAGAACGTTAACGTCAAGTTTGGCGAAGGCTACCGCTACGGCCTGATCGGCGCCAACGGCGCCGGCAAGTCGACCTTCATGAAGATCCTCTGCGGGGCGCTTGAACCGTCGGCCGGCAATGTCTCGAAAGAGAAGCACGAGCGCATGGCCTATCTGAAACAGGACCAGTTCGCCTACGAAGACATGCGGGTCCTCGACGTCGTGATGATGGGCCACGAGGAACTGTGGGCGGCGATCCAGGAACGCGACGCGATCTACGCCAATCCGGAAGCGAGCGAAGACGACTACATGAAGGCCGCCGAGCTGGAAGGCAAGGTCGGTGAATACGACGGTTACACCGCCGAGTCGCGCGCCGGCGAACTGCTGCTCGGTGTCGGCATCCCGACCGAACAGCATGATGGCCCGATGAGCCAGGTTGCCCCCGGCTGGAAGCTGCGCGTGCTGCTCTGCCAAGCGCTGTTCGCCAATCCGGACATCCTGCTGCTCGACGAGCCGACCAACAACCTCGACATCAATACCATCCGCTGGCTGGAAGACATCCTCAATGCCCGCGAGTCGACGATGATCATCATCTCGCACGACCGCCACTTCCTGAACCAGGTCTGCACCCACATGGCCGACCTCGACTACGGCAAGATCACCACCTACGCCGGCAACTACGACGACTTCATGGAAGCTGCCCAGGCCGCCCGCGAGCGCCAGCAGAACGCCAATGCCAAGGCCAAGGAACGGATCGCCGAGCTGCAGACCTTCGTCCGCCGCTTCTCGGCCAACGCCTCCAAGGCCAAGCAGGCGACCAGCCGGATGAAGCTGATCGACAAGCTGAAGCCGGAAGACGTCAAGCCGTCGTCGCGTCAGTACCCTTGGATCCGCTTCGACTACGACGAGAAGCAGAAGCTGCACCGCCAGGCAGTCGAGATCGAAAACCTCTCCTTTGCCTACGAAGGCGGCGAGCGCAAGATCTTCAACGACCTGACGCTGACCATCAACGCCGGTGAAAAGATTGCCGTGATCGGCGAAAACGGTGTCGGCAAGACGACTTTCCTCAAGCTGCTGATGGGTGAAGTGACGCCGCAGTTCGGCACGATCAAATGGGCCGAAAAGGCCAATCCCGGTTACTACGCGCAGGACCATAGCGCCCAGTTCGCCGGTGAGCAGAGCCTGACCGAGTGGATCGCCGGTTATGCCCGCGCCACCATCGAGGATGGCGGCGACCTGGAAACCCTGATTCGCGGCACCCTGGGCCGCCTGCTGTTCTCCGGTGACGAGGTCAAGAAGCCGGTCAATGTCATTTCCGGCGGCGAGCAGGGGCGCATGTTGTTCGGCAAGCTGATGCTGTCGAAGCATAACGTACTGATCATGGACGAGCCGACCAACCACCTCGACATGGAATCGATCGAAGCGCTGAACAGCGGCCTGGAAAAATTCCCCGGTACCCTGGTCTTCGTCTCGCACGACCGGGAGTTCGTCTCCTCGCTGTCCACCCGCGTCTTCGAAGTGAAGAGCGATGGCAAGATCATCGACTACCTCGGCGGTTACGAGGACTACCTGGCCAGCCAGGGCGTCAACTAAGCGAGAGCGGTTTTTGCCCGTTGGCGGGCGTCGACCGCAGGCAACGGAAGGCCGGAGCGCAATGCGCTGCCGGCCTTTTTATTGCGGGGCTTACTGTGGATTGCCGCCGGCGGCGAGGGTGCGGATGATGCGGACGCAGTCGACGTCGGACTGGTGGTAGGCCGACTTGACGTACTCGATATAGGTCCGGTCTTCCGAATTCGGGTTGTTGGCCAGCGTTGTCTGATAGGCGAAGCGCAGGAACAGGAAAAACGGCTCCGGCTCCTCGATGGTGATAGTCAGGCTACCGCCGGCATGGGCTTCGGAGGGCAGGATGTCGAAGCGGACCCAGTGCGCTTCGGCCAGCGTCACGCGGTCCTGGATCACGGCGGCGCCGAAATCGAGTTCGCGCAACAGTTCATTGCCTTGCCGCTCAAGAATGGTGCAGGCTTCGAGCCCGGGCAGGAAGGGCACGGGGTTCTCGACGCGATGCAGCAGCCCCTGCCAGAGCTGGTCGCGGTTCAGGGTATCGACCAGCGGGTTTTCCGGGTCGTTGATCTGGATAAGGTGTTCGAAATTCATGGTCGGATGTTAGCATTCTCGCCATGCAACTAGAACGTATCCTCCAGAAACACGGCTTCGGCACCCGCAAAGGCTGCCGTTCGCTTATCCGGCACGAACGTGTCGCCATCAATGGCCAGGTCTGCGACGACCCCTTTGCCGAAATCCCGACCGAAGGCCTGATCTTCACGGTCGATGGGGTCGATTGGCCCTATCTCGAACATGCCTCGCTGATGCTCAACAAGCCGGTCGGCTACGAATGTTCGCGCAAGCCCAAGCATCATCAGGGCGTACTCGAATTGCTGCCGGTGCCATTGCGCGAGCGCGAGGTACAGCCGATCGGCCGCCTCGACGAAGACACTACCGGCTTGCTACTGATCACCAACGACGGCCAGTTGAATCATGCCTTGTCGTCGGCCAAGCGCAAGGTGCCCAAGGTCTATCTGGCGACCACCAAGCACCCGCTCGATCAGGCGCAGATCGATCAGCTACTGGGCGGTGTGCTGTTGAACGACGAGCCGGAACCGATCGTCGCGGCCGGCGCCGAAATTGCCGGTGCAAACCTGCTGCGCCTGACTGTGACCGAAGGCAAATACCATCAGGTCAAACGGATGGTCGCAGCGACCGGCAACCGGGTCGAGGCGCTGCATCGTGAGGCTGTCGGCGAACTGAGATTACCGGATGATTTGAAACCCGGCGAATGGCGCTGGCTGACGCCGGCTGACCTGCAAAAGCTGGGCTACAGCGCATGACCCTGACTGAAATGCGCTACATCGTGGCACTTGCCCGGGAGCGTCATTTCGGCAAGGCGGCGGAGGCCTGCCATGTCAGCCAGCCGACCTTGTCGGTTGCCCTGAAAAAGGTCGAAGGCCAACTTGGTGCGGCGCTTTTCGAGCGTACCGCCAGCGACGTGCGGATTACCGCCCTCGGCGAACGGATCGTCGCCCAGGCCAAGCGGGTGCTCGATGAAGCGGTGCGCCTGGAAGAAATCGCAGGCTCGGCCGGCGATCCGATGAGCGGCCCGTTGCGGGTCGGCGTCATCTATACCATTGCCCCCTATCTGCTGCCGCAACTGATCCCGGCCTTGCACAAGGAAGCGCCGGCGATGCCGCTGTTCCTGAAGGAAGACTTCACCGCCAACCTGATTCCGGCGCTGAAAGCAGGGGAGCTCGACGTTATCGTCATTGCGTTGCCCTTCGCCGAAGCCGGGCTGGTGGCGCAGCCGGTATACGAGGAGCCGTTCCGTGTCGTCGTGCCGGCTAGTCATCCCTGGGTCAGCCGGCCCGATGTCGATGCCGATGAACTGGATGGTCAGCACCTGCTGTTGCTCGGTCAAGGCAACTGCTTCCGTGACCAGGTGCTGGAATCCTGCCCACGCCTGACGGCACCCGATGCGCTGGCCGATTCACTCGAAGGCAGTTCGCTGGAAACCATTCGCTACATGGTGGCGAGCGGTGCCGGCGTCGCGGTGATGCCGAGCACGGCGGCTGATCCGCTGATCGACAAGGAGCCGCTGGTCAAGGTGTTGCCCTTTGCCGGCCAGCAGCCGTCGCGTACGGTCGGCCTGGTCTGGCGAGTGACTTTCCCGCGACCGCAGGCGATCGATGCGGTGCGGGCGGCCTTGTTGTCCTGCCAGTTGCCGGGGGCTACTGCCCGGCGCTGAGGTTTCACGTGAAACGCCAGTCCCTGTCGTGGGACAAGAAAAAGGGGCCGTCGGCCCCTTTTCTTATTCTGCTTCGGCCGCCTTTTTCTTGGCCGGCGCCTTGGGCTTGGCGACCTTTTTCTCGAACTCGAAGCCAACCTTGCCATCCTTGGCGACCAAGTAGGCCGAGAACTTGCGGCGTGTGCGGTTGGAGACAAACTCCTTCAGCAGGTCGGTCTTGCCATCGTTAAGCAGTTTCTGCATCTGGGCCGGATCGATCGGCTGCTGCAGGATGATCTTGCCGGAGCGGAAATCGCAACTCTTGTCCGGGCCGACCGATTTTTCGCAGACGTAGGATGTGCCGTGGTCGTAGACGTTGCCGGTGCATTTCGGACACTTGCCGAGGCTGGTCTGCCCCGAGAAGTCCACCGGTTCGCTGTTCGCTTCGTCGGCCTTGTCCTGGCCAAAGTCGAATTCAGGCAGCTTTTCGTCGTTCAGCTTGATGGCGGCAGCAAAGGTGCGCCCCATCTTGTTGCGGAAGCCGGTCAGCGGGCCGATCTGGCCTTCGTTGATCAGGGTGTCGATTTCCGCCGGTTCGAACTGGCGGCCGGCGACGATCTTCCACAGCGAATAATCGCAGCCACCACACTGGAATTTCTTGTAGGTTTCGCGAATCTCACCGCCGCAGCGCGGGCATTTGGCGGTCAACACGCCGAAATCGCCGGGAATGGTGTCGCTGTCGAAAGTCTTGGCACGTTCGACCATGTGCCGGGTCATCTCGGCGATTTCACGCATGAACTCGTCGCGGGTGAATTCACCCTTTTCGATGCGGCCAAGCTTCCATTCCCAGTCGCCGGTCAGTTCCGGCTGGGTCAGTTCGTTGATGCCGAGGCCGTTGAGCAGCGTCATCAGCGAGAAGGCCTTGGCGGTCGGAATCAGTTCGCGGCCTTCGCGCAGCATGTATTGCTCGCCGATCAGGTTTTCGATGATCTGGGCGCGCGTTGCCGGGGTGCCGAGGCCGCGGCCGGCCATCGCCGCCTTCAGCTCCTCGTCGTCAACCATCTTGCCGGCGCCTTCCATGGCGGAGAGCAGGGTGGCTTCCGAGTAACGCGGCGGCGGCTTGGTTTCATTGGCCTTGACCGTGACTTCCTCGGTTTTGACCTTTTCATCCTTGTCGACCGCAACCAGGTTGCCTTCGGTGCCTTCCTGGCCTTCCTTGCCATGTACGGCCAGCCAGCCCGGATTGACCAGAACCTTGCCCTCGGTCTTGAAGGGCTGGCCTTCGACGCGGGTGATACGGGTGGTCACCATGTATTCGGCAGCCGGGAAGAACACCGACAGGAAGCGGCGGACGACGAAGTCGTAGAGTTTCTGTTCGACTTCATTGAGGTTCTTCGGTGCCTGTGGCGTCGGGATGATGGCGAAGTGATCGCTGATCTTGGCGTTGTTGAAAATGCGCTTGTTCGGCAACACCCAGTTGCGCGCCAGAATCTGGTGGGCAAACGGCGAATAGCGGGCCAACAGCACTTCATCGTGACCCTTGCCGGCACCTTCGCCGGTCAGGATGGTCAGGGTTTCCTTGACCGTCGGCAGGTAATCTTCCGGCAGGCAGCGCGAATCGGTCCGCGGGTAGGTCAGGACTTTGTGTTTTTCGTAGAGCGCTTGGGCGATCGACAGTGTGGTCTTCGCCGAGAAGCCGAAGCGAGCGTTCGCTTCGCGCTGCAGGCTGGTCAAGTCGAACAGTAGCGGCGACAGGCGGGTTTCCGGCTTGGCTTCCTCGCTGACGATGCCGGGCTTGCCGAGCGTCGCGGCACGGATCGCGTCGGCCCTGGCTTTTTCCCACAGGCGGTCGGCACGGGCGTGTTCGTCGTCTTCCTTCTTGAAGCCTTCATCGAACCATTTGCCGGTGTACTCGCCGGCCTTGGCAGCAAAACTGGCTTCAACTTCCCAGTAGTCGCGTGGTTTGAATTCGCGGATTTTCTTTTCACGTTCGACGACGATGGCCAGGGTCGGCGTTTGTACGCGGCCGACGGTGGTCAGGTGGAAACCACCGGTCTTCGAGTTGAAGGCTGTCATCGCCCGCGTGCCGTTGATGCCGACCAGCCAGTCGGATTCTGAACGGCAGACGGCGGCATCACCGAGGCCCTGCATTTCCTGACCATTGCGCAGGCGCGAGAAACCGTCGCGGATGGCGCCCTGGGTCATCGATTGCAGCCACAGGCGCTGGATTGGTTTGGTGGTCTTCGAGTGTTGCGCGATGTAATTGAAGATCAATTCGCCTTCGCGCCCCGCGTCACAGGCGTTGATCAGGGCTTCGACATCCTTGCGCTTGATCAGCTTGTTGAGCACCTTGAGGCGGGACTCGGTCTTTTCGATCGGCTTCAGCGCGAAGTGCGGCGGAATGACCGGCAGATGGGCAAAGGACCACTTGCCGCGCTTGACCTCGAATTCTTCGGGGCAGGATAGTTCGAGCAGATGGCCGACGGCCGACGAAATAACGTGCGTGTCGCTTTCGAAATAGTCGTCGTGCTTGGTAAACCCCCCCAGCGCCTTGGCGATGTCGGCGGCGACGGAAGGTTTTTCAGCGATGATTAGCTTTTTGGTCATGGGTTCTGCCTGATGAGTGCCGGGGCATGATAAGTGCCCTGCGAGCGGCTTGGCAAGCCATCTATATATATGCAGCGATTTAGTTGAGTCGCTGGTAGCGGTTGCCGGGCAAGGTCGCAACCAAGCCGGCCAATTCCAGGGTGAGCAGTTCGGTCAGCAAATACTCGATGCTCAGGCGGCTGCGTTCGACCAGATCATCCAAGCTGCACGGATCGTGGCCGAGGGCGGCGAGCAGTGCATTTTCTTCGGTAGCGGCTACCGGCAAGGTAGCCGTGGCAGGCTCGGCGATAGTGCCGAGTTCTTCCAGGACATCCATCGCCGTTTCGACCAATTTGGCGCCCTGTTTGATCAGTTTATGGCAACCGCGGGCGACTGGCGAATGAATCGAACCGGGAATGGCGAATACTTCGCGCCCCTGTTCGCCGGCCAGGCGGGCGGTGATCAGCGAACCGCTTTCCGGGGCCGCCTCAACCACCAGGACCCCGCAGGAGAGGCCCGAGATGATGCGGTTGCGGCGCGGAAAGTTGGAGGCGATGGCCGGGGTGCCGAGCGGGAACTCGGAGACGATGGCGCCTTGCTCGGCAATGGCCAGCGCCAGCTCCTTGTTGCGGGCGGGGTAAAGACGGTCGGCACCGGTACCGATGACGGCGATGGTGTTGCCACCGGCCGCGAGGGCGCCGCGATGGGCGGCGGCATCAATGCCGAGGGCCAGGCCGCTGATGATGCTCAGTCCCTTGCCGGCCAGCGCCTTGGCGAAACTTTCGGCCGTTTGCAGCCCCTGCGGCGTTGCATTGCGGCTGCCGACCATGGCCAGGCCCCGCTGGCGAAGCAGTTCAGCGTTGCCGCGGATGTAGAGGACACTGGGTGGGTCGGCGATTTCAAGCAGGGTGCTCGGGTAGGCCGAGTCTGCCAGGGTCAGGATGTGCTGGCCGGGTTGGCTGGCCCAGGCCAGGCTGCGGTCGATGGCCTCGGATGGGTCAAAATCGAACAGCAACTCGGCCCGCTCGCCGATGACGCTGCGGGCAGCCAAGCGGCCGGCCGAGAAAACGGCTTCCGGTAAACCGAAAGCGGCGAGAAGCTTTCTTTGCGTCTCGCCGCCGATGCCGGGAATCAGGGTCAGCCGCAACCAGGCGGCCAAGCCTTCGAATTCGTTCATGGATTCCGGGCAGAGTCGCCGACAATTACCGACTTCGAGGATTCGACGACCAGTGCATAGGCAACCCGGTCGAAGGTGCGGAAGACAAAGGCCAGTGCGTAGCGTTCTTCCGGAATCGATGTCGAGACGCGGCGCCCTTTTTCGTCAAAGCCCAGCGAAACCCGGTTGCGGAAGAGGGCGACGACATGGCCGACCTCCAGGCCGTCGTTCCGGCCCCGGTTGAAGGTGACGACCGAGCCTTTGCCACCTTCATTGACGCCGCCGTAAATCGACATCACTTTGGCGGCGACTTCCTGATCCGGGCGGTGTGGTGCGTAGGCGATGATATTGGCCGGCGGGGTCGGCAGCAGACGGTCGCCGCGCCCGATCTCTTCCTTGGCCAGGACGATGCGGACCACCGCTGGCTCACCAGGCTGGACCAGCTTGGCATTGCCGAGGAAGAAGGCCTCATGGCCGAGCACTTCGCCGGTTTCCGGATCTTTCAGCGGTTTACCCGGACGGAAGATGCTCCAATTGACGACGCTGACATCGTTAATCCCGGTAACGAAGGCGACGTCGCCATTGCCCATGAATGTGCGGTCTTCCTGCGAAGCAACGACGCGGGCGATGCCATCGTGGGCACCGGGTTCGATGACCAGCGGCTGCGATAGGAAGGCTTCGATGATGTTGGGCGGGATGCTCGGGATGACCTGCGGTAGGGCTTCGCTGTGTACCTGCGGCTGCAGCTTGCCGGTACCGCTGCCTGACTTGATGGCCTTGCCGATGCGCAGGCGCGGGGTGGTGCCGGAACGGTCGAGAATGACGACATCGCCCGGATAGATCAGGTGCGGATTCTTGATTTCGGCCTTGTTCATCTGCCAGATTTCCGGCCAGCGCCAAGGCTGCTGCAGGAATTTTCCGGAAATGGCCCACAGGGTATCGCCGGGAACAACGATATGGCGGTCGGGCGGGTTGTCCACGAGCTTGAGCGGCTCTTGAGCGGATGCGCAGACGGCCGTCACGGCCAGGATGAGCGCGGATATAATGCGAACCATAGTCGTAACCTCTCGTGCCGCTGGAACAAGGTGCGAATAACGCTGTCTGAGCAGCATCCGGCAACCCGCTCCAAATCTCGGGAATTGCTTGAGATTCTGCACGTAATAACCTAATCGAGCAAGCTTTTCCTCCTTTTTACATATGGCACTTCTACCCATTTTGCGTTTCCCCGATGTCCGTCTGAAAAAAGTCGCGGCACCGGTTTCAAATATTGACGAAAGCATCCGTAAATTGGTCGCCGACATGGCTGAAACCATGTACGAAGCGCCGGGCATCGGGTTGGCGGCGACGCAGGTCGATGTCCATAAGCAGGTGGTTGTCATCGACATTTCGGAAGAGAAGAACGATCTGCGCGTCTTCATCAATCCGCGCCTGGAAAACCACGATGGGAGCCAGACCGGCGAGGAGGGCTGTCTGTCGGTGCCCGGCATCTACGATAAGGTCGAGCGGGCCGAGCGGGTCACCGTGCATTACCTCGATCTCGACGGCAAGCCGCAGTCGCTGGCGGCCGATGGTTTGCTCGCCGTTTGCATTCAGCATGAACTCGATCACCTGAATGGCATGGTCTTTGTCGATCACCTGTCGCAACTGAAACAGGCGCGCATCAAGAACAAGCTGGCCAAGCAGGCGCGCGTCACCGCATGAAGCTGATCTTTGCTGGAACCCCGGAGTTTGCCGCGCAGGCTCTGCAGGCAATTATCGACGCCGGTCACCAGGTGGCGCTGGTCCTGACCCAGCCAGACCGCCCGGCCGGGCGGGGCATGACTCTGCAGCCGTCGCCGGTCAAGAAGCTGGCCCTGGAACATGGCATCGAAGTTTTTCAGCCGCTGACGCTGAAAGAGACGGTGGCCCAGGAGAAGATCGCAGCCGTCGGCGCCGAGGTCATGGTGGTGGCGGCTTACGGCCTGATCCTGCCGCAAGTCGTGCTCGACCTGCCACGCTTCGGCTGCATCAACATCCATGCCTCATTGTTGCCGCGCTGGCGCGGCGCGGCGCCGATTCAACGCGCCTTGCTGGCCGGCGACGCCGAAACCGGTGTCTGCATCATGCAGATGGAGGCCGGGCTGGATACCGGCCCGGTGCTGTTGCGCGGCGCCTTCCCGATTGCAGCAGCCGATACGACGGCGACCTTGCACGACCGTCTGGCTGAACTGGGTGGCCGACTGGTTGTCGAGGCCTTGGCCAAATTGCCGCTGCCAGCTGAAACTCAGCCGGTGGAGGGCATCACCTACGCGCACAAGATCGAAAAAGCCGAGGCGCTGATCGACTGGTCGAAAAGTGCGGCCGAACTGGATCGCCATATCCGTGCTTTCAATCCCTTTCCCGGCGCGCAGGCCATGCTTGGCGGACAGACCGTCAAGTTGTGGCAGGCCAGCCCGGTGGCCGGGCAGGGTGAAATTGGCCAGATTCTGGTGGTCGACCGCAGCAGTGTCGTCGTGGCCTGCGGCAGCGGCGCGCTGGCCGTCAGCGAATTGCAGAAAGCCGGTGGCAAGCGCTTGCCGGTGCAGCAATTTCTCGCCGGCAGTCCGCTGAAGGTCGGCGACCGTTTCGATATCCTTCCTTGAAGCTGCGCTCAGGCGGCGCCGAGGCTGCGTGATAGGTGTTGCGCCGCCGTCGGTAGGGTGCCGACGACGGCCAGGCTGGGCCGTTCGCCCGCTTTCTGGTGACGCAAAGTCAGGTAGCGCAGGCAGGTGACGCGCAGGAACGAGGCGAAGTTCTCGACCTCGCCGCGGTAGGCTTCGATTTCGTCGTAGAGCTTGGCGATCAGCTGGTTGGTCGTCATGCCCTCGTTACCGGCTAGTTCGGCCAGGATCTCCCAGAACAGGTTTTCCAGCCGGATCTTGGTGACGAAGCCGTGGATGCGCAGCGAGCGGGCGCGCGACTCGTAGAGCATGGGGTCGGCTTTGACGTAGATTTCACACATGGCGCCTCCTGGTCGGATCGGGCAGCCGCCGGCTGCCCGTGCAGCATATCAAAGCGTGATACGGGTACCGAGAACCTGCAGGAACTTGGCCAGCCAGTCCGGGTGGGCCGGCCAGGCCGGGGCGGTGACCAGGTTGCCATCGACGTGGGCCTGGTCGACCGGGATTTCGGCGTAGTTGCCACCGGCCGACCGCACTTCCGGCGCGCAGGCCGGGTAGGCGCTGCAGGAGCGACCGCTCAGCACGCCGGCGGCGCTAAGCAATTGAGCGCCGTGACAGATGGCGGCAATCGGCTTGTTGCGGTCGGCAAAGTGGCGGACCATGGCCAGCACCTCGGGGTTCAGGCGCAGGTATTCCGGGGCGCGGCCGCCGGGAATGACCAGCGCATCGTAATCCTCGGCCTTTATGTCGGCGAAGCTGGCATTGAGCGTGAAGTTGTGGCCAGGCTTTTCGCTGTAGGTCTGGTCGCCTTCGAAATCGTGGATCGCGGTACGCACCGAATCGCCGGCCTTTTTGCCCGGACAGACGGCGTGCACCGCATGACCGACCATCAGCAGCGCCTGGAAGGGCACCATGGTTTCGTAATCCTCGGTGTAGTCACCGGTAATCATCAGAATTTTCTGGGCAGCCATTTTTGTCTCCTTGGTTGTCGTTCGGCGCCTGGCGGAAATGCCGGGGCGCTGTCATGCATTGTCTGGAGAATTGCCGGGCGGCGGGTAGCAGCCGGTTGCTACGCCGGGTCGGGCGGGGCTGGGTCGATGATCTGCTCGCGAATGCCAAGCTGGCCGCGTTTGACCTCGATGCGCTCGGTTCGGGCCGGGGCAAAGGCGGCGATGACGTCGCGGAAGAGGGCATGGGCGCTTTCGCTGTTGTCGCCACTGAAATTACAGACGTACACATCGAGGGTGACCGCGCCGATTTCCGGCCAGGTATGCAGCGCGAGGTGGGACTCGGCGAGGACGACGGTGCCGGTGACCCCGGCGGCCTCGCCGTGGGCATCGCGAAATGGATGGAACAGGCGGCCGACGACGGTCAGACCGTGCCGCGTGCAGGCTTCGACACAAAACACCTCAAGGCCGGGACCATCGAGCAAGAAGCCCGGTGGACAACGGCAGTCGTGCAGGTCGGCAATGAGGTGGATTCCGTGCATGGCGTGATTTTATGACGTTCCACGTGAAACGCGCTGGGCGAAAATGCTTTCCAGCAAACGGCCCAAGCGGTAGCCGGCTTCGACCAGGCGGCGCTGGGCAATGGCGCGCGCCTGCTGGTGAAACTCCTCACTGACGATCGGCAACAGGCTGCCGGTCGCCGGCGGATAGGCCGCCGCGAGCAGGCGGTGGCTTTCGTCCCGCCATTGCGCGACCGTACCTTGGGCCGGAGCCGGGTAGGTGTCGAGCAGGCGGGCGGCGTTATTGTCCAGTCGTTTGCCGCGCAGCCAGGGCGGGCCGGGCAGGTCGTCCCAGTAAACATGCAGGCTGGTGAACGGTAGGCGCTTGTTGAACGGGTTCTCGATTTCCAGTTCGGTGCCGCCTTCATCGTCATGGCGGCCGACATGCAGCGGCTGATGGATGTCGCCGACCAGGTGAATGAGCCAGGGCAGGGCGTAGGAAATTTGCTCGATTTGGGCCGTCGACCGCAGGACTCGGCTGAGTCGCTCGATCTGCTTGTCCAGTTCGCCTTTGCGGGGTTTGCCGTCGGCGCCGAGGTCGACGTAATGCCAACGCTTGTGGCGTGCCGTGTCGCTCAGGCCGGGTAGAGGCGGCGTCGCCGGTTCGCGCTGCTCGTCGTAAAAGCGTGGGTCGTTGCGGATATCGTCCGGCCAGGTCGCTGCCTCGGCAAAGAGGGCGCCGGCTTCGTCGCTGCGCGCCCGGTCGCGCCAGCGCAGGTGGTCCGGATGCTGACTGAGTGCCTCGGCGATGACTGCCTGCGTGCGCGGCGATAGCTGCTGCCAGGCGATGGCCGCCGTCAGCCGGTGGCCGGCTGCGTTCCAGGCCTGTGCCAGGGGGGCGGCCAGCAGAAGGGACAGGGCAATGAGCATTCGGCGCATGGCGGCATTATGCCCCGTGCGATAATCGCGGCCTATGTCCAGACTGCCGCCCAATTCCCTGGGGTTTGCCCTGCTGCAAGCCGCCCGCATCAACACTGCCGTTTTCGCCGGGCAAAGCCTGGCCGACGGCCTGCTCGCCCGCGTCGACCCGGTAGCCCGGCCGGCCGTGCAGGATCTCGTCTATGGCAGCCTGCGCCGCTATGGCCGGGGTGATTTCTTCCTCGGTCGCCTGCTCAGCAAGCCGCTGGCCGAGCCGGAAGTGCGAGCCCTGTTGCTGGTCGCCATCTACCGGCTGGAAACGCGGCCCGATGCCGCGCATACCGTGGTCGATCAGGCCGTCAGCGCGGCCGGCGAGCTGGCTGAAGGGCATTTGCGCCCGCTGGTCAATGGTGTGCTGCGTAACTTCCTGCGCCAGCAGACGGCCTTGACGGCCGCGCTGGTGGAAGATCCGGTCGCCCAGTTCCAGCACCCGGACTGGTGGCTGGCCCGCTTGCAGGCGGCTTATCCGGCAGACTGGCCGGCCATCGTCGCCGCCGGCAACGCAGCGCCGCCGATGGCGTTGCGCGTCAATCAGCGGCGTTGCCAGCGGGCCGACTATCAGGCCCGGCTGGCGGCCGCAGGAATTGCCGCGACGGCGGTCGGCGAGGCCGGGCTGGCGCTCGACAAGCCGGTGCCGGTCGACCGGTTGCCCGGTTTTGCCGATGGCCTGGTTTCGGTGCAGGACCCCGGCGCCCAACTGGCCGCCAGCCTGCTCGACCCGCGCCCGGGCAGTCGGGTCCTTGATGCCTGTGCCGCGCCAGGCGGCAAGACGGCGCATCTGCTGGAGCGGGCAGAACTCGATCTGCTGGCCCTCGATCTGAAACCCTCACGTTGCAAGCGGGTGACTGAAAATCTGGCCCGCCTAGGCCTGAGCGCCGCGATCAAGGCTGCCGATTGCGCCAAACTGAATACCTGGTGGGACAGCGAGCCCTTCGATGCGGTGCTGGCCGATGTGCCGTGTACGGCGAGCGGTGTCGTGCGCCGTAATCCGGATGCCAAGTGGCTGCGCCGGGAAACCGACATCGCCAGTTTTGCCGCGGCCCAGTCGCGCATCCTCGACGCCTTGTGGCAGGTCGTCCGGCCCGGGGGTAAACTGCTTTACGCGACCTGCTCGGTCTTCCCGGCCGAAAATGGCCTGCAGATCGACGATTTTCTCGCCCGCCAGCCGCAGGCCCGCCGTTGCCATGAGGAACAGCTTTTACCGACTGCCGAACACGATGGCTTCTTCTACTGCCTGCTCGAAAAGCTTTCTTGACCAGCTGCGACTGAGTTTGCGCTGCTGGCTGGCGCTGCTCTTTTTCGTGCCAGCGGTAGCGTTGACCGCCGAGATCGAGATCGCCAATCCGCAAATCACGCTGGGCGACGACGGCTACATTCTGGCCGCCGATTTCAATTTCGACCTGAATCCGCGCCTGGAAGAGGCGGTGACCAAAGGCGTCGTGCTGCATTTTGTGGTTGATTTCGAACTTTCCCGACCGCGCTGGTACTGGCTCGATGAAAAACTCGGCACGCGCAGCCAGACTTTCCGGCTCTCCTACCATGCGCTGACCCGGCAATATCGGTTGTCCACCGGCGCCCTGCACCAGTCTTTTTCGACCCTGTCCGAAGCGCTGCGCATGCTGTCGCACCTGCGCAACTGGCTGGTTATCGACAAGGCAGACAAGACGGTGCGCCCTGGCGAACCTTATCAGGCGGCGCTGCGCCTGCGCCTCGACATCACCCAGTTGCCGCGCCCCTTCCAGATCTCCGCGCTCGGCAACAAGGAGTGGAGCCTGAATTCGGACTGGAAGCTGTGGCCGGCAGTCCTGCCGGTTGCGCTGCCGGTTGCGGCGCCCAGTCCGGCTCCGGCGGCGGTAACGCCCCAGCCGCTTCCGGCGGAGGCCAAGTGAAGCGTTTTGTCGCCATAGGCGGGGCTCTGGCAGCGGCAGTCGGCGGCATACTCTGGTTCCTGCTGCTGATGTCGACGGCGGCCGACACCGTCATTTTTTCCCGCAACTACCCGCTGCTGATCGGCCTGAACATCGTGCTGGCCGTCGGCATGGTCGGCCTGGTCGGCTGGCAGTTGCGTTCGCTGTGGCGTGACTATCAGGCGCAGGTCTTCGGTGCCCGCCTCAAGCTGCGCCTGATGCTGATGTTCGGGGTCATCGCCGTGCTGCCCGGGGCGCTGGTCTATGGCGTCTCGGTGCAGTTCGTTACTCGTTCGATCGAAAGCTGGTTCGACGTGCGCGTCGAAAAGGCGCTCGAATCCGGCCTGCAACTCGGCCGCTCGGCGCTCGATTCGCTGCTCGCCGATCTCAGCGACAAGGCGCACAGCATGGCCACCGAGTTGTCGGATATCAAGGAAGTATCGCGGCGCTCGGCGCTGCTCCGCTTGCGCGAGGAAAAGGGCGTCCAGTCGGCGGCACTGTTCTCGGTCGGCGGCCAGTTGCTGTCGAGCGCGACCAGCGAACTGAGCAGCCTGCTGCCCGAACTGCCGAGCCAGAGCCAGCTCAAGCAGGCGCGCAGTTCGCGCGCCGTGACCTCGGTCGAAGGTGAGGGCGGCAAGCTCTACCTGCGCGTGCTGGTTGCGGTGGCGGCGCGCGACGTCTTCGAGGAGCCGCGCATCCTGCAACTGACCCATCCGGTGCCGCCCAGCCTGGCGCACGACGCCGATGCGGTACAGGCGGTCTATCGCGATTACCAGGAATTGCAGCTGGCCCGTCAGGGGCTGACCCGGATTTACGCGCTGACCCTGACCTTGACCGTGCTCGTCGCGCTGTTCGGCGCCTTCGCGCTGGCCTACGTGATGGCCCGCCGGCTGGCGGCGCCGCTCTACATTTTGGCCGAAGGGACGCAGGCGGTGGCGCAGGGCGACTTTTCACCGCGCCAGGCGATCTACAGCGGCGACGAACTGGGCATCCTGACCCAGTCCTTCAACCAGATGACCCGCCAGCTCGACGATGCCCGGCGCGAAACCGAGCGCCACCGGGCCGAACTGGAGTCGGCGCGCGGCTATCTCGAATCGATCCTCGCCAATCTGTCGGCTGGGGTGCTGGTTTTCGACCGTCGCTTCGTGCTGCGCACCATCAACGAAGGGGCGCTGACCATCCTGAACGACGATTTCTCCGGGCTGATCGGCGAATCGGTCGAAAATTGGCCGCGTCAGGGCATCATGGGTCAGTTCATCCGCGAACATTTCGCCAGCACCGAAGAAGCCGAATGGCAAGGCCAGCTCGAACTCGAGCGGCCGAACGGCATGCCGCAGGTGCTGTTGCTGCGCGGCTCGCGCCTGCCGGAAGCGAGCGGCGGCGGCGATGTCGTCGTCTTCGACGATGTGACCCGGATCATCGCCGCCCAGCGCAGCGCGGCCTGGGGTGAAGTCGCCCGTCGGTTGGCCCACGAGATCAAGAATCCGCTGACGCCGATCCAGCTGTCGGCCGAGCGCCTGCAGTTCAAGCTGGCCGGCAAGCTGGCCAATGGCGACGCCGACATGCTGGCCCGGGGCACGCAAACCATCATCAACCAGGTGCAGGCGATGAAGCGGATGGTTGACGACTTCCGCGACTACGCGAGGATGCCGGCTCCGGAAGTGGCGCCGCTCGACCTCAACGGGCTGATCGGCGAGGTGCTTGGTCTTTACGAAAGCTCGTCGGCACGTATCGAAACCCGGCTGGCCGAACATCTGCCGCCGGTGCTCGGCGACGCGACCCAATTGCGGCAGATCATCCACAATCTGCTGCGCAATTCCGAAGATGCGCTGGAAGGGCGGGGCGAGACCTGCATCGAGATTTCCACCGAAACGGCCGGCCGTTGCGCCCGGTTGCAGATCGCCGACAACGGCCCCGGCTTTCCGGCCGAACTGCTGCCACGCATCTTCGAACCTTATGTCACGACGAAGGCACGCGGTACCGGCCTTGGCCTGCCCATCGTCAAGAAAATTGTCGAAGAACACCTGGGCACCATTGAAATCAGCAATGCACCGGAGGGTGGTGCGCGGATCGATATCCGCCTGCCCCTGGTGAAAGAAGAGGAAGCCAAAAATGGCAATCATTCTGGTCGTTGACGACGAAGTCGGCATTCGCGAACTGCTCTCGGAAATCCTGATCGACGAGGGCTACGACGTCCGCTTGGCGGAAAACGCCACGGCAGCCCGGCAGGTCCGCCTTGAACTGCGCCCCGATCTGGTCCTGCTCGACATCTGGATGCCGGATACCGACGGCATTTCCCTGCTCAAGGAATGGCATGCCGGCGGCCATCTGAACATGCCGGTGGTGATGATGTCGGGACACGGCACGATCGATACCGCGGTCGAGGCGACCCGCTTCGGCGCTTTCGATTTCCTGGAAAAGCCGATCGCGCTGCAGAAGCTGCTGTCGACGGTGCAGAAGGCGCTCAAGCACGATGCGCCGCCGCAGCGCCTGCCGCTGACCCTGGAAGCCTTTGGTCGCTCCGCCTTCGTCAAGGAGTTCAAGCGGCGTCTGGAGCAGGCGGCTGCCAAGTCGCCCTTGCTGCTGCTCAAGGGGGCGACCGGCGGCATGGCGGAAATCTGCGCCCGCACGCTGCAACCGCCGCGCGCCCCGTGGCTAGACCTGTCCAGCGTGAGCAGTGCGCTGACCCAGGAGATGCTGGAGAAAGTCAGCGGCGGCCTGCTGTTTGTGCCCGATCTGTCGGCCCTCGGCAAAATGCAGCAAATGAATCTGGCCTATGCGGTCGACCGCCTGGATAAGCTCAATTTGCAACTGGTCGCCGCCATTGCCCGGCCGCTACCAGCCTTGCTCGAAGCCGGCTGGGATAACAAGCTGGTCACCCGCCTCGGCGAGATCTGGATTGCCATGCCGTCGCTGGCCGGCCATGCCGACGAATTGCCGGAGATCGCCAGCCTGCTGCTGACCAATTTCGTCGAACGCGGCGAAGTCCAGCCGCGGCGCTTTTCGACCGGGGCGCTCAACGCCTTGCGCACGTTGCCCTGGAAAAACCTGCCGGAAGCGAGCTGGACCGATCTCTACGGCCTGGTGCGCAATCTGGCGTTGACCGCGCTCGACGAAGAGATTTCGGCCGACGACGTGACCCGCGTCATGCCGCGTGACGAGGGCGGCAGCCGCGAACTGGCCTCGCTGTTGCCGCTGCTCGAACAGCCCTTGCGCGAAGCGCGCGATGCCTTCGAAAAACTGTATTTCGAGCACCACCTGCGGCTGGAGGGTGGCAATATGACCAAACTGGCCGAGCGTTCCGGCCTGGAGCGGACGCACCTGTACCGCAAGTTGAAGCAACTTGATGTAAAACTCGGCAAGCGCAGCGAGGAATAAGGCCGCTCGGCCAGCGGTAGGCTTGGGGGAGCCTTCCGGGATGCAGAGCAGCCGAGGCCGGAGATCCTGGCGGTCAACAACGGGGGTTGCATGAAAGTCATCATTCTCGGCGCCGGCCAGGTCGGCGCCAGCGTGGCGGAAGGTCTGGTTTCCGAAGAAAACGACATCACCGTCGTCGATAGCGACGGGGTGCGCCTGATGGCCCTGCAGGACAAGCTGGACCTGCGCGCCGTGGTCGGCAATGCGGCAACGCCGAGCGTGCTGCGCGAGGCCGGGGCGGCAGATGCCGACATGATCATTGCGGTGACGCAGAGCGACCAGAGCAATCTGGTGGCCTGCAAGCTGGCGCAGAGCGTCTTCAATGTGCCGACCCGGATCGCCCGCCTACGGTCGCGTGACTTTCTCGAAGATGCCGGCCTGTTGTCGGAGGAGAATTTCGCGGTCGATTTCGCGCTCTGCCCGGAACAGGTGATTACCGATTACATCTGCCGCCTGATCGAATTCCCGGAAGCCTTGCAGGTGCTCAATTTCGCCCGGGGCCGGGTGAGCCTGGTGGCGGTGCGCGCCTATGAAGGCGGTTTGCTGGTCGGCCAGCCGATCAAGCAGATGCGCGAGCATCTGCCGCCGGAAATGGATGCCCGGATCGCCGCCATTTTTCGCCGCGACCAGCCGGTCTTTCCCGAGGGTGATACCGTCGTCGAGGCTGGCGACGAGGTCTTCCTGCTGGCCGCGGCCGAACATATCCGGCCGGTGCTGCGCCAGCTGCGGCGGATGATGCGGCCGGTCGAGCGGATCATGATCGCCGGCGGCGGCAATATCGGCATCCGGCTGGCCAAAACGCTGGAAAAACGCTACGAGGTCAAGGTCATCGAAGGCCGCAAGGAGCGTGCCGAAGTGCTGGCCAACGAACTCGACAATGCGCTGGTCCTGCTCGGCGATGCCACCGACGAGGAGTTGCTGGAACAGGAAAACATTGCCGAGATGGATCTCTTCCTCGCGCTGACCAATGACGACGAAGACAACATCATGTCCGGCAGTCTGGCCAAGCGGCTCGGCTGCCAGCGGGTGGTGGCGCTGATCAACCGCCGGGCCTATGCCGAGATGATCGAAGGCGGGCCGATCGACATCGGTATTTCGCCGGCCCAGGTCTCGATCGGCACCTTGCTCGCCCATGTTCGGCAGGGCGATGTTGCCGAAGTGCATTCGCTGCGCCGCGGCGCGGCCGAGGCGCTGGAAATCGTTGCCCACGGCGATGCCAAGACCTCGAAGGTGGTCGGCAAGCGCATCGACCAGATCGACTGGCCGAGCGGCGTCACGGTGGCGGCCGTCGTCCGCAATTTCGAGCAGGCTGTCATCGTCGGCCAGACCGACGACTGGACGGCGATCACCCGGCACGGCGAAGTGGTGATCGCGCACCACGATACGTTGATCGAGGCGGAAGACCACGTCATCGTCTTCTGTACCCGCAAGAAACTGGTCAAGAAGGTCGAAAAGCTGTTCCAGGTGGGTTTCCACTTCCTTTGAGAGGTCGACCATGACGCGCTTCGCTCCCGTTTATCGCGCGCTGGGCATGATCGTCATGCTCTTCGGCCTGACCATGCTGGCGCCGCTGATCGTTTCCTACGTTACCAACGACGGGGCGCAAACCGCCTACGACGAGGCCTTTCTGCTGACCATGTTGTGCGGTGCCTTTCTCTGGTACCGCTACCGCAATTGCAAGCGCGAGCTGAACATCCGCGACGGTTTCCTGATGGTCGTGCTGGTGTGGACGGTGCTGCCGGCCTTTGCTGCCATCCCGCTGATGCTGCAGCTGGGCATCAGTCATACCGATGCCTATTTCGAGACGGTGTCCGGGCTGACGACGACCGGTTCGACGGTGCTCGCCAACCTCGATACGCTGCCGATGTCGGTCAACCTGTGGCGCCACCAGCTGGTCTGGGTCGGCGGCATGGGCCTGATCGTGCTGGCCATCGCCATCCTGCCGCTGCTCGGCATCGGCGGCCGCCAGATGTTCAAGGCGGAAACGCCGGGGCCGATGAAGGACGCCAAGCTGACGCCGCGCATCGCCGAGACGGCGAAAGGCTTGTGGCTGGTCTATCTCGGAGTCTCCATAGCCTGCATCCTCGGTTTCCGATGGGCCGGCATGAGTTGGTTCGATGCCGTTTGCCATGCCTTTTCAACGATGGGGCTGGGCGGCTTTTCCACCCACGATGCCAGTTTCGGCTTTTTCAATTCGCCAGCCATCGAAGCGGTGGCCATCCTCTTCATGCTGATTGCCGGCATGAATTTCGGCACGCTGTTCCTCGCCGTCAACGGGCGCTCGCTACGCCCCTATCTGCGCGATCCGGAAGCCGGCTGGTTCCTCGGCATCACGCTGCTCAGTATCATGGCAGTGGCGATCTATATCTGGAAGGACGGCGCCTACCCCGATCTCGATACGGCGGTGCGCCATACCGCCTTCAATCTGGTCTCGATCGCGACAACGACCGGCTTTGCCAGCGTCGATTTTGCCCAGTGGCCGATCTTCGCTCCGCTGTGGATGCTGTTCCTGTCCAGTTTCGTGACCAGCGCCGGGTCGACCGGCGGCGGCATCAAGATGATTCGGGCCTTGGTGCTCTACAAGCAGGTCTACCGCGAACTGCTGCGTGCCATGCACCCGAGCGCCGTGTACAACGTCCGCATCGGTGGCCAGGTGGCGCCGCAGCCGATTCTCTTCGCGGTGCTCGCCTTCGCCTTCATGTACATGGTCAGCATTGCCTCGCTGACACTGCTGATGGCCTTCACCGGCCTCGACATCGTCTCAGCCTTCACCGCCATCGTCGCCAGCATCAACAACACCGGGCCGGGCCTCGGCGTGGTCGGGCCATCGACCACCTACGAAGTGCTGGAAGACTTCCAGACCTGGATCTGCATCTTCGCCATGCTGCTCGGCCGCCTGGAAATATTCACCTTGCTGGTCGTGCTGACGCCGGCTTTCTGGCGCAAATAGCCGCTTCTTCCAGCTTTTCCTGATGCAGCGCAAGTGACCGCAGCCGGGGAAAGGCGGATAATCTCGCCTTTCCGAATTTTCTGGCGGAGTCCGACGTGAGCCGACCCAAAAACGATACTTTCCTGCGCGCCCTGCTCAAAGAGCCGACCGACTACACACCGCTCTGGCTGATGCGCCAGGCCGGCCGTTACCTGCCCGAGTACTGCGAAACCCGCAAACGGGCCGGCAACTTCCTGAACCTGTGCAAGTCGCCGACCATGGCCTGCGAAGTGACGCTACAGCCGCTGGCCCGCTACGACCTCGACGCCGCCATCTTGTTCTCCGACATCCTGACCGTGCCGGACGCGATGGGCCTCGGCCTCTATTTCGCCGAAGGCGAGGGGCCGCGTTTCGAGCGCCCGCTGCGCGAGGAATGGGCGATCAACAACCTGACCGCGCCGGACCCCTACGAGCACCTCGGCTACGTGATGGATGCGGTGGCCGAAATCCGCCGCGCCCTGGACAACTCGGTGCCGCTGATCGGCTTCTCCGGCAGCCCGTACACGCTCGCCTGCTACATGGTCGAAGGCCAGGGGTCGAGTGATTTCCGCCATATCAAGGGCATGATGTACAACCGCCCGGACCTGCTGCACAAGATCCTGTCGGTGACCGCCGACTCGGTAATCTCCTACCTGAACGCCCAGATCGACAGTGGCGCGCAGGCCGTGATGATTTTCGACACCTGGGGCGGTTCGCTGTCGAATGCGGCCTACCAGGAATTCTCGCTGCAATACATGCAGCGCATCGTCGCCGGCCTGAAGAAGGAAAAGGACGGCCAGCGCATTCCGAGCATCGTGTTCACCAAGAACGGTGGCTTGTGGCTGGAAAAGATCGCCGCCATCGGCTGCGATGCGGTCGGCCTCGACTGGACCATCGACATCGGCGAAGCGCGCCGTCGCGTCGGCGGCCAGGTGGCGCTGCAGGGCAACCTCGACCCGAACGTGCTGTTCGCCGGCCCGGAAGTCGTTGCCGCCGAAGCGAAGAAGGTGCTCGACAGCTACGGCCCGGGCAATACCGGCCACGTTTTCAACCTCGGTCACGGCATTTCGCAATTCACGCCGCCGGAAAGCGTCACCGCGCTGGTCGACGCCGTCCATTCGCACAGCCGCCTATTACGTAAGTAATATTGATAAGTGAGGGGCAAAGCCTGACTTATACACAGCGCTTTGCCTTTCACGAAGAAAAAGTCCGGAAAACCCCTTGACAGCAACGCGTTTGTTTAAAGTATTGAATATAAACAATATTCGCAGTTGCACAATATTTCGGCAAAGTAACAAACTCCTTACGGGACGGTTACTTAGCGGCAACAATCGAAAGCAATCCACAAAGTTATCCACAGCTTTTGTGGACAAGCCCGGCAGCCCCCGGCCGGCCGGGGGCCTGATCCCCGTTTTCGACTACTGAAGGCACTCCCCGCTCCAGCCATGCCCGTCTTGCGCGTTGCCCTCGATTTGCCGCTGCATCGGCTGTTCGATTATGTCGCCGAGGCGGCGTCGACCGCCGAGATCGGCTTGCGCGTCCGGGTTCCGTTCGGGCGGGGCGAACGGCTGGGGGTCATCGTCGATGTTCAGGATGGTAGCGACTGGCCGCTCGCCCAGTTGAAGCCGGCCGGCGAAATCCTGCGCGACCTGCCGCCGTTGCCGGCCGATTTCTTCCGCCTGTGCGAATTCGCCAGTGCCTATTACCAGGCGCCCTTTGGCGAAGTGCTGCTGCAGGCTTTGCCGGTCGGCCTGAAACGCCTGGATCCACCGACCCGGCGCAATACCCGGGCGGCCAAGTCGACGCCGCCTGTCGCTGCGCCCGAGCTGACCGAAGAGCAGGCGGTTGCCGTCAATGCGATCGACCCGGCCGCCGGCTTTGCAGCCCATTTGCTGCATGGCGTCACCGGCAGCGGCAAGACCGAGGTTTACCTGCGCCTGATCGAGCGGGCGCTGGCCGCTGGCCAGCAGGTTCTGCTGCTGGTCCCGGAAATCAATCTGACGCCGCAACTCGAAGGCCGGGTGCGGGCGCGTTTTCCGGATACCGGCGTCGTCTCGTTGCACAGCGAACTGGCCGAGGCGGCGCGCGAGCGCAACTGGCGGGCCGCCTTTGCCGGCGAGGCAAGCATCGTGCTCGGCACCCGGCTGGCGATTTTCACGCCGTTGCCGAGGCTCGGCCTGATCGTCATCGACGAGGAACACGACCCATCCTTCAAGCAGCAGGACGGCATGCGCTATTCGGCGCGCGATGTCGCGGTCTTTCGCGCCCATCAGCTCGGCATCCCGATCCTGCTCGGTTCGGCGACGCCGTCGCTGGAGTCCTGGGCCAACGCGCAGAGCAAGCGCTATGGGCTGCTTACCCTGCACGAGCGGGCCAATCCGGAAGCCTCGTTGCCGGCGGTGCACGTACTCGATACGCGCAAAATGGCCTTGCAGGAGGGCGTCAGCGCGGCGCTGGTGGCTGGCATCAAGGAGCGCCTGGCGCGCGGCGAGCAAAGCCTGGTCTTTCTCAACCGGCGCGGCTATGCGCCAGTGCTGGCCTGTCCGGCCTGCGGCTGGATCTCGCGCTGCACGCGTTGCGCGGCGAACATGGTGCTGCACCTGGCCGACCGTCGCCTGCGCTGTCACCACTGCGGCTGCGAACACCGCGTCCCGAAAGCCTGCCCGACCTGCGGCAACCAGGACATCCACCCCTTCGGGCGCGGCACGCAGCGCCTCGAAGACTGGCTGAAGGAGCAGTTTCCGGAAGCCCGTATCCTGCGCGTCGACCGCGACTCGGTGAAGAGCCGCAAGCAGTGGGAAGTGATGCTCGAGCGCATTCATGGCGGCGAGGCCGATATCCTGGTCGGTACCCAGATGCTGGCCAAGGGCCACGATTTCCCAAAATTGACGCTGGTCGGCGTGCTCGGCGCCGACTCGGCCTTGTTCGCTGCCGACTGGCGGGCACCGGAACGGCTGTTTGCCCAGTTGATGCAGGTTGCCGGGCGGGCCGGGCGGGCCGAGCTGAAGGGCGAGGTGCTGATCCAGACCGAGTACCCGGATCACCCGCTCTATGCGGCGCTGGTCGCCCACGACTACCCCGGTTTCGCCGCGACCCTGCTCAAGGAACGCGAGCAGGCCGGTTTCCCGCCCTATGCCTTCCAGGCCATGCTGCGCGCCGAGGCGCCGGAGATGGCCGATTCGATCGCCTTCCTGCAGGCCGCTGCGGCCTTGCCGGTGATCGCCGAGCACGAAAACATCCTGATCTACGATCCGATCCCGATGAAAATGGCCCGTCTGGCCAATCTAGAGCGCGGCCAACTGCTTGCCGAATCGTATTCCCGGCCGGCCTTGCAGGCCTTCCTGCCGTGCTGGCGGGAGGCGATTGCGGGGATCAAGGCGCCGTCCAAATTGCGCTGGCATATCGAGGTCGACCCTTTCGAGTTCTGACCGGCACGCCCCTTGCAATGGAGTCATTCCAAACTTGGCAAGGAGTGCAACATGAGAATCCAGGAATCGACGGTACAACTGGCGGCGACCCACGAGGCACAGTATAGCCAGACGCTGGAAACGACCACGGTGCAGGACTTCCGGCAATTGTTCAAGAGCCTCGCCGCGGAGAGCCGCGAAGACGAAGTTGCCGCCCGCGAGCGCATGCAAAAACTGTTGCAGCAACTGGTCGATGCCATTCTGGCGGCAATCGACGGCAAGAAATGCAAGGAAAACCTTGCCGCTCCGGAGACTTTGCCGGTCGATTCCGAATTGCCGACGCGGACGCGGGAAATCAGCTGGCAGCGCACGGTGACTGAATGCATTTCCGAATCGGAACGGACCAGCGTCTGCGGCAGCGGCACGGTAAAAACCGCCGATGGCCGGTCGATCGCTTTCGACTACTCGCTCGATCTGGCCCGCGACTACAGCAGCCGGAAAACGACCAGTGAATCCGCCAGCGTCCAGTTGCGCGACCCGCTGGTCCTCAGCTTCGACGGCAATTCCTGTGAACTGACCGAAGAGCGCATGGCCTTCGATCTCAACGGCGATGGCACGCTTGAGGAGATTCCCGGCCTTGGCGCGAGTAGCGGTTTTCTCGTCTTCGACCGCAATGGCAACGGCAAGGCCGACAATGGCAGCGAGTTGTTCGGCGTCGCCAGCGGCAACGGTTTCGCCGATCTCAGCCAGCTCGACAGCGACCATAATGGCTGGATCGATGAAGGCGATAGCGCCTGGAACCAGCTCGCCATCTGGTCCGGCGACCAGTTCGGCTCGCTCGCCTCGCGCGGCGTCGGCGCCTTGTATACCGCTGCGGTGGACGCCCCGTTTTCGCTAAAAACCGCCGACAACGAATTGCTCGGCCAGATCCGCTCGGCCGGGCTCTATCTCAGCGAGGCGGGGGCGGCCGGCTCGCTGCAGCAGGTCGACCTCGCCATCTCAAGTCCGGCGGTTGGGGCGCAGCAACCAGCCGAGCGCCAGAACCTGAGCGCCTAACAGGCTGCAGAAGGCGGCGCGGAAAGCCGCGTCGCCGGCCCAGGCATTAGCCTGCAACAGGTCGACCAGGACGCCGATGCCCCATTGCAGCCCGAAGGCGCCGGCAAAGACCAGCAGGTTGAGCGCGGTATTGGCACGTCCCGACATCGCCGGCGGGAAGGCCTGGGCGACCAGCGAATAGGCAATGTTGGAGAGCGAGAAACAGGCGCCAAGCACCGGCCACAGCAGGTTGCCGGCCAGGGTCGGCTGACTGGTGATGAGCGCGAAGCAGGCGAGGGCGAGCAGCATGGCGCCGAGATAGATTTTTTCCAGCTTGATGCCGCGGTGCACCAGCGCCGTCGCGAAGAAACCCATGAACAGGAAACCGGCCAGCATGGCGCCGCTGATCAGCGTCAGCCGGCTGCCCACTGCCGCGCCGTCCATGCCTTCCAGCACCATCATCCAGCGCGAGGCCCAGAGGCCCTGGACGGCCATGAAGCCGCCGGTGAAGCAGAAACCCATCGGCGCATAACGCCAGAAATGGGCGCTGGAGAAAATGCTTTTGACGCCGGCCAGTTGCTCGGCGAAGCCGGCTCCCTTGGTTTCGCTGGCCTTGTCCGGGACGAGAAACCAGAGCAGGGCGGCGACCAGCAGCGTGGTGGCGGCCAGGGAGAGGGCGATGCCTCGCCAGCTGGCAAAGCCGAGGGCCAGTTCGAGCGGTTTTGACGCGGTCAGTGCGCCGAGCCCGCCGGCCGCCATGATCAGGCCGGTCAGCGAGGCCTGGCGTTCGGGCGGGAACCACTGGGCAAAAGCCTTGAAGGAGGCCATCAGGCAGGCCGAGACGCCGAGGCCGATCAGGGCGCGGCCGATCGCCAGGCCGCCCAGTTCATCGGCCAGCGCAAAGGTGGCGGCGCCGGCGGCGGCAAGCAGCAGCAGGCCGGCCTCGACGCGGCGTGGGCCGAAACGGTCGAGCAGCATGCCGAGCGGTAACTGGGCAATGCCGAAGGCGAGGAAATAGGTACTGGTCAGCAGGCCGAGGGCGTTGTCGCCGAGGCTCAATTCGCGGGCGAGAACCGGGCCAAGCACGGCATTGACCGTGCGGTACAGGTAGGACAGGAAATAGCCGGCGGCAAAAGGCACAAAAAGCCTGAGCCACAGCTTGCGGGAGGCAGGGGGAATCACAGGTTCTCCGGTTTCACGTGGAACGCCTTGACCGGGGACGGTGTTTGTTCCGGGTTCTGGCGGAGCCAGGCGAGCCGCTGTTCGATTTTCTGTTGCCAGTGCCGCGCAATGCCCGGAGTCGCCGCCAGTTGGGCGAGGGCGGCCGGGTCGGGGCGGTGGGCCTGCCACAGTTGCATGGCGGCGGCCAGGGTCGGGGCACTGGCCTCGCTTTCGCGTTCCAGGCAGTCGCCGGGGGCGACCCGGCCGGGCGTAACGACTCGCCAGTACCAGCCGGTCAGCCGCTGTTCGGCAATGAAGGCGGCCATGCCGTCGCAGGCAAAGCGTTCGTCGATTTTCCAGCACGGGCTGCGCGGCTGGCAGACTTGTAGCCGGGCCGTGCCGAGGTACCAGATTTCGCCGAGGCGGACGTCGTTTTCGTCGAGCTCCGTAGTGGCGATGTTTTCGCCGAGGCTGCCCGGCACGAGCAGCGGGGCAGCTGCCGGGAAGCGTGCGGCAAGCCGGGCGTAATGGCGGCTCGGGTAGAGGTGCACAGCTTTTTCAGGGCCGCCGTGCACGCGACGGTCGGCCTGCTGATCGCCGACGAAGCCTTCCGGACCGAGTTCGAGAGCGCTGCTGACGGCTTGTTTGTAGATCCCGGTCGGCCGACCGGACTCAGGCAGCGGCCGGATGCCGCCGATGAAAAGGGAGATGTTTGCCATGGTCGCCGGATTTTGCCATCAATTCCACAACCAGGCAGCGCCGCGTACCCCCGAGGAATCGCCATGCGCCGGGGGCAGGATCTTGTTGTAAAAAACGTCGGAAAATACGTGTGGACCGCAGCGCTCCGGCAGGTTGCGGTAGAGGCGTTGCATTTTCGACAGGCCGCCACCGAGGATGATGATCTGCGGGTCGAGGACGTTGATGATGCCGGCCAACGCCCGTCCGAGGCGTTCTTCGTAGCGCTGCAGGGTCGCTTCGCAGGCGGCATCGCCGGCCGCCGCGCGCTGTTCGATCTGTTCGGCGCTCAGCGTTGCGCCGGCGTGGCGCCGGTGGTCGGCACTCAGCCCGGGGCCGGAAAGGTAGGTTTCGACACAGCCGGCCCGGCCGCAATAACAGGGCGGCAGCGGCAGGTCGGCGGCATCGGGCAGCGGCAAGGGGTTGTGTCCCCATTCGCCGGCAATGCCATTGGCCCCGCTCAGCACCTGCTGGCGGACGACGATGCCACCCCCGACGCCGGTGCCGAGAATGACCCCGAAGACGATTTCTGCGTCGCGGCCGCTGCCGTCGATCGCTTCCGACAGCGCAAAGCAGTTGGCGTCGTTGGCCAGCCGAACCTCGCGCCGCAACAGGCTTTGCAGATCCTGGCGCAGCGGCTGGCCGATCAGGCAGGTCGAATTGGCATTCTTGATCAAACCACTGGTCTGCGACTCGGTACCGGGAATGCCGATGCCGAGCGTACCGCGTCGGCCGAGTTCGCTTTCGGCCGCGGCGACCAGTCCGGCCACCGCCTGCAGCGTTGCCGGGTAATCGCCCTGCGGCGTGGCGACGCGCCGGCGCAGCAACGCCTGCCCGTCGTCACCGAGGGCGATGATTTCGATCTTGCTGCCACCGAGGTCGATACCGAGACGCACGGATCAGACGCGGACGGCGATGCCCTTGACGTTGCCGTAGGTGGTGGTCAGCGTGCGCAGCACGCTGGCCCCGGCTTCGAGCAGCAGCATGAACAGGTTGCGTTCGCTATAGAGGCAGACCGGGCCGCGGATGCCGTATTTGCTGATCATGGCCGGGGCCAGTTCGGCAAAGCGCTGGTCGATCGGTGCTTCCGAGCCGGCATAGGCTTCGCTCAGTTCGGAATGCAGGCCGAGGATCGACAGGTAGAGCTTGCCGCCGATTTTCAGGCGGCGCATCAACTGGCGCACGACCTGGCGCGCCTCGCCGTAGCGCATGCCGCACAGACCGCGGCGAATGACGATGATGTCGAAGGCTTCGCCGCGCAGCTTTTCCGGTAGTTCGGTCAGCGAGCCGGCGGTAAAGTGGATTTCGTCGCGCAGTCCGGCGGCGAGAACGCGGCCTTCGATGTCCTGGCGGCGTGACTCTTCGTCGACTACCGTGACCTGGGCGCCGAGGCCGGCAAACTTGACGGCCAGTCCGCCTTTGCCGGCTGGCAGGATGAGTACCGAAACCCGGTGCTCGACCCGTTGCCGCTTGTTGCATTCTTCGAGCGCATAGCGCTCCAGTTCATCGGTCCCCGTCTCCAGGGGATTCGCAGTAATATTAGTTTTCATGATTTGTCTCCCACCCGATCCATTGTGCACGAAGGCCGGGCGCTCTGACAACCGGGAAAAAGCCAAGGAAAAAATATGCTAGTGACCTTCGAATCAAGCGAAACAAGCGAAGTCCTGATGTTCGCCGAAACGGCCAAGATGCTGCTCGAGGCCATCGGCAAGGAAACGACCAAGCGTGGGACGTTCACCCAGGCCGAGATGCAGCCGGCCGCCGATGCCTTGCGCCAGGCCGTGCAGCGCTCGGAGGAGGCGGCGCCGCCGGTCGACGAGGACGAAGAGGAAGAACTGAAAAAGAAGAAGGAGCCAGTGATCGTGTTGCGTCAGCGGGCCTGGCCGCTGATCGACATGCTGGAGCGGACGGCGCGTTCCGGCCCCGATGCGCACATCGTGTGGAGCGCCGCCGCCGACTTCTGAGTCGCCTCAGAAGAGCTCGATATCGTCGCTCTTCTCTTTCATGTCGGCCATGAACTGCTCGATCGCCTGTTGTACCGGCATGCCCTGCATGACCGCGTCGAACATGGCGATTTCCTCGCGGGTCGAGTACTTGGCCTTGATCCGCCCCTGCAGGCCGACCCATTCGGTCGGATTGAACAGGCGGCCGGTATCGGCCACCAGGTCGCTCAGTTCGCCGAGACTGAGGCCGACGTGGGCCAGGCGCTGAACCAGCTTGTCGTAGAACTGGAAGGCGATGATCGCCTGGTGCACCATGCTCAACACGTGTTCTGACACACCGCCCAGGTTCTGCTTGGCCTGGCCGACCGCGCCGTCGTCGGGCAGGGTCTGGATGGTGTCGGAGATGGTCTGCATGTAGCCGGCCATGGTGGTGAAGGAGTTGGTCAGCACTTCGACCGAGCTGTTGCTGTCCTTCATCGCCGACTCGATCTGCATCGCCGCCAGTTCCAGCATCAGCACCGTTTCGCGGACCTGGCTCCAGTTCAGGTCGGGCATGTGGGCGCTGGTGCCGCGCGGCAGGCTGGAAGGCTCGGTCATTATGGGGTTTGCTCCGTGGTCAGGCGAAAAACTATAGCGCACTTCCGGCTGGACGTTCCAGCACGACGTAGTGCTTGCGGACGGCCTGCAGGACTTCGAAGGTGCCAGTAAAGCCGCCGGGAATGACACAGGCGTCGCCCGGGCCGAACTCGCTGGCCTTGCCTTGGGCATCGGTAATGCGCAGGCGACCTTCGATGACGCAGAAAAATTCGTCCTTGCCGGGCGCGAAGGCGATCTGCCAGGCGCCCGGTTCGCAGGCCCAGATGCCGGCCGAGAGGTCGCCGCCAGGGGCGAGAAAGTGTTGGTGCGTGGTGCGCAGCGGATTGCCGGCGAGCAGGCGCTCCGGGCGCGGTCGGTCGTAGCTCGGTTCCGGGTTGGCGGTGGCGAAAATGGTCAGTTGCGGCATCTCATTTCTTCTTGCTGGCATCGGCTTTCTTGCGCCAGCGGGCGATATCGGCCGGCGTCGGTTCGCTGAATTTGCCGCCGCCGGCATTGGCCATGAAGATGACGCCACGGGCGACTTCGAGATCGCTCAGGGCCGGGTTGCCGCCCTTCGCTGGCATCTGGCGGATACCACGCAGGGCGGTTGGCACCAGTTCGTTGAGGCCTTCGCGAACCAGCCCGCCCCAGCGTTTGCTGTCGCCGAGCCGCGGCGCATTCAGTTTGCCGTCGCCGTGGCACTCCTTGCAGGTCGATTCATAAACCTCGGCCCCGTTCTTGTCTTCGGCGAGAGCGGGCAGGGCAATCATGGCAAGCAGGGCTAGGAGCGGACGCATCGGCAAATCTCGGCTATGGTCGGGCGCGTATCTTAAATTGCCGCGATAATTTGCGCATGCCTTTCCTCCGCCCGACGATTTTTGCCCTCTTGCTCTGGTCGACCGCCGCACTCGCCGCGCCGGCCCTGGTCGCCGTCGATGTCGGCCATGGCGTCAAGGATAGCGGTGCGCTGAGTGCCCGCGGCCGCCCGGAATTCGAATTCAACCAGGTCTTTGCCGGCGTGCTCGCCGACGCGCTGCGCAGCCGGCAACTGGGCGTCGCCGAAATAAACTTCGCCGGCGATATCGGCAGCCTGGCAGCGCGGCCGGCTCAGGCCAGGGGCAGTGACTTCTTCATTTCAATCCACCACGACTCGATCAGCGAAGCCTGGCTGCAGTTTTGGGACTGGGATGGCCGCGAGGCGAGCTACACCGAGGTCAAGCGCGGTTACGGCATTTTCGTCTCGGCGCAGAATCCGGACCTGTCGACCAGCCTGCGCTGCGCTTCGACCATTGGCGCCATGCTGCGCCGGGCCGGCTTCGTGCCTTCCACCTGGCATGGTCGCCGGCACCTGGCGGCCGATGCCGAGAATGGCGTCTGGTATTACGACAATCTGGTGGTGCTCTACCGGACGACGCTGCCGGCCGTGCTGTTCGAGGCCGGCGTCATCAAGCACCGCGAGGAGGAGCTGGAACTGCGCGACCCGGAACGCCAGGCGCGGATGGCCGACGCCGTGGCGACCGGCATCGCGGCCTGCCTGTCGGTCAGAGAAATATCGGTTCCGGCGTCAGATCCACCGCAAACTTCGCCCTGACCGCGGCCTGCACCGCCGCCATCGTCCGTTTGACGTCGTCGCCGCGAGCACCGCCGTGGTTGACCAGGACCAGGGCCTGTTTTTCGTACATGCCGACCGGGCCGAGCGCCTTGCCTTTCCAGCCTGCCTGCTCGATCAGCCAGCCGGCGGCCAGCTTGACCCGGCCGTCGGCCTGCGGATAGCGCGGCAGGCCGGGGTGCTCGGCGGCCAGCGTCGCGGCTTGGGCCGGGCTGACCACCGGGTTGTGGAAAAAGCTGCCGCTGTTCGGGATCAGCGCCGGGTCGGGCAGCTTGCGCTGGCGCACGGCACTGATCGCGGCGGCGATGTCCTGCGGCGTCGGCGTGCCGATGGCCTGGCTGGCCAGTTCCTGGGCGACATCGGCGTAGCGGATATTGGCCTGCCAGGCTTTCGGCAGGCGGAAAATCACCGATACGATGGCCAGCCGGCCGCTCAAATGCCAGCCTTCTTGCTTGAACAGGCTGTCGCGGTAGGCAAAACGGCAATCCTTGCGGTCGACGGTCAAAAAAGCCTGATTTTCAAAATCCCAGGCGCTCAGCGAATGCAGCAGTTCGCCGACTTCCAGCCCGTAGGCGCCGATGTTCTGGATCGGCGCGGCGCCGACCAGGCCGGGAATCAGGCTGAGGTTTTCCAGCCCCGGCCAGCCCTGGGCCAGCGTCCACTGTACGAAGTCATGCCAGTTCTCACCGGCCGCCGCCTCGACATACCAGGCCTCGGCATCCTCGCGCAGCAGGCGCTTGCCGGGAATCGCCATGTGCAGCACCAGGCCGTCGAAATCCCCGGTCAGCACCAGATTGCTGCCGCCACCGAGGATGAAGCGGCGGGCGGCGCGCAGCTCGGGGGCTGTCAGCTGGCCGGGGGCGGTGATCTTTTGGTAGCGGGCCGCCCGGCCGGGCAGGGCGAGGGTGTTGAAGGGGCAGAGGTCGACGTTTTGTTGCAGGTTCATGGCGTGGCATTTTCGTTGATTTCAACTGAGTTTGCTTGCTTTGCGACGGAGGAATCCGCTTGCCTGGCGATCTCGGCATTACACTGCCAATATCTGCGATTCATATTCGAAATAGCGGGCCAACAGGAGAATTCGTCACATGACTACTGTGCTTTCAAAAACTGTTTCGATTGCTTCGGCAGCCCTGGCCGGCCTGTTGCTGCCGGTTGCGGCCAGTGCCCAGGAGCCGGCCGGCGGCTGGCAGTTCTCGGTGATGCCCTATCTCTGGCTGCCTGGCGTCAAGGCTGACCTGAAGTACGGCCCGCCGGCCGGGGGGACGGCTTCGGCCAACGTCGATGCCGACGAAAACGATGTCCTGAGCAGTATCCAGATGATGCTGATGATTGCCGGCGAGGCGCGCAAGGGGCCGTGGTTGGTGGCGACTGATTTCGTCTATCTCGACCTCGGCAATACCGAGAGCAAGGTCAAGAGTGTCGACTTCAATCCCGGCTCGGGGCCGGTCAATGTCTCGACGACGCAGATTGGCGGCAACGCCAACTCGTCCTTCAAAGGCTCGGTGTGGACCCTGGCCGGTGGCTATGCGCTGATCAGCGAACCGGCAGTCAGCCTCGATGTGCTGGCCGGCTTCCGCTACCTGGATCTGGAAGTCAGCAGTTCGTGGAATCTCAATGCTGCCGTTAGCCTGCCGAACAGCACGATGAACTTCAATCGCTCGGGCAGCGCCAGGAAGTCGCAGGACATCACGACTTTCATCGTCGGTGCCAAGGGCCGCTTCAAGCTGGGGCAGAGCGACTGGTTCGTTCCGTACTACGCCGACTTCGGCGGTGATGGTTCGGCCTATACCTGGCAGGTGGCGAGCGGCCTGGGCTATGCCTTCAAGTGGGGCGACGTCCGGCTCGATTACCGTCATCTCGCCTACGGCCAGGATGACGACAAGCTGCTGCACAAGATCGAACTGGGCGGCTTTGCCCTGGGGGCGAACTTCCGCTTCTGAGCATTTGGCTCGCCGGAAAGCCGGCCGTCGGCGGCCGGCTATTCCTCGTCGTCTTCGTCTTGTTCTTCGAGCTTGCGGATCAGCGCTTCGGCATTGCGTTCTGCGTACAGCTCGATCGCTTCCTGCAGGTTGGCGAGGGCTTCTTCTTCGGTGGCGCCGTCGCTGCTGATCGGAAGATCCAGGCAGCGCGCGACAAAAATCCCGTCTTCGGGATAGACCTCGTATTTGATTTTGAAGGGTGCGGGTTCGTTCATGGTGCTATCGGTTCAATGGTTTGGCGGGCAGGATGCCGGTCGGCGTCCTGCCGTGCAGGGATTAGGCGATTACAGCAAGGGCGCCAGCCAGTATTCGGCATCCTTCAGTGACATGCCTTTGCGCGCCGCCCAGTCTTCCAGCTGATCGCGGGCGATCTTCGGAATGGCGAAGTAGGCAGCCGCCGGATGGCCGATGTAGAAGCCGGAGACGGCGGCGGCCGGCGTCATCGCGCAGGACTCGGTGAGCTGCATGCCGGCATTGGCCGGGGCGTCGAGCAGGGCGAACAGTTCGCGCTTGGCGGTGTGGTCGGGGCAGGCCGGGTAGCCGGGGGCGGGGCGGATGCCCTGGTATTGCTCGGCGACCAGCGCCTCGTTGTCGAGCGCCTCATTGGCGCCATACCCCCAGTAGTGAGTGCGCACTCGCATGTGCAGCCACTCGGCGGCGGCTTCGGCCAGGCGGTCGGCCAGCGACTTGAGCATGATTGCCGAGTAGTCGTCGTTGGCAGCTTCGAACTCGGCCACCTTGGCGTCGATGCCGAGGCCGGCGGTGACGGCGAAGGCGCCGACGTAGTCGTGGTCGCCGAGGTAATCGGCCAGCGCCACATTGAAGCGGCCCTTCGGTTGCTTGTGCTGCTGGCGCAGGCCGACCCAGCGGGTCAGCTCGGTGGTCCGGCTTTCGTCGCTATAAATGATGATGTCTTCATTCTCGGCCTTGGCCGGGTAGAGGCCGAAGACGGCACGGGCGGTCAACCAGTTCTCGGCGACGATTTTGTCGAGCATCGCCTTGGCGTCGGCGAACAGCTGGCGGGCGGTTTCGCCGACCACCTCGTTTTCGAGGATGGCCGGGTAGCGGCCGGCCAGATCCCAGCTCTGGAAGAAGGGCGACCAGTCGATGAACAGCGCGAGGTCTTCCAGTTCGAGGTCAATCGCCTGCAAACCGAGTTGCTTCGGTGCTACTGGCGTGTAGGGCTGGTTCCACGTGAAACGGTTGGCACGGGCTTCGGCCAGCGTGACTAGCGTCGCGCCCTTGCGGCCGGCATGCTCGGCGCGCACGGTTTCGTACTCGGCAACGATTTCGGCCATGTAGCCGGCGCGCTGGTCGGTGGACAACAGCTTGGTGGCGACGCCGACGGCGCGCGAGGCGTCCGGCACGTAAACCACGGCACCTTCGGTATTGGGGGCGATCTTGATCGCGGTGTGGGCGCGGCTGGTCGTCGCGCCGCCGATCAGCAGTGGCTGCTTCATGTTCAGGCGCTGCATTTCGCTGGCGACGTGGGCCATTTCCTCGAGCGACGGGGTGATCAGGCCGGACAGGCCGATGATATCGACACGGTGTTCGAGCGCCGCCTTCAGGATGTTGTCGCAGGAGACCATGACGCCGAGGTCGACGACGTCGTAGCCGTTACAGCCGAGGACGACGCCAACGATATTCTTGCCGATGTCGTGCACGTCGCCTTTAACGGTAGCCATCAGGATCTTGCCCTTGCTACCCAGGCCGGTGCGGCTCTTTTCCGCTTCGATGTAGGGCAGCAGGTGGGCGACTGCCTGTTTCATGACGCGGGCCGACTTGACGACCTGCGGCAGGAACATCTTGCCGGCGCCAAAGAGGTCACCGACGTGGTTCATGCCGGCCATCAGTGGGCCTTCGATGACGGCGAGCGGCGGCTTGCCGGCGGCTTCGAGCTGGGCGCGCACTTCCTCGGTATCGGCCACGACGAAATCGGTGATGCCTTTAATGAGGGCGTGTTCCAGGCGCTTTTCGACCGACTGTTCGCGCCACGAAAGATCCGGGCCGCTGTCCTTGGCCTTGCCTTCCTTGACGGTCTGGGCGAAGTCGACCAGTGCCTCGCCGGCGCCCGGATGGCGGTTCAATACGACGTCCTCGACCTTGACTCGCAGTTCCGGCTCGAGGTCGTCGTACACACCGAGCATGCCGGCATTGACGATACCCATGGTCATGCCGGCCTGGATCGCGTGGTAGAGGAAGACGGTGTGGATCGCCTCGCGCACCGGGTCGTTGCCGCGGAAGCTGAAGGAAACGTTGGAGACGCCGCCGGAAATGTGGGCGTGCGGCAGGTGTTGCTTGATCCAGCGCACCGACTCGATGAAATCGACGGCGTAGTTGTCGTGTTCCGGAATGCCGGTGGCGATGGCGAAGATGTTCGGGTCGAAGATGATGTCCTCGGCCGGGAAGCCGATGCTCAGCAGCAGGTCGTAGGCGCGCTTGGAAATCTCGGTCTTGCGGGCAAAGGTGTCGGCCTGGCCCTTTTCGTCGAAGGCCATGACGATGACCGCGGCGCCGTAGCGGCGAGCGAGTTTGGCCTGTTCGAGGAACTTGGCTTCGCCTTCCTTCATCGAGATCGAATTGACGATGCCCTTGCCCTGGATGCACTTCAAGCCGGCCTCGATGACTTCCCACTTCGACGAGTCGATCATGATCGGCACCCGCGAGATGTCCGGCTCGGAGGCGATCAGCTTGAGGAACTTGTCCATCGCGGCCAGCGAGTCGAGCATCGCCTCGTCCATGTTGATGTCGATGACCTGGGCGCCGTTCTCGACCTGCTGGCGGGCGACGGCCAGCGCGTCGTCGAAGCGGCCTTCGAGAATCATCCGGGCGAAGGCTTTCGAGCCGGTGACGTTGGTCCGCTCGCCGACATTGACGTACAGCGAATCGGCGCCGACGTTGAACGGTTCGAGGCCGGACAGGCGCAGCTTCTTCTCGATTTTCGGCAATTTACGCGGGTTGACCGCAGCCACCCGCTCGGCGATCGCCGCGATGTGCTCGGGTGAGGTGCCGCAGCAGCCGCCAACGATGTTGACGATGCCGGTCTTCGCCCAGCTTTCGATCTCGTCGGCCAGCATCTCGGCCGTCTCGTCGTAGCCGCCGAAGGCGTTGGGCAGGCCGGCGTTGGGGTGGGCCGAGACGTAGCAATCGCAGACGCGCGACAGCTCCTCGATATACTGGCGCAACTCCTTGGCGCCGAGCGCGCAGTTCAGGCCAAACGACAGCGGCTGGATATGGTTCAGCGAATTCCAGAAAGCTTCGGCGGTCTGGCCGGACAGCGTACGGCCGGAGGCGTCGGTAATGGTGCCCGAGATCATCACCGGCCAGCGGCGGCCGGCACGGTCGAAGAAAGTTTCGATGGCGAACAGCGCGGCCTTGGCGTTCAGCGTGTCGAACACCGTCTCGACGAGCAGGATGTCGGCGCCGCCTTCGACCAGGCCGGTAATTGCTTCGATGTAATTGCCAACCAGTTCGTCGAACGTGACGTTGCGGTAGCCGGGGTCGTTGACGTCCGGCGAGATCGAGGCGGTGCGGCTGGTCGGGCCGAGGACGCCGGCGACAAAACGCGGCTTGGCCGGGTTGGCGGCGGTGAATTCGTCGCACAGCAGGCGGGCCAGTTTGGCGCCTTCGAAATTCAGTTCGTAGACCAGCTCCGACAGGTTGTAGTCGGCCTGCGACACGGCAGTCGAGTTGAAGGTGCAGGTTTCGAGGATGTCAGCGCCGGCTTCCAGATACTCGCGGTGAATGCCGCCGATGATATCGGGCCGGGTCAGGACCAGCAGGTCGTTGTTGCCCTTCAGGTCGTGCGGGTGGGCGGCGAAGCGCGTGCCGCGGTAATCGGCTTCCTGCAGGCCGTGGCGCTGGATCATGGTGCCCATGGCGCCGTCGAGGACGAGCAGGCGCTGCTCAAGAAGGGCGGAAAGTTCGGCGGTACGGTCGGCTTGAATCATGATCACCTCGGCAAATCGGCAAAAACCAGAAAACACACCGGGGGCACCGCAAAAACAAACGGCGCCACAAACCGGCTGGGTTTGCGAGCGCCGTTGATCATTGCCGAGCCTGGCCCCATTGCAGGGTCGCAGCGCTCCTCGGCAGGACTGCTAGTTTACTGGTCGCCGCCCGGACTGCCAAGTGCCTTGATTTAGTTAGCCTTTCATCGCGACGCGCTTCGCGGTCTTGCCGACCCCGCCGCTGCGCAGGTCGAAATGCACGCTGAAGTAGGTTTCCTCGGTCGGCGGCACGCCG
>NZ_LODL01000035.1:135588-178599 GCF_001551835.1 Dechloromonas denitrificans | reverse complement strand
AACCCGCGACCCCCGGCGTGACAGGCCGGTATTCTAACCAACTGAACTACCACTCCGCGTTGGCTTGCCCGGCCGTGGCCGAACAACGGGGCGCATAGTAGCACAGGACTTCGCGCTGTCCCGCTTTTCGCGCAACGAATACAATAGCCGCCCTTTTCGACATTTCACCGGCTGACGCGACGTGCCCACCTCCCTCGATACCGGAACACTCAACTTCAGCTGGTCGCAGGCGCTGATCGGCGGTCTGGTGGCGGCCGGTGTCGAGCGCGCCGTGATTTCCCCCGGCTCCCGTTCGACGCCGCTGGCGCTGGCCATGCTCCGCCAGCCGGGACTGGACTGCGAGGTCATTATCGATGAACGCAGCGCCGCCTTCTTTGCGCTCGGCGCCGCCCGCGCCAGCCGGCGCCCGGCCATCGTCCTCGCCACCTCGGGAACGGCGGTCGCCAACTGGCTGCCGGCGGTTGTCGAGGCCAATCTGGCCGGTGTGCCGTTGATTCTGATCTCGGCGGACCGCCCGCCGGAACTGCAAGGCATCGGCGCCAACCAGACCATGGCCCAGCCCGGTTTGTTCGGCGAGCAGGTCCGGGCCTGCCATGCCATGGGGACGCCGAAACAGGGTTTCGATAGCAAGGCGCTGAGCACCCTGGCGGCACGCGCGGTCGAACAGGCAAGCTGGCCGCATCCTGGCCCGGTGCACATCAATCAGCCATTTCGCGAGCCGTTGATCCCGGCCACTGCAACACCGCCAACCCCGGCTGCGACCTCCGTTCGTACCTCCCGACCCTGCTCGCAACCGGACCCCGCAGCCATCGCCGAACTGGCGAAGGCCATGGCCGGGCGCCCAGGCCTCATTGTCTGCGGTGAACTGCCGCCGGAGCACGGTTTTGCCGAGGCAGTCGCCTCCTTGGCCGAGCATCTGGCTTGCCCGATTCTGGCCGAGCCGCTGTCCAATTTGCGCTTTGGCCGGCACGACCGCTCTCATCTCATCGTCCATTACAACCAATGGCTGAGCCAGCAGGCGGCAGCTGTGGGCAAGCCGGCCTGGATTCTTCGCTTCGGCGCCTTCCCGGTGACGCGCAGTCTGCAAGGCCTGCTCGGCGAACACCACGACGTAATGGCCCTGGTTGACCCCTGGCCGCGCTGGAGTGACCCCGCCCATCGCCTCAGCCACCTGCTGCATGCCAGTCCGCTCGCCGTCTGCCAGGCGCTGCTCGCCGCCGCACCCAGTGCGGCACCCTGTGGTTGGCTGGCCAGCTGGCTGGCCGCCGACCAGGGTCACGAGGCAAGCCAGAGCAGTGCCTACGCCCGCTTGATTCCCCACCTGATGGCCGCTCTGCCCGCCGGTTGCCCGGTTTTTGTCGGCAATTCGCTGGCCGTCCGGATGCTGGACAGCCACTCAGGCAGCAGTGACAAGCCACTCGAATTTTTCGCCAATCGCGGCGCCAGCGGCATCGACGGCAATATCTCCAGCGCCCTCGGCATTGCTGCCGAGCGCGGCCGCGTTGTCGCGCTGCTCGGCGACCTCACCTGCCAGCACGACATCGGCGGACTGGCCGCGGCCCGCGGCCGCAATGCGGTGATCCTTGCGGTCAACAACGGTGGTGGCGGCATTTTCGAAATGCTGCCGCAAGCGGCCTTGCCGGAATTCGAGCGCGGCTGGCTGACGCCGCAAAATATTGATTTTCACCATGCCGCCCGTGCCTTCGGGCTGAGCTACGCCCAGTCGGCGGTCGGCCCCGCCCTGACCGACCTGGTGCAAGCCGCCATCGCCAGCGGCGGCCCCCATTTGATTGAAGTGACCCTGGAAAAATGAGCAAAACGCCCCCCCCCGCAAAAGACCAGCACTCGCCGATGATGAAGCAGTATCTCGGACTGAAAGCTGCCCATGCCCCGAACATCCTTCTTTTTTACCGGATGGGCGATTTCTACGAGCTGTTTTTCGAAGACGCCGAAAAAGCTGCCCGCCTGCTCGACATCACGCTGACGACGCGCGGCCAGTCGGCCGGTGTGCCGATCAAGATGGCCGGCGTGCCCTTCCACTCGCTCGAGCCCTACCTCGCCAAACTGGTCAAGCTCGGCGAATCGGCCGTCATCTGCGAGCAGGTCGGCGACCCGGCGACCAGCAAGGGACCGGTCGAGCGGGCCGTCGCCCGCATCGTCACCCCCGGCACGCTAACCGATGCCGCGCTGCTCGACGACAAGCGCGACACCTGGCTGCTCGCCGTCACCACCACGCGCAACACGGCCGGCCTGGCCCGCCTCAACCTGGCCAGCGGTGAATTCGTGCTGACCGAAACGCCGGCCGACCAGATCGCCAGCGCGCTGGAGCGCATCCGGCCGGCTGAAATCCTCTATCCGGAAAGCTGGCAGCCCGACTTTGCGGTCGATGCCGCGCGCACCCGGCAGCCGGACTGGTATTTCGAACACGACTCCGCCAAGCGCCTGCTCTGCGAGCATTTCAAGGTCGCCTCGCTGGCCGGCTTCGGTGCCGAGGGGCTGCGCCCGGCCGTAGCCGCGGCCGGCGCCCTGCTGCAATACGCGCAAACGACGCAGGCCGGCAATTTGCCGCATTTGCGGGCGTTGACCGTCGAAGTCGAAGGCGCCTACCTCGGTCTGGATCTCGCCACCCGGCGCAACCTCGAACTAACCGAAACCCTGCGCGGCCAACCGGCGCCGACCCTCTTTTCGCTGCTCGACAACTGCGTCACCAGTATGGGCTCGCGCCTGCTGCGCCACACGCTGCACCACCCCTGGCGCGAGCGCGCCATTCCGGCCGCCCGCCACGGTGCCGTCGAGGCGCTGCTCGATGATTACGGCCGGCTGGCCGGCGAAGTCCGCCGTGAACTGAAAGGCATTGCCGATATCGAGCGCATCGCCGGCCGCATCGCACTGCGCAACGCCCGTCCGCGCGACCTGGCCAGCCTGCGCGATTCGCTGGCTCGCCTTGAAGGGCTGCGCCAGCCGTTTGCCGGCACCGCGTCCCCCTTGCTCGACAGCCTGCATGGCGACCTCAACACCCCGGCCAGCGAGCTGGCGCTGCTGATCCGCGCCATTGCCGCCGAACCCGGCGCCCAGGTGCGCGACGGCGGCATCATCGCCCCCGGCTACGATGCCGAACTCGATGAATTCCGCGCACTGAACGACAACTGCGGCGCCTTCCTGGTCGATATGGAAGTGCGCGAACGCGAGCGCACCGGCATCAGCAGCCTCAAGGTCGAATTCAACAAGGTGCATGGCTTCTACATCGAAGTCACCCACGCCAATACCGACAAGGTGCCGGACGATTACCGCCGGCGCCAGACGCTGAAGAATGCCGAGCGCTACATCACGCCGGAACTGAAGGCCTTCGAGGACAAGGCCCTGTCCGCCCAGGAACGTTCGCTGGCCCGCGAAAAGCTGCTTTACGAAGCAATCCTGAATGAGTTGGCACCGCTCGTCCCGACCCTGCAGACCATCGCCCGCGCCATCGCCCAGCTCGACCTGCTGGCCGGCTTCGCCGACACGGCGCTGAAGCACAACTGGAGCAAGCCGGAATTTGCCGATGAAATCGGGTTGACCGTAGCTGGCGGCCGCCACCCGGTGGTCGAGGCCGAAATGGCCAACAGCGCCGAGACCTTCATCGCCAACGACGTGCTGCTTGCCGAAAACCGCCGCCTGCTGCTGATCACCGGCCCCAACATGGGTGGTAAATCGACCTACATGCGGCAGACCGCACTGATCGCACTGCTTGCCCACATCGGCTGCTACGTGCCGGCCGACCGCGTCGTGCTCGGCCCGCTCGACCGCATTTTCACCCGCATTGGCGCCTCCGACGACCTCGCCTCCGGCCGCTCGACCTTCATGGTCGAAATGACCGAAGCCGCCGCCATCCTGCACCACGCCACCGCCAACAGCCTGGTCCTGATGGACGAAATCGGCCGCGGCACCTCGACCTTCGACGGCATGGCGCTGGCCTTCGCCATCCTGCGTCACCTGGTCGAGAAGAACCGCTGCCTGACGCTGTTCGCCACCCACTATTTCGAACTGACCCGCCTCTCGCACGAGTACAGCGAACTGGCCAATGTGCACCTCGACGCCGTCGAGCACAACGACCGCATCGTCTTCATGCATTCGGTCGAGGAAGGCCCGGCCAACCAGAGTTACGGGATTCAGGTCGCCGCCCTGGCCGGCATCCCGAATGCCGTGGTCCGCGCCGCCCGCAAGCAGTTGCGCGAATTCGAGCAAAGGGCTGCGGTCGACCCGCTGCAACCGGATCTTTTCGCCCAGGGCGACCCCGAGCCGGCCGAAGCGGAACCGCACCCGGCGCTCGACCAGCTCGCCGCCCTTGACCCGGACAGCCTGACGCCGCGCGAAGCGCTGGATGCGCTGTACGCCCTGAAAGGCCTGCTCAAGTGAAAGCCTGGCTGGCAGCCCTGTGGCTGCTCTGGGGCGGCCAGGCCAGCGCCGACAGCTGGCGCTTCGGGCTGATCGGTGACGTGCCCTACTCCGAGACCGAGCGACGTGAACTGCCGCGAATGCTGGCGGCGATGGCCGACGACAAGGTCGATTTCATCATCCATGTCGGCGACTTCAAGCATGGCAAGGATCGTTGCGACGATGCCGTCTTCGAAGATCGCCGCGCGCTGTTCGAGGCTGCCCGCGTTCCTTTCATCTTCGTTCCCGGCGATAACGAATGGACGGACTGCGAGCGCCTCTCGAACGGCGCCTACGATCCGCTGGAGCGCCTGGAAAAACTGCGCAGCCTGTTCTTCAGCAAGCCGCAGTCGCTCGGCCAAAAAAAGCTCGCCCTGGAACGACAACCCGGCCCCTACCCGGAACACAGCCGTTTCCGGATCGGACCCGTGCTGTTCGTGACGCTGAACCTGCCCGGCGGCAACAACAACTACGGGCTGACCGGCGAAGCGAGTCGCGAATTCCGCAATCGCAATCCCTATGTCCTGGCCTGGCTGAAAGACAGTTTTGCGCTGGCCCGGCAAGAAAAGCTGGCCGGCATCGCCCTGCTCTTCCAGGCCAACCCGGGCTTCAAGCATCACGCCCAGGGCTTTGCCCACAGCGGCTACCGCGAATTTCTCGACACCCTGCGCGAAGAAACCCTGGCCTTTGCCGGGCAGGTTCTGGTCGTCCATGGCGACACGCACATCAGCCGGGTTGATCAACCGATGCGCGACCAGATGGGCCGCGTCGTCAACAATTTGGTCCGGGTGGAAACCTTCGGTTATCCGACTATGGGCTGGACCAGCGGCAGCATCGACAGCGATTCGCCAACCCGGATACGCTTCGACCGCCATCCCTGGTCGCCCGCAGAGGCGCAACCCGCCCCGTGATTATGCATTGATAAATTGATTCACCACTACGTATTTTCCCCAATTCCCGGCACCGGGGTGAGTTATAGACAATCCGTTTCCTAAAAAAACAAAGCAGCAGAGAAGGAAACAGCCAAATGATCGTTTTGTTCGAGCCGGCGGTTCAGCTCATGAACCGCCTGCGTTTCGCCTCGCGCTTCGTCGCCATCGGCGCCGCAGCGGGTACCCTGATCGCCGGCCTGCTGCTCCAGTTCCTGTGGTCGGTCGGCAGCCAGTTGGCGAACACCCGCGATGGGATTGTCGGTGCCCGGGCCATCGTTCCTATCCGGCAAATAACGGAGGCTTTCCATGACCAGGTAACAGCCATGACGCTGCTATCCGCTGGTTCGTCACTACCCGGCCTGGAAGAAAAGGCCAAAAAGGCTGCGCAGGCGATAGACGAACTGATCGTTGCCGGCCGCAAAACCACGCCGGACGACTGGGCGCTTCAGGAAAGCTGGGACAAGCTCGCCAAGGAATGGAGCAGCGCCCGCGATACATTAGCGAGTGCCACCACCCCGGAAATTCGCAAGGTCACCGAACGCCTGGAACAGAACCTGAACTCCCAGGCACGCAACATCGCCGACCGGGCCGGCCTGACACTGAACGGCGAAGTCGCCACCTATTACCTGAACGACACCCTGGTTTCAGAGCTGCCGCAACTGCTCGCCATCATCACCCAGCTCCGCCTGAAGGCCAGCCATGTCGCCGAGGTGCAAATGGTTGATGCCAGCGATAAGGGACGGCTCGACAAACTGCTCAGCGACCTTGACCTGCAACTGCTGCGTACCAGCGAAACCCTGCACCGAGCCACCGCCGGCGGCGAAAACGCTGCCGCCATCGAACTGACACGCGGCAATCTTGAAAAGGACATCGTAGCCCTGAGCAAATTCATCAGTAACGAAATCATTTTCAAAATCGACATGGATGTCCAGCCGACCGACGTGTTGGCTAAAACCGAGGCGGCTCTGAAGAGTGCGGGCGAAATGTACGCTGTCGTCGAAAATGCCTTGCGCGAGGCACTGGAGAAAAGGGAATCCCGCCTCCAGATCAAACGCTTCAGCAATATTCTGATCGCCGCCCTCGGCGTGCTGATCGCCACCTATTTCTCGATCGGCTTCTACCTGTCGCTGGCCCGCGGCAGCAGGGACATCATCGGCGGCAGCCGTCGACTGGCCGACGGCGACCTGCGCCACGAAATTCGCATCGACTCGCGCGACGAGTTCTCGGAAATTGCCGAGAGCTTCAATCGTATGGCCAGCTCGTTCCGCCAGGTCATCCGCACCCTGCAACACAACGCCGGCAATGTGCGCGACGCGGCCCATACGCTGGCCTCGGCGACAAGCCAGATCGCCAGCAGTTCGAGCGCCCAGGAGGCCTTGTCGGAACAGGCCACGACAGCGGTATCGTCGATTTCCGGCAATATCCAGGAAGTCGCCTCCAGTGCTGCCGACGTCGATGCCGTGGCCCGCCAGAGCCGCGAACAAACCGAACTTGGCCACAACAGCCTGACCGTCATGCTGCGCGACATCGGCGTTGCCGAGCAGGCGGTCAGCGAAATTGCAGCCACGGTGAACGAGTTCGTCAAGGTCACTCTGGATATCTGCCAGATGACTGCCCAGGTGCGCGATATTGCCGATCAGACCAACCTGCTGGCGCTGAATGCCGCCATTGAAGCGGCACGCGCCGGTGAAGCCGGTCGCGGCTTCGCCGTGGTGGCCGACGAAGTGCGCAAGCTGGCCGAGAAATCGGCACAGTCCGCCAACGAAATCGACCGCCTGACCCAGGCCGTCAGCAACCGGATCGGCAGCGTCGAATCAGCCATCCAGAGCGGCACCAGCGCCTTGCAGGAAAGTACCGAGCAGGCCCGCAACGTGTCGCAGATCCTGGCCAGCGCCACCGCCTCGGTGCATTCGACAACAGACGGGGTCAAACTGATCTCGCAGGCGGTACAAGCCCAGATTTCAGCCAGCCGGCAGATCTCCGGCCACGTTGCCGAAATCCTCAAGATGGCTTCGGGCAACAGTAGCGCCGTATCACGAGCGGCCACCGAGGCCAGCAATCTGGAAGATCTGGCCAGCAGCGTGAGCAGCGAAATCGCCCATTTCAAGATCGCCGATTGACCACCAAGGGGAACACCATGTCGCTCCGCCAGCTTTTTGCCCTGCTTGCCCTGAGTACGCTGAATCTGGCGGAGTGCCAGGCCGCCGCCGACATTATCCTTGGCCAGGTCGCCCCCTTTTCCGGACCGCTGGCCCCGACCGGCAGCAGCCTGCGCGCCGGTATCCAGCTCTATATCGACGCTACCAACGCCAATGGCGGCATTAACGGCGCCAAGCTCAAACTGGTCAGCAAGGATGACGAATACAAGACCGAGCAAACCGCTCGCCTCGCCCGCCAGCTGATTCAGGAAGCCCAGCCCGTCGCGCTGACCGGCATCGTCGGCACCGGTAACGTCAGCGCCCTGCTCGGCGAACGCCTGCTCGACGACACAGGCATTCCGCTGGTTGGGGTCAGGACGGGTGCCTCCAGCATCGTCGGCAGCAACAATCCCTGGCTGTTCCTGACCCGCGCCAGTTACGCCAACGAAATCGAAAAAATCGTCGAGCAGTTCGCGTCCACCGGCAACAAGCGTTTTGCGGTGTTCTATCAGAACGACGCCTTTGGCCAGGATGGCCTGAACAGCGCCGAAAAACTGGTCGCCCACTACAAGGGAGAAATCATCGCCCGCGCCAGCTACGAGAAGAACACGACGGAAGTCGCCGCAGCGGTCAAGGCAATTGCCGCCGCAAATCCGCAAACCGTGATCATGATTTCGAACACGGCGGCAAGCGCCGAATTCGTCAAGCAGATGCGGGCCGCAGGCAACGTCTCTCAACTAGCAACCATCTCGACCACCGACGGCCCGCAGGTCGCCGCCAAGATCGGCCCGGAAATCGCCAAGGGGCTGAGCATCACTCAGGTGGTTCCCGCTCCCAATGCCGTCTCCACGCCGCTGATCAAGGAAATCCAGGCGGCCTACAAACGTTTCCCCAATACCGAGACTGCCCTCAATCACACCCTGATCGAGGGCTACCTGAGCGCCAAGATCATCGGCGAAGGCCTGCGCAAGGCCGGCCCAAACCCGACCGGCAAACAACTCCGGGAAGCGCTGAAGACCCTGAACAACCGTGACATGGGCGGTGTGTTCATCAACTATTCGGGCAAAAGCCAGAGCGGTCTGAACTACGTCGACATCACCATCCTCAACCGCGAGGGAAAGCTGCTGCGCTAGACAAAAAAAATGGCGGCCTCGCGGGCCGCCATTGCACTGAAAGCCTGAGCGCTTAGTGGCAGGCTTCGCCGTCTTCGTCCGGATTGTGGACGTGGCCGTGTTCGATTTCCTCGGCACTGGCCGGGCGAACCGCCGTCACCGTGCAGGTAAAAACCAGGGCCATGCCTGCCAGCGGGTGGTTGCCGTCGAGCACCACCTTGTCGTCGGCGATGTCGGTGACGCGATAGATGATGAAATCTTCCTCATCACCATCTTCGGCACCGCCTTCGAACTGCATGCCGACCTGGAGTTCCTTCGGGAAATCCTTGCGCGGTTCGATCTGCACCATCTCGGCATCGTAGTCGCCAAACGCCTCGTCCGGCTGCAGCTTGACCTGGATCGATTCGCCGATGCCCTTGCCCTGCAGGGCTTCCTCGATTTTCGGGAAAATGTCGTCGTAACCGCCGTGCAGGTAAATGAGCGGCTCGCGGCCTTCGTCCACCACCTCGCCATCCGGATCGGTAACGTGGTAATCGAGGGTGATGACGGTATTCTTGGCAACCTGCATGTTCATGAATTCAATTCCTTGACGAGGCGCAGCACTTCCAGTGCATGGCCTTTGTAATTTACGTTGTAGAGCGCATGGCGAATGACGCCGGTGCGATCGATGATGAAGGTGGAGCGGACAATAGCGTATCTCTTGTGACCATCCACCTCTTTCGCCTGCCAGACACCATACTGCTTGCAAACCGTCCCTTCGGCATCCGACAGTAGTTCGAGACCAATGCCTTCCTTGTCGCGAAACTCAGCATGCTTCAGGCAGTCGTCGCGACTGATACCGAACAGCACGCAGTCTTGCCGTTCGAAGTCGCCCTCATGATCGGAAAAATCGGTCGCCTCCTTGGTACAGCAAGGGGTGCCATCCTTCGGATAAAAGAACAGGACGATGTGCTTTTTGCCCAGGTAGGCCGCCAGATCGACAGTCTCCATATCGGCATCCGGCAAGGCAAATGCGGGAGCTCTTTCTCCAACCTTGAGCAGCATGTTGTTCTCCTCGAGCGCTCTGCGTGGGGGACTGCTGAGAGCGATTCTAGCGGAGGCAAATGCTGGTGACTACTGCGGTGAACGCCTTTTTCCCGGCTATTTTCCGGGAACTTTTTCCGGGATCTGTACGAAGCTTTCATCCTGCCGGATCATGCCCAGTTCGAAACGGGCGCGCTCCTCGATCGCGTCGTAACCCTGCTTCAGATCGCGAACCTCGGCATCGAGGCCCGCGTTCCTGATTTCCAGCTTTTTGGTGACTTCCTTCTGCGCCTGCAATTGACGGTCGTACTCCCATACCTTCAGCCAGCCCCCCTTACCCACCCACAGCGGGTACTGGAGCAGGCCGATGGCTGCAAGGAGGCCGACCGTCAGCCAGCGCATAAAACCTTAGCGCAGGTTGTAGAAGGTTTCGCGACCCGGGTAAGAGGCGGTATCGCCGAGATCTTCCTCGATACGGATCAGCTGGTTGTACTTGGCGATACGGTCGGAGCGGGACAGCGAACCGGTCTTGATCTGACCGGCATTGAGGCCGACGGCGATGTCGGCGATGGTGCTGTCTTCGGTTTCACCGGAACGATGCGAGATCACCGCAGTGTAGCCGGCACGCTTGGCCATTTCGACGGCGGCGAAGGTTTCGGACAAGGTACCGATCTGGTTGATCTTGATCAGGATCGAATTACCGATGCCCTTCTTGATACCTTCCTTGAAAATCTTGGTATTGGTCACGAAGACATCGTCGCCAACGATCTGCACCGACTTGCCCAGGCGGTCGGTGAGCAGCTTCCAGCCTTCCCAGTCGGCTTCGGACATGCCGTCTTCGATCGAGACGATCGGGAACTGGTCAGCCAGGTTGGCCAGGTAATCGACGAACTGAGCCGAGGTCAGTTGCAGACCTTCGCCGGACAGGTGGTACTTGCCATCCTTGTAGAACTCGGAAGCGGCACAGTCCAGGGCCAGCAGCACGTCCTGGCCCGGCACGTAACCAGCAGTTTCGATCGCCTGCATGATGATCTGCAGGGCTTCGGCATGGCTGCCCAGATTCGGGGCAAAGCCGCCTTCGTCGCCGACGGCGGTCGAGTGCCCCTTCTTGTCGAGCAGCTTCTTCAGCGCGTGGAAGATTTCAGCGCCGCAACGCAAGGCTTCGCGGAAGTTGGCGGCGCCGACCGGCATCACCATGAATTCCTGGATGTCCAGGCTGTTGTTGGCGTGCTCGCCACCGTTGATGATGTTCATCATCGGCACCGGCATCTGCATCGGGCCCATGCCGCCGAAGTAGCGGTAGAGCGGCAGGCCGGATTCTTCGGCAGCGGCTTTGGCGACGGCCATCGAAACAGCGAGGATGGCGTTGGCGCCGAGACGCGACTTATTGTCGGTACCGTCGAGGTCGATCATCGTCTGATCGATGAAGGCCTGTTCCTGTGCATCGAGACCGATGATGGCTTCGGAGATTTCGGTATTGACGTTCTCGACGGCCTGCATCACACCCTTGCCGAGGTAACGGGAGGCATCGCCATCGCGCAGCTCGATCGCTTCACGGGAACCGGTGGAGGCACCGGACGGCACGGCCGCACGACCCATGACACCGGATTCCAGCAGCACATCAGCTTCAACGGTGGGATTGCCACGGGAATCCAGAATCTCTCGTGCAACAACATCAACGATGGAACTCATATTTCTTCCTTGTTATCAATAAATTGAAATAACCACTTAAACTAAACTATCAACACCAGTTGCCACCAGCATATTCATTTCGCCGGCATTTTCGCGCACTTTGCGCGCCTTCTGGTATTCGTCGGAATAATAAAAACGTTTGGACTGCTCGACCGTGTCGAATTCGACGACGATCAGGCGCTGCGGTGCGCTCCATGGTCCTTCGAGGATTTCGGCGGCACCACCACGGACGATGAAACGGCCGCCGTACTGCTCGACAGCCGCCGTCGACAAGGCCCGGTAACGATCGAAAGCCTCGGCATCATGCACCTTCACTTCGGCAACGATGTAGCCTTTCTGGCTCACTTCAGTTCCTCGAAACCAGCCGACTTGACCGCCTTGTCGAGCGCCAGCAGCGTTGCCAGCAGGCTTTCCATACGGGCCAGTGGCCAGCTGTTCGGACCATCCGACCAGGCTTTTTCCGGACAGGGGTGGGTTTCCATGAATAGGCCGGAAATACCGACTGCCACGGCGGCGCGGGCCAGCACCGGGACGAATTCGCGCTGGCCGCCGGAAACGGTACCCTGGCCGCCCGGCAACTGCACACTGTGCGTCGCGTCAAAGACAACCGGACAACCGGTTTCGCGCATGATCGCCAGGCTGCGCATGTCGGAGACCAGGTTGTTGTAACCGAAGGAGGCGCCGCGCTCGCAGACCATGATGTTGTCGGCGCCGTCATTCACTTCGCGGGCCTTGGCGACGACGTTCTTCATGTCGCCGGGGGCGAGGAACTGCCCCTTCTTGATATTCACCGGCTTGCCGCAGGAGGCGACAGCGTGGATGAAATCGGTCTGCCGACAGAGGAAGGCCGGCGTCTGCAGCACATCGACCACCGCCGCCACCGGCTTGATCTGATCGATGTCATGAACATCGGTCAGCACCGGCACGCCGATCTGGCGCTGCACTTCCGAGAAGATGCGCAAGCCCTCGTCCAGCCCCAGGCCGCGCACCGAGGTACCGGAACTGCGGTTGGCCTTGTCGTAGGAGGCCTTGAAAATGTAGTTGATGCCGAGCCGGGCGCAGATTTCCTTCATGGTGCCGGCGACATCCAGACACAGTTGCTCGGATTCAGCCGTACACGGGCCGGCAATCAGGAAAAAAGGCTGGTCAAGACCAGCCTCGAAACCGCAGAGTTTCATTTACCTTTGGCCTGTTGGTTGGCCAGCGCCGCCTTCACGTAGGACGTAAACAGCGGGTGACCCTGACGCGGGTTGGAGGTGAATTCCGGGTGGAACTGACAGGCAACGAACCAGGGATGGACGTCGGTCGGCAGTTCGACCATTTCGCAGAGGTCGGTACCCGGGGCGCGGCCGGCCACGACCAGGCCCTTTTCTTCCAGTTGGGCGAGCAACGTGTTGTTCACTTCGTAACGGTGACGATGACGCTCGGTGATCTCGGGGGCGCCATAGATCTGGCGGGCCAGCGTGCCCTCGCCCAGCTTGCAGACCTGGGCACCAAGACGCATGGTGCCGCCGATGTCGGAATCCTCGCTGCGCTTTTCGACCTTGCCGGAGGCGTCCAGCCATTCGGTGATCAGGCCGATCACCGGATACGGCGTGTCCTGAACGAACTCGGTGGAGTGCGCACCGGCCATGCCGGCCACGTCACGGGCAAACTCGACGACAGCCAGTTGCATACCGAGACAGATGCCGAGATAAGGCACCTTGTTCTCGCGGGCATAGCGAATGGCGGCAATCTTGCCTTCCGTACCGCGTCGACCGAAGCCGCCGGGCACCAGAATGGCATCGACGCCCTTCAGGACGCCGCAACCTTCCTTTTCGATATCTTCCGAATCGAGATAGACGATATTGACCTGGCTGCGGGTATGGATGCCGGCGTGCTTGATCGCTTCGATCAGCGACTTGTAGGACTCGGTCAGATCGACATACTTGCCGACGAAAGCCACCGTCACTTCGCTCTGCGGATGTTCGAGCGCGACGATCAGGTTTTCCCAGACGGTCAGGTCGGCCGCCTTGGCCAGGATATTCAGCTTGTGGCAGACGATCTCGTCGAGCATCTGCTCGTGCAACATGCCCGGGATCTTGTAGATCGAGTCGGCATCGAGACACTCGATGACGGCTTCCGGCATGACGTTGCAGAACAGCGCGATCTTGCGGCGTTCCTCGACCGGAATCGAACGGTCGGCACGACAGAGCAGGATGTCCGGCTGGATACCGATTTCGCGCAATTCCTTGACCGAGTGCTGGGTCGGCTTGGTCTTCAGCTCGCCGGCGGTCGGGATGTAGGGCAGCAGCGTCAGGTGCATGAAGCAGACGTTGTTGCGACCTTCCTGAATACCCATCTGGCGGATGGCTTCGAGAAAAGGCAGGGATTCGATGTCACCGACCGTGCCGCCGACTTCGACAATCGCCACGTCGGCACCTTCAGCCCCGGCCTTGATGCGATCCTTGATCTCGTCGGTGATGTGCGGAATGACCTGCACGGTCTTGCCGAGATACTCGCCACGCCGCTCTTTCTTGAGCACCGAGTCGTAAATCTGGCCTGTCGTGAAATTGTTGCGCTTGGCCATCTTTGCGCTGGTGAAGCGCTCGTAATGCCCGAGATCGAGGTCGGTCTCGGCACCGTCTTCGGTCACGAATACTTCGCCGTGTTGAAACGGGCTCATCGTGCCGGGGTCGACGTTGATGTAGGGGTCAAGCTTGAGGTGGGTAACCTTGAGGCCGCGGGATTCCAGAATGGCCCCGAGCGATGCGGCGGCGATGCCTTTGCCCAATGAGGACACGACACCGCCTGTAACGAAAACGAATTTGGTCATGGAAAGACAGGCTGCGGGAAAGCAAAATGATAGCCGAAAAGGGGCAAAACCCCCAAGCCCGTCGACGCAAACAGGTGTTTTTCCGGCCGGCGGACGGTGCACCGTAGCAAGCCGGGCATTTGTTAGAATTCGTTCTTATTCAGCGACCTGCCAGCCCCTTGAAAAACGTTCTCGTCGTCAATTACTCGCAAACCGGCCAGCTTGCACAAATCACCGCACAGCTCATTGAACCCTTGCGCTCAGCGGGGCACCGGGTGCATCTGGAGACGCTGGTTCCCGAGACGGCGTACCCGTGGCCGTGGCCGATTATCGACTTTGTCGACGCTTTCCCGGAATGCGTGCAACTCGATGCCCCGCCACTCAAACCGCTGAGCATCGCACCTGATACGCCGTTTGACCTGGTCATCCTGACTTACCAGGTTTGGTACCTGTCGCCGGCGCTGCCGATGACCGCCTTTCTGCACAGCCCGGCCGGCCGGCAACTGATCCACGGTAAGCCGGTCGTCACGCTGGTCGCCTGCCGCAACATGTGGCTGTCGGCGCAACAAACGATGCAGCGCCTGATCGGCGAAGCCGGCGGCCAATTGCGCGACCACCTGGCCTTTACCGACCAGGGCCACCCACTCGCCACCTTCATCACGACGCCACGCTGGGTGCTGACCGGCCGCCGAGACCGTTTCCTTGGACTGCCCGCCGCCGGCGTGGCGGCGGAAGAAATCCGTCAAGCCAGCCGTTTCGGGCGCGCCCTGGCCGATGCGCTGGATCGCGACGAGGAAAAATCGGGCGCCGCGATGCTGGCCGGACTGCGCGCCGTCACCGTCAATGCACGTCTGGCGCTCAGCGAACGGGCCGGCCAGCGCGCCTTCCGCGTCTGGTCGAAACTGATCCGCGTCTTCGGAAAACGCGGCCAATGGCGCCGGCGGCCGATATTGCTCGTCTTTGCCCTCTATCTGATTACGCTGGTATTGACGGTCGTTCCCATAAGCCTGTTGTTACAATGGTTACTTTCCCCCCTGCTCAAGCCCCGGCTTGAACGGCTGAAGACCGAACTCGAACAACCTTCCGGCTCGCAGGAATACAACCTAGAAAAATATGCACAGTAGCGGCAAGGTTTACATCACCGGCACTTCCACCTTTTTGCCCAACGCGCCGGTCGCCAACGAAGATATCGAAAGCGTGCTCGGCATGATCGGCGGCAAACCGTCACGGGCACGGCGCATCGTGCTGCGCAGCAACGGTATCCGGACGCGGCACTACGCGATCGATCCGGCCAGCGGCGCCGCCACGCACACCAATGCGCAGCTGACCGCGGAAGCCGTGCGCCAGCTGGCCAGCGAGCGCTTCTCGCCGGCCGACATCGACTGCCTGGTGACCGGCACCTCCTGCCCCGACCAGCTGATGCCCAATCATGGCGTCATGGTCCATGGCGAACTGGGCATTCCGGCCTGCGAAGTAGCGTCCACCGCCGGCATCTGCGTGGCCGGCATCACTGCGCTGAAATATGCCTGGATGGCGGTACTCTGCGGCCAGGCGAAGAATGCCGTCGCCACCGGTTCCGAACTGGCCTCGCTCAGCCTGCATGCGCGCAATTTCGAGGCGGAGTCGGCCCATCGGATCAGCGAACTGGAAGCCAATCCGGAAATCGCCTTCGAAAAGGATTTCCTGCGCTGGATGCTGTCCGATGGCGCCGGCGCCATGCTGCTGCAGGGCCGCCCGCATCCCGACCACCTGTCGCTGCGTATCGACTGGATCGACATCCTGTCGCAGGCCGACTCGATGGAAGCCTGCATGTACGCCGGCGCCGAAAAGCTGGCCGATGGGACGCTCAAGGGCTGGCAGCAATATTCGCCGGAAGAACGGAACAGCCGCTCGATCTTCGCGGTCAAGCAGGATGTCCGTCTGCTCAACGAGGCCGTCGCCTACCAGACCATCGGCAAGTCGCTGGCCAAGGCGATGGCGACGCGCGATCTGCAGTCCGACGCAATCGACTGGTTCCTGCCACACATGTCGTCCGAATACTTCCGGCAGCCGATGGCCGACTGCATGGCCGCCGCCAACTTCCATTTCCCTCAGGAGAAGTGGTTCACCAACCTGCACGACAAGGGCAATACCGGCTCGGCCTCAATCTACATCATGCTCGACGAACTGCTGAAAAACGGCCGCTTGCAGGCTGGCCAGCGCCTGCTCTGCTTCATTCCGGAGAGCGGCCGCTTCACCGGCTCGCTGATGCACCTGACGGCGGTCGACCATGCTGGATAGCGAAGTTCCGCAGGAAGGCAACAGCACGCTGGCCGGCCACAAGAAGGCGGTCTATGCCCGCGGCGGCGACGGCAAAATGCACCTCGTCCAATCGGCCGGCTGGGAAGTTGAGGAAATCGTCACCCGCCAGGCGGTGGACGACCTGCTGCGCCTGACCGAGGATGCGCGCCGGCGCGTTGAAGCCGGCCAGACTTCGGCGCTCGAATACCACATGCACCGGGTCCGGATGGATATACCGCTGCTCTCACAGGCGAGCGGCATCTGGCAGTGGCGCATTCGCCGCCACTTCCGGCCGGCCGTCTTCGCCCGCCTGTCGCCAGCCCTGCTCGGCCGCTACGCCGAGGCGATGGGCCTGACGGTCGACCAGTTGCAAAAGGCCGAATGATGGCCTTCCAGCACAGCCAGGCTTCGCATTGCGAAAGCGGCGTCATGGCGTCGATGCTGCGCCACCACGGCCTGCCGCTATCGGAGCCGATGACCTTCGGCCTCGCCTCAGCCCTCTCCTTCGCCTACCTGCCCATCGTCAAGATCAACGGCCTGCCGCTGGTCGGCTACCGGATGCCGCCGAAATTCATCATCAAGGGCCTGCAAAAGCCGCTCGGCCTGAAAATGCGCTTTGAAACCTTCCGCCAGCCGGCGGCCGGCGTCGCCCGCCTGAACGAACTGCTCGATGCCGGCCAGGTCGTCGGCCTGCAGACGTCGGTTTTCTGGCTGCCCTACCTGCCGGCCGACCTGCGCTTTCACTTCAACGCCCACAACGTGCTGGCCTTCGGCCGCGACCGCGCCTCCGGCGACTACCTGCTGTCCGACCCGGTCGCCGAAACCCCCGTCAGCTGCGCCCCGGCCGACCTGCAGCGGGCCCGTTTCGCCAAGGGCATACTGGCCCCGAAAGGCCTGCTCTACTATCCGGTCGGCCAGCCGCAAACACCGGACTGGCAAAAAGTCTTGCCGGCCGCCATCAAGAAGACGACGCGCATCATGCTCGATGCGCCGCTGCCGATCATCGGCGTCCGCGGCATCCGCCGACTGGCCAAGGCCATCGAGCGGCTGGACGCGAAAAGCGATGCGGCGCGGACCAAACTGTTCATCGGCCAGGTCGTCCGCATGCAGGAAGAAATCGGCACCGGTGGCGGCGGTTTCCGCTTCATCTACGCCTCCTTTCTGCAGGAGGCGGCTGAACTGCTGGCTCGCCCGGCCCTCAACGAGCTGGCCGAAAACCTGATCGACATCGGCGACGAATGGCGCGAATTCGCCCTGCTCACCGCCCGCCAAATTCGCGACCGCGACCCGCTGGCCCCTGCCGCACTGGCCGACAAGCTGCGCCTGATCGCCGAGCGCGAGCATGGCTTCTTCCACGCCCTGCGTCGCGCCGCCTGATGCTACGCATCGATGGCGTTTCCTATCGCTACCGCAACACCGACACCCCGGCCCTGCGGGAGATCTCGCTCGTCATTCCGGCTGGCGGCGTCTATGGCCTGCTCGGCCCGAACGGGGCCGGCAAGACGACGCTGATTTCGCTGCTCGCCGGGCTGTTGACCGCCGGCAACGGCGAAATATCGCTCAACGGCCAGCCGCTGGCCGCGGCCCGCGCCGCCAACCCGCGCGCCATCGCGCTGGTACCGCAGGACTATGCGTTCTACCCGATGCTGACGGTCAGCGAAAACCTGCGCTTTTTCGGCGGCGTGCTTGGCCTGAGCGGCGCCGAACAGAAAACGCAAAGCGCGGCGGCCATTGCCTTCGCCCGTCTCGAACAGGTCGGCGGCAAGCGAGCCGACCAGCTTTCCGGTGGCCTGCGCCGGCGCCTGAATCTGGCCATCGGCCTGCTCGGCCGGCCGCAACTGCTGCTGCTCGACGAACCGACGGTCGGCGTCGATCCGCAATCGCGCCACTTCCTGCTCGACGCCATCGCCGCGCTGCCGGCCGCCGGCACCTCGGTGATCTACACCAGCCATTACATGGAAGAGGTCGAAGCGATCTGCCCGCAGATCGCCATCATCGACCAGGGGCAGGTGCTGGTCGACGGTACGCTGGCCGATCTGCTGCGCAGTCCGGAACCGCTGCTCGAACTGACCCTCGACCGCCCGTTGCCGGCCGAACTGGGTGAGCGCTACGCGGCGCGCCACGACGGCGCCCTGAAATATTGCCTGCAGCTACCGTCGACCGCAGCACTGCCCGGTCTGCTCGACGAACTGGCCGCCGCCGGCTGCACCGCGCACCAGCTCAACCTCGGCCAGCACAACCTGGAACAGGTCTTCATGCAACTGACCCATCGTTCGCTGCGGGATTGAGCATGTCGCCCCGTCTGCTCGCCCTCTGGCTGAAAGAGTCGATCGCCCTGCTCCGCGACCGGCACGGTTTGCTGGCGCTGTTCATCATGCCGACCATTTTCATCCTGGTCATGACGATGGCGCTGCGCGACGCCTTCACGCCTGGCGTCAGCATCGACGTCAGCTACTCGGTGGTCGACCTCGACCATAGCCCACTGTCGCAAGCCCTGATCAAGCGCCTGAAGAAAGGCGCCTCCTTCCGGCTGCGCGACGAGGCGGCCGATCTCGATAGCGCCCGCCGCAGCCTGCTCGACGGCGAGCAAAACCTGGTGCTGGTCCTGCCCAAGGAATTCGGCGCCCGCCTGCTGACCCCCGGCGGCACCGACGGCAAACCGGCCGAGCCGCTAACCCTGTTGGTCGATCCGGCCCTGACCCCGGCCCTGCAACTGGCCTTCCGCAATCAGGTGATGGCGGCGCTCGGCGCGGTGCGGGCCGACGAACTGACCAGCAAGGCCGGCAAGCTGTTCGGCCTGCCGGTCGCCCCCGGCGCCAGTGCCGAAAGGGAGTGGCCGGACGAAATCCGCAGCGAGGCGGTGCGCAACGACCGCAATGCCCGCCTACCGTCGTCGGTCCAGCAGAACGTGCCGGCCTGGCTGATCTTCGCGATGTTCTTCGTCGTCATCCCGGTTTCCTCGATCTTCATCATCGAGCGCCAGCAGGGTACGCTGCAACGGCTGCGCGCCATCGGCGTGCCGTTCCGGCTGATCCTGGCCGGCAAGCTGCTGCCCTTCTTCATCGTCAATCAATTGCAGGCCGTGCTGATGGTGCTGGTCGGCATCTTCCTCGTCCCGCTCTTCGGCAGCGAAGCCCTCGCCCTGCCCGAACGCCTGCCGCTGCTGCTCGAATGGTGGGCCGTCTCGGCCGCCGTCAGCCTGGCCGCCGTCGCCTGGGCGCTGCTCGTCGCCAGCCTGGCCCGCACCTCCGAACAGGCCACGGTCGTCGGCGGCGTCGGCAATATCCTGATGGGCGCCATCGGCGGCATCATGGTGCCCAAGTTCATCATGCCGGCCGCCATGCAGAAACTGGCGGCGCTGTCGCCGATGGCCTGGGGGCTGGAAGGCTTCCACATCGTCATGCTGCGCCACGGCAGCTTTGTCGACCTGATGCCCAGCCTCGGCCGGCTGCTCGCCTTCGCCATTCTCTCGCTGGCCCTCGCCGTCTGGCTCAACCACCGCTCCCTCGCCGCCCAATCATGAATGCTGCCCTCCGCCTCGAACTCAAGGCCCTGATCGTCGAAGCCTGCGACAAGGACTGCGACCCGGCCAGCATCGGCGACGACGAACTGCTCTTCGGGCCGGAAGCACCCTTGCAACTCGACTCGCTCGACGCGTTGCAGGTGTCGATGGCGATCAAGAAGAAATACGGCCTGCGCCTGCCGGACAGCAAGGAAACGCGACGCATCCTGTCCAGCGTCGGCAATCTGGCCGAGCATCTCGAAACCTGGCGGGCCGGGCGCGGATGAGGCGCCCCGTCCATATCGCCGGCCGCGGCCTGCTTTGCGCCGGCGGCGATTCGCCCGAAGCGGTAGCCGCAGCGCTGTGGGACGGTACATGCAGCCCCGGCCGGCGCCGGCTCGGCGAACGTGAATTTCCCTACTTCGCGCTGCCGCTCGCCGAAACCGACTGGCTGGCCCGCGCCGAACAGGCGGTCCGCTGCACCGCCGCCCAGCTCGGGCCGCTGGCTGCCGAGACGCCGCTGTTCATCGCTTCCTCCTCGTTCCAGATCGGCCACTTCGAGCAACGCGGTGCGCCGTTCGAGCTGCCCGCCGCCAGCGCCTCGTTCAGCCACCAACTCGGCGACTGGATGGGTCTGAACGGGCCGCGCTACAGTTTTTCCAATGCCTGCATCGCCGGCTTCTCGGCGCTCGACGCCGCACGTAGCCTGATCGCCGGCGGCCTGCTCGACGAAGCCGTGGTGCTCGGCGTCGAACTCGCCAACCACAGCACGCTGGCCGGCTTCGCGGCGATGGAACTGCTCTCGCGCAGCGCCTGCCGCCCCTTCGATGCCGGCCGTGACGGCCTGGTCCTCGGCGAAGCGGTGGCCGCCGTCCGCCTCAGCGCCGCCCCCGCCCGCTGGCGAATCGCCGGCCTGCGCACCGGCCTCGACGGCTATTCGACGACCGGCCCCGACCCGGCCGGCGGCCCGATCGCCAGTGCTGCGGTCGACTGCCTGCAAGAGGCAAAAATCACCGCCGCCGACATCGACCTGGTCAAGCTGCAGGCGGCCGGTTCGCCGGGCACCGACTTGGCCGAAGCCAATGCGTTGCGCCGGGTCTTTGCCCAGCGCATGCCGCCGCTGCTCTCGCTGAAATCGGCGATCGGTCACACGCTCGGCGCCAGCGGCATCGCCGAACTGGTCGCCCTGCTCGCCTGTCTCGATGCCGAGCACATTCCGGCGACGGCCGGCTTCAGCCGGGTCGATCCTGAAATTGCGCTGTTTCCGATGGTCGACCGCAGCAATGCCCATATCGAGCGCGCCCTGCTCAACCTGATCGGCTTCGGCGGCGGCCTGGCCAGCCTGATCGTCGAGCGCAGCCGATGATCTATCTCAACGCCGCGCTCAGCCAGCAATTCGCCCCGGCGCAACTGCCCGGCGCCGTCCGTGCCGCCATCGGCAAGCCGCTGCGCCGCGCCAGCGGCCTCACCCAACTGGCTCTGGTCGGCGCCCTGGCCAGCCTGCCGGCCGAATGCCGCGACCTGCCGACCGCACTGCTTTGGCAATCGACCAGCGGCCTGCGCCAGGAAACCCTGACCCTGCTCGACGAAGTCTGCAACGGCACCGCCGAGCCGATGCCCTACGACTTCCTCGCCACTCAGCCGGCGATCGCCGCCGCCCAGCTCCAGGCCTTCCTGCCCGGCTTGCAATCGGCCACCCAGACGCCGCTTGAGCAGGCGGGCACGGCCAACTGGTCGCTACTGCTCAGCCTGGCCGGGCTATGGCTGGCCGAAGGCCGTTACGCCCAGGTGCTGTGCGCCCATCTCGACTGCACGCCCGAGGCGGCGCATGGCCACTGGCTGCTGCTCGGCGCGACGCCCCTTGAAAAGGCACCGGCCCGCCTCCAGATAGGCACTTCGCCGCAACCGGATGCCGTGCCGGACCGCCCGGACTTTCCGGCTCGGCTAGCCGACTGGCTGCACCAGGCCAGCCCGCCCACACTCTCCCTGCATTCTCCCGCCGCCCCCCGGCTGGCGTTAGAATTCGCCCGACTTTAATTTTTACAGGCCGCTATCCATGTCCGAGTTTTCCTTTGACGTTTCCATTGAAGATTTCGAAGCCAAAGTACTGACCAAGGCCGACAGCGTGCCCATCGTCGTCGACTTCTGGGCACCGTGGTGCGAGCCCTGCAAGGTGCTCAAGCCGCAACTCGAAAAGCTGGCCGAGGAATACAAGGGTCGCTTCCTGCTCGCCATGGTCAACGCCGACGAAAACCCAGAACTCTCGCAGCACTTCGGCGTACGCAGCATTCCGTCGGTCAAGGTGCTGTTCCAGGGCCAGTTGGTCGATGAATTCAACGGCGCGCTGCCCGAAGGCCAGTTGCGCGAATTCCTCGACCGCATCGCGCTGCCGGCCGGCCCCGGCGGCAATCTGCGCGAGGAAGCCGCGGCGCTGGTCGCCGAAGGCAAGCTCGAAGAGGCATTGGCCAAGCTGGTCGAAGCCAGCCAGGCCAACCCGCAGGATCAGGCGATCCAGCTCGATGCTGTCGACGTGCTGATGCAACTCGGCCGCAACGACGAAGCCAAGCAACTGCTGGCAGGCGACTACGCCAACGAGCCGGACCGCGCCAACGCCCTGCGCGCCCGCCTGGCCCTGGCCGACGGTGCCGCCGACACCGCCGAGATCGAAGCCCGCCTCGCCGCCAATCCGGCCGATCATGGCGCCCGCCTCGAACTTTCCCGCGCCTACGCGGCGCAAAGCCGCTTCCGCGAAGCGATGGAAGCGGCGCTCGAAGTCGCCGTCCGCGACCGTTTCTTCGAGGAAGGCGCCGGCCGCAAGGCCCTGCTGCAATTGTTCGAAGCCCTTGGCGGCAGCGAACAGCACGACGACCTGATCCGCGAGTTCCGCCGCAAGCTGTCGGCCGCGCTGAACTAGCCCGCTTCCCGAAGACATCGCCCGTGCGGCTGTTCTACACCGATGTCTTCGTGCTGCCCCTGCCGGCCGGGCATCGTTTTCCGATGGAGAAATATTCCCGGCTGCGCGAGGCCTTGCTGGCCAGCGGCGAGTTTTCGCCCGACGATTTCTACCTGCCGGACGCCGCCAGCGACCTTGAACTGGCCCGCGCCCACGACCCCGACTACATCCAGGCCGTGTCCGGCGGTCGACTGTCCGAAAAGGCCCAAAAAGCCATCGGCTTTCCGTGGAGTCCCGGCATGGTCGAACGCTCCCGCCGCTCGGCCGGGGCGACCATTGCCGCCTGCCGCGCCGCGCTGGCCGAAGGCGTCGCCGCCAATCTGGCCGGCGGTACCCATCACGCCTTTCGCGACCGCGGCGAAGGCTTCTGCGTCTTCAACGACGCCGCCGTCGCCGCCCGCGCCATGCAGGCGGAAGGCCGGGCCGAGCGGATCTTGGTCGTCGATTGCGACGTCCATCAGGGCAACGGCACGGCCAGCATCCTGCACGGCGACGACAGCATCTTCACCTTCTCCATCCACGGTGCCCGCAACTACCCCTTCGACAAGGAAGCGAGCGATCTGGACATCGAACTACCCGACGGCTGTAGCGACGCCGCCTATCTGCTGCGCCTCGAGGAAGGCCTGCATACCGCCTTCGATCTGGCCCGGCCCGACCTCGTCATCTATCTGGCCGGCGCCGACCCCTATCACGACGACCGTCTCGGCCGCCTCGGCCTGAGCTTTGCCGGCCTGGCCGAACGCGACCGCCGCCTCTTCGGACATTGCCGGCAGCGCCAACTGCCGGTGGCGATCGCCATGGCCGGCGGCTATGCCCACCAGATCGACGACACCGTGACCATTCACGCCACCACCATCCGCTCGGCCCGCGCCCTGCTGCAGCAGTCCGAATGACGCTCCGGCGGTTGCTCTGGCGGGCCGCCGGGGCGACAATGCCGCAATCCGTGGAATGCTTGCGCCACGGGCAAATCGCTGAATACAGGCAAGCTTGGAAAATTCGGTGAAGACCTCACTTCGCATCTTCAATTGGCGTTCATTACGCACCCGGGTCACCGTTGGCGTGCTGGTGGTCGGCCTCAGCGTGCTGTGGACTACCGTTTTCACCCTCAGTCACAGTTTGCGCCGCGACATGGAAGCGGCGATTTCGGCGCAGCAGTTCTCGACCATCTCGCTGATTGCCAGCGAAGTCGACCGCTCTATCCGCGAGCGGATGAGCATCGCCGAATCGATCGCCGCCAAGCTGACGCCGGAAATGATGCAAGAAGATGGCGCCGCCCAGACCTACCTGGAACAACGCGACGTTCCGGCCAGCCTGTTCAACTGGGGCATCCTGATCGTCGACAGCCAGGGCCTTGCCATCGCCAGCACCCCTAGCACGCTCAAGCGCAACGGGGTGAATTTCGGCAATTACCCGGGGGTCGGCGAGGTCTTGCGCGTGGGCAAGCGCCTGATCACCGATCCGCTGCTCAGCCCGCACAGCCAGCAGCCGGTTTTTGGCATGCATGTGCCGGTACACGACAAGGACGGCAAGACGATCGGGGCGGTGATCGGCGTCACCAATCTGGCCGAGCCCAATTTTTTCGACGAAATCAGCGCCGCCAAGTATGGCAATACCGGCGACTTCCTGGTCACCGCCCCGCGCAGCCGGGTCTATGTCGCCTCCTCCGACAAGCGCCGGGTCATGAAGAGCGGCCCGGCCGCCGGCGTCAATGCCGTCTATGACCGCTATATCGACGGTTACGAAGGCTCCGGCGTAGCGCGCAGTTCGCGCGGCGTCGTCGAGCTCTCGTCGAGCAAACGGATCGCCGCGACCGGCTGGCTGATGCAGTCCGTGCTGCCGGCCGAAGAAGCCTTCGCCCCGATTCGCACCATGCAGCGCCATCTGCTGCAGCTTTCGCTGTTGCTGACAATACTCGCCTCGATCGCCGGCTGGTGGTGGGTACGCCGCCAGTTGCAGCCGCTCGGCGAAGTTTCCGAACTGCTCAGCCAGATGCGCGATGGCCAGATTCCACGCCAGCCGCTGCCGATCCGGCAAATGGACGAAATCGGCCAGTTGACCGCCGCCTTCAACGGTCTGCAGGAAGCCATCGTCGCCGAAGAAGCACGCGCGGCGGAACATGCCGCCAACACCCGGCTGCGCCGTATCGTTTCCTATGTGCCCGGGGTGGTTTTCCAGTATCGGCTGAACCCGGATGGCAACGGCTGCTTTCCTTTCACCAGCGATGCGATCAGCGATATCTACGGCGTCACTCCCGAGGAAATGCAGCGCAGCGCCGCGGCGATCCGGAAGATGGTGCACCCTGACGATGCCCAGCGCTTCTTCGACTCGCTGCATTCCTCGTCCCTGGCGATGGGCCCGTGGCGAATCGAGTACCGGATCATTCACCCGAGCGGCCAGATCAAATGGTTGCTGGTCAATGCGGTGCCGGAACGCAGTACCGACGACAGCATCATCTGGTACGGCTTCATCGCCGACATCAGCGAAACCAAGGCAATGGAAGCCGAACTGCGCCAGGCGCTGACCGAGCACAAGCTGAAGGATGCCGAAATCGCCCGCTATCGCGACCACCTCGAACAACTGGTCAGCCAGCGTACCGCCGCGCTGGAAATCGCCCGGGCCGATGCCGAACGCTTGTCGCGGGCGAAGAGCGAGTTCCTGGCCAACATGAGCCACGAAATCCGCACGCCGCTCAACGGCGTGCTCGGCATGGCCCACCTCGGGCTGCGCGCCACGCGGGCCGACAGCAAGGCACACGAAGCCTTTGCCAAGATCACCAGCTCCGGCAAGCTGTTGCTCGGCATCATCAACGACATTCTCGATTTCTCGAAGATGGAAGCCGGCATGCTGAAGATCGAATCCACCATGGTCGAACTTCAGCCCATCCTCGATGAAACGCTGGACCTGATGCGCGAGCGGGCCACCAGCAAGGGCATCTCCCTCGAACTGCAGCGCCACGACCTGCCGCCGGCCTGCCAGAGCGACCCGCTGCGCCTGCGCCAGATTCTGCTCAACCTGCTCTCCAACGCCGTCAAGTTCACCGAAAGCGGCAAGGTCGTGCTCGACGTCGGGCTGGATGGCGACGAGTTGCTGCTTCGCGTCTCGGATACCGGCATCGGCATTACCGAAAGCCAGATCGGCATCATCTTCAATTCCTTCGAGCAGGGCGACAATTCGACGACCCGGAAATTCGGCGGCACCGGCCTCGGCCTCGCCATCACCGAGCGCATCGTCAAGCTAATGGGCGGCAGCATCCACGTCGACAGCATGCCCGGCCAGGGCAGCGTTTTCGAAGTCCGCCTGCCCTATCGGCCCGCCAGCCAGTCGCCGTCGCCAGCCCGCAATGCCGAGCACCTCTTCCCGCGCCTGAAGCCGCTGAACGGCCTGAAGATACTGGTCGCCGAGGACAATGAAATCAATCAGGAGATCATGCGGGACAACCTGACGGAAGACGGGGCCAGCGTTGTCATCGTCGGTGATGGTCAACAAGCCGTCGATTGCGTGCGCCAGGCGCCGAACGGCTTCGCCATGGTCCTGATGGATATCCAGATGCCTATCCTCAACGGCCTTGATGCCGCCCGCCAGATTGCCGAGATCGCCCCCGGCCTGCCCATCATCGGCCAGACTGCCCACGCCCTCGCTCAGGATCGGGCAGCCTGTATCGCCGCCGGCATGGTCGATCACATTGCCAAGCCAATCGATCCGGCCAAACTGGTCGCGCTGATCCGCCAGCATGTCATCAGCAAAGATCGTCCCTTCCTCTCAACCGACCGATCATGACCGCCCTCTACCTCAGCCCCAGCCTGCGCCAGATCGAAGCCCGGCATCGCGACGCGCCGCTGATGCAGCGCGCCGGCGCCGCCGCTGCCGAGTGGGCGGCCGAACTGGTCGACCAGCGCAGCCGGCCTATCCTCGTCCTGACCGGCCCCGGCAATAACGGGGGCGACGCTTTCGAAGCCGCCCGCCTGTTGCGGGAGAGTTTTTTCGACGTCCGCCTGGTCTTTGCCGGCGATCCAGCCCGCTTGCCGGCAGATGCCCGCGCCGCCTACCAGCGCTTTGTCGCGGCAGGCGGCGCCTGCCACGACGAGATTCCGAGCGAAAGCCACTGGTCGCTGATCATCGACGGCCTGTTCGGCATCGGCCTGACCCGGGCGCCGGAAGACCGTTACGCGGCATGGATCGCCACCGCCAATCAACTGGCCAGACGCGACCGCTGCCCGCTGCTCGCCCTCGATTGCCCCTCCGGCCTCAATGCCAACACCGGCCAGCGCCTCGGCCTCGCCATCGAAGCCAGCCACACCCTCAGCTTCATTGCCGCCAAGCCGGGGCTGTTGACCGCGGATGGCCCCGACCACTGCGGCGAACTGCGCATCGCCGACCTCGAACTCAGCCCGGACAAGGAATTAGCGGCCGACGGCGAGCTGGTCTGCCACAGCGACTTCGCGCCTTGGCTGAAACCCCGTCCCCGCAACAGCCACAAGGGCAGCTTCGGCAGCGTCGGCGTGCTCGGCGGCAGCAAGTCGATGGTCGGCGCCGCGCTGCTGGCCGGACGGGCCGCCCTCAAGCTGGGTAGCGGCCGTGTCTATCTCGGGCTGCTCGACCCGGATGCCCCGGCGGTCGATGCCGGCCAGCCGGAACTGATGTTCCGTCGCGCCGAGACGCTGCTGCAGACCGATCTCCAGGCGCTCGCCTGCGGCCCCGGCCTCGGCAACTCCGGCGAGGCGGTGCGGCTGCTCGAGCAGGCACTCAAATGCCCCTTGCCGATCGTGCTCGATGCCGATGCGCTGAACATTCTGGCCACCGATGGGCGGCTGGAAGGCAATCTCTACAACCGCGTCGCACCGGTGATCCTGACTCCACACCCGACCGAAGCGGCCCGCCTGCTCGGCTGTGCGACGCGCGAGGTGCAGGCCGACCGGATCACGGCCGCCCGTGAACTGGCCCGCCGTTACGCCTGCCATATCGCGCTGAAAGGCTGCGGCACCGTGATTGCTGCGGTCGACGGCCGCTGGTGGCTGAATTCCACCGGCAACCCCGGGCTGGCCACGGCCGGCACCGGCGACGTGCTGACCGGCCTGATCGCCGCCCTGCTCGCCCAGGGCTGGCCGGCCGAGCAGGCCTTGCTGGCCGGCGTGCATCTGCACGGCGCGGCCGCCGACCACCTGGTCGCCCATGGCATCGGGCCGATCGGCCTGACCGCCGGCGAAATCATCGACGCCGCCCGCCAGGTTTTCAACGGCTGGATCGAGCGCTGAACAGCCCAGCCGGCCAGCGCTGAGCGGAAAGCCCCGACAAGCGCGGACATGCTTTCGTCCAGACGGTACAATTCACGACCTCGCCTGCCGACTCGCCGCTGATATGCCCATCGAATTCGATTACCCGCTCGCCGCCGAAATTTCCCGCAATGTCTCCGCCGCCCTGACCGAAGATGTCGGCGCCGGCGATCTGACCGCCAGCCTGGTGCCCGGCGACCGCCAGGTCAGGGCCACCGTCATTTCCCGCGAGGCGGGCGTGCTCTGCGGCACGGCCTGGTTCGACGAATGCGTCCGCCGCCTCGACCCCGCCGCCCGTGTTGTCTGGCATGCCGCCGATGGCGAACGCATCGCCGCCAACCAGCTGCTTTGCGAAATCGACGGCAATGGCCGCGCCCTGCTCACCGCCGAGCGCAGCGCGCTCAATTTCCTGCAACTGCTCTCCGCCGTCGCCAGCAAGGCCCGTATTTATGCCGACGAAATCGCCGGCACCAAGGCGCAGGTGGTCGATACCCGCAAGACCCTGCCCGGCCTGCGCATCGCCCAGAAATTCGCCGTCCGTTGCGGCGGTGGCGGCAACCACCGCCTGGCGTTGTGGGATGCCATCCTGATCAAGGAAAACCATATCCACGCCGCCGGCGGTATCGACCAGGCAATGGCCGCCGCCCGCCAGGTGGCAGCCGAGGCAGCCGATCGCTGCAAGTTCATCCAGATCGAAGTCGAATCGCTCGACGAGCTGCAAACGGCGCTGGCCGCCGGCGCGACGATGATCCTGCTCGACAACTTCAGCCTCGACATGATGCGCGAAGCCGCCCGCATCAACGGCGGCCGGGCCGTCCTCGAAGCCTCCGGCAATGTCAGCCTGGAAACCATTCGCGCCATCGCCGAGACCGGCGTAGACCGCATTTCGGTCGGCGCGCTGACCAAGGACGTCAAGGCACTCGACCTTTCGATGCGCTTCGTCGGCTAGGATTTCTCCCTGTTTATCGTCATAATCGGGCCAAGAAATCCAAGACCGATAGACCCCAGGGAGTTCCGAATGTTATTCGCGCTGTTCTACATCATCGCCATTACGATTCTGGTGCTTCACTTCACTGGCTTTCTTGCCCGTCACAATCTCGAATGGCTGGTTCTGGTGCTGGCCGTCGCCGTTTTCCCGGCCGTCATCTACCTCTAAACCGCCCCGGGCTTGCGTGCCACCAGGTCGATCAAGGCGGATCGACCGGAATGGGCGGCCCCTTCCTCAAGCGTATCCTCGTACTCGGCGAACCGCAGGATTTCCCAGTCGGCAAACGCCTCGCGCAGCAGCGCCTCGGTATATAACTGTTCAACGGCCGATGGCCCGCCGGTACGATATTCCAGCTGTTTCGGCGTATAACCGTGCAGCAGCAGCAAACCACCCGCCTTGACCGCCTGCTTCATGCCCGCCAGTTGCCGCGGCCGCTCATCGGCTGAAGCAAACTGGATGAAGATGCCGACCACGGCATCGAACTCGGCGACCGGCCAATCCCAGTTCAAAATATCAGCCTGCACGAAGTCGACCCTAGGGCCAGCCGTTGCTTCTATGGTCGCGACATGTCGTCCACGCGCCAGCTTGGCCGCCTTCTCCAACGCTACCGGCGAGATTTCGGTGGCAGTCACCTGACAGCCCTGCTCGGCCAGCCAGACGGCATTCCGCCCCTCGCCATCGGCAACGGAGAGGACCGTCATGCCGGCCGAGAAACGCGCAGCCTGCTGCGCCAGGAACTTGTTCGGCGCCGTGCCGAACAGGTAATTGTCGCCGGCATCGCGGTAACGTGCCGACCAGAAAGCCTCGTGATCGTTGGTGCTCATTTCGATTCTCCCGGACAGGTTTGAAAGTTGCTTGCATGGTACCTGACAGCATCAAATCGAAACCATTGTCAGAAAGACAACACAACCATGAAGACCTTGATCCGGGTGACCGAAATATGGGTTCCAAACAAGGAACGTACGCATCTCGAGTTTTTCGACGGCCTCTACGGCCCGCTCAGCGACTTCAAGGGAGCCAGCCAGGCGATACGTTTCGCCTACGATGAGGGCTTGCCGGGCAAGGCCTGGGCGGCCCGCCGACCGATCATCCTGCACAATTTCGATAACTCCTATTTTCTGCGCACCGAAGCCGCGCGCCAGGCCGGGCTGACCAGCGGCATCGCGCTGCCGATCTTTGCCGGCGATTATCTGCAGGCAGTGATCGTCTTTTTCTGCGGCGATGACGAGGAAAACGTCGGCGCCATCGAAGTGTGGAGCAACACGCCGGCCGAATCGACCGAAATCGGGCTCGACGACGGCTATTACGGAACGGCCGAAACCTTCGAATGGACGGCCCGCCACACCAAGTTCCGCCCCGGCTTCGGCCTGCCTGGCACCGTCTGGCAAACGGCCATGCCCTGCATCATGGAAGATCTGCTCAGTTCGAAACGGACCTTGCGCCGCGACTCGACGGTCAAGATCGGCATCAGCAAGGGCGTCGGCATCCCCTGCTCGTTTGACGGCAAACGAGCCGTCGTCATGACCTTTCTCTCGGCGCTGGGCACGCCGATTGCCCGCCGTTTCGAGATCTGGGTCCCGAACGACAGCGGCGACCACCTGCGCTTCGGGGCCGGCCACTGTGATCAGGCGCCGCATCTGTCCGAATGCCATGCCGGCTCCCTGATCGCGCCTTGGGAAGGAGCGCTCGGCGAAGCCTGGCAGAAAGGCGTACCGGCGGTCCGTGCCAGCCTCTCACTCGAAGCGAGTGCCGCCGCCCGCTCGGCAGCCGGCGTCGGCCTGAGTTCGATGGTCGTCCTACCGGTGATTCAGGAAGGCCGCTTCAAGGCAGCCGTTTGCTGGTATTTCTGAGGGCGTAAAAAAAGCAGCCGAAGCTGCTTTTTTCTGCTGAAGTTTTGCTCAGAGACGTTCGACCAGGTAGCGTTTGACGGCCTCGACATCCGGCGCCATCACATCGACGCGCTGCGGCAGTTTTTCGATGCCCATCAGGTCGACCGGACGGACCGGCTCCTGGCCCAGCGCTTCGCGAATGGTTTCCTCGAACTTGGCCGGCTGGGCGGTTTCCAGAACGATCATCGGCACGTTCGGCAGGCGGTGCTCCAGCGCAACCTTCAGGCCGTCGGCCGTATGGGTGTCGAGCATGACGTTGTAGCGCCCCTGCGCGAAGCGGATGGTGTTGATGCGGTCGATGTGCGTGCTCTTGCCGGAAACAAAGCCGAAATCAGGCATTTTCGACCAGTGCACCGTAGCACCCAGGTCGAAAGCCTGCCCCTTGTCGACCTTGGCCCACAATTCGCTGACCACGGCCGGGTCGCGGCCGACTAGGTCGAAAACGAAGCGCTCGAAGTTGGAGGCCTTGGAAATATCCATCGACGGGCTGGAGGTGACATTGGTTTCGGCGGTCGTCCGCGGGCGATAGACGCCAGTGCGGAAGAACTCGTCGAGCACATCGTTTTCGTTGGTGGCGAGTACCAGGCGGGCAATCGGCAGCCCCATCTGGCGGGCGATGTGGCCGGCGCAGATGTTGCCGAAATTGCCCGATGGCACGGCAAAGGCGACCTGCTCATCATTGCTCTTGGTGGCCAGGAAGTAACCCTGGAAGTAATAGACGATCTGCGCGGCAACCCGGGCCCAGTTGATCGAATTGACGGCACCGATCTTGTACTTGGCCTTGAACGCGGCATCGTTGGAGACTGCCTTCACGATGTCCTGCGCGTCGTCGAACATGCCGGTGACGGCGATGTTGAAGATGTTGGCGTCCTGCAGCGAATACATCTGGGCGCGCTGGAAGGCACTCATCTTGCCGTCCGGCGAGAGCATGAAGACCTTGACGTTGTGCTTGCCGCGCATGGCGTACTCGGCCGCCGAGCCGGTGTCGCCGGAAGTGGCGCCGAGGATGTTAATCGACTCGCCGCGCTTGTCGAGCACGTACTCGAACAGGTTGCCGAGCAACTGCATGGCCATGTCCTTGAAGGCCAGCGTCGGGCCGTTGGACAGTTCCTGCGTGTAGAGGCCGTCTTCCAGCTTGGTCAGCGGCGTGATCTGGGCGGCATCGCCGCCGTTGCGGGTATGGCAATAGACCGCCGCGGTGTAGGTCTTGGCGACCAGCGCCTTGAGGTCGGCCGGCGGAATATCGGTAATGAACTTGGAGAGAATCTCGTAGGCGAGGTCGGCATACGACAGCTTGCGCCAGGCATCTAGTTCAGCGCGGCTGATCTGCGGGTAGCTTTCCGGCAGATAGAGGCCGCCATCCGGCGCCAGGCCGCCGAGAAGGATGTCGCAGAAAGCCTGGGGCGCGGCGTGACCGCGGGTCGAGATATAGCGCATGGCGAAGCCCTGAAAAGCGAAAAACGGGGATTTTACAGTGTCGACCGCGAGACGCGCACGGCTTGCAGCAAGCCGATGATGAACAACAGCATGCCAAGTGCCGCCAAAGCGTCACCGAGGGTCATCAAGCCGGCCAGCAAGGCGACCGCCGAGGCGAAAAACAGCCCGGCCCGCCAGACACCGGTGGCCGCCAGTTTTTCCCGCATCAGCTTGCGCGCCGGAATGGTCGGCCCCGGCCAGCGCCAGACCGGCAGCAACTGGCTGAGCGCGCCGCTCACCAGCGGTAGCAGAAAGCCAACGGCCCAGGCCAGCAAGCCGGGTTTTCCCGGCAACAAGCGCGCTCCATGCGCGACGCCAGCGGCCAGCGTCAGCAACAGGCCGGCGACGGCGGCCAGCAGCGACGCCGAAACCCCGTCCGCCAGCATGCTGCGAATACCGAAACGGCGCACCCACTGACCGACCAGGCCGAGTGCGGCAACCAGCACCAGCGCCGCGCCCGGTGCAGCAAACGGCCAGAGCACGGCGGCGCCGGTCGCAATGACCAGCGCCCCGCCAGCGACCAGCCACAGCCGGCGGCGAAGCCAGCCGGCCGCTTCCGGGTCGGGGCGGCCGAGCGCCGTCGGCAGCAGCACCGGCAAGGTGCCAAGAGCGGCCAGGCCGACCAGGCCGATCGTATTCAGATGCAGGTGAAACAACCGCAACGCCGGCCAGTATTGCGGCCAGACCGCGATCAGCAGGATGGCGACCAGGGCCAGCATCAGGCAGCCAAGCGCTGCGCCATACCAGCGCCAGCCCGGATGCGGCGAACCCAGCGTCGCCCGTGCCCGCCCAGCGATCCAGTTGAGCAAAATGGCCGCCAGAATCAGGTCGACCGCAGCGGCGAGATGCAGAAAGAAATGCGGGATCAGGCCCTGCATGGCGGCGACGGCGCACAGACCGGCGCCCTGGGCCAGCATGGGCAAGCGGGCCAGCCAGCGACCCGGATCACCGGTGCGGGTCAGCACCGGGACAAAATGACTCATTGCCGCAAAGATCAGCGGCACGATGCCGACTGCAAACGCCAGATGGGCGACAGCCAGCGGCGAGCCCAACCCGTTCAACGTCAGGATGGCGCTGAGCAACAGGGCGAGAAGGGTCAGGCTCGCGGTATACAGCAATCAGGCAACAACGGCGAAATCGATCACGATGGCACCCGGCTCGCGCTGCTTGTACTCGATGTTCAAGTGGGCACCGTAGCGCTGCTGCAACTGGGCGAGCAGCGGCAGAGGATCGTGGTCATTGCAAAAACGCATGGTTTCGCCAGGCTGCAGCGCATCCAGCGCACCAAAGATGGCGGCGTGACGGAAACGCTTGGCAATGCCGCGCGCATCGAACGGATAGAGGGCTTCGGGCGTGGTGTGGTTGCAGGCATGGATATGTTGCATGATAGCTCCTTGAAAGGCTTGCCGGAATGGCAATTGGCAACGATTCTGCCGGCCATCGCGAGACATTTCCTTGATCCGAATCGGAATAGGCATAGTCTTGATGAGGGTATATGCACTCGTTCAGCCCGGCTGCGAAACGCCAAACACCGCCTCCAGACAGCGCCCCACCCGGCGCCACCAGGCCACACCATCCGGTGGAATGACCAACACTTGCAGCGCACTCAGGGCGGCCAGTTCGATCCAGCCGCCGCGTTCGGCCTGCCAGATCTGCTCGGCGCCAAGCCGCCAGCGTGGTCGGACCATCGCTTCGGCCAGCCACTCCGGCGGACCATGCAGCTCCGCCTCACCGACGAGCAGCAGTACCGTACTGCCGGGGTCGAGCAAAAATTGCCGCGTTTCGCCACGACACAAGCTCAGCTTCAGGGTTCGCCGATCATCCATGCTCCTACTCCTCGATTGCCTCCCGGACTCGGGACATGGCGAGATCGTAGCCAGCCGACAGCTTGCGAAACAGCCACAGAAAACAGGCATCTGAACCGCAACAGTTTTGTTTATTCACATCTGTTATGGTGCGATTTTCGGACATCTATATCTGTCGCAAACACCTGCGACAGAGGAAGATCAGGCATGGATCAGCTCCCCCTTTATCGGCGCTTGGCCGCCCATTACCGCGCCGCGATAGAAACCGGCGCCCTCGCCCAGGGCGATCGTTTCCCGTCAGTCCGGGCCTTGATGGGACGGCATGAAGTCAGCCTGTCCACCGCCGTCCAGCTGTGCCGGCAACTGGAGAGCGACGGCTGGCTGGAAGCGCGGCCGCGCTCCGGCAATTTCGTCCGTCGACCGCGTCGGCTGGCCGTACGCCCACTGGCCGAACCCATTGCTGGCCAGGCACCGGACCCCGCCCAGTACGTCGGCATCAATGCCCGAGTTTCGGAATTTATCGCCCGTGGCAGGCAAGCCCAGGTCAAGATCAACTTTTCCAGCGCCCGCAGCGCCCCGGCCCTTTATCCGGCCGAGGCCCTGAAAAATGCTGCCACCCGCGCTCTTCGCCAGCATCCGGAATTGCTGGTCAGTCCCCCGTCGAACAACGGCAATGCCACTTTCCGCAACGCCCTGGCCAAACGGGCAATGGCCAACGGCATGCTGCTGGCACCGGAGGAAATCCTGGTCACTCAGGGCTGCATCGAAGCCCTCAACCTGGCGCTGCGGGCCATTACGCAGCCCGGCGACATCGTCGCCGTCGAATCTCCGACCTTTTTCGGACTGCTCCAGGTACTCGAAACACTCGGCCTGCGCGCCCTGGAAATCCCGACCAGTCCGCACAGCGGCATTTCGCTCGAAGCGCTGCAACTGGCCATCCAGACCACCGAGAAGATCAAGGCGCTGGTCGTCGTTCCTCACTTGCAGAATCCCCTCGGCAGCATCATGCCGGATGCCCAGAAAGCCAACCTGGTCGAGTTGTGTCGAGCAAACGAGATTCCGCTGATCGAAGACGACACCTACAGCGCCCTCAGCAACGACGACACGCCGCTCAAGGCACTGAAAGCCTGGGACCGGGACGGCAATGTCATTCACTGTGCCTCGCTGCACAAGGTCCTGGCCCCCGGCTTGCGCCTGGGCTGGATGAATGCCGGGCGCTGGCAATCGCGGGTGGAAATGCTCAAGTATGTGCAGAGTCGCAACAACGAGGAACTGGCCCAGCTGGCGGCGGCCGATTTCATCGCCTCCAGCGCCTACGACCGCCACTTGCGGCGTCTGCGCAGTTGCCTGAAAACCCAGCGCGCCCGGACGGCGGAAGCGATCGCCCGTTACTTTCCAACCAGTACCCGGCTCAGTGAACCGGCCGGCGGTCTCGCGCTGTGGGTCGAGTTGGCGCCCGGCCTGTCATCGAAAGCCCTGTTCGACGCGGCGCTGGCCGAAGGCATTTTCATTGCCCCCGGGCTGATGTTCTCCAACTCCAACCGTTATGACGGTTTCGTCCGCCTGAACTGCGGCGCCCCATACACCCCGGAAATTGACAGCGCGCTGCAGCGCCTCGGCGAAATCTGCAACAAGCTGCCCAGCCGTTGAAAATTGCCTTTTTTTCAGCGTCGACCGCAGGAATGCCCCGTGCAACGGCAAGGCTGAAATAAAAACGGGAGCCCGCGGCTCCCGTCGATCAATGCAGCCAGAAAAGGCTTATTGCAGTTCTTCCAAGCGAATGCGCTTGACCTTGCCCTTTTGTGCCGCCAGCCCTTCGATCTTAACAATCGCCGCATCGGCAGAGCTTTCCTTGCAAACGTGGGTCAGGATGATGATGTCGGTCTCGCCCTCGCCTTCTTCCGGTTCGCGCTGCAGCATGGCATCAATGGAAATGCCCTGGTCGGCCAGGATACGGGTAACGTCGGCCAGCACGCCCGGCTTGTCCTCGACGCGCAGACGCAGGTAGTAACCGGTCTCCACTTCGCTCATCGGCAGGATCGGCAGGTTGGACATCGCATCCGGCTGGAAGGCCAGGTGTGGCACGCGATGTTCCGGATCGGCCGTCGCCAGGCGGGTGACGTCGACCAGGTCGGCGATCACGGCCGAGGCAGTCGGCTCGGCACCGGCGCCCTTGCCGTAGTACAGCGTGGTGCCGACGGCATCGCCCTTGACGACGACGGCATTCATCGCGCCTTCGACATTGGCGATCAGGCGCTTGGCCGGGATCAGGGTCGGGTGCACACGCAGTTCGATCCCCTTCTCGCGACGCTTGGCGATGCCGAGCAACTTGATCCGGTAACCGAGTTGTTCGGCGTACCTGATGTCGGAGGCTTCGAGCTTGGTGATGCCTTCGATATAGGCCTTGTCGAACTGCACCGGAATGCCGAAAGCGATCGAAGCGATCAGCGTCGCCTTGTGGGCGGCATCGACCCCTTCAATATCGAAGGTCGGATCGGCTTCGGCATAACCCAGACGCTGCGCTTCCTTGAGCACTTCGTCGAAGGACAGGCCCTTGTCGCGCATTTCGGACAGGATGAAGTTGGTTGTGCCGTTGATGATGCCGGCCGCCCATTCGATGCGGTTGGCACTCAGGCCTTCGCGCAGCGCCTTGATGACCGGAATACCGCCGGCGACGGCGGCTTCGAAAGCGACCATGACACCATTTTCCTGGGCGGCATTGAAGATCTCGGTACCATGCACGGCGAGCAAGGCCTTGTTGGCCGTCACAACGTGCTTGCCGTTGGCAATGGCCTGCATGACCAGTTCCTTGGCCACGCCATAGCCACCGATCAGCTCGACGATGATGTCGATTTCCGGATCGGTAACCAGCGAGAATGCGTCGTCGGTGACGCGCGCAGCACCACCCGTCACCTGCTTGGCCAGCTCGACATTCTTGTCGGCGACGGCCGTAATTCGAATCGGACGGCCGGCGCGACGGGTAATTTCTTCCGCATTGCGCTTGAGAACGGTCCAGGTGCCACCGCCGACGGTGCCGATGCCGATAAGGCCAACATTGATGGGTTTCATGCTCTGACTTTACTTGGGTTGGTTAACTTGGGTTGAATGACGCTTGCGGTAATTTTCCAGGAAGCGGGCAAGACGGCCGATCGCTTCCCGCAGATCATCTTCGTGCGGCAGAAAAACCAGGCGGAAATGGTCCGGATGCGGCCAGTTGAAGCCGGAGCCCTGAACCAGCAGCACTTTCTCTTCCTGCAGCAATTCGGTAATGAAAGCCTGGTCGTTCTTGATCGGATAAACCTTCGGGTCAAGCTTCGGGAACATGTACAGCGCCGCCTTCGGCTTGACACAAGTCACCCCGGGAATGGCCGTAATCAGTTCATGCGCGATATCGCGCTGGCGGCGCAGGCGGCCGCCTTCCTTGATCAGGTCGTCGATGCTCTGATAGCCACCCAAGGCGGTCTGGATGCCGTGCTGGCCCGGTGCATTGGCGCACAGGCGCATCGAGGCCAGCATATCGAGACCTTCGATGTAATCCTTGGCGTGCCGCTTGTCGCCCGACACCACCAGCCAGCCGGCACGATAACCGCAGGAGCGGTAATTCTTCGACAGGCCGTTGAAGGTAATGGTCAGCACGTCATCGGACAGCGAGGCGATCGACGTATGCTCGACACCGTCGTAGAGCACCTTGTCATACACCTCGTCGGCATAGATGATCAGGTGATGCTGACGGGCGATCTCGATGATTTCCTTCAGCAACTCATCTGGATACAACGCACCGGTCGGGTTGTTCGGGTTGATGATGACGATAGCCTTGGTTTTCGGCGTGATCTTGCTGCGAATGTCGTTGAGGTCCGGATACCAGCCGTTCTCCTCGTCGCACAGGTAATGCTTCGGAGTGCCGCCGGAAAGACTGATGCCCGCAGTCCACAGGGGATAATCCGGAGCCGGAACGAGCACTTCGTCACCGGCGTCGAGCAAGGCGTTCATCGCCATCACGATCAACTCGGAAACACCGTTGCCGACGTAGATATCCTCCAGCGTCACACCCTTGATACCCTTTTGCTGGGTGTAGTGCATGATCGCCTTGCGCGCCGCGAAGATCCCCTTGGAATCCGTATAACCGGCCGCATTGGGCAGGTTGCGGATAATGTCCTGCTGAATTTCCTCGGGCGAATCGAAGCCGAACGCGGCCAGGTTGCCGATGTTCAGCTTGATGATCTTGTGGCCCTCTTCCTCCATCTGCTTGGCCTTCTGCAGCACGGGGCCGCGGATGTCGTAGCAGACGTTGGCGAGCTTGGCGGATTTCTTGACTTGTTTCATGAACGCTGTCCGTCGGGAAGGTATCCAGCCGCCATCAGCCAGACTACCGAGCCCCAAAAGGTATAATCCTACTTTAACGAATGGTGCACCGCAATTTTGGCGGACTTAATAGGCAGATATCGTCGTGAAACTCCATCAATCCAACACCACCGGCCTCAACATGTTCACTGCCTATGGCGAAGGCTATGTTGCGGTCAACCATGAAAAACATCAGAAAAACCTGATCCTGCTGCCGGAATCGATCATTCTCGACTGGTCGACCGCAACAGTCAGCACGCTGACCGAAAGCGACATGCAAAAACTGCTGGGTCTCGGTACGGAGATCATCCTGCTCGGCACCGGCGAACGCCTGCGCTTCCCGGTCGGCGCGCTGCTCCGGCCATTTGCCCCGGCCGGCATTGGCCTGGAAGTCATGGATCTGCAGGCCGCCTGCCGGACTTTCAACATCCTTGCCGCCGAGGGCCGCAAGGTCGCGGCCGCTTTGCTGTTCGACTGAACGCCAGCCGGGGATCAATCCAGCTTTTTCAGATAGTCCTTGGTGAAGATCTTGTCAGGCAAATCACGCAACTTCATTTCGCCGTACTCGAGCACCGACTTCTCGCCGCCACGCAGCGCGTCTTCCATCACCAGGCGCGTCGGACGCAAGCGTCCGGCCAGGGTTTGAAAATTTTCGTAGCTGCACTTTTTCAATAGACGGTTGGAAAGCGAGTAAAACTCGGCCTTCAGCGGCCAGGCATTCTTGGGATTCACCCAATAAACAACGCGCTGGTAAGTCACGCTGCGATCGACGGCAATCAACTCCAGGACCTGGTAAGTTTCGCCGTTGATCGTTTCAGTGCGCAGGACCTTCGGATTGTAGTCGCCGGAAAAATTGGCCCGCGCCAAGTCACCGTTCGCCACCTGCCCCGTCAGTCGCTGAGCCAGCGAAATGCGTACCGGCTGCGAAACCTCGGGCATGAAAACCCAAAGATCACGCCCTTTCATCAAGATGATCTGCCCCCGCTCCGCGGCCGGCTCGGTTACCATGACAACGGAATTTTCATTACCTTTGGAAAGAACGCGATATTTGCGCATTTCAGCCTGCTTATCCTGCTGGCTGGTATTAATTACGATATCGACTTGGAAGCCCTCGGCCGGAAAGCGGACCTTGTCAGCCTTTTCCACTATACTCCGGGCATATGAGTCATCAACCGGGGCTGAACCAGGTTCTTCCGCCACCGCTGTGAAAGTCTGGAGCGACAAAAACATGCCCGCAAGCAGAACACAGACCCTCAACTTCAGCCCCTCGGCGCCATTACGCGACATGAGTATTCTCCCGTATTGGTTTGGCGTTAACTTTGACAGCATCAACCCGGCATGAGCGTCGTACGAATCGAGCATGTCTTCAAGGACTATCGCCTGGGCGAACAGACGGTCCAGGCGCTTCATGATATTACACTGGCGATCGAACCCGGGGTCTTCCTCGCCATCTCCGGCCCGTCCGGCAGTGGCAAGACCACCCTGCTCAACCTAATCGGCTGCATCGACAAGCCGAGCAGCGGGAAAATATACGTCAATGACCAAGATATCTCCCTGAAATCTGCCAATGAGTTGGCCGATCTGCGTGCCCGCTCCATCGGTTTCATATTTCAGACCTTCAATCTTCTGCCCGTACTTTCGGCCGCCGAGAACGTTGAGTACCCACTACTGCGCTGCCCGGAAATTTCTGCGACAGAACGAAAAAAGCGGGTCAATTACTTCCTTGATATTGTCGGCCTGTCTAAATTCGCCAACAATCGCCCGAATCAACTCAGCGGCGGCCAGCGGCAACGCGTAGCCATTGCCCGTGCACTCGCCATCAAGCCCAGCATTGTTCTGGCCGATGAGCCCACCGCCAATCTGGACAAGGTCACAGGCCGAGAAATCCTCCGCCTGATGAAACAGATCAATCGCTACCTGAAAACCACGTTCATCTTCTCAACCCACGATCAGAAGGTTATCGACCACGCCGACCGTCTTGTCCAAATGGAAGACGGGTACATCACCGCCTTTGGGGTCCGCAACGACAAGACATGGAATCTGGCTCGCGTTCGCCCCCTCCCTGAAGGTGATGATGAGGACGACGCTGAATAATCCAGCAGCCGAGAAACCCGAGACACAAACAATGACCATGCACCGCCTGACACTGATTGCCGCACTATGCATTTCACTCGGAGCCCAAGCTGACGATGATGACCTTCTTGGCCGCAACGCACTCTTTGGCGACGATCTGGACAAACCAGCCGAAAAAGCAAATACCGGGAATGGTGTCAGGGGCTTTCTTCAGTTTGAACTGGCCCGAACCACAGCGAGTCCGGAGCATTGGTCAAAAATGCGCACGCGCGCCGACTTGAGCAGCCAGGGAAAGTTGAGCGACAGCCTGAAATGGAAGCTCGGAGCCCGCTTCGACTACGATGCCGTTTATGGCATTAATGACTTCTACAATCCCGAAGTAGAACGCGATCAACGCTTCAATGCCCAATTGCGCGAAAACTATCTCGACTACAGTGCCGGCAACTGGGACTTCCGCTTTGGCCGCCAACATGTGGTCTGGGGGGAAATGGTCGGGCTATTCTTCGCCGACGTTGTTTCAGCCCGCGACATGCGCGAATTCCTGCTTCCCGACTTCGATCAACTGCGAATCCCGCAATGGGCCGCCCGCGCCGAATACTTCGTCGACGACTTCCACGCCGAACTATTGTGGATTCCGGTAGCCAGCTACGACAACATTGGCAAACCCGGTGCCGAGTTTTACCCATACTACCCGGTGCCCACCGGCTTTACCGCAAACTATCAGCAAGAGCTGCGCCCTGAACGCAACGCCGACAACATGAACTACGGTCTTCGGCTGTCCACACTCAAGAACGGCTGGGATGCATCGGCTTTCTACTACCGCAGCACGGATATCTCGGCAACGATCTATCGTGAAATAGCGCTCGCCCCGACTCCGACGATTACGTTCCAGGCGCGCCATGATCGCATCAGTCAGTTTGGCGGGACACTCGCCAAAGACTTTGGCGATGTGGTCCTCAAGACAGAAGCGGTCTATACCAAGGGCCGAAGTTTCAACGTATTGAATGCACTTGATACCGACGGTGTTGTTGCTCAAAACACCATAGACTGGGCGGCGGGGCTGGATTTCACGCTCCCGGCTGAAACCAGGTTCAACGTGCAGATTTTCCAGCGCCAATTTTTTAATTACGACACCGATATCGCCCCAGACAAGCGAGAGAACGGCTACAGTTTCCTGCTCAACACCAAAGTGCTCAATAACTGGGAAGCTCAAGCGATTTTCATTTCCAGCGCGAACCGCCCAGACTGGCTTTTCCGCCCCCGCGTAACCTGGAACTTTGAGCGCAACTGGCGTTTGCTGGTTGGTGCCGATGTTTTCAAAGGCCCGCCGAATGGAGTGTTTGGCCGATATGACCAACAGGACCGCGTCTACTCAGAGATCCGTTACAGCTTTTAGTTGCCGGCCAGGCTGTTCGTCGGAGTAATTCAGCCTGTCCTGCAACTCGAACAGGGAGGATGGCAATGAAAAAGCACAAGGTCCTCTTCTTTGGCGAAGGCGCAACGCTCGCCCATGTCGCCAGACCGCTCATGCTGGCCAAGGGCCTGAACCCAAGACAATTTGAGATAGTTCTCTGCAGCCCCAAAAGCTTCTCAAAATTCACCAGCGGTCTGCCATTCCGCGTTCTTGATCTTGAATGCCAGGAGAGCGATGTTTTTGCGCGTAGACTCGACCGCGGCTCACCGCTCTATGACTTCCCAACCTTATGCCGCTACGTAGAAGCGGACGTGGCACTGATCGACAGCGAAAAACCAGACATCATCGTTGGCGACTTTCGCCTTTCCCTGTCGGTCAGCGCACGTCTTCGTTCAATTCCCTATATCGCCATCTGCGATGCCTACTGGAGCCCGGAACGGGCGCTTGATCCACCCCTGCCCGTCCTGGGCTTCACTCGCTATGCACCAATCGCACTAACCGAGGTCCTGTTTCGCCATATCGCCCCCCTTGCATTTCGCCTTCATGCCCGACCTCTCGAGCGCCTCCGGGCAAAATTTGGCCTACCAAGCTTGGGATACGATCTGAGGCGCTGCTATACCGACGCTGACCTGCGACTGTTTGCCAACTTTCCCGCCCTCTTCCCGGATACACGCTTGCACGGAAAAGCTGACTTCATAGGCCCGATCGCCTGGTCACCAGACTTCAATGGTGACTTGAAGTTCCTTACTGACGATGGACCGTTGGTCTATGTCTCCATGGGCAGTTCAGGCAATCCAAAAATTATCGAGGGCATTGTTCCTATACTTGAAAACAACGGGATCAGGGTCGTCATCGCGACAGCCGGAAAACCACTAACGCTGAAATCAACCCGCCCCACCACACAAGTTTTCGATTA
>NZ_LODL01000035.1:135396-135578 GCF_001551835.1 Dechloromonas denitrificans | reverse complement strand
CGATACCTTGCCAAGGTATAGGTCGAGAGTTCGAGACTCTTCTGCCGCTCCAGTTTTTACGGATAAAGCTAGGCTTTATCCATCGTTGTAAGACGTTTCGGTTAGGCGCGATAGCAAAGCGGTTATGCACCGGATTGCAAATCCGTGTAGGTCGGTTCGACTCCGGCTCGCGCCTCCAAGAT
>NZ_LODL01000035.1:102555-135386 GCF_001551835.1 Dechloromonas denitrificans | reverse complement strand
AAGTTTCACGCGTTCATGAGTCGCCGAATAGACTGCCCTCAATAGGGCGCTTACAATGAAAAAGCCGCTGATCCGAAAGGGGCCGCGGCTTTTTCATTTGCCGGTCGCGCCATGTGCGACACAAAGGTGTGGCACATGGCTGGTGCCGTACTTAGGTTTTCGGCGCAGCCGGCTTCAGCTGGCGTTGCCGGATCTCGAATTCCTTACGCAGGTCGCGCCGGATCTGGGCGGCCTGGTGGCGGCGGAGCTCGTCGGGGGTTTGCGGGGTGAGGGCGGGGACCACGGTCGGCTGGCCTTGTTCGTCTACGGCTACCATCGTGAAGAAGCAGCTATTGGCGTGGCGGATCACTTGCGCCCGGATGTCCTCGGTGAGGACTTTGACGCCGACTTCCATCGAGGTATTGCCGGTGTAGTTGATCGAGGCCAGGAAGGTGACCAGTTCGCCGACGTGGATGGGTTGGCGGAACATGACCTGGTCGACGGACAGGGTGACGACATACTGGCTGGCGTAGCGGCTGGCGCAGGCGTAGGCGACCTGGTCGAGCAGCTTGAGGATGGTGCCGCCATGGACATTGCCGGAGAAGTTGGCCATGTCCGGCGTCATCAGGACGGTCATGGCGAGTTGATGTTTGGGGAGGTGCATGCGTCAATTTCCTATTGGTGTGGCGAAGGCAGTATAGCCATGCGTTCCCCAAAAAATAACAGCCCGCAGAAGCGAATTCTGCGGGCTGTATTACGGGCGAGGCCGGATTCTCAGGCGGGGGCCGAGGTCCGGATCAGGTGGTCAAAGGCGGCGAGCGAGGCGGTGGCGCCGGCGCCCATGGCGATGATGATCTGCTTGTAGGGCACAGTTGTGCAGTCGCCGGCGGCGAAGACGCCGGGTACGTCGGTCTGGCCCTTGGCATCGATTTCGATTTCGCCGCGGTTGGACAGGCCGACCGTGCCTTTGAGCCAGTCCGTGTTGGGTAGCAGGCCGATCTGTACGAAGATGCCTTCGAGATCGATGCGCTTCACTTCGTCGGTGTCGCGATCCTTATAGATCAGCCCGTTGACTTTCTCGCCGTTGCCGGTGACTTCGGTCGATAGCGCTTTGACGATGACCGTCACGTTGGGCAGGCTGTGCAGTTTTTTCTGCAGCACGGCGTCGGCGCGTAGCTGGCCGTCGAATTCAAGCAGCGTGACATGGCCGACGATGCCGGCGAGGTCGATCGCCGCTTCGACCCCGGAGTTGCCGCCGCCGATGACCGCCACGCGCTTGCCCTTGAACAGTGGGCCGTCGCAGTGCGGGCAGTAGGCGACGCCTTTGCCGCGGTATTCCTGCTCGCCGGGCACGTTCATTTCGCGCCAGCGGGCGCCGGTGGAGAGGATGACGGATTTGCTTTTCACCGAGGCACCATTTTCGAGCTTGATCTCGATGAGGTCGCCGGGGATCAGTTGTGTGGCGCGTTGCAGGTTCATCACGTCGACGTCGTAATCCTTGACGTGTTCTTCGAGGCCCATGGCCAGTTTCGGGCCATCGGTGGCCTTGACTGAAATGAAGTTCTCGATCGCCAGCGTGTCCATGACCTGGCCGCCGAAGCGCTCGGCCAGCAGACCGGTGCGGATGCCCTTGCGGGCAGCGTAGATGGCGGCTGCAGCGCCGGCCGGGCCGCCGCCGACGACGAGCACGTCGTAGGCTTCCTTGGCATTGATCTTTTCGGCGTCGCGGGCGGCGGCGCCAGTGTCGAGCTTGGCGATGATTTCCTCGATGCTCATCCGGCCGGCGCCGAATTCGGCGTCACCCTGGAAAACGGTCGGCACGGCCATGATCTTGCGGCGCTCGACTTCACCCTGGAACATGCCGCCGTCGATCATGGTGCTGGTCACGTTGGGGTTGAGCACGGCCATCAGGTTGAGCGCCTGCACAACATCCGGGCAGTTGTGGCAGGACAGCGAGATGAAAGTCTCGAAATTGAAACTGCCGGGCAGGGCCTTGATCTGCTCGATCACGGCGGCATCGACCTTGGGCGGGTGGCCGCCGGTTTGCAGCAGGGCGAGGACCAGCGAGGTGAATTCGTGACCCATAGGGATGCCGGCAAAGGTGATGCGCGGCGCTTCACCGGGCTGGCCGATGGCGAAGGAGGGGCGCAAGGTGGCGTTGCCGTTTTCGCGCAGGCTGACTTTGCTGGAAAGGGCAGTTATGTCGACCAGCAGGCCGCGCATTTCCTGCGCCTTGGCACTGTCGTCAAGCGAGGCGACGAGTTCGATCGGGCGTTGCAGTTTTTCGAGGTAGGCCTTGAGTTGAGCCTTGATGTTGGCGTCGAGCATGATGTTTTCCTTGTGCTGAATTTCACTGATTTGCCCTGGCCATCGAATATCGGCCAGTCCTGCGGTCGACCGCAGCAAATCGCTGAAATCCAGCCACGCCCGAGTGGGCGCGGCGGAATTCCTGGCAAACGGCGGGTTTAGATCTTGCCCACCAGGTCCAGCGACGGTGCCAGAGTGGCATCACCTTCGTGCCACTTGGCCGGGCAGACTTCGTTCGGGTGGGCGGCGGTGTACTGAGCGGCCTGCAGCTTGCGCAGGGTCTCGGAAATGTCACGGGCTATTTCGTTGGAGTGGATTTCGACGGTCTTGATCACGCCATCCGGGTTGATCACGAAGGTGCCGCGCAGGGCCAGGCCTTCGGAGTCGATATGCACGTCGAAAGCGCGGGTCAGCTGGTGGGTCGGGTCGCCGATCAGTGGGAACTGGGCCTTGCCGACGGCCGGCGAGGTTTCGTGCCAGACCTTGTGCGAGAAGTGGGTGTCGGTAGTGACGATGTACACCTCGGTGCCAGCCTTCTGGAATGCGGCGTAGTTGTTGGCGGCATCCTCGATTTCGGTCGGGCAGTTGAAGGTGAAGGCGGCCGGCATGAAGATCACGACGGACCACTTGCCCTTCAGGCTGGCTTCAGTGACTTCGATGAACTTGCCGTTGTGGAAAGCCTGGGCCTTGAATGGTTGAACTTGGGTGTTGATGAGGGACATTGTTTTCTCCTGAGTGGGTGTTGGAAATTGAACACAACGCCATATTAGGAGCGACGCGTCGATTGGGCTAATTGATTGCTTAAATATCGGGTATAGAAATTTGCTATCGACGGCCGCCTGGCTTGATAGTTGGCTTGTGGCGGGCTATGACGTAGATAGAAAGTACTAGTTCTGGCTGCTATTGGTAGTAGGTTGATTCGGTCAGCGGTATGAAGTTGACTCATATCAATTGCTTGCTTTTCTAGATCGGGAAGATACGGTCCCGTATCGGTTTGTGGCCGATGTAATTTTGGAGGTAGGGCCGGATGAACATATCCAGTGCCATTTTGCATGTTGCACCCATACGTCTCGAAGAGGTCTGTGTGGCGTTGCAGAAAATGCCGGGGGTCGAGATTCATGCTCAAAGCCCGGAAGGAAAGCTTGTCGTCACTATTGAAGATAGTGATACGAATTCGGCTGCCGACAGTTACGCGGCCATGCATGGTATCCCCGGCGTCGCATCGGTAGCCATGGTTTATCAATATAGCGACGATGAATCAGATAAATCAGATACCGAGGAGGTAGAGGCGTGAAACTCAATCGACGGGATTTCATCAAGGCCAACGCAGTTGCCGCGGCCATATCAGCGGCCGGAATGCCTGGAGCCAGTGCGGTCGCCGCCACCGGCAAGGACGAAATTCGCTGGGACAAGGCTCCTTGCCGCTTTTGCGGCACCGGTTGCAGCGTGCTGGTCGGCACCCAGGGCGGCCAAGTGGTCGCCACTCAGGGCGACCCGGATGCGCCGGTCAATCGCGGCCTGAACTGCATCAAGGGTTATTTCCTTTCCAAGATCATGTACGGCAAGGATCGTCTGACCTCGCCGATGCTGCGCATGAAGGATGGCAAGTACGACAAGAACGGCGAGTTCACGCCGATCTCCTGGAAGCAGGCCTTCGACATCATGGAAGAAAAGGCCAAGGCGACGCTCAAGGCCAAGGGCCCGAACGGTCTGGCCATGTTTGGTTCCGGTCAGTGGACAGTGTGGGAAGGCTATGCCGCCTCCAAGCTGATGAAGGCTGGCTTCCGCACCAACAACCTCGATCCCAATGCGCGTCACTGTATGGCCTCGGCAGTTGCAGGCTTCATGCGCACTTTCGGTATCGACGAGCCGATGGGCTGCTACGACGATATCGAGCATGCCGATGCCTTCGTGCTGTGGGGTTCGAACATGGCGGAAATGCATCCGATCCTGTGGACCCGCATCACCGACCGCAAGCTGTCGAACAAGGGGGTCAAGGTCGCCGTAATGTCGACCTACGAGCACCGCTCCTATGAGCTGGCCGACATCCCGATGATCTTCACGCCGCAGACCGATCTGGCGATCCTCAACTATGTCGCCAACTACATCATCCAGAACGGCAAGGTCAATCAGGCCTTCATCGACAAGAACATCAATTTCAAGAAGAGCGCGACCGACATCGGCTACGGCCTGCGTCCGACGCATGCTTTGGAAAAAGATGCGACCAGCAACGGTTATCCTGGAGCCGACGGCAAGCCGAAGGGCGACACCGGCAAGTCCGACCCGATTACCTTCGACGAGTACAAGAAGTTCGTTTCCGAATACACCGTCGAGAAGGTTTCCAAGCTGTCCGGCGTGCCTGAGAAGGACCTGAAGGCACTGGCCGAACTGTATGCCGACCCGAAGATCAAGGTCGTCTCGTTCTGGACCATGGGCTTCAATCAGCATACCCGTGGCACTTGGGCCAACAACCTCGTCTATAACATCCACCTGCTGACCGGCAAGATCTCCGAGCCGGGCAATAGCCCGTTCTCGCTGACCGGCCAGCCGTCCGCCTGCGGTACGGCGCGCGAAGTCGGTACCTTCTCGCATCGCCTACCGGCCGACATGGTTGTCACCAACCCGGAACACCGCAAGCACACCGAAGAACTGTGGGGTCTGCCGGAAGGCACGATTCCCGACAAGATCGGTTTCCACGCCGTGGCCATGCAGCGCGCTCTGAAGGATGGCAAGGTCAATTTCTACTGGCAGCAGTGCAACAACAACATGCAGGCCGGGCCGAACATCAACGAGGAAATGTTCCCGGGCTGGCGTAACCCGGCCAACTTCATCGTTGTTTCCGACCCGTACCCGACCGTTTCCTGTATGGCGGCCGACCTGATCCTGCCGACCGCGATGTGGGTCGAGAAGGAAGGGGCCTTTGGCAATGCCGAGCGTCGTACCCAGTTCTGGCGCCAGCAGGTCCGTGCTCCAGGCGAGGCTCGTTCCGACTTGTGGCAGCTGATGGAGTTCTCCAAGCGCTTCAAGATGGAAGAGGTTTGGCCTGCCGAATTGCTGGCCAAGGCACCGAAGCTCAAGGGCAAGACCCTGTTCGACGCGCTGTACGCGAACGGCGTGGTCAACAAGTTCCCGGCCAAGGAAACCCAGCCCGGCTTCGACAACGATGAAGCCAAGCATTTCGGTTTCTATCCGCAGAAGGGCTTGTTCGAAGAATATGCCGCCTTTGGTCGTGGTCACGGTCATGACCTGGCCCCATTCGAAACCTACCACCAGGCGCGTGGTCTGCGCTGGCCGGTGGTTGGCGGCAAGGAAACGTTGTGGCGCTTCCGCGAAGGCTATGACCCGTACGTCAAGAAGGGCGAGGGTGTGAAGTTCTACGGCCATAAGGACGGCAAGGCGGTCATTTTCGCACTGCCGTATCAGCCGCCTGCCGAGTCGCCGGACAAAGAATACGACCTCTGGCTGTGTACCGGTCGTGTGCTGGAGCACTGGCATACCGGTTCGATGACCCGGCGTGTGCCAGAGCTCTACAAGGCCTTCCCCGATGCCGTGCTGTTCATGCATCCGGATGATGCCAAGGCGCGCGGTTTGCAGCGCGGCATGGAGGTCAAGGTGGCTTCGCGGCGCGGTGAAATCCAGTTGCGCGTCGAAACCCGTGGTCGCAACAAGCCGCCGCGTGGCTTGGTCTTCGTTCCCTTCTTCGATGCCGGTCGCCTGATCAATAAGCTGACGCTGGACGCGACTTGCCCGATTTCCAAGGAAACGGATTACAAGAAGTGCGCCGTCAAGGTTATCAAGGCCTGATCGCCATCGCGCCCACCCATAACGAAAAAGCGGCCGGGTTGCTCCGGCCGTTCATCGGAGGTAATAAACCATGAGATTTATCCCTGCTCTGGCCCTGGCTGCTGCCGTGCTCCTTTCCGGAGTCGGCAGTGCCTGCGCGCAGGAAAAGTTGTTGTCTGAACGGGGCGACGTCGCGATTGAACAGGAGTCCAAGGTCGATATGTTCCGTCCCGAGAAGGACAAGGACACCATTCCCCGCAATTTCCAGAAACAGCCGCCGCTGATCCCGCATAGCGTCAAGGGCTACAACATCACCCAGAATTTCAACAAGTGCATGGACTGCCATTCGAAGGCGCGCGCCGAAGAAACCGGGGCGACCAAGGTTGCCAAGTCGCACTATTTGGACCGCGAAGACAAGAAACACGAAAACATCTCGCCGCGTCGTTATTTCTGCATGCAGTGCCATGTGCCGCAGTACGATGCCAAGCCGCTGGTGGAAAATACCTACAAGCCAGCTACCAAAAACTAAGGGGGAATGATGAGTCTCGAAAAATACATGCCCGCTTGGCTCAAGCGGATCGGTCTGGTCAGCGCACTGCTGCTGTTCGTTGCCGGTATCGTTTTCTGGGGGGGCTTCAACTGGGCTCTGGAGGCGACCAACAAGGAATCGTTCTGTATCTCCTGCCATGAGATGGAAGAAAACGTCTTCAAGGAATATCAGAACACCATTCACTATACGAACCGTACCGGCGTTCGCGCCACCTGTCCCGACTGCCATGTGCCGAAGGAGTGGGGGCCGAAGATGATCCGCAAAATCCAGGCTTCGAACGAAGTTCTGCACAAGATCCTCGGCACCATCGACACGCCGGAGAAGTTCAACAAGAAACGTCACGAACTGGCGCAGCATGAATGGGATCGCATGAAGTCCACCGATTCCCGCGAATGCCGCAACTGTCACCGTTACGATTACATGGACTATACGGAACAGGGCAATCGTGCAGCACGGACTCATCCGGTGGCATTTGATCAAGGCAAGACCTGCATCGACTGCCATAAGGGTATTGCTCACCAATTGCCGGCAATCGACCAGCACATCGGCAAGCAGAACGAGGGGGCCGTCGAGATTTCTCACGGCGATAAACCCAAGGATGAAAGCAAGTAATTAGGCTTTGTCAGTCGCGCCCGACAACCCCGGCTTGAGGCCGGGGTTGTCTTTTGCGCGGTATTGCTGCGGTCAACGTATGTAAATTACAAATATTCACCTTGCCTCCGCGAAATATGGCTTTCCGCGCCAACACTAATCCTGCAAGGTGTGCTACTTTTATTGTGCTGCCGTCCCAACGGCCAGTTTTCTTACTAACCAACAGGTAACAGGAGGCACTTAGATGAATAAATCCGAGCTGGTCGAAGTTGCTGCAAAAGAAGCTGGTATTACCAAAGCCGCCGCCGATAAGGCGCTGTCGGCGATTATTGGTGCGGTTGTAAAAACCGTCTCAGAAGGGGAATCTGTTACCCTCGTTGGTTTCGGCACATTCAAGTCCGCTCAGCGCGCAGCGCGCACCGGCAAGAATCCCAAGACCGGCGCTACGCTGAAAATTCCGGCCACAACCGTGCCGAAATTCTCTGCCGGTACCGCTTTCAAGGCGGCAGTCGCCCCCAAGAAGTCTCCTGCCAAGAAGAAATAATCTGGCATCTTCGAATGCGGGGCTCGCGCTAAACGGGCTCCGCTTTTTACTTGTGCAATGAATAATCCAAACCCAGAAAACCCGCCTGTTACTCCGCCCGCCCCGCAGCCTATCGACAACCGTCGCCGCCTGCGCGAACTGCTGTCCGTTCCCGAGCGGGACAGGACAGATGAGCAGTGGGACGAGATCATCGAGCTTGAAATTCAACTGGCGCCCGGCAACCGCATTTCCGGCAATGAGCCGATGGGTGGTAGTACCGGTGGCGGTCATCACCATGGCAAGCCAGCCGGCGGCAGTGGTGGCGGTGGCCTTGGCCAGCAGAAAAAGCATCGGCCACGTACCAACACCAATAACAACAACCGTCGTCCGCGTCAGAACAAGCCCTCGTCGGGTGGTTCCGGTGGCGCCGGTGGTGGCAATCCCGCCGCCTGACGTTCTGTTCGCTCCCGTAAAGCGGCATAATTGCCGTCATGCAGCAATTTGATCTGATTATCGTCGGCGGCGGCCTGGCTGGAGCCAGTCTGGCCATCGCCTTGCGGGATAGCCGCCTGCGGATTGCCCTGGTGGAAAGCCAGGCGCCGCACCAGTCTGAGGGGTGGGATGCGCGTATCTACGCGATCAGCCCGGCTAATGCCCTCTTTCTCGAATCGATTGGCGCCTGGAAGCATCTCGATCGGGCGCGTATGGCTCCGATTCGCGCCATGCAGATTTTTGGCGACGCAGGCGGAAAGCTCGATTTTTCGGCCTTCGATACCGGTGTCTCTGAACTGGGCTGGATTCTCGAGTCGTCATTGATGGCTTGCGAGTTCTGGGAGAGTGCCAAGCGGCAAAGCAATCTCACCCTGTTCTGTCCGGCCCGGCCGGCGCAGCTTGAGTTCCGCCACGATGCGGCCGTCCTCAAGTTGGCTGATGGCGTGACATTGTCGGCTCGTTTGCTGGTTGCTGCTGATGGCCGTGATTCGTGGGTGCGGCAGGCGGCTGGGTTGGCCGCACTAAATAGTCCGTATAACGAGAAAGGGCTGGTGGCCAATTTTTCGGTCGAAACGCCGCATCGCAATATTGCCTATCAATGGTTCCGCGATGATGGTGTTCTGGCCTACCTGCCCTTGCCCGGGAACCGCATTTCCATTGTCTGGTCTACTCCCGATGACCATGCGGACCAACTTTGTGCGCTGGCCCCGGAGGCGCTCTGTGAGCGAGTCGCCGAGGCGGGGGCTAATCGCCTTGGGCGATTGCAGTTGCTGACTCCGCCTGCCGCCTTTCCGCTGCGCCTGATGCGCGTGCCGCAAACTGTCGCGCCGCGGCTGGCCTTGATCGGCGATGCGGCGCATGGCATTCATCCCTTGTCCGGTCATGGCATCAATCTCGGTTTTCAAGATGCCAGTGCGTTGGCTGGCTTGCTGTCCGGAACCCAGCCTTGGCAGGATATTGGCGATGAACGCCTGCTTCGTCGCTACCAGCGGGCGCGCCGGGAAGAAACAATATTGATGCAGGCAACGACTGACGGCTTGCGTCGCCTGTTTCGCGAGACGCCGCCTGGCCTGCGTGCCTTGCGTAATGCCGGCCTCAATCTGACCAATGGCTTGCCCTTTATGAAAAATGCCCTGGTGCGTTATGCGCTGGGTGCTCTTTAGGAGAACTGGATGTTCGTGAAACTTGTATCGCTTTCAATGGCGCTTCTCTTCAGTACAGCAAGCCCGGCCGATGAGGTCGAGATCAGAAAGGGGATGGAGGCCAAGTTGGGGGCGAAGGTGGAGAGTGTTGCCAAGTCGGGTTACCTTGGTCTGTACGAGGTTTACGCTGACGGCAATATCTTCTACACCGACGAGAAAATGAGTGCCATCATGGTTGGGGCGCAGCTGATTGATGCCAAGACGATGAAGAATGTCACCGACGAGCGGATGAAAAAGCTGACGGCGATCAAGTTCAGCGACTTGCCCCTCGATCGTGCGATCAAGCAGGTGCGCGGCGATGGCAAGCGCGTTCTGGCGACCTTCGAGGATCCGAACTGTGGTTATTGCAAGCGTCTGGCCAAGGATATTGCCAAGCTTGAAAACGTCACGGTTTACACCTTCCTTTATCCGATCCTGTCCGAAGATTCTGTCCGCAAGTCGAAGCAGATCTGGTGTGCGGCTGATCGCGCCAAGGCCTGGAATGACTGGATGATTGACGGACGGGCGCCGGCCGCCAAAGAGGATTGTGACACCGCAGCAATCGGCAAGAATCAGGAGTTCGGGCGCAAGCTCAACATCACTGGTACGCCGACCATGTTCTTCGTTGATGGCGAACGTGTGCCGGGGGCGATGCCGCTGGCGAGGATCGAGCAAAAGTTGAATCTGGCTAGATAGTCAGTCGCAGATTTCAGCCAAGGGCGACCACCGGTCGCCCTTGTCATTTGTGGGGCCAGGAGACGTGATCGGGCCTTGAGCATTCTTCTGCCGGTTCGGGCTCGCCGTGCATTTCCTCTTGGCATCGCGTCGGGTGGATTGGCGCGTTGTGCCGATCAATTACTGTGTCGCACCAAGCGCGCAGGGTGTCATCGCGCGCTAGCCAAGTGTCCGTGATCCGGCTTTCGGCATGCTGCCGGGAAGCACCGTTTTTCCCCTTTTTGAGTTGTCGTTTTACCACGACGGCATGCGCTGGGTGGGTGGCAATTGATTTGCCTCAAATCCTTATAAGTCACTTTAAGTGTCTATGTCCGTGCTTTGATTTTTAAGGGTAATTTCAATAGCGATTCGTCAACAAAAGTGCGCGTAAGTCCTTGTTGCATAAGAAAAAATTCCCAATTTGTCTATTGACTGAGGTGGGTTGTTGTTCTAAAGTGGGAAAACGTGTTGAAAAGTGGGTAAACGGGGAGCGAGACGGGTAATGTTTGAAGGGGCTGCAGCACTCAGTCTGGACGCGAAGGGGCGGCTTGCCATACCGGCAAGGCACCGCGAGCCCCTGCTTGCGGCCGCCGAGGGTTCGCTCGTCCTGACCGCGCACCCGCACCGTTGCCTGCTGCTTTACCCGTCGCCGGCCTGGCAGCCGATCCGCGATCAAATTCTCAAAGCTTCCAGCCTCGATCCGCGGGCGGCCTCGATCAAGCGTGTACTGGTCGGTAATGCCCGGACCGAAGAGCTCGATTCGGCCGGCCGCATTCTGGTCGCCAACGAATTGCGCGACTACGCCAACCTCGGCAAAACCGTCTATCTGGTCGGCATGGGCAGTCACTTTGAAATCTGGAGTGAGGCTGGCTGGAAGGAGCAGAACGATCTGGCTGCGGAGGCGCTTTCCGGCGATCTGCCGCCGGGCTTCGGGGATCTGGTGCTGTGACCGCGGGTAGCACCCACGTCACGGTGCTGCTCGAAGAGGCGGTTGAATCCCTGGCGGTAAAAACGGACGGCGTTTATATGGACGCCACCTTCGGGCGTGGCGGCCACAGTCGTCGCATTCTCGCGGCACTTGGTGAAAAAGGCCGTCTGGTGGCCGTTGACCGCGACCCTTATGCCATTGCGGCGGGGGCGGCAATTGATGATTCCCGTTTTCAACTGGTCCATCGTGCCTTTGGCGAAATCGGCGAGGCCGCGGCCGAGGCCGGGGTGCGGGACGTTGACGGAATTCTTTTTGATGTGGGGGTGTCGTCGCCGCAGATCGACGACGGGGAGCGCGGCTTCAGCTTTCGCTACGACGCGCCGCTCGATATGCGGATGGATACGACGCAGGGCGAGACGGCCGCCGAGTGGCTGGCGCGGGCCGAAATAAGGGATATCACGGAGGTTATTAGAAACTATGGCGAAGAACGGTTTGCTTTCCAGATTGCAAAGAAGGTTGTGGCTGCTCGGCTCGAACAACCTATTGTCACAACAGGTCAGTTCGCGGCCATCGTACGCGAGGCCGTGCGCACCCGTGAGCCAGGGCAGGACCCGGCGACGCGCAGCTTTCAAGCTCTACGGATTCATATCAATCAAGAGCTCCGCCAGCTGGAGGTAGCCCTGCCGCAGGCGCTCGAGCTGTTGAAGCCGGGTGGCCGACTGGTTGTGATCTCCTTTCATTCGCTGGAAGACCGTATCGTCAAAACTTTCATGCGGGCGCAGTCGACCGCCGATGACTTGCCGAAGGGCTTGCCGTTACGCGCCGACCAATTGCCGAAGCCGAAACTGCGTCTGCTTGGCAAGCCGTTCAAGCCGTCGGCGGCTGAAGTGGCGGCTAATCCGCGGGCACGGAGTGCCGTGATGCGGGTTGCGGAAAAACTGTAATGGTCCGTTTCAACATGTTCCTTCTCTTGATCGTGGTGGTTTGCGCGCTGGGTGTGGTCACCTCCCAGCACCGGGCGCGCAAGCTCTTTCAGGATCTGGAGGGAGAGCAGGAGCGGGCCAGGCAACTGGATGTCGAGTACGGCCAGTTGCAACTTGAACTGTCGACCTGGGCAACCCATCCGCGGGTCGAAAAAATTGCCCGTGACCGCTTGCATATGGTGACGCCGGATGCCATCGGTCGTGTCGTGCCGCCGGCCGTCAAGAAAGCGGGGCGCTGATGGTCGTCCGCCGCCGCCCGCAACGGGGTCATCGCTTTACCGAAAGCCCGGTGCTGCAACTGGCGCTGCAGGGCTGGCGTTCGCGCATGGTCGGCCTGCTGTTGATGGGTGCCTTTCTGGCGCTGGTCGCCCGCGGCTTCTATCTACAGGTGATCAACAACGATTTCCTGCAGGAAAAGGGCGATTCGCGCTATCGCCGCGATATCGAGGTTTCCGCCTCGCGCGGCAAGATTACCGACCGCAACGGCGACATGCTGGCCGTGTCGACGCCGATGAAGTCGATCTGGGCGATTCCTGGCGATGCGCGGACCATGGCGGCGCCGCAGAAACAGCAACTGGCCGGCCTGCTCGACATGAGCGTGCGCGAGTTGGACGGCAAGATCGCTTCCGAGAAGACCTTCGTTTTCGTCAAGCGTCAGGTGGCCCCGGAAACGGCCGACCGCATCGCGGCGCTGAAGCTGCCCGGCGTTCATCAGGAAAAGGAATATCGCCGCTATTACCCGACTGGCGACATGACCGCCCACATCGTCGGCTTCACCGGCGTTGACGACAAGGGCCTGGAGGGTGTCGAACTGGCCTTCCAGCAAAGTTTGCTCGGTCATGCCGGCAGCCGGACGGTGATCCGCGACCGGCGCGGCAGCATCGTTGAGGATGTCGGGGCGACCAAGCCGCCGCAGGATGGCAAGGATGTCCGCCTGGCGCTCGATTCAAAAATCCAGTATCTCGCCTACAGCCATTTGAAGGCGGCGGTCGATACCAATAATGCCAAAGCCGGGGGGGCCATCGTCATCGATGCCCGGACCGGCGAGATTCTCGCGCTGGCCAATTGGCCGACCTACAACCCGAATAACCGGCAACACCTTTCCGGCGCCCAACTCCGCAATCGTGCCATCACCGATACCTTCGAGCCGGGTTCGGTGATGAAGCCGTTTACGGCGGCGCTGGCGCTGGAACGGGGCAAGGTCCGCTTCGATACGGTGATCAACTGCGCCCCGGGGCGTCTGACCATCGGCTCGGCGACGATCTCCGATGCGCACCCGCATGGCGCCCTGACCGTGGCCGAAGTGATCCAGAAGTCATCGAACGTCGGGACGGCAAAGATTGCCCTCGGCTTCCCGCCGAAGGAAATGTGGGAAATGTTCGACAGCATCGGTTTCGGCCAGGCACCCAACCTCGGTTTTCCGGGGGAGGTCAATGGTCGCCTGCGGCCTTGGAAGAACTGGCGGCCGATCGAACAGGCGACGATGTCCTACGGCCACGGCATTGCAGTCAGCCTGGTCCAGTTGGCCCGGGCCTATACCGTGTTTGCCCGCGACGGCGAACTGATGCCGCTGTCGTTGACCAAGGTCGACGATGGCCCGGTGCGCGGTACCCGCGTCTTCTCGCCGCAAACCATGCGCGAAGTGCGCGCCATGCTTGAAATGGCCGTGCAGCCCGGCGGCACCGCCCCGAAGGCGCGCGTCCCCGGCTACCGGGTCGGTGGCAAGACCGGTACGGCCTACAAGATCGAGGGCGGCGTCTACGCCCGCAAGTACATTGCATCGTTTGTCGGCCTGGCGCCGATCAGCGAGCCGCGTCTGGTGGTCGCCGTGATGATCGACGAGCCGACCGGCGGTGCGCACTACGGTGGGGACGTGGCCGGTCCGGCCTTCTCGCAGATCATGGGCGGCGCCCTGCGAACGCTGGGCGTACCGCCGGATGGCGCGCTCCAGGTGGCGGAAGCCGAAGCCGGAAAGGGGCGCCTGTGAGCACGCCGCGCGAACTCCTCGACCGTCTGGAAGCAATGGGTATCGTGCCGGCCGGTGTCGCCGACGACAGCCGCCAGGTCCAGCCGGGCGATCTCTTCCTGGCCTATCCGGGCGATCTGGCCGATGGCCGCCTCTATATCGCCGATGCGCTCCGACGCGGCGCCATTGCCGTGCTCTGGCAGCCGGGCGGCGATTTCGCCTGGAATGCGGCGTTGACCGTAGCAAACCTGCCGGTGGGCACTCTGCGCCCGCTGGCCGGGCCGCTGGCACATGCCGTCTACGGTCATCCAAGCGAAGGCCTGTCGCTGATCGCGATTACCGGCACCAACGGCAAGACGACAATCAGCCAGTGCTTGGCCAAGGCCTACCCGAAGCCCTGTGCCATCATCGGCACCCTGGGTGCCGGTTTTCCGGATGCGCTGGTCGAGACCGGCTTCACGACGCCGGAAGCGACGACCCTGATGCGCTATCTCGCCCAGTTCCGTCGCGAGCGCGCCGCCGCCTGCGCCCTCGAAGCCAGTTCGATCGGCATCGAGGAAGGGCGGATGAACGGGGCGCGGGTCGATGTTGCCGTGTTCACCAACTTCACGCGCGACCATCTCGATTACCACCTGACGATGGAAGCCTATGCCGCAGCCAAGGAAAAGCTGTTCGCCTGGCCGCGCCTGCGCACCGCGATCATCAATCTCGACGACGAACTGGGCCAGAAGCTGATCCGCGAAACCACCGCGCTGCGCGTGCTGGGCTACGCCATCGGCGAGCCGAAGCGCGATTTCCCGGCCCTGGTCCGCGCCGAGCAACTGGTCGATACCCCCTTCGGTCAGCGTTTCGAACTGGTCGTGCCGAATGGCCGGGCCACCGTCGATACCGGCCTGGTCGGTCGTTACAACATTCATAACCTGCTGGCGGTGGCCGCCGTGCTGCACGACACCGGACTGCCGGCCGCCGAGGTGGCGCGCCGCCTGTCCGAACTGACCCCGCCGCCGGGCCGCATGGAGCGGGTGGGCGGCAACGGCGAACCGCTGGTCGTCGTCGACTACGCCCATACGCCGGATGCGCTGGCCAATGCGCTGACGGCACTGCGCGACGTGGCGACGCCGCGCGGCGGTCGCCTGTGCGTTGTCTTCGGCTGCGGCGGCGACCGCGACAAGGGCAAGCGGCCGCAAATGGGCGCCCTGGCCGCCGCCCAGGCCGACCGCGTGCTGGTCACCAGCGACAACCCGCGCAGCGAAGCGCCGCAGGCGATCATTGAAGATATTTTGGCCGGCATGACCCATGCCGAAGTTGAAGCCGACCGCGCCGCCGCCATTCGGCGGGCGGTGCTGGAGGCCGATGCGCGCGATGTCATCCTGCTCGCCGGCAAGGGCCACGAGCCTTACCAGGAAATCGCCGGCGTCCGTTACCCGTTTTCCGATGTCGAGCAGGCGCAGGCTGCGCTGGCGCTCCGTCGCACCGAATCCAAGGAGGGGTCTGCCGTATGAACTGGCTGCTCTCACAAGTTGCACATGCCGTCGGTGGCCGCCTGCTTGGCGCCGACCTCGCCCTGACTGGCGTTTCCACCGATACCCGGGCGATTGGCACCGGCCAGTTGTTCGTTGCCTTGCGCGGTGAACGCTTCGATGCCCATGACTTTCTCGCCCAAGCCGCGGCCAGCGGCGCGGCCGCTTTCCTGGTTGATGACGCCGACAAGCTGCCGGCTGGCGTCTCGGCCGTGGTCGTCGCCGATACCCGCCTCGCCCTTGGTGCCCTGGCCGCAGCCTGGCGCGCCAGCTTCGCCTTGCCGGTGATCGCGGTGACCGGCTCCAACGGCAAGACGACGACCAAGGAAATGATCGCCGCCATCCTGCAGGCTGAGTTCGGTGGCAACGTGCTGGCGACGCGCGGCAATTTCAATAACGACATCGGTCTGCCGTTGACCTTGCTTGGCCTGAACGCGACGCATCGCGCCGCCGTCATCGAGCTGGGTATGAACCATCCCGGCGAAATCGCCTATCTGGCGCCGATTGGCGCACCGAGCGTGGCGCTGGTGACCAATGCCCAGCGGGCCCACCTCGAAGGCATGGGCGACATGGACGAAGTGGCGCGCGAGAAGGGCAGCATCTTCGCCGGCCTGCCCGCGGGCGGTGTTGCCGTGATCAATGCCGACGACTGCTACGCCGAGCGCTGGCGCGGCATGGCCGGTTTGCACACGGTGCGCACCTTCGCCATCGATCATGTCGCCGATGTGCACGGCAAGGTGCGCCAGCATGGTCTGGAAACCGAACTTGAACTGAACGCGCCGGAAGGGGAAGCGCTGATTCGCCTGCGCATTCCCGGGCGCCACAATGCGCGCAATGCGGTGGCCGCAGCGGCGGCCTGCCTGACGGCGGGCGTCCCGATGGCGGCCGTGCAGGCCGGCCTGGAAGCCTTTTCCGGCGTCAAGGGGCGTTTGCAGCGGCGGGCCGGCCGCAAGGGCGCCGAGATTCTCGACGATACATACAACGCTAACCCGGATTCGGTGCGGGCCGGCATCGACGTGCTGGCCTCGACCATCGGCCACAAGCTGCTGGTCCTGGGCGACATGGGCGAAATCGGCGAGGCCAGCGGCCAGTACCACGACGAAATCGGCGGTTACGCCAAGAGCCAGGGCGTCGACCGCCTCTATGCGCTGGGCGATGCCGCGCAGCAGGCGGTGCGCAACTTCGGCGAAGGCGCCAAGCACTACTGCAATGTCGAAAAGCTGATTGCTGCGGTCGACAAGGAATTGGGGCCGGAAACCACCGTCCTGATCAAAGGCTCGCGCTTCATGAAAATGGAACGGGTGGCCGATGCCCTCGCCGCGCCAGCCACTCCCGAGGAGAACAACTGATGCTGCTGGCTCTTGCCCAATGGCTCGCCCAGGACGTGCGCTTCTTCAACGTCTTCAACTACATCACGCTGCGCGCCGTGCTTGCCGCGATGACCGCGCTGCTGCTGTCGCTAGCCGCCGGGCCGCGCGTCATCCGCTGGCTGGCGGCGAAGAAGATCGGCCAGGCGGTACGCAATGACGGTCCGCAGACCCACCTCGTCAAATCGGGAACCCCGACCATGGGCGGCGTGCTGATCCTGATCGCCATCGGCGTCACGACGCTGTTGTGGGGCGACCTGACCAATAAGTATGTGTGGACCGTGCTGGTCGTCACGCTCGGCTACGGCATCGTCGGCTGGTACGACGACTGGAAGAAGGTTGTTTACCGTGACCCGAAAGGCCTCGCTGCCAAGTGGAAGTATTTCTGGCAGTCGGTGCTCGGCCTCGGCGCCGCGCTGTTCCTCGCCTATTCGACCAAGTCTCCGGCGCAGACCGAACTGATCATTCCGTTCATCAAGACGGTCAGCTATCCGCTCGGCATCATCGGCTTCATCACACTGACCTATTTCGTCATCGTCGGCACCAGCAATGCGGTGAACCTGACCGACGGCCTGGATGGCCTAGCCATCATGCCGACCGTGATGATCGCCGCCGCCTTTGCGCTGATCGCCTACGTCACCGGTCATGCGGTGTACGCCAAATATCTGCTGATTCCCTACGTGCCGGGCGCCGGCGAACTGTGCATCCTGCTCGGCGCCATCGCCGGGGCCGGGCTCGGTTTCCTGTGGTTCAACGCCTATCCGGCCGAAGTCTTCATGGGCGATGTCGGCGCGCTGGCGCTGGGCGCCGCACTCGGCACCGTCGCCGTCATCCTGCGCCAGGAAATCGTGCTGCTGATCATGGGCGGCGTCTTCGTCGTCGAAACCCTGTCGGTGATGCTGCAGGTCAGCTACTTCAAATACACCAAGAAAAAATTTGGCGAAGGCCGGCGCATCCTGCGCATGGCGCCGTTGCATCACCATTTCGAACAGACCGGCTGGAAGGAAACGCAGGTCGTCGTTCGCTTCTGGATCATCACCATCATGCTGGTGCTGATCGGTCTCTCTTCGTTGAAGCTGCGCTAAATGGAACTTCGGGGCAAACGCGTTGTGGTCGTCGGACTCGGTGAGTCCGGACTGGCGATGGCCAAATGGCTACATCGCCAGGGTGCCCGCATCCGCGTCGCCGATTCGCGCGACAACCCGCCGAATCTTGAAGCGCTGGCGGGTGTCGCTCCGGAAGCCGAAGTGATCACCGGGCCGCTTGTCGCCGCCACTTTTGCCGGGGTCGATTGTGTCGCCCTGTCGCCGGGCGTGCCGAAGGCGACGCCGCAGATTGCTGCGGTCAACGTGCCGGTGATCTCGGAAATCGAACTGTTCGCGGCCGGCGTCCGCGAGCAGGTGCCGGCCTCGCAGATCGTCGCCATTACCGGCAGCAACGGCAAGACGACGACCACGGCCTTGACCGCCCACCTGTTGAACGGTGCCGGCGTGTCGGCCATCGCCTGCGGCAACATCTCGCCGTCAGCCCTTGACGCGCTGATGGATGCGCAGGATGCCGGCGCTTTGCCGCAGGTCTGGGTCGTCGAATTGTCGAGTTTCCAGCTCGAAACGACGCATCACCTGAATGCTGCCGCGGCCACCGTGCTCAACGTCTCGGAAGATCATCTCGACCGCTACGAGGGCAGCCTGGCCAATTATGCCGGCGCCAAGGCGCGCGTCTTCCAGGGCAAGGGCGCGCTGATCCTCAATCGCGACGACGACTGGTCGATGGCCAACGGCCGCTGCGGTCGCAAGATGATTACGTTCGGTCTGAACGCTGCGCCGCGCGGCGTCGATTACGGCCTGGCCGACGGCATGATCTGCCGCGGCCAGCAAGCCATCGTTGCGGTGGACCGCCTCAAACTGGCCGGTTTGCACAATGCCGCCAACGCCATGGCGGCGCTGGCGCTGTGTGAAGCGGTCGGTGTTGAAGCGAGCCGCCTGGTCGAGCCGCTGACGTCCTTCGCCGGCCTGCCGCACCGCGTCGAAACAGTGGCCGAGATCGGCGGCGTGCTCTACGTCGATGACTCGAAGGGTACCAATGTTGGCGCGACGCTGGCCGCCATCGAAGGCATGGGGCGCAAGGTCGCCATCGTGCTCGGCGGCGACGGCAAGGGCCAGGATTTCTCGCCGCTCAAACCGGCGCTGGAGAAGCATGGCCGCGCCATCGCCCTGATCGGCCGCGATGCGGCGGCGATCGGCATGGCCCTCGAAGGCAGCGGCGTGCCGACCCGCATGCTCGGCGACATGGAAGCAGCGGTGCGCTGGCTGGCCGCCCATGCCGAAGCAGGCGACTGCGTGCTGCTCTCGCCGGCCTGCGCCAGTCTCGACATGTACAAGAACTACGCCCACCGCGCCCAGGCTTTCATCGACGCGGTGCAGGGGCTGCAATCATGATGATCGGTGCCCTCGACGCCCCGCGCCGCCAAGTGGCGGAGATCGACTACGTGCTGCTGTGGAGCGTGCTGATCCTGCTCTTCGCCGGCATGGTAATGGTCTATTCGGCGTCGATCGCGATTGCCGAAGGCGGTCGCTTCACCGGTCACCAGCCGGCCTATTACCTGGTTCGCCACGGCATTTTCTTGTGCATCGGCCTGGTCGCGGCGGCCGTCGCTTTCCAGGTGCCGTTGGCGCTGTGGCAGAAGTCGGCGCCCTTCCTGTTCATGGCCGGCGTCGTCCTGCTCGCCATCGTGCTGATTCCCGGTATCGGCCGCGACGTCAATGGCGCCCGCCGCTGGCTGCCGCTCGGCTTCGCCAACCTGCAGCCGTCCGAGCTGATGAAGATGTTCGCGGTGCTCTACGCCGCCGACTACACCGTGCGCAAGATCAACGTCATGCACGACCTGAAGCAGGCTTTCCTGCCGATGTTCGGCGCCATGGCCATCGTCGGCATGCTGCTGCTCAAGGAGCCGGACTTCGGCGCCTTCGTCGTCATCATCTCGATCGCCATGGGCATCCTCTTCCTTGGCGGCCTCAAGGCACGCCTGTTCGCCATGCTGATCGTCGGCCTGCTGCTCGCCTTTACGGTGATGATTATCGTCTCGCCTTACCGGCGCGACCGCGTCTTCGGCTTCATGGACCCGTGGGCCGATGCCTTCGGCCGCGGCTACCAGTTGTCGCATTCGCTGATTGCTTTCGGTCGCGGCGAACTGTTCGGCGTCGGTCTCGGCGCCAGTGTCGAAAAACTGTTCTATCTGCCGGAAGCGCACACCGACTTCCTGCTTGCGGTGATCGCCGAGGAACTCGGCTTTTTCGGGGTGCTGGCCATCATCGCGCTGTTCGCACTGCTCGTGCAGCGCGCCTTCGCCATTGGCCGCCAGTGCGTTCAGCTCGACCGCCTTTACCCGGCCCTGGTCGCCATGGGCATGGGCATCTGGTTCGGCGTGCAGTCCTTCATCAACATGGGCGTCAATATGGGCTTGCTGCCAACCAAGGGCCTGACCTTGCCGCTGATGAGCTTCGGCGGTTCCGGCATTCTCGCCAACTGCGTGGCGCTGGCCATTCTTCTTCGCGTCGATTGGGAAAATCGCCAGTTGATGCGTGGAGGCAAACTATGAGCAAAACCATCCTGATCATGGCCGGCGGGACCGGTGGTCACATCTTCCCGGCGCTGGCCGTTGCCGAGAAAATGCGCGACCGTGGCTGGCACGTCGTCTGGCTGGGTAATCCGGAAGGCATGGAAGCGCGCCTGGTGCCGCAGCATGGTTTCGAGATGGTCGAGCTGAAGTTTGCCGCCTTGCGCGGCAAGGGCCTGTTGCGCAAGCTGCTGTTGCCGTTCAACCTGTTGCGCGGCTTCTGGCAGGCCCAAAAGGCGATTCGCCAGGTGCAACCGGAAGTCGTGCTCGGCATGGGCGGCTACATCACTTTCCCGGGCGGCATGATGGCCTCGCTGCTCGGCAAGCCGCTGGTCGTCCATGAACAGAATTCGGTGGCAGGCCTGGCCAACCGTGTGCTGGCCGGCGTTGCCGACCAGATCCTCACCGGTTTTCCGGAGGTGCTGGACAAGGGCGTCTGGGTCGGCAATCCGGTGCGGCCGGAAATTGCCGCCCTGGCGCCGCCGGCCGAACGCTACGCCGAACGGACGGGCGCCTTGCGCCTGCTGGTCATCGGCGGCAGCCTGGGGGCGCAGGTGCTGAACGAAATGGTGCCGCAAGGCATGGCCTTGCTGACTGCCGAGCAGCAGCCGCAAATCGTCCATCAGGCCGGCGAGAAGCATATCGAGGCCTTGAAGGCCAATTACGCGGCGGTTGGCGTCCAGGCGCACTGCGTTTCCTTCATCGAGGACATGGCCGGCGCCTACGAATGGGCCGATCTGGTGATCTGCCGGGCCGGCGCGCTGACCGTTGCCGAACTGGCGGCGGCCGGTGTCGCCAGCATCCTGGTGCCTTTCCCGCATGCGGTGGACGACCACCAGACCGGCAATGCCAAGTTCCTGGTCGATGCCGGTGGCGCCATCCTGCTGCCGCAAAACGAACTGACGGCGGACGCCATTGCGCTGATCCGCAACTATTCCCGCGGTCAACTGCTGGAAATGGCCGAAAACGCCCGCAGCCTGGCCAAGCCCGATGCCACCGAAGAAGTGGCGAATATCTGTGCAGAGAGCGCGAAATGAAACACAAGGTCAAACACATCCACTTCGTCGGCGTCGGCGGCTCGGGCATGAGTGGCATTGCCGAGGTGCTGGCCCATTTGGGCTACACGGTCAGCGGTTCCGACCTCGCGGCCAGTGCGACGACCCGTCGCCTGGAGGCCGAGGGGGTCAAGGTGATGATCGGCCATGCCGCCGAGCATGCCGCCGGTGCCGAGGCAGTGGTCGTTTCCACCGCCGTCAAGGAAGACAATCCTGAAGTGGTCGCTGCCCGCGAACGCAAGATTCCGGTCGTGCCGCGGGCGCAGATGCTGGCCGAGTTGATGCGTCTGAAACGTGGCATCGCCATCGCCGGCACGCATGGCAAGACGACGACGACCAGCCTGGTCGCCAGCATTCTGGCTGAAGGCGGCATCGACCCGACTTTCGTCATCGGCGGCCGACTGAATGCCGCCGGGGCGAATGCCCGTCTGGGCAGCGGCGATTTCCTGGTGGCCGAGGCCGATGAATCGGATGCCTCCTTCCTGTTCCTGTCGCCGGTCATCTCGGTGGTCACCAATATCGATGCCGACCACATGGAAACCTACGGTCACGACTTCGAGCGCCTGAAAGGCGCTTTTGTCGAATTCCTCAACCGCCTGCCGTTCTACGGCGTGGCCGTGCTCTGTGGCGACGATCCCAACGTGCGCGCCATCATGCCGCGTGTTTCGAAGCAGATCGTCACCTACGGCCTGAGCCCGGATTGCAATTTCCATGCGGAAAACGTCGTCGCCGTCGACGGTCAGATGCGCTTCGATTGTGTCCGCGTCAATGGTTCCGTTTCCCGCTTGCCGATCACGCTGAATACGCCGGGCATGCACAACGTGCTCAATGCGCTGGCGGCAATTGCCGTGGCGACCGAAGTGCAGGTGCCGGACGCCGCGATCATCAAGGCGCTGGCCGAATTCAAGGGCGTCGGCCGCCGCTTCCAGCGTTACGGCGAAGTGGCCTTGCCTGCTGGCGGCAGCTTCACGCTGGTCGATGACTACGGTCATCACCCGGTCGAAATGGCGGCAACCTTGGCCGCCGCTCGCGGCGCCTTCCCCGGCCGCCGCCTGGTGCTGGCTTTCCAGCCGCACCGCTACACGCGGACGCGCGACTGCTTCGAGGACTTCGTCAAGGTGTTGTCCACGGTCGACGCGTTGTTGCTGGCCGAAATCTACGCTGCCGGCGAAGCGCCGATTGTCGCCGCCGACGGCCGCTCGCTGGCCCGTGCCCTGCGCGTTAGCGGCAAGGTCGAGCCGGTGTTTGTCGAGGATATTGCGGCCATGCCGCAAACGATTATGGATGTCGCCCGCGATGGCGACGTGGTTCTGACGATGGGTGCCGGCTCGATCGGCGCGGTGCCCGGCAAAGTGGTGGATATGCAATGAGCGGTTTTGGCAAAGTCGCGGTTCTTTTCGGCGGCACCTCCGCCGAGCGCGAAGTCTCTCTGAATAGCGGTTCCCGCGTGCTGGCCGCCCTCCTGGGCCAAGGCATCGATGCCCACGCCTTCGATCCGGCCGAGCAGCCGCTCGATGCGCTGAAGGGCTATGACCGCGCTTTCATCGCGCTGCATGGCCGGCATGGCGAGGACGGCACGATCCAGGGGGCCCTCGAAGTGATGCATATTCCCTACACCGGCTCCGGCGTGCTGGCCTCGGCGCTGGCCATGGACAAGTTTCGCACCAAGCTGATGTGGCAGGCGGCCGGCCTGGCCATTCCGGAATATGCGCTACTCACCGCCGATTCCGATTTTGCCGATATCGAGGAAGAACTCGGTCTGCCGCTGTTCGTCAAGCCGGCCCGCGAAGGCTCGTCGATCGGCGTCACCAAGGTCAAGGCGCACGACACGCTGCATCTGGCCTACGCCGAAGCGGCCCGCCACGATCCGCTGGTGATCGCCGAAAAGGGCGTCATGGGCGGCGAATACACGGTCGGCATCCTGGGCGACGAGGCGTTGCCGATCATCAAGATCGAACCGGCCACCGAATGGTACGACTACGAAGCCAAGTACAACCGCGACGATACCCGTTACCTGTGCCCCTGCGGCTTGCCGGAAGCCAAGGAGATGGAAATCCGCAAGGGAGCGCTCGAAGCCTTCCGCATCCTCGGCGGCCGGGGCTGGGGGCGGGTCGATTTCCTGATGGACGAAGAGGGCAATCATTACTTCCTGGAAGTGAATACTGCGCCCGGCATGACCGATCACTCGCTGGTGCCGATGGCGGCGCGGGTGGCCGGTATGGACTACCCGACACTGGTCCGTCGGGTGCTCGAACTGGCTGCCAACGACTGAGGCAATGAATGTGGAACAAACCGCACCTGTTGAATGCGCTGGCCGACCTGCTGATTCTCGCAGCGTCGGCCGCGTTGCTGGCCGCCGCGGCGGTCTGGCTGGTGCGCGTACCGTCGTTGCCGGTGCAGCAGGTGGTTTTTGCCGAGCCGCTGGCCCATACGCGGCGGGGCGAGGTCGAGCAGGTGTTGCCGGCCGCCCTGAAAGGGAATTTCTTCAGCCTGAATCTGGAAACCGTGCGCGGCGCGCTGGAAAAGCTGCCCTGGGTGCGCAAGGTGGAAGTGCGCCGGATCTGGCCGGCCCGCCTGGAAGTGAAGGTCGAGGAGCATCGTCCGGTCGCCCGCTGGGGCGAGGCGCGGGGCGAGTTGGTCAACAGTTACGGCGAGGTTTTTGCGGCCTTGGCCGGCGAAACGGAACTGGCCGCCTTGCCGCTGCTGTTCGGGCCGCCCGGTACGGCCGGCGAGGTGCTGAAGCGCTATGGCGAACTGGTCGGCAGCTTCAAGGTGATCAGCGAAAAGCCGGTGCAGCTCATCCTGTCGCCGCGTCTGGCCTGGCAGTTGAAGCTGGAGAACGGCATGTTGGTGGATATGGGGCGCGAGCAGCCGAAGTCGCCGATCGGCGTGCGCCTGCAACGATTTATCGAGGTTTATCCGGAAACGGTCGCCAAACGGGCGGTCCGGCCGGCGGTGGTGGATTTGCGGTATCCGAATGGTTTCGCGGTGCGTACAGCGGCCGAGGGGAAGGGAAAGTAAGCATATGAGCAGGGACAACAAGGATCTGGTGGTCGGGCTGGACATCGGGACGTCGAAAATCGTCGCGCTGGTCGCCGAGATCAATCAGGAAGGCCATTTGAACGTCATCGGCATGGGCTCGCAGGATTCGCGCGGCCTGAAAAAGGGCGTCGTGGTCAATATCGAGGAAACGGTGCACACCATCAGCCGCGTCGTGCAGGAAGTCGAGCTGATGGCCGACTGCAAGGTGAAGGACGTCTATACGGGCATCGCCGGCAGCCACATCAAGAGCTTCAACTCGAACGGCATGGTGGCGATCAAGGACAAGGAAGTGACGCCGAGCGATGTCGAGCGCGTCATCGAAACCGCCAAGGCGATGCCGATTCCGGCCGACCAGGAAATCTTGCACATCCTCACGCAGGAGTTCGTTATCGACGGCCAGGATGGCATTCGCGAGCCGATCGGCATGAGCGGCATGCGCCTGGAAGTCAAGACGCACATCGTCACCGGCGCCGTCTCGGCGGCCCAGAACATCGTCAAGTGTGTCCGCCGCTGCGGTCTGGAGGTCAATGACCTGGTGTTGCAGCCGCTGGCTTCCAGCTACGCCGTGCTCTCCGAGGACGAGAAGGATCTCGGTGTCTGCCTGATCGACATCGGTGGCGGCACGACCGACATCGCGGTGTGGACGCAGGGCGCCATCCGCCACACCTCGGTGATCCCGATCGCCGGCGACCAGATCACCAACGACATCGCGATGGCGCTGCGTACGCCGACCCGCGAGGCCGAGGATATCAAGTGCAAATACGGTTGCGCCCTGTCGCAACTGGCCGACGCCGCCGAGAACATGGATGTCGCCGGCGTCGATGACCGGCCGAGCCGCAAGCTGAGCCGCCGCGCGCTGGCCGACGTCATCCAGCCGCGCGTCGAAGAGCTTTACGAATTGATCCAGAACGAACTGCGCCGGGCCGGTTTCGAGGAGGTTTTATCCTCCGGCATCGTGTTGACCGGCGGTGCCAGCGTGATGCCGGGCATGGTCGAACTGGGCGAGGAAATCTTCCACATGCCGGTTCGCCTGGGCAACCCGAAATACAGCGGCAGCTTGGCCGATGTCGTGCAGAGCCCGCGTTTCTCGACCGCTTTCGGCCTGCTGCTCGAAGCGCAGGCGCAGCGCAAGCGCGGCCAGAAGATCCAGGAAAAGCAGGGCTTCAAGGACGTCTTCGACGGCATGAAGTCGTGGTTTGCCAAGAATTTTTGATTTGTTTGTGAACAGTTTTTTCAGAGGAGGTAGTCATGTTTGAGATCATCGAGAAAGACGAAGAGGCGGGCACGATCATCAAGGTGTTCGGGGTTGGCGGTGCCGGTGGCAATGCCATCGAGCACATGATTCGCGAAGGCGTGAACGGCGTTGAGTTCATCGCCGCCAATACCGACGCCCAGGCGCTCAGCCGCAATGCCGCAGCCTCCAAGCTGTCGCTCGGCAAGACCGGCCTGGGCGCTGGCGCCAAGCCGGAAAAGGGCCAGGAAGCGGCGCAGGAACATCGCGACGAAATCCGCGCCAGCCTGGAAGGCGCCCACATGGCGTTCATCACGGCCGGCATGGGTGGTGGCACGGGTACCGGTGCCGCGCCCGTGGTCGCCGAAATTGCCCGCGAAATGGGCATCCTGACGGTTGGTGTCGTCACCAAGCCGTTCAGTTTTGAAGGCAACAAGCGGATGAAGTCCGCCGAAGCCGGTATTGCCGAATTCTCCAAGCATGTCGATTCGCTGATCGTCATCCTCAATGACAAGCTGATGGAAGTCATGGGCGACGACGCCGATGTCGACGATTGCTTCAAGGCGGCTGACGATGTGCTGAAAAATGCCGTTGGCGGGATTGCCGAAATCATTACCTACCCGGGCCTGGTCAACGTCGACTTCGAAGACGTCCGCACCGTGATGGGTGAAATGGGCCGTGCCATGATGGGTTCTGCCGCTGCCGCCGGCGTCGACCGCGCCCGCATCGCCGCCGAACAGGCTGTCGCCTCGCCGCTGCTCGAAGGCGTCAATCTGTCCGGTGCCAAGGGCGTGCTGGTCAATATCACGGCCGCCAAGGGCGGCCTCAAGATGAAGGAAGTCAATGAGGTGATGAACACCGTCAAGGCCTTCGCGGCCGAAGACGCCCACATCATCTTCGGTGCCGTGTACGACGAACTGATGGACGATGCGCTGCGCGTCACCGTGGTTGCCACCGGCCTCGGCCAGGCAGTGGCCAAGCGCCAGACGTTCGAAGTCATCAACACCCCGGTCATGCAGGCGACCGGCACGCACGATGCCGTCGCCTTCTCCAGCGGTCCGGCCATCGACTACAACCAGATCGCCGATGTCCCGGCCGTGGTGCGCAAGCGCAACGTCACCGTCGAAGCGCTGGCCAACAGCGGTGTCGACCGTTACGACATTCCGGCCTTCCTGCGCAAGCAGGCGGACTGAATGTAAGAAAGGCTCACTCTGAAAAAGGGCGGCGGCGCGTTGTGTTACAATGCGCCGCTCCCCAAATTATTCAAGCACTTGCATGCTAAAGCAACGCACGCTCAAGACCCTTATCCGCGCCTCAGGCGTCGGCCTGCATGGTGGCGTCAAGGTCAATATGACCCTGCGTCCGGCAGCTCCGGATACCGGCATCGTCTTTCGCCGCGTTGATCTGCCGGAACCGGTGGATATCCCCGCCAAGGCCTTCATGGTCGGCGATACCCGGATGTGCTCGTGCCTGGAAAAAGAGGGGGTCAAGGTAGGAACCATCGAGCACCTGATGTCGGCTTTCGCCGGACTCGGTATCGACAATGCCTGGGTTGATCTGGATGCGCCGGAAGTGCCCATCCTCGACGGCTCGGCTGCCCCGTTCGTCTTCCTGATCCAGTCCGCTGGCATCGAAGAGCAGAATGCGGCCAAGAAATTCATTCGCGTCACCCGGCCGATCGAAGTACGCGACGGCGACAAATGGGCGCGCTTCGAGCCTTATGACGGCTACCGTCTCAGTTTCTCCATCGTTTTCAATCATCCGGCCATCGACAAATCGGCGCAAAAAGCCGAAATCGATTTCGCCGAGCAGTCCTACACCCGTGAAGTGGCGCGCGCCCGTACCTTCGGTTTCATGCAGGAAGTCGAATACCTGCGCGAAAACGGCCTCGCCTTGGGCGGCGGCCTGGAAAATGCCATCGTTCTCGACGAATTCCGCGTCCTCAACCAGGACGGCCTGCGTTACGGCGACGAATTCGTCAAACACAAGATTCTCGATGCCGTCGGTGACCTCTACCTGCTCGGCCATCCTTTGCTGGCCGCCTATTCGTCGCACAAGGGCGGTCACGCGCTGAACAATCTGCTGGCTCGCGAGTTGCTGAATCACCAGGAGTCCTGGGAATTCGCCACCTTCGACGAAGCGGAGCGTGCTCCGGTTGGCGTCACGCGCTGGCTGAACCAGCTGGCCTAAGCCCACATGTGGCTGCTGCGTTTGCTGGCAGTCATTCTGGTGGTGGCGATCGGCGTCAGCCTGCTGATCTATGTCATCAGCGGCAACCGGGCCTACTTGGCCTTTACCTGGCGCCTCTTCCGCTACGGCATCATCTTTGCCCTGGTTGTCTTTGCGCTGATGATCATCGAGCGCATCGCCGTCATCCCCGTTTAGCGGCGCGCTCCAGCAAGTGGTCGAGGGCGGCGCGCAGCGGCCCTTTTGGCAGTTTTTCAGTGGTCGACCGCAGCGCTACGCAGGCCTCTTCCGAAATCGGCTTGAGGGTTGAGGCGATAGGCTGGCGAAGAATTTCGCGCGGCTGCACTCTGACTTCCATGACGATGCACTCGGCCCCGCTTTTCGATAATTCGGCGCACAGGCGCTGACCCATCTGGCGGATTTTGGCGGCTACCGCACCGTTGTCGGTGTGGATGACGATAGTCCCCGACTTGTAGTTGGCGACGTGTGCCGTATAACGAAAGGCTGCCGGGGCAACAGCTTCGAAGCGGCGGGCTAGCTTGAGCAGGAGCCGGGCGTGGGCCATGACTCGGCCGGAGGCGGCGTCGCGGTCAAGAAAATACTCGGGCTCGTAGTGCATGGCGGCAGCTTCTGTGCAGGTTGTTCCGGTCTTGCGCCATGCCAACACGGCGCCTTCTGTCCGCATTATGCCTTGCCGTATCCAGCGGTGGCTTGCTTGAATTGAAGTGGCTGGCCCGAGCGGCAAATAACTCCTTGATTTAGGTCGCCCTCGTCGTCAGGGGGCAGCGTGTTAGAATCGCCGCTTTCCGGCTGTACGCAACCAACATTCCATCGCGATGATTTCTGGCCTACTCAAAAAGATTTTCGGCAGCCGCAACGATCGGCTGATCAAGCAATTCTCCCAAACGGTCAAACGCATCAATGCCCTCGAGCCGACGCTCGAAGCCCTGAGCGACGAGCAGCTGCGTGCCAAGACGGACGAGTTCCGCCAGCGCCACGCTAATGGCGAGTCGCTCGACGACCTGTTGCCGGAAGCCTTTGCGGTCGTTCGCGAAGCGGGCAAGCGCGAACTCGGGATGCGCCACTTCGACGTCCAGATGATCGGCGGCATGGTGCTGCATTACGGCAAGATCGCCGAAATGCGCACCGGCGAAGGCAAAACACTGGTCGGCACGCTGCCGGCCTATCTCAATGCCATCTCCGGCAAGGGCGTCCATGTCATCACGGTCAATGATTACCTGGCGACCCGCGACTCGGAATGGATGGGGCGGCTGCACCGCTTCCTCGGCCTCAGCGTCGGCGTCAATCTGTCGCAGATGGATCACGAGGCGAAACAGGCGGCATACGCCGCCGACATCACCTACGGCACCAACAACGAATTCGGTTTCGACTACCTGCGCGACAACATGGTCTATACGGCCGGCGAACGGGTGCAGCGCGGCCTGAATTACGCCATCGTCGACGAAGTGGACTCGATCCTGATCGACGAAGCACGGACGCCGCTGATCATTTCCGGCCAGGCCGACGACCAGACTGACCTCTACGTCCGCATGCGCGCCGTCGTGCCGCTGCTCAGCCGGGCGCAGGAAGAAAATGGCGAGGGTGATTACTGGGTCGACGAAAAGGGCCATCAGGTTCACCTGTCCGAAGCCGGTTACGAGCACGCCGAGCAACTGCTGGCCGAGCACGGCATCCTCAAGGAAGGCAGCAGCCTTTACGACGCCGCCAACATCACGCTGATGCATCACCTGAACGCCGGCTTGCGGGCGGCCTCGCTGTTCCACAAGGACCAGCATTACGTCGTGCAGAACGGCGAAGTGACCATTGTCGACGAATTCACCGGCCGCCTGATGGCCGGCCGCCGCTGGTCGGATGGTCTGCACCAGGCCGTCGAGGCCAAGGAAGGCGTGCAGATCCAGGCCGAGAACCAGACGCTGGCCTCGATCACTTTCCAGAATTACTTCCGCATGTACGGCAAGCTGGCCGGCATGACTGGCACAGCGGATACCGAAGCCTACGAATTCCACCAGATCTATGGCCTGGAAACCGTCGTCGTGCCGACGCATCGGCCGATGGTCCGCAAGGACATGAACGACCTGGTCTTCAAGACGGCGGACGAGAAACACACGGCGATCATTGCCGACATCCGCGAGTGCGCCAAGCGTGGCCAGCCGGTGTTGGTCGGCACAACCTCGATCGAAGCTTCCGAGCTGCTCTCCGGTCTGCTCGACAAGGAAGGCCTGGCGCACAACGTGCTCAATGCCAAGCAGCATGCCCGCGAAGCCGAGATCGTCATCGAAGCCGGTCGCCCTGGCGTCATCACCATCGCCACCAACATGGCCGGTCGCGGTACCGACATCGTGCTCGGCGGCAGTATCGAGAAGGCCACTTCGGCGATCAAGCACGACGAGTCGCTGCCGGAAGCCGAGCGCGAGGCGAAAATCGCCGCCATGCGCGCCGAATGGCAGAAGGTGCACGATCAGGTGCTGGCCTCTGGCGGTCTGCACATCATCGGTTCCGAACGGCACGAGTCGCGCCGGATCGACAACCAGCTGCGCGGCCGGGCCGGTCGCCAGGGCGATGCCGGTTCCTCACGCTTCTACCTGTCGCTCGACGATCCGCTTTTGCGCATCTTCGCCGGCGAGCGCCTGCGCGCCATCATGGACAAGCTGAAAATGCCGGAAGGCGAGGCGATCGAGCATCCGCTCGTCACCCGCTCGCTGGAATCGGCGCAGCGCAAGGTCGAGGCCCGCAACTTTGATATCCGCAAGCAATTGCTGGAATATGACGACGTCGCCAACGACCAGCGCAAGGTGATCTACCAGCAGCGCAACGAACTGCTGGAAACCGACGACATCTCGGAAACCATCACCGCGATGCGGCAGAGCGTCATCGCCGAAACTTTCCGCACCTACGTGCCGGCCGAATCGGTCGAAGAGCAGTGGGATATGGAGGGTCTGGAGCGTGCGCTGGCGGCCGATCTGCAAATTGCCGCGCCGGTCGCCGAGTGGTTCAAGAACGAGCCGACGCTGTCCGACGAAGAAATTCTGACCCGCATCCTGCAGGAAGCCGACGAGGCCTACCGGGCCAAGGTCGAACTGGTCGGTGCCGCGACGTTCCACCAGTTCGAACGCAACGTCATGCTGCAGAGCCTCGACTCGCACTGGCGCGAGCATCTGGCGGCGCTTGATCACTTGCGCCAGGGGATTCACCTGCGCGGCTACGCCCAGAAGAACCCGAAGCAGGAATACAAGCGCGAAGCTTTCGAACTCTTCGAAGGCCTGCTTGATCTGGTGCGCAAGGAAGTCACCCGCATCGTGTTCACTGTGCAGATCCGCTCGCAGGAAGATGTCGAGGAAACCGCGCCACACGCCGATGTCCAGAACGTCCAGTACCAGCACGCCGGCTACGACGAGGCGCTGGGCACGGAGGCCGAGGCCGCGGCAGGCCCGGCGGCCGATAGCGGGCCGAAGGTGGGGCGAAACGATCCATGTCCCTGCGGATCCGGCAAGAAATACAAGCACTGCCACGGAAAACTGTCCTGACCCGCCAAGGCACCCCAGCGGTGCCTTGATGCTTTTGGAGCCACGAAAATGCCTGTCAATTACGCTACCCCTGCTGCCGATCAACTCTTTCCGGTGGCCGGTGTTCGCCTCGGTGTCGCTGAAGCCGAGATCCGCAAGAAAAACCGTCGCGACCTGACGCTGGTCGTGCTTGATGCCGGCTGCACGGTGGCCGGCGTGTTCACGCAGAACCGTTTCTGCGCGGCACCGGTCCAGCTCTGCCGCAAGCATCTGGCGAGCGGCAAGGAAATTCGCGCCCTGGTGGTCAATACCGGCATCGCCAATGCCGGCACCGGCGAGCCCGGTCGGCAGGCGGCGCAGGCGACCTGCGCGGCGGTGGGCGAATTGCTCGGCGTCGCGGCCGAGCAGGTGCTGCCCTTTTCGACCGGCGTCATTCTCGAGCTGCTGCCGGCGGAGCGTATCAAGGCCGGCCTGCCGGCTGTCTTTGCCGATCTGAAGGCCGACAACTGGCATGCTGCCGCGCACGGCATCATGACTACCGATACGGTGGCCAAGGCAGCTTCGCGCACCCTGACGGTCAACGGTAAAAAAGTGACCATTTCCGGTGTTTCCAAAGGCGCTGGCATGATCAAGCCGAACATGGCGACCATGCTCGGCTTCCTCGCTACCGACGCCGGTATCGCCCAGCCCTTGCTTGACAAGCTGGTCAAGGAAGCGGCCGATGCCTCCTTCAACTGCATTACTGTCGACGGCGACACCTCGACCAACGATTCCTTCGTGATGATCGCTTCCGGTCAGTCCGGTGCCAGCTTTGCCGCTGAAACCGATGCCGGCTGGGCCGAGGTCAAGGCGGCGATCATTGCTGTGTCGGTCGAGCTGGCCCAGGCCATCGTGCGCGATGGTGAAGGCGCCACCAAGTTCATCAGCGTTGCCGTCGAAGGCGGCAAGGATGTCGAAGAGTGCCGCAAGGTCGGTTACGCCATCGGCCACTCGCCGCTGGTCAAGACAGCCTTCTTCGCCTCCGACCCGAATCTCGGCCGGATTCTGGCCGCAGTCGGCTATGCCGGCATCGACGACTTGGATGTCGATGGCGTCAAGGTCTGGCTCGATGATGTGCTGGTGGCCGAAAATGGCGGTCGTGCTGCGGCTTACCAGGAAGAGGATGGCGCCCGTGTCATGGCGCAGGCAGAAATCACCGTCCGCGTCGATCTCGGCCGGGGCGCGGCGAAAGCCTGCGTTTATACCTGCGATTTTTCCTACGATTACGTGAAGATCAACGCCGACTACAGAAG
>NZ_LODL01000035.1:75079-102545 GCF_001551835.1 Dechloromonas denitrificans | reverse complement strand
GTGCCGAGCAACGCAGAAATGCCGGGGGCCTTCGGCGAGCACTGTCTGAGGGGCGCAGCCCCGAGTTGCGCAGCCGCCCGGTGTTTCGAGTAGCGCAGGGAATCCCCGAAGGGGACACCGACCCAGGGGTGGCCTTTTCTTTGGCTACTTTCTTTTGGCCACCCAAAAGAAAGTACGCCCGCCAGCAAGGCGGAACCCCAAACCAGCCAAGCGTAACCATCGCCAACAATCTGCACCACGCCTGACCAAGAACACTCCAAGGAGAACACTCATGCTGTCCCTGAAAGACCAAAACCTGCTCCGTCAAGCCTGCTACATCAACGGCACCTGGGTTCCCGCCGACAGCGGCGAAACCTTCCCGGTCACCAACCCGGCCACCGGCGAAACCATCGCCACCGTACCGCGTTGCGGCGCCGCCGAAACCGAGCGTGCGGTGCAGGCGGCCGAGCAGGCCCTGAAAACCTGGCGCGAAACGACCGCCGTCGAGCGCAGCCGCATCCTGCGCCGCTGGTTCGACCTGATGATGGCCAACCAGGAAGACCTCGCCCGGCTGATGACGGCCGAGCAAGGCAAGCCGCTCGCCGAATCGCGCGGTGAAATCGCCTATGCCGCCGCCTACGTCGAGTGGTTCGCCGAGGAGGCCAAGCGCGCCTACGGCGAAGTCATCCCGTCGCCGTTCAAGGACCGCCAGCTGGTCGTCACCAAGGAGCCGGTCGGTGTCTGCGCGGCGATCACGCCGTGGAACTTCCCGTCGGCAATGATCACCCGCAAGGTCGCCCCGGCGCTCGCTGCCGGCTGCACCATCATCCTCAAGCCGGCCGAGCAGACGCCGTTGTCGGCACTGGCCCTGGCCGAACTGGCTGAACGGGCCGGCGTCCCGGCCGGTGTCTTCAGCGTCGTCACCGGCAAGGCTTCGGCCATCGGCGGCGTAATGACGGCCAGCCCGATCGTCCGCAAGCTGACCTTCACCGGCTCGACGCCGATCGGCCAGTTGCTGATGGCGCAGTGCGCCGGTACGGTCAAGAAGATGTCGCTGGAGCTGGGCGGCAACGCGCCGTTCATCGTCTTCGACGACGCCGATCTTGATGCTGCGGTGGCTGGTGCCATCGCCTCCAAGTACCGCAACGCCGGCCAGACATGCGTCTGTTCCAACCGCTTCCTGGTCCAGGATGGCGTCTATGACGCCTTTGCCGCCAAGCTGGCGGCCGCCGTTTCTGCCTTGAAGGTCGGCAACGGCACGGAGGAGGGCGTCACCCAGGGGCCGCTGATCGACGACGCCGCGATTAACAAGGTCGAGGAGCTGGTCAAGGATGCCGTCGACAAGGGCGCCCGCGTCGTCACCGGCGGCAAGCGCCACGCGCTGGGCCGCACCTGGTTCGAGCCGACCATCCTGGCCGACGTGGTGCCGGGCATGGCCGTGGCCAAGGAAGAAATCTTCGGCCCGGTGGCGCCGCTCTTCCGCTTCAAGAGCGAAGCCGAAGCCGTGCAGATGGCCAACGACACCGAGTTCGGGCTGGCCGCCTACTTCTTCTCGAAGGACCACGGCCGCGTCTGGCGTGTCTCCAAGCAGCTCGAATACGGCATGGTCGGCGTCAATACCGGCCTGATCTCGACCGAGGTTGCCCCGTTCGGCGGCGTCAAGATGTCGGGCATTGGCCGCGAAGGCTCCAGTCACGGTCTCGACGAGTACATGGAAACCAAGTACCTGGCGCTCGGCGGCCTGTAAACAACCGGAGTCATTGCCGCCCCCCAAGGGCACTTCCTTTGGGGCGCCTGAGCGGGAATGACCTATCAAGCAGACACCTTCTTAATGACGACTTCTGCCATCGAACCGGCCCGCGAGGGCCGTTTCATTTTGTTGCTCGGCGCGCTGGTCGCCTTCGGGCCGCTTTCGATCGACCTCTACCTGCCGGCTTTACCGGCAATGGCGGTGGGTCTGGCGGCTTCGGCGGAAGCGGTGCAGCTGACGATCACCGTCTTCCTCGCCGGTTTCTCGGTCGGCATGCTGTTTTATGGGCCAATCTCCGACCGCTACGGGCGGCGCACGGTACTGCTCAGCGGTATTGCCATTTTCGCGCTGGCCAGCCTGGCCTGCGTGCTGGCGCTGGCGGTCGAGCAGCTGATCGTCGCCCGCTTCCTGCAGGCCCTGGGCGGCGGCGCGGCTTCGGTGCTGGCGCGGGCCGTCGTCCGCGACGTCTATACGCCGACCGAGGCGATCCGCAAGCTGTCGCTGATGGCCATGGTTACCGCCATCGCGCCGTTGCTGGCGCCGATTCTCGGCAGCGTCCTGCTCGAGCATTTCGGCTGGCGGGGCACCTTCGGCGCCTTGCTCGCCTGGGGGCTGCTCAGCCTGCTGGTCGTCTGGTTCCAGTTGCCGGAAACCCTGCCCGCCGAGCGCCGCGGTCAACTATCGCTGGCCAGTGCTTTTGCCGCCTACGGCCGGCTGCTCTGCGATCCGGTGGCGCTCGGCCTGCTGCTGGCCGGTGGCATGTCGTTCGCCGCGATGTTCGCCTACATCACCGGCGGCCCGTTCTATTTCATCGAGCTGCACGGCTATTCGCCGCTGGCCTTCAGCTTGCTGTTCGCGGCCAATGCCCTGGGTATCTTCGCGGCCAATTATCTGAACAGCCGACTGGTGCGCAGCCAGGGGGCGGCAGTGATGGCCGGGGTCGGCAGCGGCTTCGGCTTTGTTGGCGCCTTGCTGCTGTGGGTCGCCAGCGGCGTCGGCGATGCGCTGCCGGCGGTGCTGGCCGGGCTGTTCATCGTCGTCAGCATGACCGGTCTGCTCGGTGCCAACTGCGTTGGCTTGCTGATGGCCCGCTATCCGCAGAACGCCGGCGCTTCGGCAGCCCTGTTCGGGGCCAGCCAGTTCGGTCTCGGCATGCTGGCCAGCGCAGCGATCAGTTATTTCCATGATCCAAACGGCAGAGCCATGGCCTGGGTCATTCTGGCGGTATCGGGCATGTCGCTGCTCGGCTGGTTTTGTTTCCGCCTGTGCGGCGAACGCCGTTAAGGATTCAGGTCCAGGCAACTATTCGGAGGGACGACATGAACGCCATCTCATGCCATGACGCAGACCTTCATCTGGCCAGCGAATCCCATTACCTCGGGGTGCGCGCCGAGCAGGCGCTGGGCACTCCCGATGCGACGCTGTTCAGTCTGGATGTCGATGAAGCCTCGACCCGGCTCTCCGACGTCTACAACAGCAACCGCCTGCGCCTGGCCGGGCGGCCGCAGGATTTCCGGATGCGCCTGCGGACCTCGCAACTCGGGCGCCTGGGGCTGGCAACGCTGGCCTTCGGGGCGGAAATCGATATCGAGCAATCGGGCGACCGTCCCTTCGTGCTGGTCACCACCCAGGTCAGCGGTTTCTCTCGGGTGACGACGGCGGTCGGTACGGCCGAAGGTGGCCGCGGCTTCGTCGTCGTCGATTCGGCTGGCCAGTCGGTGCGCAAGCGCTTCAGCGGCGACAGCGAGCGCTGCAACGTGCGTGTCGACCAAGCTGCCATCGACGCCAAATGCGCCGCCTTGCTGGATCGTCCGCTTGACCGCCCTCTGCATTTTTCCCCCTTCGGTTCCAACAACGGCTCGGTCCAGCGGCGCTGGATGGGCCTGCTGCAGATGTTGCTCGGCTATGTCGGGGCGACGGCACCGGCAGCGTCCGAACCGATCATCCACAACCTGGAAGAGGCGGTGCTGCTGCACCTGCTGCTCGAACATGAACACTCGTACAGCGAAGCACTGCGCCAGGCGAGGACGGGGCTGGCGCCGCGCCATGTCAAGCGGGCCGAGGACTACATCCGGGCCAATGCCCGGGAAGCCCTGACCCTGGCGCGGATTGCCGAGGCGGTCGGCTGCAGCGTGCGCACCCTCGGCGAAGGTTTCCACAAGGCACGCGGCACAACGCCGATGAACTTTCTGCGCCAGGTTCGCATGGCCGGCGTGCGCAGCGATTTGCAGGGCGATTGTCGGCCGGGCGGCATTGCCGAGATCGCGCTGGCCTGGGGCTTCAATCATCTGGGTCGCTTTGCCGCCGACTATCGCCGCTGTTTTGGCGAATCGCCGTCGGAAACCCGGCGCCGGGCTACCTAGGCAGCAACAATCCGCCGGATGCGGATAGCCGGCGCCGGATCCGGATAGTGGCCGGCGGGGCGTCTTCCTATGATGTGGCGGTGGGCTTTCAGCCCATCGTGCAAACAACATCGAGGAGACCCCCATGATAATTTCATTACCCCGCCGCCTGCTGCTGGCCGGCGTTGCGCTGGCGGCGGCGCAGGCCGCCCAGGCCCAGGAAGTCACGTTCAAGATTGCCCATTTCCTGCCGGCGGTCGCCACCACCCAGAAGCAGGTGCTCCAGCCCTGGTGCGACGAAATGGGGCAACTGTCGAACGGCCGCATCAAGTGCCAGTTTTACCCGTCCATGCAGTTGGGCGGTACCCCGGCCCAACTCACCGACCAGGTCAAGAATGGCGTCGCCGATATCGTCTGGACGGCGCCCGGCTACAGCACCGGGCGCTTCCCGAAGACCGAGGCGCTCGAACTGCCCGGCGTTCTGCCGTTGGGCGGCTTGTCCGGCGGCCGTGCCGTCTGGGATTTTTACGGACAGCAGCTCAAGGATGAGTACAAGGATTTCAAGGTGCTGGCCATGCATGGCGACGGCGGCATGAATATCCATACGGCCGGCAAGCCGCTGGCGACGGCTGCCGACTTCAATGGCATCAAGCTCCGCTCGCCCAACCGGACCATTGCCCGGACCCTGAAAGCCCTGGGCGCGACGCCGGTCGCCATGCCGCCGGCGCAGGTTACCGAGGCCATTTCGAAAGGCGTGGTCGATGGCGCATCGGCGGTCTGGGAGGTCATGCTGCCGACCAAGCTCGACGAAGTGACGAAATACCATTTCGAGACCCCGGCTGAACGGCCGGTGATGGGGGCCACCATCCTGGTCGTGCTGATGAACAAGCAGAAGTACGAGTCGCTGCCGGCCGACCTCAAGGCGATTATCGACAAGACCTCGGGGCTGGCGCTGGTCGAGCGTTATGGCAAGGCCTGGGACGAGGCGTCGATTGCGGCGCGCAACAAGGTCAAGGCAACGCCGGGCCATACCCTGACCGTCGTCTCGCCGGGCAACTACGATGCCATCCTGAAACAACTGGAAGTCGTCGAAAAGGAATGGCTGAGCGACGCCAAACAGAAAAATATCAACGGTGAAGCGCTGGTCGCCGCCGCCCGCGAAGCGGCCCGCAAGCAGAAGAACTGAACGCCACATCACATCGACAAGGAATACCGACATGAATCCACAAGGCAACTACTACGATCATCCGCAACGCTTCAGCGCCGAGGAATGGGCGCTGCGTGTCAAACTCGCCGGCGTCTACCGGATCTTCGCCTACCTCGGCTGGGACGAACTGATCTACAACCACATTTCGGTGCGTGTGCCGGGGCCGGAAAAACACTTCCTGATCAATCCGTTCGGCTTGCACTACCAGGACGTCTGCGCCTCCAACCTGGTCAAGGTCGATATTAAGGGACAGATCATCGGCCCCTCGGACTGGCCGATCAATCCGGCCGGCTTCACCTTCCACTCGGCCATCCACGACAAGGTGGCGGACGGTCATTGCGTGATGCACGTCCATACCACGGCGACCCAAGCCGTCTGCTGCCTGAAGGATGGCCTGTCGTACAGCAACTTCTACGCCGCCCAACTTTACGGCAAAGTCGCCTGGCACGAGTTCGAGGGCATCACCGTGCATCTGGAGGAGGGCGAGCGCATTTTGCAGAGCGCCGGCGACAAGCCGGTGCTGATGCTGCGCAATCATGGTCCGGTGGTGATCGGGGCGACGCTGGCTCAAGCCTTTTCGCTGATGTGGCTGGTCAACCGGGCCTGCGAAATCCAGCTCGCGGCGCAATCGATGGGCGCCGTCGTCGACATTCCGGAGCCGGTGCTGCGCAAGTGCGTCGCCGATTCGCTCAATTTCGATCCCAAGTTCGGGGCGGGCGAAGATGCGCTGGCGGCGATGACCCGGATCATCGATCGGCTCGACCCGTCCTACCGCAACTGAGCGATTGCCCGGTCGGCTGGCAGGCCAGTCGACCGGGCGTTGGGGCCGGCAAAGCGGTGGCCTGAAGCATGCTCCGTGGTGGTAAAAATACGTTAATATGTTAGCAATTTATCGCCCGGTCGCCGCTGTTGTGGCGCCAGCGTTTAGTATTGCTCTCCCCCCATGGTCGATAACCCGATGTCCACTCTTGTTTTGCCGCCGGCGATCCGTTCCTTGGCGCACCGCAATTTCCGGCTTTACTTCCTCGGTCAGGCGATTTCCATCCTCGGTTCGTGGATCCAGCAGGTGGCGCTCTCCTGGCTGGTCTACCGGCTGACCGGCTCGGCCGCGCTGCTCGGCGTCACGGCCTTTTGCGCCCTGATCCCGCAGTTGCTGGTCGGCCCGCTGGCCGGGGCCTGGATCGACAAGCAGGACAAGCGCAAGTGGCTGATTGGTATCCAGTCGCTGCTCGCCGCCCAGGCCTTCCTGCTGGCCGGGCTGACCTGGTCGGGGCTGATCGGCACCGGCTTCATCATCCTGATGTCGCTGACCCTGGGCATCCTGAACAGTTTCGATACCCCCTTGCGGCAGTCGCTGATCGGCAGCTTTGTCGGCAGCCGCGAGGATTTGCCCAACGCGCTGGCCCTCAACGCCATGCTGTTCAATGCCGGGCGCTTCGTCGGGCCGCCGATTGCCGGCCTGCTCGTCGGCCTGACTTCCGAGGCCGCCTGTTTCGCCATCAACGGTTTCTCCTTCCTCGCCCTGATCGGCGGTCTGCGCTTTATCCAGATGACGGCTTCGCCGCGGGCCAGCGGTTCGGTCGGCCAGGTCTTCAAGGAAGGCGTTTTGTATGCCTGGCAGACGTGGACCGTCAGGATGCTGATCATCACGCTGATCGGCCTCAATCTGACCGCCTCGGCCTATGCCGTGCTGCTGCCGGTCTTCGCCCGCGACGTCTTCGCCGGCGATGCAACGACGCTCGGCTGGCTGTGGGGGGCTGCCGGTTGCGGCGCCTTCGCCTCGACCATCTTTCTCGCCACCCGCAAGACCATTCCCGGCCTGATTACCGCCGTCGTCGCCGGGGTGGCGATCAGCGCCGTCGCCTTGCTGTTGTTCGGGGCGACCACCCGCTTGCCGCTGGCGCTGACGGCGATGGTTGCCCTCGGTTTCGGCATTTCAGTGTGCAATGTCGGCATCAACATGATTTTGCAGAGTGCGGCGCCGGACCAGCTGCGCGGCCGCATCGTTTCCTTCTTTACCTCGGCCCGCTTCGGCTTCGACGCGCTGGGCGGCCTGATCGCCGGTTTCGTTGCCGGCGCGCTCGGGGCTGGGCAGACCTTGCTGTTCGAAGGCGTCGCCCTGTTCCTTTTCGTAATCTTCCTGCTGACCCGCCGTCACCGTCTGACGGCGCAGGTCTCGGCAGCGCATGGAGAAAGCAGCAATGGACATTGAAATGATCGCCTCGCTCGGCCTCGGCAGCGCCGATCAATTGGCCGACAAGGCGCTGGCCGCAGCGGCCGAAGCCGGCGTAAAAGTGTGCGTGGCGGTGGTCGACCGCGCCGGTTACCCGCTGGTTTTCAAGCGCCACCCGGGGGCACCGTTCCACTCGATCGACATCGCGCTCGACAAGGCCTACACCGTGGTCAGCTTCGGCCCGGCCACTGGCAAGTGGGAGGCACGCCTGGCCAAGGGTTCGGAGCAGTTGCGCCATGGCTTGATGCAGCGCCAGCGCTTCGTCGGCTTCGGCGGCGGCCTGCCGGTCAAGCATGAAGGCGTGCTGGTCGGCGCCATCGGAATTTCCGGTGGCAGCGAGGCGCAGGATGTGGCGTTTGCCGAGGCTGCGCTGGCGGGCTTGCTTGCTGGCGGCTGATTGGTCTGGCCGGCGGGATGCCCGGCTAGGGATGTTTGGCTTGATCGACATTGATCGCTACCTGCCAGGGTTGGATCAAGCGAACCGTAGGCCTTGAGCAACTTGCCGCTTGAAGCCTGGCGCATACTTGCTTGACGGAACGGGCAACAGCCAAGGGAGAGAGTGGATGGACGAATTCATGCAAGCCGCCATTGCCGAGGCGCAGGCCGGGCTGATCGAGGGCGGCATTCCGATCGGCTCGGTGCTGGTGCATCGTGGGGTCATTCTCGGTCGCGGCCACAACCGGCGCATCCAGCAGGGCAGTGCCATCCGGCACGGCGAAATGGATGCCCTTGAAAATGCCGGCCGGCTGCCGGCCAGCGTTTATCGGGAATCCGTCCTCTATACGACCCTGTCACCCTGTGCGATGTGCAGCGGGGCGATTCTGCTGTATGGCATTCCCCGGGTGGTCATTGGCGAAAACCAGAGCTTTCTGGGTGAGGAAGATTTGCTCCGCGCCCGTGGCGTCCAGGTGGAGGTTGTTCAGGACTCGACCTGCATGGCCATGATGCAGACCTTTATCGCCAGCAATCCGGAACTCTGGAATGAGGATATTGGCGAATCCGACTGAGCGAGTGCAGAAGTGAATGGCGGCGATGCCGAAAATCTTCGGCGCGCCGCTCAGCGAATCAGCAGCCGCGGGAACCAGCGGGTTTGCGGGGCGATCTCCGAACGGTCCGCTGGTCCGTAGGGTGGCGTCGAAGGATCGGCGGGCGGGGCGCCGATCTGGGCCAAATCGACGGCCTCCGGTATGCCGACCAGGCCCGCGCTGGTCAACTGCAGGCGGTAATAGAGGCCATTCCAGAGTTTGGCCCCGAACTCCTGCTGCGTCTTGAACAGAAACAGCAGCGAATGTTCGAGCCAGCGCAGATCGACCGCGCTGACCGTGTGCGGATTCGGGTAGGGGTAGGGCACATGGCACTGGATCTCATTCTGCCCATCGAGACACTTGAATTCCTTCATCGACAGGAAATAGTCCTTGAAGACCCGATGATCGAGCTTGATCTCGAATTGCGTCAGCTCACCCGCCGGCTTGAAGACGATCGTTCCCAGATGAATCGGACTGCCTTCGCGGGGTTCGATCAACAGCGTCTTTTCGCCATTCATTTCCCAGGCCAGCGCAGGCAATGCGAACAGCGCCTGCAGGGCAAGCAGGCCGCAGGCCATCTTTCCCGCCAATGTCTTCATGGCATTCCCTCCTGTCGTCATCGCTTAGCTTACCAATTGGCCGGTGCATGTGCATTGATCCTGAAGCAGGTTTGTAGCGCCGCCAGTTAGCTGAGGCGTTCGAACTGGTCGATTCCTGACCGGAAGGACAGTTTGCTAGACACGGTAGATCCTGACCGATTGTTCCATTTCGTGCGCCAGGCGGGCCACCTCGGCGGCGGTCAGGGCCGTGTTTTCGGCGGCCCGGTTGTTCTGCCGTGACATGTCGGCAATGCCTTCGATCTGCACGGCGATGTCCTGGTTGGCGTCCTTCTGGCGCGACACGGCGGTGGCGATGTCGGCGACCATGCCGGCGATCGATTGCGTGCTGGTACCGACCTGCTGCATTTCGCGGTCGGCCAGGTTGGCGCGGGCGACGCCGGTTTCGACCTTGCCGACCATGGCCTGGATGCCTTCGACCGTTTCCTGCGCGGTGTCGTGCATCTGAGAGATATTGGTCCAGATTTCGGCGGTCGATTGGGCGGTCCGTTCGGCCAGCTTGCGCACCTCGTCGGCGACGACCGCGAAGCCGCGCCCGTGTTCGCCGGCCCGGGCCGCTTCGATGGCGGCGTTGAGGGCGAGCAGGTTGGTCTGTTCGGCGACATCCTTGATCACCGAGACGACGGCGTCGATCCGCGTGCTGCTCTCGTCGAGACGGCGTACCTGGCTGGAGGAGACGGTGACGGTCTCGGCGATGCCGTTGATGTCTTCCACCGTCTGGCGGATGACCTGGGCCGAGTCGCGGGCCTTGAGCAGCGACTCTTCCGACAGTTGCTTGGCCGTTTCGGCGCTGGCCGCCGCCTGTTCGGCCGAGACGGCGAGTTCCTGCACGGTGCCGGCAATGCTGCTCGCCGCTTCGCTTTGCCGCATCGAGGCGGCCGACATCTGGCTCGAATTGCTGGCCATGCGTTCGGCCGCCGAACTCAGTTGCATGGTCATCTGGCAAACCTGGCGGAAGCTGGCCTGCAGTTTTTCGAGCAGGCCGTTCAGGGCGCGCTGGGTCTGGCCGATCTCGTCGCGGCTGCTGGCCGGCAGGCGGACCGTGAAGTCGAGTTCGCGGCCGATTTTCTCGAACATGGTCAGCATCTGTTTAAGCGAGCCGGTGACGCTGCGGTAGAGCATGTTGCCGAGCAGGCCGCAGGAGACGATGCCGAGCAGGATGACGCCGATCATCAGCCGCGTGCCCAGCGTGTAGGCGGCATGCGATTCCTCGCCGTGGGCGCGGGCCTGGCTTTCCTTGTACTGGACGTGCTTGCCGATGTTGCCGATCAACTGGTCGATCATCGGCTTGTTTTCCTCGGCCAGGCTGCGCGCCGGTTCGTCCATGTTGGCCTGCGACAGGGCGATGATCTGCTCGACCATGAAGAAATATTCCTCCATCAGCATGGCGCTGCTGTCACGCAGCTTGCGGTCCTGTTCGTCGGTGATGAAGGCCTCGTAGCTGGCCAGCGTTTCCTTCTGGGCCTTGCGCAGTTCGGCGATGGTCTTTTCCTGCTCGGCCATCCGGTCCTTTTCGGTATTCAGGATGTGATAGAGCAGGGCGACCTGGGTGTTCTGGAAATCGCTCTCGATCTTGTGCACGATGCGGATGCCGGGAATGATCCGGGCATTGGTGAAGGCCTGGCCCTCGTCCATCTGCCACATTTCCAGCATGCCGAGCAGGCCGACGGTGAGCGGTCCGATGATCGCCAGGGCAATCAGGGTCAGGAATTTGTGTCCGATGGACATGCGTCTCCTCCAGTTTTATTCACTAATATATTAATTATTGGTTGATTTTTTTCCGGAAGGGCCCGTGGCCGAAGGCGGCGGGTCGATCCGGAATTTACGCTAATATATTAGCGATTATTTGCCGTGGCAAGCGCTTCCGCTCATACCCTGCAGGGCGGCCCGGGAATGTCCGCTTCTTGCCGCCCAAAGCCGGCGCAATTCGGTAACATTCCGCCCTTACACTTCCCGCCCCAACCCATGGAAATCTGACGATGCAATACCACGCTGCCAATACCGATTCGCTGATGTTCATCACCCCCCGCCCGGACATCGTCTTCGAGCGCGGTGAGGGTTCCTGGCTGTACGACCACGCCGGCCGCCAGTACCTCGACTTCATCCAGGGCTGGGCGGTCAACTGCCTTGGCCATTGCCCGCCGGAAATCGCCGCCGCGCTGACCGCGCAGGCCAGTCGGTTGATCAACCCGAGCCCGGCCTTCTACAACGGCCCGATGGTCGAGCTGGCTGGCCTGCTCACCGACAATTCCGTGTTCGACCGCGTCTTCTTCGCCAACACAGGTGCCGAGGCCAACGAAGGGGCGATCAAGCTCGCCCGCAAGTGGGGCCGCCTGCACAAGGAAGGTGCCTACGAGATCATCACCTTCGGCCATTCCTTCCACGGCCGCACGCTGGCCACCATGTCGGCCTCCGGCAAGGCCGGCTGGGACACGATCTATGCGCCGCAGGTCGCCGGTTTCCCGAAGGCCACCTACAACGACATTGCTACGGTCGACGCCCTGATCGGGCCAAAAACCGTCGCCGTGATGCTGGAACCGGTGCAGGGCGAAGGTGGGGTGATCCCGGCCGACGTTGAATTCCTCAAGGCCCTGCGCGAACTGACCACGGCCCGCGGCGTGCTGCTCATCGTCGACGAAGTGCAGTCCGGCATGGGCCGCACCGGCAAGCTGTTCGCCTACGAACATGCCGGCATCACGCCGGACATCATGACGCTGGGCAAGGGTATCGGCGGCGGCGTGCCGCTGGCGGCACTGCTGGCGCGCGAGGCGATCTGCTGTTTCGAGCCGGGTGACCAGGGGGGCACCTACAACGGCAACCCGTTGATGACCGCGGTCGGCGTCGCCGTGATGCAGCGCCTGCTGGCGCCCGGTTTCCTGGCTGAAGTCGAAGCCCGGGGGCAATACCTGGCCAAGCGCCTGCTCGAACTGTCGGCCAAACATGGCCTCAAGGGTGAGCGCGGTTCCGGCCTGCTGCGTGCCCTGATCCTCGACGACGAACGCGGCCCGGCCATCGTCCAGGCGGCGCTGAAGCTGGAAGGCGTCGGCCTGCTGCTCAACTCGCCACGCCCGAACCTGCTGCGCTTCATGCCTGCGCTGAACGTCAGCGCAGGCGAAATCGATCAGATGATCGAACTGCTCGACGGCCTGCTGCAGAAATAAGGGTTGGCTGGAAGCCGGCCAGGCGCCCGGCTTCCTTGCCCTTTTGTGTCTCGCCGCGATGTCGGGGGCTGGAAAATGCTCGCTTAGAGGATCGTCTTGGCGGCCTGAATGTAGATCAGGCATCCTGAAGAAATCAACAATCCAGCCAGCGTTGCCCCGCAGAGCCTGAGTGTCGAGTCGATCGACTCAATGATGATTTCCATCTGTGCATCGAATTTGTTCATGGCTTCCCCTTGAATACCCGGCCACCAAATGAGAGGGCCGTCGATTTAATGAGTCCGACAGTGGTACGGAATTCCGTCGGATCAAGCGTAGGGGCGAGTGGTTGCAGTATGGTGATCGGATTGTTACAAAGGGTGTTGCTTCAAGCATTCGTGATTCGCCAGGAGCCTGGGGCGATCAATACACCGTCGACGTCTGCTCTATGTCGTGCAGTCGAAGCACAACAAAGGTCGACTTCGAGACGCTCATTGGCGCGGGAGATGCCCATTAGCGGGCGTGGTCGAGCCGGCAGCCGTCGCTGACGGCCCGCCGTTTTTGCCCTTTTTGCATGGTCGACCGCAGGAGTCGGCGATTTTGGCGGCAGGCAATGCTGCCGCCGTGGATCAGGCCGTCGCGAAGCGCTGGCGCAGATAGGCGATGATTTCGCCCGATTCGTACAGCCACTGGGTCTGACCGGCGGCATTGCTGATTTTCAGGCAAGGCACCTTGGTCTGGCCACCGCCGGCGAGCAGCGCGGCACGGTTCTCACCTTCGTGTTGAGCATCGCGCGTTTCAACGCTCAGCGCCAGCCGGCGCATTTCCTGGCGCACCTTGATGCAGAACGGGCAGGTCTTGTACTGGTAGAGGGCAAGCTCGCCACATTGCTGGTCCACCGCCGCCTGGGCGGCCGGGGCGCGGACGATGCCGCGCGGCCGGGTGAGCAGCTCGCCGAGCAGCATGAACGGGCCAAGTACAAGGCGGAGGAGTTTGAAGAAGCTGCGGATGATGATTTTCATGGCGTATTCCGGAAGGCTCAGGCGTCGGCCGCCAGGCCCTTGCGCAGCAGTTCGTCGACCAGTTCGTTGAGGCCGGTCTGGCGGGCGGCGGCCAGGCTGCGGAGTTCGCCGGCCAGTTCGGCATCGAGCTTGACGGCGAAGGGGATCAGGCCTTTCGCCTGGTCCAGCTTGCGCTGTTCCTTGCGGTCGAGGACGGCGCCCTGGGCGAAACGGTCCGGCGTGCCGGCCTGTTTCATGCGGCTGTCGACCTTGTGGGCGAGGTTCTTGTAGAGATCGGTTTTTTTCATGGGGCTCTTCTATAAATTGTGGGGAGGAACCGGGCGATCTTGCCCGCCTGCTTGCCGGTAACCCGGTTTTTGCCTTTTTTCAGGCGTCGACCGCCGGTGTGGGTCTGGGCGTATTCCTTGGGCTGGCGCCGGTGCAGGTCGCTGTCTGCCGAATAAGGTGAGGCGCGCAGTGTACGCGAAGGTCTGCCAAAGCCTGAGCGGAATCGTTTTTCTCGCCAGGGAAATGGACGATACGGCCTGTATTTCGTAAGCTCTCCGCTTTGTCAGATGCTGCCCAGGCAGCCTTTTCCGGAGAAGCAGCATGACTCGTGACGCACAGTTCGAACAGGGCCTGCAGATGCGCCAGCAGGTGATGGGCGAAGCCTTTGTCGACAAGGCCTTCGCCAATGTCGATGCCTTTACCGCGCCGCTGCAGGAATTCGTCACCCGCAACGCCTGGGGCACAACCTGGTGCCGCGACGGCCTCGACCTGAAGACGCGCAGCCTGCTCACCCTGTCGATGCTGACCGCGCTCGGCCGCGCTACCGAAATCAAGGGCCATGTCCGCGGCGCGATCAACAACGGCGCGACGATGCGGGAAATCCAGGAAGTCCTGCTGCACGCCGCCGTCTATTGCGGCATGCCGCTCGCCATTGACGCCTTCCGCTCGGCCCACGAGGTGCTCAAGGAAATGGGCCAGATCGACGGGTGATTCGGCCGGCGGGCCCGGCCTCAGTGTGTGGCCCGTTCCGCGATGACCAGGATTTGCACGTGGCGCATGTCGCGCGTGAATTCGGGAAAGAAGCGGAAAAGCAGGCGGCGCAGCGGCTTGGTGGCATCCCACCAATCCTCCCAGACACCAATCACATCGATAACCCGGTAACCGCGCTCTTCGAACAGCGCGACGATGCTTTTCCGGGTAAAGAAGCGGAGATGGGTCCGGTCGCGCACCCCCATCTCCTCGTAGTGCCAGTCCTTGTTCAGGATCAGGTGCTCGAGGTTTTCGATGTGGCGGACGTTGGGCACGCAACAATGAATACGCCCGCCCGGCTTCAACTTGCTGTGGCACAGGTCGAGCGCCATGACCGGGTCGCTCATGTGCTCAAGGGAATCGTTGAAGGTGATCAGATCGAAATATTGCTCGGGCAAGGGGTTGGCCGGACCAAAGAAGTCGTTGATGACGTGATCCAGGCGCTCGCCGGCTAGGGCGGCCGATGCCTCGTCAGGCTCGACACCCCAAACCTCCCGCTCGCCTGCTGACTTGAGGGCCCGGCCGAAGGCGCCTTTCGCACAGCCGACATCGAGGACAACCCTGGCCTCCGCCGGAACGTGCTGCAGCAGGGAATCTCGCGAAGTATCGGGGTAGTCGGGACGCTCCATGATCGGCTCACCTGGCAAAAAAATGGTCTTCATCCTAGCCGAGCTGGAGGCCGATCGGGAATACCCGGTTCGCATTAGTTGATGCCCTCGGGAAAACTTCAGCGGACTCAGCCGGGTATCTTGCCTCCCCCTGCTTTACTGGTCGTCGTCGCCGGCGGCACGTAGTCGGGCACCTTGTTCTTCACCGCCGGTAGCGAGATCAGATAGGCGTAGATGGCGCGCAAGTCGTTGTCCGGCAGGCTGGCCACCGACTGCCAGGGCATTGGTGGCAGGATCGGGCGGGCGACGCCGACATGGCGGCCGGTCCGCATGGCCTGGATGAAATCGGTTTCCCGCCATTTGCCGATGCCGGTTTCGCGGTCCGGCGTCAGGTTGGAGGCATAGGTGATGCCCCAGGGGCCGACAAAGGCCGTCATGCTGGCCGAGCCGGCCCAGTTCCAGGCGCCGTCCACCTTGGGCGGGGGCGGCAGCTTCAATTCTTCCGGGTGGCCGGACAGGCCGCGGGCCATATCCTTCTCCGGTCCGTTGGCGCCCATTTTGAAGGGCGTATGGCAATCGACGCAGCCGCCGTAGGCGACCAGCCGGGCACCGCGCTTGATCAGCGCGTTATCGGCTTCACCGGCTTGGGCGGTGGCAGGGAGGAAGCCGCTGGCCAGGGCGGCAAGGGCAAGAAAGGCAGTCTGTTTGGGGTTGGGGCGCATGATGTGATCTCCTGCTGTTTGTTGAAAATGGGGTAATCAGGCGGGCTGTGCTGCACACAGTCGTGCAGCGGCCGCTGCGATGGCCGATGCCTGCGGCACGCTGGCCTGTTCCAGCGGATAGCTGGCAGCGACCGGCGCATCCGGCCCGCCGAGGCGGATGATCGGTGCCTTGAGGCTGGCAAAAGCCTGTTCGGCAACCAGCGCTGCGATTTCGGCGCCGATGCCGCACAGCCGGTTGGCTTCGTGCACGACGACCAGGCGGCCGGTCTTGCCGACCGAGGTGAGGATGGCTGCCTCGTCGAGCGGCTTCAGGCTGCGCAGGTCGATGACCTCGGCGGCAATACCATGGTCGGCTAGCGTCTCGGCGGCCTGTTGGCAGTGCTGTACCGTCTTGCCGTAGGACACCAGGGTGACGTCGTGTCCTTCGCGGAGAACGGTGGCCCGGCCCAGCGGTAGGGTTTGCTCGTCGGCCGGCACTTCGCCGGGCTGGTAGAGCAAGCCGATGTCGAGGAAAAAGAGGACGGGGTTGTCATCGCGTATCGCCGACTTGAGCAACGCCTTGGCGTCGGCCGGGGTGCTCGGCATGACGACCTTGAGGCCGGGGCTATGCACGAACCAGGCTTCGACATTGTGATTGTGCTGGGCGCCGACGCCCCAGCCGGCGCCGGTCATCGCCAGCGTGACGAGCGGGAAGGAAAACTGGCCGCCGGACAGGTAGCGCAGCTTGCCGGCGCTGTTCACCAGTTCGTCCATGGCATAGCAGAGAAAGGGTGCGAACAGCAGGTCGACCACCGGGCGCAGGCCGGTCGCCGCGGCACCGACCGCCGTGCCGGCGATGATGCCCTCGGCCAGCGGTGTGTTGCGGATGCGCAGGCCGCCGAACTCGTCGACCAGTTCGTGGCGCTTGGTGGCGATGCCCTCGCCAAAGGCAATGACGCTGCTATCGCGGCGCATCTCTTCGGTCAGCGCGGCGCCGACGGCATCGTAGAGGGTCAGGGTAGGCATGATGGGGCGTTCCTCAGGCGTAGACATCGCGGCACAGTTCCTCCGCCGCAGGGAAAGGGGAGGCTTCGGCAAAGGCCTGGGCGACGGCGATCCGGGTGCTTACCCGGTCGGACAGGGCGGCTGCCTGGGCCGGAGTCAGGCTGCCGTCGGCGAGCAGGCGATCCCGGCAGGCGGCGATCGGGTCGCGAGCCAGCCAGGCGGCCAGTTCGGCCTGGTCGACGTAGCCCTGGTCGTCCGGCTCGAGGTGGCCACGGGTGCGGTAGGTGCAGGTTTCCAGCAGGTAGGGGCGCCGGCTGTCACGCACTTCGGCGGCCGCCGCTTGTGCGGCGGCCAGTGCCGCGAAGACATCGTTGCCGTCTACCGTCCGGGCCGGGATGCCGTAGGCGGCGGCCCAATCGGCGACGTGCTCGCGGCTCATCGCTTCGCGGCGATGGACGAAAGCCTGCCACTGGTTGTTCTCGCAAACGTAGAGGATCGGCAGGTTCCACAGTGCGGCCAGGTTGAGCGACTCGTGGAAGCTGCCTTCGCAGGCGGCGCCGTCGCCGAAGAAGCAGACGACGATGCCGGGTCGGCCGAGCATCGTTTGCGACAGGGCGACGCCCGGCGCCAGCGAAAGTTCGGCGCCGACGATGGTCGAGGTCAGCACGACGCCGAGTTCCTTCGCCGAGATGTGCAGCGAGCCGCTTCTGCCCTTGCAGTAGCCGTCGCGGCGGCCCATCACCTCGGCCAGCAGGCGGCCGGGGTCGGCGCCGCGGGTGAGCAGGTGGCCGGCGCTGCGGTGGTTGGTCAGGATCAGGTCGTCCGCCGCGAGGGCGTTGACGACGCCGACGGCCGCGGCTTCCTGGCCGACCGAGGTGCAGGTGCCGGGCATCTTGCCGGCAGCGCTGCCGCTGACGATGGCCTCTTCGTAGGCGCGGATGAGCAGCATCTGTTCGAGCAGTTGCCGCGGATCGCTTGCCGGGTGGCTGGGCTTCATGACTTCTCCCGTCGTTGAGTGATGAGATGAAGTCTAGGCCGCCGAAAAACCCTCGCAAGAGGACCCGGGCCTGCTTACGATTCTTTTAAGAAATGCTGAATGAAGATTTAAGAAAGGGGGGCTGCTCCCCCCAGAAATCAGCTTTCGAGCAGCGTCAACGGGCGGTTCACGGCCAGCGTAAAACGCCCGCGCCCGGTCTTGCTCAAGCTGATGCCGGTGTCCCGTTCTTCCAGTCGGCGTTGCAGCAGCACGAGGCGGGCTTCGAGGTTGTCGCTGACGCCCGGCAGGCGAATGCGGGGATCGACACGCAGGCCTTTGTTGGTGAAGCTGGTGCGCCGGCGCTCGGCAAAATCGGTCAGCAAGACCCAGAGGATGGCACCGGCGACCCCCTTGATCAGGTAGTCGTCATCGAGAAAGATGCTGTCGTTGGCCGCGAAATGCCGCACTGCCAACGGTGGACCGCCGGTTGGCGGGCTGTCTTCCTCACTTGCCGCCGGCTCATCCTCGAAATCGTCGGCCTGCTGGTGGTGCAGCATGGCGAGGCCGAGCAGGGCGGCAAAGGCGACCAGCGCGTCTTCTTCATCGTAGCCAAAATGCAGGTCGGCCAGGCTTTCAACATAAAGCACGCCGAGCAGACGACCGGCGGCAGTGATCGGCACCGCCATCTGGCTGGCCGCTTCCGGCAGGCCGGGCAGCGGAATGGCCGATTCCAGTGCATCGCCGTGACCATCGGCGGCGATGCTCGCCCGCACGCTACGGCCATAGGCGTACTCGCTGGTCATGAAGCCGATCCGGATCGGGCAGCGTTCGCGGGCACAGATGCCGATGACGCCGGCGCCAACCGGGATTTCCGAGCCGATGCCGGAAGCCGGATAGCCGTGGCTGGCCAGTGTGTAGAGGCGACCGCGGCCCTCGTCGTGCATCAGCAGCATCAGCTGCTCGATACCGAACTCGTCGACCAGGCAAGCAATGGCTGTCTCGAGCAGGCCTTCGAGATTGGCGCAGCCGGCCAGCCGGTTGGTGGCCCGGCGCAGGGCGGTCAGGTAATTCAGCGGTGGGGGCGGCGGGGCGACCGTCGGCCCGGCGACCTGCTCGATGGCGAGGATGCGGTAGATGTCCGAACCGAGAAGCTGGAAGACCCCGGCCATGCCGGTATGCGAGGCGATGCCGGCCAGCTTGGCGCGCATCTGCTCGAAGAGCGGGCCGGCGGTTTCCGTGCGCAGGTATTTCAGTGTCAGGCGGTACTGGGCGGCGGTCAGATGACTGGTCAGCAGCAGGCGAACCGGCGAATCGGCCAGGATGTTCTGCCGCGTCCGGTTGAAGAACTGATAGGAGAGCGCGACATGGCTGTTGTCGACGAACTGGACTTGCGACAGGTAGGCCAGATTGGGGATGCCTTCAGTATCGCTGGTTGCGATGTGTCCGGGGATGATGCCCTCGAAGCATTCGCGGATTGTCTCGAGGCGGATGCTCACGGCTTCGCGTCCAGCGCTTCGCCGGCTTTCGGGCCGGGGGTCTGCGAAAAAGCAGCGACCGGGGTGTACACGACCATCACCAGATCATCCGCCGTGTAGGCAAAGAGGGTGCGGACGACCTCTTCCGGCAGGCCGAGCGGCAATACTTCGGCGAGAAAGTCGGTGATATGGGCCTCGATGATCGGCAGGTCGGCCACCTCGAAGGGCAGTATCCGGGCGTCGAGGCCTTTCAGCTGCACGGTCCGGTTACTGCTGGGCAAACTGAAGACATTGGCGACCCGGCCGCTGCGGCGGATGTTGTCGAGCAGTTCTACCGACTGCGAGGGTTTGATGAAGATAGCCACCTGCCGGCCGCCGTCGACCAGCTTGCAGCCCAGGCCCCGGCTCATGCTCGGCAGGCGGTCGCCGCCGCTGGCCGCCAGGCTGATGCTGACGCCGGTCTGGATGAAGGCGGCGTTGTCGCTATCCAGCATGCTTGGCCGTCAGCGCCCCATGCGCCGGTCGTAGGCGGCGGAAAAACGGTCGCCCAGCCCTTGGTCCTGCGGGCTCAGGTTCTTCACGTCGAACTTGACCCGCAGGCTGCCATCCGCCTGATGAACGAGGTTGATGGTGACGCTGGCCGCATTGCGCTGGCCGAAAATCTGGCCGGCGCTGCGGTCGGTCATCGATACCGTGATGCCGATATCCTGGGCGGCGAGGATGGCCGCGTTCCAGGAACGGTCGAAACTGGCTGGCCGCGTCGACGGCGTCGGTGCCGGCTCATAGACGACACAGCCGGAAAGCAGGAAGGCGAGCAGGATGCATGGCAGGACATGGCGCAGCGGAAGCATGATTTTTCTCCTCGAGCGGCCCGGGCCAGGGAGCCCGGGCAAGGCAGCGCTCAATATTTGATGTCGCGCCCCTGCTGCCGGGCATCCTGCTTGGTTTCCCGCTTGTCATGGCGGCAGGCGGCATTGCTCTTCTGGTTGGCGGCGCGGCAATCGGCTTTTTCCTGGCGCGCTTCCGGCCGGGCGTCCTGTCGTACGTCGCGGGCGGCGCGGCGCTGTTGCGCCTGCTCCGTCGCCAAACCAGGGTTGGTCACGATCAACAGGCTGCTGGCGAGTAGTGCGCTACTGAGCAATGATTGGACTGCGGATTTCGCGTTTTTCATTGTTGACCTCCGGATTGTTTGGACGTTTGCATCGACAAGTCTGCCACAGCTATTTGGCGAGCGACAGTCATCCCTGAATGGAAAAGGCGTCGCTGCCGGCCGTTGCTCGAGCCAGTCGCCAGAAGGCTTGTCGGGCAAGGCGAACTGGCGTACAAAAGAGCGTGTCAATATTCATTTTGCTTGAGGAAGGATAATGCTGAAAGCCGCCGTATGCCTTGTCTTGCTACTCGCTGCCGCCGGTGCACGAAGCGCCGACGGCAATAGTCTCGAACTCGGGCGCCTGGAATACCTGAACAGTTGTGCCGTCTGTCACGGCGCCGATGGCCGGGGGCAGACGCCGATGGCGACGCAGCTCAAGGCCGAGCCGGCCAACCTGCGGCTGTTGGCGAAAAGAAATGGCGGTAACTTCCCGACGGCCAGGGCTTACGAAATGATCGATGGCCGTCTTGCCGTGCCGGCGCACGGCGGGCGGGAAATGCCGGTTTGGGGGCAGCGCTACACCAGCGAAGCCGGGCCTGCCCATAACTATCATCCGTACCGGACGGAAGCCGAAGTCCGGAGCCGGATTCTGGCCCTGATCGACTACCTTTACACGCTGCAGGACTAGCGGCCGCCGGGGCGCCGGCCAACAAAAAGGGGATGACCGTCGCCGGTCATCCCCTTGTCGCAGTGGGCGACGTTGCCGCCAATCAGGCGCGGCTCTGGATTTCCTCGATGTAGCCGAGCATGCCGGTCTTCAGGTTGCCGGCATTGCCTTCGTCGGTATCGATATGCATGGCCAGGCGGAAGGCCGGATTCACGCGGACGACGACGTCGCCGAAGATCAGTTCGCGCTCGCCTTCGACGCGGACGCGGACGACGTAGTTGTCACGCACCCGGAAGCGCATGGCGTCTTCCGGCGACATGTGGATGTGGCGCTGGGCGCAGATGACGCCGCGTTCGATGGTCGACGTGCCATACGGGCCTTCGAGCGTGACGCCGGGCGTGCCGGTCAGGTCGCCGGACTGGCGGATCGGCGGCTGGACGCCGAGCTTGAACTGCTCGGTCATCGCGATCTCGACCTGGGTTTCCTTGCGGGTCGGGCCGAGGACGCGAACCTTGGCGATCCGCCCCTTGGGGCCGACCAGATGGACCTGTTCCTCGCAGGCATACTGGCCGGGCTGCGACAGTTCGTGCATCGGGGTCAGCTGATGGCCGGGGCCGAACAGCTTTTCGACATCGGCCTGCGACAGGTGCACGTGGTGCGCCGATATTTCGACCGGGATGGCCGGTGCTTCGTCGGCCTTGGCTTCGAGCAGCAACTGGTTGCGCTCGATGGCGCGCAGCGCTTCCCAGGCGACCAGGCGCTCGTCGTCGTTGGCGACGACGATGATCTTGACCGGTGAGTCGTCGGCCGAAACGATGGCGTAGGACGACAGGTGGCCGAGGTTGCGGTTCTTTTCCTCGTCCAGCTTGATGCCCATGTAGCCGAGACCCTGGCAGGCCAGGCTGCGCACGGTGGCGCTGGTTTCGCCGATGTCGCCGGTAAAGGCAAGGACGTCGATGCCGCCCATCGCCGCGACGTAGGCGCCGATGTTCTTGCGCACCTGGTAGCAGAAGGCCTTGTGGGCAAGCAGGGCACGGTGATCGCCTTCCGCCGCCGCCGCCTCGATTTCGTGAATGTCGCTGGAAATGCCGGAAATGCCCTTGAGGCCGCTTTCGGTGTTGATCAGCGCCGAGAGCTGCTCGGGCGACATATTGTGCTGTTCCATCAGGTGGATCATCACTGCCGGGTCGATGCTGCCCGAGCGGCTGGGCATGATCAGGCCGTCGGTCGGCGTCATGCCCATTGTCGTGTCGATCGAGCGGCCGTGGTCGATGGCGCACAGCGAGGCGCCGATGCCGAGGTGGCAGGAAACGATTTCCAGCTCGCCGAGCGGGCGCTTCAGCACTTCCGCCGACTTCAGCGAAACATAGCGGTGCGAGGTGCCGTGGAAGCCGTAGCGGCGTATGCCGTGCTGCTTGTAGAGGTCGTAAGGCAGGCCGTAGAGGTAGGCGTAGGGCGCCAGCGTCTGGTGGAAGGCGGTATCGAAGACGGCAACCTGCGGCACGCTCGGGAAGTGCTTCAACGCGACGCGGATGCCGGCGACGTTGACCGGGTTGTGCAGCGGTGCGAAGACGGCGAGTTCCTCGATGTCGGCGATCACCGACGGGGTGATGACAACCGAGCTGGAGAAGCGGTTGCCACCATGCACGACGCGATGGCCGATGGCGGTGACGTCTTCCGGATGGAAGGTGAAGTGCGCGCCGAGCAGGGCAGTCGCTTCGGTCATCACGGCGAAAAGGTCGGAGAGCTTGAACGGGGCGTGCTCGATGGTCTTCTGCTGCGGACCGACGGTGACGGTGATGCGGGCGACCTGCTTGTCGGCGTGGTCGATGATGCCGTGCACGTCGGCACCGCTTTCCTGCGTGTCGTAGATGCCGAAATGGATCTGGCTGATGCCGACGTTGAGGACGACGACCTTGCCCGGCTCGTTGGTCGACAGCGACAGCGCATACGGGTCGCTCGACTTGGCGACGGCACGGGCCTGGGCGGTGACGATGTCCACCGACATGGCGCGGGTGCGGTCGGCGAGCAGCTTGGAGAGGTAGCCGACCGCCTTCGGGTTGGTCAGGATGTGGGTGTTGAAGACTTCCTGCGGGATCATCAGCACGAAGCAGCGATTGCCGGCGATGACGTCGGCGACGATGCGGTCGCCGGTGAGCAGCGACATGACGCCGAAGACATCGCCGACGCCGAGCTGGCTGATCACCGAACGGGTGCCGGTGTTGTCGGTCATCGAGATCTCGGCGTGGCCGCTGATCATGACGCCGATGAAGCGGCCTTCGTCGCCGGTTTCGAGGATGGCTTCGTTGCCTTCGTAGGTCGCCAGGCGGGACTGGAGGACGATTTCCTCGACCTTGTCGGCCGGGAAGTTCTCGAACAGGCGAACCTGCTCCAGGAAGAAGCGCTTCAGATCGATTTCGCTCATGCTGTTTCTCGCTTAAAACGGATTTTTATCGAAGAGAGCCTACCATTTTGCTGCGCTGCAGCAAACCCCTGTCGTCAATAGTGCCTAATCTTTTTTAGGTAACTCGCTGTCAGTGCTCAGCAAGTCCATCGGCTTTCGCCAAACTGTCACCGTTTTCTGCCAAAATCCCTCCTTCAAACAACATCAAATCTGTGGATTCACCATGACCTACAAAGTCTTTGTCGACGGCCAGGAAGGCACCACCGGCCTGCAGATCAACGAATATCTCGCCAAGCGGGCCGACGTGACGCTGCTCAAGATCGATTCCGACAAGCGCAAGGATCTGGCCGAACGCAAGCGCCTGATCAACGAATCCGATGTCACCTTCCTCTGCCTGCCGGACGATGCGGCGATGGAATCGGTAGCACTGGTCGATAACCCGAACACCTGCATCATCGATGCCTCGACCGCCCATCGCGTCAATCCGGCGTGGACTTTCGGCCTGCCCGAACTGGCCAAGGACCAGCGTGCCAAGATTCGCGTCTCGAAGCGCATCGCCAACCCGGGTTGCCACGCCAGCGCCTTCATCCTCGCCCTCAAGCCGCTGGTTGCCGCCGGTTTGCTGCCGGTCGACACCCAGATCGCGGCCAATTCCATCACCGGCTATTCCGGCGGCGGCAAGAAGATGATCGCCGACTACGAGGCGGCCAGTGCCAGCCCGACGCAACTGAAGGCGCCGCGTTCCTACGCCCTCGGCCTGGCCCACAAGCACCTGCCGGAAATGTGCGCCTACACCGGGTTGACCGCAGCACCCATCTTCCAGCCCATCGTCGGGCCGTTCTACAAGGGCCTGGCCGTCACCGCCTACCTGCATCCGAAACAATTTACCCGCCCGGCCAGCCCGGCCGAGGTGCAGAAGATCCTTGCCGACTATTACGCCGGCGAAGCCTTCATCCGCGTCGCGCCGCTCGGTCTCGAGGCCAATACCGATGGCGGCTTCTTCGATGTCGAAGCCTGCAACGACAGCAACCGCGTCGACCTGTTCGTGTTCGGCAACGATGAACGCATGCTGCTCGTCGCCCGTCTCGACAACCTCGGCAAGGGCGCTTCGGGCGCCGCCGTGCAGGCCATGAACGTGCATCTCGGCGTCGAGGAAAGCCTCGGCCTGGTCTGAGACTTGTCGCCGTCGCCAACGAAACCCGCCATCCGGCGGGTTTTTTCATGGGGCTAGCCATTTTTTCGTCGCATACCGGCTATGTTTAAATGACAGCGAGAAGGAGGTGGCCCATGCTGAAAATCTTGCTATCCCTGTTGCTGCTGAGTGCCCTGGCGGCCAGCGCCGGTGCGCAGTCGATCAGGCCGGTCACGCTGGCCAGGGGGTTTGATCATCCGTGGGCGGTGGCTTTCCTGCCCGACGGGCAGTTTCTCGTTTCCGAGCGGTCTGGGGCGCTACGGGTCGTCCAGGCCAATGGCGAAATCGGGCCACCGCTCGGCGGGCTGCCGCCAGTCGCGGCCGGCGGCCAGGGCGGTTTGCTCGACGTGATCCTCGACAGCGACTTCGCGCGCAACCGCAGCCTGTATTTTTGCTACGCGGAGCCGGCGGCGAGCGGCAAAGGCAACAGCACCGCGCTGGCCAGCGCGCGATTGTCGAGCGATTTGCGCCGACTGGAAAGCGTGCGCGTGCTGTTCAGCCAGAATCCGAAAGTCGCCAGCCAGTTGCACTTCGGTTGTCGCATTGTCGAAAGCAAAAATGCCGACGGTCGGCCGGATGGCCTGCTCTACCTGACTTTGGGCGAACGCTACCACCAGCGTGACGATGCCCAGTCATTGGACAACCACCACGGCAAGGTGGTGCGGATCGGCAAGGATGGCCGGGTGCCGGCCGACAACCCCTTCGTCGGCCGGGCCGGTGCGCTGCCCGAAATCTGGAGCCTGGGCCACCGCAACCCCCAGGGCGCCACCCTCAGCCCCAGCGGCGTGCTCTGGATCCATGAACACGGCCCGATGGGCGGTGACGAAATCAATCTGCCGCGGCCCGGGGCAAACTTTGGCTGGCCCCTGGTCAGTTTTGGCAAGAACTACAACTTCACCGCAGTCGGCGACGGCGGTACTGCCCGGTCAGGCACCGAGCCACCGCTCCATCAGTGGACGCCTTCCATTGCGCCTTCGGGCATGGCTTTTGTGACCAGCGAGCGCTATGGCAAAGCCTGGCTCGGCAACTTGCTGGTCGGTTCGCTCAAATACACTTACCTGGCCCGCCTCGAACTGGCGCGTCCGTTCGAAGGCAAGGTGGTCAGGGAAACACGGCTGCTCGAAGCCCTGGGCGAACGCATCCGCGATGTGCGCCAAGGGCCGGACGGCTACCTCTACGTGTTGACCGACAGTGCCAATGGGCAACTGATCCGCTTGTTGCCGGCGCCCTGAACTTGCTCCTCGGGCAGTCCCTTGATCCCGGTCAATTCGCGGAATCCAGGCAGGCCCGTGCGTAGGCGGCTGGTGCGGCTTTTGATTCCGATCAAGGCAGAAATTTACCCAGTGGCGACATTACGCCCTCTCTTAATTCAACGAGGGTTCATCAAAATGAAAAAAGCAATTCATCTGGTAATGATGCTGGCCATCGGCTTCGGCGTTTCCGGCAAAGTCATGGCCGACGAGGCGCTGGCCAAGGCCAAGAACTGCATGGCCTGTCACGCCGTCGACAAGAAGCTGGTCGGTCCGGCCTACAAGGATGTTGCCGCCAAGTACAAGGGCGATGCCGGTGCCGTCGACAAGCTGGCCGCCAAGGTCAAGGCAGGCGGCAAGGGCGCCTGGGGCGAAATCCCGATGCCGCCGAACAACGTGACGCCTGACGAAGCGAAGAAGCTGGTGACCTGGATCCTGTCCCAGAAGTAAGGGCTGCCCGGCCTTGACGCACAGACCGGCGGCCTGCCGGTCTTTTTTTGTCTGCGCTGCTAGCGCAATTGATGCCGGTTCAGGCGGTCGACGTCGGGAATGCGAATCCGCTTGCCTTCAACCTGGATCAGGCCGAGATCGGTCAATTCGTGCAGGATGCGGGAAAAATGCTCCTGCGTCAGGTTGAGGCGGGAGGCAATGACCCCCTTGGTGACTGGCAGTTCGAGCAGCACGTTTTCATTGCCGTAGCCGCCTTCCTGCAGTTCATGCATCAGGTAGCCGATGATGCGCTGTTTGCCCGATTGCAGGGAGTAGCCCTCGACATCGAGCATCAGCTGATGCGTGCGCATGGCCAGGCCGCCCAGCATCTTGCGGACAAAGCCATGGTCGTGCGCCAGTTCGTCGAAGATCACCGACTTGGAGACATGCAACAGCAGGCAGGGGACCAGGGCGTGCGCCGAGACAACGTAGGGCTTGTCGAGGAACATGATCGCTTCGCCGAAGCTTTGTCCCTGTTCAACCACTTCGACGATTTTTTCGACCCCTTGCGCGGAATTGAAGGAGAGCTTGATCTGACCATATACCAGGACATGAAAGCCGGTGCAGGGATCGCCGCGATGAAAGAGCGTCTCGCCCTTGTCGCAATGCACTTCCCGCGCCCCTTTGGCGATCTTGGCGATTTCATCGGGGCCGAGTCCGTTGAACAAGGCAATGTGACTCAACAGGGTTTCGATATTGATCGGTTGATGGTCTCGCACGCTTTGTCCTTAGAAGAAGTTTGCAGGCAAACGGGGAATTGTCGCGTTATGCAAAGTAAATTTTGATTCGCATCAAATATAGCAGAAGAAGGGGGCTGGCCTGAAATCCTTGCGTTCCGGCCGGAAGCCGCTCCTGGCCTTCCTCTTGCGGCCATAAGCGCCATTATGTCGCTGATGCCCAATCGTTTAGAGATGGGGGGGGCGCACCATTAACAGGCAAAAAAATCCTCGTTGTTGCTTTATTTGCGGGAAATAAGACCGCTGATAACCCTCAACAACGAGCCGGAATATCTGAACCAGGTGCTCATCAGGACTGCTGCGATCTTGACTTTGCTACAAGCAAATTTGCTAACTGCGAACAAACAATGCCGTGAGCATGACCCTGCAGTAACGTGAAGGTCAAAGCGGCCGTTCAGCGAAATTCGATAACCTAGGGCCGGTGATCGACGCGTTCGAATGTGGTCCGATTGCTAGGCTGCGCAAAAAAGCCGCCTTTCGGCGGCTCCGTCACTTCATGCCTGCTCGGACTGGACTGCTTTCCAGTGGGCCAGTACTTTTTTA
>NZ_LODL01000035.1:35400-75069 GCF_001551835.1 Dechloromonas denitrificans | reverse complement strand
CGATTTTGCCCGGCTTGGGCTGGCGGTGGTAATAGAGCGCTGCTTCGCGTAGTTGTCGTGGATCCATGTCTGCCTCCGTTTTATATCGTGAAACGTGATTTCGAATCGCGGAAGATAATATCATGCATCTTCGGCGCTTTCACCCTTCGGAAATTACGTAGCCGTGCAAAGTCAAGTAGATGTTTACCCTAATCTGTTGCATAATTATGGGCTTCCCAGCCGACGGCCTTCAGCCGCTTTCAGTCTTGGTGGCAGCTCCCGGCGACTGGCGTAAAGTTTATCTATTTCAGTAACTTGGAGAGAGACATCGCCATGACCGCACCGCTGAATGCACCCGACTACGTCAAACACGAAGGCCTGAAGAAATGGGTCGCCGAGATCGCCGCGCTGACCCAGCCGGACCGTATCCACTGGGCCGATGGGTCGCAGGAGGAGTATGACCGCTTGTGCGCCGAAATGGTAGAAGCCGGCACCCTGATCAAGCTGAACGCAGCCAAGCGCCCGAACTCCTATCTCGCCTTCTCCGATCCGTCCGATGTGGCTCGTGTCGAAGACCGCACCTACATCTGCTCGGCCAACAAGGAAGACGCCGGCCCGACCAATAACTGGGAAGAGCCCGCCGTCATGCGCGAAACCCTGAACGGTCTGTTCAAGGGCTGCATGAAGGGCCGGACGATGTACGTCATCCCGTTCTCGATGGGTCCGCTCGGCTCGCCGATCGCCCACATCGGATTCGAAATCACCGACTCCGCCTACGTCGTCACCAACATGCGCACGATGACCCGCATGGGCAAGAAGGTCTTCGACGTGCTCGGCAGCGACGGCGAATTCGTCCCCTGCATCCACACCGTCGGCGCCCCGCTCGAACCGGGCCAGCAGGACAGCAAGTGGCCGTGCAACCCGACCGTCAAGTACATCGTGCATTACCCGGAAACCCGCGAAATCTGGTCCTACGGTTCCGGCTACGGCGGCAACGCCCTGCTCGGCAAGAAGTGCTTCGCGCTGCGCATCGCCTCCAACATGGCGCGCGATCAGGGCTGGCTGGCCGAACACATGCTCATCCTCGGCGTCGAATCGCCGGAAGGTGAAAAGAGCTACGTCGCTGCCGCATTCCCGTCGGCCTGCGGCAAGACCAACTTCGCCATGCTGATTCCGCCGAAGACGCTCGACGGCTGGAAGATCACCACCATCGGCGACGACATCGCCTGGATCAAGCCGCGCGTAGATAAGGACGGCGTCACCCGTTTCTACGCCATCAACCCGGAAGCCGGCTTCTTCGGCGTCGCCCCGGGCACCTCGGAAAAGACCAACTTCAACGCCCTGGCCACCCTCAAGGAAAACATCATTTTCACCAACGTCGCGCTGACCGACGACGGCGATGTCTGGTGGGAAGGCCTGACCAAGGAGGCTCCGGCTCACCTGATCGACTGGCAAGGCAAGGACTGGACGCCGGAAGATGGCAAGAACGGTCGCAAGGCGGCGCACGCCAACTCCCGCTTCACCGCCCCGGCCAACCAGTGCCCGTCGGTCGACAGCGCCTGGGAAGACCCGGCCGGCGTGCCGATTTCCGCCTTTATCTTCGGCGGCCGTCGCGCAACCACCGTGCCGCTGGTATACGAAGCCTTCAACTGGAACTACGGCGTCTACATGGCTGCCACCCTCGGCTCCGAAACCACTGCGGCCGCCTTCGGCCAGCAGGGCGTTGTCCGCCGCGACCCGTTCGCCATGCTGCCGTTCTGCGGCTACCACATGGGTGATTACTTCAACCACTGGCTGAAGATGGGCAAAACCGTCGATGCAGCGCCGAAGATCTTCTGTGTGAACTGGTTCCGCATGAACGAAAAGGGCGAATTCATGTGGCCGGGCTTCGGCGACAACATGCGCGTCCTGAAGTGGATCGTTCAGCGCTGCAAGGGCACCGTCGCCGCCAAGGAAACCGCGCTCGGCTGGATGCCGCAATTCGAGGATATCGACTGGGCCGGCCTGGAAATCAGCAAGGCTGAGTTCGAAGGCCTGACCAACATCGATGCCGACGCCTGGAAGTCCGAACTGGCCGGGCACAAGGAGTGGTTCGACAAGATGGGCGAAAAGCTGCCGCGTGAATTTACGCTGAAGCGCGAACTGTTCGAAATGGCACTGTTCAAAGACGCTGCCTGATCGACGCAATTGATGATGAAACGGCCACCTGCGGGTGGCCGTTTTAATTTGAGGAATGCCATGACCTACCGCCCCGCCGCCCGCCTGGCCGATATCTCCCCCTTCCACGTCGTCGAACTGCTGACTCGTGCCCGCCAGTTGGAGAGCGAGGGGCGCGACATCATCCACATGGAAGTCGGTGAGCCCGACTTCCCTACCCCGGCGCCAATCGCCAATGCTGCGGTGGACGCGATAAAAAGCGGCAAAACGCTGTACACCCAGTCGCTCGGCCTGCCCGAATTGCGCGAGGCGATCGCCGCCTTCTACCAGACGCGCTATGGCCTGACCCTGCCGGCCAGCCGGATTGCCGTGACCAACGGCGCCTCCGGCGCCCTCAACCTGGCCTTCGCCTGCCTGGCCGATCCGGGTAGCAAATGGCTGCTGACCGATCCCGGCTACCCCTGCAATCGCCACATTTTGCGCGCTTTTGAAGGTCGACCGCGGCATATCCCGGTCGGGCCGGAAAGCAACTTCCAGCCAACGCCGACGCAAGTGCGCCAACACTGGACGGCGCAGACCAGGGGGCTGTTGCTGGCCTCGCCGGCCAATCCGACCGGCACGCTGCTCACCCTGCCGGAAATCTCCGCGCTGGCCGAGGTCTGCCGCCAGAACGATGGCCATTTCATCGTCGACGAGATCTACCACGGCCTGACGTATGAGATCGATGCACCGTCCGCCTGCACCGCCGGTGACGACATCTGGGTCATCCAGAGCTTTTCTAAATATTTCCAGATGACTGGCTGGCGCTTGGGCTGGATGGTGATTCCCGAAGCCTACGTCCGCGATATCGAGAAACTGGCCCAGAACCTGACGCTCTGCCCATCGACGCCAGCCCAATACGGCGCGCTGGCGGCCTTTGAGCCTGAAACCTTGAGCATCCTGGAAGCGCGCCGCGCCGAGTTCCGCCGGCGTCGCGACTATCTCGCCCCGGCCCTGGAGGCGATCGGCTTTCGCGTCACTGCCCGTCCGGAAGGGGCCTTCTATCTCTATTGTGACTGCTCGGCCCTGGCCGCCGACAGCTTCGTCCTGGCCCGCGATCTGCTCGAAAAAGCCGGCGTCGCCGCGACACCCGGCCTCGATTTCGGCAGCCACAAGCCGGAAAAGCACATCCGTTTTGCCTATACGACCAGCGTCGACCGGCTGGCCGAAGCCGTCCGGCGACTAAGCGCTTACTTCGGCGGCTAGGCGCAGTTCCGGGTAACGGCGGCGGACCGCCGCCCAATCGAAATACGGCCCCGGATCGCTCTTCCGGCCGGGGGCAATGTGGCTGTGGCCGACCATGTCGGCAATCGGATAACGCTGTCGCAAGGCATCGACCAGGCGCCAGAGCGCCGCATATTGGGCGGCCGAGAACGGCTGTGTATCGGAACCTGCCAGTTCGATACCGACCGAATAGTCGTTGCAATTTTCGCGTTCACGCCAGGTCGACCGCCCGGCATGCCAGGCCCGCTGATCGCAGCCGACAAACTGGACGACCGTGCCGTTGCGCCGCACGTAGAAATGCGCCGAGACCTGCAACCCGGCAATCTCGGCAAAATACGGATGGGCAGCCGGGTCGAGGCGATTGGTGAAGAATTGCTCGACAAAATCGCCGCCAAACTGCTCCGGCGGCAGGCTGATGTTGTGCACGACCAGCAGCGAAACCTGACTCCCCGGCGGCCGCTCGCCGTAATTGGGCGACGGCAGATGGCGCGTGCCGCGCAGCCAGCCGTCAGCCAGCCACTCACTCATTCGATGCCCAGACGCTCGAGGCGGTAGCGCATCGAGCGGAAAGTCACCCCGAGCAAGCGGGCCGCCGCCGTGCGGTTACCTTCCGTCTTTTGCAGCGCCTCGAGGATGGCCTGCCGCTCCAGACGGTTGAGATAGTCGTCCAGCGTCTCGCTACCGCGGCCGATGCTTTCGCCGCCCATTTCATCGGGCTCCAGCCGCAGATCCTCGGCCTCGATATGGGCGTCGGCACAGAGCGCCGTTGCCCGCTCCAGGATGTTCTCCAGCTCGCGGACATTGCCGGGAAAGGGATAGAACTCCAGCGCCTTCAGGGCACCGGGCGAGAGCTGCGGCGGCGACTCGCCGAACAAACGGTGCAGGATGGCCTCGACGAGTGGCGGAATATCCTCCAGCCGTTCGCGTAACGGCGGCATGCGCAACTCGATGACATTCAGCCGGTAGTACAGATCCTGGCGGAAGGCGCCCTTGTCCACGCAATCGCGCAGGTTGCGATGGGTGGCGCAGATGATCCGCACATCAACCGCTTCTTCGGCGACGCTGCCCACCTTGCGCACCCGCTTTTCCTGAATCGCCCGCAACAGCTTGACCTGCATGGCGAGCGGCAGATCCGCCACCTCGTCGAGAAACAGCGTGCCACCATTCGCCGCCTGGAAGAAGCCTTCGCGATCACCGTCGGCGCCGGTAAAAGCGCCTTTCCGGTAGCCGAAAAACTCGCTTTCCATCAGGTTTTCCGGAATCGCGCCGCAATTCACCGGCACGAACGGCCCGCCGCTGCGGGCGCTGCGCAGGTGGATCAAGCGGGCCGCCAGCTCCTTGCCACTGCCGGATTCGCCAGAGATATAGATCGGCGCCTGGCTGCGCGCCAGCTTTTCGATCGTCGCTCGCACCTGCTGCATGCTTGGCGAGTCGCCGATCAGCGACTGCAGCGGATTCTCTTCGGCCGCCCCTTCGGGCAAGCGCAGCGCCGACTTGACCAGGGCGCGCAACTGCTCCAGGCCGACCGGCTTGGCCAGATAATCAAAGGCGCCGGCCTTCAGTGCAGCAACCGCATTCTCGGCACTGCCAAAGGCGGTAATCACGGCGACCGGGGTTTGCGCATGGCGCTCGGCAATATAGCGGACGATTTCCAGACCGTCGCCGTCGGGCAGGCGCATGTCGGTCAGACAAAGCTGGAAAGGCTCGCCATCGAGCGCCTGGCGGGCCGCCGCCACCGAACCGACGCACTCGGCCGCCAGTCCCATGCGCGACAGGGTGAGATCGATCAGCTCCCGAATGTCCGGCTCGTCATCGATCACCAGCACCCGAGTCAAATCCCCGCGCGGACGGCGGTCGGCTTTGCTTAGCGACATGTATCGTTTCTCCCGGTAACAATGAAGTGGCCGCACGCAGCGGCATGCGCCAGTTCGAGGCTCGCCCCGTTGGCCGCACACAACTCGCGGGCGATGAACAGGCCCAAGCCGGTGCCTGCCGTATGCGTCGTGAAGAAGGGCTCGAAAATCTGCTCGAGCATGGCCTCGGGCACTCCGGGACCATCGTCGATCACATGCAATTCTAACCGCCCCTCGGCCGCCCCGTTCCGCACCGCCAAGCGTACAGCGCCCGGCCCTCGTGTCGAATGGCGCAAGGCATTGCCGAGCAGATTCCACAGCACCTGATGCAGATGCGAACGGTCAAAGCACAGCGTGTCACCGGCCTGGGCCTCAAGCACGACGACATCGGCCGGCAGCCCCTCGGTCGCCAGAAAGCGTTCGACAAAGTCGGCGCAAAAATCATCCAGAGCCAAAGGCTCCGGTTCGGCCCGATTCTGCCTCCCGAGTTCGAGGATATCGCTGACAATCCGATCCAGGCGGGCCACATTGTCATTCAGGATGCGCAGCAGGCGCTCCTGCATCTCGCCCCGTCGCTCCTCGCGCAGCAACTCGCCGGCGTGGCCGATGGCAGACAGCGGATTGCGGATCTCGTGGGCAATGCTTGCGGTCAACCGCCCCAGCGAGGCCAATTTCAATTGCTGGGCACGCTCCTTGATCCGCCCGACATCTTCCAGGAAGATCAGGATCTCCCCTTCAGAACTGCTCGTCCGCTCGAAGCGGGCCCGCAACTCCTGGCCTGCGACGCCGGTAAACAGAGTGGCGTCGTCGCCTTCGGCAAAAAACCATGCAGCCAGCGCCACATCCAGACTCGGCGCAGTCATCGCGAGCGGGCTCCCATCGGACTCCGGCAAGGCGAGCATGGCCTGCGCCACCGGATTATGGCGCAGGACCAGCCCGTCGCGACTGACCACCAGCACCCCGTCCAGCATGCGCTCGATGACGCGCTGGCTGATCCGGCTTTCGTTATCGAGGGCAATCCCGCGCCGCCTGGCCAGATCCTCATTGGCCATCAAGCGCTGGCCGAGCAGGCGGGCGAGAATGGCCGTCGCGAAAAAACCAGCAGACAGGATACCCGCCTGAAAAATGCTGGTCAGTTCAAAGCCATTGGCCAAGACGCCGTAAATCTGGCTCAGCAGGACCGCCAAAGTCGCCAGCGCCGCGTAGAACAGCACCAGCCGGCCGCGTCCAACCAGACTGGCCGCGGCCAGCGAAACCAGCAACAGAACGCCAATCCCGCTGGCAATCCCGCCGGCCGCATACATAAACAGCGTGATCGCCACGGCATCGACCATGACCTGCAGCGACAACTGGAAATTGAAGCGGCGCTGCCAGTGAATCGACAGCGCCAGCCCGACCAGGATGGCACACAAGTAGGTCGTTGCCAGGGCCAACATGGCCGCTGTCGGCGACAACTCCAGGCGGCCGACCCAACCGGGCGGCAAAAGGATGGCCAGAAAGAACAGGCCAGCGAGAATCAGGCGGTAAAGATTGAAATACTGAAAGGAGCGCCAATTGGCCTCCCAGGTCGAGGCAAGCCAATCTGCCATCAACGCGGCCCCGAACGAGCAGCCGAGCGATGCGCGGCGCAGCAATAGGCCTCGCCACCATCCTGTACGCCATCCCCCTCGGGAAAATGGACGCCGCAATGGGCGCAGACCAGCATGTTCTCCACTTTCGAATCCGGGCGCGGCGCCGGTCGTTCCGACTGTTGCTGGCGCTTCTTCCACCCCCACCAGACCACCGCCAGCAAGGCAAAAAGCAGCAGGTATTTCATCGAAACCTCACCAGTATTTTTGGAGCATCGGTCAGCAGGCGAAAAAAAACCCTGACTAGTCAGGGTTTTCATTATGACATTTTTGGTCGGAGTGACAGGATTCGAACATGCGACCCCTGCGTCCCGAACGCAGTGCTCTACCAGGCTGAGCTACACTCCGACGCCTAACAAAATGATCGTTAGGTTTAAACCGGCGCGGATGATACACCAGCACATAGCCGGCTGTCACCGGTGGCAGCAAAAAAACTGCAGGGCACCCGGAAAACCAAAAACCCCTGTAACTCGCAGAGTTACAGGGGTTCTAATTGGTCGGAGTGACAGGATTCGAACATGCGACCCCTGCGTCCCGAACCCGTTTTGGCCGCCTTTAGCCATACGGTATAAAAACAAAAACAACGTAAATTCAGTGACCTATTGTGCAGCAACATGCAACTACATGCAACAAAATGCAGGATTTTTCTGGCGCATTGGCACACGACTGGAGCACAAAATAGAACATTGGTATTTTTAGCTTATGGTTGGCTGTGATGTTCATGCGCTTTCTATACTGAGTTTTGGATGCTCGGCATGGATACCCTCCAACCTCAAAAATTGGTTACAAAGGAAGCCGCCGCAGAACTGCTCTCCGTCTCAAAACGCACTATCGACAATTGGATTGCCGACGGGACACTGCCACCGCCCACGAGTATCGGGCGAAGGGTGTATTGGCACCCAGAAGCATTTCGCTCTTGGCAGGACAACCTGTTTGGCGTTAAGCAAAGCCGCCAAACAGAAAACACGTTGCCGCGCCGGGGCAGACCCCGAGCATTCCTAGCCAACTGAATGCTCGGAAGCATGCCACGGGCAACTGGCCCGTACAGCGATTCATCTGCGCGGTCAGTCGCCACGCGTAGTTTGACTGACCGTTTCAGGTCATTTGTGGCCATTCAATGCTCGCCGCCGCACTCACGCTCACCGGCTCATTCCGCATCCTTGATGCCGAGGGCAACGCACCAGGCCGGACCAATGGATGAACCACAGGCGACTCTGGCGATGCGGCATCTAGAGGAGAAACGCCAGCGTTGCCTGCGTCACTCGATCACGACATAGAATGGTTCCGACTGCCCGTACAGGCGGTTGTCGCTCTTGCCGATCAGGAAGGCTTCTACGAAGTGCACCCCGCGATAGGCTAGGTCCTCTTCGCGCGAGAAGCCCGAGTCGCTAGCATAGAAATCACCGCGCAGCGAGTTTGCGTCGTAGGCCGCTTGGTCGGTGTTCGTCACGCGCCACTGCACCTTGAACGACGAGTCGAACGGCACGCCGACAGCGTTGGAAGCCGAGAAGCGGATCGAGCGGCCCTTTGGCAGCGGTTGCAGTGTCGTCACCGCCCCCAGGCGCATACCGTTACTCCCGGCCAAGAGCTCGGCGGACACCTTGACGCGGTACGACTGCGACGCGGTACGCCACTTGGGGCGCCGGATATAGGGCAGCCGGGTGATGCGATTTGGCAGTGCCGCGCGGCCGCGCTCGATGACACGCTGGACCAGGTCCTTGAACTTGCCCGCCACCACCAGCGCGTCGCTCTTCGACACGCTCTCGCTGAGCCGAGCAGATTCCTTGGCCTCGCCGGCGGCGAAGCTGTCGCCGAAGACGCGCTGCCACTTGCCGATGGACTCGTCGCGGTCCTCCTCGGCGAACGCCTCATCGATCCAGGTGCGGTACAGATTAATCTTGTTGCGGAAATTGCCATACTGCGTCTGATCCCAGACGCGGCTCTGGATGTCGGACGACAGCACTGGGTTTCGGATGACAGGCAGAGCGGGACGCGCCTGCAGGTAATCGTCCAGCCGGCCCATCACGGTCTTCAGGCAGGTCGGCGTGTCCGCGAAGGCCGCCGAGTCCTTGTCCGAGTCGTAGATATGCATGCCCACGAGCGTTGTGAACAGAAAGGACGGACAGGTGAAGTTGGTCTTAATGTCGCGCAGGTACTTCAGCAGCCGGGTGACATTCTTGAGGTCATTGCCGCCCGCCACTCCGTTCCTGCCAACCACCCAGTCTGTGTAGTCAAGCGCTGCAGTCGTCTCGAACTCGTTGGTGATCCGGTTACAGACCTCGTACATGTTCGACCACAACCGGTCCTTGACGCACGGCGCGATATCGATGCGGCGCTCGCCCGCATACTCGATGGTCACGCAGTGCGAATACCGGTGCACCTTGTCCTTGTAGGTGCTGTGGCCTTCAAAGAAGGCGCCCAGCTTGTTGATGTAGTCCTTGGCTTCCCAGCCCTCAACCGGCTCCACGATCACCAGCAGGTCGGCGTCGAACTCGCCGCCGGTGAACGGCTTGATGATGGTGCCGTGGGCCCACGAACCGTGGGCGTCAAAGTCGAGGATCTTAGGCCCCCAGCTCGAGGCCTTGAGTGCCTTCTGAACCGCTTCGACACTGGTGCCCAGTTGGCTCACCCGCGTGTCGTTAAGGTTGACCTCCTCGCTAAGGAATGTCTTGAACTGATTGACCAATTTCATGCTTTGCCTCCCTCTCCTAGTGCCTTCTCTGCCTTGCGAACGAGATCCTCGGCCGCGTGGTGAGCCTCATCCTCATTCACCGACCTGAATATGGAATAGACCCAGTCGAAGATCAGCGGACTGCGCTCACGATGCTGGTAAATGGCGTCCTGCAAAGAACGCGACTCGACCGTGAGGGCCATCGCATCGGCCCCTCCAAGGGCCTTGGTCCAGATCTTGCCCCACTCGCCGTTGAGGTTAGTCAGAGAAATCGCTGCGTTGGCCTGCTGCATGCGCTCCCGTAGTGCCCACGTCAACACGGGCAGGAACGGCACTATCAAGGTCATGATGAGATCGGGAAACGGCAGCCCCTTGTACAAACCAGCGTACAGCAACGCCACGCCGAACAGGAGGGTGAGCGTCAGCAGCCAGCCGCCGTACCGGCGCCTGAGTCGCGCGTCGTAGCTTATGTTCGTGCGCTGGCCGATCAGTCGAGCCAGGTACAGCGGCAGACGGCCGATACACACCTCGTACCAGGCCAAGAAGTGCGCCTCGCGCTTCTCTGAGAGCGGCTTGGCCGACAGCCTGCGCACATCTTCATACTCCACTGGCGCGCCCGTCACAAAGCGGTTCCAGGGCAGGCCGAAGATGTCTGTGTCGAACTGCTCCTGCAGCTTAGCGCCGCGCTTGAGCCGATCCTTCTGGATCCGGTCGAACAGTGCGGTCTCCATCACAAGCAAGATCAAGCTGGCTAGGGCCAGGTAGGGCCGGATCTCCGGGACCTGGGACCCAATCCAGACCCCGATGACGGGCAAGAGAATCGACACTAGGACCAGGAGGCCCTGGGTGAGCTTGGCGGCGCGATAGTTGCGGTGGCGGGCCCGCAGCAGATCCCGGCTTTCATCCGACGCCTGCCGCGTCGGGATATCGTTTCGAAGACTGTTCATTGATCCTCCTGAGTGTGGTTTTTGTTCTGCAACGCCTTTAGCCTTGCGCATGTGGTATCGATCACCGGCTTAGTCGAAAATTTCCGAGGCGACGCAGCCCACACCGCCGCCGATGAGCGCGCCTTCGTATGCGGTTTTGGAAACCACCGCGCTGTGGCCGACATTGCTTTTGCCGATGATGATGCCGTTAGAATTATTTCGTGCCATGATTCATTCCTTTCTGGGTTGGCTGCACAGGGCGTGCTGCTTTCTGGAATGAACTATGGGCGCAGAAATTGAAACGTTAGAGGAGACTTAGGGGAGATGAGTGGGAAATGCCAACAATCAACTGATAACCTTGTCATTAACAGCAACGGATTCAAGGCCGATCCTGTGAAACTGTTGAATGTCGTGCTTTCAATGCTCCCGCTGCACGCGGAAGAGGGGCGGCAACGCGAGAGTCTCCTCGAAGTAGATCTTGTTTCCGCGCTTATCGTCCAAGGCAGCACTACAGAGGAAACAGCTCTGTCTCTGAGCTACACGCTCCGACGACAATTTGAAGCGTTGTCTCTGCTTGATCCGCTTGAGCTTCGGGGTGGCAAGTGGGCGTTTATTTCGTTTCCGGCATCCTTGTTGGGGCGCTCTTGGCTCGCGACACTAGCCACACCTAGCCAGGTACTGCTGCCCACTGACTATTGGGAACAAGGAGATGGCCGGCCTCCCGAGGTTAAGGAGGAGCAGCGGTCTCTGTTGCATCAGATAGAGGTCGGCCGATTAAAATTCAACCCACATGCCGAGACAATCAGGACGGTGCATGTTGCTTGGGCCTTTATCCGCTTGGGAAACAATTTTCTCATGCACCATCGTGAGGACAAAAAACGCCCAGGAGAGAAATTATATGTACTGCCAGGCGGGCGATTCAATCTAACTGACTTACCCGTCGAAGTTCAAGAACGTCACAACATTCTGAAGGCAATTTTTGATCCAGAGTCTGAGACCGTGGCACAGCACATTGCCCGCACGTTGGAGCGAGAACTCGAAGAAGAGGCTGGGCTGCAACGGGACATTCATTACACCTACACGCCGTTGCCTCCTTCACTTCCGATATACCGTGAAGTCAATGGTGCAGGAAATCGGCATGCCTACACTTCCTACAGGTTCAACCTATTCCAGATCAAGTTGACTCCAACAGGGGAGACTCACTTGCTCGACAGAGTTTCAACATCTGCTGACAAGTTAACGTGGTTTTCCGCTGCAGACATTGCTGCTCCACAGCGGGCTGATGGCGCTACCGCATATGTAGATGCGTTGCGCCAAGCATGGGGGGACGGGCTTGAAAAACGACTATTGAATGTCCTTGACTCCAGCTTCTCTCCACTTCCCTACAACGATGAGTCTTGCATGCTGGACTTGCCCGGGTACCCTGGAAAGAGCTTTTATTCTGGCAAACCCGGAAAAGAAAAGCCAATCGCGCTAATTTCGACGCTGGATCAGCAAGAATGGCAGTTGCTTATGCTTATGAGTTGGCACGCGCGCGGATTTCCGATAGAGAAAGCCAACGGAATTAAATTGCTCGCGAACGGTTGGATTAAAGTGATAGAAATAATCCGGCTGACGAAAGGACTGCAAGAAAAAATTCAACCAGTAATGCCCAATCTTATCGAGATCCGTGAAGACCGATACGCCTCGTTGAGAATATCTCCGGATATTTTGTTTTTGCCTGCTGAGTTGTTTTTCTACAAGATTGCTGGCAGTAACAAACTCGGAGGAGAGTTAAGGCTGGAACGACAGAAAATCCAGACGCCTTGGGGGTGTTTACAAGCGGGGCACTACGAAAAGAACGTCACCGGAAAAACAATGACCACACTACGTGAGCTAGAGAAGGGAGAGGACCCGGATGGTGATTGGGAAAGGAACCTGCGAGAACAGTTTAGCGAAGGGGTGAGAGGGATTGGTTTGCGCCGACTGTGGAGCAGCAAAGGGAATATTTCATGCTTAGTTGATGGACTTCGGCGGATTTCCGAATCCTGAGTATCTGAACGACAATCGCCGGCACAGCGACGGTATCCGCAGTGTGCGCTAGGCCCCGGACGAGCCCCAGCAGCGTCATCCACTGAATCAGCAGATCAGTAGCCGCATCACGCCCGAGGTCGCCAAAAACACTGGCCATATCTGACGTGTCCAGCTCGGACACCACCACGGAAATGGAGGAACGCGTTGCGACATATACTCCCTTGTTCGGGGCAGCCTCGATTGCCAGCGGAAAGAAGGTTTCTAGGGTGTGTGCAGGCCGGGCGGCGGCTTTGTGCGTTACTGCAGCAGTTGAAGCGCCAGGGATTGAACGGTTGTAATGGCCGAATTCCGAGTGCAGAGGGAGCGGCAGGCTTTCTTGCTTTGGCCGACGTGTCGTCGGCCGTGGCTGACGGTGGGCCGCTAGCCAAGTTCAGGCGGCAATACGGCTCAAATCGGACTTCCGCGGCCCTATGTCGCCGAACGTCCGGTTTCAACATCTGGGAACGCGTACTCACGACCTAGAGGTTGGCAAATCAGCTATGCGAGTGTCCGCATTCACGGTGTAGCGGACATCAGCGCATCCATGTCACTGACCAAGGCCACGATATCGGACGGTTTTGGCGGGCGCAAGTGGGCGAGCTCGTCCCGGACAATTTTGGCCTTCCGGCAAACCGATACGGCGGCCTGCTCCATGGACGTGGTGATGCCGAAGCCCTGCTTGAAGAAGAAGGCGAGATCGTTGTACTCGAGTTCTTCCCGGGTCACCTGAACGGTCCGGTTGCCGAGCTTTTTCATGATGTAACCGTTATCGCCGTGGGCACGCTCCAGGTCAGAAATCGGATTGGTGAGCATTTCTAGGATCCGGGGGCGACGCTCCTCCATCCAGGGAATCAGGGCCTTCAGGCAAGCCCGCCAGTAGCGTTTTTCGGAGGACTGCCGATACTTGGCGGCCTCCGTCCCCGCATGGGTGGCCACGTACCACTCCCGAAGGGGGTGAATCTCCGTGAAGGCGGCCGTCACTGTGCCTGCGGCCCAGGAATGGGCAGACCAGCGCAGCAGGTTGGTCCCAAGTAAGGGAGCCAGGCTATCCGGCAGGTCGTAGATCCGGCTGGGGTCCATGGCGATCAGCTGCTCCGCAAGCTGCGGGTCGAAACCGGCGTACTCGGTCACTAGATGGCGAAGGAGCCGAGTGCTGCCCGGTCCCCGAGCCAACACCATGCGCTGTGTGATATAGGCCTCCATCTCGTCGGACGTCAGCATACCGCTAAAGGCAATCACCCGGATGGCCTCGCCCACGATGTCCTGAGTGTTCTCCCCATCCTGAATGGCGATAATGAGCCGAACATCCCCTATTGCCCCGCCAATGGCCGAAAGAAAAGCCATGACGTACTCATTGCACTGTTGCTGTGCCCTTTTGCCCGCAGCCTTCAGAATGACCGCATGCTGGTAGCCATACCGGTGATGGGCCAAAGCTTCCGCCGACAGGCTCGGAAGCGAAAAGTGGGTACCGATCTCCGCCGGAACGTTCATACCATCGTAGATGGTGAGTTCGATGGGCTCAAAGATGTTCGCATCCCGAAGCCCCATCCGCACGGCGTGCCAGAGCCCGTTGGGCGGGTATTCCGTCAGACTCAGGACAACGGCCCGGGCGTTCCGGGTTGCATCGGTGACCTTAGCCACGAACTCACTAGGCCCGGGCATCGACCAGAAAAGATTCGAAGGCGATTCGAACATGACAGCTCCTTTTAGCTCACACTACCGCAAAGGAGTTCGTGGTAGAGCTCGGGCACGTGCCAGCCCCCGTCCTCTCCTTCCTGGAGAAGTCCCATCCAATGCAGGAATAGCAAATCCTCCGGGGCGAGCCCGTAGGTCTCCAGGTATTCGTCCACTTCGCTTGAATTCCGTTTCTCGCCGTTGGCGTAGAGAAGGAACTGCTCCATAGCCTTCTGCTGGTCGGCCGTGATAGCACTGGGCCAGCCGATCTGCCGATAGAAGGTCGCAAGATCCGGCGTGAGGGTGCACCGTGTCTGGGCGACTGCGTCGAGGGCACTGTCATGGGTCAGGTGGTTCTGGCAGATGTCCCGGATGGGTTTGCTAAAGCCGCAGCCCGCCTGCACGATGGCCGAGCACGCTTCTGTACTATCGACGACGTCGGCGTTCTCATGTATATGGAAGCGCACAGCATCCAGGCTCCAGGGCGGTACCGGCACCACGGTCCAGGAGGCCTTGCGGTTGGCGCCAGCAAGGGAACCCGCCTTCATCGCCTGGGCGATTTCGTAGAGCCGCTCCGGCAGGGCAATTAGGGCAAGACGGACCCGCAGGGAAGCCGCCTTCGGCATCAGATTCGCAAAGGCCGGAATATCGATTGCATGCCAGGCGTTGGAGGGTGAAGCGATCAGGTGCCGTTCGGCCTTATGCGCCGCGGTGGTCGCTTGGCGCCGCATCTTCTCCAAGAGAGAATTAGCGGTCGTGGGGGAAAGGCTCATTGTCCGGAGCCACGTTTCCTGGGCGAGCAGCCACTTGGAAGTGGAGTTGCACAGATCTACCAAGCCGCTCAGGTTGTTGCCCGCCATGATCACCAGGTTGTTGTCGATAGGCTCCATCTGGGCCGAAGTCCAAGCCACCGGCATCGGGAAGATAATCCGGGAACCGTTTTGCTCCATGATGACCCGGCGGTCGCCGTGGTTGCGCAGCTTCTCGGGTGGCTGCTCCGCCAGCACCTTGAGTTGATGATTGATGCGCTTGCGATCACCAATCAGCATGGCGATACTTGGGTTGCGCAGCCGGTAGTTGGAACCGTGCTTCTCAAGTACGTTGAGCTTCCTCATCTCATCGACCAGGCTCTCGTAGGCCCCCGCGCTCATGCCCTTAAAATGGTTACCGGCTACCATTTCACAGTATTCGCGGATCTCACCGACCGTCAATCCCTCGTTCTTCCCCGACTCGATCTCGTGGTAGTAGATGTCGGCTAGTACTAGGGCAATGGCCTTATAGCGCTTGTCGAGGTCCAGGGTCCAGCCGAACTTTGTCTGCAGTTCGGTGAGGAGATCATGGTCCTTCTCGACGGTATCGAGGTCATTGCCCTCAATATAGGCGCAGGCCTGATCCTGTGGCCGCTTGTTGTACATATGCTCAAGGAGCTTTTTGCAATACACCTGGATAAAGGCTGGATAGTAGTTGCACAGGGCCAGGATGCGCAACGGCAGGTCTTCGCAGCCCTTGCCGAAGAAAAAGCCCAGGGCTGCGAGGGGGCGGGTCACCAACTGGATGCCGCGCAGAATGTCGTCGCCGGTGCTGAAAGGCTCGAGGGCTATGGTTTCGGCCTTACCGAGGGCGGAGTTGCTTTCGGTGGTCATCCGGGTGAGGTTGTGCAGACCGGCAATCACATAACGGATCGTGATCTTGGGTTGAATGCTCTCCACCATTTGATGGAAGCTGCCGATCAGGCTCACCGCCTCCGGCTGCAGGTCGAGCTCCCTGCCCATCAGGTCATCTGCCTCGTCGAGTAGCAGGTAGCAGTTCTTGATCTTCTGCTTGGCCGAGGTGAGCTGCTGCTCCACCCAGGTTCGCACGCCGGCGAGATCCTGGGTTTCGACCGGCAGTGGATCAATAACGCCCCGTCCCGCCAGCGCGCGAGCCACAGTTCGCCAAGCAAAGAGGACATGGTCACCCCCGTGGTAATCCCGGTTCATGGGAATATAAATGGCAACAGTGCCGGCGATGTTGCTCATGTCCCGCTCCACCTGGTTAAGAAGCGACGACTTACCCAGACGGCGGCCACCGTAGAGAATGGCAAGGCTCTTAATTTGGCGCAGCTGCTCTAGCTCGCGCTGACGGCCAAAGAACATTTCTTTCGGCACAGATGTCCCGTCGGCGCTATAAGGGAAGGTGTGGAAGGTGAGGCAACCGATTTCCATCAGCCGCCTGGCACGTTCGTCTGGGTTCAGCGCCATGTAGGCCACCAAGTTGTCATCGACCAGAATGACCGGAGTCCGGCCAGACAGCCGGGCGCGCTTGGAGAGGGTGAGTCGGGTCCGAGCGAGGATGAAGGTCGGTGTGCCCGCGATATCGTGGATAAGGGACGGGATATCGTTGTCCGGCTGGTTGCCGGGGATGATGTAGCCCATGACCGTGAATGTCGGGGTACCCAGAGCGGGCGGGATGAAAACATCGTTGCTAATGAGGGCGCTAAAGGCCTTTTCATCGAAGGCAATGCGCGTGTAGCGGCTGGAGCGGCTCGTATCCGGGAAGGACGTAGGCGCGGCAATTCCGACGGAGGAGAAGAACTTTCCGGCGAGTTCGGCCGTCCGGATCATGGCGCGCTCTGCGAAGATGCCGCGCCACTCCGCTATGAACTTGATGGCATTCTGCCGGCCCTCCTCCTCCAAGTCCCTAATGAGCGGGTGCTGGGCAAAATTCGGGTCGGCCAGATGTTGCTCGAGCAATTCGAGGAGCGGCTGGTGGCCTCGGACGGTATCGAGTTGGCGCAGGAAGGCCTCATACTCGACCGCTGGATTCCGATCCATGTTAAGGGCATACACTGGCAAGCGCCGGCCGCTGCCAATGATGGCGAGCGCATCGTGGGCTGTGCGCAAGTTGGCAGGGTTGTTGGTCTCCAACATGCCTCGGATACGGGCAATATCGCGGCTCGCGTCGCTACCTTGAGACTCCTCGATGGTCTTCAGGTCGAGGAGCAATTTGTCGCGGGTGTCTTCCAATCGGGCACTCAGCACCTGGAGCACGGATTCCCTCAGGGTGGCCAGAGCGTGGGGGAAGTCTGGGTAGGCGTTAGAAGCGCCTTCGGGCCGGCCGATGTTGTCGCCAACATTGGAGGCGTTCAGGGTTTCGATAACGCGCAGGAGGTCGCCCGCTTTTTTCTGGCTCAGGGCAGATAAGGACATTGCGTGGGTGACCCGCTGGCGAGCGTCCTGCAGCTCCTGGGTGAGGTCGGCTTTCGCCTTCTGATACTGCTGGATGAGTGGTGGGTCGAGCTTCACCGGGGAACGCATGGCAGTAGCCAAGGCAAAAGCCGGCAGGAAACGCCGGGCCTCGATGTGGCCGCGCAGGGCTTCCATGAGAATCGGCTGCACGACGGCCTCAGACATTGGCTGATCGATATCCAACAAGCTTTCGGCCAGCAGTTCGTCGATTGCTTGCATGACGTCCTCTGCCGAGCATAGGGCCCGGCTGCTCCCCTCCTCCGCCTTCATGGATGGCATGAAAGCCCGGTCCATGGGGAGCTGAATCAGGAGGCGCTGCTGAAGTGCCGGAATGCAATATCCGGGTTCCGATTCCTCGTAAAGGCGCAGCACCGCCTTGAATACAATGACAGCAGCCTCGCAGTAGAGATAGTCAAGAACGTTGGTGCGACGCATCCGCTCCATGGTAGCCACAGATTCAGTCAGGCGCAGGTGCAGCGTATCCAGGAATTCACGCTCGTTGCGCTCCAATGTCTCGCCCGTCTTGACGCCGGACTCCACCAGTTCGATGCACTCCCGGATGAAGCGCGCGGTGGTGCTGATGTTCTCGCAGGCATTGGTGTTGTAGCGCCCTTCCGGCTTGCTCTTCTCGCCGACCATCTTGAAGGCTTCGACAATTGTCGCTGAGGGCTTTTCGAGCCGGCGCCGCGCTTCGTCGTAGGTCTGGCGCAGCCGCGAGATATCGCCTTTGGCGATTGCCGCCAAACACTGCCCGATGGGATGGCCGACCCCATAAATGTGGTCGTGCATCCGCAAGTAGCCCATGTGATTCCAGGTACTATGGATTGTCGAATCCTTCTTCCAGTTGGTCGCCCTGACCATGGCCCGTTGCCAAGCCTGCTTGGAGGCGAGTTCCACGCTCATTCCCCGAACGGCAAACTTTTCTCGGGTCAAGGTCACTCGCTTGCTGTCGATAGAGGCGATGTGATCGACGAGATCGGATATCTCCTTTACGCCGGTCAGGGGGTGCTTGATGGCGTCGATGATCGTCCAGCGTACGTCATTGGTGTCCGACGCCCAGCCCGAAAATAGCGTGCTGACAAGACCGGCTGCCAGGATACCTAAGCCTTGGCAGATGTTACTCGCGTAGCTATCGGACTCCAGAGTGTGGTTCTGAAGCCAGTCATGGAGATCCACGTCGATCCGGGTGTCGATGGCAAACTGGCAATCGATCGATTCCATGGTGTTGCATAGGGCCGATAGGATGGTGCAGTGGGAACCTACCACCGGATCGGAAATACTGTTCCGGATGGCGGCTACATAGACCGAACCCAAGCTGTAATGCCGCTTTGCGATGATTGGCATCAGTTTCTGGAAGTCCTCGTTGACCCGGCGATCCTCAAGGATACCTGGCAATTCTGGCTGGAACTGGGGGAGCTGCGCTGAGGAAGCAAGCTCGGAGGTAACTTTAACCACCTTCTCCTTTTCTTCGGGAAGCGGCACTGATTCCACGGGCAGGAGGGGTGATTCTGCTTTAGGAGCAGCCTTGAAGGCTGTTTCAATCTCTGGGACCAACTTACCGATCGGCTCCGCTTCTTTGACTTCCGACTCCGCCACCTTCGCGGCGACCGCCTCCGGTTGAAGCGCTTCCTCAAGCTGGACGGCCTGGGGCGCAGCTTCCGGCTCGTAAGCGGACTCGGGCTCGATCACCAGGGCGTCGAGCACTAGCGTGTCGTCCTTTGCCGGCACGGCAGCCGGAGCTACGTTCGCTGCCTCCAGGGTTGCCACCGGGGCCAATGTAGGAATCTCGTTCTCGATGTTCTTGCCTCCATCGGGGCCATTACCTCCTCCATCCAGAATGAAGTGGCGCGATGCCAGGAGGGCATTTAGCAGCAGGCTGAATTGCTCCTCCACAGCCGCATAGAGCCGGTCGGCCTGTTGAGCACGCAGGCGGCGCTCCGAGGTGGTCAGAGACTTGATCGACACGGGGGTTTCATCAAAAGCATGGGCGTCCCGCTTGGCCGTGCTGGCATTGACGGTCAATGCCTCAATGGTATCGAGCTCCCGCGCAGCGATATCGCGATCGTCCAGTGACGGGTCTTCGTAACGTACGACCCCCAGAAAGCCTTCGTTGTCGATTTCGGCCATGATGGCAATTAGCCCCTCTGCCTTTGCCCGGCAGGCGGCGACGATCTGCGTCATCGTCGCGTTCATTTCCGCGGCCTGCCGAAGCTGCTGGTCGTCCCGATCCCAGGCCTGGATCAACTCCTGCAGACGATGCAATGCATCTTGGAATTCATCGCTACCCGGGACCATGCTCTGAACAAGGGCCACGATGGCAGACCGGGTGGTTTCGGCATCCTCTGGTTGCTTCTGGGTATCCTGCTGGATCAGGTTAGTGGCAAAGCTCGATGTAATGGGCGATTCCGACGAGGGGACGAAAACACGCTTCTTGATGATGGCATCAAAACGGTCGAGTCGATCCATTCTTTTTTCCTCGTGGCGGGCGATGACCTGCATACATGCATCCGCGCAATCAATGTAGTAATGAAGCGCCGCTTCGCTATGTTGCCCCAGCACCCGAGTCAGGTTGCTGATGATGGACTCCGCGCAGCCGTAAGCAGGGGTCTGAGCAGCGGTGAAGATCAACCATCCCAGGGCCTCGTCATCGTTCTGCTCTGTGACGAAGTCCACCAGGGGTTTCAGATTGATTTTGGTGGTCCGTTCGAACTCGCGCAGTGGTAGCGGTTGTTCTGCTGTCGCGTTGTAGCGGTTGATTATCCGCTGAACCGCGGGGATCAGGGCATCGTTGTTATCGAGGGTGCCCGACCCGATAACGGAGGCTCCCTGAGGGTGCCACAGGAAGCCCGCAATCCAGTCCAGGTACTGCTCAAAGGGCGGGCGACGCTCTCCAACCCTCTTCACGTAGCCTAAGTCTTGAAGAACCTGGTAGCTACGTCGAATTCTGTGCTTCATGACGGGTTCGTATTTCCCGAAGAAGCCTTTGAACTCCACGAAATACGGGGGCTCCACACGGACCACAAATTCCCGCTGCACTATGGCCCGGAAAATTTTGCTCCGCTTCGGGTGCGAATAGATGAGGAAGTCCTCGACGTTGATCTGCTGGGCCTGCTCGATCAGCGACAGCCCTTCCCTCGACTTCGCTGCCGGCGGCACGACCAGGCAGGCAACCGACGTAGCCCTGCCGCCTGCTCCGTCCTCTTCCTCGGGGCAGCGTTTCTCGGTCTCCTCGGCCTCGGCATCCGACTTGGCGGGCGCGGGATTCACTTCCTTTTCCACTAGTTCGCCCACCACTTGCATGATCGGGACTGAGCCATCACCGATCACCGTCCCGTCATCGCCTTCATCGGGCACGGGCAGCGCCGGTGTGGGCTCTGCTCCGCCTTCGGCCTCATCTTCCTCCGATGCCGGATACTTGATGATGTAATCGTCGATCTTACGGCCGAAAAAGAGCGGTGCCGGAAGCCGAGTCCAGTCATCGTAGTGAGCGTAGCCCAGACGAAGGCCCATGGCGATTGAGGCAACTTCCGACGGCTTCACGGCCTCGGGGCAATGCATGACGGTGATGTCAATCGAAGCAGGCAGGGACGCATCGATCTCGGCCGGCAAGATGGGGCGCTCCTCGAAGACTCCCTTAGGAGCATCCTTGACCTGGACCTTCCGGGACATGGTTCGGTAGCAGGAGAGACCCCGTAGGGTCTGTGTCGTTTTCCGGTAACCCATGACCCCTACAAAGTGACCGTAGGCGTGTATACCCTTTGGGGCGTCTGGATTGAGTTCAACTAGCTGCTTGCGGGTCGTCGCATAGGCATCCGGCGAAAATTCCCCCGTAAAAGCGTTGGCGGCATCCTCTCGGATCGCTTCGAAAACGGTTTCGCTCCAAGCCCGCAGGGGCATGGCAGCGGCGGGGCCGTGGCGAAGCCGGACAAAGGACATCTTTGGGAAGGCATCGCTCAGATTCACGTGACCGAGGTGAACTCCTGGGGTCTTGGTAAGCCTCGCATCGCTCAGGTCCGACCACAGGGCCGGCAGCGTCTGCCAGTCGATGAACAGTATGGCGCGGGGATCTTGGGTGCCGATTTCCTGCAGGGTTTCGAGGGTAAGGCGCTGGAATTCGCGCTTAAGCCACTCCTCATCACCCTGCATCTGGCGCTGGCAGCCAAGCCAGATAAGACCATCAGCGAGCCGCATCCAGGGCGAGCGGCTGGTCTTGCCACCTTCCTTGTAGCCGAAGCTCACTTCAGTCACGTTGGAAGCGAGGCTCAAGCGGAAATAGCTCACAAGGCAGATCGCGGTCTCGCCTGTGAAACGCTGAGCATTACGCCTCAGAGCTTGGATGCCATACACCGCATTGGGGGCTGCCCCTTCCGGCAATTGCCCTCGGACGAATTCACCGGCCCCAAGGATGTATCCCGAATGTGCAAGCATCACATCCATCATGGCGCTTTGGGCCCGGTGGATGAATGCCTGGGTAGCGCGGCCAGCGGCCTGTTCCGTGCTCGTCGCCTCGATGGGCAGTACATGATGGACGCTGGCGCGGGCCAGAGAACACATAACATGAATAGCAGCTCGGCGATTGACCGTATCCTCAGAGCGCCGATTGATGTCCTTGGCGGCGCAAATGAGCACAAACTTTGGCCCCTTGTACAGGGCGATGCCCTCGGGCAGCCCGGAATTCACCCAGGCCCGCACCCGGCTCTCGAAGCGCTGCCGGGCCTTCAAGTCGCTGTCCGGCAGGTCAGCCCGCAGTCCATGGACATCCTTGGGCAGGGGGTCCTTCTTGACTTCTACGGCATCCCCGAAAAGGAGTTCTGCCGCCTTCTCGATGTAACGCTGCTCGATTTCCTCGCCGCCCACGATCCAAAGGCGGGGCTTGGCTTGGTCATGAATTTGCTCGAGCACGTGGGAGCATTGCTCCCGGAATTTGACGACTGCCTCCCGTTCGCCATCCGGCGACATGTTATCGTCACCGCCCTCCCCGTCTTCGCCCTCCTCGTCCTCGGCAATACAGATGCCCGCAACTCCGAAATCCCCGGCCCTGAGCATGGCGGAGCGGGGCTTGCTGTTCAGCCGCAGGGAGCGGACGGCAAAGGGCACCTCGCCGTCGATAATGCCGGCGAGCTTGGGTTCGGCGATCAGCATGAGATCCAGCTCGTCCCCTTCGAACACGGTGCGCGATGCTACCCGGCGATACAGACGGGTGGTCTGCGGCAGGCCAGCCCACCACTGGCCGTCCGTGAAGGCGATGTGCTTCATCGCGTTCTCCAGGGTGGCCGGTAGCGTATTGCCCGGGGAATTGCACAGGGCAGCGTATTCATCATCGAAGCCCCACGTCCAGATGTCATTTACCTTGCGGCGACTAACTCCCACCGGCACTGTTGGGCGGTTGGGGGCAATGACATAGGCCGTGGCCCGGCTGCCCGTATTGCTGCCGTCCGGCATCTTTTCGGCCCATACCCGCTTGGCGGCGGAGAGGGTCAGGTAGAGTTCGTCGCTATAGGGCACGGTCCCGACGGAGACGCGGGCCACCATCGAGAAAGAGGTGTTTCCCTGGGCGGCGCGCTTGGGCAGCGTCATTAGCTCCAGGGTATTGGGGGCGGCGAATTCCGGCAGAACCAATTCACATGGCCCCATCCCCGGGAAAAGCGTTTCTCCCGCCAGCCGGTCGCAGATTTGCCGGACAATCAGCGCAAATTGTGGTACCCCGGTCGCGGAATCGACCAGAGGCTGCGTAGTGCCCGTGAGAAGGATACAGTCCGCCGCAATTGATCGTTTCACGCGCAGCGCCGGGGTGCCGAGCCCATTTGGCTTGGCCCAGAAGTCCAGGGTTTCGATGCTCCACTGGTTAAGACAGTCAAGAATCCGCTCGATGACTTGGTGATCCTCATCGCTGTCTCGGTACATCATCAGCGCCGGCGTCGCCTTTCGGGTGGGATCGCATCCGAGATCCTTGTCGACGGACACAACGCCATCGATGTGAGCCTGGAGCATAAGGCGTAGGGAGCCGATGGGTAGATTCTTCTTCAGCTGCTTGGCGGCATCGCGCAGATCCATTAGCGCCGCCTGAAGGGTGCCGCCGAAGGTCACCGTAACCATGTCGGGACTCGTGGAGAGCCAGGTCTTGTCGATGCGACGTGCCAGCAGCTTGGGATCGACAGCCTTCTTGCTCTTGCGCTTCGTCCAGACGATCTTGGATTTTGTAGTCATTACGGTTTATGCCTTCAAAAGATTGGCAACGGAGGACAGCGGAATGAAGAACGGCTGATACAGGTTTTCGTAGCATTCCCTCATAACTGGATCATGGTGGTTCAGGCAGTGATCGAGAATGTCCTGCATCATCACGAGCATGGAGGTCCGGGATGTATCCGGCTCTCCCCGGGCTGATGCCGGCGCCCAGGCGGCATCCACGAAATAGACGAAGGCTGGGCAATCCCCCCGCATAGCGCGGCCGATGGTCTGGAGAATGATAATCATCTGGTCGGCGACAAAAGGCTCGGCGTATTTTCCCAGACGAGAAGCCACCAGGGACATACGCAGCATCGCCTTGGCTTCATCGACGGCTTCCTTCCGTTCCAGATCCATGGCTGAAAATGCGCTATCGAGCGTATCAAAGCAGCGCTTGTCAAAGCTCTCCGAACGGCGGCCGATGAGCCCCTGGATCAGCCCGAGATCGTCCTGTCTCGGGTGAGGACGCGTGAGGAAGTAGAGGGATCCAATCATGGCCTGGTTGGCCCGAAGGCCGTCTCGATAGACGATATTGACCCCGCGGCCGATAGCGTTCATCGGGAAGATCAGAATGTCCCAGCCGGGATCGGTGCCCAAGTTCTCGACTTCAGAGGCTGTGAGAGCGTTGGCGTTATGGTTTTCCGGCCCCGCCCGGCGCAGGTACCGGACCCGCCCCCGCCACTCGGCATAGTTAGCCTGGATGTGGTTGAACAGCATCTGGCACTGATCGTAGCTGTTTACGACGAAACCGAGCTTGCGCCCGACCCCATCAACTACGTCATTACCCCGGAGCGCCGTGGCGGCCCGGGACAGGATACCGCCCTCGAGAAGGCGGTCCGCCATCGATTTCAGAATCTGCTCTCGCTGGGTGAGCTTCGCACCGCTAAAGCGCAGCATCCGGGTCGGCTGCAGGGGATCTGGGAGGGGTAGAAACTCGTACCGGGAGTTCTTCCAGCCGTCACCGGCGTTGGGACGCCGGAGGATGTAATGGGGACCTTCGTTAATGTGGAAACGTGGACTGAGCTCGAGGAGCGAGGTGGCGCTGGTGAGCAGGAACGCGGCCCCCTTCCCTGCCTCCTGGCCCAGTTCATGCATCCGTTGGAATAGCCGCCGGGGCGTCCCCTGAATGCCCACATGTGCCACTGTGATATTGCCTTCATCACTCACCATGAACCGGATACCGCTTAGCTTACCGGTCAAAGACTCCGGTAGGATGGCTAGCTGGTCCCGGGACGGCCGGGACTCGAACACCTTGTCGCTGATGAGGTTGAGGGAATTTAGAAGGCGCAAATGGGGCGCGAGGCCGAAGTGCTGGAGGATGACCAGGGATACCGTCACCAAGAGGGCACAGTGCTCGGCAAGCAGCCGGTCTTCGAGCGGCGTAGCAATGATGCCGATGGATTTCATAATGGCGGCAATCTGGTCGATCGACTGCTGATCAGCATCCCGGTCCCATAGTTCCAGAGCGCTGTGGAGTGCCCGGTGGATCTTCTGGGTTTCCTCGAGAGTGGCTCCGATAAGCCCGGCGATTTCAGGAAGTTCGCGGGCGAGATCGATCACTTCATCTTCGTCATCCTTAATCGATGGCCGGAAGGCGACTAGCTTTACCGCGGCATCCCATAGCCGCTCTACCCCATGCCGGGCGCGGGCGTGGGCCTCCAACTCCTCGTCATCCCCGGATTCACCACCGTAGGGGTACATATCGGCAATGAGCGAGAGAGACGTCAGGAGCTTGCTCTGATACTGGTCCTGGACAGCCTTGCTCAAATGCTGGATGCGAGCAGAAATCCGGGTGGTAGCTAGGCCGAACCGACCGGTCATCTCGATGAGGCTAGGCATATCCTTACCAGCCACGAAGGCATTGTTCCCCTTCGCGATCGGCTGATGCAGGTCACCGATGAGAGTCGCCCAAAGGGCATCCTCCTCGCCGAACAAATGCATGATCGGCGTCCCCCGGGCATCGAGCTCGGACTGGGTGCCGTCGCATTCGTCGACGACCACTAGGTCGAATGTCCGGGCAATGAATTCGAAGTGTTTGATATCGGCATCGGCAAAGAGCGGCGACAGCCCCCTATCCATGGAGAGCACGTGGCCCGCCCAGATGTTGGCGGAAATGAGTTCCCGTTCGCTCCCCTGGCGGGCACAACAGCCTGCTAGGGCGCAGCGTCGGGGTTGGGATTTACCCTGGGCGATGATCCGCTGGGCAAGCTCCGTGCAGGGCGGATTGCCGTGTGGGAACGGGTCCTCCTCCTCGCTCGCAAACCCCGCTAAAGCGCAGTTGGTCGCAAAGAACCGAGCGGCCGGCCGGGTAACGCCAAAACCGTTGTTCTCCCGCGCTGCAGCCGTGGAAAAGTTGGCCAAGTGCTTGGTCCGGGCAGTATCCCCCTGGCCGGAAAGCAGTCCGACGCCGACGCCGTAACGCTCCAGGGTCTCGATAAACCCGATGGCGACTTCGATGGAAGGGAAAAGGAAGCAGACCCGACTATCCCGATCCGCCAGGCAGCCGGCAAGCAAATAGAGCAAGGTTGTCTTGCCGGCTCCAGGTAGGCCGATCAGGTGCTTAATCCCCTTCAGGTCAAGGCTGTCGCATTGCACCAGGCCGGTGCCAGAAGCGGCCAACAGATCGGCAGTCGGCGTCCCGTCAACATCATGCAGCCGGTGATACCAGCGCCGATCCTGGGGCAACTGGCGGCCGCACTCGACGTCCATGGTATCGAACCGGTCAGCGGTGGTCATGAGCTCGTCCCAGGTCACGCACTCCGGGGGCACGCCGATACGGCCGGCATCGTAGGTTGGGATCGGCGGCGGCTCGAATCCCAGGGGCTCGACATCCCCCCGATAGCCATCCGAATTGCGGCTCACAGTCGCCGGCAGCGCCGGATAATGGGGTTCCGCCAGCGTATTGGTGCGCAGCGGCGGATTAGAGGTGATGAAGCCGATCGCATCGGTCACATCTTCCGGCGTCACCGTGCTCCAGCGCTTCTTGATGGAAAAGTCCTTGGTGATTTCGTAGCGCTGATCAATCCCGTCCTGCTCGTCGAGGGCGAGATTATTCCTAGCCCGGTGATGGGTAAGATACGCATCCACGATGAGGCGCAATTCCCGCTGGGTCGTCGGTGAAAAACCGCAAATACGTAGGGTGCGGATCGCCTGGGCGACATCGGGATGGAGGGTGTCGAGGACAGACTCGAAGCCTGCCAGGAGCTTGGGGATCTGCTTGAGTGAATCGAGCCCCATGAGCTCGGTGGCAAGGATGCAGAGATAATTCGCCTTGTTGGCGCCACGGTACGGGGTCAGTGCTTCACGCATTGCTGACCTTCCCGGACGGCAAGCTTCGCCGCGTCGCTCAGGGACAGGCAGCGAACACGGACGGCCGTTTCCCCCATGGCACTCACCAGCCGGTCAAGATAGGATGGGGTCGCAGCCACCAACCAATCTGGGACTACAACCCACTTGCTTTCGTAGTAGGCGAGACCGCCCAGGCTTTTCCTGAATTTGGCGCCCAGGACTTCAGGCGACGCATAGCGTTTGAGGTCGATGCCAATATGGCCGATGGCCAGATCGACCCGGTCACGGTGGGGGTAGAGCTCAGGCGTGAGGCCCTTCGAGCGCAGCGTGTCGAACAGCCGGATCTCGTCGATCCCCGGCTCCACCCAGTATTGTCGGATGCCCCGGACGACCCGGCGGCATTCATCGACAGGGAAAGTTTTTCCGGCTTTGGGTAGGTGGACGGTGGTGCAGGCCGTTGATTGGCAGCGCAGCCCGAAGCGTTCCTGCTTCATGAGATTGTTGCAGTGAGCGCAGAGTGTGATCTTACCGTTCTCCGCCAAAGCGTAAGGCACCGGCTCGTAGTATTCGTGCTGGACGGACATCCAAATGACGGAGGGGATGCCCCTGCCGCCCTGAAAGAAGGTGTTGCCGTCGGCCACGGGGTTGCGGACGATGAATTCCCGGATACGGGCGTAATACTCATCTCCCAGTTCAGGGATGCATTTCGAGAGCGCCTCCATGAGCTTCACGAACAGTTCTTCTTCGATGTGTGCCGAGAGGGTTGAGAAATCGGCAGCAAGCTCTTCTGCTTCCGGGGTCGGGATACCGTCCTCGGGGTGGATAAGGACGGTGGGGCCGTAGCCGGCGGACAGAATCTCGGGGATAGGCAACCAGGATTCGAGTGGGCGGGTGCATTGGGCGAGCAGGATATGGATCTCGCCGCCGTAATCGGGAAATCCGTTGACCAGGCAGAAGCGCGACACCATGGACATGATGCTGCGTTCGTTGTCAGTGAGCCCGTTGCGTGCACCGCGGCGCCGATCAAGGCCGGTGATGATTTGGCGGTCGATAAGTGAGACGTGGGCCTGGGAGAGCACGAGGGCGGCCAGGGCCGGCACCAGGGCGGTGGCATTGCGCGGGCTCTTAGCAGGCCGAGACAGAAGGTCCTCAAAGGCCTGGCGGACTACACTGGGCATCTGCCGGTAGTTTTTTGATTCCGTTGGCATCCGATAGGTCTTCAGCGTCCGGGGCTCGACACCGGCCAGGGTGGCGAATTCATCCCAGGTTAGCTTGCCTGAGCGGGTCTCGATGGCCGCCTTGATGTCAGACAAGAATTGCTTCTGGTCTTTTTCGGGCTTTTTCTGGCGCATAGTAAACCTACCACATCTAATGCCATATCAATTTAGGTATGCTATGCATACCATTCAACACTGTCAATGAATGATGTGGCGTCGAATTATGACTCTGGCCACGATATTGTCATTAACCATTTTGTAATTTCTATTACTTATCGGTTACAGCGAAATGGTATGCAATGTGTACTGTGATAATTGTTAGCGAAGCAAAGGCTTCGTAAATGGATGGCGCACTCCCATTGCACGGGGTAGCCTGATAGGCTTTATTGCGCAAGCAGACCTAAAGACTGCTGGTGTTATGGCTTTTCAAGCTGATGCAGCAAGATAACCGTGCTCTCGGCCGGGCGAGTGCATGTTTATGTGTAAACGGACTATTGGCAGGAAACTGCCGCTGTCCGGAGCCACAATGAACAAGAAGGCGCATGAGGCGGGTGAAGAACTCCTGGCCAATCCGCTCTCCGACTACAAGGATCCCAAAGGCTTGGTAGGCGAGAATGGGCTGCTGAAGCAGCTGACCAAGCTGCCCGTGGAGTAGAACTTGGATGCTGAGCTGACCTAGCTGTGTAACCCCACCAGGTTGTTCAGTACGGTAATTCGCGAGATTGGAGGCTGATATTGCAGCTTGTTCGCCACGATATGAGCCAGCCCAGGGTTCTCCGCCAGCTTACAAGCGTTGGGACGACGCGCCCGAGTCCAGGTTGCCTGGTCGGCCTGAGTTGCTCGGTAACATTCCCGGCCCCCATTGCGTTTAACTTCACGACAGACGGTGGACGGCGCTCTCTTCAATTGAGTAGCGAGCGCACGGATGGAATACCCCGCTACCAAGCCTCGGGAAATTTCCTCTCGCTCAGAAAGCGTTAATGCCCGTTTAGAACGACATCGTGATACCGGGGAAATACCACCCGTCTCAGCTAGGACTCTCTAAATCGACGAGTGGTTTCGATCAAATAATTGAGCGATCTGCTGAAGGGAGTCGCCCTTGCGCCAGCGTTCCCACATTAACGCCTTCTGGCTATCCACGGCTTCTACTTCATTGGCCACACTTCTTCTGCTCACGCAGTTGCTAGTGTGTTGCATCCACCGGTTGAATTCGCAAATCCATACCGATCGTCCGAGTTGCGTGGAGCCAACGGCAGCAAAGGCCGAATTCCCGCCTGTTGCAATGAGCATCAGGCCGTTGTTCGGCCGAAGCCGACCTTCAAGCCCTGTATGGCGTATGACAGCATGCCTTTCTATACCGGTCACTTCGATGTCTGTCCGCGATCACTTGCACGAACCATATGTTAGGTGATGCAGTGCAGCGGGTAGCAATACATCGCCACATGATCGAAACCATGGACCAGAATTATTCTGGTCAAAACCCTGCCAAACGTTCCGGTCATTTAATCTGGGAAAATTGCTGATAGTCAAATTCGCGCTATACCCGTAATCATTTACTCGCTTGGATGCACACGCGCATGGTCGCAAGCAGCATTTCAGATTTTCGATACACCTATGACGGCCGTTTTCTGTGCCGGGGGTTAGTTCAGATTACGCCAGGTTTCGATGGAAAATGGCTTCAGGGAATCTCGGTCAATATCGACGTCGCGACTAAGGACGTAGACCCAGTTCCCGGCAGGGATGGCGTCAGTCCCCGGCTTCATTTTTACATCGATTTTCCCCATCAAGGCAAAGAGCATAAACTACGGCTTGAATACATCAGCATGCTCACCGACAGTGGCCACCTTAGAATTGAGAATTTCAGCTTGCCGAGCAGCGTTATAGCCCACGGTGTTGCTCGTCATCTATGGCACCGGGTCATCAAAGCGATTCCTGTTGAGATACTCGGGCGTATCTTCGTGACTGGATCATTGTCTTCATACGACGCTAAACCGCAAGAGAACCAAAGGCGACGGGATGCACTTTGGAAGGATCTGATCGGGCTTGAGGTAGACCCACGGGCGATATTCCAAGGTAATTGCTCGGGTGCTCAGGGACATTTTTCTGGCTATCTCTATGATCCATGGAATAGCGAGCTAAACCGCAGACTGGTGTGCGAACCGTCCCGACGAACGCCTTTGGGCGAGGAACTGCCGCTCGGTGTCTAACCAGACCTGCCATTCGTACGACCACTCCAATCGTTTTTCTGCCGTTCCCCTGCGTATGAAATGACGTAGCGTTGTATCTTACGCCGATGACCGCAACCTCCAAGCAGCAAGTATTATGACGAATATGTGGTCGTCCATTGACTTCATAGGGGGTCGATTGCTGACGATGAAATGCCAGCAACAACTAAATTTTTTGTACTGGCGGAGGTTAATCCATAGGTACATCGACGCGGAATCGTCCGGTACTTACAAATAAGGGAGCTTAGGTGTCTGCTGCTGCATCTTTATCGAACGACGATGTATACAAGATTTTCACTGCCTTGGCTGATCGTTACGAGCTCATTGGGGACAAGCCAATCGGCGAGAAAAGTGGCTTTGGCGCTGTGTGGCGAGCCAAGGACAACTGGTTGTCCTGTGACGTAGCTATCAAGATCAGCGATTGCGACTTGCGTGATGAAATCCGCATCTGTCGAGAAATCGATGGCGAGACAGTGCGTATTTTTGACTACTACTGCACCACTGATGGCTGGCACGCGTACACGATGGAGTTGCTACAGAAGCCTTGGACAACGCTATCGAGCTATATCGACCACCACAAGTACAAACCAAATGACATACAGCATTACTTCGATGTATTCGAGCTTATACGCGCAGCCCTCCATGGACTGAATACGTTGCACGGTAAGCCTTATCAGCGCCAAGGCTGTTTCGTACACGCGGACATCAAACCCGCCAATCTATTTGTGCTAATCAAACCGAAGAAACAAGTTTTTTCTGTCTTCCGGATGCCGGCTCACAGCGAAATGATCAAAATCATTGACCTTGGTGTGAGTGTAAAAAAAGGGGACCCGGTTATCGGTTATACGCGTGCCTACCGGCCCGAGGGTGTTACAGAGGGCGGCCCAGGCTTTGATTTGTATGCGTTAGCGGTTTCGCTCGTTGAATTGCTTACCGGCAAACGACCTACCCACAAACAGATGGCGGACAAGCGCCTAATTAAGAAAGCTCTGGCAAAATATCCATCTGGATCAGTCTATTTGGATTGTTTTGCGCTCGATTTTGTGACTAAGAGCAAGCATGCTTTTACCCAAAAATCGGTCACAGCACGTAGCTTGCTCCAATTTCTGGATGACCAACTCTTTAACGTTGAGCCTTTAAGCTTGCTCTGTCTCCGTCATCTTACCAAGTTCGTTTCCAACCCATTGAGCAAAGCAGATATGGCCAATGTGCTTTATCCAGTATTGGCTAAGTACTGGGGATGGAAGAACCATACGGCAAAACGCCTTGATTTTACAAAGGACTACATTGCTCAATTGTATACAGACGGATTTCTGTTGAAGATGGATCAACAGAACAGGTATTTTGTGCGTTGAGCTTTGAAAAGTCCCCAAGGCTTCTTCAGGACTTGCTCGTAATCGAACTTCAGGCCGTAGAGGTCAAGCTTGACCCAGGGCAATCGCATGAACGTTCATATCAAGCCAAGGAGTTGAACTTGAGGCGTTTGAGATGCAACAGGTAGTTCTGGTCGAAATCAGGAGCGGACTTCTTATCCATCTTGCGGCAACCTCGCGTATGTCGATTTGAAAATCCCTCCATGGAGGGGCGAGGCAACATTCTGAATTCAGACAGACAACATCGAAGCCGACTTCTCTGCGTAGCGGCCTCGTTCAACATTCCGGTCAAGGCGCAGCCTTAGGCTGCTGGGACGTTCCGTAAGCGGGCCGCCCCTTACCTTAAATGTTAGACAAACCCCTCTATCCTTTACTGGAAAAAACACATGAACGAGAAAGACTGGATTGAAAGCCCTCTCGCTGAAATTCTTATTTACCTACATAGCTACGATGACAACGCTCTCGAAAATAAAAAGTTTGTCATGCTATGCAAAAACCTTCGGACGCATTTCAATAAATTATTTTTGGCGACCCACTGGATTATCACTCATACAGAGAGGAATGCGAACTTATCCAATGAACCAATTTTACGCGCTCAATTTATTGAGTACTGCTTTATCAAATTAAGCACCATTTGGGACTTGTCGTATCAGATTGGCTCCATCTTACTAAACCAAAAGAGCAAGAAGAAATACGAAGAGCTTGAGGCTAAATTTGCCGAACACAAAGAAAAATATGATTTTCTTGGGCTAGGCTGGTACAAGGAAATCAATTTTATTAGAAACAGAATTGTTCACGGCGGCATCAACATAATGCCATTCTATGAAAGCGAGCGTCTTGCCTTCAATTCCTACAATATCGACGTTAATAGCATAATGAGCAACTGCTCAATATACTCCCGCCCCGACGGTCTTGTAATGTATGCCGACAACTACTTCTGCCACTACACGGGAATAATCTACAATTACTTATTGGATTTTTTTGACTACGTTCTCCAGGAGTTAAAAAAATCCACGATCCCCACAAAGGATATTTCCCATCAGGAAAAGACATTTATACTTGAAAGCCATGAAAAATGGGGGCTTGGTGAAGAACTTACACAGTTCAATGAATATGCCTATAAAATCTTTAGCATTCCTCTAACAGAGCAGCGCAGTCAATATGTTGTAGAAAGATTAAATATCCCACGCACTAATGCTGAACCAGGAAGCATAGATTTCGCCAGAGATATGGTTGAAAGCATTCTTTCCAAGTATGGGTTGACCTACGAGTGGGCATCGGACAAGAACAGCCTTCGCATACCCATAGACGAAAACGGGATTAAATATCATGAACAAGCTCGGATAGAAATGATGATGGGACACTATGGACCATGGACCATTGAGCCGAGTTCGGATAAAAAATTTTGGACAATGACTTTTAATTTCAGAGTCATTCCCACCGGTATTGTTTTGTGCTGAATCCCAAGACCTGAACTCAAAAAGGTCTAACCAATTCGTTCGATCCGCACCGCCTTCGGTGGGCGGGTCACCTCAACCGTTGGACTGGTTTCAGTTGAACAACAGCCGTATGCCAGACGAAAGACCAGAGTCCGCAAAGGGTCGGGTCCGGCTATAAGCAGAAGTGCAAAGCGGTCATTGGTAACGATTTCCCGGCTGACGACCGGTGACCTATTCATTCCGGACGTAGACAGCTCCGGTCCCCAATGACCGTTCAGGCCGATCAGCGGAAGGTCAAAAAATGCCCCAAGCCCAGCAATTGCGGGTAGCAATAGCCAAATAATGCAGATCAGAAAAATGGCCCGACAAAGTCGGGCCAAAAGTTACATCACTACGATTGACCTCAGTAATTGCAGTGCCTCCTGATTACCTACCCGGCCTTGGTGGATGGCCGAAGTGAGCATCCCCAACAGAGCCCTCTCGATTGATTCATCCAAAACCCGTTCGGGCTTGGAATCAGCGCTATCGCGTTGTTGAACAATGAGGCGAGGGGATATACCTTCATCAATCGCTCCGCTCGCCAGGCCAAGCACGAGCTCAATCCTTCTCGCCAGTGCATTGGTAAACGTCCTACGCCCCGATATCAGATGAGACACGAAGGAGTCCGGGGCCTCTAACAGCCTACAGAGCTCGGCATTCGCACCAGGTTGTACCATAACCGCTAGCAGCCACTGGCGACGATGCTCGTTCGTCTCCGAAGAGACGGTTTTGATTCCGGCCCTCCGGCCTCGCGTTATCACAACTGCATCCAGAGATTGAGGCCGCGCCGTGACAGGCGCCCCTGGAGCAGGGAAAGGAATTACATTCATCACTAAACTCCCAAAAATGACCTTGAGTGAGCCCTCAATTGCAAAAAACAATTGAGACACACTCCTGTATAGCGATTGAGGCCTTTTATTGGAATTTTGGCGGCATCGCCTTAACCCGCTTGAACTGGCAGGGAACAACAGCACGATGCGGGCAAGTCAGGTCTCATCGAAAATCGAGAAGCTCCCTAATCGATTGCCACGGGAAGCTACTACGCCCGTGGCAATCCGTTTATTGGAGTATCAAATAGGGAGACCCGAGTATTCAGCACACGAAACAGGACTCACGCCATCAACCGAGGCCTGACTCAAAGTGCCCGAATACACCGAGCGCCTCTACCAAGATTTCCCATCGATTTTGTACTGCCAGACGCCATTCGTGGCCGCCGATAAAATCGACTGAGCCATACCCAGCGTATAGATCATTGTCACCTTTGCGGTCGTTGGAGAAAGCTGCCCTGCACGGACAGCGGCATCCAACTCGGCGACACAGCCACACAGCGACTGCACTTCGCTCAACGCGTCCGCGATGGGGATTTTATCGGCGATATGCGCCTTGAATTTATTTCCACTCCGAACCAGTTCAGCTTCGGTATTCGCAGTGGTGAAACCGGCCACGGCCGGGAATAGGGCTTGGGTCATGATGCGCTCCTATGTAGGTTGAACCCCACCCGCTTCCAATCGGGTGGGCGACCGAAACGGGGGTTGGAAGACCGATGGAGCCACCGGCGAGCACAAGGCTCCCCTCGCCCGGCCGCCCATGGCACGCCAGACGACGACAGAGGACAGGCAAGACGCCGCCTCTGGTCGTGACTCCAATTTCGGGCTTCCACCCCCGACTGCTGTTGTTTCAGCAGCGCGGCAAGTGTCGTTTGCAGTTCCTTGACTGTCAAGACAAGGACTCGCGATCAAAGACAGGCTCCCGCAATTGCGGGGGGCCCGAAGTAGTGTTGAATTTTGTTCGGCGTGACACCGAACCCCTGGTACGCTCACACCGTCGCCAAACGATGCTGTCCCCTGAACCGCCGCCAAGCGATTCAGGAGGCCATACTGCAACGGGCTGCCAAGCCCTATTTCTCCCCTCTCGGGGAACACACTTTCGCAAACGCTCCCGGCTTTCGGGACAAGGTGCCACCCTCGCCACTGCTTGCGCAGTTCCCGACGGACTTCGGTCGTATCGTCCTGTCGGTCAAACCCTATTCACCGAGTCTCCCCCTCTCCCCATCTATCCGCACGGTGCCACCCGTCACGGCCAGGAGAGAGGTTCCCCATTTAGATTGCAGCTACTGCGCTCCGTAGCGCCACTGTCTCAGCAAAATGACTAGCCTTCCGGCTTTCCTTGGATTTCAGAGAGGCGATGTTCCATAGCCCTTCTCTTACTCATCATTTGCATCATCGACGACGAACCACGGCTCCATGCCTTTGGCTCTACGGAACTCCGCACAGCACCCTCGTGGGGTGCCGTTACACGCTTGAGCTATCCAGAGATCCCCTGTTTCCCGAGGTATCGACTGCGCCAGGTTTCCCCTTGCAGCCCTCGTACGTTGCCATACGCTCATCAGCCGTCGTGTGCGGCAGACGTTGCGCCCTTTCGGCACGCCCCGTCGGCGGGACTCTTTACCCGCTTTCGCTTGCAACCAGGTCATCAGGCCATTTCCTGCCTGATGCCGTTTCATGGTCGCCCAACGTCGTTGTCCTATGGCCCCGGCTCTCGCTGGTCGCGATGTTGCAGCGAGCGGGGACGTGCGATTGGGTCGAACGGGGGAGTTGCACCCCCGAGCGCCCAGCGTAGCCGCACCAGCCCTATTAGAGGCATGCGGCTTCAGCGTTTGCTCGGTTGAGGACTGGCGATCCTCAACGTGCTGGACTGGCGGTCCAGCGTGGCCTTTCGGCCAGTGTGTTTGCAGTTGGCGTTCTGCCCGAAACACCCGCCCGCCCGGTCGGATGCTTTGGGCAGAACGCCGCGGCATGCGCACGCAGACGATCTTCATCGTCTGCCCGCTTGTGTCCAGTTTTGTATAGCGATTGCCACCATTTTTGCGTGGACCATCAATATGTGTGACTTCGTCACAGTAAATCACACTGCATTGGTGCGGTTCCTATATGGGGTAGTAACCCCAAATAGGAACCGCACCAATGCCTCCCTCCACACCTGTCTCGCGTAGCAAAACCGCCGCCCTGAGTCGTATTCTCGATTTGGTCCCACGCGGCTACCAACGGTACACCTCGGGCACAATCCGAGCCGACAAGGCTGAGCGCCTCGCCCATAAGTTCCACGCCCGCTACGCTATCGGCGCCACGCCAGCACAGCGCCTGGTCAGAAAACAGCGGGGGGACGCCAACGCCCTTTTGGTGCTGTACTGGCCGGAAAACGCCGAGACAGTGCACTGGCTATTGCTCGCCACGGAGGGCAAAGGCCTGGAGCAAGAAAACTGGCTATCGGTCACCAGCAAATCTCGTCTCACGTGGCTGGGCTACGAACTGGTGCGCTACCCAACGCGTGGGCGTACGAGTTGGACCTGGCGCCGCCCCAAAAGCGAGATGGCCGAGCACCATCTGACGCTGGCCTCACTCACCGGCCAGCGCAACGAAAGCGCCCTGAAAGCTTGGCTGGAGCGACTTGCTCATCAGCCCGGATTCCACGGCGTTCGACAGCAAACCTGGCGCCTGTACCAAGAGAGTCACCGGAGAGGTTTTACGGGCCCACTGCCGGTTATCTACTACGTGCAGAAAATCAGTCACGGTGAGCCGATGCAACTCACTGCGAGTTAGGCAAGGAGAATAATACATACTCCGCACATTCCTCCAGGCGCCACGCTGCCGTACCATTCGGCTTGGGGGCCCTCACAATAAGGCAGGCTCCTCGGCTCGATCAGGAGCCGAGTGTTTCTCAGGCTCGTTGTGCAGTACGAATTTGCCGAATCGACTGCATGGGCCCCCATCCGGTACGTCTGGCCGTTTCTCAGGAGTGGTCGCCAGCCGAGGTACTCTGGCGGCGGCACCACCGGGCCGACGCCTGCAATCCCCCATGGTGTCACCTACGGATAAGCTACGCTCACTAGGATTGTATTGCCGGTCGTCCGCGCCATCACCGCTTGCATCAACAAGGTGAGTCTTACGCGCAAGCGCCATCTCACTCGTTGTAATCACCCGAGCGCAACCGTGCGATCAGCGACCTACCACCAGGTTGAACGAAATAACTGAGGCCGGTCGCTATATAGGGCATCAACCCAGCGAGGAATCCCTGATGCCAGCCAATCAACCCCTGACACAACCAACATCCGTCTCACTCAAAATCAACCGGACGAGTGTCATGCTCTACGCCAACCGGTACGTGCGCTTGCCCGATGGCAGCGGCGCATCGTCGCAGTCCTACCTTGGCTCGTTTCCCGTCACTACGACCGAACTCCCTGCTGCCTTCGAATCATTACTTCGAGCCGCGACCGCAGGACGTCCCGAGCGCTACCAAGCGCTCATGGAACGCATCGAGACTGATGTGCTGACTCCGGCGCGCCAGCGTGAAGCGGAAGAGACTGCACGCCGAAACCTGCAAGGCATAGAGAACGCCCTGCGCTGGGCGGCCCAGAATCTCGAGGCCATCCCCAACCTGCCGGCGTACAGGGACCTGATTGACCGCCCAGAGCTACAGCGACTCCTCGCCAACCTCTTGGGTGCCTCCGCAAGGCTTGCATCCTGCATGCAGTCGGCCATGCCGGTGGATACGGCGACGCCCTCCACCGAATCCAATCCGGTAGCAGAGGAACGGCTCCAGGCCCTCCTTACCAATCTCGAAAACACCTGCGTCGAGATCGGAGCACTGTTGCCGGAGTCTGCGCAGGTCTTCAAGCGCGGCCACATTTTTGAGCGCGAAACGGTCGCGCTGGTCAAACGCCTGTGGTTCAGGACATCCGATGTGATTGCCCGCCTCGGGAGCCGGGCCCAATTTCGGCGCCCGGCCGGATGGAGCGCGCTACGCCCGTCTGTATTGGAAGAGGAGCGCGAATTGGCGGCCCTCGGATTGCCCATAGCAGGCGGACATCAATAAGGCACCCGGCCGGGCCACCGGGTGCCCATCCAATCAGCGGCTGCGCCGGGCTAATGCCCCGCCAAACAACGCGATGACGTTGCTAGGCTGGGACTGCGATACCGGCGCGACTGGCAGTGTTGTCTTGGGTTGATGGACCACCGACGTCACAGTATCCACCCGACGACGACGCCCACGGTGGAAATACTCCTTGCTGGTACGCTCCATGGCAACGCCATCCATCTTCTCGGCGAGATTGCCACAGCACAGATGGGCGTAGCGCAGCAGCATACGCGTATCCCGATGGCCTGAGATGGCCTGCAACTCGATAAGTTGGAACCTTCCCGACTCAGCCAGACGACTGATAGCCTCGTGGCGCAGGTCATGAAAATGAATGTCCTCCACACCGGAAGCCGGTACGACCCGCCTGAAAAAAGCAATCTTCAAGGCATTCGCCGTCAGTTTGAGAAGCGGCTCGTCATCGGCACTGCACTCCGCCATCAAGACCTGGCAGACCTGCAGCGCACGGGTGGTCAATGGCACCTTCCGCGGGCGACCGTTCTTGGTATCACGCAGGTAGGCATAACGCTCATCAAGAAAAACATCGCATTTCCGGATGGACAGCAACTCCCCCCGGCGGGCAGCAGTTTCCAGCGCCAGAATGATAGCCGGCTCGACGTAGGGATTTTCATCAGCCCGCGCAGCTTTGAGCAATAGCTGCTCTTCGTCAGGCAGCAAGCGCCGGTCACGCTCATTGAAATACTTCGGCCGATGCAGGCCGACAAACGGGCTTTCGGCGGCTGCGATTTTCCATACATCCGCTGCGTAACGGATTACCTGGGACAGCACGTCCAGGTCGCGGTCAACAGTGGCGGGCGCGACTTCAGTCAGTCGGTCCGTAATGAAATCTTGCAAGTCTTCGGTGCACAGCGCCGCCAATTTCTTATCGACGAAAGCCTCGGTACGCAGGATGCGGTTGATGCGGGTCTTCTCGATATCAGCCCCTTTGTGGCCGGGGACAACTTCGTCCCGATAGCGCGCCATGAGGTCGCGCAGCGTCGTTTGGGCGGCGCTCGCGTAATCCCGAATAATGCTGACCGACAGCTCCGACTCGATTTTCAGGCGAGCCTGCTCGGCCTGTACCGCCGTGTCAAACGTGATGACCTGGACACGAGCCCCTTTGCGACGGACACGCAACTGAAACGACGTCTCGAGTTGGACGAGTTTGGCTTTGGCGCCTTGCTCGGTCATCAACTTTAGGCAGGCCTTCGCATCCGCCTTGCGGTTGTAGGGAAAGCGCTGATTACTTTGGGACTTGGAACGAACCTCGACTTGCCAGGGCGAACGGTTCTGAACATTGCAGCACTGAGATGGCTGTTGAGCCATGGTAACTCCTTTCGATAGAGTTACCGTATAGCCACTAGGCACCGTTTTCGATGTGTCGGCCCCAAAAAACTGGACGACAAATCAAAACACCCCGGATTCGTTGGATCACGATTGGAGCATAGACAAAAACTTATGCTCCAATGGGACGCAGTAAACGAAAAAAGCCTTGATTTCTCAAGGCTTTATCCGGACCAAA
>NZ_LODL01000035.1:22941-35390 GCF_001551835.1 Dechloromonas denitrificans | reverse complement strand
TTATCCATTCCTTTGGCAAAAATCCAAATCAAATATTTGGTTGGTGCTTAGGTGTTCTCTGATTTCGCCCAGTTGGTGTGATGTTCATCGAGGTTGCCTGCCCGGATCAAACTCCAAGCATTTGAATTGGAGCGTGCGCCACCTATGCAATTCCGATGAGGTCGGGAGCTGCGCCATCTTTAGATTCTGAAAATACTGCTTGCGGTTGGTAGTGCCTACAGAGCGGCTTTGCCTAGCAGCCCTTGGAGCCGGCTCGACGACGAAGGTCCGCTGTCAGCAGGGGCGTAGGAAGGCATCAGACCCGAAGCGGACATAGCTCTTTGACAGGCCTTGGTGACCCGGCAGGCTGAACCCGCAGTATATTTGTCCTCACACAATAAATAATAGGAGCTTGCAAAAATGGGATTCACCTCGGACGTGCGTACTAAAGTCCTCATCCGAAGTGCCCGAATTTGCTGCCTTTGCTTCAAGCAATGCGGCACCAAGATCGAGGTACATCACATTGTTCAGGAGGCGGACGGAGGTCCAAATACTGAAGCCAACGCATTGCCCGTTTGTTTCGACTGTCACGCCGAGGTGGGCAACTACAACCCTCGTCATCCCAAAGGAACGAAATTCAGAGTCGACGAGCTTAAAACCCGTCGCGATAACCTTTATAAGCTGGTTGAATCGGGGGCGTTGCTTGCGCAGGTACTTGTAAAGCAGCTTCCCGCCGGCACTGCGGGCAAATCTGCTGAAGCGGTGAATAGCGATATCAAAGCGCTACCGTCGCATGCGGAACCGGACGAGGAGTCGCGAGAGTTCTTGAAACGAATTCTCAAGTCTACGACAGCACTGGATGCCCTTGGGAGTAAGCTGAAAATTCTGGGCCAAGACAATGCGGCCTGGGTTCTCGACTCACTGGTCAATCGCACCAAGGAGTCTGTTCGCCCGATAGAGGTCCTTGCGCGGCTGATGCCTAGTCTGTCAAATGACCAGAAGCTTCTCGCAATCGAGCGAACCCTGCGAAATGTGACGCTGTTCGGGGAGACAGAGGGGAAGACAGCTGTTCTAACTGAGTTCGGCGGGGAAGTGCTTCAAGTTTCAGATGAGTCGCTGAGATTTGCGTTTTTTCGCGATGTTTTTGAGATCGTCGAACATGACCAGTTTGATGAGGTCAATGAATTAGTTCCAGCGCTAGTTGGGGCACAAGAGTGCCTGCCCGAAGCTTTGTGGGCTGATTATGTGAAACTACTGATCAACCAGTCAGGTTCGCAGTCGTTCAAGGGTGCTCCTGCAGCTAAACGAGCGTTGACTAAGCTATCCAAGGGCATGGTAATCGCTGGATTACTGGCACTTACGCCTGAGGTTGTGTGCCGATTCGGTCACAACCAATTTGAGTCCGTGCACCGTCTTGCCGCTCAATATGGTGACCATGTAGATGGAGCACAAGGTACCGTCATAAGAGACTTGACCACAAAGTCGTGGAAGGCTTTTTACGACAAATATGAGCCCGATTGATTGGGATCCGGCAATGGCGAGGTTGTTGCTCGATTTTGAGGCACAAAGATGGTCACCCATCGAACCCTTCACCGGCTGCTCTTGGCCGACAGATCGACGAAGACCTCGAGATCTTTCTCAAAGCAGAGGTGCTAAACGCTGACCAGTTGCTAGCCGAAGATGCCGCCGTTGTGGCCGGTCGCGCTCTGCGCGTGGCCCGTATTACTCGCCAGCTTGCCCGATGGAGTCACCTTCTGAGCAATCTACTTGAAAAACGCGGCGGTCTTCAAGGCGCAATGCAGTTAAGTGCCCACCCCAAAGACAACCGGAGTCCAGCGCGAATAGATTTGGCATTAGTTTCAGACCCAGTGCTGACCAATGCCCTGTCACCAACACGGCTTCCGCACTGCGTCTCCTCGGAACTTCGAACCAAGGTAGAAAACCCGGTGGGGCGGAGTTAACTTCACCTTTGAAGTGAAAGTCCATCCGGCCTTCAGGCGTACAAAACCGCATGCGTGTCATGGCGTTAATAATGACTCGCAGTCGGGGCCAGCCAGTAAGATCATCTGACCAAGCATCGGGGTCGCTGCCCCACATCTGTTGTGTGAAGTCATGGTATTGCGGTCCTTGCAGGACCTGCTCAACTTCGCGTGAAAGTTCACGTGCCCGCACTACGCTCCATTGTGGAAGTAGGCCGGCATGTACTAAGCAATAACCATCGTCAACGTGACAAAGTGGTTGGTGGCGTAGCCAGTCGAGGAGTTCGGCGCAATCCGGAGCATCGAGAATCTCCTGAATGGTGTCATCCTTTCCTCGAAACTTGGCTGCGCCCTCTGAAACCATCAGTAGGTAAAGATCGTGGTTTCCAAGCACAGTCACTGCGGCGTCTCCCAAGCTCTTTACGAAACGTAATGTTTCAAGAGATTTTGGCCCCCGGTTCACTAGATCTCCGACGAGCCAGAGCTTATCTTGCAGTGGATTGAATTTGCAGCATTCCAGAAGAGCTTGAAATGAATTAAAGCAGCCTTGGATGTCACCAATTGCATATGTTGCCATGGCACTGTTTCCTCACTCAATACAATGCGGTAATAGAGCGAAGCGCATCAACGGGCACGATCCACAATACACGTGGCTTTGTTAGAAAAATCCATAATTCGAGATGTTTGTAACTTGGGGTGTAGCCAACTATTTATATGGGCTCGTTGGCGCCAAATTGTCCACAATAATAGTCATTTAAAGGTCGCCGATGGCGTAGGTGGCCATTATTCGACGGTGACGCTCTTGGCCAGGTTGCGCGGCTTGTCCACATCGGTGCCCTTGACCAGCGCAGCGTGGTACGAGAGCAGTTGCAGCGGAATGACGTGCAGGATTGGCGACAGTTCGCCGTAATGCTCGGGCAGGCGCAGGATATGGACGCCTGCCGATTCGGGGATTTCCGAGTCGGCATCGGCGAAGACATAGAGTTCGCCACCGCGCGCCTCGACCTCCCGGAGGTTGGATTTCAATTTGTCGAGCAACTGGTCGTTCGGCGCGACCGAAATGACCGGCATGTTGGCATCGACCAGGGCCAGCGGGCCGTGCTTCAGTTCGCCGGCCGGGTAGGCTTCAGCGTGGATGTAGGAAATTTCCTTGAGCTTCAGGGCGCCTTCCAGGGCGATCGGGTAGTGCCGGCCGCGGCCGAGGAACAGCGCATGCTGCTTGTCGGCAAAGCGCTGGGCCCAGGCCTTGATCGCCTCTTCCAGTTCGAGCACCTTGTGCACGGCGACCGGCAGATGGCGCAACTGGTCGATGTAGGCCGCTTCCTGTTCGGCGCTCAGGCGCTGCTTGACCTTGGCCATGACCAGGGTCAGCAGGAAGAGCGCAGCGAGCTGGGTGGTGAAGGCCTTGGTCGAGGCAACGCCGATTTCCGGGCCAGCCCGGGTGATGAAGCGCAGGGCGCATTCGCGGACGATGGCCGATTCCGGCACGTTGCAGATGGCCAGCGTCTTTTGCTGGCCGAGCGACTTGGCGTGGCGCAGTGCGGCCAGCGTGTCGGCGGTTTCGCCGGATTGCGAAATGGCGACGATCAGCTGGCGGGGATTGGCGACCGAGGTGCGGTAGCGGTATTCGCTGGCGATTTCGACATTGCACGGCACGCCGGCAATGGCTTCGAGCCAGTAGCGTGCGGTGTAGCCGGAGTGACTGCTGGTGCCGCAGGCGAGGATGAGGATCGAGTCGACATCGGCCAGCAAGTTGCCGGCTTCGGCGCCGAAAATGCCGGGTTGGATGGTCTTGCTGCCGCCGACGATTTCCAGCGTGTTGGCCAGCGCTTCCGGCTGCTCGAAGATTTCCTTCTGCATGTAGTGCTGGTAGTTGCCGAGTTCGACGGCGGCGGCCGACAGTTGCGACACATGCACCGGCCGGTCGACCGGCGTGCCGTCGAGGCGAGTGATCTTGACCGATCCGGCGGTCAACTCGGCAATATCGCCATTTTCCAGATAGACCATGTGGCGGGTGACCTGGAGCAGGGCCGAGGCATCGGAGGCGGCGTAGTTGCCGGTCTCGGAAACGCCGAGCAGCAGCGGCGAGCCTTCGCGGGCGACGACGACCTTGCCCGGCTGGCGCTGGTCGATGACGGCGATAGCGTAGGCGCCGACCAGGCGGCGGCAGGCGATCTGTACGGCGGCGAACAGGTCCGGCTCGGCCTTGAGCGTCGCTTCGATCAGGTGGGCGATGCTTTCGGTGTCGGTTTCCGAGGTGAAGACGTAACCCTTAGCTGTCAGTTCGCGGCGCAGGCTTTCGTAGTTTTCGATGATGCCGTTATGGACGACGGCGATCGACCCGGAAATGTGCGGGTGGGCATTGCGTTCGCAGGGCACGCCGTGGGTCGCCCAGCGCGTGTGGGCGATGCCGGTCACCGCTTGGGTGCCGGCCGAGGCGCTTTCCAGCTCGGCAACGCGGCCGACCGAACGCACCCGCTCGATGGCGTTGGCGCCGATGACGGCCAGCCCGGCCGAGTCATAGCCCCGGTATTCGAGCTTCTTCAGGCCTTCGACGAGGACGGGGACGATGTTGTTGCCGGCTGCTGCCGCGACGATGCCGCACATAGCTGATCCTTAAACCTTGTAGTAATCGCGATACCAGGCGATGAAGCGGTCGACGCCTTCCTGGATGGGGGTGGCCGGAACGAAGCCGACCCAGTCGTTGAGCAGGCTGGTGTCGGCGTAGGTGGCCGGGACATCGCCATCCTGCAGCGGCAGCAGGCGCTTTTCGGCCGGCATGCCGAGCGCCTTTTCGATGGCGCCGATGAAGTCGAGCAGTTGCACCGGGTTGTTGTTGCCGATATTGAAGACGCGGTAGGGCGCATTGCTCGTCGCCGGGTCGGCGGAAATCGCGTCATAGGCCGGGTTGACCGCAGCCGTGCGGTCGAGGACGCGAATCACGCCTTCGACGATGTCGTCGATGTAGGTGAAGTCGCGCTGCATGTTGCCGAAGTTGAAGACATCGATTGGCCGGCCTTCGAGGATGGCCTTGGTGAACAGGAAGAGGGCCATGTCCGGGCGGCCCCACGGGCCGTAGACCGTGAAGAAACGCAGGCCGGTGGTCGGCAGGCCGAACAGGTGGCTGTAGGTGTGGGCCATCAGCTCGTTGGCCTTCTTGGTCGCGGCATAGAGGCTGACCGGGTGGTCGACGCTGTCGTGCTCGGAGAAGGGCATCTTGGTGTTGCCACCATAGACGCTGGAGCTGGAGGCGTAAACCAGGTGCGCCACCTTGTTGTGGCGGCAGCCTTCGAGGATGTTGGTGAAGCCGACCAGGTTGCTATCGACGTAGGCGTGCGGGTTTTGCAGCGAATAGCGGACACCGGCCTGGGCGGCGAGGTGGATCACCTTGTCGAACTTCTCGTCGGCGAACAGCTTTTCCATACCGGCCCGGTCGCCGACATCGAGCTTGACGAAGCGGAAGCCGGGCAGCCCGGTCAGGCGGGCTAGCCGACTTTCCTTGAGCGAGACCTCGTAGTAGTCGTTCAGGTTGTCGAGGCCGACCACTTCGTCACCGCGCGCCAGCAGGCGCAGCGAGGTGGTCATGCCGATAAATCCGGCGGCGCCGGTCACGAGAATTTTCACGGAATCACCTTCGAGGGAATTTTCTGGATTTTACCGCAGTGCAGCATCGGTGTTTCTGCGTTCCAGCATTTTGGAATATTTCATCATGCTGTTGAAACAGCCGATGGCGATATGAATCAGGCCCGGCAGGCCGTCGCGGAAGCCCTGGCGGATGATGTAGAACTTGATGAAGCGGACCAGCGGACTCAGTGCGATGCGGGCGAAGCTCGTCCGTTTGCCGGCCTGCAGCGCCATCTCGGCGGCCAGCGTCGTGTAGCGGTTCTGCTTGGTCAGATAGGTAGCCAGCGACTCGGCCGAATCGTGCAGCAGGTCCCCGGTCAGCGTGCCGACCGGCGCTTCGGTGACGACTTTTTCATGCACGGCATCGGTCGACCAGCGCGCCTGGCGGCGGTCGAACAGGCGCAGGCTCCAGTCCGGATAGCCTTCGCCGTGCTTCAGATAGCGGCCGAGAAAGCGGTTGCAGCGCGGAAAGCGGAAGGCTGCGGTGGACGGATTGTTCAGGGCATTTTTGATGCTGGCCTGCAGGGCCGGGCTGACCCGTTCGTCGGCGTCGAGGCAGAGCACCCAGTCGTGGCGGGCGGCTTCGACGGCGAGCTGTTTCTGCGGCCCGAACCCCAGCCAGTCCTGCTCGATGACGCGCGCTCCGTAGCTTGCGGCCAGGGCCTGCGTACCGTCCGTGCTGCCCGAGTCGATGACCACGATGTCGTCGGCGAAGCGCACGCTGTCGAGGCAGGCCGCCAGTTGCGAGGCCGCATTGAGCGTGATGATGGCAATGGAGAGCGGCTGGCGCGTAGCAGGCATTTATAATCGCGGCTTCGAAAGCCGCCATTTTATCCGCCGATGCGCATACTGATTGTGAAAACTTCCTCGCTCGGCGATGTGATCCATAACCTGCCGGTGGTCAGCGATATTCGGCGGCAGTTCCCGGCGGCGACGGTGGACTGGTGCGTCGAGGAGAGTTTTGCCGCCATTCCGCGCCTGCATCCCGGCGTCGACCGGATCATTCCGGTGGCGATCCGGCGCTGGCGCAAGAAGCTTTTCCAGTCGGCTACCTGGCGCGAGATCGGCGCCTGCCGCGCCGCACTGAGAAGGGGCGGCTACGACAAGGTGATCGACACCCAGGGTCTGGTCAAAAGCGCCATCGTCGCGCGCTGGGCCAAGGCGCCGCTGGCCGGCTATGCCGCCGATGCGGCCCGCGAACCCTTGGCCGCACGTTTTTACGACGAGCGTTTCAGCGTCGCCACCGACTTGCACGCGGTCGTCCGGAATCGCCAGTTGGCGGCGGTGGCGCTGGCCTACCCGCTCAGCGGCGAACCCGACTACGGCATCGCTGTCGCGGGCGGCGCCTTCGACTGGCTGCCGGCGACGCCCTACGTCGTCTTCCTGACGGCGACCAGTCGCGACGACAAGCTGTGGCCGGAGGACAACTGGCTGGCGCTCGGTCGGCAACTCTACGAACTCGGCTATTGTGCCGTGCTGCCCGGTGGCAATTCGGTCGAGCGCGAGCGGGCGAACCGTCTGGCGGCCGGCATTCCCGGCGCGGTCGCCGCGCCGCCGATGAGCATTCCCGAGTTGGCCAGCCTGCTGGCCGGCGGCCGCGCCGCCATCGGCGTCGATACCGGCCTGACCCATCTCGCCGTTGCCCTGAAAATACCGACCGTGGCGCTGTACACCGCGACCGATCCCGGCCTGACCGGCGTTCTGGGCAGCGGCTTCTTCCGCAATCTCGGCGGCAAGGCGCAGCTGCCGACGGCCGCCGCCGTGCTGGCCGAACTGCAAGTGGCCCTCGCCTGATGGCCCGCCTCGCCTACACGCTGTTCCTCTACCTGATCACGCCGCTGATCTGGCTGCGCCTGCTCTGGCGCGCCCGCAAGCAGCCCGAGTACCTGCGCGACGTCGGCGAGCGCTACGGCTTTTACCGGCAAGCGGTGCCGGCCCAGCTGATCTGGGTGCATGCCGTTTCGGTCGGCGAAACGCGCGCCGCCCAGCCGCTGATCGAGGCGCTACAGGCGCGCTGGCCGGCGCACCGCATCTTGCTCACCGGCATGACGCCGACCGGGCGCGAAGCGGGGCGCCAGGTCTATGGCGAGCGCGTCATCCAGGCCTATCTGCCCTACGACTACCCGGCTGCGGTCGACCATTTTTTCCGGCACTTTTCACCGGCCTTCGGTGTGCTGATGGAAACCGAAATCTGGCCCAACCTGCTGGCCCGGGCCAAGGCCCGGCAGATTCCGGTGCTGCTCGCCAATGCCCGCCTGTCGGTGCGTTCGGCCCGTGGCTACGGCAAGTTCGGCGCTCTGTTGCGGCCGGCCTTTGCCGCCTTGAGCGGCGTCGCGGCGCAAACGGCGGGTGACGCCGAGCGCATTGCCAGGCTCGGCGCGCCGCAGGTCGAAGTCTGCGGCAACCTCAAGTTCGACGTCGCGCCAGCGCTCGACAAGATCGCCCTCGGCCAGCGCTGGCGCGCGGCTGTTGGCCAGCGTCCGGTCTGGCTGGCGGCGAGCACGCGCGAGGGCGAGGAAGCCTTGATCATCGATGCCTGGCGTCGGGCGATGCCCGGAGACGCCTTGCTGGTCGTGGTGCCGCGGCATCCGCAACGTTTCGACGAAGTCGCCGATCTGCTCGCCGCACAGGGGCTGAGTGTCGTCCGGCGCAGCGCGGGCCTGCCGGAGGCGGCGACGCAGGTCTGGCTCGGCGACAGCATGGGGGAAATGGCGGCGTACTATGCGCTGGCCGATCTCGCCTTCATCGGCGGGAGCATGTTGCCGCTCGGCGGCCAGAACCTGATCGAGGCGGCGGCCTGTGGCTGCCCGGTGCTGGTCGGGCCGCACACCTTCAACTTCCTGCAGGCAACCGAGGATGCGATTGCTGCCGGTGCTGCTAGGCGGGTTGGCGATGCCTCAGAGCTGATTGCTGCGGTCGACCGCCTGCTGGGGCAAAAAACCGAACTGGCGGCGATGCGCACCGCTGCGGCGCAATTTGCGCGGGCCCATCAGGGCGCCACGCAGCGCATGCTGGCGCTTATTGCGCGCTGGACGGATCGAGCAGGGTGTTGATCTGGGCGATGTCGTCGTCGCCCAGCGCGCCGACCGCTGCCTTCAGCCGCAGTTGCGCCATCAGCGTGTCGAGGGTGGCTTTCGCCAGGTCGCGGCGGGTGACATAGACCTGGTTTTCCGCATTCAGCACGTCAATATTGATGCGGACGCCGACTTCGTAACCCAGCTTGTTCGATTCCAGGGCCGACTGCGACGAAACGAGCGCCGCTTTCAGTGCCCTGACCTGGGCCAGGCCGTTGGTGACGCCAAGATAATACTGGCGGGCCGAGAGGGCGGCGCCGCGCTTTGCCGCTTCCAGTCCGGACTGGCTGGCGCTGCGGTTGGCGGCGGCTTCGCGCTGACGCGAGACGACCAGGCCGCCTTGGAAAAGCGGGATGTTCAACTGGAGGCCGACGTTCTGGTAATCGGTGTCGAGCAGGCCGAAGGCGGTCGAGCCGTAGGCCTTGGAGTTGCCGGCATTGGCCACCAGATCGAGGGTCGGGTAATGCCCGGCCCGTTGCTTGTCGACTTCGCGTTCCGCCAGGTCGGCATTGGCCTGTTGGATCTGTACGGCCAGGCTATCCTTCTCGGCCGCCGCCACCCACTGGTTCATGTCGTTCGGCTGCGGCTGGGTAAGCTGGGCATCCTTGCGGGTCGGCGCCAGTGGCCCCGGTTCCTTGCCGATGATGGCCTGCAGGCTGCGCAGTTTGACTTCGAAGTCGCTCTCGGCGGCAATTTCCTGAGCTTGGGCCAGGTCGTAACGGGCCTGGGCTTCATGGCTGTCGGTGATGGTGGCGGTGCCGACTTCGAAATTCTTCTTGGCAGACTCCAGTTGCTGACCAATGGCCAGCTTGTTGGCGCGGACGGCCTTCAGATTCTCGATGGCATAAATGACGTCGAAATAAGCCTGCGAGACACGCAGGATCAGGTCCTGGCGGGCCTGCGTGAAATTGGCTTCGGCCTGCACCACCTGAATCTTCGACTGGTCGTAGGTGACCCAGTTCTGCCAGCGGAACAGCGGCTGGCTCAGCGTCAGTTGATAGCCGTTGCTGTTGAATTTCGGTTTGCCCAGCGTGTTGCCGTTATGGAACGAGATTTCATTCTCATTCCAGACCGTATTGCCGGACAATGTCAGGCTGGGCAGCAAGCCGGCCCGACCTTGCGGCATCTTTTCGCGGCCGGCATCCAGCGTGGCGCGGGCGGCGGCAAAAGTCGGATCGTTGTCCTGCGCCTCGCGATAAACCTGCATCAGGTCGGCTGCCATGAGCGGCGAGGCGAGCAAGGGGGAGATCAACAGCCAGGCGAGCTTTTTCATGCCATTCTCAATAACGACGCATTTTGGGATCGACTTCCCCGGCCCAGGCATCGACGCCACCCATCAGGTTATGCACCGCAGCGTAGCCTTTGCGCTCAAGAAACATCGCAACCTGCATGCTGCGGCCGCCGTGGTGGCAGATGACGACGATTTCCTGATCCGGGTCGAGCTCTTCGCAACGCAGCGGAACCGTGTGCATCGGGATGTGCTGCGAGCCCGGCAAGTGGCAGAGTTCGAATTCCCAGGGCTCGCGTACGTCGAGCAGGACGGGCTGGGGCCGGCCGGTATCGGCCAGCCACTCGGCCAGTTCGCGTACGCCGAGTTGCTGCATCAGAAGGCGAAGCCGGACTTGGCGGCAATGCTGTCGAGGGCGGGCGTTACCGTTTCGAACAGATTGACCGTGTTGTAGATGCCGTCGGCGACGCAGGTGATCAACTGGGCTTCCATGACCGGGGCTTCGCCGACGACGACGGCCAGGCGGCCACCGACGCGCAGTTGCTTGAGCAGTGCGTCGGGCAGGGTTGGGACCGAACCGGAGACCAGAATGACATCGTAGGGGCCACGCTGTGACCAGCCATTGGCGCCATCGCCAACTTCAACGGCCACGTTGGCAACGCCGGCCCGCTCCAGGTTCTGGCGGGCAAAATCAGCCAGTTCCGGGCGGCATTCGACGGTGACGACATGCTCGGCGCGAGCGGCCAGCAGGGCCGCCATGTAGCCGCTGCCAGTGCCGATTTCCAGCACCTTGTCGGTTTTCTGGACGCCCAGTTCCTGGAGCAGGCGGGCTTCGATGCGCGGTGCCAGCATGACCTGGCCGCTGCCGAGCGGAATTTCCAGATCGGCGAAGGCCAGATTGCGGTAGGCAGCCGGCACGAAATCCTCGCGCTTGACGACGAAAAGCAGGTCGAGAACCTGCGGATCCAAAACCTCCCAGGGCCGGATCTGCTGTTCAATCATGTTGAAGCGGGCTTGCTCGATATTCATTTGGGTTCTCCGCAGGCTTAATATTAGCACAAGCTAATATATTGATTCCGACAAAGCAAAATTATACCTGACTCTCCGTTGGTCGCTCGCACAGGCCCTGGCGCAGCAGATCGACGTGGATTTTCAGGTAAAGGCCAGCATCGCTTTCCTGGCTTTGGCAGCAGGCCAGCGAAAAACGCCAGATCAGCAGCATCAGAATCGGGGCGATGATGACGTCGATCGTCGTTTCGACATCCAGCCGGCGGAATTCGCCGCTCGCCATGCCGCGCTCCAGCGCAACACCGACCAGGGCGCGGCCGCGGCAGATGACGTTCTCGTAATAGAACTGCGCCACTTCCGGGAAATTGCGCGCTTCGGCGACCATCAGTTTGGGAATGCCGGCAAAGCCGGTCAGGCCGATTTTGCCCCACCAGTTATTGAGCAGCTTTTCCAGCAGGTCGAAAGCGCTGCCGGTGTGCTGGGCGGCGATCGCTTCGTTCTCGGCGACCACTGGCAGGATGCCTTCCTGGATGACCGCCTTGAACAGCGCTTCCTTGCTATCGAAGTAGAGATAGAGCGTGCCCTTGGAGACCCCGGCGCGGCTGGCAACATCTTCCAGGCGGGTTGCCGCGAAGCCTTTTTCGACGAACAGGCTCAGCGCGGCGGCGGTCAGTTCGGACGGCCGGGCTTCCTTGCGGCGTTTGCGGGGGGCTGCGACAGCGGGCATGGGTAACTTAATGACTTGAGGGTCATTAAGTTACCACCGCCTTTTGTCCGGGGTCAACGACCTTCCTTGATCAAACGACCGGCGACTGGTTGGATCGGGCGGGCGTTGTTTTTGTAGAGCCGGCTGAAGATGTTGATCTGGTCCGGCGAGACCTGGGCCGGCTGTTTCATGACCAGCCACAAGACGCCTTCCGAGCACGGCGGCGTCGTCAGCGACCCCATGTAGGTGTAGTAGTTGCGGCTTGCCGGCAGCAGCGTCATCGGGTCGATGATCGGTCCCGGCGGCGAGACTTCGAGGTTTTTCTCGAGCGGCAGGTTGTTCCACAGCGTCTGGATGAACGGGTTCTCGTTGCCGCGTTCGAGCAGCACGGCCACCACCGCCAACTGGCCTTCGTCCGACTTGTGTACCAGGTGCACCACCATGTCGAAGCGCTGGCCGTTGATTTTTTCTTCCGACGGCCGGTGGAAATGGAACTGGACCAGTTCGTAGGTCTTGCCGGTCAGGCTGATCGAACTGTCGCCGACCGCCACTTGCACGGTGTGGCCGTTATCGACGATGCGGAAGGTCGAAGGGCGGTAGTTGAACTTGATCGGTTCGAGATCGACCTTGATGCCGTCCTTGATGTCGATCGGCGACTGGCGCTGGCCGATGGCGCAGGTGGTATTTTTCGGGTCCAGCTTCGACCAGTTTTCCGGCCCGCCGGCACCTTCGTAGTCCCAGTGGATGTGGGCGTGCTGCAGGGCCGGTTCGCTGTGCGCCAGTTCGAGCATGTAGCCGCCTTCCTTGGCCGGCTTTTTGGCTTTGGCGGTCGGTGCCGTCGAATGGACGAC
>NZ_LODL01000035.1:0-22931 GCF_001551835.1 Dechloromonas denitrificans | reverse complement strand
GAGCGATACCTTGCCAAGGTATAGGTCGAGAGTTCGAGACTCTTCTGCCGCTCCAGATAAAAGGGAAAGCGCTCGTCGCTTTCCCTTTTTCGTATCGGGACGCCGATATAATCGACAGCCCAGCCCGGGTGGTGAAATTGGTAGACACAAGAGACTTAAAATCTCTCGGCTTATGGCCGTACGGGTTCGATTCCCGTCCCGGGCACCACGAAGCAATCCAAAGCATTCTGAGCAAGGCCTGTATACCAAGTATTTTCAAGGTGTCAGGCCTTTTTGTTGTCCTATTCATTCCAAATCATTCCATTGCAATCCGGGGGTATCTGGGGGTATAACTAGGGGTATATCGAATCCAACGGCAGGGAGATACCCCCAAATGGCCCTTTCAGATGCCGCGGTTAGAAATGCAAAGCCAGGCGAGAAGCCGGTGAAGCTTGCTGATGAAAAAGGGCTTTTTCTCTTAGTCACACCGGCCGGCGCGAAATACTGGCGCCAGAAGTATCGATTTGGTGGCAAGGAGAAACTGCTGTCCCATGGCGTCTATCCAGACATCAGTCTGAAGGAGGCTAGGGAGCGACGCGACGAGGCTCGCAAGCTGCTGGCGAATGGTGCTGACCCTGGCGAAAACCGCAAGGCTCAGAAAACGGCCCGGAATGAGCAAGTGGCCAACAGCTTTGAAGTCATTGCTCGGGAATGGCTTGAAAATCGTAAGGATTCCGTAACGCCTGGGCAGACTGACAAGACGCTAGCAATCTTCGACAACGACGTTTTCCCGTGGATGGGGAATACACCGATTGCTGAGGTCGATGCACCCTTGGTTCTCTCCGTCATCAAACGAATTGATCAACGCGGTGCGCGCTACACGGCCCATCGGGGAAAACAACGAATCTCTCAGGTGATGCGGTATGCGATCGCTACCGGCCGAGCGATGCGTGATCCCTGCCCGGACCTGAAAGGTGCTATTCCAGCCCCGCAATCCAGCAATTTCGCCAGCATCACAGAGCCGGATCAGGTCGCCGAAATGCTTCGGGCGTTTGACGCCTTCCGGGGTACATTCGTCGTGAAGTGTGCCCTCGAGATTGCCCCGCGGGTGTTCGTTCGGCCCGGTGAGCTAAGAAAAGCAGAGTGGGAAAAATTCGACCTGGACAAGGCCGAGTGGCGCTACTTGGTCACCAAGACGAAGACCGAGCACCTGGTACCGTTGGCGGATCAAGTTGTGGCAACGCTGCGAGAATTGCATGCTCTGACTGGACATGGCCGCTACGTTTTTCCAGGGCGCGACCCACAGAAACCCATGAGTGAGGCTGCTGTAAATGCCGCGTTGCGGCGCTTAGGCTTCGACACCCAAACGGAAATCACTGGGCACGGCTTCCGGGCGATGGCCCGGACGATCCTGCATGAAGAACTGCACGTAAAGCCGGAAGTAATTGAGCACCAGCTAGCCCACAAGGTGCCCGATGCGCTGGGCACTGCCTACAACCGCACAAAATTCCTCAAGGAGCGCAAAGCCATGATGCAGCAATGGGCGGACTACCTGGACAAGCTGAAGTCCGGGGCTGAAGTCATTTCGCTGCACGGAAATGCAGCATAGAAAGGGTGGCAGATGGACGATTCGTACAACGAAGCGATGGACCACTACAACGAGATCGAGGTGCACGAGATCGACGAATTGTGGTGTTTGTCTGAAGACTTCAGCATTATTGATGCAGCGGCCCTCATCGCCGGATACAACCCTGTCATGCTTCAGCGATGCCGAAACGACTCATATTTTGATCGGGTCTTCAGTCGATACCATGTAGCGATGGAAGGCCTCTCCAGTGCGGTATCCAATGGTCGAATCAAGGCCAATATCCGCTATTCCGCTCGAAAGTATGGGTACGTCGACCATATCGCGGACATTGATTCAGCAGAGTCGTCGTCATGGATCGTTGAGCATGGCACCACAAAGGCGGATGACGAAATACTGGCCAATGATCATTCGTGCTTCTTCAAGTCCTTCCCCGACTGGGGGCTGACAACCGTTACTCGTGACGACTTGAAAGCCTGGTTGGCAAGTCGTGGAGTTAGGGCGGGGTTCTTTTTCCCAGATGCTAAGCCGTCCGATGAACCAGATTTTCTCGACCCGAAAAATTCCCGCTACACCCGTAAGCTGGCTGCAACGGTAAGAGCGTGGCAAGCCGTAACCGATCCGGGAAAGAAGACGCCGAAGCAGGCTTTAGATAAATGGTTGCGTGAGCATGCCGCGGAGTTTGGACTGACTGACGATGACGGGAATCCGGTAACCACAGCCATGGAAGAGTGCAGTAAGGTTGCGAATTGGAGCACTGATGGGGGGGCACCAAAGACCTCTGGCTCATAACCTAACCACCCATTGATGGTTTCAGGTGAGTAGGTTTTCTGTAACCTGCCCACTTAAAAAATACTGGCTGGCGCCAAATAATCCGAACCGTTCCGATCTCGTCTTGATCGGTTTTTGATGGTTGGGATAGCAATGACCAAACAAATCAGAGAAGCGCTACTCATTATTCGGCGCAAAAGGCTTGAGGAGCTCACAGGCCTTTCACGTTCAACAATTTACGCTCGCATCAATCCTAAATCGCCTACCTACGATCCATCCTTTCCTAGGCCGATCGAGCTCGGCCAAGGAATGAAAAATCCCCCTGTTGGTTGGGTCGAATCTGAGGTAGACGCGTGGCTGCATGGGCAAGTCCAAAAAAGCCGCAATGCTGCTTGATTGGGCTCGCTATGCCGAACGCCAATTCATCGCGGCATTGCCGCATTGACCGCATGACCCCGTGCCTGTTCGAAAAGCAGGCAGGCCGCGCATCAGCGCCGCCGAAATCACCCGCCAGGGTGACCTTTGCTCCGCGCTGCTCCGGCACCGGGCGTGCAAGGGAGGGCCGCCAGGTCCGCCGGGATGACTTCCGACAAGGGATCATTCCGATGTACACCCCAGAAAAGGAAACGGCCCGTCCAGAACACGAACGGGCCGAGGAAAAAGCAGCAGAGGCGGGCAACCTCAAGGGCCATAGTACGACACCAGCCAGCAAGTTGTTCGCCGAAGCCGATTCGATTATTTCGACTTTCCCATCAATCATGACTCGGAAAGGTCGGCACAAAGCGGAACGCCTGGTTCTGTTCACTTTTCTGGCGGCGCTGGCTGCCGGTCGCCAAGAGATGGCGGTGTGACATGGCCAGGTCACGCAACATCAAGCCGTCCATCATGGAGAATGAAGACTTGGCCGAACTGCCGCCAGTTGCTCGCCTCCTGTTCGTGTATCTGTGGATGCTGGCAGATCGAGAAGGGCGACTTGAGGATCGTCCTAAGCGGATCGCCGGCCGGGCCCTGCCTTACGACCGAGAAGTCGACGTCGACGATCTGCTCAACCAGCTTGTCGGCGCGGGGTTCATCACCCGCTACACGGTTGGTGAAATGGCGCTCATTCAGATCATCAACTTCGCCAAACACCAGTCTCCTCACGTTCGTGAAACGGCTTCTGAACTGCCGGGGATAGAACAAGGCACAACCAAGGAAGTGACAAAGCACAACCTAGGCAGTGCCGAGGCATCGCCAAGATCGCCTGATTCCCTCTTCCCTCTTCCTGATTCCCTCTTACCGGGTTCCGATGCTGACGCATCGGTTGTCGCCAGCAATTCGCTGGCTCCGTGTCCTCAGCAAGAAATTCTTGGACTGTACGCAAACGAACTGCCCGACCTAGCCCAGCCTCGTGTCTGGAATGGGGCAAGGGAGAAGAATCTGCGGAATAGATGGGCATGGGTTCTTGCCGACCTTAAGAAAAAAGACAAGCCACACGACAAGACTGCAGGCCTGGTGTTCTTCCAGCGAATGTTTGCCTACATCGGAAAATCAGATTTGCTTATGGGGCGGTCTGGTAAGTGGTCTGCCAGCCTTCCATGGATCGTTGAGGCTGAAAACTTCGCCAAGATCATTGAGGGCAACTACGAGAACAGGGAGGCGGCATGAGTAGCCCCCTGTTTCACATCGAATCCGAGCAATCGGTTCTCGGCGGCCTGCTGATCGACCCGAAAGCATTTGACCACGTCGACCGGCTGCAGGAATCAGACTTTTACCGCGAAGACCACCGGTTGATATTCCGGCACATCGTGATGATGCTGGCAGAGCGACAGCCGGTCGACGTGGTCACCGTCGCCGAATCGCTGGTATCTGCTGGCGTTGATGAAGACAGCACCGGCCTTGCATACCTTGGCGAATTGGCGGCTAATACGCCATCGGCGACCAACATCCGGCGCTATGCCGCGGTGGTCAGTGAAAAGCGGGCGCTGCGCGACTTGCTGGCTGCATCGGCGCAGATTGCCGACATCGCCAACGCTGAGGGGTCAAAGCCAGCCGACCAGCGAATCGACGAAGCCCAGGCGGTTGTCTTCGCCTTGGCAGAACGCCGGATTGAAGGATCGGAAGACCCGGAGACCATCGGGGCATTGCTACCCAGCGTCATTGAGGACATCCAAGCCCGATACGATCGAGGCGGCGCCATCACCGGGCTATCAACCGGCTTCACTGACCTGGACGCGAAAACATGCGGACTTAACCCCGGCGATCTGGTGATTGTTGCCGGCCGCCCCAGTATGGGCAAAACAGCATTTGCGCTGAATGTGGCAGAGCACGTTGCCGTAAATGAGGACAAGCCGGCACTGGTTTTCTCGATGGAAATGGGGAAAAAGCAGCTTTCAGAACGCTCCATTGCCAGCATCGGGCGAGTGTCAATGAATGCCCTACGCTCCGGACAGATGTCCGATGACGAGTGGACGCGGATGTCATTTGCCCTCGGGAAGCTGTTCAATGCACCTCTGCTAATCGAAGATGCTCCGGCCCTGACGGTAACGCAGATGCGGTCCCGCGCTCGTCGTGCCGCGAAGAAGAACGGCCTTTCCTTGATCGTGGTCGACTACATCCAGCTAGCCAGTGGCGATAGCGCATCGATGAAGAACGGTAGCCGGGAGCAGGAGGTATCTAGCGTTAGCCGAGGCTTGAAGGCGCTCGCCAAGGAATTCAACTGCCCGGTCATTGCCTTGTCGCAGCTCAATCGAAAAGTTGACGATCGGCCAAACAAGCGGCCGCTGATGTCTGACCTTCGAGACTCGGGAGCCATTGAGCAAGACGCCGACCTTATCCTGATGATGTACCGGGACGAGTACTACAACCCTGATACACCGGACAAAGGCATCGCCGAAATTATCGTTGCCAAGCAGCGTATGGGCGAGACCGGAATTATCCCGGTGCTGTTCCGTGGCGAATTCAGCCGGTTTGAAAATCTGACCAGCGAAGCAAAGCGCGAATTGTTCGAGGCACGTAGGCTCGCGAAACCAATGGCACGCGGAACGAGAGGGTTTGATTGACTGCAGGAGCCCTTCGCCAGCCGGTTCCGGCTGACCAAGTTGCCGGGGTCGTAGGGCTTCCCCGCCGCAGACGCGGTCGTCCGTCTGGCTCAGATGGCCCGCTGGCGATGTGGTTGAAGCCACAGATTCGGCGATTCAAGACCCAGGGCGCGAGCTGCACGAATGTATTCCGCAGCCTGTCGGTAGTGGAGGGCGGTGATTCCCAGTCCTTCGCTGTGTCGCAGGAAACCGCAGATGCGTACTACCTAGAGCTAGGCGTCGATCTCTCCGGCATGGCTGTGACGCTCGTGAACTTCAAGAAAATTTGGCAGCGAGCGTAATTGCTGTCTCTTAAATGTCTTCGTCCTCGGGAAGATACCCAAAAGCGCGCAGGAAGTGCGCTGTTCAACTCAATGGAGCAGCCATGTCAGCACAAAAGCAAAAAAGCAGAAAGTTCGCCTTGGGCGGTGAAATCGGTACCGGCTCGGAGGTTGCGCGACTTGGGCCGACCATTGATCCCAACGGCAGCGATTTCGAGGCGATCAACGCCGAGAAGTCGGCGCGTTGGGCAGCAGAAGATGTCGCAGCAAAGGCGCGAATCACTGGTGTGTCTGCGTTGAATCCCCCGCTGGGTGGTTTGACCGTGAGCCCCTTCGGTTCTGCAACGGTATCAGCCGGCCAGGCCGAAACCGCAATTCAGCCCTCGTCGTTCCAGCAAGACACAGACGCTAGGCAAAGCCGGATAACGGCGTACGCTGACCGACTCAAAACGATGGAAGCCAACGGCCGCGCAAATAGCCTCATGGGGTCAAGCTCCACGATCACCCGGGGCTTTGCCGAGGGCGGGAAGATCGACCCGGACGAACTGATGCGGCAGATGTCGGCCAAGTACGGTACCCCCGCTGCCGGGCCGGTGCAACAGCCAGCCGCTCAGCAGCCGGCGCCGCAGCCACAGCCACAGCCACAGCCACAGCCACAGCAGAAGGCGCAGCAACTTCCCCAGAGCCTGACGCCCGGAATTTTCGGCGTCCTCAAGGGGCGCCAGCAGCAGATCGACAAAGCCGTTGGCTACGCGAATGGCAAGAGCCCCAAGGGCCGGCCGTCTGATGCGGCGATAGCATCTATGGGGCTTACTGTTGGCTTGGGCGGCAAGATCGAAGGACCGGGCACCCCGACCAGCGATTCCATCCCCGCCGCTATTCGCGAAACCGGCGAGCCGATCAAGGTTTCGACCGAAGAACGCATCTTGTCAAAATCGCAAGATTCCTTCTTGGAAGAGATTGCCCTGGCTTCTGGATTTGATTCCCTGAATGCCATGCTCGAGGCCGCTACCGGCCAGCCTGTCGGACCGACCATCAAAGCCGGCCGGCGCGCCGCAGCCACCGGTATGGAGCCTGAGCGCGAGCCCGAGCAGCAGCGACCGGCAGCATTAGATATTGACTCCAGTATTGCAAGCGCGCTCGCGGCACCGCCGACACTCGGTGGCGGATCCATTGCGCGTTCTGAACCTACCGGCGGCCCATTGTCGTCGGCTGCTGCGGCCTACCGACCGGAGTTGAACGGAATCACCTGGAACGCCAAGGGCTTCGATCCGACAAAGGAAAACATGGTCCCCGGTACTGGTGCAATCGCCATTACCAGCGGACCGAACGCGGGCAAGAACATTGCGGTTGGACAGCAGAACTACACGGCTGCCGACGGCTCGTCGACCAGCGATTGGAGCAAAACCGCCCAGTATGCTCAAGGCGTGGCGCAGGCTAAGAAAGATCGCGAAACGTTGGCTATGATGCAGCGCGATCGTCTCGAGCGCGACGCATACAGCGCCGAGATTACCGATCCGCGGTTGCAGATCAATGCCCGACAGCAATTGCACGATATCGACGCCAAGGCCAGCAAGGAAGGCGAGACCTATGGTCGCATGCTGGACAACCAGACCAAGCTGGCGAAATTGAACAGCGATGGCCAGATGTCTGGCCTTCAGTCACAGTATTTGGCCGAAACCGATCCGACCCGGCGTGAAGCACTTGCCGAGCGTATCCGTGGAGTTCAGGGCAAGGGCACCGCCCCGACGCCGGCCAACCTTCAGCACGTTGAAACCGAGCTCGGCACGATGGTTTTCAATCCGCGAACCGGGCGTATGACGCCGGCAGTAGCTGCTGACGGCCAACCGGTGGGCAGTGGCAAAGCGCTGACGGAATTTCAGGGGAAATCGACATCATTCGGCATGCGCGCAGATACTGCGAGCAAAGTGATTGATACGGTCGGGCAGGGCGGGAAGGTGCAGCCAAGTTTGATTAAGCGGGCAGCCGAGAGCATCCCTCTGATTGGCGAGGGCCTTGGCATGGCAGCCAATGGATTGCAATCGCCTGAACAGCAGCAGGTTGAGCAGGCACAACGCGATTTCGTGAATGCCGTGCTGCGCCAAGAATCTGGGGCGGCAGTCTCTGCCAGCGAATTCGACAATGCGAGGAAGCAGTATTTTCCTCAGCCGAACGATTCGCCCGAGGTCATCGCCCAGAAGCAACGCAACCGCGAGGCGGCAATCAATGGCTTCCGCATCTCGGCCGGCCCGGGGGCGAAGAACATCGGCGGCGCACCAGTACCCGCGTCAAAGCAGCCACAGGCGCAACAGCAGCCATCTGCCGCCCCCAAGATCGGAACCGTTGATTCCGGTCACGTCTATATCGGTGGTGACCCGGGCAATCCGGCAAGCTGGAAGGCGGTGCAATGATGGCCGGCCCCTGGGAGAAATACTCAGCGCTGCAGCCGGCGCAAGAAGCCGCACCAGCCCCGGCAGCAGATGGCCCTTGGTCGAAATACGCTGCGCCGGCAGCATCGGTACCGGCAGCACCTGAGACGAAGAGTGAGAGCAAGCCGTTAGCTGTTGCCGGCATTGTCAGCGCCATGCAGGGCCCGACCCTTGGTTTCTACGATGAGGCGGTCGGCGCTACCGGCGCGGTGGTGGAGGCGGTGGGTAATCTCACGCCATGGGGCACTGGGCGCAGCGTCGGCGAGGCTTACCGCCATCATCGTGACGCGGCGCGCGCTTCGGCAGATTCCTACATCAGCGAAAACCCGGTGCTCGGGCACGTTGAACGGGCGGTAGCATCCATCCCTGCCGCCTTAGTCGCTCCTGCTGGCCAGGTGGCGAAGACAGGTAGTTCAATGATCGGCCAAGCGGCGAAGGTTGGCGCGGGTTACGGCGCTGTTGCAGGCGCCGGAGATTCGAAGGCCCGCGACGCCATGGGCATCAGCAAGGATATTGCCGCTGGAGCCCTTGGCGGTGCTGTGCTTGGCCCGGTGGTCGCTGGTGGCGTAGGCGCTGCCGGTGCTGCTGCCAAGGGCTTGACCGGAATAGCCACCAAGGCTGCTGAGGGTACGCGCTTCGCCGATGCCGTCGCCAATCAAGGCATCATTCCGGCCGCCAGCCAATCGGCCAAGGCAGAAGCCGCGCAGAAAATTGCGCAGGCGATCGAGCGCGATGCCGGCGGCCGTGGTGTGCTGACCAATCCGATGGATGTGATTGCGGCCCGGCAGTCGAAGCTGGGGCCAGAGGCGACGATTGCCGATGCCGGCGGGCAGAACACCCGGCAACTGCTCGACACCCTGGCCACGCTCCCGGGCAAAACCAAGGATGTGGCCGAGCGACTGATTCACACCCGACAGGCCGGTCGTGCCGATCGTCTGATTGGCGCCGCCGAGTCTGGACTTGGTACGAACGGCGCCCGCTTACCGCAAACGTTGGAAGCGCTGGATTCTGCCCGCAAGGAGGCGGCTGGCCCGCTCTACGATCGCGTGCGTCAAACGACCTTGGCCGTTGATCCCGTCCTTGAATCATTGTTGGAACGTTCGTCGAATTCCTTCGGATTCGCAAAGCGAATTGCTGAGGCAAACGGTCAGAAATTCACCCTGCTGGAAGGGAGCCCCGGCGTTGATGCGCTGATGCGCCCCCAGCAAAAGGTTGCGCCGCTATCGCAGTTGGATACGCTCAAGCGCAGCCTATACGACCTTGAACAATCCCACGTCAACCCGGAAACCGGCAGGCTGAACGAACTTGGCAATGCCTATAAGGATCTCCGTCGCGATCTGGTTGCCAAAATCGACAGCATGACGGCCGACCAAAGCGGTGTCAGCTTTTACAAGCAAGCACGCGATGCCTATGCCGGGCTGACTGAGTTGCGCGCTGCTGCCAATCTCGGCAATCAGGCGATGTCGAAAGATGCCTGGAAGATCAGCCAAATGACCGACGGCATGTCGGATTCCGAGTTGCAGGCCTTCCGGATCGGCGCTTTCGAATCATTGCGCAAGAAGTTGGGGGTTGAATCTGGCCAAACCCAAGTCCTGAAAATGTGGCGCGATACCGCCACCGCCGAGAAGCTGCGCGAACTGTTCGGCGATCAAAAATCCTTCCGCCAGTTTGCCGCCGATGTGACGAAGGAAGCACGCCTAAAACGCCTGGAGTCGGTCGGCCGCGGGTCTCAAACGGCTTCCCGAGCAGCCGGTCTTGGCGATCTGGATATGTCGGTCGTGACTGAGGCCGGCAATGCTGCGCGATCGGCTGCCACGGGCAATGTTTCCGGGCTGGTCAACGCGGCTACCAAAGCCTGGAATCGCGTCGCAACGCCGGAGCCCGTCCGCGATGAAATGGGTCGGCTCCTGACCGCCAAGGGCGAGCAGGGCGCCAAGAATCTGACCGAGATTCGAGGCATTGTTCAACAAATCCTTGAAGAGCGGGCCAAACGTGCTGCCCAGGCCGGCGCGTTCTCGGGCTCCCAGCAGTAGGAGGCGCCATGGCTTACAAAGGTATTCTCAAACGGGAGCGTAGCGCCTGGGCGGCGATGATCAAGCGTTGCGTGAACCGGAGGTGCAAGGACTACCCGAGATACGGCGCGAAGGGGATAACGGTCTGCCCGCAATGGATAGAGAGTTTTGCCCAGTTCCTGAGCGACATGGGGCCTGCGCCGAGCATGACCTCATGGCTCGGCAGGCTGGACGTAACGGCAGGTTACTTCCCCGGGAATTGTTGCTGGACGACTCAAGCCGAGCAGAAGAGGCGTCGCGCCTACTGTCGGATGGTAACGATTGGCGGCCAGGTTATGACAGCAGCGGAGGCGGCGAGATTGCCCGGGCAGCCTTGCCGTAAGCAGGTGTTGCAGCGGCAGAAGAACGGCCTTCTGCTCGAAAACCCGCCTTCGGAACGGATGCACCCAAAGGCAAAGTGGATCACGCACAACGGGGAGTCTCTTCCGTTGTACGAGTGGGCGAGGCGCCTTGGTTTGAGCAGGCAGGCCCTGAGATATCGAATTCAGCGCGGTTGGCCGATCAAGCAGGCGTTAAGCCCTGAATTGAGGCGAGGCCACAGCCCTTCACTGAACACAACGGCTGCCCCCATCAGCCACCAGGCAGGCAAGGCTGCGCAGGCGGAAAAGCAATAACCCAACCCCGAAAGGAACAGAAATGACCTCACGTAGCACCTGGTATTGCCATCAATCCATCGCCGGTTCCGGCATCGCCATCATGGACGCACAAATTGCCTTTGAACTGCGCCCTGATCTTTGGGCCAGTCCGCAGGATTGCCGGATGACGTTTCGCAAGGCGCAGAGTGTCGCAGGCGTGAAGCGGGTGAATGCGACATTTGCAGGGGGCGGTCTTGGCACAGTCCTGGTTTTGGCTCGATCGCTGGACAATCTGGCTAAGCGCCTGGAATGGATCGTTGGCCTGTCGGTTGTGAACCTGACTTTAGCCGAGCCGGAAGTGGAGCCGGCCCCCCGGCAGGATCCAATGCGCCGGGAAGCAGATGCCAAGGAAGACGAACGCTTGGCACAAGTCCATAAACTGGCGAAGGAGGTACCGCCATCCCACGACTGCCAGCATCGCCGTGACATCTTGGCGGCACGGGCTGAGCTTGGGCTGTCGGTCGTCTGATGACTCCAAAGCAGGCCGCCTTCATTCAGCAGTACCTGGTCGACAAGAACGCGACTCAGGCGGCCATTCGCGCCGGTTACTCGGCAAAAACCGCGTCGTCTGCGGGTGAGCGCTTGTTGAGAAATGTTGAGGTTTGCGAGGCCATTGAGCGTGGGATGTCAGACCTTGCCGGCCGGCTGGGCATTACGGCCGAGCGGGTTCTGCTGGAGCGCTCCCGTTTAGCGTTCTTCGATGTCCGGAAGCTGTTCCGGGATGATGGCGGTCCGAAGCCGATCAACGAACTGGATGACGATACGGCTGCGGCGATTGCCGGCCTGGAGGTTGCCGAGATTTGGGAAGGCAGCGGCGAGGATCGGCATTTCGTTGGGTACCTGAAGAAGTACAAGCTGGCCAGCAAAGATCCGAGCCTTGCTGCGCTCGATAAGTACTTCGGATTGAACGAGAAGGCGATCCGGTTCCTGTTGCCCTCGATCGAGGTGCCGGCTGATTGTGCCAAGGCACAGGCCAGCATCATTCAGGCGGTTGCCGCTGGCAGCATTCTGCCCAGTGAGGCCGAGACGTTGGCCGGCCTGGTCGAGCAGCAACGGCGCAGCCTGGAGACCAGCGACATGGCCGAACGCCTGGCTACCGTCGAAGCGCTATTGAAGGAAAGGGGAAGGGCATGATCAGCGTATTGCATCGCCGACTGGCGAGACTTGAAGCAGCGTTGAAGCCGGCGCCCGAGCAGGGCTTTACGGTGCTGCTCGAACCGGATCTCGAAGCGCCAGGCGCCGAATGGCAGGCACATCGCCAGGCAATCAAGGCGGCCTGGTTGCGTGGTGATCGTGTCGGTGTTGTGCGCTCGCCTGACTGCGTCGACCAGGATCAGCCAGAGGCCGGCGTCGAATACTTCGAGACTGAGTTTCATGCTTGGCTGGCTGTGCTTGCCGGCCAGAGGTCTAAGCACGGCAAGGCGAACCGGCTGGCCGATGTCCTGGCTTCACTCCGCGGCAACGTGCTGGGTGTGGTCGCCGTTCCTTTTGATAGCGAGGATGCACCATGAACACAACCCTGAAACGCCGCCTTGAACGACTTGAGAGGCTTGCAGGCCGGAACAATGGCGCAGGATCAACCTCTACGCTCATCGAGCCGGCCGCGAACGCAAGTGAGGACCAATGGCACCAGTTCGCGATCCGCAAGGCAGAAGCCGAGGCAGCAGGCCGGGTGATCGTTGCAATCCGATCAGTTCCGCCCGTGCGGCCAATTGCCTACCTAGGGCGGGTGGTCATTGTTCCGCCCAAGATTCCGGCCGTGGTCGAAGTCAGAGCGATACTGGCGGAGGGGAATAGCTGTGCGCACTGATTCGATATCGCGCCGCCTTGCTACCCTTGAGGCCAAACTCTCGCCGAAAACATCACCTCATGAACTGCGCCTGTTGCAGTGCCCGACATTCATCGTGATGCTGGACGCCCACGGCGTTGCTGTTGAGGACTTCAAGCGCAAGGGGCTTGCCGCCCTGCCGCGTGACCTTCTGGGCGCCTTGGCCGAGCGTCTGAAGGTGGCGAATGCTGCCGGGTGATTCGGTTGCTGGCTGGCGCCTGAAAATACTGGCTCTACTGACTCGCCCCTGGAGTGACCATGGCTACCGTACAAACCGAACCAACCCGTGTAACTGTTGAGATGGTTTCCAGGGCGATTTCAGCCTCTGGCCTAAAGGAATTCTCAACCTTCGATATCGCCGAGAAAATGGGCGTTGCAGAGTACCCGGTGCGTGCTGCGATGTCCTGGCTGCTGAAGGGCAACGAGATCAGGAAATACCGGACCGTGAAGCGCTACACGGCGGCTGCCCATGAGTCCTATTGGGCGACAACCTATCAACTGGTGGAGAAGGGTGAGCCGGCTGATCTATCGGTGCTGAATCGGGCGTTTGGCTTTGCTTGATTCGCCTATCCCGTAGGAATAGAATGGGCTTTGGCTGCTGCCTGTTCTGGCGCCTCACGTAGCCTTCCCAATCCCCACTGTTTCAAATTCACGGAATGTCCGGCTGCGGTATGGCCAGGGCCGCGGTGTGCGCTGAAATCCTGGTCGACGACGACAAGGAGGCACCATGCCCGCGAAGAACGAAACCCCGCTGCTTTCCCCGAAGTTCGCCCTGGCGCTGCAGTTCGCGAACGAGATCCACGGCACCCAGCAACGCAAGGGCCTGGGGGCGCCATACATCAGCCACTTGATGGCCGTCAGTGCCTCAGTCCTCGAACATGGCGGCAACGAAACCGAAGCCATCGCGGCACTGCTGCATGATGCGGCCGAGGACTGCGGCGGCCGGCCGATGCTGGAAACGGTTCGCGTCATGTTCGGCGATGAAGTAGCTGAGATCGTTGATGCCTGTACCGACACGATGGAAGAGCCGAAACCTGCATGGCGGCCGCGCAAGGAAGCCTACGTCGCCCACCTGGCCGCTGCGTCGCCATCGGTGAAACTGGTTGCCGGTTGTGACAAGTTGCACAACCTGCAGACCACGCTCAGGGATCTGAGGGCAGGGCAGGCGGCAAATTACTGGTCACGCTTTACGGCTGGTGCTGATTCACAGGCCTGGTACTACAGGGCGTGTGGCGAGTCCTTGGCGGGCTCGCCAGTCGCTGCGGACTTCAATCGGGCCTATGGTGAATTCGTTGCCATCCTGAAAGCGCGTGGTGACCTTTGAACGTCAATGTGTCGGCTATAGTGGATGTTCGTTCCATCGGGTGCTCGCCTCCGGCAATTGTAGCCGGACTGCATGAGGCCTGAAGGGAGCGAAGCTGATCTTCAGTTCGCGAATGTCACCCATCACGTTGTCGTGCGCTTACTTCCGCCACAAATGAAAACCCCGCCTCGGGGGCGGGGCTATGTCATTCAGCGCAGAATCGGATTACGTCCTGCGCCGTGGCGTCGTATTTAAATCCAAGCTGCGGAATCCCGTTTCCGTCGATGATCATGAATTCACCATGATTCTCCAGCGGGTTAATCCTGCGTGACTTCATAGCCCGAAAGCCTTGAGATTTGGCCGTGCGACGAGCTCGCGCCTCGAGGGCATGCTTTGAAAATGAAATACAGTTCATGTGAGACTCCTTGGTAATGATGAAGGAGCCAGGGATACACAGTCATTTCGGCTGCACTGCTATCCCCTGGCGATTACCTCGCCTAACCTTTCCGCGACTCACGGCCGAAATGCGGCTTCATTGTAGGCGACGCTAGTTGAATTGAGAACCCCGCCGAAGCGGGGTATTGATCACTTTGCGATTTTCCTTTGATCCCGAAGTAGCCGCTTCTGGGTTGCCTTCATGGCCATTGTTAGCCGGCCGATAACGTCTTCCAGATGGTCGATGTTGAGCTTCAAATATGCTTCCAGGCTGTCTGGTTCGATTGAGTAGATCATGCCATCCATCTCGCCCAGTCGGGATCCTGAAAGCGCGCCGACGAGGCCGCGGTAGATGCCCTCGATCTCCTGTTGTGCCTTTTCGGCTTGGCTCCTGAAAACTACGATATCCATGATGCTTCCTTCACTGATGGTTTTGATGAATGCCAGTTATCCGGCAAAACCAGTTTCACTGAAGGAGTCAGGCAAAAAAAGGGTAGGAAGATGTCGGGCTGCGGCTTACAACCAGAAGTCGGCGGACGAAAAAAACCCGCCTTGAGGGCGGGATGGTGTCCTGAGGTTCAGGGGGCTATCCGTTCTCCGCAACCTCCATCGCGGCAACACAGCACATGATTAGGCGGCTGGCACCGTCTGCTGTTTCGGTGCTCATATCAGCTCCAAAATAGATTTCATTTTGCCTTCGATTAACAGGGCAAGCTGCCGAGCGGCCAGAATTGAATCCGTCGTTTCCTCGTCGGGAATGGTACTCAGCAGTGCATGGATGCCGGCCGCCATTGCGTTTGCATCGATTGCCTCGCAGCATGCTTCCTGAGCCCGTTCATGAATGGATGGAGGTTTCGTGCTCATGCATTCGCCTTTTGCATATGCCTCAACGCGGCGGAACACGTTTGCAGAATGAACGCCAGTCCGAGCCCCTGATCACCATCCGGCTCCACTGTTTGCTCGGCCATCACCAGATCAGCAAGCGCCGTTAATGCTGCCGAGACACGGAAGGTATCGCCGCTGCTGGTGATCATAGGGTTGATGGCTTCCTTCTCGTCCATGGTAATGCTCATATCTCGCCACCTTCTGAATCAGTAAATTTCAGCTCTAGTGCACGGACGGCCAACTGCAGTTCGCACAGCGTCACGATTGCATCATCGTCGTTCGGATAGGCGGCGATGATCCGGCCGGCTGATACCTGGCTGCACGTGGAAATCGCGGCATGGATGGCCCGTCGCTCGTCGGCTGATGCCTGGGCTACTCGATCCGCCTGGTTGAGCGATGCCGAGAGCAGGGCGCATTTCGCCTCAAGGGCTACGGTGCGTTCTAGCACCGGGCCGATGATTGCGCAGAAGCCGTCAAGGCGTTCGATGCTCTCTTTGGTGCGGTTCTCAGTGGCGAGGGTTGTGATGCCGTTCAGGGCATTGGCCAGCAGGCCGGCTGCGTCGTGGCCTTGCTCAATATTACGCAGAGCGACAAGCAACACCTCTGCGTCGTAGTTGCCGGCCTTATGGGATTCCTCGGTAGAAAGCAACTTCAGACGTCGGTCTGAGCGGGTGATGTGGGTGGTCATGCTGATGCTCCTTGACGTTGCCCCGTGTAATTGGTGGCTATTCTAGAAACTGACGGTGAAGCTACTAAGCGGATATGACTCGGCTTGCAATCGTTGCGAGTGAGGGTGTGGGCCGGGACAAAGAAGCGATGCCCCGCCGCCTTTGTCCAGATGACGTAGCCGTTTTGATATCGGCGCCGCTCGTCGTCACTGGTGATGTATGGGCCGTCATCAGAAATCACCGGGTACATTTGATAGCCATTGACGATGGTCGCTTCCTGGCCATATTCATCGGCGCCTCGGAAGTAGAGAACGCTGTCCCCGATCTGGAAGCAGGCAGATGCGGCGGCTTGACGCCGTTGCACTTCCGCCATGCCCGGGTCGTCCTGCAGGCCGTTCCGCGCCTCCTGCTTTAGGCTGGCAGTGATGTTTTTGGCAAGAGAGCCGTAGGCGACGGGCAGTCCGCGCGGAAGGTCGCGGTTCCGGTTCTGCGCTTTGGCGTCGTCGAGAATTTCGCGGGCAGTCTTGAGGCTGATCAAGTGGACGCCAGTTGCGCTGTTGATAGTGCGGTAAGCGTTCTTCTGGCGCAGCTCGGGAAAGACGCCTCGGCGCTCGAAGTCGCGTTCGATGACAGGGCTGATGCGGATGGTAACGAGAGGTTCTGCAGTCGTGTTCGTGGTTTCCATGTCGTGTCCTGAAGGTTTCCCTGTCCATATGGATCAGTGCGAGCATCGTATAAACTGCGATATGCGATGTCAAGCATATCTTAGGATGTGCGATACAGTGCTACCATCAGAGCACGAAAAACGAAGTGGGGGTATCGCTATGGCGTTGTCAAAGACACAGCAGGCATTGCGCCTGGTTTCAGATGGTGTGCCAATCAAGGTTGCGGCTGCACGGGCAGGCATTGCGGAAAGTACGCTACGCATGGCTATTGGGCGAACCAAGGACAAAGAGCAATGCCCGTGCTGCGGCCAGGTGGTCCGGGAAGGGTTCGAGGTTGACCGCAGTGTGCTGAAGGGGTGACCAATGCGCCGTAATATGGATGTGATCAGAGAAATCGTCTTGGCGGTCAGTGTGGCCTCTGAGCCGGTTAGCTCGGTAGATGGCATTTCAGAAGAAGACTTTGCCTCTCATGCTCAGTTGCTGGAGGAAGCCGGCCTGATTGGAGCGGCCATCTTGCCACCTGGCAAGCGGATTGCGACTGACGCTACGATTTTTCGACTCACCTGGGCAGGGCATGAATTTGCAGACTCGGTTCGAGATCCGAAAGTCTGGGCCAAGACAAAGCAGGCTGCAGCGGTTGGTGGTGGATTTACCATCGATCTGCTGAAAGACCTGGCCAAAGGGTTGATCAAAAAACAGGTCGAGGATCTGACAGGGGTAAAGCTCTAATGCTTGCCGAGAAGATCAACCGGGATGTGCTGAAAGAGAAATAGAGATGGCGACCATCGGTCAGTTTCTGTGCTTTGTGGGGCTTACGCTGCTTGGCATCGGCCTGAAATGGGGCATTGCCTGGGCACTCTTCGGAGGCTTTGTGGCTTTGCTTCTGCTGTGCGCGTTGCCAATTCTCCGCTTCTTTTTTGACAGCGTAGCTAAGTGACATGACCCGATCAGAACTTGTTGAGGCGCTGGCGAATAGGTTTCCCAAGTTGCTCAAGGCCGATGCCGACATGGCAGTAGGTGAAATTCTTGGAGCAATTAGCCAGACGCTGACGCTTGGCCATCGTGTCGAAGTCCGCGGCTTTGGTAGTTTCTCGCTGAACTATCGCCCACCCCGTATCGGAAGGAATCCAAAGACTGGTGATAAGGTCAGCGTTCCAGGAAAATGGTTGCCTCATTTCAAGGCGGGCAAGGAGCTACGGGAGTTGGTGGATCGGTAGCCGGCTCTGGCCGAATGTTAGGAGTATTCGACTAGCGACTATCCCGAAATATCAGGACGGCAATGTATCCGGCTACTGCAAAGCAGGGCGAGAGCGCAGCAATGGATTCGAACACGAGGTGTCCTTTCGGCTAATCAATGTTGATATTTTATAAGCATTTCTTTGTCCATTCGTATTGTGGAAAATCCGTATGACTGGCACGCCTCCTGCTCAGCAATACCGTCCAATCAGCTCGAGGTTCCCATGTCGATTAGCTCAGTCCTATCCACCGGCATGCAAAGCATGCAGGCCAGCACCAACCGCACAGCAATTGCCGGCAGTGCTCTGAACGCTGAAGACAGCGAATTCGCCAGGAAGATGGTTGCCATGCACCAGGGGGGAATAGATGCCAAGGCTGCGGCAAATGTGATCAAGACCGCGGATCAGATCCTGGGCACGATCATCGACATCCGAGGGTAGGGCGGCAATAGTTGCCTCTGTCATGGGAAAATTGGCCTGTTCTGATTTTTATGGAACGCATTTTGCTGTACTTGCCGACATCATGCGATGTGGTGAAATAGGCGGCAAAAAATGTGGGATACCGGCAAAGCATTCCAAGCGTTTCTAAATTCTTGCCGGGGAGACCTTCGGCGAATAGCCTGGAGTAGCCGGGGTGAGTATTCAGTCGATGATCTGTCCAGCGAGGCCTGGCTTATTTCAGACGAGATTGGGCGCAAACGCGGATTTGCGGTCGACTTGTCAAATGGCGACGATCGGCGATCCATTCTTGCTCGGCTCTATAACAAGCTGATTCGCTTCGCAGAAAAAAACGTTCGGTTTGCAGTCAGGCTCGACAAAGACTGGGATTCCGAGGACTCGGATTCTGCAGTCAATCGATTGGCCAGATTGCTTACCGCACCCGAGGATTTCGACCCACTGATCAGAATGCAGGCGGATGAGGATCAGCCCAGTGCTCTCCAGTTAATCAAGCACAGCTATTCGCAAGCGTCAGCGTATGTGATCCTGCTAGATCGGTTTGATTGGGAGCAGGAGATGTTGGCGGAATGCCTAAATCTTGCGGTCTCGGCTTTGCGACGGCGCATGATAGCGAGCGGTACTCACATGAAATACCAGCCTTCGTTATTCGACAGGATCCAGAGTGTCGAGCATGACTTTGTTCCGATGGTGGCTCGTAGCGCTACCCGTGGGAGCAACCCTGTCTCGATGGGGCAGCAGATCGGGTGGGAATTTTCATAAGGGTTGGCTGTGGAGCGACAGCCCTCAGATTTCTGCCTTGGGGTTGAATGAAGGCAACCCGGTTGAGCAGGGGTAACTGACCTACACAGATTTGCAATCCGTTGGATAACCGCTTTGCTGTCGGGCGCACGTGTATCGATCTGATGACTACCGGAATCACAATCCGGGACTCTGCCGGCTGAAGTCCTGAGAACTCGAACCATCATCCATATGCTCCCAAAGGAGATGCGATTGCTTGATGGCAAAGGGTAGGGTGATATGATTCGCGCCCTTATAAAAACAGGTGCCAGCAACGTTCGGATGGGGGTAACTTTGGGGGTAACTCGACAATGTGTTTTTTCGAAATCCCCTAACGGCAAGCTATTCCACGGCTTGTTCCGTTCCCGTCCCGGCACCAAGGTTAAACCCATGATTATCTATGATCTAAGCTGTGACAATGACCATCGCTTTGAAGGATGGTTTCGTAGCGCCGAGGAATTTGATGCACAGCAACAGTCTCGTCTCGTCACTTGCCCGCAATGCGAAAGTCACATCATTCGGCGCCTGCCGTCGGCCATAGCCATTTCATCGCATCGTGGCGAGTCTGGGGCTAAAAACAAGGCAGCGCCTCGTGCCAGCGCACCCGGTACCGCGGTGATGCCTGCAGGCTCGCAGGTGTTGTCGATGTACCGACAACTGGTGCAATCGATGATCAACAATAGCGAAGACGTCGGAAACTCGTTTGCCGAAGAGGCGCGCAAAATTCATTACAACCAGGCGCCCGAACGGCCGATACGGGGCGATGCCACCGACGAAGAGTGCGAAGAGTTGAGGGACGAGGGCATCCCGATTTTGCGTTTGCCGGCAACCAGCGAAGAGGATCTGAATTGATCCTTTTTTTGTTTTCATTAAATTTAACATAATACAAATTATGCGAAACCGAAGGGCATAAAAAAAACCGGCGAAATCGCCGACAATCCGCTGCATGTACATTCGATCACCTCACAAGAGCAAAAAGACGCCGTTGATTTAATTCGCTGGGTCTATGCCGTTACCGATATGCGGGCCGATAGCCCGCGCTTTAATTACTACGTTTCCCGCTGGGTTGTCCCGGAAAAGATCGCCGCCGCCAAGCTGGCCGGCACCTTCGACGAACTCACCAAGCACTGCCCACCGATTGACCCGGCATGGGTGCGACTTGTGCCCGCCGCCCTTGAGGCCTACCGGCAATTCATCGCCGAAACACGCCGCCCGCGAGAAACCCCGGCATCATCAAGCAAAAGCGGCAAGGCCCGCAATAAAGCGAGGCTTGCCGCCTGATCGTTTGTTTTTATCGGTCGATAGACGTTATTTATCTACTGCCTTCCCATCCGCGCCGGCAACCACTTGAACAGACCCCGGCGCAAATCGCTTCACTGCCGCGCCAGCCAGCCACAACAGCGCCTCTAATGCCAACCCAAGCACAAACCCCTTACCGAATGCCGCCGCCGCGACATACCCGACCACCCCATCCAGCGCCGGCACCGCGCCAAAGCGCAACGCTGCATAAACAAACGCCGCCGCCGCCAGTAATGCCGCCCGCAACGCCCACGACTGCCCCTTATCCGACGCCACCGCGCAGGCCACAGAAAAGCCGACCAGCGCCCAGACCAACCAAAAATTCCCCATAAAAAAGCCCTCCAATATCCAGAGGGCCATTCTATGTCAACGGCACGACACCGCAAGCGCCGCGCTATCCGATCACCGCATTCATATCCAGCGGAACATATTTCTGCCGGTTTCCCCACTTGGCGCGAAATCGTTCCTGAGCCTTGCGGTTTTGCAATCGCCGCCGGCTGGCCTTGGTATCGCCCTGAACCACCTGCTGATATTCCACCACCGACCTCGCCGCCAACTGATTGACCACCCGCACCGCCAGTTTTCGCCCGGTCACCGTCATATCCGAATCGGCCAGCTTGAGCAGTGAGTTCAACTCATAGGCCACCGATTCCACGTCACCGAGCGCCATGATTTCATCAACGCTGACCCCGACATCTTCTCCGACCCGCGTCATGATTTCGGCCTTGGCCCATGCCAGCAATCTGGTTTTGATCGCCTCAGGATCAAACGCTTGCCCATCGGACGGCAACACCCCTGCCGGGATACCTAAACGCTCCGTCAGGACGGCGCAGGCCGTGCGCTGCAAATCTTCCTTGAGTATTGCCACGTTTGACACTGAGCGAATCGTATAACCCGATTTTGCCGACACCAACGACGCCGCCCACGTATCCAAATCTTCCTTAATCAACACCTGATCGCGCAAACTCCGTAAAGGTATCCCGGTACGCTGAAACACGGCATTCGCCAAACTGGCATCTGATAACGGGTTTTCCGCATCCAAGGTCACCCCAGCCCGCTCTGCCGCCTCCTTAACGATTGCGTCATTGATCTCCTTTTTGACATCCGCTGTAAAAACCTTTTCCGCAAACATGCTAATGGCGGCCCATTCCAACCACCCCATAGCCTTAATTCGCGCCACGAGTTGCATAATGATTTTCAAATACATACAAGCCCTTTTATCTCTACCATCAACACACCAAAAAATATAAAAATTATTGCCTATTTTGTATTTTTACGGCACTTTCCCGGCCCGGCCCGGCCAAAACTCGGGATTACACCTAAGAAAAATTGAATTTTTTCGGTCTTTCATCGGCATGAGCATGAAAAAAACTCAAATAATTGTTTGCGCTGATTAGGGGTAATCTCCGGTTTGCCCGGCAGGCAAATTAACCTCTGCAACAAAGGCTTTATCAAACCGAACACTGACCTTTCGCCGCTTTTTAAATGGCTTTGGTTGCGGCGGAATCTGAAAACCATATCTGGCGAACTCATGGGCACGCTCCCCGTAGATTTCCCACCACTCCCGCGAGGTCATCCACGACACTTCTGCCACATATTCGCCGCCCGGTATGTATTGGCCTACCTTCATATACACCCAGTCCCGACGCGGAAAACCGAGCCTAAAAGCCTCCACCGGGGCATTAGCCAAATCCGTCAACGTATCGCTTAATTTTGGTGGAACCCGCTTTTCAATCGCTGACCATGTGCCCACCGTCGCATAAACCGACTTATCGTCAAGCGGCCCCCCGCCAAAGAAGTACCCTTGCGGCAATACGTCCGTCACCTCCAACAATTCCGCATCTGGCCCATACCGCCTACCACGAACAACGACAAACCCCCCCATACCGTTAGTGACTACATTTCGAAACATCATCACTTCCCGCTTCGTTTTCAACTCTCCGCCGACAAAAACACTATGCACACCGATGTTCTGCACCACCACCCCGAAGAACCCCTCACGACCCGGCGCATAAACCCCAGCCCCGTTATCAGCCCCCGGCCCAGGACTTAGATACCCGAGTGCGTTGGCGTCATTTGTTGAACCAAAGCTAATCCAACCAAGACGCTGAACCGCCCCCAACTCATATGGCAACGCTCCGCCCCGGTAGTTTCCGTCCAGATGCTCCAACTCTTGCCGACGCTCAACCAATTCGGCCCGACTCACCAACTCGCCTTGATCGCCTATCGGGTAAAGCAGGCCGTGCGGCACCAGATTAGAATCCGGCGCTGTTAGATAAGGTGCCTCGAAGGCCGCGAAGCCGGTAATTTCCAGCCCGCCCGGCCGCGTCGTCGCCAATGCCATTTGACGGACCATGGACAAATAGACATGCCCCGCCTTGTGCCGCGCCATGCGCCGCCGCTTGGCCGGCGTGATTTCTTCCCCCGGCCCCATCTTGAAATAGCGGCGGATTTCGTAATCCATCAACGAGACTTCCAACGCATCACGAATCACCCGGCGCATCGCGTGCGTGCTCGCCCAGCGATTGCCGCCCTCCCCCGGCGGTGGATATGCCATCTCAGCCCC
>NZ_LODL01000034.1 GCF_001551835.1 Dechloromonas denitrificans | reverse complement strand
CTTCGTCTGCAGCAGAGAGGCGAGATTATGAAGAACTTCTTACAAACCGTCAAGCTATTCTTCAACTCTTTTTTGCCACTCTTTACTTCTACCTCCCTCCTCAACCACCCCGGAACTCCCCGGTGCCGCTGAAGAGGTGCGCATTATATACACGCCCGAACCTTCGTCAACTACTTTTTTCACCTATCTTGCCCAACAGCACAGCAAAAAGACTCACCAACCACAACACCAGCACAAGCCCCCAAAAAAAACAAAAGGCGGCCAAGCCGCCTCAGACTGCTGACGACCCCCCGATTTTTCGGGGGTTTTGTTTTTCTGTTTGGAAATCAGGCTGATTTCCGGA
>NZ_LODL01000033.1 GCF_001551835.1 Dechloromonas denitrificans | reverse complement strand
CGCACCGACAAGCCGCATCCGGGTATGGTTCGCGCCGGTGAGGAAGTGACGACCAAGAAGGGTAACAAGATCGAGGTCAAGGGCACGTTGATCCGTTCGCACATCACGCCGGAAACGATCGAGGCGGAAGTGGGCGACGAAATCACCATTCACCTGACCAACCTCGAACGCGCCCAGGATGAAACCCACGGTTTCACGGTGTCGACGATGAACGTTCATGCTTCGGTTGAGCCGGGCAAGACGGTGACCGTCAAGTTCAAGGCTGACAAGGAAGGTGTGTATCCGTACTACTGCACGGAGTTCTGCTCCGCGCTGCACCTCGAAATGCAGGGTTACCTGCTGGTCAAGCCGAAGGGCTGGAAGCCGGGCAAGACGGCTGAAGCCAAGGCCAACTACACGGAAACCGACTATAAGGCGACCGTGAAGAAGGTGGCGGATACCCAGGTGGTCATTGATTCCGTGGTCGGTTACATCACCAGCGTGAACTTCAAGGACTTCCCGGACGTGGTAAACATGGTCGATGACGCTACCGACCAGCTCAACAAGATGAAGGATGCCAAGGCCAAGCACGAAGCCGCTGCCGCCAAGAAGGATTGGGACCAAGCCAATCTGTGGGCCGAGCAGGTCTGGCAGTACCAGGTCAAGGCCGCCGACATCGGCCTCCGCGCCAAGACCTACCTCGAGCA
>NZ_LODL01000032.1 GCF_001551835.1 Dechloromonas denitrificans | reverse complement strand
TGAAAATTCTCGTCCCCGTAAAACGGGTAGTTGATTACAACGTCAAGGTTCGCGTCAAGGCGGACGGTTCGGGTGTTGACCTGGCCAACGTCAAGATGAGCATGAACCCGTTCGACGAAATCGCCGTCGAAGAAGCCGTGCGTCTGAAAGAAGCCGGCATCGCCACGGAAGTCATCGCCGTCTCCTGCGGCGTCGCCGCCTGCCAGGAAACCCTGCGCACGGCGATGGCGATCGGCGCCGACCGCGGCATCCTGGTCGAGACCGACGTCGAACTGCAACCGCTGGCCGTTGCCAAGCTGTTGAAGGCCCTGTGCGACAAGGAACAACCGCAACTCGTCATCTGCGGCAAACAAGCCATCGACGACGACGCCAACCAGACCGGCCAGATGCTCGCCGCCCTGCAAAACTGGCCGCAAGCCACCTTCGCCTC
>NZ_LODL01000031.1 GCF_001551835.1 Dechloromonas denitrificans | reverse complement strand
CTGACGCAGATCATCGGTGAAGTGCGCACCGCCGCCGACAACCTGACCAATGCCGCCGGCCAGGTCTCGGCCACCGCCCAGTCGCTGTCGCAATCCTCCAGCGAACAGGCGGCCTCGGTCGAGGAAACCACTTCCTCGATGGAGCAGATGACCGCATCCATTTCCCAGAACACCGAGAATGCCCGTGTTACCGACGGCATGGCCGCCAAGGCCGCGACCGAAGCCGCCGAGGGCGGCGCTGCGGTCAGCAAGACGGTTGATGACATGAAGAGCATCGCCAGCAAGATTGGCATCATCGACGACATCGCCTACCAGACCAACCTGCTGGCCCTCAATGCGGCCATCGAAGCGGCCCGCGCCGGCGATCATGGCAAGGGCTTCGCCGTGGTCGCCGCCGAGGTCCGCAAACTGGCCGAGCGTTCGCAGGTCGCTGCTCAGGAAATCGGCGATCTCGCCTCTTCCTCGGTCAAGCAGGCCGAACGCGCCGGCACCCTGCTCACCGAGATGGTGCCGACCATCCGCAAGACGTCCGACCTGGTCCAGGAAATCGCCTCGGCCTCGTCCGAGCAGTCGAGCGGTGTCGCCCAGATCAACGGCGCCATGGGCCAGCTGAACCAGGCCACGCAGCAGAATGCCTCGGCTTCCGAGGAACTGGCGGCGACCGCCGAGGAACTTGGCTCTCAGGCCGAGCAGTTGCAGCAGACGATGACCTTCTTCCGCCTCGATGACAGTGGCCGCAACACGGCCCGCAGCTTCGCCCAGCCGGCCGCCCGCACGACCGGCAGCAAGCCGCG
>NZ_LODL01000030.1 GCF_001551835.1 Dechloromonas denitrificans | reverse complement strand
CCGGTCATCGAACTGTTCGTCAAGGTCGGCGACAGCATCAAGGTCGACGACGCCATCGTCACCCTCGAATCCGACAAGGCAACGATGGATGTGCCGTCGCCGGTCGAAGGCGTGGTCAAGGAAGTGCTGATCCAGCTCGGTTCCAAGGTGGCCGAAGGCGCGCTGCTGATCAAGGTCGAAACCGGTGGCGCCGCTGCCGCCGCGCCGGCCCCGGCCGCCCAGGCTGCAGCCCCGGCCCCGGCTCCGGTTGCCGCACCGGTGGCTGCCGCGCCAGCCGCCGCTGCCGGCGGTGGCGTGGTCGAAGTCAAGGTGCCGGATATCGGCGACTTCGACAGCGTTCCGGTCATCGAACTGTTCGTCAAGGTCGGCGACAGCATCAAGGTCGACGACGCCAT
>NZ_LODL01000029.1 GCF_001551835.1 Dechloromonas denitrificans | reverse complement strand
CCACCGCCACGCTGGCCGGCGTGGGCACGCTGGTCATCAATGCCAACGGCAGCTACACCTTCACGCCGAACGCCAACTACAACGGCACGGTGCCGGTCGCCACCTACACCCTGACCGACGGTTCGGGGGCCAACGACACCTCGACCCTGGCGATCACGGTGACGCCGGTGAACGACGACTTCACCGACGCCAACGAAGTGATCAGCATCGCCGAAGACAGCGGCCCGCTGAGCGGCACGGTACTGAGCGGCACGAGCAGCGTCGATGGTCCGGTCAGCGTCACCACCTTCACGGTGGGCGGCACGACCTACGCCGCCGGCACCACCGCCACGCTGGCCGGCGTGGGCACGCTGGTCATCAATGCCAACGGCAGCTAC
>NZ_LODL01000028.1 GCF_001551835.1 Dechloromonas denitrificans | reverse complement strand
AACACAATCAGCCCTTTGTGAACAGTCCCTTAATCACAAATGTCCACACGCTCTAGTTTGCCGTCAATATTTTTTACTAAATCGTGCAGTGGCAGAGGATGTTTTGAGGTTAATCGAGGTCTCCGCTAGCACTGTAACTTACACACAAAGTACACTACAAAGAGGTGCCAGAGACCGTGGAAGGCCGCATGGTTACGTGGTTATGAGGGGTACTGTCCATCACCACCAAAAATGAAAAGTAAGCGCCCTATTGATGACGTCATTGACTTGAGGTGCGACGAAACGGTAGGGGGA
>NZ_LODL01000027.1 GCF_001551835.1 Dechloromonas denitrificans | reverse complement strand
TCGGCCGACACCTTCGTCCGCCCAATCTATGCCGGCAACGCCCTGGCCACCGTGCAGAGCGCCGACCCGGTCAAGGTCATCACCGTCCGCAGCACCGCCTTCGACGCGGTCGACACCGGCAACAGCGCCGACATCGAAAACATCGCTGCCGCCGCCGACACCGCCCAAAGCACCCTCACCAACCGCGAACTGACCAAATCCGAGCGGCCCGAACTCGGCGCCGCCAAGATCATCGTCTCTGGCGGCCGCGGCCTGGGCAGTGGCGAGAACTACCACACCCTGCTCGAACCGCTCGCCGACAAGCTCGGTGCCGCCCTCGGTGCCTCCCGCGCCGCAGTCGATGCCGGCTTCGTGCCGAACGACTACCAGGTCGGCCAGACCGGCAAGATCGTCGC
>NZ_LODL01000026.1 GCF_001551835.1 Dechloromonas denitrificans | reverse complement strand
CTAGAGCGTGTGGACATTTGTGATTAAGGGACTGTTCACAAAGGGCTGATTGTGTTCACATCCTGTCTTTTGGATTGAAGACGGGATGCTGAGATTGCTGTTACGTGACGACCAGTGGCTACGAATCGAGCCGATGCTGCACGGCAGGGTTGGAGACCGTGGCCGTAGCGGTGCAGATAATCGTTTGTTTGTCGAAGCGGTTCTCTGGATGGCAAGAACTGGCGCCCCCTGGCGTGATCTCCCGCTTGGCTTCGGGCCATGGAATACGGTGTTCAGACGCTTCTCGCGTTGGGCAGACAAAGGCGTCTGGCAGGCACTTTTCACCAAGCTTTGCGAAGATGCAGACTTTGAGGAAGTGTTTCTCGACAGCACGATTGTGCGGGCGCACCAGCACGCAGCCGGCGCACCCAAAAAAACGGGCAACAAAGTGTTGGCCGTTCTCGTGGGGGGCTGAGTACCAAAATTCATGCGGCGGTTGATGGCCTGGGCAATCTGGCGCGCTTCCGTCTGAGCGGTGGCGAACGACATGACATCACCGAAGCGGCGAATCTCATTGATGGCATGACAAACGTCGGCGCAGTCGTGGCCGACAAGGCGTTTGACGCTACCAGCCTCATTGACTGCATCGAGGCAATGAACGCCACAGCGGTTATTCCGCCGAAAGCCAATCGGAAGGTGCTCAGATGCTATGACAAACATATCTATAAAAGTCGAAATCTCATCGAGAGGTTCTTTGCTCGCTTGAAGCAGTTTCGCCGTATCGCTACGCGCTACGACAAACTCGATATCCGGTTTGAAGCATTCATTTCTATCGCCGCCGCTCTAATTTGGCTCGCCTGATTGTCCACACACCCTAG
>NZ_LODL01000025.1:890-1135 GCF_001551835.1 Dechloromonas denitrificans | reverse complement strand
AGCTGGGTCCTGGTCCCCATCATTTTCAAATTGGAGCAATAAAAATGCAGGAAAACGTTCAGGAAGCAGCGCAAAACGCCTTCGGCTTCGCCCACCTGTGGGCCAGTGGCGATGCCATTTCGCACAGCGTCGCGGTCATTCTCGCCATCATGTCGGTCGCCAGTTGGTACCTGATCCTGGCCAAGGCCTGGGACTGGTGGACGATGCGCCGTGCGGCGCAGGCCGTCGGCAAGTTCTGGGCGGCA
>NZ_LODL01000025.1:0-880 GCF_001551835.1 Dechloromonas denitrificans | reverse complement strand
TACCCGCCGCTGTCGCGCCGGATGGGCGAGGAAGGCAAGGTCATCCTGCGCGTCCTGGTCAATCCGCAAGGCACCGCCGACAGTGTCGACATCAAGACCTCCTCGGGCAGCGTCCGTCTCGACGAGGCGGCCCAGAAAACCGTTCGCAACTGGAAATTCATACCGGCCAAGCGCGGCGACACCGCCGTCCAGAGCTGGGTCCTGGTCCCCATCATTTTCAAATTGGAGCAATAAAAATGCAGGAAAACATTCAGGAAACGACGCAAAACGCCTTCGGTTTTGCCCACCTGTGGGCCAGTGGCGATGCCATTTCGCACAGCGTTGCGGTCATTCTCGCCCTCATGTCGATTGCCAGCTGGTACCTGATCCTGGCCAAGGCCTGGGACTGGTGGACGATGCGCCGCGCCGCGCAGGCCGTCGGCAAGTTCTGGGCGGCGACCAGCGTCGGCGAAGGCATCGAGCGCCTGCGCGAAGCTGGCGCCGACAGCCCCTACGCCCAGCTGGCCGAACAGGCCAACTGCTGCAACCATGAATGCGAAGCCGTCACCGGCCGCCTCGCTTCCCGCTTCGACCCGGCCGAACAGATGGAACGCGCCCTGCGCCAGCAACTGTCCGGCACCCAGGCCGGCATGGAAAACGGCCTGACCCTGTTGGCGACGACCGGCGCCACCGCCCCCTTCGTCGGCCTCTTCGGCACCGTCTGGGGCATCTACCACGCCCTGGTCGCGATCGGCAAGCCGTTTGCCGCCAACAGCGCCCAGATTCACCCGATGCGCGCCCGTGCCGCGGCGGAGGTGGCCTAAATGGCGATGGGCAGTTTCAATTCGCAAAGCCACCAGATGCCGACGGCGGAAATCAACATGACGCCGCTGGTCGACGT
>NZ_LODL01000024.1 GCF_001551835.1 Dechloromonas denitrificans | reverse complement strand
ATCATCTATGAATCTGCATGGTTTGCCGGAGCCAGCCAATTGGCGAGTCGAAAACAAAAACAAGCTATCGCAAAGGGAGTTGCATGGCCAAGGAACAAAAATCGATTGAATTACGGAGAATCGATGCTAACGAAAACAAATGGACAGAAGGCTTTAAATTTGGTGCATCAGCCGTCAAATCACTTGCTGCAGTCTTCATGACAATGATGATCATGGACGGTTTGAGAGACATTGTCCTGAACTCACCAGAACACATCGATGCATTAGGTAGATTTGTTGAACGAATTCGCCTTGGGGAAGGACTCGGATACCTTATTGCGGGAGGACTTGGGATTGCATACACTCGCGAGCGCAATGGAAAGAAGCGGTTAATCTCACAAAAAGCACGGCTACAAAAAGAGCTTGAGAGCAAAGACCCTCACCGATCATCAAGCGGCCTTAACGACGACGGAACCTTACCTGGAGAAGAGGAATAATCATGGAAAGATTTCTTCTTGGCATAGGAATGCTATTGGCCTTCTGGACTTGGCGCGCATGGAAAAACAGCGCACTCGACACATGCAGAGACCGACTATTCGATATTCGCGACGACGCGCGAAGACACTTTATTGCGCAGCAGATCTCCCTAGACAGCGACGTCTACATCGCACTCAGGAACCTGTTGAACTCTCACATTCGCTACGCAAAGAAAATGACATTTCCCCGGTTCATCGCGACCATCTTCGCAGTATCGAAACACGAAGAAACAATGCGCAACATGCGAGAACAGCTAGACCATCACCTCCATACAGACGATAAAGAGCTTGCCAAGTACATCGCCCAGACTAGAAAGGCATCATCAGAGGCCATGATGATCTATATCGGAGAAACATCAGCATTTTTGCTGTTTTTGATGGCCATTTCCATGCCAGTCTACGGGGTTCTAAGGGCAATCAAAATTACCTACAAAACCCTCAAGGAACAACATCAGATGCTGGTTAATAACCTCAGTTCTGGGTCCTTGATCATGTACAAGTCGCTTATCATCGCGTTGCGTGCCATTCCACTTACGGTAGTCGGGTTAGCAATGACAGTCCCTGCAAGAGCAGGCGTTCCTGGCCTGGAAATCAGCGGTGCATCAATGATTGAAGAATTTTCTTACGAAAACAGTCTTTCACATTGTCGCTAGAGAACCAGTAACCCATTTTCTATCCCGCAATGAGCAGAGTTTTTTACGCCTTGATTATCAGCTTTCTGTTCACTTAATAAAATTGATTGCGATGCACCACTTGAGCGCCTGTTTTAGCTCAATATTTCAGCAATTCGACCGCAGAACCCCGCCAAACAAAAGGATTTTCCCACCAGTGTTCGCAAGACAAACAATTGCATCAACCCTTGGCGACGATCTCGGCGCACTCTTAGGTGCCCTTCGAATCTTCGATTCGTCGGACGAACGAATTATCAAGCTTGAGACTGAAGCCAAAAAACTAGCGAAAGCTGACGCGGGAGAGGGTTATATTATTCTTGCTGCCGCCTCTGCGTTGTGTGGCGACCTTGGCAAGATGAAGAGCAGATACGCTATCGCGGAGAATCAAGGGCTAAAGTCCACACAGCGCATGAACTACGCGAC
>NZ_LODL01000023.1 GCF_001551835.1 Dechloromonas denitrificans | reverse complement strand
TTGGCCTGGCCTTTCAGCTTCGAGTTGGGGAAGGCGGCCAGACGGATCTGTTCGTCGAGCGCCGCATCGCCGTGCATTTCGCCTTCGACTTCCAGTTCCGGCGCCCGTTGCTGCAACTGGGCCAGCACTTCGCGCATCTTCAGCGAGGTCGGCGTGTCTTCCGTGCCGAAGGTGGAGTGCGAGAGCAGCGCGACTTTCGGGATGATGCCGAAGTTGCGGATTTCCTCGGCGGCGAGCAGGGTCATTTCGGCCAGTTGCTCGGCGCTCGGGTCGTAATTGACGTAGGTGTCGCCAATGAAGACGGTGCGCTCGGGCAGCATCAGGAGGTTCATCGCGTAGTAGCGGTCATGGTCGGCGCGGGTGCCGATGACGCTCTGCACGTATTCGCGATGCGTTTCGTGGCGGCCGAAGGTGCCGCAGATCAGGCCGTCGGCGTAGCCGAGGTGGACCATCAACGCCCCGTACAGGGTGTTGCGCCGGCGCACTTCGCGGCGGGCGTAGTCGGGCGAGACGCCTTTGCGTTCCATCAGGCGGTGGTAGGTCTGCCAGAATTCTTCGAAGTGTTCGTCGAAGAAGGCGCAGTTGTCGGAATGGACGACTTCGAAATCTTCGCCTTCGCGAATGCGCAGGCCGGCCGCTTCGATGCGGCGGTTGATTTCGGCATGGCGACCGATCAGCACCGGCCGCGCGATGCCTTCGTCACGGACGACCTGGACGGCGCGCAGCACGCGTTCGTCCTCGCCTTCGGCGAAGACGATGCGCTTGGGGGCCAGCTTGGCCTGCGAGAAGACCGGCTTCATGATCATGCCGGAGTGGTAGACGAATTCGTTGAGGCCCTGGACGTAGGCGGCCCAGTCCTTGATCGGCCGGGTGGCAACGCCGGAGTCCATGCCGGCCTTGGCCACCGCCGGGGCGATCTTGACGATCAGGCGCGGGTCGAAAGGACGGGGAATCAGGTATTCCGGGCCGAAGCCGGTGATCTTTTCGCCATAGGCCGAGGCGACGACTTCCGATTGCTCGGCGCGGGCCAGTTCGGCGATGGCCTTGACCGCGGCCATCTTCATTTCTTCGGTGATGGTGGTGGCGCCGACGTCGAGCGCACCGCGGAAGATGAAGGGGAAGCAGAGGACGTTGTTGACCTGGTTCGGGTAGTCCGAGCGGCCGGTACACATGATGGCGTCGTCGCGGACGCTCTTGACCAGTTCCGGGGAGATTTCCGGGGTCGGGTTGGCGAGCGCCATGATCAGCGGCTTGGCGGCCATCTTGGCGACCATTTCCGGTTTCAGGACGCCGCCGGCCGACAGGCCGAGGAAGACGTCGGCGTCGGCAATCGCTTCGCCGAGCGTGCGCTGCTCGGTCTTCTTGGCGTAGCGGGCCTTGATCTCGTCCATTTCCTCGACGCGGCCTTCGTAGACCAGGCCCTTGATATCGGTCACCCAGATGTTGTCGACCGGGGCGCCGAGCATGACCAGCAGGTCGATACAGGCGAGCGCCGCGGCGCCGGCGCCGGAGGTGACGATCTTGACGGTGGACAGGTCCTTGCCGATCAGGTGCAGGCCGTTGAGGACGGCGGCACCGACGACGATCGCCGTGCCGTGCTGGTCGTCATGGAAGACGGGGATTTTCATCCGCTCGCGCAGCTTCTTCTCGATGTAGAAGCATTCAGGGGCCTTGATGTCTTCGAGGTTGATGCCGCCGAAGGTCGGTTCGAGCGAGGCGATGGTGTCGATCAGCTTGTCCGGGTCGCGCTCTTCGATTTCGAGGTCGAAGACGTCGATGTTGGCGAATTTCTTGAACAGGACGCCCTTGCCTTCCATCACCGGCTTGGCGGCGAGCGGGCCGATGGCGCCGAGGCCAAGCACGGCGGTGCCGTTGGTGATGACGCCGACCAGATTGGCGCGCGAGGTCAG
>NZ_LODL01000022.1 GCF_001551835.1 Dechloromonas denitrificans | reverse complement strand
CGGGGGTATAGCTCAGCTGGGAGAGCGCTTGCATGGCATGCAAGAGGTCCGCGGTTCGATCCCGCGTACCTCCACCAAGCACCGAACTGGCCGTAGAAGTTGCAGCATTTGCAAGTCCGGGTCCCCATCGTCTAGAGGCCTAGGACACCGCCCTTTCACGGCGGTAACCGGGGTTCGAATCCCCGTGGGGACGCCAAGAATTTGGCAGTACAGTTTTAGCAGTATGGAGTGGTAGTTCAGTTGGTTAGAATACCGGCCTGTCACGCCGGGGGTCGCGGGTTCGAGTCCCGTCCACTCCGCCAACATTCAACCGGGCAACCGGTTTTGTTGAAGTTGAGAATCCTCGGATTCGCGGTTTCAACAAGCAGTTCGACTGGCCTCAACGGGGGTATAGCTCAGCTGGGAGAGCGCTTGCATGGCATGCAAGAGGTCCGCGGTT
>NZ_LODL01000021.1:750132-753702 GCF_001551835.1 Dechloromonas denitrificans | reverse complement strand
CAGGCGATCGATGCGCGCCTGAAGCAGTTTCACGGCGCAGGCAGCGTCCGCGCCGCAGCACCGGGCACCACCTTCCTGCTGGCCGATCACCCGGAACATGACCGGGACACGGCCGAGCAGCGCCGCTTCCTGATCACCGCCATCACCCACCATGGCCGCAACAATCTCGGTGAGACCCGAATCGGGATGATGCCCGCGGTCGACCCGCAAAAAAGCACAAAAACCAAAGATGAGACGGTCGACCTCTATCGCAACCAGATCACCGCCATCCGCGCCAGCCTGCCCTGGCGTCCACTACTCTCCGACAGCCATGGCCGCATGGTCCATCCGCGGCCGACCATCAACGGCACATTGACCGCCATCGTCGTCGGCAATGGCCAGCAAAGGCAGCACGGCCGCCAGTAACGGCAGCATCAAAACCGTCGAGGGCGGCACCGGTACCGTGCCCGTCTGGAGCGAACCACGCCTCCAATACAGCGCGCCGGCCGGCATCGCCCTGCTCACCCCGAAAAGCCATATTCTGGCCGCCGGAAAAAACCTCAGCATCGCCAGCAGCCAGGACAGCAACCTGATCGCCCAAGGCAACCACAGCCTGGCGGTGAAAAACGGCATCGCGCTGTTTACCGTCGGCAAGGCCAGCAACCCAAAGAAACCGAACACAGAAACGGGTATCCACCTGCACGCCGCCAGCGGCAAGGTCAGCCTGCAAAGCCAGAGCGGCAAAACCACCGCTGCCGCCGACAAGAAAGTGACTTTCGCCAGCACCAACGGCAGCCTCAATGCCAGTGCCAAACAGAAAATCCTCGCGACTGCCCAAGGGGCCTACCTGAAAATCGAAGGCGGCAACATCGAACTGCATGCGCCGAACAAGGTGGAGTTCAAGGCGAGCAAGAAGGATTGGACGGGGCCGAAGAGTGCCAGCGGGGGAGATATTCGTTTCCCCTGTGGCGACTATGAGTTACCGCAAGTTGAACCAAAGACACGTAGTTTCCAGTGGCAATTGCATTCAGGCCTGAATGGACTGCAGCAAAGCGATGTCCCATATCAAATTGTTTCTGACGGAAAACTTCTGGCCGAGGGACGAACCGATTCTTTGGGACAAACACAGCGCCATAAAGAAGAAGGGCATTACCAACCGGTCGAAGTCTGGTTTGGTGAGTCGGGTTGGTCCGTTCAGCCCGAAGCTGAGGATACCGGTATGCCTTTCCCAATGGATGAGCAGCGCTATGGTGACGATGAAGATTTGTGGAAGGCATAAACATGACTGCTGAAACATACACCGTTCAACAAGGCGATACGCTCGGCAAAATCGCCGCTCAGCACGGGGTGAGCGTTGATGAAATCGCACAGACTAATCACATCCGGGATCGCAACAAAATCTCGGTTGGACAACGGTTTAACATTCCAAAAAAAAATGGGAAAAAGCAGCCGTCTGCCCAATCAGAAGGAGAGGAGTGGTCCGAGACGGTGATGCGATTTGTGGACAGCATTGGCCGCCCGATCGTTGGCTTGGCGGTTCGGCTGGTAGTTGCCGGGAACGAACTACGCGCTAAAACTGATGCGAGTGGGTGCATTTCACCCATGCGCTGCAACAACGCCAACGAAACCATAGAGATTCATGTCGAAAAAGCCCCCGCGCGTGGCGGTGGCGAAAAACAGATTGCGAGTTATGCGCCTCGTCCGGGACAACAAAAAATCCAGGTCAAAAGTGGCATGCATGTTGAAAAAAGCGCCTTGAGGTCTCATGAGGGAACGCCTGAACGCCCACCCCGCAAGCTCCCGTCAACACCACTAGAACCGCTTGAAACGCGCACGACGGGCGGAAATCCGCTTTCCTGCTCCGTCGGCTGCGAATGCCCAAACGACGATGACTTGAAGCTGGGTCCTAACAATATCTACCGACCATGGGTCAAAGTGGCTGCCCAACGTGCTGGCCTGATTCCACAGGCGGTTGCCGCAGTGATGAATGCGGAAGCTGCCAAGGACAAAGCAGGGAAGTGGAAGGAGGACTCGAAATCACCTTCGAGTTCCGCTACGGGCATGACGCAGTTCCTCGATGGTAGCTGGGTTGCCGAAGCGGTACGCTCCGGCACCTACCTGAACAATAAAGCTCGCAAGGAAGCTTGGCTCAAGCAGGACGAAAAAGGCGCGTGGTGTTTCGTAAAACAGGATGGAACGCTTGTTTCTGGTCCCGGCCTCGACCGAAAACTGATGAAACTGTTTACAGGGAAACGCTCAGCATCAGACAAAAACCTTCAAAAACTCCTCAATTTGCGCAATGAGGCCGAGTTCGCCATCATGGCTGCGATGGACTACGCTAGGGCCAATCTTGATAGCCTCAGTGCAAAAGGCTATGCCATTAGTGGCCTAAACGATACCGAGAAGGCTCGAATCATGTATCTATGCCACCACCTAGGGCTTGCCGATGCGACCCATTTTATCCAGAACGACATTCCAGAAGAGGATGTGTTCGCGGTAGACAAAAACGGCAACAAGCGGCTTAAACAGAATGGGGCGAAGAAGTTGCTGACTACACAGTTGGGGGGCGAGGGTACCGAAAAATGGCTCAAGAAGGCGTCGGATAACTGGATCAAAGCGCATCGTTTGTGGTTGGAGGACTTTATGAATCGAGCCCTCATTCCGCATATTTTTGCTTGTCCTGGAGATAAACAGGAGGAACTAAAAACCGACGAAAAGGCAGGGGCCCTAACTGATATCACCGAGAGGCTGAAGAAATGAAACGACTGCTTTTATTCATCGCACTGCTTATATCGTCAGTAACGGCATTTGCGAACGACACACCGGCGGATAAAGTCGAGCTACAGGGACACCGTATCGTCGTAAATGGAGTAAGGCTCAACATAACCCGCCAATACGATGGAAAGCGCTTGGATTTGTATAACGAGACCATCTTTGAAGTCTCTGGCAAGAACCCTGGCCTATTTTTGAGCTTCTACCCAGACAAGGTTCCATCAAGTGAATGGCAACCCACTACCGAGCACATTATTATCACCGACGCCACCGGTAATAAGGTGCGCCAATCCAATAGACTTGACACCGGCATCGAGTTCGACTGGGGCGACAACAACTATGTCATTTTTGAAGATGGCGCAATGTACTTCGGCATCTACAACCGCCGCTGCAACGAGAACAACTGCCGCAGCATGTACGTCCCCTATCGCATGCAGTTCGTCTATCGCGACGGCAAGCTCGAAGAAAACAAAGGGCCGTGGCGTGGCCCGGCCAAGCCAGAAATTTACATCGAACCCACGGGTAAAGACCCATGTTTCAACGTAAACGGCGTGGAAGCTTGTCGTGAGGAACTCGTACGGGAGAGGGCGACGAAGCAAGCAAAACAGAAACGAAAAGCGGCCGCGTCTGCAACGACGAAGTAGTTCCTCCGTCAAGGTTGGCCATGGCGCCACCCTCGCCGAGGACAGCCTCGACCGCTGGCACGGCCTGCGTCAGCTCGACACCAGTGAGAGCAAGGCGAGCAGTTGGGATTACCGCACGCTCTCGAACCTCCCGCAGAGCGCCGCCCACGGCGAGCGCATGCTGAACAACCAGCGC
>NZ_LODL01000021.1:749010-750122 GCF_001551835.1 Dechloromonas denitrificans | reverse complement strand
CCCCCTACCGTTTCGTCGCACCTCAAGTCAATGACGTCATCAATAGGGCGCTTACGGTACATCTGGAGTGAGTGACTGCAACCAGCCTGATAGCTGTCGTCTGGAAGTGCACAGTGGCTGTCCGCTACTGGCCGACAGCCCGCGTAGGCCATACTGCCCCACAGCAGCCATTCCCCCGCAGACCGAACATATGACTCCGATCACCAACCAAGGAGTCAAACATGGAAACCATCAACAAACGCGAAGCCTGGAACAAGGGAAAGCTCATCGGCCAGAAGCCACCGCTCAAGCCCAAGGACATCTGGGCCATCCGCATCTACCTCCAGAATGCCCATTCGGTCCGCGACCTCGCCATGTTCAACCTGGCCATCGACAGCAAGCTACGGGGCTGCGATCTCGTCAGCCTGCGGGTGCGCGACATAACACATGGAAACCAGGTGCTATCCCGCGCCATGGTGATCCAGCGAAAAACGCAGCGGCCAGTACAGTTCGAGCTGACTGAACCGACGAGGGCATCAGTGTCGGCCTGGCTGGAGAAGTCACATCTGCGAAGCGATCAGTTCCTATTCCCGAGCAGGGTGGCTAGATCACCTCATGTCTCGACACGCCAATATGCGCGGATAGTGCATCACTGGGCCGAGGCTGCCGGTCTTGATTCATCTGCCTACGGGACGCATTCCATGCGAAGAACGAAGGCAACCCTGATCTACAAGCGGACGAAGAACCTGCGGGCAGTTCAGCTGCTACTTGGTCATTCCAAGCTGGAAAGCACGGTTCGCTACCTCGGCATCGAGGTAGACGATGCACTAGAGATTTCGGAGCAGACTGAAATCTAGCCAGAGTGTCGCGGCTGTGCGAGTACCTTTTCCGTGCGGCCGCTTTGGGGCATCAGGTTGTACGCGGGCTGTCGGCCAGAAGCGGCCATTCATTGCATTTACCGTTAGCAGACATTTCTCTTGAGCCGAATGCGAGACGAATAGATACTTGCGGCTCTGTCTCCTTTTTCGTAAATCATATTTCGGACAAAATGCGCGAGAATCGTTGCCAATTCAAGGTTTCCGCTGCTTTTCGGGTGCCTGCTCAACAGTTAATAGACGGACCCATGGGTCCGT
>NZ_LODL01000021.1:748638-749000 GCF_001551835.1 Dechloromonas denitrificans | reverse complement strand
GTCAAGCCGGCTGACCTCGGCGTCGATGTCACGCCGCGCCTGACCACCCTCAAAGTCGCCGAACCAGCCAAGCGCTCGGCCGGCATCAAGGTCGCCGACGTTGCCGAACTCGTCAACAAACTCAAGAACGAAGCCAAGGTGATCTGATCATGACTATTCTTGTCATCGCCGAACACGACCACGCCAGCCTCAAGGCTGCCACCCTCAACACCATCGCCGCCGCCCGGAAAATCGGGGGCGACATCCACGTTCTCGTCGCCGGTACCGGCTGCAGCGCCGCCGCCCAGCAAGCAGCTGGCCTGCAAGGCGTCAGCAAAGTCAAAGTCGCCGACGCCGCCCACTACCAAAGCCAGACCGCCGAA
>NZ_LODL01000021.1:603678-748628 GCF_001551835.1 Dechloromonas denitrificans | reverse complement strand
CCGGTCAACATCCTGACCCCGACCGCCACCGTGCGCCGGATCGTCAATATGACGGCGCTTACAGTGGTTGATGCTGTATAAATTGTTGCTTTAAGTTGTTGTTGTATCTAATTATTTTTATTGAAAATTCACTATCCCCTGCTAAACTCAGTTAAAATTTTCCGCTGTTGGCAGGAGATAGTGAATGAAACAGAAATTTAAGGCCGCGCTGTTGCTCGGCGCCCTGCTTGGCGTGGGGTTAAATGCCCCGCTGCTGGCGGCGACGAGCAAGAAAGAAACCGAGCAAGCCAAAAAATCCCAAGCGGCAGCCAAGCCTGCCGTGAAATCGGCCGCCAAGTCGGCACCGACCAAGAAAGTTGCTGCGGCACCTGCCCAGAAATCGGCCAAGCTGCCGGCGGCAAAGTCCGGCAAGTCAGTACAAGCATCCAGTCAAACCGCCAAGAAGCCGGTCCGCCGGGTTTCGATGGCTGATATCGATCCGAGCCGTTTGGCCCTTTACTCGTCGTCGGCGCTGGTCATCGATCAGAGTACCGGCCAGGCCGTGCTGGAAAAGCATCCCGACACCGTGGTGCCGATCGCCTCGATTTCCAAGCTGATGACCGCGATGGTCGTGCTCGATGCCAAGCTTGATTTGCATGAAGTGATCGCCATTGGCGAGGACGATGTCGATGGCCTGAAGGGCACGCGTTCGCGTTTGCCGGTCGGCACGACGATGACGCGTGAAACGGCGATGTTGCTGGCGCTGATGTCCTCGGAAAACCGGGCGGCCCATTCGCTCGGCCGGCACTACCCGGGCGGCATGCCGGCTTTCGTCCAGGCCATGAACCGGAAGGCGCAGGCCTTGGGCATGGTCAACTCCCGTTTCGAGGAGCCGACCGGCCTGTCGAGCAATAATGTGTCGACCGCCCACGATCTGGCGCGGATGGTCTCTGCCGCAGCGCGTTACCCGGAAATCCGCGGTTTCTCGACGACGGCGGAAGCCCGGGTCGAACTGAACGGCCGGCCGACCGACTTCCACAATACCAATGCACTGGTGCGCAGCGACAACTGGGAAATCGGCGTTTCGAAGACCGGCTACATTTCCGAGGCGGGCCGTTGCCTGGTGATGCAGGCGCGGGTCGCCGACAAGCCGGTGGTAATCGTGCTGCTCGACTCGGTCGGCAAGATGACCCGGGTTGGCGATGCCAACCGGATCAAGCGCTGGATGGAGAGTGCCAGCCTGGTCTCGGAGCGCCGTCCGGTCTGATGGGCGGAATAAGCCAGGAAAGGCCGCTGCGTGCGGCCTTTTTTGTTGCCTGATTATTTCTTGAGGCCGGTGTAGCCGAGGGCCTGCGAAACGGCGTCGGCGGTCTTCTTGACCTGCTTGGCCCAGTCCGGGTCGTGCCGGTCGACCGGGGCGGAGACGGAGAGGGCGGCGATGATCTGGCCTTCGTCGTCGCGGATCGGGGCGGCGACGCACTTGAGGCCGATTTCGGCTTCTTCGACGTCGTAGGCGATGTCGTGGCGGCGGACCTTGTCGAGTTCCTTTTCCAGCGTCGCCAGCGTGGTTAGCGAGTGCGGCGTCTTGCCGGGCAGGCCGGTGCGCTTGGCATATTCGCGAATCTTTTGTGGACCGTCGGCAGCGAGGAAGAGCTTGCCGAGCGAGGTCAGGTGCAGCGGGGCGCGGCCGCCGACCAGATAGACGACGCGGACCAGTGAGCGGCCAGACGAGGTGCGTTCGAGGTAGACAATCTCGTCGTCGTGACGGGCGCCAAGATTGATCGCTTCGCCGATCTGCTCGTGCAGTTCCTGCATGAAGGGCAGGGCGACTTCGCGCAGGCTGATACGCGATTTGACGATGGCGCCGAGTTCGAGCAGGCGGATGCCGAGCCGATAAGTGCCGGCGTCTTGACGTTCGACAAAGCGCGCATTGGTCATCGCTGCCAGAATGCGGTGCGCGGTTGACGGGTGCAACTCGGTCGCGTTGGCAAGTTGCTTCAGGCTGGCGGATTCGCTCGAGTTGGCCAGGGCGTCGAGCAGAGACATCATGCGCTCGATGACCTGGATGGAGCCGGGAGTTTTTACCGGCTCTTTGGTGGAGTCGATGGCAGCTTGAGACAACTGGATTCCTTTATTGGTGCTGTTTGAGTAGCATTAGCCACTTCATTTTCTTGTGCGGTGCAATATTAGCATGCGCGTAGCCCTCTACGTTACCTGCCTCGTGGACCTGATGCGACCGTCGGTCGGCTTTGCCGCCCTGCGTTTGCTGGAGGCTGCCGGCGCCGAAGTTTTCGTGCCGGAAGGCCAGACTTGCTGCGGTCAACCGGCCTGGAATGGCGGAAACCGGGCGCTTGCCGTCGACCTGGCGAAGAAGGCCATCGGCGAGCTGGAAGGCTACGATTACGTGGTGATTCCGTCCGGTTCCTGTGCCGATCAGATCCGCAATGTCTATCCGCAACTGCTGGCCGACGATGCCCACTGGGCGCCCCGGGCAACGGCGCTGGCCGGGCGGGCGCGCGAGCTGACCGAGTTCCTGGCCGAGGTCATGCCGCTGACGCAGATGCCGGCCGAATTTGCCGGCAGCGTCACTTACCATGATTCCTGCAAGGGCTTGCGCGGTTTGGGCATCAAGCAGCAACCGCGCGACTTGTTGCTGCAGGTCCGTGGCCTGAGCCTGCAGGAAATGCCGGATTGCGAGGAATGCTGCGGCTTTGGCGGGGCATTTTCGGTCAAGTATGGCGAAGTGTCGACGCAGATTGTCGACCGCAAGTGCGCCTCGATCGCCACGGTCGGGGCCGATGCCGTGGTCGGCGGCGATCTCGGCTGCCTGATGAATATCGAGGGTCGCCTGCGTCGGCGCGGTGACGAAAAGACGCGGGTGCTGCATATCGCCGAAGTGCTGGCCGGCGGGGGCGGGGCCTGATGCGCGCCGCCGAGCATTCGCAGGCCATGCATTTCCAGGCGCGGGCCGGCGAGAAAGTGCGCAATCCGGTGTTGCAGCGCGCCTTGCAGAAAGCCAAGCCGCTGTTCGTCGGCAAGCGGGCCAAGGGCATCGCGGCGCTGGCCGAGGACGGCCTGGCCTTCGAGCCTTTGCGTGCGGCCTGCGAAGAGATCCGCAATCGCGTGCTGGCCGATCTCGATGTCTGGCTGGCCATCTTCGAGGAGCGGGCCAAGGCGACGGGGGCCGAAGTGCTGTGGGCGCGCGATGGCGACGAAATCTGCGATCTGGTGATCGACGTCGCTCGCCGGCATGGCGTGACCAAGGCCGCCAAGTCGAAGTCGATGCTGTCGGAAGAGGCGCACCTGAACGAGGCGCTGGCTGCCGCCGGCATCCGCCCGGTGGAGACCGATCTCGGCGAATACATCGTGCAGCTGGCTGGTGAAACGCCGTCGCACATCATCGCGCCGGCCGTGCACAAGACCATCGACGAGGTCGAGGCATTATTTGCCCAGGAACATGGTCGACCGCCGGAGCCACGCACGTCGGCCGACATTCCGGCGATGACGCGCGAGGCACGCCAGGTGCTGCGCCAGCATTTCCTGACTGCCGAAATGGGCATCACCGGCGCCAATTTCCTGATCGCCGAAAGTGGAACCGCTTCGCTGGTCACCAACGAAGGCAACGGCCGGATGGTGACGACGCTGCCCAAGGTGCATGTCGTGATTACCGGCATCGAGAAAATCGTCCCGACGCTGGAGGATTTCGCCACCTTGATGCGCCTGTTGCCGCGCTCGGCGACCGGCCAGACGATTTCGAACTATGTTTCGCTGCTCACCGGAACCAAACAGCCAGGCGAGCACGACGGCCCGGAAAAGACAGTCTTCATCCTGGTCGATAACGGTCGCGCCGCCCTGCTCGGCTCGGCCTACCAGGACATGCTGCGCTGCATCCGCTGCGGCGCCTGCATGAACCATTGCCCGGTCTATTTCTCGCTGGGCGGCCACGCCTACGGCTGGGTCTATCCCGGGCCAATGGGCTCGGTGCTGACGCCGCTCTATACCGGTATCGAAAACGCGCTCGACCTGCCGCATGCCTCGACCGGTTGCAACCAGTGCGGTAGCGTCTGTCCGGTGCGGATTCCGCTGCCCAAGCTGATGCATCGCCTGCGCGAAGAACAGGTCGAGCGCAGCCTGCGCCCGTGGTCCGAAAGTTTCGGCCTCAAGGCCTGGGCCTGGCTGGCTGGCAAGCCGAAGCTCTACCGCTGGGTGGCCCGGCTAGCATCGCGCTATCTCAACTGGCTGGCCGACGACAGCGGCCGGATCCGCGTTTTTGGCCTGGCCCCGGGGTGGACCGCCGGCCGCGACCTGGCCGCGCCGAAAGGCAAGACATTTCACGAACTTTACGCAGCAAGAAAGCGAGCTTGAGTATGGATTTCTCTCCCGAAGGCCCGAAGGCCATCCCGATGTGGGTTAACGGCCACGCCTTTCTCACCGTCGGCAATGCCTTCTATGACGTGATCAACCCGGCGACCGGCGAAGCGATCCGCCGTGTGCCGCTGTGCGGTGCCAGCGAAGCGGCCGAAGCGGTGCTGGCGGCGCGCACGGCGCAGCCGGCGTGGGCCGAGATGGGCTTGCCGGCCCGCCGAATCTGCCTCGGCAAGTTGGCCGATGGCCTGGAAGGTTATAGCGGTCATTTCGCCAAGTTGCTGATCGCCGAAACCGGTATCGACGAAGCTGCCGCCGCCGCCGAAGTGGCGGCCGCGGTCGAGGCGCTGCGCGGCGTCAGCGTTGGCGACACCGGCATCATCGGCCTGGTCTTCGATGCCTCGCGGCCGCTCGCCGCCTTTGCCGAGGTCATGGCCCCGGCCGTGCTGGCTGGCGCCACCGTGGTCGTCAAGCCCAGCCCGCGGGCGCCGTCCTGCGCTTTCGCGCTGTGCGAGCTGTCGGCTCGGGCCGAGTGGCCGGCCGGCGTGCTCAACCTGCTGCAGGGCGACACCGCGGCCATCGACGGCCTCTGCATCGCCGGTATCGACCGCCTGGTCTATCGCGGCAATGCGGCGCTCGGCGTCGATATCGGCGCCATCGCCGATGCCGCCAAGACGCCTTATGTGATGCTGCCCGCCTGATGCAGCGCATCGTCTATCTGGAGCGTGATTCGGTCATCGCCGAGGTGCGCCGGCCGGCCTTCGCCCATGAGTGGACCGAGTACGCCAGCACGACGCCGGCCCAAGTCATCGAGCGCCTGACCGGGGCAACGATTGCCATCGTCAACAAGGTGCCCTTGCCGGCGGCTGCGGTCGACGCGCTGCCCGACCTGAAAATGGTCGCGGTGGCGGCGACCGGCACCAATATCGTCGATCTCGACGCTTGCCGGGCGCGCGGCATTGTCGTTTCCAACATTCGCGGCTATGCCGAGCACACGGTGCCCGAGCATGTGCTGGCGCTGCTGCTCGCCCTCTCGCGCAACCTGGTCGCCTGGCGCGAAACGCTGCTGGCCGGGCGCTGGCAGCAGTCCGACCAGTTCTGCCTGTTCGATCACCCGATCCGCGACCTGCATGGTGCGACGCTCGGCCTGATCGGCAGCGGCAGCCTGGGCAATGGCGTCGTCCGGCTGGCCGAGGCTTTCGGCATGCGCGTGCTGCGCGCCGAACGGAAAGGGGCGACCGCTGTTCGCCCCGGCTACACTGCCTTTGCCGAGGTGCTACGCGAGGCCGATGCGATCAGCCTGCATTGCCCGCTGACCGATGAAACCCGGGGCCTGATCGGCGAAGCTGAACTGCGGGCGATGCGTCGCTCGGCGCTGCTGATCAACACCGCACGCGGCGGCATCGTCGATGAAGCGGCGCTGATCCAGGCGCTCAAAGAGGGCTGGATCGGCGGCGCCGGTTTCGACGTGATTACCGCCGAACCGCCGCCGGCCGGGCACCCGATGGTCGCGCCTGATCTGCTGGCGCTGCCCAATTTCCTGCTCACGCCGCATGTCGCCTGGGCCAGCCGGCCGGCCATGCAAACGCTGGCCGACCAGTTGATCGACAACATCGAAGCCTTCGTCGCCGGCGCTCCGCGGAACCGGGTCGCATGACGGCGCGCGAGGATATTCTCGGCCGCGTGCGGGCCGGCGTCGGTAAGCCGGACTTCGCCGCCCGTCGCGCTGCCGCCGAAGCCTACATGGCGGCGCGCCAACGCGGGCCGCAGCCGGTGATCGGCGGTGATCTCGCCGCCCGTTTTCGGGCCAAGGCGGAGAGCCTGTCAAGTACCGTCGAGGCGGTGGCCGAGGCGAGCGAAGTGCCGGCGGCCGTCGCCCGCCATCTGCAGCAGCATGGCCTGCCGCAGCAGGGCGTCGTGACCAACGACGTCGCGGCCTTCGACTGGGCCGGTAACGGTCTGCAACTCAGCCCAAGGCCGGCGGTGGACAGCGATTTGCTGGGCATTTCCGGCTGCTTCTGCGCCGTCGCCGAAACTGGCACGCTGCTGCTGCTCTCCGGGCCGGAAACGCCGGCCAGCGTCAGCCTGCTGCCGGAAACGCACATTGCGCTGGTCCAGGTGTCGCGCATCGTCGCCACCATGGAAGACGCTTTCGCGCTGCTGCGCGCCGAGCGAGGTAGCCTGCCGCGGGTGGTCAATTTCATCTCCGGCCCGTCGCGGACCGGCGACATTGAACAAACCATCGTCCTCGGCGCCCACGGGCCGTGCCGGGTACATCTGATCCTGATCGGAGCCTAGTCATGACCATCCAGTTTGCCGTGCACGGCGAGTACATTCAGCTCGACCAGCTACTCAAGGCCACCGGCCTGTGCGATTCCGGCGGTTCGGCCCACATGGCGATCGCCGAGGGCATGGTCAAGGTCGATGCGGCGGTCGATACCCGGAAAAGGGCAAAATTGCGCCCGGGCCAGACCGTCAGTTTTGCCGGTGAAACGGTGGAGTTGATCGCCGAGTAAGAAAGAACGCGGCCGCCCCGGCGACTGCCGGGCGGCCCCGAGCGCTAGCGGTCGCGGACCCGGCCGAAGATTTCGGCGGCGCTTTCCACGATGACGGTCGTCGTCGTGCTTTCATCCGTGGTGGTCACGGTCTCGCTGCTGTAACGGCCAAAGTACAGTTGCCATTCCGATTCCGAGACTTCGCATTCTTCGATTTCCGGGATGCGCCGTTCGGTCGTCCGCCGCCTGTCCTTCCAGCCGTGCGGCGGGCCGATGTCGTTTTGGCGTCGGTCCAGTTGCGCCCGGCGTTCGATCGTCTTCTTCATGGCGCCCTCCCTTGGTTTGTTGCCCGCTGGGTACTTTATACGCAACAAAAATTAGATCATCACATGCGGTGGCGGTTCCTTGGTCTGCTGCCAGTTTTCCGGGGCGCGCCAGGTGGCCAGCCAGTGGGCCAGATCGGCGGCCGGCATCGGGCGGGCGATGCCGTAGCCCTGGCCGAGTGCGCAGCCGAGCTCGAGCAGGGCCGAGCCGTGCGCCACGCTTTCGACGCCTTCGGCGATCACCTTGCGGTTGAAGGCTTCGGCCAGCCCGATGACGCCCTTGACGATGGCCATGTGCTCGCTGTCGTCGAGCATGGCGCGGACGAAGGACTGGTCGATCTTCAGCGTATCGGCCGGCAGGTGCTTCAGGTAGAGCAGCGATGAATAGCCGGTGCCGAAATCGTCGAGTGCGAAGGAAATGCCCATCCGCCGGCAGGCGCTGATCACTTCGGCGGCATGGGCGGTGTCGTGCAGCGCTGCCGTTTCGAGGATTTCCAGTTCGAGCAGGCGGCTCGGCAGTTCGGGAAAGGCGGAGAGCAGGGCGGCCAGGCCCTGGGTGAAATCCGGTTGCTGCAGGTGGCGGGGCGATATGTTGACGCTGATGCAGAGCTCGATGCCAGCGCGGTACCAGGCATCGAGCTGGCTCAGTGCGCGGTGGATGACCCATTCGCCGAGCGTCACCGAGAAGTCGGTGTCCTCGGTCAATGGCAGAAATTCGCCGGGCATGATCAGGCCGCGTTCCGGGTGGCGCCAGCGGATCAGTGCCTCGGCGCCGATCACGCGGCCGGCCCGCATGTCCACCTTGGGCTGGTAATGCAGTTCGAATTCGCCGGCCGTCAGCGCCTGCTGCAGGCGGTCGAGCGCCGTGCGTTCGGCCCGGGCCACCTGATCCTTGAAGGGGTCGAACATGAAATAGCGGTTGCCGCCGCTCTGCTTGGCGATATACATCGCCTGGTCGGCATGGCGCAGCAGGAGATCAGGGTCGGCGCCATCGTCGGGGAAAATGGTGATGCCGATGCTGGCCGAGACGTGGCCGCTTTCTTCCGCCAGCAGGAAGGGTTGGCGGGCGCTGTCGATAATGCGCCGGATGACCTCGATGCACTCCTCCTGGCTGTCGAGGTCGTTGATCAGGATGACGAATTCGTCGCCGCCGAGGCGGGCCAGCGTGTCGGTCAGGCGAAGTTCCTTGCGCATGCGCTGGGCGAACTCGATCAGCAACTGGTCGCCGGCGGCATGGCCGAGGCGGTCATTGACCTGCTTGAAGCCATCAAGGTCGAGCAGGCAGACGGCGAGCTGCTTCTGGTTGCGCTGGGCGAGGGCGATCGACATGTGCAGGCGGTCGCCGAGCAGGGTCCGGTTCGGCAATTCGGTCAGCGGGTCGAAATGGGCCAGCTTTTCCAGCCGTTGCTCGTGTTCCTTCTGCAGCGTGATGTCGGCAAAGATGCCGACATAGTGATCGACCTTGCCGCCGCCGTCGCGCACGGCCGAGATGGTCAGCAGTTCGGCGTACAGCTCGCCGTCCTTCTTGCGGTTCCAAATCTCGCCCTGCCAGTAGCCGTGTTCGGCCAGTGCTTCCCACATGCTGGCGAAAAAACCGTCGCCTTGATGCGTCGACCGCAGCAGGCTGGGCTTGAGGCCGATCACTTCGGCGCGGCCGTAGCCGGTGATGTCGCAGAAGGCCTGATTGACGTCGATGATCCGGGTCTCGGCGTCGGTGATGATGATGCCCTCGCGGGCGTGGGAAAAGACGCTGGCCACCAGGCGCAGCTGCTCGGCCGCCGCGTGCCGTTCGGAGACATCGAAACAGGCGCCGAGGTAGCCGATGAAATCGCCGTTGATATCGAGGAAAGGCCGGCCGACATCGAGCAGCCAGCGATACTCGCCATCATGCCGGCGCAGCCGGTATTCCAGCGAAAAGGGCTGGCGCCGCTGGAAACTGTCGAGGTAATGCGCAATGGTTGCCTGGCGATCTTCCGGGTGGAGGCCGTCGGCCCAGCCGTCGCCGAGTTCCTGATCCAGTGCGCGGCCGGTGAAGTCGAGCCAGGTGCGATTGAAATAATCGCATTTGGCATCGAGTCCGGAGCGCCAGATCAGGGCCGGAAAGCTCTCCAGGACGGAGAGATAGAAGTCGCGCGACCGACCGACCTCGTGCTCGCTCGCTGCCAGTTCCGCCGTCCGCGCAGCGACCCGGTCTTCCAGTTCGTTGCGCGCCTCGTTCAGCGCCTGGTCGGCAATTTCCCAGCGTCGGGCAACGACGAAGGCGGTGGCCAGGCCGACACTGCCGCAAGCGAGCAGGATCAGTGCGACGAGCAGCACGCTCTCGCGGACGGCGTCCTTGTATTCGGCCAGCACGCCGTCCAGCCGGCGCTGGAGGACCAGGTTCCAGCCGGCGTCGAGGTGCTGGAAGAAACTCAGCCATTCGGTGCCGCTGCTGTCCGTCCACCGCGTGAAACGGACCTCGCGGCCGGTCTCGGCACCGGTTTGCAGCAAGGGGTGCTCGTAACGGAAAAACTGTCCTTCCGGGCCGATCTGGGCCGGGTCGGTATGAGCGATCAGCTTGCCCTGGCGGTCGGTCAGCAGGCCGACATCGAAGGGGGCAATATGCTGGGCGGCGACCAGTTCGGACAATTGCTGGAGGAGCAGGACGGCGCCGAAGTGGGCATAGATTTCACCGTCGGCATCGAGCAGCGGAATATCGATGACGACGGCCAGTTTTCCATCGGCCCCGATCAGGCTGTCGGAAATGGCCGGCCGCTTGGTCCGGCTGGCTTCCTGGAAGTAGGTGCGGTCGGCCAGGTTGTACTTTTTCAGCGTGCGCTGAACCTCGTACGGGTGCGACAGGTAATGGTCGCCATTGGGCAACAGGATGAAAACAATCGACAGCGCATCGCTCTGGGCGAGCAGGGTGTCGAGCACCCGGCGCTTGTCGGCTTCGTACTCGGGCGGAATGCCGTTCAACTGGCGGTCGACCGCGGCAATGGCATCGAGCCGGGCAAATTCCTTGAACTGGCTGGTGTAAGAGAGCAGGGTGCGCGCTTCGTCGATGCGCCGCTGCATGGCCTGGCCGATCGAGCGGACCAGCGCCTTGTGCTCGACCGACCAGCGTTCGATGGCCAGTTGCCGGTGCGAGTGTTCAAGGAAGACGGCAACGGTCGCCAGAGCGACAATGGTCGGCAAAATGAAGGCGAGCAGAATTTTCAGCTTCTGCGTCATTCCTCGCAATCTCCTGAGTCTGGTGTGGTTGAAGCGCTCTGGCGGCGCTTTCAGGCGCGGGGCTTACTCATCATAAAACAGATTGTGCGATGTTTAATTTGATCCTCAGCACATTTTGACCACAATGTCGTGCAGGGTGTTGGCGCAATTGGCCATGCGGTCGGCGGCATTGGACAGGTGACGATAAATTTCACGCCGTTTGAACATGTGGATGTAATCCTCACCCTGGAACAGTTCGGCAATCGCCCGGCGGTAGGCTTTTTCCACCTTGCGCTCGGCCTTGCGCGCGCAGTCGGCATCCTCGGCGGCGCTGGCCGGCTGCTTGGCGAGCTTGGCATAACCGAGGGCCAGCGCATCGGCGCCGAGCTTGATGTGCATTGCCATTTCCAGGCAGCGCTTATCGGGGGCGAGGCAGAGCACGTCCATTTCGCTGACCGTCGTCTTGCAGTAATTGACCACTTCGTCGAGGTCGATGATGGCGCGGTAGAGATCTTCGCGGTCGATCGGCGTTGAGAAGGCCTCGTTCAGCGTGTGCAGGTTGCGCACCTTGATGCGGTCGGCCTCGTGCTCGTCCTGGCGGATCTGCTGGCCGGTCGCCGGGTCGCCGCTTTCCATGAACTCGACGAGCAGGCCGGCGGTGTGCGCGACATGCTGGCACTGCTCGGTGAGCAGCGTGAAGAAGTCCGGCATTTTCGGGAAAACGCGTTCGAACAGGCGGCGGAAGATGGGCGGGCGGCTTTCTTCGCTCATGGCTTGCCTCCGAGAAAGAGATTGACCAGGGCATAGGCCTGGATGGCGACGAGGGCGGCGCCGGGGATGGTGATCAGCCAGGTCAGTGCGATGTCCTTGGCCTTGCTCCAGCGCACGGCGCGTGGCCGCTCCGAGGCGCCGATGCCCATGATCGAGGTGGCGACGACATGGGTGGTCGATACCGGGGCGCCGCCGAGCGAGGCGGCGAGGATCACCGCGGCCGAGGTCAGTTGCGAGCCGAGGGCGTGGATCGGTCGCACCCGGTAGATGGCGAAGCCGAGCGTGCGGACGATGCGCCAGCCGCCGGACATGATGCCGAGCGTGATCGACGAGGCGCAGGCGAGCATGACCCAGAACGGCACTTCGAAACTTGGAATGAAGCCGCCGAGGAGCAGGACCAGGGTCAGGATGCCCATGCTTTTTTGCGCATCGTTGGCGCCGTGCGAAAAGGCGAGGCCGGCGGCGGTGACGAACTGGGCGGCACGCAGCCGCGAATTGGCGGCCGGGTTGGCGGCGAGCAGCGCCGTGGTCAGCAGGCGGTGGGTGACGAAGCCGGCCCAGAAACCGATCAGCGGCGACAGCAGCAGGGCGGCCAGGACCTTGACGATGCCGGTCAGGTGCCCCTCGGCCAGTTCGGCAAAGCCCCAGACGACATGCTCGCTGCCGACCGAAACGACGACGGCGCCGATCAGGCCGCCGACCAGCGCATGCGAGGAAGACGACGGAATGCCGAAATACCAGGTGCCGAGATTCCAGACGATGGCGCCGATCAGGCCGCAGAGCAGGATCGACAGCGAGAGCAGCGGCGCCACGCCATCGAGGGCGACGAACTTGCCGATGGTGTTGGCGACCGCGGTGCCGCCGAGCAGCGGCCCGAGAAACTCGAAGACGCCGACGATAATCACCGCCTGGGCCGGCGTCATGGCGCGTGAGGCGATGACGGTGGCGACGATGTTGGCGGCGTCGTGAAAGCCGTTGGTGTAGTCGAAAACGAGGACGATGACGACCGTTGCAATGGCCAGGGTGAGCAGGGTGTCCATTGCTGTCCCCGGCAGATCAGGCGGGGCTGGCCGGCAGGTCGGGGCAGGGCGCTTGGCGCATGGTCTCCTCCTCTTTTGCGAACCAGTATAGCGCCGATTGAGTGGCGGTTTTCCTTGTCGGACGGCGATTCCTGCGGTCGACGGCGTAAAATCAGCAAAAACCGATATTCAGGAAGGACGTGCCATGCACCAGCCGGGATTTGCCCAGATTTCCTGCCGCTTTGCCCCGGGCGGATCGGGCAGCTTGCCAGAGCTTCGCTGAATGCCCGGCTGGTCGATTCTGCTTGGGCTGGGCCTCGCGGTCGGTGGCCTGAATTTCGCCATCCGCCGCGCCCTGGCTGCCGAGCGGGTGGTCGAGTCGGACGAGCCGGACGGCCTGCCCTGGCGTGCAGTGTGGGTGCCGACGGCGAATGGCAAGCAGTTGTTCGCCTGGTTCATTCCGGCCGCGCCGGGGGCGCCGGCGCTGGCCGTCATGCACGGCTGGGGCGGCAATGCCGAAATGATGTTGCCGCTGGCCGGGCCGCTGCATGCCGCCGGCTATACGCTGCTCTTGCTCGATGCGCGTTGCCACGGCCGCAGCGATGGCGACAGCTTTGCCTCGCTGCCCCGCTTCGCCGAGGATCTGGAGGCCGGACTGGCCTGGCTGCGCCAGCAAGCCGAGGTTGATCCGGCGGCACTCGGCGTGGTCGGCCATTCGGTCGGGGCGGGGGCGGCATTGCTGGTTGCCGCGCGCCAGCCGGAGCTCAAGGTCGTCCTCAGCCTGGCCGCCTTCGCCCATCCGGCCGCCATGATGCGCCGCTGGCTGGCGGCGAAGGGCGTGCCGTATTGGCCGTTCGGCGCCTATGTGCTGGCTTATGTGCAGCACGTGATCGGCCACCGCTTCGAGGCGATTGCGCCGCTCAACAGCATTGCCGCCATCGACTGCCCGGTGCTGCTGGTGCATGGGCTGAACGACCCGGTCGTGCCGGTCGACGAGGCGCGGGCGATCCACGCCCGGCGGCGTAGCGAACGGGTCGAACTGCTGCTGGTCGCCGGCAGCCATGACGACTATGGCGATATCGGCCTGCAGTTCGGCGCCATTCTGGCTTTCATGGCGCGCGCCTGTCCGGTGGGTCCGACCGGCGGCGAAATCTGAGCGTTCGCGGCAGGCCTGCGGTCGACCAGCGCTACAGGCCGTTTTTCAGCGGCCTTGCTCCAGCCACTGGTTGAGCGTGGCAAACAGGACGGCCGGTTTCACCGGCTTGGCGAGGAAGTCGTTCATGCCGGCCGACAGGCAGTTCAGGCGGTCTTCGGCAAAACTGTTGGCGGTCATCGCGATGATCGGCAGGTGCCGGGCCTTGGCCAGCAGGCGGATCTGGCGGCAGGCTTCGAGGCCGTCCATTTCCGGCATCTGCATGTCCATCAGGATCAGGTCGTAATCCCCGGCTTCGACGCAGCGCAACGCGGCGAGGCCGTTTTCCGCGGTGTCGACCTGCAGGTGGACTTCGCGCAGGAAGTGCAGGGCGATTTCGCGATTGACCGGCTCGTCCTCGACGAGGAGGATGCGCCGCCCGGCATGCTGGTGCAGCAGATGCTGGCGCGGGTCTTCCTGGGTCGCCGGCACGACGGGCTGCGCCTGCGGCGTCGTGACCTTTTTCAGGCGGACGGTGAACCAGAAGGTGCTGCCGAGACCGGGTTGGCTCTCGCCGCCGGCATCGCCGCCCATCAGGCGGGCCAGTTGCCGGGTAATGGCCAGGCCGAGGCCGGTGCCGCCGAACTTGCGGGTGGTCGAACTGTCGGCCTGCTCGAAGGCTTCGAACAAGCGGGCGAGATCGTCCGGCGCGATGCCGATGCCGGTATCGCTGACTGCGAAGTGCAGCAGGCTCGATACCGGGTCTTCTTCGACAATGCGGCAAGCCAGCGTGATGCTGCCCTGCTCGGTGAATTTGATCGCGTTCGAGGTGTAGTTGAGCAGGGCCTGCTGCAGCCGGGTTTGGTCACCGCGCCAGAAAGTGCTCGGTATGTCGGTGGCGACCCGCAGTGCCAGACCCTTGGCCGTCGCGTGCTCGGCCATCATCGACGCGATGTTGCCGAGGATGGCGGCCGGCGAGAATTCGCTTTCCTCCAGCATCAGTTTCTCGGCCTCGATCTTCGACAGATCGAGAATGTTGTTGATGATGCCGAGCAGATGCTGGCCGGCCCGCTCGATCTTGTCGATCCGCTCGTCCTGCTGCGGCGGCAGGCCGCTGCGCTTCATGACATAGGCCAGGCCGGTGATGGCATTGAGCGGGGTGCGGATTTCATGCGACATATTGGCCAGGAAACTGCTCTTCGCCCGGTTCGCCGCCTCGACCAGTTCGCGCGTCCGTTCGCGGACCAGTTCTTCGAGGTGATGACGGTGCTGTTCCAGTTCGTCGTTGGTCCGCTTGCGCTCGGTAACGTCATGGCCGACGCCGAGCACGCCGAGCACTTCGCCGTTTTCGCTACGCATCGGGACCTTGGTCGTTTCGAGCAGGATGCGCCGGCCGTCGCTGGCCATATTGACCCATTCCTCGTTGATGCTCGGCTGGTCGGCGGCCAGCGCCTTGCGATCATGGGCGCGGAAAAAGTCGGCCAGTTCGGGCTCGACGAAGTCATAGTCGGTCTTGCCGACAATCTCGCTTTCCCGGGCCCCGAAAAAGGCTTCGAAAGCCGGGTTGCAGGCCATGTAGGTGCCGTTCAGATCCTTCAGCCAGACCAGGTCGGGCAGGGTCTGGACCAGGGTTTTCAGGATGCCGCGTTCCTGCGACAGTTTGTCGGCGTAGCTTTCGCGCTCGCGGTGGGCCGAACTCAGCCTGCGATGGCTCAGGCTGAGCCGGATGGCGAGAAAGCTGATGGCCAGCGCCGCGCCGACGCCGAGCAGCAGGAACAGCCGGTAGCGCTGCCAGACGTCCTGCCAGGTGAATTGGGGCGGCGCCGCGAACGGCGCCAGGCGCAGGTCGCGCATCGCTTGCTCAACCGGCGAATAGTCGGCCGGAATGTTGAAGCCCTGAATGCCGGCGGCACGCGCCGCCGGGTGGTTCTGGTCCAGCGTCAGCAAGGCGATCGTTGCCTGGCGGGCCAGTTGCGGGGCAACGTGGGGCATGGCGATGAACGGCCATTCCGGGTACAGGCGGGTCGAGGCGACGAAGGGAAAGCCGGACAGCGGCTGCCGGTTGATCACTTCGAGTTGCCCCGGCGTTAGCTTGCCCTCGCGGATCAGGCTTTCCAGCGTGCCGGTACGGATGAAGCCGGCGTCGGCCCGGCCGTCGAGCACGGCATCGATCACCTGCTCCTGCGGCTGGCCGGTGAAGACGATGGCGAGTTCCCGGAGGTCGATGCCCTGCTGGCGCAAGGTCTCGGCCTGGGCGACATAGCCGGCCAGATAGACCGGGCCGGCAGCGGCCACCTTCTTGCCGCGCAGATCGGCCAGTTGGTGCAGTTCATCGCGTTCCCGGCGGCGGACGATGACGCCGCCCAGGGCCGGCGCCGGGATACCGTCTTCGAGCCGCGCCAGCGTGGCGAGGGCGCCGGTCATCGCGCTGTTCTCGCGCAAGTGAATGAAGTGGGTCGGGTCGGTCAGCACGAAGTCGAGCTGGTTGTTGCGGATCGCCGCGTCCATTTCTTCCTGGCTGAGGATCTGCAATTCCACCTTGTGTCCGGGCAAGGTTTGCCCCAGATAGTCGGCCAGCGCCTGCCACTGGCTGCGCAGCACGCTGGGCGGGCGATAGGCGAACAGGCCGAGGCGCAGCACTTCCTCGGCCAGCGCGGCGGACGGCAGGCTGGCCAGGGCGAGACAGAGCGCGAGCAGGGGGCGCAGCCTCATGGGCTTTCGCTGTCCGGCAGATAGGCGTCACTGATCAGGCCGTGCAGATCGTCGGCCTTGCTCAGCAGGCCGCCGGCCAGCATCAGGCTGGACAGTTCGCGACCGGCCGCGGCCAGGCGGCCGCTGGCGGCAAGCAGGCTCTTGTTCTGGGCGAGGCCGGGCAGGTGGAGGCCGTGGAAGGCCTGCAGGGCATCGTCGCCGGGCAGGCCGAGGTGGCTGCCAATCCGGTAGGCGGTGTCCTGGGGGTTCTGACGGAGTTGGCGCAGGCCGCGAAAATGGGCGCCGATCAGGGTTTTGACCGCCTCGGCATGACGCTCGGCCGCATCCTGGCGGATCGCCAGCACGTCGAAGATGGTTTCCGGAAATTGCCGGCTGTCGATCAGGCGGTGGGCGCCGGCGGCGAGTACGCGGCTGGCAGTCGGTTCGTAGCAGACCAGGGCATCGAGCTGGCCGCTGCGCCAGGCGTCGAGATGCCCTTCCATACTGATCTGGCGGATCTCGACGTCACTCGCCTGCAGCCCGGCCAGGTTGAGCACCTTGGTCAGGACGAGGGCGCCGAGGGCCGAGGTTTCGGCACCGATCACCTTGCCGCGCAAGTCGGCCAGCCGGCGGATCGCCGGGCGGGCGAGCACGACATCGGCGCCGGCCGAGATGTCGAAAACCAGGACGACGGTCAGGGCCTGCCCCTCGGCCCGGGCGCGCAGCACTTCGTCGAGGGTCAGGGCGGCGGCCTGGACCTGGCCCTGGGCGAGGGCGGCGATCGACTGCGAGGCGGAGGAGGTTTCGAACAGGCGGATTGCTTCGCTGGGCAGCCAGCCTTCGCTCTTGGCCAGAAACATCATTTCATAGCCGGGCCAGGCATGGCTGGCAACGGCCAGCGGTGCCTGGTTCTGGCAGCCGCCGAGCCAGGGCAGCAGCGATGCGGCGGCCAGACGGCGCAGCAGTCGGCGGCGGGCTGGGCGAGGCGGGGAAAACGCTGGCACGTTGTGCTTCTCGGCGGGATGGGGCAGGCCGGACTATAGCAAAAATGCCGCTGGTCTGTCCGGCGGCACGGCCCGCGCGGCGGACGAAAAAAAGGCGGGAGATGAACTCCCGCCAAGGCGGAGTCGGTTGGCCCTGCGCTCAGGGCATCAGGAACGAGGCCTTTTCGCGAACCTTGATTTCCGGGTTCTCGCTGGCGACGATTTCGAAGTGAATCGGGTTGGCGCCCTGTTTGCCGGATTCCGGCGGCACGCGAACGACCGTGTTGAAGCCCTGCAGCGTCGCGGCCGGGACTTCGACTTCGCTGTCGCCGGCGATGCCGACGCCGTTCAGGCCATCGACCGTCACCTTGTAGCGGTGCGGCTGTTCCTCGGTATTCATGATCTGCAGCATGAAGACGTTCTCGATGTTGCCGTCGTCGGCTTCGCGGGCCAGCGTCGAACGGTCGCGGATGATGTCGACCTTGAGCGGGATGCGGTGCGCCAGGAACCAGGTGGTCAGGCCGAGAATGATGGCGAGGATCACCGTGTAGAGCAGGATGCGCGGGCGGACGATGTGGGCGACGATCTCCTGGCGCGTCAGGTGTTTTTCCAGCGCGTTCTCGGTTGAATAGCGCACCAGGCCGCGGGGCAGGCCGACCTTATCCATCACCTGGTCGCAGACGTCGATACAGGCGGCACAGCCGATGCACTCGTATTGCAGGCCGTTGCGGATGTCGATGCCGGTCGGACAGACCTGGACGCAAAGGCCGCAATCGACGCAGTCGCCGAGGCCGGCCGCCTTGGCATCGACCCCTTTCTTGCGGGCGCCGCGCGTTTCGCCGCGGGCCGGGTCATAGCTGACGATCAGCGTGTCGGGGTCGAACATCACGCTCTGGAAGCGGGCGTACGGGCACATGTACTTGCACACCTGCTCGCGCATGAAGCCGGCCATCAGGTAGGTGAAGCCGCCGTAGAAGAAGATCCAGAAAGCCTCCCACGGCCCGAGGTTCCAGGTGCGGACGTTCTCCATCAGTTCGTCGATCGGCGTGAAGTAGCCGACCAGCGTAAAGCCGGTCCACAGCGAGAGGAGCAGCCAGAGCAGGTGCTTGGTGCCCTTGAGGCGCAGTTTGCGGGCGTCGAGCGGGGCCTTGTCGAGCTTGATGCGGGCATTGCGCTCGCCCTCGATCCAGTTCTCGATCCACATGAACAGTTGGGTATACACCGTCTGCGGACAGGCGTAGCCGCAGAACAGCCGGCCGGCAATGGCGGTGACCAGGAACAGGCCGTAGGCCGAAACGATGAGCAGGGCCGACAGGTAGATGACGTCCTGCGGCCAGAAGACCAGGCCGAAAATGTAGAACTTGCGTTCGACGAGATGGAGCAGGATCGCCTGGCGCCCGTTCCAGTCCAGCCACAGGCCGCCGTAGAAAAGAATCTGGGTGAAGATGACGAGGCCGATGCGCCAGTTGTCGAACAGGCCGCGGACGCCTTTGGCGTAGATTTTCTTGCGTTTTTCGTAGAAGGAAACTTCAACCGGGGGCGTTTCCGGGGTCTGGCTCGGGCTGGCTTGGCTCATTGATCTCTTGGCTCTGAATTAGGGTTGGAAACCGGCCTCACTGCTGTCCGGAGTGTTCTGGCGACATCAAAGCAAGCCTGCGGGGCGAATGCGTTGAACATGTCGCCGACGCTCTCCGGGTAGCTTGACCACCCCCTGGGGGAAAGGGAGGAAAGCGCTGCTCTGGATGGCGTGACGTCCGGTCTCCATGACTTTAGTAACAAAATACGTGCCTGCCTGGGCAAGCTGGCTGCTTGGTCGATAAATCAATGTCTTGGCCAGTTTTTGTGGCAGCGCGGCTGGCCTGTGGTGAGCGCTTGTGACAATATTGACAGTCAAAATTGGCAAAACGGGTGGCGATGACATGACGGCACACTTTCTCAGCGAACTGCTTTCCTTTCTCGACGGCCTGCCCGAGCCACGCATTGTGATGAATGCGGATTACCGCATCGTCGCCGCCAACGCCGCCTATATCCGCGAGTTCGGGGGCGGCAAACCGATTGTCGGGCGCACTTGTTACGAGGTGTCGCACCATTTCGCCGTGCCCTGCGACCAGGCCGGCGAATCCTGCCCGCTCAAGCAAAGCCTCGAAGCCGGCACGCCGCAGCACGTCCTGCACCTGCATCACACGCCGCGCGGCGAGGAGCATGTCGCGGTCGAAACGACGCCGATCCGCGACGACCGGGGGCAGATCGCCTATTTCGTCGAAACCATGCGCGTCGTTCGCCAGGCCAGCAGCCGGGCGGCGGCGCAGGGGCTGGTCGGCCGTTCGCCGGCCTTCATCGGCATGCTGGAAAAGGTCTTGCGCGTCGCCAACTCGAATGCGGCGGTCGTGCTGCTCGGCGAAACCGGCACCGGCAAGGAACTGGTCGCCCACGCCATCCACGAGGCCAGCGCCCGCGAGGAGGGGCCATTCGTCGCGGTCGACTGTGCCGGCATGACCGAAACCCTGTTCGAGAGCGAGCTGTTCGGCTACGAGAAGGGGGCCTTCACCGGCGCCACGCACCGCAAACAAGGGCTGGTCGAGGCGGCGGCCGGCGGTACGCTGTTTCTCGATGAAATCGGCGAATTGCCCCTGTCCTTGCAGGTCAAGCTGCTGCGCCTGCTCGAAACCGGCACCTATCGCCGGGTCGGCGGGCTGGACTGGCTGCCGGCCGATTTCCGGCTGATCACGGCGACCCATCGCGACCTGCGGGCCATGGTCCAGGCCGAAACCTTTCGCCGCGACCTCTATTTCCGCATCAACACCTTCCCGATCCACACCCCGGCGCTGCATGAGCGGGCCGAGGACATCCCGCTGCTCGCCGCTTCCCTGCTCGAACGGGTCGATCGCAAGCCCGGCCGCAAGTTCTCGCCGGCGGCACTGGCCTGGCTGAGTGGCCGGCGCTTCAGCGGCAATATCCGCGAACTGCGCAACCTGATCGAGCGCGCTTCCCTGCTGGCCGATGGCGACACGCTGGAACTGCCGCACCTGACCGAAATGGCCGAAGATCTGCCGGCGGTCTTGCCGAATGCCAGCGGTGCTTTTCAACTGGCCGAAGTGCTCGATCTGGAAAGTGTCGAGCAGCGCTACCTGGCCTGGGCGGTCGACCGGCTGGGCGGCGATCTGTCGACGCTGGCCGGGCAGTTGGGCATCAGCCAGCGCACGCTGTATCGCAAATTGCAGGCAGTGCGCCAAGGGGCCAGCAAGCAGGGGGGCTCCGCTTAGTCATTCCCGCGCAGGCGGGAATCCAGAACTCTCCAGGCGCGGAAAGTGGTGGGTCGTGCTTGCCTTCGGATAATATTTCAACGATTATTGAAATATGGAATCAAAAACTGCCGTCACTGCATTGGGGGCGCTGGCCCACGCCACCCGTCTCGAAATCTTCCGCCTGCTCGTCCGCGCCGGCGCGGCCGGTCTGTCGGTCGGCAAGATCGCCGAGGCGCTGGCCATCGAGGCCAATGGCCGGCTCAGCTTCCACCTCAAGGAACTGGTCGCGGCCGGCTTGGCCGTGGCCCGCCAGGAAGGCCGGTTCATCTATTACTCGACCGACTATGCGGCGATGAACGAGTTGCTGCGCTACCTGACCGAGGATTGCTGCGGCGGCCAACCCTGCGGCGAAGCGGTCGATCTTTGCCATCCGGAAATCTGCCCATGAAAACTTTCAACGTGCTGGTGTTGTGCACCGGCAATTCGGCTCGCTCGATCCTCGGCGAGGCGCTGTTCAACCATCTCGGCGCGGGCCGCATCCGTGCCTTTTCAGCCGGCAGCCAGCCGAGCGGCCAGGTCAATCCGGTCGCCCTCGAAACGCTGGCGGCGCACGGCGTACCCTGGCCGAATGGCGGGCAGCCGCGCAGCAAGTCGTGGGACGAGTTCGCCGCGGCCGGGGCGCCGTCGCTCGATTTCATCTTTACCGTTTGCGCCAGCGCGGCCGGTGAAGCCTGTCCGATCTGGCCCGGCCACCCGGCGACGGCGCACTGGGGCATCGCCGACCCGGCCCATGTCGAACCGCTGGCCGCCCGCCGGGCCGCCTTCGAAACCGCCTATGGCGAACTGGAAAAACGCATCACGGCCTTTTTGAAATTGCCCCTGGAAACGATGTCGACCGCAGCAATCGTCGATGCGGCCCGCCAGATTCACGCCGAGGCCGCCGCATGAGCGCGCCCTGCGAAGTGGCGCTCGAACGGCCGGCTGCGGCCGCGATGAGCGGTTTCGAGCGCTACCTGTCGCTCTGGGTCTTTACCTGCATCGTTGCGGGCATCGCCCTCGGCCAGGCGATGCCCGGGGTCTTCCTGGCGATCGGCCGGATGGAGGTGGCGCAGGTCAATCTGCCGGTCGGGCTGCTGATCTGGGTGATGATCATCCCGATGCTGGTCAAGGTTGATTTCGGCGCCCTGCACGAAGTACGGCAGCATGTCCGCGGCATCGGCGTCACGCTGTTCGTGAACTGGCTGGTCAAGCCGTTTTCGATGGCTTTCCTTGGCTGGCTGTTCATCCGCCAGTTGTTCGTCGATTATCTGCCGGCCGAACAGCTCGACAGCTACATCGCCGGCCTGATCCTGCTGGCGGCGGCACCGTGTACCGCGATGGTTTTCGTCTGGAGCCGGCTGTCGAATGGTGACCCGCTGTTCACGCTGTCGCAGGTGGCGGTCAACGACCTGATCATGGTCTTCGCCTTCGCGCCGCTGGTCGCCTTCCTGCTCGGGATTTCGGCGATTACCGTGCCGTGGGCGACGCTGCTGATTTCGGTCGGCCTCTACATCGTCATTCCGGTGGCACTCGCCCAGTGGTGGCGCAAGTCGCTGCTGGCGCGCGGTCCGGCGGCTTTCGCCGCGGCCATGGCGAAAATCGGCCCGTGGTCGATCACCGCGCTATTGCTGACGCTGGTCCTGCTCTTCGCCTTCCAGGGTGAAGCCATCCTGCGCCAGCCGTTGGTTATCGCCCTGCTCGCCGTGCCGATCCTGATCCAGGTCTTCTTCAATTCGGCGCTGGCTTATTGGCTGAACCGGGCGCTTGGTGAAAAGCACAATATCGCCTGCCCGTCGGCCCTGATCGGCGCTTCCAATTTCTTCGAACTGGCCGTCGCGGCGGCGATCAGCCTGTTCGGCTTCGAGTCGGGGGCGGCGCTGGCGACGGTGGTCGGCGTGCTGATCGAAGTGCCGGTCATGCTGCTCGTCGTCCGCGTCGTCAATGCCAGCCAAGGGTGGTATGAGCGCGGCTGAATCCACCGGGGCGGGCTGCCTGCTGGCCGCCTGGCAGGCGGTGGCCGGCGAACTGCTCGGCTACCTGCGCCATCGCTGTGCCCGGCCGGAAGATGCCGAGGAGTTGCTGCAGGAAGTCTTCATCAAGGCGCTCCGCCAGGGCGAGGCGTTTGCTGCGGTCAACCAGCCACGCGCCTGGTTTTTCCAGGTGGCGCGCAATGCCCTGGCCGATCACCTGCGCTGCCGCCGCGAAACAATTGCCTTGCCGGACGATCTGCCGGCGATGCCCGGGACCGAGCCGGCCGTTGTCGAGGCGCTCAGCCAGTGCCTGCCCCGAGTGCTCAGCGAACTGTCGGCCGAGGACCGGCTGGCAATCACTTTCTGCGACATCGAGGGGCATTCGCAACAGGCGCTGGCCGATCAGCTCGGCATTTCCCTGGCCGGCGCCAAGTCGCGCGTCCAGCGGGCCCGGGCCCGCTTACGCCAGCAACTGGAAAGCGCCTGCCAGGTCCATTTCGATGCCAGCGGCACCGTCTGCTGTTTCACGCCGCGTCCGCCAATGGCTGAAGGGCAACTGCCTAAGGAAGTGCTGATTAAATCCGATTAGTCATTCCCGCGTAGGCGGGAATCCAGAAGCGTCAAGGCACTGGATCCCCGCTTTCGCAAGGATGACGATTTGTTCAGTGTTTCCCTAGGCCGTAAAACTATCCGGCATTTGCAGGGCGACGACTTCGCCGCGTGCGGTGGCGACACCTTCGGCATAAAGCGTCGCCTCGACGACGACCTTGCGGCCCTTGATCTCCTTCACCCGACCACGGATTTCCAGTTGCGGACCGAGCGGGGTCGGCTTTAGGTAGCTGACCTGCAGCGAGCCGGTGACGAAGCGGAAAGCCGGCAGGCTGTCCATCGCCCGGTTCTCCGCCCGGTACATCGCGGCAGCGGCGGTGCCGGTGCAATGGCAGTCGATCAGCGAGGCGAGCAGACCGCCATAGACGAAGCCGGGAATCGCCGTATGTTCTGGTTTGGGCTGAAAGCGGGTCACCGTTTCGTCGCCGTCCCAGAATGTCTTGATCTGGTGCCCATCGGCATTGAGCCGGCCGCAGCCGTAACAGTGCGCCACGTTCTCCGGGTAAAAATCCTGAAAGGCCTGCATGTTGTCTCCTGGTTGTTATTGCCAGCCGTTATCGTAGGCGCCCCGGTGGCTGGGCGGCCATTGCCGGGGCGGACAACGGGCATGCAAATCCCGCCAGCCGCTGCCGGCAACGCGCCTCGAAAGGCCTTTTCCGGTGCTCCGTCGTTCCGTGAAATAACTCACGGAATAGGCTGAATGGACTAATGGGGCCCTGTCGGCGGCTGGGTAAAATCGGCGCCATCAAATATTTCCCCGGGTTATCCCCATGTCAAAACTCAAACAACTGGCTTTTGCCGTCGCCGCACTGGCGCTGACCGGCACCGCCAATGCCGCGTTTTACACGCTCGGCCCGGTCGGCGTTTCGGGTTCCGCGCCGCTCGAAGTTGCCTTGCCGGACGGCGATCCGTTTTTCGACAGCTTCAGTTTCAGCCTGCTCTCCGGCAGCAGCGTGCAATTCGGCCTGACTTCGTTCTTCTGGGGCGCTTCGGCAGCCGATCTGCCCGGTTTCAGCTTCAGCCTGACCGGCGGTAGCGGGGCCGGCACCTATCTGCCGAACGTCGTTCTGGCCGACGACCTGGTCTCCGTCGGGCAAGTCCTGAGTGGTCTGCAGGCCGGGCAAACCTACACCCTGACCATTAGCGGTACGGAGTCAGCTGACCTGGGGCAGAGCTATTCTCTGCAGGCAGCGGCGCTGGCCGTTCCCGAGCCGGCCGGCCTCGGCCTGCTGCTCGGCGGGCTGGGCCTGATGGCACTGGCGCGTCGTCGCTACCTCGGTAAATGAAAGGTCGATCATGCTGAAAATCATCAAAAATAGCCTGTTCACCGCAGCGCTGTTGCTCGCGATCGGGGTGGTGCAGGCGAAACCGACGGAGAGCGCATTCATCTCCTCCGTCGCCCAGCCGGGTTCCTTCGCCCAGGAGTTCCTGCTGCTGACGGGCAGCGACTACTCGCCCAGCCAGGGCCGGATCTACGCGACCACCCTGAGCAACCTGTTCGATAACCTGTCGATCAACGTCTACACGGTGGCGGGCACCAGCCTGACCGGCGTGATTGCCGGTAAGAACAACGCCGACAATCTGGTGGCCAGTTTTAAGGACGCCGCCAACCAGGATGTCGATCTGGCCGGGGCAACTGCCTACAAGGTCGTGGTTTCCGGGCTGGCCGCTCAGAGTGGTGCCCAATTCACGCTGCGCGCCTCCTTTGCCCAGTCGCTCAGCGCCGCGCCCCAGTCGGTCAGTGCGGTACCCGAGCCGGCGACCTACGCCATGCTGCTGGCCGGTCTTGGCCTGATCGCCGGCATCGCCCGGCGCAAGGCGCGGCAGGTCTAGGGGGTATTTTCGCCGGTCGCGCGCCGCGCCTCTAAAAGGTGCAGTGCACAAATCGGTGAGTGCGTGGTCCGCCTTGCGGTGTGCTAGATCCAGACGGGGCAATGGCCCCGTCTTTCGTTTTTTTGTGCAATGCCATTTGTGTAAAATGTTGCAGTGCAATGTGATAAGATCGCAAGCATGATGTCATGTCAAAAATCGCTGCTCGCGTTCGCTTGCCTGGTGCTTTTACAAGCGCCCGGGGTGCGCGCCAACGAGGGCGACGTCCTGAATCTGAGCGCCACACTGTCATCGATGCGTGATGACAACCTGTTCCGCCTGGCCCCCTCGGTCGACCCGAAAAGCGTCGGCCTGGACGGCAAGTCGGACACCATCACGACCATGACGCTTGGTCTGAATTTCAACAAGTTGTTTGGTTTGCAGCGCCTGATCGCCAATGTCAGCCTGGTCGATAATCGCTACAAGACCAACGACTATCTCGATTTTCAGGCCCTGAACTACGATGCGAAATGGCTGTGGGCGGCCGGAACGCGCTGGACCGGCGAACTCGCCGTCGATCGCAATGAGTCGCTCAATTCGTTTTCCGACTACCGCAATTTCCGGGTCCGCAACGTCCGTACCATCGAGAACGAACGGTTCAGCGCCAACTACTGGTTTCATTCGAACTGGGCGGCAGTGGTCGGCGTTTCGCGCTACAGCCTGACCAACGAACAGCCCTTTCTGGCCGACAGCGACTACGACGCCAACGGCTACAACTACGGCCTGCGTTACCGGCCGCTGTCCGGCAACACGGTGACCGTGCGCGCCAAGCATCTCGACGGCACCTACTCGAAACGGCAGTTCAACAGCACGCTGCAGTACGACAACGGTTTCGTCCAGGACAGCTACGAACTCGATGCCGACTGGCGTCTGACCGGCAAGAGCCAGGTGCGCGGCCGCCTCGAATACCTGGCGCGCAAGCACGACCACTTCGCCGACCGCGACTACGACGGCTGGGTCGGCAATCTCGATTTCGCCTATGCGGCAACCGCCAAGGGCAGCCTCAATCTCGGCTACAAGCACGGCCTGGAAACCTTCCAGCAACTGACCTCCAGCTACTACGTGCTGGATGAACTGACGCTGGCCACCAAATGGGCCGCCACCAGCACCCTGACCGCCACCGCTCGCCTTGGCTACGGCCTGCGCTCCTACAAAGGCGAGATCGTCGCCTTGCCGGCCGGCACCGAGCAGCGGGAAGACAAGTTCACCCGCGTCGGCTTCGATCTGGCCTATCTGCCGGTGCGCTGGGTTGAGCTGAAGGCCGGCGTTGCCTACGAAAACCGTAACGTCAATTACGACTCGCTCGACTACAAAGACCGCATCGGCTTTGTCTCGGCCTCGGCCCAGTACTGACATGCGCCGCCTGTCCCAAACAACCCGCATCTGCCGCCCGCTGTCGGCCGGCAACCCGAATTCCGTATGCCCAACTTTGAAAGCGTCCACGTGAACAAGCTCAGCACCATCGCCAGTCTGGTCATTTCTGCCTTTGTCCTCAGTGCCTGCGGTGAACGCCCGCCGGAGAAGAAAACCGCCACCCAGGTCGTGGCCAAGGTGAATGGCGGCGAAATCTCCGTGCATCAGGTCAATTACGTTCTGCAACGCACGCCCAACATCCCGCCGGCCCAGGCCGATGCCGCCAAGCGCCAGGTGCTGGAAGGCCTGATCGACCAGGAACTGGCCGTCCAGCAAGCGATGGAAGCCAAGCTCGAACGGACGCCGACCGTCATGCAGGCGATCGAGAATGCCCGCCGCGAAATCCTCGCCCGTGCCTACCTCGAGCAATCGGTCGGCAAGCTGGGCAAGGCCTCGACCAGCGAAGTCGGCAAGTTCTACGCCGAACACCCCGAGCTCTTTGCCAACCGCAAGATCTACCGCCTGGAGGAAGTCCTCTTCGCCGCCACGCCGGACAATGTGGCCGTGGTCAGGGAACTGCTCGGCAAGGGCAAGAGCGTCGCCGAAATCGTCACCGGCCTGAAGGCCAAGGGCGTTGAAGTGGTTGGCGGTGTTACCGTCAAGCCGGCCGAACAACTGGCCCTGGAAATCCTGCCCAAGCTGGCTCAGGCCAAGGAGGGGCTACCGCACTTGATCGAAACCCCGGGCCGTGCCGCGATCATCACCGTGCTCGCCAGCAAGTCCGAGCCGCTCGATGAAGCCAAGGCCCAGCCGTTCATCGAGAACTACCTGAGCAACAAGCAAAAGGTTGATCTGGCGCGCGACTCGATGAAGCAATTGCGCGACAAGGCGAAGATCGAATACGTCGGCGAGTTTTCCGGCACCCCCGCGGCGACAGCTGCCGCACCGGAAAAGGCCGCGGCAACGGGCGGCGATGCCGTCATCAACAAAGGCATCGGCGGCCTCAAGTAAGGCGTGGGCAAGCAGACTATGAACTACCTCAAGCAACTCTCCCTTGGCTTTCTGCTCGCGCTGGGCCTCGTGCTCGGCGCCTCGGCGCAGGACAAGCAGGCCGATTACCGACTCGGCGCCGGCGACGCGATCAAGATCAGCGTTTTCCAGAACCCGGACCTCACCGTTGAAACCCGTGTCGCCGAAAGCGGCGCCGTTACCTATCCGCTGATCGGCGCCGTGCAACTGGGCGGCCTGTCGATTGCCGATGCCGAGCTGGCCATTGCCTCCAAGCTGCGCGAAGGCGGCTTCGTGCAAAAGCCGCAGGTCAATATCCTGCTCGTTCAGGTCAGGGGCAACCAGGTTTCCGTGCTCGGCATGGTCAACCGCCCGGGCCGTTTCCCGATCGAGACCGGCAATACCCGTATCACCGACATGCTGGCCACGGCCGGCGGAGCCATGCCTTCGGGGGCCATTGGCGGCGGCGCCGATGTCGTCACCCTGGCCGGCATTCGCGAAGGCAAGCCCTTCCGCAAGGAAATCGACATTCCGGCGATGTTCATCACCGGCAATACCGAACTCGATATTCCGGTGGCCGGCGGCGACGTCATCTACGTCCATCGCGCCCCGCTGTTCTATATCTACGGCGAAGTCCAGCGTGCCGGCTCCTACCGCCTCGAACGCAACATGACCGTGCTGCAAGGCCTGGCCCAAGGCGGCGGCCTGACCATTCGCGGCACCGAACGCGGCCTGCGCATCCATCGCCGTGGGCCGGACGGTTCGGTCATCGTCGTTTCGCCGGAAAAATCCGACGCCATCCAGGCCGACGACGTGCTTTACGTCCAGGAAAGCTTCTTCTGACCACGAAGATCACCGAAAGCCCCGCATGACTTTTCAGCAATTTCTCCTCATCCTCTGGGCCCGCCGCAAGCTGGCGCTGTCGGTGTTCGGCGTCACGGTCATGACGACGCTGCTCGTCAGCCTGATCCTGCCCAAGGAATACACCGCCACCACCTCGCTGGTGATCGACGTCAAATCGCCGGACCCGATTGCCGGCATGGTCATGCAGGGCATGATGGCGCCCGGCTACATGGCGACGCAGATGGACATCATCAACAGCGACCGCGTCGCCACCCGCGTCGTCAAGCTACTCGGCATCGACAAGAACGCCGAAGCCATCGAAACCTGGCAGGACGACGGTGATGGCAAAGGCACGATCGAAGGTTTCTACGCGACGCTGCTGCAAAAAAAGCTGGACATCAAGCCATCCCGCGAAAGCAACGTCATCAACGTGAACTTCTCGGCGAAAGACCCGCAGTTCGCGGCCGCCGTCGCCAATGCTTTCGCCCAGGCCTACATCGACACCTCGATCGAATTGCGCGTCGAGCCGGCCCGCCAGTACAGCGCCTGGTTCGAAGAGCGGCAAAAAGGCCTGCGCACCGCGCTGGAAAAATCCCAGGCCCGCCTGTCCGCCTATCAGCAGGACAAGGGCATCGTCATCACCGACGAGCGCATCATGGACAACGAAACCGGCCGCCTCAACGAGTTGACCGCCCAGCTGGCCGCTGCCCAGGCCCAGAAGGCCGACGCCTCCAGCCGGCAAAAGAGCGGCACCAGCGAACTGTCGCTCGAAGTGCTGCAGAACCCGCTGATCCAGAACCTCAAGTCCGAGATCGCCCGTTCCGAGTCCAAGCTGGCCGAGCTCAACAGCAACCTCGGCAAGAACCACCCGCAAGTGCAGCAGCTCGAAGCACAGATCCAGGGCCAGCGCCAGCAACTGCGCGAGGAAATTGCCCGCATCTCCGGCGGGGCCGCCGTCGCCAACAAGTTCGGTGCGGTCAAGCAAGAGGAACTGAAAGCCGCCATCGAAGAGCAGAAAAAGCGCGTGCTCGAAATCAAGTCGCAGCGTGACGAGCTCTCGGTGCTGGTCAACGATGTCGAAACTGCCCGCCGCGCTTACGAGGCGGTCGGCCAACGGATGACGCAAAGCAATCTGGAAGGGCAGTCGCAGCAGACCAACGTGCTGGTCCTCAGCCCGGCCACCGAGCCGGTCAGGCATTCCCGCCCGAAGATTTTCCTCAACGTACTGGTTTCCATCTTCCTCGGCGGCATGCTCGGCGTCGGTGCCGCGCTCGTCCTCGAACTGGGGCAACGTCGCATCCGCTCGGCCGAAGACCTTCGCCTGGCGCTCGACCTCCCGGTCCTGGCCGAACTCGACTCGACCTTGCCGCCGGCTGCCCGCAAGAGCTGGCGTTTTTGGCAAAAAATGCCGGTCGACCGCGCCCCGAAGGAAGTCCCCTTGCGGGACAGCAATCAGCAACAGCCAGCCGTTTCGGAGGCCTGATCCGCGATGAACGCAATCAACGAAAAACTCACTAGCGGCTCGGGCCGTTCCATCGGCGCCATCCTGATCGACAACGGCCGGCTGACGCCGGAAGCGGCCGAACGCATCCTCAAACTGCAAAAAGAGCAGGGCCTGCGCTTCGGCGATGCCGCCATCCAGCTCGGCCTGCTCTCTGAGGCCGACATTCAGCAGGCGCTCTCCCGCCAGTACGACTACCCCTATCTGATGCCGGGCGACGAGCGTGTCAGCGAAGAAGTGATCGCCGCCTTCAAGCCCTTCAGCCCGGTTGTCGAGCAACTGCGCGCCCTGCGCAGCCAGTTGATGCTGCGCTGGTTCGACGCCGAAGCCGGCCACAAGACACTGGCCGTGGTCAGTGCCGGCCGGGGCGAAGGGCGCAGCTTCACCGCCGCCAATCTGGCCGTTGTCTTTTCGCAATTGGGCGAACGCACGCTGCTGATCGACGCCGACCTGCGCCACCCGCGCCAGCACCAACTGTTCCGCCTCGAAAACAAGCTCGGCCTGTCCAGCCTGCTGGCCGGCCGCGCCGAACTCGGCGAAGCGGTGACCCGCATTCCCGGCCTGATCGACCTTTCCATCCTGCCGGCCGGCGCCACCCCACCCAATCCGCAGGAACTGCTCGCCCGCCCGGTCTTCAATGCGCTGATGGCCACCGTCCAGGGCCAGTACGACATCGTCGTGGTCGACACTCCGGCCGGGGCCGAAACCGCCGACAACCAGACCATCGCCGCCCGCACCCGGGGCGCCGTCGTCGTCGCCCGCAAGGACCTCAGCCTGGCGCCGCAGCTACAGACGCTGGTTTCCTCGCTGCAGCACGCCGGTGTCGCCGTCGTCGGCGCCGTGCTCAACAACGGCTAACGGACTCTGCGTGCAAGCCAAAGCCACCATCCCCGCTGTCGTGGCGGAATGGTTTCCTGCACTCCTCGGGCTGGTGCTGCTCTTCGTGCCCACCTATGTGGACCTGGCACGCAGCCTCTGGATTTCTGAAGATCAGGCGCACGGCCCGATCATTCTCGGCGTTGCCTTGTTCTTCTTCTGGCAACAGCGCCGCAAGATCAATGAATTGCCGGCAGCACCCGCCAAAGCCGGCTGGCCGGTGTTCGTTTTTGGCCTGCTGCTCTACATCCTTGGCCGTTCGCAGGACATCCTGCTTTTCGAGGTTGGCTCGCAGATTCCAGTCTTGGCGGGCCTGCTGCTTATCCTGAGGGGCTGGGCAGCGATTCGTACTCTGTGGTTTCCACTGCTTTTCCTGCTTTTCATGATGCCTCTGCCCGGTGTAGTCGTGGATACGCTGACGCTTCCGATGAAAATCGGCGTTTCCTGGGCAGCGGAGCACATGCTCTATTGGTTAAAGTATCCAATCTCCCGTAGTGGGGTCATCCTGCAGATTGGCCAGTACAAGTTGCTGGTTGCCGATGCCTGTGCCGGTTTGCATACCCTGTTTACGCTCGAAGCGCTCGGTTTGCTCTACCTCCATGTAATTAACCACGAGTCGTTTCTGCGGAACGCTGTGCTCGCCCTAACGATAATTCCCATCTCTTTTACCGCCAACACTATCCGGGTCATCGCCCTCACATTGATTACTTACCACTACGGTGATGCAGCAGGGCAGGGGTTCCTGCACGGGTTTGCCGGAATGGTCTTGTTCATAAGCGCTCTTCTGTTAATTGTCGGTGTTGATAGCCTTTTTCACTTCAGTGGAAAATTTCAACGCCTAGGTTATAAAAATGTTGGGTAAGCAGAGCATTCATTTGTGGGGGCTCTGTGCTTAAACACCTTGCGTGGATGGGGGCGAGCACATTCGCTAGAGTTGGTAGTGGAGTCCTGGTGTTTATTGTTATCGCCAGAGCACTCGGGCCTGATGGCTTTGGCCACTATATGTTCTGGTTTTCGGCCACCTACTTGCTTTCGTTGGTGGCCAACTTTGGCTTGGGTAACTTGCTGCTTCGAGAAATTGGCCAAGATGTTTCTCGGTTGCCCTCGCTGATAGCCCAAGCATTGAAGGCACGCCTGCTTATCTCGTTCCTGCTCATTGCGCTAGCAGGTGTTGCAGCACCGTTCGTTGAAATGCCTATTCTCATGCTGACGCTTCTTGTCGCCAGCCTTTTGGAAATGTTGGCAGAAACCTTTTTTGTTGCCTATCGCGCCAAATCGCTTTACTCAATGGAAACACGATGGGTCACCGCCGTCGCGGTAATGCAACTTTTTGCAGTTTCAGTCGCTGCGCTTATCTCACCAAGCGAAAATTCGATGGCAATTGCCTATTGCCTAACTCGCCTGGTTCAGTTCTTTGTTGTTTATATTGGCCTGCATAACACGCTGGGCAATCTCCAAAAGGCATCCCTGATGGAAGGCCTACTGCTCTTGAAACGTTCCAAGAGCTACGCCATCGACTTTGGACTCGGGAACCTGTTTGGGCATATCGATAGCTTGATTTTACGTGCATATGTCGGTGTCGGAGCCGTGGGGCTATATCAAGCCGGCATGCGCGTTTTCCAGGGGGGAGCCCAAATGGCTCCCATTCTCGCAAATGTCTTTCTGCCTTCCGTGGCTAGAGTCGCCTCAGATAAAGCTGCGGCCCAACGATCAGCTGAAAAAGTACAGTTGGCTTTTCTCGCCTGTGGCATTTCGTTCGGCCTCGTGCTGACCTACGGAGCCGAATTAATTGTGTCGCTTCTGCTTGGGAGCGGCTATGCCGAGTTGGCAACACTCCTGCCCTTATTTGGAATTCTCTTCTTCGTGCGGTTTTTTGCCGCATCTTGGGGATTAATTCTCACCGCACATGGATACCAACAATTCCGAGCAATTTCTACTTCACTTCATTTGGCCTTGGCCTTGCTGCTGGCTGCTTTACTAGTATCAGAGCATGGCGTAGCTGGCTGGCTATGGTCGGTTATCACGGCAAATTTTGTCTTGGCGCTCATATACATGCTGGGGGCTGTTCGCAACAAAGTGATGAACGTTTCAACGAAAGTTTCCGCCACGGCTGTGTTCGGATGTGTCGCTTTTCTCCCCCAGTTATCTGGCGCTTGGAGCTTTTGAATGAGGCCTGTGCAACGAGGGCTATTAATCGCTGTGTGCATGCTTGCAGCAAGTGCGGCAGCCAAAGTCCTGACGCCCACCCAGTTAATTGCGGAGCAACGCGGAGAGCATCGTCTTGATTCGTTTGTTCCCAAATCATTTGGTGAGTGGCATGAGGATATGCAGGTTGCTCCGCTGACGGTCGACCCTCGTGTAGAGGCACAACTGGCCAATGTTTATACAGAGACACTATCCAGAACCTATTCAAATGCAGTTGGGCAGCGTGTCATGTTGTCCTTGGCCTACGGTAAGGACCAGCGCGGAGAGGGCAGGTCACATTACCCAGAGGTTTGTTATCCGGCTCAAGGCTTTCAAATAGGTGATCGCAAGGTTGAATTAGTGAGAATCGGGCATGCCGACATTCCGGCCGTACGCTTGGTAGGTACGCATGGAGAACGGGTAGAGCCGATAACGTATTGGGTGGTAGTTGGTGAGGAATTGATTACATCAGGCTTGGGGCATAAAAAAGCCATCATTCGCTATGGCATGAACGGCCAAATTCCTGATGGGCTCCTGGTTCGTATTTCATCAATCGGAAGCAACCCAGCGACTGAATATCGATTGCAGGATGAATTTGCCACCGCGCTGATAGGTGCGATGGCACCGCAACAGCGGGACAGAGTCCTCGGTAAGTTTGCTAAAAATTGAATCTAAAACATGACCAATAACACCTCGCATCAAAGCACCCGTAGCATTATTGTCGGCTTGCTCTGGCATTCGATGGCATCAGGAAATCTTGGCGTTGTCGCGCTAACTTTCTCGCAAATCGCAATTGTTAAAGAAGCTGCCGAGCGCGCTGGAAAAACGGTAAAAATTAAAGTATTTGGGTGGCAACTCGACGGTTCGATCCCCATGCCGGACGGATTCGAAGAGATCGAGTACATCGGCGTAAATGCCAAAGCCTTGCTGAGTCCGGGTTCCTACCTCCGCAAAAGCCTCACCTCCTGCCAAGTCGTACTTGATGTGGGCGAGGGCGATAGTTTTTCAGATATCTATGGCCTGAAACGCCTCGTTTACTTGTGTTTGAGTAAGCGACTGGCCGGTGCGGGCGGGCGTCGCATGATTCTTAGTCCGCAGACGATAGGTCCGTTTTCTACAACATCAAGCGCCATTCTGGCGCGCTGGGCCTTGGCCAGCGCAACGCAAGTTTTCGCACGTGATCCCCTGTCGAAACAATATCTTGACGAAAATGGCCAGGTTACAAAAAGTCAGGAGGCTATCGATATGGCCTTTCGCTTGCCATTCGTTAAACGAGCAAAACAAGGAGGCAGAATCCAGATTGGCCTGAACGTATCAGGTCTGCTTTTCGCGGGCGGTTACAGTGGGAAGAATGAACTTGGTTTGACCCTCGACTTTGTTGAGCTGACCCACCGAACAATTGAATGGGCTCTGGCTCTACCTGATGCCGATGTTTGGCTGATCCCGCATGTTATGTCGCGGGATATTCCGGAAGAGGATGACGTCCACGCCTCGAAGAAACTGATAAGCCAATATCCAAGACTGCAACTTGCCGGTCCCTTCAATAATCCATGCGATGCCAAGACATTCATGTCCGGGCTGGATTTCTTTGTCGGCGGTCGAATGCATGCCTGTATTGGCGCCTTCTCGGCTGGTGTTCCGACAGTGCCGCTCGCCTATTCACGGAAGTTCAACGGTTTGTTCGCTTCCCTGAAATATCCGGTACTCGTTGACTGCAAAAAAATGAGCGTAGGCGAAGCATTTTCGACGATGACTAAAGCCTATGACGAGCGTGAAAAACTAGCCTTGGACGTCGGTGCGGGAATTCGACTTGCCCATGAGAAGTTGGCTTGCTACGTGGACTACGTTGCGCAAACATTACTGGAACAGCGCTGTCATGACTAAGGCGATCGAAGATGTCGTCAAGAGTGATCTCTGTACCGGTTGTGGTCTGTGCGCAGGCATGTTCTTTTCTCCTGCCGCACGGATGGAAATCGATGCCAAGGGCTACGCGAGGCCGCAGCAGACCCGGCAGTTAACAGTAGAAGAATCCGGTGATTTCGCAAACTCATGTCCTGGTATTCGTCTTGAACATACCGTCCGTGATGAAACCTTCCTTCCTCTGTGGGGGCCGGTAAAGCGCTCACAAACCGGTTTCGCCGTAGAGCAGGATATTCGCTATAAAGGGTCGTCGGGTGGTGGTTTGAGCGCGCTGGCTATTTACTTACTCGAAAGCGGCAAGGTCGATGGCGTGCTGCATATAGCCCCCTCCGATACCGAAGCGTTTGCAAATATTGCGCAAATTAGCCGAACCAGAGCCGATGTCCTGCGCGGTGCAGGCTCGCGTTATGCGCCAGCCTCGCCACTTGTCGCCCTTGAGAACTGCTTGCAAGAACCAGGGGTTTTCGCCTTTATCGGCAAGCCCTGTGACGTTGCTGCGCTTCGCGCCATTTCCCGACGTCGAGCAACGGTGGCGGAGAAGTTTCCTATCTTGATGTCATTCATGTGCGCAGGTACGCCCGGGTTCAAGGGGACGGAGGCTGTTGTTCGTGCCATGGGGCTGGAGCCCGAGAAGACTATTCGATTCCGCTATCGAGGAAATGGCTGGCCGGGCAAGGCTCGTGCGGAAACTGCAGAGGGCAAGGTTGGTGAAATGGACTATGACAGTTCATGGGGAAATATCCTCAATCGCCACCTTCAGTTCCGCTGCAAAATTTGCCCGGATGGCACTGGTGAATTTGCCGATGTGACTTGTGCAGATGCTTGGTACGGCAACGATAAAGGTTATCCGACTTTTGAGGAAAGCGACGGCAGGAGCCTTGTTTTGAGTCGAAGCACAAAAGGCATGCAACTCGTCAATGATGCGGTGGAGGCTGGTTACTTGGCAGTTGCTGATTTGCCGATTGAAGACATCGAAAGAATGCAGCCCTACCAGGCAGATCGAAAACGGATGGTTGCGGCGCGGTTATTTGGTAGGAAATTGGCATTAAGAAAAATTCCAAAATATATTCAGATGGGTCTGTTGAAATTGTCTTTAAATAGCTCAAAAAAGCGTTTATTAAGAAATTCAATTGGTACTTGGTTGCGCTCGTTGAACGACAAATAATGGACGAAAAATTTAATGCGGTGCCAGATGGCTCTTGCCCAATTGAGGCGAAAGTTGTTTTTCCGAAATTGAGCTATTCAATATTGCTGTTTGTGTTTTGTGTGCTTGGTGGTGCTGCCGTTGGGCTTGAGGCTTACGTTCTGCTTCCTGTTTTTTTTGCGCCGATAGTGGTCGTTTTGATTTTTGTTCTGCCGGTTTCTAAGATTTATCCAAATAGATTGTTTTTCTTGCTTGGGTTTTTATTGCTATCTGCTGCTTTATTGTGGCCAAGGTATGCATATATAAGAATAGGTGGGCTTCCTGGGGTGACTCCTGCTAGGGTTTTTCTAGCGCTCTCATTGTTTTTTGGGCTTTTGTATTTGTTACGGTCACCCTGTTTTAGGAGGAGATTAGCAATTGAGTTGTCGAGTAGTAAACTCATTGTTTTCCCAGTTTTTGTATTCGCGCTGTTTAGATTCCTTAGTGTGGCATTTGCAGATAATCCAATAGGTTCTTTATATGGATTTTTAAACGAAATCGTTTGTTTTGTATTAATGACAATTTTCTTTGTTGGGGCTATGTGTGAACCAAAAAATGTTCAAAAATTCATTAAGATTTTGGTTTGTTTGACGTTTTTTATATGTTTGATTGGTGTTTTTGAGTATCTGTTGCAGAGAAATGTTTTTGTTGGGGTTTTGCCTATAACAGATGAGTATGCACAAGAGGCTATGTTTTCAAAAATTCGAGATTCGGGCTATCGAATTCAGTCAACATTTGATCATCCTCTTACCTATGCACAGTTTTTGGTATCTATTATTCCACTATTGATTGCGGGATTTTTTCGCTTCAATAGGGTGATATTTCGTTGTGTTGCCTTGTTGACTATTGGCTTCGCAATTGGATCGGCCTGGCTGACGGGTTCCCGTTCCGGAGTCTTGTTGAGTTTTTCTTCTGTAATCAGCATGGGCGCTTTGGCTATGGCTATTCAGTTTTTTCGTCGAAACATAAAATTAGGGACGCTGATTATCTCGGTTTTTGGCTTGGCTCTAGCGGCATTAATTGGGATGTTGCTTGTTGATCAGGTATTACTTGTACTATCTGGCCGTAGTTCTGCTGAATCATCAAGCACCGCTGCTCGAATGTTGATGTTCTATCGTGCTATCCCATTGGTTTTAGATAGTCCTCTTGTTGGGTATGGGGTTAATCAGGCTGCAGGTTTGATTGGTTTTGTAGGGGCACGCGGTATTCTCACAATCGATAGTCTGCTTTTGTCGTTTGTGGTTGAGTCGGGTGTTGTTGCGTTAGGGTGTTATTTGTTATGCATTATTTCTGCTGTATTTATATCTATTCGAAGCGCTGTGCGTGATTGTGATAGTAATACTGTGGTTCATCTGGCTTTCGCGACTTCCCTTATTGTGTTTTTGATGACCACGGTAACACTTTCGCTAACTGGTAATCTGTTTTTTCTTGCTTTTCTTTTGGCTTCTGTTGTTGTGTTAAATAAGCCGCTGGTGATTAAATGAGTGTGGCTGTGATCGTTCTAAATTGGCGAAATGCATCTGACACGATTGCAGCTATTGAAAGCCTATTGAATACAACAGGGGCTTCTGATTTCCGTGTTGTTGTTTGTGATAATGCATCCAATGATGGCTCGGAAGAAAAGTTTATATCTTGGGCAAGACTTCATCCTGATCTGGCAATCGAAACATTGATTGATGAGTCAGATAGTTCAGAAACTATATGTAACGCATTCAGCAAGCAGGTGGTCTTTGTTGCTACCGGTTCAAATCTCGGATTTGCCGGTGGAAATAATGTCGGTGTGCGTTTGGCGATGCGTGCTGCGAATTTCGATTATTTCTGGTTTCTGAATAATGATTGTTTGGTTGAGCCCAACGCGATGTCGGCTCTGCTTGCAAGAATGGAACAAGATCCTGAGGTAGGGATTTGTGGGGCGTTGTTGCGTTACGTCGAGCCGGGAGACCGCGTCCAGGCTTACGGTGGCGCTAAACATAATCCATGGTCTGGTCGCGCACGCTATGTAGGGCATTGGGCAACTCCAGGGCAACCTCATTCGAGAGTCGAGGTTGAGAAGGCGATGAATTACGTTTGCGGCGCTTCGATGTTTGTTCGTCGATCAGTCATCGAGCGTGTAGGGCTGATGGCTGAAGACTATTTTTTGTTTTTTGAGGAATTGGATTGGGCCGAAAGGTCGAAGAAAATCTATCGCCTTGGATATTGCCCGGAGGCCGTTGTGTATCACAAGGAGGGGGCAACGATTGGATCCAGTAGCGATACCAGGAGAACCAGCCGTTTATCTGATTTTTACCTTTTTCGGAATCGCCTGAAATTCACTGCCCGATTTTATCCGTACGCCCTTCCTGCTGTTTGGTTCGTAATGCTGTTGCAGGCTTTGCGTCGAGGCTTTCGAGGGCAGCATGAGCGTATGTGGCTGATCGTGCAAATCCTCTTCGGAAGGCGTTCGTTGTGAAGAAGTTTTTCGTCTTTCTCGCTCATGTACTGGCTTTTCTTGTGTTGTTACCGACTAACGCGCTGGCTGGTAATACCGAGGAAACCGTGGCGTTGTCGCACTGGTTGCTTAAAAACCGAGAGCGTCCCGCCCTTGGGGCTCAGTGGAATGGTGGTGTGAAAACGATAGGCTGGGACGACCAGGCGAGAATTACGGGCAAGGAGCCGCTGGTCTTCGGTGTTGAGTATTACGACTATGGCTCCATTGAGAAAAACCTCGTCGGGCGCGAGACTGGGGTTAAGTATTTGAAAGAAAAGTATCTGGCTGGCGGCATTGTGACGCTGGTCGATCACATGCCAAATTTTGTGACGGGTGGAAATTCCTGGGATCGAAATGGCGATCCGTTAACGGCTGTTTTACCTGGCGGCGTGGCTCATACGGAGTTTGTTGCTTATCTCGACCGGCTTGCTTCGTATTTGAAGAGTCTTACGGTCAACGGCAAAAATGTGCCAGTTTTGTTTCGCCCATTTCACGAGATGAATGGCGGGTGGTTCTGGTGGGGGAATGCCAAGTCCGGTGAGCAGCTAGTGAGTCTTTGGCAGTTCTGTCACGATTATCTGGTCCGTGAAAAAGGGGTTCGAAACCTCCTTTGGGTGTGGTCGCCAAACATTGATAAGACGGCCTCTGTTGCTCGTTTTATGGGCTATTGGCCCGGTCCGAAATATGTCGATGTTGTTGGCCTCGATGGCTACGACAACACACCAGTTCCGAATATTGCCAATGAGTCGTTTGTTCGTAGTTTCAAGGTCGTTTCGGAAATTGCGAGCAGATTCTCTTTGCCGCTGGCTTTTACAGAAATTGGCGCGCGACCCGGTGCGCAAGAGTTGGTAGATTTTTGGGATGCAGGCGTCCTAACTGCTCTGCGAAAGGATTTTCAAGGGCTTAGTTATATCTTGGTCTGGAATGCCGAGTGGGGGCCGAAAGATGGTACGCCGGCGGCCGCGGGTTTCCGGCGCATGGTTGAGTCAGGGTATTTGCTCCGTTTGAAGGATGTTTCCGGTGTACAGATTTATGGTCCGGGTTTTGGTCGATAAACGATGAATATTCTTTACTGCACAACGGTTTTGCCGAGCCGTCGGCGAACTGGCGGCGAGATTGCGTCGCAATCGTTTATTGACGCACTGCGCCAGGCCGGCCATTCGGTTACGGTCTTTGGCTATCGTCGGCCTGAAGATACGACACCTGTTGGCCTTGGTGAGGTGGTTGTCGGTGTGCGGCCGATTGAAACGGAGGCGGCCGGGATAAAACCCTTGGCTTGGATGCTTTCCGCGCTTTTGTCGGGGCGCCCCTATTCTTCTGAGAAATATGTTTCCGATGACTATCGGCAGGTGTTACGGGAGCATTTGCGTATCGATGCCGGCAGTGTTGTGGTGCTCGATCATGCGCAGATGGCTTTTTTGGCCAGCGATTTGCCGAGCACTCAGGCGCTCGTTTTCGTGGCGCATAACGTTGAGACGGAGCTTTACAGTTCTCAGTTGGCATCTGTGGTTTCAAAGCTTCGGCGCTATTTGCTTCTGCGTGAAGCAAGGCTTATTGGCCGGCTTGAATTTGGTTTGGCCGGGCGTGCATCACAGACTTGGGTTTTGACTGAGCACGATGCGTCGATTTTTCGGCGTGAATCGTCTTGCAGAAATGTTGTTCGACTCGATCTGCCTGGTGTGGCGCGAGTGGCGGATGGCATGCGGCAGTGCGAATTTTCTTGGGATGTGGGTTTGATTGGTACCTGGACTTGGGGTGCCAATGCCCAAGGTTTGCGTTGGTTTGTCGATAAGGTAGTTCCCCGGTTGCCTCGCGATGTACAGGTGGCTGTTGCCGGCAAAGGCGCTGATGGCTTTATCAAGCCTCCCGTAGAAAGCTTGGGTTTTGTGCCCGATGCAATGGATTTCATGTCAGCCTGCCGGGTGGTTTGTATTCCTTCTATTGCCGGTGGTGGGGTGCAGATCAAGACGATTGACGCGATTGCCTCCGGTCGTCCTATCGTGGCGACATCTGTGGCTTTGCGTGGAATCGAGGAACCTCCGGAGTCCGTAAGCGTTACGGATGATCCTGAGCTATTCGCCTTGCGTGTTGCCGAGGCGGTAGTTCGTCAAGTAGCCGGTTCTCAAGAGGCTGTTGATTGGGCGAGGCTTCGTGCGGAGCGATTCGCGACACAAATACAACGTTTGATTGGGCAGATTGGTGAGAAATGAAATGGTCAATTTAGGTCAGAAAATTCAAATGTTCGGTATCACGATCGATTCATTGGATATGGCCGGCTCGGTCGATGTTCTTGCGTATTGGCTTCGGGCTGATGCGCGTACATGCCGCTATGTTGTAACGCCGAACGTGGACCACGTCGTGAAGCTGGAAACCCAGCGTCCATTTCGTGAGGCGTATAAGGATGCGGCGCTTGTCCTTGCTGATGGTCGGCCGGTTGTAATGGCTTCGAAGATGTTTGGTAAGCCCTTGCCGGGCACTGTGCCCGGGAGTGATTTGGTGCCGGCGATTTTTGATCGCTTTGAATCTGATGGTATTGATGGGTTATCGGTGTTTTTGCTTGGTGCTGCGCCTGGTGTTGCCGAGCGAGCAGCCGCTCATATTCATGCAAAATGGCCGCGCGTTAAAGTGATTGCCTCGTTGAGTCCTTCGTTTGGTTTCGAGAAAAACGATGTGGAGTGCGAGGAGGTTTGTCGCGCAATTGCCGATTCTGGTGCTGATTTGTTGGTAGTCGGCCTGGGGGCACCAAAACAGGAGCTTTGGGTGCATAAGTACGCCAAGCAACTGCCGGTCAAGGTGGCATTGTGCGTTGGTGCAACCATTGATTTTCTGGCTGGTGAAAAACCGCGAGCGCCGATGTGGATGCGCAAATGCGGTGTGGAGTGGCTGCATCGTGCGGCTTCGGAGCCTCGGCGCTTGGCGGGGCGCTACTTCAAAGATGCCTTGGTTTTTCCGCAAATTCTTTTCAAGGAATGGCGTACAACGCGATGAGTATGCTTTCAGATATTCGGCGCGATGTTGCAAGGTATAACCGGCAAGGCCGCCCATTTTCTGTTGCATTGATCGCGGCGGTCTATTCTCACCCAGCGTTTCTTGGCTTATTGCACTACCGCGTAACGCGTTATTTTGGGTTGCAAAAGGGCAATCCATTCGCCAAGTTGCTCTACCTGTGCGGACGTGCGGCTTTTCCTATCATCCGAATGTATAGCGGGGTAGAAATACATCCTCGTTGCTACCTTGGACCTGGTGCATATTTCGGTCACTTTGGCCCGATTGTTTTGCATCCGGATAGCCGTATAGGTGAGCAGGTGACGGTTATGCAGGGAGTTTCCGTTGGGGAAACGAGGGGGGGGCCGACTGTCGGCGATCGTGTAAGCATTGGTGCCTCGGCATCTTTGCTGGGCGGGATTTTGATTGGCAATAATGCGGTAATCGCTGCAGGTGCTGTTGTTGTCCGTGATGTTCCAATGAATTCGGTGGTCGGCGGTGTGCCTGCCAAAGTTATTGGCAAAAGGAGCCAGGAAGATTACGACGAAGTAATCGGGTCCTGAGCAGGGAAGTTCACGTTTGTAAATTGTTGACGTTGGTCGCAACTGAGTTTGGCGACGGGTCGTTCGAAAAGTATTGTTAATTAATGGAGTGGCTATGATTTTGATAACAGGCGCCGCCGGCTTCATCGGCAGCAACTTTGTCCTCGACTGGCTGGCCCAGTCCGACGAAACCGTCATCAACCTCGATGACCTGACCTACGCCGGCAATCTGGAGAACCTGGCCAGCCTGAAGAACGACGCCCGGCACATCTTCGTCAAGGGCAGCATCGGCGATGCCGAGTTGGTCGCCCAGCTACTGGCCGAGCACCAACCGCGCGCTGTGGTCAATTTTGCCGCCGAATCGCACGTCGACCGCAGCATTCACGGCCCGGAAGACTTCATCCAGACCAACATCGTCGGCACCTTCCGCCTGCTCGAAGCCGTCCGCGCCTACTGGGGCGGGCTGGCGGATGACGCCAAAGCCGCCTTCCGCTTCCTGCACGTCTCGACCGATGAGGTGTACGGCTCGCTCGGCCAGGACGACCCCGCCTTCACCGAAACCCACCGCTACGAACCGAACAGCCCCTACTCGGCAAGCAAGGCCGCCTCCGACCATCTGGTCCGCGCCTACCACCACACCTACGGCCTGCCGGTGCTGACCACCAACTGCTCCAACAACTACGGCCCCTACCACTTCCCGGAAAAGCTGATTCCGCTCGTCATCCACAACGCGCTGGCCGGCAAGCTGCTGCCCATCTATGGCGACGGCCAGCAAATCCGCGACTGGCTCTACGTCAAGGACCACTGCAGCGCCATCCGCCGCGTCCTCGAAGCCGGCCGACTGGGCGAGACCTACAACATCGGCGGCTGGAACGAAAAGCCCAACCTCGACGTCGTCCATACCCTCTGCGCCATCCTCGACCAACTCAGCCCGCGCGCCGACGGCCTGCCCTACAAGGCCCAGATCACCTACGTCAAGGATCGTCCCGGCCACGACCGCCGCTACGCCATCGACGCCAGCAAGATCGAACGCGAACTCGGCTGGAAACCGGCCGAAACTTTCGAGAGCGGCATCAAGAAGACCGTACAGTGGTATCTCGATAACCAGGCCTGGGTCGCCAACGTCACCAGCGGTGCCTACCGCGAGTGGCTGGGTAAACAATACGGCGCCTGACATGAAAATCCTGCTCACCGGCAAAAACGGCCAGGTCGGCTTCGAACTGCAGCGCGCCTTGGCGCCGCTGGGCGAGATTGCTGCGGTCGATCATCAGGAATGCGACCTTTCCAACCCTGACGCCGTTCGCCAACTGATCGCCGACCTCAAGCCGCAAGTCATCATCAACCCCGCCGCCTACACCGCGGTGGACAAGGCCGAGTCCGAACCCGCCCTGGCCTACGCCGTCAATGCCGTGGCCCCCGGCGTCCTCGGTGAAGCCGCCGCCCGCCTGGGGGCGCTGGTCATCCACTACTCGACCGACTACGTCTTCGATGGTAGCAAGGACGGTGCCTACCGCGAAGACGACACGCCCAACCCGCAAAGCGTCTATGGTCAGAGCAAACTGGCCGGCGAACAGGCCCTGCAGGCGAGTGGTGCCGATCACCTGATCTTCCGCACCAGCTGGGTATTCGGCGCCCATGGCGGCAACTTCGCCAAGACCATGCTGCGTCTCGCCGCCGAACGCGATGCCCTGAACATCGTCGCCGACCAGTTCGGCGCCCCGACCTCGGCCGCGCTGCTCGCCGACGTCACCGCGCAGATTCTCGGCCAGTACCAACACCAAGGCCGGGCCGACTTCCCTTTCGGCCTCTACCATTTGGTCGCCGCCGGCTGCACCACCTGGCACGAATACGCCCAGACCGTCATCCGCGCCGCCCAGGCCGCCGGCCGGCCGCTCAAGCTGAGCGCCGACGACGTGCAGCCGATCGCCACCCGCGACTACCCGCTGCCCGCACCGCGCCCAGCCAACTCCCGCCTTGATACCGGCAAGCTTCGCCAGACCTTCGGCCTGGAATTGCCCGCCTGGCAAGACGGCCTAGCCCACGTGCTGCAACAAATACTCTGATTGAAGGACAACTCCATGCGTAAAGGCATCATCCTCGCCGGCGGTTCCGGCACCCGGCTCTACCCGGTCACGCTCGCCGTCTCCAAGCAACTGCTACCGATCCACGACAAGCCGATGATCTACTACCCGCTGACCACGCTGATGCTGGCCGGTATCCGGGACATTCTGATCATCTCGACGCCGCAGGACACGCCGCGCTTCCAGCAACTGCTTGGCGATGGAAGTCAATGGGGCCTGAATCTGCAATACGCCATCCAGCCCAGCCCGGATGGCCTCGCCCAGGCCTTCATCATCGGCCGCGACTTCGTCGGTAATGGCGACAGCGCGCTGGTCCTCGGCGACAACATCTTTTACGGCCACGAATTCGCCAACGATCTCGCTGCCGCCGGCACCCAGCCGAGCGGCGCCACCGTCTTTGCCTACCACGTGCATGATCCGGAGCGTTACGGGGTGGTCGAGTTCGACCCGGCGGGGCAGGCGATCAGCTTAGAGGAAAAGCCCAAGGTCCCGAAATCCAACTACGCCGTCACCGGTCTCTACTTCTACGACAACCAGGTGCTCGACATCGCTCGCGATCTCAAGCCGTCACCGCGTGGTGAACTGGAGATCACTGACGTTAACCGTGTCTATCTCGAACGCCAGCAACTTAACGTGCAGGTCATGGGCCGCGGCCATGCCTGGCTCGATACCGGTACCCACGAAAGCCTGCTCGACGCCAGCCAGTTCATCGCCACCATCGAAAAGCGCCAAGGCCTGAAAGTGGCTTGTCCGGAAGAAATCGCCTATCGCAAGCGCTGGGTCGATGCCGGCCAACTGGAAAAGCTGGCCCAACCGATGTTGAAGAATCCCTACGGCCAGTACCTGATGGGCGTTCTGAAGGAAAAGGTATTCTGATGCGTGCAACACCGACCGCCATTCCCGACGTCCTCGTTATCGAACCGAAGGTCTTCGGCGACGAGCGCGGCTTCTTCTACGAAAGCTACAACGAGAAGGCCTTTCACGAAGCCACCGGGCTCGATGTCCGGTTCGTGCAGGATAACCACTCCAAGTCGGCCAGAAACGTCCTGCGTGGCCTGCATTACCAGGTGCAGCAGCCGCAGGGCAAGCTGGTGCGCGTCGTGCAGGGCGAAGTCTTCGATGTTGCGGTCGACATTCGAAAAGACTCAAAAACCTACGGTCAGTGGGTTGGCGAGATTCTTTCGGCCGACAACAAGAAGCAATTGTGGATTCCGCCGGGCCTGGCACACGGCTTCGTCGTCCTGTCGGAAACGGCCGAATTTCTCTACAAGACGACCGACTACTATGCGCCGGCCCATGAGCGCTGCATTGCCTGGAATGACCCGGATCTGGCTATTGCCTGGCCGATTGACGGAATGCCCTCGCTTTCAGCCAAGGATGCAGCAGGAATCGCCTTTCGTGAGGCTACCGGCTAACGCTGGAAATCCTTGCTGTCAGTGGCATTGAGAGGGCTATCCGTCGCCCGTTAGTCTGTTCAGACTATTGGTCACCCGGGGCTTTATTGTTACCTTCCCGTTGTCATTAACTTCCAATGGGTATGTCATGAAAAAGACATTGCTTGCGCTGGCTTTTGCCGCTGCTCTGCCGGGCGTTGCTCAGGCGGCATCGTTTCAGGATATCGCCACGCTGAACTTCACGGCGACTTCCTCCACTGCTTCCTTCCTGCTCTCCTGGGAAGATCTGATTTCCGCCAATGCCAAAAAGGGCTGGTCTACCGAAGTTGATGGCAAGTACTCGCTGACGCTGACCGACAGCATTACCAACCAGATTATTTTCAACAAGAATAATCTCGGCGATGCCGTTACCGGTGATATCGCCGGCGTGACCTCGGGTTCCTTCGTCAAGACCTTCAGCTCCCTGTCTTCCGGTGCCGCTTACACGTTGAGCTTCATCGGTACCTGGAGTGGCCCGAACGGCGTCAATTGGGCAACCTCGGGCACCCCGTCGGTCAGCATGGCCCCGGTTCCCGAACCGGAAACCTACGCCATGTTCCTGGCTGGTCTGGGCATCATTGGCATGATTGCCAAGCGCCGCAAGAACGTCTGATCTTCAGGATCAGGCAGCAGGATGCCGCCTTCGGGCGGCTTTTTTTTGGTTGTTATGGAGTATTGCTGTGGCAAAAGGGATGATTCTGGCCGCCGGCCAGGGGACGCGGGTCCGCCCGTTGACGAAGGACTGGCCAAAGCCGATGGTGCCGATTCTCGGCAAGCCGGTCATGGAGTACCTGATCGAGCATCTGGTGCGTTACGGCATTACCGAGATCATGGTCAATGTGGCCTATCACCATAAAAAGATCGAAGAGTATTTCGGCGATGGTCGCCGTTGGGGCGCCAGCATCGGTTATTCCTACGAAGGTGTGGCCGATTACGGCGACATCATTCCCAAGCCCAAGGGGTCTGCTGGCGGCATGAAGGCCATTCAGGACTTCAGCGGTTTCTTTGATGAAACGACGTTGGTCATTTGTGGCGATGCAATCATCGACCTCGATATCGGTGCCGCCTTGTTCGAACACCGCAGCAAGGGCGCGCTGGCCAGTGTGGTGACGCTGGAGGTGCCGAACGAGCAGGTGCAGAACTACGGCATCGTGGTGGCCGACGACGATGGCAAGATCGAGTCCTTCCAGGAAAAGCCGAAGCCGGCCGAGGCCAAGTCCAATCTGGCCAGTACCGGTATCTATATTTTTGAGCCGCAGGTGCTGGATCTGGTGCCCTCTGATATCGAATTCGATATCGGCAGCCAGCTCTTTCCGTTGCTGGCCGACAAGGGCTTTCCGTTTTATGCCCAGAGCCGCTTTTTCAACTGGATCGACATCGGTCGGGTAACCGACTATTGGTCGGTGCTGCAGCGCGTGCTGCGCGGCGAAGTGGCTGAGATGGATATGCCGGGCAAGGAGATCAAGCCGGGCGTCTGGGTTGGCCCGAATACGTCGATCAACTGGGATAGCTCAAAGATCGTCGGGCCGGTTTATATCGGTTCCAGCGTCCGGATCGAGCCGGGGTGCTCGGTGATCGGCCCGGCCTGGATCGGCCATGGCAGCCACCTGCGCAAGGGAGCCAAGGTGATTCGCAGCGTGTTGTTCGAGTACACCCGGATCGGCGAGGGTATGGAGTTTTCGGAAATGATCGTTTCGCCACGCTATTGCGTAGACCGGGCCGGCGAGACGACTTACGTTGGTGATGATCGCTGCAAGTTGCGCTGGGGCGATGCCCGGGGGGGGGCTAATGCTGCTTTGCAGAACCCATAGATTTAGTGTGGATAATGATTCTGTATTTTAGTGCTGCATTGCAGTATGACGTTTCGCTTAGTCCATTCGGGCTATTTTTGCCTGCCGGGTATGCCATTACTATGAACCTGTAATTTATTTTGAGGGGTTCCACCATGAAAATGCCTGTCGCTTTCAAGTCGCTGCTTGCCGTTACTGCACTGACTGCTGCGTGTGCTGCCAATGCCAGCACCTATGCGCTGCCTCAAGGTGCCCCCGGTCTCTTCCAGGTTTCCAGCAACACCTTTGAAGATAGCTTTACCTTTAATGTAACGAGCCTGTCATCGTTGGTCGGTGGTGTCGGTTCCCGGGATCTCAATTTCGGGTTCGTTACCGTTCAGGCACTGAATTTCAGCGAGCTTTCACTGACCGGTCCCGGTCTGAATGTCAGCTATACCGGCAATGCCGCGACCTTCAGCGCAACCAGCCTAGGTGTTGGCCGTTATACGCTGACCGTCAAGGGGGCCGCTCCGTCCGGTGGTGGTTTGTACAGCCTGTACGGGAATCTGGCACCGGTGCCGGAACCAGAGTCGTATGCCATGTTCCTGGCTGGCCTGGGTATTGTTGGTGCGGTGGTACGTCGTCGTCGCAAGAGCATCTGATTTAGTGTTCTTGTGTTAAAAGCCGCCTGCGGGCGGCTTTTTGTATTGCTTTCGGGTGCCGATTTTCACGAATTCGGTAAGGTAATTTATAATTCGCTAAGCCTTAGCTCGTGCCAGTTGCGCGTCCTTCGGCTACGCTAGCGATTGTTCGATTTTTGCAGGCTTTTATTCCATCATGATTCTTCAGCCCGTCATTCTTTGCGGTGGTTCAGGTTCCCGCCTCTGGCCCCTTTCCCGCGAGCAGTATCCCAAGCAACTGCTCAAGCTGACCGGTGAGCACACAATGCTGCAGGCCACCGCCTTGCGCTTGAATGGCATGGCCCTGGGGGCGGGGGATCGTCTGGCAACGCCCTTGTTGGTCGGTAATGACGAATATCGTTTCCTGATCGCCGAGCAATTGCGTCAGGTTGGCATACCGCATGCACCGCTGGTGCTTGAACCCTGTGGCCGTAATACCGCACCCGCCTTGTCGCTGGCGGCGCTGGCCGCTCAGGCGGGAGGCGAGGATCCGGTGATGCTGGTGATGCCGGCGGATCACGTCATTCTCGATGAAAACGCATTCCGCCAGGCTGTAGCCAAAGCTGCCCAATTGGCCGAGACGGGTAAACTGGTCACTTTCGGCATCGAACCGAATGCGCCGGAGACTGGTTACGGCTACATCCGCCTCGGCGAGTTGGAGGGGGATATCCGTCTGGTGCAGCAGTTTGTCGAAAAGCCCGATCAGGCGACGGCCGAGCAATATCTGGCCTCGGGTCAGTATTTGTGGAACGGCGGCATCTTTGCAATCAAGGCCTCGACCTGGCTGAGCAAGATGGAGCAATGTCGTCCCGATATTGCGGCAGCTTGCCTGAAGGCTTTTGAAGGCCGGCAGCAGGACAACGATTTTCTGCGTCCGGACAAGGCGGCTTTTGCGGCTTGCCCGTCCGATTCGATCGACTATGCCGTGATGGAACGCTTGGCCGGCCTGGAAAGAAACACCGGTGAGGTCGCCGTGGTGCCGCTGGCCGCAAAGTGGTCGGATGTCGGGGCGTGGAGCGCGCTGTGGGAGATCGGGGCGCATGATGCCGACGGCAATGTGCTGATGGGGGATGTGCTGGCGCTGGATACGAGCGATACCCTGGTGGTTGGCGATAGTCGTCTGATCGCCTGTATCGGCCTGAAGGATGTGGTCGTTGTTGAAACACCAGATGCCTTGCTGGTGGCCGACCGCAAGCAGATCCAGAAGGTCAAGGATATCGTTGGCCGGCTGAAAGCCGATTCGCGCACCGAATTTGCGGCGCACCGCAAGGTGTACCGCCCGTGGGGCTATTACGACAGCATCGATGCCGGCCCGCGTTTCCAGGTCAAGCGCATTGTGGTGAATCCTGGCGCCAGTCTCTCGCTGCAAATGCATCACCATCGTGCCGAGCACTGGATCGTGGTTTCCGGTACAGCGCGGGTGACCCGGGGTGAGGAGTCGCTGCTGGTTTCGGAAAACGAATCCACCTATATCCCGCTTGGTACGCTGCATCGCCTTGAAAATCCGGGAAAGTTGCCGCTCGAGATGATCGAGGTGCAGTCCGGCAGCTATCTGGGTGAAGACGATATCGTTCGCTTCGAAGATCGTTACGGACGCTAAATCGATGGCTGCGCATCCTGTCTGGGTGCGCAGCCGCTTCTGGCTTGTGGTGGCAATACTCGGTGTCGCCGCCTTGTTTGTGCTGGGGGCACAGCCATTTGCGGTGGGTATCGTTCCGCCGCCTTTCGACAAGCTGACCCATGCCGTGGCTTTTGCGATCCTGTTTCTTGTGCTGGACAGTGCGCTGGTAATGCCGCTATGGCTGGCGCTATGTATTCCGCTACTGATTTCAGCGGCGGATGAGTTTCATCAACTCCTTTTGCCGGGCCGTGAGCCTGGGCTTGGTGACTGGCTGGCGGGGCTACTCGGTGTTCTTGCCGCAGCTACCCTGCGTGCGGTTTGGTGCCGCCGCTAAGCCAGGGCGATTGCTTTCAATTGTAATCGTTTGCCATTTCAGGAAGCCCATTGCTGGCAATGTCTTCTAGTTTGCCAACCGCTTGGGCGCGGTTGCTGACATTTATCTTCTTGTAAATCCGCTGCAGGTGGTTCTTGACGGTGAAGGAACTGATGTCGAGGATCATGCCGATCTCGATATTGGTCTTGCCACTGCGTACCCACTCCAGAATCTCGAGTTCACGAGTGGTCAGGCCGGCCTTGATCAGAGAGTTGAGCAGGGTCGGGGCTGCGACTTGGTCGGGTTCGAATACCGGTAAACCATCGATTTTCCGGACGGCGGCGTCGACGTGTGGGAGGACAAGCTCGAAGAGCTTTCTTTCATGGTCCGAAAATCCTTGGTCATGCCGCAGCAGGATATACAGGTGATCTGCGTTGAATCGCGTGTCAGGAATTGCATGGAATAAAATATGTTTCATCTGACGTAATTCAGTGTGTAGCTCTGAAACATCAAGATTACTGCCGCAACCCTCTGAAATTGAGGCTGAAGTTACTCGGCCGCCACCTTCCGACCAGTGCTGATGAACCCCGGCTCTGAAGTCACGTATGCTGCTGTGCGGCAATTTTGCAGTACGTATTCCGGGAATCGCAGAAACGATATCGTAGTGATATGTCTCGCCGCCGATTGCGCCGCTGAAAGAAATAAGAACATCATGTGGGATGGCTTCCTGGAAGTCTCCTTGTAGCCAGAGCAGGAGTTGAAAATGGCTCTGTATGGACAAGGAGTTCCGCATGATTCTGACGACAAGATCGGGATCGAAGGCGGTGTCGAGCGATGCCATTGGTGTTTTTTGCTACCTTTTAGTGAGTCGATATATTATCAATCCATCGTTCTTCTTCAGCATTAAATATTTCACAGTGTTTCGCAATGCTGCGTTGCAGCATGCCATTGGAGTTGGTATACAATCGAACTGATACCAACCGGGAAATAACTGAAATTTAATTCCATGAACATATTGTCTTCGTCCAGATTTGGTGGAGTCACTGCGAACCGTCCATTTTTGGGCATGGAGCGTGTTGGTGGGGCGCTTTTCCGGCTTTTCGAGTCGCTCGTTGATCCGGTGTCGGTGCTTGCCACCTTGTTCGGCCTGATGCTTTGGTTTCGCGATGATCAGTATGCGCACTATGCGGTGCTTGGCGTGCTCGTTTTTTCGCTGACCTTTCCCGGTAAGAGCCTGATTCAGGAGAGCGTGCTGGGCAGTATTCGCGAGGTTGTCCTGAGTTGGTTGGGCATTGCCGCGTTGTTGATATTTTTCGGCCTGGCAACTGGCCTCTATGCGCTTTTCCCAGAAGAGGTCTTGCTCAATTGGTTGTGGATGGCGCCGACGGCGCAGCTGTTCAGCCATTTTTTATTTCGCTTGGTGACACCGGCCGTGCTTGCGGCAAGTGGTTTTCCCAAGCGTGCAGTGGTTGTCGGATGTAACGAACTGGGCCGCCATCTGGCGGGCGAAATCGACGCACATCCGATGCAGGGCATCAAACTCGACGGTTACTTTGATGACCGCTTGATCGAGCGCCTGGATATCGGTCATGGTCGACTGATCGGTCGCTTCTCTGACGTGGCGAACTACGTCAAGGAGAACGAGATCGACATCATCTATCTGGCGCTGCCGATGGCGACGCAGCCCCGTATCCTTTCGCTGCTTGAGTCGCTGAACGATACAACGGCGTCGGTCTATTTTGTCCCGGATATCTTTGTCACCGACCTGATTCAGGCGCGGATGGATGCAGTTGGTCGGGTGCCGGTGGTGGCCGTTTGCGATACGCCATTCTCCGGCCTGAACGGTATCGTCAAGCGGGTCAGCGATATTGTGCTCTCTCTGCTGATTCTGCTGCTGATTTCTCCGGTGCTGCTCGTCGTGGCCGCGCTGGTCAAAACGAGTTCGCCGGGGCCGATCATCTTCAAACAGCGGCGCTATGGTCTGGATGGCAAGGAGATCATGGTCTACAAATTCCGCTCGATGACGGTTTGCGAGGATGGCCCGAATGTTCCCCAGGCACGCAAGGGTGATGCACGGATCACCCGGGTTGGTGCGGTTCTGCGCAAAACTTCGCTGGATGAGTTGCCGCAGTTCCTGAACGTCTTACAGGGGCGGATGAGCATTGTCGGGCCACGCCCCCATGCGGTTGCCCACAATGAGATGTACCGCAAGCTGATCAAGGGCTACATGGTGCGCCACAAGGTTAAGCCGGGCATTACAGGTTGGGCACAGGTCAATGGCTATCGTGGCGAAACGGAAACGCTGGACAAGATGCAGGCGCGTATTGATTACGACCTGGAATATCTGCGTAACTGGTCGCCGCATCTGGATATCTACATCATTGTGCGTACCGTCCTGCTGGTCTTCAAGGATGCGAGTGCTTATTGAGTGTGGCTGCCAGGGGCGGGCTTTCCCGGTGAGCCGGATTGGCCGCGAAGTATCGCTGGCCGCTTTCCTGCTGGCCGTGCAGGTCGTTTTGCATCCGTTGGCCGCACTTGAAAATGCTCGGCAGGCGCCGCCTTTGGGGGCGCGTATGCCGGTTCAAAAGAGATTGCCCGAAGCCAGCCCTTTTCGTCTTGAGATTCAGCGTTCGGAGTACCGGATTGTTTCCGGTGCGTCGTCGCCGAAAGTGAAATCAGCGGCGGCACAGGGTCTGTCGCCGATGATTGAGCGGCACGCCGCCGCTCGGGGGCTCGATCCGGCCTTGGTGCATGCGGTGATCAAGACCGAATCAGCCTATCGGCCGGAGGCTGTCTCGCCGAAGGGAGCTGTTGGGCTGATGCAGGTCATGCCGGCGACCGGCCTCCGCTTTGGGGTGAGCGACTTGGACCGGCCGGAGAGTAATTTGAAGGCGGGAACGACTTACCTTCGCCATCTGCTCGATCGCTTTGACAATGTGTCCTTGGCGCTTGCCGCGTATAACGCGGGGGAAGGGGCGGTGCGTCGCTTCGGGAACGCAATCCCGCCCTATCCGGAAACCCGGGGATATGTTCAGGAAGTGCTGCGGAGCTATGGCAAGGTCGTCCAGGAAAATCCTGTGCCGCGGGTGTATGTTGAAGGTGTTCGCCTGATCGATGGCGACCTCGCTTCCTATCGGCTGATTGATACGGCCCGCCACTAGTTGAGCTTTTGGCGGGGGTGTCAGGCGAAGATGGCGTCCAGATCGAGGGCAACCCGGTTGCGCCCGGCGCGTTTGGCGCCGTAGAGCTTACTGTCGGCAGCCTGTAGCAACTGGTGAGGTGCCAGGTCGGTGGAGGGGAGGCCGGTGGCGATGCCAAAGCTGCAGCTGACCAGCCCACCTACCCCTTGTTCGTGTGGAATTCCCAGTTCGCGTGCTGAGCGCCGCATGCGTTCGGCAACGGCGAGGGCGCCATGACTGTCCGTGCCGGGCAGGATGGCGGCAAACTCCTCACCGCCGTAGCGGGCGACGGTATCTTCGACCCGAAACAGCGATTCGTTGAGGGCGCCAGCCACGGCGCGCAAGCAGGTGTCGCCCGCCTGGTGGCCGTAGAGATCGTTGAATTGCTTGAAGAAATCGACGTCGCCAATGATGATGCTTAACGGACTTTCCTGGCGGATGCAGCGTTTCCATTCAATGGACAGCGTTTCGTCGAAGTGGCGGCGGTTTGGAATGTTGGTCAGCCCGTCGAGCAGGGAGGTTTCCTTTAGTTTGCGGTGCGCCTCGTGTACTGCCTTTTGCATGCCGGCGATGCGCAACATGGCGCGTACCTTGGCTAGTAGGACAACTTCCGAAATCGGCTTGTAGAGGAAATCGTCGCCGCCGGCGAGGATGCCTTGAGCCAGTTGCTCTTCATCCTGAATGGTGGAGAGGAAGATGATGGGGGTCCAGTTGGCGAGGCCGGAATGACCGAGGCTCGATTCCAGGGTGCGTATTTCCTTGGCCAAGGCGATGCCATCGGTGTCGTACAGCGCAATGTCGAGCAGGACCATACTGGGGGCGTGGCGCTGGTACAAGCGAAAAGCTTCGGCACCGGTGGCGGCACCCAAGGGCCGGATTTCAGGAAGCTGGGCCAAGCATTCGCAAATCAGGGTGCGATGGGCTGCAGAGCGATCGATGACCAGTACGGTTTGTCTCTCTGTATCGTCCATTGGTGGTCTGGATGCCGGGGGCTGTGCGGTTTGGCGGGGTATGTTTGCCCAACCATCATATCACTCCCGGTTGTGCGCCGGCGGCTCAATGCGATGGATTGGCAATGGGCGGCGGGGTCTCGGCGAGGCCGCTGGTTTCGCTGAAGTATCCGCAGAGAGGGCAAACCTGACCCGGTGCGCAGTCGTGTTCGCGAGCGCATTCGGCTTGGGTTTCGTCGGTCAGAACCATTTCGCGGACCACTTCGCAGCGGGCGATTGGGGAATCGAATATCGACATGGCAATTGCCTCCATTTTGAAGTGAGGTGCTTTCCTTGCACCCTCACTTTAGTTGGCGGGCTCCGGAAATGCTATCCGTCATTTTCGATGCGGCTATGTATGCCTTGCCGGCTCGGGTTAAGATGATGTTTTTCTCCATACGCTACCGTCTGGAGAGAGGGTTCTGTTTTACAGGTTTTTCGAAGAGAGAGAAGGAGAGAGCAGCTATGCAGATCAAGGATAAAATCTTTCTGGTCACCGGTGCCGGTTCGGGTCTGGGCGCGGCGACGGCACGGACGCTGGTTGAAGCCGGCGCCAAAGTAGTGCTGGCGGATTTGAATCGCGAAGCCGGAGAAAAGCTGGCGGCTGAGTTGGGGGGGGGGGCGAAATTTGTCGAAACCGATGTGGCGAGCGAGAGTTCTGCGGTCAACGCGGTACAAACGGCAATTTCCAGCTTTGGTGGCCTGCATGGCCTGGTCAATTGCGCCGGTGTGGCGCCGGCTGAAAAGGTCGTCGGCAAGGAAGGGCCGCACCGCCTGGAAAGCTTTGCCAAGGTTATCAACATCAATCTGGTCGGCACCTTCAACATGATCCGCTTGGCGGCGGAGGCGATGATGAAGGGCGAGCCGGATGCCGGCGGCGAGCGTGGCGTGATCGTCAATACCGCCTCGGTTGCCGCCTATGAAGGCCAGTTGGGGCAGGCGGCCTATGCCGCTTCCAAGGGCGGGATTGTCGCGTTGACGTTGCCGGTGGCGCGCGAACTGTCACGGAGCGGTATTCGCTGCGTCACCATCGCGCCGGGCATCATGGAAACCCCCATGCTGCTCGGCATGCCGGCAGAAGTCCAGGAGTCGCTGGGCAAGATGGTTCCCTTTCCTTCGCGGATGGGCAAGCCGGCCGAGTATGCCGCGCTGGTCAAGCACATTACCGAGAATAGCTATTTGAATGGTGAGGTTATTCGCCTGGATGGTGCCATCCGGATGGGTGTCAAATAAACTATACTTCGGCTCCGCCATTGACCAAGAAGGCACTTCGGTGCCTTTTTTATTTGCATGTCTGAAGACTCCTGCTACCACTGCGGCCAACCGATTCCTGACGATGTAGATTTGCCGGTCACGGTGGCCGGTCTGCCGCGTGCCATGTGCTGCTATGGCTGCCAGGCGGTGGCGCAGTCGATTGTCGACAACGGTCTGGCGGACTATTACCGGAGTCGCGATGCGTTGCCTGAGTCGCCGCGCGAGGCGATGCCGGCGATCCTTGAGCAGTTGGCGCTCTACGATCATGTTGATTTCCAGAAAAGTTTCGTCAAGGCGCTGGGCGAGAGCGAGCGCGAAGCCTCGCTGTTGCTTGAGGGCATAACCTGCGCCGCCTGCATCTGGCTCAACGAGCAGCATGTCGGTAAATTGAAGGGCGTGACCGCAGTCAATATCAATTATGCGACGCGGCGGGCTCGCGTCCGCTGGGATGAGGCACAGATCAAGCTGTCCGACATCCTGGGAGCGATCGCCGCTATCGGTTACCGTGCCTACCCTTACGATGCCGCCAAGAATGAGGAGATTTCCCGCAAGGAGCGGCGGGAGGCAATGTGGCGCCTGTGGGTGGCTGGTTTTGGCATGATGCAGGTGATGATGTACGCCTACCCGGTGTATATCGCCAATGGCGACATGACGGCCGATATCGAAAGCCTGATGCGCTGGGCCAGCCTGCTGCTGACGCTGCCGGTGATCTTCTATTCGTCGGCTCCCTTTTTCCGCAATGCCTGGCGTGACCTCAAGTTGCGTCGGGTCGGCATGGACGTGCCGGTAGCCCTTGGGGTGGGGGCGGCTTTCGTCGCCAGCCTGTGGGCAACGCTTGTCCAGTCCGGCGAAGTCTATTTCGATTCGGTGACGATGTTTGTCTTTTTCCTGCTCGGCGGGCGCTATCTGGAGATGAACGCGCGGCAGAAGGCTTTGGGCGTGACCGAGGCATTGGCCAAGCTGTTGCCAGCCTTTGCCCAAAAAATGCCCAATTTCCCGGTCGACCGCAGCACCGAGCAGCGCGTCGTGGCGGATTTGCTGCCTGGGGATTACGTCTTGGTGCGGGCTGGCGATATCGTGCCGGCCGACGGCCGGGTTATCGAGGGGGTCAGTTGTGCCAACGAGGCTTTGCTGACCGGGGAAAGCCGGCCGGTGGCCAAGGTGCCGGGCGATCCGGTGACCGGTGGTTCGATCAATGCCGAAAGCCCGCTGGTGGTTCGCGTCGAGCAGGTCGGCGACGGAACTCGTCTGTCGGCCATCATCCAGTTGATGGAACGGGCCGCGACCGAAAAGCCGCACATTGTTGAATTGGCTGATCGCATTGCCAGCATATTTGTTGCGGTCTTGCTGCTGATTGCCGTGCTGGTTGCTGCGGGCTGGTATTTCGTTGATCCGGCCAAGGCATTGTGGATCACGGTTTCGGTGCTGGTGGTGACCTGCCCTTGTGCCTTGTCGCTGGCGACACCGATTGCGCTGACCGTTTCGGCTGGCGCGCTGGCCAAGGATGGTCTGCTGGTGACGCGCGGGCATGCCATTGAAACGCTGGCGCGGGCGACTCATTTTGTCTTCGACAAGACCGGGACCTTGACCAGTGGGCGGATGCATCTTTGCGGTGTGCAGGCGACGGCGGACCTGAGCGAGCTTGAATGTGTCGCGATCGCGGCAGCCCTGGAGCAATCCTCCGAACATCCGGTAGCTACCGCGCTGCGCCAGGCGGCCGGCACCAATTTGCCGACCGCGGAACAGGTCATCAGCGAGCCGGGGCAGGGCGTCGAGGCGCTGGTTGATGGCCGGAAGTTCCGGATTGGCCGGCCGGGCTATGCGCTGGCGCTGTCCGGGGCCACGCTGCCGAGTGCTGCGGTCGACTGGCTGGAAAGCGGCGAAACCGTCGTGCTGCTCGCCGACACTCATGCCTGTCTGGCCCTTTTTCGACTTGGCGACGAATTGCGTCCCGAGTCGAAGGCCCTTGTTGGTGAATTGCGTGCCGCTGGCCGGCATGTGTTGTTATTAACCGGCGATGCGCCGTCGGTTGCCCGGCGGGTGGCTGGCGAGTTGGGGATTGACGACGTTCGGGCAGGGGTTACTCCGCAGGGCAAGTATGCCTGTGTCAAGGAGTTGCAGGCGACCGGGGCGGTGGTGGCGATGGTTGGCGATGGGGTCAATGATGCGCCGGTGCTGGCGCAGGCCCAGGTCTCGGTTGCTATGGGCGGTGGTGCGCAGCTGGCACGGACGCAATCCGATTTTGTGCTGCTCTCCGAAAATCTCGATCACCTGCGCCACGGCTTGCGCCGGGCGCGGCGGACTTTGCTCATCATTCGGCAAAACCTGTGGTGGTCCTTTGCGTACAATTTTGTCGCGTTGCCGTTGGCCATTGCCGGCTATGTAACGCCTTGGCTGGCGGGGATCGGCATGTCGGCCAGTTCTCTGCTGGTTGTGCTCAATTCCCTGCGCATTCAGCGCCTGGAGAAAGATTGATGGAAAGTATCTACCTGCTGATTCCGATTTCGGTCATCCTGGTTTTCGGTATCGCCCTTGCCTTCTGGTGGTCGGTGCGCAGTGGACAGTTCGATGATCTCGAGGGGCCGGGCTTCCGGGTCTTGATGGATGACGATGAGCGTCCGCCACCGGCGCAAAATGCCCGTCAGCCAGACAACAACAATACGGAGAAGATTTGACCTGCGTCAACGCCCCGGACTCGATAGCTGGGCATTATTCGGGTGATGCGAGGCGAGTGCCTGGCAAAAATTCTCTGTTGGGGTTGGGGTGCGTTACGACGCACCCTTTTTTTGTCCACGCGAGGCGCGAAAATGGCGCCAATGCTAGGTATTTCGGACTATTTCCGGCTAGATAATCGGTAGATTGATCTAGGTCAAAACCCCGCTATTAATCTAGAATACCATCCGCTTTTATGCGCCGCCTTGGGTTCAGGGAGGTGGACATTCTGTTTTTCATTAACGAGAGGTGGGTTCATGTCTGGAACGCAAACCACATACAACGATAAGGTCGTACGGCAATTTGCCGTCATGACTGTCATCTGGGGCATCGTCGGCATGCTTGTCGGTGTCATCATTGCTGCGCAACTTGTGTGGCCGGAGCTGAATATTGGCCCCTGGCTGCATTTTGGACGTCTTCGTCCGTTGCACACCAATGCGGTTATTTTTGCTTTTGGTGGCTGTGCACTATTTGCAACATCTTACTGGTGCGTTCAGCGTACCAGTCACGCCCGCCTTTGGGGCGGCCCGCTGGTTCCCTTTACGTTCTGGGGCTGGCAAATCATCATTCTTCTGGCTGCGATTACCCTGCCGCTCGGTATTACGTCCGGCAAGGAATATGCTGAACTGGAATGGCCGATCGACATCCTGATCACGCTGGTCTGGGTTTCCTACGCGCTGGTCTTCTTTGGCACTATTGCCAAGCGTACCGTTTCCCACATCTACGTTGCCAACTGGTTCTTCGGTGCTTTCATTATCGCCGTCGCCCTGTTGCACCTGGTTAACAGCGCCGCCGTGCCGGTTTCGCTGACCAAGTCCTACTCTGCCTACTCCGGTGTGCAGGATGCGATGATCCAGTGGTGGTATGGCCATAACGCAGTCGGCTTCTTCCTGACTGCTGGCTTCCTGGGCATGATGTACTACTTCGTTCCGAAGCAGGCAGGCCGTCCGGTTTACTCCTATCGTCTGTCCGTTGTTCACTTCTGGGCGCTGATCTTTACGTACATGTGGGCTGGTCCGCACCACCTGCACTACACCGCGCTGCCGGATTGGACGCAATCGGTTGGTATGGTTTTCTCGCTGATTCTGCTGGCTCCGTCCTGGGGTGGCATGATCAACGGCATCATGACGCTGTCTGGCGCCTGGCACAAACTGCGCGATGATCCCGTTCTGAAGTTCCTGATCACTTCCCTGTCCTTCTACGGTATGTCTACCTTCGAAGGTCCGATGATGTCGATCAAGACGGTCAACGCGCTGTCGCACTACACGGACTGGACGGTCGGTCACGTGCACTCCGGTGCTCTCGGCTGGGTTGCCATGGTTTCCATCGGTTCCATCTACTATCTGCTGCCCCGCCTGTTCGGCAAGCAGGAAATGTTCAGCACCAAGCTGGTCACGGTTCACTTCTGGATCGCCACCATCGGTACCGTGCTTTACATCGCCTCGATGTGGATCGCCGGTGTGATGCAGGGTCTGATGTGGCGTGCGGTGAATACCGACGGCACGCTGGCTTACAGCTTTGTTGAATCGGTCAAGGGTTCCTATCCGTTCTGGGCAATTCGCTGGTTGGGTGGCGTTCTGTTCCTGACGGGCATGCTGATCATGGCTTACAACATGTTCAAGACCATTGCCGGCAGCAAAGTGAAGGATGTGCCGGTGGTTGTTCCTGCCGCTCATCACGCCTGATTGGGGAGAAATAATAATGATCAAGCACGAGCAAATTGAAAAAAGCGTTGGATTGCTCATCGTCCTGACGCTGCTCACCGTGATTTGGGGCGGCCTGCTCGAAATCGTTCCGCTCTTCTTCCAGAAGTCGACCACGACGCCGGTTGAAGGTCTGAAGCCCTATGATGCGGCCCGTCTGGCTGGTCGTGACGTTTATATCCGTGAAGGCTGCTTCCTTTGCCACTCGCAGATGATTCGTCCGTTCCGCGCTGAAACCGAACGTTACGGCCATTACTCCGTGGCCGGCGAATACGTTTATGACCACCCGTTCCAGTGGGGTTCCAAGCGTACTGGTCCGGACCTGCATCGTGTCGGCGGCCGTTACTCCGACGAATGGCAGCGTGCCCACCTGATGAATCCGCGTGACGTGGTGCCGGAATCCAACATGCCTGCCTTTGCCTTCCTGGCAAACACCAAGGCCAAGGATTCGGTGGGCGCCGACATCGAGAAGAAGATGCAAATCATGCGTGGCTACGCGAATGCTCGCGGTATCCCGACCTACTCTGATGAAGAAATCAAGGGTGCCAAGGCGGCGATCGGCGACATGACCGAAATGGACGTTCTGATTGCCTACCTGCAGGGTATGGGTACGGCTCTGAAGAACACCAAGTAATAGCCATGGACATCAACGATCTGCGTTCCATCACGACGGTTCTGGGGCTGCTCTGCTTCCTCGGGATTGTTGCATGGGCTTATGCCAGGGGCAGTAAAAAGGGGTTTGATGAAGCTGCCAACCTGCCGTTCGCAGAGCATGATGACGAAGGTGCGGCGTCCACAACGTCGCACCAGCGCTGAAATAAAGGAAAGCAAATGAGCGATTTCGTTAGCGATTTTTGGAACCTGTACGTGATTGTGATCGTCGTGGCGAGTATTCTTGCCTGCGCCGTGTTGCTGATCGTTCAGGGCAAAGCGACCTTCACGCCCGGCAAGACCATGGGCCATGTCTGGGACGAGACCCTGGAGGAGTACAACAACCCGATGCCCAAGTGGTGGAGTTGGTTGTTTGTCATCACCGTGATCTTTGCCCTGGTTTATTTGGCGCTTTATCCGGGCTTGGGTAATTTCAAGGGCATGCTGGGTTGGACTGCCGTTGGCCAGCACAAGACTGAAGTCGAGAAGATGGATGCTACCGTCAAGCCGCTGTTCGACAAGTACATGGCCATGGATCTGCAGGCTGTGGCTGGCGACAAGCAAGCGATGGAAATGGGCAAGCGTCTGTATCTGACCTACTGCATGCAGTGTCATGGTGCCGATGCGCGTGGTGCCAAGGGTTTCCCGAACCTGGCCGACAGCGACTGGCTGTATGGTGGTGCTCCTGAGCAACTCAAGGAAACCATCAACAATGGCCGCATGGGCATGATGCCGCCGCATGCACACCTGGGTGCGGATACCATCAAGGATCTGGCAAACTTTGTCCGTTCGCTGTCTGGTCTGCCGAATGACTCAGTGCGTGCCGGCAAGGGCAAGGAAGCTTTTGCGTCCTCCGGTTGTATTGGCTGTCATGGCCCGGATGGCAAGGGTATGCAGGCTCTTGGTGCCCCGAACCTGACCGACAAGGTCTGGTTGTACGGTTCTTCCGAAGCTACCATCACCGAAACGATCACCAACGGCCGTCAGAACAAGATGCCGGCTTGGAAGGAGTTCCTCGGTGATGCCAAGATTCATCTGCTGTCTGCCTATGTGCTCAGCCTGAGCCAAGGCGCCAAGTAATATCGTTTGTCGATGCGGGGCGGTTCGCCGCCCCGTTTTTCTTATCTGGCAACGTTGTTAGTATCTGATCTGTACCAAAATTACGTTTGCTTGCTGCCTGCAAACAGTTGCCCAGCGTAATTTTGCTACCGATACGGTCAAGTGCATGGAACCTACCGAACTCAACTCCAAGAAGTCTGCTCCTCCGGCGACGGTCTCTTTTTATGAAAAACATAAAAAGATCTACATTCGCGACGTCAAGGGGTGGTGGAACACTTGGCGCTGGGTATTTGTCTGGTTTACCCAGATTCTTTTTTACGGCACGCCGTGGTTGCTGTGGAATGATCGGCAGGCGGTCCTCTTTCATCTGGTGGAGCGCAAGTTTTACCTGTTTGGCCTGGTGCTCTGGCCGCAGGATGTTTTCTATCTGGCGCTGCTGCTGATTATTTCGGCCTACGCTCTTTTCCTGTTTACTGCGGTTGCCGGTCGTCTTTTCTGTGGTTACGCCTGTCCACAAACGGTTTACTCCGAGATTTTCATGTGGGTGGAGAACCGTATTGAGGGGGATCGCTCGGCCAGACTGAAACTCGACAAGGGGCCGTTGACCGCACGCAAACTGCGTCTCAAGGCGAGCAAGCACGCCGTCTGGTTGCTGATTTCGATCTGGACTGGTTTTACGCTGGTTGCCTACTTCACGCCCATGCGGGAGTTGCTGGCTGCTCTGCCGTTTGATTTTTCCGGCTGGGAGCTGTTCTGGATCCTGTTCTACGGTGGCTTCTGCTACATGCAGGCTGGTTTCCTGCGCGAGCAGGTGTGCAAGTACATGTGCCCCTATGCGCGTTTCCAGGGGGTGATGTTTGACCCTGATACGCTGGTTATTACCTACGACCCCGAGCGCGGGGAGCCTCGTGGGGCACGCAAGAAGAGTGCAGATACGACGGCGGGGCGTCTCGGCGATTGCGTTGATTGCGGTCTTTGCGTGGCGGTTTGTCCGACCGGCATCGATATTCGCAATGGCATCCAGTATGAATGTATCGGTTGTGGCGCCTGTATCGATGCCTGCGACCCGGTGATGGACAAGGTGGGTTTGCCGCGCGGCCTGATTCGCTATACGACTGAAAATGCCCTAGCCAAGCACTTCTCGCTGAAGGATGTCGTGGCGCATGTGGTCCGGCCCCGTATTCTGCTCTACACGGTCATCCTGCTCGGCATCGTTGTGGCTTCAGCCTGGTCGCTGGCTTCGCGCGTGCCGTTAAAGGTCGATGTCATCCGTGACCGTTCGATTCTCGCCCGGGAGGCTGACGATGGCCGGATTGAAAACGTCTATAACCTGAAAGTGATGAATACCACCGAAGAGCCCAAGCGTTATGCGCTGTCGGTGGAGGGGATGGATGGCATCGAAATTGTCGGCGAGCGAATCGTTGCGGTGGACAGTGCCGAAAACCACGAAGTGACCATTGTTGTGCGGGTGCCGCCAGAGTCTGGCAAAAAAGGCGCCAACACGATTTATTTTGATATCAAGGCCCTGAATCACGATGCCATCGCGGTTCACGAGAAGGCCTCTTTCCTGATGCCCTGACATGAGTAATGCAATGACACTGCGCACGAGCAACCAACCCTGGTACAAGGAGCGCTGGCCCTGGCTGCTGATGGCTGGCCCGGCAGTCGTGATCGTCGCCGGCGTGGTCACCACATGGTTGGCCGTGGTCAGTAACGACGGTCTGGTAACCGATGACTATTACAAGCAGGGGTTGGCGGTAAATCAGACCCTGAAGCGCGACCATCAGGCGAGCAGCCTGGGGTTACACGGTGACGTGATGCGTTCAGGCTTGAACCTTCGTCTGCTGCTTCGCGCCGAGGGCGATGCCGGGCTGCCATCGACGATCAGCTTGAAACTCGCTCACCCGACACGGGCTGGTCAGGATCAGTTGATCGAACTGACTTCTGACGGACAGGGTTTGTACACCGGCAAACTGAGTACTGATGTCACTGGGCGCTGGTTGGTGTCGATTGAGGATCCCGCTGGTCAGTGGCGCTTGCAGGGCGACTGGTTGGCTGATTCAGAGGAGCCGCTGCGCCTGACGGCCAGGGCTAATAAGTAGTTTAATTTTGTTACTGGGAGGTGGCACATGGCATGGGAACTGTTGTTTAGTAGCGATATCGGTCTGATGAGCCTGGTCGTCATTATTGGCGTTCTGGTCATCGGCGGTGTGATGGGTAAGCTCTATTCCAGCAAGATGGAAGAAGAGTCCCGCAAGCTGGGCAAATAAGCCCTTGCGGCATTCTCCGCTTTCGGGCGGAATTTCCCCCGCCATGTATTTCTGGCGGGGGTTGTTTTTTTGGGCGTCGAATTAGCGAATAATCGGGCCTATGTTGCTGCGCTCCCTGATCGCCTCCCTGTTTCTGCATCTGCTATTTTTTTTGGGTTTGCGGGTCATGGAGTTGCCGTTGGTGCCGATCAATGCTTCGGTCCCCAAGGCGCTTGAGGCCGTTCTGTCGAGAGCGGCGGTGCCGGAGGCGCCGGCTCATTCGGAGCAGGAGCGGGTGGTTCCGAAAAGCCTCAGAGTCAGGCCGGAACGCATCATTGCGCCGGCGCGGGAAAACTCGCGTTCCGAGGCGCCGGTTTTGGCCGAAAATAGGCCGTCTACCGCAGCACTATCCTCCGTTTCACCAGCCAAGGATGATGGAGTGGCTGCTCCCGCTATGCAAACGATCACCGCTATGCCGACGGAAGTCATCGATGCCGACGGTTTGCGCCAGTATCGTCTTGCGCTGGCCAAAGAGGCGCGGCGCTATAAACGCTATCCGGCGCTGGCCCGTGAGCGTAACTGGGAGGGCGTGGTGACCGTCACCATCAGCATCCCGATTCCCGGGGCTTTGCCTCTGGTTTCTCTGGGCAAAAGCTCCGGGCATGAGATCCTGGATCGTCAGGCACTGGAGATGATCGGCCAGGCCGTACTCGCGGCATCGCTGCCGGAGTCGTTGCGCGGTAAGGCGGTTAGCGTCAGCCTGCCGGTGCGTTATTCCCTTGATGAGTGATCAGGGCGTGCTGGCCAGCGGGGTCAGTGCGGTTTCGTGGAATTGGAAGCGACCGCTGGCCCGGTCTTCGAGAAAGCGTTCCAGGCAATGCCGGACGCTACGAAAAGCCAGTTCGTTCCAGGGGATTTCATTGGCGGCAACCAAGGCCACTTCCAGGCTTTCCTCACCTGCTGCGTAGTCCGGCGAGGCAAGGCGGCCGCGATAGAAGAGGTGCACCTGGTTGATGTGGGCGATGCTGACCATGGCAAAAGGGGCGTCTACGATGATTTTTGCGCCAGCTTCCTCCATGGTCTCCCGGGTTGCTGCTTCGGTGGTGGTTTCGCCGTTTTCCATGAAGCCGGCCGGCAAGGTCCAGAAGCCGAGTTGTGGTTCGATGGCCCGTCGGCAAATCAGGATGCGTTCTTCCCAGGTTGCCACGCAACCGACAACGAGGCGCGGGTTTTCGTAGTGGATATGGCCGCAACTATTGCATACGAATCTGGGGAGTGAGTCGCCGGCCGGTACGATGAACGAGACATCGGCGCCGCAGCGGTTGCAGTATCTGATCACGCGAATTCCTGGCGGAGGCAATGGTTTTAAGTTTATCACTGTCCACCTGCTGGAAAGAGGGGGGATAAGCAGGTGGGCGCAGCGTCTTCCTTTGCACTACGGCGGAGCCTGTGGCTACAATAGCGAACACAAATAAGTATGCACATTTGCGCCACTGCCAGTTGGGCGCACTCAGGGGCTCTACATGTTTCTAATCATCGGTTATGTCATCATTCTGGCAGCGGCGCTGGGTACCTACGCCATTCACGGCAGCCTGCTCGCTTTGTGGGTGCCAACCGAGTACGTGGCTATCGTTGGTCTGGTGATTGGCTACTTCGTTGCCGCCAACGACATGAAGGTGATCAAGGCGACGCTTGCTGCCGTCGCTGGCGTGGTCAAGGGCTCGAAATACAACAAAGCCTTCTATATCGACGCCTTGGCGATGCTCTTCGAGATTCTGGCCAAGGTCCGTAAAGAAGGGTTGATGTCCATTGAGGGGGATGTCGAGAACCCCGAGGCCAGCCCGATTTTCAGCAAGTATCCGGCACTGGTTCATGACCATCACATCATGGAGTTTACGACCGATTACCTGCGCATGATGGTGGGCGGCAATCTGAATACGGTCGAAATCGAGAGCCTGATGGATGTCGAACTGGAAATCCATCACCACGAGGGGGCCGAGCCGGGGCATGTCGTGTCAAATATTGCCGGTGCGACGCCGGCTTTCGGTATCGTGGTCGCGGTGATGGGGGTGGTCAACGTGATGGGCTCGGTCGGCCAGCCGCCAGCCGTGCTGGGCAAGATGATCGGTGGGGCGCTGGTCGGCACCTTCCTTGGTATTCTTATCGCGTATGGCTTTGTTGAACCGATCGCCAAGCTGATCGAGCAAAAGTCGCACGAAAGTTCGACGATCTATAAATGCATCAAGATGGTCTTGCTGGCCTCAATGTCCGGCTATGCTCCCCAGGTGGCGATCGAGTTCGGTCGCAAGACTCTGGACTCCCACTCGCGTCCGAGCTTCCGCGAGTTGGAGGAAGAACTCAAGGCGCGCAAGGGTAAGTGATTCTGTTGCCAATGATCAGGTCTGAGAGATGAGCGACGATTCCACACGTCCAATAATAATCAAGCGCAAGAAGGTCGTAGCCGGCGGTGCGCACGGTGGCGCCTGGAAGATTGCCTATGCCGACTTCGTGACGGCGATGATGGCCTTCTTCCTGCTGATGTGGTTGCTGGGCTCGACCGCGAAGGGCGATTTGCAGGGTATTGCCGACTTTTTCCAGAACCCGCTCAAGCTTTCCCAGCAAGGTGGGGCGGGGTCGGGCGATGCGACCAGTGTGCTTCAGGGCGGCGGTAAGGATCTGACGCGGCAATCCGGGCAGGTCAAGAAGGGGGATGTTGAGGCAAAGAAGGCAACTTCCTTTTCCAAGGAGGCTCAAGCCGAGTTTCGGCGCAAGGAGAGGGAGCGTCTGGAGCTCTTGAAGGCCGATATTGAAAAAATGATCGAACAGAGTCCGCAGTTGGCCCAGTTCAAAAAGCAGATGTTGCTCGATATCACGTCCGAGGGCTTGCGCATCCAGATCGTCGATGAGCAGAACCGGCCGATGTTTGATTCGAGCAGCGCCGATCTCAAGCCGTACACGCGGGATATCCTGCGCCAGATCGGCAAGGCGCTCAATGGTGTCAGCAATCGTGTCAGTCTGGCCGGGCATACCGACGCCGCACAATTTGCCGGCGGCGAGCGCGGTTTTTCCAATTGGGAACTCTCGGCCAACCGTGCCAACGCGTCGCGACGCGAGCTGGTGCTGGGCGGGATGGATGACAGCAAGGTGTTGCGGGTGGTCGGATTGGCCTCCACCGTGCTGTTCGATAAAAATGATCCGCTGAATTCGGTCAACCGGCGGATCAGCATTGTTGTACTGAACCAGAAAACAGAAATGGCGATCCTCCAGGAAGAAGGACCGGAGTCCGAGGTTCCCAACGAGGAGGCGGTGCCCGAAGGTCTGAAGTTGCCCAATGTCGGCAAGGGAACCGCCGGCTAGTTGGTGATGCTCGGGGATGAGCCGGCGATGGCAAGTGCCCGACCGGCACGCTGAAGATACTGACTGGCTTGCGCGCACACGTCGAGCCACTGTCGCAAAAATTAAGGGCCCTGAAAAAGGGCGTGGATAACAATCCTGTCAGGCAATCCGGCCACGCCAGCGGTGATGTCGGGTTGTTCTGATTTGCACTAGAGGAAAACATGGCTAAAACCATTCTTGCAGTAGATGACTCGGCGTCCATTCGTCAAATGGTCTCCTTTACCCTGAAGAGTGCCGGATATGAGGTGATCGAGGCAGTGGACGGGATGGATGGGCTGGACAAGGCCAAGGCAAAAAGCGTGAACCTGGTGTTGACCGACCAAAACATGCCGCGCATGGATGGCCTGACCCTGATCAAGAGTTTGCGTGGCATCCCGCAATACGCCTCAACGCCTATCCTGATGCTGACCACCGAGTCCTCCGATGCGATGAAATCGCAAGGCCGGGCGGCCGGTGCGACGGGGTGGCTGGTCAAGCCCTTCGACCCGCAGAAGCTCATTGAAGTCGTGCGCAAGGTAATCGGCTGAAGCTGACACCGGCACCGCCATTGGCTGGTGTTCGTTGCATTCGATTTCCGGCTGCCGCGCTGATGGCGGCCGTGCTTAGGGGGTAGCATGGCTATCGACATGAGTCAGTTCTACCAGGTGTTCTTCGATGAGTCGGCGGAGCACTTGGCGGCAATGGAAGCGCTCCTGCTCGATCTGGACGTCGAGAATCCGGATACGGAGCAACTGAATGCGATTTTCCGCGCCGCGCATTCGATCAAGGGGAGTGCCGGAACTTTCGGTTTCACCGATCTGGCCGATACAACACACATTCTCGAGAACCTGCTTGATCGTATTCGCAAGCAGGAACTGGAATTGCGCGCCGACATGGTGGACGCGTTCCTCGAGTCCGGCGACGTACTGCGCGAAATGCTCGAGGCCCACCAGGGCCGGGGGGCGGTGGATCAGGCGGCGGTCGAGGCGATCTGTGCCCGCTTGCGCCAGTTGTCCGCCGATGAGGCGGTGGTCGCCGTTGCAGCGCCGGTCGAACCGGCTGGCCAGGCGAGGCCTGCGGTCAACCTTGCCAGCAAGCGTATTTTCGATATTCAGTTTGTGCCGACCGAGGCGTCGGCCAAAGGCGATGGCGTTGTCCACTTGCTGGAAGATCTGCGGGCTTTTGGTCAGCTGGATATTCTCAGCCAGCCGGACGATGCACCGCATGGCGTCGGCTTCTGGCAACTGCGTCTGACGACGGCTGGTGTGGAGAGCGACTTCGCCGATCAGATCGATTTTGTCGCCGACAATGGCGCCTGGCGGGTTGCTGAAGACAAGTCGGCTGCGACGGCTGATGAATTCGGGTTTTTTGCCGAGGCTCCCGGGGCGCCGGATGAAGAGCAGGCCTATGGCTTTTTCGAGCCGCTTGTTGAGCGCCCTTTGGGGGAGATCGCGGCGGCGGTCGAGGCGGCAGACGATGATGATGGCTATGGTTTTTTCGAGCCCTTGTCTGCGGTAACGCCAGCCCAGATCACCGAACCCACTGCTTTGCCTGAAGATGGTGATGGCTACGGGTTTTTTGCCCCCCTGTCCGCTGCCGGTGGCGATTCCATCGTGCCGCCGACGCTTGACGAGGGCGAGGGTTATGGGTTCTTTGTGCCCTTGCCGGCGCCGGTGCCCGAAACTGTTGCCGAATCGTCCGAGCCGGCGCCGCTTGCCCAGCTACCAACCGCGGTTGCCAGCCTGGCCCGCGAGCCCGCCAGGGCCGTGCGCTCGGCGGCATCCGCCGCGGCCGCCAGCGATTCATCGATTCGGGTCAGCATCGAGAAGGTCGATCAGCTGATCAATCTGGTGGGCGAACTGGTGATTACCCAGGCCATGTTGTTGCAGACTTCGAGCCAGATGCAGGAGAACGCTCCGGAGCGCTTGCTGAACGGCCTCGCCCAGCTCGAGCGCAATACGCGTGACCTGCAGGAGTCGGTGATGTCCATCCGGATGATGCCGATTTCCTTTGTTTTCTCGCGCTTCCCGCGTGTCGTGCGTGATCTCTCCAACAAGCTTGGCAAGCAGGTCGAACTGAAAACTTCCGGTGAAACGACCGAGCTCGACAAGAGCCTGATCGAGCGTATTGCCGACCCGCTGACCCACCTCATACGCAACAGCCTCGATCACGGTATCGAACTGCCCGAAAAGCGCATTGCCGCAGGCAAGAATCCGGTCGGGACGATTACCCTGAAGGCCTATCACCAGGGCGGCAATATCGTTATCGAAGTAGGGGATGACGGCGCCGGCCTGCCCCGCCAGAAGATTTTGGCCAAGGCCCGCGAACGCGGCCTGCAGGTGTCCGATCAGATGACTGACAGCGAAGTCTTCAATCTGATCTTCGAAGCGGGCTTCTCGACTGCGGAGCAGATTACCGATGTCTCCGGGCGCGGCGTCGGCATGGATGTCGTGCGCCGCAATATCCAGGCGATGGGCGGGCGGGTCGAGATCGAGTCGATGTTCGGCGTCGGCACCCGGATGACCGTCCGCTTGCCGCTGACGCTGGCCATCCTGGACGGCATGTCGGTGGCGGTCGGCGATCAGACCTACATCCTGCCGCTCTCCTATGTCGTCGAGTCACTGCAGCCCGAAGCCGACGATATCAAAACGCTTTCCAACCAGGCCCGGGTCATGCAGGTGCGCGGCGAATATCTGCCGGTGGTGGTCTTGCACGAGGTCTTCAACCTGAAGTCGGGCTGGAGTGATTTGACGCAGGGGATCATGGTCGTGCTCGATGCCGATGGCGCCAAGGCCGCCTTGTTCGTCGATGCCTTGCTCGGCCAGCACCAGGTGGTGATCAAGAGCCTGGAGGCCAATTATCGCCGGGTGAACGGAATTTCTGGGGCAACCATCATGGGCGACGGGCATGTCGCCCTGATCCTCGACGTGTCGGCGATCGCCGGCATGGCCAAATCGAATATGCAGAAAGCCGGCTGACGGCCGCAACAAGGAGCAGACAATGGAAGCGATGACGCATGGCGGGGTGACAGCAGGCGAAGACGATCTGATCGCCAGCGAATATCTGACCTTTACGCTGGGCAACGAAGAATATGCAATCGATATTCTCAAGGTGCAGGAAATTCGCGGCTACGAGCCGCCGACGCTGATCGCCAATGCGCCGCCCTTCATCAAGGGGGTAATCAACCTGCGCGGTATCATCGTGCCGATTGTCGATCTGCGCATCAAATTCAATCTGGGCAAGATCGAATACACCCCCTTTACCGTCGTCGTCATCCTGAACGTGGCGGGGCGGGTGATCGGCGTGGTCGTCGATAGCGTTTCCGATGTCATTTCGCTGACTGCCTCGCAAATTCGCCCGGCCCCGGATTTTTCGGGGACCTTCGATACCAAGTATATCCTGGGGCTGGCCTCGATGGATTCCCGAATGATGATCGTCACCGACATCGAGCGCCTGATGACCAGCGCCGACATGGAACTGATCGACAACGCAAGCGCCTGACGGTGTGCGGCAAAGGAGAGTGAAGATGCTGAATAATATGCGGATTGGTAGCCGGCTCTTTTGGCAGGCGCTCGGCATGGCCTTCTGGTTTGCGGTACTGGTGATCGTGGCGCTAACCTACATGCGCGATCTGAACCGGGCCACCGAGTCGATCTATAGCGACAAGCTGGAGCCGGGGGCGATTGTCCTGCGGATTCAGACGCTGATGGCGGAAAACAACCTGCAGATCGTCGCCGGGCTGCTGCATGACCCGGCCGGCAAGCAGGCGGCCCGGCACGACCATCCGATCAGCTTGCATACCGATCAGGTGACCAAGAACCGGGACACGATTACCGCACTGTGGGCGCAGTTCAAGTCGCGCCAGCTGAATGATCAGGAACAGAAACTGGCCGAAGCTTATGAAGTGTCGCGCGCCGTTTTCGTCAAGGATGGCCTGATGGTCGCCAGCGCCGCCCTGCAGGCCGGCGATTTTGACAAAGCAGCCGATATCTATGCCGAAGCCGTTCGTCCGGCCTACGCCAAGGCGAGCGAGGCGGCCGATGCGCTGCGCCAGTATTACGCCGAAAGCGGCAAGAACATGCATCTTGCCGCCCAGCAGACCTACGACTCGACCGCCAAGCTGATGCTGGCGCTGGCCATTGTGGTTACCGCACTGATTGCGGCGTTTTCCTTTGTCTTCGCCCGCAGCATCACCTTGCCGCTGGCCCGCGCCGTCAAGGTGGCCGATGCCGTCGCAGCCGGCGATCTTGAACAAGGGATCGAGGTTTCCGGCAGCGATCAGGTGGCCGACCTGATGCGTGCGCTGGAGAAAATGCGTTCCGAACTGAAGGGGCGTATCGAGGCAGACCGCCGGGTGGCCGATGAGACGCTGCGCATCAAGGTGGCGCTGGATGTGACTTCGAACAACGTGATGGTGGCGGACCCGGACGGCAAGATCATCTACTGCAATGCGGCAGTGCTGGAAATGATGCGGGCCGCCGAGAGCGATCTGCGCAAGCAACTGCCCAATTTCCGGGCTGATGCCATGCTCGGCTCCAACTTCGACATCTATCACAAGCAGCCGAGCCACCAGCGCAATCTGCTGGCCGGTTTGAAGGGCATGCACCGCGCCGAAATGGACATCGGTGGCCGTTATTTCAGCCTGGTTGCTTGTCCGATCGTCAATGAACGTGGTGAGCGCCTGGGGACGGTAGTCGAGTGGCGAGATCGCACGGCCGAAGTGGCTATCGAGAAGGAAGTCTCGGATATCATCGATGCCGCGGTGGCCGGCGATTTCAGCAAGCGTCTTGATGCAGGGCACATGACCGGCTTCTTCAAGCAAATCTCGGAAGGCATCAATAACCTGCTGGCGGCCAATACCCGTGCCCTTGATGATGTCGGTGCCATGCTCGCCCGGATGTCGCGCGGCGACCTGACGCAAAAAATCGATACCCAGTATCAAGGCATGCTTGGCAAGTTGAAGGATGACGCCAACGTTACGGTCGACAACCTGCAGGAGATCATTTTGTCGATTAAGGATGCGACGGACTCGATCAATACGGCGGCCAAGGAAATCGCTTCGGGCAACCAGGATCTGTCGAGTCGGACCGAAGAGCAGGCGAGCAGCCTGGAAGAAACGGCCTCCAGCATGGAGCAACTGACCAGCACGGTCAGACAGAATGCCGACAACTCGCGGCAGGCCAACGAACTGGCCGGCAACGCCCAGCAAGTTGCGGTCAAGGGCGGTGAAGTCGTCGGTCAGGTGGTGCAGACGATGAGCGCCATCCACCAGTCGAGCAACAAGATTGCCGACATCATCGGTGTCATCGACGGCATTGCTTTCCAGACCAATATTCTCGCCCTCAATGCGGCCGTCGAGGCCGCCCGGGCCGGCGAACAGGGCCGTGGTTTCGCGGTGGTCGCCACTGAGGTGCGCAATCTTGCCCAACGCAGCGCGGCGGCCGCCAAGGAAATCAAGGGCCTGATCTCCGACTCCGTGGACAAGGTGCAGGCCGGCAACCGGCTGGCCGATCAGGCCGGGCGGACGATGGAAGAAGTAGTGGCGAGCATCAAGCGTGTGGCCAAGATCATGGCCGATATTTCGGATGCCAGCCGGGAGCAAAGTGCCGGCATCGAGCAGGTCAGTCTGGCGGTCAGCCAGATGGACGAGGTCACCCAGCAAAATGCCGCGCTGGTCGAGCAGGCCGCTGCCGCCGCCGAAAGTCTGGAGGAACAGGCGCGCAGCCTGGCGCAGTCGGTTTCGGTCTTCGCCTTGACGCACAACGTCGAACGGAGTGTTGCCCAGCCGCGTCACAGCGAGCCGCCCGCCCGCAAGACGCCAGCTGCCCTGCCGTATCGGGAACCGGTTCGCCTGGGCAGTCGTGCCAGCCCTGCGAAAGTGCCGGACAGCATCGCGCGTGGCGATGACGAATGGGCCGAGTTCTAACAACAATCACCAGACCAACAGAGCGAACGTGCGAACCAATCTTCCTGTGAGCAATGTCGAGGTGACCCTCGGCGACGATACCTTGATCGTTTCGAAAACCGATCTCAAGGGCCAGATAACCTACATCAACAAGGACTTCATCAATATCAGCGGCTTCACTGAGTCGGAACTCGTTGGTCAGCCGCACAATCTTGTCCGTCATCCCGACATGCCGGTCGAGGCCTTCGCCGATTTCTGGCGGGACCTGAAGGATGGACGGCCGTGGACTGGCCTGGTCAAGAATCGCTGCAAGAATGGCGATTTTTACTGGGTGCTGGCGACGGCGACCCCAATCCTTGAAAACGGCCAGGTCACCGGCTACATGTCGGTGCGCCGCAAGGCCAGCCAGGCGCAGATTGCGGCGGCGGATAGTGCCTATCGGCTGTTCCGCGAGAAACGGGCCGGCCGTTCGCAGATCCGTCATGGCCAGGTGGTCAGCGGTGGTCCCGGTCTGTTCGCCGCGCTGTCCTTGAAGAGTCGCATGGTGGCGGGCTTTGCCGCCTTGCTGCTGGCGCTGGTGGTGGTCGCCGGCATGGGGTTGTGGGGTGTCGGGCGCAGTAATGACGCCGTGGAGGGGCTGTATCACGATCGTCTTGAACCGGTACAGGCGCTGGCTGTGATCGGCAAGCTGATGGCCGATAACCGGTCGCAGGTGCTGCTCGCCTTGCAGCACGACCCGAGCGGGGCTTACGCCAAAGCACACGACCACACCCTGGATTTCCATCTCGGGGCGATCGACAGGAATATCGCCGAGATCGGTCGGCAGTGGGAAGTCTATAAAAAAGCGGTTGCCTCGGCCGAGCAGCAAGCCCTGGTCAATGAGTACCAGCAAGCCCGCCAGCTTTTTGTCAGTGACGGTTTGCTGGCAGCACGCGGGGCGTTGGCCGAAGGCAAGTTCGGCGAGGCCAATGAAATCCTGCTCAAGCGGATCAACCCGTTATATACGGAAGCCGCCAAAAAGGCCGACCAGTTGCTGCAGCAACAAAACGAGTTGAGCCGGGCGCAATTGCTGGCCAGCAACGAGGGCTTGGCCCAGTTGCGGCTCTGGGTGCTGCTCCTGGTTGCCGCCGCCTGTGCCGCCGGGGTGGTGATCGCCGGGCTGATCATTCGCTCGGTAACGCGGCCGATCGCCGCCACCATCGAGACCATGCAGTCGCTGGCCAATGGCGATTTCACCCGTAATGTCGATATTTCCCGCAATGATGAAATGGGCAAAGTCTTGCAGGGCTTGCAGTCGATGCAGATTCAGCAGGGCTTCAATGTCGCGGAGAGTATTCGCCTGGCCAACGACAACCTGCGCATCCGCATTGCGCTCGATTGCGTCTCGGCCAATCTGCGCATTGCCGATGACGATGGCACGGTGATCTACGCCAACCGCGGTCTGCTCAATACCTTGCGCAGCATCGAGGACGGCCTGCGGCAAAAGCAGCCGGATTTCTCGGTCGACCGTTTTGTCGGCAGCAATATCGGTAGCTTCTACGAGAATCCGGCCGCCGCGCTGCAGTCGCTGCGTGAATTGCAGCAGACGCGCAGTACGGAAATGGATATCGGTGGGCGAATCTACAACGTCCTGACCAACCCGATCGTCAATGAGCGCGGCCAGCGACTGGGTACGGTCGGCGAGTGGGTGGACCGGACTGCCGAGTTGAATGCCCAGCGTTCGGTCGCCGCATTGATCAGCAAGGCGTCGGCCGGCGATCTCGAAGCGCGGCTCGATACCGATACGCTCGAAGGCTTTTACAAGGAGCTCGGGAGTGGCATCAACAGCCTGCTGGAGACCAGCGGTTCGGCGATCGGCGAAATTGCCGGCTTGCTCGAACGGGTAGCCGGCGGCGATCTGACCTGTACGGTCGATACCGAGTATCAGGGTACCTTTGCCAAGCTGCGCGACGATGCCAACGAAACGGTGACCCGTCTGCGCGAACTGGTCGGAGATATCCAGGGTTCGGCCGACGCGATCAATACGGCAGCCAAGGAAATCGCCTCGGGCAATCAGGATCTCTCCAGCCGGACGGAAGAGCAGGCGAGCAGTCTTGAGGAAACGGCTTCGAGCATGGAGCAGCTGACGGCGACGGTCCGCCAGAATGCGGAAAATGCCCGGCAGGCCAACGGCCTGGCCGGCTCGGCGCAGAATGTGGCGGAGAAGGGCGGCGAGGTGGTGGGGCAGGTGGTCGAGACCATGGCCTCCATCCATCAGGCCAGCACCCGGATTGCCGACATCATCGGGGTGATCGATGGCATCGCTTTCCAGACCAATATTCTGGCGCTCAATGCCGCGGTCGAGGCAGCGCGGGCCGGTGAGCAGGGCCGCGGCTTTGCCGTGGTGGCGACCGAAGTGCGCAATCTGGCCCAGCGCAGCGCGACGGCTGCGAAGGAAATCAAGGGCTTGATTTCGGACTCGGTGGATCGGGTCGAGCGTGGCAATCGTCTGGTCGATCAGGCCGGGCGCACCATGTCGGAAGTGGTCGCCAGCATCAAGCGGGTCACCGGCATCATGACCGATATCGCCGCCGCCAGTCGCGAACAGAGTTCGGGGATCGAACAGGTCAGCCTGGCGGTCGGGCAGATGGATCAGGTGACGCAGCAGAATGCCGCCTTGGTTGAAGAAGCGGCTGCGGCTGCAGAAAGCCTGGAAGAGCAGGCGCGGCAATTGGCCGAGTCGGTGGCGGTGTTCCGGGTCGGGCAGGAGGCGGTCAATACGCCACTGCTGCGGTCAACCCCGCCAGAAGTGCAAAAAGCCGAGGTGAGAAAGCCGGCGCCCGCTGCCAAGCGACTGAGCATGCGCAAGGCGGCATTGCCCGTTTCACTTGATGACGAGTGGGAAGAGTTCTGATCATGGCTGAAATACGTAAGCCGGGCACCACCGGTATCAGTGCATCCGGGCTGGGCGCAACGCGTCCGCTGCCGGCACGGGAAACAAGCCTGCGCGAGTTTTTCTTCTCGACGGCGGATTTCGAGCGGGTCAGAAAGCTGATTTATCAACATGCCGGCATCTCGCTGTCGCCGGTCAAGCAGGATATGGTGTATTCCCGCCTGGCCCGGCGGTTGCGCGCCACCGGTAAGCAAAGCTTCGCCGAGTATCTCGATGCGCTGGAAAAGAATGGCGGCGATGAGTGGGAGCGTTTCGTCAATTCCTTGACGACGAATCTGACCTCGTTTTTCCGTGAACCGCATCACTTCCCGATTTTTGCCGAGCATCTGCGCAAGCTGGGCAGTTCGCGGCCGATCCGGGTCTGGTGTTCGGCCGCCTCGACCGGCGAAGAGCCCTATTCGATCGCCATCACCATCGCCGAAACCTTCGGGGCCAATACCTCGCATGTCTCGGTGATTGCCTCCGACCTCGATACCAATGTGCTGGCCACGGCGCAAAAAGGCGTCTATCCGCTGGACCGGGTCGAGAAGCTCTCGCCCGAGCGCTTGCGCAAGTTTTTCCTGCGCGGCACCGGGACGCAGGAAGGTTACGTTGCCGTGCGTCCGGAACTGAAGCGCCTGATCGAGTTTCAGCGGATCAACCTGCTGGAGCCGAACTGGCCGGTAAAAGGGCCGCTCGACATCATTTTCTGCCGGAGTGTGATGATCTACTTCGACAAGCCGACCCAGTACAAGATCCTTTCCCGCTTCGCGCCGATGATGCAGTCGGATGGCCTGATGTTTGCCGGCCATTCCGAAAGCTTCCTGCACGCCGCCGATCTCTTCAAATCTCTGGGCAAGACGGTCTATGCCCTGAGCAAGCCCCGCTAATCCTATCTCCAGGGAGCCCTGTGCAGCACGCCTACGACGAGCACCTGTCCAGCAATCGCTACTACGACCGGAATTTCGACGCCCCCGCGGCCAAGATACTGCCGGGGGAATATTTCGTTTCCGATCAGGATATGTTGCTGGTTACCGTGCTGGGTTCCTGCGTCGCCGCCTGCATTCGGGATACCGACTCCGGCATCGGCGGCATGAATCACTTCATGTTGCCGGATGACGGCGGGCGGGGCCATGTCAGTTCATCGGCCCGCTATGGTACCTACGCCATGGAAGTGCTGATCAACCATCTGCTGAAAATGGGGGCGCGCCGCAATCGTCTGGAAGCCAAGGTATTTGGGGGCGGTGCGGTGCTAGCCAGCTTGTCGAGCAGCAATGTCGGCGCCCGGAATGCCGAATTTGTGCTTGATTATCTGAAAACCGAAAAGATCCCGGTGGTGGCCAAGGACTTGTTGGATTCATATCCGAGAAAAGTCTACTATTTCCCGACTACCGGTCGGGTTCTGGTCAAAAAACTGCATCGCGTCCATAACGAAACGCTGTTCAGTCGCGAGCGGGACTACAAGGATCGCCTGTCCGTCACCAAGGTCGAAGGCGACGTCGAGTTGTTTATTTGATGCGGGCCTTTGCATCCGCATCTCTTTTTGATGGATTTGTGCCGGATTGATGTCAATGAAGATTCGTGTTCTGGTCGTTGATGACTCTGCGCTGATGCGCGGCTTGCTGACCGAAATGATCAATTCTGCGCCAGACATGGAAGTCGTCGGGGCGGCTCCCGATGCGCCAACGGCCCGGGAAATGATCAAGGTATTGAATCCCGATGTGCTGACGCTCGATGTTCAGATGCCCAAAATGGACGGCCTGGAATTTCTCGAGCGTCTGATGCGTCTGCGGCCGATGCCGGTCGTCATGGTTTCGGCTTACACCCAGGCCGGCTCGGACACGACCTTGAAGGCACTCGAGCTGGGGGCGATCGACTTTATCGGGAAGCCGCGGGCCGACAGCGCGAAGACGATGGAAATCTATGCCGAAGAGTTGGTCGAAAAAATCCGTGCTGCCAAAGGGGCGCGCCTGCGCCGTCAGGTTATGAAGTCAGAGATCGCGCCCGCCGTTGTCCCGTCTGTCAGCACCTCCCTGGCCGGGCGTCCCGCCAGCAGCGGGAAAATCATCTTTGTCGGCGCGTCGACCGGCGGCACCGAGGCGATCAAGGAGTTCCTCCTCGGTATACCGGCCGATTGCCCGCCGATCATGATCGTCCAGCACATGCCCGAATCCTTTACCGGCTCCTTCGCCCGACGGCTCGACAGCCTTTGCCAGCCGACGGTCATCGAGGCGAAAGGCAACGAAAAACTGGAGCCAGGCAAGGTCTTCATCGCCCCGGGCCATTCGCATTTGCAGGTCAAGCGCTCGGCCTCCGGCCTTGTTACCGAACTGCTCGCCACGCCGCCGGTCAATCGGCACCGCCCTTCAGTCGATGTGCTGTTCGACTCGGCGGCGGCAGTCGTTGGCCGGCAGGCGGTGGGGGTGATCCTGACCGGCATGGGCAAGGACGGCGCCCAGGGGCTGATGCGCATGCGTCAGGCTGGCGCCCGAACACTCGGGCAAGACGAAGCGAGTTGCGTGGTCTACGGCATGCCGCGCGAAGCGTTTCTGGTCGGGGCTGTCGAAGAGCAGTGTCCGCTTGACGAGATGGCGCGTCGAACATTGCTGGCAGTGAGTCGCTAATCGCAGGCTGGCGGTTTGCCGCCTATTGCTAAAGTATTACACTAGAAAAAGTTAACCTCGATTTTCGATAGGAAAAACCATGCAAGCAAACGTGATCAAGGATGGGGCCAAGGCGATCATCAAATTGAGCGGTCGTTTCGATTTCAATACCCACCGTGAATTTCGGGGCGCCTACGAACCGCTGGTCGCCGATGCGCTGGTCCGGGCAGTGACCGTGGATTTCTCGGCAGTCGACTATCTCGACAGTTCGGCCCTGGGCATGCTCCTGATGTTGCGCGACAAGATGGGTGGCGCCAACAAGGAGGTCGGCTTGAGTGGTGTTCGTGGTAACGTTAAACAAGTGCTGGATATTGCCAATTTTGGCAAGTTGTTCCAGATTTGCTAAAGTCGGCCCGAGATTGGCCGATACTTTGAATGAGTGCGGGCAGCTCTTGGATTTGCCCGAAATGGTTGGCTGGAGCGCGGTTTGAAGCTCATAGAAAAGCGTGTATCCTAGGTTCGCCTCGGCGCCATAGCCATGAAAACAAGCCGATTGCACGAATTGCGAGGGGATGACGATGTCGGAGTTGCTGAAGAATATTGATGCACGGACCAAGTTGGCCGGCACCAATAAGCTCGAAATATTGCTTTTCTTCCTTGGCGTGGATCAGCGCACTGGTCGCCGCGAGACTTACGGGATCAATGTTTTCAAGGTTCGCGAAGTGATGCGCACGCCGCTGATTACTGCCGCGCCTGATATGCCCTCCTCGGTCGAGGGGATGGTCAGCCTGCGCGGGGCCCTGGTTCCCGTCATCGACCTTGCCAAATACTCGGGGATTTCCGCCGAAACGCCGCGCGAGATAATGATCGTGACGGAGTACAACGGCCATACGCAGGGTTTCCTGGTGGAGGGGGTCGATACCATCCTCCGGCTGGACTGGAGCAAGATGCGGGTGCCGCCGGAAATGCTGACGGCGCAGACCGGCGGCCTGGTCACAGCTGTGACTGAACTTGTTGATGGCCGTCTGGTGATGATGATGGATGTCGAGAAAGTGCTTTCCGAGACGACCAGCATCGACAATGAGATCATGTTCCGCGGTGTCGTGCCGGTAGACCGTCCGGATGTGACGGTTTTCTATTGTGACGACTCCAGCGTGGCTCGCAAACAGATCCAGCGCACCCTTGAAGTCATGGGCGTCAAGGGGGTGGTCGCGGTCAATGGGCGTCAGATGTGGGAAGAGATGGAGAAGGTTGCGAATTTTGCGCAATCAGTTGGCAAGCCGGCCTCCGCGCTGATCAACCTGGTCTTGACCGACATCGAAATGCCCGAGATGGATGGCTATATCCTGACCAAGAAAATCAAGTCTGACCCCCGCTTCAATGGTGTTCCGGTAGTGATGCATTCTTCGCTGTCCGGTATGTCCAATCAGAAACTCGGCCAATCGGTTGGCGTTGACGAGTATGTCCCCAAGTTTGAACCGCAGCGTCTTTCGGAAACCCTGGCTCGTCGCCTGGGCGTGGACGCCGCGACACTCGCCAAAATTGCCTGAGCGCTAGTCGGAGAGAACAATGGATCTTGTTGAAAGCAAAAACCTTCTCGATAGCGTCGATGCCCGTACTCGTCTGGCAGGTTCCAATAAAATGGAAATCCTGCTTTTCTCGCTGGGGACGCGCGAAATATTCGGCATCAATGTCTTCAAGGTGCGTGAGGTCGGGCGTACCCCGCGCATTACCAAGACCCCGAACATGCCGCGTGGCGTCGAGGGGCTGATTTCATTGCGGGGCAATGTCATCCCGGTTCTGTCGCTGGCGCCGTTCATGCACCTCGAAGGTGTACCGCCTGGTCTCGGTAAGACCATGATGGTCGCCGAGTATTCAAAGCGTACCCTGGGTTTCCTGGTGCATGAAGTTGACCGGATTATTCGGGTTGACTGGGAGCGGGTCAAAGCGCCGGAAAGCGTATTGTCGGCCAATCAGGGCTTGATCACTGCCGTCATCGAGTTGGAAGGCGGCGGTTTGGTGTCGATTCTCGACGTCGAGCAGATTCTGGCGAATGCCTTTGGCGAAGCGATGATTGTCGACATTCATCCAGCCCGCGTTGATCCTGAAACCAGCGTTTTCTTCGTTGACGATTCGATTGTCGCTCGCCGCAAAATATCCGAAGTGCTGGACAAGCTCGGTGTGCGCCACAAGCATGCGACCAACGGCATGGAGGCCTGGACGCGTCTGCAAGGAATCGCTGCTCATGCCTTGCAGATTGGCCGGAGCATTCGTGACGAAATTCGTCTGATTCTGGTCGATGCGGAAATGCCGGAAATGGACGGCTACGTCCTCACCAAGAATATCAAGTCCGATCCTCGCTTCGAAGGGGTGCCAGTTGTCATGCACTCCTCACTTTCTTCCGAGGCCAATCGGGCGATGGGCAAGTCGGTCGGGGTGGACGCGTATGTCGCTAAATTTGATGCCGAGGCGCTGGCGGATACGCTGCGCCCGTTGATCGAACGATAACAACAAGTAAGCTCTGGAGTTCTGCATGGCAGCTGATCCGAAAATGAGATTTCTCGTGGTGGATGATTTTTCCACCATGCGTCGTATTGTCCGTAATTTGCTCAAGGAGCTTGGCTTCACCAATGTCGATGAAGCTGAAGATGGGGCAATTGCACTGCAAAAACTGCAGGGTGGTGGCTTTGAGTTCGTGGTTACGGACTGGAATATGCCGAATATGGATGGTCTGACGCTATTGCAGACGATTCGGGCGACACCGACACTGAAGCATTTGCCAGTGTTGATGATCACGGCCGAGGCAAAAAAGGAAAACATCATTGCCGCGGCTCAGGCCGGGGCCAGCGGTTACATCGTCAAGCCCTTTACGGCGGGAACCTTGTCGGAGAAGCTGAACAAGATCTTCGAAAAAATGGGGCAGGCCTGATCATCATGACTGCAACCAATGATTCTGACGATCTCGAGGCGCTCTTTGACTCGATAGCGGGCGATTTTGCTCCGGTGGCAGCCAAGCCAGCCCCAGCCCCAGTCGCTGTGGCCAAGGCACCGGTTACCGATGATAGCGATGATCTGCAGGCGCTGTTCGACAGCGTTGCTGCCGAGACGCAAGCGGCGAAGGTCGAGGCTCCTGGCTCCGCTACCGGGGAACCGACGGGTGAGGAGTGGCCCCGGCAGGAGGCTGTATTCAACCGTATCGGCCATATGGCCCGGCTGCTGCACGATACCCTGGGGCAATTGGGCTACGACAAGCTGCTTTCGCAAACGGTTTCTGCCTTGCCCGATGCCAAGGACCGCCTTGCCTACGTTGCCAATTTGACCGAGCAGGCCGCATGTCGCGTACTCAATGCAACGGATATTGCCTGTCCGCTGGTCGATGATATTGAGAATGGCGCCCGGGCGCTCGGTGAGCGCTGGGACAAGGTATTCGCCAATCAGCTCGGTCCGCAGGATTTCAAGGCGCTGGCAGTCGATACGCGTGCCTTCCTGAATGGACAGTTGCCCGAGAAGACCAAGGGAACGCATGCCCAGTTGACTGAGATCATGATGGCTCAGGATTTTCAGGATTTGACCGGTCAGGTCATCAAGAAAATCGTCAGTCTTGCGCAGGATCTCGAGACCGGCTTGATGGGTGTGCTGCTTGAGGTGTTGCCGGATACCAAGCGCACCGAGGAAGTTAATAGTCTGATGAACGGGCCCGTGGTTAACGCCGAAGGGCGTACCGACGTCGTCGTTAATCAGGAGCAGGTTGATGATTTGCTGGATAGCCTCGGTTTCTGAGGAGGGTCGAAAATGAGCGACTTTGGCGGAATGGAAGACCTTCTGCAGGACTTTCTGCAAGAAGCACATGATTTGTTGTCGGATGTGGACAACAAGCTGGTTGATCTTGAGAAAATGCCGGATGACCGTAGCCTGCTGAACGATATCTTCCGCGGGTTTCACACCGTCAAGGGAGGGGCCGGTTTCCTGAATGCCACCGAACTGGTGACGCTTTGTCATCTGACGGAAAATCTCTTTGACCGTTTGCGTAACGGCGAACTGGAGCTGACCCCCGAGCTGATGGATGTCATCATGGCGGCCACCAAAGGTGTACGCGACATGTTCGGCGAGTTGGGGCAGATGTGCCAGCCGCAGGCGGCCGATGCCGAGGTTATTGCCGCACTCCAGGGGGCGCTCAATGGTGAGTTGCCAGGGGCTGCGCCGGCGCCTGAGGTGATGGCCACTCCGCCATCAGCGGCACCGCAGGCGGCTGTGGCAGGCGAACCGGACTGGAATGTTTTGCACGCCATTGTGACCGGTCAGCCTGCGCCAGCACAGGGCGAGGTGATTACCAAGGCCGAAACCGATGCGGCCAGTGCGCCCGTGACGACCCCTGCGGCAGTGGATGCTGCAACGCAAGTTACCCCGGCCGGGCAGGCACCTGCGCCATCACCGTTCGGTCGGCGTACAACGGATCGCCCTGGCGGCCAACCGACATCTGCCCGGCGTTCGGAAGAGCGTGGTCGGGAAAATACGATTCGGGTCGATACCTCGCGTCTTGATCAGGTTCTGAACCTGTCCGGTGAAATCGGTCTGACCAAGAACCGCCTGACCAGTCTGCGTGCCGATATTCTCGCCGGTAAGAATGATTCCGAAACCCTGCACGCCCTTGATCAGGCTGTCAGTCAGTTGGACCTACTGGTTTCGGACTTGCAAAACTCGGTGATGAAGACCCGGATGCAGCCAATTGGCCGCCTCTTCCAGAAATATCCGCGCATTGCCCGCGATCTGGCCCGTCAGTTGGGGAAAGATGTCGAGTTGGTGCTGGCTGGCGAAGAGACTGAGGTCGATAAGACCATGATCGAGGATTTGGCCGACCCGCTGATTCACTTAATTCGCAACGCGGTCGATCACGGGGTCGAAATGCCGGCCGAACGCCAGGCAGCGGGCAAGCCAACGAAGAGTCTGGTTCGCCTCGAGGCGCGCCAAGAGGGCGATCACATCGTTCTGATCATTGCTGATGATGGCAAGGGCATGAGTGCTGAACGGATTCGGGCCAAGGCTATCGAAAAGGGCCTGATCTCCGAGGAAGAAGCCAATACGCTGGATGAGCGGCAAAGTCTGAATCTGATTTTCCTGCCTGGTTTCTCTACCAAGTCACAGATTTCCGATGTTTCGGGGCGCGGCGTCGGCATGGATGTGGTGAAGACCAATATTCAGAAGCTGAATGGTTCGATCGAAATTCGCTCCGAGCCGGGCAAAGGCTCGGTGTTCATTATCTCCCTGCCATTGACGCTGGCGATCCTGCCGGTGTTGTTGGTGTTGTTGGGGGACCAGCCGTTTGCGCTGCCGTTGTCACTGGTCCGCGAAATTCTGCCGATTGAGCAAAACCGGATTCAGGAGGTCGGCGGCAAGGAAACCTTGGTAGTGCGGGGCGAGGTGTTGCCGGTCATTACCTTGGCCCGCTTGCTTGGCTGGCCGTTGCAGCAGTCTCCGGAGTATGGCGTTTTCATGCAGACGGCGGAGCGTAGCTTCATTCTTGGGGTCGATAGCTTTGCCGGTCGTGACGATGCGGTGATCAAGTCGCTCGAAGACTTCCGGCCTAAGGGTGTGGCCGGGGTGACGACGCTTTCCAACGGGCAGATTGTGCTGATCCTCGACATGAAGGAGTTGTTGACCGATCTCGGCCAGCATTCCGAAATTGGTTCTGGGTTGCGGGCGCTCGATTTCGCTTGATTCCCGTTTTCGGTCAACCACTTGAGAGGGGGCTTGCCCCCTCTTTTGTTTTTAAATGTTTACTCTGTTGTCATGCGCTTGCGGGTGGCATTTGAGAAACAAGCTAAATAAACACCCGTACCTATTTAATTTCCTTGGTTTTTCCTATAATAGCCGCACCTACACCCAAAGACGGCTATGGCGGAAGAGAGCGACCTCGATAAAACAGAAGAGCCTAGTGGTAGGCGAATCGAGCAGGCCCGCGAGCAGGGGCAGGTGCCCCATTCCCGTGAACTTGGCACGTTTCTGGTTTTGATGGTCGCAGCCGCCACATTCTGGATGATGGGGGGGTGGTTGACTGAGGGTGTCATCGCGATGGCCCGCAAAGGTCTGACCATGGAAGTGCGCCATATGCATGAGCCGGCATTGATGCTGCCGCGACTGGCTGATCTTTCGTTGGATGCGGTGCTCGTTTTTTCTCCTTTATTAGCCCTGTTGCTGCTGGCCGCGATACTTCCGCCCTTCTTCCTTAACGCATGGGTGTTTTCAGTCAAGGCGCTGGTTCCTGACCTGGCTCGGCTAAGCCCGCTGACGGGTTTGGGGCGCATGTTCTCTTGGAACAGTCTGATGGAGCTTGGCAAGGCTGTACTCAAGGCAACTTTGGTTGGAGGAATTGCCGCCATGCTGATCTGGAAAGAGCGGGACGAGATTTTCGGCTTGCTCGCGCAACCTCTGGACGCGGGCTTGGCGCATGCCGGCAATCTGATCAGCTATTCCTTCCTGATACTGGTTGCGGCACTTGTTCTGGTTGTCGCCGCTGACGTGCCATTTCAGCTTTGGCAACACTTCCACAAATTGAAGATGACCAAGGAAGAGGTCAAGCAGGAAATGAAGGAAATGATGGGTGATCCGCATGTCAAGGGACGCATCCGCAGCCTTCAGATGCAGGCTGCTCGCAAGCGGATGATGGCTGCGGTGCCGCAGGCCAGCGTGATCGTCACCAATCCGACACATTTTGCAGTGGCCTTGTCCTACCAGGCCGGAATGACCGCTCCCAAAGTGGTGGCCAAGGGGCAGGGAGCGATCGCGCTTAAGATAAGAGAGGTTGGCGCGGAACACGCGGTGCCTCTCCTGGAGGCGCCGCCCTTGGCGCGAGCGTTATACAAGCACGCCGAACTGGATGCCGAAATACCCTCCGCCCTGTATAACGCAGTTGCGGAGGTTCTTGCTTATATCTACCAGCTTGCCAACTGGCGTCAGGTTGGTGGTGCCTATCCGGTTCAGCCGAGCAATTTGCCGGTGCCGCCTGAACTTGTGCCGGAGGCGAGCTAAATGGCTGGCGCTTCGCTCCGGATGCAGAATCTGTTTGGTCGTCTCAATGTGACGCAACTGGCCGCGCCAGTGCTGATCCTGATGATTCTGGCCATGATGGTTCTGCCATTGCCGGCATTTGCACTGGATTTGCTGTTCACGTTCAATATTGCCATTTCGGTGCTGGTCCTGCTGGTTGCCGTGAACACCCAGAAAACCCTGGATTTCTCCGTTTTCCCGACAGTGCTGCTGGTCACCACGCTGCTTCGTCTTTCACTGAATGTGGCCTCGACGCGGATCGTCATGTTGCAGGGGCATACCGGGCCGGATGCGGCGGGCAAGGTTATCGAAGCCTTTGGCCACTTCCTGGTCGGCGGCAATTTTGCGGTCGGTATCATGGTGTTTCTGATTCTGACGGTCATCAATTTTGTCGTGATTACCAAAGGTGCCGGGCGGGTTGCCGAGGTGTCGGCGCGCTTCACGCTCGATGCGATGCCGGGCAAGCAGATGGCGATCGACGCGGATTTGAATGCCGGCCTGATCGGCGAAGAGGATGCCCGCAAGCGTCGTTCAGATATCGCCCGTGAGGCCGAGTTTTTTGGCTCGATGGATGGTGCCTCGAAATTCGTGCGTGGTGATGCGGTGGCCGGTATCGTCATCATGCTCTTGAACGTGGTTGGTGGTCTGGTGGTTGGTGTTGTTCAGCACAACATGGAATTCGCCTTGGCGGCCAAGAATTACACCCTGCTGACCATCGGCGATGGTCTGGTGGCGCAGATTCCGGGGCTGATCATCTCGATCGCCGCAGGTATGGTGGTGACCCGTGTCTCTGACGATCGCGATATCGGTCAGCAGGTAGTGGGGCAGATGTTCAAGAATGGCCGGGCTATTGCGATTACGGCCGGAATCGTCGGTTTTCTCGGCCTGATTCCGGGGATGCCGAATCTGGTTTTCCTGGCGCTGGCCTCGATGCTTGGCTGGTTTGCCTGGAAGATGCTGGAGAAGGAAAAACTGATCGTCGAAACCCCGGTCAAGGTTGCGCCAGCACCAGTTGTGGAAACCGTCGAGGCGACATGGAACGATGTTGCGCCGCTGGATGTGCTGGGTCTGGAAGTCGGTTACCGCCTGATTCCCTTGGTCGATAAGTCGCAGGATGGCGAGTTGTTGCGTCGCATCCGCGGGATTCGCAAGAAATTCGCGCAGGAAGTGGGCTTCCTCGTCTCGCCGGTCCATATCCGCGACAACCTCGAATTGAAGCCGAATGCCTACCGGATACTCCTTAAGGGCGTCGAGGTCGGTGCCGGTGAGGCCTATGCCGGCCAGTTTCTTGCCATCAATCCCGGGCGCGTTGCCGGCACGCTGAATGGTACAACGACCACCGATCCAGCCTTTGGCTTGCCGGCAACCTGGGTCGATGCCAGTCAGCGCGACCAAGCTCAGGCCTACGGATATACCGTGGTTGATGCGTCCACTGTGGTGGCCACCCATCTCAATCACCTGATTCTGACCCATGCTTCCGAATTGCTCGGTCGTCAGGAGGTTCAGCAGTTGCTCGAACACTTGGCCAAGGAAATGCCCAAACTGGTCGAGGACCTGGTTCCCAAGGTGTTGCCGCTGGGCACTCTGCAAAAGGTCCTCCAGGGGTTGCTCGACGAAGGTGTGCATATCCGCGATATGCGGACCATCATCGAAACAGTCGCCGATCACGCGACCCGTACCCAGAATGCTGATGAATTGATCACCCAGGTTCGCAACGCACTCGGTCGAGCCATCGTGCAACAACTGTTCCCGGGTACTGGCGAAATGCAGGTGATGTCCCTCGATCCGGCGCTGGAGCGCTTGCTGGCGCAAGCCGTGGCCGGTGGTACGGGAAATACAAGTTTTGAGCCGGGCCTGGCCGATACCCTGGTCCGTGAAACCGCCGCCGCTTCCGAGCGTCAGGCAACGCTTGGTCTGCCGGCAGTATTGCTCGTGCCTGCCAGTCTGCGTCTGCTGCTCTCCCGCTTCCTGCGCCGCACCGTGCCTCAGTTGAAGGTGCTGGCCCATAACGAAGTTCCAGAAACACGAATTATCAAGGTCACCTCGATAATCGGAGGTAGAACATGAACGTCAGAAAATTCATCGCCGCCAATGCAAGGGATGCCTTGAGGAAAGTGAAGGAAACGCTCGGTAACGATGCGATCATTTTGTCCAATCGCGGAATTCCTGGCGGGGTTGAGATCATGGCCGTCGCCGCGCGCGATATGGCGATGATCGTTCCGACTCAGGTGGCCGATACGACGCCACCGGACCGACGACCAGCGATTGCCGAAATCGATGACGATTACCGGGTTTCCCTGAGTTCGGCCCGCGCTCAGGCGGCTCAAGGTGTGCCGCCGCGCGTTCAGACGCAACCGGCCCCGATGGCGGCACGGCCGGTCGCGCCGGCCGCCGCGCCGCGTCCGGTTGCGACTGTGAATGCCGCTATTCCCCGAACGGGGGCGTTGCGTAATCTGGAAATGGGGCGTCCACAACAGTCGACCGCAGGATTCACGCCGCCGCCGGTACAAAAGCCAGCGCCATCGCCGGCGCCGCGCATCCAGACGCAAGCCGGCCCGCCGCCGCGCCGGACCGAGGCAGACGTAGTGCCGATGGAAGTGATGGACGAAATTCGCTCCCTGCGCAAGATTGTCGAGCAACATCTGGCCGGCTTTGCCTGGGGCGAGGCGGCGCGTTCCGAGCCGGTGAAGACGGATGTCTTGCGCCAGATGCTGGACGCCGGCTTTTCACCACAGTTTTCCCGCGACCTGCTGGCGGATTTGCCGATGGAGATGGATGGCCTGCAGGCGATGGCCTGGGTCAAGGGGGCGGCAGACCGCTCGTTGTTTACGATAGGTAACGAAAGCGACATCGTTGATCGTGGCGGGATTTATGCCCTGGTTGGCCCGACCGGTGTCGGCAAGACCACCACGACGGCCAAGCTTGCTGCCCGCTGTGTTCTGCGCCACGGTCCGAGCAAGGTTGCGCTGGTCACTACTGATGGCTACCGGATTGGCGCGCACGAGCAACTACGGATCTACGGTCGTATCCTCGGGGTTTCGGTTTATCTGGTCAAGGACGCCGCCGAGCTTCGTCAGACCCTGGTCGAACTTCAGCATAAGCATATGGTGCTGATCGACACCATGGGGATGAGCCAGAGGGACAAACTGGTTCCGGAACTGACCGACATGCTCGCCGGCTGTGATGTTCAGCGCCTGCTGCTGCTTTCCTCGACGTCGCGCGGCGATACCTTGGATGATGTGGTGCGGGCTTACGAAGGGGATAACCTCGCCGGCTGCATCCTGACCAAAATCGACGAGGCCGCCAGTCTGGCGACGCCGCTCGACGTCATCATGCGCCATGGCTTGCGGCTGCACTATGTTTCAAATGGGCAGCGTGTGCCGGAAGATCTGCATTTGCCGAACCGCGGCTATTTGTTGCACCGTGCTTTCAAGGACGTGCCGGAAAGTTCGCCGCACAAATACGATGGTGTCGAACCTGGCTTGATGATGGCCAATGCCGGCATGATTGCGGCTGGAGCGCGCCGTGGCTGATTTTCGGGTGGATCAGGCGGCAGGCTTGCGTCGTCTCCTTGGTGGCGGGCAGTTGCAGGTCGTCACTTTCGTCGCGGGCTGTGAAGGTGTCGGGCGTAGTGTTGCGGTCGCCAATATTGGCGTGGCGCTTGCTCGCCTGGGCAAAGAGGTCTTGATCATCGACGAGCATAGCTCGCGTGACGATATTGCCTCGACATTCGGCTTGCTGGCGCGCTACGACTTGTTGAACGTGGTGCAGCGCGAGCTTGACCTGCCGCAAGTCCTGTTGCAACCGATGAGCGGCTTGCGAATCTTGCCGGCGGCCAAGGCAGTCAGGACGCTCGGGCGCCTCTCGCTAGCGCAGCAGCAGACCTTGCTGGATGCCATGTCGGGCCTGGAGCGACCGGTCGATGTTATCCTGGTTGATGCCAGCATGGCACATCCGCATGGCTTCTCGCCTTTTGGTCTGGCCTCCCAGGAGGCGGTCGTCGTCCTGTCCGGGAGCGGTGCGTCAATTACCGAAGCCTATTCGCTGATCAAAAAAGTCAGTCATGCGTTTGCCCGTAAGCACTTCCGGATCCTGGTAAACAAGGTTCGTAGCCAGCCCGACGCCCGTTCAATTTACGAGAACATCGCCCAAGTCGCTGCGCAGCGGGGGGTTGCCCGCCTCGACTACGCCGGTGCCATTCCGCTGGATGAATCGCTGCGTCAGTCGGCTCAGTTGTGTCGGCCGGTTCTTGTCCAAGCCCCTGACTCTCCGTCGGCGCATGCCTTCCGTGATATTGCTTCCGATCTGCTCTATTGGCAGCGCAGCGATAGCGAGGTGGGTGGTGTCGAGCAATTCATGCAGCAACTGCTACACTTGAGCCAACGCATAACCCCGAACGTACTCCGAGCCTGATGTATACCGCTGCCGGGCAGCCTGACAAGGAACAGTTGGTTCAGCGCTTCGTGCCGCTGGTGAAACGCATCGCCTACCATTTGATGGCCCGCTTGCCGGCCAGCGTTCAGTTCGAAGACCTTGTTCAGAACGGCATGCTCGGTTTGCTGGATGCGATGGACCGGTACGAGACCGGTTTTGGTGCTCAATTCGAGACCTATGCGACCCAACGCATTCGTGGTGCGATGCTTGACGGCCTGCGGGAAAATGATTGGTTGCCGCGTAATCTGCGCCGCGAGTTGCGCCGGATTGAGGCGGCGATCAATCAGTTGGAGCATGAGCATGGCCGGGCGCCGTCCGAGAGCGAACTGGCTGAGACGCTTGGCATATCGCTGGCCGATTACCAGAAAACCCTGCACGATGCGCGCGGACATCAACTGGTCTATTTCGATGATTTTGGCGGTGATGGCGACGAGGATTTTCTCGAGCGCCATTTCACCGACAATAGTGCGGACCCGGCAAACATATTCGAGGACAAGAACGTCAAGGAGTTGCTGGTCAAGGCGATTGGTCGCTTGCCCGAGCGGGAAAAGTTGATGATGGCCCTGTATTACGAGCAGGAACTTAATTTGCGGGAAATCGGCGAAGTAATGGGGGTTACCGAGTCCCGTGTCTGCCAGTTGCACAGTCAGGCAATAGCGCGTCTGCGCAGTCAGTTGGTTGGTGATGCACCGCTCGCCAAGAAGCGGGGCAAGGAGAAAACCGGTGGATAAGATCAGTTTGGCCGGTCTGGCCATCGGTATGGTCGCTATTGTCGGTGGCCAGGTGCTGGAAGGTGGTCATGTCAGCTCTCTGGTGCAGCCAACCGCCTTGCTGATTGTCTGTGGCGGCACGCTGGGTGCGGTGCTGCTGCAAAGTCCGCTGCATATTTTCAAGCGCGGCATGTGGATGGCCAAGTGGGTGTGGGCGCCCCCGGTGATTGAACAGAAACGCATGATTGACCAGATTCTCAACTGGAGTCAGCTATCTCGCCGTGAAGGTCTGCTGGCGCTGGAGAACCATATTCCGGGCATCAAGGATCAATTCACTAAGAAGGGACTGCAGTTGCTGGTTGATGGCGCCGATCCTGAGCGCATTCGTGAACTGCTTGAGGTCGAAATCAACACCTTTGAGGACGAGTGGCGGCAATCAGCCAAGATCTGGGAGTCGGCGGGGGGGTACTCGCCAACGATCGGTATTCTGGGGGCGGTCATGGGCTTGATTCACGTGATGGAAAATCTCTCGGATCCGACCAAACTTGGGTCAGGTATCGCCGTTGCATTCGTTGCGACGATCTATGGTGTTGGTTTGGCCAACCTGATCTATCTGCCGATTGCCGGCAAGCTGAAGTATTACATCATGCGTATGGTTGCCTCCAGGGAGATGCTGATCGATGGCCTGGTCGGCATCGCAGTTGGTGACAATCCGCGCATCATTGAAAGCCGCCTCAAGGGTTATCTACTGTAATGGCTCGCAAGCGTCGTGAGGAGGAGCACGAGAACCACGAACGCTGGCTCGTTTCCTACGCCGATTTCATCACGCTGCTTTTTGCCTTTTTTGTCGTGATGTACGCCATTTCGTCAGTTAACGAGGGCAAGTACAAGGTGCTTTCCAATTCGCTGACCAATGCTTTCCGGAATGTGACGGGCCAACCCGAAGGGCCACCGATTGCTGTAATTCAAGGGATGCCACCGATCCCGCCGCGGCCACTCGCCAAGCCGGACAAGCTGCCTGATCAGAAAAAGCTGGAGCAGCGCCAAAAAATGAAAAACGTTGCCGGCAAACTCATGAAAGCCTTGCAGCCGCTGGTGGCGCAGGGGAAGGTTCGATTGCTCGAAACCAGTAGGGGCGTCACGATTGAAATCAACGATAGCATTTTGTTCCCGGCTGGTCAGGCCAAGCTGCAGCCGGCATCAATCAATGCCATGCTGGCCATTGCGCAGGTCTTGGCTGTCTCTGATTTTCCGATCACCATTGAGGGTCATACCGATAATGTACCGATTGCAACCCCGCAATTTCCATCGAATTGGGAATTGTCTGCGATGCGGGCGACCACCGTATTACGTCTGTTCAATGATGGTGGTGTGGGAGCAGAGAGGTTGACCGCTATCGGCTATGGCGAGACGCGTCCTGTCGAAACCAATGTGACGACCGAGGGGCGCGCCCGCAATCGACGGGTCAGCATTCTGATCGACTCCAATCGCCCGGAAGAGCCACTGGAGATTCAGGAAGGGCGGAGTAATCGATGAGTTTAAGGCAAGGCGGCGCAAGCCTTGCTGTCAGGCCGCCTGCTCAGGCTGAGTCGACGATACGGCTGCCTGAAGTTGACGAGGTTTGACCGTCGCTGCCGTACAGCGTGTTCTTCTGAAATTGCTGGGTGAGCACGGCCAATAACTCTCCCGTTTGATGCAGATGCATCTTGATCAGTTGGCCGTTGAGTTCGTGCAATTGTTTGGCTTCGCGAGCCAAATCCATTAGGTGCTTCCAGCTTGATGCGATGTCCTTCTGCTCGGGATTGGCGGCAAGCCAGCGCGTCATTGCGGAGCGAGCGTTCTCACCCGCGTCGGCGCCAAGTGCCACGCCGCGCTCCTGCTCGATAGCATTCAGCGCTTCGACCAAGCGGAGCTTTTGTTCGCTGATGGCCGGCAAGGCACTCGCATCCGCTCGTTTCAGCGCATCCTGCTCAAGCTTCAGCAATGCGATGAACTCGGTTAGCTGAGCGGTTTCCCGGGCAGCAATCGCGGCCAGCTTATGCATCAGGCTTCACGTTTACTGCTGGAGTTGACCAGGTCGCGTGCCGATTCGATCAGCCGGTCGGCAATGGCCTCCGGATTGATTTTGAAACGCCCCTCGGAGATGGCCTGCTTGATTTCCTGAATTTTTGCCGTGTTGACCGGCGGCTTCTCGCTGCTTTGCAGGCTGCCGGCCAGTTGGCTGAGGCTGACCGCCTCTTGCGCCGAGCCAGTGCTGGCGGCAGGGGTTGCCGTCTGACGCTGCGTTACGGGCGGTGTCGTAGGTATATATGAACTGTCGATTTTCATTTTGATCTCGCAATACTTTAGAACTCAATCCGGATAACGACCAATTTAGCTGAAACTTTAGCTTAAAAAGAAATTTCTATGCTGCCGTCGCTTTTGGCGATACCGCTGACGGTCTGCCCGGATGGCATGCGGATTTGGGCAATCTGTCCTTCGCTGGCGTTGGAAAGAGCTCTGCCTTCACTGCTGACGGCGAATCCCGAGCCCTTTGATAGCACACGAACGGTTTGTCCCTGGCGAATGACCATCGGTGCGAGCAGTTGATTGTCGCGGAGGGGTTGCCCTGCGCCTAGCGAATTACGCAAGGTTTTACCGATGGCGAGGGCGGGGTCGGCAACAACCCCGGCGGGCAGCGTACTCAAGTCGCCTGTACTGCTGACCAGATCTCCCGGTTGGATGAGCTGGCCGGCTGCCAGGGCGCGGGCGGTGCTGACGTAATTGCCGGTGATGGCGATTTGGACGGGGACCAGCACACTCCAGATGTTGGGGCCGAGGCAGCGGACGCCGACGTGTGTCTTTCCGATCATACGGGTGCCAGGGGGGGAAAACGCCTCATGCGCGGTGCACGGCGGCAACCTGCTGGCGTCGAGCTTGCCCATTGCGATCGTCACCTTGCCGGGTAAGCCTTGTGTCTGGGCGCGAACATACCGCTCGGCAGTGTCCAGGACCGGGTCAAATTCAGCGCAGAGCAGGGGGCTTGCGATGACGAGCAGCAGGGCAAAAAGAAGGCTTCTGGAAGGCATTTCGACATTTTGCCCGACGCCGCTTGGGCATGGGGCAAATAATTGCCTAGCCATGGCGGCAAGTTTTGCCGAATACAGATAAAGCCATTGCCGGATTCTGCCGATTTCCAAGATTTTTCAAGTGGCATGAAGTCTGCTTTTAAAGCTCAGCATTCTTTGGGAGTCCGGCATGAGCAGTCTTGAACAACACCTTTCAGTTTATAGCCAGGCGATGAACCTGCGTACGCAGCGCCATCAGGTACTGGCGTCCAATATCGCCAATGCTGATACACCCAATTACAAGGCGCGGGACTTCAGCTTCGACAAGGCCATGCAGAACGCCATGTCCGGGCGTGGCAACGGCAGCATTGCCTTGGCGACGACCGCATCGGGCCATCAGCAGGGTAGTGGTATGACTGGTGCGGCGGCCCTGCAGTTTCGGACTGAAACCCAGTCGGCGGCGGATGGCAACACGGTCGATATGGACGTCGAGCGCTCGCAGATTGCCGAAAACGCCCTGCAGTACCAGATCGTCAGCCAGTTTATCAGCGACAAGTTCAAGGGTATCCGTAGCGCCCTGGCGAATACTTCGAGCTAAGGAGTCTTAGATGAGCCTCTTCAATGTTTTCAAGGTTTCCTCCAGCGCCATGACGGCGCAGTCGATGCGCCTGAATACAACCGCTTCCAACCTGGCCAATGCAGACAGTGTCATTTCTGCCGACGGCAAGCCTTACCGGGCTAAACAGGTCGTATTCGAGGCGACGCCGATGGGCAATGTGGGCGAGAGTTCAAAAGGTGTTCGTGTGCGGCAGATCGTCGAGGATGCCTCACCGCCACGCATGGTCTATGACCCCAAGAATCCGGCTGCAGATGAAAAGGGCTACGTCGCGTTTTCGAACGTCAACGTGGTCGAGGAAATGACCAACATGATTTCTGCTTCGCGTTCCTATCAGACGAACGTCGAGGTGATGAATACCGCCAAGACCATGATGCTGCGTACCCTGAGCATTGGCCAAAACTAACCGGAGATTCCAATGAGCACCGTGAGTTCAACCAGTTCGAATGCCGATGTTATTGCGGCATTGAATGGCACAAACAGCAAATCTTCCACGAACAAAGCCCAGGATCTGCAGAACAGTTTTCTGACCATGCTGACGACCCAGTTGCAGAACCAGGATCCGCTGAATCCGATGGACAACGCCCAGATGACCTCGCAGTTGGCGCAGATCAGCACGCTGGAAGGGATTCAGGGGTTGAATACGACACTGACCAAGCTGCTTTCTTCGTATAACACCTCCCAGGCCCTGCAAGCGGCGGGCGCCATTGGTTCGCAAGTGCTAACCGAAGGCTCGAACCTTGTCCTCTCCAAGGGTGTAACCCAAGGTGGTGTCAGTCTGGGCAGTGCTGCCGACAAGGTCACCGTCACCATCAAAAACGCTGCCGGCGCCGTGGTGCAGACCCAGGACCTGGGCAAGCAGTCGGCGGGTATCGTCGCCTTCGCGTGGGATGGCAAGAACGCCAGCGGTACACAGCTTGCCGATGGCAAATACACCTTCACGATCGAGGCCAGCAAGGCGGGAACCAAGGTCACCGCCACGCCGATTCAGGTTGGCACGGTATCTGCTGTCGTTAAGAACGGATCGAGTTTCGAACTGGAATTGAGCTCAGGCGAAACGGTGGCGTTCGATGAAGTTCTGCAATTCATGTAATTCCGGGAGACAGTAATGGCATTCCAACAAGGGCTGAGTGGCCTCAACTCTGCATCCAGGGCGCTGGATGTGACCAGCAATAATATTGCTAACGCAAGTACCGTCGGCTTCAAGGGGGCATCCACGCATTTCGCGGATGTTTACGCCGCATCGCTGTCCGGTAGTGGTGCTTCGCAGGTCGGTATCGGTACTTCCGCGGCGGCCATCGTCCAGCAGTACACGCAGGGCAATATTACGACGACCAGCAACTCGATGGATGTTGCGATCAACGGCTCGGGCTTTTATCGGCTAACTCAGGATGGCGCCGTTACCTACTCAAGAAACGGCCAGTTTCACGTTGATTCGAACGGTTTCATCGTCAATGACTCCCAGGATAATCTGACCGGCTATATGGCCGATGCCTCCGGGAAAATCACACCGACGACGCCGACTGCGCTGCAGATCTCGACGGCGAGCATTCCGCCCAAGGTCACTGGCTCGACATCGGACGGCGTAACGGCCGGGCTGCAACTCGATTCGACTGAATCAGTTAAAACATGGGTGAATCCGGCTACAGCAACTACCGCACCCGATACGAATAGCTACAACTATTCAACTGCTCTGACCATCTACGATACCTTGGGTAATCCTCATACCCTGACAATGTATTTCGTTAAGCTGGATCCTGCGGCCAACCCACCGGCCACTGCTGGAAATAGTGTGTGGGATGTACGCTATCAAGTGGATGGAACAAATCAGAGTGCCCATGGTATTCCACCGACTCGCCTCGAGTTCGACACCAATGGCAAGATTGTGTCTCCTACGACGGCAACGCCGACCAACGTCAGTATCAATCTTGGCGCGGTGATGACCGCCAATGGCCTGACAAATAGTGCAACTTCTCCCTTGGCGTTTACCATCAATTTTGGTGAATGTACCCAATACGGTAGCGATTTCAGTGTCGACAAGCTGACCCAGGACGGTTATGCCTCCGGCAACCTGTCGGGTCTCTCCATCGGCCCGGACGGCGTCGTCCAGGGTAACTACAGCAACGGCCAGACCAAGAATATGGCGCAGATCGTTCTGGCCAACTTCATCAATCCGAATGGTTTGATGGCCATCGGCAACAATGCCTGGATCGAAACCGCCGCTTCCGGTCAGCCGATGGTGGGAACGCCGGATACCGGGACGCTCGGCGTCCTGCAGTCGGGCGCGGTGGAAGAGTCCAACGTTGACCTGACCGGTGAATTGGTCGCCATGATCGTTCAGCAGCGCAATTACCAGGCAAATGCACAGTCGATCAAGACCCAGGATCAGATCATGCAGACCCTGGTCAATATCCGCTAAGCCGCACGGAGCTGATTGAATGGATCGTCTGATCTACACCGCGATGACCGGCGCCAAGCATGTTTTCATGCAGCAGGCCGGGACGGCGAACAACCTTGCCAATGCCAGCACCATCGGCTTCAAGTCGCAGGAACATCGTTTCCGCGCCGTACCGATCCAAGGCGAGGGCATGCCGACGCGGGCGTTCGTGGTCGATGCTTCGGTCAGCGATGTGATGGATCAGGGGCCGCTGATGTTCACCGGGCGCAATCTGGATGTTGCGGTCAATGGCAAAGGCTGGATCGCGGTGCAGTTGCCCGACGGCAGCGAAGCCTATACGCGAGCCGGCAGCCTGGATGTGGACGTGACCGGCCAATTGCAAACCAAGGGCGGCTACGCCGTGGCTGGCGATGGCGGGCCAATCAATATCCCGCCCGATAATAATATTGAAATCGCACCAGACGGCACCGTGTCCGTCGTCCCGACTTTTGGTACGCCGAATATTTCCAATGCCATCGGTCGGATCAAACTGGTCAATCCGCCGGAGGCCGACATGGTGCGCGGTGCCGATGGCCTGTTCCGGATGCGTGATGGCCAGCCGGCGCCAGCCAATGAGCAGGTCAAGCTCGCTGCCGGCACGCTGGAAGGCAGTAACGTGAATGTGACGGATGCCATGGTCAATCTGATCAGCCTTTCCCGTCAGTTCGAAATGCAAGTGAAGATGCTGCAGACAGCCGATACCAACGCCCAGCGGGCGGATCAGCTGCTCTCCATGAGTTCCTGATAGGACCTGAATCATGATCCGTTCCCTGTGGATTGCCCGTACCGGCCTCGATGCCCAGCAGACTCAGCTGGATGTCATTTCCAACAATCTGGCCAACGTCAGTACCAATGGCTTCAAGCGCGGGCGCGCTGTCTTTGAAGATCTGCTCTACCAGACCCTGCGCCAGCCCGGCGCGCAGTCCTCGCAGCAGACGCAGATTCCGACCGGCTTGCAGCTGGGAACCGGGGTCCGGCCGGTGTCGACCGCAAGAATCTTCACTCAGGGTAATCTGCAGAAGACCGATGGCACGCTCGATATAGCGGTCCAGGGCAATGGCTTTTTCCAGGTGCTGCTGCCTGATGGCACAACCGCCTATACCCGTGATGGCGCCTTTCAGAAGGATAACCAGGGGCAGATCGTCACCTCCGATGGATATCCGCTGCAGCCCAACATCACCATCCCGGCCGATGCGCTGTCGGTCACCGTCGGGACCGATGGCACCGTCTCCATCACGCAGGCCGGTAATGCCGCGACGACCCAGATCGGTAGTATCCAGTTGGCCACCTTTATTAATCCGGGCGGTCTGCTGAGCATCGGGCAGAACCTGTTTCAGGAGACGGCGGCGAGCGGCACGCCGACGCCGAACACCCCGGGCACCAACGGTGCCGGCGCCGTCAATCAGGGCTATGTCGAAACCTCCAACGTCAATGTGGCGGAGGAACTGGTGACGATGATTCAGACCCAGCGCGCCTATGAACTCAACTCCAAGGTCGTGTCGACCTCGGATGCCATGTTGGGGCGCCTGACCCAGTTGTGAGGTAACGCCATGAACCGTATTCTTTTGATCGCCATGCTGGCCATCGCCGGATGTACGACAGTGCCGCCGACCAATGTGCATCAGCCGATGACAGCGAGGCCGACGCCGCGTTTCGATATGGCCAACGGTAACGGCTCGATCTATCAGGTCGGGTACAGCCGGCCGCTGTTTGAAGACCGGCGCGCCCGGTTTGTCGGCGATACGATTACCGTCAAGATTACCGAAAGCACGACGGCTTCCGCCAAGTCCAACAGCAAGCTGGACAAGTCGAACTCCTCGAAGGCCTCGGTTTCCGCACTGAGCGGCTTGCCCGGCAAGGGCCTGCTTGGCCTCGATCTCGATGCATCGAGTTCCAATGCCTTCAGCGGCAAGGGTGAGGCGGCCAACAACAATGTCTTTACCGGCAATATCACCGTGACGGTTATTGATGTGATGCCGAACGGCAACATGCTGGTGTCGGGCGAGAAGCAACTGGCGATTGGTCACGAGCAGGAGTTCGTCCGGATTTCCGGAGTTATCAACCCGAGCTTTGTCGATGCCTTCAACACGATCGAATCTTCCAAAGTCGCCGATGCCCGGATCGAGTACAAATCAGCCGGTCAGATCAGCGAAGGGCAGATCATGGGCTGGCTGGCACGTTTCTTCCTTAATGTGATGCCGTTCTAGGGAAAATCTCGCGGAGGAGCATCATGAAGACGAATAGCGGCAAGGTATACCGGCAGGCGGCAATTGTGGCCGCTTGTCTGTTGCCGCTCTGGAGCCAGACGGTGCTTGCCGAGCGGATCAAGGATCTGGCCAGCATTCAGGGGGTGCGTAACAACCAGTTGATCGGTTACGGCATCGTGGTCGGTCTCGACAATACCGGCGACCAGACGACGCAAACCCCTTTCACCACGCAGGCGATTGGCAACATGCTGTCGCAGATGGGGGTCAATCTGACTCAGGAGCAGGGACAAAAGCTCCAACTGAAGAATGTCGCTGCGGTGATGATTACCGCCAGCATGCCGGCCTTTTCCAAGCCCGGCCAGCCGATCGACGTCACCGTCTCCTCGATGGGCAATGCCAAGAGCCTGCGCGGCGGTACCTTGCTGATGACCCAACTCAAGGGGGCTGACGGGCAGGTCTATGCCATTGCCCAGGGCAATGTGCTGGTTGGCGGCGTGGGGGCTTCTTCCGGCGGCTCCAAGGTTACGGTCAACCATCTTTCGGCGGGCAGAATCCCCAGTGGCGCGACGGTTGAGCGCGCGGTGCCATCGGGCTTGGGGCAAGGCGGCTTTGTCTATTACGAACTGTCCAGCACCGATTTCGGCACCGCCCAAAATGTCGTCGACGCCATCAATAAAAGCATGGGGCCGGGCACGGCGCAAGCGGTCGATGGCCGGCGGATTGCGGTGCGCGCTCCGGAGGATGTCGATGCCCGGGTTTCCTTCCTGGGCCGGATCGATAATCTGGATGTCAAGCCGGTGGTCGGTTTGGCCAAGGTGATTGTGAACCCGCGTACAGGGTCGGTAGTGATGAACCAGAAAGTCACCCTGGAGACCTGTGCCGTTGCTCACGGCAGCCTTTCCGTCGTGGTCGATGCCGCGCAACCCCAGCTTGGGCAAGGCGCCGATATCCAGGTCAAGCAGGACAATGGCAGTCTGATGAACGTCAAGGCTGGCGCCAACCTGGCCGATGTGGTCAAGGCATTGAATGCGCTGGGCGCCAACCCGCTCGATCTCCTGGCCATTTTGCAGGCCATGAAGGCGGCCGGTGCCTTGCGTGCCGACCTTGAAATCATCTGATCCGCAATGTCAGTCAAAATTCAGGACAGTCCTAGCCGGGCAGCGTTTGACGTCAAGTCCGCGCAGGACTTGCGTAGCCAGTTTCAGAAAGATCCGCAGCAGGGGCTGAAGGCGGCTGCGCAGCAGTTCGAGACCTTGTTTCTGCAACAGGTCATCAAGAGCATGCGCGATGCGACGCCGCAGGATGGTTTGCTCAACAGCGATCAGTCCCGCTTCTATACGGGACTGCTGGATCAGCAGATGGCCCAGAATATTGCCGGATCTGGCAAGGGTATCGGTTTTGCCCGCTTGATCGAGCAGCAACTTGGCCGCAACCTGGTTGGTACCGACGCCCAGGCCGGTCTGAATGCACCGGCAAATGCTGCCGGCAGTGCCTTGCCGCTGACCGCTGCCGATGCGCGTCATCTGCAATACACGCCAGTACCAAGCGCTTTGCCAACATCGGCAGCGTATGCCGGTATTGCTTCGTCGAACAACGCTGGTGCGGCTTTGGGCAACGCAGAGGGGCCGACTTCGTCGAAGGAGTTCGTCAATCGCATCTGGCCACAGGCGGTCGAAGCCTCGCGGTCGACCGGCATTCCACCCCAATTTCTGGTCGGTCATGCGGCCTTGGAGAGTGGCTGGGGGCGTAGCGAAATTCGCAAGAGCGATGGCTCATCAAGCTACAACTTGTTTGGGATCAAGGCCGGCAAAAACTGGAATGGCGCAACGGTGGATGCGACAACCACAGAATATGTCGATGGTCAGGCACAGCAGAGCGTCGAACGCTTCCGCGCCTATTCGTCTTACGACGAGGCCTTCCGTGACTATGCTTCCTTGTTGCGCAGTAACCCGCGTTATAGCGGTGTGATTGGTTCTCAGGATGGCGCGGAGTTTGCTAAAGGTTTACAGCGGGCTGGTTACGCAACCGACCCCAGCTACGCCGACAAGTTGAGCAAGATCATCAATGGTCCCAGTTTGCGCATGGCGCTGGTCGGCTAAAGAATCAAGTTAATCCTGTTTGTGCCGTTAACAAACGGGAAGGAGATGGATATGGGAAGCGGCTTAATCAGCATTGCAATGACTGGCATCAACGCGGCGCAAACAGGCCTGCTGACGACCAGTAACAATATCGCGAACATGAGTGCCGAAGGGTACACACGGCAGCGTATTGTTCAGGCCTCGAATCCGACGGTCATGACTGGGGCTGGCGGTATCGGTCAGGGCACGCATGTCGTGACGGTTGAGCGTATGTACAACCAGGCACTGAACAAGCAGGTCTTGAGCGCGCAGACCAGCGTCAGTTCGCTGGATACTTACTACTCCCAGATTTCCCAGATCGACAACATGCTGGCCGACAAGGACGCCGGTATCACGCCGCTGATGCAGCAATTTTTCAATGGCATCCAGTCGGTGGTCAGTACCCCATCGCTGATTTCGTCTCGCCAATCGATGATTTCTGCTGCGCAGACCATGGTTACGGGCTTTCAAAGCATGTACAGCCGGCTGGATGAACTTGAGTCAGGGGTCAATTCGCAGATCAGCAGTACTGTCGAGTCGATCAACAGCTATACTCAGGAAATCGCCGGCTTGAACCAGCGAATCATTTCGGCAAGCGCCTTGAATGGGCAGCCGGCCAACGATTTGCTCGACAAGCGGGATGAACTGGTTTCCAAACTAAATGAGTTGGTCAAGGTCACGACGACGACGGATAGCAATGGAAGCTATAACGTTTTTGTCGGTTCCGGGCAGCAACTTGTCATCGGCACGCGCGTCACCGAAATGGTTGCACTCAATTCTTCGGCCGATCAGTCGCGTATTGTTGTTGGTCTGAAAGGCGCCACTGGTAACGTTCAGGAACTGCCTGAATCCCTGGTGACCGGTGGCAAACTTGGCGGGCTGCTCAGTTTTCGCTCCGAGGCACTGGATACGGCTTTCAATCAACTGGGTTTGATGGCAACTTCGCTGGCCCTGACTTTCAATGCCCAGCATGATCTCGGCTTGGATCTCGATGGGAACGCGCCAGCCAATGATTTCTTCTCGATCAGCGATCCGACCGTGATTGGGAAATCAACTAATTCAGGCACGCTCAGCGCTACATGGGTCACGCCGCCGCCGAACAACGGGACCAATTTCTATACCAATGTGACGGCAAGTGATTATCAGCTGTCCTATGACGGTACGAATTACACGCTCAAGCGCTTGTCCGATAATCAGTCCTGGGTTGATAGTTCATTTGCCAACATCAATACTCAGGCCCAGACGCAGGGATTCTCTTTGTCAGGGGCGCCGGCCTCCGGAGATAGTTTTACGATCCAGCCGACCAAGGATATCGCTCGCCTGTTTTCCGTCAATGCCAGCATCGCGGCAAATCCGAAAGGCATCGCTGCCGCTTCGGCTGCTGGATCTACCGGTGCAGAGGACGGAAGCAACGCATTGAAGCTTGGGAATCTGCAAATTCAGAACACAACCTCGGGCGGCAAGGCCACTTTTCAGGATAACTATGCTGCCTTCGTTAACGACATCGGTAACAAGACCGCATCAGCTGAAATTTCCTCAGAGGCCCAAACTGCCTTGTACAACCAGGCCTACTCGGCAAAAGAGGCGGTCTCCGGCGTCAATCGCGATGAAGAGGCAGCAAAGCTCATTGAGTATCAGCAGGCCTATCAGGCATCTGCCAAGGTGCTCGAAATTGCATCCAGTCTGTTCGATACCTTGCTTGCTCTCTGACAGGTAATTGAAGGAGTCACCCATGAGTCTCAGAATCAGTACAGCCCAACTCTATAGCGCCGGTGTCGGTGGTATTCAGCAGTTGCAGAGCAGCCTTTATACCCTGCAAAACCAGATCGACACCGGGCGGCGTATCGTTACCCCCAAGGATGATCCGGTCGGTGCCGCGCAGGCTCTGGTGGTGACTCAGTCCAAGTCGGTGAATGAGTTGTACCTCAAGAACCAGGCATCGGCGGACACCAAATTGTCGGCGCTCGATAGCACGCTGGGTGGTGTCAACGAAGAACTGCAGAATATCTACGAAAAATCTGTCGCCGCGGGTAACGGCAGTTATTCGGCGACCGAGCGCGCCGCCATTGCGACAGAATTGGAACAGCGCTTGAACAGTCTGGTCGGCTTGGCAAACACTCAGGATGGTACCGGGCGTTATGTCTTTGCCGGGTTTGATAGTACGACTCGTCCATTTTCACTGACCGGAAATGCGACCGGGCCATTTTCAAGTGCCAATCAGTACATCCAATATAACGGCGATCAGGGGCAACAGCAGTTGCAGGTCACTGCCAGTTTCAGCCTCGCGACCAATATTCCCGGTAATGACGTGTTCACCGATGTTCGTGACTCCACTGGCAATCTGACTGGGGGCAGCATTTTTGACTCGGTCAAGAATATGGTGGATTACCTTCGTGGCTCAGGAACTGTCACTTATTCGGCCGCGCTGGATGGCATCAATGCCTCCATGGAAACGGTTTCACGTGCCAGAGCAACCGTTGGCGCCCGTCTTTCCTCACTCGAAAGCATGACGAACACGGCCAGTGACCGGGCTTTGCAATACAAAACCCAACTCTCCAATCTGGAGGATCTTGATTACGCCAAGGCGTTGACCGATGTTTCCCAGAAGAAAATTCAACTGGAAGCCGCGCAAGCAACTTTTGCCAGTACGTCGAAGCTATCCTTATTCAACTACATATGAAATATCGTTCGACCTTGCCGCTTTGCCTGCTGGCAGCGGCAATGATGAGCGGATGCTCTTCGCCAGGCAGTACTGCGTCGCCCCTTGTCCCGGACAAGATCATCCAGCTGACTGCGACGACCTCGGTATCGCTCGCCAATGTGGTCACCGGTGCCTTGATTATCGGTGCAATACACTTGTACTACGATCCGCTGGCGCCGAACTGGGAGATCGAGGAAGCGCGGATCAATGAGGACACCTATCGCTTTTCGCTGAAAATGAAGCGCTATCACACCGGTGGTGCCGGTGAGTCGATCCAGATTCTGAAGCGCCGGGCCAGCCAGTTGCAGATGCAGCAGGGCTATGCCGCTTACCTGCTGATGGAGTACACCGAGGGGATTGACTCGCAGACGCTGGGGGCTCGCCGGATGGCCGAAGGAACGATCAAGCTGGTGCAGCGCCAGCAGGCTGATTCGTTCATGCAGAACGAACGCTACTGAACAGGAACGGCAAAGCCGAGCAGGGCGCTCATCCCGAACTCAAAGAGCGCCTGCAGCGGCGCAGCAAGATAATTCAGGCTGATTGCGAGGCCGATGAAGCCGCCACTCAAGGTCAGCGGAAAACCCAGCGCGAAGATGTTCAGTTGGGGCGCGGCCCTGGTCAGGACGGCAAGAGCAACGTTGGTAATCAGCAGAGCAACGATGATTGGCAGCGCGAGCAGCAAGCCGGCCGAAAAGATTTTTCCCCCCAGTTCGACGAGATTCAGCCAGCTATCCGCACCCAGCGAAATGGCGCTGACTGGAATCGCATTGAAACTCTGGGCGAGCGTGGCGATGTAGATCAGATGGCCATTCAGCGAGAGAAAGGTGAGTAGTGACATCAGCCCGAGAAACTCTGCGATGACCGGGGTTTGCGAGGAGTTGAGGGGGTCGTAGAAGGTGGCAAAGCCCAAGCCCATCTGCAAGCCAATGAGTTCGCCAGCCAGATCAACCGCGGTAAAAACGATCTTTGCCGCAAATCCCATCCCGATGCCGATCGCCATTTGCTGGAACAGCAGCCAAAGCCCGTGCAGCGAGCCTGGTTGAACATTGGGCATGGCGGGCAGGCTGGGGGTGATGGCGATCGTGATGGCGACCCCGAGAATCAGGCGCGTCCGGCGTGGAATGCCGGCCGTGCTCCAGAGCGGGGCCGCTGCAATGAAGGCGAGAATGCGGGCGAGCGGATAGATGAAGGCCGCAATCCATGCGTCAATCTGGGCGGAGGTCAGGCTGATCATCTCAGCCGATCAACTGCGGAATGCTTTCAAAGAGACGCTGGATGTAGTCCATTAAATATTGAATCATCCAAGGGCCGGCCAGTAGCAGAACCATGAGCATGACAACCAGCTTGGGAACGAATTGCAGCGTGGCTTCGTTGAGTTGTGTTGCTGCCTGAAAGATACTGACGATCAAGCCGACGACCAGTGCGGCAAACAGCATCGGTGCTGAAATCGTCAGCGCAACCTCGATGGCCTGGCGGCCAATTTCCATGACGGTGCCCGGCGTCATGTGCCGAAGCTCTGAACCAGCGAGCCGATAACCAAGTGCCAGCCATCGACCAAGACGAACAGCATCAGCTTGAATGGCAGGGCGATCATGACTGGGGACATCATCATCATACCCATCGACATCAGGATACTGGCGACGACCATGTCGATGACCAGAAACGGGATGAAGACGATGAAGCCGATCTGGAAGGCGGTCTTCAGTTCGCTGATCACAAAAGCCGGGACCAGGATGCGGAGTGGAATGTCGTCCGGCTTTTCAAGACGGTCGATTTTGGCGATACCGGCAAACATTGCCAGATCGGACTCCCGGGTTTGCTTGAGCATGAAGCCGCGCATCGGTATGGCGGCACGTTCTGCGGCTTGCATGACGTTGATGCGGTTTTCGGCGAGCGGCAGATAGGCATCGTTGTAGACCTTGTCCAGCACCGGTGCCATCACAAAAAAGGTCAGGAACAGTGCCAAGCCAACCAGCACCTGATTGGGCGGTGCGGTCTGCGTACCCATCGCATGGCGGAGCAGGGAGAGAACGATGATGATTCGGGTGAAGCCAGTCATCATCAGCATTGCGGCCGGGATGAAGGTCAGTGCCGTCATCAACAGCAGGGTCTGGATCGTCAGCGAATAAGAGGTGCCGCCACCGGCGGTGGGCGTGCTGGTGATCGCCGGCAGGCCCGCAGCCTGGGCAAATGCTAGGCTGGCCGGCAGCAGCATGACGAGTAGTCCGACGAGGCGCTTAATCATGACGGCTACGCTCGGTCACTGTTTTCAGCCAGTGGGCAAAAGGCTTGTCGCCATTCTCGGCTAGGTCCGTCGGCAAGGGGTTGCCTTTCGGCAGGCGATGCAGGGTGCGGATCTGGCCCGGGACGATCCCGATGACCAGCCAGTCCTCGCCGATTTCAACCAGCACGATACGCTCGCGCGGCCCGAGGGCTACGCCGCCAACGATCTTCATGCCGCCTTGACCAAAGCCTTTGCCGCCTGACAGCTTTTTGGCCAGCCAGGCCAGGCCGAAGATAAGGGCGACGATCAGCGCCAGCGCCAGGCCGCCCTGTATATAGGTGCTGCCGGATACCCCGGGGGGCGGTGCCTCATTGGCGAGGGCGGGTAGAGAAAGAAGCAGGAGGGGGAGGGTGCGAAACAAGGAAAGTGGCCTGAGGTAAAGGTCAAACAGGCCGCTATCTTAAACCGAAAGCGGTCCGACCGGACCGCTGCGGTCGACCGCCAAAAACGGTCGATTTTCAGCGATTCAGCTTACGCATGCGCTCCGAGGGCGTGATGATGTCGGTCAGCCGGATACCGAATTTGTCGTTGACGACGACCACCTCGCCTTGGGCGATCAGCGTCCCATTGACCAGCACATCCATTGGTTCGCCGGCCATGGCGTCCAGTTCGACGACCGAGCCGTGCGCCAGTTGCAGCAGGTTCTTGATGGTGATCTTGGTGCGGCCGAGTTCGACGGTGATCTGGACCGGAATGTCCAGAATCATGTCGAGTTCATTCATCATCCCGCCACTGCCGGTGGTGCCGCCGAAGGAAGGGAAAATGTCTGCCGGTTGGGCGGCAGCCTGAGGCATTGCCGAATCCGTGATGGTTTGTTCGGCCATTGCGGCCGCCCAGTCATCCTCGCTGATCTGGCCGTCGTCCTCGGTTGCCGTGTTTTCGATGTTTTCCATTTCGTCAGCCATTTTTCTCTCCGAGCGCCGGCTCAAGACCCACTACTTCGGGGGGGGATGCTATGAACCGGTCGACTTTCAGTGCGTATTGGCCATTCAACTGGCCATAAGTGCATTCCATTAGCGGCACGCTATCAACCAGGGCCGGAATTTTTTCTGGGATGTGAAGGGGAATCACATCCCCTGTCTTCAGTTTCAGAATCTGGCCGAGAGTGATTTTTCCGGAGCCCAGTTGGGCCACGATTTCAACTTCAGCGCCTTGTAGTTGCTTGCGCAAGGTGCCGATCCAGCGCTTGTCCGTCGATAGTTGGTCGCTCTGCATGGTGCTGTAGAGCAGGTCGCGAATCGGCTCCAGCATCGAGTACGGAAAGCAGATGTGCATGTCGGCGGTGGCGCCACCGAATTCCAGCGTAAATGTCGTCGACACCACGATTTCGGAAGGCGTCGCGATATTGGCGAACTGCGAGTTCATTTCCGAACGGATGTATTCGAAGGTGATGTCGTGCACCGGTTTCCAGGACTTGCCATATTCGGTGAAGACGACATTGAGCAGCCCCTGGATGATGCGCTGCTCGGTGGGGGTGAAGTCGCGCCCTTCAACCCGGGTATGAAAGCGTCCGTCGCCGCCGAACATGTTGTCGACCACCAGAAATACCAGATTGGGATCGAAGACGAAAAGGGCGGTGCCGCGCAGCGGCTTGGCGATGACCAGGTTCAGATTGGTCGGTACGACCAGGTTGCGGATGAACTCGCTGTATTTCTGGACCCGGATCGGCCCGACCGAAATCTCGGCATTGCGGTGCATGTAGTTGAACAGGCCAATCCGCAGATAGCGGGCAAAGCGCTCATTGACCAGTTCAAGCGTGGGCATCCGCCCACGGACGATGCGTTCCTGGGTGCCAAGATTGTAGGAGCGGACGCCGGCCCCTTCACCCGCGGCCTCTTCGGGTTCGTCAGCCTCCCCGGTGACGCCCTTGAGTAGGGCATCAACCTCGTCCTGGGAAAGAAAGTCGCCCGCCATGACTCCTTACTGAATAATGAAGGAGGTGAACAAAACGGACTTGACCGGACCTTCGGGCATGATCAACTCCCCTTTCTTGTTCTTCTTGGGTGGCTCGATGACTGAATTGATCTCATCCTTCAGGCCTTCGGCCAGATGCTCCTTGCCTTCCTTGGGCAAGAGCTCGGAAGCCTTCTTGGCCGACAGCAACAAGGTGATGTTGTTGCGGATTTTCGGCATCTGGGCCTTGAGCAACGGCTCGGCGATGGCTTCGTCCAGTTCGAGGGACAGTACGACCTGCAGATACTGATCGCCAGTCTCCGGAATCAGGTTGACGGTGAACGGGTCCAGGTTGACGAAAACCGGTGCGGCGTGAGCATCCTTCTTCTTGTCTTTCTTTTTGCTCTTGACCGTCTCTTCCGCGGCCTCTTCGTCGTCCTCGGCGTGATCGCCCTTCTTCATCAACATGAAGGCGGCACCACCGCCAGCTAGGACGACGACGAGCACAACCGCGAGAATGATGATCAACAGCTTTTTGCTTTTCTTGGGGGCTTCTGCCCCTTCTGCGGCCGGCTTGGCATCCTTGGCCATACGTTTCCTCTCCTGTTACCCCGGTGTTCAATCAGGCAAACAGATCAACCAAGCCGCGACCCCGTTGAATCGGGGAAGAATGCCCATTGTCCGTTGCATTTCCAATGCCCGGGAGTATAGCGTTTTCGTCTGTGGAACGGTTTCCGTTCGCGCTCTGGAATGGCGTGTCACGGTTTTGTTGCGCCAGATTGGCGCCGATGTCCGTTTGGCCAAGATTGATGCCGGCGCTGGAGAGCATTTCCTTCAGTTGGGTCAGCGAGGACTCGATGGCCTGCCGCACCTCGGGGTGCGGTGAGGCGAAAGTGGCCGAGGCCTGGTCGCCGTTGATCTGGAGCGTAATCTGCACAGGGCCCAGTTGTGGTGGGTTGATGTTGAGCTGGGCTGATTGCTGATCGTTCTTGGCCATCCAGACGATCTTTTCGCCAAAGTCTTGCGTCCAGTTGCTGCTGTGCAGTGGTGTTTCCAGCTTGCTGCTGATCTGGGCGTTGGCGGACGCATTGCTTGCTTGCTGCGTGGAGGTGCCGGCCGAGGCGGCGGTGTTCACTGTTTCGGCGGCAATATTTGCCGTCTCGAATGCCTGTCCCTTGGCTTTTGCCGCAGCCGCGTCGAATGGATTGGCGGCCGTGCCGAGTGCGCCATTTTCTGCTTCCGATGTACCGGCCGAGCGCCTTGCCAGTTCGGCGAGCCGATCGTCGCTGACCCCGAGTTGCCCAAGCAGGGCGCGGTTGCCGTTGGCGATGACATCGATGCTGTCGCCGGCAGTGGTCTCGACTTTTGTCTGCGCCGGGAGCGGTGTGGCAGGCGTTGCCATCAGAAAGGCCAGTCCCGGATCGAGCGGGGGCTCTTCAGCAAGCACCGCTTGAGGATCGAGCTCTTTGTCTGGTGACGTAATTCCTGCGATTCCGGTTGTTGCTTCCTGGCCAAGCTGTCCGGAGAGCAGGGCGGCAAATCCTGACGATGGCGCATCGGCGGCGCCTGCGCTGGGCAGTGGGCTGCTTGCTGCTGCGGTCGACATGCTGGGAGATGAAATTACGGTAATGCCCATTTTGAACCCTTGTTAGACAGTGCGCTGCATCATGTCTAGCAATAGGCATGCCTAACGTGCTTATTGGTCTTGCGGGTCGGCCGTGCCGTATTTCCGTGTTGAAAATTCGTCCTGCAATTTCTGATCCTGCTTGTTTTCCCGGTAGCGTTCGCGGGCATCGTGGCGTTGCGATAGCGTGTCGATGGCCTTCAATTGCTTGTTCTGGCTTTTCCACTGCTCTTGCCCGGCCTTGGTGCTGTCTTCGGAGTTACGCACGGCAATGCGTTGTTGTTCGATGGCTTCGTCAATCCGCCCAAGAAAGTCCTGGTAGTTGTGCAGGACCAGGCGGGTGATGCCCTCTGCGGTGGCCTGGCGCATGCGCTGGGCGTATTCCTCGCGATACTGTTCCAGCATCTGCAGCCGGCTGCGCTGGCTTTGTTCCGCCGCGATCAGCTGGCCGAGCTTGCGCGTCGCATCGTCGGTGCGGGTCTGCATGATTTCGAGGAGCGGCTGTAACGAAAATGGCTGGGCCATGGCTTATCAGAACAGGGTGCCGAGGGCAGTGGTGCTCTCGGTGAAACTTGATTGTTCGACCAGTTGTTGCTGCAGGAAGCTCTCCATGCGCGGATAGAGGCTGATTGCCTGGTCGAGGACCGGGTCGGAACCTGGCGCATAGGCGCCGACCGCAATCAGGTCGCGCGAGCGCTGGTAACGGGCAAAAAGCACCTTGAAACGACGGATCTGGTCGAGGTGCGTCTGCTCGATCAGATTCACCATCGCCCGGCTGATTGACTGCTCGATGTCGATGGCCGGGTAGTGCCCGGCATCGGCCAGCGTCCGCGACAGCACAATGTGGCCGTCGAGAATTGCCCGGGCCGAGTCGGCAATCGGATCCTGCTGGTCGTCACCTTCGGCGAGTACCGTGTAGAAGGCCGTAATGGAACCGCCGCCTTCCGGTCCGTTGCCGGCGCGTTCAACCAGTTGCGGCAGACGGGCGAAGACGGATGGCGGGTAGCCGCGGGTGGCTGGCGGTTCACCGATGGCCAGGGCGATTTCGCGCTGGGCCATGGCGTAGCGAGTCAGTGAATCCATGATCAGCAAGACCTGCTTGCCCTGATCGCGGAAGTACTCGGCAATGGTCGTCGCGTAGGCTGCGCCCTGCAGGCGCATCAGTGGGCCGGTGTCGGCCGGCGCGGCGACGACGACGGCGCGCCGCATGCCTTCCTCGCCGAGGATCTGCTCGATGAATTCTTTAACTTCGCGACCACGTTCGCCGATCAGCCCGACGACGATGACCTCGGCCTCGGTGTAGCGGGCCATCATGCCGAGCAGCACCGATTTGCCGACGCCGGAGCCGGCAAACAGGCCCATCCGCTGGCCGCGGCCGACGGTCAGCAGCGAATTTATGGCGCGGATGCCGACATCAAGCGGCTGGTGAATGGCTGCCCGCGACATCGGGTTGACCGGCCGGCTCTGCAGCGAGCGCGACTGTGCGGTGTTGACCGGGCCTTTGTTGTCGAGTGGCCGGCCGACCCCATCCAGCACCCGTCCGAGCAACTCATCGCCGACCGGGACCTGTTTGGCGCGGTCGATAGCGCGGCGGCGAAACGGTGGCGGGCCGCCAATTTGTGGCGGAGGCGTTGCCGTTTCAAAGGCGACCACCTTGGAGCCGGGGGCGAGGCCATAGACATCGTCGGACGGCATCAGATACAGCTTTTCGCCGGCAAAGCCGACAACTTCCGCTTCGACCGGGGCGCCGCTCAGCGGATAAATGCGGCAGGAACTGCCGAGCGGCAGTTTGAGTCCGGCCGCTTCCATGACCAGTCCGTTGATCCTGGTCAGCCGGCCGATCGGCCAGAGCGGCTGGGCATTGCTGGCGGCCATCCGACAGTTGTCGAGAAAATCTTGCCAGCGCCCGGTGTGGTCGGGCAGTGACGGGGTCATGGATTCAGCCATTCCCGTGGGGGGGCGCCGATTGTTTCGAGGACGCGTTTCCAGCGGGTTTCTATCGTCGCATCCACTTCGCTGGAGCCTGCACGGACCAGGCAGCCGCCGGGACTAATGGTGCTGTCTTCAATAATCTGGGCGCCGGTTTGTGCCAGTTGCTCGCCGAGATGGGTGCGTACTTGGAGTGCATCAGCCGGGTTCAGGCGAATGCCCAGATGGGCATGGTGCAGGGGCAGGGCGGCAATGGCGTCGCGAATGATCGGCAGTAGCAGGTCTTCTTTGACCGTGATGCTGGCGCCGACCACTTGGGCGGCAATTTCGGTGGCCAGGGCCAGCAATTGCTCGGCGACCGTCTGATCCAGTTCGGCGAGCGCGTTTTGCAGGTTGTCGGCCAGTGCCAGAAAACGTTCAGCCTCGACGTTGGCGGCCTCGCGGCCGGCGAGCGCGGCCGCCTGCAGGCCTTCTTCGTAGCCCGCCTGGTAACCGCTGCTCCGCGCCTCTTCGTGCATTCGCTCGATATCGTCGGCAGTCGGCAGGTTGATCACTGGCTGCGGCTGTTCGTCGACTTCGCTGACGGCAACCGAGCTGGCCTGCGTTGCCGGGGAGGGCGGGCGAACGGCGGCCGGCTTCGGACTATCGAAGGAGCCGATCTGCCAGCGCTGGTAACTGCCTGTTTCTTCCTTGGGAATAATGCCGGACATCTTGGGCGGGCTCGCTTAAAGCATCTGTTCGCCACCGGCGCCGCCGAGGACGATCTGGCCTTCGTCGGCCAACCGGCGGACGACCTTGAGGATTTCCTTCTGCTCGGCTTCGACTTCGGAGAGGCGGACCGGGCCTTTCGATTCGAGATCTTCGCGCAACATTTCGGCAGCCCGTTGCGACATGTTCTTGAAGATTTTTTCGCGCAGATCGGGCGAGGCCCCCTTGAGGGCGAGGATCAGCGAATCGGACTGCACTTCGCGCAGGATGAGCTGGATCGAGCGGTCGTCGATATCCATCAGGTTCTCGAAAACGAACATCTCATCGAGAATCTTCTGGGCCAGATCGGGGTCGTATTCGCGGATGGCATCGACCACCGAGGTTTCGTTGGCGGTGCCGATGAAATTGAGAATTTCGGCGACGGTGCGGACGCCGCCCATCGCGGTGCGTTTGACGCTGGCCGAGCCGGAAAGAATGCGCATCATCGCCTCGTTCAACTCGCGCAAGGCGGCTGGCTGGATGCCTTCCAGGGTGGCGATGCGGAGGACCACGTCGTTGCGCAGACGCTCGGTGAAGTGGTTGAGGATTTCGCTGGAATGATCGTGTTCCAGGTGCACCAGAATGGTCGCGATGATCTGCGGATGCTCGTTCTTGATCAGATCGGCGACTGTCGGGGCATTCATCCACTTCAGACCTTCGATACCCGAGGTTTCGCCGCCCTGCAGAATGCGCGAAATGAGATTCGCAGCCTTGTCATCGCCCAGTGCCTTGGTCAGTACGGAGCGAATGTAGTTGTCCGTGTCGACGTGAACCGCAGCACTTTCTTCAGCGGTCTTGTGGAAATCATCGAGAACAGCTTCGACTTTTGTCCGTGGGACTGACTTGAGCAAGGCCATGGCGTGCCCGAGTTTTTGCACTTCACGCGGCCCCAGGTGCTTGAGAACTTCCGCCGCGTGGTCCTCGCCCAGCGCAATAAGCAGCGTTGCGGCCTTTTCCAGGCCCTCGTCGGGATTAGCCATTGGCGCCCATCCAGTCCTTGATGATGTTGGCTACAGCCTTCGGGTCGCTCTGGGCAATATCGCGTGCCTTCTGGATCTTTGCGGCGTAGTGGTCGATCTGAACATGATCTTCGCCTTCTTCGCCGGCAATGGCGACGTGTCCGGCGGCACCAGCGACCCCTTCGATTGTGCTTTCCGCTTCGGGTGGCGGCGGGAACATCACCTTCAGCGAAGGCTGGATGACCTTCAGATAGAGGAAGGCGATGATGCCGGCCAGCAGCAGATATTTGAAAATATCCTTGGCGTAGGAAATGTTTTCCGGGTCCTTCCAGACCGGCAGTTCGGCCTCCAGCTTTTCGCTGGCGGTAAAGGGCGAGTTGGCGATCGACAGGGTGTCGCCGCGTTCCTTGCTGTAGCCCATCGCCTCGCGGACCAGATCGTTGATCTGCTTCATCTCGGCGTCCGGGATGGCCTTGGTCGTCGGCTTGCCGTCCTTGCCGACATCCCTGCGGTGATTGATGACGACCGCGGCGGAAAGACGGCGGACATTGCCCATGGCCTGCCGGGTATGGCGAATCGTCTTGTCGACTTCGTAATTGATTGTTGCGTTCTTGGCCGTACTGATCGGTTGACCGGCGGCATTGAGCGGCGCGGTGACGCCGGCGGCATCGATCTTGCCCGGCAATTCGGTCGTTTTTGCCGGTTGACCGGCGGGGTTGCCGGTTGCCGGTTGGGTTAGTGGCGCCGTCGCCGGCACCGGCGGCTGGTTGGTCAGCGCACCCGGAACGCCACCGGCGGCCTGGTTGACGCTGGCCGTTTCATTGTTCTGTTGGCTGCGGATGCTGGTACTTTCCGGCGTGTTGTTCGGCCGATAGCTTTCGGCGGTCTGTTCGCTTTGTGAAAAGTCGATATCGGCGGCCACCTGCACCTTGAAGTTCTCGCTGCCCAGTACCGGCTTCAGGATTTCGCCGATGCGCTTGATGATGCTGTCCTCGATATCGCGCACATACTTGATTTGTGCAGGATCGAGGCCGGCCTCGGTCAGCTTGCTCTTTAGCTGCGAGAGCAGGGAGCCGTTTTGATCGATGACCGTGACGTTGGAAATTGGCAGTTGCGGCACGCTGGAGGAAATCAGGTGGGCGATGCCGGCGATCTGGCCATTGTCGAGGGTGCGACCGGGGTAGAGATTGAGCAGTACCGAGGCCGTCGGTTTCTGCTCTTCGCGGACGAAGACCGAGGGTTTCGGAATGGCCAGATGGACGCGCGCCCCCTGCACCGCGCCGATCGACTGGATAGTGCGTGCCAACTCACCTTCCAGCCCGCGCTGATAATTGACCTGTTCGGCAAACTGGCTGGTGCCGAACTTCTGGTTTTCCATCAGTTCAAAACCCACCATGCCGCCGCGCGGCAGGCCTTGCGAGGCAAGCTTCAGCCGAACTTCGTGTACCCGGTCGCTGGAAACCAGCAAGGAGCCACTTTCGTTGAATTTATGCGGAACGTTCTGTTGTTCCAGGATGGCGACAATGGCCCCGCCATCCTTTTCATTCAGGTTGGAAAACAGCACTTTCCAGTCGGGCTGGCGGCTCCACAGCATGGTGCCGATAATGACCGTGACGATGGCGGCCAGCGCCACCATGAAAAAGATCTTCTGTTGATTGCCGAGCCGGTTGAACGCCTCGCGCAGGCGCTCCACGGAGTTTAGATCCGGAGCGGTACCTGCCGTCGTTTCAGTTGTTGCTGCCATTAATGCCCGGGTGAATTTCGATGAAACAGAAGAAGAATCAATTGAGAAGCCAAATTTTCCTAGAAATATTCTACTATTACCCGCGCTGAATCCACCCTAACTTTTTTCGATGCCCCCTTCCCAAGCCGCTTCCACGGCCACTCCAGACACGCCCGACCCGGACTCCAAGACCGCCGAATTGCAACGGGCTTTTGCCATGTTCAATCAGGTTTCGGCCGAGTTGACCCAGGCTTATCAGGCACTGCAAGCGCGGGTGACTTCGCTGACCGAGGAATTGGCGATCGCCAATGGTGAGTTGCGTCGTCAGTATCAGGAAAAGGAGGCTTTGTCGGAGCGTTTGTCGTCGCTGCTCGATGCCTTGCCGGCCGGGGTGGTGCTGCTTGATTCAGGCGCCATTGTCGCCGCGGTTAACCCGGCGGCGATGGCGATGTTCGGTACTGACATGGTCGGTCGCCATTGGGGCGATGTCGTGCGCGCCTTTCTGGAACCGACCCTGACGGTCGGCGAGTGGCTGCTTGGCCAGGGCCGGGTCTCGATTGCCGAAAGTGTGCTGGCTTCGGCGGGCGGAAAAATCCTGCTGATTCACGACGTGACCGCCGCCCACCGGATGAAAACCGAACTGGAGCGCAATCAGCGTCTGGCGGCGATGGGGGAAATGGCGGCTTCGCTGGCGCATCAGTTACGGACGCCGCTGGCGGCAGCGCTGCTCTATACCGCCAATCTGGGGCAATCCGGCGTGCCGGATGAGGCGAGGGCGAAATTTTCCGAGAAAGCAAGCGGGCAGTTGCGGCGCCTCGAGCGGCTGATTCAGGATGTGCTGCTGTTCGCGCGCGGCGAAAGCATCGGCCGTGATGTGATTCCGGCCGGGGACCTGTTGCTGGAGGCGGCGCAGACAGTCGAGCCGCTGATGCGCGAGCACGGCCTGGAATTTGCTGCGGTCGACGGCTGCGAAGGGGCAAAAATCATCGGTAGCCGTAAGGCGCTCTTTGGGGCGCTGGTCAATCTGCTGGAGAACGCCATGCAGGCAACGCCGGCAGGCGGCAAAATTTGCCTGTCCGGCAAACGGCGCGGCGATTTGTTGGCGATCGGTGTCCGTGATAGCGGCCCGGGGATTAGCCGCGAGACCCAGTCGCGAATATTCGAGCCATTCTTTACGACCAAGGGGCAGGGCACCGGCCTTGGCCTAGCGATTGCCCTTGGTGTGGCGCGGGCGCACGGTGGCGGGATCGAATTGTTCTCCGAGCCTGGTGCCGGGGCCGAGTTTGTCATCACATTGCCGGTCGGGCCGGTAGATCGCGAAATGGAAAGCAATGGCTGAGCATAGTTTGCCGATTCTGGTGGTTGAGGACGATCCGAGCTTGCGCGAGGCGATTGGCGATACGCTGGAACTGGCCGGTCGCCCCTACGTCGCGGTCGATGGGGGCGAGGCCGCGCTCAAGGTGCTCGGTGAACAGGCCTTTTCGATTGTCGTCAGCGATGTGCGGATGATGCCGATGGATGGCATCAGCTTGCTCAAGGAGATTCGTGCCCGCTTGCCGCATTTGCCGGTGGTCTTGATGACGGCCTATGCCGAAGTCGATAAGGCGGTGGATGCGATGCGCTCAGGGGCTTGCGATTTCCTGCTCAAACCGTTCGAGCCGCGGGCTTTGTTGGCCCATATCAACAAATACGAATTGCCGGATACCGGCGAATCGGCCGGGGTGGTCGCCAACGACCCGATCAGTCGCGACATGTTCGCGATGGCGAAGCGGGTCGCCCAAACCGATGCCACGGTGCTGTTGACCGGTGAATCCGGGGTCGGCAAGGAGGTGGTGGCGCGCTATATCCACCGTAATTCCGGACGCAAGGATGGCCCGTTTGTCGCGATCAACTGTGCGGCCATTCCGGATAGCCTGCTTGAAGCCACGTTGTTCGGCTACGAAAAGGGGGCTTTTACCGGTGCCCAGCAAGCCCAGGCCGGCAAGTTCGAACAGGCCCAGGATGGAACGCTGCTACTGGATGAAGTCACCGAGATGCCGATGGGGCTCCAGGCCAAGTTGTTGCGTGTTTTGCAGGAGCGCGAGGTGGAGCGGGTAGGCGGCAAAAAGCCGGTGGCACTGAATATCCGCATCGTTGCTACTTCAAATCGCGATATGGCTGAAGCGGTCGCCAAAGGGGTATTTCGCGAGGATCTTTTCTATCGGCTCAACGTTTTTCCGGTAGCCATCCCGGCTTTACGGCAGCGGCCTCAGGATGTCGTCGCCATTGCTCGGCATTTCGCGGTCGAGCATGGCGGGCGTCTTGGGCGCTCCGGCGTTTCGCTTTCTCCGGCGGCTGAAGCGGCACTTGTCGCCCATGCCTGGCCGGGCAACGTGCGGGAGCTTGAGAACGTTATCCAGCGCGCCCTGATTCTCTCTAGCGGCAGCAGCATCGGGTCTGAGCACCTGAACCTGGCACCGCGTCCCTTGGCTGGTGTACCTCTCGCGCCGGCGCCGCAGGTTTCGTTTGCGGAGAGCGCAGCACCGCCCGCAGTCGAAAAAAGGGCTGATAATATGAAAGACTTGGAGCGCGAGCATATCCTGCGCACGCTGACCGAAGTCGGCGGTTCCCGCAAACAGGCGATTGAGCGTCTCGGAATTTCCGAACGAACCTTGCGTTACAAGTTGCAGCAGTATCGGGATGAGGGCTATTTCAAGGAATAGGCCGGTTTTCTGGCCTGGGAATTGCTTGTATATGGCTGATGTTTTAGGAGCTGAAAATGGACACCCAAGGAATCGAACAAATGTTGAGCGTGCTGCGGTCCACCGCCGCACAGGCAACCGGCAAAGCGGCCGAGAGCACGCCTGCGGCTGGAGCGCCCGATTTTGCCGATATTCTGAAAGGCTCCATCGACAAGGTTAACCAGACGCAACAACAGGCCGATCAGATGGCGGAAAAACTTGCCGCCGGCGATACGAGCCAGAATCTGCACGAAGTGATGATCGCGCTGCAGACGGCCAGCGTTTCCTTCCAGGAAATGGTGCAGGTGCGCAACAAGCTCGTTACGGCCTATCAGGACGTGATGAACATGCAGGTTTAAGCTGCGCCCGAACTCGCGGCCTCATTTATCCGGCAATTGTCAGGTGCGGCAATCTATCTCAGTCCATCAGGCCTGAATCCTTGGCCTTTCTCTCGCGCTCGATGCGCGCGATATACCGTTCAATAAAGCTCTGGCTGCTGGCGGGGAAATTGACGAATTCGCAGCCGATCCGCAGGCTGTGCAAGCCATTGATAGATGACATTTCGACGCTCTTTCTGACGCGCAAATTGACCTGAACGACACCATCGTTCGGAATTTCCAGGCGGCATTGTCGAAACAGGGAGTCCTCAGGGAAATAGGCGGCAATTTCGGTCGGCGCGATCAGGCTGATGCCGCCGCCACTGATGTCGGAAAGCGGCAACTCAAAAATTCTCGTCGTTCCGTCTGGTGAAAGGCCGGCCAGTTTGCAGTGAATCGGGGTGGAGGCCGGTGGCTCAAGGCGGAAGAAGTCGCGTCGTTGCAGGCGTAGAACAGCTTCTGGAATCGTCGATACCAAGACGTCTTGGCCCTGATATATCCCCGATGAAACCTGAGGCAGCCGAATCTGGATTTTGACGCTATCAAGATTGGTCATCAGTGTTATTCGGCTGGCATTTGTCAGTTCAGGGCCAGCTGGCATCCTTTGCGGTGGTGCGAGGAGCAAGGTGCCTGCGGATTCATCGAGTGCGATGACCGAGGTTTGAAAGAACTTTCTGCCCTGGTCAATATAAGCCGTCACAAGACAATGTCGCCGAGCGAGTAGATTTAGGTAAAGGAGAATTTCACTCCGAGTGCACAGAAAAAACTGGGCAAATTCACCATGATGGTCAATTTCAAAGTCGGGGATAGAAGATTCTTCAGTCATGGATAATTTTCGGGCATGGGCAGGCTACACAATGGTAGGCCATCGCCAGGGAAATGCCATTTAATCGGGTTTTGATCTGAACGAAATGTGGGATTAGAGCGGTGGCTCCGCAGTCGCGCCGCCATGCTCTATTCGGTAAAGCCAAGCCAGCAATTCGGCAACTGCCATATATAACTGAGGGGGGATATGTTCGTCGATATCGACCTGCGTCAGCAAAGCAACCAGTTCCGGTGACTGATGGACATATACGCCATGTTCACGGGCGCGAGCAATAATTTGCTCGGCAATCAGTCCCTTGCCCTTTGCGACGACACGGGGCGCGGCATCGGTTTGACCATAAGCGAGGGCGATCGCCTCGCGCGTTGAGTCAGCTGGTCGCTTCGCCATGCTGGACCAGTAGCTGGGTTAGGTTGAGGCCGGCGGCTTCCATTTGCGTACGTAACGCTGTTGCCCCCTGGCGCAGACGGCTTTCACTATTTTCCGAATCGGTGGTCATGGAAATATCGACTTCGCCGTTCGGTCGCAGACGGAGAACGGTATCGATACCGCCAAGCATTGGCAGAGTCAGTTTCAAGCGGGTTTGCCAGCGGCCGGCAGCTTCGCTGTCGGCGGAGCGGGCATTATCGGGATTCTCCGTAATTTCCCACTGCATTTGCTGTCCCGGCCAGATCTGGCCTTGCCAAGCGTAGTTCTGGGTAGCCAGCGCATCTAGTTGCTGCTGGACGATCGGTGTCAGGTCACGAGGAATTGTTGTGCCGGCTTGAGCTGATGATTCGGCGCGTGCTGCTACGGAGGTCGGTGCCGAATCTGTATTTTTAGATTCGATTGTTGCATTGGGCGTTGCTGATGAGAGCTTTCCTTGTGGCTCCTGTCTCAGTGCGTCAGTGGGTAGTTCACCTGCTACCCATCGGGCTTGGTGCGCTTCGTAGAAAACCCCGCTTTTACTGAGTGCTTCCTTAAGAATGGGTGCGAGTTGAGGCGCGCTGCCGGGTAGGTCGTCCACAAGGGGCTGGTTGCCATTCAAGGGCGCTGGCGCTGCCCGTTTCCCCTGCTCACCTACGCCACCGAGAAGGTCGCCAATCAGTTTCCCGGTATTGCTCAAGCTTGTTGAGACAGAGTCCGGCGTGCTACTGGCTGAAGTGCTGCCTGAGCGGCTATTTACGACCGCCAGCGTCAGCTTGCCATCGGATTCGACCACCTCCAGTTCGAGGCTGTCACCTTTCTTGGCCGAAAATGGCAAGGCCAGCGTAATGTCGCGCTGGGCGACGACGGCTCGGTACGATCCATTGGGCAAGAGTGCCTGGATCTCGGCCATGACTCGCTGGCCGGGAACTAGATCGGATAGTACGTCGGGGAGATTTTTTAACGGGGTAACCGGCTGCGTCGCAGCGGGTTGATCCGGAACCGCCAGTTTTAGACGGCTGGCGACGTCAGCCGGAATCATGGATCAATTCTCAGTGTTCGGACCACCAAAGGCACCCAGTAGGAGTCCAATATCCTCTTTGCGGTTTTGGGCAAGGTGCATGATTGTTTCGTTGTTGCTTACGATTTTTTGCACTAGCGCTTGATTGTTGGGCGCGCGCACTGCTTTCGCATCAATTTTGACTAACAGCGTACGACGAGCATTTTCAAGGAGGGTTAGTGCGTCCCAATCCTCGGAGCGAGCGAGATCCCTCATTTTTAGGGTTAGGTGATCAATCTCGCTTAATACACTGTCTGTTTGCATGCTTCAGGGTTGGCCGTTTTTTGGGGTGATTTCAATCCAGGCGGAATGGATTTCATCCAGCAGTTTGCTTACTTCATCAAGTGCGGCAATGTTGTTTTCAAGATTTGCAGACAGCAGACGCCTGGCCATATAGTCGTAAAGGGCTGCCAGTTGTTCAGCCAGTTTGCCGCCGGCCTCCAGATTGAGACTGGCCTTCAGCCCGTTGGTGATGATGTCAATGGCCTGGGAAATCAATTTTCCCTTTTGTGCCACTTCACCGCGCTCAATATGAAGTTTGGCCACGGTAATCGCCGAAGCCGCACCCTCAAACAAGAGGAGGATCAATTGATGCGGCGTCGCCGATTTAACTTTTGCGCCAATACCAACCTCGGCATAAGCGGCAACCGGATTCAGGTTTCTTCCAAACATGGGCTATTTGTTACTCGAAAGGCTTGAAATGAAGCTGGTTAAAAAATCGCCAGTACTGGAGAGAGAGGAGATCAGCGTATCCAGTGCGCCGAACTGGGATCTGTATCGCTTTTCGATCGCATCAAGGCGGTCCTGAAGTTTTTCCTGGCGATTTTCCAGGTCGCTGACAGTTTTTGTCAGGCCGCTGGTGGCAATTGTAACCGAACCGGTCGTACCGATCAGGTTCTCGACTGTCGTATCGAAGGAGTCGCCAACTTTGGTGACCAAGTTGGAAACTGTCGATGGATCGGCCTTGATTGCGGCATTCAGCTTGGTCGTGTCAATTGATAATTGACCACTGGAATTGATCGTTACGCCGATGTTTGACAGAGTTTGATATTGCGATGACGCGTTGTCGGATGTCGTGCCAAAAACGGTTTGGCGAATCTGGCCCATCGCATAACGGAGGGTGCTGTTACCCTGCAGGTTGCCGATAACCTTGGTGTCGGGGTTGTAGGCCCCCAGGGCAGTCATTGCGGAAGATGCGCTGTTATAGGCCGAAACAAAGGACTGGAGCGCCTTCGTGACGTTGGTCGACAAATCTTCCGTAATTTTCAGTGTGGTTGGGCTGCCAATGTTGGTAGCTGTCAGTTCCAGCGTAACGCCGTCAAGAGCACCTGTTACCGTATTGGAGTGGCTGGTGGCGGAAATTCCATTGAGCTTGAACGCGGCATCGACGGCTGGCTGATCTTCCGACCAGTCCTGGGTGCCGGCTGTTTCTGGGTTGAAGTTGAAGCCAGTAATGTCGCTGCTCGACAGGCGCATTACGTTATTTGTTCCCTCCGCCCCAGACAAGACCAGTTGAGCGCCACTGGTTCCGTTGATGATCGTTGCGGTAACGCCGGCATCCGAGTCGTTAATTGCATCACGGAGGTCTGCCAGCGTGGCACCTGCTGCAAGGTTGAGCGTGTAGCTCCTGCTGCTGTCGGCAGTGTATGTTCCTGCGCTGAGGGTGCCCAGATCCAATGTAATGGAGCCGCCGCTTGCGGTGATGCTGGTGGCGCTGCTGCCAAAGGATGAGCTGGTCAGGCGTTGGCTCTCCGCTAGAGCGGTGACTTCAAGGGAGTATTTGCCTGCAACGGCACCGGTCGACGCTGTTGCGCTGGCAATTTTCGTATCTGTAACAGCGGCTGTGTAGGAGGCGAACTTGTCCGTGGCCTTCTGCAAGGGATCGGTGCTCATTGACTTGGCTGCCGTTTGCAGTGAGGCAAGCACGCTCCTTAAAGACCCCATGGCAGAAATCTTTGTTTCATAGGAGGATTGCTTGGTCTGAAGCGTGGTCAATGCCACGCTCTCCGCAGCCATCAGCTTTGTAACCAACGATTCGAGTTCAAGCCCCGAGCCGGTGCCTAGTGATGTGATTGTGGCCATTTGTTGCCTCCTTGCTGCTTAACTGCCCTATCTTACGCTTTTTGCTGTACTAGCAATCCTTTTAGCTGATCTACCGCTTTGGCGATGGCGATCATTTCCTCGGAGGGAATCTGTTTGATGACCTCTTTGGTGTCGACATCCATGACCTTGACGATCGTTTTGCCGGTCTCGTCGTCAACGCTAAATTTCAAGCTGTTATTAATGGTGCCAACAAAGTCATTCATGCTCTTCACGGCATCCTGAAGGTCCTTCGATGACGGTTCTTCTTTTTTTGTTTGGCCAGCAACGGGTTGTTGGGTACCAGATGATGTCGCTGCTGCTTGCAAGCCTTTGCCTGAAGTCACCGAATTGTCGGAGGGTGACGTCAAGGGGGGGGCGACTGCGCTGGGGCTCATGCCCAAAGACGAAATACTCATGATCAAACGCTCCTTCCTAATGTGGAAGCGGGCGCGTTAGCGTTACCGCTGACGCGCCCCTTGGCTTTAGCTAACTCGAGGAGTTGCTGAAGCTTATTGCAGCAGTGACAAAACGTTCTGCGGCAGCGCGTTGGCTTGTGCCAGCATGGCAGTACCGGCTTGTTGCAGAATCTGCGAGCGGCTCAGGTTGGCAGTTTCGGCGGCGTAGTCGGTATCCATGATGCGGCTGCGGGCTGCTTCGGTGTTTTCCTTGGCCGAGGACAGTTGGGAGAGCACGCCCTCGAAACGGGACTGGAGAGCACCCAGGTCGGCGCGGGAGGAGCTGACGCTGTCGATGGCGGTATCCAAGGCCGACATGGCACCGGTTGCGCCAGCAGCGGAGCTGATGCTGCCAAATGCCGAGGTGTTCAGCGAACCGACGGTAATCGAGATCTGCGATTCGCTGGAAGTCGTCGAGCCAATCTGGAAGGAAACGTTGGAGTAGTTGCCGTCGAGCAGCTTGGTGCCGTTGAAGTTGGTGGCGGCTACGGCGCGGGTGATTTCGCTGCCCAGTGCTTGGTATTCCTTGTCCAGCGCTGCACGGTTGGTCGAGTCGTATTGGCCGGAAGCAGCTTGCGTGGCCAGTTCGCGCATACGTTGCAGGTGGGTTGCGACGGTGGCCAGACCGGCTTCGGCCGTTTGGGCAGTAGAGATACCGTCATTGGCGTTACGCATCGCGACCGTCATGCCGCGGGATTGCGAACTCATCTTCTCGGCAATGGCCAAACCAGCAGCATCATCCTTGGAGCTGTTGATACGCAGACCGGAAGACAGACGTTGCAGGGAGGTCTTCAGAGAGTTTTGCGAAGTATCCAGGTTGCGCTGAGCATTCAGGGATGCAACGTTGGTGTTGATAATTTGTGCCATTTTCGATCTCCTTGAAAGGGCTTGTTCGATGGTTCAACTTACTTCGGCGTTTCGTCTGGGAAGAAGTTTCGCCGCTTGAATTCATTAACGGATAGCCGTGCTGGAACTTTAGCGATTTTTTTCATCCGTCCTAATCGCTGTTCCAGCCATCTTGAGTAGCAGGCAAAACGTTAAACTTGCGCAATATCGTTTTCGGAAACATGGCATTTATGAAACAGGGGCGGATGCACGAGTTGGGCTTGGCCGAGGTCGCCGTGAAAGCGGGTGATTATGAAAAGGCTGGGAGTCTTTTTGAGGCAGTCGTTTCGGCACAGCCGGAAAATCATCGGGCATGGTTCGGTTTGGGGGATCTCGCCTTTCGAATTGGCGATAACGAGTCCGCCCTGTCCCTGCTTGAACATGCAGTAACCCTTTCCCCCAGGTCGGCAAAATACAAAAAACGCCTGGGAGAGGCCTGTTGCCGGGTTGGCCTTGTCGAACAAGGGGTCTCTCAACTGGAGCGAGCAGTTGCGCTTGAGCCCAATGATTCGGATATCGCCTGTGCCTTGAGTGGTGCCTATGTGGCACAGGGCAACTGGGCTGGGGCAAAAAAAATATTGAACAAGGTGATCAAGCGAAAAGGTGCTCTGGCGGGGCATTACTGTTTGCGGGGCATGGCGTCGCAGCACCTCGGCGAGCTGGACGATGCCTTGGCTGACTTCAAGGCGGCTGCCCGTTTGGACACTGGTTATGCTGATGCCTGGCTTTCGCTGGCCGATCTCTATCGAGCTCGGGGGGAACTCGAGAAGGCCGCACCTTGTGCCCAACAAGCCCTGAGTTTGAATCCGGCATCTCCAGCCATCCTTACGGTATGTGGTGATATTGAACTGGCGAAGGCTAATTCGCGCGAAGCCGCCAGTTATTTCGAGCGAGCGTTGGACCTCAATCCTGAATCGGCCGAACTCTGGGCCAAGCTCGGCATTGCGCTGGTTCAATGCGGCAACACGCTGCCGGCCATTGATGCCTTGGAAAAGGCGCATACCCTCGGTGTTCCCGATGACTGGATTTACGAGCATATGGGCCTGCTGTTCACAACACGTGGCCAGATGGAGATTGCACGTGAGAATCTGGAAATGGCAGTCGAGCGGCATCCGGAAAACCTGAATGCCTGGAATACCCTGATCGTGGTTTATACCAAGCTTGGGCAAAGCGAGAAGGCTCGGCAGGCCGCTGAACATGTTTTGGCGATCAACCCGAATCACGTCAATGCCTTGCTCAATCTTGGCAGTTGGTTTGGCGATCAAGCCCGTAACGATGAGGCGCTCGAACAGTATCGCAAGGCGCTGGCGGTTAACCCCAAATCGGCAACTGCTTACATCAACTCGCTGTGGGTGCTGGTGCATTCCAGCGAGGCTTCGGCCCAGGATGTTCTCAGTCTGGCACAGGAGTTTGACCGTAATCTTTGTTCGGCGCATTGGCGCGAGCCAAATTTTGCCGCGCGTGATAAATCTCCCGGGAGAAAATTGCGTATCGGCTGGCTGACCTCCGATTTCCGTACGCATCCAGTGGCGGCATTCGTGCTGCCCTTCTTGAACAAGCTTGACCGAACCAAGCTTGAAAGCGTCGTTTATTACAACTCGCAGGCTGCTGACGAGATTACAGCGCGTTGCCGGGCGGCGGTCGATCAGTGGCGGGATGTGCTGGCAATTGGCGACGAAGCGCTGGCGAACCTGATCGAGTCGGACGAAATAGATATCCTCGTCGATCTCAACGGCAATACCGAAGGCAATCGTCTGCTCGTTGTCGCCTGCAAGCCGGCGCCTATTGTCGTGACTTGGCTGGGTTTTCCCGGTACGAGCGGGATGTCGGCGGTGGACTATATCTTTGTCCCACCCGATCCCGTATTGACGGAAGGTAGCTGGTGCAGTGAAACACCATGGCCTTTGCCAGATTGCTACGGGGTGCGAACCGGGATACCTGATGTGCCAATCATGCCTGGGTTACCCGCCGAGCGAAGCAGAAAGCCATTTACCTTTGGTTGCCTCAATAACTTTCGCAAGGTCAGTCAGCTGGCGATCAAGCTTTGGTCCGAGATTTTGAACAGGGTCCCGGATTCCCGGCTCGTCGTCGTTGCTCGCGGGGGAACCGAGGGCGGGCTGGTCAGCTATATTCATGATCAGTTTGCCCGTTACGGGGTGGCGCCGGAACGACTGGAGATCCGAGGGATACAGCCGCAACTCGAGTATTTCAATTCATACAACGACATTGACCTCGGTTTGGACCCCTTTCCCTTCAACGGCGGGACGACCGGTTATGACTCGATCTGGATGGGGGTGCCTTATATCACCTGGCCGGGCGATATGCTGGTTTCGCGCATGGGCAAAGCAATTCTGGAAAATGTCGGGCTGAACGAACTGGTTGCCGATAGCGCCGAGGCCTATGTCAGCAAGGCGGTGGCGCTCGCCAATGAGCGAGAGCGGCTAAAGCGCATGCGAGCTGGCCTGCGTGAAAAAATGCAAGGCAGCCCATTGATGGATGCACCCCGCCTGGCCCGGGGACTCGAATCGGCTTTCGGCGAAATGTGGCAGCGCTGGGTGGCTTCGACTAAAGCGGCAGACGCTTAACTCGCTGTCAGCGCTTCCCTGTGAATTGCCGCGGTTGTCCGCTTCAGCACTTCAGGCTGCCAGGTCCGAAGCAGGGCGTGGTAATCGGGTAACAAGGCACCCCGGCCGGCCGGGGTTTTTTGTTGGCCTCGGCGATTGTCGGCAGGGGTTCCTGCGTCGAGAAATTTACCGTGCTTGCTGATGAACCGGTTGGCAAACTCCTGATGTTTGCTGTCGAACTGACCGGTCGATTCATGAATGATCGGTATGTCACAGCACACGGCGAGTTTGTATCCGGCGCGATAGGCGGAGAAGCTGAAGTCCAGGTCGTAGAGGTGAAAGCCGTCAAATGTGGCGGCATCGAATCCGATGCCCGTTGCGACCTCTCGCTTGGTGATCATGCACAGGCCATCCACAGCCTTTATGTCGCTGATAACTGGCCAGTCCGCGACGCCAAAAATATCGATGGTTAGTTTGGCCTCTTTGGGGCGCGCATGTGAAACCACGCCGTGCAAGTAAGGTTGGCCGGCGCCAAACCAGGTGCCGGTGATCAATCGGTTGGTTCCGACGAAACCAAGCACATCGTAGGTTTCCAGACGACTGACGATTTTTTCGTGGAAATCAGGATCGATAATCAGGATGTCGTCGTGGGAAAAGATAAGTATGTCGCCACTCGATTGCTCAATGCCCCTGTTGTAGCCCTCGGCCAGTGACTTTGCATCATGAATGCCGATGATTTCCAGCGTATGACCGGCGAGCAGGTGCTTGTACGACTCACTGATACGGGCGAATTTTCCCGCCTCGATGCTGCAAATGATGATGGAGATTTTCTGCGTGTTCATGGGCGGCCTTCGGACCAGGCACGGCTAAGTGCCGTTTCGAATAAATGGGTGAACCCGGCGGCATCGGTGAGTCCGGCATTCTTGAGGCGCTGACGCAATCCTTGCGGTGGACTCGCCAAAAACAAGGATTTTGCAATCGCCAGGTAGCCGTCAAAGTCTTCCGCAATCCAGGTCTGGCAGCCCACTGCATCGAGAAGCGCCGATGGGCGACTAGCCCAAGGGGTTTGTCCACGGATGGCGACAAATGGAGTCTCCATCCAGAGGCAAGCCGGCAAAGCCTGGTCTCCCGAGGCATGAATAGGAGCGAGGCCCACGTTGATATCGCGCCAGTAATGGCAGATGTCTTCCCGGGTTGTCGCATGGATAAACTCGAGTCGAGCCGAGTCGACCCCGGCAGCGGCGAATATTCCGGATATGAACGCTTCGGCAGGAGGGCCCAGTTCGGCTAGGTTGATTCGCAAGCGACTGCCGGAGATTTCGCTGAGCAGTGCGGCAAAAACCTGCCAAGTTTTGGCGTCGATGTGAATGGCTGCGGTCAGACAGCCAAAGCTTGTTGCCTGAGTCTTGTCATCAGAGGCGCATGCTAATTCGGGCAAACTGAATGTCTCGCCAAGCCCGGGTAGGGTAATCTGCCGGGACGAGTCGATTGTCGAGTCGATTGTCGAGTCGCTTGGCAGCAGAGCACGGCCGATGAGTTGATGGATACCCGAGGCATCGCCGATGGGGACGTCACTCCAGGATGCCTTGAGCGGAATACTGGTGGCTTGAATCAGGCTGAGGCGTTGCTTCGGCCCATGCCCATCGAGATCGATCAGAATATCGGGGGCGCGCTGAGTAAGGTCTGCTTCCGCGATATGGTCGTCCTTGCCGCTGATTGAAAGCCATTGGTCGCTGATCAAGGAGCAACGCTGCGCAGTCTCACTCTCCGAAGCCATTGCATCATTGTCGATGACGAGTGTCCGGAATCGCTGCGATGAAAGGTGCATCAACAGTGATTCCAGTCGTCCGCTTTGCTCCTCGCGCCGGAAATCGCTGACCATGAAGGCTAGCGTAAGCGTTGACTGGTCTGGGCGAGTGATGTTCGGTGGTGAGCGATGCGGGCTGGCCAGGAATTTCTGGAAATGCCATGAAGCTTCCTCGAGAATTCTTTCGGCATTGACCCCGGTGCGCGAAAGCAGGCGCAATGCGAGGCTGTGGTAAGCGGGGCGATTGCGCAGTCGGATGCAGGTTTCAGCGAGTCCGGCAATATCGCCTCGCCGAGTGAGCAATTCGATCAGCACCGACAAGATGTTTTCTTGGCTATCCGAATCGATATGGACGGCACTGCTCAATAGCTGGATCGCTGCGTCGGGGTCGCCTTCAAGGCGTAAGGCCTCGGCCATTGCCGGATAGGCCAGGAATAAATCAGGTTGAGTGCGAACGGCTTGCTGCAAATATCTGAGTGCGGCGCGAGAGTTCCCGGCCTTGAGGAAGGTTTCACCCAGTGCGGCGAGAAAGTCGTTGCGGTTTGGGGACAGTATCAGGGCGTGTGAAATCAGTGCATCGGCATTTTCTTCCAGCCCCTGGGTGGCCGAGATCAGTGCGATGTAAACGGCCGACATTGGATCTTCTGGCATAGCCTCGAGTGCCTTCGATAGCCATTCGAGCGAGGTTTCGTAGTCGGCCTTCTCGAAATACTCAATGCCCTTGCTCAGCGGATTTACCGAGTCGAGCTGGGGGGCAAGGTGCTGGCCGGTCAGCTGTGATATTTCGCTTGACGGGAGGAAGCGGAGCGCCAGTTTCCGGGCTGATTCCAAATTTGGATTGATTTGCAAGGCTCGTCGCAGCAAGTTCAACGCATTTTCGTCGGAATCTGTTTTCAGAACGGGCTGATCGAGAATGCAATGGGCCGCTTCGGTGAACAGTTCGGCTTGATAATGTGCGAAGAATGCCTGGATTAATGGTGGTGCTTCGTTTCCGCCGAGTTCCAGGACAATCGCGCAGAGCGGACGACCGGTTAGCCAGCGAATCTGATTGGCCTTGGCCAGCAATTTAATGGGCATCGTCCAGTAGTCTTCCGTGGTCAACAGATCGAAACAGACGATGTGGTCAAAGCCCGAAAGATTGCTGTTAATCAATCGGGCGCTCTCAGAGCTTGAGTGGAGACGGTAATTGCCCAGCGACTCGTTGATGTAGTAGGCGGGGCCCTGAGTGAGGAGGCGTAACCAAAGGAACCAGTCGCCGAGATGATATAGCCGCGGATGGACATAGCCACCAATCTTCGAGCAAAGATCCTTGCGGATCAGGGCAATCGAATTGGTTATCCAGTTATGGGCCATCAGGGGGGCGGTTTCGTTGTAGATCCCGCTGGCTTTCGGCGGCACGATATAGCCGACGGTATTGGTTTCCTCCGACCCCGGTAGCATGTTGAAATTCCGCCAGGCGCTATAGCTGAAGCTGCATTCCGGATTGGCATCAAGTGCGGCAACAGACTTGGCGAGAAAGCTGTCTTCCCAATAGTCGTCGGCTGATAGCATAACCAGATAGGTTCCTCTGGCAGCATCGAAGCCGATATTGGCACTGGCAAACAAGCCAAGGTTTGTTGCATTGCGGTGATAGCGGAAACGAGTGTCGCTTTCCGTCCAGCGTTTGACGATATTTGTCGTGTCGTCTTCGGAGGCGTTGTCGATGATCAGGACTTCATAGTCCTGAAAGGTCTGGGCTGCAACTGAGGCCAGCGTCTTGCCGATGAATTGTCCATAGTTGTAGGTTGGGATGAAAACCGACACTTTGGGCCGTACTTCGTTGAACATGTTTTTTCTCTTAATGGTCGTTTCGCTCGGCCGGAATGCCGTACACGACAGCCCCCGTGCCGCACCAAGCATGCAGTCTCATCCGCCAATTGTAGTTTGGTAATGCTTGCATCAAATAGGCGGGCGTTCTCCAGAGTCCGTCAGCGTTGTGATAAACGGTGATGGACAGCAGAGGTCGCCGATGTTGCAGGGTCGTAGTGGTACCTTTGAGCGCCTCCAATTCATCGCCCTCGACATGAATCTTGGCGAAAGTAACGGGAAATTCCAGGTCGTCGAGGCGTATTGCATCGACGTGACTACCTGAGGAATCGCAACTGCGTGATGCCATGCCGAGCCCATCCCGAAATGGCCGGTCCTCCCCAGTCGCACCGAGGGCTTTCTCCAGCACGGTGATGCGCTCTTGCCAGGAGGCAGGCTGGGCGCGATACCAGCTATCCAGTTGCCGGAAATTTTCGGGGTCGGGTTCGATGGCCAGGATGCCTTGGCAGCGATCAGCCAGCATGCCGATCACCCGTTGCGAGACTTCGCCGTGATAGGCCCCGGCATCCAGGAAATATTCGTTGTCACTCAGGGCGTGACAAATTTGCGGGATGAAATAACGATCGTCGAGGCTGACCGGAGCGTCTGGAAAGCTCCACTCCTGCCGGCCAAGGCGCCATGCCATGAACTGCAGATGGGCGGCACGCGATTCGTCATCCGACCAGGCGGTCAGCACCTTTTCGATCGCCTTGCATTCGGCCTCTGCCGGCGCCTCAGTAAACCAGCCATTCGCCATCGGCAGGCGGGCGGTATACGCTTCAAATACGTCATAAACCGGCACGATGTCCAACCAGCCACTCTCCGCCAGAAAATTGCGGATCGGTTCGTAAGGCGCGGTGACGACACAGACGGCGATCAGACTGTCGCACCGATCGCTTGCGGGGATGTCGTCCGGGGTGAGGACGGGGATGCTCCCATTCAGTAGCCCGCTGGCAGGGGGGTGGCGATCGATGGCACAGCGCACCGGAATATCCAGCTTGGCAAACAGTTCAGCCGCCATTTGGCCGAGCTTGCCCGCACCATAGAGAATCAGCGGCTTGTCGACCTGGCGCGGGCTGCCAGACTGACTTTGACTGAGCAGGGTGCGAAACATTTCGATGCTGTGCTGGACGTCGGGGAGGGCGGCGAAATTCATTGCGGGTTCTCCAAGGCCCGGGCCCAGCGGGCCAGGCGCAGATCATCCGGAAAGGTCCGGGCATAGTGAAATACCGAGCTTTTGTTGCGTTCGAACAGGAAGTGCGGTCCCTCGGTGCTCGGGCCGGTCGGCGGGTCGGTGAATCGCCAGGATTCATCGCCTTGGCAACGGCGGAACCAGTCTCCGGGCTGTGTCCCGAAAACCGGGCGAAAGTCCACCGGACGCTTGTCTTCGGCGAGTACGGCGCGATAGTGCCGGGTTAATTGGTCTAGCGTGTGGCCGATGGCAAAGCGTTGGCGGGTCTGGGCGGCCGCCTTCATCGACATGGCTCGACATTGATCGGGATGGGAAAACATCCAGGTGATGGCGTCGGCAAATTCGTCCGGGGTGTTCACAACCAGTCCGGTTTCCATGTGCTGCACCAGATTCCGCTCCGCCGGATTGTTAAGGACAATGGGTACGACGCCCATGGCCATGGCTTCCAGCAGGGCATTTTCGGTTGTTCCGTAGTGCAGTGGATTGAGCAAATATACGAAAATATCGTAATTTTTCAATACATTGCCGACGTCGTGAGTGTAGCCGAGAAGCTTCAGGCAATCTCCCAGCCCGGCCGCCGTGGCGGCCTGTTGCAAGGCCTCGCCGTTGTCGAGGTCACCGATCAGGTCGAGCCTGAAGTTGTCGAGTTTGAGGGCGCCGAGAAAATCGAGGATCCGAGGATGCAGTTTTGCAAAGTTCAGGGTGCCGACGTAGCCGGCGCGCAGTGGCCCTGAGAAACTGCGCGGATTGGCGGGCGGCAGGTCGCTAAAGCCGCCAGAGCTGAAAACGGCATCGACACTTTGCCGGACTGCCGTCGGCAAGGCTTTTAATTCAGCTGATTCGAGCGAACAGGGCGAAGTCAGTAAAAAGCGGTGGGGCAGCGCCACGAAATCCGCCGGGATGGTCGGCGGGTGCAAGCCGGAGACGTGGCTCCAGACGATCAATCGAGACGGTGGTAGCGTTGCTTGACCAAGCCAGCGGGCTACGAGCGGGTGATGCCACCACTCGATCTGCACGATGTCGGCGGCGCGGATTCTGCGGTCGAGTTCCTCTGAACTCGGGCAGATCAGCAGTTCACCGCCATGGCTGGCCAGATGCGTACTGAAAACATCCTTTTCCGGTTTTTCGAGACAGGCCACGACATGTCGGAAGCCATCGCACCGGCGCGAGGACTCTTCGACTAGTCGTGACAGGACCTTGCCGACGCCGCCGCCCAGATGCGCGGTGATATGAAGTATTTCAGGCAAAGGGTAGTCTTAACATAAGTTCGGCACGGAATGGAGCGGTCGATTCTGTGCGTGATCAGGCGATAGCCAGTTCGGTACGGAGATTGTATTTTTCAGATTGTTCCGCCCACCAAGGGTCGCGGGCAATGATCTCTGCGAACTGATTATAGTGCGCCGTTGCCTTTGCAGGGTCGATGCCAGAGCGGCGGTAGGCTTCTGCGATGAAATAGTGGGCGAATGCGTGGTCTGGATACTTGTCGCAAACATTCTTGAAGTACTTCAGTGCGGTGTCGTAATTGCCCAGTTTTACGTTGTGATTGTCGACAAAATTGACCCGAAGATTGATTTCGTAGGCCAGTTTCTCAATTTCCTCCGGATCCACGCCAGGCGCTCGAATCAAGGATTTTGTAGCAATGTAGTCCAACTGGTTGGCGTTTTCGATGTAGCCATTGTCAGCACAGATATCGTAGAGCCGGCTACCAAAGATCGGGATTGCGCAAAAAATATGTGCCCAATCAAAGCCTACATCGAGCAGCATCTCGAGCGTCTCTTGGCGATGATTCGGCATTTCACCGGGCAGGCCAATGACGATGAAAACGTGACTCAGCACACCGTGCCGCCGTAATGCCTCAACCGCTGGCCGGATCAGTTTCTTTTTTAACGGTTTCTTGATGATGTGGTTCAAGACATAGTCAGAGCCCGATTCGACAGCAAGCGCAACCGTTGAAACGCCGGCCTCCTTGAATAGCGAAGCGACCTCGTCATCAATCGCGTACACCGCCACCCCATTCGGAAATTCGATCCGGATGTCGAGATCGATCACGCGGCGCAGAATCTCCTTAGCGCGACTAACGTCGTGGAAGAAGTGATCATCCTCTATCATCAGCACGGTCAGGCCGAACCGATCCTTCATTCGCTGGACTTCGGCAATTACCCGGTCGATGCTCATCATTCGAACATCGCGACCATGTAGCGAAGGATTTGAGCAAAAGACGCAGAGGAACGGGCAGCCGCGTGAGGTGTGGATTGCCATTTCCCGCTTGGGTTGGCCGACAAAGCGTTTGTCAATCGAGCGGGAGTTGTAGTTGTCCAGATCAATGATTCCGTAATTCAGCGGCGGAATGTCGTCGAGATTCTGGACAAAGGTATGCGCGGCAATCTTGCCCTTGTCACAACCCCGGCGGGTGATCCACGAGGCATGGTTTTCGAGGATCTCCTGCGGCACGACGGCATCCAGCAACTCACAGAGAGGAATTTCGCCTTCTCCTTTGCAAATCGCATCCAGCGACGGGCAGGAGTCCAGCATCTTGTAGGATGCAGCGGATGGCAGGCCTCCGCCGGCAACGACCAATGCTGTCGGACTCGCCTTTTTTGCCGCGCTGGCCAGTGCTTCCATGTAACGGAAAGAGGAGTTGAACAGCGCAGAAATGCCGACGAAATCCGGTTTGAATTCCTCGATACTTTCCATTACCTGCTTGGCAAATAAGGCCATGCAGTCCACATCTGTCCGTTTGCTGTCGACCAGTGCCTTGAGAAATATATTCAGATCAAGAATCCTGGTTTCTACGGAAGAGACACATTTACCCTTCAGGAAAGCATCTAGCGATAGTACGCCATAGGGAACGGTAAACGAGGGCAGCACATAACTGTGATGCTGATTCAGAAAATCATCGATATTGAAATAGGGCGGGATAACAAACAGGATTTTTTTTGCTGCCTGGTTCATGGTAATAATTTCCTCTCTGCTTGTGGGGAAAACGGGCAGTTATGGTTTGTCTTGTCGCCCCATTAATTGTTGGCTCTTTCACTGCTCGCAGTTATTCGTCTTTCTTGAGGATATAGATCATTTCCTGAGACGCCAGATTTTGCTGAAACTCATTCAGGCCGAAACCAGGGTTGTAGCTTTCCCGATAGTTGTTGAGAAAGTCCGTAAAATTTTCAGCATCCCAGACATGAAAATGAATCGAGTAATTCTGGGCCATCAGTTGCTGGACCAATATTTCGACCTCTGCGTATTCGGTATGTTTGCCGATATACCTGATCCACTCTTCGTAGTGTTGCTTGCGCGAACCTTCTGGGCCGCAAGTGTGATCTGCGACTAAGTGAATCCAGGGGGTGTTGACCCTGTTTTGGTCAAAGGTGAATCGTTTGTCCGGGACGCCTAGGTAGAGCGTGCCGCCCGGCCGCAGCACCCTGAACCAGGTGTTTAAGGCACGAATGGGGTCTTCGGTATGTTCAATAACATGATTGGCGATCACGAAGTCCTGGGAGTTATCAGGCAGGGACGAAAGGGTTTCCCCGTCGTCAATGATGCTGACCGGGACCAGATCCAGCGCATTCAACTCGGGATAGTGGCAGCGCAAGTTGGCTTCATTGAGACGATCAACATAGCGAACCTGTGTTGTCGACGAAAACACATGGAGCGGATTATGCAACGCGCCGATTTCTATCCCGCTGCCTCGCAACCACCGGTAAGCAAGCATTTTTCGAGTCGCCAACTGCCGGACGCCATCGCGTATTTCCTTGTTTCCAGTTTTTTCGAAATGCTCGCGACCTGATTTGATCTGGCCTTCCTCTAGCTGTTTGGCGACATCGTCGAATAGCCAGAGGTAGACCTCTTCTCCCGGAAAGGCCTCCATGTTCATGTTTTTATTATGGCCTGGTTATCTACAAATTTCGCCAGCAGGTTCTGGGCATGGGCGTCGATATTGTCGGGCAAGCAGTGGCTTAATTGGCCGCAGGCCGCGCAAGTCGGATTTTCCTTACGGCGTCCTTCAAGATGAGCGATACGATGCTGCTGGAGAGCCGCGCTATTCCATATGTCCTTCAGGCTTGTTGTGCGTGCATTGCCGATGACTAGTTTTCTGGCCCAGTCGAGGAAGCACAGACTGACGCTACCATCTGAGTTGACAGCAACTGAATAGAATATGTAGGGGCAGACTTGGGTATCCATGATGGAATTGCCGTAAATTCCCTCGGTGATCTGGATGCCCATACGTTCTTCAATATCAAATGTCGGCCAGCAGGGGGCGAAGTTCTCAATTGAAACGCGGTCTGCAATGTCGCCAAACGTGTCGAAAAAGCGTTGTTTGTCGGTTTCGTTGAGAATGTCGCCTGGAATCTTTACGCAAATTTCGCAATTTCCCTTGTGCTCATAGAGATAGCGGACCTTGCTGACAAAGTCGTCGAAATCGACCTTGGTGCGGGTTAGTTCCCAGTATTGCTCCTTGGACATGCCGTCAACGGAAATATTGATTCGATCGATCCCTGCATCCAGGATCTGGTCGACACGGTCGGGGGTCAGCAAATAGCCGTTGGTTGTGGTGTCGATATATTCAACATGACCACTGTTCTTGGCATAGCGGACCATGTCCGCGAACTGTGTGTGCAATAGGGGTTCGCCCTCCTTGTAGAGGCGGAGTACCTTGAGCGGTTTGTCGAAATCACCCAGATCGTCGATGACCTTCTTGTATACCTCGAAATCCATGCGCCCTTGCCAACGGCCTGTCGATTTAATGAGTTCACGATCACCTGTCGGACAGAACGAGCAACGGAAGTTGCAGGTGTTGGCTGGGTCCACAAACAGTACATATGGGGTCGATAAGGGAATTACCTGCTCCAGTGGTGTCCTGTTTTCCAGATTAATTCGGGGTTTTAATTGAGCCTTCATTGGATTTTCCTTGGTTCTGGCCAGGTTTTCTTGGTGCTGTATGCGGTGGCCAAATCGCCGGTCGCTAGCTTTCTGGAATAATTAAAAGCGGGCATGGATATCCCACCAGATTGAATTTGGATCGTCGGCAATCTTCTGCAGGGTTGTACGGTTTCTGACCAGAGTGCCATATTGTTCAACAAAGTCATCATGCTCAAGCCAGACAGTTTTTAGATCCTCGCCGAACATTCCCGATGCCCCAGCCGGAAATTCGTAATTTCTCTTAACGTCGGGGGATTGCGGAACGAGTGCCTGGTTTGACAGTGCGAATTTTTTATATCCGATTTTTCGAAGAGTATCGATGTATTCAAAACCGTACCTGCAATCTTCGATGCTTAAAAATTCGGGAATTGATTTCTGACCAATTAACTGCTGAATGGCAATCAAGTCGGCGCCTTCAATATCGACCTTCATGAAATAAGGGCAACCGAATTTTTCGAAAAGCGATGACAAAGTAACTCCTCGCGTTTTTAATTCAACGAACTGGCTGTCGTTTCGACTAGCCCAGTTAATGTCGAGACTGCTCCAGTGAGAATTTAGAGTGTTTACGTAAAACGTAAGTTCCTTCTCTTCATTTGAAATTGCCTGGTTTATTATTTTTAATTGATTGTTTTCGATCTGGCGCTGAAAACGAATGGATGCGGCCTTGCAAAGCTCATTATTTGCTTCAATGGCAATTACCTTGTAACCGCAGTGCAAATAATAGGCGGTGTCGTCGCCATTGTTCATGCCTAGATCAAAAACTGTTTTTTGCTGCACCATCACTTAAGCCTTCTAGTTAAGTGTCGCGTTGCCCTTTTGGGGAGTGGTTGGGTGATACTAAGATTTCTTTGAGCGGGCCACGTCAGGGCATCGAAGACGCCGCATTCCTTCGTCGATTGAAACCTCTGCTTGCCAGCCGGGCAGCGCGGGGGCGTCTTCCCAAGGTTCAAAGACCTCTCGTAGCCGGTAGGGTTTGGCTCCCCACTCCAGTTGTGCGGGGTAAGTGGGGGCCGCCGCATCAAAGCGGGCAACCAACTCTCGCAGGCTGAGAAGTTCACCTGCCGGCAATCGGTATACCTTTCTTTCGCCGGCAGCGAAATTACTTACTTGCTGGCAAGCCAACTCAAAGCCGCGACAGACATCATCAATGTGGACTAGGTGGAGCAACTGGCGACCTTCCGATATTTTTAATTTATCGGACGATTGGCTGGAAAGCTCAAGTAGATTGATTAACTTTTTTCTCGGGTCATCTTCGCCGTAACTGTCGTAAAGATGAAGCTCCAATATACGCAGGCCACAGGCATCCCGGTAGTATTCTGCCAAGGTTGATAACGCCTGCTTGGTTGCCGCGTACAAATTGGCCGGGCAGTATTCTTCATTGCGATAGTGTTGCCACGATGTGCCAGCATAGACTAGGGCATCGCAGCCGGATTCCCGCATCGACTCCAGCAACTGGGTGCCGAGCAGTAGATTGGCTTGAATGAGCGGCGCGATGTCGGTGAAACTGTGCTCGGTGATGTAATGGCTGGCTAGGTGGATGACCACTTGGGGCCGAAATTGCTGGCAAAGGGCACGAATGCCCAGACCGTCAGGGTCCGTGCCTGCCCGGGGGAGATCGGCCCAGGCCTCTGGCAGCTTCGCCGGGTCGCGCGTCAGGCAGGCTACCGCATGCCCTTCGGCAAGCAGCTGCGGTATCAGGTGTTGCCCGACAAATCCGCCAGCGCCGGTAACCAGGATCCGCATCACGCTTCCCCTTCGTAATGGAAAGGGCTTGCAAAATCTGCCAGTGCGGGGTGTGCGGCATCCCGTGCGGAAAGTATGGGGTGCTCGATACCCCAGGCAATCCCGGCTGAATTCCAGCGAATTCCTTGGTCATGCTCGGGCGAATACTGGCTACTGACGTGATAGACGACGATGGCCGTGTCGCTCAGCGTTCGGAAACCGTGTGCCAGGCCGGGCGGAATGTAGAGCATGTTGGCGGCTTCGCTCGATAGCTCCACAACGAAGTGTTGGCCAAAGGTCGGGGAGCCGGCGCGGAGGTCAAGGACGGCATCCCTGACCCGGCCTTGCGGGCAGTAGACCAGCTTGGCATGTTGGGCCGGGGGGGTCTGAAAATGCAGGCCACGCACAACGTCGCGCTGTGAAACCGAGTAATAAACCTCGGGAAAGTCCACCGGCAGCTTGAGCGCGGCAAAGGCATCCCGGTGGAAGATCTTGACGAAACTGCCCCGCTCGTCCTGCTGGTGGGGCGCGGATAGCTCAAGGCAGCCCGGCAATGCCGTGCTGTGAATGCCGAAGGCCGGGTGGCTCAAAAGCCGACTCCGAAAAACTCACCAATCCGGTCCGCCACATAATCGAGATGGGCTTCGCTCAGACCCGGCCATACCCCGACCCAGAAGGCGCTTTCGGCCGCGGTATCGGTATTGCTCAGGGCGCCGGCAACCCGGAAATGACGCGTCGCGAAATAGGGTTGTCGGGTCAAATTGCCGGCAAACAGCAAGCGGGTACCGATATGATATTGCTCAAGATAACGCAGCAAATCCAGGCGATGCGTCCCGGTGTCTTTTTTCAGCGTCAGCGGAAAACCAAACCATGACGGCTGGCTGCATGGCGTGGCGCAGGGCATGATCAGGAATTCTTCGAGCGGTGCCAGGCGCTCGCTCAAGTACGCGAAATTACGCTGTCGCGCCTCGATGAAGCCGGGGAGGCGGTCCATCTGAGCCAGGGCGCAGGCAGCCTGCATGTCGGTGATTTTCAGGTTGTAGCCGAGATTGGAATAGACATATTTATGGTCGTAACCCTCGGGTAGATCGCCCAGTTTCCAGCAAAAACGCTTGCCGCAGGTATTGTCTTTTCCCGGCGGGCACCAGCAATCCCGACCCCAGTCGCGGATCGATTCCGCAATGCGCATCAATTGCGGATTGCTGGAAAAAACGGCCCCCCCTTCGCCCATCGTGATGTGGTGGGCGGGGTAGAAGGAAAGCGTGCCGAGATGGCCAAAACTGCCGACCTTGCCGCTGTGTTCGGCTGGGTCGGCCCGTCGCCACAGGGTGTCGCCTCCATTTTCCGGTAAGGTGGCCCGCCAGCCGGCTTCCTCTTCGGGCAGCGTATAACGGGCGCCGAGGGCATCGCAGCAGTCTTCGATCAGCCATAGATTGTGTTCGGCACAAAAGCGCGTTACGGCTGCCAGATCGAAGGGGTTGCCCAGCGTATGGGCGAGAACGACGGCCCGGGTTTTAGGCGAGAGTGCAGCGTTGAGCTGGCTCGCATCGATGTTGTAGGTGTCGCGGGAGATGTCGATGAAAACAGGGCAACCCCCGTTTTGGATGACCGGATTGACGGTGGTCGGAAAGCCGGCAGCGACCGTGATCACTTCATCGCCCGGACGCAGTGCATTTTTCCCTAGCTGCGGAGAAAAGAGCGATGAAACGGCGACGAGATTGGCCGAGGATCCGGAATTGACGGTAATACTGCGCTCGACGCCAAGAAAGGCCGTCAGGCGGGCTTCGAACTCGGCGTTGAATCGACCGGTGGTCAGCCAGGCATCAAGCGAGGCGTCGATCATGGCCTGGATTTCGGGTTCACCGACCACTTTGCCCGATGGCGGGATGGGCGTTTGGCCAGGGATGAAGGTGTTGTCTTGCGCAGCGTCGGCGATGTACTGGCTGACGGCGCGATGAATGGCATCGCGGCTTGGGGTGTTATCCATTGCTGTTCCGGTATTTCTGCAGTTGTTCGTTACACAGGTCCCTGGCCGATTCGCCGGCGGCATGGCGGGCATACCACTGCCCGGTGAGCTGCATGGTTTCATCGAAGGACCAGCGTGGTTGCCAGTCAAGCAGCAATCGGGCGCGGCTGCTATCCAGCCTGAGGAACTCAGCCTCGTGAGGGTGTTCCGTTGTTGCGTCGATCTGCCAGTCAAGGCCGAGGACGGGCTCGAGGGCGGCACAAAGATCAGCCACCGGGCGCATGGCACCGATTTCCGGGCCGAAGTTCCAGGCGCATGCGTACTTGCCATCCTCGGCCAGCAAGCGCTCGCCAAGTTGCAGGTAGCCGGCCAGTGGTTCGAGAACATGTTGCCAAGGGCGAACGGCATTGGGGTTGCGGATGCGGGCGCTTTGATGCGCCTGTCGAGCGCGGACCAGGTCGGGAATCAGGCGATCTTCCGCCCAGTCGCCGCCGCCGATGACATTGCCGGCTCTAGTGGTCGCGATCAGTGGGGCACCGGCTTTGCCGCCGAAGCTTTTTTGCCAGGCGGTGGCAACCCATTCCTCGCAAGCTTTGCTGGCACTGTAAGGGTCGTGCCCCCCCAGCGGGTCGCATTCGCGGTAGCCCCAGGCTGAACTGCTCGGGGCATAGCATTTGTCCGAGGTGACGACTACGATCGCACGGACGGACGAGGTGGCGAAACAGGATTCCAGCAGGTGCGCCGTGCCCATCACGTTGGTGGCGAAGGTTTCCACCGGATTTTGATAGCTGCGTCGGACGAGTGCCTGGGCCGCGAGATGGAAGACAATTTCCGGTTGAATTGCAGCAACGTGCCGGGCCAGCGCATCGCGGTCGCGCAGGTCGCAAAGGCGATGGTCAATATGCTGGGCGAGCCCTAGCTCGTTAAATAGGTTGGGTTGGGTTTCCGGCGCGAGGGCCAGGCCGGAAACCTGGGCACCACGAGCGTTGAGCCAATGACTTAGCCAGCTTCCCTTGAATCCGGTATGGCCGGTAATCAGAACGCGCTTACCGGAATAGCTGCTGGCCATCATTTCCAGAGTTTCCACGGGGCGCGGTTGTTTTCCCACAGTGATTCAAGGTGGATGCGATCACGCAAGGTGTCCATCGCCTGCCAGAAGCCCGGGTGCTCGAAGGCCGCCAGTTGTTCTGCCTTGGCCAGTGTGGCTAGCGGTTCACCTTCCCAGGCGGAGGCATCTCCGTCGATATAGTCTAGACACTCGGGCGAGAGAACGAAAAAGCCGCCGTTGATCCAGCCCCCATCGCCGCGTGGCTTTTCGATGAATTCAGCGACGGCGCCTGCCGCGATGTTCAAGGCGCCGTAGCGGCCCGGCGGTTGTACGGCGGTGATGGTCGCCAGCTTGTTGTGGCTTTTGTGGAAGGTAATCAGGCGGGAAATGTCGATGTCGGAAACGCCGTCGCCATAGGTAAAGCAGAAGGCCTCGTCGTCTTTGACAAAATCGGCAATCCGCTTGAGACGGCCGCCGGTCATGGTGTGTTCGCCGGTGTCGACGAGCGTTACCCGCCAGGGCTCGGCATGCCGTTCATGTACTTCCATGCGGTTATTTACCATGTCGAACGTTACATCAGACATGTGCAGGAAGTAATTGGCGAAGTACTCCTTGATGACATAGCCCTTGTAGCCACAGCAAATGATGAAATCGTTAATGCCGTGGTGGGAGTACATCTTGAGGATGTGCCAGAGGATCGGTTTGCCGCCAACTTCAATCATTGGCTTGGGCTTCAGATGGGTCTCTTCAGAAATCCGGGTGCCAAGGCCACCAGCTAGGATTACAGCCTTCAATCTTTGACTCCTCCGTTTTACTGCTTGATTCATCGAATATATCCGTCACGTCGCCCAACCCCACACGCACAATCGTATCTTTCGCATGCGCTGGCGTGGCGCTCCAATCAGCCGGCCCCGGGGTTGTTATCGTCGATTGCGTGTATTTCTTGAATGTTTTGTTCTCTGGCGAATCCAGAGAGCCGTCACCACTGTCGAATCTGCATAATCTGCTTCTTGTAGAGCGGCTCTTCGCTGGTTTTAGCGCGGGGCGATTATATCAACCCGATTTTCGTTACCCGGTATCTTTGTGGCGGAGCTAAGAGCCCTGTGTTTGATTGTTTACGGTGCTTTGACGACCCGGTTCTTGCCTGTCTGTTTTGCCTGATACATGGCTTCGTCGGCACGTTTGATTACGACGGCTGGGGTGTCTTCCGGAGCCATTTGTGCCACCCCTGCGCTGAAAGTAATCAGGATCTTTTCGTTGTCATGCAGGAAAAACTTCTTGGTCAGCTCGCGTTGTAGGCGGCTGAGTACAATGGCTGCGTCATCGAGTGGGGTTTCCGGTAGCAGGATGACAAACTCTTCGCCGCCATAGCGTGCCACGGTGTCCTGCGGGCGCAGGGTTTCGCGACAGACGCGGGCGAGATGCATCAGCGCCTGGTCGCCGGCATCGTGACCCAGTGAGTCGTTCAGCTTCTTGAAGTTGTCTATGTCGAGCAGACCAACGGAGAGCACCGTTTCATGGCGCTTCGAACGTGCGATCTCCTTGGCGAACATGTCTTCCAGGCCGCGCCGGTTGAGGGCGCCGGTCAACTGATCGTGGCGGACGAGATCGCTGGTGGTTTCCAGTTCGCGCTCCAGTTCCAGGATCCGCTGTTCGGCTTCATGGACTTTTTTCTGAGTCGACCTCAACTCATCACGTGAGCGCTGGGCGTTGAACTGGATGTTGCGCGTTTCGCGCATGACTTCCCCGAGAACTGTTTCGAGGGCGGCGATGTCTTGAGCCGCGCTAATTTTGCCTGCGTAGTCTTCAATCTTGTCGTGATAATCGGATGTTGCCTCTGCAAAGTCGGCTAACTGATCCACGAAGCCGGTAAGCATGTGTTTGATGGCTTCTCTTGCTTCGGAGAGGCTTGCTTTGAGTTGCCCCTGCTTGAACAAAACCTCCTTCAGTCGCCGTTCCGCATCGTCAAGAGTGCGTTGTGAGAGCGGTTTTTCGATGATGTCGCGAACGATGGTAATTTGGCCGTGAAGCCAGCGATCATCCAAGACAAGTTCGGTGATGTTTTCAACGAGGAGGCTGAGCAGGCCAAGCAGGCTGTGCCGTAGCTCAGCTTGGTCTTCGGCCAGTAGTTCAAGTTTAAAGGCGAAGCGTTTTAGTCGGGTCAGAAATCCCTGCATCTCCTCAACGCTGTTGGCGCTCCGGATATCCGTTGCAAGTGCCTTGGCGTCACCGGCCAGTTGTGGGCTTTCAAGCAGTTGGGTGGAAATTGACGTTTCCAGTGTGAAGGCAAATAGCTGGCGCAGTTCAGGGAGTAGCTGGTCAGCGTGTGCTGCGGTCGACATCGTCGAAGGATGGATTTCTGACGGAACGACTTCACCAGTAGAGGCCATATCCTCCTTGCCTTGTCCCCAAGAGCGCAACAGATTTTGCAGGCGATTGAACAAAGTTTCCGGATTGGCGCCGCTGGCAGTTAGTACATGTTCAAGTGACTCTCGTTTGCGGGCGATGGTGAGCCCGACATGCTTGGCATCCCACTGACGAACAAGGTCGGTGATGACGTCGGACCAGGCTAGCTTTTGGGCTTCGGTGAGGGCGCTGATGAAATCGACCAGGCGATTTTTGTAATCCTCCCAGTTCGCCGCTTTGACTGCTTCGTCCAGTTGGCGTGCGAGACGCAGTTGTTCGGGGGTGCTCTTGGGGAGCGCGGCAGCCAGCGAACGCATTTGTTTTTCTGGAAAGCTGTCGGTGCTAGGCTTGGTTCCAGCTATCTCATGGTAGAGCGTCAAATAGTTGTCAGGCGTCGGTGGAATGCGTCGCGTGGCCAGCAGGCGAAGGGTCTCGCGGGCAATTTCAAAAGGATTGGTGAGTGTCGTCATGTTGTTCTTCAGGCGATCACGCTATAATCCGGCCCCGTCGTAAGGCGCCCCCGTAGCATGAAGGTCGTGCAGTTGATTTGTAATCATCAGGTAGCGGTTCGATTCCGTTCGGGGGCACCAGCGGTTCACTCCTTTACGCTGCCAAAACCGAGGCGGTGAGACAAGGCGAGTGCCGCTTCAATCATTGCCTTGGCCACCGGGCTATCCCACTCTACATTGAACTCCCCGACTGATCCCAGTGAGGTGATTGCTGCCACCATGCTGCCGGTATGGTCGTAAACAGGGGCGCTGAAGCCGTTGATGCCGGGAGTCAGGCTGCCGGTGGCGCGGGCAATGCCGTGGTTGCGGAAATCGGTCAGCGTTTTTTCCAGCTGCCTGCGTAAGGTGGTGATCGAGATATCGCTGCTCTCAGCGGCTTCGCGCAGTTCTTCATCGAGTATCTTTTTGAGGAACGGCGAGCGGTAGAACGCCGAAAAAGCGCGTCCGGTGGCTGATTTCGAGAGCGAAAGGACGGTGCCGGGGCGAACGGTGATGGTGATCGGAGCTCCTGCGTCAACGATGCGGACGATCGTTGCCCCGTAAGTTCCCCAGACTGCGAGGCCGACCGTTTCGTGTATCTCTTCACATAGAGACTCCAGAATCGGGCCTGCCAAGCGGACGGGGTCTAGTCGTCCCAGTCCTGAAAGGCCCAGCTCCAGTGCGTAGGCGCCGAGGTCATAGCGTCCACTGCTTACATCTTGTTCGACGATGCCGATGCGAAGAAAGCTGACCATGTAGCGGTGAGCCTTGGCGGCTGGCATGCCGCCGCCCTTGGCGATGTCACGCAACATCATCGGGCGGTTGGCGGCGGCCAGAACCTTCAACAGACGGAACCCTACCTCGACGGACTGTATGCCTTGCCGCTCACTTGCCACTTTGGTGATCATGATTTTTCTAGATTGAGCAAAACCTACATTCTATGCATCTATGACGGGCTTGCGTCGGCCGAATATAATCTGCGAATAAATATTCGAGGGGTCTATATGCGCGCAGTAATGGTGGCGAATCCAAAGGGCGGGGCTGGCAAGACAACGCTGGCGACGAATCTGTCAGGCTATTTTGCCAATCAGGGTAAAAAAACCACGCTGTGTGATTTGGATCGCCAGCAATCAGCTTTGCGCTGGATGGCTTTCCGTGAACCCGCACTACCACCGGTCACAGGCTACTTTGCCGGTAATCAGATTGTGCTGAATCTGCCTAAGGAGGCTGATTGGGTGGTGGTTGATGCGCCAGCCGGTTTGCAGGGGTACAAGCTGACGGACTACCTTCGTGTTGTTGATAAGGTCGTCGTGCCCTTGGTGCCCTCTGTGTTTGACATGGCAGCAACTGAGGATTTTCTGAATTCCATCCGCAGTGAAATGCGGGGGAGTCGAGGCAAGGTGGGTATTGTCGCCATGCGTGTCGATCCTCGCACCAAGGCTGCTGGTATGCTGGAAGAGTTTCTCAAGCATTTTGATATCCCGATCGTTGCGTATTTGCGCAATACTCAGAACTACGTAAACGTTGCTGCTGGCGGACAGACGGTATTTGATCCGCCTCGAGCAAAGCATAGGCGCGATGTTGAGCAATGGGCGCCTTTGTTGGAGTGGCTGGGAGGCTGACCTGGCTCGACTGCTGATATATCTTGACGTGAAGACGGTAACTCTAGATAATGCGCCCCTCTG
>NZ_LODL01000021.1:603548-603668 GCF_001551835.1 Dechloromonas denitrificans | reverse complement strand
GACGAACAGATCCGTCTGGCCGCCTTCCCCAACTCGAAGCTGAAAGGCCAGGCCAATCTGCTGGTCATGCCGACGCTGGATGCAGCCAACATCTCGTTCAATCTGCTCAAGGTCGCGGCT
>NZ_LODL01000021.1:602660-603538 GCF_001551835.1 Dechloromonas denitrificans | reverse complement strand
TAGCTGCCGTTGGCATTGATGACCAGCGTGCCCACGCCGGCCAGCGTGGCGGTGGCACCAGCGGCGTAGGTCGTGCCGCCCACCGTGAAGGTGGTGACGGTGACCGGACCATCGACGCTGCTCGTGCCGCTCAGTACCGTACCGCTCAGCGGGCCGCTGTCTTCGGCGATGCTGATCACTTCGTTGGCGTCGGTGAAGTCGTCGTTCACCGGCGTCACCGTGATGGCCAGGGTCGAGGTGTCGTTGGCCCCCGAACCGTCGGTCAGGGTGTAGGTGGCAACCGGCACCGTGCCGTTGTAGTTGGCGTTCGGCGTGAAGGTGTAGCTGCCGTTGGCATTGATGACCAGCGTGCCCACGCCGGCCAGCGTGGCGGTGGCGCCGGCGGCGTAGGTCGTGCCGCCCACCGTAAAGGTGGTGACGGTGACCGGACCTTCTCCGCTGGACGTACCGGTGAGCACGCTGCCGATCAGGGTCGTATCCTCATTGACACTCACTATTTCGTTCGCGTCGGTGAAAGGATCATTATCCAGAATGGTACCGACGCCCTGCACCGGGATCGCGTTACGCGATGTCGACGCGGACAGGCTCATCGTTTCAGCGGCTTCATCAATTGCATCGTCAGCCGTCGGGAGTCTGACCATAAAACTGGTCACCAGAGCAGGAACCGAAATATTCGCGCTCAGAGCACTCCACGATGCGCCGTTATTGAAGGAGACGGAACCGACTGAAGACCAATCCACGCCTTCCGTTGCAGTGATCCCCTGCAAAGCAAGCGCAACAGTCGTTGTGGCAAGGCTGGGGTTCGACAGCTGAACCTCGAACACCAGGTTATTACCTTCCTGAACCGTGGGACTGGAAACAGAAGTAACAAAGGGGCT
>NZ_LODL01000021.1:495959-602650 GCF_001551835.1 Dechloromonas denitrificans | reverse complement strand
CGGCGGCTTCGTCAACGATGACGTCCGAGCCCAGGTTGAAGGTCGGCCGGTCGTCGAGTGGGGTTGTGAATGGGGTCGGGCCAGGCAGAGGCGTTGGGGTACCGCTCGTGCCATCGTCAAAGATGGTGCCCAAGCCCGTGGACACTTGGCTTCCACCGACAAAACTGGCACTCAGGGTAAAAGTTTCCGAACCTTCATAAACTTTACCCGGCTCATCTGCATTGGTCGGAATACCAACATGATAAGTGGTGATGCCAGCCGGAACTGAAATCTGCCCGCCCGCCCCCACCTGCGACCACGTCTGGCCCGCGTCAAAGGAGACATACAACTGGCTGACGAAATCGACTCCGGCAGTGGCGTCAACGTCAGAACTGGCGGCGGTATTGCCCAGCGCCAGTTGCATCAGTGCAGGCACTGAATAGGCGGAGTCGAGGGTAACCGTGAAAATTGCCGGCGAGCCTTCGGCCACCGAAACATCGCCAACCGAAATATGTGGCACATAGGCCTGCGTGCTGGTGGCGACGAATACGTTACCGGCGACATCTTCGCCTGTTACGGTGGCCTCGACCACCTTGTCGCCGTCTGCGGCCAGATCGCTGCCCGGGACATCGATTGCATAGGAGCGATCGGCGTTGACGGTACCGGTAAACTGCTTGCCGTTGATCGTCAGCGTGATCAGGTCGCCCGCTTCGGCGTCACCACCGACCTTGCCGCTGACGGTAATCGTGCCACCTGCCTCCGCCGTGGTAAGAATGCTATCGGGCGTGATCGGATCGACGCTGATGGTTCCGGCAGCCTGCGTATCTATCGTCGCCTCAACCGTGGTCTTGGCTGAGTTACCGGCGGCATCGGTAGCGGTTACATCAAAGCTGACCGGGCCGTCCGCCAGCGGCTTGGTCGGCGTCACTGTCCAGACACCGCTCTCGGCCACCGTGGTCGTCATGACTTCGCCGGTCGGGCTAAGCACGGTAATGGTCGCACCCGGCGTGCCGCTACCGACCAGAGTCGGCGTGTTGTCATTGGTAATGGCATCGCCCTTCAGGGCGCTATCCGAGGCCGCATCAAGACTGGCGGCGACGGCGATGGCCGTCGTGCTGCTTTGTGTGATCTGGGCTGCGCCGCCATCAATGGTCTCCAGCGGCCGGCCACGTTCAGTCGAGAACTGGAAGGCCAGCGGATCGACCGTTTCCACGACGCGCAGGAACTCGACGAAGGTATGACCTTCGTTGCCGCCGGGGCCGGCGATACCGGCTGCCGGGTCTTCCAGCAGCGCGTCGAGGTCACCGCCCGCAGTCAGGGCCTTGGCGATCTTCTCGAAACCCTTCTGGTTATTGACGACCGCACTATCGGTGGCGTCCGGTTTGACCGGTGCCGCCACTTCGGCGTCCAGTTTGGCCACTTCGCCCGGGCGGACCATCATGTCCCGCCCGTCGGCCAGGCGCAGCATGACGTGCGCCCCCTCGCCGGCAACCACGCTCTCGCCTTCGCGAATGGCATCCCCGACCTTCAGGCGACGCAGATTTCCAGCGCTGTCGCGGGCGAAGGCTTCACCACTGAGGGCGGATACTTGGGCGATGACTTGGGCTTGGGCCACGGCAATACTCCAGAGACTATTAGCAATGGCAGCAGTGTAGGGGTCTGGCCGGGGCTCGGCTATTGAACCAAAGTACAGTCTGCGAGGTGAAGCGTGAATTAATTCACACCGACAATCAGACGGTCAGGCCGTTGACCCGGACCGACAATTGCAGGCGGTCGCGCAAGCTCAGTTTCTCGAAGATCGCGCCGAGGTGTGCCTTGACCGTTCTTTCGGTAATCGAAAGCTGGCTGGCGACTTCCTTGTTGCTGGCCCCGCCGGCAACCAGACGGGCGACCTGCACTTCACGCTCGGAAAGCAATTGCGCCCAATCGTCCCGCTTTTCCTCCCGCGAGCGCTGGCCGAGTGTGCGCGCCGTGCTGCCAACCAGTTGCTGCAACAGGGACTGCCCCACCCACAAGCCGCCGTTACCGACCACTAGCGCCACCTGGCGCAGCACTTCGGGCGCGGCATGGGTATTGCAGCAGCCCGCTGCGCCGGCCTCCAGGGCCCGCATGACGATCTCATCATCAGGCTCATCACAGAGCACGACCAGCGGATAGCGCGGTGCTCCGTGAATTGCGCTGAGCACCTCATTCAGAGCATCGCCCGAACGCAGGCGACACCAGAGAATGCCAGGCTCGCCGTCCAGGATATTCGAAACTTCGCGACGCGCCAGAACCCGGGCTGCCGGCATGGCTTCCTGCCACGAGGCCAGCATTTCCGCTTCCCGATCAAAAATCCAGTGCTGCATCAGCGCTCCGTCATGGCAACGCTCTTGGCGCGCAGTACAGGTTTCAGCAAATAGGCGAGGACGCTTTTCTTGCCGGTCAGAATATCAACCTCGGCCACCATGCCGGGAATGATCGGCAGATTGGCATCGCCAAACCCCGGCTTGTTGGTACGCACCCGCACCGTATAGAAGGCATTGCCCTTGTCGTCCATCACCGTGTCGGCCCCGATATGCTCAAGCGTACCGTCCAGACCGCCGTAGATCGAGAAATCATAGGCGGTAAATTTGACGATGGCCGGCTGACCGGGACGCAGGAAGGCGATATCGCGCGGCTGGATGCGCGCTTCAAGCAACAGCGCATCCTCCAGCGGCACGATTTCGATCATATCCTTGCCGGGCTGGACGACACCGCCCACCGTATTGACCAGCAGACGCTTGACCGTCCCCTTGACCGGCGAACGGATCGACGACTGCTTGACCCGGTCCGAAAGCGCCACGCTGCCTTCGGCCAGGCTGCTCAGCTTGGCACTGGTTTCCGACAATTCCTTGCCGGCATCGTTGCGGAAAGTCAGCTCGACTTCCTCGACCTTGCGATGCGCCTCGTTGATCGCCGCCTGAATGCGGGTGATCTGGGCCGAGGCCATGTCCCGCTCGCCCCGGTAGCGCGACACGTCGCGCTCCAGACGGAGCAGTTCGACTTCGGAGACCGCCCCGGAATTGATCAGCGGCCGGGTGACGCTCAGTTCCTTAGAGGTCAGATCGTAGCCCTGTGAGGCCTGCGCCCGACGGGCCTGCGCTTCATTCAGTTCCTGCTGACGCTGCGCCAGTTGCTGGCGGGCAATCGACACCGCCGCCGTCATCTCGTCGCGCTTGGCCTCATAGAGCAGGCGCTCCTGCTCGACGATCTCGGGGGCCTCCTTGAGGACATCGGGTGGCGGCACGAAAGCCTTGGCATCGGACATCGCCTTCAGGCGGGCGGCCCTCGCCACCAGCCCGAGGTATTGCGCCCGGTTCTCCTTGACCGATGAGACGAAGCGGGTTTCATCGATCTTGACCAGCAACTGGTTGGCCTGAACGACCTCCCCTTCGCGGACCAGAATTTCGGAAACCAGGCCGCCATCGATACTTTGCAAAACCTGAACCTGCTTGGACGGGATAACCTTGCCCTCGCCCCGCGTCACCTCGTCCAACTGCGCCACCGCCGCCCACAAGACGAAAACGGCAAAGACGATACCGATCGAACGCAGCAGCACGCGGGCCCGCAACGGCTCCTGGCGCAACATGGCGAGATCGGCGTCGGTAGCAAAATCGACGACCTCGATTTCTTCCTTGTTTGGCAGCCGACCGAGCACCTTCTCGACATGCGGCGCGCTCTTTTCGGCAATCCCCTCCAGCCAGGCCTGCACTCGGCCGATCATGGTTTTCAGGCGACTCATGAAGCTCTCCCGATACGACCGCTCTGCAGCGCCTGGATGACCTGATCGCGCGGCCCGTCGGCGACGACCCGGCCGTCATCGACAACGATGACCCGGGTGGCCAGATCGAGCAGGCTGTTGCGATGCGTCACGATCAGGACGGTCTTGTGGGCGCCGGCAATCTTGAGGCGCTCCTTGAACTGCTGCTCGGAGGAAAAGTCCATCGAACTGGTCGGTTCGTCGAGCAACAGGATGGGCGGATCCATCAGGAAAGCGCGAGCAATTGCCACTCCCTGACGTTGACCGCCGGACAGGGAGTCGCCACGTTCGCCGATCATCATGTCGAAACCGTCCGGGTGACGATTGACGAAATCGGTCAAGCCGGCTGCTTCGGCGGCCGCCATCACCGCCGCGTCGTCGGCATAGGGCGCCCCGATCGCGATGTTGTCGCGCAAGGTACCGTAGAACAGTGTGGTGTCTTGGGAGACGTAACCGATGTTGCGGCGCAAATCAGCCGGGTCAAGCTGGCGCACATCGACGCCATCGACGGTGACCGCCCCGCCGGTCGGTTGGTACAGCCCGAGCAACAGCTTTTGCAGCGTCGTCTTGCCCGAACCGATGCGGCCGATGACCACGACCTTCTCGCCTTCGGCGATCCGGCAGTTCAGCCCTTTCAAAGCGGCAATGGCGCTACCGGGGTAACTGAACTGGACATCGCGAAACTCGATATTGCCCTTCAGTTCGGGGCGATGGACAAACGAGGCATCGGCCGGACGCTCGACCGGATTGGTCATGATCGTTTCCAGTGAAGCCAGTGACACCTTGGCGTTGTGATACTGCATCAGCAGGCCGACCATCTGGCCAAGCGGCGCCACGGCCCGCGAAGTCAGCATGGTGCAGGCAATCAGGCCGCCCATGCTGAGCTTGCCATCGCCGACCAGATAGACGCCGACAATGATGACCACGATATTGACCAGTTGCTGCACTTCCATCGCGCCGTTGGTCGCGGCCGCGGACAGGAAGCGCATCTGGTTGTTGACGCGCGAGACGAAGGCGACCGACTTTTCCCATTTCGACTGCATGACGCTCTCGGCGCCCTGGGTCTTGATGGTTTCCAGGGCCGACAGGCTTTCGATCAACGTCGCATTACGCAAGGCGCCGGCCCGGTAGGTCGTCTCGGACAAGGCATGCATCTTGTGCTGCAGGATGTAGGCGTAGATGACGACGAAAACCAGGGCCAGGACGACCGGAATGATCAGTTGCCAGGAAATGATGGCAATGACGAACACAAAGATCAGGGCGAACGGCAGGTCGATGAAGGCGGTCACCGAGGCTGAGGTGATGAAATCGCGCACCGTTTCAAACGAGCGCAGATTCGATGAGAAGGCACCGACCGCTGCCGGCCGCGACTCCATCCGCACACCAAGAACGCGCTCCATGATCTTGGCCGACAACTGCATGTCGATACGGGCACTGGCCAGATCGATGAAATGCCCGCGCAACAGCCGCAAGGTCATATCGACGCCGATCAGCAAAACCACCCCAAGCGCCAGCACCCACAGGGTTTCCATCGCCCGGTTGGGAATGACCCGGTCGTACACGTTCATCGAGAAGAGCGGCATGGCCAATGCCATGACATTGATCAGCAGCGCCGCCCCGAGCACATCGCGATAAACCGGCCACTGCTCGGCCAGCGCCCCCCAGAACCAGTGGCGCAGCTTGATGTCGCCGACCTGCGGCGTCCGCTTGTCGAAGCGGAAATGCGGCCGGGCAAAAATGGCGATCCCGGCATAACGCCCGGCCAGACTCGTGCGCGACAGCAGCACCGAGCCCTGACCGGTTTCCGGGAAAAGCAGGCGGGCGTTCTCGCCCGCCTCATCCCAACCGAGCAGGACACAGGCCTCTTCGCCGTCAAGCAGCAGTACGGCAGGGAGCAAAGCGGGATCGACCCGTTCCAGCGGTCGACGAACCAATTTGGCAGAAAGGCCGGCCCTGCTGGCGGCCCGCGCGAACAGCGACGGCGTCAGCGAACCATTCTCCAGCGGCAAGCCGGCGGTCAGCGCGGCGCGCGTACTCGGCCGCCCATGAATCCGGGTCAACTCCACCAGGCAATCGAGCAATGGGTCGTGATGCAAAAGATCTTCCCGCACCCCGGATTTACCGACTTCAATTGTCCCGCTCATTGCTTCACTCATGGCCTTGTTGTCCCGCAATCGAGCAGGATTCTATCTCCCTCCAACGGGAGTGGTTTAAAGAAATGTAAAAAAAGCGGCCTCGGCCGCCTTTTTTACCCAAAAGCCAGCAAGTCAGGCCATCAACGGGACGATTAGCAGCGCCACCAGATTGATGATCTTGATCAGCGGATTGACCGCCGGCCCCGCCGTATCCTTGTAGGGATCACCCACGGTGTCCCCAGTCACCGCCGCCTTGTGTGCATCGGAGCCTTTTCCACCAAAATGGCCGTCTTCGATATATTTCTTGGCATTATCCCAAGCGCCGCCGCCCGTCGTCATCGAGATGGCGACGAACAAGCCGGTGACGATTGTGCCGACCAGCAGGCCGCCCAGCGCCTGCGGACCGAGGACCAGGCCGACGACGATCGGCACGGCGACCGGCAGGATGGACGGAATCATCATTTCCTTGATCGCCGCCACGGTCAGCATATCGACGGCCCGCGAATAATCCGGCTTGGCCGTGCCTTCCATGATGCCAGGGATTTCCTTGAACTGACGGCGAACCTCCATGACCACCGCGCCTGCCGAGCGACCGACCGCCTCCATCGCCATGGCACCGAACAGATAGGGAATCAGGCCGCCGATGAACAGGCCGATGATCACCATATGATTCGAAAGATCGAAGGTGATCCCTTTCAAGCCGGCCGCTTCCAGGCCATGCGTGTAGTCGGCAAAGAGGACCAGCGCCGCCAGACCGGCCGAGCCGATGGCGTAGCCCTTGGTCACGGCCTTGGTCGTGTTGCCGACCGCATCGAGCGGATCGGTGACATTGCGCACCTCTTTCGGCAGTTCGGCCATTTCGGCAATACCACCAGCGTTGTCGGTGATCGGACCATAAGCATCGAGCGCGACGACGATACCGGCCATCGACAGCATGGAGGTCGCCGCAATGGCGATTCCGAACAACCCGCCCATCGCAAAAGCCGCGTAAATCGCCGCACAGACCGACAGCACCGGCCAAGCGGTCGACTTCATCGAAACACCGATACCGGCGATGATGTTGGTGGCATGGCCGGTCTGGCAGGAGGAAGCGACATGCTTGACCGGCGCGTAATCGGTCCCGGTGTAGTACTCGGTAATCCAGACCAGTGCGGCCGTCAGCAGCAAACCGACCACCGCGCAACCAAACATCGTCATGGTGTTGATGACCGAGCCATCCGGCAAGGTGGCCCCGGCCCCGATCAGCCAGGCGGTCACCGGATAGTAGGCGGCGAGCGCCAGCACGCCGGCGACAATCAGGCCGCGATAGAGCGCCGCCATGATCTTGCCGCCTTCGGTGGCCTTGACGAAATAGCAGCCGACGATCGAGGCGATGATCGACACCCCGCCCAGCGCCAGCGGGTAGAGCACCAGGTTTTCACCGAGGCCGCTCGCCGTCTTGATGATCAGCGCGGCCAGCACCATCGTCGCCACCACCGTCACGGCATAGGTTTCGAAGAGGTCGGCCGCCATGCCGGCGCAGTCGCCGACGTTATCGCCGACGTTGTCGGCGATCACCGCCGGATTGCGCGGGTCATCCTCGGGAATGCCGGCTTCAACCTTGCCAACCAGATCGGCGCCGACGTCAGCCCCCTTGGTGAAGATGCCGCCGCCGAGACGGGCGAAGATCGAAATCAGCGAAGAACCGAAAGCCAGGCCGATCAGGGGTTCGATGACATGATGCAGATCGGCACCCGGCCCGTTAACCGATTTCAGGAAGGCGAAATAGCCGGCCACCCCGAGCAGGCCGAGACCCACCACCAGCATGCCGGTAATCGCCCCACCCTTGAAGGCAACATCGAGCGCCTTGGCGATGCCGCCACGGGCGGCCTCGGCGGTCCGGACATTGGCCCGTACCGAGACGTTCATGCCGATGAAACCGGCGGCGCCGGAAAGCAGCGCACCAATCAGAAAACCGAAAGCCGTCAGCCAGCCAAGCTTGGGAATCAGACCGATCACCAGAAAGAGGACGATGCCGACCATTGCGATCGTCTTGTACTGTCGGCTCAGATAGGCCTCCGCCCCCTGCTGGATGGCCTTGGCGATCTCCTGCATGCGCTCGTTGCCGGCCGGCAACGCGAGGATCTGGCGACTGGAAATCCAGCCGTACAGGACTGCCAACACGGCGCAAGCAAGCGCCAGTAACAACGCTGTAGACATCACTTCCCCCTCTCAGTGGCTAACGAAAAATCAGATTTTGAACTCCGGCAATTTTTTCTCGACGCTCTTGTTATTCAAACGCACATAGTCGGGCAGCCCGTCGCGATACGGCGGCGGCTCTTCGCCGGCGATCAACGGCTGCAGATAGGTGCGGCAGGCATCGGTGATATGGAAACCGTCGGCCGCGATAAACTCGGCCGGCATCTTGCGTTCGACATTGGCAACATCCTTCAGCGGCGCCTCGCCGATTCGCCAGCGATACGGCGTATCGGCCAGGCGCTCGATGGTCGCCATCACCGCATTTTTGCCCTGCAGGGCGAGGTCGACCGCAGCAACGCCCAAGGCGTGCGCCTGTTCGACATCGGTCTTCGAGGCCAGATGGCGGGCTGCCCGCTGCAGGTAGTCGGCCAGCGCCCAGTGATACTTGTAGCCGAGCTTGTCCTTGATCAACTGCGCGACGATCTGGCCGACGCCGCCCAGTTGCGAGTGGCCGAAGGCGTCTTTCGTCCCGGAATCGGCAATCAGCTTGCCATCGGCATCGGACAAGCCCTCCGAAACGGCCACCGTGCAATAGCCATACTGGTCAACGCACGCCTGGACGCGCGCCAGGAAACGCGCCGGGTCGAACGGCACCTCCGGAAACAGCAGGATATGCGGCGGCTCGCCGGCATTTTCCGAAGCCAGGCCGCAGGCCGCGGTGATCCAGCCGGCATGGCGCCCCATCACTTCCAGCACGAAGATCTTGGTCGAGGTGCGCGCCATCGAGGCGACGTCGTAGCCCGCTTCGCGGATCGAGGTCGCGACATACTTGGCGACCGAACCGAAGCCCGGGCAGCAGTCGGTCAGCGGCAGGTCGTTATCGACCGTTTTCGGAACACCGACGCAAACCACCGGGTAACCCAGCTTCTCGGCGATCTGCGACACCTTCCAGGCGGTGTCCATCGAATCGTTGCCGCCGTTATAGAAGAAATAGCCGATATCGTGCGCCTTGAAGACCTCGATCAAGCGCTCGTACTGGGCGCGGTGGTCTTCCAGGCTCTTCAGCTTGTAACGGCAGGAACCGAAGGCGCCACCCGGCGTACTGCGCAGGCGGGCAATGGCCTCATCGGTTTCGAGGCTGGTGTCGATCAGGTCTTCGGTCAAGGCACCGATGATGCCGTCGCGACCGGCCAGGACTTTCCCGATATTGTCGGGATGGCGGCGTGCCTCCTGAATCAGGCCGCACGCCGTGGCGTTGATGACGGCGGTGACGCCCCCTGACTGTGCATAGAAGGCATTCCTCGCCGGCATCGTGCGCTCCTTTACTTCAAGGCGTCAAAAACGCTCTTGGTAATTGCATCGACGGAACCGACACCGGCCACCTTGCGCACCTTCGGTGCCTTGGCATCGCCCTGGGCGGCCCACTTGGTGTAGAAATCGACCAGCGGCTTGGTCTGCGAGTGATAGATATCGAGACGCTTCTTGACGGTTTCTTCCTTGTCGTCGTCGCGCTGGACCAGGTCTTCGCCGGTCACGTCATCCTTGCCTGCGACTTTCGGCGGGTTGAACTTGACGTGGTAGGTACGACCGGAAGCGAGGTGGGCACGGCGGCCGGCCATACGTTCGACGATGTCGCTGTCCGGGACGTCGATTTCGAGGACGAAATCAATCGCCACGCCGGCGTCCTTCATGGCGTCAGCTTGCGGAATGGTGCGCGGAAAACCGTCGAACAGGTAACCGTTCTTACAATCGTCCTGGGTCAGGCGATCCTTGACCATGCCGATGATGACCGCGTCCGGCACCAAGCCGCCCGCATCCATGTGCTTCTTGGCTTCCAGACCGAGGGCGGTGCCCGCCTTGACCTGGGCGCGCAGCATGTCGCCGGTGGAAATCTGCGGAATGCCAAATTCTTTGGAGATGAATGTGGCTTGCGTACCCTTGCCGGCGCCGGGCGCGCCCAACAAAATCAATTTCATGGAAAGTCCCTCGGTATATGAGTCAAAAATTCTTGTTATCGGCGTTATCTGGAGCCGTTCTCTAGGAGCGAAAAATTACTCGCTATTTCAGGCCCGGTCAAACAGTTTGCGCATCCGCTCGGCATCTTCGGGCGTGTCGACACCCGGCGCCGGCGCGGCATCGATCAGGGTCACGCTGATCCGGTAGCCATGCCAAAGGGCACGCAATTGCTCGAGCGATTCGAACTGCTCGGTGGGCGCGGCGGTCAACCCGGCGTAAGCCTTCAAAAAGCTCGCCCGGTAGGCGTAAAGCCCGACATGGCGATAGGCCGGAAAGTCGGGTGGCAGCGTTTCGCCGCCGTTTTCGCGGGCGAAGTGATCGCGCGCATAGGGAATCGGCGCCCGGGAAAAATAGGCGGCATCCCCATCGGCGCGGCAAACGACCTTGACGACATTCGGATTGAAGAAATCGGCCGCTTCGCGGATCGGGTGCGCCACCGTGGCGATATCCGCACCGCTGGCCGCCAGTTGGCGCGCCGTCTGGATGATCACTTCCGGCTCGATCAGCGGCTCGTCGCCTTGCACATTGACGATGATGGTGTCGCTGCTCCAGCCTCGCTGCTCAACGACTTCGGCCAGCCGGTCGGTGCCGGTCGGATGGTCGGCCCGCGTCATCAGGGCCGCGACTTCATGCGCCTCGGCGGCGGCCCGCACTTCCGGATGATCGGTTGCCACCCAGATTTCCTCGGCGCCGGACAAACGGGCGCGCTCGGCGACGCGCACCACCATCGGCTTGCCGCCAAGATCGAGCAGCGGCTTGGCCGGCAAGCGGGTAGAGGCATAACGAGCCGGAATGACGACCTTGAAAGCGAGGCCGGACATGCTTACTCGTCCGCGCCCAGTTGCCGCGCCTCGTCTTCGAGCATGATCGGAATGTCGTCGCGAATCGGGAAAGCCAGCTTGCAAGGTTTGCAGACCAGTTCCTTTTCGGCTTTGCGGTGTTCGAGATTGCCCTTGCAAATCGGGCAGACGAGGATATCAAGCAGCCTGGCGTCCACGGAGTTTCTCCTGAATGTGTTCAATAAGGGCCGGCGAAAGCTCGGCCTCGACGGGCAAAACCCAAGTTTCACCGGCCGTAAGACCGGCGCATTTTACTGCATCCTTCTCTGTCATCAGCAGGATGCCGTCTTTGGCAAAAGCCAGGTCGCCGGCGGTATAGGCATGGTGATCGGGAAAGGGATGGGTTTCGCAGGCGAGGCCCAGCCCTTCCAGCATCCGGAAAAATCGCCCGGGATCGCCAATCCCGGCCATTGCGTAGAGCTTTTTGCCAGCCAAAGCTGCTGCTTCGCACCAATGCTGCGGCTCGTCTAGACGGTAAAAATTCCCCGGCAGCAAGCGCATGGCGAAGCTCGGCACTGCGGCCGGCAGCCGCGCATCGGGCAAACCGTTGCAAATGACGGCGTCGACCGCAGCAATACGGCTCAGCGGTTCGCGCAGGGGACCAACCGGCAAGCGCCAGCCGTTGCCGGCGCCGCGACCATCGAAAACGGCCAGTTCGACATCGCGGCCCAGTCGGTAGTGCTGCAAACCGTCATCGCAGAGAATGATATTGACCTCCGGCTGCGCCGCCAGCAGCGCCTGAGCAGCCGCCGCCCGGTCACGGCCGACCCAGACCGGCACCCCGCTGCGCCGGGCGAGCAGGATCGGCTCATCGCCGACCTCGGCCGGCACGGCGAAAGGTGAAACGGCGCGCGGCGCCGCATTCTCACCGCCGTAGCCGCGGCTGACGATGCCGGGCCGCCAGCCTTGTTCCTTCAATTGCCGGGCCAGCCAGATGGTCAGCGGCGTCTTGCCGGCACCGCCAACGGTGATATTGCCAACCACGATGACCGGCACCGGCAGCCGTACCGGCTTGGCATGCCGACGATTCAGCGCAGCCAGCCCGGCAAACAACCAGGACAGCGGCAGCAGAAGCCACAACGCCGGCGAAAGCCGGCGTTGCTCGAACCACTGTCGCTGCAACCAGCGGGCAAACATCAACGTGGCGTCTGGGTGGCGAAGGAAATGTGCGGATAACCCGCCGTCTGCGCCGCCTGCATCACATCGACGACACTTTGGTGGGTGGCCTTGGCATCGGCATTGATGACGATGACCGGGTCCTGTTTCGCACCGGCCGCCCGGCGCAGGCCATCGGCGATGCTCTTGATGTCGGCGGCGGTCAACGGTGATTTATTGATCAAAATCTGGCCGCTGGCGGTCACTGCGACATCGATCTCGTTCGGCGGCTCGGCCTGCTTGGCGGCATCCGCCGTCGGCAGGTTGATCTCCAGCCCGGAGAACTTGGCGTAGGTCGTGGTCAGCATCAAGAAGATGATGATGACCAGCAGGACGTCGATCATGGGAATCAGGTTGATTTCCGGCTCTTCCCGGCTCCGGCCGCGCTGAAAATTCATCGCTTACTTCCGGTCGCCGTGCATGTATTCGACGAGGCGGATGGCCTGCTGCTCCATCTCGACCACCAAGCCGTCGACCAGGGCGCGGAAATGGCGCCAGAAGATCATGCTCGGGATGGCGATGACCAGACCGAAACCGGTGTTGTAGAGGGCGATGGAAATGCCGTGCGCCAGTTGCTGCGGATTCGAACCGGTTGGCGACTGCGAACCGAAAATCTCGATCATGCCGACGACGGTGCCGAACAGGCCCATCAAGGGGCTGATCGAGGCGATGGTGCCGAGCGTCGTCAGGTAGCGGTTCAGGTCGTGCGCCACCGCGCCACCGGACTCTTCGATCGACTCCTTCATGATTTCGCGCGAGGAATTGACGTTGCGCAGGCCGGCCGACAGCACGCGGCCGAGCGGCGAATGACGATCCAGTTCCTCAAGCAGCTTGTCGTTGTTGGCGCCGCGCTTGAATTCGCCGACTGCCCGTTGCAACAGACCGTGCGGCACGACCTTGGAACGGCGCAAGGCAACCAGGCGCTCGATAATCAGCGCAACCGAAATGATGGAGGCCAGCAACAACGGCCAGATCGGCCAGCCTGCAGCCTGAACAATCGCAAACACGTGGGGAATCCTCGTTGGGAAGTTAGCCTGCGATTTTGCCTCTCGCCCGACGCCTGAGCAAGCCCCAAAAAATCCGGCCTGCCGCCGCTTATCCCCAAAAGCTGTGGATAAGTCTGTGCATGACTTGTCATCAAGTGCGCTAAACCCCATTGGGCAAAGGACTTTTCCTACTCTGCCAAAAAACAAGGCATATTATTTAAACCATTAATAATCAATAGCTTGAAAAAATTTCAATGTGTCAAGCATCGGCAATAACAAAGTCCATCGGGTTACAATCCGACCATGCCCAATCCCGTCACGCCTGTCAGTAACTCAACGCTCAGCGTTTCCAGCCTGAACCGGCTGGTCCGCGAATGTCTCGAAGCAACTTTCCCGCTGACCTGGGTCGGCGGTGAGATTTCCAACCTGACCTACGCCGCTTCCGGCCACGTTTACTTCTCGCTGAAGGATGCCAGCGCCCAGGTGCGCTGCGTGATGTGGCGCAGCCGGGCGCAACTGCTCGGCTGGCGCCTGGAGAACGGGCAAAAGGTCGAAGCGCGCGCCCTGGTTTCCTTCTACGAACCACGCGGCGAGTTCCAGCTCAATATCGAAGCCATCCGCCGCGCCGGCCAGGGCGATCTCTTCGAACGCTTCCTGCGCCTGAAGGCGCAACTGGAAAGCGAAGGCCTCTTCGCCAGCGAGAGCAAACGGCCGCTGCCCGTCTTTCCGCGCCATCTCGGCATCGTCACCAGCCTGCAGGCCGCCGCCTTGCGCGACGTACTGACGACGCTGCACCGACGAGCCCCGCATCTGCGTCTTTCATTGTTTCCCTGCCCGGTGCAGGGCGAAGGGGCCGGCGAAAAAATTGCCGCCGCCCTCGGCCAGGCCAGCCGCAGCGGTTGCGATACGATCATTCTCTGTCGCGGCGGCGGCAGCATCGAAGACCTCTGGGCCTTCAACGAGGAATGCGTCGCCCGCGCCATTCGCGCCTCGGCCGTGCCGGTGGTGGCCGGGGTCGGTCACGAAACGGATTTCACCATCGCCGATTTCGCTGCCGACTTGCGCGCCCCCACCCCGACCGCCGCCGCCGAACTGGCCAGCCCGGATCGCGACACCCTGCTCGGCCGCCTGGCCGAACTGCAACGCCAGCTGGCCCGCCGCATGGAGCGCAGCATCGCCGAGCAGCAGCAGCGCCTCGACTGGCTCGGCACCCGCCTGCTGCACCCGGCCGAACGCATCGGCCAGCGCCGGCAAGAGCTCGAGCTGCTGGCTTGCCGTCTGGGCCAGTCCCTCGGCCGCCAAATCGAGAACCAGCAACTACGCCTGCAGGCGGTCAGCCAGCGCCATGCCAAGGCCCGGCCGCAGCCGGCCAAGCTCGGCGAACACCTCGGCCACTTGCACTACCGGCTACACAGCCAACTGCGCTGGCAAATTTCTCAACAGGCCGGGAAACTAAAAGCGCTGGCCAGCGGTCTCAGCCAGCTTGATCCACATGCCGTCCTCGCCCGTGGCTATACTCTGGTCATTGCCCCGGACGGACGAGCCGTGCGCGATGCGACTCAGCTGGCCGCCGGCGACCTCCTCAAACTCAGCTTTGCCCGCGGTTCGGCGCAGGCGACGGTGAATCAGGTTGTCGTCGCCGACGAAGCTGTCTAGAATTTTTGTTTCACCCCTCAATACAACGGAGAATATAAATGGAACATCAACTGCCCCAGCTGCCCTACGCCAAGGATGCCCTCGCCCCGCACATGTCGGCCGAGACCTTTGACTATCACTATTCCAAGCACCACCAGGCTTACGTCACCAACCTGAACAACCTGATCAAGGGTACCGAGTACGAAAACCTCGACCTCGAAGCCATCGTCAAGAAGGCCCCGGCCGGCGGCGTGTACAACAACGCAGCCCAAGTATGGAACCACACCTTCTTCTGGAACTGCATGAAGCCGAACGGCGGCGGCGCCCCGAGCGGTGCCCTGGCCGCTGCCATCGATGCCAAGTGGGGTTCGCTGGATGCCTTCAAGACGGCTTTCCAGACCTCCGCCGTCGGCAACTTCGGTTCCGGCTGGACCTGGCTGGTCAAGAAGGCTGACGGTTCGCTCGACATCGTCAACATGGGCGCTGCCGGCACCCCGCTGACCACCGGCGACAAGGCCCTGCTCTGCGTCGACGTCTGGGAACACGCCTACTACATCGACTACCGCAACATGCGTCCGAAGTTCGTTGAAACCTTCCTGGCCTCGCTGGTCAACTGGTCCTTCGTCGAAGCCAACTTCGCCTGATTTTCATCAGCTGAAGTCAAAAACCTCGCCGCGGCGAGGTTTTTTCATTTCAGGCGACTGATATCCGGCAGGAAAACTTCGGTCACCAGGACGCTTTGTCGCCCCAGGTGGTGCGCCGAGCGGCGCGCCCAGAGATGATCACCCACTTCGGCCAAGGCAGCCGCCCGCCGGTAAAGCGGGTGGCGCGCATCGAGCCGGAGAAACTCGATACCGCCGCGCGTGAAGCCGGGATAGGCAAAGAGCAGGGAGCCCAGCGAGCGCTGGCCCAAGCCAGCCATCCAGCGCGACAGACGGCCGTTGCCGGCGGTCGACAGCGTGGTATGGGCAAAAATAATCGGGCGACCGTCGCATTCGAGGGCCACTTCGCGCACCCAGGCCGGTTGCCGTCCGTTGTCGCAGCCCGCCGCCTCGTCGGCCAGCGCCCGCCCCTTGCCATAGTTGAGCAGACGCACGCGAAAATGGCGGCTCGCCCGCTGGCAACGCGCCGTCAGCGAATCAGGCTCGCGCAGCCAGGAGCGCAAGAGCGGATCGTGCAGACTGGCCGGCAGGCAGGTCTGCCATTTGCTGCGTTTCATTACTGCGGCCGCGGCGCCTTGTCGATGCCGTTCAGCTTGACGCCCGGCTTGAGGCCGCGCTGGGCGAACCAGCCGATATTCATCTCCAGCGCATAGCGGGCCGGCTTGCGGGCGCAATGGTTGTCCTCGGTCTGCGGCTGCATGTCTTCGATGTTGATGATGTAGCCATCGCTGTCGATGAAGGCGACCGACAGCGGAATGAAGGTATTGCGCATCCACATGCAGTGGGTGTTGTTCTGCGGGAAGACGAACAGCATGCCGCGCTGCGCCGGCATCGCCTTGCGCTGCATCAGGCCGATCTGGCGGTTCTGGTCTGTGGCGGCGACTTCCGCCTCGATGCGGTGGAAGCCGGCGGTCAACTCCATGACCGGCATGGAATTCTGGGCCCAGGCGGCAGCGCTGCCGAGCAAACCGGCGAGCAGGCCGATGACGGTTCTATTCATTGATCTTTCCTTGCAAATCCTGGTAACTGCCGCTGATCTGTCGCCATTGCCCAAGCGCCAGACCCTCCAGCGTCGCCGCCCCGATGGCGGCCCGAATCAAACGCAGCGTAGGATACCCGATGGCCGCCGTCATCCGCCGAACCTGGCGGTTCTTGCCTTCGGCAATGCGGATTTCCAGCCACGCAGTCGGGATCGCGGCGCGGAAGCGGATCGGCGGATCGCGCTCCCAGAGATCGGCCGGCGCGTCGATCAGCCGCACCTTGGCCGGCTGTGCAGTGAAATCGGAGAGCTTGATGCCGGCGCGCAGCCGATCCAACTCCGCCTCGTCCGGCACGCCTTCGACCTGCGCCCAGTAGGTCTTGACCAGCTTGTGCCTGGGATCGGCGATCTTCGCCTGCAACTTGCCGTCATCGGTCAGCAGCAACAGGCCTTCGCTGTCGGCATCGAGGCGGCCGGCGACATAGACATCCTTGACCGGAATGAACTCGTCGAGCGCCCGCCACTTGCCTTCCGGCGTGAACTGGCTGAGGACGCCGTAAGGCTTGTTGAAGAAAACGATGGAGGACACGGGTCAGGTTTTCCGGGCTGCGGTAAAGGCGCAATTTTCGCCGATTTTTAGGGTCGCCCCTAGGGCCAGTTCTTGCTTCTATGGTCGCAGGCGTTCAATGGTAGAAGGCATAGCCGATCAGGATCGCCCCAACCAATCCGACCGCGTCGGCGATCAGGCCGCCGGCCAGCGCGTAGCGGGTCTTGGTGATGCCGACGCTGCCGAAATAGACGGCCAGCACGTAGAAAGTCGTTTCAGTCGAGCCCTGGATGATCGCCGCCAGCTTGCCCGGGAAGGAATCGACGCCGTAGGTCGTCATCACATCGACCATCAGGCCACGGGCGCCGCTGCCGCTCAGGGTCTTCATCAGGCCGACCGGCAGCGCCGGGACAAAATCGTCGTTCAGGCCAAGGGCCAGGACGACACTGCGAATGCCGCCGATCAGCCAGTCCATGCCACCGGTGGTGCGAAATACCGAAATCGCCACCAGCATGGCGATCAGGTAGGGAATGATCTGCACCGCGACACCGAAGCCTTCCTTGGCACCCTCGACGAAACTCTCGTAGACATCGATACCACGCCAGGCGGCAACGGCGACGAAGAGCACGATCAGCGAAACGATCAGGCCGCTGCCGAGCAGGCCGATCATCTGCGCCATCTGCTCGGCCGGCATCCCGGCCAGCCAGAAATACAGGCCGCCCATCAGCGCCGCGAAACCGGCGAAGAAGGCCAGCACCGGCTTGCAGAATAGGTTGATGCGCTGCCAGAGGGCGACCGCGACCAGGCCGGCGCAGAAAGAAACAAAGGTGCCGAGCAGGGTCGGCAAAAAGATGTCGGCGGCGTTGAAGCCGACCAGCCCCTGCTTCAGCGCGATGCTCTGGCGGATGGCGATCACCGAAGTCGGAATCAGCGTGATGCCAGCCGTGTTGAGGACCAGGAACATGATCATCGGGTTGCTGGCGGTGTCCTTGTGCGGGTTGATTTCCTGCAGTTCCTGCATCGCCTTCAGGCCGAGCGGCGTCGCCGCGTTGTCGAGGCCGAGCATGTTGGCGCTGACATTCATCACGATGCTGCCGCTGGCCGGATGGCCAGCCGGGATGTCGGGAAAGACACGGCGGAAAAAGGGCGCCACGACGCGGCTGAACAGTTCGATCAGGCCGCCCCGTTCACCGATTTTCATCACCCCCAGCCACAGGCTCATGACGCCGACCAGACCCAGCGAAATGTCGAAGCCGGTCTTCGCCGTCTCGAACAACCCGTTCAGCACGCGCGTAAAGATCTCAAGGTCGCCCTGCAGCAACTGCGCCACCGCCGCGACAAAGCCGACGAGGATGAAGGCGACCCAGATTTTATTGAGCACAAGCGGAATGGCCGAAAGGTTGAAGGCCCGCCAGTCTAGTGGAGCCCCCGGCAATTGTCGAAAGCGCCCGCCCCCTCGCTCAGTCGCCCAACTCCGGCAGGCCCCAGGTTTCACGCAAATCGTCGTATACCGCCTGCGGCAACTGGACCAGCACCGGCGCCGCCGCGCCATCCAGCCAACCGGCAATCGCCGTCATGTCGGCCAGCGCCATCGCCGTACAGCCCGCCGTCGGCACCCCGGGCGCCGCCCAGACGTGCAAAAAGATGCACGAACCGCAGCCGGCCAGCGGCGGTGTGGCGTTATGCGCCACCACCGCCCCCACTGCGTAGCGCGCATCGTCGCGCAACATTTCCTCGCACGACACCCAATCCACCGCCACCGCCGACTGATCGACGACGCAGTTGTAATGCGCCGAGGCCGGATCGTCGACGCACTTCAGGTCGCGCCTCGCCGACAGGTAAGGCAGCTTGGCGGCACGGGCCAGCGGACTGTCCGCCGCGCCGTAGCCGAACAGCGCGCTGATCGCGAAGACTCCGGCCGGCGCCCGCCCATCGCCCTCCTGCTTGCTCCGCCCCGGCTGTGCCGGATGCAGCCCTCGCCCCCAGGCCAGGCCGGCCCGCCCCAGACTGATCGGCAGTACCGGGCCAAGCGGCGCCCAGCCGCCGGCCGGCAAACGTTCAAAACGCTGCAGGCGGCCGTGCGGGGCATCCCAATCGGCGGCAAGGCAGAGCAACAACTGGCGGCAAGCAGGCAAAAGCGGCGTCATCAGGCAAGGGCCGCACAGCGGCGGCCAGGGAAAGGTGAATGGCGATTTTGACCGATTTTGGCGGTCGACCGCAGGAATGCCGGAAAAGCCTTATCCCAGGCATCCCTTGCCGAGCCTCGGCCGGGTGCAAGCCGCAGCAACATTTGCTCTAGCGCAAATCCAGCCCCCCGGCGCCTTGCTATCCTTGGCAGGCGCCGGCTGGCATTTCATTTGCGCGGCTGGCCCTATACACTGCGGCGACCAATCGCCTGACAACCTGGAGAATGAAACATGCAAGGATCACTTGAGTACAAGATCGATGCCAACGGTGACAAAGTGGTTTTGGCCATCGATTTAGACTCGACCAGCACCAAGGCCCTTGTTCGCCTCGATCGCTACATCAACTGGGCCGACATTCTGAAACTGACCGAAAACGATCCGGAAGCGGCCTATGCGGCGGAACGCCTGCATACCGTTTTGCAGCACCTGGGCCAGTAAGCCCGGCAAGAACCTGGCGCGAGGCCAGCCCGGCCTCCGCTTTAGGCAAGCGCCATGAAGTTTTCCCGTACTTTCCTGAATCGTCTGCAAAACCAGTCAGACGCCGCTGACACGGTGGTCGTCATCGACGTTCTGCGCTCATTCACGACGGCAGCGGTGGCGCTGGCCCACGGGGCACGGGCCATTTACCCGGTAGCCGAGATCAGCACCGCGGCGGCCCTGCTCGACAGAATGCCACAGGCGGTCTCGGTCGGCGCCGTAGTCGGCGGCGACCCGATGCCCGGCTTCGATTTCGGCAACTCGCCCGCCCAGTTGATGCAGGCCGACCTGACCGGCAAGACGGTGGTACTGAGTACGGCGGCCGGAGTACGCGGCCTGCAGCGTTTCCGCCACGCCCGCCAACTCTACGCTGCCAGCCTGGTGTGCGCCCGGGCGACGGCCGAGGCGATCCGCGCGGCAGGCGCCAGGGAAGTCTGCTTCGTCATCACCGGCGAATGGGTCGATCGCGATGGCGACGAAGACATCGCCTGCGCCGACTACATCGAATCCTTGCTGCGCGGCGAACAGCCGGCCCCGGCCCAATTTGCCCAACGGGTGCGGGACTCCGATTTCGGCCGGCGCTTCACGGCCGGCAGCTGGCCGAATCTGCGCCCAGGCGACCTCGAACTCTGCGCCCAGCCCGATCTCTTCGGCTTTGCGATGCCCGTCCACCACGATGACGGGCACCTGATCATCCGCTGAGCGCTGCGGTCGACCGGCAGTTTCCGGCAAAAATGGAAACTGCCCCCTCCCTCAGTGGCTGGTGCCTTCCGACTTGGTGATCTTGTTCCAGACGTTGTACTTGCCGACCGGTTTGCGCATCGGCAGGCGCTTCACTTCCTGGAGGGTTGCCGCGTCATAGATGATCAGCGCGCCGTTGTCCTCCCACAGGCTGGCCAGTACGTACTTGCCATCCTTGGTGAATTCGACGTGGGCGAAGGTCTTGCCCGGCTCCGGCTTCAATTCGGCGACGATTTCCAGCGTTTCCTTGTCGATGATCTGCATGGTGTCCTTGAACTCCTTGCTCATCATTGAATCGGTCCATGCGTAGCGGCTGTTTTCGTGGCTGCGCATGAAGAAGCCGGGGCCGCGCGTCTTGATCTGCTTGATGGTCTGCCAGGTCTTCATGTCGATGATGCTGATCAGGCCTTCGTTGAGGTTCGGCGTCGCCATCACCGTCCGCTCCTGCCCAGCCTTGTCCTTCCATTTCCAGCTGATGCCGGAACCGAGATGCGGCATGCCGGGCAGTTCGAGGTTGGCGATTTTCTTGCGCGCGTCGAGGTTGACCACCTGGCCGCTGACCGCGCTCTTCGCGTCGTTGCGCGAGGCGCCCATCACTTCGTCGTAGCCCTGGGTAAAGTAGAAATCGTCGAGATAATCGTCGAGCTGGCTGCGTCGCGGATTGAGGAAGCCGGGAATGAAAGCCCCTTCGCGATACTTGAAGTCGTGGATCATGCCGGTCGGGATTTCATCGGCCTTCGGGTTGTATGAGACCTCCCACACCTCCTTGACGTCCTTCAGCGCGGCGACGAAGCTCTGCCGCGGCGAAGCGTCATAGACGGCGGAAACGCGCGAGCTCGTCTTGCCATCCTTGTCGCTGACCGGCAGGATTTTGGCGAGGTTCAGATCGGCATCGAGAATGACCAGGCTGTGCGGCAGGTAGTTGGCCACCGCCACCCATTTGCCATCGCCGGAGACCGCTGCGTTGCGGGTATTGATGCCGGCTCGCACTTCGGCGATGACCTTGAGGTTCCACATGTCGAACTTGGTGATCCAGCCATCGCGCGATGCGAAGAAGACGTAACGTCCGTCCGGCGTGAATTTCGGCCCGCCGTGCAGCGCGAAACGCGACTGGAAGCGATGGATCGGCGCCAGCTTGTCGCCGTCGAGGATCGAGACATGGTGATCGCCGCTTTCGACGACGACGAACAGGTTCATCGGGTCGGCGCTGAACTGCGGCTTGTCCGGCAAGCTGCCCGGTGCGTAGCTGACGATCCGCGAGGCGCTGATTTCCTTTTCGCCCCAGACCGGCATCGGCTTGATCGGGGTATAGGCGTAATCGACCAGGGCCTTGACCTCCTCGGCCGACAACTTGCCGCCAAAGGCTGGCATCTGCGTCGCCGGTCGACCTTCGCGGATGACTTTTTCCGCCTCCGGCTTGCGAAGCCGGGCCAGGTTGTCCGGCAGCAGCGCCGGGCCGATGCCGCCCAGGCGGTCGGCCCCGTGACAGGCGGCGCAATGCTGCTGGAAATTGGCGTGGGTATCGGACGCTTCGGCCAGTTGCGCCATCGCCATCAGGAAATAGACGGCAAAGCCTGCCGGGATCAGGATTTTCCAGTTCACGATGCAATTTCCTCGTCGGCCAAGTAGCAGCCGGGGTCTTCCGCCCAGGCGTCACCGGTCATTTGTTGGGCCCGGACCCGGGTGTTGCCGTTACAGATCTGCAGGTAGGCGCAACTGCCGCAGCGCCCTTTGACCGCCCGCGGGTGCTGCTTGAGACCGGCCATCAGTGCATCCGAGGTGTCCGGCCAGATTTCGGAAAACGGCCGATCCTTGACGTTGCCCAGGTTGTGGTGCCACCACATGGTGTCCGGATGAACATTGCCCAGGTTGTCGATATTGGCGACATTGACCCCCGACGAATTACCGCCCCATTGGCGCAGTTTGGCCTCGACATGCGCCGCCTTGTCCGGAAAGCGCCGGCGCACCCAGTGCAGGAAATAGACGCCGTCGGCGTCGTTGTTGCCGGTGGTGAATTCCTTGTTCAGGCCACGCTGGTTGTACTCCCAGCAGGTATCGAAGAGCAGATCCATCGCCCAGCGCGTCAGCTGGTGCTGGGCGTCGTCCTTGCGGTTCTTGTTGCCGCGCCCGGCGTAGTTCAGGTGCGAGAAGTAAAAGCGATCGATGCCTTCATCCTCGACCAGCTTGAGCAGGCCGGGCAGATCGTGGGCGTTGTCCTGCGTCATCGTGAACCGGACGCCGATCTTCAGACCGAGATCGCGGCACAGCCGGATGCCCTTGAGCGACGCTTCGAAAGCGCCCTCCATCCGGCGGAACTTGTCGTGCGTTTCGCGGATGCCGTCGAGCGAGACGCCGACGTAGTTGAAATCGCATTCGGCGATCTGGGCGATGTTGCTCTCGTCGATCAGCGTGCCGTTCGACGACAGGCCGACATAGAAGCCCTTGGCCTTGGCACGCTTGGCGATGTCGTAGATATCGGGCCTCAAAAGCGGTTCACCGCCGGACAGGATGAGCACCGGCACCTTGAAGCCCCGGAGGTCGTCCATCACCGTATAGACCTGCTCGGTGCTCAACTCGCCGGGGAAATTGGTATCGGCCGAAATCGAGTAGCAATGCTTGCAGGTCAGGTTACAGCGCCGGATCAGATTCCAGATCACCACCGGGCCGGGTGGATTGCGCTTGGGGCCGAGCGGTGTGGGTTCGGCGATTTCCTGCATGTACTGAGAGATGCGAAACATGGATGTCCTTGCTGGCGATGTGGGCGTATTCAACGGCAGCCCGGCTAGCAACTCCTTGACGTGAGTCAACCGCCGGAAAATAGGGGCGTTAACTGGGTAGCACAAGCCTTGCGGTATACTCCCCAAATGACCCCCAATGCACAAAACACCGCTGGCAATGAGCCGGTGCTCCCCGGCCATTGGGCCGCCGCGATCGAATCGCAACTGCTCGCTGGCGAAAAAATTCAATGCTGGCTGGAAATTGACCTCGATACGCGGCTGCAGTTCGCCTCCGGCCTGATCGCGGTCACCGACCAGCGCCTGCTGGCCCGGGCACCCAGTGAACCGACCTGGTCGGCCTGGCCGCTGCGTGCCGGTCTGGCACTGAACCACCACGACAATGCCGGCGTCGGCACGCTGGAACTGCTCGATGAAGCCGGCCGACTGGCTGCCTGGCGCTACACGCTGAGCCACAACCTGGCGGCGTTGCGGGTGATCAGCGAATTCGAACTGCATCAGGCCGCCATCGTCAGCGGCCAGGCCGTGCAACGGCCCGACGACGACGTTTGCCCGAAATGCAAGGCACCGCTCGAACCGGGGGTCGAGGAATGCCCGATCTGCAGCCGCGAGGCGACGGTATCCCCATCCACCTGGACGCTGTTCCGCCTGTGGCGCTTCGCCCGCCCCTACCGCTGGCAACTGCTGACCGGTTTTCTGCTGACCCTGGCGTCGACCGCCGCCCAACTGGTCCCGCCCTACCTGACCATGCCGCTGATGGACGAGGTGCTGATTCCTTTCCAGAACGGCAAGCCAATCGACTGGCCGCTGGTCGGCATGTACCTAGGTGGCCTGTTCGGCGCCGCTGCGCTGGCCTGGGGGCTGGGCTGGATCCGCACCTACATCCTGTCGCTGGTTTCCGAACGGATGGGCCGCGACCTGCGCACCACCACCTACGAGCACCTGCTCGGCCTGTCGCTCGAATATTTCGGCGGCAAGCGGACCGGCGACCTGATGGCCCGGATCGGCAACGAGACCGACCGCATCAACATCTTCCTGTCGCTCGACCTGCTCAATTTCGCCACCGACGTGCTGATGATCACGATGACCGCCGTCATCCTGTTCTCGATCAATCCGTGGCTGGCGCTGGTCACGCTGCTGCCCTTGCCGATCATCGGCTGGCTGATCCACTTCGTCCGCGAAAAGCTGCGCACCGGCTTCGAGAAGATCGACCGCGTCTGGGCCGAAGTGACCAACGTGCTGGCCGACACCATCCCCGGCATCCGGGTCGTCAAGGCCTTTGCCCAGGAAAAGCGCGAAGGCGAGCGGTTCCGCGCCGCCAACGAGCACAACCTGCAGATGAACGACAAGCTGAACAAGACCTGGTCGCTGTTCACCCCGACCGTGACCCTGCTCACCGAGGTCGGCCTGCTCGTCGTCTGGGTCTTCGGCATCTGGCAGATTTCCAAGGGTGACTCGACGGTCGGCGTGCTGACCGCCTTCCTCGCCTACATCGGCCGCTTCTACACCCGACTCGATTCGATGAGCCGGATCGTCTCCGCCACCCAGCGCGCCGCGTCCTCCACCAAGCGTATCTTCGACATCCTCGACCACGTCTCCAGCGTGCCCGAGCCGAGCAAGCCGGTGCATCTGAGCAAGGTGACCGGTCGTCTCGAACTGAAAAAGGCCAGCTTCCGCTACGGCACCCGCGCCGTGACGCGCGACGTCGATCTGGTCATCGAACCCGGCGAAATGATCGGCCTGGTCGGCCACAGCGGTTCCGGCAAGTCGACGCTGGTCAACCTGATCTGCCGCTTCTACGACGTCACCGAAGGCCAGGTGCTGATCGACGGCGTCGATGTCCGCTCGGTACCGGTCGCCGAATTCCGCCAGCACATCGGCCTGGTGTTGCAGGAGCCTTTCCTGTTTTTCGGCACCATCGCCGACAACATCGCCTACGGCAAGCCCAATGCGACGCGTCAGGAAATCATCGCCGCTGCCCGCGCCGCGCACGCCCATGAGTTCATCCTGCGCCTGCCGCACGGCTACGACTCGCTGGTCGGTGAACGCGGCCAGGGCCTGTCCGGTGGTGAACGCCAGCGGATTTCCATCGCCCGCGCCCTGTTGATCGACCCGCGCATCCTGATCCTCGACGAGGCAACCTCGGCGGTCGACACTGAAACCGAGAAGGAAATCCAAAAGGCTCTGGACAACCTGGTCAAGGGCCGTACCACCATCGCCATCGCGCACCGCCTGAGCACGCTGCGCAAGGCCGACCGGCTGGTTGTCATGGACCGCGGCCGGATCGTCGAAATTGGCAACCACGACGAATTGATGGCGACCGAAGGGCATTACTTCAAGCTCTACATGGCCCAGGCCCGCAACGTCGATACCGAGCCTTTGCTGCCGCGCGCCCCGGAACAGCTCAAAACTCACGCGGAATAAACCATGTCGAACGTCAATTTCCAACTGCACAGCGACAGCTACGGTCGACTGGTCCTGACCACCGAAAACGGCGAGCGCCATGAAGGCGTCACCCCGGTCCGCGCCTTTCCCATCGCCGCCCCCGACGAAGGGCTATCGCTGGTCAATTACGAAGGCCACGAAGTCGGCTGGGTCGATCGCATTGCCGACCTGCCCCCGGCCATCGGCCGCCTGATCGAGGAGGAACTGGCCAGCCGCGAGTTCGTCCCGGAAATCGAACAGATCACTGAAGTTTCCAGCTTCGCCTGCCCGAGCACCTGGCAACTGGTCACCAATCGCGGCCAGACCGAGCTGGTGCTGAAAGGCGAAGAGGATATCCGCCGCCTGTCGCAGACCCGCCTGCTGATCGCCGACAGCCACGGCATCCAGTTTCTGGTCCGCGACCTGACGCAACTCGACCGCCAGAGCCGCAAACTGCTCGACCGCTTCCTGTGAAGCCCGGCCTGTAACACCCTGTAGCAAATGGTGACAATTTTTCGTCATCGGTAATCCACGACGCGACGAAAGCGTTAATAATTACCAGCTGCCCCATAACAATTTCTGACAGCGGAACGGAGCTGGGCGAAACGAGCATGAAGAAAAAAGACATCATCATTCGGGACATCATTTCCCTGCGTGGCCCGAGCATCTGGACCTACCCGCCAGCCATCGAAGCCTGGATCGACATCGGCGAATTCGAGGACTACCCCAGCAACAAGCTGCCCGGCTTCGTCGACCGCCTGAAAGCCTGGCTGCCGTCGCTGGTCGAACACCGCTGCAACTACGGCGAACACGGCGGCTTCCTGCGCCGCCTCGACGAAGGTACCTGGCTCGGCCACGTCCTCGAACACGTCGCCCTCGAACTGATGACCCTGGGCGGCCTGCCCGACGGTTTCGGCCGCACCCGCGAAACAACGACACGCGGCGTCTACAAGCTGGCGATCAGCAACTGGCAGGACGACATCACCCGTCTGGCGCTCGACAAGGGTATCGAACTGATCCTCGCCGCCGTCGAAGACAAGCCTTTCGACATGGCCGACACCATCGACACCCTGCGCCGCCGGGTGGATCGCAAGTACCTCGGCCCGTCCACCGCCGCCATCGTCAATGCCGCCGAAGCGCGCGGCATTCCGCACATCCGCCTGCTCGACGACGGCAACCTCGTCCAGCTCGGCTACGGCGCCGCCATGCGCCGCATCTGGACAGCCGAAACCGACCAGACCAGCGCCATCGCCGAAACCATTTCGCGCGACAAGGACCTGACCAAGGAGCTGATTTCCTCGGTCGGCGTCCCGGTGCCGGAAGGGCGCGAAGTCGACAATGCCGACGACGCCTGGGATGCGGCTGAGGACATCGGCGTGCCGGTCGTCGTCAAGCCGACCGACGGCAACCACGGCCGTGGCGTCTTCATCGACCTGACGACCAAGGAAGAAGTCGCCAAGGCCTACGCCATCGCCGTCGAGGAAGGCTCCGGCGTGCTCGTCGAACGTTCCATCCAGGGCATCGAACACCGCCTGCTGGTGGTTGGCGGCAAGCTGGTTGCCGCCAATCGCAGCGACCTGATCACCGTCATCGGCGACGGCAAGTCGACGGTGCAGCAACTGATCGACAGCCAGGTCAATATCGACCCCCGGCGCGGCACCACCGAATTGCACCCGCTGTCGATCATCCGCATCGACACCGCCGCCAAGATCGAGCTCGAACGCCTGGGCCTGAATGCCGACAGCGTGCCGGCCAAGGAGCGCGAAGTGCTGATCCAGCGCAACGCCAACCACGCCTTCGACTGCACCGACGAAGTCCATCCCGACACCGCCCAGGTTGCCGCACTGGCCGCCCGCGTCGTCGGCCTCGACATCGCCGGCATCGACCTGGTCTGCCAGGATATCTCCAAGCCGCTGGGACCGCAGGGCGGTGCCATCGTCGAGGTCAATGCCGGCCCCAGCCTGCTGATGCACATCAAGCCGGGGATCGGCAAGCCGCGCCCGGTCGGCCAGGCCATCGTCAACAACCTGTTCGGCGACGGCCCGAGTGGCCGCGTGCCGCTGGTTGGCGTCAGCGGTACGCACGGCCGGAATGCAGTTGCCAAGATGGTCGCCCACCTGATCTATCTCTCCGGGCAGCATGCCGGTCTGGCCTGCAAGGACGGCATCTATCTCGGCCGCCGGCACGTCCAGAAAACCTCCGCCGCCAACTGGGAAGGCGGCCGTCGCCTGCTGCTCAATCGCTCGGTCCAGGCCGCGGTGATCGAGAACGGCGCCCCCGTCATCCTCGGCGAAGGCCTGGCCTACGACCGCTGCTCGGTCGGCATCGTCACCAACATCGCGCCGGACGACGAAGGCCTGTCACGCTGGGACGTCCAGCCGACCGGCGGCGAGTACTACACGACACCGCGTTCCATCTACCGGACGCAAGTCGATGTCGTGCTGCCCACTGGCCACGCCGTGCTCAATGCCGAAGACGAACTGGTCGCCGACTTTGCCGAACTGTGCGACGGCGAAGTCATTTTCTTCGCCGTCGATCCGGCCAATCCGACTCTGGCCACTCACCTGGCCGCCGGCAAGCGCGGCGTCACGGTGGTCGACAAGCGGGTTGTGCTGCGTGCCGGCAACGATGAAATCCGCCTCAGCCGACTGGTCGATGCGCCCTACATCGGCAAGGCCAAGCAAGCGAAAAATATTGCCAACGTACTGGCCAGCATTGCTGCAGGCTGGGCCATGGGCCTGAGCAAGGAAGTGCTGACAACGGGGATGAAGACCTTCGGCCTCGAACTGGCCGACCCCGCTGCCCTGCTGCCGCAGCTCGCCAAGAAGTCACAACCCGCAAAGAAGCCGGCTACCGCCCGGAAATAACGAGGAACAAGCGTCATGGACGTTTCCCGCATTCGCGCCCTGCGCGGCCCCAACCTGTGGAGCCGGCATACCGCCATTCAGGCCATCGTCACCTGTGAAGGTGGCGAGGTCGCCATTTCAGACCTGCCTAACTTCGAAGCCCGCCTGCGCGAGCGCTTCCCGGAACTGGGCGACCTGATTCCCTCCGACCACCTCGACACCGTCTCGATGGCCCACGCCCTTGAATTCGCCGCTCTCGGCCTGCAGGCCCAGGCCGGCTGCCCGGTGACCTTCAGCCGGACGGCACAGACCGTCGACCAGGGCGTTTATCAGGTCATCGTCGAGTACACCGAAGAAGATGTCGGTCGTCTCGCCTTCGAACGTGCCGAGCAACTGTGTCAGGCCGCACTGAACGATACCCCCTTCGATCTCGAAGGGACGCTGAAGGAACTGCGCGACCTCGACGAAGACATCCGCCTTGGCCCGTCGACCGGCGCTATCGTTTCGGCCGCCGTCGCCCGCGGCATTCCGTATCGCCGCCTGACCCAGGGCAGCCTGGTCCAGTTCGGCTGGGGCAGCAAGCAGAAGCGCATCCAGGCCGCCGAAACCAGCCTGACCAGCGCCATCGGCGAATCGATCGCCCAGGACAAGGAACTGACCAAGAAGCTGCTGCACGCCGCCGGTGTCGCCGTGCCCTACGGCCGCCCGGTCGAGGACGAGGACGATGCCTGGGTGGCCGCCCAGGAGGTCGGCCTGCCGGTCGTCGTCAAGCCGCAGGACGGCAATCAGGGCAAGGGCATTTCGGTCAATCTGACGAGCGAGGAACAGGTCCGCCGCGCCTACCGCGTCGCCATCGAGTTCCGCGACGACATCATGGTCGAGAAATTCCTGCCCGGCCACGACTGGCGCCTGTTGGTCATTGGCGACAAGCTGATCGCCGCCGCCCGGCGTGACCCGCCGCTGGTCATCGGCGACGGCACGCACACCATTCGCGAACTGGTGGACATCGTCAATAGCGACCCGCGTCGCTCCGACGGCCACGCCACGTCGCTGACCAAGATCCGCTTCGACGAAATCGCCCTCGCCCGCCTCGCCGAACAGGGTTACAGCGCCGACACCGTACCGCAACGCGGCGTCCGCGTCGTGCTGCGCAACAATGCCAACCTGTCCACCGGCGGCACCGCCACCGACGTCACCGACGACGTCCACCCGGAACTGGCGGCGGCCGCCGTCGCCGCTGCGCAGACCGTCGGTCTCGACATCTGCGGCATCGACGTCGTCTGCGACACGATGCTCAAGCCGCTCGAAGAGCAAGGCGGCGGCATCGTCGAATGCAACGCCGCGCCCGGCCTGCGTATGCATCTCGATCCCTCCTTCGGCAAGGGCCGGCCGGTCGGCGAAGCCATCGTCGGCATGATGTTCCCGGACGGCGACAATGCCCGCATCCCGGTCGTCGCCATCGCCGGCACCAATGGCAAAACGACGACCAGCCGCCTGATCGGCCGCATCTTTGAAAGCAATGGCCTGCGCGTCGGCATGACCAGCACCGACGGCGTCTATATCGAAGGCCGGCGCACCGACGACGGCGACTGTTCCGGCCCGCGTAGCGCCCGCAACGTGCTGATGCACCCGGACGTCGATGCCGCGGTTTTCGAAACGGCGCGCGGCGGCGTCCTGCGCGAAGGTCTCGGTTTCGACATGTGCGACGTCGCGGTGATTACCAACATCGGCATCGGCGACCACCTCGGCCTCAACTACATCACGACGGTCGACGAACTGGCCGTGGTCAAGCGCGTCATCGTCGAAAACGTCGCGCCGAACGGCACCGCCGTGCTCAATGCAGCCGACCCGGTAGTCGCGGCGATGGCCCATCACTGCCAGGGCGAGATCATCTTCTTCGCCCGCGACCGGGCCAACCCGGTGCTGGCCACCCACCGCGCCCAGGGCAAGCGCGTCGTCTATGTCGAGCGCGATGCCATCATCTGCAGCGAAGGCCGCAAGAAGCACCGTATTCCGCTGGCCAATGTGCCGCTGACCCGCAACGGCACGATCGGCTTCCAGGTCGAGAATGCGATGGCAGCCACCGCCACCGGCTGGGCTCTCGGCTACGACTGGGAAATCATCGAACGCGCCCTGGCCAATTTCGTCAGCGACGCAGCGACCGCCCCCGGCCGCTTCAATGTCTTTGACTACAAGGGGGCGACGCTGATCGCCGATTACGGCCACAACCCGGACGCCATCCAGGCGCTGGTCGGAGGCATCAACAATATGCCGGCCGTGCGCCGCTCGGTTGTCATCAGCGGTGCCGGCGACCGGCGCGATGACGATATTCGCCAGCAGACCGAGATCCTCGGCGAGGCTTTCGACGACGTCATCCTCTACCAGGATGCCTGCCAGCGTGGCCGGGAAGACGGCGAAGTCATCGCCCTGCTCCGCGAAGGCCTGGCCAACGCCAGCCGCACCAAGCAGATCGATGCGATCACCGGTGAATTCATCGCCATCGACGCTGCGCTGGCCCGTCTGCAACCGGGCGACCTCTGCCTGATCCTGATCGACCAGGTGGAAGAGGCGCTGGCCCATATTGCCGGACGCATCGCCGAAGCTGGCTAAACGCGAGACTTCGTGCCCCGTAAAAGCCCGGCCGATGCCGGGCTTTTTTCTGGGCAGATTCCGCCCCACGGTCACCCACAAACACACGCCCCGGCGTTATGCTTGAACCGTTGGCAATCGCTTGAGTCTGATGACATTGAAATGTGTCAGCTTGCCGGGGAATAACGATGATCAAGACGGATGGCCGCCCTGTCCTGGAAGCACGGATCAGGATGGTGCTGCGGGACGACTTGCCGGTACTGTCGGTCAGCGACGGTATGGAGGCTTTGCTCGGCTATCGTGCTGATGATTTTCTCGCATCCGGCATCACCCTGCCGACACTGATCCACCCGGACGATCTCGATATCGCCGAGCACCTGTTTTCCCGGGAAGTCCACGACACCGCCGGCACCGTCAACATCCGGCTCCGCCATGCCGATGGCCGCATCCGCTGCCTCAAGGCGCACTATCAAAAGGACGGCGCCAGCAAACACCCCGCCCCCACCCTTGATCTGTTGCTGCAGGACGCAAAAAGCCTGGCCCGGCCACTTGGTGCGCAGGACATGATGGCCAACTTCCGCGCCATGATGGAAATCACCGACGATTACATCTACTTCAAAGACCGCAACCATGTGATGACCGGTGCCAGCCAAACCCTGGTGGCGATCACCGCGCCCAGCGAACACTGGACCGACCTGCTCGGCCAGACCGATTACGATATTTTCCCGGAAGAGTTTGCCGATCACTACTACCGGCTGGAAAAGCAGGTTTTCGCTGGCGCCGCGGTCGCACATGAAATTCAGGAAACCCTGGGCAACGATGGCCGCAAGGGCTGGGTCGACAACCGAAAATACCCGATCAAGGATGCCAGCGGCGAAATCATCGGCCTGTTCGGCATTGCGCGCGACATTACCGACAAGATACAGGTCGAACAGGCCTTGCGCCGCGAGCGGCAAACGCTCCAACTGATTCTCGACGCGGCCCCGATCGGCATCTGGCTGCAGGATGCGAACGGCAAGCTGTCTTTCGTCAACAAGGCCTTCTGCCAGGCGATGGGGATAGCCGAAAGCCGCTTTCTCGCCGCAGCGCATTACACCGAGCTGATCCCGCCGGCCTTTCGTGAGCAGTGCCTGGCCGCCGACCGCAAGGCACTGGCCGATCGGGAAATCAGCGTCACGCAGCAGCGACTGCCTTTCAGCGACGGCCAGATTCACGATCTGCGTGTCATCAAGGCGGTGAAATGCAACGAGCAAGGGCACCCCGTCGCGCTGGTCAGCCTGAGCCTCGACATCACCGAGGAACTGCAGCAGGAACGCATACTGCGCGAGAGCGAGGAACGATTCCGGGCCATTTTCGAACAGGTCCCGTCGATCTCGGTGCAGGGCTACGACCGCAACCGGCGTGTCATTTTCTGGAACAAGGCCAGCGAAACACTCTACGGCTACAGCCGGGAGGAAGCACTGGGCGCCCTGCTGGAAGACCTGATCATTCCCGACGCCATGCGGGACGGCGTCATTCGCCAAACCTCGGCCTGGGTGGCCGGCGGTCCACCGATTCCGGCCGGCGAATTGACCCTGCGCCGTGCCGACGGCAGCCCGGTCGAGGTCTTTTCCAGCCATGTCATGTTGCACGGCAGCCGTGGCGAACCGGAAATGTATTGCATCGACATCGACATCAGCGAACGCAAGCGCGGGGAAATCGAACTGGACCGGCACCGCCATCATCTCGAGGATGTCGTCGCCGAGCGCACGGCCGAACTGGTCAAGGCCAAGGAGGCGGCCGAGACAGCCAATATCGCGAAGAGCGCCTTCCTGGCCAATATGTCGCATGAAATCCGCACCCCGCTGAACGCCATTGCCGGCATGGCCCACCTGATCCGACGCAACGGTCTTTCCCCCGAACAGCAGGAGCGCATGGGCAAGTTGGAGGCGGCGAGCGAACATTTGCTCGCCATCATCAATGCCATCCTTGAACTGTCGAAGATCGAAGCCGGCAAATTCTCGCTGGAGGAAGTCCCGCTTAATGTCGAGGCCCTGCTCGAAAACGTCGCCTCGATCCTGCATGACCGGGCGCAGGCCAAGCAATTGACGCTGAGCATCGAAGCGGCCGCCCTGCCGAACTGCCTGCTCGGCGACCCGACACGGCTACAGCAGGCGCTGCTCAACTACGCCACCAATGCCATCAAGTTCACCGACAGCGGCTACGTCAGCCTGCGGGCAAAACTGCTCAGCGAAACCGCCGACAGCGCCGTCTTGCACTTTGAGGTCGCCGATAGCGGCATCGGCATTCCGGCGGATGTCATGCAACGCCTGTTCGCCGCCTTCGAGCAGGCCGACAACACGATGACCCGCAAATACGGCGGCACCGGTCTCGGCCTGGCCATCACCCGCAAACTGGCCCAGTTGATGGGCGGCGATGCCGGGGCGGAGAGCCGGCCGGGAATCGGCAGTTCGTTCTGGTTTACCGTAAGACTGAAAAAAGGCGCCCCCTTCAGCCCATTGCGGCCAGCTATTCTGTTGAGCGAAGCGGAGGCTGTTCTCAAGCATGACCATGCCGGCAGCCGGATCCTGCTCGCCGAAGACGAACCGATCAATCGCGAGATTACCCTGACCCTGCTCGGCGAACTCGGCCTGCTCGTGGACTTTGCCGAAGACGGGATCGCGGCTTGTGAACGGGCCAGTCAGACCGACTACAAATTGATCCTGATGGACATGCAGATGCCGCGCCTGGATGGTCTGGACGCGACGCGACAGATACGCGCCATGCCCCGCCACAGCACCACCCCGATTGTCGCAATGACGGCCAATGCCTTCATTGAAGACAAGGTCCGCTGTTTCGAGGCGGGCATGAACGATTTCATCGCCAAGCCGGTCGAGCCCGAAGCACTGTTCCTTTGTGTACTGAAATGGCTGAGGTCGCCACGCTGAACGGCCAGTGCCTCAGGCGCCGATGCGCAGGCCGGTTTTCTTGAGGATTTTGGTCGAATAGAGGATGTCGTTTGCCCGGCAGGCATCGCCGAGCAAACTGCGGATTTCACCGGCCTTGGCCGAGCACTCCTCGCGCGAACTGCCGTGCACCATGGCAAACAGGTTGTAGGGCCAGGCCGGCAAGGCCCGCGGTCGACGGTAGCAATGAGTGACAAACGGCAGCGCCCCGATCTTCGCCCCCAGCGCATCGACCAGTTCATCGGCGACATCCCACACGGTCATGCCGTTTGCCGTCCAGCCGATCGCATAATGATTGGGCACGGCACCGATCCGGCGGATGACGCCGCTGTCGACCAGCGCCTGCAGCCGGCGCATGACCTCCTGGTCCGGCAGGCCAAGCTGCTCGCCGATGGCATGGTAAGGCTCGCAGACCAGCGGCAGGCCCCCCTGGGTGGCGACGATCAGCGCACGATCGATTTCATCCATCAGACTCGAGCCTCCAGCTTCATTTCGACGAAATATTCCTGTTCCTTCGGGAAAGCGTAGACCGGCAGGCCAGTGTCCGCTTCGATGCGGGCCACCGCCTCGGCAATGCCGGCCGGCGTTTCGGTTGCCAGCACGAACCACATGTTCAGCGCGTGTTCACGCCGGTAATTGTGGGCGACTTGCGGCAAAGCATTGACCAACGCCGTCACCTCGTCATAGCGCTCCTCCGGAGCGGCCAGCGCGGCGAGCACGAAGGCACCGCCCATCCGTTCGATCTGATACATCGGGCCGAAACGGGTCAATACCTTGTCGTTGAGCAAAGCGCCGAGACGAACCAACAACTCGTCTTCGGTGATGCCGATCTTTGTTGCCAGCGCCGCGTAAGGGCGGGCGCAGATCGGGAAATCGCCCTGCATTTTGGCAATGATTTCGCGGTCGACCGCGTCAAGTTCACGCATAACGGGCACCGCCCTGCTTGAAACGGGTCAGTGAAAACAGCACATCGTGGCCAAAGGCCTCCAGGCCATGCCGCTGGCGCAGTTCGGCAATCGTCGCCTCGACCTCGTTGCGTTCCCGGCCATGAATCATGCAGAACAGGTTGTACGGCCAGTCCGGCAGGCGGCGCGGCCGGCGGTAGCAGAGTGTGACCGCCGGCTCGCCGGCCAGGGCGCGGCCGATCTCGCTGACCTGTTCGTCGGGAAGGTCATGGACCAGCATCGCATTGGCGGTGTAGCCGAGTTCATGGTGGCGGACGACGACACCGAAGCGCTTGATGTCGCCCTCGTCCAGCCAGCGCCGGATGCGGTTCAGGACATCGGATTCGGAAGCGCCAATCCGCTCGGCAATCAGCGCAAAGGGCCGCATGAACAGCGGCAGCCCCTCCTGCAGTACGGAAACCAGACGCCGCTCGGATTCGCCGATCGGCGCGGCCGGTTGCACCGGGCGGGCGGTCACGACATTCTTTTGCTTCTCGCCCTGCAGGCAGAAACCGAGGTCGATGTGAAACTCCTCTTCCAGCGGCAAGGCGAGCAGCGGGTAGCCGGCGGCCTTTTCGATGGCGCCCAGCGTCGCCTGCAAGCGTCCTTCGCTGCCGGCGGTGACGACGAACCACAGGTTGTAGCGATGTTCCCGCTCGTAGTTATGGTTGACCTCCGGAAAGCGGTTGACCGCAGCCGCCACCATGGCGAGCTTCTGCGGCGGTACCGCCATCGCCGCCAGCGTCGAAGCACCGATCCGTTTGGGGGCGAAGACGGCGCCGACCCGCGAGATCTTGCCTTCGCGGCGGAGCTTTTCCAGGCTGCCCAGCACGGCCTTTTCGGCCACCCCGAGGCGGGCCGCCAGTTCGGCGAAAGGGGCCGGACAGAGCGGAAAGTCGCGCTGAAATTCGTTGAGCAGGCGGAATTCGAAAGTGTCGTTCATCAGAAACCAATGCGCGCGGCGCGGGTCGTGAAGAAGATGCCGGAAGGACTATCGGCGGCAATCTCGCCCTGCTGGCTGAAATTCATCGTGTTGTAGATCAGCACCTTGTTGTCGTCGCGCGCCGAGAGCCAGACATTTTCGCCACGCGGCGCGAATTCCATGTGCAGGATGCCCTTGCCCGGCTCGAAAGCATGCACCACCTTGCCGGCCAGGGTGTCGATGACGTCCATCTTGCCGTTGTCGGGAAAGGCGAAATTGACCCACACCTGGCGGCCGTCCGGGCGCGCCATGACGAAGACCGGCTGGCCGCGTACCGGAATGCGGCCGACTTCCTTCCAGGTCGCAACATCGACGACCAGCACTTCGTGACGACCGATCGCCGGCAGGTAGGCCTTGCCCTGCGCCACCGACCAGCCGCGCAGATGCGGCATCTTGAAGACAGGCAGCTTTTCCTCGCCACGACCATAGTTTTCGAGAATCTTGCGCGCCCCCTTTTCCGGCTGCCAGAGGTCGAGCATGGCGATGCCGTCCTCGCCGAACAGGCCGGCCAGGAAGTAACGGCCATCCGGCGTCACCAGGCCATCGTAAGGCTGCTTGCCGGCCGGATAGCGCTGCGTCGTCGGCTGGCGCGGATTGCTGAAATCGGTCACCCAGATCTCGCCGCCCTCGAACAGCGCATAGGCGAACTTGTTGCCCGGCACGTCGGCCAGGCCGACCACCTTGGAAAACTTGCCCGGGGCGTATTCGGCCGGCACTTCGGACAGCAGTTCGAGCGTCTCGGCATCGAAGGCCTTGATACCGCCCGGCGCATAGTTCTGGGCGACGACGATGCGGCCATCCTGCGAAATCGAGCCGCCGATGGCGTTGCCCGACTGGATGACACGCTTGACGATCTTTGCTTCCAGCAGGTCGATCTTGGTCAGCCCGCCATCGCGGCCAAAGATGAAGGCGTAGCGGCCGTCCCGCGAATAGACGGCGGAGGCGTGCGAAAGGTCACCCAGTCCTTCGATGCGGGCATAGGGTTGGCGGGCGCTGGTATTGACCAGCGTGACATGGCCGCTGGCGCGTTCGATGACCAGACCGAGATCGCCGGTGCCGCGCAGTTGCGAGCCGGCGCAGGCATTCAGCAGCAGGGCGAGGAGCAGACAGAGGAACAGGCGCATCGTTTTCATTTGGGGAATTCGCTCATCAGTTTATCGACAATCCACGCCGCTTCGGCTTCGGACATGAATTGCTGCCACGGCGGCATCGGCGTTCCCGGCCGGCCGTAATAAATCGTTGCGGCCAGGCCTTCGGCCGGCTTGTCGCGCAGGTTGGCCGGCAACAAGGCGGGACCAAGGCCGCCCTGCAGCGTCATGCCATGGCAGGAGCCGCAATCCTGGCGGACCAGATGGACCAGCTCCTTTTGCCGGGCCGGCGTCGGCTCGCTGGCCATTGCTGCGGTCGACAGCAGGAAAAGGGCAAAAACCAGTTTATTCGACAACGATGACACCTTTCATCTCCGGATGCGGCCCGCAATGATAGAGGTAGCGCCCGGGCTGATTAAATTGACGCTGCCAGCTTTCGTCCGGAAACAGCCGCTCGGACTCCTGGCCACCTTCTGCCGGGAAAAGTACGGAATGGCTGGTCCGCTTCTCGTGGTTGCTCCATTTGACGGTATCGCCGCTGCGGATCGTCAACTCGGCGGGGACAAACTGGTAGCCCTCGATCACCACGTCGTGCGTCGTCTGCCCGAAGGCAGAAAAGGCAACGAGCGCCAGCAGGGCGGGCGCTCGTTTCAAGACAAGCCATCCGGTAAACAATGATGCGCCGGAGGGCAAGGCAATTACTGCTTGGCAGCCTTCACATCACCATCGGCGCCCAGACCCAGCGTGTGGCCGAAGGAAATGTGATGGAAACGACCACCGGCATTGTCGGCGTGAATGGCGATACCGAAGGGTACGGCCTTGCCGGCTGCCAGATTGACGCCGCCCGCCAGCTTGCGGGTGAAGGTCACGGTGTAGGTATCGCCGGCCTTGGCGCCTTCCGCCGTCACCCCAGCCTTACCGCCTTCCATGTTGCGCTTGTCGCTGACCGTGCCATCAAGAGCCTTGCCACCGCCGCCGCTACGCCACTGCATCAGGTCCATCGAACCGGCCGTGACGTACTTGGTCTTCTTCTCGTCGGCCCCCGGCATGGTGCGGGCATCCTTGTGACAGCTCGCCCAGCAGCCGACCTGGTCGCCCATCGGCACCTTGTCGTTCGGGAACATGACGCTGGCCTTGACCTCGTTGTCCTTGTCGGAATGATCGAAGCCGCCGCCCGGTGCCTTGAAGGTCAGACGAACATAAAGATTGGTTGCGTCATAAGCCGCCTGTACGCCAACCGGGTAGCTCATCGTCTTCGGTGCGCCCTTCGGCTCCATTTCCTTGCTGGCCAGACGCTTCAGGTCCAGGCTCAGCTTGCCGTCCTCGATATGGCAGCCGGCACAGGCCTCGCCCTTCTTCAAGCCGCTGGCACCGCTATGGTCGCCCTTGCCGGTCGCCCATTCGATCGGCGCCGCACCCGGGTGGAAGACATAGAGATCCTTCTTCGGCACCTTGCTCCAGTCGGGAGCGGCCAGCGCCGCTTGCGAACCCATAGCGAGGAAAGCGCCCATCACAGCCAGAGATACAAAATTCTTTTTCATCGTGGTGTCTCCACTCAAAAAACCTTCGATTACAGGCATGTCGTTATCGTAATGCCGATGCCACTAATGCTACGGGGGCTTGCGCCCCCGTAGCCTTGCGACAGATCAAATAATCGGCAGCCGATTAATAGATGTCGTGCTGGGTGTTGTAGACGTTGAACTTGCCGGTCGGGGTGATCATCTTCGGATCGGTGATCACCTTCTTGACCTTCAGCGTGGCATCGTCATAGACCACGATGGCCGACTGGTCGGTCTTGCCGCCCCACAGGGAGATCCAGACTTCCTTGCCGTCCGCGCTGTATTCCGGATGCACGGCACGCTTGGTCGCCTTGGCTTCCGGCATGCCGGAATCCTTGGCAACGTTCAGGATAGCCTTCGGCTTGGAAAGATCAGCCATGTCCCAAACGGAAACGGATTCGGCACGATCCTTGTCGGAGTTCTGTGCCGAGTCGGCCCACAGATGCTTCGACTTCGGATGCGTCTTGACGAACAGGTTACCCGGTACGTGCTTGATTTCCTGGACAACCTTCCAGTTGTATTCCTTGAACTTGGCATTCTTCTTGTCGTCGGACGGCGTCGAGATCAGCGTCACGACATCGGCACCGAGGTGACCCGTCGCCCAGACCGGACCGAACTTCGGATGCACGAAGTTGGCGCCGCGCCCCGGGTGCGGGATCTTGGCGACATCGACCAGCGCTGCCAGCTTGCCGGTCTTGGTGTCGACCGCGGCAATCTTGTTGGAGGCATTGGCCGCGACCAGGAAGTAGCGCTTCGAAGCATCCCAGCCGCCGTCATGCAGGAACTTGGCGGAAGCGATGGTCGTCGTCTTCAGGTTTTCGATATCGGAATAGTCGACCAGCAGGATCTGGCCGGTTTCCTTGATATTGACGACCCATTCCGGCTTGATGAAGGAAGCCACGATGGAAGCAACGCGCGGTTCCGGATGGTATTCGCCATCAACGGTCATGCCGCGGGTGGAAACGACCTTGCGCGGCTTCAGCGTGTCGCCGTCCATGATCACGTACTGGGGCGGCCAGTAGGAACCGGCGATCGCGTACTTGTCTTCAAAGCCCTTGAACTTGGAGGTATCGACCGAGCGGGCATCGAAACCGATCTTGACTTCAGCCACGACGGCCGGCTTTTCCATCCAGAGGTCGATCAGGCTCAGACGGCCATCGCGACCAATAACATAGACGTAACGGCCGGAAGCGGACAGGCGGGAGATATGGACCGCGTAGCCGGTCTTGACGATGCTACGGATTTCCTTGGTATCACCGTCGATCAGAGCAACTTCACCGGTATCACGCAGGGTGACCGAGAAGACGTTCTTCAGGTTGATGTTGTTCATTTGCTTGGTCGGACGCTTGTCGACCGGAACAATTACCTTCCAGGAATCCAGAGTTTCCTTGAAGCTGTATTCCGGCGGCACATCCGGCGTGTTCTGGATGTACTTCGACATCAGGGAAATTTCTTCCTTGGTCAGGATGTCGTCGAAGTTAACCATGCCACCATCGGTACCGTAACCGATGATCTTTTCCAGACGGTTCTGACCGAGCTTCAGCGTACCGCCTTCGGTCACGTTGCCGTCCTTGTCCTTCTTCGACCAGTGCGGCTCGAGGTTCTTGCCGGTGGCACCCTTGCGCAATACACCGTGACAACCGGCGCAGCGCTCGAAGTAAATCTTCTTCGCCTGCTCCTTCTCGGCAGCAGTCAGTTCAGGTGCCTTGGCAGCATCCTGAGCAAAAGCAGAACCCATGGCGGAAACCATGGCCGTCAATGCGAGCATCCCCACAACAGATTTTTTCATCTTTCCTCTCCTAGAACAAAAATGGCGCGCCGTATCCCCCAACGCGATGGGCGCTAGGTTGAACCTGAGCCCGTTTCCCATCCTTGATTCCCATCAAGATTTTACCCATCAGGAATCCATAATATTCAGTCGCTTATAGTTACTTAGAACTAGTCATATAGTGCTTTTGACAGATACCGCAACAGACAATTGCTGCCTCCTATTGGCAGGCGCCAAATGACGGATTAGGATGGCCGCCCAAAGGCACAAAGACAACATGGACAAACACGACACTCTCGCTGCCGGCAAAGTCTGGCTCATCGGCGCCGGCCCTGGCGACCCGGATCTTTTGACAGTCAAGGCGGCCCGCCTGATCAGCCAGGCCGACGCCCTGGTCTTCGACCACCTGGTTGGCGAAGGCATCATGGACCTGGCCCGGGCCGATGCCCGCCGCATCTATGCCGGCAAGGAAGCTTCCAAACACACGCTGCCGCAGGACTCGATCAACCAGCTGCTGGTTGACCTGGCCAAGGAAGGGCTCTCGGTCGTTCGCCTGAAAGGTGGCGACCCCTTCATCTTCGGCCGTGGCGGTGAGGAACTGGAAACGCTGGTTGCCTCCGGCATCCCCTTTGAAGTCGTGCCGGGTGTCACCGCCGCCGCCGGTTGTGCCGCCTACTCCGGTTTTCCGCTGACTCACCGCGACCACGCCCAGTCGGTCACCTTCGTTACCGGCCACCTCAAGGACGGCACCGTCAATCTCGACTGGCCGGCCCTGGCCCGCCCCCGGCAAACCGTAGTTTTCTACATGGGCATCGGCGCCGCCGGTGAAATCTGCCGCCAGATGATCAATCACGGCCTGCCCTCACTGACGCCGGCCGCCGTCATCCGCAACGGCACGCTGCCCGACCAGCAAACCCTGCTCGCCACGCTCGGCACCCTGCCGCATCGCATCGAGGAATCCGGCATCAAGCCGCCGGCGCTGATCGTGGTCGGCAGTGTTGTCGGCCTGCACGAGCAGCTCAGCTGGTTCGAGAAAGCATGAAGCCTATCCTCGGCGTCCTGATCGTCGGCCTGCTCGCCACCTTTACCGCACCGGCCCAGGCCTACTCGGTGAAAGAGTTGCGTGAAGACTGTCAGGCGGCCGATGAACTGTTCGCTCACAAGAAGACCAGCAACCCCTACGAGTCGCTGAAGAGCGGCCGCTGCATTTCCTACGTCGCCGGCTTTGCCGACGGCTATGCCGTCAGCGACTACCTGGCCGACAAGGTCGGGGTCAAACTCAATGCCTTCTGCTTGCCCGACGAGAGCGATCTGTCGGCTCGCCTGGTCCGTGCCGTCCTCGCCCACTTCGAGCACCTGCCGCCAAATCCGAGCGGTAGCACGGCCATGTTGGTCGCCAGCGCCTTGGCCAAATCATTTCCCTGCACCAATACACTTGAACCAAAGAAGTGATTCGTGGATAATCCGGCCTCCATTTGCCCCGATGGCGGAATCGGTAGACGCAGCGGATTCAAAATCCGCCGCCGAAAGGTGTGCCAGTTCGAGTCTGGCTCGGGGCACCAGTAACGACAAATCGGCTTTCCTGACGGAAGGCCGTTTTTGTTTCCAAGCGGATTTCTGCCTATGTCGTTGACTGTCGACGACTTCGACTTTCCCCTCCCCCCCGAGTTGATTGCCCAACACCCCGCGCCCGAGCGGCGGGGCAGCCGCTTGCTGCATGTCTGCGGTCAACAGCGTTTTGATCGCAAATTTGACGATCTGCCGAGCCTGTTGCGCACCGGCGACCTGCTGGTCTTCAACGACACCCGGGTCATCAAGGCGCGCTTTTTCGGGGTCAAGGACAGCGGCGGGCGGGTCGAGATCATGCTCGAACGCATTGTCGACGCCCGTCATGCGGTCTGCCAGATTCGTGCCAGCAAGGCGCCGAAGCCGGGCTGCAACCTGCGCCTGGCTGACGCCTTTACAGTCAGGATGACCGGACGGACCGGTGCCGACGACGATTTTTTCGCGCTGGAACTGGTCGATGAGGGCGATTTCTGGGATTTGTCCGAGCGCTACGGCAAACTGCCCTTGCCGCCCTACATCGAACATCCGGCCGAGGATGCCGACGAAACACGCTACCAGACGGTCTATGCCCGCGCCCCAGGCGCGGTCGCAGCGCCCACCGCCGGCCTGCATTTCGACGAAGCGATGCTGGCTACGCTGCAGGCCCAGGGTATCAATACCGCTTTCGTCACGCTGCACGTAGGGGCCGGCACCTACCGACCGGTCCGCGTCGAAAAAATCACCGATCACCGCATGCATAGCGAGCGCTATGCCGTTCCGCAAGCGACGGCCGACGCCATTGCGGCGACCCGCGCTGCCGGCGGCCGGGTCATTGCCATTGGCACGACCAGCCTGCGCACACTCGAATCGGCGGCGCGCGACGATGGCACGGTGCGGGTTGGCGAAGGTGAAACCGATATCTTCATTACGCCGGGCTATCGCTTCAAGGTGGTCGACCGCCTGTTCACCAACTTCCATCTGCCGAAATCGACACTGCTCATGCTGGTTTCGGCCTTTGCCGGCTACGACAACATCCGTGCCGCCTACGCCCACGCCGTGGCCGATCGCTACCGCTTCTTCAGCTATGGCGACGCCATGCTTCTGGAAAAATCCGATGCAGTTTGAACTCCTCAAGACCGATGGCGACGCCCGCCGCGGCACGCTGACGCTGACCCACGGTGTCGTCCAGACCCCGGTTTTCATGCCGGTCGGCACCTACGGCACGGTCAAGGCGATGACACCCGCTTCGTTGAACGAGATCGGCGCCCAGATCTGTCTCGGCAACACTTTCCACCTCTGGCTGCGACCCGGGCTGGATGTCGTCCAGGCACACCACGGGCTGCACGATTTCATGCAGTGGCAGAAGCCGATCCTGACCGACTCCGGCGGCTTCCAGGTCTTCTCGCTCGGCGCCATGCGCAAGATCACCGAGGAAGGCGTCAAGTTCTCGTCACCGCACGACGGCGCCAAGCTCTTCCTGACCCCGGAAATCTCGATGCAGATTCAGAAGGTACTGAATTCCGACATCGTGATGATCTTCGACGAATGCACGCCCTACCCGGCGACGCGCGACGAAGCGGCCAAATCGATGCGGATGAGCATGCGCTGGGCGCAACGCTCGCGTGACGAACACAACCGGCTGGAAAACGGCAATGCGCTGTTCGGCATCGTTCAGGGCGGCATGTACGAAGAGCTGCGCGACGAATCGGTGGCCGGGCTGTGCGACATCGGTTTCGACGGCATGGCGATCGGTGGCCTCTCGGTCGGCGAACCGAAGGAAGACATGGCGCGCATCCTCGCCCATACCGCCCCGAAGCTGCCGACCCACAAGCCGCGCTACCTGATGGGCGTCGGCACACCGGAAGATCTGGTCTATTCGGTCAAGGCCGGCATCGACATGTTCGATTGCGTAATGCCGACCCGCAATGCCCGCAACGGTCACCTATTCACCCGCTTCGGCGACGTCAAGATCAAGAATGCCCGGCACAAGACCGATACCGGCACGCTCGACCCGAGTTGCAGCTGCTACACCTGCAGCAATTTCAGCCGCGCCTACCTGCACCATCTCTTCCGCGCCGGCGAAATTCTCGGCGGCATGCTGAACACCATCCACAACCTGCATTTCTATCAAACCATCATGGCCGAAATGCGCGCCGCGATCGAGGCCGGCACGCTGAACGAGTGGGCAAGCGCCTTTGCCCGCGATCGTTCCTCAGGCCAGTGATAGAATCTCGCGTTCTGATTTTTAGTTATCCGGAGTTACACCAATGATTAGCCTTGCCCACGCTCAAACCGCTGGCGCCGCCGACCCGACTGGCGGCTTGATGCAGCTCCTGCCGATGATCCTGATGTTCGTCGTGCTCTGGTTCCTGATGATTCGTCCGCAAATGAAGAAGGCCAAGGAACACAAGGCCCTGGTTGCGGCACTGGCCAAGGGCGATGAAGTCGTCACCGGCGGCGGCCTGGTCGGCAAGATTGCCAAGGTCGGCGAAAACTACGTGACCCTGGAAATTGCCGAAGGCACCGAAGTTGTCGTGCAAAAACCGGCCATCGGCCTGGTACTGCCCAAGGGCACGCTGAAGTCGCTGTAATCACCCCCAAAAGGCGGCCGCTGGCCGCCTTTTTAGCTTTAAAGCCGCTATGAACCGCTACCCTCTCTGGAAGTACATTACCGTCGCCATCGCGCTGGTCCTGGGCTTCGTCTACACCCTGCCCAATTTCTTCGGCGAATCGCCGGCCGTGCAGGTTTCCAGCGCCAAGGCCACGATCAAGGTCGATGACAAGGCCCGGAGCCGCGTCGAGGACGCCCTGAAAACCGCCGGCATCACGCACGACGGCATGCAACTCGACTTCAACGGCGTCAAGACCCGCTTCAAGGATACCGACACCCAGTTGAAGGCCAAGGATGTCCTGGAAAAAGCCTTCAATCCGGATGCCAGCGACCCGCAGTATGTCGTCGCCCTCAACCTGCTGGCCGCTTCGCCGCAGTGGCTGACCTCGCTGCATGCGCTGCCGATGTACCTCGGCCTCGACCTGCGCGGCGGCGTGCACTTCCTGCTCCAGGTCGACATGAAGGGCGCGCTGACCAAGCGCCTCGACTCAACCTCGGCCGACCTGCGCACCGTCTTGCGCGACAAGAATCTGCGCCACGCCGGGGTGAACCGCGAAGGCGACCGCCTGGTCGTCAAGTTCCGCGACCAGGAAACCCGCGACAAGGCCCGCAATGCCATCGCCGACAGCCAGCCCGACCTGATCCTGACCGAGCAGGCCGACGGCAGTGAATTCAAGCTGGTCGCCACGCTGAAGCCGGAAGCGCAAAAGCGCATCGGCGAATTCGCCATCAAGCAGAACATCACCACCTTGCATAACCGGATCAACGAACTCGGCGTCGCCGAGCCGGTAATCCAGCAGCAGGGCACCGACCGCATCGTCGTCCAGCTGCCGGGCGTGCAGGACACGGCCAAGGCCAAGGACATCCTCGGCCGCACCGCGACCCTGGAAATCCGCATGGTCGACGATTCGCCGGGCGCGCTGGAAGCGGCGCTGGCCGGCAATGCGCCGTTCGGCACCGAGGTCTACAACGAGCGCGGTGGCCAGCCACTGCTGGTCAAGAAGCAGGTCGTGCTGACCGGCGACCGCCTGACCGATGCCCAGCCCGGCTTCGATAGCCAGACCCAGGAAGCCGCCGTGCACCTGACCCTCGACTCGGCCGGCGCCCGCATCTTCAAGGATGTGACCCGCGAGAACGTCAACAAGCGCATGGCCATCCTGCTCATCGAAAAGGGCAAGGGCGAAGTCGTCACCGCACCAGTCATCCGCACCGAAATCGGTGGCGGCCGCGTCCAGATTTCCGGCCGCATGACGACCAGCGAAGCGAACGACACCGCGCTGCTGCTGCGTGCCGGTTCGCTGGCCGCACCGATGGACATCGTCGAGGAACGCACCATCGGCCCGTCGCTCGGTGCCGACAACATCCAGAAGGGCTTCCATTCGACGCTCTGGGGTTTTGCCGCGATCGCACTGTTCATGATCGTCTACTACCAGGTCTTCGGCGTCGTCTCGGTGCTCGCCCTGGGTGCCAACCTGCTCTTCCTGATCGCCCTGCTCTCCCTGCTGCAGGCGACGCTAACCCTGCCCGGTATCGCCGCCATCGCGCTCGCACTGGGCATGGCCATCGACTCCAACGTACTGATCAACGAGCGGGTCCGCGAAGAACTGCGTAACGGCATGCCGCCGCAGGCCGCCATCTCGGAAGGCTACGAACGCGCCTTCGGGACCATTCTCGACTCCAACGTCACCACGCTGATCGTCGGCCTGATGCTGCTCATCTTCGGCTCCGGCCCGGTGCGCGGCTTTGCGGTGGTCCATTGCCTCGGCATCCTGACCTCGATCTTCTCGTCGGTCGTCGTTTCCCGTGCCCTGATCAACCTGATCTACGGTCGCCAGAAGAAACTGGCCAAGGTCGCCATCGGCCAGCTCTGGAAACCGGGCACCGCTACGGTCAACGGCCAGAAATAAGGAAAAACGAAAATGGAATTTTTCCGCATCCACAAAGACATTCCCTTCATGCGCCACGCGCTGACGTTCAACGTCATCTCGCTGGTCACCTTCGTCCTCGCCGTCGTCTTCCTGTTCACCAAGGGCCTGCACCTGTCGGTGGAGTTCACCGGCGGCACGCTGATCGAAACCCATTACGCGCAGACCGCCGACCTTGAAAAGGTGCGCAACGCGCTGGGCAAGGCCGGTTTCAGCGACTACGCGGTGCAGAACTTCGGTTCGTCGCAGGACGTCATGATTCGCCTGCCGCTGAAGAGCGAGCAGAACAGCAACCAGATCGGCGAAGCGGTGATGAAGGCGCTCGAAGCCGACGCGCCGGGCTCCGAACTGCGGCGTGTCGAGTTCGTCGGACCTCAGGTCGGCAAGGAACTGGCTGAAAACGGGGCGATGGCGCTGCTGCTGGTCATCATCGGCATCGTCATCTACCTGGCTTTCCGCTTCGAGTGGCGCTTCTCGGTCTCGGCCATCATCGCCAACCTGCACGACGTGGTGATCATCCTCGGCTTCTTCGCCTTCTTCCAGTGGGAATTTTCGCTGTCGGTCCTGGCCGCCATCCTGGCCGTGCTCGGCTACTCGGTGAACGAGTCGGTCGTCGTCTTTGACCGCGTCCGCGAAACCTTCAAGAGCAAGCGCGGCCTGAGCACGCCGGAAGTCCTCGACCACGCCATCACCAGCACGATCAGCCGGACGATCATCACGCACGGCTGTACGCAGATGATGGTGCTGTCGATGCTGGTCTTCGGTGGCGAAACCCTGCACTACTTCGCCATGGCGCTGACCATCGGCATCTGCTTCGGCATCTACTCCTCGGTGCTGGTCGCCAGCCCGCTGGTGATGTGGCTGGGCGTTTCGCGCGAACAGTTCATCAAGCCGAAGAAGGTCATCGAAGGGGCCAACGAGGACGGCGCCGTCGTTTAAGCCGCAGGGCGACGACCGCTGCGGTCGACACGAAAAAGCCACCGATTTCCGGTGGCTTTTTCTTTGCTGCTCACCAGCTCGGCGTTTCCGCCGCCGGCGGCGGTGGTGGTGGTTCCGGCAACCAGGCACCGCTGGCGCCATAGACCGCACCGGCCGCCACGGCCAGCGCCACGATCAGGGGCAGGACACCACCACCGGTCGCCGACTCGCCCTCGCCCTCTTGCCAGCCGGTAATCATCGGCTTGACCAGTTTCTGCTTCTTGACGTGACCATAGAAGGCAATGGCTACGATATGCAGCACCACCAGCCCGATCAGCAGGTTGGAGAGCAGGTGGTGAATGCCGGTCAGGCGATTGCTCAGGTTCTTGCTGACCAGCTCGAACAGCGGCCCGACAAAGGCAATGTCGTCGTTGCTGAACAAGCCGCTGACGACCTGGGCGGTCAACAGGCCGAGCAGACCAAAAACGGCCAGTGCGCCGAGCGGGTTGTGGCCCTCGCCCTGCCACTCGCCGCGCAGGTAAGCCCGAACCCGAGTCGGCGTCGGCAGGAATTGGCGAAAGCGGGCATAGCTCGAACCGACGACGCCCCAGACCAGCCGGAAAGCCAGCAGGCCGACAATGAGCAGCCCGATCCGGCCATGCCAGTCGATCAGGTTGCCGCCCAATTGCCCGCTAACCACCGCCGCCAGCACGCAGAGGACCAGCAGCCAGTGAAAGAGGCGGGTCGGCAGATCCCACAGGTGAAATTTCTTGCTGTTCATATCCAGACCTATTCTTATAGCTAAAAAAACAGGCACCCGCAGGTGCCTGTCGCAGCCTGTTGCACGCCCGGCTTACTTCTTGGCTTTGAAGTCGTCGTGACAGCCCTTGCAGGTGCCGCCCAGCTTGCCCAACTGGGCGCCGACCGCGGCGGCATCGCCGGTTGCGGCAACCTTGGCCATTTCATTGGCTTCCTTGTTGAAAGCCATGGCGACCTTGGTGACGCCTTCCTTGTTGGTGAAGAACTCCGGCTTGACGCGAGTCGCTTCCCAGCCCGTTCCCTTGTCGGAACCCTGCGGATAGAGGGCGCCCATGCCGGAGTTGGCAATCGCCTGAATGGCGTTGGCGGCCTTGATGACCTCTTCCTTGTTGTACTGGCCTTCGACATTGGCCTTGATACGCGCCATGTTCCAGGCCATGAAGCCGTAACCGGACTGGCGGTACTTGATGGCATCTTCTGTCTTGACCTGGGCGATGGCAGTGCCGGCCAAGGTCACGGTCAGCAGGGCGAGCAAGAGCTTTGATTTCATTCTGTTTTTCTCCGTTGTTGTTGAGAGGAAAGGCATTACAACGTGGTTAACGACAAACACGTCGAATTTATTCCTTAAAAATTATAACCAGCTTATATGACGTTTATTGGTAGCGGACCGGCTCAAACCGCGAAGACGTGCTTGACGCGCAGCGCCGGCTGGCCGGCTTCGACGGCGAGCAAACGGTCGATGTTCGGGTGCTTGCCGGCATGCAGGCGGGCATCCTCGGTATGTTCGGCGAAGATTTCCAGACCCTTCTTCGCCGCCTCGACGTTGATCGAACCGTAGGTTTGCGCCAGATGGTTGTACACCGCCAGCGAACCCTGGCTGCCGGCCTTGTTTTCGATGACGGCAACGACATTGCCTTCGGCATCCAGCAGGTTGATGGCGGCCAGGTGAGAAATGCCCGGCAGTTTTTTCAGATTCTCGGCAAAAGACATTATTTCCAATCTCGTTTGGCTTTGACCAGACCGATGATCAGCCCGGTGGTAAAGGTAATGAAAGGCGTGATGAAGGCGATCGCCTTGATTCCGCGCTCGGCTCCGTAGATATAGAGCAGCACCAGTGCCGGCAAGAGGCCGATCAGTAGGCCGATCAGCCCGCCCTTGATGCCGCCACGGATCACATCGCGATCCGTGGTCTTGCGCTCGCCAGTGCAATGCGGGCAATAGATGGCGTCGGCCGGCACTTCCAGCCCGCATTTGGCGCACTGCATTTAGATGCGCTTCGCCAGTTCGGCGGCCTTGCCGGTGTAATCCCACGGCGTCAGTTGGAGCAGTTCAGCCTTGGCGGCCTCCGGGATTTCCAGCGTCGACACGAAAGCCTGCATGCCGTCGCGCGAAACGCGGGTACCGCGGGTCAGTTCCTTGAGCTTTTCGTAGGCATTCGGCACGGCGTAGCGGCGCATCACGGTCTGGATCGGCTCGGCCAGCAGTTCCCAGTTGGCGTCGAGATCGGCCTTCATCAGGTCGGCATTGACCTCCAGCTTGCTCAGACCCTTCAACAGCGAGTCGTAGCCGAGCAGCGTGTAGCCGAGACCGACGCCCATGTTGCGGAGCACGGTGGAATCGGTCAGGTCGCGCTGCCAGCGGGAGATCGGCAGCTTTTCGGCGAGGTGTTTGAGGACAGCATTGGCCAGACCGAGATTGCCTTCGGAATTCTCGAAGTCGATCGGATTGACCTTGTGCGGCATCGTCGACGAACCGATTTCGCCGGCCTTGACCTTCTGCTTGAAGAAACCGAGCGAGATGTAGCCCCAGATGTCGCGATCGAGGTCGATCAGCACGCTGTTGGCGCGGGCGAAGGCATCGAACAGTTCGGCCAGCGCATCGTGCGGCTCGATCTGGATGGTGTAGGGGTTGAAGGTCAGGCCGAGCGATTCGACGAAACGCTTGGCGAAGCCTTCCCAGTCGTAGCCCGGGTAAGCCGTCAGATGGGCGTTGTAGTTACCGACCGCGCCATTGATCTTGCCGAGCAGTTCGACGGCGACGATGCGGACGCGGGCGCGCTGCAGGCGGTAGGCGACGTTGGCCATTTCCTTGCCGAGCGTGGTCGGCGTTGCCGGCTGACCGTGCGTGCGGCTCATCATCGGCACTTCGGCATTGACGTGGGCCAGTTCGCGAAGGCGCTCGATCAGCTTGTCGAGCATCGGCAGCATGCCCTGCTCGCGGGCCCCCTTGCACATCAGCGCATGCGACAGGTTGTTGATGTCTTCAGAGGTACAGGCGAAGTGGATGAATTCGCCGACCTTGGTCACCTCGGCATTGGCTTTGGTCTTGTCCTTGATCCAGTATTCCAGCGCCTTGACGTCGTGGTTGGTGGTGGCTTCGATGGCCTTGACCTCGGCGGCCTGTTCCGGCCCGAAGTTGGCGACTAGGGCATCCAGTTCGGCGACGGTCGACGGCGAAAAAGCCGGGATTTCCGAAAAGTGCGGCTCGGCGGCCAGCGCCTTCAGCCATTCGATCTCCACCTTGAGGCGGTTTTTGATCAGGCCAAACTCGGAAAAATGCTCGCGCAGGGCATCGACCTTGCCGGCGTAACGGCCATCGAGCGGGGAAAGGGCAGTCAAGGGATTGAAAGTCATAAGAACATCCTTTTCGGTAAGCCCGTGATTTTACCCGCCCGACCAACCCCTGCGCCATACGCTATAATCGAACTCCCCAAATCAGAGAGCATGCGATGAAGCTGATCGGCTCCCATACCAGCCCGTTTGCGCGCAAAGTGCGCATCGTGCTGGCCGAAAAAAAAATTGAATACGACTTTGTGATCGACTCGCCCTGGCTGGCCGACAGCAAGGTGCCGAACCTCAATCCGCTGGGCAAGATTCCCGTTCTCGTCCTTGATGACGAAACGCCGCTCTTCGATTCGCGCGTCATCGTCGAATATATCGACAACGTGACGCCGAACAACAAGCTGTTCCCCGCCCCCAACCGCGAGCGCACCGAAGTCAAGCGCTGGGAAGCACTCGCCGACGGCATCTGCGACGCCGCCGCCACCGCCTTCCTGGAAGCCAAGCGCCCGGCCGAGCAGCAGAGCGCCGACTGGATCGCCCGTCAGCACGACAAGATCCAGCGCAGCCTGGAGTTCATGGCCGAGCAACTGGGCGAAAAGGCTTTCTGCATGGGTACCCACATTTCGATGGCCGACATCGCCGTCGGCACCGCGCTCGGTTACCTGTGCTTCCGCTTTACCGACATCAACTGGCAGGAAAGCCACCCCAATCTGGAAAAACTGTACGCCAAGCTGAAGCAGCGCGCTTCATTTGCCGACACCATGCCCAAAGACTGAGTCCGGGCCGCTGCAGATCATCAGGGGTGCCCGCGGGCACCCCTTGTTTTTTCACCCGGGAAATTTCACCGGCTCGTCAATACCGAATGAACCTCGCCCAAGATGGCCGGTCAATATCGAATACCCAAAAACCGGTAAGCGAGGCCTGCGATGCTGAACCCGACCCCAGACGCCGTACCGATGCAAAATATCGCCCGATCCCTGAGCGTTGCCCTTGGCGAACGCGACCATCACACGCAAATCCACTCCGAGCGCGTCGTGCAACTGTCCGCCGAACTCGGCTGCCATCTCAAGCTTTCGGCGCGCGAACTCGAACTGCTGACCCTGGGCGCCCAGTTTCACGACCTTGGCAAAATCGGCATTCCGGACCAGGTATTGCGCAAACCGAGTTCGTTCGAGGAAAACGAATGGGAATGCATGAAGCAGCACACCGTGATCGGCGAGCGCATCATCCTGGCCATCGGCGACGAAAAATCCCCCGAAGTGGCGCGCATCGTCCGCCACCACCATGAAAACTTCGACGGTTCGGGTTACCCGGACGGCCTCCGTGGCACCGACATTCCGCTCTTTGCGCGGATCATCTCGCTAACCGACAGTTATGACGCAATGGCAGTCACCCGCCCTTACCACAAGGCCCGCCAGCATCAGGCGGTGATGGACATCCTGAGCCAGGAAGCCGGTGGCAAACATGACCCCGACCTGCTGCACGCCTTCTGTGCCGTGATCGAAAAGTCGGATATGCGCGCCGCGCAGGATTGAAAAGCCGGCCAGCCACAGTGACTCGGCGAGCAACGTTGATCCATTTCCGGCCCGGAATCTGACAAACAGATATTCACTTGAGTTAAATCAAGTGCACATTGCGTAATCCAATCGAGAATCCCCGGTTAATCCGCACGCCAGTTGCGGGAATATCAAGGGAGGGGATTCATGTCGGAACGCCAAACCTCGGTCGCATTCAAGCTGATTTTGATGCTGGCGACGGGAATTTCATTGCTGCTTGCCATTGCCACCTTCGGCTTGTCGAGCTTTCTCGGCCATAAGCTCGAAGCGCGCGCCCTGGAAACGCTCCAAGGCACCAACCGCCAAATCGTCGACATGATCGACGCCTACAACCGAGCCTTGAAGGAAGAAATCCGGCGCCTGAACCGGGTATTTGCCAGCAGCTACCCGGAGAGCTTCAGTCGTGACGCCCAGGAAGTGCTGCATCACGGCAGCAGCGTCATTTCCCAGGACAGCCATGCCCTGGCCGACCGCTTCAGCACCCTAACCGGCGCCTACGCTACGGTTCTGACCCGCAAAGGGGATGATTTCGAGCGCACGGCGACCTCGATCCAGGATGAACAGGGCAAGCGCGCCAGCGGCATTCCGCTCGGCCGCGAGCATCCCGCCGTCGCCCCGCTGCTGCGCGGCGAAACCTACACCGGCAAGGCTCGCATGTTCGGCCGCGACGTGATGACCCATTACCAACCGATCCGCGATCGCGACGGCACGGTGATTGGCGCCTTTTTCACCGGCATCGACTTCTCGGCCGGCCTGAAAGAACTGCGCAAGAAGGTCCTGGCGGTAAAAATTGGTGAAACCGGCTACCCCTACGCTTTCGACGCCGGCCGCGACAAGGGCCTATTGACGCTACACCCGAAAATCGAAGGCAGCTCGCTGCTCGATGTGCGTGGCGCCCGCGGCGAAGCCTTCGCGCAGACAATGCTCGATAACAAAAACGGCGTGATCCGCTATTGGTGGCAAAACCCTGGCGAGAATGAAGCGCGCGAGAAAATTGTCGTCTTCAACCATTACCCGGAGTGGAACTGGGTACTGGCCTCCGGCAGCTATCTCGACGAGTTCAATGCCGAAAGCCGTCAGGCCAGCCTGCTGCTGGCCGCCGCCACCGTACTGCTGATCAGCCTGATCGTGGTCAGCATCTGGTGGACCTGCCGACGCTGGATCGCCCGCCCCTTGCAGCAGGCCATCGCGATTGCCGACCGGGTGGCCGACGGCGACTTCACAGCGCGCATCGACACCCGCCAGTCGGATGAAATCGGCCATCTGATGCGTGCCTTCGCCCGCATGCAGGAGCAGCTTTCCCGCCTGCTCGGCGACGTCCGCGGCGCCGCCGACCAGGTGGCCGCCAACACCTGTCAGTTGCAGGCGGCATCGACCGGTGTCGCCGACAGTTCGCAGGAACAAAGCGACGCCATCACCTGCATGGCGGCTTCGGTCGAAGAAATGAGCAGCAGCATCACGCTGATCGCCGAAAACGCCGGGCACGCCGAAGAAATCGCCCGCGACTCGGTCCGCCAGGCCGAGGAAAGTTCGGCCATCATCGACAACGCGGTCGGCGCCATGACACAGATTGCCGATACCGTCCGCCAGACCGCAAGCACGGTCGAAACCCTCGGCGAACACTCGGAGTCGATTTCCAGCATTGCCGGCACGATCAAGGACATCGCCGACCAGACCAACCTGCTCGCCCTCAACGCCGCCATTGAAGCGGCCCGGGCCGGCGAGGCCGGGCGCGGCTTCGCGGTCGTCGCCGACGAGGTGCGCAAACTGGCCGAGCGGACGGCGCAATCGACCCAGCAGATTGGTCAACTGATCAGCGCCATCCAGAACGCAACCCGCGACGCGGTGGACAAGATGGATCGCGGCGTTGCCGAAGTCGGCAGCGGCGTCGAACTGGCCGGCACCGCCAATGCGTCGATCCGCCGCATCTACCTCGGCGCCGCCGAGGTCAGCCGGGCCATTGCCGGCATCACCGACGCCATCCGCGAACAGAGCACGGCCAGTCACAGCGTCGCCAGCGGCATCGAGCAGATCGCCGGGAAAATCGAGAAAAACAGCAGCGAGGCAAAAACCACGGCCGGCGCCGCGGAGGAGCTGCAAACCCTGGCCCAGCAACTGCGTCAGGGCGTCGAACGCTTCCGCACCTGAAGCGTCGGCCATGGTGGGCCGGGGCAAGCCCCGCACCCGCCATTTTTACTTCAGCGAATCACCCCGCCGCCCAGGCAAACGCGGCTTTCATAGAGCACTACCGACTGGCCCGGCGTCAGCGCCCACTGCGCTTCGGCAAAGTTGATGGCGCAGGTGTCGCCATCGACCCGCTCGATCTCGCAAGGCTGGTCGGCCGTCCGGTAACGCGGCTTGGCGGTGTACACCCAGTGTTCATGCGGCGCCCGACCGGCCACCCAGGACAACTGCTCGGCCAGCAGATCCGCTTTGAGCAAGGCCGGATGGTCGTGCCCCTGGACGACGTAGAGCACGTTCTTTTCCATGTCCTTGCCGGCGACGAACCAGGCATCGTGATCGCCGCCACCCGCCTGGCCTTTTTCCTTCAGGCCGCCGATGTGCAGGCCTTTGCGCTGGCCCATGGTGTGGAACATCAGGCCATCATGCTCGCCGAGCACCTTGCCATCGTCGAGGCGGCGGATTTCGCCCTTCTTCGGCGGCAGGTAGCGTGCCAGGAAATCCTTGAACGGCCGCTCGCCGATGAAGCAAATGCCGGTCGAATCCTTCTTGGCCGCGACATGCAGGCCGGCCGCTTCGGCCATCTTGCGGACGTCCCGCTTGTAGAGATCGGCCAGTGGGAACAGCGTCTTCGACAACTGCGCCTGATTCAGGCGATAGAGGAAATAACTCTGATCCTTGGTACCGTCCTCGGCTTTCAGCAACTGGTATTCGCCGTTGAACTCGCGCACCCCGGCGTAGTGCCCGGTGGCGATCTTGTCAGCGCCAAGTTGCAGGGCGTGATCGAGGAAAGCCTTGAACTTGATTTCGGAGTTGCACAGGATGTCCGGATTCGGCGTTCGCCCGGCCTGGTATTCGCGCAGGAATTCGGCAAAGACGCGCTCGCGGTACTCGGCGGCGAAATTGACCACCTCGACATCGATGCCAATCTTGTCGGCAACGCTCATCACGTCGATCAGGTCCTGCCGCGACGAACAGTATTCCTCGGTATCGTCGTCTTCCCAGTTCTTCATGAACAGGCCGATCACCTTCCAGCCCTGCTCTTTCAGCAGCAAGGCCGCGACAGAGGAATCGACACCGCCGGACAAGCCGACCACTACAGTTTTTTCAGACATCGGGCCCAGCCCCCTTCTTCCATTCATCCAGCGGCAGGATCACCGCCGGCTGTCCATTATCAACAAACCAGCTATCGACGACGAAGCGCGCCGCTTCGCCATCCGTTTTTTCTTCGATCACCGCCGACCAGTGGCTCGGAATCAGCCAGGCAAAATTCCGCGCCTCGATCTCCCGCACCCGGTGCCAGCGCAAATAACCGCGCTCGGCGAGCAGGCCGAGCAGGCGCGTCGTCGAGGTCGAGTGATCGATGCAATCCATTTTGCCGGGAATCCCCCCATCGGCGTAATTGCCGCCCCGGTCATTGTGGATGTCGGACTGCTCGCCGGCCCAGGCGTAAAGGCGCCCGATGGCCAGGGCGAGCATTTTTCGCTCCTCGGCGGCGTCGACCGCAGCAAACAGCAGGCGACGCACATCGCCAAGCTGCCCGTCGCTATAGCGGACATCGGCCTGCACCAGGCAGCCGTAACCGTAGCAAACCTTCACCCGCTCGTCGGCTAGGCCAAGCCCAGACAACAGGGCAAGCATGACGAACAGCCAGCGATGCATCAGGCGTAATGCACCAGCAGGTCGAGCGGATAGGACTTGCCGGCGATCTGGTCCTCAATACAGCGCAGGATCAGCGGACTGCGATGCCGGGCCTGCGTCGCCTTGACTTCATCCAGCGTCAGCCAGCGGGCGGCAACGATGCCGTCGTCGAGTTGGCGCTCGGCGTCGAAGCCGCGCAACTCGCCGCCAAAGGCGAAGCGCAGGTAGGTGACATCCTTGCTCGGATGTTTCCAGTTATAAATCCCGACCAGATGGGTTGGCTTGAAGCTGTAGGCGGTTTCCTCGAGCGCCTCGCGGACGACGGCATCGACCAGCGACTCACCCTCTTCGAGATGGCCGGCCGGTTGATTGAAGGCGAGGCCGGCGTCGGTTTCTTCCTCGACCAGCAGGAATTTGCCGTCGCGCTGAACGACCGCGGCAACGGTGACATTGGGTTTCCAGATCATGCTCGGTCTCAATCGGCAAAAGCGATATTTTACCTGCTGATTTCGGCTAGAATTATGGGCTTTTACACGCGCAACACGGAGAATCGAACATGTCCATGTCGGATCGCGACGGCTTTATTTGGCAAGACGGCAAGCTGGTGCCCTGGCGCGAAGCCACCACCCACGTTCTCACCCACTCCCTGCACTATGGCATGGGCGTATTCGAGGGCGTCCGTGCCTATAAGACCGAGCGTGGCACGGCGATTTTCCGCCTGAAGGAACATACCGAGCGCCTGTTCCGTTCGGCCCACATCTTCCAGATGCAGATGCCGTTCACCGCCGAGGAACTCAACGAGGCGCAGAAGGAAGTCATCCGTGCCAACAATCTTGAATCCGGCTACCTGCGTCCGCTCGCCTTCTACGGCTCGGAAAAGATGGGTGTCTCGCCGAAGGGCGCCAAGGTGCACGTCATCATCGCCGCCTGGCCATGGGGCGCCTACCTGGGCGAAGAAGGCATGCAGCGCGGCATCCGCATCAAGACGTCGTCCTACACCCGCCACCACGTGAACATCACGATGGTCCGCGCCAAGGCGTCCGGCAACTACATGAATTCCATCCTGGCCAACAACGAGGCGACTGGTGACGGCTACGATGAAGCCCTGCTGCTCGATCCGGAAGGCTATGTCTGCGAAGGCGCCGGCGAGAACATCTTCATCGTGCGCAACGGCACGCTGTACACGCCGGACCTGACCGCCTGCCTCGAAGGCATCACCCGCGCCACGGTGATCCAGCTGGCGGGCGAACTGGGCATCAAGGTCGTCGAAAAGCGCATCACCCGCGACGAAGTCTATTGCGCCGACGAAGCCTTCTTCACCGGCACCGCCGCCGAAGTGACGCCGATCCGCGAACTCGACAACCGCCAGATCGGCGCCGGCAGCCGCGGCCCGATCACCAAGGCGCTGCAGGAAAAATACTTCGACGTGGTCTATGGCCGTTCCGCCGCCCACACCGACTGGCTGGCCACCGTCTGATCCAGGGAGAAAAACGATGTCCGACAAACTGACCGTTGAAGTCACCGCCCACGACCTGCCGCTACACTGCCCGACGCCGCAGGCGCCGCTGTGGAGCCAGCACCCGCGCGTCTTCCTCGACGTGCTGAAGAGCGGCGAAGTGACCTGCCCGTACTGCAGCACCAAGTACGTGTTCACGGGCGAAGCGCCCAAGGGCCATCACTAAGAACAGGGCGGCGGGCCGAAAGCCCGCCGCTTTCGCATGAAGAAGGCTCTGATCGTCGCCCCTTCCTGGATTGGCGACACCATCATGGCGCAGCCGCTGTTCGCCCGCCTGCATGCCAAATATCCCGGTTTGCAGTTGGACGCCCTGGCGCCGCGCTGGGTCGCGCCGGTCTTGCACCGGATGGACGAAATCAGCGACGTCGTCGATAGCCCGTTCGGCCACGGCCAGCTCTCGCTGAAGCCACGCTGGCGTCTCGCCCGCAACCTGGCCGCCTGTGACTACGACGCGGTGTACGTGTTACCCAACTCGCTGAAATCGGCGCTGGTCCCGTTCCTGGCCGGCATTCCACTGCGCATCGGCTTCACCGGAGAGTCCCGCTACGGCCTGATCAATCTCCGCCACAGGCTGGACAAGGCGGCCCTGCCGCTGATGGTCGAACGCTTCGCACAATTGGCCGAAGCGCCCGACGCACCGCTGCCGCGCCCGATTTCCTACCCGAAAATCCGGTCGACCGCCGGCGAGCAGCAACAGACGCTGAACGAACTCGGCCTGCAGCGCCCGGCCAAAATCGTCGCCTTCTGCCCCGGCGCCGAATACGGCCCGGCCAAACGCTGGCCGGCCGCCCACTTCGCTGCCCTCGCCGAGAAACTGGCCGAACAGGGCTGCGCCATCTGGCTGTTCGGTTCGCCGAAGGACCACGCCATCGCCGAAGAAATCGCGCAACTGGCCCCCGGCCGCTGCCGCAACCTGTGCGGCGCGACCACGCTCGGCCAGGCCGTCGACCTGTTGGCCCTGGCCGACCTGGTGGTCTGCAACGACTCCGGGCTGATGCACGTTGCGGCCGCTCTCGACCGGCCACTGGTCACGCTGTACGGCTCGTCGTCGCCCGGCTTCACGCCGCCGCTCTCCGCCCAGGCCGACATTCTCAGCCTGCAACTGGCGTGCAGCCCGTGCTTCAAGCGCGAATGTCCGCTCGGCCACCTCGACTGCCTGAACAAACTGTCACCGCAACTGGTTTTTACCGCCTGCATGAAACGGATAGCCCAATGAGCCAGTCCGCCAATTACGCTGCGCCGGAGGACGCCGAACGCGCCTTCTACGAAGCCATCGCCAAAGGCGATGCCGACCTGTTGATGCTGCTCTGGGCCGAGGATGAGGAAACGCTCTGCGTTCATCCGACCGGCATTCGCCTGCTCGGCCTGGTGCCAATCCGCGAAAGCTGGCGCAGCATATTTGCCAACGCCAAGATTCGTGTCCAGCCGGAAGTCGTCACCCACTGGCAAGGCGCCGTGATGGCCGTGCATCACCTGACCGAGGTGCTCTACGTCGGCGACGACCCCAGCCCGCACGGCCCGCTGCATGTCACGCACATTTACGTCCGCGGCGCCCACGGCTGGCGCCTGGTCAGTCGCCACGCCTCGGCCGCCGACGACAACCACCAGGCGATGGCCGAAGCCGTACCGCACACGCTGCATTGACCACCGCCAGCAAACCGTATCGCGCCCCGTCCTGGCTGCCCGGCGGCCATGCCCAGACCATCTGGCCGCTGCTGATCAAGCCCCGGCCGCTGCCGCTGCGCCGTGAGCGCTGGACGACGCCGGACGGCGACTTCATCGACGTCGACCATCTCGACGGCCCGCCCGAGGCACCCTTGCTGGTGTTATTTCACGGCCTCGAAGGCAGCGCCCGCAGCCATTACGCCATCTCGACCGCGCACGCCTGCAAGAAGATCGGCTGGCGCTTTGCCCTGCCGCACTTTCGCGGCTGTTCCGGCGAACTGAACCAGCGACCGCGGGCCTACCATTCCGGCGACTCGGCGGAAATCGACTGGATTCTGCGCCGCCTGCAAGCCGCCAATCACGGCCGGAAGCTGCATGCGGCGGGCGTCTCGTTGGGTGGCAATGCGCTGCTCAAATGGGCCGGCGAACAAGGCCAGGCGGCGGCCGAGGTGGTCACCGGCATTGCCGCGCTGTGCGCCCCACTTGATCTCGCCGCCTGCGGCCATCATCTGGCGAGCGGCTTCAATCGCGTCTATACCCAGCACTTCCTGAAAACCCTGAAAGCCGTCTCGGCCGCCCGCCTGCGCCAGTTTCCCGGACTGTTCGACGAAGCCCGCATGCAGCAGGCCCTCAACCTGTACCAATTCGACGATGCGGTGACCGCCCCGGTGCACGGCTTTGCCGGCGCCGACGACTACTGGCGCCGCGCCTCGGCCACACCCTGGCTGCAATCGATTGCCGTGCCGAGTCTTGCGGTCAACCCCAAAAATGACCCGTTTTTGCCGGCCCATCATCTGCCGAGCACGGCCGAGGTCAGCCCTTGCGTCCGCCTCGAACAGCCGGCCGGCGGCGGCCATGTCGGCTTCGTCAGCGGCACCTTCCCGGGAAATCTGGACTGGTTGCCGCAAAGGCTCTTACACTTCTTCATTTTCCAAACGTCATAGCCAAAAATCATGAGCCAACTCCCCGCTGAAATCTTCAAGGCCTACGACATTCGCGGCATCGTCGACAAATCGCTGACCGCCGACGTCGTCCGCCGGATCGGCCACGCCCTCGGCTCGCTGGCCGCCGAACAGGGCCAGAGCGCGATCGCCGTCGGCCGCGACGGCCGACTGTCCGGACCCGAACTGGCCGGCGCGCTGATGGACGGCATCTGCGCCGCCGGCATCGACGCCATCGACGTCGGTTGCGTGCCGACCCCGGTCACCTATTTCGCCGCCTACGAACTCGGCTGCAACTCCTGCGTTTCGGTCACCGGCAGCCACAACCCGCCCGACTACAACGGCCTGAAAATGGTCATCGCCGGCACCACGCTGGCCCTCGACGCCATCCAGAACCTGAAGCGGCGCGCCGAATCCGGCGACCTCAAGCACGGCCAGGGCAAACGCCGCAGCGCCGACGTCGGCACCGCCTACATCGACAAGATCGTCGGCGACGTCAAGCTGGCGCGGCCGATGAAAATCGTCATGGATTGCGGCAACGGTGTCGCCGGCGCGATCGCCCCGGAACTGTTCAAGCGCCTCGGTTGCGAGATCGTGCCGCTGTTCTGCGAAGTCGATGGCAATTTCCCGAACCACCACCCCGATCCATCGAAGCCGGAAAACCTTGAAGACGTCATCCGCGCCCTGCGTGAAACCGACGCCGAAATCGGCATCGCCTTCGACGGTGACGGCGACCGCCTCGGCGTCGTCACCAAGGATGGCGAGATCATCTACCCGGACCGCCAGTTGATGCTGTTCGCGGCCGATGTTCTGTCGCGCGTGCCCGGCGGCCAGATCATTTACGACGTCAAATGCACCCGCCTGCTCGCGCCGTTGATCAAGCAACATGGCGGCGTGCCGCTGATGTGGAATACCGGCCACGCGCTGGTCAAGGCGAAACTGAAGGAAACCGGCGCCCCGCTGGCCGGCGAGATGTCCGGCCACACCTTTTTCAAGGAACGCTGGTACGGCTTCGACGACGGCCTGTATACCGGCGCCCGCCTGCTCGAAATCCTGGCCCGCGCCGCCGATGCCAATCCGCTGCTGAAAAACCTGCCCAATTCCCCGTCCACCCCGGAACTCAACATCAAGATGGCCGAAGGCGAACCCTTTGCGCTGATCGACAAGCTGAAGGCCGAGGGCAAGTTCGAAGGCGCCGAGGAAATGATCACTATCGACGGCCTCCGCGTAGAATACGCCGATGGTTTCGGCCTGGCCCGCCCGTCCAACACCACGCCGGTCGTCGTACTGCGTTTCGAAGCCGACAACGATGCGGCGCTGGGGCGCATCCAGGCCGCGTTCCGCCAGGCCATCACCGCCGCCTGGCCGGGCATCCAATTACCGTTTTAAGGAGTTGTCGTGAGTGAAGTTGCCGCTGACCAGTTGTTTCTCGGGCGCCAGCCCATCCTGGATCGCGAGCAACAGCTCTTTGCTTACGAACTGCTCTTTCGCAGCGGCTCGCGCAACGCCGCCGAATTCACCGACGGCGTACGCGCCACGGCCACCGTCATCGCCAATGCCTTCACCGAACTCGGCGTCGCCGATGCGCTCGGCCAATGCCGCGGCTTCATCAATGTCGACGAAGAGTTCCTGTTCAGCGACTTGCTCGAACTGCTGCCACGGCAATCGGTCGTCCTTGAAATCCTCGAAACGGTACCGCCGACGCCGGCCGTCGTCGACCGCTGCAAGGCCCTGAAAGCGGCCGGCTTCACGCTGGCGCTGGATGACGTCATCCAGCTCGAACCGCAGTTTGCCGAGCTGCTGGCGCTGGTCGAAGTGGTCAAGGTCGACATCCAGCCGCTGTCGCGTGTCCAGTTGATGCAACTGGTTATGAAACTGAAGCCGCTCGGCAAGCAATTGCTGGCCGAGAAGGTCGATTCGCGCCAGCAGATGGAGCAATGCCTCAAGCTCGGCTTCTCGCTCTTCCAGGGGTACTACTTTGCCAAGCCGACGATCATTGCCGGCAAGAAACTCGATCACTCCCAGCTCTCGCTGATGAAGCTGATGGGCCTACTGCTCGGCGACGCCGATACCGGCGAACTGGAAGAAGCCCTGAAGCCGGAGCCGGGTCTGACGGTCAACCTGCTGCGCATGACCAATTCGGTCGGCGCCGGCTCAAGTGAAACCATTACCTCGCTGCGCCACGCCATCACCGTGCTCGGTCGGCGCCAGTTGCAGCGCTGGCTGCAATTGCTGCTCTTCGCCTCCGGCAACCAGAACAGCACGGCCAATCCCTTGCTGCTGCTTGCCGCGACGCGCGGCCGGCTGATGGAGTTGCTGGCCGAAGAACTGCAACCGGGCAACAATGCGCTCGCCGACCAGGCCTTCATGGTCGGCATCATGTCGCTGATGCCGGCCCTGATCGGCTTGCCAATCGAGGAAATCGTCGCCCCGCTCGGCCTGGCCAACGAGGTGCGCGACGCCCTGTGCACCGGCCAGGGTGCGCTCGGCACCCTGTTGCATCTGGCCGAAAGCAGTGAAACCGGCGATCTCGGCCTACTGGCCGGCAGCCTGCAAAGCCTGCCGACGCTGACGCTGAAAGCGCTCAACCGCGCCCAGACCAGGGCACTGCAATGGGCCAACAGCATCGGCCAAAACACGGCCGAGCAGGCAGCGTCCTGAGCCTGTTACAGAAGACGCACCGAATCGCCACAGACAAGCCGGCCGCGCTGCCCCAAGATCAGTCAGCGCGGCCGATCAAACCGCCTTTCCCAACCTCGCACCGGAGTCTCGATGACCACTGAGGAACACGCTCAATTTCGCCAACAGGCCCGCCTGACGCCACAGCCTGCCGGCTTGCTCGGCAAAATGCTCGCCTTCGTGCTGAGCGCGAGCTTGCTGGTGCTGGGCTTCATGTTTTCGCTGGTCGCCCTCGCCGTGGTCGCGGTCGGCGGCTTGGCGCTGGGCGGCTGGCTGTGGTGGAAAACACGGCGCCTGCGCCAGCAACTGCGCCAAGCAGCGGCGGCCACGGCCGACGACGGCTATGTCATCGAAGGCGAAGTGATTCGGGATTACGAAGCCCCAGCCCCGGCCGGTCGCCTGTTGCGCTGATCCAGCAAAGAAAACGGCCCCGCTTGCCAGGCAAACGGGGCCTTTTTTTTCGCCTGCGTTCAGCGTACTTTCGGGTTCAGCGAACCGCGGTTGTAATCCTTGTCGCCGGGCATGATCGTCCGCCCGACGCCGCCAAACAGACCCCCCTGGGCTTCGATCGGGCGGGTTTTGTTCTCCGGATACTCGGCGGCCAGCTTGTTCGCCTCGGCGGCCTTGGCCACATCGACGAACTCCCAGCGGCCATTCGGGAAAAGCCGCACTTTTTGACCGTCGACCGTAGCCGCCTCCAGCGGCGTCCGGTCCAGTTCGGCGGCCAGGCCCGGCCCGGCCGCCAAAATGTAGATCAGCGCAAATGCTGTTCTCACAGCTTGCCTTCGACCCAGGCGGCAACCGAAGCGAGCGCAGCCGGCAGGTTTTCCGGCTGCGTACCGCCGGCCTGCGCCATGTCCGGACGACCACCGCCCTTGCCGCCGACCTGCTGGGCCACCTGATTGACCAGTTCACCAGCCTTGACCTTGCCGGTCAGGTCCGCGGTGACGCCGGCAATCAGCGTCACCTTGCCATCAACCACCGAAGCCAGCACGATGGCGGCCGACTTCAGCTTGTCCTTCAGCTTGTCCATGGTTTCGCGCAGCGCGTTGAGGTCAGCCCCTTCCAGTTTCGCCGCCAGCACCTTGGCGCCCTTGACGTCGACTGCCTGGCCGAGCATGTCGTCGCCCTGGGCCGAAGCCAGCTTGCCCTTCAGCGCGGCCAGTTCGCGTTCCAGCTTCTTGACCTGATCGAGGACGGAAACAACACGGGCATGGACGTCCTTCGGCAAGACCTTGAGCGTACCCGCCACACCGCCGAGGGCGGTTTCCATGTCCTGCATGTAGCTCAGCGCGTTGTCGCCGGTCACCGCCTCGACCCGGCGCACGCCGGCCGCGACGCCGCCTTCGGCGGTGATGCTGAACAGCCCGATGTCGCCGGTGCGGGAAACGTGGGTACCGCCACACAGTTCGCGCGACGAGCCGATGTCGAGGACGCGTACGCTGTCGCCGTATTTTTCGCCGAACAGCATCATCGCCCCCAGCTTCTGGGCTTCGGCGATTGGCAGGACGCGGGTTTCGTTGGCCGTATTGGCCAGGATTTCGGCATTGACGATGTTCTCGACGCGGCGGATTTCCTCGTCGGTCATCGGCTGGTTATGCACGAAGTCGAAACGGGTCTTGTCCGGATCAACCTGCGAACCCTTCTGCTGAACGTGTTCGCCGAGCACCTCGCGCAGCGCCTTGTGCAGCAGGTGAGTCGCCGAGTGGTTGCGGGCGGTGCGGGCCCGGGCCAATACATCGACCTTGGCGCTGACGCCGTTGCCGACCGTGATGACCCCGGTCTTGACGACACCGTGGTGGCCGAAGACGGTGGCCTGGATCTTTTGCGTGTCTTCCACGGCAAAGATGCCATGCACCGACTGCAGCAGGCCGCAATCGCCGACCTGACCGCCCGATTCGGCATAGAACGGCGTGTTGTCGAGGACGACGACGCCCATTTCGCCTTCATTCAGCTGGTTGACCGCAGCACCGTCCTTGTACAGCGCGAGGACATTGGCCTTCAACTCCAGCGCTTCGTAACCGTGGAAAGTGGTAGCCGGGCCGTCGTATTCGAGGTTGGTGGCCATCTTGAACTTGCCGGCGGCACGCGCCTGTTCCTTCTGGCGCGCCATCGCCGCGTCGAAAGCGGCGGCATCGACAGTGATCTCGTGCTCGCGGCAGATATCCTGCGTCAGGTCGAGCGGGAAGCCGTAGGTGTCGTGCAGCTTGAAGGCGGTATCGCCGTTGAAGACCTGATTGCCAGCCGCCTTCAGCGTCGCCAGTTCGCTTTCGACGATGGCCATGCCGTGCTCGATGGTTTCGAAGAAGCGGTCTTCTTCCTGCTTCAGCGTCGCCATGATCCGCGTCTGGTTCTGGGTCAGCTCCGGATAGGCCATGCCCATTTCGGCGACCAGATCTGGCACCATGTTGTGGAAGAAGGCGGCGCGGGCGCCGAGCTTGTAGCCATGGCGAATGGCGCGGCGGATGATCCGGCGCAGCACGTAGCCGCGCCCCTCGTTACCGGGAATGACGCCGTCGGCAAGCAGGAAGGAGCAGGCGCGGATATGGTCGGCCAACACCTTGAGCGACGGGCTGTCCATGTCGGCATCGGAGGTTTCGCGGGCGGCCGCCTTGAGCAGTGCCTGGAACAGATCGATCTCGTAGTTGGCGTGCACGCCCTGCAGCACGGCGGAGATGCGCTCCAAGCCCATGCCGGTATCGACCGAAGGCTTGGGCAGCGGATGCATGACCCCGGCTTCGTCGCGGTTGAACTGCATGAAGACGTTGTTCCAGATTTCGATGAAACGGTCGCCGTCTTCTTCCGGCGATCCCGGGGGACCGCCCCAGTGCTTTTCGCCGTGGTCGTAGAAAATTTCGGTGCATGGGCCGCAGGGGCCGGTGTCGCCCATCATCCAGAAATTGTCGGAGGCGTAGCGGGCGCCCTTGTTATCGCCGATGCGAATGACGCGCTCGGCCGGCACGCCGATTTCCTTGGTCCAGATATCGTAGGCTTCGTCGTCCTCGGCATAGACGGTGACGGTCAGCTTATCCTTGGGCAGTTTGTAGACTTCAGTCAGCAGCTCCCAGGCGTACTTGATCGCGTCGCGCTTGAAATAGTCGCCGAAGCTGAAGTTGCCGAGCATTTCGAAGAAGGTGTGGTGACGCGCCGTGTAGCCGACGTTTTCGAGGTCGTTGTGCTTGCCGCCGGCCCGCACGCATTTCTGCGAGGTCGTCGCCCGGCTGTAGGGGCGCTTGTCGAAGCCGAGGAAGACGTCCTTGAACTGGTTCATCCCGGCATTGGTGAACAGCAGGGTCGGGTCTTCATGCGGCACCAGCGAGCTGGATGAAACAATCTGGTGGCCCTTGGAGGCGAAGAAGTCGAGGAACTGCTGGCGGATTTCTGAGCTTTTCATAAGCTGGCGGCCTCAAAGGCGTTGAATTCGAAAAGCGTAATTTTAAATGAAAGCGCCGACCTTCAGTGAGTGCTCATGCCGGCCTGGCTACGGCAAGCCTTGGCCGACACCAGCTTCCGACACAAAGAGATCGAGCCGGTCGGTAAAAAGCGCGCTGACCCCACGTTGGAGCAGCATTTTTGCCTGTTCCGGCGCGTTGACCGTATAACAAAGCACGGGAACGCTGGCGGCTTGGGCCTCAGCCAGAACTTCGTCGCTCAGAAGCTTGGCATCGCAGTGCAGGGAAAACGCCCGCAGGCGATGCATTTCGGCCAGCCAGTCCGCTGGCACGCTGTCGAACAGCACACCACGCCGAATGTCCGGCGCCAGATCGCGAGCGATTTCGAGCGCCTCGAGTGAGAACGAGGAGAGCAAGGGCGGCACAGCAGCCCCCTGCCAGAGCGCAGCGGTCAGTTGCGCGACGACGGTCGCCGTCTGCACCTCTTGGCCGGCCGCCGGCTTGATCTCGACATTGGCCAGCAGGCCATATTTCCGGCACAGCGCGGCGGCCTCGGCAAAACGGGGAATGTGCTCGCCGCCGCCGGCATCCAGCCGAAACAGAATATCATCCGGCGTCTCGCAGACATGGCCGCCCCCATTGGTCGTCCGGTCCAGTGTTTCATCGTGAATGAGGACAGGGGTACCGTCCACACTCAGCATGACGTCGAATTCGACGGCCCGAAAACCCAGCCGTGCCGCCAAACGGATGCCGGCCAGGGTATTTTCGGGCGCCAAGCTGCCGCCACCGCGATGGGCAAACCAGCGCGGCAGCGTTTGTTGCATCAGAAGGGCTGCGCCTTCTTCAGCGCCGGCTTGGCAGTCAGCACCGCGTTACCGCGCGTCACCGCCGCATCCAGCGCCGCCTTGGCCGGCTTCTTGTTGCCCCAGACGGCTTCCAGCTCTTCGTCGATGATGATGCGCACGGCGTCGATGTTGGCGGCGCGGACCGCCGGCTTAGCGCCGTTGCCATTCAGGGAGGCATTGGCCACCTGCAGGGTCTTGTCGCCATCCTGCAGCAGCTTGCTGCCGACGGCGGCGCGGGCCGGCGCCGTCAGCGGCAACTGGCCATAGCTGCGGACCATTTCGATCTGCATTTCCGGCGTCAGCAGGTAGGAAACAAACTTGGCAGCCTCCTTGTACTCGGCGGCCGAGCGACCGGCGCCGACCCACAGCGAGGCACCATCGGCCAGCGTACTCTGGCGGCCGCCATAGACATCGTCGTGGTAAGGCAGCGGCGCGACGCCGAGTTCGACGCCCTTGGCTTCGCGGAAATCGGTGTGCTCGCGGGAGTCGGTGGTGATCATCGCGCACTCGCCTTCGTTAAACCTGGCGCTGGCTTCATCACGGCGACCGAAGCTCTTGAAATAGCCGGCCTTCTGCCAGGTCGCCATCATCGCGATATGCTTGACCTGCGGCAGGCCGTTGAAAGTCAGTTGGCCCTTGTCGGTCATCGCCGGCACACCGGAAACGGCACTGACGTTGTCGATATGCACCCAGACCGGCCAGGACGAGGTGTAGGGGCAGGAGTAGCCGGCATCCTGCAGCTTGTCGAGGACGCCCTGCATTTCGAGCCAGGTCTTCGGCGGCTGCTCCGGATCGAGCTTGGCCCGGCGGAATGCGTTCTTGTTATAGAACAGTACCGGCGTCGAATAGACCAGCGGCAGCGCCACCAGACGGCCCTTGGCATCGACCACGCCAGCCTTCAGATCGGCCGACAGGTCAGCGGCATTGACCGACTGGCCGGCCTTGCCCATCATCTGATGGAGCGGAATGAAGTTGCCCGGCTTGCTCAGCACGTCGTCCATGTCATAGTGGCGAACCAGGTTCAGACCGGCCGGCTTGCCATCCTTGGTCGTCCGGACCAACTTGATCGAACCGTTGTGATCCTTGTTGAAGTGATCAACAAAAGCCTGCAGGCGCTCTTCACCCAGCAGACCGAGATTGTGAACCAGTTCCAGTTCGGCCGGAGCAACCGGGGCAGCAGCAGGTTTCGCAGCCGGCGCCGGCTTGGGCTTGGCGGCATTGGCGGAAAACGCCAGAGCCAGGGCGACGGCAGCAACCAGGGGGCGGATCAAGTACATGGGCACTCCAAGTGTTTCGGTAAACGCGAAATTATAACGCCCGCCAACAATCATTGAGCCGAATCATCGGGAATCAACCGGGGGCTGTGGTACGCTCCGGCCGATCAAATGCACATATACGCTTCCGTACGATGAATACCGTCAACGCCACGCCAGAAACTCCGCCCGCCCAGACCCCGCGCAGCCTGCTGAAAAAACTGCAGGCCGACTTTGCGGTCTTCCGCGACAGCCAGCCGCTGGCCATCGGCATCGACAAGCAACTGCTGGCCCGGATGCCGGAAATCCAGCGCAAGGTCCTGCGCGTCGCGCTGGGCATCCACACCAATTCGATGCGTTACCTCAAGGTCATGGAAAAGGCGACGGTCCGTTTCGACCTCGACGGCAACTCGACCGACGAAGTCACCGACGAGCATCGCAAGCATGCCAGCGAAACCATCCGTGAGCGTCTGAAGAAGGAAGCCGAAAAGCGCAAGGCCGAACGTGCCGCCGAGGCCGCCGAACGGCAGCGCACCGAAAAGCTCGGCCAATTGCTGGAAAAATTCGGCCGCAACGGCTGAGTCGGCGAGCACCACCCGCTTAGCCGGGCGGCAGTCGCCGCGCCCGCAGCCAACCAATGAAAGCCCCGTGGCAGCGCCACCGGGCTTTTTTTTGCGTCGCCCGCAACCGCGCCAGCCCCCTTCCCTGGCCGCAAAACCAGCCCCCGGCCAGTCCACAACAGAAGCCGCTCCAACCTGCACCGGCAATGCAAATTGTTCGCAACTGAGTATTTACATACATTCGTGAATGTATCTATAATCGCAGGCATCAAAAACAATTCCCCTCTCGGAGCCCTGACATGCCTCTCGACACCGCCTTGCCGCAGCGTATCGCCCAGCCCTTGCTACTTTCGCTCCTCATCGCCAGCGCCCTGGCGCTGACTGCCTGTTCCGGCTCCGATGCGCCGCAGAAGCCGCCGATGGGACCGATGCCGGTAACCGTGATCGAGATGCAGACGCAAAGCGTGCCGAACGCCGTCGAAATCATGGCCCAGACCGAAGGTGCCAAGGAGGCTGAAGTGCGGGCCCGGGTCGGCGGCATCCTGGTCAAGCAGCTTTACCAGGAAGGCCAGCCGGTCAAGGCGGGGCAACCGCTGTTCCAGATCGACCGCTCGAGCTATGAAATCGCCTTTGCCGAAGCCAAGGCCAAGGCCGACCAGACCGAGCGCGAAATGGCCCGGATGAAGAAGCTGATCGAAGTCCAGGGCGTCAGCCGCAAGGAAGTCGATGATGCGACGAGCGCCAACGAACTGGCCCAGGCCGCCTTGCGCCAGGCCCAGTTGAATCTTTCCTGGACCACTGTCAGCGCCCCGGTTGACGGTGTCAGCGGCCGCGCCGCCAAGTCGGTCGGCAACCTGATTTCGGTCGGTTCCGACAGCCTGCTGACTTCGGTTTACCAGAATGATCCGATGTGGGTGCGCTTCAGCATTTCCGAAAGCGAAGCAGCCAAGCTGCCGGGCGGCCGCCTGACGCCGAAGACGGTGACCGGGGTCGAGATGGTGCTGCCGGACGGCAGCGTCTATCCGGTGACCGGCAAACTGAATTTCCTGGCCAGTACGATTGACCCGACACTCGGCACGCAGCAGTTGCGGGCTGAGTTCCCGAACAAGGACGGTGCCCTGCTGCCCGGCCAGTTCGTCCGTATTCGCCTGCTCGCCGGCGAAAAGGCCGATGTCTTCCTGGTGCCGCAGAGCGCGGTAATCCAGAGTGAGCAGGGCAACCTGGTGATGACGGCCGATGGTGAAAACAAGGTGGCGCCGCGGCCGATCAAGACCGGCGACTGGTTCGGCAAGGACTGGGTCGTGCTCGGCGGCCTGAAGGCCGGCGACAAGGTCATCGTCGACAACCTGATGAAGCTGCGCCCGGGTGCGCCGGTCGCCCCGCATGCCCCGGGCGAACAGCCGGGTGCTCCTGGTGCCGCGCCAGCCAAGGAAGGCGCCGCCCCCGCCAAGGACGCGGCAGCGGCCCCGGCCAAGCAGGGTTAAGGAGCCAGCATGTCAAAGTTCTTCATCAACCGGCCGATTTTCGCGTCGGTCATCTCGATCATCATCGTCCTCGCCGGGCTGGTCGCCTCGCAGGTGCTGCCGATTGCGCAATACCCACAGATCGCCCCGCCGACCGTGCTGATCACCGCCACCTACCCGGGTGCTTCGGCCGAAACGCTGGCCAAGACGGTCGCTGCGCCGATCGAGGAGCAGCTGAACGGGGTCGAAAACCTCTCCTACTTCACCTCGTCGGCCGCCGCCAACGGCACGGTGACGATCACCGCGACCTTCGATGTCGGGACCAATGTCGATATCGCTTCGGTCAACGTCAATAACCGGGTCAAAGCGGCCGAGCCGCGCCTGCCGGAAGAAGTGCGGCGCAATGGCGTGATCGTCCAGAAGCGCTCGAACGACATCCTGCAGGTCGTCGCGCTGGAGTCGGACAAGGGCAAGTACAACACGCTGTTCCTCTCCAACTACGCCAGCCTGAACATCGTTGACGAGCTGAAGCGGGTCAAGGGCGTCGGCGACGTCACCATTTTCGGCGCCCAGGACTACTCGATGCGCGTCTGGCTGAAGCCGGACCGCATGGCCCAACTGGGCCTGACGACCAGCGACATCTCGACCGCGATCAAGGCCCAGAACGCCCAGAACGCAGCCGGCAAGATCGGCGCCGAACCGGCCCCGTCCGACCAGATGCTGGTCTACACGGTGACCGCCAAGGGCCGCCTGCTGACCCAGGAAGAGTTCGGCAACATCGTGATCCGCGCCAGCGGCCCCGGCGGCGCGCTGCGCCTGAAGGACGTCGCCCGCATCGAACTCGGCGCCTACAGCTACGAGCAGAGCGTGACGCTGGACGGCCAGCCGACCATCGCCATGGGTGTCTTCCTGCAGACCGGCGCCAACGCGCTGGACGTGGCCGCCAAGGTGCGGACCAAGATGGACGAGCTGAAGGTCAAGTTCCCGGAAGGCATGGGTTACGTCATTCCGTTCGACACCACGCGCTTCGTCTCCGCCTCGATCAACGAGGTCGTCCATACGCTGATCGAAGCCATGGTACTGGTCCTCGCCGTCGTCTATATCTTCCTGCAGAGCTGGCGCGCCACGCTGATTCCGATGGTTGCCGTGCCGATTTCGCTGATCGGCACCTTCGCCGGCCTCTGGTTGTTCGGCTTCTCGATCAATACGCTGACGCTGTTCGCAATGGTGCTGGCGATCGGTATCGTCGTCGATGATGCGATCGTTGTCCTTGAAAACGTCGAGCGCCTGATGGCCGAGGAAAAGCTGTCGCCGCGGGACGCCGCAATCAAGGCCATGCAGGAGGTCCAGGGTGCCCTGGTCGCCATCGTCATGGTGCTTTGTGCGGTGTTCATCCCGGTTGCCTTCCTCGGCGGTATCGCCGGCCAGCTCTACAAGCAGTTCGCCGTCACCGTCGCCGTCGCCGTCGTCCTCTCCGGCGTCGTCGCGCTGACCCTGACCCCGGCGCTCTGCGCGCTGCTGCTCAAGGCCCAGCACACCGAGCACAAGCTGTTCAAGCCCTTCAACCGCCTGTTCGAGCGCTTTACCCGCTCGTACACCAACACCGTTGGCCTGACGCTGAAGCACGGCATCATCGGCGGTATCATTTTTGCCCTGGTCATCGGGTCGACCGTAGCCTTCTTCCGCATCATCCCCGGCAGTTTTGTGCCGGCTGAAGACCAGGGTTACCTGATCTCGGCGCTGATGCTGCCGGATGGCGCGACGCTGAAGCGGACCCAGAAGACCGGCGAAAACATGCGCCAGATGATTTCCAAGGATGAAGCCGTCAAGCACACCTTCATCGTTTCCGGTTTCGACCTGATTGGCGGCGGCAGCAAGCCGAATGCCGGCACCATCTTCATTCCGCTCAAGGACTGGAGCGAACGCGAGGGCAAGGCGCAGGACCTGGCCGGCAAGTTCATGGGGATGGGCATGATGCAGTCGGACGGCATGGCACTGGTCTTCAACCCGCCCCCGATCATGGGCCTGGGCAGCGCCGGCGGTTTCGAGGTCTATCTGCAGAACCGCGTGGACGGCGACACCAAGAAACTGAACGAGGTTACCCAGCAGTTCATGGCCGAGTTGCAGAAGCGCCCCGAATTCACCCGGATCAGCACCTTCTTCCGCCCGACCGTGCCGCAACTGTTCGTCGAAGTCGACGAGCCGAAGGCGCTGGCGCTTGGCATTTCGCTGTCGCACGTCTATGACACGCTGCAAAGCACGATGGGCGCGCTCTATGTCAATGACTTCAACAAGTCCGGTCGCGTCTATCGTGTCCAGTTGCAGGCCGAGGCCAATTACCGGATGAAGCCGGAAGATCTCGGCAAGGTCTACGTCCGCAGTTCGACCAGCAACGCGATGATTCCGCTGTCGGCGATCAGCACCGTCAAGCGCGTCGTCGGCCCGGAACAGGTCGAACGCTTCAACGGTTTCGTCGCCGCCAAGATCATGGGCGACAGCAAGACCGGCATCAGCTCCGGCGACGCCATCAAGATCGTCGAGGAAGTTGCCGCTGCCACGCTGCCCACCGGCTACGAAATTTCCTGGACCGGCCAGGCCTTCCAGGAAAAACGCAGCTCCGGCTCGTCGATGCAGGCTTTCGGCTTCGCCATCATCATGGTCTTCCTGATCCTCGCCGCCCAGTACGAAAAATGGTCGCTGCCGGTCGCCGTCATCATGGCCGTCCCCTTCGCGCTGATGGGCGCCCTGACTGCGATCTGGCTGCGCGGCATGCCGAACGACATCTACTTCCAGATCGGTCTCGTCGTGCTGATCGGGTTGGCCTCGAAAAACGCCATCCTGATCGTCGAGTTCGCCGCCCAGAAGTACGCCGAAGGGATGAATGTCGTCGATGCCGCACTGGAAGCCGCCCGCCTTCGCTTCCGGCCGATCGTCATGACCTCGCTCGCCTTCGTGCTCGGCGTCTTCCCGCTGGTCAAGGCCACCGGCGCTGGCGCCGCTGCCCGCCAGTCGATGGGGACCGGCGTTTTCGCCGGGATGATCGCCGCCACCTTCATCGCCACCATATTCATTCCGCTGTTCTTCAAGTGGCTGGAGCGCGGCAAGCAAATGCGCCCGGCTGGCGACACGCATGCCGCCCAGCAGGAGGAAAACTGAGATGCTCGCCCTGAATAAATCCGCTTCGAAAATCCGCCTCGCCACAGCGTTGACCGCAGCACTGCTGCTCAACGGCTGCGCCGTCGGCCCCGACTACCTGCGGCCGAGCGCCTGGCTGCCCGATTACTTCAAGGACGCCCCCCCGGTCGCCGTTGCCGAAGCCCGCAGCGAAGCGCCAGTCAATCCGGAATGGTGGACGCTGTTCGGCGACGCCACGCTGAACAATCTGATCCAGCAGGCCCTCGAGGCCAACCAGGATCTGCAGGCCGCCATCGCCCGCCTCGAAGCAGCCGAAGGCGCCGCCCGCGAAGCCGGTGCCGATTACTACCCAAGCGTTAGCCTTGGCGCCAGCAGCGGTCGCAGCCAGATCAGCGGCGAGACCTACAACGGCCTGAAAACCGGCCAGGCCACCTACAACAACCGCCGGGCCGCGCTGTCGCTCAGCTACGAAGTCGACCTCTGGGGCCGTGTCCGGCGTAGCAACGAAGCGGCCCGCGCCGAAGCGCTGGCCAGTCGTTTCGGCCGTGACAGCATCCGCCTGACGCTGCTCGGCCAGGTCGCCAACGAATACCTGGCGCTGCGCAGCAACGATGCGCAACTGGTGGTGACCCAGGAGACGCTGGTCTCGCGCGAGAAATCGCTGAAGATCGTCGAGGCCCGCCTCGACGCCGGCAGCGCTTCGGCGCTCGAAGTGGCCCAGGCCCTCAGCTCCTACACCGCAGCCCAGTCGCAATTGAGCCAGATCAAGCGCCTGCGCGCTATTTCGGAAAGCCAGCTCGGCCTGCTCACCGGCCAACCCGGCCTGAAGATCGCCAGCGGCCAGCTCGAACAACTGCCGCTGCCGCCGACCCCGCCGGCCGGCTTGCCCTCGACGCTGCTCGAAGCCCGGCCCGACGTCCGCCAGGCCGAGGAAAAGCTGATCGCCGCCAATGCCCGGATCGGCGTCGCCAAGGCCGCCTACTTTCCGACGATCAGCCTGACCGGTCTCTATGGCGGCGAAAGCATGGCCCTCTCCAACCTGTTCACCAACAATGCCACCATCTGGTCGGCGGCGCTCGGCCTCAGCATGCCGATTTTCGATGCCGGCCGCACCAGCGCCCGCGTCGACCAGGCGACGGCCGCCCAGAAGGAAAGCCTGGCCAACTACCGCAAGACCATGCAGAGCGCCTTCAAGGAGGTCAACGATGCCCTGGTCAACCTGAAGGAGTATGCCGACATTGAAAGCGCCAACACCGCCCAGCTCAACGCTGCACGGCGCGCCCTCGAACTGTCGCAAGCCCGTTACGAGGCAGGCTACGCCGGCTTCATGGAAGTGCTCGACTCGCAGCGGACGGCCAACCTGGCGCAACTGGAATACCTGAACAGCCGGAAGAACCGTCTCGGCGCGGCCGTCGACCTGTTCAAGGCGCTCGGCGGCGGCTGGCAGTCGACCGCTAGCTGAGCGGCAGGAAGGGAGAGAGAAAATGGTCCGCAGAACCAAGGAAGACGCCCAGGTCACCCGCAACCGCATTCTTGACACGGCGGTCGAGGTGTTCAACCACAAGGGCGTCGCCCATACCTCGCTCAACGACATCGCCAAGGAAGCCGGCGTCACCCGCGGCGCCATCTACTGGCACTTCGAGAACAAGGTGGCGATGTTCGATGCGATGATCGAGCGCCTGATCTGCCCCTTGCTGATCAATGCCGAGGACCGCGAAGCCCGCATTGCGGCTGACCCGCTGCAGTTCATCGAGGATGCGTCGCGCGAGTTTCTCGGCAAGATGCTGAGCGATGCGAACTTCCGCAAGGTGTTCGAGATTCTCTGGCACAAGTGCGAGTACGTCGGCGAGATGGCCAACATCCGCGACAGCCATCTCGAAGAAGGCGAGAACCATATCGACATCCTGCAACGCGCCTTCACGCTGGCTCAGGAGCGCGGCCAGATCCGCCTCGGCCTGACGCCGCACCAGGCCACCATCGGACTGATCAGCCTGCTCGACGGCATGCTGTTCAACTGGACCCGGAATCCGCAGATGTTCCCGCTCGAAACCTATGCCATGCCGATTCTCGATAGCTGGCTTCAGGGCCTTAGCGCCCAGACTCCCGCCAAATAAGCGAGGCAGCGGCCAACGACGGGGGAAACCCCGGCGTTGGCTGTAATTTTGCCGCGAACCTGTGCGAAAATCGCAAGCCATGATGACGCGCCCTTCCCTCATTCTCATTGTCCTGCTCGCCCTCGGCGGCTGCGACCAGGTCAACCAGAAACTGGGCCTGGAAGACCCGGCCAAGAAGGAAGCCAACCTGCAGGCTGAAGGCAAGGCGGTCGGCAGCGCCTGCCGCCAGTCCGGCCGGGCCATCGAAGACTGCTACTCGATCTACAGCTGGCTGCCCAAGGCCGCCATCTACGAGGGCTGGCGGGAAATGGACGCCTACATGCGAGACAACCAGCTGGAAACGGTCGCCCCGCAACTGCCGCCGCCGGAATCGCCAGCCGCCGCCAAGAAACGCAAGAAAGCCGAGGCGGCTGCCGCCAGCGCCGAAGCCGAAGGTGAAAAGAGCAGCCCCAAGGACGCCGAGAAAAGCGCCGCCAAACACTAAGCCGGCAACGGTTTTCGGCCACCACGCCGCCACCCCAGAGGAAGAGACATGAAATTGCCCAGCTTTCTCAGAGGCATACGCGGCAAGCTGATTGCGATCTTTATCCTGATCAAGGTGGTTCCCCTCGTCTTGCTCGCCTGGTTTGCCTGGCACGCCGCGCAACAGCTCGGCGAAGACGTCTCGGTCAAGGCCGGCGGCATGGCCGATGCGATGCTCGACAGCATCAAGGCGGTCGGCAAGACCGTTACCGACGACTCCATCCGCGCCCTCGACCTCCGCTCGCGCGAGGCAATCGAGGCGCTGACCACCGATGCCGCCAAGGAAATCGCCAGCTTCCTCTACGACCGTGATCGCGATATCCGGCTGGCCGCCGGCATCGAGCCTTCCGAAGCCTCCTTCCGCCGCTTTCTCAGCGAACGCAGCCGACCGATCCATCAGCATGGCGCCTGGAAGCTGGCCGATGACGGCAAATCCTGGCTACCGGAAAAGACCATCGAACGGACCGCCAAGGTCACCCGCCCGGTGCTGCCGGACAATGCCCGCGACTTCCACAGCCGGCCGCCGGAATATTTCGGCGAAGCAGAGCAACGGCCACTCTTTGTCGAGATGACCTACATCGACCTCGCCGGCCAGGAAAAAATCAAGGTCACCAGCGGCAACCTGACTGAAAAAGGCCTCAAAAACGTCGTCGACCGCAGCAATACCTTCGTCAAGGCTGAAACCTATTTCGCCGAACTGAAAAAACTGAAACCCGGCGAAATCTATGTCTCCGACGTCATCGGCGCCTACGTCCCGACCCAGTTCATCGGCCCTTACCTGCCGGCCTCCCTGGAAAAAGCCGGCAAGCCGTTCCAGCCGACAGAATCCGCCTACGCCGGCACCGAAAACCCGCTCGGCAAGCGCTTTCGCGGCATCGTGCGCTGGGCGATGCCGGTCATCAAAAGCGGCCGGATCAGCGGCTATGTGACGCTGGCGCTGGATCACGACCACATTCGCCAGTTTTCCGACCGCCTGATGCCGACCGAAGAGCGCTACACGCCGATTGCCGATGCCATCAAGGGCAACTACGCCTTCCTCTGGGACTACAAGAGCCGCTCGATATCCCACCCGCGCGATTACTTCATCGTCGGTTACGACCCGCACAGCGGCCTGCCGGCCACCCCGTGGCTGGACGAGGAGCTCTACGCCGAATGGCAGCAGAGCGGCAAGCCGAGCCACGAATTCCTCGCCGCCACAACGAGTTTCAAGGAGCAAAACCTGAAAAAGAAGCCGGCCAAGGCGCTGGCCAAGGCCGGCACGGTCGGGCTCGACTGCCGCTACCTGAACTTCTCGCCGCAATGCGACGGCTGGAATGCCGTCACCGAACACGGCGGCTCCGGCTCCTTCGTCATCTTCTTCTCCGGCTTGTGGAAGCTAACCACCGCCGCCGCCATTCCCTATTACACCGGGCAGTACGGCAAGACGCCGCAGGGCTTCGGCTTTGTCACGATCGGCGCCAATGTCGACGAATTCCACAAGGCGGCGACCGAAACTGCCGGCAAGATCAACACCCTGCTCGCCGAAAAGGACAACAGCTTCAAGAGCCAGCGCGGCGCCATGCTCGACGATATCCAGCGCAGCCTGACCTCGACCGCGATCGGCCTCTGGGGATCGACGGCGCTGATGGTCCTGCTCGTCATCGGCATCGCGGTCTGGATGGCCAACCTGCTGACCCGGCGCATCACCCGCATGATCAGCGGCATCCGCGCCTTCCAGCAGGGCGACCTGCAGCACCGCCTCGAAGCTCAGTCAGCCGACGAGATGGGCGAACTGGCCCGCTCCTTCAACCAGATGGCCGACTCGGTCGAGGAGTCCTTCACCCGCCTCGAAGAAGCCAAGGAAAAGGCCGAAGAAGCCAGCCGCCTGAAATCCGCCTTCCTGGCCACCGTCTCGCATGAACTGCGCACCCCGCTCAACGGCATCCTCGGCTTTGCCGAACTGCTCAACACTGAACTGAGCGACCCGGTGCACAAGGAATACGCCAGCATCATTCAGGGCAGTGGCGAACACCTGCTCAAGCTGGTTTCCGAAATCCTCGACCTGGCCAAGATCGAAGCCGGTGAAATGACGCTGACTCCGGTCGACCTGCCGCTTGCCGAATTCATCCGGGAAACCGCTGCCAGCCAGCGCAGTGCCGCGCAAGCAAAAGGCATCGCGTTGAACGAAGAGCTGGCTGCCGACCTGCCCGCCACGTTCCATGTCGACGCCACCCGGCTGCGCCAGCTCCTCGACAACCTGCTGAGCAACGCGATCAAATTCACGGTGCGGGGCAGCGTCACGCTGAGCGTCGAACGGCTTGAGCAGCACATCGCCTTCGCCGTCCGCGACACCGGCCCCGGCATTGCCCCGGAACATCAGCAGGCCGTCTTCGAAAAATTCAAGCAGCTCGAGCACTTCCTGACCCGCGAACACGGCGGTACCGGGCTCGGCCTGGCCATCGTCCGCCAACTGGCCGAACACATGGGCGGTCAGGTCAGGCTCGACTCCGCACTCGGCATCGGCTCGACCTTCACCATCTACCTTCCCCTTGAGAACAAGCATGACTGAACGTCACGCGCTGGTCGTCGATGACCACCCGACCAACCGCCTGCTGGCCATCGCCTTGCTCAAAAAACTTGGCTGGACAGTACAGGAAGCCGACTCCGGCGAACTGGCGCTCAAGCTGGCCGAAGCCCTCGCCCCTAGACTGGTGCTGCTCGACATCAGCATGCCCGGACTGTCCGGCGAAGAGACCTGCACTCGGCTGCGCCAGTTGCCGGGTGGCGCGCAGATGCGCATCATCGCCTACACCGCCCACGCCTTCCAGGAAGAGCGCGAACGTTTCCTGGCGGTCGGCTTCGACGACATTCTGGTCAAGCCGATCAACCGCCAGCACCTGGCAGAACTGGCGAACGGCGCCTGAGCGAGGCCGGAATCCGTTGCCGGCCGGCTTATTGCAACAAAAAAGCGCTGGCCGGTCATATCCGGGTGATCAAGTCGCGGTAAGCGTATAATACTGACCCATGTCTGAAATCAATACGTTAGCTGGCGACGCTGCCAGCACCCCGGCGGCGGTGTTACCGACGGAAACCGCTCCTGAAATCACCTTTGCCGACCTCGGCCTGGCATCAGAACTGTTGCGTGCCGTACTCGACGAAGGCTATACCAAGCCGACCCCGATCCAGGCCCAGGCCATCCCGCTCGTCATCAGCGGCAAGGACATCATGGGCGGCGCCCAGACCGGCACCGGCAAAACGGCCGCCTTCACGCTGCCCATCCTGCAGCGCATCCTGCCCTTCGCCAGCAGCAGCCCGTCGCCGGCCAAGCACCCGGTCCGCGCCCTGATCCTGGCCCCGACCCGCGAACTGGCGATGCAGGTCTTCGAATCGGTCAAGTCCTACAGCAAGCACACCCCGATCCGCGCCATGTGCGCCTACGGCGGCGTCGATATCAAGCCGCAGATCGCCGAGCTGAAGAAGGGCGTCGAGATTCTCGTCGCCACCCCGGGCCGCCTGCTCGACCACGTCGAGAACAAGAGCGTCAGCTTCAACTCGGTGCAGGCCCTGGTCCTCGACGAAGCCGACCGCATGCTCGACATGGGCTTCATCCCCGACGTCACGCGCATCCTGAACATGCTGCCGCAGCAACGGCAGAGCCTGCTTTTCTCCGCCACTTTCTCGGAAGAAATCAAGAAGCTGGCCGACACCATGCTGAAGTCGCCGGTGCTGATTGAAGTCGCCCGCCGCAACCAGGTCTCCGACACCATCACCCACCGCGTGCACCCGGTTTCCGAATACGGCAAGCGCGGCCTGCTGACCAAGCTGCTGAAGTCCGGCGAAATTCGCCAGTGCATCGTCTTCATGCGCACCAAGCAGGGTTGTTCGCGGCTGACCCGCGAGCTGCAACGGGCCGGCATCAAGGCCGACGCCATCCACGGCGACAAGAGCCAGCTCGACCGCATCAAGGCGCTCGAAGCCTTCAAGGGCGGCGAGACGGATGCCCTGATCGCGACCGACGTCGCGGCGCGCGGCCTCGACGTCGACGACCTGCCCTATGTCATCAACTACGAACTGCCGCACACGCCGGAAGACTACGTACACCGTATCGGCCGGACCGGCCGCGCCGGCAAGATGGGCAATGCCATCTCGCTGGTCAGCGCGCACGAAGTCGGCTATCTGGTCGATATCGAGAAACTGATCAAGCGCCCGATCGAACAGGTCGAGGTGGCCGGCTTCGAGCCGGAGCCGGAATATGAATACCCCCCGGGCAACAAGAAAAAACGCGCCCCGGCCCCGGTCAAGGCACCGGTCGCCCAGCGCGCCGAGCGCCCGGAGCGCCACGAGCGTTCCGAACGCCCGGAACGCAGCGCCGACCGTTACGAGCGTCGTCCGCGGCGCAATCCGATGATCGCGGCCGACGGCTTCGACTTCAGCAAGCCCTACGAAGACAGCAAGCCGCGCGGCGACGTGCCGGATTCGCCGAACGCCCCGGCCAAGGCCGATCCGCACAAGCCGAAACGGGTCGTTGCCGCCCTGCTCGGTGGCCTCGGCCGCAAGTAGGCCTGTCCCGGCTGAAACAAAAACGGCGCCTGCAGGGCGCCGTTTTTACGTCAGGAGAAAGGTGATTCAGTTCTTCGGGCGCGGCACGAAACCGACCGGCGGCACGACTTTGGGCGCCTCAACCTCAACCAGCTTGATGATCGCCAGCGAGATGTTGTCGCCAGCCCCGCGGCCGCGGTTGCGGGCGCGCTCGATGAGGATTTCGCAGGCATTGCGCGCCGAATTTTCGGCGATGACACCAGCCATTTCCTCATCGTCGAAATAGGCCCAGAGGCCATCCGAACACAGCACGAAGGCATCGCCGCCGGCAAAGCTTTCGGCCTCGGCGAAATCGAATTTCGGCTCGTCCTGGCCGCCGAGCGACGTCAGCAGCACGTTGCGGTTCGGGTGGGTCAGCGCCTGTTCTGCCGTAATACGGCCGGTGGCCAGCAAATGTTCGACATAGGAATGGTCGACCGTCCGGCTGACCAGCTTGTTGCCCTTGAAGCGATACAGTCGGCTGTCACCGCAATGCGCCCAGGTCACCTTGCCAGGCTGCAGCAGCAGCATCACCGCCGTACTGTGCGGGTCTTTTTCATTGATGAAGCGGGAGGCCTTGATCATCGTATGCGCCTCGCGCATGCTGTTTTCCAGCATGACCTGCGGGCTCTCGTCGGCCGGCGCGAAATGATCGAGATTGTTGCGTGCGGTATGGATTACCTGCTCGGCCGCCAGCGCGCCCCCGGTATGGCCGCCCATGCCGTCGGCGACGACGGCCAGCGCGATGCCTTTTTTCCTGGTGTGCGGCAGGATCGCCACGCGGTCCTGCTGTTCCTTGCGATCCCCCTGATGTTGTGCGGCGCAGGCATCAATTGCTATCGGCATTCCCTCTCCTTTTGGGGAGAAAGATTATCATGAAAGCCGTCGTCGACGCTTAACACTGTCACAGAAACAGCCCGCAAAGCCGCTTCAGTGCTGGCCTGCATGGAAACGCTCGATGATGACATCGACAAATTCAAGCAAACCGTCGTCACTCATGCCGAGCTCGGGCAGGACCTCGTCCTTGACCTGCTCCCACTCCGGATTGGCGACGCGCTGGTCGCGGTAGTAGATATCGACTGCCAGCTGCAGGATGGCCACCATCGTACGGGAGGCATGCATGCCGAGTTCGCGAATGTCGTGGTGATACCGGATGGCATCGCAGATGAAATCCGGCAAATGCCAATGACGCGCCACAATGTAACCGACAACGCAGTGGTCGGCACTGAACTTGCTGTCTTCCTCGGCCAGTTCGACCCAACGCCCCGGTTCGCCAAGGTGCATTTCGGCACAGTAGGACGAAAAGCGCTGCATCAGCAGCAGCACGCCGCAATCGTGGAAGACTCCCGCCAGGTAGGCTTGGTCGGGAAAGATGTTGCAGACCGCGATACGCTCGTCGGCAATCAGCATGGCCAGTTGGGCAACTGCCTGCGAGCGCGCCCAGAAGGCTTCATAGACCTGCGGATTCTTCTTGAGGTCACCTTGGGCGGCCAAGGAAATCGCCTGCACCAGGTTGAAAGTCTGGCGCACGCCGACCGCGTGCAGAATCTGTTCGACCGTTTCGAACGGTTGATGCTGCTTGTAGGCGGCACTCGTCACCACCTTGAACAACATCGCCGTAATCCCCGCATCCTGGTTGATTACCCGGGACAGCAGGCGGATATCGAACTCCTTGCGCTGCAAATGCTTGCGCAACTCCTCAAGCACCCGTGGCTGAGGTGGAATCTTCACGCCGCGCTCGATCAGGCGCTTCATTTTTTTTGCCGCTTCGTCGTCCAGCGTCCGGACGGCCTCGGCCACCGACATACCCATTACGCGATTACCTCATCCATTAATTCTATCCAGTGGCGGACCGGTATCGTGCTCCCGGCCTGCAAATGCGTCAGGCAGCCAATGTTGGCGGTGGCAATCTGTGCCGGCCCGCCGGCGGTCAGCGCGCCCAGCTTGTTGCTCTTCAACTGCAGGGACAACTTGGCCTGCAAAACCGAGTAGGTGCCAGCCGAGCCGCAGCACAAATGGCCATCGGCGACCGGGGTCAGTTCAAAACCGGCCGCCTGCAGCAATTCCTCGATCACACCGCGGATTTTCAGGCCGTGCTGCAACGTGCACGGCGAATGAAAAGCCAGTTTTCCCAGGTCTGCCGTGTTTTTCCGGAACAGCGGCAACAAGCTTTCGCGCTCGGCGGCCACCACCTCCGACGGGTCGCGCGTCAGGGCGCTGATTTTAGCGGCTTTTTCGGCGTACACCGGATCATCGGCCAGGGCATGGCCGTAGTCGCGCAGTTGCACGCCGCAACCGGAAGCGGTGGTGACAATCGCCTCGATGCCGGCTTCGACATGCGGCCACCAGGCGTCGATATTGCGCCGCATGTCGTCCCTGGCCCGTTCCTGGTCGTTCAAATGGAAGCGGACGGCGCCGCAGCAGCCGGCCTTGGCCTCCTCGAACAGTTCGATGCCGAGGCGATCCAGCACCCGGGCGGTGGCCGCATTGATGTTCGGCGCCAGCGTCGGCTGCACGCAACCGGCCAGCACCAGCATGCGTCGTTGCTGCCGGCCCTTGGCCGGCCACGGCCCGGCGGCCGGCTGCGTCGGCGGCAACTTGTCGGCCAGCACGTTGGGCAGCAGCGGGCGCAGCATGCGACCAAGCTGGATGGCCGGACCGAAAATGGCCGGGCGCGGCAACACTTCGCGCAACAGCAGGCGCGGCAGCGCTTCGCTCAACGGGCGTGGCAGCTTTTCCTCGACGACCTGACGGCCGATATCGAGCAGGTGGCCGTATTTGACCCCCGACGGACACGTCGTTTCGCAGGAGCGGCAGGTCAGGCAACGGTCGAGGTGGCTGCGCGTCTTTTCGGTGACCGGCTGACCTTCGAGAACCTGCTTGATCAGGTAGATGCGGCCGCGCGGCCCGTCCAATTCGTCGCCGAGCAACTGGTAGGTCGGACAGGTCGCGGTGCAGAAACCGCAATGGACACAGGTGCGAAGGATGGCCTCGGCCTCCTGGCCGGCCGGGGTGTCTCGAATGAAATCGGCGAGTCGGGTATCCATCAGAACTCCGCGTAGAGCCGGCCGGGATTGAGAATGCCGCGCGGGTCGAAAGACTTTTTCAGGCGGCGGTGCAGCGCCAGCAGTGCTGGCGACAGCGGGGCAAAGGGGCCTTCCAGGCAGCGCAGCGACTCCGGCGCCCGATAGAGCACGGCATGGCCGCCGAGGCGGGCTGCCGCACCGCGCACGGCATCGCCGGCTTCGCCGGCATACCAGCGCTGACCGCCGCCCCATTCGATGGCGCGCAAGCCGTCCAGCCCGGGCGACGGCGCTGCCGAAGGCAGCGCCAGGCGCCACAGCACGCTGGCGGCAAAGGCCGGGTGCGTTTGCTCGCGGACGGAAATCCAGTGTTTTGCGGCGTTGACCGCCGGACTGCCGCCGAGTTGGGCGACCGCCTTGTCGACTGCGGCCCGCGCCCCGGACAGGCGCAACCACAACTGGCCATCGTGCCAGAAGGAAGCCGAAATCGGCAGCGGCTGGCCGCCCCATTCGTTGAGGCGGGCGACGGCCTCGGCCTCGTCCATCGCGAAGAGCAGCGTCTGCTCGGCGACCGGCTTCGGCAACACCTTCAGCGTGATCTCGGCCAGCACGCCGAGCGTGCCGAGGCTGCCGGCGAGCAGGCGCGAGACATCGTAGCCGGCGACGTTCTTCATCACCTGGCCACCGAAATCGAGGACCTGCCCGCTGCCGTCGATCAGCTTGGCGCCGAGCATGAAGTCGCGTACCGCCCCGGCCTGCTGCCGGCGCGGCCCGGCCAGACCGGCGGCGACGCAGCCACCAAGCGTCGCACCGGCGGAATCGACACCCACCCCATCGAACTGCGGCGGCTCGAAGGCGAGCATCTGCCCCTCTTCGGCCAGTTCCGCCTCGATGTCGGCCAGCGGCGTGCCGCAGCGGGCGGTAATGTAAAGCTCGGTCGGCTCGTAGGCGACGATGCCGCGGTACTCGGCAACATCGAGCACTTCGCCGGCCAGCATGCCGCCGTAGAAATCCTTGCTGCCGGCGCCGCGAATGCGCAGCGGCGTGTGACTGTCGTGCGCCGCCCGGATGCGGCCGGCCAGATCGTCGAGGTTCATCAGAAGCGCTCCAGTTCCAGGAATTTGAGATCGCCCTGATGCACGTGCATGCGGCCGTACTCGGCGCAGCGATGCAGGCTGGGCACCGCCTTGCCGGGGTTGAGCAGGCCCTTGTCGTCAAAGGCGTACTTGATGCGGTGGAAGGCTTCCAGCTCCGGCGTCTTGTACTGGACGCACATCTGGTTGATCTTCTCGATGCCGACACCATGCTCGCCGGTGATCGAGCCGCCGAGGGCGACCGACATCTCCAGGATCTCGGCGCCGAAGGCTTCGGCCCAGCGCCACTCGCCGGGCTTGGCGGCGTCGTACATGATCAGCGGGTGCAGGTTGCCGTCGCCGGCATGGAAAACGTTGGCGCAGCGCAGGCCGTACTTGTGCTCCATGTCAGCGATGGCCGACAGCATTTCGGCCAGCCGCTTGCGTGGAATGGTGCCGTCCATGCAGTAATAGTCCGGCGTGATGCGGCCGACCGCCGGGAAGGCCGCCTTGCGCCCGGCCCAGAAGCGCAGGCGCTCGGCTTCCGACTGCGAGACGCGCAGTTCGCGGGCACCAGCCGCCCGCAGCACTTCGGTGACGCGGCCGATTTCCTCGGCCACTTCCTCCGGCGTGCCGTCCGCCTCGCAGAGCAGGATGGCCGCCGCCCTGAGGTCGTAGCCGGCCTTGACGAAAGGTTCGACGGCGGCGGTCGCCGCCTTGTCCATCATCTCCAGGCCGGCCGGGATGATGCCGGCGGCGATGATGTCGGCCACCGCGTCGCCAGCCCGTGCGACGTCGTCGAACGAGGCCATGACGACCTGCGCCAGTTCCGGCTTGGGGACCAGCTTGACGGTGACTTCGGTAACCACGCCGAGCATGCCTTCCGAGCCGATCAGCAGCGCCAGCAGGTCGTAGCCCGGCGCATCCGGCGCTTCCGAACCGATCTCGAAGACCTCGCCCTCGATGCTGACAACACGGATGCGCAGCACGTTATGCACGGTCAGCCCGTACTTCAGGCAATGCACGCCGCCCGAATTCTCGGCGACATTGCCGCCCAGCGTGCAGGCGATCTGCGACGAGGGGTCGGGCGCGTAATAGAGGCCGAACGGCGCCGCCGCTTCCGACACCGCCAGGTTGCGCACGCCGGGCTGGACGACGGCGAGGCGGGCCTTGCGGTCGACGCGCAGAATCTTGTTGAAACGGGCCAGCGACAGCACGACGCCCTGAGCGTGCGGCATCGCGCCGCCCGACAAACCGGTGCCGGCGCCGCGGGCAACGACCGGCACGCCAAGCTGGTGGCAGGTGCGCAGCACATCGATGACCTGCGCCTCGCTTTCCGGCAGGCAGACGGCCAGCGGCAGTTGGCGAAAAGCAGTGAGGCCGTCGCACTCGTAAGGGCGCAGATCCTCGTCATCGACCAGCAGGCAATGTGCCGGCAGGATCATTTTCAGGCGCCCGGCCAGCGCCGCACGGTCAGTCTGAAAGTCGGGTTCGGGTGTCGTCATCTTGGGCCTCATTCTATGCCGATGAGCATAGCGCGGAAGTCATTGACATTGGTCCGCGTCGGGCCGGTGACCAGCAAATCGCCCAGCGCCGAGAAATAGCCCCAGGCATCGTTGCCGGCCATCGCCTGGCGAATGTCCAAGCCAAGGTCGCGCCCCCGCTGCAGCGTGTCCGGCCCGACGAAGGCGCCGGCGTTGTTCTCGCTGCCATCGATGCCGTCGGTGTCGGCGGCCAGCGCCGAGATTTCCGGCACGCCATCGAGGGCCAGCGCCAGGCCGAGCAGAAATTCGGTATTGCGGCCGCCCCGGCCGGCGCCTTTCAGCGTCACCGTCGTTTCGCCGCCGGCGAGCAGGACGCAGGGCTTTTTGCCCGGCAGACCATGTCGACCGCAGGACAGCGCGATGCCGGCCAGCGCCTTGCCAACTTCGCGCGCCTCGCCCTCGATGGCGTCGCCGAGAATGAGCGGCGCGATGCCCAGGCGCTGCGCTTCGGCGGCCGCCGCCTGCAACATCTGCAGCGGGCTGGCGACCAGCTTGAAGCTGCTGCGCGCCAGTTGCGGCGCCCCTGGCTTCGGCGTTTCCAGCTCGCCGGCTTGCAGGCGGGCGCGCAGCGCCGGCGGAATCTCGATGGCGTAGAAGTCGAGCACCTGCAGCGCCTCGGCTGCCGTCGTCGGGTCGCCGACCGTCGGGCCGGAGGCGATCACCGCCGGGTCGTCGCCCGGCACATCGGAAATTGCCAGCGTCAGCACCGAAGCCGGCCAGGCCGCCGCCGCCAGCCGGCCGCCCTTGATCGCCGAGAGGTGCTTGCGGACGCTGTTGATCTCGCCGATGCTCGCCCCGCATTTGAGCAGCGCCGCCGTGATCGCCCGCTTTTCGGCCAGCGTGACGCCGGCGGCCGGTGCCGCGAGCAAGGCCGAGCCACCGCCGGAAATAAGCGCCAGCACACGGTCGTTTTCGTGCAGGCCGCGCACCTTGGCGAGCATGCGCGCCGCCGCCGCTTCGCCGGCTGCATCCGGCACCGGGTGCGCCGCTTCGACGATCTCGATCCGTTGGCAAGGCACGCCGTGGCCATAGCGGGTGACGACCAGGCCGTCGAGCGGCCCCGACCAATGTTCTTCCACCGCCCGCGCCATCGCCGCCGAGGCCTTGCCGGCGCCGATCACGATCAGCCGGCCGCCATCATCGGGCGGTAGATGCGGCGGCACGCAATGCATCGGATCGGCCGCCGCGATGGCCGCATCGAACAGGCGGCGCAGGATGTCGCGCGGGCTCATTGCGCTCTCCAGCCCAGACCAGCTTCGGTCGTCGTCAGCGGCTTGTATTCGCAGCCGACCCAGCCGGCGTAACCGAGGCGGTCGAGCAAGTTGAAGAGGAAGGGGTAATTGATCTCGCCGGTGCCCGGCTCGTGCCGGCCGGGATTGTCGGCGATCTGGATGTGCCCGATACGCCCGAGGTTGGCTTCGATGGTCCGCGCCAGGTCGCCCTGGATGATCTGGGCGTGGTAGAGATCGAGCTGCAACTTCACATTGCTGCGGTCGACCTGGTCGAGCAGGCAAAAACCCTTTTTGACGTCGTCCAGCCAGTAACCGGGCATGTCGATACGGCTGTTGATCGGCTCGATCAGCAGCGTCGCGCCGATGCTGGCGCAACGGTCGGCGGCGAACCGGATGTTGGCGAGGTAGGTCGCCTCCAACTCCGCCTCGTCATGGCCTGGCGGACGCAAGCCAGCCAGGCAATGCAAGCGGGAGCAATCAAGCAGCATGGCGTACTCGCAGGCCCGTTCGACGCTCTCGGCAAACTCCCCCTGCCGCCCCGGCAGGCAGGCCAGGCCGCGCTCGCCGGCCGCCCAGTCGCCGGCCGGCAGGTTGAACAGCACCTGCTCGAGACCGGCCTCGCGCAGCCAGCCGGCGACATCGGCCGCCGGATAATCGTAGGGAAAGAGGTATTCGACGCCGCGAAAGCCAGCCGCCGCCGCCAATTTGAAACGCTCGGGGAAAGGCTGTTCGGTGAACAAAAAACTCAGGTTGGCGGCGAACTTTGGCATGGCGGCAACAGTCTGTATCCGGCCCGCCAGTATAATTGGATGCATAACAACGAGGAGAGCGCAGTGAGCAATACCGAATCCGAACGCAAGGGCAACCGCCTGTCGAAGATCGTCACCCGCACCGGCGACGCCGGCACTACCGGCCTTGGCGACGGCAGCCGGACGACCAAGGACAGCCTGCGCATCGATGCCATCGGCGAAGTCGATGAACTGAACTCCAATCTCGGCCTGCTGCTCTGCGAAGAGCTCCCGGAACCCGTCCGCGCTGCGCTGCTCGATATCCAGCACGACCTGTTCGACCTCGGCGGCGAACTCTGCCTGCCCGGCATGGACATCATGAAGGACGCCCAGGTCGCCCGCCTCGAAGAACTGGCCGACCAATTCAACGAGGACCTGCCGATGCTCAAGGAATTTATCCTGCCCGGCGGCACCCGGCCGGCCGCTATCGCCCACATCTGCCGCACTGTCTGCCGGCGCGCCGAGCGTTCGATGGTTCGCCTAAACAACGCCGAACCGCTGTCCGAAGCCGCCCGCCGCTACGTCAATCGCCTCTCCGACCTGCTCTTCATCCTCGGCCGCACGCTGAACCGGGCCGGCGGCCGCGGCGACGTCCTCTGGCAGAAAGGCAAGAACGCTGCCTGAGCCGGCTGCCGGCCCCAGCCGGCAGCAAGCGCCGACAAGCTGCTGAATCGTGTATCGCGTCATCACCACCTATCGCAACGGCTCGACCCACCCCGTGGTCGAGAAAGGGCCGTGGCACCCCGACCGGCACACTGCCGAGCAGTGGGCGGAAGAGTTGCGCTCGGCCGGCTACCACGTCCGGGTCGAGACGCAGCGCACAGCTGGCGACGATCACGCCGGCAGTAATGACGAACTCGCCAACGCGCTGGCCAGCATGGCCTGATCCGGCGCTACGCCAATCGCGTAAGATCGCGGGCAAATCCAATAAAACCAAGGAGACAGCCCGATGAACCCACCCGTTTTCACCACCCTCACTCTCAGCCTCGCCGACCACGTCACCGAAGTCCGCCTCAACCGGCCGGACCGTTCGAATGCGCTGAACGAAGCGATGTGGCAGGAAATCCGCCAGGCCTTCGACTGGATCGACGCCACGCCAGCCGCCCGCGTCGCCGTCCTGGCCGGCGAAGGCCGCAACTTCTGCGCTGGCATCGACCTCGCCATGCTGGCCGGCGTCCAGCAACGGATCGCCGACCCGGACGGGGCGCGCAGCCGCGAAGCCCTGCGCCGGCTGATCCTCGATCTGCAGGACTGCCTGAGCAGCCTGGAGCGCTGCCGCAAGCCGGTGCTCGCCGCCATCCAGGGCGCCTGTGTCGGCGGCGCTCTCGATCTCGTCACCTGCTGCGACATGCGCTACGTCGCCCCCGACGCCATTTTCTCGATCAAGGAAATCGACATCGGCATGGTCGCCGACGTCGGCACACTGCAACGCCTGCCCCGCCTGATCGGCGACGGCATGGCGCGCGAACTGGCCTACACCGGCCGCCATGTCGACGCCGAAGAGGCGGTCCGGCTCGGCCTCGCCAACCGCATTTTCGGCTCGCCGGAAGCGTTGACCGCCGGTGTGCGCGAAATCGCCCTCGCCATCGCCGGCAAGTCGCCGCTCGCCACCCGCGGCCTCAAGGAAGTGATGAATTACAGCCGCGACCACAGCGTCGCCGACGGCCTCAACTACGTCGCGACCTGGAATGCGGCAATGCTGCTCTCGGCCGACCTCGGCGAATGCCTGGCTGCGCAGCGGGAAAAACGGGCAGCGAATTTCGCCGATTAGGTAGCGAAAATTCCGTTAAAGCAACAACTCTTGAATCTGTCGTTCCCGCGCAGGCGGGAACCCAGTCAATGCCCACTTGCTGGATTCCCGCCTGGGCGGGAATGACATTTGACTGAGCGAACTTACTGCCCGCAGACTCTCTTCCGCCCTCCGGGATGCCGAAAAGATATTTTTCATTCCGGATTCGTCGTATATACTCGCCCCCGTTTTGGGTGCCTTGCCTCACGATCGTGGGGCGGGTGAAACGGGAAGCCGGTGACTCTGCAGACGCAGACATTCCGGCGCAGCCCCCGCTGCTGTAAGCCTGACGACTCCACCTCACGCCACTGTGCATCGCATGGGAAGGTTGGTGGAGAAGATTGAAGGCGAGCCAGAAGACCGGCCCAAATCAAACGTAGTACCAATCCCCGGGGTGACGGGAGTGGTTCTGTTGATTTGCGCCGGCGGCTTTCCGTCTCCGGCCCGTCTTCCGATCTGCATATTTCCCCCGGTCTGGTGCTGTTTGCCATTTCTCGCTGTGGGAGAGAAAGATGCACATCATGGAAGGCTTTTTGCCCTTCTCGCATGCCGTCGGCTGGACGCTCGCCGCGACGCCTTTCGTCGCCGGCGGCCTGCTGACGATCCGCCAACGCATCCGCGCCAGGCCGGAACAGCGGATGCTGCTCGGCGTCGCCGCCGCCTTCGCCTTCGTCCTCTCGGCGCTGAAACTGCCGTCGGTCACCGGCAGTTGTTCGCACCCAACCGGCACCGGCCTCGGCGCGCTGCTTTTCGGGCCGGCCGCGATGGCGCCGATCGGCGCCGTCGTCCTCCTCTTCCAGGCGCTGCTGCTCGCCCACGGCGGCCTGACCACGCTCGGCGCCAACATCTTCTCGATGGCCGTCGTCGGCCCCTTTGCCGCGGCCGGCGTCTTCAAGCTGGCCCGCAGCCTGAAAGCCTCCTTCGCGCTCAGCATTTTTCTCGCCGCCAGCCTGGCCGACCTGCTCACCTACGTCACGACCTCGGCCCAACTGGCCTGGGCCTTCCCCGACCCGGCCGGCGGCTTCATCGCCTCCTTCGCCAAATTCGCCGGCATTTTCGCGCTCACCCAGATTCCCCTGGCGATCAGCGAAGGCCTGCTCACCGTCGTCATCTTCAACGCACTGGCCCGCTTCAACCCGCAGGAACTGCAGGACATGAAGCTGCTGCCGGCCGGCGAGGCGCAGGCATGAAGCGCCACCAGAACGCCCTGCTGCTGCTCGCCGTCGTGCTGCTCGCCGTCCTGCCGCTGTGGCTGGTCGAGCAGCCGGCGAACGGTGCCGGCATTTTTGCCGGCGCCGACAACAAGGCAATGGAACTGATCGGCCAGATCGCCCCGACCTACCAGCCGTGGTTCGCACCGCTGCTCGAACCGGCCAGCGGCGAAATCGCCTCGTTGCTCTTTGCCGTGCAGGCGGCGCTTGGCGCCGGCTTCATCGGCTACTACCTCGGCGTCTCGGTGACCCGCGAAAAGATGCGCCGGGCCGCCGCGCAAAACCCGGAGAAAACCACCGGTGCTGATTGAACAGGCCGCCTACGCCAACCACTGGCGCACCATTTCGCCGGCCGCCAAGGGGCTCTTTGCGGCCGCCGGCTTCGTCGCGGTTTTTGCCGCTGGGAGACCGTTGACCGCCGCCCTCGTCGCCGGCGGCCTGGCCCTGCTCACCGTCTTCGGCGCCGGCATCCCGGCCGCCCGTTACCTGCGCGTCGCCGCCCCGGCGCTGTTCTTTCTCGCCCTGGGCAGTCTGTCGCTGGTTTTTTCGCTCGACGTCAGCGCCGGCGCCCCGCACTGGCACCTCGCCCCGGGCGGCCTGGCCCAGCTGGCCGAAACCGGCAGCCGCTCGCTCGGCGCGCTGGCGGCGCTGCTCTTCCTGGTGCTGACGACGCCGCTCAGCGACCTGATCGGGCTGCTGCGCCACCTGAAAACGCCCGAACTGCTGCTCGACATCATGGTGCTCTGCTACCGCACGCTGTTCGTCTTTTCAGCCGCCGTACACGACACCTTAACTGCCCAGTCGGCCCGTCTCGGCTACGCGACGCCCCGCCTCGCCCTGCGCTCGCTCGGCCAACTGGCGGCCAACCTGACGCTGCAGGTCTGGCAGCGCGCCGCCGCCCTGCACGTCGCCGCCCAGGCCCGCAACAACGACGGCCCGCTGCGCTTTCTCGCCCCGGATTTTGCCGACAGCCGGCACCACTGCGTACTGGCCGGACTGGCCGGCCTCGCCCTGATCGGCCTCGCGGTGAGCCTGCGATGAACGACTGCCTGCTTGAACTGCAACAGGTCAGCTACCGTTATCCGGACGGCAGCCTCGGCCTGAACGACTGTTCGCTGGCCATCCGGCGCGGCAGCCGCAATGTGCTGATCGGCGCCAACGGGGCCGGCAAGACCACGCTGTTCCAGCACGCCAACGGCCTGCTCCGGCCGCAGACCGGCATCGTGCGCTATGCCGGCGGCGCCGTCGATTACGGCCGGGCCGGTTTGCGCCAGTTGCGCAGCCGGGTCGGCCTCGTCTTCCAGAACCCGGACCGCCAGCTGTTCTCGGCCAGCGTCGCGGAGGATGTTTCCTTCGGCCCGCTCAATCTCGGGCTCGATACCGCCAGCGTTCGCCGGCGCGTTGCCGATGCGCTGCAGGCAGTCGGCATGGGCGAATTTGGCGGGCGGCCGGTGCATAACCTGAGCTTCGGCCAGAAAAAGCGCGTCTGCATCGCCGGCGTCCTGGCCATGCAGCCGGAACTGCTGATCCTCGACGAGCCGATGGCCGGCCTCGACCATACCATGCAACAGGAACTACTGGCCGTGCTCGACAAGTTGCACGGCCGCGGCATCACGCTGCTGCTGGCGACGCACGACATCGACTTCGCCTATCGCTGGGCCGAGCGCATCCACCTGATGGCGGCCGGCCGTTGCACCGCCACGCTGGCGGCCGGCGAACTGGGCAGCCATGGCGCGGAACTGGCCGCCGTCGGCCTGCCGCTACCGGAAATCATCACCCTGCAGCGCGCCCTGGCCGGCCACGGCCTGCTGTCGGCCGGCGCCCGACCGCGCTGCGCCGCCGACCTGCTCGCTGCACTGAACCAAACAAAGGAAAGCCCATGCCAATTTGCCCTGATTTGACCGTCGACCGCCGGACTGCACGCAGGAGGCCCGCCTGATGGCCGGCAAGATCTGGTTCGTCGGCGCCGGCCCCGGCGACCCCGACCTGATGACCGTCAAGGCGCGCCGCCTGTTGGAGCAGGCCGGCGCCGTGCTGTTCGCCGGTTCGCTGGTCGACCAGGCGGCGACGCTGTACGCGCCGGCCGGCTGCGTCATCCGTGACTCGAAGGACATGACGCTGGAAGAAATGACGGCCTGGCTGCTCGACCAGGCCAGCCGGCACGCCACCGTGCTCCGCCTGCAGACCGGCGACCCCGGCCTCTACGGCGCGCTGATCGAGATGACGCGACCGCTGACCGCGGCCGGCATCGAGTGGGCGGTGGTCCCCGGCGTCTCCTCGGCGATGGCTTCGATGGCCGCCGCCGGCGAGACGCTGACGCTGCCCGAAGTGACGCAGACGGTGATCCTGACCCGCGTCGCCGGGCGGACGCCTATGCCGCCGGGCGAGGACCTCGAATCGCTCGCGGCGCACAAGGCGACGCTCTGCATCTACCTGTCGATCACGCTGCTGCACAAGGTGCAGGACGCGCTGCGCGCCGCCGGCTGGGCCGAGGAGGCGCCGATCCTGGTCGTCCAGAAGGCGAGCTGGCCGGGCGAGGAAAAGATCATTCGCGGCACGCTGGCCGACATCAAGCACAAGTGCCAGGCCGAGAAAGTCGGCAGCCAGGCGATGATCGTCGCCAGCCCGACGCTGGGCGCCGCCGACTGGACCGACCTCGCCCGCTCGAAACTCTACGACCCCAGCTTCACGCACCGCTTCCGCAAAGCCACGGAGACTCCCCATGCTTAACGACACCACCCTGCTCCTGGTCGGCCACGGTTCGCGCAACCGCGACGGCAACAAGGAAATCCTGCATTTCGCTGCCCAGTGGCGCGAGCGCCACCCGGACTGGCGGATCGAAGTCTGTTTCATCGAACACGCCGAAGTGCTGCTCAACGAGGGCCTCGACCGTGCGGCGAAAAACAGCCGCCAGGTTGTCGTCATCCCCTTCATCCTGAATGCCGCCGGCCACGTCAAGATGGAGCTGCCGGCCGCGCTGGAGGAGGCCCGCGCCCGCCACCCCGAGGTTCAGTTCGCGGTCACCCGCCACCTCGGCATGGGCCGCGAGATTCTTGCCGTGCTGCAGGGCCAGCTCGACCGCCTGCTGCAAGGCCTGAACATGCCGGACCCGCAGACCACCGGCGTCATCCTGCTCGGCCGCGGCTCGTCCGACGCCGGTGCCAACGGCGAACTGGCCAAGATGGTGCGCTGGCTGTTCGAGGCCAACGAGCACGAACTGGTCGACCTGGCCTTCACCAGCATCACCTGGCCGCGCCTGGAAACGGTCGTCCAGCGCCAGGTCAAGCTCGGCATGACGCAGATCTGCGTCGTCCCGGTTTACCTGTTCACCGGCGTCCTGATCGAGCGCATCAAGGGCCAGCTCGAACGCCTGCAAAGCCAGTACCCGCAGGTCGCCTTCGCGCTCGGCACCCACTTCGGCTTCGACAAGGGCATTTTCGACCTGCTTGACCGCAAGGTCGGCGGCGACGAACTGCCCGAAGGCAGCCTGCTCGAATGCGACGGCTGCAAGTACCGCGAAGCGGCCGAGGCCGAACACCTGCACGACCACAGCCATACCGCCACCGGTGGCTGTGGCCACGCCCATGGCCACGACCATGGACATGAGCACCACCACGATCACGCCCCCGCCACCCACTGCCAACACGCCCACGCCTGAACCGCCATGACCGCCAATATCGTTACCGAACAACTGACCGCCGCCGGCCGCGCCATCGAGCACGACTCCTTCGCCATCATCGACGCCGAAGTCGGCCCGCACGACTACAGCGCCGAGCAATGGCCGCTGGTTCGCCGGATGATCCACGCCAATGCCGACTTCGAATTCAACGGCCTGACCCGCTTCCACCCGGCCGTGATGCAGGCCGGGCTGGCCGCCGTGCTCAAGGGCGGCACGCCGATCGTCGCCGATGTCGAGATGATCTGCGTCGGCCTCTCGGCGCCGCGCCTGAAGCATTTCGGGATGACCACCCACCACTACATTTCCGACCCGGACGTCATCGAGCAGGCCAAGGCCGAGGAAACCACCCGCGCCGTCCAGGCCATGCGCAAGGCGCACCGACTGGGCAAGCTCGACGGCGCCATCGTCGGCATCGGCAATGCGCCGACCGCACTGATCGAAATCGTCCGCCTGGTCCGCGAGGAAGGCGCCAAACCGGCGCTGATCGTCGGCATGCCGGTCGGCTTCGTCTCGGCCGCCGAATCGAAGGATCTGCTGATGACCATGCACGACATTCCCTGGGTCGCCATTGCCGGCCGCAAGGGTGGTTCAACCCTGGTCGTCGCCGCCATCCACGCCCTGCTTGGCCTGGCCGAAGCCGAGCAAAAACGGGCAGCATGAGCGACAACAGCGACGCCAGCGCAGCGGCCAAAGTCCGCAAGGGCGACGGCCGGCGCGAGCGCGGCAACCGCACCGGCTTCACTACCGGCACCTGCTCGGCGGCGGCGGCGCGGGCGGCGGCGCTCGGCCTGCTGCTCGGCGAAGTACCGGCCAGCGTCGTCTGTCGGCTGGCCAACGGCAGCGAAGCCACTTTTGCCGTGCACGACGGCCGGATCGAAGGTGAGGGCGAGGCGCGCATCGCCCACGCCGTCATCGTCAAGGATGCCGGCGACGACCCGGATGCGACGCACGGCGCCCACATGACGGCCGCCGTCCGGCTGCTGCCGCACCGCGTCGGCGAAATCGTCCTCAAGGGCGGCTTCGGGGTCGGCCTCGTCACCAAGGATGGCCTCGGCCTCGAAGTCGGCGGCCCGGCCATCAACCCGGTGCCGCAACGCAATATCCGCGACAACGTACGCGCCGTTGCCGACGAGATGCTGGCGGTCGACGGCCTGGAAGTGACCATTTCCGTGCCCGGCGGCGACGAGATGGCGAAGAAGACGCTGAATGCCCGGCTCGGCATTCTCGGCGGCATTTCCATTCTCGGCACCACCGGCATCGTCCGCCCCTACTCGACCGCCGCCTTCCGGGCCAGCGTCGTCCAGGCCGTCGATGTCGCCGCCAAGCAGGGGCAGACCAGCGTCGTGTTCACCACCGGCGGCCGCACCGAGAAATTCGCCATGCGCCAATTGCCGGAACTCGACGAGTCCTGCTTCGTGCAGATGGGCGACTTCGTCAAGGCGGCCTTCCAGTCGGCGGTCAAACGCGACTTCCCGAAGGTCTACGTTGGCGCCATGGTCGGCAAGCTGACCAAGATGTGCCAGGGACTCGCCGTCACCCACGCCTGGAAGGCCGAGATCGACCGCGACCTGCTCGCCGAGTCGGCGCAGGAAGTCGGCGCCCCGGCCGATCTGGTCGAGGAAATCCGCGCCGCCGAAACCGCCCGTTTCGCCGCCGAACGGCTGGCCGGCCTCGGTCTCACCGTCGCCTTCCACCGCGCCCTGGCCGGCAAGGCGATCTGCAGCCTGAAAGCCTGTTACCCCGGCCCTTACCACCTGACCATCCTCGTCTGCGATTTCGAGGGACAGTTCATTTGCCGTCTGGAAGAAGATGAAGCCACCTGAAAACTGCTGCCTGCTCGGCATCCTCGACGACGGCTGGGCCGGCCTGGCCGACAGCGCCCGCCAGCGGCTGGCCGCGGCCGATGTCGTGATCGGCGCCGGGCGCACGCTCGACCTGGTCCGCCCTTACCTGCCGGCCAACGCCGAACTGAAGGACATGGACGGCCGGCTCGGCCAGGTCCCGGGCTGGATCAGCGCCGCCCGCGCCGCCGGCCAGTCGGTCGTCGCCCTGGCCACCGGCGACCCGCTCTGTCACGGCATCGCCTCCTGGCTGACCGGCAAGCTGGGAGCCGACGGCTTCACGATCATTCCCGCCGTGTCCACACTGCAACTGGCTTTCGCCCGCTTCAAGACGCCCTGGCAGGACATCAAGATTTCGACCTGCCACTCGGCCGATGCCGGCGAATGGTTCGTCGGCGCGACGCCGGCGCACGGCCTCTACAAGCTGATGCGGGCGATTGCCCTGAACCGGCGCGTCGCGCTGTTCACCGGCCCCGACAACACGCCGGCCCGGCTGGCCCGGGCGCTGCTGACCGCCGGCTATGGCGACGACGTGAAGATGTCGGTGGCCTGCCGGCTGCGGCTGCCCGATGAAGCGATCCATCGCGATCTGCCGGCGGTCGACGTCGCAAAAATGGCCTTTCCCGAACCGAACGTCGTGCTCGTCGAGCGTCAGCCGGCGGCCGGCCGCCCGGCCTTCGGGCTGGAGGATCTCGAATACATCCAGCGCTCCCCCGAAAAGGGCCTGATCACCAAGCAGGAAGCGCGCGCCCTGTCGCTGGCCAAGCTGCGCCTCGCCCCCGACGCCATCGTCTGGGACATCGGCGCCGGTTCCGGCTCGGTCGGCCTCGAATGCGCCCGGCTCGCCCCGCATGGCCATGTCTGGGCGATCGAGAAAAACGAAGGCGATGCCGCCAACGCCCGCGCCAACGCCGAACGTTTCCGGGTCGGCAACTACACGCTGTGCGAAGGCAAGGCGCCGACGCTGCTCGACACCTGGCCCGACCCGGACGCCGTGTTCATCGGCGGCTCGGGCGGCGAACTGGGCGAGCTGATCAAGCTCATCCTCGGCCGCCTGAAAGCCGGCGGCCGACTGGTGATGAATTTCGTCACGATTGAAAACCTGGCGGTGGCGACGGCTGCACTGAAGGAAGCCGGCGCCGCCTGGGACGTCGTCCAACTGCAGGCCAGCCGCAGCCAGCCCATTCTCGACATGCACCGGCTGGCCGCCCAGAACCCGGTGTGGATCGTTACCGCAAGCAAGGAAAACCCATGACACAAACCACAACCACCTACGGCAAGCTGATCGGCGCCTCGCTCGGCCCGGGCGACCCCGAACTGATCACCCGCCGCGCCTGGTCGGTGCTGCAGTCCGGCGCCCGCTGGCTGTACCCGGTCAAGAAGGCCGAGGAATCGTCCTACGCGCTGTCCATCGTCGAACGCGGCGGCCTCGCCGTGCCGGCCGACGCCGAGGAACTGGTCTTCCCGATGACGCGCGACGCCGAGATCCTGGCCAAGGCCTGGACCCGCGCCGCCGTGCGCACCGTCGAACTGCTCGGCGAAGGGCGCGACCTGGTCTTCCTGGTCGAAGGCGATGCCTCGACCTTCGCCACCTTCGGCCACCTCGCCCGCGTCGTCCGGGAGCTGGTGCCGGAAATCGCCGTCGAGACCATTCCCGGCGTTTCCTCCTTCGCCGCCGCCGCCGCGATCACCGGCACGACGCTGGCCGAAGAGGACGAAACCTTCGCCATCATTCCCGCCGCCTACGGCGTCGAAGTCATCGACCATCTGCTCGACGAATTCGACACGCTGGCCCTGCTCAAGGTCAAGCCGCTGGTCGACGAAGTGATCGACCTGCTCGAGCAGCGCGACCTGCTCGCCAGCTCGGTCTTCATCGAAAAGGCCGGGGCGCCGGACCAGCGCATCGTGCGCGACGTCGCCAGCCTGAAGGGAGAGAAGGTCAATTACCTGTCGCTGATGCTGGTCCAGAACCCGAAACGGGTGCGGGGCGAACTGCGCCGCGGCTGCCGCAAGCGCCAGGCCGCCAAGACCGAAGAATCGGCGATCAGCGAAGCCGTCATTCCCGCGTAGGCGGGAATCCAGAAAAGACGCTGGATTCCGGGTCAAGCCCGGAATGACAACACAACAACACCGAAAACGGACCCCATCCCCATGAGAATCGCAGTTGTTTCCATCACCAAACACGGCATCGCGCTGGCCAGCCAAGTCGTTGCCGCGCTGCCCGGCGCCCAGCTCTTCAGCCCCGAAAAATTCCGCAGCGAAGCCGAAACCGCCGCCCCCGGCGCCGCCCATTGCTATGAAGGCAAGGTCGGCGACCAGGTGCCGGCGCTGTTCGCCGCCTTCGATGGCATCGTCGCCATCGTCTCGCTCGGCGCCGTCGTCCGCCTGATCGCGCCGCACCTGAAGAACAAGGAAAGCGACCCGGCCGTCGTCGTCATCGACGAAGCCGGCAAGTTCGTCATCCCGATGCTCTCCGGCCACCTCGGCGGCGCCAACGCGCTGGCCGGCCACCTCGCCACCGCCCTTGGCGCAACGCCGGTGCTGACCACCGCCTCCGACGCCCGCCAGACCCTGGCCGTCGATCTGCTCGGCCGCGAACTGGGCTGGACTTTCGAAGCGACGCACGACGAAATCGTCCGCTGCAGCGCCGCGGTGGTGAACGACGAAGCGGTGGCGCTGGTCCAGGAAGCCGGCAGCGAAGACTGGTGGAGCCGCCACGCCAATGGTCGCAGCGGCCCGCTGGCCGCCAACATCCAGCGCTTCGCTCGGCTCGAGGAAGTCGATATCGAGCGCTTCGCGGCAGTGCTGTGGATCAGCGAACGGACCCTGCCGACCGAACTGGCGGCCCGCCTCGCCGGCAAGCGGGTGGTTTATCGGCCAGGGCCGGTTCTGGCATGAACCCTTGGCCAACGCTGTTTTCCGCCGTTGAGCGGCGTCTCACTTTCTTTGCTTCGCCAATGAAAGTAAGCAAAGAAAGGCGACCCCAACGTTCGCGCCAGGCCGCTGGCCCGGTTCCCTGCGCTGCTCGCCTGGCCGGGCGGCTCGCAAAACTCGCCTGCGGCTCAAACATTGCGAACCGACTGCCCCCGGCCAGCCTGCGCTGCTCGGCGCTCGCGAAGGGGGGGAGCGGCGGCCTCCGTAGCCAAAGCCCCCGGGCATCTGAGCAATGAAAGTCACCCTCGGCCTCGGCTGCGACCGCGGCACCCCCGCCACCACCATCGCCCAATGCATCGCCGAGGCGCTGGCCAGTTGCGGCCACGGCGTCGACGACGTGCAGGCGGTGGCGAGCATCGACCTCAAGGCTGACGAGAGCGGTCTGCTCGCCGTCATCCAGGAAAACGGCTGGCCCTGCCGGTTTTACCCGGCGGCGGCACTGGCTGCGGTCGACGTGCCGAATCCGTCGGAAACCGTCCGCAAATACACCGGCACACCGTCGGTCTCGGAAGCCGCCGCGCTGCTCGCGGCCAATGCCGAGGCCAGCCATCTGCTTATCGAAAAACACAAGTTGCGCGGCCCGGACGGACGCAACGCCACTGTCTCCATCGCGAGGATTCCCCAATGAACGCCCCTGAAACCCTGCAAAAACACGGAAAAATCATGCTCGTCGGCCTCGGCCCGGGCAGCAACGACCACCTGACGGCGCGCGCCCGGGCGGCGATCGCTGAGGCCGATACGATCATAGGCTACGTCACCTACATCCGCCTGGTCGCCGACCTGGTCGAAGGCAAGGAAGTCATCAAGAAGTCGATGACCGAGGAACTCGACCGCGCCATCGAGGCGCTCGACCGTGCCCGCCAGGGCAAGAAGGTAGCGCTGATTTCCTCGGGCGACGCCGGCATCTACGGCATGGCCGGGCCGACGTTCGAGGTGCTGTTCCAGGCCGGCTGGACGCCGGATTCCGACATCGAAGTCGAGATCGTGCCCGGCGCATCGGCGCTCAACACCTGTGCCGCGCTGGTCGGCGCCCCGCTGACCCACGATTTCTGCGCCATTTCACTGTCCGACCTGCTGACGCCGTGGCCGACCATCGCCCGCCGTCTCGACGCCGTCGCCTATGCCGATTTCGTCGTCGCTCTCTACAACCCGAAAAGCGGCCGCCGCACCCAGCAGATCGTCGAGGCGCAGCGCCTCTTCCTGCGCCACCGCGATCCGCAGACGCCGGTCGCCATCGTCAAGTCCGGCTACCGGCCGAAGCAGCGCATCGAATTCACGACGCTGGACAAGATGGCCGAGGCCGACATCGGCATGCTGTCGACGGTGCTGATCGGCAATTCCAACACCTTCATCAAGCACGGCCTGATGGTCACGCCGCGCGGCTACGCCAACAAGTACGCCGTCGAAGCTGGCGAGCGCAACACGCACGATGGCGAACAAGCCGGCCGTTCGCTGTCCACCGGCCTCAACGGCTGGATGGCGAGCATTCAGGCGAGCGGCCGCAGCGCCGCCGAGCTGGCCGCCGAGCACCGCCTGCCGGAAGACTACATCGCCGCCGTACTGGCCACCGAAGTGCCGGCCGAAGGCGAAGCCAACGAGATCGAGGCATGAGCGAGGTCGTCAAGCCGAAGATCGGCGACTACAAGCGCCACCTGCTGATCTGCACCGGCCCGCGCTGCACCGCCAACGGCGAAGCGCAGGCGCTGTTCGACAGCCTCGGCGCCAAGTTCAAGGCGGCCGGGCTGGAGGCCGGCGAGCTGCGCGTCAAGCGTTCGCGCGTCGGCTGCTTCGCCGCCTGCAAGGGCGGCCCGGTCATCTGCGTGCAGCCCGACGGCACCTGGTACTACAACGTCACCGACGCCAACATGGACCGCATTATCGCGGAGCACCTGCAGCACGGCCGTGTCGTCGAGGATCTGGTCTTTCATCAGGCGGCCCGATTGAACGGATTGGAGGGCCAGCCGCTATAATCCGCCGTTCGGTGACGAAGCATTCTTCACCGGAATACAGCAACAGGTGCCCGATCCGCGTCAGCGTATCGGGTTAAACGGGAACAGGGTGCGCGGTATTGCCGCAAAGCCCTGGCTGCCCCCGCAACGGTAAGCAAGTGCAGGTACATCACGGTCGTTCTCACCGAACGGCCAGCCACTGGATCGCCACGTGGCGTCGCAAGACGCGCGCGAACGGTCCGGGAAGGCGATGCGCCCGGCCTCTGTCCGCAGAGTCCGACTTGCCAGCCCGGAGACCGGCCTGTTGAACAACGCCCGCGGCCCCACGGCCAACGGCATTTGCAACAGACCGTCTGCGGGGAGCAGAGGGCGGCAAAGGCAGTTTGCCCCTTGGGCACCGCTTGTCGTCCTCTTCGTGTGGACGGTCAGACTCTGGAGTTTGACCATGCAGGACAAGCAATATCCAAACGAGCTGAGCGCCATTCAAGTCATCCGTCGCAACGGCGCGCTCGTCGACTTTCATGCCGACAAGATCGCCGTCGCATTGACCAAGGCGTTTCTTGCCGTCGATGGCAAGCAGGGTGCCGTCTCTTCGCGCATCCGCGATGTCGTGGCCCACCTGACGCAGGTGGTGGTCCGCTCCCTGACCCGGCGTTCGCCGGAGGGCGGCACGGTCCATATCGAGGATATTCAGGATCAGGTCGAACTGGCCTTGATGCGCGCCGGCGAGCACGACGTTGCCCGCGCCTACGTGCTCTACCGCGAACGCCGCGCCGCCGAGCGGGCGGCCAGCCAGGTTGAGGAAATCAAGGTCGCCGAATTGCATGTGCTCGACAACGGCATGCGCCAGCCGCTCGACCGGGCGCTGCTGCTGAAGAATTGCGAAGCGGCCTGTGGCGGTCTCGGTGACGCGGTTTCGGCCAAGGCCATCTTTGATAGCGCCGTGAAAAACCTCTATGACGGCGTGCCGCTGGCCGACGTCTTCCAGGCGCAGATCCTCGCCGCCCGCACCTTGATCGAGCGCGAGCCGGCCTACAACCAGGTCACGGCCCGCCTGCTGCTGGCCAGCCTGGGCCGCGAAGTGCTCGGCCGGCCGGTGACGCAGGAAGAACTTGCCACGGTCACCCCGGAATATTTGCCAAATTTCATCAAGCAGGGCATCGCCGCCGAACTGCTCGACCCGCGTCTCGCCACCTACGATCTGCCGCGCCTGGCCGCTGCCTTGAAGCCGGAACGCGACCTGCAGTTCGGCTACCTCGGCCTGCAGACCCTGTACGACCGCTACTTCCTGCACATCGACGGCCGGCGCATCGAGCTGCCGCAGATTTTCTTCATGCGCGTCGCGATGGGCCTGGCGCTCAATGAAATCGACCGCGAAGCCCGCGCCATCGAGTTCTACGACCTGATTTCGAGTTTCGATTTCATGTGCTCGACGCCGACGCTGTTCAATAGCGGCACCCTGCATTCGCAGCTGTCGTCGTGCTACCTGACCACCGTCGCCGACGATCTCGAAGGCATTTACCAGGCTATCAAGGAAAACGCCTTGCTGCAGAAATACGCCGGCGGCCTGGGCAACGACTGGACGCCGGTGCGCTCGCTAGGCAGCCGGATCAAGGGCACCAACGGCCAGAGCCAGGGCGTCATTCCCTTTTTGAAGGTGGTCAACGACACGGCGGTCGCCGTCAACCAGGGCGGCAAGCGCAAGGGCGCGGTGTGCGCCTATTTGGAGACGTGGCACCTCGACATCGAGGAATTCCTCGACCTGCGCAAGAACACCGGCGACGAGCGCCGCCGCACGCACGACATGAACACCGCCAACTGGATTCCCGACCTGTTCATGCAGCGGGTCATCGATCAGGCCGAATGGACGCTGTTCTCGCCGGTCGACGTGCCCGACCTGCACGACAAGTTCGGCGCCGAGTTCGAAGCGGCCTATGTCGGCTACGAGGCGCAGGCCGCCGCCGGCCAATTGAAGCTGCACAAGAAGATTCCCGCCGTGCAGCTCTGGCGCAAGATGCTGACCATGTTGTTCGAAACCGGCCATCCGTGGATCACCTTCAAGGATGCCTGCAACCAGCGCTCGCCGCAGCAGCACGTCGGCGTCGTGCATAGCTCGAACCTCTGTACCGAGATCACGCTGAACACGTCCGATTCGGAAACCGCTGTCTGCAACCTCGGCTCGGTCAATCTGCCGGCCCACCTGAAAGACGGTCAGCTCGACCAGGCCAAGCTGGCGCGCACCGTGCAGACCGCCATGCGCATGCTCGACAACGTCGTCGACATCAACTTCTACGCGACGCCCAAGGCGCGCAACGCCAACCTCCGCCATCGCCCGGTCGGCCTCGGCATCATGGGCTTCGCCGATTGCCTGTACGAAATCGGTCTGCCCTACGCGTCGACCGCAGCCGTCGAATTCGCCGACCGGACCATGGAAGCCGTCTGCTATCACGCCTATTCGGCGTCGAGCGAACTGGCCCGCGAGCGCGGCAGGTATTCGAGCTACACCGGCAGCCTGTGGGACCAGGGCATCCTGCCCCTCGATTCGATCGACTTGCTCGAAGCCGGGCGGGGCCGGCCTGTCGAAGTCGACCGCGCCTCAAGCCTCGACTGGCCGGCGCTGAAGGAACGCATCGCCCGCCACGGCATGCGCAATTCCAATTGCGTCGCCATCGCGCCGACGGCGACCATCTCCAACATCGTCGGCGTTTCGGCCAGCATCGAGCCGGCCTACCAGAACCTCTACGTCAAATCCAACCTGTCCGGCGAGTTCACTGTGGTCAACGACGCGCTGGTCCGCGATCTCAAGGCGCTCGACCTGTGGGACGAAGTGATGGTCGCCGACCTCAAGTACTTCGACGGCTCGCTGGCCCGCATCGAGCGCGTGCCGGACGAACTGAAGGCCCGCTACGCCACCGCCTTCGAGATCGACCCGGTGTGGCTGATCGAAGCCGCGGCGCGCCGCCAGAAATGGATCGACCAGGCCCAGTCGCTCAACCTCTACCTGGCGCAGCCTTCCGGCAAGAAGCTCGATGAAATCTACAAGCTGGCCTGGACGCGCGGCCTGAAGACGACCTACTACCTGCGCACGCTGGGCGCCAGCCAGGCGGAAAAGGCCGGGGGCCGGGACGACGCTGGGGTGGCGGAAGAAGCGAAGTTCTGTTCCATCGACAATCCCGAATGCGAGGCCTGCCAATGAGCGCGCTGCGTTTTGACGATTGGGATGCCCCCGCCGTTCTCCTCCCCCTTCAAGGGGGAGGCCGGGAGGGGGATGGGTTACATTTTTCTTCCAATCAAAACACCATCCCCACCCCAGCCCTCCCCTTGAAGGGGAGGGAGCCGACTGTCCCCCTCGCCCCGATCAACGCCGCCGACAAGCGCATCGTCAACGGCAAGGCCGACATCAACCAGCTGGCCCCGTTCAAGTACCCGTGGGCCTGGGAGTTCTTCCTGAAGGCCAACCGCAATCACTGGACGCCACTGGAAATTTCCATGGCGCAGGACGTGCTCGACTACCAGCACAAGCTCAGCCCGGCCGAGCACCACGTCTTCGAAAACGTGCTGGCCTACCTGACGACCTCCGACATCCTGGCCATGCGCAACATCGGCCTGGCCGTCATGGAGAAGATGAGCGCGCCGGAAATCCAGATCTACCAGGCCCGCCAGGTCTATGAAGAAGCGCTGCACACCTGGACCTACCAGCACTGCATCGAAAGCCTCGGCCTCGACCAGCAGGAGATCTACAACCGCTACCGCGTCGTGCCCGAGATCCACGGCAAGATCGCGCTCGCCAACCGCCGGCTGGAAAAGGTACTGCGCTCGGACTTCGATCTCACCGACCGCGCCAACCTGCACGAATTCGCGCTCTCCTACTTCTTCTTCGCGGTGATCTTCGAAGGCTGCTGGTTCTACAACGGCTTCACCCCGGTCTTCGCACTGCAACGGCGCGGCCTGATGAAGGGCGCCGCCGAGCAGCTGCAGTACATCATGCGCGACGAGGTGCTGCACTGCGCCTTCGGCATCCGCGTCATCCGCGAACTGCTGATCGAGGAAAACCTGACGCTCGACCCGGCCGCGCTGCGCGAACTGTGGGACGAAGCCGAAGCGGCCGAAAGCGCCTACGCCGGCTACATCCTGAAGGAGCCCATCCTCGGCTACAACGCCGAACTGCACGTCGCCCAGTTCCGCTTCATCGCCAACCGCCGAGCCCGCCAGGTTGGCGTCGCCGAGCCGTTCCCGGGGGCCGGGAACGTCCTGCCCTGGCTCGACGAACAGGCCAACCTGCGCAAGGAAAAGAACTTCTTCGAAACCCGCGTCACCGAGTATCAGACCGGGGGAGCGCTGGCATGGGATTAGGATGCCACTCCTTGGCGCCATCGCCGCAGGCGCTGTCGGAACTCGCCCGTCCGCGGATTGCCGCCCATCTGCTGGCGCTCGATGCCGATGATCGCCATGGCCGCTTTTCGGCGGTACTGTCGGATGCCGGCATCGGCCATTACGTGGAACGGATCGATTTTCAGCGCGACCGATGCCTGGGCTTGTTCGCCGCCGACGGCCGGCTCATCGCCTTCATCCATCTGGCGCTTCATGGCCATGTCGCCGAGCTGGCGGCCAGCGTCCTGGCGCCGCAGCGTCGGCGCGGACTGGCCAGGGCACTGTTTGCCAATGCCCTGCGCGTTGCCGAGGCCGAGGGCATCCGGGAAGTCCATCTGGCCACCGGCCATCCGGCCGCCCGACGCATCTGCCTCGAGCTCGGCTACCCGGTCGAGGGCAGCCACGGCTACCCAAGGGCACGCATCCTGCTGGGCCACCGATTGGCGGAACGGGCCGCGGCATGAGTTACGCCCTCTCTCGTCCTTCCCCCTTCCAGCGCAGCGGTCTGCTCAGCGTTGTCATCGGCCTGCATGTCGGCGTTTTTCTGCTCGTCCTGGCCGCCAAGACGGTTGTCCCGCAGATCATGGAAATGCCGCTGGTCGTCGATCTGCTGCAACCGCCGGAAGCGGAAAAGCCACCGGTCGCCAAGCCGCTGCCGATGATCAAGCCGCAGCCAGTCAAGCAGCAACGGGCGCCGACCCCGAAAGCACCGACCCCGGTCATCGAAGCCACCAATAGCAAC
>NZ_LODL01000021.1:423496-495949 GCF_001551835.1 Dechloromonas denitrificans | reverse complement strand
GCGCCGGACTGTTAATCCGTAGGTCCCTGGTTCGAGCCCAGGTCGGGGAGCCAAAAAGCCACTGTTTCAGGTCACAACCTTCTGAATCGGCTGTCTTAGTTGTGCCCATGTGGCTCAGTGGTAGAGCACTCCCTTGGTAAGGGAGAGGTCGGCAGTTCGATCCTGCCCATGGGCACCACACCATTTTCCGTAAGCGCCATGTTGGTCACGGCGCCTTGCCGGCGAGGTTGGGAGTTTCTCTCCCGCCAATCCCTAAAATTCAAGAAAATTGATGCTTGTCGCCCAGCGCGCCGGAGTGCTGGGCGCGTTCTTTCCTGCTTCGTGAAATAGTTCGCTGACAGTTCGGCTGTGCCTGTCTAAGGTGGGCGCATGGTGCATCCACCCGCTGAAAGGAGCGCTGCCATGTCCGCTTTGAATCAGACCACCCTGAAAGCGCTCGCCGTCTCGGCCAACGCCGCTGCCATGTATCTCGATGCCTGCGATGCCGGTCGGCAGGAGGGGCCGCTCGATCCCGCCTATTACCGGGCCTGTGGTGATCTGTTGATGAATATTTTCTCGCTGGTCGATGCGACCAACGCTTTTCCACGCCTGCTGAGGCAGTCGGCCGCCGCCCGCGAGTTGGCGGAATCCGTGCAGATCGCCCGGCGGCTGGAAATCAGCCGGGGCAAGTTTTACCCCCGGCTGGTCGCGCTGCTCAATCGCGCCGCAGCATGAAAATGTAAGCCTCAGACGCGCAGCAGCGCAATCTTCAGTGGCGGCTGGCCGTCATGGCTGGGGAAATCTTCTTCCGGTGCGATCCATTCCATTTCACGAACCGTACGGCCGGCTTTCTTGGCGCAGCGCAGCAGTTGCTCGCCCCAGGTTTCACGGGAAATCTGCGCGGCGTTGTTGCAGCAGATCAGCGTTCCGCCTTCGACGGTGCAGGCCAGCGCCAGCTTCATCAGCGCAGCGTAGTCGTTGACGATATCGACGACGCCGAAGGCGCTCTTGGCGTGGCGCGGCGGATCGAGAAAGACGACATCGAAGGCCCGTTGATCGAGCTTCGGGAAGGCCGGCATGCGCTTGCCGCGGACCATGGCCGCCTGGCCGAGGCCGGCCAACTGGCGCATGGCGGCAAAGGCGTCGCTCTGGACGAAACGCAGGCGGATCGGCAACTCGTTGAGGCGCGCATTTTCCTTGCCGACGCGCAGGTTCGATTCGGCGAAGTCGACGTTTACGACATGCGCTGCACCGGTCTTGGCGGCGGCGACGCCGACACCGCAGGTGTAGGCGAAGAGATTGAGCAGCGATTTGCCGACGGCTTCCTGCATGACGCGGCGCCGGCCGGCCCGCATGTCGAGAAAGAGCCAGGGGTCCTGACCGCTGTGGCGGCCCTGGACGGCGTAGCGGACGCCCATTTCGTTGAATTCGCGCGGCTTGTTGGCTTCGGCCAGCACTTCCGGGGGTAGCGGGTTGCAGATCCGCGAATTGGCCCGGCTGCGGTCGTTATAGACGGCGACCAGGCCGGGCATCGCTTCACTATAGAAGGCTTCGATGGCGGCCCGGTCGTGACCGTCGAGCGGTTCGTGGAAAGTCTGGATCAGCAGCAGATCGCCATAGCGGTCGACGGTCAGGCCGGGTTCGTTTTCGGTGCTGCCGTTGAACAGGCGATAGGCGTTGGTGTCTTCGGCATGCAGGCGCTCGATCAGTGCCTGGCGGGCGGTGAAGGCGGCTTGCAGGTGCGCGGTGAGTTGCGTGGTGGGCATGGAGTTTCCGGTAAGGTGGCAGCGATCGCCGCGGGAAAAACCGCCGGAAAGCCGAGGCGACGTATTTTACCGGACTGGCTCTGCGCCCGGGAGATTAAGGGCCGGCCATAGCCGCCAGTGGCCGCAGGCCGAACGGGCCCGCCGCTCCGAACCATCCCAGCCGCCGCCCTCGCAGAGGCCGGTGCTGGTTTCGCTGTCAATCGCTACGGTGGCCGCTTCGCTACCCGCCTGCCGTTGGCCACGCCAGCGTTCGCAACTGGCGCAACGCTTGCGGTCGACGGCCTGGTTCAGCAAGTTTTCGCGGCGCGGCAGGCGGCAATGCTTTGCGCCGCTGGGACGACCGGGCCACCATTGGCGATCCAGTCCTTGATACCGCTCTTGACGTTATAGACCCGGCTGTAGCCGGCCTGTTGCGAGAGAAACTGGCTGACCGGCTTGGTCCGGTTGCCAGTACGGCAGATGACGATGACCGGCTCGTCCGGCTTGGCGAATGGTTTGACCTTTTCCAGCCAGGCGGCCGCATCGTGCCGGCCGCGCTCGTCGAAGAAGGTCAGCAACTTGCTGCCGCTGACGATGCCGGTTTCTTCCCATTCCGATTGCAGGCGGATATCGATGATAGGGACGCCGCTTTTGACCAGCGTGTCGAGTTCGGCATTGTTGATATTGATCACCTCGGCGTGGGCGAACAGGGCGCCGAGGCTGAGGCAGAGGGAGAGCAGCAGGTGGCGCATGGCAAACCTCATTAATCAGAAAACGCTAATTATAGGGGCGACTGGCCGGCTTGCTCGTTGCGACCCGTGGATTCCCTTACTGGGTCGGACAATATCGAACCAGTGTGGTTCGGGCGAACTGCCGATTGCCGCCTCGCTGATTGCTGCCGCGCCCCGGTTGCTCAGCATGGGATAATCCGCCCTTTTTTCAGGGGCTGGCATGGCGCTCAAATCGACTATCTTCAAGGTGGAATTGCAATTGGCCGACCTTGATCGTTCGCACTTTGGCGAGTACGCGCTGACCATCGCTCGCCATCCATCCGAAAACGATCAGCGGATGATGGTCCGCCTGCTCGCCTTCGCGCTGTTTGCTTCGGAGAGCCTGGCCTTCGGCCGTGGCCTGTCGAGCGAAGACGAGGCCGATCTGGCCGATGTCGACCTGACCGGGGTCATCGAGCGCTGGATCGATGTCGGCCTGCCTGACGAACGCAATATCCGGCGTGCCTGCGGCCGGGCCAAGGAAGTCGTCGTGCTCGCCTACGGTGGCCGTGCCGCCGAAATCTGGTGGCAGCAGACGGCCGGCAAGGTGGCCGGGCAGAAAAACCTGCGGGTGCTGGCCTTGCCGCCGGCCGAGTCGCAGGCGCTGGCAGCCCTAGCGGCACGCAACATGCGTCTGCAATGCACGATTCAGGATGGCGTGGTCTGGCTGGGCGGCGATGACCAGCATGTCGAACTGGCGCCGAAAGTCCTGTTCGGGCCGGAAGCCGCTTAAGGCATCGCCGCTGCCTCCGTCCTTGCCGCTCACAAGCTTGTGTGAGCGGTTTCAACTCAAAGAATGATGGTGATTTCCTCACGCCGGACCAGGTCCTGCTCCATCTGCAAGCCGTCCATGTCGAGGGCGTCGTGGGCGGCGAGCAAGCCTACCGGGTGGCCGGCCCGATTGACCACCGGCATGTGCCGGAAGCCCCCTTCGTACATCAGGTGCAGGGCGTGTCCGAAGGGTTTTTCCGGGCTGACCATCTGCGGATTCCGGGTCATTACGGTAGCGATCGTGGTTTGAGCGGGATCGCAGTTGGCGGCCACGACCCGGAATACGATGTCGCGCTCGGTGCAGATCCCCTCCAGATAACCGTTTTCGACAATCAGAATGGCCGACGAATGCCATTCCTTCATGATGATCGCGGCATCGCGTACGGTGGTGTTCTGGGTGGCGGTGGGAAAGGCGCGTTGACCGATAACCTCGCCGACTGAACGATTTGGCATGGCAGTACCTCCTTCACATGGTTGGGCCGATAGCGGCCGAGTTGATTCGACATGTGTAGGAGATTGAAGTTCTTGCTGCATAGACCGACCGATGACCCTCGGCCCCTGGAGTGCTGCACGATTCAGTGACGCAGCAGGTTCCAGATCAGTTCGACGCCATCGATCAGCAGGTCGCCGACTTCGAGATCCTCGATGCGGCCTTGTTGTTTTTCTCGCTGGTAGCGCGATTTTTCCCGTTCGCGCATAACGATGGCGTCGCCGAGGGCTTCGACATCGCGTGTCGTTCGCCTGACTTCCGCCTGCTGAAAACGGGCAAGTGCCTGTTCGACGGCTGACGGGTCGAGAATGGCGATCGGCGAGCGGCAATGGCCGCAGGCATGCTCTTTCCTGATGTCCACTGGTGCGCCGCAACCGTTGCAGCGGATACTGCCGATCTTGACTGCCAGCTCGCTGATTTCGGCGCTGCTGAGCTGGCGGACGAAGCCCTTTTCGATCATGAACTGGGCGAAGGTCGTGAAGCGTCCGTGCTTTTGCAGGCAACGGTGGTAGTTGAACTGGCCGCCATGCTTGGCGACGTCGAGGCCGTGCAGCAGTTTCTCGGCGCAGCGCGGGCAGCGCAGCGGATCGCTCAGGGGCTGGCGCTGGCCGTCGCGATGGGCATGGATCAGTTTGAACAGCTCGATGATCCCGCCCGGTGTGATCTGCACGCTTTCAAAGTCGTCGAACCAGATACCCTGGCAGGGAAAGCAGAGGTCGAGCACGACCTCGCCATGCAGCAGGCGCTCGAAGCGCTGCTTGTACATGGTCTGCCGGCAGGAGGGGCAGGCGGTGGGCTTCACGCCGGACGGATGCTGCCGAGGTTGAGTTTGACGCCTTTCTTCATCTTGCCGATGACGTGCATTTCGCAGGCCTTGCAATCGAACTTGAGGATCAACTTTTCGCTGCCGTTGACCAGGGTCATCGGGTCTGGCTTCAGATGTTTCACTTCCTTCGGGCACAGGTTGAAGCTGTAGCGCAGGCAATGGCGGGTGATCATCAGCGAGACCATGCCTTTTTCCTGGTTCGCCTCGTAGGCCTCCGCAATCAGCTTGACGCCGTGCTTCTCGTAGAAGTGGCGGGCCTGGGCATTGAAGACGTTGCCAAGGTAGGTCAGCTCGTCCTGCGGATAAGGCACCGGGTTGGCGGCAGGTTCGGCGCGGGCCGGGCGCTGGTAGGCGGCGAGGCGGGCCGCTTCGAGCTGCTCGGTGGCGCCGCGGCGCAGGGCGTTGATGGCGCCGACCGGCAGGAACCACGGCTGCGACAGTTGCAGCTCGGCCGGCTCGGCGATGAACATCGTGTTGCCGAACTTGCCGAGGTTTTCCTGCAGCGTGCTCAGCGCCCGCTCGGCATTCTTGGCGATTTCCTTGCCGTGGGGCAGGTCGACCGCAGCACTCACGCCATCTTCGTCGGTCAGCGTCAGCCGGAAGCCGTCGGCGGTTTCGGCCAGCACGGGGCGGATCGAAATGCGGCGCTCGGCCGATTCTTTTTCCAGCGAACGCTCGAATTCCTGGTCGCGGTTGCGGAAGAGGGTGGCACCTTCGGTCAGTTCCTCGGGGATTTCGGCCGGGAACAGCGTCATGCCTTCGGCCCGGTTGATGCGCATGCCGATCACATCGCCATGGCCATCGTAGAAACAAACACCATCGCCGTTGTTGAAAGGCTTTTCGGCATCGACGGTAAAGAAACCGTCACCGATTGCGCGTACGTTGCCGATGATCTCGCCGACGAAGGCCGGTGAATCGAAAGCACCGATGTCGTCCTGCCGGCCGCCGGCGAAATAGTCGGTGTAGCCGCGGTTGAAGGTCTTGTCCGGCTGCGGCGTGAAGCTATAGGTGCTGCGCCCGGACGAGGCGCGACTGAATTGGGGATGCTCGGCGATGACTTCGTCGAGCAGCTTGCGGTAGTGCGCGGTGATGTTCTTGACGTAGCTGAGGTCTTTCAGCCGCCCCTCGATCTTGAAGGAGCTGACGCCGGCCTGGGCCAGCGCCAAGATGTTCTCGGTCTGGTTGTTGTCCTTCATCGACAGCAGGTGCTGGTCTTCGGTGATGGTCTTGCCCTTGTCGTCGACCAGCGTGTAGGGCAGGCGGCAGGCCTGCGAACATTCGCCGCGATTGGCGCTGCGCCCGGTGTGGGCGTGGCTAATGAAGCACTGGCCGGAGTAGGCGACACACAGCGCGCCATGCACGAAGTATTCGAGGGCCAGCGTCGTCTGGCGGGCGATGGCGGCGACCTCGTCGATCGACAGTTCGCGAGCCAGCACCAGTTGCGAGAAACCGGCATCTTCGAGAAATTTCACCTTAGCCGCATTGCGGTTGTCGGTCTGCGTGCTGGCGTGCAACTGGATCGGCGGCAGGTCCAGTTCGAGCAGACCCATGTCCTGGATGATCAGCGCATCGGCCCCGGCTTGGTAGATTTTCCAGGCGAGTTGGCGGGCGTCTTCCAGTTCGTTGTCGTGCAGGATGGTGTTCAGCGCGACGAAAACCCGGGCGTTGTAGCGGTGCGCGAAGGCGCTCAGGCGGGCAATGTCGTCAATCGTGTTGCCGGCCCCGTAGCGGGCGCCGAAGGCGGGGCCGCCGATGTAGACGGCGTCGGCGCCGTGCTTGATGGCTTCAATGCCGAAATCGGCGTTCTTGGCCGGGGCGAGCAGTTCGAGAGGGTGTTGGGGTCGAGTCATGGCGAACTTAGTAGGTAAACCGCGGCGCAAGTTTCTCGATATTGAACTCGCGCAGGATGGCTTCGGCCCGTTCGCGGGCATTCTTGCGCGGATTGCCCCGCTTGCTGGCGATGATCAGTTCATTCTTCATCGAGTGCTCCCAACCGACCAGTTCGGTGACGGTCACGTCGTAGCCGTGCGCTTCGAGTAGCAGGCAGCGCAGCACGTTGGTCAGGTGGCTGCCCAGTTCGCGGGTATGGATCGGGTGGCGCCACAATTCAGAGAGCGCCGTCTTGCCCAGCGATTCGTTCTTGCGGGCGCGCATCGTGGCGGCGACTTCGGCCTGGCAGCAGGGCACCAGCACGATGTGCCTGGCCTGCTTGGTCAGCGCGAAATGGATGGCGTCGTCGGTGGCCGTGTTGCAGGCGTGCAACGCAGTGACGACGTCGATCTGCTCGGGCAGGGCGCTGGAATGGGTTGATTCTTCGACTGTGACGTCGAGAAAGCTCATCCGGGCAAAGCCGAGGCGCTCGGCCAGTTGCCGCGATTTTTCGACCAGTTCCTTGCGCGTTTCGATACCGTAGATGTGGCCTGTCTCTTTTTCCTTGAAAAACAGGTCGTAGAGGATGAAGCCCAGATAGGACTTGCCGGCGCCGTGGTCGGCCAGGCTTTGCGCCTCAGCGAGCAGCGGTTCGATGAACTGGTACAGGTGATAGACCTGCTTCAGCTTGCGGCGGGTGTCCTGATTGAGTTTGCCGTCGCGGGTCAGAATGTGCAGTTCCTTGAGCAGTTCGATCGATTGCCCGGGGCGGATTTCGGAAATGGCGACAGCGGCGTTTTGCTTTTTCATAGGGTGTGGATTATCGCATTGGCGCAGCCGATACGGGGCGTTCGCCACTGGGTGGTGCTCTGTCCGGAGGCTGCTGTCTCAAAGTTTTTTCACGGAGCGTCGCCTGCTCGCGACAGATTAATGTTGTTGAAGAAATTCTCGGTGATTTCAAGTTATTGAATATAAATTGCTATTTTGTTTTTGGCACGCTCTTCGCAAAGTGTTGTTCAGGTTCGTCAAATTCGTGTCAACCGAACGCAGGCTGTGGCGTTATTCGGATCATGGTGATCCAACACCGAACTTCATACGGAGATACAAATGGGCAGTTTGAGCAACGAATCCTTTGAACAATTTCTGGATTCCCTGAAGAAAGCCGGCATTACGATTTCCAACGAAGCCGAACTGCGCGAGCGGCTGGCTGAAGCTCAACGCTGGCGTTTTGCCTTCCAGACGCTGGCTGCCAACGGCAAGGTCATCGGTATCAGCTTTGAAGACCATTCCGAAGGCCGCAACGAAGCTGAAATCAACCGTGCGTTCAACGAGTTCCAGTTTTCCGAAAAGACCAAGGCTGTTTTCTCGGCTAATCTGAAGCACTAAGAATTCCATAGCTTTTCTGCCCTTCGCGATGGCGGGGGGCAAAAGAAGAACGGGCGCCAAGCGGCGCCCGTTTTGCTTGGTTTCCGGCGACCATGGAAACAAAGGCTGGCCCTAGGGTTGACCGCCGGAAACAGCCAAAATCAGCGGGTGATCGGCTTGTAGCGAATCCGCTTCGGCTTGGCGCCTTCTTCGCCGAGGCGCTTTTTCTTGTCTTCCTCGTATTCCTGGAAGTTGCCTTCGAAGAAGTTCCACTGCGAATCGCCTTCGGCGGCCAGGATGTGCGTACAGATTCGGTCGAGGAACCAGCGATCGTGCGAGATGACCATCGCGCAGCCGGGGAATTCGAGCAGCGCATCTTCCAGCGCGCGCAGCGTTTCGACGTCGAGGTCGTTCGACGGTTCGTCGAGCAGCAGGACGTTGCCGCCGGTCATCAGCGTTTTGGCCAGGTGCAGACGGCCGCGTTCGCCGCCGGACAGGTTGCCGACCTGCTTGCCCTGGTCGGCGCCCTTGAAGTTGAAGCGGCCGATGTAAGCGCGCGACGGCATTTCAAACTTGCCGATCTGCAGGATGTCGCTGCCCTGGGCCAGTTCCTCGAACACCGTCTTGGAACCGTCGAGGCAATCGCGCGACTGATCGACGTAGGCGATTTTGACCGTCGGGCCGATGTCGACGGTGCCGGAGTCGGGCTGCTGCTGGCCGGTGATCATCTTGAACAGTGTGGATTTACCGGCGCCGTTCGGGCCGATGATGCCGACGATGGCGCCGGCAGGGATCGTGAAGCTGACGTTGTCCATCAGCAGCTTGTCGCCGAAGGTCTTGGTGACGCCGTTGAACTCAATGACCTTGCCGCCCAGACGCTCGCCGACCGGAATGAAAATTTCCTGGGTTTCGTTGCGCTTCTGGTATTCCTGGCTCGACATTTCCTCGAAACGGGCCAGACGCGACTTGGACTTGGCCTGGCGCGCCTTCGGATTTGAGCGCACCCATTCCAGTTCCTGCTTCATCGCCTTCATGTGGGCATCGATCTGTTTGTTTTCGGTCTCCAGGCGGGCTTCCTTCTGCTCCAGCCAGCTGGAATAATTGCCCTTGTACGGAATGCCGTGGCCGCGGTCGAGTTCGAGAATCCACTCGGCGGCGTTGTCGAGGAAGTAGCGGTCGTGCGTGACGGCAACGACGGTGCCGGGGAAGCGGACGAGGAACTGTTCCAGCCATTCGACCGATTCGGCGTCGAGGTGGTTGGTCGGTTCGTCGAGCAGCAGCATGTCCGGCTTGGCGAGCAGCAGCTTGCACAGCGCAACGCGGCGTTTTTCACCGCCGGACAGGTTGCCGATCACGGCTTCCCAGGGCGGCAGACGCAGCGCGTCGGCGGCCAGTTCCATTTGAGCTTCGGTGTCGGAACCGGCGGTTGAGATGATCGCTTCGAGGCGGGCCTGTTCTTCGGCCAGCTTGTCGAAATCGGCCTCCGGGTCGGCGTAGGCGGCATAGACTTCGTCGAGCTTGGCTTGTGCCTGCATGACTTCGCCGAGGGCGGATTCGACTTCTTCCTTGACCGTCTTGGCCGGATCGAGCTGTGGTTCCTGCGGCAGGTAGCCGATCGAGACGCCGGCCAGATGCTGCACTTCGCCGTCGTATTCCTTGTCCACGCCGGCCATGATCTTGAGCACGGTGGACTTGCCGGAACCGTTCAAACCGAGCAGGCCGATCTTGGCGCCGGGGAAGAAGGAGAGGGAAATATCCTTGATGATCTGCCGCTTGGGCGGGACGATCTTGCTGACGCGCAGCATCGACATTACATATTGAGCCATTGAGTCTGCCTGTATGAGTTATTTGAAAAGAGTTTGCGGGAAGGCGGTCAGTAGCCGCCAATATCCACGATGGCGTCGACCACCAGACTGCCGCCGATGGTGATCAGTAGGATGTCCGAGCCGACACGAACGTAACGATGGCCGCGCGGTGGTGGTGGCATGCGGTAAGCCAGGTCGCGGGGCAGATCGAAGTAAACAATGCTGGCGGGCAGCGGGCGTCCCTTCTGCCATTTTTTCGCCTGACCCGGCGGTACGCAGCCATTCCGCTTCTTGGCCAGACCGGGCGGGCAGTGGCCGCTACTGAACTGCGGACCATAGTAGTCGTGAATGGCCGAGCGATGCGAGTCGCCAAAGTAAATTTCGATGGATGGGCCGCCCCGGTAGCGATCGTCGCGATAGTTCCGGTCATCCCGGCTATCCCGGCGATCGTCGTAGCGTTCTTCATGCCGCTCGCCACGGTCGTGGCCATGATCGTGGCCGTGCTTGCCACCCTTGTCGGCCAGGACTGCCGAACTGGCCAGCAGGGTTGAGCAGATGAGCGCTAGCAAACGGATGGGGGGGCGGGAGCTCGCGCTCATAAGCTTGTTCAAAAATGGAAAACACGAAGTCTACGAGGCTTCGTGTCGCTTGAACAGTCCCGGGCATCGTGGAGGCCGCTTGGCGGCCTGCAGGGTCAGGTCAGGGCGCTGACTGGAAGGCCGAGATCGCGATGCATCAAGACGGCCGGTGCATCGACGCGGGGGCAGAGGCGCAGTTCGCCGATCTGCTGGAAGCCGAATTCACGTTCGTAGAAACGTGCGTGGCGCGGATTGACTTCAATCAGGGCATCGGTTGCCGCAAAAATGGCGTGGGCGTAATGATGGGCTGCCGCAAACAGGGTGAGTAGCAGGTGGCGGGAGCTGAATTCCGGATCGACGGCAAAGCGGGAAAATTCGCAGATCGTCCGGCCTCGTCCGCGCAGGCTTTCTACCTCGCGGGCGTAGAGCGCTTCTGAAAGCAGACCGTGATGGGAGTCCCGGCCCAGGGCGAGGGTGGCGATCAGGTCGTCATCCTGCCAGGCAGCCAAGGCGACCCGGTTGGGGTCGTCCAGGTGGTCTGAAATATTATCGGTCAGGTAGCCGCGCCAGGCATACATGCGGCGAACAAGTAGGCTGGCGGCGCGGCGTTGATGATGGTCGGCAACCGGTTTGACCAGCAATGCGCCGGCCGGGGTCGTCGAGACAGCCCCGGGTCGGCTTGGGATGCTTATGCTGATCGAATCGCGGGGGGCGGAGAAATGCATTATGGGATTCTATGGTGTGCTGGGAAAGCTTTCAACCGGCAAGCGCGGCTATGGGTAGGGAAACTTCGCTTAGGGGTTTGATTGGATGCTGCTTTTCGGCGGAGATCGCATTGATATCTCCGCAGAGTTCGCCGCCTTCGTCAATAACCAGTTTGCCGTAGCGGATCTTGCCGCTGACCTTGCCGGTGCTGTGGATGATCAACTGCGAACGTGCGGTCAGTTCGCCTTCAAAATTGCCATGAATTTCGGCGATGTCGATGCTGACCTTGCCGGCGAAGGAACCCTGGTCGGCAATCCGGATGACCCGGCTGTCCATGGTTGCCTCGACGCGTCCTTCGACGACCAGCGTGTCGCAGTCGAGAATTTCCGCGCCCTTCAGTTTGACATCCGGGCCAACAATCAGACGAGCACCCATCGTGCTTTCGCTCGCCGGTTCGGTTACGTTTATCGGTTGCTGGGTTTTTGAGGCGACAGAGGTGCTATGCGGTAAGGCTTTGTCACTTGACTCGGTTGTGGCTTGGGAGATCGTAGGAGGGGTGCCAAGAATGTTGCGAACATCCTTTTTGGCGATGGTGTCGTTGCGATTGCTCAGGCTGGGTTTGTTGAACATGGGGGAAGCTCCGTGGTCTGATGTTGCGGCAATTGGCTCTTCCCTTTGCGATTAGCGTGCCAGTAAATATTTATCATTGTCGTATCAACACGTTATTGTGTTTTTCTTACCTCGCAATCGGGCGCTGGTCCGGCATGTGTCGCCAATTGGCGACAGCAGATTGATGAGCTGGGCTAAAGCCGCGCTATGACTGAAATCAGCTTGTCGGCAAAAAGCGACAATGTATTTAATCTGCTGATTTAAAACTGTTTTTGTATTGACATTGGAATTGAAAAATTCCTGCTTTGCTGACCGTTGCTATCGATAATCTGAGTCCTGCGGTCTACACTGTTATTTTTGCTAAAACCGATTGCATGCTTCGAATTTCCTTTCGCCGGGTGATGCTGGCCGGCTTTGTCCTGATCATTCTGCTGCTGGGTGGAATGGCCGTGCGCAGTTGGTTGGTGGTCGAGCGCTTTGTCAGCCAAAGTCGCCAGGGCGGCGAATTGGCGCTGCAACTGACGGCTTCGATCCAGGAGCTCGGTGAAAGTACGGTTGATGTCGAGCGTAGCGCCAGGCAGTTTTTGGTGCTCGGCGATGCAGTCATCCGTCAACGTTTCGATGAAAACATTGCGCATTCACTGGCCGCCGTCGATCGACTGGAGTTGATTGCCGCCTCGCCGCTTGGCGGCTTGCTGGCCGATTGGCGGGCAACCGCGGAGCAATTGAAAGCCGGCCTCGATGGCGGGATGCATAAAGCCGAGCTTGCTCCATTGCTGGCCCGTCTGGTTCAGCTCAACGAGGATATGAAGGCGGTTGGGCAGCATTGGGTGGAGTTTCAGAATGCCCAGGTTTTGCTGGAGCTTGAGCGCAATCGCTTGCGTCTCGGCTGGCAATTGATCACCGCATTGCTCGGTGCTCTGGTGGTGGCGACGGCGATGGGCTGGTGGTTGATGCGGCCGATGCGGCATCTGGAACGGGCGATTACGCGGCTGGGCGAAAAACGCTTTGATGAGGCGGTGGTGGTTGGCGGACCGGCGGACCTGCGCCAGCTTGGTCGGCGTCTGGATTGGCTGAGGCTGCGTCTGGCTGAACTGGAGGCTGATCGCGAACGGATGCTGCGGCATGTCTCGCATGAGTTGAAAACGCCGCTGACGGCGCTGCGTGAAGGTGTTTCGCTGCTCCGGGAAGAGGTGCCGGGGCCGCTCGGCGACTCGCAACGCGAGGTGGTCGAGATCCTGCAGCACAATGTTCTGGCCCTGCAGCGCCAGATCGAAAGCCTGCTCAGCCTCAATGCCGCCTCTTTCGAGGCGCGCCGGCTGGAATACTCGCCGGTTTCCCTGCGGGCCTTTCTGACCGAGGCCGTGCGCCGTCGCGAATTGCAAGCCCAGGCCCGACATCTGAGTTTGCAGGTTGAGGCGGCGGATAGCGAGGTCAGCGTAGATGCGGCGAAGCTGGCGGTGGTGGTCGACAACCTGCTTTCCAACGCCATTGATTTCAGCCCCGAGGGCGGGGAGGTTAGCGTGCGGGCGACGCTGGACGAGGCCGGGGTGCGCCTGGAGTGCGCCGATCAGGGGCCGGGGGTGGCATCGGAAGACATCGAGCGAATTTTTGAACCATTTGTTCAGGGGCAGCGGCGGGCGCCGATGCCACGCCGGGGGAGCGGTGTCGGACTATCCATTGTTCGTGAACTGGTCAGGGCGATGGGAGGACAGGTTGGTTTGCTGCCAAGTAGTCGAGGCGCGCATTTTTATGTGGATATACCGAATGAACGACAATAAAAAGATCGGTAGCGTGAAGTGCTGGCTGCCGATTCTGCTGGCTCTGGCGCTGTTTGGCTGCGCCAGCGAGCCGAAACCGGTGAGCCGTCCGCCAATGCCGGAGTCAGGCGTGATTCCGGAGTCAGGTGTGATCCCGGCCTTGAGCTACTACCAGATGCTGCACCGGATGTCGGCTGCCGAGATCGGGCGCGAGCGCATGGTGCTCGCTGCCTTGCCGATGACCCCTTACGGTCAGTTGCGCATGGCCATGGTGATTGGTCATCCGCGCGTGCAGCAGGATTACGGACGGGCGCTTGGGTTGCTCGATGGCGTACTCAAGTCCACCGACCCGGCGGCACAACCCTTGCAGCTATTGGCCCGCTTACTGGCTGACAACTATCTGGAGCGTCAGAAAATGGAGTCTCAACTTGAAAAGCATGGGCAGCAATTGAAAGAGAGTCAGCGCAAGGCCGCCGAGTTACAGGAGAAAATCGATGGTTTGGCCGATATCGAGCGGACCTTGCCGCAACGGCCACGGACGCCACGTGCAATGACTCCGGGAGTGGCACGATGACGGCTGCCATGAATGAAGGGGCTCACATTCTGGTCGTTGATGACGACGAGGATATCCTGCGTCTGCTGTCGATGCGCTTGCGGGCTCGTGGTTTTCGCGTCTCGATGGCCGGGTCGGCCGAAGAGGCCTTGACGCACATCGCCGTCGATACGCCACGCGTCGTCGTCAGCGACGTCCGCCTGCCGGGGCGCGACGGCCTTGCCTTGTTCGAGGAGGTCCATAGCACCCGCCCGACCTTGCCGGTCATCCTGCTGACGGCGCATGGCACGATCCCGGATGCGGTCGACGCAACATCAAGGGGGGTTTTCGGTTATCTGACCAAACCGTTCGACAGCCAGTTGCTGCTCGAAAAGATCGATCAGGCGCTACAGCTGTCCGCTCCGGGGGCGTCCGGCGATACGGCCAATTCACTGGGTTCGGGCATGCAGTCGGAAGCGTGGCTGGCCGGCATCGTCTTTCGCAGTACGCGGATGGCCGGCTTGATGTCCGAGGCTCGCATGGTCGCCGCATCCGATGCCAGTGTGTTGATTCGCGGCGAGAGCGGGACCGGCAAGGAAGTCCTGGCGCGCGCCATCCACCGGGCCAGTCCGCGTGCCAACGGCCCCTTTGTCGCCATCAACTGTGGTGCCATTCCCGAGCAGTTGCTCGAGTCCGAATTATTCGGTCATGTCAAAGGCGCATTTACGGGGGCTGGCAATACCCGGATCGGCCTCTTTCAGTCAGCCAATGGTGGCACGCTCTTTCTCGATGAAATTGGCGACATGCCGCTGGCGCTGCAGGTCAAGCTGCTGCGGGTGCTGCAGGAGCGGATGGTACGGCCGGTTGGCGCGACGCGAGCGGAGCCGGTCGATGTTCGTCTGCTTTCGGCGACGCATCGCGACCTCGATGCGGCAATGGCTGAAGGGCAGTTCCGGGAGGATCTCTACTATCGCCTGGATGTCGTTTCGCTGACCTTGCCGCGCCTGGAAGAGCGGCGTGAGGATATTCCGCCGCTGGCGGCACATTTTGTCCAGCAGGTCGCCGGCAAATACGGCAAGCCGATCAGCGGTTTTGCACCGGATGCGCTTGAGGCGCTGGCCACGGCAGCCTGGCCCGGCAATGTTCGGCAGCTCTATAACGTAGTGGAACAAAGCTGCGCCCTGACTTCGACGCAGTTGATCCCGCTGTCGCTGGTGCAGCGTGCCTTGCGCTTGCCAACCATGGAGGCGCTGACCTATGGCGAGGCGAAGCAGCGTTTCGAACGCGGTTATCTGGTCCAGTTGCTCAAGTTGACCGATGGCAATGTGGCTGATGCAGCACGCATTGCCGAGCGTAACCGTACCGAGTTCTATCGTTTGCTGCAGAAGTACGACCTGACGCCGGCCATGTTCCGCAGTGACGGCGACGGCGTCGCTGAGCGGTGACAGTCGTTTGCCCCGATAAATAAGGCGTTGCAGGCAAAAAGGGAACGCGCTGTCGCTAGCGGGCGACGAAAATGACTGGCGGTATTTTGCCGATATTTCACATGTTATTGATTTGTATATAAAAAAATGGCTGGCACGAAGTTCGCAATATGCCTTTTGTGTTCAATATCAAAAGGAGCTAAACATGAGCAACCATAAAGGGATTGCTGCGACCGTGCTGGTTTTTGGCCTGCTCGCCGGCTTGGGTTTCACCGCTTTCGCCACCGATAACCCGCAAGCTGCCGCGCTATCGGCTGGCGAGGTGCCGGACGCGACGCTGAATGATCGGGTCGAGACCTTGCTGCGCACCGATATCGGCCTGGCCGGCGGTCAGTTCCGGGTGCAAACCAAAGCCGGTATCGTGACCCTGGCCGGCAGCGTGCCGGATGAGCATGCACTGCGGCGGGCGCTGGATCTGGTCAGCAGCGTCAAGGGGGTGCGGGAAATCCGCAACAGCATGGTGGTCGAATCCCCAAAGTAGCTGCGGGGCGCAGGCCCGGCCTGTGGTCGGGTCTGGTCAGATTGATTCCAGCGTTACCAGGAGCGCTTCCTCATCAACTGTATCGCCCTCTGTGACATGAATGGCGACGACCCGACCGGCGTAGGGGGAGGGGATGTCGAGGGCGACCTTGCCGGTTTCCAGCGTCAGGATGTTGTCGTCGCGTTCGATCAAATCATCAATTTTCACCAATAATTCAAGGATGAAGACATTGCCGCTGGCACAGGAGCCGCAGCTTTCCCAGCACTCTGGATATTTGGGCATTCTGATGAAATTGGCGCGCATTACACATTTTCCTTGAAAACCCTTGCATTCTACGCATTCATCCGTATAATGCGCGGCTCTGACAGCGCGCCCGTAGCTCAGTTGGATAGAGTATCTGGCTACGAACCAGAGGGTCGGGCGTTCGAATCGCTCCGGGCGCGCCAACTACATGATGCAAAAGCACTTAGGCCAATCTTTGATTGGCCTTTTTGCTTTTTGCGGGAGAAATCCTGGGCTTGGCCGCCGACCCCGGATTTTCTGCGAATCATCTCCCGGCCTTGATTCCTTCGGCCCAGTTCCTCGCCATTTCACGCCAAGGCACCCCCTTGCTTTTTGAGCAAGGAACTCGGCGTCACTCGCTCATTTTCCGAGGCTTGTGCAGGGCGCTCCGCGTCCTGCCTTCCCGACCTAGGGTAATACCCGGTTCCCCCGCTGCCAGCGAGGCTCTAAGCTGTTTGCAAAAGAAGAATGCAGACTAAGAGGTCGTTGGCAATGACGTATCCGATGGAGCCAGGCTCCAGTTTCAAAACGATCAACCTGGATTACTTGCTGACCAATTTGGGAGGGAATGCCGGGGCTGCCAAAAGGCTGGTTGGCATGTATCTGAGCAATCAGCCGACCCTGCTGGACTCACTTGATCAAGGCATCAGCAATGCGGATTTGCGTGCCATCAAACAAGCGGTACATGACATACGCGGCAGTTGCGTCCTGTTTTCGGCGAATGCCTGCCTGGTTCTGGCGCGCCGGATTGAGGACGGATTGCGCCAAATGGCGCCTGATACGCTGCCTGGCGGAGTTCTGAACGATGACTTGATGGCCGATTGCCTCAGTCTTCGTCAAGCGGTGGTGGCGATGGGGGATGAGTTGCGAACGGTGCTGGCTGTTGAGCTACCGGGGGCTGACTGATGTGTCAGGTGATCAGACCATACTGCATTGCGTAACGGGTCAGGCCGGTGACATCGTGCACGCCGATTCTCTCCATCAACTGGGCGCGATGAAATTCGACGGTTTTCGGGCTGATCTCGAGATCGCGGGCGATTTCCTTGGTGGTTTTGCCGGAGGCGACCAGGCGGAGGATTTCTGTCTGGCGAACGGTCAGTACGGTGCTGCCGGCATGGTCGCCGTCCGGCAGGGGGTGATTCAGTGTTTCCTGAACGCGCGGCGACAGGAAGCAGCCGTTGTTGGAGACCGTTTGAACCGCAAGTTGCAACTCTGCGAGGAGGAAGTCTTTCAGCAGGTAGCCGTTGGCGCCGGCCGCCATGGCCTGTTCGATGATCTCGTGACGGTCGATGCTGGACAGGATGAGGATTCGGGTTGCCTGGTCGAACTGACGGATGGTTTTGGTGACTTCGATGCCCGACGGGCCGGGCATGGCGATGTCGAGAACCGTGATGTCGGGCTTCTGGCGCCGAACTTCGGCGATCGCCTGGTTGCCGTCGGCGCATTCGGCAATGACTTCGTGCCCGGGCAGCGATTCGAGCAGAGCGCGAACCCCGGCACGAACCAGCAACTGGTCGTCAGCGAGAATGATCCGGAGCGTTTTCATGCGGGATGGAATATGTCAAACGGGCTGAATTGTAGCGGATGGAGTTGCTGAGCGCGCCGTTCTTTCTGGCCTTTTCAGTGTTGCGGATAATTTTCAAAGAGATTCGCCTGGCCGTTGTTGGTGAGAGTCCCGGATTGAAGTCAGGAGAATCGGTGGTGGAGAGCGAAATAATGATGCTGGTACGTCGGGCGATTGCTGGGGCGAAGATTCTTCTGGTCGAAGATAATCCGGTGAATCAGGAGGTTGCCCTGTTCATTCTCGAAGACTTTGGTTTGCATGTCGACGTTGCTGAAAACGGCAGTCTGGCGCTGGCCCGATTGCAGGCGGCGGCTCCGGGATATTATGACCTGATCTTCATGGATATGCAGATGCCGGTGATGGATGGCCTGACTGCCACCCGGGAGATCCGCAAGAATCCCGATTTCGGCAAGCTGCCGATCGTGGCGATGACGGCCAATGTCACGCCCGAGGACCGGCAGGGCTGCTTTCAGTCCGGGATGAATGACTTTGTCAGCAAGCCCATCTTCCCGGAAGAGTTGGCCAAGGTGCTGCTGCGCTGGATTCCTCCACGGGCAGCAGGCGATCTGGCTTGGGAAGCGACATGAGTCCTGGACGGGGCACGGGCCTGACACGGTGTGGTAGGGAAGAAGAGGGTTGTCGATTCTGGGTCAAAATTGGTGCGGTGCACAAATTGCTTGACATGCCCTTGGGGTTGGCTAGAATGAAGTCATGTTGCGGTGCAGCAAATATATAAGCAGCACCCAAGGATTACCCCAACCCCAACGGAGAATTTACCATGATCACCAAACCTGAAGATTTCGCCAAGTCCGGTTTCAACTTCGCCCTGTTCTTTGCCAATACCGCTTTTGACGGCGTCGAACGTCTGGCCCTGCTGAATCTGGCAGCCGCCCGTTCGGTCTTCGAAGTTTCCATGTCCAACTTCACCACGCTGCTCGGTGCCAAGGACGTCCAGTCCTTCGTCGCGCTGCAGAAGACGCTGGCTTCGCCGTCCATCGAAAAGGGCATGGAGTATTCGCGCAACGTGATCGCCATCGCCTCCGAAACCAAGGACAAGATCGCCAAGGAAGTTGAAACCCAGGTTGCCGATACCAATGCCAAGGTTTCCGGTCTGGTTGAAAAGGCCCTGGCTTCTGCTCCGGCTGGTTCCGAAGTGGCTGTCGCTGCCGTCAAGACCGCCATTAAGTCGGCCAACGAAGCTTACGAAGGCCTGAACAAGGTTGCCAAGCAGGCTGCCGAAGTTGCCGAAGCCAGCGTTGCCGCTGCGACTGCCGCGACCGTCAAGGCCAGCAAGGCTGCCTGATTGCTTCGGTAGTCACGCATAAAAAAGCCGGAGCATGCTCCGGTTTTTTTTCGTCTACGTTTTCCCGAGTGGTCGGGCGGCTTACTTCCGGTTGGCCCGGACCAGCTTGCCCTTGCCGCCGCGATTGCCGCGACAGATTTCCAGCCGTTCGCCCTTGAGCTTGCCAGCGACACCGTCGACCACCGGCACGATATCTTCCAGCGCCGTCTTGCCCGGGGCGGCGTCGATCAGCTTGAGGCCGCGGCCCTTGGCGAGCAAGCGAATTTCTTCCAGATTGAAGACCAAGGCCCGGCCATCCTTGGTGATGCAGGCGATTTCGCCGTCGGCCGGGGCCGGCATGAAAACCGCGGGGGTTTCGTTGTCGCCCAGTGACAGGAAGGCCTTGCCGGCCTTGCCGCGCGACATGAAGTCGCTGCCTTGGCAGCGGAAGCCGTAGCCGCCGTCGGCCGCCACCAGATAGGTCTTGTCATTCGACACGGCCAGCGCCAGGCAGGGCTTGCCGCCTTCCTGGAAGTCGGCCAGCGAGGTGGCCGGAATGCCGTCACCCTTGCCGCCGGGGATGTCCGAGGCCGGGATCGAATAGGCGCGGCCCTTGGTATCGAGCAAAATCAGGTGGTCGACCGTCCGGCACGGCAAACAGGCGAGCAGGCTGTCGCCGGAACGGAAAGTCAGTTGCGTCGGGTCGATGCTGTGGCCCTGGCGCGAGCGCAGCCAGCCGTGTTTGGAGACGATCAGCGTCGTCGGTTCATCGACGATGGAAACGGTCTTCGCGTCCGACATCGTGACCTTGGCGTCGGCTTCGATCAGCGTCCGGCGGTCGTCACCGTACTTCTTGGCATCGGCCTCGATTTCGCTGGCGACGCAGGCGCGCAGCGCTTCTTCCGAACTCAGCAGGTGGTTCAGGCCGGCCGCTTCGGCGCGCAGCTTGGCCAGTTCCTCGCCGATCTTGATCCCTTCCAGCCGCGCCAACTGGCGCAGGCGGATTTCGAGGATGTCTTCGGCCTGGATTTCGGACAGCTTGAAGTGCGCCATCAGATCGGCCTTCGGGTCGTCCGATTCGCGGATGACCTTGATGACGCGGTCGATGTCGAGCAGGATCGCCTGCCGGCCTTCGAGAATATGGATGCGCTTTTCAGCGGCCGTCAGCCGGTGGCGGGTGCGCCGTTCGACCGTGGTCAGCCGGAAGCGGCACCATTCCTCGATCATGCTGTACAGCGAAGCCTGGCGCGGCGTACCGGTGACGCCGAGCACGGTCAGGTTGATCGAGGCGTTGGTTTCGAGGCTGGTGTGGGCGAGCAGCATGCGCACCAGATCGTCCTGACCCTGGCGCGACGAGGCGGGCTCGATGACCAGGCGGACGTCGTGTTCCTTGCCAGATTCGTCACGCACGCCGCTTTCCGAAATGGCAGACAGGAAGGCGGCTTTCAGGTTGAGCTGTTCCGGCGTGAACACCTTCTTGCCAGCTTTTTCCTTGGCGACCGGGTTGGAGCAGGCTTCGATTTCCGACATCACGGTCGCCGTCGACACGCCCGGCGGCAATTCGGTGATGACCAGGCGCCACTGGCCGCGCGCCAGATTCTCGATCTTCCACTTGGCACGGACGCGCAGGCTGCCGCGGCCGCTCTTGTAGGTGGCCGCAATTTCCTCGGGCGAGGAGATGATCTGCGCGCCGCCCGGGTAGTCGGGGCCGGGAATCAGTGCCAGGACTTCGTCTTCGCTGAAATTCGGGTTTTTGACGAGGTTGACCGCAGCATTCGCCACTTCGCGCAGATTGTGGGCCGGGATTTCGGTCGCCATGCCGACCGCGATGCCGGAGGCGCCATTGAGCAGGCAAAAAGGCAGGCGGGCCGGGAGCAGCGCCGGTTCGTCATTGGCGCCGTCGTAGTTGGGCTTCCAGTCGACCGTGCCTTCGTCGAGTTCGGCCAGCAGCAGCTCGGCAATCGGCGTCAGGCGGGCTTCCGTGTAGCGCATGGCGGCGGCGTTGTCGCCATCGCGCGAGCCGAAGTTGCCCTGGCCGTCGACGATCGGGTAACGCAGGCTCCAGTCCTGGGCCATGCGGACCATCGCGTCGTAGACCGACGAATCGCCGTGCGGGTGGTATTTACCGATCACGTCACCGACCACCCGGGCCGATTTGACGTGGCGCGGGCTCTTGTACAGGCCCATCCGGTGCATGGCGTAGAGAATGCGGCGCTGCACCGGTTTCTGGCCGTCGGCCGCCGAAGGCAGGGCGCGGCCGGTGACGACGCTCATCGCGTATTCGAGATAGCGGCGGGCGGCGTAGTCGGCCGGCGATGGGATATCGTCGGCCGGGCCGTTGGCCGAGGGCGGCAGATCGGGCGGAGCGGCGGAACCGGCCTCCGGCAATGAATCATCTGCGGCTTCCGGCGGCAATTCAGCGACTGCTGCGGTTGCCTGGGCAAGCGTTTCTGGTTCGTCGGCGGGCGGTTTGGCGCTGCTGTCGAAGAGGTTAAGCTGGTCGGTCATGGTCTTGCATCCGCATCCTGAATCAAGTCGGCGGCAAATTTATCATAGGGTGGATGTACTCACCGGCAATTCGCCCGAATCGGTGGCCGGGGTATCAAGCCGCTGCAGCGGGGTGGTATTCAGAACAACGGATTCTGCCTGTCGTCTGGCTCCGGGAGCGACTTGGGTTTGGCCGCTGCCTTAGCCGCCAGTTTGATTCCGGCACCCCACTTCAAGGCACCGGTCGAGCGCCACAAATCGAGATGGCGGCTGCGATATAACCAGGCTTCGTCGTTGCCGCCGACGGTGATGCCCTGCCCCGTCATACGTGGCATTTTTGGATTGGCCGCATGCAGCATCTTCCACACCTTGGGCGACTGGGCGGCAGCGGTCTTCAGCGCCGCTTCCGCATCGCCCAAGCGTCCGGCGGCGAACAGCGCCAGCACCCTGCCGAACTCGGTCGAGGCAAAATCATCCGGATAACGGGCGGCCACGGCGATGGCCTCATCCGGCAAACCTTGGGCGACCAGCGCGTGGATCAGGTTTTCGCGCAGCCCGGTGTTGTCGTTCGGGTTGGCGACATTGACGCTCCAGCGCAGCAGGTCGAGGGTTTCGGCCGGGCGGCTGGCGGCGAACTCGTCGACGTAATAGCAAACCAGCGTTAGCAGCGGGCGGTTGAAAAGGAAGCCCCAGGGCAGTTCCTGCTCCAATGCCTTCAGCTTGCCCAGTACCGTCTGGCGCAGCGCCTCGCTGCGTTCCAGCAGCCGGCGGGTCAGGGCATCCTTGCTGCCGGGCAGGGCGTCGGGCAGCATGCCCAGCAGTTCGCTCAGGTCGCGCAGCACCATGAAGGATTGGCCGGCCAGTGGCCGCATCGCCAGAAAATCCATCAGGCCATCCAGGTTGTATTCTTCACGGATATCCATCCAGGCCGACTCGAGCTGCTCCAGTCTGGCTTTTGCTGTCAGTTCGGCGCCGTGAGCCAGCCGGTATTCGCTGGCCGGCGCCGGCCAGTGCTCGATGACCGCGGCTAGCTGCGAAACCGGCCCGCCGCCCAGCGATAGCGTCCGTAATAGGCTTTCGTCGCTGCCTTCGGCCAGATCGTGGAGCAGGGCGATCAGGTCGCTGTGGTCGTATTCCTGGTCGCGGGCGAGGCGGGCTGCCCAGAATTTGGCGCGGGCTTGTGCCTCGGCGCGGCGACCTTCGGAGACCAGCACCAGTACTTCGAGGTGCGACAGCGCCGGCGCGTTCGGCGTCAGCCGTTGCGCCTCGCGGAAGGCTTCCCAGGCCTCGGCGTAATCGCCCCGGTCGCTATGCACGGTCGTCTGGCGCTGCCAGCCGGCCGAACGCAGCATCTTGTCCGGCGCGGCTTTGAGGGCATCGATGAACTTCTGTTTCTTGCGCGGCGCGTCCACCTCCAGGTAGGCGTTGAGCAACTCATCGGCCGCCCATTCCGCTCGTTCGTCAAGTTCCGGCAAGTGCGTGAACAGCTTTTCGAGCAGAGCCACCGCATCTTTCGCCCGGCCGTTCTCCAGCCAGTCGTGGGCCACACCGGCCAGCGCCTGCGGCGACAACTCCAGCAGCGGCAGTTCGAGCAGGCGCTTGCGAGAGAAGCTCGCCAGCACCTTGCTCAGCATCAGTTCCTCGGAAACGCCCAGTTCTGCCATATCGGCCATGCCGCAACACTGCTTGAACTTCCTGCCTGAGCCGCACAGGCAGGGCGCATTGCGCTCCGGTCGGGCCCGTTTAAGTGGGCGAAAGCGGTTGTCCGGGATCGGCGTCGCGTTCCACATTTCCAGCGCTACTGCCGTCGCCATGCCGCGGAGCATTTCGGGTGCCTGCTCCGCCTGCGGAATGCCGGCTGCCTTCAGCAGCAGCGGGACCATGCCCTCCATGCGGTCACGAAACTCGGCGAAGGAAATGCCTTCGAGAATCAGGCGGGCCGCGGAGAAGCAGAGCAGATCGACGGCTTCCTGCCAGTCGAGTTGGTCAATTTTCTGCATTAGGTGAAAGCGCTTATTCGGTGTGAGAGTGAGGTATTGACTACAGGTTTTCTAATCGAGTAACCCAGGCGTTGAAACGAGGGCATGCCGCACGGATTGCCGGCAGGCCGATCTTGCTTGCAATCAGTACCCCATAGTGTGGTTTGGCATGAGCATAGTTTGGCCAGTGGGCGATCAGGCGCTTGGAGGGGGCTGTTTGTGGAGAGTTGTTGACGTCCTCCGGCCCGGCGAACTGAGCTAACTGGGCCTGCCAGTTGGTAATTGTCTGCGGTGATACGTCAGCGTAGCCAAAAGCATTCAGGTCGCTGAATAGCAGTGCCTCGTATTCATGCAATTGCATGTAAGGGATCAAATTGGCCTGGCCGATATCTGCCTGCAGGTTTGCCTCAAGCGCGGCCACCTGGATTTGCGCAGGCTGGTTTGCATTCCAGTCGGTGATACCGGGGAAATCGGTGGGCAAACCATAAACATCGAACAACGTTGTCACGCGAGCAGTCGGGTCTTGTTGGCACCATTGCCGGACTTGATGTCTGAGCTTGCCGTAGCTGACCACGCCGCCCTTGTGTCCCTTGCTGGTTTGAATGATGCGTGGCGTCAGCCAGACATCAAAGTTTGCCAGATGCGGAACAAGCAGTTTGCGAACAAAGGATTCCTCGGTCTGGCCTTCAACGAGGATATTTACGCGGGTATGGTTGCCGGCCATTAGCTGGGTCTCCCGCCGAACATGTTCTGTTTCCACATTTCGCCGAGCGAGTATTCATCAAGCCAGACCGCAAGATTTTTTGGGTCAAGGCGCTTGAACGTGGATTGATCATTTTCACGGTCTACGACGATTACCTGGTCCGGCGAGAACTGGTTGAGTAGTTCAACAGACTGTGTGGAAACGATAAGTTGGTGTTTCACCGCAGCCTGATGCATCAACGACGCCAGCAGTTCGATGGCGTAAGGGTGTAGGCCCAACTCTGGCTCGTCGAACAGGATGGTGGCCGGCATCAGTTCGTCAGGCTGGAGCAGCACGGTGGCCAGGCAGATAAAGCGCAGGCTGCCATCCGAGAGATGATGGCCGAGAAACGGAAAATCGCTGCCGATTTCGTTCCACTCCAACTGGATCGAGTTCTGGTCGAGCGGGTTTGGGCGCAACTGAAAGTCGGCAAAAAATGGCGCCACCAACTGAACGGTGTCGACGATACGGCGATAGTGATCCGGGAACTGTTCGCGTAGACGGTAAAGATAGGCTGCGAGATTGGCGCCGTCCGGGCGCAGCCAACCGTTGTCGTTGAGCGCGCAGGGCTGTTTCATAGGTGCCGTGTCGCTGGTGTCGTGGAAGTGATAGACGATCCAGCTTCTGACGGAAGGAACGACATAGCTTGCGACCTTGGCATGGCGACCGCTTCCCGAAAGCGTTTCGGCATGACCAGAACCGAGCGAGAAGGTGTAGCCGTTGTAGTCCCAATAAAACTGCTCCCAAGCAAAGATCAGGGTATTGCTGAGCGTGGGTTCCAGGGCAAATTTGTAGCCATTGCTGCCAAAGTACATCTCGGCCGACATTTGCGGCGTGCGCTTGCGGCCATAGTGGAGCATGGCATCAGGGCCGCCAGATTTTGCGATGAAGTAATTGAGTTCACCGGCCATGAGGCGCGCCAGCAGGCGGAAGAAGCTGATGAAGTTGCTTTTGCCAGCCCCGTTGGCACCGATCAGCACATTCAGATTGGTGAGCGAGAAATTTTCCAGTTCGCGGATTGATTTATAGCCGCGGATACTGATTTTTCGAATTGAGTTCATGGCTGGTAGCTCGGCAGCAATATTTCAATGTTTATCGGCTGGCAATTTTACGGCCGCGATTGGTTTTCGGGGCGGTTTCCCGTTGAGCGGCGAGGCGCTTGAGCAGTTCGGCCGCCGGCTCGTCGGCCGGGTCTTGTGGCACCAGTTCGCCGCGAAAGGCCTTGGCGAGCAGGGCCGGGGTCAGTTGGCCGACCTGCCGGCGGGCGGTTGTAAGACGGGCTTCGAGGCGGTCGGCGAAGGCGAAGAGGATTTCGACGCGGCGGATGATTTCGGTTTGTTCAGGGAGGCTTGGTACTGGAACACTCATTCCAGATACTTTTGAAATGCTGAGTGTATGTAGGCCTGTAGTGGAGCTTGCGACGTCAATGATCTGACTTCTGCCTTCTGGACTTAGCAGGAAATAGAGTGCAAATTTTGGAAGTAGCCGAGGGCCGGCACGCCAGCGGATCAAGTGGTTTTGGTGTGAGCAGTCGGGTACTTCAGCACTCCAGATAGCAACGCGACCAACCTGGTCAATGCTTCCATTTCCTTCGACGATTAGTAGATCGTCTCGTTGTAAGCAGGTCTTTGAAAACTCCTGCTGCGTCATGCCAATGCTTGCCACGTCCTCAAGTCGAAGCTCGTTCGCATAAACATTTGCGACCCGAAGATATGGCTTTTGTAGTTGTAATTCGCTGCGTTTTCCATTTTTTGTAAGGCCGCCGCTCACTTTGCCTAGTTCGCCAAAGGAGATGTCAGATCCCCAATTGTCGATGGCCTGTTTTTCTCGCCAATCTTCAGTCAGCCGGCCCGAAGTAGCGGCGGCGAGGATGGATTGGCGGAAGCGTTTGAGCAGGGCCGGAAGGCGGTCGAGGCGATCGCGGCAGGCATCCACCCGAGCCAGCACGTTGTCGAGTTTGTCGGCGATGCGTTTTTGTTCGGGGAGTGGGGCGAGGGGGATTGGGAGTCTTTTTAGCTGCTCAGTTTCGATGCTTTCAACAGTTGTTCCCGACTTGGCGCAACCGTTCAGTATTGCTCTTTGCTGTGACTTGAGGTTGTAGGCCAGATAGCGTGTATTGAAAGCTGCAGTAGGGGTAATAGCCTTGATGTCTTGATTGATAGTGACCGGATTTCGCGTGATTGCAACCGGAAAGGTATGCGACAGGATGCCGCTTCTGGTCACCATCAGAATTGATTGGGCCGGAAGTAGGTTCATGCCTCCGTCACTAATTGCTGTTTCAGATATTTGATCTTCTGAACCAGCAAGATCGAATACCTTCATGTCTTTGGGCGATACCCAAGTCACTGTTCCATTGGCCCAAAAACGCGGCTCGGCCTTGCTTGGTGTTTTACCGCCGACCAAGTCGCCGATTTCGGCAATATTGGTTGCGGCCCAACCGCTAGGCAGCCCGCTCATTCCTCCACCTCGCCCAACTCCTTCAAGATCGCCTGCAATTCCGCCAGCGCCCCTTCCAGTTCGCCCATCGCTTCCTGCGCCAGCACGGCCGGTTCCGGCAGGTCGGCGGCGTCTTCGGCGTTGTCGTCTTTCAGCCAGGCGATGTCGAGGCTGTCGGCGCGTTCCCTGATCCATTCGCGGCTGAAGCTGCGGTAGCGGCTGGTTTCATTTTCGTGGTTTTTTGGCGGTTGACCGTAGCACTGCTCGAAATCGGCGAAATGGGCGCGGGTCAGCGGGGTGCGTTTGCCGAAGCGAGGCATGTTGGCGCGTAGGTCGTAGACGCGGACTTCCTGGGTGCTGCCGGTGGCGTGCTGGCTGACTTTGTCGAAGAACAGCACGTTGGTCTTGACGCCCTGGGCGTAGAAGATGCCGGTGGGCAGGCGCAGGATGGTGTGCAGGTTGCATTTGTCCATCAGGTCGCGCCGGATGTCGGCGCCGACGCCGGCCTCGAAAAGGACGTTGTCGGGGAGGACGACGGCGGCGCGGCCACCATCCTTCAAATGCCGGTAGATGTGCTGGACGAAGGCGAGTTGTTTGTTGCTGGTGCTGTGTGTGAAATCGTCGCGGGTCGGGCCGCCGCCACCCTTGGCAGTGCCGAAGGGCGGATTGCTGAGGATGATGTCGCTTTTCGGCAGGCTGCTGCCGGCGTTGCCCAGCGTGTTGCCGAGGTGGATGACGCCTTCTGCATCGCCTTCCATGCCGTGCAGCAGGCAGTTCATCAGCGCCAGGCGGCGGGTGCCGGGGACGAGTTCCATGCCGATGAAGGCTTTGTTGCGCTGGAATTCGCGCTGTTTTTCACTAAGGTCGTAGTAGTTGTCGGTTTTGGATTTAATCCAGGCGTCGGCGGCGATCAAAAAGCCGGCGGTGCCGGCGGCCGGGTCTTGCACGGTTTCGCCGGCTTGCGGGTTGATCAGCGCGACGATGCAGTCGATCAGCGGGCGCGGCGTGAAGTATTGGCCGGCGCCGGACTTGGTTTCGCTGGCGTTCTTTTCGAGCAGGCCTTCGTAGAGGTCGCCGAGGCCGTCGCGCTGGGCGGAGTACCAGTCGATACCGTCGATGCTCTTGATCAGTTGTTCGAGGTGGCGCGGTTCCTTGAGCCGGGTCTGGGCGTCGGCGTAGATGGCGGAAATCAGCGGGTCGGTGCTTTGCGACAGGTCGAGCAGCGTGGCGCGGTAGTGGTTGAGCAGGTTTACGCCGCTCAGTTTCTCGATGTCCGGCCAGCGTGCGCCTTCCGGCAGCTTGTGGCCGAGCATGACGCCGCTCTGGGCGTTTTCGTACTCCATCTTGATGAACAGCAGCAGCACCAGTTCGGTAACGTAGTCGGAATAGTTGATGCCGTCGTCGCGCAGGACGTCGCAGAGGTTCCAGAGTTTCTGGACGATTTCGTTGTTGCTCATGGGTGTTCCGGGGTTTGTACGATGGCGGCCGCGCCGGTGGCGGGCCAGAGGATTTGATAGCGGGTGTTGCGACCGCCGCCGGGCAGCTTGACCAGGCAGCCCTTGGCGACGAGGTCGGCGAGATGGCGGGTGGCGGTGGCTTTGCTGACCTTGGCGACGGCCTGGTATTGGGCGGCACTGATGCCCTGGGCGAAGCCGCCGCGCTCGGCCTGGTCGCCGTCGAGCAGGCGGTTGAGGACCTTGATCTGTTCCGGGCCGAGGCCGTGCTGGCGGTGCTGCAGCCAGAACTGGCTTTTGCCGAGGACGCGGTCGATCTGCGCTTCGGCGTCGGCGATAGCTTGCTGCAGGGTGTTCAGGAACCAGCCTAGCCAGGGGGTGAGGTCGAGCGGTTCGGCAAATGCTGCGGTCGACGCCAGTTTTTGGCCATTTTCCAAATGCTGGTAGTAACCCTTGCGGTCGGCCAGGATGGCGACGGACATGGCGTAGAAGCGGATGCTCTGCTGTTCGCCCTGGGCCAGCGCAAGATCGGTCAGGGCGCGGGTGAGGCGGCCGTTGCCATCGTCGAACGGGTGCAGGGTGACGAACCAGAAGTGGGCGATGGCGGCGCGCAGCAGCGGGTCAAGCCTGGCGTCGCTGCGGCTGGCGTTGAACCAGGCGACGAATTCGGCAAGGCGGGCTTCCAGCCCGTCACGCGGCGGGGCTTCGAAGTGCACGGTGGGGCGGTCGATGCGGCCGGAGACGACTTGCATCGGGTCGTTGCCGCGCCAGTCGCCGATGCGGATTTTGTGGCCCAGGAAGCCGTCGTCGCCGGCAAAGAGCCAGCTATGCCATTGCAACAGGCGGGCTTCGCTGAGCGGGGCGTCGAGATTGGTGGTGGCGTCCCACATGATGCGCGCCAGCCCTTCGCTGCGCGCTTCGGGTTGGGCGCTGCCAGCATCGAGGCCGAGGCGGCGAGCCAGGCTGGAGCGAACGGATTCGACATTGAGCCGTTCGCCTTCGATGGCGCCGGAATTGACGATGTTCTGCAACAGGGCGTCCAGGCTGAATTCGGCTTGCAGCGTTTGATCGCCGGTGCGCGTGCGCCCGAGTAACCGGCCCTGGGCGAGGGCAACCTGGCGCAACAACGGGGCAAGCGTTTCAGCCTGCCAGCCGAAATGGGGCCAGTCGGGGTGTTGCCAGATCCAGTGGTGCATGCGGGCGGGAGATATTCAAGTCGATGAGCCAAATGTTAACATTATTCGGCTCATATTCTGAGCCGAATGGTGCGATGATTCGGCTCAGGCGGCTGGCGCTAGCGAGTGATCAAGCGCAAATTGGCTTCGAGATCAGGGAGCGCCAATTGAACCGTATCCCAGACTACATCCATGTTCAGCTCAAAGTAGCCGTGGGCCATCCGATTACGCATGCCTTTCATCTGATGCCATGGAATTTCCGGATGCGTGCCAGTGAATTCGTTATGCTCTTCAAGCAACTGGGCGGCCAATTCGCCAATGACCAGCAATTTCATAATGACGGCATCTTGCGTTTTCGAGTCTTCAAGGAAATCAGCTTGGGACATTCCTTCGGTGTAGCTTCTTGCCTGAGTGGCTGCGCTGAGCATCAGCGCCACATAGTCGGCCTGGCGATTTTGTGGTGCTGTCATACAGGAAGCGCTTCACCCAGTACCTGGTCCCGGAACCTTTTGGGCAGGTCTTTCGGCGTCAGAACATCCACCGAAATGCCGAGGGATTCTTCGAGTTCTATCTGAATTGCACCAAGGTCGAACAGGGTGACGCCCGGCAACGGGTCAACCAGCAAATCCAGATCGCTGGTGTCCGTATCCGTTCCGTGAATGACTGAGCCGAACACACGGGGATTATTGGAGCGATGGCTGAGAACGACTTGCCGAATCAGTTCGCGGTTCTGGTTTAACACCGTCGATGGTTTCAGATTCACGCTTTTCTCCTTTGATTCGCAACCGCTGTTTGTCCGATGTTACCAAACCCATCTTCCGTCTTCATGACTGATGTTGCTGCGGGGCGTCTTGGTTGATCAGGCTGCACTCGACCACAGGCCATCGGCCAGCGTTTCGAGCACCTTATCCAGCGTGCCGCCAAGCATGGCATCGAGCCGCTTGGCACCGCCGTCAGTGGCGAAGGCGCGGTTGACGAATTGCTGGTCGATGACGACTTCGTGGTGCAACTGCTTGGCCAGGCGGTCCAGCCATTTGCGTTGCACGGGCGACCAGTTGGTCAGGCTGAAAATGCGCAGCATGGCTTGGGCGACGCGTTGCTCGAAGGGGAGCAGGGCTTCGCCCAGCGCGGCCTGGCGGATGTAGCCGATGATGCTGGCGGCGATGTCCTGGTTGCTGCGGTTGCGCCAGGCGGTTTGCAGGCGGGCTTCGGAGTAGCCGTGTTCGTCGAGGAGCAGGCGGACTTCGCGCAGTTGCTCGCGGCTCAGGTCTTTCGGGCGATTGACCACGACACTCAAGGCGGCGGACTGGTTGAGTTGCTGCTGGATGAAGTGGTTGAAGCTGTCGAGGTAGTCCTCGGGCTTGCGGTAGTCGCCGTAGCTTTGTTCGCGGGCGAGCAATTCGTCCTGGTGGCCGGAGATGATCGGCTTGTAGGGGCTGCCGATCATCAGCCGGAGGCCTTCGACCTGGGCGATCAGCGATTTTTGCTGTTTCAGCCAGTCGACCGCAGCAGTCGGCCCCAGCTCGCGCAGGTGCTGGTGGAGGGTGGCCGGGGCGACGCCCCAGTGTTGTTCGAGTTCGTCGAGCCGGGTTTTGAGTTCGGGCTTTTTCTCGGCCTGGTGCGTGGCGCTGCGCAGGACGCGCATGAGCTTCTGGCTGATGGCGTCGAGAACATCGTGGGCGTGAGTCTGGTCTTTGCGGCTGCCGGGTGCGGTGAAACTGGCCGGGTTGTCGAGTTCGCCGACCAGTTGTTCGAGCGTGATGTTTGGGTCCTTGACCAGCGGTTGCATGGTGTTGACCGCTTCGAGCGCCTTGTAGATATCGACCGGGTCGTAGATTTTGAACACGGTTTTGCCGATGTCGTCGCAGCGGCGGGTGGCGCGGCCGATCATCTGTTCGTAGAGGATGCGCGAACGGACGCGGCGCATGAAGACGATATGGCTGATGGCGGGGACGTCGATGCCGGTGGTGAGCAGGTCGACGGTGATGGCGATGCTGGGGTAGCGCTCATTTTTGTAGCGGGCGATCAGTTGCTTGATCTTGTCCGACTGGCCGGTGATCTTGCGGACGGCGGCTTCGGCGTATTCGTCGCCGTATTTTTCCTTGAAGGCAGCGTCGAGCAGGCGCTTGACCATGTCGGCGTGGAGGTCGGTGGCGCAGAAGATCAGGGTTTTTTCTTCGCTGAACGGATCGATTTCTTCGACCAGTTGCTCGCAGATGACGCGGTTGAAATCTTCGTTGATGACGCGGCGGTTGAAGCTTTCGACGTCGAATTTCAGCTCGTCTTCGAGTTCGGATTGCTCGATTTCGCCGGTGCCGAGGTCGATGGCGCTGACTTGCTCGCCCTTGGCGAATTTGATGCCGTGCTTGCTGAGCAGCGTTTCGTAGCGGATCGGCGGTTCGTGGTCGATCAGCCAGTCGTCGGCAACGGCTTCGCGGTAGGAGTAGGTGTAGACCGGGCGGCCGAAGATGTCGCTGGTGTGTTTGGCCGGCGTGGCGGTCAGCGCAATCCTGGTGGCGTCGAAGTAGTCGAGGACGCGGCGGTAGGTGGACAGGTATTGAGCCTGGTCGCGGACCTGCAGTTCACCTTCGGACATTTCCTGATCGAGGGTGTAGCCGCGGTGGGCTTCGTCGATGATGATGCAGTCGAATTCGTCGATGCCCGGCGGGGAGTCGCTCTGGAAGATGCGCTTGACCATGGCCTGTACGGTGGCGACCTGGACGCGGGTTTCGGCTTCGGCCGCCATGTCGCCCATTTCGGCGATGTTGTAGGCCTTGGAGAGCGGCAGGTTTTGTTCGAGCGCGGCTTCATCGAAGTTTTCCTGGGCTTGCTGGCCGAGGGCGCTGCGGTCGACGAGGAAGAGGATGCGCCGGAAGCGTTCGGCTTTCAGGAAGCGGTACATCAGCCCGATGATGGTGCGCGTCTTGCCGGTGCCGGTGGCCATCGCCAGCAGGCAGTTGGGCTGGCCGGCGGCGAGAGCCGCTTCGACGGCCTGAATGGCGCGTTCCTGATAGTTGCGCAGGCGCAGATAGGTGAAACCTTCCTGTTGCAGCCTGGCTTCAGCCTCGCTCTTGCTGCGCGTCAGCATATCCAGCAGGCCGGCCGGGGTGTGGAAATCCATCAGCGGCTTGGCGAGATTGGCCGGGCGGCGCACATCGCGGAACCAGGTGCCGCTCTGTTCAGCGAGCTGCTGCAGGTAGGGCCGGCTGTTGCTGGAGTAGACGAAGGGGATTTCGAAGTGGCTGCTTTCGGCATCGGGCCAGCCACTGTGGTGGCCTTCGAGTTGCCATGCCGGTTGGGCGGCCGGCAATTGGCGGTAGCCGCGTGCATAACGTTCGGCCTGCGGAATCTTGCCGGCGACGTTGGCGTTTTGGCGCTTGGCTTCGACGACGGCGATCGGCGTCAAGCCGGCGAACAGCACGTAATCGGCGGCTTCCTTGCCGAGCGTCGGCCATTCGGCGATCGCTTGGTTTTTACCATTTTCCGGGCGTGCACCGCGGGCGTAGGTGAGTTGCTGGGTATCGGCCTCCCAGCCGGCCTGGATTAGTTGCTGGTCGATCAGGATGCGGGTGAGTTCCTCGCTGAGCACCAGTTGTTTACTGGCATTCCCGGTGCTTTGGCTGACCTGTTGAGCCGCTTTCTGACTGGCGTCGACTTGCCTTTGCAGGGCTTGCAGTCGTTGCTCGAATTCCAGCCGGACGCGGTCGAGCACGGCGCCCTGTTCTTCCGCCAGGCTTTGGTAGGTGCGCGCTTCGGCATCCATCTGCTCGGCGAGGACGGCGTACTCTTCCTTTTCACGGGCGATCAGTGCGGCGACTTGCTGGTTGTTTTCAAGCGCGGTGGTTTTGTCGCCCAACTCGGCGCGCAGTTGTGCGATTTCACTTTGCAGCAAACGCAAGGCCTGACTGGGGTCGCTGGGCGCAATGAAAGGGCCGGGCTGAAAACCAGCGCCGGCTTTGCCGAACGACTGATGAAACCAGACGGCAAGGGCGCGGGCCAGCTTGAGGCCATCCATCGCTTCCTTGTGTCGGGTACGAAACTGATGTGTTGCCTTGTTGCCCTCGATACGCAAGGTATGGAAGAGGTTGCGCACGGTGGCGTCGAGGCGGATTTCGCGCCCAAGTCGAGAGAGCAGATCGGCCTGCGTGGTTTCGTGATCGAACTCGACGCCGGCACGGGCGGCAATATCCTGCGCCAAGGCTTCGCCCAGCTGCCGCAGTTTGATCAGCGTTGTGTTGGGATCGGCTGCGAAGACCTGCTCGGCAGTGCCGGCGAGTTGCAGAAAGACCGGGTCGTGTTCGGCGAGAAAAGCAAAATTGCTGGAAATGATTGGGCCCCGGATTTATTGGCGGTTACTTGCAGACAGCATGGCCGGAAATTTAACGCACTTTGCCTCTGCCGGGCCAGTGCTTCGCCGTTTTGTAATGCCGATGGGGTGATTGGGGGCGGTTTGCTAATTGTAAAAACCGCTTAATAAAAATTCACCAAGCTTGTCGCCAAATGCAACTAACATGAACTTAGGCCCGGTGATTTTTCCGGGCTGCGCATTTGTTCAATCCGTCGCGAAGGAGAAACAGCATGGGAATCTTCAGCAACATTCTGGCCAAGCTTGGTTTTGGCGATGAAAAGAAAGAAGTGGCGGCCGAGGCAGCACCGGCTGCCGTAGAGGCGCCCGCTGCCGCGGCACCGGTGGCGATCAGCGCGGTCGATGTCGTGGCCAGGCTGGAGGCGCTGGCGGCCGGGCATGCCGAGAAGCTCAACTGGAAGACGTCCATCGTTGATCTGATGAAACTGCTCGGCCTGGACAGCAGCCTGGCGGCACGCAAGGAACTGGCGTCCGAACTGGGCTGCCCGGCCGAGAAGATGGGTGATTCGGCGCAGATGAACATGTGGCTGCACAAGACCGTGCTGCAGAAACTGGCCGATAACGGCGGCAATATCCCGGCCGAACTCCTTTAAGCGGACTTTTCGGCCGCAATGAACAGAAGGCCCGCTTGGCCGGTAACACCGTTGAGTTAAGAGTCATTCCCGCGAAAGCGGGAATCCAGAGGGGGGGATTGACTGGGTTCCCGCCTACGCGGGAACGACATCTTCCTTACCGAAAATCAACGGCTGCTTAGCGCCTTGGCGATGAAGTGGCGGCCGACGCGCGGTTTCGGGACGCGCTCGTTGAACCAAGCGCGGACGTCCTCATCCAGCCCGATGCCGTGCATGTAGTTGTAGAGCGCCTTGTTCAGCGCCTTGCCCAGACTGTTGTGGTCGACGCCGGTCGGGTCGATGAATTCGACGTCGTTGCTGGCGAAGGTGATCGGCGGCAGCGGTTGCAGCTTGATGCCGTACTCGGCCGGGTTGAGGCCGACCGGCGAATGGACGGTGCACGCGAAGCGGTGGAAGAAGCCGGACTGGATGCAGCCTTCGGCGAATAGCTGGCGGACGTATTCGAGCGCATCGACGGTGTCCTGCACGGTCTGCGTCGGGAAGCCGTACATCAGGTAGGCATGGACGAGGATGCCGGCTTCGCTGAAAGCCTTGGTGACGCGGGCGACCTGATCGACCGAGACGCCTTTCTTCATCAGTTTGAGCAGGCGGTCGGAGGCGACTTCGAGGCCGCCGGAGACGGCGATGCAGCCGCTGTCGGCCAACTGGTTGCAGAGTTCCGGGGTGAAAGATTTTTCGAAGCGGATGTTGCCCCACCAGGAAATCGAGCGGTTGCGTCTTTGCAGCTCGTCGGCCAGTGACTTCAGGGCTTTCGGCGGTGCCGCTTCGTCGACGAAATGGAAACCGGTCTGCCCGGTTTCGGCGATGATCTGTTCGATGCGATCGACCAGCAGTTCGGCTGGCGCGCCGTCGTAGCGCCCGATGTAGTCGAGGCTGACGTCGCAGAAGCTGCACTTCTTCCAGTAGCAGCCGTGGGCGACGGTCAGCTTGTTCCAGCGCCCGTCCGACCACAGGCGGTGCATCGGGTTGAGCATGTCGAGCAACGACAGGTAGCGGTCGAGCGGCAGGCCGTCCCAGGTTGGCGTGCCGACTTCGGCGAAGGGGACGTCGGGTTCGCTGCTGTTGAAGTAGCGGACCTGGTCGTCGACGCGGCAGTAGGTGCGGACCAGGTTGAGGCGCGGCCGCTTGCCGTCGAGGTGTTCGAGCAGGGCGATGATCGGCTGCTCGCCGTCGTCGAGCGTCACGTAGTCGAAATAATCGAAGACGCGCGGCTCTTTCAGTTCGCGCAATTCGGTATTGACCCAGCCACCGCCGAGTACGGTGACGATGCCCGGATCGCGCGCCTTGATGCTTTGCGCAATGCGGAAGGCGGCATAGACCGAACCGGGGAAAGGCACGGAAAGCAGCACGATTTGCGGATTGCTGCCCCCCAAGGGGGCTTCCTTCGGGGCGCGGTCGACTGCCTGTAGAGTCAGTTTTTCCAGCGTTTGGTCGACCAGGCTGGGGGCTGCGGCCAGGGCGCGGGCCAGCGGCTCGAACGTCGGCTGGCTGCGGGCCAGCGATTCGGCGTAGCGGACGAACTCGAAGCGCGCGTCGACCGCTTCGCGCAGCACGTCGGCCAGGTCGTTGAGGAACAGCGTTGCGAGATGGCGCGCCCGGTCCTGCACGCCTAGCGAGCCGAAGGCCCAGGCCAGCGGGTCACCGCCTTCGTCGTCGATATAGACGTCGAGTGAGGCGAAGCGCGGCCCTTCCGGCAGGAAATTGCGACCGCAGATGCGATGGCCGATCGACGGATCACGCCCTTGCAGAAAGGCGATGGCCGGCGTGACGGTGGCGAGGTAACGCTCGAAATTTTCCGCGAAGCAGTGCAGCGAGGGCGAGCGTTTCTTGGCCGGCACCGCCTGCACCTTGTCGTGGATGGCCTGCAGGCCGGCCGGCGAAAACAGTTCGAGGACCAGTTGCAGGGCAATGTCTTCCTGCACGGCATCGAAGCCGCGCGAACGAAGAAAGCCGGTCAGGTAGGCGGTCGACGGGTAGGGCGTGTTCAACTGCGTCATCGGCGGGATGACGGACAGAATGCGGCGCGGGCTGGCTGGCATCAGCGGGCGGTTCACGGCGTCTTGACGCTGGCCAGCGCCGGGCTGCCCGCCTGTCTGGCGAGCTTCTGGCGGATCAGCGGGATGGCGGCCTGGGCGGCGCGTTCGCCTTCGAGGATCGCGTCGTGGCGGGCGGTGAAGTCCCAGGATTTGACGTAGGGCAGGTTGGGGCGGATGACGATGTCGGCATCGCGCAGTTCGTTGCGGCCGATGACGCCGCCCATGATGGTGATGGTCTGCCACATGACGCTGCTCAGGCTGTCGACCGGCTGGCCCTCGGGGCGGGCCGAAATATCGACGGCGATGACGAAGTCGGCACCCATCTCGCGTGCCGCCTGGACCGGAACCGGGCTGCTCAGGCCGCCATCGACATAGGACTTGCCGGCAAACTGGGTCGGCTGGAAAACGCCGGGCACGGCGGCCGAGGCGCGCACGGCGAGGCCGCTGTCGCCGGTCCGGAAGACCACTCGCTCACCGCTCTTGAGGTCGGTGGCGACGGCGGCAAACGGCTTGTTCAGACCTTCCAACGGGCGGTTGCGCAGATGCTGATTGACGAAGCCCTGCAGCGCCTCGCCTTTGAGAAAGCCGCGTCCGCCCAGTGTCCAGTCGGCAAAGATGGTTTCGTCGAGCTGCTGGGCGATTTTCTGCATCGCGTAGGCATCGTGGCCGCCGGCATAGAGCGAACCGACCACGGCGCCGGCACTGGTCCCGACCACGTAGTCGGCGACGATGCCCTGCGATTCCAGCATCTTGATCACGCCGATATGGGCGAAGCCACGCGCCGCGCCGCCGCCGAGGGCAAGGGCGATCCTTGGCTTGTGCGGGGCGGTGGCAGCTTGGCCGGGCTTGCCCGGCGCAACGGTGGCGCAACCGGCCAGCCAGGCGACGGAGGCGGCGAGCAGGGCGCGGCGGAGAATCAGGGGGGATTTCATCAATGCAATGTTGGGCATGGGTTTGGGATAAGACCGGTTTGCCTTACTGGCACATGCGGCGGATTTCGTTTTCCTTGATTGCCTGCTCGACCTGGAACAGCACGGCATCGACATCGGCCAGATGTTCGTCGAGGACGACCTGGCCGGTCAGCACCTGATCCGGGCGCAACAGGCCGCTTTCGTACAGGCCCCAGATTTCCTTGCCGTACTGGCTGTCTTTCAGCGACGGGGCAAAGGCGCTGAAATAGCTGCGCAGGTTGATCACGTCGCGCTCCAGCATTTCGGCGGCGGCGCTGTTGGCAGCGGCGTCGATGGCCTGCGGCAGGTCGATGATGACCGGGCCATCGGCGCCGACCAGGATGTTGTATTCCGAGAGGTCACCGTGAATGATGCCGGCGCACAGCATGCGCACGACCTGGTTGACCAGCAGGGCGTGGTATTCCAGCGCCAGTTCCTCGCTCAGCGCGACATCGTTGAGGCGCGGCGCGACGTTGCCCTCACCATCGCTGACCAGATCCATCAGCAGCACGCCCTCGAAGCAGATGTGCGGCTGCGGCACCCGGACGCCGGCCGCGGCCAGCCGGTACAAGGCATCGACCTCGGCGTTCTGCCAGACTTCTTCCTGCATCTGGCGGCCGTAGCGGCTGCCTTTTTCCATGGCGCGCGCCTGCCGGCTGTTCTTGACCTTGCGCCCTTCCTGATAGGAGGCGGCCTTGCGGAAACTACGCTGGTTCGCCTCCTTGTACACCTTGGCGCAACGGATGTGCTCGCCGCAGCGGACGATATAGACGGTGGCTTCCTTGCCGCTCATCAATTGCCCAAGCACCTCGTCAACAAGGCCTTCTTCAACGAGTGTGGTGAGTCTTTTCGGGGTTTTCATGGGCTTTCGGCGTCTCGGGGCAAGGGATTCAGGGGCGAATCAGACCACGGTTTCAACGCCATCTGGTGTGCCAGGTACAAGTTTACTGCTCTATCGGACCGGGCCGGAAGGCCATGGTTCGCATTGCCGGTCATCAGTCGGCAACAAAGACCATGCCCATAACGCCGACGGAGGTGACTTTCTCGTTGACCGTCGTATATGAAACGACACCCAGCGAGTGGTAGGTCGAAGCGAAGGAGGTCAGGTGGCCAATACCCAGGACTCGTTGCAGCTGGCTGCGTTCACCGATGGCTTCCGTGATCCGGGCACGGTGCTTTTCCGGCGAAGGATTGAGGGCAAAGGCCAGGGCGAGCAAGGCACCGGCGACGAGGATGGCAGTGATGCGGTTTGATATTGGGCGGGTTCCTGTTGGCGGCTGGCTGGGTCAATTCCCGGCCCCGCGATGCGGCCGGTTTTCGTGCTTTTTTCCCGGTCGACCGCAGGAAGCGGGAGGCTGAGGGAAGCTTCGGCGCTCAGACGTCCGCCTCGACCAGTCCGCCGTCCTTTTCCATCCAGGCCCGGCGACCGGCGGCTTCGCCCTTGCCCATCAGCAGCGTGAAGGTGGTGTTCATTTCCTTGATCGTCGCGCGGTCGGCCTGGAACGGCACCAGGCGGCGCGTGTCTGGGCAGAGCGTGGTTTCCCACAACTGATCCGGGTTCATTTCGCCGAGGCCCTTGAAGCGGGAGACGGTGATCTTGTTTTCCGAAACGCCTTCGTCGGCCAGCTTCTGCAGCGTCTGTTCCTTCTCGGCTTCGTCCAGGCAATAAACCTTGCGGGTGTGGCCGCGTGCTTCGACATCGACGCGGAACAGCGGCGGCTGGGCGACGTGGATGTGGCCGCGCTCGACCAGGGCCGGGAAGTGTTTGAGGAAGAGGGTGAATAGCAGGACCTGGATGTGCGAACCGTCTACGTCGGCATCCGACATCACGATGATGCGGCCATAACGCAGGCCGGAGACGTCGATGCTGTCGATCTGGTCAATGCCGTGCGGGTCGACACCGATGGCGACGGAAATGTCATGCACTTCGTTGTTCTTGAACAACTGGTCGCGATCCACTTCCCAGGTGTTGAGCACCTTGCCGCGCAAGGGCAGCACGGCCTGGGTTTCCTTGTCGCGGCCCTGCTTGGCTGAGCCGCCGGCCGAGTCGCCCTCGACCAGGAAGACTTCGTTGCGCGTGATGTCGTCCGATTCGCAGTCGGTCAGCTTGCCGGGCAGGGTGGCGATGCCGGAGGATTTCTTCTTCTCGACCTTCTGCGTCGATTTCATCCGGTTCTGCGCTGCCTTGACGGCCAGTTCGGCGATTTTCTTGCCGAAGTCGGCGTGGCTGTTCAGCCACAGTTCGAAGGGGTCGCGCACCATCTGCGAGACCAGCTTGTAGGCATCGCGGCTGGTCAGTTTTTCCTTGGTCTGGCCCTGGAATTGCGGGTCGAGGACCTTGGCGGAGAGCAGGTAGGTCATCCGGCCACAGACGTCTTCCTGCGCCAGTTTGACTTTGGCCGGCAGGATGGCGTGGTGGTCGGCGAAAGTCTTGATCGCCTCGAAGACGCCGGCCTTCAGCCCGGCCTCGTGGGTGCCGCCATCCAGCGTCGGGATCAGGTTGACGTAGGATTCCGGCTTGCCGCCGCCTTCCTCGAACCAGGCCAGCGCCCAGGTGGCGCCTTCGCCGACGGCGAAACCGTTGGCCGTCTCAACGTATTTCTCGCCGACGAAGATCGGCGCCACCGGCGAGCCGACCATCATTTCGTTGAGGTAATCGGCCATGCCGTTCTGGTAGCACCAGGTTTTTTTGGTTTCGCCCTCGATTTCGAGGTCGACCGTGACATTCGGCATCAGCACGGCCTTCGAGCGCAGCAGATGCTCAAGCTGGCCGAGGTTGATCTTCGGCGAGTCGAAGTACTTCGGGTCGGGCTGAATGCGCACCGTGGTGCCGGTGGTGCGCGGGCCGCAGTCGCCGAGACGGCTGAGCGGTTCGGTGACGAAGCCGGCGCCGAAGGCGATATGGTGGATGCCGCCGCCGCGCTTGATCTCGACTTCCAGCCGGATCGACAGCGCATTGGTCACCGAGACGCCGACGCCGTGCAGGCCGCCCGAGAAGCGGTAAGCGTTGCCCGATTCCTTCTTGTTGAACTTGCCGCCGGCGTGCAGCTTGCAGAAGACCAGTTCGACCGCCGGCCGGCCTTCTTCCGGGTGGATCTCGACCGGAATGCCGCGGCCGTTGTCGGAAACTTCGATCACGCCATCGGCCCGGACCAGCACGCCGATCTTTTTCGCGAAGCCGGCCAGCGCCTCGTCGGCGGCATTGTCGATGACTTCCTGAATGATGTGGGTCGGGCAGGTCGTCCGGGTGTACATGCCCGGGCGTTCCTTGACGGGTTCCAGATCTTTCAGGACGCGGATGGAGGAGGCGGAGTATTCAGTCATTCGTTTCGAAAATCGGGCAAATTGGGCAGTCGACCGCAGGAAGTCGGCGGTTTGCGGACTGGATTCTACCAGTTCGTCGGCAGCCCGCTGGGACAAGGCATATGGCATAATCGCCGTTTGCCTTATTCACCAAATAGCGGAGGTCGCGATGACACAACACGGATCACCGGAGCATACGCCACCGATGTTCGCCTTTGTCCGCGGCCCTGACCGCCGGCACTGCGCGACGGTCAGCCCGCCCCCCTACCTGACCATGGCGGGCCTGATCCTGCACGACCGGCGTTCGCATCTCGACCGACGCGCCGCCTGGATCAAGAACTTCTGGATCGACGGCGAGCCGCACAACGAACACTGAACACCGGCCGAACTCGGCCGCCGGCCAATTCGCCGGGAAAATGATCTGCCTGAAAGTCGTCTCGCGCCGCCCCTGATACCATCCGCGCATGAGTCGTTACCAGGACCTTGCCGAGCAGACCGAAAAACTGATTACCGCAGGGGTATTCCGCGCCGGTGATCGCCTGCCTTCCATTCGCCAGGCCTGCAACACCCACGACGTCAGCCCGGTAACCGTCAGCCAGGCCTACTATCTGCTGGAAAGTCGTGGTCTGATCGAGGCCCGGCCAAAATCGGGTTATTTTGTCCGCGCCCGGCTCGGCCAGCGCCTGCCCGAACCGGAAATGAGCCAGCCGGTCGGCGATTCGACCCAGCTTGAAGTCAGCGACTTCATTTTCCAGATCCTGGAAAGCGTCAAGGACCCATCGGTCGTGCCGCTCGGCTCCAGCTTTCCCAGCCCCTACCTGTTTCCGCTCGACAAGCTCGGCCGTTTTCTGGCCAGCGCCGCCCGCAAGCTCGATCCGCTGGCGACGGTGACCGACCTGCCGCCCGGCAACGAGGAGCTGCGCCGGCAACTGGCCTTGCGCTACCTGGCGCAGGGCGCCAATGTCTCGCCGCAGGAAATCATCGTCACCTCCGGCGCGCTGGAGGGCCTGAACCTGTGCCTGCAGGCGGTGACCCGGCCGGGCGACCTGATCGCCATCGAATCGCCGACTTTCTATGCAACCTTGCAGGCCAGCGAGCGGCTCGGCCTCAAGGTCATCGAAATCCCGACCCATCCGCGCGACGGGATCAGCCTGGCGGCGCTGGAAGAAGCCTTGCGGCTGCACCCGATCAAGGCTTGCCTGTTCATGTTGAATTTTTCCAACCCGAGCGGCGGCCTGGTCCCGGATGAGAACAAGAAGGCGCTGCTCGATTTGCTGCGCCGGCATCAGGTGCCGCTGATCGAGGACGACGTCTATGCCGAACTGTACTTTGGCCCGCAGGCGCCTTTGTGCAGCAAGGCCGAGGACAGCGACGGGCTGGTCATGCATGTCTCGTCGTTTTCGAAATGCCTGGCCCCCGGCTATCGCCTGGGCTGGGTCGCGGCCGGCCGCTACGCCAGCCGCATCCAGCGCCAGAAGCTATCGACCAGCCTGGCGACGACCATTCCGGTGCAGATCGCGCTGGCCGACTATCTGAAGCACGGCGGCTACGAAAACCATCTGCGCCATTTGCGGCGCTCGCTGGCCCGGCAGGAGGCAATGCTGGTCGAGGCTGTCGAGCGGCATTTTCCAGCAGGCACCCGGCTGGCACGGCCGCAGGGCGGCTATTTTCTCTGGCTGGAACTGCCGCGCCAGGTCGATGCGCTGTTGTTGCACCGGCAGGCGCTGGCGCATGGCATCAGTATCGCGCCGGGGCCGATCTTTTCCGCCAAGCGCGAATTCGGCCACTGGCTGCGCCTCAATTTCGGCCATCCCGACTCGCCGCGCCAGCAGGCGGCGATCGCCACCCTCGGCCAACTGGTCGCCGACCAGCTATAGCGTTGCCCAGCGCGCGAACTGCGTGCCGAAGAAGGCGATCAGCAGCAGCGCGATCGGCGTAAAGGCGATGAAGGCATTGAGCACCCGGGCGATGAACGGGTGGGCGATGTGCGACTCGATGAACTGGCGGGCGATCAGCTTGCCCTTCAGCCAGATGATGACGGCGACCAGTAGCGGCAGCCAGGCGGCGCCGTGGAACCAGTGGCCGAGGCCGAGGCTGAGCAGGGTCAGGGCGACCAGCGCCAGCCAGGCGTAGGCGAGCGGAGCGAGGGCAGAAGAGGGGGCGGAATGGCTGGTTTGCATGATCAGGCCAGGACGTAGAAGAAGGGGAAAATGACCAGCCAGATGATGTCGGTGGCGTGCCAATAGCTGGCCAGCGCCTCCAGGCCGGCGTGGTCGTCGGCTGAATAGCCGCCGGCCAGATGGCGGGCCAGCACCCAGAGAATGCCGAGGATGCCCCAAGTGGCGTGCACCAGGTGGTTGAAGGTCAGGTAGTAATAGACCGTGAAGAAAATGCCCGATTCGCCGTTGATGCCGTGCGCCAGGTTCCAGCTGATCTCCAGGTATTTGGCGACCGGGTAGCCGAGGGCGACGACCAGGCCGGCGACCAGCCAGTAGATCGACTGCCGGCGCTTGCCGGCGCGCATGGTGGCGACCGAGCAGGCGATGAAGAAGCTGCTGGTCACCATCAACAAGGTGATGATCGTGCCGGCGACGCGCGACAGGCGGTCGGTGCCTTGTTCGAAGGATTCGGGAAAGTGGGCGCGGGCAACAAAGTAGACGACGAAGAGCACCAGGAACTCGACGAACTCGCAGGTGATGCCGACCCAGATCCCCTTGTTGCCCGGGATGCGCCGGCCGCTGGGCGCGTTGTCTTGTTGTTCGAATACGGGAATTGCCGCCGCTGTCATCATGGGTTCGCACAGTGATTGAATTGAGCATCCATTGTTCGCTTTTCCTGCAAAAAAAATAGGCACAGGGATCAAAGTTTTCGATCTGAACAGTTTTTTGCCAGCAGTTTGTTTTTATCTGTTCCTATGAAAAATCGAATTAACTGAAACTGTTTCTATTTTGCGCCCGGTGTTCTACTCGGCTGCCGGTTGATCGGGGAGTCGTTCTCTCCGAAATCGTCGTCAGGAGAAGATCGAAATGAGCAGGCCTGTCAGCAAGGTTCGGGAAGCGAAACTGGAGCTTTATCGCAAACGCGGGAAAATCCACGCCAAGGCAAGCAGCGGGCGTTTCAACACGCTGCGCTGGGCGATGGTCTGGTTCACCCAGATCATTTTTTACGGCACCTGCTGGCTGAACTGGGAGAGCGACGGCCTGAGCCGGCAAGCCGTACTTTTCGACATCGCCCACGAAAAGTTCTATCTGTTCGGCCTCGTCCTCTGGCCGCAGGATGCCTTGCTGCTCGCCTACCTGCTGATCATTGCCGCCACCGCGCTGTTTCTGGCGACGGCGCTGGCCGGCCGGGTATTTTGCGGCTTCGCCTGCCCGCAGACGATTTACACGATGATTTTCAGCTGGGTCGAAGCCCAGGTCGAAGGTGACCACCTGGCCCGCCTGAAGCTCGACCAAAGTCCGTGGACGGCGCGCAAGCTGCTGTTGCGCACCACCAAGCACGGCCTGTGGTTCGTGATTGCAGCGTGGACGGCGATCACCTTTGTCGGTTACTTCACGCCGGTGCGCGACGTGCTGGCCGCCTTGCCCGGCTGGCAGGTCGGACCGTGGGAAGGCTTCTGGCTGATCTTCTACTGCGCTTTTACTTATGCCATGGCCGGTCTGGCCCGCGAGGCGGTCTGCCAGCACATGTGCCCGTACTCCCGTTTTCAGGGCGTCATGTTCGACCAAACGACAAGTACGGTCAGTTACGACGCCGGTCGCGGCGAGCCGCGCAACCGTCGCCAACAGGCGGGGAAGACCGGTGACTGCATCGACTGCAACATCTGCGTCGAAGTCTGCCCGACCGGCATCGACATTCGCGACGGCCTGCAATACCAGTGCATCAACTGCGGCCTGTGCGTCGATGCCTGCGATCAGGTCATGACTCGTATCGGCGCGCCGACCGGGTTGATCCGCTTCGCTTCGGAACGGGAGCTGGCCGGGCGGCCGCAGCCGCAGGGCTGGCGGGAACGGCCGCGGGTCGCGGTCTATGCCGGACTGCTGGTGATTTTTGCCGTTTTCGGCACGTTGACCGCCAGCCAACGCTCCCTGCTGCTGGTTAACGTGCAGCGCGACCGGGGCGCCTTGCTGCGCGAGACGGCCGAGGGGCGCATCGAGAACGCCTACACGCTGAACCTGATGAACCTGGCCGAAGCGCCGCGCGACTTCGCCGTCGAAGTGCAGGGCATCCCGGGGCTGGAGATTGTCGGGCCGCGCGAATTTGCCGCCGAGTCGGGCAGCATCCGGCCGGTCCAGCTGACCGTTTCGGCGCCGGCCGACAGCGGCTTGCGCGGTATCCAGCCGATCGAGTTCCGGATTGTCGCCCGCCAGGACCCGGCCAGCGGTCAGGTCGAAAAAAGCAGTTTCATCCTGCCCTGAACGGGCTGGCCGATTGCGCGCCGGGGCAGGGAATGCGAGACTTGCCGCCGGTTTTCGAAACACAGGAACGAACGCAACATGGCTTTGACCAATCCCGAGGACGCCGCACTGCCGGTTTGGCAGGCGCAGGACGGCAGCCCGATTGCCTGCACCGAGAAGATCAAGGTGCTCAACGAAAACTTTCGCGAGCTGCAGCAACTGGCCCTCGACGCGCTGGAAGACGGCGTGCTGATGGGCTGCAGCGAGGTCCACCTGCGCGCAGCGCTGCACGAACTGATCGATTCACTGAAGCTGACTTTCGCCGCTTAGGGAGACGCTGAAATATTCGTCATCCACGCGAAAGCGGGGATCCAGTCCGTTGATTTTTCTGGATTCCCGCCTGCGCGGGAATGACATGTTTCAATAGATCAGCACTTCCCTTGCTGCCCGGTGCCGGCCCGCTCAGGCGCTTGTCATGAGCGCCTGAGCGATTGTGCCGGTAAAATCGCGGCCACCAAGAACAACGAAAGTGTCCGATGGCCGGAGCCAGCCTGCTTGTCCTGATCGATGATATTGCCAGCGTCCTCGACGATGTCGCGCTGCTGACCAAGGTCGCCGCCAAGAAAACGGCCGGCGTGCTGGGCGACGATCTGGCCCTCAATGCCGAACAAGTCTCCGGTGTCCGCGCCGAGCGTGAACTGCCGGTGGTCTGGGCGGTGGCGGTCGGTTCGCTGAAGAACAAGGTGATCCTGGTGCCGGCGGCGCTGGCGATCAGCGCCTTCATCCCGTGGGCGGTGATGCCGCTGCTGATGCTCGGCGGCTTCTATCTCTGCTTCGAGGGCGTCGAAAAGCTGGCCCACAAATGGCTGCACAGCGCCGCCGAAGATGCGGCGCACCATGCCGAAGAACTGACTGCGTTGCTTGACGAGACCGTCGATCTGGCAGTCTTCGAGGCCGACAAGATCAAGGGCGCCATCCGTACCGACTTCGTGCTCTCGGCCGAGATCATCGTCATCGCGCTCGGCACCGTCGCCAGCCAGCCGTTTATGACTCAGGTCAGCGTGCTGGCCGGGATCGGCCTGATCATGACGGTCGGCGTCTATGGCATCGTCGCCGGCATCGTCAAGCTCGACGACCTCGGTTTTTACCTGCTGAAGAAGAGCAACGGACTGGCCCGCGGCCTTGGCCAGGGGCTGGTGCTCGCCGCGCCGAAGCTGATGAAGGCGCTGACGGTGATTGGTACCGTCGCCATGTTCATGGTCGGCGGCAGCATCCTCAGCCACGGCCTACCGCCGGTACATCACGGTATCGAAGGGCTGGCCGAGGCGGCCGGCTTGTTCGGCGGTGTGCTGTCGCTGTTGCTCGATATTGTGGTTGGCGTTGTCGGCGGCGCGCTGGCCTTGTTCGTTGTCAAAGCCGGCAGCGGCGTGGCCGGCCTCTTCAAAAAGGAGCAAGCATGAGCAAGGCGCTGCGTCTTTCCGAAAAATGGTTCCGCTTCGGTCTGTGGATCGTCGCCTTTGTCTTTGCCAGTTTTCTGATCGGGCTCGGTGGGACGATAGTCGAGAACCTGCCCAAAGTCGAGCATCACTACACGCTGGAAGATTTCATCGACCAGCCGCAGGCCGAGCAGGCACGCGGTGCCATCAAACAGACCCAGAAAACCCGCCAGGAAGCCCAGGACAAGCTGGATCAGGCACGCCTCGGCCATAATACGGCGCGCGCCAATTCAGCGAGCGCCCGCGATACTTTCAACAACTGGCTGGCCACCCGGCACGTCACCCAGCGCGCCGAGCAGGACCCGGAACTGATCGCCCGCACACAGGAGCTCGATACGCTGAAGGCTGCCGAGCGCAAGGCGTTGAGCGAGGTCGAGGCGCAACAGCAGATCCTGCTCGATGCCCAGCAGGCCGAGGCGCGGGCGCAGCGGCAGTTGCGCGAGCTGGAGCAAGCCGCCGCCGGCCAGCTAGAGACCGGGCAGCGCAGCCAGGAGCTGCGCGTCTTCCTCTACCGCCTGACGCTGACCGTGCCGTTGCTCGGCATTGCCGGCTGGCTGTTCGCCAAGAAGCGCAAGAGCACCTACTGGCCCTTCGTCTGGGGCTTTATCTACTTCGCGCTGTTCGCCTTCTTCGTCGAACTGGTACCTTACCTGCCGAGCTATGGCGGCTATGTCCGCTACGTCGTCGGCATCGTCATTACCGTGTTGGTCGGGCGGCAGGCCATCGTTTCGCTGAACCGCTACCTGGAACGGCAGAAACAGGCCGAGAGCCTGCCCGATGTCGAGCGGCGCAAGGAACTGAGCTACGACACGGCGCTCGCCCGGCTGGCCAAGAAAGTCTGCCCCGGTTGCGAACGGCCGGTCGACCTGGCCAATACGGCAATCGACTATTGCCCGCATTGCGGCATCTGCCTGTTCGACCATTGCGGCCAGTGTAATGAGCGGAAGAGTGCCTTCGCCCGCTTCTGCCATGCCTGCGGCGCGGCGGCGCGGGCCAGTAGCTGATTTTGCTTTCGGGGTGCCAGGCAGGGCGCCCCTGAAATTGCCCTGAAAAGGCAGTCGACCGCAGGCATTGTGACGCTTCTACTGCGGCTCAGCGTTTCCAGCTTAAAGCCGCTTATGGGGCGGGGCTCAATGACAAGGGTAACGATCCAGCCTTCGTTGATTCACGCATGGCAGCTAATTTGACGTAGAGCGTGCTGCGCGAGATGCCCAGGTTTCGTGCTGCCATCGACAGGTTGCCACGGGCATTGGCAACAGCCGCATTGATCACCGATCTTTCCATCTCGGCTAAACGTCCGGCCGCCACGGCAGGCATGACGCCGCCGTTGACCAGCACCGAATCGACGGTGGCAGCACCAATGTGTGGCGGGAGCAGCGTGCCATCGATGCGATTGCCATCGCTCAGCGCAAACATCGCCTCGAAAACATTTTGCAATTCCCGGGTGTTGCCCGGCCAGCGATAGCGCAGCAAATGGGCCAAGACCTCCGGATCGAGGCTCTTCGGCGGGCATCCATATTTTTGGGCAAGGCGCTGGTTGAGATGGCCGATGATCGCTTCGGTATCCTCCGGGCGTTCGCGCAAGGGCGGCAGGTGCAGGCTGATGACGCAGAGCCGGTGGAAAAGGTCTTCACGGAAGCGGCCGGCGCGGGCATCTGCTTGCAAGTCCCGGTTGGTGGCGGCAACGATGCGCACTGCCACTTTCCGCTCGCGGGTATCGCCGAGCCGGACGACGACGCCATCCTGCAGCACACGGAGCAGATGCGGTTGCATGTCGAGCGGCATTTCGCCGATTTCGTCGAGGAACAGGGTGCCACCATCCGCCTGCTCGAACTTGCCGGGCAGGCCGCCGCGGCGGGCGCCAGTGAAAGCCCCTTCGCTGTAGCCGAACAGTTCGCTGGCCAGCAGTTCACGGGTCAGGGCGCCGCAGTTGACGGCAATGAAAGGTCCTTCCGGTTTGCGGCTCGCCTTGTGGATGGCACGTGCGAATACTTCCTTGCCGGCGCCGGTTTCGCCGAGCAGCAGTACGGGCAGGTCAAGCGGCGCAATCCTTCTGGCCCGCGCCTTCGCCGTCGAAATGGCTTGGCTGGTGCCGATGATCTCGGCGAAGACATCGCCTGTTGCCGTAATCGCCAAGGTCGAGGTATTGACCATCGGTCGATGCGGATTGCCAGTGGGGATAACCAGCAGGGTGCCGAGGTCGCCATCGCGGGAGCGGACCGGGTGCAGCCATTCCGGGCGGAGCCACAGGGGTGTCTGTCGGATGCGCTCGTCGGGATGCACGGCGAAGTCGAGGGCCGTTAGCTGGCTGCCCACTTCGAACGGCAGGCGTACGCCGTACATTTCACGGGCCTGTTGCATGCTGCCACTGGTTTTGACGATGCGGCCGCGCTGGTCGAACAGCACGACGCAATCATTGCCATACCGGCTGAAGCCATCCATGGCGTGCTCGAGCAGGCGGCCATGCAATTCGGCATCGCGCCGGGCCAGCACGCCCTCTATCTGCTTGGCGGCTGAAATGACCAGGCCGAGCGTATGGCCGTGGAAGGTTTCCTTGACTCCGGAGACATCGACAACACCGAGCAACGTCTTCCCCAGCGGATCGAGGATGGGCGCGGCGGCGCAGGTCCAGTGCTTGACGTCGATGCAGTAGTGTTCGCTGGCGTAGATCTGCACCGGCTGGTGCGTTGCAATGGTCGTGCCGATGGCGTTGGTGCCGATCAGTTCCTCGCTCCAGCAGCCGCCCGGTGCCAGATTGATCTGTTCGCCGGCATCGCGGGCCCGGGATTCGCCATTGAGATCGAGAATGGTGCCGCTCGGATCACTGAGCATGATCAGGGTGCCGGATTCGCGCAGAATTTCACGCAGGGTTTCGAGCACCGGCTTGGCAGCTTCGTATAAATCCCGGGAACGCGCCCGCAACTGGTAAATCCTGTCGCCATCGGCGGCCGGCGCACTGCCGGTGGTCGGATCGACCGCCTCCGAGCGGCTGCGCCGCCATGAGTCGAGTACAACATTACGTACGCCGACAGCGGGCAGTGGCATGTCCTGGAGGAAACGTTCCCAGGAGCAGGCTACTGCCGACTCATCGCCGATTCGTGGAATAAGAAGATTGCTGTGGGGACTCACTTTGGTCTCGTGGCGGGCTCCGGAATTAACGCGGCAGAACAATTGATTTACTTAATCGTAAACGTAGCCGGCGATGATAAGGAAGTCAATAAAAGTCATTGTGTATCAATGGCTTGTGCGGCGCAGCAAAGCATTGAAGAAGTGTCCGGAATTCGGACAGTCGAAAATTGGCGTCGTGATTCAGGACGTTTTTCTGCCATTGGCCGGACAGTTGTCGTTTTCTTCGTGTTTTCGCCAAGCTCATGATTAATCGATGGAATTCAACCGGGTGGCGACTTTTTCGCGACCTGGCCCGCCCCTTGCCATTAGGTCAGCGTGGGATCACTCACCACAACATACCAATGACAGGAGACAAACATGCAAATCCAGCAGTCAAACGTACAGGTGATGGGCATCGATGCCGGCGGCACGATGACCGATACCTTTTTTGTGCGGGCCGATGGACGTTTTGTCGTCGGCAAGGCGCAAAGCAACCCGGGGGACGAATCCCTCGCCATCTATAACTCGTCGGTCGACGCTCTCGAACACTGGGGGCGGAACGTCGATGACGTTTATCCGGAACTGGTGACCTGCGTCTATTCCGGCACCGCGATGCTCAACCGCATCCTGATGCGCAAGGGCCTTGATGTCGGCCTGATCTGCAACAAGGGCTTCGAGCAAATCCACTCGATGGGGCGCGCCTTGCAGAGCTACCTGGGCTACGCCCTGGAAGATCGCATCCACCTCAACACCCACCGTTACGACGAGCCGCTGGTGCCGGTTTCCCGCACCCGCGGTGTCACCGAGCGCACCGATGTCCAGGGCAAGATCGTCATTCCGTTGCGCGAAGACGAAGTGCGCCAGGCCACCCGCGATCTGGTCGAGGCCGGTTCCCAGGCCATCGTGATCTGCCTGCTGCAGTCCCACAAGAACGAGGCCAGCGAACAGCGGGCGCGCGATCTGGTGCGTGACGAACTGAAGAAACTCAAGGCGGACATCCCGGTCTTCGCATCGGTCGATTACTACCCGTCGCGCAAGGAAAGCCACCGGATGAACACCACCATCCTCGAAGCCTACGGCGCCGAACCGTCGCGCCAGACGCTGAAGAAGGTCAGCGACCGCTTCAAGAAACACGGCGCCAAGTTCGATCTGCGGGTGATGGCGACGCACGGCGGCACGATCAGCTGGAAGGCCAAGGAACTGGCCCGCACCATCGTCTCCGGCCCGATCGGCGGGGTGATCGGTTCCAAGTTGCTCGGTGAATACCTCGGCGACGAGAACATCGCCTGCTCCGACATCGGCGGTACCAGCTTCGACGTGGCGCTGATCACCAAGGGCAATTTCGCCATCAAGTCCGACCCCGACATGGCCCGCCTGGTCCTGTCGCTGCCGCTGGTGGCGATGGACTCGGTCGGTGCCGGTGCCGGCAGTTTCGTCCGCCTTGACCCGTACAGCAAATCGATCAAGCTCGGCCCGGACAGTGCCGGCTACCGCGTCGGCACCTGCTGGCCGGAAAGCGGCTTGGATACGGTCTCGGTCTCCGATTGCCACGTCGTGCTCGGCTACCTCAATCCGCAGAACTTCCTCGGCGGCGCCATCAAGCTCGACGTCCAGCGCGCTCGTGACCACATCAAGGCGCAGATCGCCGACCCGCTCGGCCTCTCGGTCGAAGATGCGGCGGCCGGCGTCATCGAGCTGCTCGACCTGACGCTGTCCGAATACCTGCGCGCCAACATCAGCGCCAAGGGCTACAACCCGGCCGAGTTCACCTGCTTCTCCTACGGTGGCGCCGGCCCGGTGCACACCTACGGCTATACCGAGGGCGTCGGCTTCAAGGATGTCGTGGTCCCCGCCTGGGCCGCCGGTTTCTCGGCTTTCGGCTGCGCCTGTGCCGACTTCGAGTATCGCTACGACAAGTCGGTCGACCTCGGGGTTGCCCAGTTCGCGAGCGACGACAAGAAGGCGGCGGCCTGCGCCACGCTGCAGGAAGCCTGGGGCGAACTGGCGGTCAAGGTAATCGACGAGTTCATCATCAACGGCTTCAAGCCGGAAGACGTGCTGCTGATCCCCGGCTACAAGATGCAGTACATGGGGCAGTTGAACGATCTCGAAATCGTTTCTCCCGTTTCCAGTGCGTCCACCGCAGCAGACTGGGACCAGATCGTCGATAGCTTCGAAACTACCTACGGCCGGGTCTATGCCAGTTCAGCCCGCTCGCCGGAACTCGGCTTCTCGATCACCGGCGCCATTCTACGCGGCATGGTCGTCACGCAGAAACCGGTGCTGCCGGAGGACGCGGACTGCGGCCCGACGCCGCCCAAGGAGGCCTATCTCGGTACCCGCCCGTTCTACCGCCACAAGCGCTGGGTCGAAGCGGCGCTGTGGAAGATGGAGTCGCTGAAGGCCGGGAACCACATCGTCGGCCCCGCCATCATCGAATCCGACGCGACGACCTTCGTCGTGCCGGACGGCTTCGAAACCACGATCGACAAGCATCGCCTGTTCCATCTCAAAGAAGTCAAGTGAGGAGATAAATCATGAATATGATGAGCACCAAAGAAATCGGCATCGGCAACCTGCTGGCCAGCGGCATGACGCTCAAGCAGCACCGCGATGCGATCATCGAGCGCACCAAGGCGACCGGCTACTACAACGGCCTGGAACAGCTGGAACTGCGCGACAGCGACCCGATCGGCTACGAAAAGCTGTTCTCCAAGCTGCGCGGCGGCCTGGTCCATGCCCGCGAAACGGCGAAAAAGATCGCCGCCAGCCCGATCGTCGAGCAGGAAGGCGAACTCTGCTTCACGCTCTACAACGCCGCCGGCGACTGCGTCCTGACCTCGACTGGCATCATCATCCACGTCGGCACCATGGGCGCAGCGATCAAGTACATGATCGAGAACAACTGGGAAGCCAACCCGACGATCAATCCCGGCGACATGTTTACGACCAATGACTGTTCGATCGGCAACGTGCACCCCTGCGACATCGCCACCATCGTCCCGATCTTCTGGGATGGCAAGCTGATCGGCTGGGTGGGCGGCGTCACCCACGTCATCGACACCGGCGCCGTGACGCCGGGTTCGATGTCCACCGGCCAGACCCAGCGTTTCGGCGACGGCTACATGATTACCTGCCGTAAGACCGGTATCAACGACGAGCCGCTGCGCGACTGGCTGCATGAAAGCCAACGTTCGGTACGCACGCCGAAATACTGGATTCTCGACGAGAAGACCCGCATTGCCGGCTGCCACATGATCCGCGAGCTGGTCGAGGAGGTGATCCGGGCCGACGGCCTTGATGCGTACATGAAGTTCTCGCACGAAGTGATCGAGGAAGGCCGCCGCGGCCTGATGAGTCGGGTCAAGGCGATGACCCTGCCGGGCAAGTACCGTAAGGTGTCCTTCGTCGATGTGCCTTTCAAGCACGACGACGTGCAGGTCTCCAATGCCTTCGCCAAGCTCGATTCGATAATGCACTCCCCCTGCGAGATGACCATCAAGCCGGACGGCAAGTGGCGGCTCGACTTCGAAGGCGCCAGCCGCTGGGGCTGGCATACCTTCAATGCACACCAGGTGGCTTTCACCTCAGGCATCTGGGTGATGATGTGCCAGACTCTGGTCCCCACCCAGCGCATCAACGACGGCGCCTACTACGCTACCGAGTTCCACCTGCCCAAGGGCACCTGGTGCAACCCGGATGACCGCCGCACCGGCCACGCCTATGCCTGGCACTTCCTGGTCTCCGGCTGGGCGGCGTTGTGGCGCGGTCTCGGCCAGTCCTACTTCAGCCGCGGCTATCTGGAAGAGGTCAATGCCGGCAACGCCAATACCTCCAATTGGCTGCAGGGCGGCGGCATCAATCAGGATGGCGAGATCCATGCGGTCAACAGCTTCGAGGCCTCTTCTTGCGGCACCGGCGCCTGCGCCGTCAAGGACGGCCTGAACCACGCCGCCGCCATCTGGAATCCGGAAGGCGACATGGGCGACATCGAAATCTGGGAAATGGCCGAGCCGCTCCTTTACCTCGGCCGCAACGTCAAGGCCAACTCCGGCGGCTACGGCAAGTACCGCGGCGGCTGCGGTTTCGAAACCCTGCGCATGGTCTGGAACGCCCAGGACTGGACGATGTTCTTCATGGGCAACGGCTTCATGAACAGCGACTGGGGCATGATGGGCGGCTACCCGTCGGCCACCGGCTACCGTTTCGAAGCCCACAAGACAGGCCTCAAGGAGCGCATCGCGATCGGCGACTCGCTGCCGCTCGGCGGCGACATCGATCCCTCGGCACCCGACTACGAGCGCCACCTTGACGCGACGGCGGTGGTCAAGCGCGACAAGCAGTGCGTCACCACCGAGGATTGCTACGACAACCACGACCTCTACCTGAACTACCTGCGCGGCGGCCCGGGCTTCGGCGATCCGATCGATCGCGAGGTCAAGGCCATCGAGAACGACCTGAACCAGAAGTTCCTGCTGCCGGAATACGCGCAGAAGGTCTATGGCGCGGTCTTCACCCAGGATGCCAAGGGCGTCTACACGGTCGACGAAGCCAAGACCCTGGCCCGTCGTTCGGCGATGCGCAAGGAGCGCCTTGCCCGTGCCCTGCCGACCCGCGAGTGGATGAAGGAAGAGCGCGAACGGATCATCAACAAGCACGCCTCGGTACAGGTCCAGCATATGTTTGCCACCAGCTTCGGACTGTCCGAGAAATTCACCAAGGAGTTCAAGGACTTCTGGAATCTGCCGGCCGGGTGGGAATTGCTGGAAGAAGAGTTGGGCGTGCCGACCTACGGTTCCAAGCATCGCATGGACCTCTCGCTGATGCCCGACGTGACGACCGTCGTTCAGGTCGAAGAGTAAGTCGGGCAAGCCACCATCTGAATCAAGGAGACAAAAATGTCATATACCAATGAACAGGTTTCACATCTGGTCGAAGGCACGCTGGACTGGGAAACCACTTTCCGCATGCTGTCGATGCCCAAGGACAACAGCCGCTTCGAGCAGTACGTCGCGGCATTGCAGGCCAAGGTCGGCTTCAAGGACCGCATCGTGCTGCCGCTGGCGCCGCACATGTACATCGTGCAGTCGGCCAAGACCAAGCAATGGCTCATCAAGTGCGACTGTGGCCACGAGTTCTGCGATTACAAGGAGAACTGGAAGCTGCACGCGTCGATCTACGTGCGCGACACCGAAGAGGCAATGACCGAGGTCTATCCCAAACTGATGGCGCCGGATACCCAGTGGCAGGTCTACCGCGAGTACTACTGCCCGACCTGCGGCACGCTGCATGACGTCGAGGCGCCGACCCCGTGGTATCCGGTAATCCATGACTTCGAGCCGGACATCGAGGCTTTCTACAAGGAATGGGTGAATCTGCCGGTACCGGAACGGGTTGATTAAGGCCTGAGCTAGGCGGGGGGCGATTGGTCGCTCCCCGCTTGCCTCGCAAAAGACCAGAAGAGGGAACAGCACAATGAACAAAGTGTACGCAACGAGCCAGGCCGCGCTGGACGGCCTGCTCTTCGACGGCATGACCGTCGCCGCCGGCGGCTTCGGCCTGTGCGGCATTCCGGAAAACCTGATCGCCGGGCTGCTGCAGGCCGGCACCAGCGACCTGACCATCGTCGGCAACAACGCCGGCGTTGACGATTTCGGCATGGGGCCGCTGCTGAAAACGCGGCAGGTGAAGAAAGTGGTCGCCTCCTATGTCGGCGAGAACAAGGAATTCGAGCGCCAGGTGCTGGCCGGCGAACTGGAGCTTGAACTGGTGCCGCAGGGCACCCTGGCCGAACGGCTGCGGGCCGGCGGCGCCGGCATCCCCGGCTTCTACACGCGCACCGCGTTCGGCACCCGGCTGGCCGAAGGCAAGGAAACGCGCCGGTTCGATGGCCAGGACTATGTGCTGGAGCCGGCCATTTGCGCCGACATCGCGATCGTCAAGGCCTGGAAGGGCGACCATGCCGGCAACTTGGTTTTCCGCAAGACGGCGCGTAACTTCAACCCGATGATCGCCACCTGCGGCCGGGTCACGGTGGCTGAAGTCGAGGAACTGGTAGAGCCGGGCGAGCTGGATCCCGACCAGATCCACACGCCGGGCATCTACGTGGACCGCATTGTCCAGGGCGCCGGTTACCAAAAGCGCATCGAGTTCCGAACCACGGCCGGCACGGCGACGCCGGGCAAGGCCGACCCGCTGCGTGAACGGATGGCCCGGCGGGCGGCGCAGGAGTTGAGGAACGGCTACTACGTCAATCTGGGCATCGGCATCCCGACCCTGGTCGCCAATTACATTCCCGACGGCATGCAGGTCACGCTGCAATCGGAAAACGGCCTGCTGGGCATCGGCCCCTTTCCGTCGGCGGAGGCGGTCGATCCCGACCTGATCAATGCCGGCAAGCAGACCATCACGAGCATTCCCGGCAGCAGTTTCTTTTCCAGCGCCGACTCCTTCGCGATGATTCGCGGCGGCCATGTCGACCTGTCCATTCTTGGCGGCCTGGAGGTGTCGGAGAACGGCGACCTGGCCAACTGGATGGTGCCTGGCAAGATGGTCAAGGGGCCAGGCGGTGCGATGGACCTGGTTTCCGGAGTCGGGCGGGTGATCGTCCTGATGGAGCACACGGCAAAGGATGGAACGCCCAAGATCCTGCCACGCTGCAGCTTGCCGCTGACTGGCAAGGGAGTGGTAGACATGATCATTACCGATCTCTGCGTCTTCACCGTCAATGCGGAGGGCAGCCTGACCCTGAGCGAACTGCACCCGGGTGTTTCTACGGAAGAGGTTAGGGCAAAAACCGGGTGCGGCTTCATCGTCGGCGACTTCGTCGTCGAGCGATCCGCGCCGGGCAGGGCGCCCCGAAAATTGCCCTGAAAAGGTAGTCGACCGCAGGCTTCGGCTTTTGAGCGCGGCGCCGGGCCGTGCTACTGTTTCCGGACCATGCCGATCCGCCAAACCCTCGCCAACTGCCCGGTGCCCGTCAAGATCTGGACCGATGACGTCGACGACAAGTCGAAGCAACAACTGGCCAATATCGCCAGCCTGCCGTTCATCCATCACCATGTCGCGGCGATGCCGGACGTTCATCTCGGCATCGGGGCGACCATCGGTTCGGTGATCGCCACCGACCGTGCCATCGTGCCGGCCGCGGTCGGCGTCGATATCGGTTGCGGCATGGTCGCCTGCCGGCTGTCGATCGGCGCCAATCAACTGAGCGAGAAGGCGTTGAAAAAGATCTTTACGCAGATCAGCCGCGATGTGCCGGTCGGCAAGGCACAGCACGAGGATGCCCAAGCCTTGACGCTGGCCGCGCGGCCTTTCGAGGCCAAGCTGAAGCAGATGATGCGGCAGCACCCGCAATTGTTGAAAAGCTTCGGCAAGTCCTCGAAATGGGTCAATCAGCTCGGCACGCTAGGCGGCGGCAATCACTTCATCGAAGTCTGCCTGGACGAGTCGGACCAGCTCTGGGTGATGCTGCACTCCGGCAGCCGGGGCATCGGCAACGCGCTGGCCAGCTACTTCATCGAACTGGCGCGGCGCGACATGGAGCGCCAGCAAATCCAGCTACCCGACCGCGACCTGGCCTATTTTCGGGAAGGCAGCGCCTATTTTGCCGATTATGTCGAGGCCGTGCACTGGGCTCAGGAATACGCCTACATCAACCGCCAGTGCATGATGGATCTGGTGCTGGCCGGCCTGCAGCGGCACCTGCCGGCTTTCGCGGTGACCAGCGAGGTGGTCAATTGCCATCATAACTACGTGGCCCGCGAGCACCACTACGGGGCTGATGTCTGGGTCACCCGCAAGGGGGCGATCCGGGCCCGGGCCGGCGATCTCGGCATCATTCCCGGCAGCATGGGCGCGCGCAGCTACATCGTGCGCGGCAAGGGCAACCCGGAAAGTTTCGACTCCAGCGCTCACGGCGCCGGCCGCCGGATGAGCCGGACGGCGGCCACCAAGACCTTCAGTGAAGCCGACCTGCTCAAGCAGACGGCCGGCGTCATCTGCCGCAAGGACAAGGGCGTCATCGACGAGATTCCCGGCGCCTACAAGGACATCGACCAGGTGATGGCCAACCAGAGCGACCTGACCGAGGTGCTGCATACCCTGAAGCAGGTGGTCTGCGTCAAGGGCTAGGTTCGCATTTCAGAAATCATTCAGAGAGGCATTCATGTCCGACACCAACAGTTATCTCCCCCCCAAAGTCTGGATCTGGGACAAGGCGAACGGCGGCCAGTTCGCCAACATCAACCGGCCCATTGCCGGGGCCACCCATGAGCAGGTGCTGCCCCGTGGCAAACACCCGCTACAACTGTATTCGCTGGCGACACCCAACGGCGTCAAAGTGACGGTGATGCTGGAAGAATTGCTGGCCCTCGGGCTGCACGGGGCTGAATACGATGCCTGGCTGATCCGGATCAACGAGGGCGATCAGTTTGGTAGCAGCTTTGTCGAGGTGAACCCCAATTCCAAGATTCCGGCGCTACTGGACTGCAGTGGTCCGCAACCGGTCAGGGTGTTCGAGTCGGGATCGATCCTGCTCTATCTGGCCGAGAAGTTTGGCGCCTTTGTGCCCAGCGAACCGGCCCGCCGCGCCGAATGCCTGTCGTGGCTGTTCTGGCAGATGGGCAGTACGCCTTTTCTGGGTGGTGGCTTCGGCCATTTCTATTCCTATGCGCCGACCAAAATCGAATACGCAATTGACCGCTATGCGATGGAGGTCAAACGCCAGATGGATGTGCTCAACCGGCGGCTGGGCGAAAGCCCCTATGTCGGCGGTGATCAGTACACCATCGCCGACATGGCCATCTGGCCGTGGTACGGGCTTTTGGCCAAAGGTCAGCTATACGAGGCGGGGGAGTTTTTGCAGGTCAATGAGTACCCCCACGTGATTCGCTGGGCGGATGAAATCGGCCAGCGCCCGGCCGTGCAACGAGGCCGCATGGTCAACCGGGTGAACGGGCCGCTGGAGAGCCAACTGCATGAGCGCCACGATGTGACAGACTTCGAACTCCGCACGCAAGACAAACTCCAGGCCCGGTCATGAGGTTTGCCGGTTCCGACAAATAGGCAGGCACCGATAGAACCAGCGATTCCTTGACATTGTCTACCAATCAGTTGTCGCGGCGAGGCGTCGAGTTTTCGATGCCGAGCCACGGCATTGATGCCACGCAGCCCTTGAGCCTACGGTAGACAGCAAAAAACCGGCACTTTTCAGCCAGTCCCGATTTTCTGGCAGATATCGTGGTGCGAGACCGGATGCTTGGCTGATTGCCAATCAAGCCGGGTGGTTTTGCGATGAGCAGTTCTCTCTCGATTCAGCCGATTGCTCTTTCCGCCGTTCCGCCGGTGGTGCGTACGTCGTTGCTCACGGCAAGCTCGCCGCCGGTTCAGGCCGCGTTCGACCGCGCGTCCAGCATTGTTGATATTTCGGATGCCGGTTTCTTGCTGTCCGGCGTTTCGGCGGCCCGGGAGCGGCTGCAAGCCGAGCAGGCAGCACTGGCCGACAGTAGCCCGGCGAGCGTCTTTGCCACGGCACAGGGCCTGGTCGACACGTTCAATGCCCTGCAAAGTAATGTTGCCAGTTCGCAGACCTTGTTGACCGGTTTTTCCGACAGTTTGCTGGTCGACCAGTTGGCGTTGAGCCTGAACCAGTTGGCGAGCAGCGCCATCGCCAGCGACAGTGCCAGCCTCGCCAGGCTGCGGGGGATCGGTATTGAACTGGTTGCCGCTACGCCTGGAGATACAGTCGGGACGCTCAGCCTGCAGATCGACCCGAACGTCCTGAACACCGCCATCGCAAGCGATCCGGCAGGGACGCAGGCCTTGCTCAATCAGGCAAGCCAGTCTTTGCTGGAGCAACTGACGGGGTTTGAACAACAGGCGGTCAGTGCCGCGCTGGCCCAAGTCGATTTGACGCAACTGGGCGGCTCCCCGGCCCAACCCGTTGATCTGAGTACGCTGTTGGGGCTGAATACCAATTCAACCGCCCAGAGCGCCGCGGTCGGCACTGATTTATTGCAGGCATTGTCGGCCGATAGCGTTTTGAACGGTGTCCAGTTGAGCGATCTTGATCTGGCGGCCGCAGGCCTCGATACGGCGACGATTTTGTCGAAGCCGGCCGTGCTGCAAGGCGCACTGACCGCCGGGCTGCTCGGGCCGGATGCCACAGCGGCCACCCTGGTGCGCGACAGCGGAATTTCGCCGACGAATCCAGCGTCGGTGAGTGCGACCGATCTTTCCGCTACAGGCACGCCCCCACCGGGCATCATTTCGCCGCTCGATGGGCAGGCCGTGCCGCTCGGCAATCCGGCCGCGCTCGCCGACCAGATCGGCACGCCAGGCGCCGCCCCGGTGATTGCCGATGTCGCTGACGCCGAGCGTCGGGCGTCGATTGCGGCGCAGACCCTGCAAAATCTGCTGAACAGTCCGCTCGACCTGATCCAGCGGAATCTTGTCGATCCGGCTTACGCGGCAGTGATCGCGGCATCCCGCATGAGCGACTTCATCATGCCGACGCCGCAGACCAATCCGAAGCTGCTGGTGACGGATATCCCGGCGCCAGTCTTGCCGGTGCTGCAGGCCCGCGCGCCGGAACGACTGGAAAAGAGCAGTTAGCCGGCAAGGCCGGGCTGCTTCCGGCTTAACCCCGGTTCGCGTGCAGTTGCAGGCGAACCAGGTCGGCCACGTTGCCGACACCGAGCTTGTCCATCATCCGCGCCTTGTGCACCTCCACCGTGCGCGGGCTGATGCCGAGTTCGGCGGCGATTTCCCGGTTGTGCTGGCCGTTGACCACCTTTTCCATGATTTCCCGTTCGCGCGGGGTCAGGTTGCCAAGCAGGCGCTGCGTCTGGTCCTGATTCATTTTGGCGACCAGGCTGACCTGCTGGCGGCTGAATGCCTCGGCCAGGCCGGCCAGCAGCTTTTTGTGGTCGAGCGGCTTTTCGAGAAAGTCGATGGCCAGGGCCCGGAAGGCTTCACGGGCCGAGGCGACGTCACCGTGGCCGGTCATCACGATGACCGGCAATTCGCTGCCCAGCTCGGCCAGGTGCTTTTGCAGCGACAGGCCATCCATGCCGGGCATCCGGATGTCGAGCAGCAGGCAGCCGCGCCATTCCTTTTTGTAGGCCTTGAGGAAACTTTCGGCATCGGCAAAGACGGCGACCCGGTAGTCGTGGATGCCGAGCAGCAAGCTCAGGGCGTCGCGGACGGAAGCATCGTCATCGACGATAAAAACGCTGAGTGGCTCATGCATGCGAGGGGCTCTCCTGAAGCGGCAGAATGATTTTGAAGATGCCGTGCGAGGCGACTTCTCCCCACAGCGTGCCGCCATGGGTTTCGACGATGGCCCGGCTGATGACCAGGCCGAGGCCGAGGCCGCTTGATTTCGAGGACTGGAAAGGTTCGAAGAGCAAGGCTGCCTCCTTGCCGGAAAGGCCGGTGCCGGAATCCTCGACCTCGATCGAGACCCGGTTGCCATGCAGCACTTCCGCCCGCAGTGCGACCTGGTGCCGTTCCAGTTCGCTGGCGGCGACGGCATCGAAAGCGTTGGCCAGCAGATTCCGGAGCACCACTTCAAGTTGCAGGCGGTCGGCCAGCAAGGTGGCGTCGGGAATCGGGCCAAGCGTGAATTCGACGCCGCGTTGGACGGCCTTGTCCTGGTAGGGGCGGCTGGCCTGAGTGATGATCTCGGCCAGCGGCAGCGCTTCCAGCTTGGTGGCGCCGGTCCGGAAAAAGTCGCGCAGGCGGCGGACGACTTCGCCGGTGCGGCCCGATTCGAGCAGCATGCCCTGGATCGCCGCATTCAGGCGCTCGCCCGACTCGCCGCGCTCAAGCAGTTTTTCGCAGGCGGCGGCGTAGGCGGCCAGTGCCGTCAGCGGCTGGTTCAACTCGTGCGCCATGGCACCGGCCATTTCGCCTGCCGCGGCGAGGCGCAGCGTCTGTTTCAGTTCATCGCTGGTGCGCCGCTGTTCATCGACCACGCTGCCGATGAAAAAGCCGATCAGGGCCATCGCCAGCGACAGCATCTGCATTTCGGCGACCGTCACCGCGCTGTAGTCGAGCGCCTGGACGACGGCGATCACCTCGGCCTGCAGCAGCGAGGCGGAGATGATGGCGCCGGCCATGCCCTGGCGGGCGGAAGCCCAGACGATGGGCAGGAAGAGCAGATAGAACAGCTTGGAGCGGTTGTCATCGCCGACGTCGAAGGCCAGCCACAAGGCGGCCAGGCTGAGCAGTGCATAGCCCAGCGTTTCCCAGCGCCAGGCGGCGGCTTTCAGCAAAATGCGGCCGCGTTCGCTGCTCAGCCACCAGAAGAGGGGCATGGCGACCGCAATGCCGACGCCGTCGCCGACCCAGAAATGCAGGACGCCGGTTTTCCAGCCGCTCGCCGGCAATAGCCCGAGCAGGCTCAGGCTGCTCAGATAGACGAGACTGATCAACAGGGTGCCGCCGGCGATCGGGACTATCCAGTTGAACAGCGCGGTGCGGTCGTCGAGCAGGGTGGCCGGCGGCAGCCGGCGGCGCAGCAGTTCGCCCAGTGCGATGTAGCCGGTAGCCAGGATCAGCGTCGCTCCGAGACTCGTCCACCAGGCTTGCGGCAGGCCGCGGATCAGCCATTCGCTGAGCAGCAGTGTCGCGGTCAACGGCAGCCAGGCCGATTTTCCCAGGCGCAGCAGGAAAACCAGCCCGAGGGCCGGGGCCGGGTTCCAGGGCGTGATGTTCAGCCCGTGCAGCGGATCGATGAAGCTGGCGACATCGAGGGCAATGTAAAGGCCGGCAAAGCCGAGGTAGAGCAGGAGGGGGTTCAAACCGGGAGGGCGCATTGCCGGAAAGGTGGTGCCTGCATTGTGACCGAGACGATGGAGGGCGGTAATAAGGGAATCCCGTAGGTGAAAGCGCTAAGCGACTCCCGAATTATCGCAAAGGCGGCAGATGGCTATATTGGAGTGCATATCGCTTCGACCCGAAATCATGCCGAACATTGCTGCCTCAACCCCGGAAATCGTCGCTGCCGTCATTTTTGCACTGGCGGTGCTGCACACCTTTTCGACCAAGTTCTTCGCCCATCTGGCCCATGCCCAGCCGCGCCATGCCGGTCTCTGGCACCTGCTGGCCGAGGTCGAGGTGGTCTTCGGTTTCTGGGCCTTCATCCTGATCGCCACGCTGGTCGGGCTGTCCGGCAAGGATGCTGCGGTCGACTACCTGGAAGCACGCAATTTCACCGAGCCGATGTTCGTCTTCGTGATCATGGTGATTGCCGCCAGCCGCCCGATCCTGAACACCATCATTGCGCTGGTCCAGTTTATCGCCAGCATGATCCCCATGCAGCGCGTGGTGGCGGTCTATTTCCTCTGCCTGTCGGTCGTGCCGCTGCTTGGCTCCTTCATTACCGAACCGGCCGCGATGACGCTGGCCGCGCTGATGCTGCGCGATCGCTATTTCCAGCAGCAGCTTTCCAACCGCCTGAAGTACGCCACCCTCGGCCTGCTTTTCGTCAATATTTCGATCGGCGGCACGCTGACCAATTTTGCCGCACCGCCGGTGTTGATGGTGGCAGGCAAGTGGCAGTGGGACAGCCTGTTCATGCTCTCCCATTTCGGCTGGAAAGCGGCCTTCGCCGTATTCGTCAATGCCGCCGTGCTGACCTGGTTCTTCCGCCATGAAATTGCCGCCAAGGGGCAGGTCGACGGGGCGCCGGCCAGCATGTCGCGCACCGTCGCCGGCGTCCACCTGCTATTTCTCGTCGGGGTCGTATTCTTTGCCCACCATCCCGTCGTCTTCATGGGCTTTTTCCTCTTTTTCCTGGGGTATACCGAAGCCTACAAGCAGTACCAGGATCGCCTGATCCTGCGTGAAGGCTTGCTGGTCGCCTTCTTCCTGGCCGGCCTGGTGGTTCTCGGCGGCCTGCAGCGCTGGTGGCTGCAAAGCGCCCTGACCGGCGTTGAACCGACCGTGCTCTATTTCCTCGCCACCGCCTTGACGGCAGTCACCGACAACGCCGCGCTGACCTACCTGGCTTCGCTGGTCGACGGCGTCTCGCCGGAATTCAAGTACGCCATCGTGGCCGGCGCGGTGACCGGTGGCGGCTTGACGATCATCGCCAATGCGCCGAATCCGGCCGGCCTCTCCATTCTCAAATCGAGTTTCGACGAACAGTCGGTCAGCCCGCTCGGCCTCTTCCTGGCCGCCTTGCCGCCAACCTGCGTCGCCATCTTTGCCTTCCTCGCCCTGTAATGACCCGCGCCAGCCCGATCCTGCGTTCGCCTTGCCTGCAATGGCTGCTTGGGCAGGTCTTTCCGCAATTGCGCCTGTGGCCGGTGGGGGAGTGGCCGGAACTGCTGACGCGGATAGGCGGGCTGGAATTCGACCGTTTCGAGCGCCTCGGCATGCTTGCCGGTGTCGTGCTGGTGACCTGGCTATTGCAGCCGGCGGCGCGGATAGAGGCTGCGCCGGGCATGGTTTTCCTGACTCAGTTGCTGCTTTCCTTGCCCTTGCTGCTGCTTGTGGTCGGGCCATTGTTTTTCCGCCGGATGCGCCGGGGGCTGGATCAGGCCATCCGGCAGCGCAGCGGGCTAACGGCGGATTCCGCCAGGGAAGGGGAGTGACATGGGAGATCTGTCGATCATGAAAAATCTGCATTCCGTTGCCCCCGGCAGTGGGCTCAAACTGTTGATCCCGATCGATGCCAGTGCCGAGTCGGCGTGGAGCCTGCGCTATGCCATCGAGTGCGCCCGGGCCGGCGTTGCCGTCGAGGTCTGCCTGCTCCATGTCGCCGAACCGGTACGTAACTGGGAAGTGCTGCGCTTTTACACCGAGGCCGAAGTCAGCCAGTATTTCCAGGAACGCGCGGCCATCTTTCTCGAGGCCGCGGCCAACACCTTGCGCGATGCCGGTATTCCCAGCCAGTGCTATTTCCGTGAAAGCGAAGCGGTCGCCGGCATCATCGACCTGGCCGAAGAACTCAATTGCTCGGCGATCGTCGTGCCGAGCACCTATTGCCTCGGCCTGTTCCCGGCCGGACTTGGTCGCCGCCTGCGCCAGCGCCACGGCACGGTGCCGCTGACCCTGGTGCTGGCTGACGGCTCGCCCGAAGCCTGAGGGTCGCGCTTTTCTCGTGGAGGAGAGTTTTCAGGCGGGCAACCGCCTGTTTTTTTGCCTGCGGCGTCTGGCTGCCATCATAGCCGCCGCTCTTTGTCTGCCAATTGACCGCTCCCCGATTGTTCCGGATAATGAGAACGATTATCAACTAAGCCAGCCAAACCGCAGCGCGGATAGCCAGCCGAAGAGTTACCTCTCAGGAGCTTTCCATGGACCTCGCGGCCGCATCCGGCGAATGTATTGGCGACATCTATCGCGCGCATCATGGCTGGCTGCATGGCTGGTTGCGCCGCCAGATCGGTTGCGGCGAGCGGGCGGCGGATCTCGCCCACGATACCTTTCTGCGTTTGCTTGGACGGCGGGAGACCAAGCCGCTCGGTGAGCCGCGGGCCTATCTGACCACGGTCGCACGCGGCCTGCTGGTCGACTTCTGGCGTCGTCAGACGCTGGAGCGGGCTTGGCTGGATGCCCTGAGCAGCCAGCCCGAGCCGTTCGCGCCGTCGCCGGAAGAAAAGGCGCTGGCCTTGGAGGCGCTGATGCAGGTCGATGCCATGCTCGACCGCCTGAAGCCGCGCGTCCGCGAAGCCTTCTTGCTGTCGCAACTCGACGGCCTGACTTACCGGGAGATCGGCGAACGCCTCGGCGTCAGCGAGCGGATGATCAAAAAGTACATGGCCGAAGCCATGCTGAATTGTTTGATGCTGCAGGCCGGCGATGCCGATGAATAAGGAAAATGCCGCCCTGGCCGCCGCCGCCGAATGGTTTGCCCGACTGGGTGACGAAACAGCCGACGAAGCCGAGCGGCAACGCTGGCACGAGTGGCTGGCTGCCGCCCCCGAGCACGCCCAGGCCTGGGCACGGGTCGAGATGATTGCCCAGCCGTTTTCCCGGCTGCGGGCCAATGCGCCTCCGGCTTGCTTCCGACAAGCGCTGCTGGAGGCACGACGCGAATTGAGCTGTAAATCGCGCCGGCAGGCGCTGCGCCTGCTCGGCGTTGGCGCCATGGCGCTGGGCGGCCTCGCCGTGCTTGGGGCCGCCTTGCCGCGCCCGGCAAAGTGGCAGGTGCTGGCGGCACTGACTGCCGACTTGCGGACCGCGGTTGGCGAAACCCGCCAGCTCGAACTCGATGATGGCAGCCAGTTGAGCCTGAATACGGCGACCCGGGTCAAGGTCGATTACAACGACGAATTGCGCCGTATCGTCCTCTACGATGGCGAAATATTGCTCGATTCGGGTGTCGACCGCAGGAGTGTGCCGCGCCCGCTGGTCGTGGATACCGTGCATGGCCGGGTCACGGCACTCGGGACGCGCTTTTCGGTACGCAGCGTGGGCGGCCAGACCCTGGTCGATGTCTTTGCCGGCGCAGTGCGTCTGGCGCCGGCGGACGACAATCGCACGGTGATTGTCGAGACCGGCGAAAGCGGCCGTCTGACGGCCCGGCAGGCCGCCGCCCATGGTTCCGCCGCAGCGGCTCGCGAGGGCTGGACGAAAGGCTTGCTGATTGCCGACAACGTGCCGCTGGCCGATTTCCTCGCCGAACTCGGCCGCTATACGACCGTGAAGCTGGAGGTGGAGTCGCGCGTCAGCCAGCTGCGGCTAGTCGGCGTCTACCGCATCGGCAATCCGGAACGCGACTTGCCGCTCATCCTCGCCGCCCTCGAAGGCAGCCTGCCGCTGCAGGTCGAAAGGGCGGGGCACGACCACTTGCGGCTGATCGCCAAATAATTTCTTGAACGGCAGTTCCCTTTTTCGGGGCGTGTTCGGCATACCAGGTGAAACAACACATTCATTCTCTGGAGCTTCTCTCATGCCGGATCTTCATCTGCTTTCCCAACACACGCTGGTGCTGGCTGTCCGCGCCGCTCTTCTGGTCGGGCCGGCGCTCGGCCTCGGTTTTGCGCCGCAGTCGGCACTGGCCCAGGCTGCCCGCCCGGCACAGGCCTTCGATATTCCGGCCGGCCCGCTGTCGACGACGCTGACCCGCATTGCCAGCCAGGCCGGTTGGCAACTGAGTGTCAATGCGGCGCTGCTCGCCGGTAAAAATGCGCCGGCCATCGCCGGCAGCATGAGCGCCCAGTCGGCCATCGAACAGGCCCTGGCCGGCAGCGGCCTGGACGGGGTGGTGGTCGGTGGCGAACTACGCGTCCGGCCGCGTAGCGAGTCCGAGGCCACCTTGTCGCCGCTCACCGTGACGGCAGCCATGCAGCCGGGGGAGTTGCCCAAGGCCTATGCCGGCGGCCAGATGGCGCGGGGTGGGCGGCTGGGCATGCTGGGCAATGTCGATACGATGGATTCGCCCTTCAGTGTCACGGCCTTTACCGCCCAGAGCATCCAGGATGCCCAGGCGACGACGGTGGCCGACATGGTGCGCCTGGACCCGTCGGTACGCAGCAGCGGCATGGGGGCCGACAATGCCGATGCCTTTTTCATCCGCGGCTTTGCGGTCGGTGACAACAACACCGGGGAGATCGCCTTTGACGGCCTCTATGGCGTCGGTCCGAACTATCGCGTTATGGCCGATTACGCCGAGCGGATCGAAGTTCTCAAAGGGCCGGCGGCGATGATTTACGGCATGTCGCCGAACGGCGCCGGCGGCGGCACGATCAATGTCGTGCCGAAGCGGGCCGCTAATGATCTGACGCAGGTGCGGGGCGACTACCTGAGCGATGGCCAGCTCGGTGGGCATGTCGATGTCGCCCGTCGTTTCGGGCCGGAGCGCCAGTTTGGCGTGCGCTTCAATGGTGCCTACCAGAACGGCGATACGGCACTCGACAATCAATCGAAACGGACCAGCCTGGGTGCGCTGGCGCTCGATTACCAGGGCGAGAAGCTGAAGGCGACGCTGGATCTGATCGATCAGCGGGAGAATATCGATGCTCCCTCCCGGCGCTTGTGGCTGAACAACGGTGTGGCGGTGCCCGAGGCGCCGGACGGCCGGCGCAACACCACGCAGTCCTGGGAATACTCGCGTAGCGACGAGCAGTCGGCGCTGTTGCGTCTTGAATACGAGGCGGCCGAGCAGCTGTCGGTGTTCGGTAGTTTCGGCACGGCGCAGACCGATGTCGAGCGCCTGTTCAATACGCCGTCAATCACCAGCAGCAGCGGCAATACCAGTGTTTTGCCGGTGGCGGCGATTTTCGACGTGCAGCGCAGTTCGCTCGAAGGCGGCTTGCGCGGGCGCTTTGAAACGGGGGCGCTGAAGCATCGGGTGACCCTGCAGTTCAGCCGCTACGAGGATAGCCTGGGGCGCGGAACGGTGAATGGGCGGACTTACACGTCGAATCTCTACAACCCGATCGACCAGCCGGCACAGGATGTTGCCTTGCCGGGCAGCGTGCTCAAGCAGTCGGCCAATACGCTGAGCGGCGTCGCGCTGTCCGATACCGTGTCGGCCTTTGACGAACGGCTGCAGGTGATCCTGGGTCTGCGCCAGCAGAACGTCAATTCGGAAAACTATGCCGCCAGCGGCGCCGTCAGCAGCAGCTACGACAAGAGTGCGCTGACGCCGATGCTGGGCGTGGTCTTCAAGCCGCTGAACCATGTTTCGCTGTACGGCAACTACATCGAAGGTCTGGCCAAGGGCGACAGCGCGCCGATGACGGCGCTCAATGCCGGCGAGGTCTTTGCGCCGTACAAGACGAAACAGCATGAAATCGGCGTCAAGGTCGATCACGGCCGCCTGATGACCATGCTGAGCGCCTTCCAGATCACCCGACCGAGCGGGCAATTGAGCAACAACGTCTATGCCGTCGATGGCGAGCAGCGCAATCGCGGCATCGAGCTTTCCGCCTTCGGCGCGGCTGGCGACGGGGTGCGTCTCTACAGCGGCATCACCTGGATCGACGCCAAACTGACCCAGACCAATAGCGCGGCAACGCAAGGCAATACGGCGGTCGGCGTGCCCGGCGTGCAGGCCAGCTTCAATGCCGAATGGGATGTGCCGGTGCTGAGCGGCCTGACCGTCAGCGGCAGCGTGCTGCACAGCGGCAAACAGTATGTCGACCAGAGCAACAGCCGGCAGTTGCCGGCCTGGACGACGCTCGATCTCGGCGCCCGCTACAAGACCAGCCTGGTCGGCAAGAACGTCGTCTGGCGCGCCAACCTGCGCAATGCGCTGGACAAGGAATATTGGGCCGGGGCATCGACCTGGAGCACGCTGGCCATCGGCATGCCGCGTACTTTCCAGTTGTCGGCGACGGTTGATTTCTAAATGGCGCAATTGGCTAAGAAAAACGCTGATTTATTCAAATATGTCATTCCCGCGAAGGCGGGAATCCAGAAAATCAACGAACTGGATCCCCGTTTTCGCGGGGATGACCAATATTTCAGCGTTTCCCTAAAGGATGCACGCAATGAAATTTCACCACGCAGTATTGACCCTCGCCCTTGCCCTGCTGGCCGGTAGCGTCCAGGCGCACGGCCTCTGGGTGGCCCAGCGGGCAGGGCAGTGGGCGGCGGTCTATGGCGAAGGAGCCGAGGACGAGGCTTATGATCCGGCGGCTATCCAGCAGGTTGAGGCCTGGAACGAGCAGGGGCAAGCGGCCGGCTGGCGCAGCGAAATACGGGCCGGACAGTGGCGCTTCGTGCCCGAGGAGCCGGTGGCCCGGCTGGCTTTGCGCCTCGATGCCGGCGCCTGGCGCGAGATGACGGATGGCCGTTGGCTGGCCGACGGGCAGGCGGCGGGGGCCGGGGAAGTCCGCCGGACCTGGCGCCTGCTGCGCTATGCCAGCGCCGTGCTCGCCGCGTCGGGCGAGCCGGCTCGGCCGCTCGGCCTGCCGCTGGAAATTGTGCCGCTGAAAGATCCCCTGGCCTTGCGCAAGGGCGAGCGCCTGCCGCTTCGCCTGCTGCTGCGCGGGCAGCCTTTGGCCAATGCCAAGCTGATCGGCGACTTCATCAATGACGACCAGGCGGCGCCTCTGCGCACCGATGCCGCCGGTCTGGCCGTCGTCACGCTGGGCAGCAACGGCTTGAATGTCATCCAGGCCAGCCATGCCGAGGCATGTGTGGCGGAGTGCACGAGCCAGCGTGTCGCCCATTCGACGACACTTTCCTTTAGCGTGCCGCGCCGGCCGGAGTGACGGCCGAATTCAGCCGAGCAGGGTAAGGACGATTTCCCGCCGGTGGCTCTGGGTCCGGTGTTCGAACAGGTAGATGCCCTGCCAGGTGCCGAGCAGCAGGCGGCCGTCGGCGAAGGGCACACTCAGCGAAACGCCGGTCAGCAGCGAACGGGCGTGGGCCGCCATGTCGTCGTCGCCTTCGAGGTCGTGGCGGTAGGCCGGGTCGCCGTCCGGCGCCCAGCGCTGGAGCAGGGTTTCCAGGTCGCGGCGGACCGTCGGGTCGGCGTTTTCGGTAATCGCCAGGCTGCAACTGGTATGGCGGACGAAAATGTGGGCAATCCCGACGTCGACCGCAGCACTGGCCACCAGCGCGGCGATTTCGCCGGTGATCTCGGTCGAACCCCGGCCGCGCGTGGTGATCGACAGGCGATACTGTTCGGCCATCGCCCGGCTCAATCCTTCTTTTTCAGCAGGCCCTGCAGCGCGGCAAACGGGTTGTGCGTTGCGCCGCCGCCGCCCAGCGAACTGTCGGTGTAGCCACGGTCGGCTTCGATCTGCTTCTGGTGCTCGTTGTCGTGGCAGTAGAGGCAGAGCAACTCCCAGTTGCTGCCGTCGTTCGGGTTGTTGTCGTGGTTGTGATCGCGGTGGTGCACCGTCAGTTCGCGCAGGTTGGCGGTGGTGAATTCGCGGGCGCAGCGGCCGCAGATCCACGGGTAGATTTTCAGGGCGCGCTCGCGGTAGCCCTCGGCGCGGCTGTCGGCGGCCTTGCGGGCATCGCGGACGACCTGGTCGAGGCGGCTGTGGTCGATGGCTTTCATGGGGTGGTCTCCGTTTGGCGGGTGTATTTGAACTGTTTCAGGTCGTAGCCCTGGCTGGCAGCGGCGTTCAGGGCGCGCTCGATGTCGGCGGCCGGCAGTTGCGGCGTGCGCGACAGCAGCCACAGGTATTTGCGGTTGGGGTTGCCGACCACCGCCCAGCGGTAATCCGGATCGAGGGCGATGACCCAGTAGTCGGAACGGAAGGGCCAGAAGAAGGAAACCTTCAGTTCTGCACTGCGCGCCGCCTCGGGCGCCCAAGCCCGGCCGCTGGCCTGATCGAAGCCGCTGTCGGTACGGCAGCGGTTGGTGACGCTGACTTCGCCATCCGTCTTCAGCACGTATTCGGCTGTCGTGTCACCGATGCACTGGCGCTGGAAGAACATCGGGAAGGCGCCGATTTCGTGCCATTTGCCGGCATAGCGAGCGAGGTCGACCTGACCGACGCTTTTGACGGCCGGCTCTTCGGCCCGGGCAACGGGAACGAGCAGGGCGAGGGCCAGCAGACTGGCGAGGGCGGTTGTACAAGGACGTTTCATGGCGACTCCAAGGCTGATGCGGCAGATTCTAACGTGCCGGCTTGCCTTGCCAAGGGCTTGCCCGGTGCTGGTGACGAGCGGGCGCAGCCCTTAGAATCGGGTTTTGCCCATTTCCAGGTAAGACAACATGCCCCGCATCAAGATCGATTTGCCCGAGCGTTTCAGTTTTTCGACCGAAATTCCCATCTACATCAGCCATATCAACTACGGCCATCACCTCGACAATGCGGCGCTGATCTCGCTGGTTTCCGAGGCGCGGGTGCGCTTCTTCAAGTCGCTCGGCTATAGCGAACTGGATGTCGAAGGCGTCGGCATCGTTGTCGCCGATGTCGCGGCGCAGTATCGTTCCGAAGCCTTCCACGGCGAAACGCTGCTCGTCGAAATGGCCGCCGACGATTTCAACAAGTACGGCTGCGACCTGGTCTGGCGTCTCAGCGACCAGGCCAGCGGCCGCGAAGTGGCGCGCGGCAAGCACGGCATCATGTTCTTCGACTACACCGCCCGCAAGGCGGCCCTGGTGCCGCCGGCCTTCATCGCCAAGGTGAGCGCCTGAGCATGATCCCGATCCGCTACGTCGAGCCGGTCTTCCGGCCGCCCAGCGAGGCGGAATCGCTGATCCTGCCGGTCACCGATGGCTGTTCGTGGAACCAGTGCACTTTCTGTGAGATGTACACCGCGCCGCAGAAGAAATTCCGCGCCCGGGAAGAAGACGAGGTGCTGGAAAGCATCCGCCTGACCGGCCAGCGCTACGGCGATCAGGTACGCCGGGTCTTCCTGGCCGATGGCGATGCGCTGGTCCTGCCGACCCGCCGCCTGTTGAGCATTCTCGAAGCGATCCGCACGCACCTGCCGGCGGTGCGGCGGATTTCCTCGTACTGCCTGCCGCGCAACCTGCGCAAGAAGTCGCAGCAGGAAATCGACGAACTGGCGGCGGCCGGCCTGAAGATGGTCTATGTCGGTGCCGAGTCGGGTGACGACCAGGTGTTGGCGGCGGTCAACAAGGGCGAAAGCTTTGAAACCACCCGCGAGTCGCTCGACAAGCTCGGGCAGGCCGGCATCACGCGTTCGGTGATGATCCTCAACGGCCTGGGTGGCAAGGCGCTCAGCGCGCAGCATGCCGACAATTCGGCCCGCCTGATCAATGCGACGCAACCGGAATACCTGGCGACGCTGGTGGTCAGTTTTCCGCAGGGCGAACAACGCTTGCGGGCCGGTTTTCCCGGCTGGGAGCCGTTGAGCCAGCATGAACTATTCGTCGAAACCGAGCGCCTGCTGAGCGGGCTGGAACTGAAGCGCACCGTTTTCCGCAGCGACCACGCCTCGAACTGGCTGGTCCTGAAAGGGACGCTGGGGGCGGACAAGGCGCGCTTGCTGGGCGAGGTCCGCCAGGCGATTACTGCGCCCGAGTCGGCCGGCTTGCGCCCAGCCTGGGCGCGGGGGCTGTAGCGCCCTTGGCTCAATTGACCGGCAGTACGATCCGGTCGC
>NZ_LODL01000021.1:321001-423486 GCF_001551835.1 Dechloromonas denitrificans | reverse complement strand
GCGCATCGGCACTGCGCAGCGTCGGTTGGGCTTGTTGCCGGGCGAGAATGTCGAGACCGAGTTTCGGGGCTGAACACCAGACGAGAATTTCAGCCAGATCGTGCAGCAGGGCAGCGATGCGCACCTCTTCCATGTTGATGTCGTGGCGCCAGATAGCCCATTCCTGGGCGTAGTCGGCGGCCCGCTGGGCGCGACGGATGATTTGCAGGATGCCGAGCAGGGCGTGCCGGTTCTCGCCCTGCAGTTGCTCCTCGATGGTCAGCAGCTCTGAGAAACGATTGAAGAAGGGTTCGATGCCGGCCATCATCACCGCGCTGGCAATGGTCGTGATGTCGTGCTGCAGGGCGCGGCCACGCATCGGCTGGATGTAGGCCAGCACGCGCACCGTCATGATCGGGTCCTGCAGGATGACGCGGGCCAGTTCGCGGGCGTCGACGCGGTCGAGGTTGTCGCGCATTTCGTCGAGTCGGCGCTTGGTGACGCGCAGCACGGGCAGACTATTGTTGTTGAAGAACAGGACCCAGCTTTCGATGTCGGGCAGCGGGTGGTCGATCATGTTTTTATCGTCCTCGAATATGCAGCAGTCTCTCCAAGCGCCTGAGTGTAAGGGGGCCGCCCACGGCGGGCAAGGGCGCCGCCATGCGATAATCGCCGTCACTCAATCATTTCGGTTTTTGCCATGCGTTACGCCATTGTTCCGGTTACTCCTTTCGAGCAGAACTGCACCATTTTCTGGTGCGAAAAAACCCGTCAGGCGGTTGTGATCGATCCCGGTGGCGATGTCGAGCGCATCCTGCAGGCGCTGGCCGACGAGAACCTGACGCTGGTCAAGATCCTCGTCACCCACGGCCATATCGACCACGCCGGCGCCGTCGCCGCACTGGCCGAGCGCAGCGGTGTGCCGATCGAGGGGCCGCACGAGGATGACCGTTTCTGGATCGAAGGCATGCCGCAGCAAAGCAAGATGTTCGGTTTCCCCAGCGTCAAGAGCTTCGAACCGACGCGCTGGTTGAAGGGCGGTGACAAGGTGCAGTTCGGCGAGGTCGAACTCGATGTGCTGCATTGCCCGGGGCACACGCCGGGCCATGTCGTCTTCTACCATGCCCCTAGCCATCTGGCGCAAGTCGGTGACGTGCTGTTTCAGGGCTCGATCGGACGCACCGATTTTCCGAAAGGCGATCACGAGACGCTGATTCGCTCGATCAAGGAGCAGTTATTCCCGCTCGGCGATGAGGTGGCCTTCATCCCCGGCCACGGGCCGATGTCCGACTTCGGTGAAGAGCGCCGCTACAACCCTTTCCTGAGCGGCCGTTTCGGCTGATGGGACGCGGGGCGGGGGCCTCCCGGCCGCCGCCTCAGGCTGTATGGTGGATTTTTGCCGCCCAGTTCAAGGCCGACAGCTGGGCGTTCAGGTAGCTTTCGCCATCGACGCTGCTCTCCGCCATCTGCTTGGCCGCTGCTGCCAGGTCGCGGCTTTCGGCGGCTTCGACGACGCGTAGCATGGTGCCCAGCGCGCCGCCGTATTCGGCCAGCGCATCGCGTACGGCCGGGGCGAGCGGCAACTGCTGCAGAATCTCGGTCATCGACATATTGAGCAGGACGTCGAGCAAGGAGAAGACGCCAACCATGAAAGCCGCATCTTCAATATTGTCGACCGCTGGTGCCGGGTGCAGTTTCGCCGCCAGCAGTTCGAGCAGGCGGCCGCGGGCGGCAGCCTTTTGCAGCAAGGGATTGGGGTGCTGGCCATTGTTCGGATCGGCATAGACCAGCAGTTGCAACCAGCGTTGCAACTGCCGGCGGCCGAGCAGGTTGATCGCCTGCGAGAAGCTGGTGATCGGGCTGCGCGGCGCAATGGCGGCGGAGTTGACCAGGCGGAGCAGGCTGTACGAGAGCTTTGGTTCCTGTTTGAAAATTTCCTCGATGGCTTCGGTATCGGCATCTTCGGCAATCAGAGCGAGCATTTCGAGCAGCTTGACGCGCGTCATGTCGGCCTTCTTGCCCTTCTGGTCGCGGCTGAGCAGGAATTCCGAGGTGGACAGGCTGCAGGCGTTGTCGCGCGCCCAGGCGTAGTCGGCCGGGCTGTGCACGCCGGTGGCGACGACGATGGTCCGGCTCGACATGCCGGCCAGCGTGAATGGGCGCAGGGTGCGGGCATGGCTGGTGCCGATCAGCAGGTAATCCCAGGTTCCCGGCATCGGCAGCCGCTCTTCGGGCGCGGCGCACAGGCCGAGCTTGCACTTGGCGAGGCGCAATTCCTTTTCCAGTGCCTCCTGAGCCTCCGTTGCGCGGGCCGGAAAGAGATGTACTGCAGTCTCGATCGTACATTGTGGGCTGACGCCGGGCAGGGCAGGCAAGAGCCAGGGCTGGCGCTGGTCGAATTGACGCAGTAGCGGGTGTTGGCAGAGCTGGGCCAGGGCGTTTTCCGGATTGGCATCCGGTGCTGTCTCGACCAGGTAGCCTGACCAGGAGTCGTCCGCGCCGAGCAAGGGGTGCAGGAACAGCAGGTCATTCGCGGACATGGCAAACTTTCTAGTTTTTGGTTGCCGGCGATGTTAACAAAATCTCGGGCCTTGCGCATTTTTGCCGTTTTCGGGACGTTGACCGCCGGACTCGACACCTGGTGTCAGACTTATCGAAAATTGGGTCCGGCAACCTTTAGGGTAAAATACCCGCCGACCTAGAAAACGAGCTGTCCATGAAAACAAGTTTCCTCGACTTCGAGCAGTCCATTGCCGACCTCGAAGCAAAGATCGAAGAGCTGCGCTTCGTGCAGGATGATTCCGCTGTCGATATCTCGGAAGAGATTGAACGGTTGGAGAAAAAAGGCGCGCAGCTGACCAAGGATATCTACGCCAAGCTTTCCTCCTGGCAGATTTCGCAGGTGGCGCGCCATCCGCAGCGTCCCTATACGCTGGACTATCTGTCGCTGATCTTCACCGATTTTGAAGAATTGCATGGCGATCGTGCCTTTGCCGATGACCATGCGATCGTCGGCGGTCTGGCCCGCTTCAATGGCCAGCCGGTGATGGTGATCGGCCACCAGAAGGGCCGCGACACCAAGGAAAAGATCTATCGTAATTTCGGCATGCCGCGCCCGGAGGGCTATCGCAAGGCGCTGCGCCTGATGAAACTGGCCGAAAAGTTCGGCATTCCGGTGCTGACCTTCGTCGATACGCCCGGCGCCTATCCCGGCATCGATGCCGAAGAGCGCGGCCAGTCCGAAGCCATCGGTCGCAACCTGTACGTGATGGCCGAACTCAAGGTGCCGGTCATCGTCACCATCATCGGCGAAGGCGGTTCAGGCGGCGCACTGGCCATCGCGGTCGGCGATATCGTGCAGATGCTGCAATATTCCACCTACTCGGTGATTTCGCCGGAAGGTTGTGCCTCCATTTTGTGGAAAAGTGCCGAGAAGGCGCCGGAAGCAGCCGAAACGATGGGCATCACGGCGCCGCGCCTGAAGACTCTGGGCCTGATCGACAAGATCGTCAGCGAGCCGCTGGGTGGTGCGCACCGCGATCACACGGCGATGGCCAACAGTCTGAAAAAGGCCTTGCAGGATGCGCTGAAGCAGCTTTCCGGCCTGTCTACGGCCGAGTTGCTGGCGACGCGTTACGAGCGGCTGATGAGCTATGGCCGCTACAAGGAACAAGCGGTCAATTGATCTGCCCGGTCGGGTCGGCGATTTTATCGCCACCCGTCTGGCGCCGGCCGAGCGCATCTGCGTCGGCCTTTCCGGCGGTTGCGACTCGGTCGTCCTGCTGCATCTGCTGAGTCGTCTGGGCCTGGGGGCTCGCCTCAGCGCTATTCATGTTCATCATGGCTTGTCGCCCAACGCCGACGAGTGGGCTGCCTTTTGCGCCGATTACTGCCGCCGCCTGGCGGTGGTGCTCGACATTGCTCATGTCGCGGTCGATCGCCAAAGCGGTCTGGGCCTGGAGGCCGCGGCGCGCCAGGCGCGCTATGCCGCGCTCGCCAACTGCAATGCCGATAGCTTGTTGCTGGCGCATCACCAAGGCGATCAGGCTGAAACCGTATTATTCAATCTGTTGCGCGGCGCCGGCGTGGCCGGTGCGGCCGGGATGCCGGTCGAGCGTCCGCTCGGCGCCCGCCGTCTGCTACGCCCGTTACTGGCGTTCAGTCGGGCGGAGATCGAAGACTATGCACGGCAGCAAGGCCTGGCCTGGATCGATGACGAAAGCAATATTGATCTTCAATATTCGCGCAATTTTCTCCGCCACGAAATCCTGCCCCGCCTGAGCGCCCGCTTTCCACAGGCCGAAGCCTCGCTGGCGCTGGCGGCCAGCCACTTTGGCGAAACCGATCAACTGCTGGCAGAACTTGCTGCGGTCGACTGGCAAAAAGTCCAGGAAAGTGGTGGCCAAACTGCCTCTTTGCACGCCCTGCGTGGGCTCTCCTTGCCGCGCCTGAAAAACCTGCTGCGTTATCGTTTGCGCGAATTGGGCTGGCGGACGCCCGTGGCCTCGCGTCTCGAAGAGTTTGCCCGTCAGTTGCTGACCGCGGCACCCGATCGTCATCCCGAGCTGCAGTTGCCCGAGGGCTGTCTGCGAATCGCGCAGGGCCGTGTGCACTGGCTGGCGCAAAAATAACAATCTGTTACCTGCCAGCTATCCGCTCCCGGAGCCCTTCAGTTACAATCGATGGATTATTTTCTTGTTAACAAGGCCATGATTACTGGATCCATTGTCGCCATCGTCACGCCCATGCACGAGGATGGCAGCCTCGATTTGAACTCCCTGCGCAATCTCGTCGATTTCCATGTGCGCGAGGGTACGGACGGGATCGTAATTGTCGGGACGACGGGTGAGTCGCCGACGGTCAATGTCGAAGAGCACTGCGAGTTGATCCGGGTTACGGTTGATCATGCCGCCGGCCGGATTCCGGTGATTGCCGGCACCGGTGCCAATTCGACGGCCGAGGCCATCGAACTGACCGAGTTCGCCAAGAAGGCCGGGGCCGACATGGCCCTGTCGGTGGTGCCTTACTACAACAAGCCGACGCAGGAAGGTCTCTATCGCCACTTCAAGGCAATTGCCGAAGCGGTCGAACTGCCGGTGCTGCTTTATAACGTGCCGGGCCGCACGGTTGCCGACATGTCGAACGACACCATTCTGCGCCTCGCCGAAGTGTCGGGTATCGTCGGTGTCAAGGACGCAACGGGCAGCATCGACCGGGCCTGTGATCTGATCGCGCGGGCGCCGAAGGATTTCGCGCTGTATACCGGTGACGACATGACGGCCGTGGCGACGATCAGCCTCGGCTTCCATGGCGATATTTCGGTGACGGCCAATGTCGCGCCGCGCCTGATGCACGAAATGTGCGTCGCGGCCGCCGCCGGCAACATCGCTCGGGCTCGCGAGATCCATTTCAAGCTACTTGGCTTGCATCGCGACCTGTTCTGCGAAGCCAATCCAATTCCGGTCAAATGGGCAGTACATAAGCTGGGCTTGATGCCCAATGGTATTCGCCTGCCGCTGACCACCCTGTCCGAAGCCAACCAGCCGCGCGTGCTAGCTGCCCTGCGCCAGGCCGGTCTCATTGCCTGACGGAGCGCAGTAACCATGAATCGTCGGCTTTCCGGCCTAACTCTCTCGCTGCTGGCCATCTCCCTGGCTGGCTGCAGCATGCTTCCCGATACACGCAAGATCGAATACAAATCTGCCACCAAGGCGCCGACGCTGGAGGTTCCGCCCGATCTATCGCAGGTTGCCCGCGACGACCGTTTCCTGGTGCCGGATGCTGCTGGCAAGGGTAGTGCCACTTTCTCGGCCTATAGCGCAGATCGGACCCCGGCTGCCCAGGCACAGAATTCGACGGTCCTGCCGCAGGTCGATAAGGTCCGTGTCGAGCGCTCCGGCAACCAGCGCTGGCTGGCCGTTGCGCTCCCCGCTGACAAACTCTGGGATACCGTCAAGGACTTCTGGCAGGAAACCGGTTTCATCATCAGCGTCGAACGTCCGGATGCCGGCGTGATGGAAACCGACTGGGCCGAAAATCGTGCCAAGATCGGCGACGACATTATCCGTAACACGATCGGTAAGCTGCTTGATTCGCTGTACTCAACCGGCGAGCGCGACAAGTTCCGGACCCGTTTTGAACCCGGTGCCGAGCCCGGTACGACCGATGTTTTCATCAGCCATCGCGGTATGGAAGAGGTGTACACCTCCTCCTCCAAGGAAGATACGCGCTGGCAGCCACGGCAGCCGGACCCCGAGCTTGAGGCGGAGATGCTGCGTCGCCTGATGGTCCGTCTGGGTTCTGAAGAAAAGCGGGCGGAAGCATCTGTCGCCACAGCCAAGGCGGAGCCTCGCGCCAACCTGGCGAAGAGCGACGATGGTGCCGGCACACTCGAAGTCTATGAGCGTTTCGACCGTGCCTGGCGTCGGGTTGGCTTGGCCCTGGATCGCGTCGGCTTCACCGTCGAAGACCGTGACCGCTCGCGTGGTCTGTACTTCGTGCGCTATGTCGATCCCGAGGCTGACAACAGCGGTAAGAAGGATCAGGGATTCCTGTCGAAGCTCACCTTCTGGAAGAGCAGCGAGCCGCTGGCTAGTTCCAAGGTGCAGTACCGCATTCACGTTAGTGATGCTGGGGCCCAGAGCACCGTCAAGGTGCTGACCAGTGAAGGTGGTACCGACAAGTCCGAGACTGCCAAGAAAATTCTCGGCTTGCTCTATCAGCAGTTGCAGTGATCCGCTTTGCCTCGCTCGGTAGCGGTAGTGCAGGTAATGCACTGCTAGTCGAGCGAGGTTCCACCTGTTTGATGCTCGATTGCGGTTTCGGGTTGCGCGAGACCGCAACCCGCCTGCAGCGGCTGGAGCGCTCACCTGGGTGCATTACCGGTATTCTGGTGACGCACGAACATGGTGACCATGTTGGCGGCGTTTTTCGTTTTGCCCGCAAATATGCCGTGCCAGTCTGGCTGACCCATGGCACTTGGGTGGCGACGGGTGAAAGTCATGTCGGCTTGGACCTGCGCATCATCGACAGCCATCACGCGCTGTCCATCGGCGAGCTTGAGGTTCAGCCGTTTCCTGTTCCGCACGATGCCCATGAGCCCGTACAGTATGTCTTTTCCGGCGCCATTCGCCGCTTGGGCGTGCTGACGGATGCCGGCGAGGTGACGCCGCATATCCGCGAAATGCTTTCGGCCTGTGACGGTCTGGTGCTTGAGTGCAATCATGATGCCCGGATGCTTGCCCAGTCGATCTATCCAGCTTCGCTCAAGCGTCGGATCGCGAGCCGTTACGGGCATCTGGAAAATTCTGTGGCGGCAGAACTACTGGGCAGTATCGATTGTTCGCGCCTGCAGCATCTGGTGGCGGCGCATCTCAGCGAACGAAACAATTTACCGGAACTGGTCACGGCGGCAATTGCCGGCGTCCTTGGCTGTGCCGAGGCATGGATCGGCGTGGCTAGGTCGGATACGGGTTTCGGCTGGCGTTGCTTGAACTGACTGGAAAAAAGGCAATAAAAAACGGGGCCAAGGCCCCGTTTTCATTGAAGCAAGAAAGATTACTTCTTGGCTTCTTCGGCCGGCTTGGCGGCTTCAGCGGCCGGAGCGGCAGCCGGAGCAGCGGCTTCAGCCGGCTTGGCGGCTTCGGCGGCCGGGGCTGCAGCCGGAGCAGCGGCTTCAGCCGGCTTGGCTTCAGCAGCCGGAGCGGCAACCGGGGCCGGAGCCGGAGCGGCAGCAGCCGGTTCTTCCTTCTTGCCGCAAGCGGTCAGGGCAACGGCGAGCAGAGCAGCAACGAGAATGGACTTAGTCATGAAATTTCCTTATCGATAAGAGGCAGTAAAAGCTAAATTTTGAGATCAGGAGCGACCCAATCAGCCTGCAATTATATCAATTTTTTAATTGCTTGGGGTCGTGCTTGGTGCACCGCAGTATGGCACACGCTTATTTCTGCCGTGCTTAAAGTCCCAGTACCGTATTGCTGATTGCTTCTCCACCTTCGTCCCATATTTCCTGAAAGCGGGCGCGGTAGGGGTTTAGTTCTATGCTTTCGTCAATCAGCAGCTTGCTGCGAGGTTGGTCGCGCTCGAAGCGGATCAGGGCGTGCTTGTCATCGACGAGGATCATCGCGTCACGCAAGTGGGCAAGCTGAGGTGGCGTTTGTTGCATTGCAAAGCGGTGATTGTGGCTACTGAGCAGCGCCATCAACAGTGGGTTTTTCTGGCGTAAGGGTTCGGCGTTGCGGACCGCGACCATCAGGGATTGTTCGCTCACGGCTGTTTTTAGCAGCCGCTGCAAATGCGGCAGGCGGCTGGCGGAGTCCAGTCGTAATTGACTGAGGTCTTCGTCGTAAATGCAGATCTTTTGACTAGCCATCGCCAGCAGGCGGTCAATTGCTGCCTGATAATCGTTCCAGGAAGTGATCAGTTCTCGGGCCATGGCGCATAGTCTAACCGATTGATAGAATTCGCGCTTTTTCGGAGTTGACCGTGCCGATCGGGATTATCGAATCGCTGGATCATGAGGCGAGGGGCATTACCCGCCTGGAAGGTAAAACTGTTTTTGTCGACAGTGCCCTGCCAGGTGAAACTGTCGAGTACGCCAGTTTCCGGAGAAAACCAAGCTACGAGTTGGCGCATCTGGTCAGCGTCCTGCGGCCGTCCACGGCTCGCGTCGAGCCACGTTGCCCGCATTTTGGGGTCTGCGGCGGTTGCGCCATGCAGCATATGGAGCCGTCTGCCCAGGTGGCGGCCAAGCAGCGCGTTCTCGAGGATAGCCTGTGGCATATCGGTCGCGTCCGGCCGGACAGCATCCTGCCACCGATTCACGGCGAGCCCTGGGGTTATCGGCACCGGGCTCGACTCGCCGTGCGCAAACTGGCCCAAAAGGGCGGCGTGCTGATCGGTTTCCACGAATGGCGGAGCAGTTACATTGCCGACATTCAGTCTTGTGCAATTCTGCCGCCCCATGTTTCGGCCTTGCTGATGCCGCTGCGTGACCTGATCGCTTCGCTGTCGATTGCCGAGCGCGTGCCGCAACTGGATTTTGCCGTCGGCGAACGGTGTACCGCGCTGCTGCTGCGCATTCTCGAGCCGCTCAAGGCCAAGGATGAGCAGTTGCTGCGGGATTTTGCCGATCGTCACAATGTGGTGTTTTATCTGCAACCCAAGGGGCCGGATACCGCCTATCGCTTCTACCCGCTACCCGGGCCGCGCCTGTCCTACACCTTGCCAGAGTTCGATCTGGAACTGGACTTTCGTCCAACCGACTTTACCCAGGTCAATCATGCGGTGAACCGGGTTCTCATGAGGCGAGCACTGCGCCTCCTTGATCCCCGGCCAGTTGAGCGAATTGCCGACATGTTCTGCGGGCTGGGGAACTTTACCCTGCCGATTGCTCGTTCCGGAGCCAGTGTCGTCGGCATCGAAGGGAGCGAGACCTTGGTCAAGCGGGGACGGGAGAGTGCGCTATCCAATGGCCTGGCGGAGTTCGTCGAGTTTGGGTTGGCCAACCTTTTCGAGTGCAGTGAGGCATCGCTGGCGGCACTCGGGCATTTTGACAAGATGCTGATTGACCCGCCGCGCGAAGGAGCGCTCGAACTGGTCAGAGCCATCGGGCCGGATGGCCCGCGTCGTATCGTCTATGTCTCGTGCAATCCGGCGACCCTGGCCCGCGATGCCGCAGTTTTGGTGACGAGCAAAGGCTATCGGTTCGTTGCGGCCGGCGCGGTCAATATGTTCCCGCACACCTCGCATGTCGAATCGATTGCCGTTTTCGAGCGCGTATAAACAGGCTGCGTAAACGAAAGAAGGGCGGCTCGGGCCGCCCTTCTTGTTGTTGTCGGTCAGGCTTAGTCGCGTTCGCCCGTGAAGGCCATGATCAGTTGCAGCAGGCTGACGAAAACGTTGTAAATATCGAGGTAGACCGCAAGGGTCGCACTGACGTAGTTCGTTTCGCCACCTTGCACGATACGGCTGATGTCATACAGGATGTAAGCCGAAAAAATCATCACGACGGCCGCTGCGATGGTCAGCGACAGCGCGGGAATCTGGAAGAAGATATTGGCAACGGCTGCCAGCAGCACAATGATCATGCCGACAAACAGGAATTTGCCCAAGCCGCTGAAGTCGCGCTTGCTGACGGTGGCTACGGTCGACAGCGTGAGGAAAATGGCGCCGGTGCCACCTGCGGCAAGGGCGATCATTGAGCCGCCGTTGGAGAAACCGAGGGCAACCTGAAGAATGCGCGACAGCATCAGGCCCATGAAGAAAGTAAAGCCGAGCAGCAAGGCGACGCCCAAGCCATTGTTCTTGTTCTTCTCGATTCCCCACATGAAGCCGAAGGCAATACCCAAGAAGAGCAGGAAGGCAATGAACGGGCTGCCCGCCATGAAGCTGAACTGAATCTGGATGCCAATGAGGGCGCCAATGATTGTCGGCACCATCGATAGTGCGAGCAGCATGTAGGTGTTACGCAAAATGCGGTTCTGCTGCAGTGCGAACCCGGAAGAGCCCTGGCTGGAAATTTCGAAGTTGTTGTTCATGCGGAGTCTTTCCCTATGGTGTTTCAACAGTATCTAAGACTAACGGAGGCGGGCTAAAGTTTCAATGCAGGGCGTGTGGCGCCTCGAATGCTCGACGCGGTCTCCTGTGCTATCATGCGCGCCTCTCGGGGCCGGGCAGCGTGTTTGATTGCGCCGGCCGTGAAATATGTTGAAGCTAGTACAGCGGGTCTGTGGCAGAGCGGTTGAATGCACCGGTCTTGAAAACCGGCGTGGGGAAACCCATCGTGAGTTCGAATCTCACCGGACCCGCCAGAACTTCTAAAGATCGAGAAAACAGCCGACTTCTTCGGCGCGCGCCATGGTGTCGGCGTAACCCAGGTCGATCAGTGCCCGGGTAAACGGTTTCTCGAAGAGCAAATAGCTCGTTAACGCGCCGCCCCGGCGATTCATTGCCCCCAATCCTGTCAGTAGCAGCTTTACCGGTCTCGGCAACGCGGTCGCGTGTTCGGCGGCGATTTTATCCAGTCGTTCGGAAGGCGAAATGATCAATGTCTTGATCGGGCGCAAGGGAATGCCGGCGGCAGTTCGCATTTCCGGGGGGATGGCCGATAGTGTCTGGTTGATGCGTTGCAGGCGCTCGATATCGACCGCCAGGCCGTCAAGAAAGATGCTGGAAAGGGCGTGGCCGGCGATCTGGGCGAGCGAGGGATGCGTTTCGACGCGGCGTCGCTCCTGATGTTCGTTGGCCTGGCTGGCGCCAACGATCAGAATGCGCTCGGCACCGAGGTGAATGGCCGGCGAAATCGGGGCCAGTTGGCGCATTGAGCCGTCGCCAAAGAATTCCCGGTGGATACGGGTGGCCGGAAATATGAAAGGAATGGCGCTCGAAGCCAGCAGATGGTCTACGCCGATTTCGGCGCGAATGCCGAGGCGGTGGACGCGCTGCCAGGGTTCGGCCGAGGGGTGTGCCTGAAAGAAGCTGATGCTCTCACCGGATTCGTAGCCGGAGGCGGAGATGCTGAGGGCGTGCAAGGCGCCTTTGGCGATGGCGCGCTCGATGCCTTTGAAATCCAGGTTCCGGCTGAGCAGTTCGCGCAGCGGGGCGTTGTCGAGTAGCGAGCGGGGCGGGTTGCGGAGCAGCCAGCCGAGGGCCAGGGTGGACATCCAGCGGGCGCCGGAAATGCCGATACCGACCGCGTCGGCCCGGTAGATGTCGCTGGCCCGCATGTTTCGCCAGACCCCGGCCAGGATGGCGACGGCCTTGCCAAAGTTGTCGGCCAGACAGGCAATGCCCGTCGCGTTGATGGCGCCGGCCGAGGTGCCACAGAGGATGGGGAAGGGGTTGCGCCGGTGGTTGTGGGAAAGCTTGGCGACGGCGAGTAGGAAGCCGACCTGATATGCGGCGCGGGCGCCGCCACCGGTCAGGATCAGGCCGGTTCGCATGTGGCCGCCAAGGTCCATGATTGATCCGCCTTGAAGTTATTGACCCAGGCCGGCAGGTCTGCGGCGGGCATCGGGCGGGCAATACCGTAGCCTTGCCCAAGGCGGCAGCCCAGTTGCAGCAAGCGGGCGCCATGGGCCACCGTTTCAACCCCTTCGGCAATGATTTCGCGCTGGAAGGTGCGGGCCAGCCCGATGACGCCTTGGACGATGGCGAGATCTTCCGGGTCGGAGAGCATGTCGCGAATGAAGGAACGATCGATTTTTAGCGTATGCGCCGGCAAACGTTTGAAATAGGTGAGGGATGAATAGCCGGTGCCAAAGTCATCGAGGGCAAATGAGACGCCGGTTTCAAGGCAGTCATTGATCACGCTGCTGACATACTGAATGTCGTCGAGGGCTGCGGTTTCGACGATTTCCAGTTCCAGCCAGGCCGAAGGCACTGCCGCGTGTTCGCTGAGCAGTTGGCGCAGGCGGGAGGGGAATCCCGGAGCCTGCAGCTGGCGCGCGGCGATATTGACGCTGACCGGGAGGCTGAGTCCTTGAGCGCGCCAGCGGGCCATCTGGCTTAATGCGGTGTTGATTACCCATTCGCCGAGCGGGATGGCGAATTCGGTGTCTTCGACCAAGGGCAGGAACTCGGCGGGCGGGAGCAGTCCTTGTTCCGGGTGTTGCCAGCGAATCAGGGCTTCGGCGCCGGTGACCCGGCCGCAAGACATGTCGACCTTGGGTTGGTAATGCAGCACGAACTCGCCGGCCTCGAGCGCGCTCTGGATGCGTGAAATCCGGGTGTTCCTCGAGCGCAACTTGCTGTCTAGGTCGGCATCGAAGAAATGATAACGGTTGCGGCCGGCCTGTTTGGCGACATACATCGCCTGATCCGCATGGCGCAGCAAAAGGTCGGGGTCGGCCGTGTCGTTGGGGAAAAGGGTGACACCGATACTGGCGGAAATCGACACGCTCTGCTTCTTGATGGTGTATTCGCTGGACAGCGTGCTGAGGACGCGGAGCAGGGCGGCTTCGCATTCGCCAAAGTCTTCGGCGCGCAGCAGCAGGGCGAATTCATCGCCGCCGAGCCGGGCCACGGTATCGCTGGCGCGCACTGCGCAACGCAGTCGTTCGGCGACTTCCATCAACAATTGATCGCCGGCATCGTGACCAAGGGTGTCGTTGATCGGCTTGAAGCCATCGAGGTCGAGATAGGCAACGGCGAGTAGCTCGCCGGTGCGCTTGGCCTGATGAATTCCTTGCGACATGCGGTCGGCGAGCAGGACGCGGTTCGGTAGTTTGGTCAGCGAGTCGTAATGGGCCAGTGCTTCCAGTTTCGACTGCTGTTCCTTGAGGGCGGTGATGTCGGAAAAAATGAAAATATAGTTACCAATATCGCCCGCCGGGTTGCGCACGGCGCTGACGGTAAGCAGTTGCGGGAAAGGCTCACCGCCTTTGCGCTGGCCAAGGGCTTCGCCACGCCAGTGACCTCGCTCGGCAAGGACGCGGGCGGCATCCTGATTGAAGTTGTTGTTGGCTTCGCCGACAAAGTGGCGACGCAAATCGTTGCCCAGTGCTTCGCTGCGGCCGTAACCGGTCAACTCGCAGGCCATCGGATTGAGGTCGATGATCTGCCAGTTCTGGTCGGTGATGATGATCCCTTCGTGGGCCTCGGCAAAGACGCTGGCAGCCAGATGCAGCGAGGCCTCGGCATTCTTGCGCTGCGTGATGTCTACCGCCGTGCCGCGATAGCCGGAAAAATGCCCGTCGCTGCCGAAAAAGGGTTCGCCATGAATTTGCAGGAAGCGCAAGCTGCCATCGGGCAGCCTGACCCCGTATTCGAAGCTGCGGAAAACCTGATGGGCTTCGAGTTGGGCGCGATGGGCCGCCCATTCTTCCGGGCTGAGCGTTGTATCAAGCTCCCAGCGCCGTTTGCCGTGCAGCCATTTGGCGATGTGTTGCGATTCGTTGCTCAGGCGACCGGAGCGACGTTCGGTAAAGCGAAACACGCTGTCCTGTTCCCAGTAGAGGTCGGTCGACAGGTTCAACAGGCTGCGGAAACGGAGTTCCGAGTCGCGCAGGGCTTTGAGCTGTTGATCGATCTGCTGGGTCATCTGGTTGAAGGTGGAGGCCAGTTGGCCAACCTCGTCGCCGGACTCAATGTTCAGCATGACCTTGTAATTGCCCCGACCGACCGCTTCGCTGGCCCGGCGCAGTTGCATCAGGTGACGGGTCAGCCAGATGGCCAGGGCCGAGAGCAGCAGTATCGAAAGGATGATTTCAAGTGCGGCGATGGTCAGACTCTGCCGGATCAGATGCTGCCGTGCTTCGAGGATGGCCTGGGTGGAAATGCCGAAGTGCAGTTGGCCATAGACCTGGCCGGACAGGGTGATCGGAATCTGGGTGCTGATTAGCGGTTGCCTGGAGGATAGGGGGATTTGCGTTTCGGCAGCCGGCGGCGGGGTGTTGATATCCCAGCCGTCGGCGAGCAGGGGCTTGCCACGGGTGTCGCTCAGGACAAAGTACTGGATGCCGTCCCGGCGCCGGCTTTGACTGAAGACGTCGGCGATCGGGGCGTAGTCCTGGGTGGCCATGGCGGAGGCGATGGAGGCGTTGAGCAGCACCGAGACTTCCTGCAGGCGCAGTTCAACCTGTTGTTGCAGGGTGTCATCCATCAGGCGCAGTCCGTTCCAGACCAACATCGCGAGCATGATGACTTCAACCAGAACGCTGGTCAGAACCAGTTTCCAGCGCATTGACATGCCGGAGATCGGCTTCATAGGTCGAGTTGCCTGCGGGTTTCTTTAAGGTAGAGGTCGAGGCCCTTCATGAAAGCCTCATCCGCAGCTTCGATGCCCTGGAAACGACTGGTCTCGAGGAATTTGGCGCCGTCGACGGTTTTGGGGAACTGGAGCAGTGATTTCCTGATCTGCTCGCGCCGGCTGGCATCGAGCACCGGGCTGGCGAGTAGGGTGACATTGGGTAAAACCGCGGAGCGAAAGATGCTGCGCACCGCGTCGCGCTGTTCGGCCGGGCTCTGGTCGAGCGTAAAGTGGGCGATGATCGCCGCATCGGCATCGCCGCGGGCGACGGTCAAAATGCCGGTATTTTGCGAGTTGACCGGCAGGTAGTGGAGGTCTTTCTCGTTGATGCCCTGCTCGGCAAACAGCCGACTCATGGCGATATTGACCAGGATGGAGCGGTCGGTGACGGCGACCCGCCGGCCTTTGAGGTCGGCCAGGTTCTGGGCGCTCGAGTTCTTGTTGACGACGACTGCCGCATGCAGTGGTCCGGTGAAGCGGGCAATCGGCAGGTAGCCGCCTTCGATCTGAGCCAGTCGCGCCTGGTGGGCGGCGGTGATGACGATGTCGAAGTCGGGCTTCAGGGTGCGCCGGGCAAAAGTTCGAACATCGGGCGCGGTGTAGAGTTCGACCGGGCGGCCCAGGTCTTTTTCAAGTTGCAGACGCAGGGGCTGAAACAGCGAGATCAGTACGTTCGGCGTCAGATACGGAATGATGCCGATGCGCAGGGCTTCGGGCTGGGCGTGCAGGTGACTTGCCAAGCCTAACCAGAGGGCGATTGCCAGCCAGTACGGACGCATCGCTTTCATGGATCTCCCCCTTTTGCCGGTTTAATGCTGTCGTTGTTGTCCGGCCAGTATAGGGGAGGATGTTTCGATGCTCAATCCAGCTTGGCGCGCAGTGCATCGGCCCAGCAGTTGGGCGTTTCGTAAAGGCGGACTTGTTCGAGTTGCAGGTGATTGCCGTAAGTGTCGCGGTAAACGGCATCCAGGCGATCAAATGCAATGCGGGCCAGATTCTCGGCGGTCGGAACGCGGTCGAGAATGACGGTTTTATGATCGGGCAGCGAGTTCAGGAAATCGACGATCGCCGAGTCGCCGGCAAAGGCGAGAAAGGCATGGTCCCACTCATCGACCAGATGCTGCTTGGCCAGATGCTTGACCTGCGAGAAATCCATCACCATGCCGTTTGCGGCATCGCCTGCCTTGTCGATGACCTGGCCGGAAAGGGTGATTTCGATGACGTAGCGGTGCCCGTGCAGGTGGCGGCACTGGCTCTTGTGGTCGGGAATGCGATGCCCGGCATCAAACTCGAGGCGGCGGGTGATAAACATGGGTGGATTGCTCTGCAAGGCGGTCGCGGATTATACAATGCAGCATGCTCTCCACAGATGATCATCGCCGGGATAGTGCCGGCCTGCGCTACGTTTATCCGGTCGTGTCGCGCCGTGCCGGCGGGGTATCGGTCGGCATCAATCTCAATACCAACAATGCCTGTAACTGGGCCTGTGTCTATTGCCAGGTCGAGAATCTGACGCGAGGTGGTCCGCCACCGATCGATCTCGATGGCCTGGAGCAGGAGTTGAGCGGCTTTCTGGCCGATGCGGTGCACGGTGATTTCATGCAGCGCCAGGTGCCGCCGGAGGCGCGTCGCTTGATGGATGTCGCCTTCTCCGGCAATGGCGAGCCGACCAGTGCCCCCGAATTTGCCGAAGCGGTGGCGCGGGTGGGCAAGGTGCTGGCGCGTTTCGAGCTGCTCGGCAAGTTGCCCGTTCGCCTGATCACCAACGGCAGCTTGCTGCACCGTGTCGAAGTGCAGGCCGGGATTCGGCAGCTTGGCGAGTTCGGCGGTGAGGTCTGGTTCAAGATCGACCGGGTCGATCCAACTGCTGCGGCCGAGGTGAATGGTGTTTCCCTGGTGGCGGAGCGCGTATTCCGCAATCTTGAACTGTGTGCCGGCTTGGCGCCGACCTGGGTGCAGACCTGCTGGTTTGCCCTCAATGGCGAGACGCCATCGGCTGCGGCGCGCAAGGCCTACTGTGAACTGTTGAAGCCATTGGCCAGCCGGCTGGCTGGCATTCATCTCTACGGACTGGCGCGGCCTTCGATGCAGCCCGCCGCGTCGCGGCTGACCCGCCTGCCGGCAGAAGAACTGTCGGCGTTTGCCGACGAGATCCATAAAAAAACGGGCATTCGGGTCAGCGTTTCCCCGTAATGCCCGTTGCTCCGGTCGACCGCGATTTCAGGCCAATATTCAGGCGGCCTTTTTGGTGCGGCTGCGGGCCGACTTCTTCAGGGACTTGAACAGTTCCGGTTCCTGCGACTTCAGATACTCGACGACATCCCAGTCTTCACGCTTGATCGACTTGATGTCGATTTGTTCAACGTGCACCAGGCGCAGCAGTTCGCGCACCGGCTTCGGCATGTTGCGGCCGCTTTCGTAACGGGAGCCACCGCTTTGGGTCACGCCCAGCGTGGACCAGAATTGTTGCTGGTTGAGCCCGAGTTTGCGACGGATTTCGCGGGCGTCGATTTTCTCGATGGTTTTAACAGTAGTCATCATCCAATCTCCATACGCTAGTGTTCTATGGGTACCCAAGCATCCTAGCGATGTATGACTTAGGTAATATGACTTAGTGTATAGCTGCTTATGACGTTCCGCAAGTGCAAATGCCATAAATATTTTTAACTGCGCCGATAGAAAACCATAATTATCATGGGGTTGATCCGTCAAAGCGGTGCTGCAGGCTGGGTTTTGAGGATTGCTCTTCCCGAAACCGGGCCGATGTTCTAAGATCTTCTGACGAATAAAACCTCTGTTCAGGAGACTTCAATGCAGGTGCGAGAGATCCTTCGCGTCAAGGGCGCTACGTTGTACACCGCTACGCCACAACAATCTCTGGCCTCCGCCATTGATACGATGGCTGAACTTGACGTTGGTTCGCTGGTGGTCATGGCCGGCGGCAAGATGGCCGGCATGCTGACTTTTCGCGAAGTCATGCAGGCTCTGAAGCAGCATAAGGCCAGCCCGGAGGCGCTCAGCGTCGGCGAAGTCATGGTCTGCGAGCCGGTGACCGCCTTCCCCGAGATGGAGGTCAACGACCTGCGTTACCTGATGATCGAAAAACACTCGCGCTATCTACCGGTGCTCGACGGCGATACCCTGATGGGCGTCATTTCCTTCCTCGACGTCGCCAAGGCGGTTCTTGAAGAGCAGAGCTTCGAGAACAAGATGCTGAAAAGCTACATCAAGAACTGGCCGGACGAGCCGCAGGTCTGATCGACTTGGGCGATGAAACAGGCGGCTACGGTCGCCTTTTTCATGTTCGTGTTAACCGCTTAGCGGCTGTCCCAGCCGTAGCGCTTGGTGCGCTGCCAGCGGTTATCGGCTTGCCGGAGCGTGTTGATGGCGGTGGGTGGCGTGGTTTTTCCCGGTTGCGGCTGCGTTGAGCGCTTGCCTGCGGTCGACGTGCCGGGCGGGGGCTTTTTGCTTGGCATGGTAAACTCCTGATTCCATATTAGACCGTCCCTCCCCATGTCAGGCAATACTTTTGGCACGCTATTTACCGTTACTTCCTTTGGCGAATCCCATGGTCCGGCCATTGGTTGCGTCGTCGATGGTTGCCCGCCCGGGCTGGCGCTTTGCGAGGCCGATATTCAGGCCGAACTGGATCGCCGCAAGCCCGGTACTTCGCGTCATGTGACGCAGCGCCGCGAGCCGGATACCGTCGAGATTCTCTCCGGCGTCTTCGAAGGCAAAACCACCGGGACGCCGATTAGTCTGCTGATTCGCAATCAGGATCAGCGCAGCAAGGATTACGGCAATATCGCCGATACCTTCCGCCCCGGGCACGCCGACTACACCTATACCCAGAAATACGGTTTCCGCGACTATCGCGGTGGCGGTCGTTCGTCGGCCCGTGAAACGGCGGTTCGCGTCGCGGCCGGGGCGATTGCCCGCAAGTGGCTGCAGGAGCGTTACGGTGTCTTGATTCGAGGCTGGATGAGCGCCTTGGGACCGATCGAAATTCCCTTTGTCTCGGCCGACGAGATCGACGGCAACGCCTTCTTCGCACCGAACGCCGCGATCGTGCCGCAGCTTGAAGACTATATGGACGCCTTGCGCAAGTCGCTGGATTCGGTTGGCGCCAAGATCACCGTCACCGCCACCGGCGTTCCGCCGGGCTGGGGCGAGCCGGTTTTTGACCGGCTGGATGCCGACATCGCCTATGCGATGATGGGGATCAATGCCGTCAAGGGGGTCGAGATTGGCGCCGGCTTCGCCTCGGTCGCCCAAAAAGGGAGCGAACATGGCGACGAAATGACGCCGCAGGGCTTTGCCAGCAACCATGCCGGCGGCGTTCTCGGTGGAATTTCGAGCGGACAGGAAATCGTCGTCAACATGGCGATCAAGCCGACTTCGTCGATTGCCCAGCCGCGTCATTCGGTCGATGCGCAAGGGAATGCCATCGAGGTGGCGACGCAGGGGCGGCATGATCCTTGTGTCGGCATCCGGGCGACACCGATTGCCGAAGCGATGCTGGCGCTGGTCCTGATCGATCACGCCTTGCGCCATCGGGCGCAATGCGGCGACGTGGTTTGCCAGACGCCGCGCATTCCCGGTGTAATCGCTTAAGATTGCTGGTTTTAGCCGCCTTTCGGCGGGGCTTTGTATCAGGGAGAGTACTATGCAAGTCGAACATCACGACCTTCATCACGAGTTCCCGGAACTGGACGATGCCATTCATGCCTTGAAAACGGGCAACGCGCATTTCGCCAAGTTGTTTTCGATTTACCACCGGCTGACCGGGCGCGTCGAAGACCTCGAGGAAAACGACATGCCGGTGGCCGACTTCACCATCGAAGACATGAAGAAACAACGGGTCAAGCTCAAGGACGAGCTCTACCACATGCTGCTGGCCTATCGCGCCGGCCAGCAGTCGATCAAGGCCTGATCGCGCCTTGGCCCAAGGATGCATCCGGTAGAATTACCGGATGCATGCATTGCCCTACTGGCGCCTCTCGGGCTACTACTTTTTCTATTTCGCCTTCATTGGCGCGTTTTCGCCCTATTTCGGGCTTTATCTCCAGTCGCTGAATTTTTCTGCCTGGGACATCGGTCTGCTGATGTCGCAAATGCAGTTGATGCGTCTGTTCGGCCCCAATTTGTGGGGCTGGCTGGCCGACCGCTTCGGCCGGCGCATGGCGATCATCCGTCTGGCGGCAGCCTTCGGCTTGGCCGGTTTCCTGGCTTTCTACTGGCTCGACCGCTTGCCGGGCATGTTGCTGGCCATGGCGGTCCTGGCCTTCTTCTGGAGTGCGGCGCTGCCTCTGGTTGAAACGCTGACCTTTGACCATCTGTGCGAAGAGCGCGGGCGTTACAGCCGGATTCGGCTGTGGGGATCGGTCGGTTTCATCCTGGCAGTAATGGGCACCGGCGGCTTGCTCGATCTGGCCCCGCCGGCGGGCGTGTTGTGGGTCTGTACCGGTATTCTCGTCGGTATTCTTGGGCTGGCCCTGGTCTTGCCGGAAGCGCCGCCGGTTGAACATCCCAGGAATGGCCTGTCGATCGGTGCGATCCTCCGCCAGCCGCGGGTCAAGGCATTGATGAGCGCCTGTTTCATGATGTCGGCGGCGCATGGCGCCTTCTACGTCTTCTACTCGATTCATCTGGCCGGGCATGGCTACAGCAAGACCGAGGTCGGTGGCCTGTGGTCGTTGGGCGTGCTGGCCGAGATCCTGGTCTTCATGCTGATGAACCGGCTGACGCTGCGTTTTTCGCTGCGCGCCATTCTGCTGGCCAGCTTTGCCGCCGCGGTTGTCCGCTTTCTGATGATGGGCTGGGGTGTCGAATCGGTGGCCATCATGGTGCTGGTGCAGTTGCTGCATGGCCTGACTTTCGGCGCCTATCACGCCTCGGCTATCGCTGCCGTCAATCAGTGGTTTCCGGGGCGTGCGCAGGCGCGCGGCCAGGCACTTTATTCCAGTCTTTCTTTTGGGGCCGGTGGTCTGCTCGGGGCGCTGATCAGCGGCTGGATCTGGGAGCCGCTCGGTGCCGGCTGGACATTCAGCCTGGGGGCCGGCTTCGCCTTGCTCGGCTTTGTCCTGATCTGGGGTTGGGTTGGCGGGAGCGCTGCGGTCGACGCCCCGGCAAGGGCAAAAACCAGCGATCCTGTGCAATAATTCGACGCTTTACGGCCCTAATTTAGTTCCATGCCGAAGACACTCTACGACAAGCTCTGGGAAAACCATGTTGTCCATCAGGAAGCGGATGGCACGGCTTTGCTCTATATCGATCGTCACCTGGTGCACGAAGTGACCAGCCCGCAGGCTTTCGAAGGCCTCAAGCTCGCCGGCCGCAAGCCGTGGCGTGTTTCGTCCATCGTTTCGACGCCGGACCACAATACGCCGACCGACCACTGGGACGAGGGGATCAAGGATCCGATCTCGCGCCAGCAGGTCGAGACGCTCGATGCCAATATCCGCGAAGTCGGCGCCCTAGCCTATTTCCCGTTCAAGGATCCGCGCATGGGTATTCTCCATGTCGTCGGTCCGGAGAACGGCGCGACGCTGCCCGGCATGACTGTTGTCTGCGGCGATTCGCACACCTCGACGCACGGCGCTTTTGCCTGCCTGGCGCATGGCATCGGTACCTCCGAGGTTGAGCACGTGCTGGCGACGCAGTGTCTGCTGCAAAAGAAATCGAAGACCATGCTGATCGCCGTCGACGGCAAGCTCGGCAAGGGCGTTACCGCCAAGGACGTGGCGCTGGCCATCATCGGCACCATCGGCACGGCCGGCGGCACCGGCTACGCCATCGAGTTCGGCGGCAGCGCGATCCGTAGCCTGAGCATGGAAGGTCGCATGACGCTGTGCAACATGGCGATCGAAGGTGGCGCCCGGATGGGCTTTGTTGCGGTCGACGACACCACGATCAATTATTTGAAAGACCGTCCGTTCTCGCCCAAGGGTGAGGTCTGGGAGCGCGCCGTCGAATACTGGCGCACGCTGCATTCCGATGCTGGTGCACGGTTCGACCGTGTTGTCACGCTGCAGGCCGAGGCCATCCAGCCGCAGGTCACCTGGGGGACGTCGCCAGAAATGGTGGTCGCGGTTGGTGCCGCGGTGCCCGATCCGGCCAAGGAAAGCGATCCGGTCAAGCGGGAAGGCATGGAGCGGGCGCTGCAATACATGGGCCTGAATCCGAATACGCCGATCCAGAACATCGCCATCGACAAGGTGTTCATTGGTTCCTGCACCAATTCCCGGATCGAGGATCTGCGCGAAGCCGCCTCGGTGCTGAAAGGCCGTCACGTCGCTGCCAACGTCAAGCTGGCGCTGGCGGTGCCGGGCTCGGGGCTGGTCAAGCGTCAGGCCGAGGCTGAGGGGCTGGACAAAGTGTTCATTGCCGCCGGTTTCGAGTGGCGCGAGCCGGGCTGTTCGATGTGTCTGGCGATGAATGCCGACCGTCTGGAGCCGGGCGAGCGCTGTGCCTCGACCTCCAACCGGAATTTCGAAGGGCGCCAGGGGCCGGGTGGTCGCACCCATCTGGTCAGCCCGGCCATGGCTGCAGCGGCGGCCATCGCCGGTCGTTTCGCCGACGTGCGTGAAGTTCTCTGAGGAGCGGACATGGAAAAATTTACCCGTCTCGAAGGTCTGGTCGCTCCGCTCGATCGTAACAACGTCGATACCGATGCGATCATCCCCAAGCAGTTCCTGAAATCGATCAAGCGTTCCGGCTTCGGCCCGAATGCCTTCGATGAATGGCGTTACATGGATGTCGGCCAGCCTGGTCAGGATAATTCCGGGCGGCCGAAGAATCCGAATTTCGTGCTCAACCAGCCGCGCTATCAAGGTGCCCAGGTGCTGCTGACCCGTGCCAATTTCGGTTGCGGCAGCTCGCGCGAACACGCTCCATGGGCGCTGCTCGACTTTGGCTTCAAGGCGATCATCGCCGAGTCGTTTGCCGATATTTTCTTCAATAACTGCTTCAAGAATGGCATCGTGCCGATCGTGCTGCCGGCTGCTGAAATAGAGGCACTGTTCCAGCAGGTGGAAGCCACGCCCGGCTACAAGCTGGTGGTAGACCTGCAGGCGCAGGCGGTGATTCGTCCGGACGGCCACGGTATTCCGTTCCAGATCGATGCCTTCCGCAAGGAATGTCTGCTGAACGGTTGGGACGATATCGGCCTGACCCTGCGCCATGCCGAGAAAATTCGTGAGTTTGAAGAAAAGCGCCGTATCAACCAGCCCTGGCTGTTTGCGTAACAAGGAAAAGCGATGAAGATTTGTGTTCTGCCGGGTGACGGCATTGGTCCAGAAATCACTGCGCAGGCAGTGCGTGTACTGAATTCCCTCGACCTCAAGTTCGAGATGGAAGAGGCGCTGTTGGGTGGTGGCGCGGTCGACGCGACCGGCAACCCCTATCCGGAAGCCACCCAGAAGCTGGCCCGTGAAGCCGATGCCGTGCTGCTCGGTGCCGTCGGTGGCCCGCAGTGGGATAGCCTGCCCCGCGAAAAGCGCCCGGAACGCGGCCTGCTCGGTATTCGCAAGGATCTGAACCTGTTCGCCAACCTGCGTCCGGCTATCCTGTACCCGGAACTGGCCAACGCCTCGACCCTGAAGCCGGAAGTCGTCGCCGGGCTGGATATTCTGATCGTCCGCGAGTTGACCGGCGACATCTACTTCGGCCAGCCGCGCGGTGTGCGTGAGGAAAACGGCGAGCGCGTCGGTTTCAACACCATGGTCTATAGCGAGTCGGAAATTCGCCGCATCGGCCATGTTGCCTTCCAGGCGGCCCAGAAGCGTAACAAGAAGTTGTGCTCGGTCGACAAGATGAACGTGCTCGAATGCACCCAGCTCTGGCGCGACGTGATGATCGAGATCGCCCATGATTACCCGGATGTCGAACTCAGCCACATGTTGGTTGACAATGCAGCGATGCAACTGGTCAAGGCACCCAAACAGTTCGACGTGATGGTGACCGGCAACATGTTCGGCGATATTCTGTCCGACGAAGCCTCGATGCTGACCGGCTCGATCGGCATGCTGCCGTCTGCCTCGCTGGACGACAAGAACAAGGGTCTCTACGAGCCATCGCACGGCTCGGCGCCGGACATCGCCGGCCTGGGTGTGGCCAATCCGCTGGCCACCATCCTGTCGGCAGCAATGATGCTGCGCTATACCTTCGGCCTTGAAGAGCAGGCACTGCGCGTCGAAAACGCGGTCAAAAAGGTCTTGGCCCAAGGCTATCGGACCGGCGATATCTACGAGCGCGGCACCAATAAGGTCGGTACCCGTGAAATGGGCGATGCGGTACTCGCCGCGCTGGCGTAAACCGAACAGCAGGTTCGTGCGTTAAATACAGGTTCTATTCGGAGAGTAAGTCATGAAGAAGGTTGGTCTGGTCGGTTGGCGTGGCATGGTTGGTTCCGTGCTGATGCAACGCATGGTCGAAGAGGGCGATTTCGCCCATATCGATCCGGTGTATTTCTCCACCTCCGCCGCCGGCGGCAAGGCGCCGCTGTTCGGTGGCAAGGAAGCCTCGCTACCGCTGCAGGATGCTTCCAACATCGATGCGCTGAAAGCCTGCGAAATCATCATCACCTGCCAGGGCGGTGACTACACCAAGGAAGTCTTCCCCAAGCTGCGCGCCGCCGGCTGGAACGGCCACTGGATCGATGCCGCTTCGTCGCTGCGCATGGCCGATGATGCCGTTATCGTACTCGACCCGGTCAACATGCACGTCATCAAGGACGCGCTGGCCAAGGGCGGCAAGAACTGGATCGGCGGCAACTGCACGGTGTCGCTGATGCTGATGGGCCTCGGTGGCCTGTTCCAGAACGACCTGATCGAATGGGCGACCTCGATGACCTATCAGGCAGCCTCCGGCGCCGGCGCACAGAACATGCGCGAGCTGATTTCGCAGATGGGCGCCATCCACGCGTCGGTCGCCGATCTGCTTGCCGATCCGGCTTCAGCGATTCTCGACATCGACCGCAAGGTGGCCGAAACCATCCGTTCCGACGCCTTCCCGAAGAAGAACTTCCGCAACACGCCGCTCGCCGGTTCGCTGATTCCGTGGATCGACGTGCCTTACGAAAACGGCCAGTCGAAGGAAGAGTGGAAGGGTGGCGCCGAATGCAACAAGATCCTCGGCAAGCCTGCTTTCCGTTCAGCCGGTTCGATCCCCATCGACGGCCTGTGCGTGCGCATCGGCGCCATGCGCTGCCACAGCCAGGCGCTGACCATCAAGCTGAAGAAGGATGTGCCGCTGGATGAGATTTCCGACATGCTGGCCAAGGCCAATCCGTGGGCCAAGGTCGTACCGAACGATCGCGAGATATCCGAGCGCGAACTGACGCCGGCCGCCGTGACCGGTACGCTGACTGTGCCGGTCGGCCGTTTGCACAAGATGGTGATGGGTCCGGAATACCTGGCCGCCTTTACCTGCGGTGACCAACTGCTGTGGGGCGCGGCCGAGCCACTGCGCCGTATGCTGCGCATCCTGCTTGATGCCTGATTGTTGATTTTTATCGGAAAAACGGGGCTTTTGCCCCGTTTTTCATTTGTTGGGAATATGCCAATGGCTGAGTAATGAGAAGCGGGTTTAGCTTGCATTGCTAAGTCCATGATGTTAATTTGAAAGTCCCAAAATTTAACGCTCAGGGTTTCGACGTGACCGAAACTAATCGCTCCCAGTTCAAGAAACGTGCAGCCGCCCTTGCGGTGGCCTCCTGTCTGTCACTCGCGCCATGGGTTGCCGAGGCCGCCGGCCTGGGGAAACTCACGGTTTACTCCGGTCTGGGACAGCTCTTGCGGGCCGAACTTGAAATCGGGGCGAGTCGTGACGAACTGGCGGGCATGACAGCGCGACTGGCTCCCGTCGATGCCTTCAAGCAGGCCGGTGTTGATTACGCCTCGGCTTTGACCGATTTGCGCTTTGTGGTCGAAAAGCGGGCAAATGGTCAATCGATTGTCAAAGTTACTTCGGTCAAGCCCGTTAACGAGCCGTTTCTCGATTTCCTGGTTGAGTTGAACTGGCCGTCGGGACGCCTGGTTCGTGAATACACTTTTTTGCTCGATCCTCCCGAAATTGCCGCAAAGGGAACCGGCGGCCAGGTCTCGGTTGCCGAGGCCAAAGTCGTCGAAACGGTACGGGGCGGCGGTGCTGGCAGCAGCCAGCCGGCCGTAACGCGCAGCGCGCCGCGTCAGCCGGCAGCGGCCAAGGTGCCTGCTGAACCGAAAAAGACTGAGGCAAGCGGTTCTCGTGTTGTTCAGCCGGGTGAAACCCTGCGCAAGATCGCCAGCGAGACAAAATACGATGGTGTTTCTCTCGAGCAGATGCTGGTCGGTTTGTTTCAGAGCAACCCGGATGCCTTTATCGGCAAAAATATCAATCGCCTGAAGGCGGGGGCGATTCTGGGGATTCCTGACCAGGCTGCGGTCGAGGCGGTTTCGGACGCCGAGGCGAAAAAGGTATATGTCACCCAGGCTGGCGACTGGAACGCCTATCGCCAGAAGCTGGCGGCGACCAGTGCCAAGGCGCCGGCACGCGAAGAGTCTGCCAGCCAGGTCGCTTCGGGCAAGATTACGGCAAAGGTTGAAGAAAAGGCCGCGCCCGCTGATCAGTCGAAGGATCAGGTCAAGATTGCCAAGACCGAAGTCGCGACCAAGGGGGGGGCAGGCAAGGCTGGTGCGCTTAACGAAGCGGACCAGATTGCCAAGGACAAGGCCCTGAAGGAGGCCCAGGATCGTCTGGCCTTGCTTGAGAAAAACGTCGGCGAGTTGCAGAAACTCGTTGAGATGAAAACCCAGAAACTGGCCGAGCTGCAACAACAGTCTGCGACGAAGAAAGATGAGGTCAAGCCGGTCGAGCCGGCCAAACCGGTTGAGCCTGTTAAGGCGCCCGAGCTGCCAAAGCTTGCCGAGCCGGTCAAGGAAGCCGAGCCGGTGAAGCCTGTAGAGGCTACCAAGCCGGTCGAAGAGGTGAAAACGGCCGAGGTTAAACCGCCGGAGCCGGTCAAGCCGCCGCCTCCGCCCCCAGAGAAAAAGCCGGCGCCGGCGCCGTTGCCCGAACCCGAGGAGCCCAGCCTGATCGATGGCTTGTTGAGCGATCCGCTGCCGTTGGCGGGCGGTGCCGGCATTCTGGCCTTGCTGGCCGGCTACTTCATGTTCAAGCGTCGGCGCGAGCAGAGTTCATCCCTCGAAACGACGGCGGCTCCCGGTCCGTCGAGCCTTGGGCCGAATTCGGTGTTCCGGATGACCGGCGGGCAAAGCGTCGATACCGGCAATACGCCGCCGCAAACCGGCGACTTCAGTCAGACCGGGCCGGGAACGATCGATACCGACGAAGTCGATCCGGTAGCTGAGGCCGATGTTTACATGGCCTATGGGCGGGATACGCAGGCCGAGGAGATTCTTCTCGAGGCGCTGCAGAAAGATCCGCAGCGCACGGCAATTCACGCCAAGCTGCTCGAGATATACGCCAACCGGAAGAGCCTGAAGCAGTTCGAAACACTGGCCAGCGAGTTGTATGCGCAAACCGGCGGGGCTGGCCCGGAATGGGAAAAAGTGGCCGCTCTGGGGGCGGGCTTGGACCCCGCCAACCCTCTTTACTCCGGGGTGCAGGCGGCACCTGTGGCGGCCTTCAACCCTGATGCCACGATGATCGTTTCGAGCGAAGATCTGGGGCGGGCCACGGTTGCTATGCCCGGTACTCTGTCCCAGTTGGCCGAGATGGCCAGCTTGCCGGAAGAGCAGCAGCTTGAGCTGGCGGCGGACACGCAGGTGTTGTCCGCGCCGCCTGAGCTTTCGGATGCCGCTGAACCGGTCGAGGCGGAAGAGCCGGCCAGCGATGCGATGAGCCTCGATTTCGATCTCGGTTTGCCGGAGATTCTGCCTGAGGCGCAAGCTGCAGAGCCGCCGGAGAAGGGCGCTGGCGAAGCGCCGGCAGTTTTTGAAGAGCCCTACATCGAGACGATGGATTTTGCAGAGTCGAATGCCCTCGATTTTGACTTGGGCGCCGCTGTGCCGGTTGCCGAGGTGGCTGAAGAGTCGCCGGTCGGCGAATTGCATGTCGAGGCGGATGACCTGGCGGTCGATGCGGTGGATTTCGACCTTGGCGGGTCGGCCCAGGCCGAGGCCGTTGAGCCCGATGAGCAGGATGCCGCGCCGGACTTTTCACCGGAGGGGACGATGGTCATGCCTTTGGAGGCGGATTCGGAAATGGACTCGGCGGTGTCGACCTTGGTCGGTGTCAATGCCATTTCCGACTCGACCGATGAGGCAGAAACTCCCGAGCCGCCGGTGGAAGAAGAACCGATGGTCGATTTTGATCTCGATATCGATTCGCCGGCAACGCAGACCATGGTCAATTCGGTGCTGGAAAACGAGTCGACCGCAACGGTGCTCAATCCCTTGCCGATCCCGTCCGAAGAATTTGAATTTGATCATCCGGAATTGGCGGCGACTTCGGTCAGCCCGGGGGGATTGGATGCCGATTCGCTGGAATTCGACGTCAGTCTGACGGACTCGGTTTTCCTCGGCCAGCCGATGGTGCAGCCGGATTTCGATATCGGCTCAATCAACCTTGATCTTGCCTCCGAGCCGGTTCCGGCTGAGTCGGAGATGGCCGGGCTTGCCGCAACGACGGTGATGCCGGAGCCGCTCGCCGAGTCATTCGCCGAGGCGCTCGCCGAGCCGGCGCGCGATTCGCAGTGGGAAGAGGTGAATACCAAGCTCGACCTGGCCAAGGCCTATGAGGAAATGGGCGATCTGGAAGGGGCGCGCGAGTTGCTGCAAGAGGTTGTCGGCGAAGGGCCGGTCGATCTCGTCGAGCAGGCGCGTGCGATTCTCGGCCGAATAGGCGAGTAAAATCCCGGCATGTGATCGGCACATGGCCCCGCAAGGGGCTGTGTGCATTTTGGGAGTCTGATTTGCATCCTTCTGCGGCCTTGGTGCTCTGGTTGGCGGGCATCGTCGCGATCCAGTATCTCGACTACCCGGGCTTGGGGTTGATGCTTGCTGCGGCCGTTTTTAGCACGCCAGCCATTTGCCGGCCCTGGCTGGGTTATGTTCGGCGTGCCCGCTGGCTATTGCTCAGTTTGTGGTTGATTGTCGCCTTCAACACGCCGGGCGAGGCCTTGCGTGATTTTTCCTGGGCGCCGACTTACGAAGGCATGGCCGAGGCCAACCTGCAGGCCGTGCGCCTCCTTGCCATGTTGGCGCTGCTCGCCTGGCTCTTCGTTCGCCTTGGGCGGGATGGCTTGCTTGGCGGCTTGTGGGGAGTGTTGTACCCCTTGCGCTGCTTGGGTCTGGATACCGGGCGCCTGGTTATCCGTCTGTCGCTGGTGCTGGAAAATTTGCAGACCGAACATGAAAAAGGGGCATGGAAAAAAATGCTGGTTGGTGAAGCGCGTTTTGTCGATGGTCCGGATAGTGTTCGCGTGGCGATGCCTCATTGGAAAATGGCGGATACGCTGCTGCTGATAATCATCGCCATGATTGTGTTGGGAGGTCTGCTGCTGTGAGAGTTGCCTTGGGGCTGGAATATTGCGGCACGGGTTTTCGCGGCTGGCAGAGCCAGGCGCAGGGCAAAACCGTCCAGGATTCGCTTGAATTTGCACTGCAGGCAATTGCCGGTCGCAAGGTTGGCGTGGTGTGTGCCGGACGGACCGATGCCGGGGTGCATGCCAGCCAGCAAGTCGTGCACTTCGACACGCCGGTTGAGCGGCCGCTGACAGCTTGGGTACGCGGGGTCAATTCGCATCTGCCGGAGGGGGTTGCCGTGCGCTGGGCGCAACCGGTGAGCGACGAGTTTCACGCCCGCTTCAGTGCGCGCGGGCGGCGTTACCGCTATCTGTTGCTCAATCGGCCGCAGCGGCCTGGCTTGTGGCAGGGCCGGGTCGGCTGGTTTCATGGAGCGCTCGATCTGGCGCTGATGCAGGATGCCGCCGGTCGACTGCTCGGCGAGCACGATTTCTCAGCTTTCCGGGCGGCCGAGTGCCAGGCCAAGACACCAGTCAAAACGCTCTCGCGGGCCGAGGTTCGCCAGTGCGGCGGCATGTTTGTCTTCGATTTCGAGGCGACGGCGTTTCTGCATCACATGGTGCGCAATCTGGTCGGCACGCTGGTCTACATTGGCAAGGGAGCGCAGCCGCCAGGCTGGGTTGACGAATTGCTGCTGGCCAGGGATCGCAAGCTGGCGGCGCCGACTTTTTCGCCGGATGGCCTCTACTTTCGCGGGCCGCTCTATGAGCCGCAGTGGGCTTTACCGGACCCGGATGACGACTTTCTCGATGGAATGCTGAAGTGAAGACCCGAATCAAGATCTGCGGCCTGACCCGTGAAGCTGATGTCGACGCCGCGGTGGCGGCAGGTGCCGACGCGATCGGCTTTGTCTTCTATCCGTCCAGTCCGCGTTACGTGACGCCGCAGCGGGCGGCTGAACTGGCCAAGCGGATTCCGCCCTTTGTCGATATTGTCGGCCTCTTCGTCAATGCTGCGCCCGAGGTCGTGCAGGCGACCTGTGGCGCGCTGCCGATCAATGTCCTGCAGTTTCACGGTGACGAGGATGCGGCCTATTGCCGGCAGTTCGCCCGACCGTATCTGCGGGCGGCGCGGGTGAGGCCGGGGCTCGATCTGGTAGAATTCGGCCGCTCGTTTCCCGAAGCCCGGGGTTTGTTGCTCGATGCCTTCGTCGAGGGCTACGGTGGCGGTGGCCATGTCTTCGACTGGACGCTGATTCCGCCGGCGCTCCCGGCGTTTTTGGTGTTGTCGGGCGGGTTGACCGCAGGCAATGTCGGCGAGGCCATCCGGCGCGTTCGGCCGGTGGCGGTTGACGTGTCGTCCGGCGTCGAAATGAGCAAGGGAATCAAGGATCACTCGAAAATCGCTGCCTTTGTGGCGGCTGTACGGAAAGCCGATGAATCAATATAACTTCCCCGATGCCAAGGGCCATTTTGGTCCCTACGGCGGTGTTTTTGTCGCCGAGACGCTGTTTGGCGCGCTCGATGAGCTGAAGGCTGCCTATGCCGCAGCTCAGGTCGATCCGGCTTTCCGTGCCGAATACGAATACGAGCTGAAGCACTTCGTCGGCCGTCCATCGCCGATCTACCATGCCAAGCGCTGGTCCGACCTGCTCGGCGGTGCCCAGATCTACCTGAAGCGGGAAGACCTCAACCATACCGGCGCCCACAAGGTGAACAACTGCATCGGCCAAGCCATGTTGGCCAAGCGCATGGGCAAGCCGCGCGTCATCGCCGAGACCGGCGCCGGCCAGCACGGCGTCGCGACGGCCACCGTCGCCGCCCGCTACGGCATGGAATGCGTGGTCTACATGGGCAGCGAGGACGTCAAGCGCCAGGCGGCCAACGTCTATCGCATGAAGCTGCTCGGTGCCACTGTGGTACCGGTCGAATCCGGTTCGAAGACGCTGAAGGATGCGCTGAACGAAGCGATGCGCGACTGGGTGACCAACATCCACAATACTTTCTACATTATCGGTACGGTCGCCGGGCCGCACCCGTACCCGATGCTGGTCCGCGATTTCCAGAAGGTGATCGGCGAGGAATGCCTGACCCAGATGCCGGAAATGGCCGGTCGCCAGCCGGATGCGGTAATTGCTGCGGTCGGCGGCGGTTCGAACGCGATGGGTATCTTCTACCCTTATATCAATGTCGAGGGCGTTCGCCTGATCGGCGTCGAAGCGGCGGGTGACGGCGTCGAAACCGGCCGCCATGCTGCCTCGTTGACTGCCGGCGTGCCGGGGGTGCTGCATGGCAACCGCACCTATCTGCTGCAGGATGAAGATGGTCAGATCATTGAGACGCATTCGATCTCGGCCGGTCTCGATTACCCCGGCGTCGGCCCGGAACATGCTTGGTTGAAGGATCTCGGGCGTGCCGAATACGTCCCGATCAACGACGCCGAGGCGCTCGAGGCCTTCCACAACCTGTGCCGTCTCGAAGGCATCATCCCGGCGCTCGAATCCAGTCATGCCCTGGCTTACGCCGCGAAGCTGGCGCCGACGCTGCCGAAGGACAAGATTCTGCTGGTCAACCTCTCCGGCCGGGGTGACAAGGACATGCATACCGTGGCCGAAAAATCCGGGATCGTCTTCTGATGTCGCGTATCAAATCCGCTTTTGATCGCCTCAACGGCGAAGGCCGCAAGGCGTTGATTCCCTTCATCACTGCCGGCGACCCCGACGCCGCGCTGACCCTGCCGCTGATGCATACGCTGGTCGAAGCCGGTGCCGACGTCATCGAACTCGGCGTGCCGTTCTCCGACCCGATGGCCGATGGTCCGACCATTCAGCGCGCTTCCGAGCGCGCCCTGGCCAAGGGCATGACGCTGCGCAAGGTGCTGCAACTGGTCGCCGCCTTCCGCACGGTTGACGACAAGACGCCGGTCGTGCTGATGGGCTACGCCAATCCGATCGAGGCGATGGGACTGGAACGCTTTGCCGAGAAGGCCGCCCAGTCGGGCGTCGATGGCGTGCTGGTGGTCGACTATCCGCCGGAAGAGGCGGAAAGCTTCGGCGCGGCGATGAAGGCGCACGGCATGGATCCGATCTTCCTGCTCGCCCCGACGTCCACCGTCGAACGCATCGAGCAGGTTGCCGGGATCGCCAGCGGCTATGTCTATTACGTTTCGCTGGCCGGGGTGACCGGTTCCGGCGCCCTGAATGTCGAGGCGGTGGCCGAGCGCCTGCCGCTGATCCGCGAAAAGACCGGTTTGCCGGTCGGCGTCGGTTTTGGCATCCGGGACGCGTCGACCGCAGCCCGTATCGCCGCGATAGCAGATGCCGTCGTCGTCGGCAGCAGGATTATTGAAGAAATTGAAAAATCCACCACCGAAACCGCCTGTGCCAATGTGAAAGCCTTGGTCGCGGATATTCGTCGTGGCGTAGATGAGGTGAAACAATGAGTTGGCTGACCAAGCTTCTGCCCCCCAAGATCAAGCGCGAACAGGGTGTCCAGCGCCGCGGCACGCTGCCGGAAGGCCTGTGGAGCAAGTGCCCGTCCTGCGAGGCGGTGCTTTACGCCACAGATCTGGAAAACAACCTGCAGGTTTGCCCGAAGTGCGGCCACCACAATCGCCTGAACTCGCGGCAGCGTCTCGATTTGTTGCTGGATGGCGAAGGCCGTTTCGAGATCGGCGCCGAAGTTCTGCCGGTCGACAGCCTGAAGTTCAAGGATTCCAAGAAGTACCCGGATCGCCTGATGGAAGCCAACGAGTCGACGGGCGAGAGTGATTCGCTGGTTTGCCTGCAAGGCTCCATCAAGACCATGCCGGTCGTTGCCGCCGCTTTCGAATTCGATTTCATGGGCGGTTCGATGGGCTCGGTGCTCGGCGAGCGCTTTGTCAGGGGTGTGCAGACGGCAGTCGAGCAGAAAATGCCCTTTATCTGCATCACCGCTTCCGGCGGCGCCCGCATGCAGGAAGGCCTGTTTTCGCTGATGCAGATGGCGAAGACGACCGCCGCGCTGACCAAGCTGTCCGAGGTCGGCATGCCGTTCATCTCCATTCTGACCGACCCGACCATGGGTGGCGTTTCGGCCTCCTTCGCCTTCGTTGGCGATGTGGTGATCGCCGAGCCGAAGGCGCTGATCGGCTTTGCCGGGCCGCGCGTCATTGAACAGACCGTGCGCGAAACCCTGCCGGAAGGCTTCCAGCGTTCCGAGTTCCTGCTCGAGAAGGGGGCCATCGACATGATCGTCGACCGGCGCGAACTGCGCGACCAGGTTGCCCGCGTGCTGGCCCTGCTGCAAAAACTGCCCGCCGCCGCTTGAAAAATATCGAAGACTGGCTGGCCCACCTCGAAGGGCTGCACCCCAAGGGGCAGGCTGGCATCGAGCTGGGCCTCGACCGCATTCGCCGGGTCAAGGATGTGCTCGGGCAAACGCAGCATTGCCCGGTGATCATTGTCGGCGGTACCAACGGCAAGGGCTCGACCTGCGCCTACCTCGAAAACATCATCGATCGTGCCGGCTACAAGGTCGGCTGCTACACCTCGCCGCACCTGCTCGCCTATAACGAGCGGGTTCGGCTGAATGGCCGCTCGGTTAGCGATGAGGCTCTGTGCGCGGCCTTTGCCCGGGTCGAAGCGGCTCGCCAGCAAGCCGGCGACGTCGCGCTGACCTATTTCGAATTCGGCACGCTGGCCGCCTGGGAGGTCTTTGCCGCAGCCGGCGTCGAGGCGGCAATCCTCGAAGTCGGGCTGGGTGGGCGGCTGGATGCGGTCAACGCCTACGAACCGGATGTTTCCATCGTCACCACTATCGCCCTCGATCATACCGACTGGCTGGGGCCGGACCGGGAAAGCATTGGCTTCGAAAAGGCCGGTATCTATCGTGCCGGCAAGCCAGCCCTCTGTGCCGACCCGAATCCGCCGCAAAGCCTGCTCGATCATGCGGCAGCGATCGGTGCCGACCTGCGCCTGATTGGCCGCGACTTCGGCTTCGAACGGCCGAGTGCGGAAACCAACGAGAATCGGCTGCAGTGGCGCTGGTGGTGCCGTAGCGGTCAGCAGGTGCTGAAACGGGCGCTGGCCTATCCCGGGTTGCGCGGTCCGATCCAGCTCTATAACGCGAGTGTGGTGCTGGCGGCGCTCGATGCGATCGGTGATCGTCTGCCGGTCACCATGCAGGCGATTCGTCCTGGCCTGATCGAAACCGAACTGTCCGGGCGCTTCCAGGTGATTCCCGGCAAACCGGCCATCGTGCTGGATGTCGGACACAATCCACAGGCCATCAAGGTGCTGGCCGACAACCTGTCGAGCATGGGCTTCTTCAACCGCACCCATGTCGTGCTCGGCATGCTTAACGACAAGGATATTGCCGGCGCGCTGCAGGCACTGAAGGGCAAGGTCGATACCTGGCACCTCGCGACGCTGGACGGTCCGCGCGGCACCAGTGCCGAGACGCTGGCCGGCATCATCAGCGCCGCCGGGCTGGGCGGCGAGGTCGTTTGCTACCCGTCAGCCGAGGTCGCCATGCAGGCAGCCAAGGGGCAAGCTGCTGAAAGTGATAGAATTCTCGCCTTTGGATCGTTCTATACGGTGGCCGGGGCGCTTGTTGCGCTACGGAAAAAATCCTAGTTCATGCAAGATAACGACGCCCAGTTGCAACTCAAAAAACGCGCCCGTCGCAGGCTGGTAGGCGCGGTCGCCTTCGTCTCCGTGGTTGCCGTTGTCCTGCCCATGGTGATGGATCACGAGCCGCGGCAGGTCGTGCCGGATGTCGAAATCCGTATTCCGGGCCAGGATGAAAAGCCGTTCGCACCGAAATTTGCCGCGGCGCCGGTCGAAAAAGCCAGCGAAAAACCCGTTGTTTCGCCTCCGGTCGAAGCGCCTGTCGCCGCGCTGGTCGAACCGAAGGTGGCGGTCGCACCCTCGGCCCGCGTCGTTGAGGTGGCCAAGGATAAACCGGTCGAAAAGGCCACGGAAAAGCCACTGGCCAAGGTCGAAAAACCGGCGGAAAAGCCGGCAGCCAAACCGGAAAAACCGGCTGAGAAGCCCGTCGAAAAGCCGGTGGCGAAGCCCGACGACGCCAAGCGTGCCGCCGCGATTCTCGCCGGCCAGGGCGCCGAGGCCAAGCCGGCCGTCAAGTCCGGCGAATACCTGGTACTGATCGGCGCCTTCTCCAATGAAGCGAATGTCAAGAATCTGAAAACCAAGCTCGGTGAGCAGGGCATCAAGACCTACAGCGAGCCGCTCGAGACGCCTCAGGGCAAGAAGACGCGCGTCCGGGCCGGCCCGTTCGCCAGCCGCGAAGCGGCCGACAAGGCGCTGGAAAAGATGCAGCGCATCGGCGTTTCCGGAGTGGTGACGGCTAAGCAATGACGTGGTTTGACTACGTCGTGATCGGCATCGTCGGGCTGTCCTTGCTGTTCGGCTTGTGGCGTGGCGTGGTCGGCGAAATCATCGCGCTGATCGCTTGGGTGTTGGCGGTTTTCGCGGCGCTGGAATTTGGCGGCCAGGTCGGGCAGGCGGTATTTGGCGGCATCGCCGATCCGGCCATGCGCATGTTGGCCGGTTGTGTGTTGATTTTTGTCGGCGTTCTGGTGGCGATGTCGCTGGTACGCATGGCGGTGCGCAGTATGGTCAAGGCCTTGGGCCTGTCCGTCTCGGATCGTCTGTTGGGAATGGTCTTTGGCCTGCTGCGTGGCGTGCTGGTCACTATGGTTCTGGTTGGGCTGGGCGGCATGACGGCCGCACCCAAGCAGGCCTGGTGGCGGGATGCAACGCTGGCACCGCCTTTGGAAACAGCCGTGCTGGCAGTCAAACCCTGGCTGCCGGACGATTTGGCAAAACGAATTCGATTCAGCTAGGCAGGAAGAAACTATGTGCGGGATTCTCGGTGTGATGGCGACGTCGCCGGTTAACCAGTTGCTTTATGATGGCCTGATGGTGCTCCAGCACCGTGGCCAGGATGCAGCGGGGATTGCAACGGCGGAGGGCAATACGTTCCATCTGCACAAGGGGCCGGGGCTGGTACGCGACGTGTTCCGTACCCGCAACATGCGCGCCCTGCCAGGCAACTGGGGGATCGGCCATGTCCGTTACCCGACTGCCGGTTCGGCCTACAACTTTGCCGAATCGCAGCCCTTCTACGTCAATTCGCCGTTCGGCATCGTGCTCGGCCATAACGGCAACCTGACCAATGCTGAACAGTTGAAGGGCGAGATGTTCCGGCTCGACCGCCGTCACATCAACACCAATTCCGATTCCGAAGTCCTGCTCAACGTGCTGGCCCACGAACTGCAGTCGGCCTCGCACGGTTATGAACTGGACGTGGACAGCATCTTCCAGGCGGTAGCCGGAGTGCATCGTCGTTGTCGCGGCGCCTACGCCGTGGTGGCGCTGATTGCCGGTTACGGCCTGCTCGCCTTCCGCGACCCGTATGGCATCCGGCCCCTGGTCTATGGCCAGAACGAAACGCCGGACGGCATGGAGTATCTGGTCGCTTCCGAGTCGGTGGCGCTGGATACGCTGGGTTTCCAGATCGTGCGCGACATCGAGCCGGGCGAGGCAGTCTTCATCGACCTCAACCACCAGTTGCACAGTCGCCAGTGTGCGCAGCAGCCGACCTACGCACCGTGTATTTTCGAGTACGTCTATCTGGCCCGTCCCGATTCGGTGATCGATGGCGTTTCAGTTTACGAATCGCGTTTGGCGATGGGCGAATTGCTCGCCGAGAAGGTCAAGAAGCACATCCCGGTCGAAGAGATCGATGTCGTCATCCCGATTCCGGACTCCAGCCGGCCATCCGCCATGCAACTGGCGCAGGCGCTGGGCATCCCGTTCCGCGAGGGTTTCGTCAAGAACCGTTATGTCGGCCGGACCTTCATCATGCCGGGCCAGTCGATGCGCAAGAAGTCGGTGCGCCAGAAGCTGAACACGGTCGGCCAGGAGTTCAAGGGCAAGCGCGTCCTGCTGGTCGATGACTCCATCGTGCGCGGCACGACCAGCCGGGAAATCGTCGAAATGGCCCGGGCCGCCGGTGCGGTCAAGGTTTACTTCGCCTCGGCGGCGCCGCCGGTACGTTTCCCGAATGTGTACGGCATCGACATGCCGACCCGTTCCGAGCTGATCGCCACCGGTCGTGACGATGCCGGCATTGCCGAGGAAATCGGCGCCGATGCGCTGGTCTATCAAGACCTCGAGGCGCTGAAGCAGTCGATCACCTCGATCCGCGCCGACCTGACCGTTTTCGATGCCTCCTGCTTCGACGGTTGCTACATCACCGGTGACATCGACGAGTATTACCTCGATGCCGTCGAGGGCAAGCGCGGCGGCAAGGCGAGCAAGGGCAATGACGACGATGGCGATGGCAAGGCTTCGCAGCAACTGGTACTTGGCCTGGCGCCGGGGCAGGACTGATGAGCGAGCGGCCCAACTACCGTCCTGAAACCCTGGCCGTGCGGGCCGGGCAGGAGCGCAGCCAGTTTGGCGAGCATTCCGAAGCGCTGTATCTGACTTCCAGTTTCGTCTTCAAGAGTGCCGCCCAGGCGGCCAAGCGTTTTTCCGGTGAGGAGGAGGGCAACGTCTACGCCCGTTTTTCCAATCCGACGGTGAGCATGTTCGAAAAGCGTCTCGCTGCGCTGGAAGGCGCCGAGGATTGCGTCGCCACGGCCAGCGGCATGGCGGCGATCATGGCGGCGGTGCTGGCCCATCTGCAGAACGGCGATCACATCGTCGCCTCTAGCGGCCTGTTCGGCGCCACCATCAACCTTTTTTCCAACATCCTGTCACGCACCGGGATCAGCACCAGCTTCGTGTCGCAGACCGATCCGTCGGCCTGGGAGGCAGCGATCCGCCCGGAAACGAAGCTCTTTTTCCTGGAAACCCCGTCCAACCCGCTGACCGAAATTGCCGATATTCGGGCGTTGACCGCAGTCGCCCACGCCCGCGGCATTCTGGTCGCGGTCGATAACTGCTTCTGCACGCCGATCCTGCAACGTCCGCTCGACATGGGGGCCGATCTGGTCATCCACTCGGCGACCAAGTATCTCGACGGCCAAGGCCGCGTGCTGGGTGGCGCGGTCTGCGGTTCGAAGAAGCTGACCGAGGAAGTTTTCAAATACCTGCGCACGGCCGGTCCGACGCTGTCCGCCTTCAATGCCTGGGTCTTGCTCAAGGGCCTGGAAACGCTGAAGATCCGGATCGAGGCCCAGGCTGCCAACGCGCTGCAACTGGCGAGCTGGCTGGAAGCCCACCCCAAGGTGGCGCGCGTTTTCTACCCCGGCCTGCCGTCCCACCCGCAGTACGAACTGGCCAAGACCCAGCAGAAATCCGGCGGGGCCATCGTTTCCTTCGAAGTGAAGGGCGCTCGCGAGCAAGCCTGGCAGGTTGTCGATAACTGCCAACTGCTGTCGATTACCGCCAATCTCGGCGATACCAAGACCACCATTACCCATCCTGCCTCCACCACGCATGGCCGCATTTCCCCGGAAGCCCGGGCCGCGGCCGGCATCAGCGACGGCCTGCTGCGCATTGCAGTCGGCCTCGAAGCGGTGGAAGACCTGCAAGCTGACCTCGAGCGCGGTCTGTCGCTGATCGGTGGATGAAACACAAGCTTTCGGTCGACCGGCTGCAGCCCGGGATTTTCATCTCGATCAGTGAGTTGGGCTGGCTCGATCATCCATTTTTGCTCAACCGCTTTCGTCTGGCCGATGAGGAACAGATCAAGGTTCTGCGCAGTCTAGGCTTGAAAGAGGTCGAGTGGGATCCGGCGCGCAGTACGGTTCAGCCCTTGCCGGAAACGACCGACCGGGAGGCTGAGGAGGAGATCGATTTCTCGTCCACCGTGCTGACCTCGATGCTCGACGCCAAGCGCGAGCGCAGCGCGCGGGTGCGCCAGCAGCGCGAAGGCCTGGCGCGCAGCGAGCGGCTGTTCGAGCAGGAGGCAACAGGGATCGGCGAGATCCTGCGCGACCTGGGAGCGCGCCCCGCTGAATCCTACGGCCGCGCCAAATCGGCGGTCGGCCGCCTGGTCGGTTCTCTGCTCAATGCCGAAAGTGTCGCCGTGCATCTGGTCAACATGAAGGTCAAGGAGCCGGGGCTGGCCCATCATGCGATGAACGTCGTCGTGCTGTCGCTGCTGCTCGGCAAGGCGGCGCAACTGGGTGAGGAAGAGATGCGCTGGCTCGGGCTGGGTTGCATGTTCCACGATCTCGGCAAGATCGACGTACCGACCCGGGTGCTGCGCAATTCGCAGCGTACGGCGGCCGAGGAGCAGTTTTACCAGGCGCATGTTGGCTACGGCATCAAGCATGTGGCGAAGCTCGGCGAGCTGCCGGTGCCGGTCAAGAACGTTATCGCCTGTCACCATGAGCGCTGGGACGGCAAGGGTTTCCCGAATCATCTGGCCGGCGCCAAGATTCCCCGACTGGCGCGCATCGCGGCGATTGCCAACCGTTACGACAACCTGTGCAATCCGTTCGACCTGAAGACGGCGAAGACACCGTCGGAAGCCGTCTCCTTCATGTTCAGGCAGGAGAAGGACAATTACGATCCGGAGCTGCTGCAACTGTTCGTCAAGGCGGTCGGCGTCTATCCGCCGGGCTGTTTTGTCGCCTTGAGCGACGGCAGCGTCGGCCTGGTCGTCGAAACCAACAGCGGCGACCTGTTGCACCCGCTGATCATGCTCTACGATGCCAGTGTGCCGCGCAACGAGGCCTTGCTGCTCGATCTGCGCGAGACCGAGTCCACCATCGAGGCGGCGATCAGCCCGGCCAAGCTGCCGGTCGAGGTGGTCGAATACCTGGCGCCACGCGGCCGCATCGACTACTACATCGAAGGCGTCCATTGAGCCCGAGAGGGGCTGGTCGTCTGTGTTAAAATCTCGCTCTTCCCTGCCGGAGTCAGTCCCGGCCAAGACCGGGGTTGTCCCCGCTTAAACGTTTCTTCGCCTTGCCTCGACTGGTTTGTGTCCGCACGCAAGGCCTTGCGCTACGTTCCAGGAGTTCCCATGCAATTTACCGATCTCGGCCTCAAGGCCGAAATCCTGCGCGCCGTCAGCGAGCAGGGTTACGACACCCCGACCCCGATCCAGCAACAGGCCATTCCGGCCGTGATGACCGGCCGCGACCTGATGGCCACGGCGCAGACCGGCACCGGCAAGACCGCCGGTTTCACGCTGCCCATCCTGCATCGCCTGGCCAGCGGCCCGAACGACCGCCTGACCCGCGTTTCCAAGACGCCGCGCGTGCTGGTCCTGACGCCGACGCGCGAACTGGCCATTCAGGTCGAGGAAAGCGTGCGTACCTATGGCAAGCATCTGCCGATCAACTCGCTGGCCGTCTTCGGCGGCGTCGGCATCAATCCGCAGATCGCCAACCTGCGTCGCGGTGTCGATATCCTGGTCGCGACGCCGGGCCGTCTGCTCGACCACGTGCAGCAGCGGACGGTCGACCTCTCCGCCATCGAGATTTTCGTCCTCGACGAAGCCGACCGCATGCTCGACATGGGCTTCATCCGCGACATCCGCAAGATCATCGCGCTGTTGCCGAAGCAGCGGCAGAACCTGATGTTCTCGGCCACCTTCTCGCCGGAAATCCGCGAACTGGCCGGCGGCCTGCTGCATAACCCGGCTTCGGTCGATGTTGCGGCACGCAATACGGCAGCCGAGACGGTGACCCAGCGCGTCATCGAAACCGACCGCGAAAAGAAGAAGGAACTGCTCTGTCACCTGTTCGAGACGCGCGGCTGGCATCAGGTGCTGGTCTTCGCCCGCACCAAGCACGGCGCCGATGCGCTGGCCCGGACGCTGGACAAGGCCGGCATCAAGTCGGCTGCGATCCACGGCGACAAGTCGCAGGGCGCCCGCACCCGCGCCCTGACCGATTTCAAGGACGGCAAGCTGGTGGCGCTGGTGGCGACCGACATCGCGGCCCGCGGTATCGACATCGACGCGCTGCCTTACGTCATCAATTACGAGTTGCCGAACGTGGCCGAAGATTATGTGCACCGTATCGGCCGGACCGGCCGGGCCGGCATGGAAGGCGAGGCGATCTCGCTGGTCTGCCACGATGAACGCCCCAATCTGCGCGATATCGAAAAGCTGATCAAGCGCTCGCTGGAACGTGTCGTGATTCCCGGCTTCGAACAATCGGCCACTGCCGCACCGCGTCCGGTGCAGCCGCCGCGTGGCGCGCGCAAACCGCAGCCCGGGCGGCCGCAAGGGCAAAAAGCACCACAAAAACCGGGTGGGCCGCAGCAACATCGCAGCGGCAGCCGGCACCGCTGATTTGCGTTGATTTACCCGGCTCCGGCCGGGTTTTTGCTTGTCGGGGCCCCAAAAAACGTCTACTGTGGAAACTAAGGCTGTAAGTTCATATTGTTAACGCAGTTTTCTAAGGTATTTTGGAGGTCGGGATGCCCCCCCCGCAAAAAGTTCGTCTGGGTGACTTGCTGATTCAGCAAGGTTTGCTGACTGAAGAGCAACTCAAGCTTTCCCTGGATGAACAAAAACGCACTGGCCGCAAGCTGGGGCGGGTATTTGTCGAAAGCGGCTACGTCACCGAAGAGGGGATTTCGCAGGCCCTGGCCCGCCAGTTGCGCATCCCCTTCATCGACCTCAAGAGCTTCACCCCCAAGCCTGATCTGATCAAGCTGTTGCCGGAGGCCCCGGCTCGGCGTTTCCGGGCCATGGTCCTCGACCAGTTGCCCGATGGCCAGCTACAGATCGGCATGTCCGATCCGACCGACCTGCAGGCCTATGACGAGATCAGTCGTCTGGTCAAACGCGAGATCGATCTCGCCGTGCTGACCGAAAGCCAGCTATTGGCGATGATCGACCGCGTCTATCATCGCGGCGAGCAAATTACCGGTCTGGCCAAGGAGCTGACCGCCGAGCTCGGCGACATGCCGATCGAGTTCGGTGACCTGCTCGGCCTGTCGCCGGGTGCCGAAGATGCGCCGGTCGTCAAACTGTTGCAGACCGTATTCGATGAGGCCATGCGCCTGCGCGCCTCGGACATCCACTTTGAGCCTCAGGAAAAAGGGCTGCGCATTCGCTTCCGGATCGACGGCGTGCTGCATATCCAGACCGAAGCCGATGCCAAGATTGCATCGGCTGTTGCGCTACGCCTGAAACTGATGTCCGGCCTCGATATCTCGGAAAAGCGCCTGCCGCAGGACGGCCGCTTCAACATCAAGGTACGCGCCAATCCGGTGGATGTCCGGATCTCGACGCTGCCCACCCAGTACGGCGAGTCCGTCGTCATGCGGCTGCTCGCCCAGAACACCGGGCTGCTTGGCCTGGACGGGATGAGCTTGCCGCCGCGCATGCTGGAGCGTTTCCGTCATGCGCTGAAGCGGCCAAGCGGCCTGGTGCTGGTCACCGGCCCGACCGGTTCCGGCAAGACGACCACGCTGTACGCCGCGCTGAACGAACTGAACAGTCCGGAGAAGAAGGTCATCACCGTTGAGGACCCGGTCGAATACCGCCTGCCTGGCCTCAACCAGGTGCAGGTTCACGAAAAGATCGACCTTTCGTTCTCGCGCGTGCTGCGTACCGTGCTGCGCCAGGATCCGGACATCGTGCTGATCGGCGAAATGCGCGACCAGGAAACAGCCGAAATCGGCATGCGGGCGGCCATGACCGGCCACCTCGTGCTGTCCACGCTGCACACCAACGACGCCATCTCGACGCCAATCCGCCTGCTCGACATGGGCGTGCCGCGCTACATGGTGGCCTTGTCTGTCCATATGGTCATCGCCCAGCGTCTGGTTCGCCTCATCTGCGGCAACTGCCGCGAACCCTACACGCTGACCCCAGCCGAACACGAATGGCTGCGTTACGAACTGGGGGGCGAGGTCGATCAGCATGCCTACCAGCACGGTCGTGGCTGTGCACACTGTGCCAACAATGGTTACCAGGGGCGGACCGGGGTTTACGAGTTCCTCGAAATGAACGATGCCGTGGTCGAGGCCATCAATCACGACGATCCCGGCGAATTCATGCGCGTCGCCCGCCAGCAGATGGCCGGAGAGACGCTGCGTCGCGACGCCGTGCGCCTGGTCCTGGCCGGCAAGACGACGGTTTCCGAAGCCATGCGCATCAGCAACCAGTACGAGGAATAAGGGCGCGTGGCCAATTTCGCCTACAAGGGCCGCGATGCTGCCGGCAAGCTGGTCGAAGGGGTGCTCGACGGCATCTCGGCGGGCAACGTGGCTGACCTCTTGCTCGGGCGCGGCATTACGCCGCTCAGCATCCAGGAAACCCGGGGTGGGGCGAAGTTGGTTGATCTCGGTGTAAACCTGAGCTTGTTCAAGCTCAAGGTCGAGCACGTCGACATTCTGCTCTTTTCGCGGCAGATCCATACCCTGCTCAAGGCCGGTGTACCCATCATGCGGGCCCTCGGTGGCCTGCAGGAGTCGGCGACCAATCCGGCGATGAAGGCGGTGATTGGCGACGTCAAGGAAAGTCTGGAAGCTGGCCGCGAACTCTCCGTCTCGCTGGCTCGTCACCCCAAGGTCTTCGGCTCTTTTTACATCTCGATGGTCCGGGTTGGTGAAGCGACCGGCCTGCTCGACGAAATCTTCCTCCGCCTCTTCGACCACATGGAGTTCGAGCGCTACATGCGCGAACAGGTCAAAGCAGCGCTGCGCTATCCGATGTTCGTCGTGATGGCGATGGCGGCCGCCATTGTCGTCGTCAATCTTTTCGTGATCCCGGCCTTTGCCAAGGTCTTCCAGGGCTTCGGGGCCGAATTGCCACTGATGACCCGCATCCTGCTCGGCTTCTCCAACTTCATGGTGGCCTGGTGGCCGGCGATGCTGGTAGGGCTTGTCGCGGCCGTGTTTGCCTTCCGCGCCTGGGTTGCGACCACCGGCGGACGCATGCAATGGGAAGCCTTGACCCTGCGCTTTCCGATTGCCGGAAAAATCATCAGCAAGGCCGCCATGGCCCGCTTCTCCCGCAGCTTCGCCCTGAGCATGCGGAGCGGGGTGCCGGTCATGCAGGCGCTGACCAATGCGGCGCAGACCGTCGACAACAGTTACATCGCCGCCAAGATCGAGGGCATGCGGGATACCGTCGAGCGTGGCGAAAGCGTGCTGCGCGCCGCCATATCCTCACATTTTTTTACGCCGGTGGTCCTGCAGATGATTTCGGTCGGCGAGGAGTCAGGGGCGCTCGACGACATGCTCGATGAAGTCGGCCAGATGTATCAGCGGGAAGTCGAATACGAACTGAAGACCCTGGGTCAGCAGATCGAACCCATCCTGATTGTCTGTCTCGGCGTCCTGGTGCTGGTTCTCGCGCTCGGCATCTTCCTGCCGATGTGGGACCTCGGCAAGGTTGCGGTCAAGCGATGAGACGGCATGCGACGCTATTACCAATTCGCCGTGGTCGTCATTCTGGTCAGCATCCTGACGCTGTTCCTGATGCAGGCGCTGGGGCGGGCCATGAGCGACATGGAGGAGGCTGGCGTGCAGGTCGAGGCGGCCGTGATCCGTACGGAATTGCTGGAGGTGCTGGCACATCGCGAAATCTTCGGCGGCGAATTGCCGAAGACCGACAACCCGGTTGAGTGGGTGGTCAGCAAGCCGCGGAACTATCTTGGGGCGGTCGACAAGGCCCCCGACGAAAGCGGTGTGTGGTATTTCGATCGGCAGGCTGGGGAATTGATTTATCGCTTCGAGGATGGCCATCAGGCGCGTTTTCGCCTGAGCCGGGAGGCGGGGCCGAGCAACGCCCGGGGGGTGATTGCCGGCGTCGGCCTGCTACGACTGGATGACAGGCCGCAATAGGCCTTGAGAAAGAAGGGGTATATGACTAAAGTAGCAGGCTTGCCAGCCGATAACGAAAATATGAAAAAACGAGACCAAGCTCCCGGGGCGCAAAGACAGTCAGGTTTCACGCTGATCGAACTGATCGTCGTCGTCGTCATCCTGGGCATTCTGGCCGCCGTTGCCTTGCCCCGTTTCATCAACCTGCAGCGCGATGCCCGCATCGCCAAGCTGCAGGCGGCGCGGGGTAGTGTCTCGGCCGGTTCAGCGCTGGTTCACGCCACGACCCTGTCGCGCGGCGGTGTGGCCGATACCAACAGTTGTGTCACTAGCGGTGTTGCTGCCAATAACAGCAATGGGGCAACGGGTACTGTGTGTACTGAAAGTGGCCTGATCTTCATGGTTTTCGGTTACCCGCAAGTGACCGCCTTCGGTGGCAATCCGGGCATTCTGGCGATGGCCGGCCTGACGGGTATCTACAACCCGACCCAGGCCCAACTGGAGGCCGAGGGCTACACCTATACCGCCGCCGCCGGCGTGGCGACTTTCGGTGTCGTCGGCGCGACCGATCCAAGCACCTGTTTCTTTACCTACACCCAGCCGGCCGCAGCCAATACCGCCGCCACGATTAGCGGGCTGACTATTGCCGGGTGCTGACTTTTTATATTGAGGAGCAACAAATGAAAGCGATGCAAAAAGGTTTCACCCTGATCGAACTGATCGTTGTGATCGTGATTCTCGGTATTCTCGCCGCAACGGCCTTGCCGAAGTTCGTTGATTTGAGCACCGAGGCGACCAACGCTTCTGCGGCGGGGATTGCCGGTGGAATTACTTCGGCTGCTTCGATCAATTATGCAGCACGCAAGGCAAATTCCGCCAAGGGGGTGGCTTATGCATCGGCGACGCCTTGCGCTGAAGCCGCGCTGAATACCATCATGCAGTCGCCGTTGCCAACCTCGGGTTACACCTTTGCTCAGACTGGCACCATGGATTGCTCCAATGCCGCCAATGACGGTTCGGCCGCAACCTGTACCGTAACGCCGACCAAAGCCGGTGCTACGGCAGCCACCGCAACCGTCATTTGTGTTCAGTAGTAAGCTTGCTACTTCCCGCAAACACCCGCCGCAAGGCGGGTGTTTGCCTTTGTGCGCCAAGCATGGGCGCGCTCCTGCGGGTAAAAGTCACACCATGAGTTGATCATGGCGAACGAAGTGAAGCGCAACCGCGTGAGGTCCGGGTTCCAAACCGTCACTCACAATTTGTACCGAATCAGCACAGCAGCCCGTTGTCGCTAAGCCTGCAGGTGGCGACGACGGTGTCGACCCGGCGTTCGACGTAGCTCAGGCTTCCCACAGCACCGCCCGCGCTGGCCGTAGCGGCGATGACATAGACGCGGATGCGGTGGCCTTCTTCGTCGTGGGTGCTGTGGGTGCAGCCGACGGTCAATGTAAAGCCGGCGAAAGTGAAAGGCGAAACCGCAGGGCAGGCGTATTGCGGGGCATTGTCGCTTTCGCTGCCCATGATATTGGCAACCACCCAATCGCTGCCGGTACGGGCGGCCGCCAGTGCGCGGGAGCCTTGCAGGTCTTGCAGGCCGGTGATGTGCTGGGTGGTCGAGAAGTACATCATGGCCGCTCCGAGCGAAGCCAGTGCGACGACGATGAACAATGCGGAAACGATGGCGAAGCCGCGCTGGCATTCAGGGCGCATTGTCGACATGGACCTCGTGGTAGAGGCCGGCAGTTTCGCCGGCTTCGGTAATTTCCAGGTAGATCTGCAACAGTCCGTCGGTACCGCTGATGGCTGGAGCGTAGTTGATGTTGCAGCCGGAGATATTGCGGGCGATCAGTTGGCCGCTCGTGCCGGCTGGGGGCAGGGTAGGGGCGCTGGCGGCCACGTAGTTTTCGTAACGGCGCAGTTCGCCGGTGCCGTTGTCGCCAATGGTGCCAACGTTGCTGCAGACGTAGGCGACCGGCCCGCCGACAATAAAGAAGCTGCGCGAGGGCGAGCCGGTGCCGGGGGCGAAGGTAGTGGAGGCGAAATTGAATTGGTCGTTGTTGCTGCTGTCGGTGCTGGCGATAATCGTCGCGACATTCTGGCCGCACCAGGCCGACGGGTTGAGAGATGCGCAGTTGGCGCCGTCGTTGTTGTGCAGGTTGTAGATGGCGATCCGGCGGCCGCTGAGCTCGTCGTTGGCGGCGATGACGCTGCCCAGGGAGGTTAGCGTGGTGCAGCCGGTGGAAAAACAGGCGTCGTCCTGACGGTAACGACCGCCGGTTAGCGTCGGCAGCAGTTCGATGCCGCACAAGGTGGTCGTATTGGCAATGCAGGCGGCGTTCGGGCGCAGGCTGTTGGGCAGGGCGGACTGTACGTCGCGGGCGATACGGCGCAGCGTGGTGTCGGCGGTATCGGTGAGGTGGGCGCGTCGTGCCGCATCGGCATAGCCTTGAACCGGCGCGCGCATGAAGACGGCGACGATGCTTGCGATGATGCCGGTGATGGTGATGACGATGATCATTTCGATCAGTGTGAAGCCGCGGGAGCGCATCAGTAGGCTCCCCGCCAGCCGTCGAGGGTGAGACTTTCGTTGCCGCGACTGACGGTAATGCTGATTCTCTTGCCATTGCGTCCGTTCAGGACTTCATTGATGACCGCCACGGTGGCGGTATAGCCGGCCAGCGGTGCGATGGCCGTGCCGTCGATTGCCACGATACCGTTCATCGTGAAGCCGTGGTAGTCGTCGAGGGCATGCAATGCCGTCCGGTTGGCCGTGGTGGCACTGGCGCAGGTGGCGCCGCCCGGACAAAGATAATGAACAGCCTGAAGTTCCTCCATCAGTGATTCGGCGGTCGCCATCGCCTGCTTGCGGATCAGCGGGTCAGCCGAGCGGCGCGTGGTCTCGTTGAAGACGGCCAGCACGCCGGTCAGCGCTACGCCGACGATGACGATGAAGACGATGAGTTCGACCAGCGTCAGGCCGTGCTGGCGCTCAGTAGGTGACATAGCCAGTCTCCGCTTCTACCGTCACCACAAACCCGGTGCCGATGGGCAGGGCGGCGCCGGCGCTCGGCCGACCTTCGGCATCAAAACTGAAGGCGGCCGGTGTCGGCGCAAAACCGACCGCGCCGCTGGCCGTTACTGTATAGGGGGTGACACCAGTCGGGCCGGAGAGATCGGTATCGCAAGGACCGTTACCGGCAGCCGAGCGGATGCGCAGGGTCAGCGAATTGGCGCTGAAAGCGGCGCATACCGTGCGGCGTTGCGCGATGGCGGCCTTTTGCGCGTAACGGAGGGCACCGGTGATCTGGTCGACGAAGGCGCGCTCGTCGAAATCGCGGCGGTCGAAAAAGCGGGGAAGGATTGCGACGGCGAGGATGCCGATCAGCACCAGCGTGACGATCATTTCGATCAAGGTGAAGCCCAAAACCCGGCATGCCGTCATCAGTAGCGTTCCCGGCGATAGATAACGGGCTTGCGTCCCGAGTAGATGCCGAAGGTGGCGCGCGCGGCGGGATTGTCGTTGTAATTGCCGTCGCCGTCCCAACTGCCCTGCAGCCACACGGCGCGCCCGGCGACTGCCGGCTGGCAGGTCGTCAGCGGGTGATTGGCGTCGTTGCCGAGGTGAGCGCATACATCCACACCGCACGCATTGCCGGGGGGGGCGAAGGTCAGGCTGCCCTTGCCATTGCTGATCGAACTCGGCACCGGGGGACTGCACGGGGTGGTGTTGGTGACCATGATTCCGCTTAGCGAGGTGTAGGAATCGAGTGTGTTGGTCACCCAGGCGCTTCCGTTCCAGTACTGAAGTTGGACCGGCATCGATAGCTGGAGCTGCTCCGAGCCGTGGGCGTTCAACAGGACGAGTCGCCCTGAGCGCAACAATGTACTGCCTTCACTGCCACCGGCGGAACTCGTTTCTCCGTCTCCGGCTCGGACGATGATCGTGGCCGGTGCGGTCAGCTTATTGGAGAAGGTGAAGGCAATGCGCGCCGGTGTAGTGGCGTCGGCGATCCCGGAAGTGAAATCGATTGCGGCGAGTGTGGCGGGCGAAAAACTGCCGGCGCTGCCGTTGGCATCGCTCAGAGTTGTCACGCGGGCGAAGGCGCCGGTGTAATTGGCGGTGATGCTGCCGGACAGGTTCCTGGCGGAGACTTTGACCGGGAAAGGTTGGCCGGAATAGGTGAAGGTTCCATGCGCCGGCGTCACTTCCGTATCGAAATGATGCGGGTAGAAGCGTCCGACCGGCTTGCCGGTACCCGGCGCCGCCGGGATGTTGCTCCCAAGGTAACTGCCTTGGGCAGTAAAGCGGAAAACGCCGACTTCGCTCAGGCGCAGGTCGGTGATCGTCGCATTGCCGTTGGTGGTCGAGAACTTGTCGTTGCCTGGGGTGCCGGTCGCATCGGTTAGCACGGCGTTGGCGCCACCACTCGGTGCGGCCAGTTCCGGTGTCAGCAAGGCGTCGGTGATCGAGAAATTGGGGGTCAGCGGGTTGTTGCCGAGATTGGCGGCGGGATCGGCGATGCCGTTGTTATCGGTATCATCCGCGGCTTCCCAGCACACAGCCTTGGCGGTGAGGTTAAAAGGGTCGCCGCTCTTGCGATAAGCCGCGCAACTCGCATTGCCGGCTGTGCACGAAGCGCCCGGGTCGTCGACCCACAGCGCCAGTGGGCGGAAGACGGTGGTGGTATTGCCGGACAACGAGATGCCGGCATCACCGGTGGCGGCGCTGCCTTGGTATCTGGCCTGGATGCGCAGTCGGCCTGCATCGGCATAGCGCAGGCTAGGCAGGGTGGCGCTGCCGTTGGTGAAAGTAAGTTGCCTGCCGTTGCCTGCTCCGGGATCGGTCGCCGGCAGGGCAGTGCCATTCTGGGTCGGAGCTGCCGGTGTGGAGGGAGTAGCCGGGATAACATATTCATACCAAAGGCGGATGTTTTTCTGGCCGCTGAGTTTGTTGCTGCCGCAGGAAGCGGCAGTGATTGTCCAGTCGGCCGCCTTGCAGCTCAGGTTGTCGGTTGGCGGGGTCAGGGTAAAACTGGAGCCGCCGGCGGCAAACGTCATTTGACAGTTGCCCGTCGCGCCATCCTTGAGGCAGACGGTTGCATTCGGTGCTGTCGGCGTACCGCTGGCGCCCAGCGTTACCGTTGCGGCAATGGTTTGGGCCAACTGGAGCGTGACGCGTCCGCCGGAAAATTCGACCTGATTGGCTTGGACGTTGGTGCCGCTCCAGGTGCTGTTGCTGCCGGCTGGCGTCAGATCGACTGTGACGTTGCCGGTATAGAGCGTGTTGCAGGCGGCATCCTGGCAGGCCTTGAGGGTGATCGTCGCTGGTTCGCAGGTGAGGCCGCTGGCTGTGTGCTCGAGTTCGTAATGGTGCAGGTTGACGGGGGTGGTGACGAAATTTTCGGAGAAAATGACGATACCGGCACGTTCGGCCTTGGTGTGCGTGCGGTTTTTGTCCCGGTTGGTGCTTCCGGTACGGATTTCGTCGACGACCAGGCGCAGGCGTTGCGAAGCGTTATTGACGTTGTTGTCGTCGGTGGTGCAGCGGCGGAACCAGCCGCCGTCGTCTTCGCCGCCGGTGCCGCTGTCGCCGTCGCGGGTATTCATGCTGGCCAACGGAATCGGGCGGAAACGTGTGCCGTCCGCCTTTTGCCATGGCGAGCTGTAGTTGATGATGTTGCAACTATCCCAACCTTGGACGACTTCGTTCGTGCGGATAATTTCGTAATCGACCGTCTTGGTGCTGCCTTGCAGACTGCTGCGGCCGTTGGTCGGCATCGCCGCGAGGTAGGCGACGGCTTCGCTCTGGCTGATCGTGCCGGCGGTGGTTTCGGAGCGTTCCAGCGCGACCTTCATGGTGCCGCTGGTGACGCCGGTGATGGCGGTTGTCAGCCAGGGGCGGGAAGGCTCGCTCGGCAAATTGCCGGTTTCGTTGCGCATTGTCTGGATCTGACCGAGGACGGCTGGCGTGCCGGTGAAGCCGGACAGGAAGCTGAGGGTTTCCCAGTTGTGGGTGCCATTCGCCTGTTGGGCACGTGTCGTTTCGATGTAGCAGGCTTCGAGCTTGTTGCCGTCGGGTAAAAGGTAGCGGCCGGGTTCGATGGCGAGAAAGTTGAGACTCATTGAGACGTGCTCGCCATCCTCGCCGTCCGGTTCCACGGTCATGATCTGGAAGCCGGTGGCAGTGACGTTGCGGATGCGATGGGCGGCGGAATTGCTGCCGTCGGTCGTCGGCAAGGTGAACACCAGCGGGGGCGAGGTGAAGGTCTGGGTGAAATTAACGCTGGTCGGTGTGGGTTTGGTGTAGGTGTCGATGACCGTCACGGCGGCGACTTCCATCTTCGGTACGGCATTCTTGAGCGGGCTTGAGCAGCCGAGAATGGGTGTTGTATTGCTCCAGCAATTGGGCCGACTGGGGGAGCATGTGCCCTGGACGACTGTATTGTTGTTCAGATTAAGCGCCCCCGACGCGGTGATGTTGCCGATTATCTGGCCATTGTTTCCAACATTGATGTTGGCACCTTGCAGGTTGCCTTGCAGGTCGAGGTTATTGCCGAAGGTGAGGTTGCTTGAGGAGACGATGTTGCCGCGGATGGTCGCGTCATTGCCGATGCTGATGTTGGGGCTTTGCAGGTTGGCCGTCAGCACGAAGTTGTTGCCAGCGTTGAGGTTTGATGTGACGTTCAAGGTCAGCGCGCCGGCAATGCCGCCACTGTTGATGCGAACACCGTTGCCGGCCGTCAGGTTAACGACGTTCCACGTGACGTTGCCACTGATTGTGACGACATCGTTATTACCCAGCGAGACGTTGGTGCAGTTGATCTGCGTGCCGTTGGCGGTGCAGCCGCTCGGTAATGGGCTACTGGGGAGCGTGTAGCTGGCAGCCCATACGACAGGGGCGAACAGCAACTGCAGAATGCTCAAAGCAAGTCCGCGGAGCAGCAAACAGACGCGGACTGACACTCCGCAGGGAGGCTGGCGGCGCAAACAGGTGAGTAACTGTTGTTTCATATGGCAAGGATAATTCGATTGGGTGGTTGCCCCAAGTAATGCCTGGCATGCGTCGGAATGGGGTGGTGCGAATGGATGAGGGAAATCTGCGGCAGCAGCTTTTTCTACTTTATCTTCAGTAAACTTATTTTTGTGGAATTTCATTGAAAAATAAAGTGTTACTGGCTATCCTTGCGAAAAAACATGAGGTATAGGGACGATGTGGCCGAAGTTTGCGGCAAAATATGACGAAGGGTGGTTGGCGGTAGTCCGGCAGGGTGATCGTCTCGACCTTGCGCATGTCATACGCGCTGTCGGCAAGCGTCCTGAGGTCCGGCTCTGCGACTCGTTTCGCATCGAGAAGGATGAGAGTGATGCCCTGTCCCGTCTGGCCCAGAGCCGCAATCTGAAGCGCTATCGCTGCGCCACCCTCCTGGCCGAGAGCGACTATCGCATCGTCCAGGTGGAAGCGCCGAATGTGCCGGCCGAGGAGCGTGTTCAGGCCACCCGCTGGCGACTCAAGGATCAACTCGATTTTCCTGCCGAGAGCGCGGCGCTGGCTGTGGCCGATATTCCGACTGAAGGCAACCGCCAGGCCAACGTGTTTGCGGTGGCCGCGCCGTCCGCTGTGATTGGTGAGCGGATGGCGTTGTTCCGCGAAGCCAAGGTAGCGCTGGAGGCGATCGACATTCCTGAAATGGCGTTGCGCAATGTCGCGGCATTGTTTGAGGAAAGCAATCGTGGCCTGGCTTTCTTGGCGTTGAATAAGGGCGTCAGTCTGCTGATCATTACCTATCAGGGCGAGTTGTGCCTGTCGCGGCGCATCGAAATGTCACCGGAAGCGCTGGCCTCGGAAGATCCGGAGCGGCGGCAGCAGATGCTGGAACGTCTGGCTCTTGAACTGCAGCGCACCCTCGATACCTTCGACCGCCAATACAGCTTCATTTCGGTGTCGCGCCTGATGGTCGCCACCGAGCATGACAGTGCCGGCCTGGTCGCCGGGCTGGCCGATAATCTCTACGTCCCGGTGCAGGCCATGGATCTGGTGCAGGTCGCCGATTTCGACAGCTTGCCGGAGTTGCGCCAGCTTGAACGGCAGGTGCAGGGGCTGCTGGCGATTGGCGCTGCCTTGAGGGCTGCCGCATGAGTCAGCAGATCAACCTGTTGCTGCCGGAGTTGCGGCCCCGTTTCGACTGGCTGGCCCTGCCGGTCGTCGCCGCTGCCACTTTGCTCGCGCTGCTCCTGCTGCTTGCTCTGGCCCAGAGTCAGTCGATGCGGGTTGCCCGGCTAAAGGCAGAAGAGGCGACGCTCAATGGTCAGTTGCTGAATCTGCGGCAGCAGGTCCAGGCGCTGGGGCAGGTTCTCGGCAATCGCCAACCGAATGCGGCCTTGCTGCCGGAAATCGACTATGCCAAGACCGGCGTCGCCCAGCGCCAGGAAGTCCTCGACTTCATCGGGCGCCACGACAAGAGCCAGGGCGGCGGTTTTCTGAATATCTTGCAGGGCTTTTCGCGCCAGGCGCTCGATGGTGTGTGGCTGGTCGCCTTCGGGTTGAGCCCGGACGGCGTCGAGATCAGGGGCCGCCTGGTCGATCCGGCGCTGTTGCCGGCCTATATCTCCCGACTGAATGCCGATCCAGCCTTCGCCGGTCGACGTTTTGCTGCACTGGAAATGAAGGGTGTCGACCCGGCCGCCGAGAAGCCCGAAGCCGATCGCACGGCCGCGGCCAAGCCGGTTGGCAAGCGTTATACCGAATTTGTGCTGCGCACCGAATTGGCGCCGCCGCCCGAGAAAACCCCATGAAGGCTTTACGCTCGCATTGGCAGCACCTGAATGCCCGCTATGTCGCGCTCAGTCGGCGTGAGCGCGGCCTGGTCGCGGCGGCCCTGGTCCTCGGGCCGCTGTTGATCGGCAATGCCCTGATGATCGATCCGCAACTGGCCAAGGCCGGCAGCCTGCAACACAGTATCGCCAGCCAGTCGGCCACGCTGGCCGAAATGCAGGCGCAACTGGCGACCTTGCAGCAGAAGATGGCGACCGACCCGGATGCCGCCAACAAGGCTGCACTGGCGACGCTGCAGGCCGAGCAAAAGAAACTCGACGACGATTTGCTGCGCTATGCGTCGACGCTGGTTCGGCCGGAACAGATGAACGGTTTGCTTGAGCGCCTGCTCGCCCGGCACGCCGGTTTGCGCCTGATCAGCCTGAAGACGCTGGCGCCGAGCAGTGTGCTGGCCGATCAGAGCAAGGTGCCCGCCAAGGGGGCAAGCGCTCCAGCGGCCGACAAGCAATATGATCTCTACCGGCATGGCGTCGAGATTCATCTCGAAGGCAATTACGCCGATTTGCAGGCCTATCTCGGCCAGTTGGAACAACTTCAGCAAGGTTTGCTGTGGGGGGCGTTGCGTTACAAGGTCCGGGAGTATCCGCAGGCCGAAATGAGCCTGATGGTATACACGCTGAGTCCGGAACGGGCATGGCTCGCCTTATGAACGCGCGTCTGCGTTACCTCGCCATCGTGTTGGGTGTCTTGGCGGCGCTGCCGGCGTTGGCCGAAGGCGATCCGACCCGGCCGCCAGCCGGCTGGCTGCAGGGCAGACCGGACGCCGCCGAAACGGCCAAAGATAAAGTCGACTGGCGCCTGCAGTCGGTCTTGTGGCCGCAGCGCGGCAAGCCGGTCGCCATCATCGGCGGCAGGACGGTTCCACTCGGCGGGCGGCTGGGTGAAGCCCGCCTGATCCGCTTGACCGAGCACGCAGCCGTGCTGCAGGGGCCGGAGGGGCTGACTCGCCTCTATCTGACGCCCGATGTAAAGAAACAAATGATTGTGTTGCCTGCTGCTTCCGCGAAGAAAAGCAGGCAGGGGAAGGATTTGCCATGAGCAGGATTGGGATTGTCGCCTTGTCGGGCTTGCTGCTGGCCGCTTGCACCGGTGAGCCGGTGCGCCGTGCCGATACGTTTGATCGCATCGGCCAGGAGCTAGAGGCATCCAAAAACGCCCGGCGGACGCCGGCCGATGCCGTTGGTCAGGCCATGCTGCCGCCGCTACTGCAGGAGACGCCGCCCGCCGCCAAGCCCGAGCCGCGCTTCAATCTGGCGGTCAATAATGCGCCGGTCACCCAGGTGTTGACCGCGCTGGTTTCCGGTACGCCCTACAGCATGCTCTTTTCCCCGGATGTTGGCGGCACGGTCAGCCTGAATCTCAAGAACGCGACGGTGCGCGAGGCGCTCGATACGCTGCGCGATGTCTATGGTTACGATTATCGGGTGCAGGGCAAGCGCATCACGGTCTTGTCCAACACCATCCAGACCCGTATTTTCAAGATCAATTACCTGGCCAACCGGCGTCAGGGGGTCAGCGACATGCGTGTCACCGGCAGTTCGCCGACGGCAGCGGCCCCGACCACCGGCACTACTTCGAGTACCGGTCAGCAGACGCCCGGTAGCACCGGGGGGCCCGGCAGCACTGGGCAGCAGCGGACACCGGATAGTTCGCGTGTCCAGACCACTTCCGATTTCGACTTCTGGAAAGATCTCGGCAATGCGCTGAACATGATCGTCGGCACCCAGGAGGGCCGCAACGTGATCGTCAATGCCGCTTCCGGCGTCGTCCTGGTCAAGGCCATGCCGAACGAATTGCGTGCCGTCGACGATTACCTGAAGGCGACGCAACTGGTCGTCGAGCGCCAGGTCATGCTGGAGGCCAAGATCATCGAAGTGTCGCTCAGCGATTCCTACCAGACCGGTATCAACTGGACGCAGTTCGCCGGCGTCGCCGACCGTTTTGCGCTCGGCGTGCTGGCACCGGGGGCGGCGCTGTCCGGCTCTGGCGTGCTCAGTGGTTCGGCCACCGGTATTACCGCCGGCTCGGTGGTCACGGCCACGCCCGGCCTGAATGGTTCAATAGCGACCTCGTCCTCAGGTCGCGGTTTCTTCGGGCTATCCTTCCAGTCCAAGGATTTCGCCGCGCTGCTCTCCTTCCTCGAAGGGCAGGGCGATGTCCAGGTGCTGTCCAGCCCGCGCATTGCGACCACCAACAACCAGAAGGCCGTACTCAAGGTCGGCACCGACGACTATTTCGTTACCGGCGTCAGTACCACGACGACCGCCAGCAGCAGCGGCAATGTCGTGACACCGAACATCACGCTGCAACCGTTCTTCTCCGGCATCGCGCTTGACGTCACGCCGCAGATCGACGACGAAGGCAACATCATCCTGCACGTCCATCCTTCGGTCAGCGTCGTCGAGGAAAAGACCAAGAACGTCAATCTCGGCGATCTCGGCACCTTCACCCTGCCGCTCGCGTCGAGCAGCATCAACGAAACCGACTCCATCGTCCGCGTTCAGGACGGCAGCATCGTCGCCATCGGCGGCTTGATGAGCCAGGAGCAGACGACCAGCCGTTTCGGCCTGCCGGGGATCAGCAATGTGCCGGGGGTAGGGCTGCTGTTCGGCCAGAAGGCTGGCGCCAGCCGCAAGCGCGAATTGGTCATCCTGATGCGGTCGACCGTTATCAAGGGCGAAAATTCTTGGCGCGAGGCCGCCGGCGAAGTTCAGGATCGCATGCAGGGGCTGGACCCGAGCCAGCGCCGCCGGCTCGAATGGCAATAAGCCCGTCGCTGCAGGTCGTTTGCCGTGTACCTTGACCATTTCGGCTTGAGCGAACTGCCGTTCGGCATTACGCCGGATACCAGTTTTACGGTGATTACCCGCAGCCACCAGGAAGCCTTGAACACGCTGCTGGTGGCACTCAATAGCGGCGAAGGCTTCATCAAGATCACCGGCGAAGTCGGCACCGGCAAGACGCTGCTCTGTCGCCGGCTGTTGCAGGCGCTGCCGGCCGGCAGCATTTCGGCTTACCTGCCCAATCCCTATCTGGCGCCGCGCACCCTGCTGCTGGCGCTGGCCGAGGAACTGGGGCTCGCCGTCAGCATCGACTGCGACGATTATCACCTGCTGCAGAGCGTCAACCGCGCGCTGATGGCGCATGCGGCGGCCGGCACTCAGGTTGTTGTCTGCATCGACGAGGCACAGGCGATGCCGCTCGAAACCCTGGAGTCGCTGCGCCTGCTCTCCAATCTGGAAACCGAGAAGCGCAAGCTGCTGCAGATCATCCTGTTCGGCCAGCCCGAACTCGACCGCAAGCTGGCCGAGCCCTCGGTACGCCAGTTGCTGCAGCGGATCGCCTTCCATTACCGGCTGGACGGACTGGATCGCCAGGAAGTGGATAACTATCTGGCCCACCGCCTGCGGGTCGCCGGTTACCGTGGCGAAGGGGTGTTCGGAGCGCGCGCCGTGCGCTGCCTGCTGCGGGCCAGTCGCGGCACGCCGCGTCTGCTCAACATCCTGGCCCACAAGTCGCTGCTCGCGGTCTTTGGCGAAGGGCGGCACAGCGTGCGCGCCAGCCATGTCCGGCAGGCGGCAGCCGATACCGAAGGGGCCGGGGCGCCCGGCTGGTGGTGAGATGAGCCTGATCAACGACATGCTGCGCAATCTCGAGGCCAAGCGCCCGGACGATCTGGCCAAGCAGAACCTGCAGCGCGAGATCCGTTCGCTGCCGGCCGCCCAGGCCCGCCGGGGTGGCCTCTTCAAACTTTTCCTGCTGCTCGGCTTGCCGACGCTGGGTGTTGCTGCCGCCGTGCTGCACGCCAAAGGCGAACTGCTGCCGCTGCCCGGCCTGCCAGCCGAGCCGGTCGTCGCGGTGGTCGTGCCGGCGCCGCCAGCGCCGGTGGTCAGCCCGGTAGCACCCGTTCCAGCGGTCGATCCGGCGGTCGACGTCCAGCCTGCCCTGATTTCCGACAACCTGCGCCTGGCCCAGGATCTGGCGGCCTTGCCGAGCCCGGTGCCACCGGTGCTGGCGGTGCACGACCCGTTGCCGGCAGCCGTTCCGGCCAAGGTCGAGGCGGAGGCCATCAAGCCGGCGCCGGCGCAGCCGAGCGGCCCGGTCAAGATCGAGAAAAGCCCGGTACTGGCGACACCACGCGACCGGGCCGATGCCGAATACCGGCGGGCCGAGCAGGCCCAGGCCGCCGGCCGCAGCGGCGAAGCGCTGGAGGCTCTGAAGGCCGCCCTGAAGCACGACCCCGGCTACGTCCAGGTGCGCCAGGCACTGCTCCGCCAGTTGCTCGACAGCCGCAAAGTGGAGGAGGCCATCGTCGTCCTGCAGGACGGTCTGGAACTGCAGCCGGCGCAAACCGGCTGGGCGATGTCGCTGGCCCGCCTGCAACTGGAGCAGGGCGATCTCGCCGCAGCCGACCGGACCCTGGCCCGCTCGCAGGCCTATGCCGAAAATTATGCCGATTACGCCGGCTTCCAGGGCCATCTGAAATCGCGCCAGAATGCGCATCGCCAGGCAGCCGCCCATTACCAGCGGGCGACGCGGCTGGCTCCGCAGGAGGGGCGTTGGTGGCTTGGTCTGGGCCTGGCGCTGGAAGCCGACGGTCGCCCCGGCGAGGGCAAGGAGGCGTTGCGCCGGGCGTTGGCCAGCGCGACCTTGTCGAGCGAACTGACGGCGGTGGCCGAGCAGCATTTGCGCTGAATCGGCTTTGCCCGCCCGCCGCGAGTGAGCGGGCGCTTACTGTCTGGTGAATTTTGCCTGTTTTGACCGGTCGACCGCCGGAATGCCCGTGCTTAGCGCAGTTTTGCCAACTGGCGGTCGTGCCAGCCGCTGAGCATGAGCAGCGCGCTGCTTGCTCCGAGCAGGGCCATGAACATGTCGGATTGGGTATCCCAGACATCGCCCTGAGTGCCGAGGAATTCATCGGCCCCCTGGCCGAGCGACAGGGCGGCCACCCATTCGATCAGCTCGTAGCTGGCGCTGATCGCCAGCGCGACGCAGAGGCACAGGAAGGCGCTCATCCGGCGGCCGCAGACATGGCCGCCGCGCAGCAGGATTTCGCGGGCGACCATGGCCGGCACGAAGCCTTGCATGAAGTGGCCGATCTTGTCATACGGATTGCGCATCGTGCCGAGCAGATCCTGCAGCCAGAAGCCGAGCGGGACGCGGGCATAGGAATAGGCGCCGCCGCCGATCAGTAGCAGCGCATGGGCGGCGATCAGCACGTAGAGCAGCGTCGTCAGCGGATAGCGCTGGCGGGTGGCGATCAGCACGGGCAGCGCGATCAGGACCGGTGCCACTTCCATCAGCCAGGTCAGGCGTTCGAAGGGGGCGATACCGGAAATGACGAGGGCGATGACAACGCCGGTCAGCAGGCTGCCATTGAGCAACTGGCGCGCGTCCATTTCAGGCCTCGTTGCGGATCAGCTGCAGCAGTTCCTCGCCATAGTGCTCGATCTTGGCGGTACCCATGCCGGTGATGCTGGCCAGCAGGCCGTGGCTGACCGGGCGGACTTCGGCCAGTTCGCGCAGCGTCTTGTCGTGCAGGATGACGTAAGCCGGGACACCCTGTTCCTTGGCCGTATCGGCCCGCCAGCGGCGCAGCAACTGGAAGAGCGCTTCGTCGGCCGGCGCCAGGTCGCTGACCACGGTGTTGCTGCTTTTGGACGGTGCCGACTTGCGCTTGACCGGGCGGCGCAGTTCCACCTTCTGCTCCCCCTTCAGCACCTTGCGCGCGGCATCGGTCAGTTGCAGCGCGCCGTGCTCGGCCATGTCGACATGGACCAGGCCGGCGGCGGCGAGCTGGCGGAAAACGCTCTTCCAGCCATGATCGTCGAGATCGCCGCCGACGCCGAAAGTCGGTAGCTGGTCGTGATTCCACTGTTTGACCTTGTCGGTCGCCTTGCCGCGCAGAATATCGGTCAGGTGGGTGACACCGAAGCGCATGCCGGTGCGGAAAATGGCCGACAGCGCCTTCTGGGCGGCCAGCGTGCCATCCCACAGTTCCGGTGGTTCCTGGCAGACGTCGCAGTTGCCGCAAGGCTCGCGGCTTTCGCTGAAATAGTTGAGCAGCACCTGGCGGCGGCAGCGCGGTGCTTCGCAGTAGGCGAGCAGCGCGGTCAAGCGTTGCGATTCGAGGATTTTCTGGCCTTCGCCGGCGCCCGATTCGGCGATGCGCGCATGTTGCAGCGCGACGTCCTGCATGCCGTAGGTCATCCAGGCTTCGGCCGGTTCGCCGTCGCGGCCGGCCCGGCCGGTTTCCTGGTAGTAGGCCTCGATGCTCTTCGGCAGGTCGAGGTGGGCGACGAAGCGCACGTCCGGCTTGTCGATGCCCATGCCGAAGGCGATGGTGGCGCACATGATCAGGCCTTCCTCGCGCAGGAAGCGGCGCTGGTTGGCGGCGCGTTCCGGGGCGGGCAGGCCGGCGTGGTAAGGCAGCGCCGGATAGGCTTGGGTCGACAGCCATTCGGCGGTTTCCTCGACCTTCTTGCGCGACAGGCAATAAACGATGCCGGCCTGGCCGCGGCGGCCTGCCAGGAAGCCGAGCAGCTGTTTCTTGGCGTTGTCCTTCTCGACGACGGTATAGCGGATGTTCGGCCGGTCGAAGCTGGACAGGAACACGCGGGCTTCGGTTAGGCCGAGGCGGGCCAGCATTTCGTTCTGCGTCGCGGTGTCGGCGGTGGCGGTCAGCGCGATGCGCGGCACGTCCGGGTAGCGCTCGTGCAGCGTCGACAGCTGCAGGTATTCAGGGCGGAAGTCGTGGCCCCATTGCGAGACGCAATGCGCTTCGTCGATCGCGAACAGGGCCAGCTTGCCGGCCTCGTACAGGGCGTCGATCATCGACAGCGTGCGGTCGAGCAGCAGGCGCTCGGGGGCAATATAGACGAGGTCGATGCCGCCGCTGAACATCTGCTGTTCGATGGCCTGCGCCTCGCGCCAGTCGAGCGTCGAGTTCAGGCAGGCGGCCTTGACGCCGAGCTGGGTCAGGGCGTCGACCTGGTCCTGCATCAGCGCGATCAGTGGCGAAACGACGACGGCGCAGCCCGGGCGGAGCAGGGCGGGGATCTGGTAGCAGAGGCTCTTGCCGCCGCCGGTCGGCATCAGCACCAATGCATCGCCGCCGTTGCCGACGTGGTCGATGATCTCGGCCTGGGCGCCGCGGAAGGCGGGGTAGCCGAAAACGTCGCGCAGGATGGTCAGCGCGCGGCTGGCGGGTTGTGCTGCGGTCGACACTGCTTTAAGACCGATTTTCAGGCAGCACGGCTTCGCGGCTCAGCGCTTCGCCGTCCCAGACCAGGCATTCGCCACACGCTTCGTGCCAGTCGGCCAGCACCCAGCGTTCGACGTGAATGCCATCGACGATGTGATCATGTTTGGCCGGCTGGTGCGTGTGGCCGTGGATGAAGGTGGCGTAGCCGTGCTGGCGCAGGAAATCGTCGGTAGCGGTCGGGTCGAGGTCGGTATAGGGGTTGTCCTTGCCGCGCTGGCTGGCTTCGCTGACTTCGCGCATGTGGGCGGCGATCGCCCGGCGCTCGGCGAGCGGCTTGGCGAGCAGCGCCGCCTGCCATTCCGGATTGCGCACCTGGGCGCGGAAAGCCATGTAGGCAGTGTCGTCCAGGCACAGCGCATCGCCGTGCGAGAGCACAAACTGCCATTCCGGCGTGGACAGGATGTAAGGATCGCCAATCAGCCGGACACCGGTAGCGGCAGCAAAGCCGGCGCCGAGCAGGAAGTCGCGGTTGCCATGCAGCAGGCTGATCTGCAGGCCGGCCTCGCTGGCGGCGCGGAGCGCGGCAACCAGTTCGGCATGGTAGGGCTCGTCGATGTCGTCATCGCCGACCCAGGCTTCGAACAGGTCGCCGAGGATGAACAACTCCGTCGCCTGCCGGGCACGCCCGGCGAGAAACTGGCGGAACAAACAAGTCGCCCCGGGCGACCGGGGCGACAGGTGCAGATCGGAAATGAAGAGGATCAAACGATTTCAGCTTTTTCGATGATCACGTCTTCGGCCGGCACGTCCTGGTGGAAGCCCTTGTTGCCGGTCTTGACGGCGCGAATCTTGTCGACGACGTCCATCCCTTCGACGACTTCGCCGAATACGCAGTAGCCCCAACCCTGGCCGCTCGGTGCCTTGAAGTCGAGGAAGTCGTTGTCGACGGTGTTGATGAAGAACTGGGCGGTGGCCGAGTGCGGGTCATTGGTGCGGGCCATGGCGATGGTGCCGCGCTTGTTCTTCAGGCCATTGGCGGCCTCGTTTTCGATCGGCGCCTGGCATTCCTTCTGGTTCATGCCTGGTTCCATGCCGCCGCCCTGGATCATGAAGTTCTTGATGACGCGGTGGAAGATGGTGTTGTTGTAGTGGCCGGCTTCGACGTAGGAGATGAAGTTGGCAACCGTCTTCGGGGCCTTCTCGGCATCCAGGTTGAGGGTGATGACACCGTGGTTGGTGGTGAGCTTGATCATTGGGTAATCCTTATTTCTCGGAGATGATTTTGACGTTCTGGATGACAACCGGGGTCGTCGGAACGTTTTCGTAATAGCCAGCGTTGCCGGTCGGCACCTTGGCAATCTTGTCGACGACATCCATGCCCTGGACCACCTTGCCGAACACGGTGTAGCCCCAGCCGCGCGGGTCGGCTGAAGTACGGTGGTTGAGGAAGCTGTTGTCCTTCAGGTTGATGAAGAACTGGACACGGGCCGAATGCGGATCCTGCGTGCGGGCCATGGCGACCGTGCCGCGCTCGTTGGCCAGGCCGCTGGTCGATTCGTTCTGGATGGCCGGGGTCAGCGTCTTCTTTTCTTCCATGGCTTTGGTGAAGCCGCCGCCCTGGATCATGAAGCCGTCGATGACGCGATGAAAGATGGTCGCTTCATAGAAGCCATGCTTGGCGTTGTAGAGGAAAAACTCGACCGTCTTCGGCGCTTTTTCCGGGAACAACTCAAGGGTGAACTTGCCGAGGTTGGTCGTCATTTCGACCGTCGGGGCCGCCCAGACGGCGATCGAGGCGAGCAGACCAGCGGCCAGCACGGAGATTTTTTTCAGCATCAGGCACTTCCTTCGTAGATTATTTTCCACTTGCCGTCTTCCCGCAGCCAGTACTGCCGCTTCTTCATCTGGTTGTTCAGATTGTTGCTGCGGTAGTCCTGGTCGAAGGTGACGACGACGACTTCTTCCTTGCCGGGGTTGCGGAAGACGGACAGGTTGTCGAGCTTGACCTTGATCCACTCCTTGCCGGCATTGACCTGTTTTTTCTGGGCGGCGAACTGGTCGAAGTTCTGCTCGGCCGACTTGAAGCGCTTCGAGTAATGGCGCAGGTAGCGATCGGTGTCGCGGCTTTCCCAGTCGGCCCGCCAGGCATCGATCGTCTTGTTCAGATCGTTGCGTTCCCTGGCCCAGTCATCGAGCGACAGCCATTCGACTGAATTGCTGATGATGACCGGGGTCAGGCCGACCTGCAGGTTCTTGGCAACGGCATCGAGATCCTGGTTGGTCAGCACGACGCAGCCGTCGGAGGCGCGCGGCGGCCGCGCGAAGGTGTCAGATGGCGTACCGTGCAGCCAGATGCCGCTGCCCTTGCGGCCTTGCTGCTTGTCCCATTCGTTCGGGTAGTTGATCGGGAAGGCGCCGCTACCGTAAAGGTCGGCCAGCTTCTGCCGCGGCAGGTTGGCGGTGACGTGATAGACGCCGACCGGTGTCTTCTTGTCGCCTTCGACCAGCTTTTCGGCGCCCAGCTTGCCCTGCGTAATGTAGTAATCGGCGACGAAGCGCGGCCGCCCGCCGTTGGCGACGTCGTTCTCGTAGAGGTAGAGCCGCGAGCGTTTGGTGTCGACGACAATGGCGTAGCGCTGGTCGGCCTGCATCTGCAGCAGGTAGCGCGGCACGAAATTGGCTTCCGGCTTTTCGCGATAGCCCTTCAGGCGGACGACGGCTTCGGCCCGCAGGTCGGCCACCTTGTCGGCCGGAGCACCATTCAGAGCACCGAAAGTCTGGATCGGCTGGGTCCGGGCGAGCAGCAGGTCGCCACGGATCAGGTGGGCCAGCCGGTAGTTCGGGTGTTGCTGCAGCAGCGACTCGGTCAGTTGCAGGGCATTGCCCAGCCGGTTGCCTTCGATTTCCTTGAAAATCTTGGCCAGTTGGGCTTCCGGGCCGGAGTCCGAAACGGTCACCGGCAGACGCTTGGCGGGTGCCGTGCTTGCTACCTTGGCCGCCGTGGCCAAGGCAACCGGCGCGGCGAGCTTGGCTAGCGAAGCCGAGCTGCCTGTCTTCTTGCCGGCTTTGGACGCCGTCTTGCCGACCGGCGTTTGCGTTTTTGCCTGCTTGGCCAGCGCGCTGCCGGCCAGACAAGCCGCCAATCCGAGAAGGATTAACTTGCGACCCTGCATCAACGGGAGTTTTCTTCCTTGATCAGCCACTTGTTACCCGAGCGGACAAAAACCAGGGTCTTGGTCGTCGAGCTGGAGAGGCCGGGTGCCTGATAGTGCTGGCGGAACTTGGCGCTGGCCTTGTCGCCGCTGACCGAAATCTTCGGCTCATCGAAAGTGACCGAAATCTTGCCCGGCTTGCCGGCGATGCGGTCTTCGCGCTCCGACTCCCAGGCTTTGCGGGGCATGCCCTTGGGCGTGTTGAAATCGTTGGCGTAGGCCGCCAGATAGCCCTTGACGTCCTTGCGCGACCAGGCGTTGGCCCAGGCGGCGATCGCCTTGGCGACATCTTCGCTGGCGGCGTCGGCCTTGTTGGCGACCGGGGCCGGCGGGGTCGGTGCGGCGGCCGGGGTCGGTTTGGCTTCAACCAGCTTGGCCGGGGTGGTCGAGGCGGCGCCCTGGGTGCTGGTGACGACGCTGGCGCTCGGCGCGGCGGCCGGCTTGACGGCAGCGGCCGGCGCTGCGGCGGTCGGTGCCGGGACGGCCAGCCCGGCGGAGCTGGGGGCGGCACTGGGCTTGACGTTGCCCTTGCCGGAGGTGGTGATCAGGTCGCGAATCAGCGCCAGCTTGTTCTGCGTTGCCGCATTGGCGTTGTCGAGCTGCAGGGCCTTGTCGTAGGCCTGGCTGGCCAGCTTGGCGTAGATGTCGCCGAGGTTCTCGTAGGCGATGGCGTAGGACGGATGGGTCCGGATCGCCATTTCAAGCGCGGTGCGGGCCTTGTCGTACTGCTTCTGCTGGGCGTAGAGCACGGCCAGGTTGTTATAGGGTTCCGGCAGTTCCGGATAGTCTTCGGTCAGCTTGGTGAAGACGGCGATGGCCTCGGCCGGCTTGTTCATTTCGGTGTAAATCAGACCCTTGAGGAAGCGACCCTGGGCATCCTTGGGCTTGCTGCTCAAATAAGCGTCCACCTTTTCCATGGCTTGCGGGTACTGACCTTGTTTGATCAGGCGCTGAACTTCCGGCAGGTTGTCGGCAAAGGCCGGAACGGCAAAGCCGATGGCCAGGCCAATCGCCAGGCCAATCGCCAGTGCACGCAGCGTTTTCAGCTGTTTGAAACGGGGCTGGAGCAGGGAAGTTGAGGTCATCGCTATGCTATAATTTTCGGTGTTTTACAATCTTTCGATTCTACCAAAAACGCCGCCCTTCCCATAGTTTTGCTCTGCGCTGGCGGCGCCGGGAATGCCTTCCGCCATGCTAAAAATCTACAACTCCCTGCAACGGGAAAAACAGCCGTTCACGCCCATCGAGCCCAACAAGGTCCGCATGTATGTTTGCGGGATGACGGTTTATGACTATTGCCACCTCGGGCATGCGCGCGTGATGGTCGTTTTCGACATGGTTTACCGCTGGCTGAAGGCGGCCGGTTATGACGTGACTTACGTTCGAAACATCACCGACATCGACGACAAGATCATCCGGCGGGCCATCGAGAACGGCGAGACCATCCAGCAGCTGACCAATCGCTTCATCGCCTTCATGCATGAGGATGCCGATGCGCTGGGCGTGCTGCGTCCCGATCACGAGCCGCGGGCGACCGAGTACGTGCCGCAGATGCTCGACCTGATCGGCAGGCTGCAGGCCAACGGCCTGGCTTACCAGGCGGTCGATGGCGATGTGAATTACGCGGTGCGCAAGTTCGAGGGCTACGGCAAGCTGTCCGGCAAGTCGCTCGACGACCTGCGCGCCGGCGAGCGGGTCGAGGTCGATTCGGCCAAGCAGGACCCGCTCGACTTCGTGCTCTGGAAGCATGCCAAGCCGGGTGAGCCAGCCTGGGCGTCACCGTGGGGCGAAGGCCGTCCGGGTTGGCATATCGAATGCTCGGCAATGAGTTCGAGCATTCTCGGCAAGCATTTCGATATTCACGGTGGCGGCCAGGATCTGCAGTTCCCGCACCATGAAAATGAAATCGCCCAGTCGGAAGGCGCACACCAGTGTTCCTATGTGAATTACTGGATGCACAACGGTTTCGTCCGGGTCGATAACGAAAAGATGTCGAAATCGCTGGGCAACTTCTTCACCATCCGCGAGGTGCTGGAACGCTACGATGCCGAAGTGATCCGCTTCTTTATCCTGCGCGCTCACTATCGCAGCCCGCTGAACTACTCCGATGCGCATCTCGACGACGCCAAGCGCAGTCTGGATAGCCTGTATTTCGCGCTGCGCGATGTGCCGCCGGTTGACGTCGAAATTGACTGGAATTCCGATTTTGCGGCCCGTTTTGCTGTGGCGCTGAACGAGGACTTTGACTCGCATGGCGCGATTTCGGTGCTTTTCGAACTGGCCGGCGAGGTCAATCGGCAGCGCAGCGCGCCACTGGCCGGTTTGCTGAGGGCTTTGGGCGGCGTCATTGGCCTGCTCGAGCGCGAGCCGATGGTTTATCTGCGCGGGGATGTTGCGGCGGGCGGTCTCGACGAGGCTGCTATCGAGCAAATGATCGCGGATCGTGCGGCTGCGAAGCAGGGCCGCAACTTTGCAGAGGCTGACCGCATTCGCGACGAGCTGAAGGCGGCCGGTATTGCGCTCGATGACAGTGCGCAAGGCACGACCTGGCGCCGAGCCTGAAATCGACAAATAAAAACGGCCCTGAAAAAGGGCCGTTTTTTGATGTCTACCGCAGGCCTTACTTCAATATCTTGCCGCCTGGACCGACGACGGTCAGTTCGACGTAGCGCGACCCCTGGCGGCCATTGTTGCCGTAGTTGATGCGATAGCCGCCGAAGTCAATGTTGTTCAGGCTTTCCAGGGCGCTTTGCAGCTTTTCGCGGCTGAGATCCTTGCCGGCGCGGCGCAGGCCTTCGACCATGGTGCGTGCCATCAGGTAGGCTTCCATGCCGTAATAGGAGTAAGCGCCCGGTTTGTTGATCAGGCGCTGGTATTCGCGGACGACCGGAATGATGTCGTTCCACGGGTAGGGGACAACCTGGGAGATGCCGATGCCGCGGGCGTCGGCACCAAGTTCCTGGACCAGTTGTTCGGTGCCGACCGGGGACAGGGTCATGAACATCGGGTTTTGGCCGGCCTTTTTCATCGCCTTGACGAAGACGGCAGTCGGCTTGTAAAGCGTCACCATGATGACGGCCTGCGGATTGGCCTTGCTGATCGGGTCGAGCGCTTTGCTGATATCCAGCGAGTTGCGTTCGACGGTGCCGACTGCCGAGGGGGTCAGGCCATGTTTTTTGAGGGCGGCACTGACGCCATCGAGTCCCGATTTGCCGAAACCGTCGTTCTGGTAGAGCACGGCGACGCTTTTCAGGCCGAGCGAGACCATCTGGTTGACGATGGCTTCGGTCTCGTCGGCGTAACTGGCGCGCACGTTGAACATGTAGCGCGAGTTCGGATTGCTGGCGATCGGTTCGCGCAGGCTGCTGGCGCCGGAAATGGTGCCGACCAGCGGCACCTTGGCCGGGCCGAAAATGGTATTCATGGCCTCGGTGGTCGGGCTTGAGCCGTAGTAAGCGAGCAGTGCAAAGGCGTGTTTCTCGTTGAGCAGGGTTTTGGTGTTGCTCAGCGTTTTTTCTGTTTCGTAGCCATCGTCGAGGGCGACCAGTTCCAGCTTGCGGCCATTGATGCCACCGGATTTGTTGACCTGCTCGAAATAGGTCTGGATGGTTTGCCGCATGTCCATCCCGTAGGCGCCGTTCGGGCCGGAGAGTGGGGCGGACATGCCGAGCGTGATGCTGGTCTCGGTAATGCCGGGGTCGCTCGCCCAACTGAGTGTAGAAAACGCAATGGCGCCAAGGCAGGCCAGTCGCTTGAGGGCTCGCATTGTTTTGTCTCCCGATTTGACTATTTCAGGGATTCTAACAGTCGCCAGTCGGCGTGGGGAGCGCTGCAAGGCTTACTTAAGTGATAAATCGCCATTCCCTGTCAGTGCTGCCTGTTTTCGGCAAGTGCGCTCGTCTCCAAAGTGCATCGCTTTTAAGGAGTGCGAGTCTTGCGGTGTCGTAGAATTCCGTTTGTGCGATATGGCGTTCCAGCCCTTGGTCGCGTTTTCAATGGGTATTGTTCATGGTCTTTGCAAATGTGCCGCTCAGGGCGTGGTTCTTGACGCTGGCCCTCAGCTGTTTCGGTCTGGTTGGTGTCGGTATGGCCTTGCAGGCGATGCTGAGTCTGGCGCCCTGTCCGCTGTGTATTTTTCAGCGCCTGCTCTACATCGTGATCGGGGTGTTGGCGCTAATCGGCGCGCTGTGGCCGAAGCTGCGTCAATTGTGGGCTGGCCTGGTTGCGCTGCTGGCGGTATTGGGAGTGGGGGTTGCCGGCTATCAGACCTGGATGCAGGCTTTTCCTGAATTGGCCAGCGAGTGCAGCTATACCGATCCGAACCTGATCGAAAGCCTGGTTGATTGGTTGGGTATGCAATTTCCCTCGATGTTCCTGGCGACGGGCTTTTGCAGCAGCCGCGATTGGGAAATGTTCGGCCTGTCGATGGCCAACTGGTCCTTGCTGATCTTTGCCGGCATCGTCGGCTATGCCGCTTTTCTGTTGCGGCGGAAGTTCTGATTTTCCGCTGCCGAAAAAACAAAACCCGCCGAAAGGCGGGTTTGTCGAAAGCTGGAGGGGGCTGAATTACTTCAGCTTCACTTCCTTGTAAGCGACGTGCTTACGGGCCTTCGGATCGTACTTCATCATCTCCAGCTTTTCAGGCGTCGTGCGCTTGTTCTTGGAGGTGGTATAGAAGTGACCGGTACCAGCTGTAGATTCCAGCTTGATTTTTTCGCGACCGCCTTTAGCCATTTTATCTATCCTTCCTTAAATCAGACTTCACCGCGGGCACGCAGGTCGGCGAGGACGGTGTCGATACCGTTCTTGTCGATCAAACGCAGACCGGCGTTGGAAACGCGGAGACGGACGAAGCGGTTTTCGCTTTCGACCCAGAAGCGGCGATACTGCAGATTCGGCAGGAAGCGGCGCTTCGTTTTGTTATTGGCGTGGGAAACCTTGTTCCCAACCATCGGGGCTTTACCCGTTACTTGGCAGACTCGCGCCATGATTGGTGCTCCAGAATTTGCTAGAAGAAAGCCCGCGATTTTAAAGGATAAGAGCCGGAAATATCAAGCGATTTTTCTAAATCAAGCCTCTTTCGGCGAAAGAAAGGGGCGGCTGGGTGCCGGCGACAATGAAGTGATCGAGCAGCTTGACGTCGACCATGGCCAGCGCGTCTTTCAGCGTCCGGGTCAGCATTTCGTCGGCCCGCGAAGGCTCGGCGACACCGGAAGGGTGGTTGTGGGCGAGGATGACAGCGGCCGCATTGTGGGCCAGCGCGGCCTTGACCACTTCGCGCGGATAGACCGAAGTCTGGGTCAGCGAGCCGGTAAATAATTCCTCTGCTCTTAGTAGACGATTTTGGGCATCGAGCCACAGGGCCATGAATACTTCGTGCGGCCGACTGCCCAGCTTCAGGCGCAGCCAGTCGCGGACCTGGCCGGGAGCGGAGAACGTGTCGCGACTGGCCATTTCCTGGCTGAGTGCCCGGCGGGCCAGTTCGAAGCTGGCTTTCAGCTGGGCCGCCTTGGCCATGCCGATCCCGGAGACGCTGGCCAGTTCTTCGAGTGTTGCTTCGGCCAGGACGCCGAGGCGGCCGTCGAAGCGTTGCAGCAGGTCGCGGGCGAGATCGACGGCACTTTTGCCACGCACGCCGACGCGCAGGTAGATGGCCAGCAACTCGGCGTCGGACAGGGCTTCTGCGCCATGGGCGAGCAGGCGTTCGCGCGGTCGTTCGCCCTCGGGCCAGTCGGTGATCGCCATGCTATTTCCAGTAGAATTGGCAGGCTCACATTCTAATGGTAAGACAATGGAATTACAGGGAAAGCGCATCGTTCTTGGCGTGACCGGCGGTATCGCGGCCTACAAGGCGGCCGAACTGGTTCGCCTGCTGGGCAAGCAGGGCGCCGAGGTGCAAGTGGCGATGACGGAGGGGGCGAGCCACTTCGTCACCGCGACGACTTTTCAGGCGCTCTCCGGCCGGCCGGTATTTACCGACCAATGGGATGCGCGGATGCCGAATGCGATGGCGCATATCGATCTGTCGCGGCAGGCCGACCTGATCCTGGTCGCCCCGGCCTCGGCCGATTTCATGGCGCGCATCGCCCACGGCATGGCCGATGACCTGCTGGCGACCATGGTGCTGGCCCGCGATTGTCCGCTGTTACTGGCTCCGGCGATGAACCGGCAGATGTGGGAAAACCCGGCCACCCGGCGCAACGTGAATCAGTTGCTGGCCGATGGCATCCATATTCTTGGTCCGGCTTCCGGCGAGCAGGCCTGCGGCGAGGTCGGTGCCGGTCGCATGCTGGAGCCGGAAGAAATTCTCGAAGAGGTGATCGCGTTCTTTACGCCCAAGCTGCTGGCTGGCCGGAAGGTGCTGATTACCGCCGGGCCGACTTTCGAGGCGATCGATCCGGTGCGCGGCATTACCAATCTGTCCTCCGGGCGGATGGGTTACGCCGTGGCGCGGGCGGCACGGCAGGCCGGTGCCGAGGTGACGCTGGTTTCCGGGCCGGTTGGTTTTTGCCCGCCGCAAGGGGTCGACCGCATTAATGTCAAAAGTGCGCTTGATATGCATGCGGCGGTGATGGCGCAGGCTGCTGGCGCGGATGTCTTCATTGCCGTGGCGGCGGTGGCCGATTACCGGGTGGCCAATGCCGCCGAGCACAAATTGAAGAAGGATACTGGCGGCATCCCGCCGATCGAGTTGGTCGAGAATCCCGATATCCTGGCCGAAGTGGCTGCTCTCAAGAACGGCCCGTTCTGTGTCGGCTTTGCCGCCGAGAGCCGGAACCTCGAAGAATATGCGCAGACCAAGCGGCGCAAGAAGAAGATCCCGCTGATCGCCGGCAACCTGATTCAGGATGGTTTCGGCGGCGAGGATAACCGGCTGGTTTTATTTGATGATGCCGGTTCGCACCCGTTGGCCCCGGCTCCAAAATCGGTGCTGGCCCGGCAACTGGTTGAACATATCGCTCATTTGACAGGAAAACACTGATGCACCGTATTGACGTAAAAATCCTCGACAACCGCCTGCGCGACAACCCGCCGCACTATGCCACGCCCGGTTCGGCCGGCCTCGACCTGCGCGCCTGTCTCGAAGCACCGCTGCATCTGGCGCCGGGGCAGACGACGCTGGTCCCGACCGGGATGGCGATTCACCTGGCCGATCCCGGCCTGGCGGCGATGATCCTGCCGCGCTCGGGGCTTGGTCACAAGCACGGCATCGTGCTCGGCAACCTGGTCGGCCTGATCGACAGCGATTACCAGGGCGAGTTGATGGTCTCGGTGTGGAACCGCGGGCACGATAGTTTCACGCTCAATCCGCTCGATCGTATTGCCCAGTTGGTGGTCGTGCCGGTGCTGCAGGTTGGCTTCAATATTGTCGATGAGTTCGATGCCAGCAAGCGGGGCGAAGGCGGCTTCGGGAGTACCGGGCACGCCTGAACCCGAGTGATTCGGGCTGCTGGAAAGACAAAAGGTCGCCTTGCGGCCTTTTTTCTTTTGGAGCTTCAGGCTGCGTCCGGCTTGCTGTTGCCGAAGCGCAGTTCCTGCGGGTAGGGGAAGAAGTCTTCGACATGACCGGCGCGGATTTTCTGCTGCGCCTCCTGCCAGAACTTTGGGGACAGCAGGTCGGCGTGATGCTTGTAGAAAATCTTGCGGACGACGGGTGAGGCGAGCAGGAAGGTGGCGAACTCTTCCGGAAAGACATCGTTTCTGGCCACGGCGTACCAGACCTCGCCGGACATTTCGGTTTCGAAATCGGGGGCGGGCGGAATCCGGCGGAAATTGCAGTCCGTCATGTATTCGATTTCGTCGTAGTCGTAGAAGACGACCCGGCCGAACCGGGTGATGCCGAAATTCTTCCACAGCATGTCGCCGGGGAAGATGTTGGCTTGCGCCAGTTCGCGGATGGCGCTGCCGTATTCCTTGATGGCGTGTTCGAGGCCTTCGATATTGTTGCTGCGTTCCATCCGTTCGAGGTGGATGTTGAGCGGCTCCATCCGGCGCTCGATATAGAGGTGCTTGATGATCAACTGCTCTCCGTCGATTTCGTAGCAGGAGGGGGCAAGCTTTTCCAGTTCGTCGAGTATCTCCGGGTCGAACCGGTCGAGCGGGAACAGCACGTTCGAGAATTCCAGCGTGTCGGCCATCCGACCGACGCGGTCGACCTGCTTGACCAGCATGAATTTCTTTTTGACGGTGGCACGATCCATGTTTTTCGAGGCGCCGAAAACATCCCGGATGATCTTGAAGACGTAAGGGTAGGACGGTAGCGTGAAGACCAGCATGACCAGGCCGCGGATGCCGGGGGCCATGATGAATTTGTCTTCCGAATGGTGCAGGTGATAGATGAAGTCGCGGAAGAACATGGTTTTGCCCTGCTTGCCGAGGCCGAGCATGATGTAGAGCTCGGAACGCGGCTTGGCGGGCAGGATGGAGCGCAGGAACTGGACGTAGCCGGAGGGCACTTCCATGTCGACCATGAAATAGGCCCGTGACAGCGAGAAAAGCAGGCCGATTCGCCAGGCGTCGAGCAGTACGGTGTCGAGATAAAGCTTGCCGTCTTCGTCGTGCATAACCGGGATGGCGAACGGATACTCCGCGGCCCCGTTGACCGCCTTGCCGATGATGTAGGCCGCCTTGTTGCGATAGAAGGCGGAGGCCAGCACCTGGATCTGGAAATTGACTTCGCGCCGCGGGATGCCGTTCAGAAAGCGGTGAATCGCCTGATAAACATGGTCCACGTCGCGCTCCAGGTCGGCAAACGGGCGCTGCCAGTCGAAGTCCCGGACGATGGCCAGCATCGCGCCGCGCACCCCGTCGTCTTTGGCGTAGTAGCTGCGATAGGTTGGATCGTGGTCGGCTTCGATGTTTTCGGTCGACACCGTCGGCCGGACGAAAATGAAATCGTTGTGGAAGTAATTGCGGTGCAGGATCTTGGTGGTCACCGAATTGAAGAAGGTTTCGGCCAGTTCCGGCTGCTTGTGGTTGAGCAGCAGGCCAATGTAGAGCAGCTTGATCTGCTGCCAGGTCGGTTGATCGATCGTGCCGGCGTCGAAATCGTTGCGCAGGCGTTCGACGCATTCATCGACCCGGTCGTCGTAGAAACGGATGCGTTCCTTGACTGCCTTGTGTACACCCAGCCAGTCGCCTTGCTCGAAACGGGTCTTCGCCTCCCGGCAGGTCTGGCGGAACAGGGTGTAGTGCTTGTTGAAGCCCTGAATCAGGGCGAGCGCTATCTGGTGGGCATTGGTGCCGTAGAGACCCACGGATATCTTCATTGTGTCTTGTCTCCTGCAGAAGCGCTGATCTTAGCACCGCCAATGGACGAAGATGCCCGATGCGTCGTGCTTGGCCGGCGTTTCGCCCGCGATGTGAAAAGCTGTTTCGTTGACTGGGATGCGCTGGAGGTCGATACTTCCAATGTTTTGCTATTGCAAACCGGTTTACAAAAGTTCCGGGGCCCGCCCGGACCAATAATTCAATCCAACGCAAGGGGATATTTATGGCTGGTGGAAAGTCAAAAATCATTTACACGCTGACCGACGAAGCGCCGTTGCTCGCGACGTGCGCGTTTTTGCCGATCATCCGCACTTTCACCGGCCCGGCCGGCATCGAGATTGAAAAGGCTGACATTTCGGTTTCTGCCCGTGTCATCGCCGAATTCCCGGAGTTCCTGACCGAAGAGCAGCGTCTGCCGAATACCCTGGCAGAGCTGGGCAAGAAGTGCCTGCTGCCGGACACCAACATCATCAAGCTGCCGAACATTTCTGCTTCCGTCGCCCAGCTGAAGGCTTGCGTCAAGGAACTGCAGGAAAAGGGTTACGCCATCCCCGACTATCCGGAAATGGCCAATACCGATGAAGAGAAGGCTCTCAAGGCCCGTTTCGGCAAGTGTCTCGGCTCCGCCGTCAACCCTGTGCTGCGCGAAGGCAACTCCGACCGCCGCGCACCGGGTGCCGTGAAGAATTACGCCAAGAAGCGTCCGCACTCGATGGGCGAATGGAAGCAGTGGTCGCAGACCCATGTTTCGCACATGGAACACGGTGACTTCTACCACGGCGAAAAGTCGATGACCCTCGACAAGGCACGCGAAGTGCGCATGGAACTGATCGCCAAGGGCGGCAAGACCACGGTGCTGAAGCCGAAGCTCGCCCTGCTCGAAGGCGAGATCATCGACTCGATGTTCATGAGCAAGAAGGCGCTGTGCGACTTCTACGAAGCCCAACTGGAAGATTGCCGCGAGTCCGGCATCCTCTTCTCGCTGCACGTCAAGGCGACGATGATGAAGGTTTCGCACCCGATCGTCTTCGGCCACTGCGTCAAGATCTACTACAAGGACGCCTTCGAGAAGCACGGCAAGACCTTCGACGAACTGGGCATCAACGTCAATAACGGCATGGTCGACCTGTACGACAAGATCAAGACCCTGCCGGAATCCAAGCGCGACGAAATCATCCGTGACCTGCACGCTTGCCAGGAACACCGTCCGCGTCTGGCCATGGTCGATTCAGCCAAGGGCATCACCAACTTCCACTCGCCGAACGACATCATCGTCGACGCCTCGATGCCGGCGATGATCCGCCAGGGCGGCAAGATGTGGGGTGCCGATGGCAAGCAGTACGACAGCAAGTGTGTCATGCCGGAATCGACCTTCGCCCGCATCTACCAGGAGATGATCAATTTCGTCAAATGGCATGGCAACTTCGATCCGCGGACCATGGGCACGGTGCCGAACGTTGGCCTGATGGCCCAGCAGGCCGAGGAATACGGCTCGCACGACAAGACCTTCGAAATTGCCGAGGACGGCATCGCCAACATCGTCGACATCAATACCGGCGAAGTTCTGCTGACCCAGAACGTCGAAGCTGGCGACATCTGGCGCATGTGCCAGGTCAAGGATGCCCCGATTCGCGACTGGGTCAAGCTGGCTGTTACCCGCGCCCGCAACTCTGGCATGCCGGCCATCTTCTGGCTGGATACCTATCGTCCGCACGAAAACGAGCTGATCAAGAAGGTCCAGAAGTACCTCAAGGATCACGATACCAGCGGCCTCGACATCCAGATCATGTCGCAGGTCCGTGCCATGCGCTACACGCTGGAACGCGTCGCCCGCGGACTCGACACCATCTCGGTGACCGGCAACATTCTGCGCGACTACTTGACCGACCTGTTCCCGATCATGGAACTGGGTACCTCGGCCAAGATGCTTTCCATCGTGCCGCTGATGAACGGCGGCGGCATGTACGAAACCGGTGCCGGCGGTTCGGCCCCGAAGCACGTCCAGCAATTGACCCAGGAAAACCACCTGCGCTGGGATTCGCTCGGCGAGTTCCTGGCCCTGGCCGTGTCGCTCGAAGAGCTCGGCATCAAGGAAAACAACGCCCGTGCCAAGCTGCTGGCCAAGACCCTCGATGCCGCGACCGGCAAGCTGCTGGACAACAACAAGTCGCCGTCGCCGAAAACCGGTGAGCTGGACAACCGCGGCTCGCAGTTCTACCTCGCCATGTACTGGGCGCAGGAACTGGCTGCCCAGACCGAGGACAAGGAACTGGCCGACCATTTCGTCAAGCTGGCCAAGGCCCTGTCCGACAACGAAGCCCAGATCGTCGCCGAGATGAAGACGGTGCAGGGCAAGCCGGTTGATATCGGTGGCTACTACAAGGCCGATCCGGAGAAGACCAAGGCCGTGATGCGCCCGAGTCCGACGCTGAACGCTGCACTGAAGGCCGCGAACGCCTGACCGGCTGTGTCCTGATCGTGTTGGCAGAGGAGGTCTTCGGACCTCCTCAGATTGCTGACAAAGCCTCCAATCGTTTGGGGGCTTTGTTTTTTTATAATGTTGGCATGCTCAAGCCTGCCTCCCCTGCCCAGACGGAACTGGAGATGGTGACGTTGGAGCAACTGGTCCCGAAAGACCACTTGCTCCGACTGCTCGACCAGCACATCCGGTTTGATTTCATCCGCGAAGCGACCCAGCACCTTTACTGCGAGAACAATGGCCGACCGGCCGTTGATCCGGTGGTGTTGTTCAAAATGCTATTCATCGGCTATCTGTTCGGGATTCGCTCCGAGCGGCGACTGGTCAAGGAAATCGAAGTCAATGTTGCCTACCGCTGGTTTCTCGGCTTTCGCCTGACGGACAAGGTCCCGGATGCCTCAACGCTGTCGCAGAACCGTCGTCGCCGGTTTGTCGGCACGGACATCGAGCAACGCATCTTCGACGGTATTGTCGAGCAAGCCATCGAGCACAAGCTGATTGGTGGGCGTGTGCTCTACACCGACAGCACCCACCTGAAGGCCAACGCCAACAAACGGCACTTTGAAATCCATCAGCTTGAACAAACCCCGGCGGCCTACCTGGCCGAACTCGATGCGGCGATCGAGGCTGATCGGGTCGCTGCCGGCAAGAAGCCGCTCAAGCGCGATGACGATGACTCGGCCCCGCCGACCAAGGAAATTAAGGTCAGTACGGTCGATCCCGACGCAGGCTTCATGGCCCGCGACAACAAGCCGACCGGCTTCTTCTATCTGGATCACCGCACCGTCGATGGCGTGCATGCCCTGATCGTCGATACCCATGTCACGCCGGGCAATGTCCACGACAGCCAACCGTACCTTGCCCGCCTGGATCGGGCCAAGGAACGCTTTGAGTTGGCTGTGGGTGCCGTCGGTCTGGATGCCGGGTATTTCACTCCCCAAGTCTGCAAGGGCATCCTTGACCGGGAACTGTTCGGGGTGATGGGCTACAAGCGACCGAGCCACCGCGATGGCTATTTCTACAAGCGGGACTATCTCTACGATGCGGTACAGGATTGCTACCGCTGCCCGACCGGTGAAGTCCTGCCGTACCGGACGACCAACCGGCTGGGCTATCGGGAATATGCCTCAAATCCCAAACATTGCGCCGATTGTGCCCAACGAGCGCAATGTACGCAGAGCAGGAGTCACCAGAAGCTCGTCACCCGGCATCTCTGGGAAGCGTGCAAGGAAGCGCGATCAACGCCAATCGCCTGACCGACCTGGGCAAACGGCTGTACGCCCGACGCAAGGAAACCGTGGAGCGCAGCTTTGCCGATGCCAAGGAGTTGCACGGCCACCGTTACGCCCGTTTCCGGGGGCTGGCCAAGGTGCAGGCGCAGTGCCTGCTCTCGGCTGCCTGTCAGAACATGAAGAAGATGGCCCTGTTGCTGGCCAGGAAGGCCGCCGCCTTACTGCTCAAAATCCTTGCCCGAACCCAGTTTTCCGCCCAATCCGCCCGCTATCGCTGGCAGGTCGGGTTTCTCCAGGCAAACTTCACAATCCGCCTCGTTTCGTCTTGAATCCGGAAATCAGCCTGATTTCCAAACAGAAAAACAAAACCCCCGAAAAATCGGGGGTTCGTCAGCAGTCTGAAGGCGACCCAATGGGTCGCCTTTTATATTTCTGCTCTTTGTTGATTGAAGTCGGGCGCGTTTAACCCTGCATGGTCGGGCTTAGCCTGGAGTGCTGCGGTCAACCAGAAATTTGTCGGCAAATTCCGTCGCAGCGAGCGGTCGGCTGATCAAGTAGCCCTGAATGATGTCGCAGCCCAGCGTTCTCAGTTGCCGGTGCTGGGGCTGGGTTTCGACACCTTCGGCGACAATGCTGAGCGATAGGCTCTTGGCCATTGCAATAATGGCGCGGACCAGTGGCTCGCTCCCCGACGATCCATCATCCAGCACGAGGTTGTTGATGAAGGAGCGGTCGATTTTCAAGGTGCTGATCGGCAGGCGCTGCAGGTAGGACAGCGAGGAATAGCCGGTGCCGAAATCATCCAGTGCAATGGCGATGCCCGCTGCGCGCAGCTGCATCAGTTCTTCGACACTGCCACCGTCGGCATCGAGCAGCACCGACTCGGTGATCTCGACCTCAAGGGCTGAACTGGGCAGGCCAGCAGCCTGCATGTGCTCGATGATGTGGCGCGAAACCGATGGGCGCCAAAACTGGCGGGGTGACAGATTGATGGCAATTGGCGGAATCTCGCCAAAACACTCGCGCCATGCGGCAATCTGGGTAATGGCACAATCGATCACCCATTCGCCGATCGGGATGATCAGGCCGCTTTCTTCGGCAACCGGAATGAACTGGTCCGGGCGAATCGAGTTTTCACCGTCGTGCCAGCGAATCAGTGCCTCGGCGCCGATCAGCTTGCCGCTTGTCGCATCAACCTGCGGCTGATAATGCAACTCGAACTGTTTTTCCTGCAAGGCGCGACGCAGCCGTGTTTCCAGTGACATCCGGAAGGTGACCCGTTGATCCATGACCGGTGTATGCGAGCGAATGGCGTTGCCGCCTGCCGCTTTGGCCTCGTACATGGCGGTGTCGGCATGGCGGAGCAGGGTTTCGCCGTCGCTGGCGTCTTCGGGAAAAATGCTGATACCGATGCTGGCGCTGGTGAAGAAATCGTTGTCGCCGCCGGCGAGCGGTGCGGTGATTTTTTCCTTGAGCAGGAGGGCTGTATCGGTCGCCTCTTTGGCGTCTCTGATCGAGGTGATCAGCACGATGAATTCATCGCCACCTTGTCTGTACAGGCTGCACCCGGTGGGCATCTCGCTGCGCAGGCATTGCGCGACCAGTTGCAGCAACTGGTCGCCGGCCCGGTGACCGAGGGTGTCGTTGATGTTTTTGAATCGGTCGAGATCGATGAAGAGGACGGCCAGCTTGTTGCCCGAGCTTTTGGCCAGGCCAATCGCCTCCTGCAAATGTTCGGCGAAGAGCAGGCGGTTGGGCAGGCCGGTCAGCGCGTCGTGCTGGGCGAGAAACTCCATTTCCTCCTGGTGCTGGCGACGGTCAGTGATATCGGTGACTGAGCCGACCATCTGGTAAGCCTTTCCCTTCCGGTCGCGAACCGCCAGTCCGCGGGAGGCTATCCAGCGATAGTTGGCATCACTGGCAAGCACCCTATACTCACAGTAAAAAAAATCGCTTTCCCCTTTCAGGTGCTGTGCGACGGCCTTGTTGTAGACCGCAATATCGTCGGGGTGGACCAGCTTGAGCCAGGCATTCGTATCCGGAAGAAAGTCTTCGCGATAGCCGAGAATCTCGAGCAGGCGGGTGCCCACGTGCAGTTTTTTGGTCCTCGGATCCCATTCCCAGAAACCGTCATGTGCGGCGAGCATCGCCATGTCGTAGGCTCGGCGGATCGACTGGAAGTCCAGCCATCCGCCGTAGGCAAACAGTGCCGAGCCCAGCAGGCTGGCTACCAACAAGACGGAAAATAGCCTGCCCGGCGCCAGTAGCGAACCAAGCAGGCTGGCGACGATCATAGCGAAAAGAAAGGCGGCAAGCCGCTTGCGGTTCTTCAGCGAGGCTGAGCGGGAGAGCCGGGAAAATAGCACTGCCGAGCGTCCGGTACTCAGCCGCCGGTCATCGACATGAAGCGAACAACCTGCGGTGAGTCCATCTGCTGCGTGAAGTCATGACCGAGCGGCTTGATGCCCATACTGTCGACAATCGCCTGGCGCAACCCTTCTTCGCTGTTGTCGGCGCGCAGGACCTGCATCAGGTTGGCCGCATCATTTTGGCCAAGGCACGGGTAGAGCTCGCCTTTGGCTGTAACGCGGACCCGGTTACAGGTATCGCAGAAGTTATGGCTGTGGGGCGAGATGAAGCCGATCCGCGACTCCGAGCCCGGTATTCGCCAGTAGCGTGCCGGGCCGCCGGAGGATTCGGTGGAGGGGATCAGTTCAAAATATTCGGCCAGCTTGTCGCGGGTTTCCTCGGAGGATATGTAGGTGTTGCTGCGACCGTGGATTTCGCCGAGTGGCATTTCCTCGATGAAGGAGATGTCGAGTTCGTTATCGACGGCGTAGCGGACCAGGTCGACAAATTCGTCATCATTGGTGCCGCGCATCATCACAGTATTCAATTTTGTGCGCTTGAAGCCGGCCGCCCGGACCGCCTCGATGCCGCTGAAAACCTTTTTGATATCGCCAATCCGGGTAATGGCCTTGAAGCGGTCAGTGCGCAGGGTGTCGAGGCTGACGTTCAGGCGCTTGACGCCGGCTGCACGTAATGGGGTAGCAAAACGGTCGAGCTGGGAGCCGTTGGTGGTCAGCACCAGGTTGTCGAGGCCGGGCAGGGTGCCCAGTCGTTCGATCAGCCACATCGCATCCTTGCGAACCAGTGGTTCTCCGCCGGTAATGCGCAGCTTGTTTACCCCCAGTCCGACAAAAACCGTGGCAACGCGCAGGCACTCTTCAAGGCTCATCACCTCGTCGCGCGGTAGGAAAGTCATTTCCTCGGCCATGCAATAAGTGCAACGAAAATCGCAGCGGTCGGTAATCGACAGCCGAACGTAACTGATGCGGCGCCCGTATTTATCCACCAGTGTTCCCGCGGGGTGGCTGCTGGCAGCAGCGGCGCTGATGACCGGTTTGAAGCCGGTGGCGTCGGCTGGCGTGGATTCGGGCCTCAGGGTTTCGTTGTGCATGAATGGGGTGTTAGATAAGGTGCGACCAAAGGTGAGAGCGACTTAGTGCGGCGATCGTGGATTATCAATAGCCACCGCTCTCCAGACAAGTGGAGACATCAAAAATGCAAAAGTTCATTCTATACGTGCTTTGCCTGCCGTGACGGTGCTTTCGGAGGTTGGGGCTGTTTCGTGGCCATCGTTGGTGGTGGCACATTGATGCCGGAGATTTCTCGCTCGCCTGATACTTGCAGCCTTGGCTTGGTCGAGTTGAGCCGGTCGGCAAGGTCTTGTTGTATTTGGCAAATCTTGCCCGCAGGTTAGAATGGGGCTAGTCTAACTGCAGGATTAAAGACGATTTTTCGAAACAAGGTGACTTGTTTATGTGCGGTGATCTTTGTGGGGAATATATTGTGTGCAGCGGGGAGATGAAAATCGAGATGGCTGCGCTGAAAATGAAAACGGCCCGCATTGCTGCGGGCCGTTCAAATTTTGGCTCCCCGACCTGGGCTCGAACCAGGGACCTACGGATTAACAGTCCGGCGCTCTACCGACTGAGCTATCGAGGAACAGAGGCGCGCAGTATAGTTTTGAGCCCTTTGTCTGTCAAGCTTTTTGTAACATTTTAAGAAAAAGAACCCTCTGACATGGATTCAAGCCTGGTTTATGCAAAGACTCCGACCGGGGATGAGGCGGTCAGGCAGAGTACGCGTGTCGTTCAGCGCAACTTGCGCATGGTGCTGGTCCAGGTGGACGGCAAACTTAGCGCCGGAGAGTTGGCGGTGAAAATCGGCAATCCTCGTCTCGTTGAAAACGCTCTGCGAGAACTGGAAGAAGGAGGCTTCATCGCGCCAACCCTTGAGGCGGCTTCGGTTTGGGAGGAAAGCAAGCGTCAGGTACAGAAAACCGGGCAGGTGTCGGCACTCTCCCAATTCTCCACTTTCGGTCCGCGCTCGAAAACCATTCCCGAGTTCGTCGCCGAGGAAAGCGCGGCCAGTAGCTTTTCAACTTTCGGTAAGCCGATTTTGCCTAGCGCCGGGCTGCCTGACGGTTCTGGAAAGGCCGGCTCCGAACCGGCGGGGCCGACCTCCAGTGGCAAGCGGAAAAGCCTGTTGCAGTGGTTCCTGTTGGGGGTCGGCGGCCTTTGTCTGGCGCTTGTACTGCTGGTTTTGTTCTACCCCTATCAAAGTTTGAAACCCGGCATCGAGGCTGCCGCTTCTCGGCTATTGCAAACGCCGGTGCATGTTGGCGGGGTTGGGGTTTCAGTCTGGCCGCGTCCGGTGCTGGTCATCGACCGCCTCCGTATCGGTGAGGCTGGCGACTCAACGGTTGAGCAGGTAAGGATTGCTTCGCCGCTCGCACTGCTCGGCAGGCCACCGCATGTGTTGCCCAGTATGGAAGTGGTCGGGGCATCGTTCATGGCCGACCGCTTGGCAACGCTGCCCCTCTGGGCGGCGCCGCCGACACCCGGTAGCGGCGGATTGCTGATTCGTCAATTACGCGTCGAGCGAATGACCGTCAGCGTGCTTGATTTGTCGCTGCGCGATCTTTCCGGCGAAATTCTCTTCAAGCCTGACGGCAGTGTTGAAAAAGCGACTTTTGAGACCGTCGACCGCAGCCTTCGCCTGGCCGCCATACCAAGTCCCCAGGGAATTCTGCTCAATATCGATGGTGTTGCCTGGAAGCCGGCGGGGAGTGCGGTGAGTTTCAATGCGCTTCAGGCCAAAGGGCTTTTGCAGAAGGGCAAGCTGCTTATCCACGAGTTCGACAGCAGCTTTCTGGGAGGGGTAATCAAGGGCAGTTGGCTGCTTGACTGGAGCAAAGCGCTGGCCATGGCCGGGGATGTGAGCTTGAGCCGTCTGGATTGCCGGAAGCTGAGTGCAGTGTTCATCCCTGCACTGAATCTCGATGGCGAACTGGCCGGAAGCTTGCGTTTGCGTTCAAGCGGCCAGGACTGGTCGACGCTCTGGCGCAATGTTGAAGCCTTGCTTGATGCCGAGATTACCCGTGGCAATCTGCACGGTCTGGATCTTGGCGAGGTGGCCCGACGCGGCCCTGGTGCGGTGGTGCGCGGTGGTTCGACCAAGTTCGACCGTTTGCGGGCCAATGTGACGATAAATCCACGATTGGTCAGCGCCCGTGATATTCAGATGACGGCGGGAATGGTCACGGCAAACGGCCAGTTTCAGGCCGGGCGGGATGGCGTAGTCGATGGCAACCTGATGGTCACGATGCAGACATCGGTATCGACGATCAGGACACCGGTCCGGGTAAGCGGAGAGCTTCCCGATCTAAGCGCGGTCAGCAAATAAAAAAAGGCAGGACCGCAGTCCAGCCTTTTCAGCTTGTCGTCGTTGAACTCAGGCCTTGGTGACGGCAGCAATCGCCTTGGCCACGTATTCCAGGTTCTTGGTATTCAGGGCGGCAAGGCAGATCCGGCCGGTCGACACGGCGTAGATGCCGAATTCGTCCTTCATGCGCTCGACTTGAGCGGCGGTCAGGCCGGTGTAGGAGAACATGCCGCGTTGCTGGACAACAAAGGAGAAGTCCTGCGCGACGCCTTGTGCCTTGATCGCCTCAACCAGACCGGTGCGCATGGCGCGGATGCGGTCGCGCATGCCAGCCAGTTCGGTTTCCCACATCTGGCGCAGTTCCGGCGAGGAGAGCACGGCGGCAACCAGAGCGCCGCCATGGATCGGCGGGTTGGAGTAGTTGGTGCGGATAACGCGCTTGACCTGGGATAGCACGCGACCGGCTTCTTCCTTGCTGGCGGTGATGACGGACAGGGCACCGACGCGTTCGCCGTAGAGCGAGAAGCTCTTGGAGAAAGAGCTGGAAACGAAGAATTGCAGACCCGAAGCGGAGAAGGCGCGGACGGCAACGGCATCGGCATCGATACCGTCGGCAAAGCCCTGGTAGGCCATGTCGAGGAAGGGCACCAGGCCGCGGGCGCGGCAGACGTCAACGACTTCCTGCCACTGGGCGTCAGACAGGTCGGCGCCGGTCGGGTTATGGCAGCAGGCGTGCAGGATGATGATCGAGCCTGCCTCCAGGCTGTTCAGACAGGCCTTCATGCCAGCGAAATTGACGCCGCGGGTGGCAGCATCGTAGTACGGGTAGTTTTCAACGACGAAACCGGCCGATTCAAACAGCGCGCGGTGGTTTTCCCAGGACGGATCGCTGATGTAAACCTTGGCGTTCGGCGACAGGCGCTTCAGGTAGTCAGCGCCGATTTTCAGGGCGCCGGTACCGCCCAGGGCCTGGGCGGTGATGACCTGGCCGTTGGCGATCAGGGCGGAATCCTTGCCGAGCAGCAGGTTTTGCACGGCCTGGTTGTAGGCCGGCGAGCCTTCAATCGGCTGGTAGCCACGCGGCGGGGCGGCTTTCAGGCGGGCCTCTTCGGCGGCCTTGACGGCGGCCAGCAAGGGAATCTTGCCATTGTCGTCGAAGTAAACGCCAACGCCGAGGTTGACCTTGGTGCTACGGGTGTCGGCATTGAATGATTCGTTCAGACCGAGGATCGGATCACGCGGGGCCATTTCCACCGCAGCAAAGATCGAAGAGGACATAAGGACTCCATGGAATAATAGGCACAATATTCACGCCGCAACCTTGCCGCGCGAGAGAAACCGAAGAATTTTAGCATGATAGAAACCGCCGCCAGCACTCCCGTGGTCTGCTTCGAAGGGAGCCCGTTCCGTCTTCATCAACCCTTTCCGCCGGCCGGTGATCAGCCGGAAGCCATTCGCCAGTTGGTCGAAGGGCTGGGGGATGGTTTGTCCTTCCAGACGCTGTTGGGGGTAACGGGCTCGGGCAAGACCTATACGATGGCCAATGTCATCGCCCGCACCGGCCGCCCGGCCTTGATTCTGGCGCCAAACAAAACCCTGGCGGCGCAGCTCTATTCGGAATTCAAGGAGTTCTTTCCGGAAAATGCGGTCGAGTATTTCGTTTCGTACTACGACTACTATCAGCCGGAAGCCTACGTGCCGTCGCGCGACCTGTTCATCGAAAAGGACAGTGCGATCAACGAGCACATCGAACAGATGCGCCTGTCGGCGACCAAGAGCTTGATCGAGCGGCGCGATGTCGTTATCGTCGCTACGGTTTCCTGCATCTACGGTATCGGCGATCGCGACGAATATCACAACATGATCCTGACCATGCGGGTCGGTGACAAACTGGATCAGCGGGCCATCGTCAAGCGCCTGATCGAAATGCAGTACGAGCGAAACGATCTCGACTTCCATCGTGGCACCTTCCGCGTACGTGGCGATATCATCGATATTTTTCCAGCCGAACACGCCGAGCACGCCATTCGGGTTTCGCTGTTCGATGACGACGTCGAGGCGCTGCAGTTTTTTGACCCGCTGACCGGCCATTTGCTGCATAAGGCTCTCCGCTTTACCGTGTTCCCGGCTTCGCACTACGTAACGCCGCGCGATACTGTTTTGCGGGCGGTCGAGGCGATCAAAAGCGAACTGCGTGATCGGGTCGATTTATTCAGCAAAAACAACAAGCTGGTCGAGGCCCAACGGATCGAACAGCGCACCCGCTTCGATCTCGAGTTGCTGGACCAGATCGGTTTCTGCAAGGGCATCGAGAATTACTCCCGGCATTTTTCCGGCAGAAAAGCCGGGGAGGCGCCGCCGACGCTGATCGACTACCTGCCGTCCGATGCGCTGATGTTCATCGACGAGTCGCATGTCACCATCGGCCAGGTGGGCGGGATGTACAAAGGGGACCGTTCGCGCAAGGAAAACCTGGTCGATTACGGTTTTCGTCTGCCGTCGGCGCTGGATAATCGTCCGTTGCAATTCAACGAGTTCGAGGCGCACATGCGGCAAACGGTCTTCGTTTCCGCAACCCCGGCCGATTATGAAAATCAGCATGCCGGCCAGGTCGTCGAGCAGGTGGTCCGGCCGACCGGACTGATTGATCCGGAAGTCATCGTTCGGCCCGCCTCGACTCAGGTCGATGATCTGCTTTCGGAAATCAAGAAACGGGTCGCAGTCGAGGAGCGCGTGCTGGTTACCACCTTGACCAAGCGCATGGCTGAAGATCTGACCGATTTTCTGGCGGACAACGAAATCAGGGTGCGCTATCTGCACTCGGATATTGATACCGTGGAACGGGTCGAAATCATTCGCGACCTGCGTCTCGGTGAGTTCGATGTGCTGGTTGGTATCAACTTGCTGCGTGAGGGGCTGGATATCCCGGAAGTTTCTTTGGTCGCCGTGCTTGATGCCGACAAGGAGGGCTTTTTGCGCTCGGAACGTTCACTAATCCAGACAATGGGCAGGGCCGCGCGCCATATCCATGGCACAGCAATCCTCTATGCTGATACGATTACACAATCCATGCAGCGTGCCATTGCTGAAACCGGGCGGCGGCGTGAAAAGCAGATCAGTTTCAATTCGGAACATGGCATTACGCCGCGCGGGGTTTCCAAGAAGATCAAGGACATTATCGATGGCGTCTACGACGCCGGGTCTGTCCAGACTGAGTTGAAGGCGGCGCAGCAGCAGGCAGTCTATGAGGCCATGGACGAAAAGACCGTAGCCAAGGAAATCAAGCGTCTCGAAAAACTGATGCTTGAATGTGCAAAAAATCTGGAATTCGAAAAAGCGGCGGCGGCCCGCGACGATCTCTTCCGGCTCAGGGAACGAGTGTTCGGCGCGGCGCCCCACGACCCTGACTGACGGAGGCAAAAAGATGACTTTTCGCGTGCTACTGGTGTGTATGGGCAATATATGCCGCTCGCCAACCGCCGAGGGGGTGCTGCGTCATTTTATAAAAATCAATAACTTAGGCGACAAAGTTGAAGTTGACTCTGCCGGGACGCACGGCTATCACGTTGGTGAGGCGCCAGATTCGCGGACGCAGCGGGCGGCGGCGGTGCGCGGCTATAACCTTTCTCAACTCCGGGCTCGCAAGGTGGCCCGGCAGGATCTGGATTATTTCGACCTGATTCTGGCGATGGATAAAAGCAACTTCGATAACCTGCAACGCATGGCGGCACCCGAGCAGCAGGAGCGGATCAAGCTGTTCATGGAGTACGCCAGAAACTTCGATGACGACGAAGTGCCAGACCCTTATTATGGTCTGGGCCATGGCTTTGACCTGGTGCTGGATATGGTCGAGGATGCCTCACTCGGGCTGGTCGACGAGATCAAGCAAAAGCTGGGGCGCGCCTGATTCCGCCAATTTGCTTTATGCAATAAAAGAAGGGGCGCCCTCGGGCGCCCCTTCTTTTTGTCGGCAGTAGCCGCCGGGTATTACTTCTGAGTTTCCACCATGACCAGCGGTGCACTTTCAGTTTGCTCGGCAAGCTGCTTCTGCTTGCGCGGGCGGCCGAGCTTGACCGGTGCTTCCGGCTGGGCAACAACAGCAGCCGATGTCGTCTGAACCATGACCAGACCGCTTTCGGTCAAAGTCTTTTCCAGGTCGACCGCCTCAACAACCGGTGCAGCTGCGGCAGGTGTTGCGATTTCGATAGTTTTTGCACTTTCCATCACGTTGACCGCCGGCATTGCTTCTGGCGCGGCTTCAACGACCGGGGCCGGAGCCGGAGCTTCTTCGGTGAGAGTAGTGGCAACTTCCTCGACGACAGGCTGGGCCTCGACGATTGGTGCGGCCGGAATTTCTACCGGAGCTGCTGCCGTAACTTCAGCTTGCGTGCTGGATTCCGTAGCCGGAATGACAACAAGCAATGGTTCCTGATTCACCGTCTCGGCAGAGGCCGCTTCAGCGATGGCGGGGGCGACAACATTCGCTTCAACGGTGCTCTCGGCTGCTACGCTGCCGTTCTCGCCTTCATTGCGACGTTCGTTGCGGCCACGACCACCGCGACGACCACGGCGACGGCTGCCTTGTTCGTCAGCGTTGCCGGCGTCCGGTGCTTCGGCATTGTTTGCCGGGGCGTTGAGCGAAGCGGCGGCAACGACTTCCGGAGCCAGCTTGTTCTCGGCGATTTCCGGTTGCTGGCGTTCGCGACGCTCCTTGCGCTCGCCGCGCGGACGGCGCTCCTGGCGTTCCGGGCGTTGCTCGCTCGGTGCGACAGCCGCTTCCTCGCGCGGTGCTTTCTCGGTATTGCGTTCGCCACGCTCGTTGCGATTGCCGCGTTCCTGGCGCTCGCCCTCGTCGCGTCGATTGGCATTGCGACCATTGCGGCGGCCATCGCGACCTTCGCCACGTTCACGACGGCTATCACGGCCTTCGCGTCCTTTTTTCGGGGCGGGCTGGGCAACGGGTTCCGGCGCAACGGGCTTCGGCTCGCTGCGCAGCCAGGAAAACAGGCGGGCAAACAAGCCCGGCTGGTCGACCAGGGTGCTAGCCGGCTGCGGGATTGGCTCGGCCTTTTCCGGCATGATCGGGGCCGGCTGTTCCGGGGAAATGCCTTTGATCACGGCTTCCTGGCGCGGTTTGGTTGCTTCGTCCTTGCCATTGCCCGGCTTGGAGGCTTCTTCGACCGGCGCGTCGACCATCTTGTAAGATGGTTCGCGTGCATCGTCGTTGTTCAGGTCATCGTGACGCAGGCGGGTGATCGTGTGAGCCGGTGTTTCCAGGTGGACGTTGGGGATCAGCAGGATCGTGACCTTGTGGCGCAACTCGATGGCCTGGATGTCCGGGCGTTTTTCGTTGAGCAGGAAGGTGGCGACATCGACCGGAACCTGAACATGAACGGCGCCGGTGTTTTCCTTCATCGCTTCCTCTTCGAGGATGCGCAGGATGTGCAGCGCGGCCGATTCGCAGGAGCGGATGTGGCCGGTGCCGGTGCAGCGCGGGCAGGAAATGTAGCTGGTTTCGGCCAGGGCGGGGCGCAGGCGCTGACGGGATAGTTCCATCAGGCCAAAGCGGCTGATCTTGCCCATCTGGACGCGGGCACGGTCGAAGCGCAGCGCGTCACGCAGGCGGTTTTCGACTTCGCGCTGGTTCTTGGTGTTCTCCATGTCGATGAAGTCGATCACGATCAGGCCGCCGAGGTCGCGTAGGCGCAACTGGCGCGCCAGTTCTTCGGCGGCTTCCAGGTTCGTCTTGAAGGCGGTTTCCTCGATGTCGGCACCCTTGGTGGCGCGACCGGAGTTGACGTCGACGGCGACCAGCGCTTCGGTGTGGTCGATGACGATGGCGCCACCGGACGGCAGGTTGACCTGACGGACGAAGGCAGTTTCGATCTGGTGTTCGATCTGGAAGCGGGAGAACAGCGGCACATCGTCGCGATAGCGCTTAACGCGATTGATGTTGGCCGGCATCACGGTGCCCATGAAGGCGCGGGCCTGTTCGTAAACCTCGTCGGTATCGATCAGGATTTCACCGATTTCCGAGTGGAAGTAGTCGCGAATAGCGCGGATGACCAGGCTGCCTTCCAGATAAATCAGGAAAGCGCCGTTCTGTTGTTTGGCTGCACCTTCGATGGCGCTCCACAGTTGCAACAGGTAGTTCAAGTCCCACTGCAGTTCTTCGGCCTGGCGGCCGATGGCGGCGGTGCGGGCGATCAGGCTCATGCCGTTGGGCACTTCAAGCTGATCCATGGTTTCGCGCAGTTCGGCGCGTTCGTCGCCGTCAACGCGGCGGGAAACGCCGCCGCCGCGCGGATTGTTCGGCATCAGGACCAGGTAACGACCGGCCAGCGAGACGTAGGTGGTGAGGGCGGCGCCCTTGTTGCCACGTTCGTCCTTGTCGACCTGAACGATCAACTCCTGGCCTTCTTTCAAGGCTTCGTTGATCTTGGCACGACTGACTTCGACACCTGGCTGGAAATAGGCGCGGGAGATTTCCTTGAAAGGAAGGAAGCCATGCCGATCGGCACCGTAATCAACGAAGCAGGCTTCGAGACTCGGTTCGATGCGGGTGATGACCCCTTTGTAGATGTTGCTCTTGCGTTGTTCCTTGGCGGCCGATTCAATGTCTAGATCAATTAGTTTCTGACCATCAACAATGGCGACACGGAGTTCTTCGGCCTGTGTCGCATTGAAAAGCATGCGTTTCATTATTTTGGGGCTCCAGCGCGCTTGGGCACGCGGCAACGAAACGCCCGTTCAGGCAGCGACAGGTTCTTTATCGGGTTGCGTCATTTAAGGATGAGGGCAAAGGCGACGATGAATGTGCTGATCAACAAACGGTTGCGTGTTTTTTATTGAAATGCGCAACCTGAAAATTCCTGCAACGGGCAATCCGTGCGTGCTTACAGCGGGCTAATCCATTAACATCACTACTTTTGGTGAGTGAACTTAACCAGTCGTTTTACGTTGGTCTGGCTTGAGCAAGTGGCGCAAGTGAGACTTCGGAGCCTGCCGCGTGGCAGTCGCGCTAGTGGCGCGAGGCAAGCGGTCTGACGGTTCTGAATCTCTTGCAAACCGAGACGTAAAACGTGGGCAGTATATTAGAAAATGAACAGTGCTGGTAACAATTCGGTCACCCATGTCGTGATCACAGAAGAAGAGCAGGGCCAGCGTCTGGATAACTTCCTGATTCGCCGCTGCAAGGGCGTTCCGAAGAGCCACATCTATCGAATTCTGCGCAGTGGTGAGGTCCGAGTGAACAGTAAGCGGGTCGATGCAACCCATCGGCTATGCGAGGGCGATAATTTGCGTATCCCGCCGATGCGCATCGCGGAGCGACCCCAAAACGAGGTTGATGAGGCTGCCAAGCAGCGTGTCGACCTGCCGATCATCTATGAAGATGAGGCGATGCTGGTTATCGATAAACCGGAAGGCATTGCAGTTCATGGCGGCAGCGGAGTCAGCTTTGGCGTGATCGAGGCGCTGCGTCGGCAGCGCCCCCTGGCCAAGTTCCTTGAGTTGGCGCATCGCCTTGATCGTGAAACTTCTGGTGTTTTGCTCGTCGGCAAGAAGCGTCTGGCGCTGACTGCGCTGCACGACATGTTCCGCGAGCACGGGGCGGGGGCCGATAAGCGCTATCTGGTATTGGTCAAAGGGCGCTGGATGAATAATACCCAGCACGTCAAGTTGCCGCTTCATAAGTATTTGACGGAAGGTGGCGAGCGCCGGGTTTCCGTGGCTCCCGAGGGCAAGGCTTCGCACACGGTGTTTCGCCTGCTGGCCCGCTGGCCGGACATGAGCCTGCTTGAGGCGCAACTAAAGACCGGGCGAACACATCAAATTCGTGTCCATCTTTCGCATTTGGGTTTTCCGATCCTTGGTGACGAAAAATACGGCGATTTTGCGCTGAACAAAACCCTCAAGCGAGACGGTTTGAAACGGATGGCGTTGCATGCCTGGCGGATGGCTTTTCGGCATCCACTGACAGCGGCGCCAATGGAGTGCCTGGCGCCGCTGCCGGAGAGTATTGGTGCTTATATTGCTGCGGTCGACGTCAGAAAAACACGGGAATTCACCGTTGATGATCTGCAAGCCATTCTTGAGAAAGGGCGCTGAAGCAAATGAAGTATGAGCTTGTTGTTTTTGATTGGGATGGCACCTTGCTCGATTCCGCAGGCGCTATTGTGCAAGCGATTCAGGCGGCCTGTCGCGATCTGCAATTGCCTGAGCCCAGTGATGCCCAGGCCCGGCACGTGATCGGCCTTGGCCTGGTGGATGCCATGCGCCACGCGGTGCCTGAGTTGGAGCCGGAAAACTACCAGGCCATGGTCGAGCGCTATCGCTTTCATTATCTTTCCGGTGATCACCGGTTGGTTTTGTTTGAGGGCGTGCGCGACATGCTGACGTCCCTGCAGTCGGCCGGTCATATTCTGACCATCGCAACCGGGAAAAGCCGTGCCGGCCTGGATCGTGCCCTCGATCATTCAGGTTTACGCTCCTTTTTCCAGGCCTCCCGCTGCGCCGACGAATGTCACTCCAAGCCGCATCCGCAGATGCTTGATCAATTGGTGGCCGAATTTGCCGTTCCATTCGAGTCGACCGTAATGATTGGCGACACGTCGCACGACCTGTTAATGGCCAGCAATGCCGGGGTCGATAGTCTGGCGGTCACTTATGGCGCGCATCCGCATGAGCACCTGCTTGAGCACAAGCCGCTGGCTTGCCTGCACACTGTCCGGGAACTCGATCTGTGGCTAAAGAATTACGCCTGATTTGTGCAAGTGGTGAACTGGTCGAGTCGGGCAAGGGATTCCGCTTTACGATAAAGCGCCATGGCTGGGATGCGCCGGCCTTCGTCATTCGCTATCACGGCCATGTTTATGGCTATTTCAACGAATGTGCCCATGTTCCAGCCGAACTTGACTGGCAGCCTGGCGAGTTCTTCGATGATTCCAAGCTATACTTGATCTGCTCGATTCATGGCGCACTTTATGCTCCTGACACGGGTAGATGTCTTGGTGGGCGCTGTCAGGGGAAGGGTTTGAAACCACTGAAGGTCTGCGAGATCGAAGAGCAAATATTTCTAGAGCAACAAGATAATGGATAACCCCCAACAGCCCGACAACAACTCGACCTGGGAGCGAAAAGCTCTCGAAAAACTGGCCTTTGCTGCGCTTGATGAGCAAAGGGCTCGGCGACGCTGGGGGATTTTTTTCAAGGCGCTCGGCTTCGTCTATTTGCTGGTGGTGCTGATTGCCGTGGTTGACTGGGGTGGTGGTGCCGAGCATCAGGAGCGCCACACGGCCATGGTGACGCTGAACGGCGTCATCGAGGCCAAGGGTGAGGCCAGCGCCGAAAACCTGATTGCCGCCTTGAATGGCGCCTTCGAGGAAAAAAATGTGGCCGGCGTTGTCTTGCGGATCAATAGCCCTGGGGGTAGTCCGGTGCAGGCTGGGATGGTGAACGATGAAATTCGTCGCTTGCGTGGCAAGTACCCGGACAAGCCGCTGTATGCAGTGGTCGAGGACATGTGCGCCTCGGGTGGTTATTACGTGGCGGCTGCGGCCGACAAGATTTACGTGAACAAGGCCAGTATTGTTGGCTCGATTGGTGTTTTGATGGATGGTTTTGGTTTTACTGGAACCATGGACAAGCTGGGTGTCGAGCGTCGCTTGTTAACAGCGGGTGAGAACAAGGGTTTCCTTGATCCGTTTTCGCCACAGGCTGAGCCGCATAAAGCGCACGCCCAGTTGCTGCTCAACGACATTCACCAGCAGTTCATCGATGTTGTTAAAACTGGGCGCGGCAAACGCCTGAAAGAGTCGCCGGAAATGTTCTCCGGGTTCATGTGGACCGGGGTGCAGAGCGTTCAGTTGGGCCTGGCCGATGACTTCGGTAGCGTCGACTCGGTTGCCCGTGATGTCATTCAGGCCGAGAAAGTGCTTGATTACTCAGTCAAGGACAACATCGCCGAGCGCTTTGCCAAGCGGCTTGGGGCTGGTGCGGTGCACGGCTTCTGGCAGGGGTTTTCAGCAAGCGCGCTGAGTGCTCGCCTGCGCTAAGAGTTCAGGCCAGCAGTAGAAATACCGTCGGACGCCGCTCGATTTCGGGCGGCGTTTGCTTTTTCCATTGCTGGATTGTGCGCGTCACCACCGACTCGCCGGGCAATGTCAGGTCGGTCGCCACACTCAGCCGGGTTGTCGGCTGGCAAGCCTGCAGAATGGAGTCGTACATGGCGCGATTGCGATAAGGGGTTTCAATGAAGAGTTGGGTCTGCTTGCGCTTGCGCGATTCGCTCTCAAGATCCTGTAGCGCCTTGCTGCGCTCGCCATCCTTTGCGGGTAAATAGCCTTGAAATGCGAAGCGTTGGCCGTTTAGTCCGGAAGCCATCAGGGCCAGCAATAGTGACGACGGGCCAATTAGTGGTGCGACCCGAATGCCTTCATTTTGGGCTAGTGCGACAAGATCGGCGCCCGGGTCGGCGACGGCGGGGCAGCCAGCCTCGGAAAGCAGGCCGACGTCGTTGCCGGCGCGCAGCGGTGCCAACAGGCGGTCCAGTGCATCGGCTTTAGTGTGCTCGTTCAGCTCCTCGAGTTGCAGCTCCTGCAGGGGTTTGTCGGTTCCTGCTGCTTTCAGAAAGGCGCGCGCTGTCTTTGCCTGTTCGACGACAAAGTGGGTCAGTGGGCGAATGGTGGTCAGTACGTTGGCGGGCAATGATTGGATGGGGGGGGTTGGTCCCAGTGGAACCGGAATCAGGAATAGCGTGCCGGTCATTGCAGAATTTCCAGGCCCTGATTGCGCAAGAGGTCGCACAGTGCGATCAGCGGCAAACCGACCAGTGCATTCGGATCCTCGCCCTGCATTTTGCTCAGCAGGGCAATGCCCAGTCCTTCCGATTTGGCTGAGCCGGCACAATTGTAGGCAGGCTCACGGCGCAGGTAGTTTTCAATCTCGCTGTCGCTTAGATGGCGAAAGCTGACCAGTGTTGGTATGCCACGCACTTCGGCTTGCCCGGTGCGGGCGTTGTACAGGCATAACCCGGTAAAAAAATTGACGGTCTTGCCGGAAAGGTTGCGCAATTGATCGACGGCCCGCTCATGGGTGCCTGGTTTTCCATATATTTTTCCGTCTACCGTGGCAACCTGGTCGCTACCGATAATGAGTGCGTCGGGAAAGCTGTCTGCAACGGCGCGAGCCTTGGCTTCGGATAGGCGAAGGGCCATGGCCTCGGGTGGTTCAGCGGGTAATGGTGTCTCGTCCGTTTGGGGGTTGGCTACCTGGAAAGGGAGGCCAAGCCGGGCAAGGAGTTCGCGGCGATACGGAGAGGTTGAGGCGAGGATCAGGGTTTGGGGCATGAAAGTTTCAATACAACAAGGTGTTGCGCTGACTTCTTGAAGCGGCACTTTGTTTTGACTTGGAAAGCCAAAAATAATATCATCTCGCGTTTAAGTCGCAACAGCTCAAAAGTGAAAAGGATTTCGGACGCTTTCATGTTTGCCAGAGATGGCCGTGTTCTCGAGGGAACGCTGGCGATCTCCAGTTTGGAACGCCTGCAGGATTTGCTGGCAGAAGTTTCGGGAGAGGTGAGTTTCCGGCTTCATGGTTTCAAGGGCGAGCGTGGTGAGCATCTGCTGCATCTGGTGGTTACCGGTTTGCTGCCGCTGGCCTGCCAGCGCTGCCTGGAAGCCATCCCTTTTGATCTTGATGTCGATAGCCTGCTGGAGATTGTTCCGGAAGGTGCCGATATGTCGCAAGATGAGCTGGAAGACGACACTCGTGATTTCCTGCCGGTGGCGGGCGAACTGAATGTGGCCGAATTGGTGGAGGATGAAATTCTCCTGGCCCTGCCAGTCGCGCCGCGGCACGAAAAATGTGGTTTGCCTGGTGCCGCCGGTGCTGGTGAGCGGATTAATCCGTTTGCCGCGTTGTCGGGGCTTAAAGGCAAGCCGAACTGATTTTTTTGGAGTATCAACATGGCCGTTCAGCAGAACAAAAAATCCCCTTCCAAGCGTGGCATGCATCGCGCTCACGACTTCCTGGTTAACCCGCCGCTGGCCGTTGAGCCGACGACTGGTGAGACGCATCTGCGTCACCACATTTCCCCCAACGGTTTCTACCGTGGCAAGAAGGTCCTGAAGGCCAAGGGCGAGTAATCGTTCATAGAAAGGCAGGCGGTTCCTGGTGAGCCGCCTGCCTTTTCTTTTGCCATGACAGCCCGCATTGCTATTGATTGCATGGGGGGTGACCACGGTCCGTCAGTGACGGTTCCGTCGGCTATCCATTTTCTTGTGGAGTATCCGGCAGCAAAGCTGATCCTTGTTGGTCAGGAGGATGTTTTGCGTCCGTTGCTTGGGTCTCAGGTCGATAATCCTCGTCTACGTATCGTTCATGCCTCAGAGATTGTGGGGATGGACGAGTCGCCGGCGCTCGCCCTGCGCAATAAAAAAGACTCGTCCATGCGTGTCGCCATCAACCTCGTTAAAGCAGGGGAGGCGGACGCGTGCGTTTCTGCCGGAAACACTGGCGCGCTGATGGCAATTTCCCGTTTTGTGCTCAAGATGCTGCCTGGCATTGAGCGCCCGGCAATTTGCGCGCCATTGCCGACCATTAACGGTCACACCCATATGCTGGACCTCGGTGCCAACGTCGATTGCGGTCCAGAGCATTTGCTGCAGTTCGGTATCATGGGGGCCATGCTGGTCTCAGCCATGGAGCACAAGGATAGGCCGACGGTCGGCATCCTCAATATTGGCGAAGAAGAGATCAAAGGCAATGAAGTCGTCAAAGCGGCGGCCGAGTTGCTGCGTGCTTCCGATCTGAACTTCGTGGGCAATGTCGAAGGCGACGGGATTTACAAGGGCGAGGCCGATGTCATTGTTTGCGACGGTTTTGTCGGCAATGTCGCCCTGAAGACTTCGGAAGGCCTGGCGCAAATGCTGGCATCCTCGCTGCGTAGCGAATTCAAGCGCAATTGGTTAACCAAGATTGCGGCATTGATCGCCATATCGGTTCTTAATAATTTCAAGAAGCGTTTTGACCACCGGCGTTACAACGGTGCCATTCTTCTCGGCCTTAAAGGTATTTCGGTGAAGAGTCACGGTTCTGCCGATGTTCTGTCCTTTGGGAATGCTATTTCCCGTGCGTACGAGGCGGTGGAGAACCGGGTTCTTGAACGCATCACCGGGCGCCTGACCCAGGCTCAAGCCATTGCTGTGGAGAATGTCTGAATGTACGCACGTTTGATCGGTACCGGCAGTTGCCTTCCGGGAAGTCCTGTCAGCAACAACGACCTTGCCGCACGCGGCATTGAGACCAATGATGAGTGGATTGTTACTCGTACTGGCATCCGCAGTCGTTACTTGGCAGATGCAGGTACGACCTCCAGCGAGTTGGGGCTGATCGCAGCGCAGCGTGCTCTGGAGATGGCCGGGGTGGCGGCGGGCGAAATCGATTTGATCATCGTTGCCACCTCGACGCCCGATTTCATCTTTCCCAGCACGGCTTGCCTGATTCAGGGCCGACTGGGTAATAAGGGGGCTGCTGCATTCGATGTGCAAGCAGTTTGCAGTGGCTTTACCTATGCCTTGGGGATTGCCGACAAGTTCATTCGCTCAGGCAGCCACAAAAAGGCGTTGGTGATTGGCGCCGAGGTGTTCTCACGCATCCTCGACTGGAGCGATCGAGGCACCTGTGTTCTCTTTGGCGATGGCGCCGGCGCTGTCGTGCTCGAAGCTTCGGAAAAGCCCGGAATCATCGCTACCGCAATGCACGCCGATGGCAGCCAGAGCGGTATTTTGAATGTCCCTGGGCAGATTTGCGGCGGTCAAGTCACCGGCGATCCTTTCCTGCGTATGGATGGGCAGGCTGTTTTCAAGTTCGCTGTTCGCGTGCTGGCTGAAATAGCCGAAGAGGTTTGCCATGTGGCTGGAATTGAAACCGGTGACGTGGACTGGCTGATTCCGCATCAGGCCAATATCCGCATCATTGAGGCCACGGGCAAGAGGCTCGGTATCAATCGCGAAAATGTGATTGTGACGGTGGATCGGCATGGCAATACCTCTGCCGCATCCGTGCCGCTGGCACTGGACGAGGCGGTGCGTGACGGACGCATTCAGCGTGGCCAAAAGGTTCTGCTGGAAGGGGTTGGCGGCGGTTTTACCTGGGGCGCAGCCCTCATCGAATTCTGATACAGGAAACGTAGAGAATGTCTTTTGCTTTCGTATTTCCCGGCCAAGGCTCGCAGAGCGTTGGCATGATGTCGGCTTACGGTGACGCTGCCGTAGTCCGCGCCACCTTTGAACAAGCTTCGGCCGCGCTTGGCGAGGATCTCTGGGCCATGGTTGCTGAAGGCCCCGCAGAAGTCTTGACCCAAACGGTAAACACGCAGCCAGTGATGTTGACCGCAGGGGTGGCTGCATGGCGGCTCTGGCAAGAGAAAGGCGGGCGGAAGCCTGCGCTGGTGGCTGGGCACAGCCTGGGTGAATATTCCGCACTGGTGGTTGCCGGTGTCATCGAGTTGAAGGATGCCGTGCCCCTGGTTCGCTTGCGGGCGGCTGCCATGCAGGAAGCTGTCCCGGTCGGTACGGGTGCTATGGCAGCTATTCTTGGCCTGGATAACGCAGGCATCGTTGCGGCTTGTGCCGAGGCGGCGCAAGGTGAAGTGGTCGAGCCAGTCAATTTCAATGCCAATGGCCAGACGGTAATTGCTGGTCACAAAGCGGCAGTTGAGCGCGCCATGGACGCCTGCAAGGCACGTGGTGCCAAGATGGCAAAGGCCCTGCCGGTTTCCGCGCCATTTCATTCTTCCTTGATTCGTCCGGCGGCTGACAAGCTGGCGGCCCGGCTGGCCGAGCTGACGCTGAATGCGCCACAGATTCCGGTCATCAATAATGTGGACGTGGCGATTGAAAATGACCCGGCTCGGATCAAGGATGCATTGGTCCGCCAGGCCTACAATCCGGTGCGCTGGGTTGAGACTATTCAATCGATGGCGGGCTTGGGGGTAACAACGGTTGCGGAATGTGGTCCGGGCAAGGTTTTGGCTGGACTGACCAAGCGTTGTGCCGACGGTGTCACCGGCGTTGCCTTGGCTGATGCTGCCGCCATCGATGCAAATCTGAACCTGGAGTGAACAATGCTGAGTAGCAATATCGCACTTGTTACAGGAGCTACCCGTGGCATTGGTCGCGCGATAGCGTTGGAACTTGGCAAGCAGGGAGCTACCGTCATCGGGACTGCGACCAGCGAAGATGGCGCTGCCAAGATTTCTGCCTATCTTGCTGAAGCATCGATCAAGGGCAAGGGAATTGTGTTGAATGTTTGCGATGCGGCACAGACTGATGCGACGCTTGCTGCCTTGAGCAAGGAGTACGGTGCCATCTCCATCCTCGTCAATAATGCAGGTATCACCCGCGATAACCTGGCGATGCGGATGGGAGATGATGACTGGGATGCGGTGATCGACACCAATCTTAAGGCCGTATTCCGACTGTCGCGTGGCGTGATGCGTGGCATGATGAAGGCCCGCTTTGGTCGCATTGTTAATATCACATCGGTAGTCGGTTACTCCGGCAATGCTGGGCAGGCTAATTATTGCGCGGCAAAGGCTGGGGTGGCTGGCATGAGCCGCTCTTTGGCTCGTGAATTGGGTAGTCGTAACATCACTGTAAATTGCGTCGCCCCTGGTTTTATTGCAACAGATATGACCCATGCTCTGACGGAGGAGCAGAAGCAGGCAATGCTGGCTTCAATCCCCCTCGGCAGGGCTGGGACGCCGGAAGACATTGCCGGTACTGTTGGTTTTCTCGTATCCCCGGCAGCCGCCTATGTCACAGGCACAACCGTGCATGTGAATGGCGGTATGTTCATGGATTGATTTCCTGAAGCCTCGGCTTTTGGTAAACTTGTAACGTTTTTTTTCGTACCCCTGAGGGGAAGGAGTTTTTCTAATGGATAACATCGTAGAGCGCGTCAAAAAGATCGTCGCCGAACAACTGGGCGTGAACGAAGCAGACATCAAGAATGAGTCTTCCTTCGTGGACGATCTGGGCGCGGATTCCCTGGATACCGTTGAACTGGTCATGGCGCTGGAAGAAGAATTCGAGTGCGAAATCCCTGACGACCAGGCAGAAAAGATCACCACGGTCCAGCAGGCTGTCGATTTCATCCTCGCCAACAAGAAATAATCCAATTCTGGTTGACCCAGGCAAGGCCGGCCCCCATGGCCGGCCTTGCTACATTTGCTTTCGGAGTGCACCTTGGCACGTCGCAGAGTCGTAATTACCGGTCTGGGTATCGTTAGCCCGGTCGGAAACACCGTCGAAGAAGCCTGGCAGAATATTCTGGCTGGCCGCTCCGGCATTGCCCCCATCACCAAGTTCGATACCTCCACTTTCCCGGTCCAGTTTGGCGGGGAAGTAAAGAACTTCGACATTACTCAGTACATTCCGGCCAAAGACGCCCGCCGCATGGATCATTTCATCCATTTCGGCCTGGCGGCAGGCATTCAGGCTGTGCGCGATGCCGGTCTGGACAAAGAGAACGTCGCTGATCTCGAACGAGTCGGTGTCGCTATTGGCTCGGGCATTGGCGGGTTGCCGCTGATTGAGCAAACCAAAGACGAATATATCGCCGGTGGTGTGCGCAAGGTGTCGCCGTTTTTCGTGCCCGGTTCGATCATCAACATGATTTCAGGCAACTTGTCGATCCAGTTCGGCTTCAAAGGCCCGAATATCGCACTGGTTACCGCCTGCACGACGGGAACGCATTCGATCGGTGAAGCCGCTCGTATCATCGAGTACGGTGATGCGGATGTAATGGTTGCCGGTGGTGCCGAGTCAACCGTTTCCCCGCTGGGTATGGGCGGTTTCTGTGCCGCGCGCGCGTTGTCTACTCGAAACGATGATCCGGCCACGGCTAGTCGCCCCTGGGACAAGGACCGCGATGGCTTCGTGCTGGGTGAAGGTGCCGGTGTCATGGTGCTGGAAGAGTACGAGCACGCCAAGGCGCGCGGTGCAAAAATTTACGCAGAACTGTCCGGTTACGGGATGAGTGGCGATGCCTATCACATCACCGCGCCGAATACGGATGGTCCGCGTCGATCAATGCTGAACGCCTTGAGGAACGCCGGCGTGGCGCCTTCCGATGTTCAGTATTTGAACGCGCATGGCACCTCAACGCCGCTTGGGGACAAGAATGAAACCGATGCGGTCAAGCAGGCTTTTGGTGATGCTGCCTACAAATTGGTGGTCAATTCGACCAAGTCGATGACCGGCCATCTGCTGGGTGGTGCTGGTGGCATCGAGTCGCTATTCACGGTGCTCGCCCTTCATCACCAAATTTCTCCACCAACCATTAATATCTTCAACCAGGATCCCGAGTGTGACCTGGATTACTGTGCCAATGTGGCGCGGCCGATGAAGATTGATATCGCCCTGAAAAATAATTTTGGCTTTGGTGGAACCAATGGATCGCTAGTCTTCAAGCGCATCTGACGTTCTTCAGCAAGGAATTGAGCGGTGCAGTTTCCGATCAGCATCGGACTGCACCGTTCGCGCTTTCTGGATCTGCTTGTTCTTTTAAGTGCATTGTCGGCAAGTGGGGCGATACTGCTTTGGCCGCAGGCGATAACAACTCAATTGCTTGTGCTGGTGGCAACATGGTTTCTGGCGGCCATGGCTTGGCGAGGTTTGACACCACGATTCTCGGCGCTACGTCTTGAGCGAAGCGGGCAGATTTCCGTTGCCATTGATGCCAGCGCTCCGTTTGCCCCGGCCCGCTTATTGCCCGGGTCGAGTGTGCATCCATGGCTGACCATCATTCGCCTTGAAATTGATGCCAAGCAGCAATCTACATTGATTGCTGCGGTCGATGGCTTGAAAGAGGATGATTTCCGCCGCTTGCGTGTCTTCCTGCGCTGGCAGGCCGATTTCAATGCTTCGGCAGACGACGCCTGAGAACGGTGTTTTTCGCCTTTCCGAGCATTTCCGGGTAGTCGCGTGAAAAGTGCAAACCACGACTTTCCTTGCGTTGCATGGCGCAGCGGACGATTAAGTCTGCAGTCGCGACAAGGTTGCGTAACTCGATCAAGTCGTGGCTGACCCGGAAATTGGCATAGAACTCGTCAATTTCACGCATCAGCAAGCCGATCCGATGCTTGGCGCGTTTCAGTCGTTTGGTAGTCCGTACGATGCCCACATAGTCCCACATGAAACGACGCAGTTCGTCCCAATTGTGGGAAATGACCACCTCTTCGTCGGCATCAGTAACCCGGCTTTCGTCCCAATGGGGTAGGGTAGGGAGTGCTTTCGTTTTGCTGGCCAAAATATCGTTGACCGCAGCCTCCGAGAAAACAAGGCATTCAAGCAACGAATTCGAGGCCAGGCGATTGGCGCCGTGCAGTCCCGTGCATGAGGCCTCGCCTGCGACATATAGGCCTGCGACATCGGTTCTTCCCTTCAGGTCGCTGACGATACCGCCACAGGTGTAGTGCGCAGCCGGCACGACGGGAATTGGCTCGCTGGCGATGTCGATGCCAAGTTCAAGGCAACGGGCGTGAATATTTGGGAAATGGTTGCGAATGAAATCCTCGCCTTTGTGCGAGATATCGAGGAAGACGCAGTCCAGGCCACGCTTTTTCATTTCAAAGTCGATGGCGCGAGCCACGATATCCCGTGGCGCCAGTTCGGCGCGTTCGTCATGTTCCAGCATGAAGCGCGTACCGTCGGGCAGGCGCAGAAGCCCGCCTTCCCCGCGCACGGCTTCGGAAATCAAAAACGACTTGGCTTGCGGATGGTAGAGGCAGGTGGGGTGGAACTGGATAAATTCCATGTTCGATACCCGGCACCCGGCACGATAAGCCATCGCAATTCCGTCACCGGTGGAGGTGTCCGGGTTGGTCGTGTAAAGGTATACCTTGCCCGCGCCACCGGTGGCGATCAGCGTATTGGGTGCGCCAATCGTGATGACTTCACCGTTGCGACTATCCAGCACATAGGCTCCGAAGCAACGGTTTTCACCTGTGCCCAGTTTTTCGCCGGTGATCAGATCAATGGCAATGTGGCTTTCGAGGACCGTAATGTTCGGCGTAGCGCGAACTTTCTTGGTGAGCGTATCCTGTACGGCCAGACCGGTGGCGTCGGCGACATGGATAACTCGGCGAGCACTGTGGCCGCCTTCACGGGTCAGGTGATAGCCGGCGTCGTCTTTTGTGAAGGGCACCCCCTGTTCGATCAACCATTCGATCGAATGGCGGCCGTTTTCAACAACGAAGCGGGTGGCGGGTTCGTCGTTGAGCCAGGCGCCGGCGATCAAGGTGTCTTGTATGTGCGCTTCAATTGAGTCGCGACTGTCGAGAACTGCCGCAATACCCCCTTGAGCCCAACCCGAGGCCGAGTCCTCAAGGCTTCGTTTGCTGACCAAGGCGACACGACAATGCTTGGCCAAACGAAGGGCGGCCGATTGTCCGGCCAAACCGCTGCCTATGATAAGTACATCAAAATTCTGCACGGCTGTTCTCAAGTAGGTTTGTTTTGCTCGAAATATAGCACGTGAGAAAGGCTTCGCTTGGTTACAGAGTGTCAC
>NZ_LODL01000021.1:301517-320991 GCF_001551835.1 Dechloromonas denitrificans | reverse complement strand
GGGGGGTAAATGGCGACAAATGCATTTTGCTTGTACAGGGTTAGGTTATTTGAATCTTCTCAACGTGGACTTTGGGAGGGGCAAGATCGTGCGGAAGTATTAAGAAGGGCCATTTTTTCGAAACCAAGTTTATTAGGACGAGGGAGGAACGAATGGCACATGGGTAATGTTCATGAAATTTCATCACGAGCAATCGCTTTTCGAATAGGTCGGGAATCGCCTACCCTCAAAGAGTCCTTTGATCCAGTAAGCCATGATTTCAAAAAACTAAACGAACCTATTGGCCCCTCTTCGCTTGCAGTGCTAGACCTCCATTTGGGGGTGCTCGCCATAGCAATGCGCAGCTCACTGGCTGCCAGCCCAGAACTGCTAGGAAAACGCTTTGATGCATTACTAAGAGCATCGGGTCCGTTAATTGAGTCATCCTACGATCTTCATGTTGGAGAAATTTATGATCCATCTGATTTTATTGAAAAGCTACGAAGCGCCTATAAAATAAAAATGTTTTTTGTTAACTTCAGGCGACCAAACCCAACTGATATTAATAAATGGTTTCAAGAACCATTGCAAAATGCATTAGCTCAAGCGGAAGGGGAGAAAGGTAGTGTAGGGTTTGATGGGGAAAGCCTAAACTCCGAAACTCTAGCATCAATTTCGAAGGCATTTTCAGCAACGGGAGATGAGGTTAGAGCAAAAATGCAATTGCCTGATGAAAATGGCCTCCGGTGGCATAAAAATAAAAGTTCATTACTTGGTTTTTCTGCAGATGACAGTGTTTCGCTCTCTGCCATTTATGAAGAAATGATGAGCGTGTATGGCCAACTGAAAGAAGAGTCATGAAGATTCAATATGAAGTTATTCGAGTATCCGGTATTGATAATCTTGTAGATATATTTAGTAAGTTCGGCTCAAGTTGGATATTTAGAGGGCAGATGGATTCCAACTGGAACATCGAGTCCTCGCTTGAGAGATTCCTTAAGCCAATTGGCTTTTCTGACTTTGCGAGAAAACTTGAAGATTATTTCATCAGTGAATTTCGAGCTCGTGCCCATCACTATGTATCCCGAGATATGCTCCCAAAAACCAAGCTGGGGTGGCTATCACTTATGCAACATCACGGAGTCCCAACAAGATTAATTGATTTTACGGAAGCTCCATTTATAGCGTTGTTTTTTGCGTTTGATGGACATGGTGGAGCTGGGAACGATGCGGCTGTTTGGGCGTTTGATTTCTCAAAAATAGACAATGATTCTTTTGATTATCTAAAGCGTTTTGGGCGGTTGAGTGAAGATTATGAATGGGTAAAGTCTAACCGCGATGAAGCATTTGACAAATACGTTGATGGAAATTCGCATGAGTTACTTTGGGTGACCGAGCCAGACTTGCATAACTTAAGACTCGAGAATCAAAAAGGAACTTTCCTATTGAGTGGCAAGCTAGACAAAGCAGCTATGGATTACCTAGAAGAAGGAACTAGCGACTGCAAAGCAGTCGCAAAAAAATTGGTAATTCCTGGTTGTTTTAGATCTGAGGTATTCAGGCTACTCAACTCTATGGGAATAGATAATCGTCGAATTTATCCAGGCTTGGATGGTTTGGCCAAAGACGTTACCAATAAATTTTATTTTGAAATTGCTGATAAAGTAATTAATAGTCGTTTAAAACGATAAGCTCTAGTTGGACTGTGAAAATCAAAACAGTTTCAGCTCCATTGTTTTCTGTTATTTCAAAATTGATGTTTTTTTAGGTTGGCCGTGGAAGCCTCAGAAAAATTATCTCTGTTGGCAAATCTGTTTCGCCACCGCCTGTGCATGGTTGCCGCATCGAAGAGTTGAGCTTCGTAGTGTTGCGGTTTTCCTTTGCCAAGTAATTTCACTATTGCGTTTCTCAATATTGACAAAAAGACATATTTGGCCACAATGAGAAACACTATGCCAGCAAAAGCCCCACCAAACCCTTCCGCTGTTGTCGAGCAGCTTGCCGCTCTCGGCGCCCGTATTCGTGCCCAGCGCAAGGCCTTGCGGGTAAGCGCGACGGCGCTGGCGGAGGCGGCAGGAATGTCGCGGGTCAGCGTGCATCGCATTGAGCAGGGCGAGCCTTCGGTGACGATGGGGGCTTACCTTAATGTGTTGGCGGCGCTGGGGATGACGTTTTCGGCGACGGCGGTGAGCGATGAGGCGTCGGGAAATACGGCGGATGACAAGGCCGGCTGGTTGCCGGCGCGTGTCCGTCTGGCTGATTTTCCGCAGTTGAAGCAACTGGCGTGGCAGCTTCAGGGGGCGGATGAATTGACGCCGCGCGAGGCGCTGGGGATTTACGAGCGCAACTGGCGGCATCTCGATGAGGCGGCGTTGCTGCCACGCGAACAGAATTTGATTGATGCCTTGCGCTTGGCTTTCGGCGGCTCTGATACTCCCGGAGCCAGCGATGTTTGAGCGCCCGCATCATCGCCGGATTGCCCGGGTGTTGTCGGCGCTGGATGGCGACTTGTTGCGTGAGGCGAATTGTCTGTTTGGCGGCGGCACGGCCATGGCGCTACGTTTCGGTGAATATCGCGAATCGGTCGACATGGATTTTTTGGTGTCGGACCTGAGCAGCTATCGCCGTTTGCGTCAGTTATTGACCGGCGAGGCGGGCTTTGCCGGGTTGGTGCGACCGGATGGCGAACACTTCCGGCTGGCGCGGGAGGTACGTGCTGATCAGTACGGCATACGCACGACGCTGTTGGCTGATGATCAGCCGATCAAATTTGAGATCGTCCTTGAAGGCCGAATTGAAATTGAGGCGGCGACTAGGAAAGACCAGGTTTGCGGTATTTCGACGTTGACTCCGCTCGACATGGCGAGCAGCAAGTTGCTGGCAAATTCTGATCGGTGGAGCGATGACGCCGTGTTCAGCCGCGACGTGATCGATCTGGCGATGATGAGCCCCTCTTTGCCATTGCTGCGCAAGGCAGTGCTCAAGGCCCAGGAGGCCTACGGTGAGTCAATTACCCGCGATCTCGAACGGGCCATCGAGCGCCTGCAAAACCGCCCGGACTGGCTGGAGCGTTGCATGCAAGTGATGGCGATGAATCTGCCCAAGGCCGTGCTGTGGAGCAAAATCCGGGCACTGCGGCGCGTGTTGGAGTGATCTCGGTCTTTCTCCTCCTTCGCCCTTCTGCGAGAATCGCCGTTTTTCAGTCTTCCGCCCAACCATGATCCAAGGCCAATACCGTTCCGTCATCTTGCAGGTGCCTGCCGAAGTGACGCCGCTCAAGTTCCGGGGTTACCTGCGCAAGGAGATTGAGGCGGTGCAGGCGACGGCGCAGAGCGAAGAGGACATCATCATCGTCCGTCTGTTCGTGCTGGAAAAAGTGCTGTTCGGTCTGGGGGCGAAGAAGGTCGACAGCATTCTGGCCGGCGTTGTCGGGAAGTGTCCGAACATTCTGCGTATCGAACTGGAGGGCTTGGTTCGGCCGCTGACACAGGATGAGATGCAGGAAGCCGCCGATGAGGCCCAGGCAACGTTGCAGGCGTTGCGCGACCAGGTCATTGCTTCGGGCGGCAAGCTCGGGGCCAAGAGCGGCGCGAACTAATCGGCTGTCAGCCTGAAAACAGCCTGACTCCTGCGGTCGACCGCAGGAATCAGGCAAAAATCATCTACCGGGCTGGTCCCCATGCGGCTTGATTGAACGCTTCGGGCGATGCGCACCAAGTTAGCGGGCAGCGCCCGAAGCACGTATCCTTGTCGCCCGCTCCTGCCAAGATCCTGCTGCCCCATTCATGTCCACCGAGCTTTCTCCCCATGCCGAACGTTTCTTCCTGCTGACGCTGGCCGGCATCCAGTTCAGCCATGTGCTGGATTTCATGATCATGATGCCGCTCGGGCCGATCCTGATGGCGGCCTTCGGCATCGGGACGCACGAGTTCGGCTTGCTGGTGGCGTCCTACAGTTTCAGCGCGGCGGTGTCCGGGGTTCTGGCGGCGACCTTTGTCGACCTGTTCGAGCGCAAGCGCCTGTTGCTGATCAGCTTCGCCTTGTTCGGGCTGGCGACGCTGGCTTGCGGGCTGGCGCCGAGTTATTCGACGCTGATCCTGGCGCGTGGTCTGGCCGGAGTGTTTGGCGGCATCATGGGGGCGCTGATTCACACCATGGTCGGCGATGCCATTCCTTTTTCCCGACGGGCACGCGCCAGCGGCATCATTTCCAGTGCCTTTTCGGTGTCGACGATTGCCGGCGTGCCCTTATCTCTGTGGCTGGCTAATCATTTCGGCTGGCGCTCGCCGTTCATTTTGATCGCCGCGCTGAGCGTGGTTTTTCTCGCCATCGGCCTGCGTTTCCTGCCCGAACTGCGGCACCACCTGAGCGAGGAGAAGCGCGCCCATCTGCTATCGGCGACTTTCAGCGTGCTGGGGGACACCAACCACCTGCGCGCCTTGCTGTTTTCGGCGCTGATCATTTTTTCCGGCTTCACGGTAATTCCCTACATCACCGTCTATGCGGTGAATAACGTTGGCATCGCGCAGCTCGATATCCCCATCGTCTATCTGGTCGGCGGTTTCGCCACCTTCATCAGCGCCCGGCTGATCGGGCATTGGGCCGATAAGCACGGCAAGGTCGAGGTTTATCGCTGGGTGGCGCTGCTCGCCGTGCTGCCCTTGCTGGCGGTGACCCACGCCGGAGCGTTGCAGCTGTGGGCCTGGCTGATCTGTACTACCGCCTTTTTCGTGCTGACCTCGGGGCGGATGATCCCGGCCATGGCGATCATTGCCTCGGCCGCCCAACCCAAGCTGCGCGGTACCTTCATGTCGCTGAACGGCACGATGCAGTCGCTGGCCATGGGCTTGGCGACGACACTGGCCGGTTTTCTGACTTCGCTCGACGACAGCGGCCGGATCGTCGGCTATCCGCTGGTCGGCTATGTCGCCGTCGCGGCGAATATGCTGGCGATCTGGTTTGTCGCCCGCATCGTCATGCACGGGCGTAATCTTTAGGTTTGCCGCCTTTGGCTTCAGGAGCCTCGATGAACAACGCAAGTTACTGGATTCTGCGCTGCGAACACCGTCTGCTGACCTTGTCCGGCAGCGCGCCCGAAGGGATTTTTCCGTCCGGCCCGGCTGCCGATTTCGGCCATCCCGAGCAGGCGCTGCACATCGGCGATTTGCACGGTTTTCCGTGCTACGCCGCCGATGTCGCGCAGTTGCCGGAAATTCCCGGCGGCGAGGCAACATCGCTGCGCGCCATCTTCCAGCTGGCCGGGGCCGAAACTTTCGCCCTGGCCGGGCGGGCGACGCAGTTGCTCGACTGGCAGAACAATCATCGTTTCTGCGGCAAGTGCGGCACGCCGACGGCGATGAAAGCCGGCGAGACGGCGATGCAATGCCCGGCCTGCGGATTGCTGGCCTATCCGCGGATTTCGCCGGCGGTGATGGTCTTGGTGCGCGATGGCGACAAATTGTTGCTGGGGCGTAGCCCGCACTTCAAGTCGGGCGTGTTCAGTGCGCTGGCCGGCTTTGTCGAACCCGGTGAAACGCTGGAAGAATGTGCCGCCCGCGAGGTGCGGGAAGAGGTCGGCATCGAGATCGCCAACCTGCGCTACTTCCACAGCCAGCCCTGGCCGTTTCCCAATTCCCTGATGGTCGCCTTTTTTGCCGACTATGCCGGCGGCACGATCACGCCGGACCCGCAGGAAATCGAAGCGGCCGACTGGTTCCCGCTCGATGCGCTGCCGCTGCTGCCGGACCCGGTCAGTATTTCGCGGCGGCTGATCGAAGCGGCGCGGCAGGGGTAATTCGGGGGCTGTTTTCCGGTCCAACCTTAGTCCAGCGGTCGACGTCGGAAAAATGCCAAAAACCAACGCTCACTTGCGTTTGCGTTGCGTCCAGTACTGGAACTCTTCTTCGTGGATCTCGATGTCCAGTTCCATCACCCGCGCCTGCAGGCGGCTCTGGGCATCGGCCACGGCCTGGTTGTAAATGGCGGGGCCGATTTCCTTGAGGAAAAAACCGAGCAGCGCCCCGGCTTCCAGGTTGCCGATTTCATCGTCCATGTTCTCGGCGAAATAGCGCTGGATAGAGGTAATCGCCGTTTTCTGTGCTTCCTTGGATATTTCGATGGTCATCGGCTGGCGAGGTGGTGAGCGGGCGAGCAGTGTAGCGGCTGCCGGCGAAAACGACACCGGCTCGCTCAGGGCGCACCGAAGCTCGCTTTGGGTAAAACGGGCTAACTCAGCCGGCCGTTAAGTTCGTCGATGACGCCGGCCCAGTCGGCATCCTCGATGATCTCTTCCTTGAGGAAAGCGCGTTGTGCGGGGGTCCAGAATGGTGCGCGGTAGAGGGCGATGTCGCTGTCCAGCGGGCGGTGGGCGGCGATGAAGGCTTCAATGGCGGCCTGGTCGGCGGGCAAGCCGAGTTGGGCAAACAGGTTGCTCATGGTGTGCTGACTGGCATTCATGACGAACTCCTTTTTGCGGCTGACATTCTTTCGATGAGCGGTGGCGGGAACAGTTCCGCTGGCCACCGCTGGCGGGTGATCTCAGCTGGCCGAACCCGTTTCTGCGTTGACCGGCGAGCAAAACCACAGCTTGTTGCCTTCGCAGTCGAGAAAGCTGCCGACGTAGAAGTCGCCGTACACCTTCACCTCGTCGGCGATCACGATGTCGCGGGCGCGCAGGGCTTGCTGGGTGGCCGGGGCATGCTCGGTGGCCAGCGTGATGCGCGGATTTGGATGCTCGGTCGGCATTGCCCAGTCCGGCTTGAGCATCAGGATCACCTGGCCGAGCCACCAGCCGACTTGTTCGGTGCCTTCGAAAGCGGGTTCGAGGCCCAGTGTTTCCTTGTAGAAGCGATTGGCCCGCGCCAGATCGATGACGGCGAGGGCGACGACCTTGACGCGCTGGATGCCGAGGGGCGGCAGTGTCTGGTTCATGGTTTTCCTCCTGACGGCTATTGGGGAGCGGCAATCACCATCCAGGCGACGCCGAAGCGGTCGGTGAGCATGCCGAAGCTGGGGGCGAAGAAGGTCTTGCCGAGCGGCATGGTGATTCGCCCGCCCTCGGCCAGCGCGCTAAAGCGGCGTGCGGCGTCGGCGACATCGGCCACCCCGAGCGACAGTTGAAAGCCCTGGAAGCTGACCGCCTGACCGGTGCAGTCGTCGGAAGCCATGACGACGCTGTCGCCGATGCGGAAGCTGGCGTGCATCACCTTGTCGTCCATGCCCGGCGGAACCATGCCGGGCGGCGGCGGCTCGGGGCTTTCCCGGTAACGCATCAGCATTTCGATTTTGGCGCCGAGCGCCTGGCCGTAGAAGGCGAGCGCTTCTTCGCAATTGCCGTTGAAGTGCAGATAGGGCTGGATGTGCATGGCGTTCTCCTGCGTTGAAGGTTCAAGGCATGTTGGAGTCTGGCGAGAAGTTCGCCGGTCATTGGCCATGGGTCAATCAAGCGGCGGAGTCGAATTTGACAGCAAGCCGGCGCCATGAGTTTCCGGTTGCAGAGGTGTGCCGAGTGGCGCCGGGTGGCCGGCGGGCGATTGCTGCGGTCGACCCGGTCAAAATGGCAAAAACCGGGTCGGCCGGGGCGTTTCAGATCAGAGCAGTTCGAGCACGCGTTCCGGCGGACGCCCGATGACGGCACGCTCGCCGTGAATGAAGATCGGCCGCTCGATCAGGCGCGGGTGGGCGGCCAGCGCGGCGATCAGCGCTTCCTGCGGCAGCGCCGGGTTGTCGAGGCCGAGTTCCTTGTATTCCGCTTCGCTCTGGCGCATCAGGGCGCGGGCGTCGCTCAGGCCGAGTTGGCGGAGCAGGGTGCCCAGTTCGGCAATCGATGGCGGCTGCTCGAGGTAGGCGACGAGTTGCGGCTCGACCCCGCGGGCCTGGAGCAGGGCGAGGGCGGCGCGGGATTTCGAGCAGCGCGGGTTGTGAAAATAGGTGCTGGTCATCGGCAAGGCTTCCGGCAAAAAGAGTGGTAGCGGATTTTAACCAATCAACGCTTGCCTCAGGCCGGCCGCCGGGTGACCAGAACGACGCCGCTGCCGGCGATGGCGATGCCCAGCCATTGCATTGGCGCGATGCCTTGCCCGAACAGCAGGTAGGCGGCGAGGGCGGCCGAAACCGGCACCAGATAGAAGAGGCCGGCCACCCGGCTGACTTCGCCATGGCGGATCAAGATGACCAGAATGCTGACGGCGCCGACCGAAACGACGACCGCCATCCAGACCAGGGCGACGATGAATTCGCCGGCCCAATGCACCGTGCCGCTTTCGCCGAGCAAGGCGCCGCCGGCGCAGGCCAGGGCGCAGGCCGCACACTGGATGGTGCCGCCGGACAGGGGATGCATGTCGGCACAGCGGGCTTTCTGATAAAGATTGCCGGCCGACATGCCGAGCAGCCCGATGAAGCTGTAGAACACGGGCCAGCCGAGCATCGGCTGGTTGGTCAGGCCGTGCTGCAGGACCATGAAGACGCCGGCCAGGCCGAGCAGCAGGCCGACCCATTGCCGGGACGAGACCCGTTCGCCGAGCAGTAGCGGGGCGGCGATGGCAATCAGGATCGGGTGCAGCGCGATGATCAGCGCCGAGACGGCCGGTGTAACACCGCCGGCAATGCTGTAGAAAACACCGGCCGAAAAGAGACCGACCGTCAGCAAGCCGGCACCGGCAATGTGCATGCCTTGCGGTCGCCCCGGCCAGGGGGCGCGAAAGGCCAGTGCCAGCCCGCCGAGAAGGAGAGCGGCCAGAGCGAAGCGCAGGCTGAGAAAGGTCAGCGGTTCGGCATGCGGCAGGCCAAGCCGGGCGCCGACAAAGCCGGCCCCCGACAGGGTGACGAAGCCGACGGCGAGCAGCCGGTGGTCGCCCGGCATCGGCATCCGGCTCGTTGTCATAAGACGCTGGCCGCTTGCCGGCGGGCGGCCTGGGTCAGTCCGGCGTAGCCCCAGTCGCTGGCGGCAATTTCATGGATGACGATGTAGCTGGCCGCGGGCACGGCGCCCAGCGTCTCGCCGAGCAGGCGGTGCAGGGCGGCGATCATCGCGGCTTTTTCCGCCGCCGTGTTGGTGCCGGCGGTGATGTAGATGTCGCTGTGCGTTGGCGTCAGGGCGGCGGCGACCGGCTCGCCGGCGATGCACCAGGTCTCGGCCGGAGTGCTGTCGACATGGACGGCGGTGACTTCGGCCCGCTTGTGCAGCAGCTCGGCGATCAGTGCAGTGGCCTGGTGGGCGATGGCCTGTTTTTGCGCCGGGCTGGCGGCGCGGCCGAGGGTGATGCGGATGAAAGGCATGGTGAGCTCCTTGGGGTTGGCTTGCTTCAAGGGCACTGTAGCGGCTAGGATTAAATTAAAAAAATTGATTAATCTAAGTTCAAAATATGGATTCAATATGATGCCGCGTCGCCATCTCGATATCGAAGCCCTCCGTGCCCTGGCCTGCATCGTCGATAGCGCCAGCTTTTCGGTGGCGGCCCAGCAACTGGGGCGGACCCAGTCGGCGATCAGCCTGCAGATCAAGCGCCTGGAGCAGACGCTTGGGCAAACCCTGCTCCGTCGGGTGCAGGGGCGGGTCGATGGACCAACGGCCGAGGGAGCGAGCCTGCTGGCGTATGCCCGGCAGATCCTGCGCCTGAACGACGAGGCCTATGCGACGGTGGCGCAGGACGCGGCGCTCGGCACGCTGCGCGTCGGCCTGCCCGAGGAGCTGATGGAGAGCGTCTTCCCGGCCGTGATGCCGCAGTTCCGGGCGCTATATCCGCGCCTGCGCCTGTTCGTGCAGGCCGATACAGCGGCCGCCGTGCGCCAGTCGCTGGCGGCCGGCGGGCTCGATGTCGCGCTCTACAAGCATTGCGGCGAGGCGATACCCGGCAGCGGCGAGGTGCTCTGGCAGGAGCCCTTGCGCTGGATGGCCGGCGCGGCCTATCGCGACAGTCCGCCGGCCATGCTCGACGGCGTCATGCCGCTTGCGCTGTTCGGCGAGAACTGCGTCTTCCGGCTGGCCGTGACAGCGGCGCTGGCCCGGGCCGAATTGCCGTGGGCGCTGCAGTATTCCGGCAGCAGTACGACGGGGCTGTGCCACGCCGTGCGCTGCGGCCTCGGGCTGACCGTCTTGCCGGGTAGCCTGCTCGCCGCCGGCATGGCCGAGGTGACGCAGTTCGACGGACAGCGCCTGCCTGACCTGCCGGCCGCCTGCCTGCTGGCCGAACATGCGCCGGGCACGGTGACGGCCGCGGCACGGCGTTTCGTGGCGATGGTCGGCGAGGTCAAGGCAGCCCGGCTGGCGAGCTGATCGCCGATTTGGCCGCGTTCCTGCGGTTGACCGGCCGAAACAGGCAAAAACAAAACTGCCGGGTTGCCCCGGCAGTTTTCCTACGCCGCGCCGTCAATGCCTTAAACGCGGAGCAGGGCCTTGATCAGGCGCTCGGACAGCTGGTCTTCGGTGAATTGCGGCTCGTTGGGCGGGTAGAGCGAATTTTCCTCGATGGTGAAGCCGTTTTCCTGGGCCAGGGCGCGCAGCTCCTTGATCTTCTGGCAGGCGAGGAGTTGCTCTTTGAGCGCCGGGTCGGCTTTGGCTTTATCGGAAAAGGCCTTGATGGGGACAATCGACATCTGTTTCTCCTGGGTACGGTTGTTGTGAAAACGGGAAAGGGCTTCAGGCGGGGTAATCGATGACGGCCGGTTCGTCGCTGCCGTCGTCGATCACCGCCCGGGCGAGACGGCCATCCGGGTGGTAGCGGTAGTCGTGGCGGAATTCCGCCTCGCCGTAGACGATCTTTTCGCAACTGAGCATTTGCCCGGCGGCGTCGAAGTTGCCGCGGAAATAGGTGTTGCGATTGCGCATGTCGCCCGCCGCAAGTTCGCCGACGAGCTTGAGGGGCAGCTTGGCGCCGCTGTAGCTGGTGAAGTAACGGGCGACGGTGGTGTTTTCCGGCATGGCGTTCTCATGGGGTGAATGGTTGGCCGGAAAACCTGGGTTCGCACTGTCGTCTTTCCGACAAAAATGCGGCATTTTTCCGGCCTGCCGGGGTGGTAAGCAATTACGAGGCCAAACAGCGCGCGCCGCTTGGGGCAAAATAGCTGCAAGGAGGTGTGTCATGGTTGCGAAAGGTCTGGTGGACAAGTTGCGTTCGATGATCGGTGCGGGCGCCGAACGGGTGGCGCTGACGGCCCGTGGTCTGGAATCCTTGCGGGTGCAATTGCGCGAATGCGCCGACGGGCAGGGCGGCGAAGTGTCGGCCCGGGGGCGGGCGGCGCGGCTGGCCGAGACCTATCTGAGCCTGAACGACGAAGGCCGGCATCGTTTCCTGAAGCTGATCGCGCTCGAGTTCGGGCCGAACCCGGACAAGGTGGCGACGGCCCATGCCGCCTATCAGAAGGCGGTCGGCACGGCCGAGCAATGGAAGACCGAGGCCGCGCTGCGCGGTGCCATGCGCTCGTCGCGCATCCGCATTCTGACCCAGTTCAATGCCATCCCGCAGGGCGTCAAATTCCTGGTCGATCTGCGCGCCGACCTGCTGCGCTATCTGGAGCAGGACCGCGAACTGGCGGTGCTCGATCGCGAACTGGAATCCCGGCTCTCGGCCTGGTTCGATGTCGGTTTTCTCGAACTGCAGCGCCTGACCTGGAACTCGCCGGCCGCGCTGCTCGAAAAGCTGATCGAATACGAGGCGGTGCACGAGATCCGCTCGTGGACCGACCTGAAGAACCGGCTCGACTCGGACCGCCGGCTCTACGCCTTTTTCCACCCGCGCATGCCGGCCGAGCCGCTGATCTTCGTCGAGGTGGCGCTGACCGATCATCTGGCCGGCAATGTGCAGGCCCTGCTCGACGAACACGCCCCGGTCTTCGACCACCGCAAGGCCGATACCGCCATCTTCTATTCCATTTCGAACACCCAGGTCGGCTTGCGCGGCGTCTCTTTCGGCAATTTCCTGCTCAAGCGGGTGATCGACGACCTCAAGCGCGATTTCCCGAAGCTGACCAACTTCGCCACGCTGTCGCCGATGCCGGGCCTCGCCGCCTGGGTGCGCAAGCATCCGCAGGCGCTGGTCGAGGCCGAGGTGCCCTTGCCGCTCGACGAACTGAGCACCGGCACCTGGGCCGCCGACCGCAAGATGGTGCGCGCCTTGAGCGCCCCGCTCAACCGGCTGGCGGCGACTTACCTGGCCTGCGCCAAGCAGGGCGGCGGCGACAGCGGGGCGCCTTTCGATCCGGTGTCGCGCTTCCATCTCGGCAATGGGGCGCGGGTCGAGCGCCTCAATTTCCTGGCCGACAATTCGGCCAAGGGGTTCCGCCAATCATTCGGCATGATGGTGAATTATCTGTACAACCTCGACGATATCGAGATTAATCTGGAGGCCTTCGCCAGCAGTGGCAATATCGCGATGTCGGCCAGCGTGCGGCGGCTGGCGCGGAAAAAGTAAATATTTTCAGGCGTCTGCATCGGGGTGGGGAAGGTGAACGGTTTTTTCGTTGGCCGGCTATAAAGATGTATCGCTTGTGTTTGCCGGTTAAATGTTGATAATGCTTCGTCGATTGAGTTTTTGTCATTTATACCAAAAACGATGATTTTTCAGCGTCTCCTGGCTGGCTGCTTGGTCCTGCTCCTGAGTTTTGGGGCGGCTTCGGCCATGGCCGGGCCGCTGATGCTCAAGGTGGCGGTCCTCGATGATTCGCCGCCACTGGGTTACCGCGACGGCAACGGCCAACTGACCGGTTTCAGCATCTCGGTGATGTGGGCCTTGTGTGCCGAAATGGCGATGCACTGCGAATTCGAAGTCCGGCGCCTGGAACATCTGGTCGACGATCTGGCCGCCGGTCATTTCGATGTGGCCGCCATCGGTCTGCTCAATACGCCGGAACGGCGCCAGCGCATCCTCTTTACCAAGCCGGTCTACCGCTCGCTGACCCTGCTTTTTGCCCGGCCTGGCGTCAAAACCGGGCAGCCCGGCGTGCGCCTGTCCACCTTCAAGGGCTCGGCGCAGGAGCGTTACATCAAGGCGCAGGGCTGGGACTTTGTCGGGGCGCAGACCGATGTCGAAATCATCGAGCAATTGCGGGCCGGCGTCACCCAGGCCTGCATCGTGCCGCTGATGACCAGCCTGAACCTGCAGCGCAGCCCGAAATTCCTGCAACTCGACTTGGAAATGAGTGTGCTGAAGCTGCCCGACCTGGATACCAATGCCTCCTTTGGCATCTCGCCGATGCGCCCCGAATTGAAGATGCACCTCGACAGGGCGCTGGAGCGGATCAAGCTGAACGGCACCTACGACCGCATCAATTCGCAGTTCCTGCCTTTTCGCGTCGATTGAGCCGGGCCGCCGGCGTAGCGGCGCACGGCGAACTCGTCGGCGGGTGGTGCATCTGTTAAGATTCGCCCTGATTTTTCAGGCTTTCTTCCTTGTCTTCCCTTCCCGAAATATTTTCCCCTGACGGGCCGCTGGCCCGCGCCATTGGCGGCTATCGCGTGCGCGATCAGCAGGTCGACATGGCCGAGCGCATTGCCGCAGCCATCAACAGTCAGTCGGTCTTCATCGCCGAGGCCGGCACTGGCACGGGCAAGACCTTCGCCTACCTCGTCCCGGCGCTGAAATCCGGCGGCAAGGTGATCGTCTCGACCGGTACCAAGACCTTGCAGGACCAGTTGTTCAACAAGGATCTGCCGATGGTGCGCGATGCGCTGAAGGCGCCGGTCAAGATCGCGCTGTTAAAGGGGCGGGCCAATTACGTCTGTCCCTACCATCTCGAACGGGCCATCGTCGACGGCCGTTTCCTGACCCGCGAAGATGCCGCCGACGCGCGCCGCATCTCGGTTTTCGCCAAAGTCACGCACACCGGTGATAAGGCGGAATGCCTGGAAGTCTCGGAGTCGTCGCCGGTCTGGAACCACGCCACCTCGACGCGGGAAAACTGTCTCGGCCAGGATTGCCCGGACTACAAGGAATGTTTCGTCATGCTGGCCCGCCGCGAAGCGATGGCGGCCGACCTAGTAGTTGTCAATCACCACCTCTTCTTCGCCGACGTCATGCTGCGCGACGAAGGCATGGCCGAACTGCTGCCGGCCTGCAACACGGTGATCTTCGACGAAGCCCACCAGTTGCCGGAAGTGGCGACGCTGTTCTTCGGCGACAGCATTTCGACGGCGCAGATTCTCGATCTCGCCCGCGATGCCCGGGCCGAAGGCCTGACCAGCGCCCGCGACTGTCTCGACCTGCCGGAGGCGAGCAAGCGCCTCGAAAAAGTCGCCAAGGACCTGCGCCTGACCGTCGGCCTCGACGCCGGCCGCTTCTCCTACGGTCAACTGGCCGAAAAGCCCGATTTTGCCCCGGCCGTCAAGGCGCTGGAGGAGGAGGTCGGCGCTTTCGCCGCCCTGCTTGAAACCCAGGCCGAGCGGGCCGAAGGGCTGGAAAAGTGCTGGCAGCGCGCGCTCGAATTGCAGCAGCGCCTGACCCACTGGCAAAAGATCGCCGACGACGGCTACGTGCGCTGGGCCGAAGCCTTCAGCCAGTCGCTGCAGTTGAACTCGACGCCGCTCAGCGTCGCCGACATCTTCCGCAAGCAGATGGGCGGCCATCCGCGGGCCTGGATCTTCACTTCGGCCACTTTGGCCGTGCAGGGCAAGTTCCACCACTACTGCGCCGAACTCGGCCTCGGCGAGCCGGAATCGGCCTGCTGGCACAGCCCCTTCGACTACGGCAAGCAGGCCATGCTCTACGCGCCGCTCGGCATGCCGGAACCGAATTCCTTCGGCTACACCGAGGCCGTGGTCGATGCCGCTTTTCCGGCCGTGGTCGCCTCCGGCGGCGGCGCCTTCTTCCTGTGCACCAGCCTGCGCGCCATGCGCCGGACGCATGAGCTGCTCAAGGAGCGCCTGGAAAATGGCGGCCACGAAATGCCGCTGCTGCTGCAGGGCGAGGGCAGCAAGAACGAATTGCTCGAGCGCTTCCGTCGTCTCGGCAATGCCATCCTGGTCGGCAGCCAGAGCTTCTGGGAAGGCGTCGACGTGCGCGGCGAGGCGCTGTCGCTGGTCGTCATCGACAAGATTCCCTTCGCGCCGCCCGACGATCCGGTGCTCTCGGCGCGCATCGAGCAGATGAAGCAGCAGGGCCGCAACGCCTTCATCGAATACCAGTTGCCGCGCGCCGTGATCAACGTCAAGCAGGGGGCCGGCCGGCTGATCCGCGACGAGAGCGATACCGGCGTGCTGATGATCTGCGATCCACGACTTCTATCAAAGCCTTACGGCCGCCGGGTGTGGCAAAGTCTGCCGCCAATGAAACGGACCAAGGAGCTGAAGGACGTGCTCGATTTCTTTGCCGGCCGGAACGGCCATGTTTAACCCGCGTGCCCTGAGCGAGGCGCTGGTGGCGGGGGGCGATCTCGACCCGGCGGCGCTGGCCGCCTCGCACCCCTCGCTGTTTTCGCATGCCGAACTGCATCTGCCCGCCGCCACGCTGCGGGCTATCGCCGACCTGGTTGTCGCCATCGAGTCGGTCGTCGCGCTGCCGGCCTACCAACAGCGCGTGCTGGCCTGGGCGCCGGCTTCGGCGCAGCCGGCGGTGGCGGCGCGCAGCGTCTTCTTCGGTTACGACTTCCATCTGGCGGTCGACGGTCCAAAGCTGATCGAAATCAACACCAATGCCGGCGGCGGCATGCTCAATAGCCGCCTGCTGATGGCGCATGGTCAGGATGAAGCGGCAACGCGGGTCGAGCAGGCTTTCGTCGAGATGTTCCGCCGCGAATGGCGGTTGATGCGCGGCGATGCGCCGCTGCAACGGATCGCCATCGTCGATGAAAACCCGGGCCAGCAATATCTGGCCCCCGAGTTCGAGCTCTTTCGCCAGTTGTTCGAACGCCACGGCATTGCCGCTGCGGTGGCCGATCCGGCTGAACTGACACGCGATGGCAACCGCCTGCTGCACAAGGGCGAAGTGGTCGACCTGATCTACAACCGGCTGACCGATTTCGCGCTCGATGCTGCGGTCAACGCCGATTTGCGGGCCGTTTTCGCGGCCGACGGCGTCGTCGTCACGCCGCATCCGCGCGCCCATGCGCTGTATGCCGACAAGCGCAACCTGATCCTGCTTTCGGATGAAAGCGCGCTCATCGAACTCGGTGTGCCGGAAGCCACCCGGCAGACGCTGCTGGCCGGCATTCCGCGTACGGTGGCGGTGGCGGCGGCCGATGGCGAACGCTTCTGGAGCGAGCGCAAGCGCTGGTTCTACAAACCGGCCGCCGGTTTCGGCAGCCGCGCCGCCTATCGCGGCGACAAGCTGACCAAGCGCGTCTTCGAGGAAATCCTGCAGGGCGGCCACATCGCCCAGGAAATCGTGCCGCCATCGGAGCATACGGTGCTGGTGGACGACGAAATGCAGGCGATGAAGGCCGACATCCGGGCCTATGTCTATCAGGGCGGTGTCCAGCTTTTCTCGGCCCGGCTCTACCAGGGGCAAACCACCAATTTCCGGACGCCGGGTGGCGGCTTCGCCCCGGTCTTCGCGGCCTGAAAGCGTAAAATCCGCCCATGAAAGTATTTGGTATCGCCGGCTATTCCGGCTCCGGCAAGACCACCTTGCTGGAAAAACTGATTCCCGCGCTGACCGCCCGTGGCCTCCGCGTCTCGGTGATCAAGCATGCCCACCACGGCTTCGACATCGACCGCCCGGGCAAGGATTCATACCGCCACCGCGCCGCCGGGGCGAGCGAAGTGCTGCTTTCCTGCAACGGCCGCTGGGCCTTGATGCACGAGCGGCGCGACGAAGGTGAAGTATCGCTGAACGAATTGCTGTCCCGCTTGGCGCCCTGCGATCTGGTGCTGATCGAGGGCTTCAAGCAGGAACCCGTGCCCAAGCTGGAAGTCTATCGAGCGGAGAACGGCAAGCCGCCGCTCTTTCCCGCGCGCCGCGACATCATTGCCATCGCCACCGATAGCCAACTGGCCACCGCTTTGCCGATATTGCCCTTGAACGACATCGCGGCGATTGCCGACTTTGTGATGAACCATCTTGAATTGCAGGAACGCTGATGCTGAGTTTTGAACAAGCCCTGGAAAAACTGCTCGCCGCCGCCAAGCCGGTCGAGGAAGTCCGTGCCCAGCCGCTGACCGCTGTCGCCGGCCGCGTTTTGGCCGTCGCCCAGCAGTCCACCGTCGCCGTGCCGCCGCTCGACAATTCGGCGATGGACGGTTACGCCGTCCGCCTCGCCGACATTCCCGCCGCCGGCGTCTGTCTGCCGGTCAGCCAACGCATTCCGGCCGGCACGGTCGGCATGCCGCTGCAGCCGGGCACCGCCGCCCGCATCTTCACCGGCGCGCCGGTGCCGGCCGGGGCCGACGCGGTGATCATGCAGGAGCGCTGCGAACATGGCGAGGCTGGCGTCGTCATCAACTACGTGCCGCGCCTGGGCGAGAACATCCGCCGGGCCGGCGAAGACATCGCCGTCGGCGCCGAGATCCTCAAGCCGGGCATCAAGCTGCGGCCGCAGGACATCGCGCTCGCCGCCTCGGCCGGTCTGCCGGAACTGCCGGTCTATCGCCGGCTGCGGGTTGGCGTTTTCTTCACCGGCGACGAACTGGTGCAGCCGGGCGAGCCGCTGCCGCCGGGCGCCATCTACAACTCCAACCGCTATGCGTTGCGCGCGCTGCTCGAAGGCCTGGGCTGCGAAGTGCGCGATCTCGGCACCGTGCCGGACAATCTGGAATCGACCCGCGAAGCCCTGCGCAAGGCGGCGGCCGACAACGACCTGATCGTCACCAGCGGCGGCGTCTCGGTCGGCGAGGAAGATCACGTCAAGCCGGCCGTCGAAGCCGAGGGCCAGCTCGACATGTGGAAGATCGCCATCAAGCCGGGCAAGCCGCTGGCTTTTGGCGAGGTCCGCAGGAGTGCCGACAACGGCGGCGGCAAGGCCTGGTTCATCGGTCTGCCCGGCAACCCGGTGTCGGCCATCGTCACCTTCCTGGTCATGGTCCGGCCCTTCGTGCTGCGCCTGCAGGGGGTGAGCAACGTAATGCCGCGCAGCTTCAGCCTGCGCGCCGATTTCGACTGGCTGCGCCCGGATGTTCGGGCCGAGTTCCTGCGCGCCCGGGTGAACGAGCAGGGCGGCGTCGAGTTGTACGCCAACCAGGGCGCCGGGGTTGTCACCTCGCTGTGCTGGGGCGACGGCCTGGTTCTCAACAAGCCGGGGCTGGCCATCAACAAGGGCGACAGCGTCAGCTTCGTGCCCTATGCGGAGTTGCTGTCGTGAGCGTGAAGATTCTCTATTTCGCCAGCCTCAAGGAAGCGCTCGGCCTGGCCGGTGAATCGGTCGAGTTGCCGGCTGGCGTGACGACGGTCGGCGCCTTGCGTGACTGGCTGGTCGAACAAGGCCGCGACAAACTGGCGACAGCGAAGAATCTGCGCTGTGCCGTCAATCAGGACATGGCCGGCCTCGATGCCGCCGTCCGCGAAGGCGACGAGATCGCCTTCTTCCCGCCGGTCACCGGCGGTTAATAAGGAAAAACAATGGCAATTCAATGGTATCCCGGCCACATGACCTCGGCCCGCAAGAAGGCCGCCGAGACGCTGGCCATGGCCGATGTCGTGGTCGAGGTGCTCGACGCCCGCCTGCCGGCCGCTTCCAGCAATCCGATGATCCACGAGTTGCGCAGCTTTCGTCAGCGTCCCTGCCTCAAGCTGCTGAACAAGGCCGATCTCGCTGATCCGGCGGCGACCAAGGCCTGGATGGAATATTTCGAGCAGCAGCCCGGCGTCAAGGCGGTGGCGATTTCCTGCAAGAAGGCGAGCGACGTGGCGCGTGTTCCGTCGCTGGCCCAGAAGCTGGCGCCGCATCGTTGCGATGCGGTCAAGCCGCTGCGCCTGATGATCATGGGTATCCCCAACGTCGGCAAATCGACGCTGATGAATGCGCTGGTCAAGAAGAAGGTGGCGGCGGTCGGCGACCAGCCGGCGGTGACCAAGAGCCAGCAGCGTATCGACATCAGCTCGCGGCTGACCATCTACGATACGCCGGGCATGCTGTGGCCGAAGATCGACCACCCGCTTGACGGCCTGATGCTGGCCGCCAGCCACGCGGTCGGCGTCAATGCCTATATCGACGAAGAGGTGGCGACCTTCCTCGCCGGCTTCCTGCTCGATTGCTACCCGGCCTTGCTCAGCGCGCGCTACGGCTTCGCCACCGAAGGCATGGATGCAGTGGCGGTGATCGAGGCGGTTGCCAAGAAGCGCGGCTGCCTGATGAAAGGGCGGGGCGGCGAGTTCGATCTCGAGAAGGCGGCGGCCATTCTGCTGACCGATTACCGGACCGGGGCGCTTGGCCGGATCACGCTCGAGACCCCGCTTCTGCGTGCGGCACGCGCCAAACAGCTGGCCGAAACGCCGGCGGTCGACCTCGAAAACGACTGATTTTTCGATACTTTAAAATTTATATGCGCCGCGAAACACAGAGTACTAGGCGTTTCGCAAAGTTGTGTATATAATTCGCGCCCTGTTGGTGACGCGCAAGCGATCACTGCTTA
>NZ_LODL01000021.1:293383-301507 GCF_001551835.1 Dechloromonas denitrificans | reverse complement strand
ACAGAACTGTTCCCGATATAGTCTATTAAGGAATTTAATTTATGATTCTTATTAAAACCCAAAGAGACACGCTTCTGGCGCCATTGCAGTCGGTGTCGGGGATTGTTGAACGTCGTCATACCCTGCCTATCCTGTCCAATGTCCTGCTGGAAAAGAAGGGTGATCGTCTGACGCTGTTGGCGACCGACATTGAAATCCAGATCACGACGGCAACCGATGGTGCCGGTGGCGAAGGTGACGGCGCCGTTACCGTTGGTGCCCGCAAACTGCAGGAAATCCTGCGCTCTTTGCCGGATACCACCGAAGTCAGCCTGATTCTCGAAGACAAGCGCCTGCAAGTCCGCGGCGGCAAAAGCCGGTTCAGCCTGCAGACGCTGCCGGCCGACGACTTCCCGCGCATGACGATGAGCGAAGGCGAAACCAAGCAGTTCCAGATTTCCCAAAAGGCCTTTCGCCAACTGCTGGGCAAGACCCAGTACAGCATGGCCGCGCAGGACGTCCGTTATTACCTGAACGGTTTGCTACTGCTGGTCGAAGGCAAGGAATTGCGTGCCGTGGCGACCGATGGCCACCGTCTGGCCTTTGCCAGCGTTGAAATCGAAGCCGAACTGCCACGTCAGGAAATGATCCTGCCGCGCAAGACCGTGCTCGAACTGAATCGCCTGCTGGTCGATAGCGAAGAACCACTCAACATCACGCTGGCCCCGAATCAGGTGCGCTTCGCCTTCGGTTCGGTGGTCCTCGTTTCCAAGCTGATCGACGGCAAGTTCCCGGATTACGAGCGGGTGGTTCCGGCGACGCTGAAAAATCACATGACCGTCGGTCGTCAGACCCTGATGCAGGCAATGAACCGTGCCGCCATTCTGACCAACGAAAAATTCCGCGGTGTGCGCGTCGTTCTGGGCGACAATAGCCTGAAGCTGATTGCTGCCAATGCCGAGCAGGAAGAAGCGCTGGAAGAAATCGAAGTTCAGTATCAGGGCGATGCCATTGACGTTGGCTTCAACGTCGGCTACCTGCTCGACGTCTTGAACAACGTCCACACCGAAGAAATTCAGTGGAGTTTCAACGACGCCAATTCGAGCGCCCTGATCACCGTGCCGGGCAACGAGCGATTCAAGTACGTTGTCATGCCGATGCGGATTTGATCCCTGATTTAATGACAAGTTTCACGTGGAACATTCAATGAGCGAAGACAGTACGCAAATGAGCGGCCAGGAAGGCGTATCGCCGGCTTATGGCGAAGCCAGCATCCAGATTCTCGAAGGTCTGGAGGCGGTGCGCAAACGTCCGGGTATGTACATCGGCGACACCTCAGACGGCACTGGTTTGCATCACCTCGTATTCGAGGTTGTCGACAACTCGATCGATGAGGCGCTGGCCGGCCATTGCGATGACATCACCGTAACCATCCACGTTGATAATTCGATCAGCGTTATTGACAACGGCCGAGGTATCCCGACCGGTGTCAAGATGGACGACAAGCACGAACCGAAGCGTTCGGCAGCGGAAATCGCGCTGACCGAACTGCATGCCGGCGGCAAGTTCAACCAGAATTCCTACAAAGTCTCCGGCGGTCTGCACGGGGTCGGTGTTTCCTGCGTAAATGCCTTGTCGAAATGGCTGCGCCTGACCATTCGTCGCGATGGCAAGAAGCACTTCATGGAATTCCAGCGTGGCGTGCCGGTCGACCGCTGCCTTGAAGTTCGCGACGGCTTTGAAATTTCGCCGCTGAAGGTTCTTGGCGACACCGAGAAGCGCGGTACCGAAGTGCACTTTTCGGCCGATGAGGAAATCTTCGGCCACGTCGAATTTCACTACGAAATTCTCGCCAAGCGTCTGCGCGAACTGTCCTTCCTGAACAACGGCGTCAGCATCCGCCTGGTAGACCAGCGCAGCGGCAAGGATGAACTCTTCGCCTTTGCCGGTGGCGTACAGAGCTTTGTCGAGTACATCAACCGCACCAAATCCGTTCTCCACCCGAATATTTTCTATTCGGCCGGTGAAGCCAAGGTCGGCGATACCGGCGTCACCATCGGTGTCGAAGTGGCGATGCAGTGGAACGATTCCTACCAGGAACAGGTGCTCTGCTTCACCAACAATATTCCGCAGTCCGATGGCGGTACCCATTTGACCGGCCTGCGTGCCGCGATGACCCGGGTCATCAACAAGTACATCGACGAGCACGAGATCGCCAAGAAGGCTAAGGTCGAGATTGCCGGTGACGACATGCGCGAGGGCTTGGCCTGCGTGCTGTCGGTCAAAATGCCGGACCCGAAGTTCGCTTCGCAGACCAAAATGAAGCTGGTTTCCAGCGAAGCCCGTCCGGCCGTCGAGGAAGTCGTTGCCCAAAAACTGGCCGACTTCCTGCTGGAACGCCCGGCTGATGCCAAGGTCATTACCGGCAAGATCGTCGAAGCTTCACGGGCTCGTGAAGCGGCCCGTCGGGCTCGTGAAATGACCCGCCGCAAGGGAGTTCTCGACGGTATCGGTTTGCCTGGCAAATTGGCGGACTGCCAGGAAAAAGACCCGGCTCAGTGTGAAATGTACATCGTCGAGGGCGACTCCGCCGGCGGTTCCGCCAAGCAGGGTCGTGACCGCAAGTTCCAGGCCATTCTGCCGCTGCGCGGCAAGGTGCTGAACGTCGAGAAGGCCCGTTTCGACAAACTGATTTCCAGCGAACAGATCGTCACCCTGATCACTGCCCTCGGTACCGGTATCGGCAAGGACGAGTTCAAGATCGAGAAGCTGCGCTATCACCGCATCATCATCATGACCGACGCCGACGTTGACGGTGCGCACATCCGCACGCTGCTGCTGACGCTGCTCTATCGTCAGATGCCGGAACTGATCGAGCGTGGTTACGTCTATATCGCCCAGCCGCCGCTTTACAAGGTCAAGCACGGCAAGACCGAGCGTTACCTGAAGGACGATCAGGAATACCATCAGTTCCTGCTGCGTATGGCGATGGACGAAGCCAGCCTGACGCCGCGCGCCGATGCAGAGCCGGTGGTCGGCCCTGCCTTGGAGGAATTGGCCCGTTCCTGGTTGTTGACCGAAGCAGTGATCGATCGCATCTCGCATCTGGTCAATCCGGAAGTTCTGAAAGCGCTTGTTCAGCACAATCTCAAGCTCGACCTGACTTCCGAAGCGGCGGCCAAAGCCAGCGCCGAGCTGGTCAGCAGCCATTTGGACAAAGACATCCGCATTGTTCCTAAATATGACGATATTCAGGAACGTTGGACCCTGCGCGTTGAAAAGATGCACCACGGCAACCTGAAGGTTGGCATGATCGACGACGATCTGCTGCTTTCCGGCGACTACCTCCAGCTTCGCCGCACGGCCGAAACCCTGGCTGACCTTTTTGGTCCTGGGGCTTACATGGCGCGCGGCGAAAAGAAGCAGCCGGTCAGCAATTTCGGCGATGCCATGAAGTGGCTGCTCAACGACGTCGAGCGCGGTATCAGCAAGCAACGCTACAAAGGCCTGGGGGAAATGAATCCCGGTCAGTTGTGGGAAACAACAATGGATCCAAAGGTTCGCCGCCTGCTTCGCGTCCAGATCGACGATGCAATCGCTGCCGATGAAATCTTCACTACTCTGATGGGTGAGTTGGTAGAGCCACGCCGTGCATTCATTGAAACCAATGCCTTGAGTGCAAGGGTTGATATTTAAATTTTATTTATAGCTGTCGGATGACAGAGAAAGTGAAAACTGTGCCAAGTTAGTGAAAAACTACTGACACAGAAAATGAAAAAAGGCCCCGCAAGTGTTGACGCTCGTTGAAAACTGACCAGAAAAGCGAGGTTGTGCGCGCTGAAAATTGACCAGGGTGATTAACTCGTCCGCTCATTTTTTGAGCAGGACATTAGGAGATGATCACCATGAAGGATCTGGGAAGGATTCGGCGGTTGTTTTACCGGGATGGCGTGTCGCTATCCGAGATTTCACGGAAGACGGGGTATAGCCGGAACACCGTCAAGCGTTGGCTACGGACGCCGGAAGGTACCGAGCCGAAGTACGCACGGCAGAACCCGAACATCAAGATCGCACCCTATGCGGCGCGACTCATCAAGGCGCTGGAAACAGATGCCCGTCGCCCGAAGCGTGATCGGCGTACCGCGCTGAAACTCTTTGGTGAATTGCTGGCGGCTGGATTCACGGGCACCTACTGCCGGGTCACGGAATTCATCCGGCGCTGGCGTACCGATGGTGGCGCAGCGGTCAGCAAAGCCTTTGTTCCGCTCCACTTCGAGTTGGGCGAAGCCTTCCAGTTCGACTGGAGCGAAGAGCACCTGGTGATTGGTGGGGTCTGGCGCAAGATCCTCGCCTCGCATCTCAAGTTCTGCGCCAGTCGAGCCTTTGTGGTTCAGGCCTACCCGACGCAAGGCCACGAAATGCTGTTCGATGCCCACACCCGTTCGTTTGCTGCCTTGGGTGGGATTCCTCGGCGCGGCATCTACGACAATATGAAGACGGCCGTAGATAAGGTGCAGAAGGGCAAGTCCCGCATCGTCAATGCCCGCTTCTCGGCCATGGCCTCCCACTACCTGTTCGACCCGGACTTCTGCAATGTCGCCAGTGGCTGGGAGAAAGGCGTCGTTGAGAAGAATGTCCAGGATAGCCGGCTGCGGCTCTGGCAGGATGCGGGCAAGGAACGTTTCAGTTCTTTCACTGAACTGAACGTCTGGCTGCTCGAACGTTGCCGGGGTCTTTGGCAGGAATTGCGCCATCCGGAGTACGCTGATCTGACGGTGGCCGAGATGCTTGAACACGAGCAACCGAGCTTGATGCCCATGGTGGCGCCCTTTGATGGTTATGTTGAAACCCTGGGCAAGGTGTCGAGCACCTGCCTGATCACGCTGGATCGCAATCGCTACTCGGTGCCGTGCGAACTGGTTGGCCAGGGCGTCAGCCTGCATCTCTATCCGGAGCGGATCGATATTGTGGCGCACGATCTACGGGTAGCCAGCCATCCCCGCTGCTTCACCCGGCAACAAACCCTCTACGACTGGCAGCACTACATCCCGCTCATCGAGAGGAAACCCGGGGCCTTGAGAAACGGCGCCCCATTTGCCGACATGCCGGAACCGTTGCAGCGCCTGCGCAGTTTGTTGTTGCGTCGGGAAGGTGGTGATCGGGTGATGGCCAAGGTGCTGTCGGCGATTGCGCAGTTCGGTCTGGAGTCTGTGCTGGTGGCGGTCGATCTGGTCCTGGAATCAGGCTTGCCGAGTGCCGAGCATGTGGAGAACATGCTCAACCGCCTAAAATCCGGACCCATCCCCCCGCCGGTGGAGACCCCCCTGACCATCAGCGAAGCCCCGATTGCCGATACAGGTCGCTACGACCAACTGCGCGTGGAGGTGAACGATCATGCGTGAGCTGATGAGTGAGTTCAAGGAACTGCGCCTGCACGGCATGGCCGGTGCTTGGGAAGAACTATCGGCGAACGGTGGCGCCGGTATCGACACTTCACGCTGGCTGATCGAGCATCTGCTACAAGCAGAACAGACCGACCGGGTCATGCGCTCGATTGGTTACCAGATGCATGCGGCCCGCTTCCCCGTACATCGGGATCTGGCGGGATTCGACTTTGAGCAGTCGAAGGTGGATCAGAAACTGATTCGGCAACTGGCCGACCTGTCCTTTACCGAGGAAGCGCAGAACGTGGTGTTCATCGGGGGCACCGGGACCGGCAAGACGCACTTGGCCACAGGACTTGGCGTTTCGGGGATTGGGCACCATAACAAACGGGTTCGATTCTTCTCGACCGTGGATCTGGCCAATGCGCTGGAGCAGGAGAAGGCGGCCGGCAAAACTGGCCGGATTGCCTTGGGACTACTGCGCATGGATCTGGTGATTCTCGATGAGCTGGGCTATCTGCCATTCAGCCAGGCCGGTGGTGCCTTGCTGTTTCACTTGCTGTCGAAACTCTACGAGCACACCAGCGTGATGATTACGACCAACCTGACGTTTGCCGAATGGCCGAGCGTCTTTGGCGATGCCAAGATGACGACGGCGCTGCTCGACCGCCTGACGCATCACTGCCATATCGTCGAGACCGGGAACGAGTCGTTTCGCTTCCGGCACAGCACGGCCACCGCCAAGTCGAGGATCAAGGCACGGGAGCAGAGCAAGCGGGGAAATCTGCCCGAGGCGGATGCGTTCTGATCGGGGCCGCGTTGGGAAATCCGCTCCGGACTTCGTCCTCCACGGCTTTCCCAACGCATTCATCGCGGCCCGGAAATTGGTTGTTCTGAGCTACACTTATCCACAAGCCCACCTATGTCAGGTGGCTATCACACCTGGTCAAAATTCAACGCGCACAGGTGGTCAAATTTAAACGCGCGCCGACACTCTGCAACGCCTATCAGAGCTGGCATGCCTTCGCGGATGAGGCGGTCTGCCCTTGCCTGCGCCATCCCGATGGCGGCTTCGCAGATGACGTCAATTGAGCCGCCCGGGACAGTGGGTGCCAGCAAATTCCGCAGAGGTTGTATCGGATCGACATCGCTGCTCAGAATCGACGTCTTGCAAATGACTTGGTTGCGAAGAGCTGCCGCCACATCAAGAAATCTCTGTACGTGCGGCATGCACTTGGGCGGTTCGGCCTTCTTGCTGAGCTTGTCCTCGATTTGTCGGAGCAGCAGGTCTACAGCGTCCGCAGACGTTGCGTCATGAATGGCCGAACTCACCTTGCCAGATTTCGGAGGCGTCACGTACAGGCGAAATGTCGTTGTTCTCCCATCCACTTTTTTGGACTCGACCGCAACAAGCCAGTTCGCAATGGTCTTCCAAAGGTCCTCGGACCAATCAGAGAGGGCATTGTGTGACAGAGCGCTCTTGCATTGCTCCAATAGGACATTTCCGTTGGCGTAGTGGATAGCGACATCATCCAGCAGTTCTAAGGAAACGCTCGAATCCGATGGGCTACTGAGAAGGTGATAGCAGAGCCGGACTGGCTGCAACGAGAAGCCCAGATAGGGGCCAGGTGCGCTGTGTTTGACTAGGGCTGTCATGCACGCTGCTCCAAGTTCACCTGGCTATGTGTGGCTGCCCATCGGCAATTCGTAAACTCCATGGCACTCCCTGAGTTTTGCTCCAATCCAGCCTAGGGCTAGGCTGCCCATTCTGCATAGGGTAGCACCAACAAATAGCCAAGCGTCAAAAAAGCCAATTCCTAGCGTTGCTGGATTTTGCCGTCCGCAGCAACTAAATTTCAACCAATTACATGCCATTCGGATAGTCAAGTAATCGGCGTATTGCCGCCTGACATCGACCGTACTGCCACCGGCGACTCAGGTCGACATCCAGTCGTGAGAAGTTGTCTTTGTGAAAAGCTTTTCTTTTTTAATCGATAGACGATTCATTTCGCCTTATCGTCGGGTATTGGTTTTGTAGGCCTAATTTACCCAAAAAATTCAGAGTCTTCTGGGTTCTCTAATTACCAAAGTGCAGACTTTGGTATGCCAAAATAACCCTTTTGGTTCAATAACTTAAAGAACGTTTTCCTTGACCTTCCTGCATCGGTATTTTAGCCTATCAGGCATGAAAAACACCAATCTCGGTCACCATGAGTCCATTCGCTTCCTTACTGCATGAGATGCGTACGCAGCGTGGTCTACCGATGGAGTTGCCTGGTGATCGGAGCAAGTATCACAGTTACACTACCCAGCCGGAATTGCACTATGAAAATACCTGGGATGTTTCAACGCAGGCGACACCAATACTGAGCCAGAGCTCCGAGCCGTATGCGTGGTTGTCAGGGGCCGCCTTTGATAGGTGGGCTGAGCAGAATCCACAGAGCGCAGAAGCATGGAAGAAGCGAGGGAAGTAGTGGCTACGGGGAAAGGGACGGCATCGTTGTGAAGGTGGGACTGACCAAGCTACTGACGCAATCGCGGCTTAGCTTTAGTTCTTCGAGTGCCCCAGAATTTTTCACTTACAATGGCAGGAATACCGGATTTTTTCAGTTTCCGTGGCAAATAAGGACTCCATCAATGACAAAGTTAATGAAAAACGCGTTTGTTTCTGTTCAGGCATTTTTCACTAACTCTGTCATCTGACAATAGCATCCTCATTAGACTTTAGATGCCAAAGCCCCTGGATTTTCCAGGGGCTTTT
>NZ_LODL01000021.1:161749-293373 GCF_001551835.1 Dechloromonas denitrificans | reverse complement strand
AATACCGGCCTGTCACGCCGGGGGTCGCGGGTTCGAGTCCCGTCCACTCCGCCAACCAATAAAAACCCGTTGAAATCCTAGAGATTCAACGGTTTTTTTCTTTTCTGCGACCGAACGAGACGACGGGCGGCTCAGCACCCGCCCCGGCCTTACTTCTCGACGAAGGCGCGCTCGATCACGTAGTCACCCAGCACCCCGGTGTGGTGGTGGCCAACCTTGAACCCCTTGGCATCGAGCATCGCCGCCGTGTCGGCCAGCATGGCCGGGCTGCCGCAGATCATGGCGCGGTCAGTGGCCGGATCGAGCGGTTCCTGGCCGATGTCGGCAAACAACTTGCCGGACTCGATCAGGTCAGTCAGCCGCCCTTCATTACGGAAGGACTCGCGGGTCACGGTCGGGTAATAGACCAACTGCTCACGGGCCAGGTCGCCAAAGTACTCATGCTCCGCCAAGTCCTGGGTGATGTAGTCGTGATAGGCCAGTTCATTGGTCCAGCGGACGCCGTGAATCAGAACGATCTTCTCGAATTTTTCATAGACTTCCGGGTCGTGAATCAAGCTCATGAAGGGCGCCAGGCCGGTTCCGGTAGCAAACAGGAAGAGGCGCTTACCCGGCTTCAAGTCATGCAGAACCAGCGTGCCGGTCGGCTTGCGGCTGACGATGATCGGATCGCCTGGTTGCAAGTGCTGCAGGCGTGAAGTCAGCGGACCATCCGGCACCTTGATGCTGAAGAACTCAAGATGCTCCTCATGGTTGGCGCTGGCAATGCTGTAGGCCCGGGTCAGCGGCCGGCCATTGACTTCGAGGCCGATCATCACGAACTGACCATTGATGAAACGCAGCCCCGGATCGCGCGTCGTCCGGAAGGAAAACAGGCTGTCGTTCCAGTGATGGACGGAGAGTATTTTTTCAGTGCCCAGCGTGCTCATGGCGACAATCCTCGCTTGAATATTGGATGAGTTTCATCATAGGCTTGGTCGTATAGCGAACAAAGCGGATAATTTATCTATCAATTATCGATTTAATAGCTATGCGAATCACCCTGCGCCAGATGGAAATCTTTGCGGCGATCGCCCATACCGAAAACGTTTCGCGGGCGGCTGAGCATCTGTCGATGTCGCAATCGGCAGCGAGCAATGCGCTGGTCGAACTGGAGCGCCAGTTCGATTGCCCGCTGTTCGACCGGGTCGGCAAGTCGCTCCGCCTCAACGGCACCGGGCGCGGCTTGTTACCGCAGGTCGAGGACATGCTCGGCCGGGCAGCGGACATCGAAGGTTACCTGGCCGGCGGCGTACTCGGCCCGCTGGCGGTCGGCGCCACACTGACCATCGGCAATTACCTGGCAACGCTGGTCGCCGCCGAATACCTGCGCCGGCACCCGGCCTCGAAACTGCGGCTGCATGTCGCCAACACGCACAGCATCGTCGAGCAACTGACCCATTTCGAACTCGATATCGGCCTGATCGAGGGTGAGGCCAATGATCCGGACCTGCTGCTCGAACCGTGGCTGGAAGATGCACTGGTTGTCTTTTGCGCACCGCAACACCCGCTAGCTACCGTCGGCGAAGCCGGTCCGGCCTTACTGGCCGAACAGAAATGGATCGTCCGCGAAGCGGGCTCCGGCACGCGCGCCCTGTTCGACCGGGCGATTGCCCGGGTCCTGCCCGGACTGCACATCCAACTCGAACTGGAACATACCGAGGCGATCAAGCGGGCGGTCGAATCCGGCCTCGGCATCGGCTGCCTGTCGCGACTGGCTCTGCGCGAGGCTTTCCGGCGCGGCAGCCTGGTCGAAATCGGCACGCCGCAACTCGATCTGCGCCGCCATTTCTATTTTGCCCGCCATCGCCAGCGCCGGGTCAGCCCGGCGACTCAGGAATTCATCGCGCTCTGCCGGGAAATGACCGGCAGCGCCCTGGGCACCGACAGCCTCGCCCTGCCCTTCATCGCCTGAGTCCTGCGGTCGACGGCCAAAAATCGGCATTTTTCAAACACGCGGACTGCGCCGCAGCCACCAGTCTTCCGTCAAGACTGGAAAATTGATGATGCCTGCGGTCGACGGGTGAAAAACGCAAATTTTCAATGGGATACCACCGCCCCGCCAGATCGCCCACCAGTCCTTGAAGCACGTTTTTTAGGCAGAGCTCGGGTATAATCCTCGTTTTAGTCGACCCCGTTCGCGAGGAGCCTCACCTATGCCGCACCGCAACGTTCTGTCGCTTATTCGCCGAATTGCCGCCGCCAGCCTCAGTGCTGCCGCAGTCACCCTGGCCGCGCCGACGCTGGCCCAGGCCGCCGAAGGCTTCCCGCTGCTCTCCCTGCTCATGCCGTCGCTCTCCGAGCCGGCTGCTGCGATCAGCCCGGAAAGCGCCTTGACCGTCCATGAAGTCCGCGCCGCGCCGCAACCGCCGAATTCGATCGACCTCACCGCCAATCCGGACGACCTCTGGGTCCGTCTGCGCAATGGCTTCGCGATGACCAACCTGAACGACGACCTGGTGCTCTATTACCAGCAGTGGTACCAGAATCGCCCGGATGCACTGCGCCGCATGGTCGAGCGCAGCCGGCCCTATCTGCACCACATCGTCGAGGAACTGGAAGCGCGCGGCATGCCGACCGAGCTGGCCCTGCTGCCGATGGTCGAAAGCTCGTTCAACCCGATGGCCTATTCGCGCTCGAACGCCTCCGGCCTCTGGCAGTTCATCCCGGCCACCGGCAAGCGCTTCAACCTGGAACAGAACTGGTGGCAGGACCAGCGCCGCGACATCGTTGCCTCGACCGGCGCCGCCCTCGAATACCTGCAAACCATCTACGACATGCACGGCGACTGGCACCTGGCGCTGGCCTCGTACAACTGGGGCGAAGGCGCCGTCAAGCGGGCCATCGAAAAGAACGCGGCGCGCGGCCTGCCCACCGACTATTCCAGCCTGAACATGCCGAACGAAACCCGGCACTACGTCCCCAAACTGCAGGCCCTGAAGAACATTTTCGGCAACCCGGTGCTGATGGCAAAGCTGCAGTTGCCTGAAATCATCAATCGCCCCTACTTCGCCACCATTGATACCACCCGGCCGATCGACGTCAAGACGGCAGCCCGCCTCGCCAACATGCCGGTCGCCGAATTCGTCGCCCTCAACCCGTCGCACAACCGCCCGGTCATCAAGGCCGACAGCGCCGTGGTGCTGCCGGCCGACAAGGTCGATATTTTCCAGAGCAATCTCGAAAAATACGCCCAGCCGCTGACCGAATGGCAAACCTACACGCTGAAGAACGGTGAAAAGCTGCATCAACTGGCCCCCCGCTTCGGCATCGCGCTGCCCGACCTGCTGCGCGTAAACGGCCTGAGCGGCAAGATCCGGCTGGGGGCCGGCTCGACACTGCTGGTCCCGGCCGGCCCGGGCGCCGACGATCTCGGCAAGCAGCAGAACGTGCCTTCGCTGCCACAAATCATCGAACCGGAACCGGTGCAGGCCAAGGCCTCGGTGCACGGCAAGCAGGCCGGCAACGACAGGGCTGCCAAGGGCAGCAAATCAGCCAAGAGCGAGACCAAGCAGAAGCTGGCCACCAAGGCGCCAGCCGGCGACCGCAAACAAGCCGGCAAAGCAGCGACCGCGAGCAAGCTCACCAAGAGCGGCACTGACAGCAAGACCGCCAGCGCCAAAGCGGCGCCCCCGGCCAAAGTCGCAAAATCCGGCAACGGCCGCCGCGGCTGAGCGGCAGCGAGCCAAACGAAAAGCGCCCCGAACGGGGCGCTTTTCACATCAGGAGCAGGCTGCCCGATTACGGCAACAAATGACAGTTGACCGTATGAGTCGCTGAAAACCTGCGGGTCTCCGGGTAAGCCTCGCGGCAAACCGGCATCGCATGCGGGCAACGCGGGTGGAAATGGCAGCCAGCCGGCGGCTTGGCCGGCGATGGCGTTTCGCCACCCAGCCGGATCACCGCCGTCGGCGCATCGAGTCGCGGCACCGGCACCGCCGAAAGCAATGCCTGGGTGTAGGGATGCTGCGGCGCGCGCAACACATCCTCGGCCCGTCCCTGTTCGACGATGCGCCCGAGATACATCACGGCAACATCGTGAGCCAGATACTCGACGACGGCAAAGTTGTGGGTGATGAACAGGTAGGCGACACCCAGTTCCTGCTGCAGTTTCTTCAGCAGATTGAGAATCTGCGCCTGCACCGAAACATCGAGCGCCGACGTCGGCTCGTCGCAGATCAGCAATTCCGGCTGCACGGCCAGGGCGCGGGCGATGGCGATGCGCTGGCGCTGGCCGCCAGAAAATTCGTGCGGGTAACGCCCGGCCGCCTCGTCCGGCAAGCCGACCTGCTGCAGCAAGGCGGCAAGCGCGGCCAGCCGCGCTTCGGCATCGTTCTCCGTACTCAGCGCCGCCATGCCCTCGGCGATGATGTCGCCGACCCGCAAGCGCGGATTGAGCGAGGCGAATGGATCCTGAAACACCATCTGCATGTGGCGGCGTGCAGCGCGCAGGCGCTTCGGTGCCATGCCGACCAGTTCGTTCGGGCCGAGCCGGACGCTGCCGGCGCTGGGCTTGATCAGTTGCAGCAAGGCCTTGCCGACCGTCGTCTTGCCGCAACCGGACTCGCCAACCAAGGCCAAGGTCCGCCCGGCGGAAATGGCCAACGAAACGCCGTCGACCGCACGAACATGGCCGACCGTCCGCTGCAGCAAGCCGCGCCGGATCGGAAAATGGACTTTCAGGTCGCTGACGGCGAGGAATGCCGGGCGTTCGACCTCGACCTCGCTTTGCGCCGGCGGCGGCAGCGGGTTTTCCGCAGCCGCCCCCGCCTGCCAGTGGCAGCGCACGGCATGCCCGGCCTTTGGCTCGCGCCACGGCGGCGAAACTTCGCGGCAGACCGCCATCACATGCGGGCAACGCTCGGCAAAGCGGCAGCCGGCCGGCATCGCCGACAAGGCCGGAACCTGGCCGGGAATGGTGGTCAGGGCCATGCCGCGCCGCGAAACTTCCGGCAAGGCAGCGAACAAGGCCTGGGTATAGGGATGCTGGGGCCGGCTGAAGAAATCCTCGCGGCTGGCCACTTCGACCAACTCGCCGGCGTACATGACGCCAATCCGATGCGCCATGCGGGCAACGACGCCGAGATCGTGGGTGATCAGCAGCATGCCCATGCCGCGCTCGGCCTGCAATCCGGCCAATAAATCGAGAATCTGGGCCTGGACGGTGACATCGAGCGCGGTGGTCGGCTCGTCGGCGATCAGCAACTCCGGTTCGCCGGCCAGGGCGATGGCGATCATCACCCGCTGCTTCATGCCGCCGGAGAGCTGGAAGGGATATTCGCCGAGCCGCCGTTCCGGGTCGGCGATACCGACCTGGCGCAGCAGTTCGAGCATGCGTTGGCTGGCCGCCGCACCGCGCAGGTTGCGATGCCGTTCGAGCACTTCGCCGATCTGGCGGCCGACGGTCAGCACCGGGTTCAGGCTGGTCGCCGGCTCCTGGAAGATCATCGCCATCCGGCTGCCACGCCAAGCACGCATGTCGGCTTCCGGTAGCGCCAGCAGTTCCTCGCCATCGAGCTGGATGCTGCCGCTGATGATGCGCCCGGCGGCCGGCAGCAGGCGCATGATGCCCTGCGCCGTGGCCGACTTGCCGCAGCCGGATTCACCGAGCAGGGCAAAGGTTTCGCCCTTGGCAATGGCAAAGGAAATGCCGTCCACCGCGGCCAGTGTCTGTTTGCCGGCGGTGAAACCGAGGCGGAGCTGGTCGACCTTCAACATTCAGGCAGCCCTCGGGTCGAATGCATCGCGCACGGCATCGGCAAACAGGTTGGCGGCCAGCACCAGTACGAACATGGCGGCAAAGGCCGCCACCAGTGACCACCAGACGGCCGGCTCGCGGCCGAGTTCCATGCGCGCATTGTTGATCATCGTGCCGAAGCTGGTCATTGTTGGATCGACGCCGATGCCGACATAGGACAGCACGGCCTCGGCCAGCACCAGCCCGGAGAAATCCATGACCAGCGCAATGATGACGATATGCATCAGGTTGGGCAGGATGTGGCGGATGATGATGCGCCCGTTCGAGACGCCGAAAGCCTGCGCCGCCTGGATGTACTCCAGCTCGCGCAGCTTGAGCGTTTCGCCGCGCAACAGCCGGCACAGCCCGGTCCAGCTGGTGATGCCGAGGATGAAACAGAGCGCCAGCAGGCGCAGGTCAGCCCGTTCGGCTGCGGTCGAGAACCATTGCGGATGGGTATCGATGACCACCTGCATCATCAGCACGGCGGCGGCGATCAGCAGCACACCGGGAATCGAGTTCAACACCGTATAAATGTACTGGATCACGTCATCGACCCAGCCGCGAAAATAGCCGGCCACGATGCCGAGCAGCACCGCCATCGGCAGCATGACCAGCGTCGTCACCAGGCCGATGATCAGGCCGGTGCGGACGCTTTTCAGAATCTGGTAGAGGACGTCCTGGCCGACCTTGTCGGTGCCGAAGACGTGGTACTGGCCGGCCAGCCAGAACAGCGGCACGGCAAACACCAGCATCAGCAGCAGGGTAAGCAGCACCGCATTCCAGGCAAAGGCCGTCTCGCCGCGCCAGATTTTTTGCCAGCCGGAAGCATCCACCGCAGCACTGCCCTGGCCGACCGCTACGCCGGCCAGGCCGGCCACCGCCAGCCAGCCGAGCAACGCGAGCAGCACGGCACGGCTGGCCGTCAAGCCGGCATCGGCCGCCACGTCGTCCTCGCGTTCGCCGAGATGCTGGCCGCCGTACTTCAGGCGCGGGTAGTCGCGCACCGTGCCCTGCCCCGGCAGGTCGATGCTTTCCTTGGCGTAAAGCCGGGTCGCAAAAGGCGCCGAATAGGTCTTTTCGTTGCGCGTGCGCAACGGGCTGGCCAGCGCATCGAGCAGCGACAGCACTTCGATCGCGTAAGTCGCCTTCTGGCCCGGCTTGCCGTCCAGTTGCACGCGGTAATGCAGCGAGTCGAGCAGGCCGATCAGGATGAAAGCAAGCAGCACGGTGGCCGAGGCCATGCCGACCCGATTCGCGCCGACCCGGCGCCAGGCGGCGAGCAGCGGTGGATTGCGGGCAATCAGCAGGCCGACGCCGAGGCCGGCTGCGACCAGCAACCAGATCAGCACATCCGACCAGAGCACGACGATCTGGAAGCCCATCATTCGAACCTGATCCGCGGATCGACCACGGTGTAGGAAATGTCGGTCAGGATCAGGCCGACGATGTAGAGCACCGAGCCAATGAAGACCATCGAACGGACGACGGCGAAGTCCTGGGCGTTGATCGCATCGATCGTGTAGCTGCCGAGACCGGGGATGCCGAAGAAAGATTCGGTGAGCAGCGAGCCCATGAACAGCAGGGGAATGACGACAACAACGCCGGTCAGGATCGGAATCAGCGCATTGCGCAGCACGTGGCGGAAGAAAACCAGGGTTTCCGGCAACCCCTTGGCCCGTGCCGTGCGCACGTAATCCTTGCTGACTTCCTCAAGGAAAATGGTGCGATACCAGCGCGTCGAGGAGCCAATGCCGGAGACCACCCCGATCAGCACCGGCAGGACCAGGAAGCGCCAGGCATCGAGCCCTTCGCCGAAACCGGAGATCGGCACCAGCCGCCACAGCTTGCTGATCAGGTACTGGCCGCCGATGATGTAGAACAGCCCGGAAATCGACATCGCCGCGACGCAGAGTACGACGCCCCAGAAATCGAAGGCGCTGGCCCTGAAAAAAGCCAGGGTCAGCGCGAAGCTGACGGTGACGAACAGGCCGAGGATGAAGGTGGGCAGCGCGATGGCCAGCGACGGCCCCATCCGGGCACCGATTTCACGGGCGATGTCGCGACCGTCCTCGGCCCGCCCGAAATCGCCGACGAACATGCGCGCCGATTTCTGGAAGAAGATGGTGTCAGTCAGGCTGGCCAGGCCCGTTGCCTCGGCATTGAGCAGCAAAGGCTTGTCGTAACCGCGCTCGACCTTCCATTTCTGGATCGCCTCCGGCGTCACCCGCTTGACGCCCAGTTGCATGCGCGCCATGTCGTCCGGCGTATTGACGACAAAAAACAGCGCGAAGGTGATCAGGTTCACCCCGATCAGGATCGGGATGGCATAGAGCAGGCGGCGGATGATGTAGGCGAGCATTGCCCCGATTATGCCAAGAGCCGCTGCAAAATGAACAGAATCATCAGCAGCAGCGCCAGCCCCCAGGCCAGCACCGCATAGTCGGAACGCAAGGGCGGCTCGGCCGGCGCTTGCGGATCGCGCAATGCGTCCGGGAAAGGGCGGGCCGGCACCGGCACGATCTGCTGCGCGGCCGGGTCTTTTGGCACCCGGGCCGCATATTCCACGCTCGACTCGACCGGCCAGTCGCCCCTGGCCCGGCTGGAAGGAAACTGCGGCACGCGGACAAGCAGGATCTCCTCGACATCCTCGGCCAGCAGGCGCTCGAACTCGCTGATCGGGCGCCCGCTCTGCCCGGCCGCCAGTCGGCGCAGATCGGCGGCAATTTCCGCGAAAGCCGCCGCCGGATAGAGCCGGGTCCGGTCCTCGGTCAGGTAATCGAAAAGCGCCTTACCCTTGCTCAGGCTTCTTGTCTTGATGGCCTGCAGCGGCAGGCCGATCGTCGCCTTCAGCCAGCTTTCCGGACCGCGTCCCGGCACCTGCCAGCCGAGTGCGCGCAGCGTCGTCACGCTGATCCCGGCGCAATTGGCGCGGGCGTGCTGGTAGGCAAACTGGTGACGATAAAACTGGTTGTAGACGCGCCCGAAGGCGGACTGCACATGCACAGCCGTGCGAGCCTCCCGCAAGCGGGCGACCAGCATGTAGGACGGGCGGTACCAAGCCTGGCCGCTATTCAGATCGCCGAGGTAATTGTCGAGCGGCACCGGCGCCGCGATGATGCCCTTCTCGCTCTCGGCATCCAGCGTATAGAAATTCAAAATTAGCCAGTCGTCGATTGCGCCATGCTCGCCGATCCGCCCGGTCATCACCGCAAAATGACCGCCGTGCGCCTCGTCATCGTCACCCTGCGCGCCGTTCAGCATCAGGCCGAATACCGCCTGCCCGGCCTGCTGCGCCGCCGCCCCCGGTCGCCACCAGACCGACTCGACGACAAACGGACTTTGCGCCCCGCCCTGCGGCTGTGCCCGCAGCCAGTCGCGGATGGCCGCCGGCCCGTCGGCCAGCGCGAGCGACGGTGCGTTATCCGGCAAACGAAAATCCTCCGGCCACAGGGTGCGCGCCACAAAGCTATCGCCCTCCCGGTTTCCGCGAATTTTGACTGGTCGACCGCAGAAGTAGTCACGGCTGCGCTGATCGAACCAGGCACGATTCAAGGGTAGTTGGGGCACCAGGCTGAAATTGAGCATCCCATTCTGGGTGGTGATCCGGCTCGCGTCGGCGGCCAGTTGGACGCCCCGCTCGATATCTGGCGCGGCGACCCAGATCAATGGCGGATACAGAGGCTGACTGCCCGGCGTCACGGATTTTGCCCAGGTCGCGACATCCTGCGGCAGCGGCAAGGTTGGCGAGAAACCGGCCAATGGCAGGCCGTTTTTCGGCACAGCAATCGTTTCGCTCCGAAAAAACCACATTGCCTGCGGCAAGCCTTGGCAATCGGGGCAAGTACCGGTGGTAATCCGGAAATCGTCAGCGGGAAACAAACCGTAGGCAGGCATCAGTGCATTCTGCCCGAAAGCCGGCAATGACGCTTTATCCGGCAGCTCACCGCAAAAATTACAACAGCATAAAATGATGCGGGCGCCAGCCTGGTTCGCGCATTGAAGGATGTGGGTTACAATGCGCCCAGAAACAAAAAAGCCCGTGTAATCACGGGCTTATTTGTAACACTGTGGCGGAGAGGGTGGGATTCGAACCCACGGTACCTTGCAGTACGCCTGATTTCGAATCAGGTACATTCGACCACTCTGCCACCTCTCCGCGGGAGCGAAATAATAGCACAAGAAATGCATCTGAAAATAGCCCTGTTACTGATTACTTTCTGTTTTTTTATCGCCGCTTGTGGCGAAAACGGTTCGCGCCTACCGTTTCCGACACCCGCCCAGCACGACCTGGTCGTTCTGACGCGAGGCGGGCCACTGACATATTCGAATGACGACAACGGCAATGGTGGCGGCCTGGAGCACGACCTGATCGAAATCTTCGCTCAGGAACTCGGCGTCGGCGTCAAATACATCGTTGCCCAGCCGAATGAAATGGCCGAGCGCCTGAACCGCAGCGATTACCACATCGCCGCTGCCTGGCTGTCGCCCAGTACCGATCCGCAAACCCAGGCGACGCCGCCGATTTTTCAGACCCGCGACCTGCTCGCCCAGCACGATGCCTCCCTGCCCCTGACCGAGGTCGCCCAGCTTGGCGGCAAAACGGTGCACGCCATGGCTGGTACGCGACAGGCCGAGACCCTGCGTCGCCTGGCCCGGGAAATTCCTGAGCTGAAGGTGGTCGAAGTCGGCCAGGGCGACATTCTCGATTTGCTCGAATCGCTCGGTAACGGCAAAGTTGAATATGTGGTGATGGATGGCAATCTGGAAGACATCGCCAGCCAGTTCGTGCCAACCCTGCGCACGACGCTAAGCCTGAGCCCGGAACACCCCATCGTCTGGCAACTGGGCCGCCACCCCAATGTCGAACTGGCCGCCCGCGCCAGCGCCTTCATCGAGCGCGTCCAGCGTGATGGCACGCTGGCCCGGCTGGAAGATCGCTATTTCGGCCACGTGCACCGCCTGAACCAGGGCGATGTCGTCAAGTTCCTCGGCGAGATCGAAACCACGCTGCCCAAGCTGCGCAAGCATTTCCACGTCGCCGAGTCGATTACCGGCATCGACTGGCGGCTGATTGCCGCGGTCGCCTATCACGAGTCGCACTGGGACGCGAACGCCACCAGCTACACCAACGTGCGCGGCATCATGATGCTGACTGAAGAGACAGCCGACCGCCTCGGGGTCAGCAACCGCCTCGACCCACGCGAGAGCATCGTCGCCGGCGCCCGCTACATCAATCTATTGAAGGACCAGCAGGCCGAGGATGTCGCCGAACCGGACCGGACCTGGCTGGCCCTCGCCGCCTACAATATCGGGCCGGGGCATTTCAATGCCGCCCGCCGGCTGGCCAAGCACCTGGGCGCCGATGCCGGCGCCTGGTTCGAGATGAAGCGCATCCTGCCGCTGCTCGCCCAGCCAAAGTATTACGAGAAGATCAAATCAAGCCGCGCCCGCGGTGGCGAGGCAGTCATCCTGGTCGAAAACATTCGCAGCTACTACGATATTCTGGTTCGCCACGAACCGGCCGCTCAGGCTGCCCCACCCCGCCTCAGCCTGCAGGGCGAAACGCGGGGCCTGCGCCTCAAGCGCTGAGTTTTTCCAGACCGCCCATGTAAGGACGCAGCACGGCCGGGATGGTGACGCTGCCGTCGGCATTCTGGTTGTTCTCGAGAATGGCGACCAGCGTCCGGCCGACGGCCAGGCCGGAACCGTTCAGCGTATGGCAGAGCTCCGGCTTGTTCTTGTCGTTGCGGAAACGGGCCTGCATGCGGCGGGCCTGGAAGGCGCCGAAGTTGGAGCAGGACGAAATCTCGCGATAGGTGTTCTGGGCCGGCAGCCAGACTTCGAGGTCGTAGGTCTTGGCGGCGGAAAAGCCCATGTCGCCGGAACAGAGCGCCATGCGGCGATACGGCAGTTCCAGCTTTTCGAGAATGATTTCGGCGTGGCGGGTCAGCGCCTCATGCGCCTCGGCCGATTGGTCCGGATGCACGACCTGGACCAACTCGACCTTGTCGAACTGATGCTGGCGGATCATGCCGCGTACGTCGCGACCGCCGGAACCGGCTTCGGAACGGAAGCACGGCGTATGGCAGACGAACTTCAGCGGCAGCGCTTCGGCGGCGAGGATTTCGTCGCGGACGATATTGGTCACCGGCACTTCGGCGGTCGGGATCAAGTAGAGCGGGTCCTGATCGCCGCGCAGCACCTTGAACAAGTCTTCCTCGAACTTCGGCAACTGGCCGGTGCCATGCAGGCTGGCCGCATTGACCAGGTACGGCGCATAGAGCTCGGTATAGCCGTGCTCGGTGCCGTGCGTGTCGAGCATGAACTGGGCGAGCGCCCGGTGCAGGCGAGCCAGGCCGCCCTTGAGCAGCGAAAAGCGCGAGCCGGAAATCTTGGCGGCGGTGGCAAAGTCGAGCTGGCCAAGGGCCTCGCCGACATCGGTGTGATCCTTGACTTCGAAATCGAAAGTACGCGGCGTTCCCCAGCGCTTGATTTCGACATTGCCGCTTTCATCGCTGCCGACCGGCACCGACTCGTCCGGAATATTCGGCAGCGCGGCCAGGATGGCATTGAACTTGTCGAGCAGTTCGCCGAGGCGGGCTTCAGAAGCCTTCAGCTCATCGCCCAGCGCGCCAACCTCGGCCATCACAGCGGAGGCATCCTCGCCCTTGCCCTTGAGCATGCCGATCTGCTTGGACAGCGCATTGCGCTGGGCCTGCAGTTCCTGGGTGCGCGTTTGCAGCGTCTTGCGCTCGGCTTCCAGCGCCTTGAATTCGGAAAAGTCGATCGGCTTGCCGCGCTTGGCCAGGCCTTCGGCCACGGCGTCGAGATTGGTACGAAGTTGTTGGATGTCGAGCATGGTTTTTCCTGTTTTTGTCCGGTCGACCGCAGGATTCAAGGAAAACGCGGCCCAAAAAGGGCAATTATACGCGACGCAGCAGTCGGCCCAAGGCACCGCCCAGCCGGTACAGCACGAAGCCGGCCAGCAACAGGAAGAGCGCCAGCAGGCCGAGAAAAAGTAGCGGTGAAGCGAGCATCACCGACAAGCCGCCGAGCACCATGCCCTCCTCGCCAAACGAGGCCAGCCAGTTGGAAAACGGTTCCGGCGAGGCATTGATCGCCAAGCGGCTGCTTGCCTTCGCGAAATGCGTGCCGGCGGTGATCGTGCCGCCGAGCAGCCCGGCCGCCACCATCCAGGCCGGATCGACCTCGCCCAAGGCAAAGGCGGCAAGCAAGGCGCCAGCCGGAATGCGAATGAAGGTCTGAAAGGCATCCCACAGTGAATCGAAAGCTGGCACCTTGTCGGCAACCAGCTCGGCCAGGGCCAACACCCCGGCGACGCCGATCACCAGCGGTTGCTGCAGGACGGCCAGCGTCGGTGGCAGCTGCAGGTAGCCGAGGTAAGAGAGCAGCCCGGCCAGGAAAACGACCAGATAGAGGCGCAAACCACTGGCCCAGGCCAGTCCGGCCGACAGGGCAACGGTCGGCAGCAGATCCATTATTTCTTGCCAGCCTTGCGGTCCAGCTCGCGCAGGTGAGCCAGCTTTTCGCCGATCTTGCCTTCCAGTCCGCGCGGCGTTGGCGCGTACCAGCCCGGCTCCGGCATCCCCTCCGGCAGGTAGCTTTCGCCGGCGGCGTAGGCCTCCGGCTCGTCGTGGGCGTAGCGGTAGGCGTGGCCGTAGCCGAGTTCCTTCATCAGCTTGGTCGGCGCATTGCGCAGATGTACCGGCACCGGCCGCGAGCCGTCCTTGCCGACAAAGGCCCGCGCCGCGTTGTAGGCGTTGTAGCCGGCATTCGACTTGGCGGCGACGGCGAGGTAGATCACCGCCTGGCCGAGAGCCAGTTCGCCCTCGGGCGAGCCGAGGCGCTCGTAGGTGGCGGCGGCGTCGTTGGCGATCTGCATGGCGCGCGGGTCGGCCAGGCCGATGTCTTCCCAGGCCATGCGGATGATGCGCCGGGCCAGGTAACGCGGATCGGCTCCGCCGTCCAGCATGCGACTCAGCCAGTAAAGCGCTCCGTCCGGACTGGAGCCGCGCACCGACTTGTGCAGGGCCGAAATCTGGTCGTAGAAGGCATCGCCGCCCTTGTCGAAGCGGCGCAGGTTCTGCGCCATGGTTTCTTCGATGAATTGACCGTCGACCGCCGGAATCCCGGCCGTATGCGCCGCCGTCCGCACCTGTTCGAGCAAGTTCAGCAAGCGCCGCGCATCGCCATCGGCCAGGCCGACCAGCCGCTCGCGCGCCTCGCCATCGAAGCTCAGGTCGGCCAGCGCCCGCTCGCAGGCGCGATCGAACAAAGCCCCCATCTCGGCCTCGTTGAGCGATTTCAGGACATAGACCGAAGCCCGCGACAGCAAGGCGGAATTGACTTCGAAAGAGGGATTTTCCGTGGTGGCACCGATGAAGGTCAGCAGCCCGGATTCGACGAAGGGCAGGAAACCATCCTGCTGCGCCTTGTTGAAACGGTGGATTTCATCGACGAAGAGAATCGTCCGCTTGCCCTGGCCGCGCCACAGCTCGGCCTGCGCCACCGCCTCGCGCACTTCCTTGATGCCCGAAAAAACCGCCGACAAGGCGATGAACTCGCACTGGAACTGCGTCGCCATCATCCGCGCCAGCGTCGTCTTGCCCACCCCCGGCGGCCCCCAGAGGATCATCGAATGCGGCTGCCCGGACTCGAACGCCAGGCGCAGCGGCTTGCCCGGCCCGAGCAGGTGCTGCTGGCCGATCACCTCGTCCGGCGTTTGCGGGCGCAGTTGTTCGGCCAGCGGGGCATTGCGGTCAACGGTGTTTTGGGAGAACAAATCGCTCAAGGGGAATCCTGTCCGGCAGCGCGGCCGACTGAGTGGCTGAACGACAGAGTTTACCGCCTGCCAGCCGCCCACCCAAGGCCAATACGTTCCCGCGGCCAGACGCCCACCATCCATTCGACATGGACTTGCGCCAGCCGTGTGCTACAAAGCAGGAAGGGTTCGATGATTTCCGCTCCGATGGCAGGTGGCACTTCAGGAGACTGCACCATGGATGCTTGGCAAAAGCTCGAAATTGTCAGCAAGGTCGTCGCGGCGATCCTGATTCCGCTGACCATCGCCTATCTGGGCAACGAAGTCGCCACGGCCAACAAGCAACGGGACAGCGAAACCAAGTTTGTCGAAATTGCCACGGCAATCTTGAGCAAGGAGCCGACAGCCGGTCAAACTCAGGACTCGAAGAACCTGCGCAAATGGGCGGTCGAAGTCATCGACCGCTTCTCCGGCGTGCCGATGCCGCGCGAAACCGCCGAAGCACTGATCCAGACGACCGCCTTGCCGCAGGTCGGCAAGGCCGCTGTGCCGACCGAGAGCCAGCCCGACGCGCCCGGCACCTGGGGTGTGGTCTTTGGTGGCGATCCGACGCTCGATGCCGCGAAGTTCGAGGTCACCAAGACGGCGGAAAAAATGGGCATCGGCCCCGGCGTCATCTTCCGGCGCTCCGGCTCGTTTCGCAGCGTCAAGGTCTACGTTTCCCGCGCCGAAGCCGAAGACGCCGCCGGCAAGGCACGCGCCGTCCGCCCCTCGGCCTATGTCGTCAACATGAGCACCTGGTGCCCGACCAGCACCGAAAAAGGCGGCTACTTCGAATGCAGCGCCCCCTAAGCAAAACTTGAATAATTGGAGGAGCATCCATGTCATCCCCTGAAACAAGCACGGACGGCTTTGCGCTGTTTGGTAGCTGGCGGCCTGCGGACTACATCGAACAACGGGTGAAGCAGTACCAGGCGTGGTACGACAAGAAAGCCGTCACCGCCAAGAGCAGTTACCTGCGCATGCGCACCACCATCGTTCTGGGTGGCGTTCTGGTGCCGGTCATCGTCAATAGCGCCATTCCCTACAAAGACCTGATTGCCTCGGTGATCAGCCTGGCTGTTGCCGCCTTCGTCGCGCTGGAAAGCGTTTACCACTACCGCGAGCAGTGGAAGAATTACCGCTCGACCGAACAGTTTCTCAGTCGTGAGCAAGTTCTTTTTCTAACCGGCGAAGGCGGCTACAAGGAGTTCAAGTGGGCGCCGGCGGCCTTTATCTATTTTGTCGAACGCTGCGAAGGGGCCATCGAAGCCGAAAATGCATCAACACTGAACGTCATGACACTGGCCCAGCAGGAAGCCAAGCCGGTGAAAACGAGTCAAGCACCGCCCCATATCTAAGCAGCCAGCTCACAGCCCATCCATTTCACATTGCAGAGACCTTCTCGAACCAAGGACATGATGTACATCGGTGAACTTGCCAAATTGACCGGTGCATCGCGCAAGGCGATACACCATTACGAAGCGCTTGGTTTGATTCCGCAGCCCCCGCGCAAAGGGCGATATCGCATCTATCGTGCAACGGATGTCGATCTGGTTGCCATGATCAAGTGTGCGCAGTCGCTGGGTTTCAGCCTCAAGGAAATCGCCGGCGTCACATCGGCGGCAGCGCAGACCGGAACGCTGCCCGCCGAGATGGTGCTTGAGTTGATCGAGCGCAAGCGGCAGACCTTGCGCCAAACGATCGACCGCGCCCTGGCCCATGATCGCCAGCTGGTTGCCTTGCAGGCGGATCTGCGGCGCAACGCCGGGCTATGCTCGAGCGCCGCTTGACTCTGCCCTTAGGGGGAGACTTTATGCTTGTCGCTACCGAAACCCTGCCAGAACCTGACAAACATGAGCAAACGCATCCTGGTCATCCTCGGCCACCCGGCACGCGACAGTTTTTGCGCCGCCTTGGCCGATTCATATGTTGAAGGCGCCAAAGCGGCGGGAAACGAGCTTGAATCGATCGCCCTTGGCAATTTGAGTTTTGACCCGGTGCTGCACAATGGCTACGCCACGATTCAGGATCTGGAACCGGATCTGGTGGCGGCTCAGGCAGCAATTGCCCGGGCACAGCATATCGTTTTCATCTACCCCATCTGGTGGGGCGCGATGCCGGCCTTGCTCAAGGGGTTTATCGATCGTGTCTTTCTGCCGGGCTTTGCCTTCAAATATCGGGATGATTCGATTTTCTGGGATCGCCTGCTTGCCGGGCGCTCTGCGCAGCTTCTGGTGACGATGGACACGCCGCCCTGGTACTTTCGCTGGCTGTACCGGATGCCGGGGCACAATCAGATGAAACGCACCATTCTCGAATTCAGCGGCATCAAGCCCGTCAGCATTTCTAGCTTCGGGCCGATACGCGGCTCAAGCGAGCAGCAACGGAACAAATGGCTGGCCCGCGTCCATGCCTATGGCCGCCAGGCCTGAACGACGCTGCCCCCCTCACCTTCTCCAACTTGCCAGCCCCAATGTCACTGAACCATCGCCCCGTTAATACGGCGGATATTCCTGTCATTTGCACTTTTCCGCAAAGTGAAGACGAGTCGCTTTTCTTTTTCCCCAAGGCGACATTTCCACTGCACCCCACGCAACTGCAGGCAGCCATCGCTCAGCGCGCCGACGCAACGGTTGTCGAGCGCCGTGGCGAAGTTGTCGCCTTCGCCAACTTCTACCGTTGGAAAGCCGGCGGTAGTTGCGCCATCGGAAATGTCATCGTTGCGCCGACCGCCCGTGGCTGCGGCATTGGACGCTATCTTGTAGAGAAAATGATTGGGCTCGCCTTCGCAAAACATCAGGCCGCCGAAGTCACGGTGTCCTGCTTCAATCACAACACGGCGGGCTTGCTGCTTTATCCGAAGCTCGGCTTTCAGCCTTATGCGCTAGAAGAGCGGCAGAGCAAGCACGGAAAGCGCTTAGCACTGGTTCATATGCGCTTGCCACGACCGGCAGCAAGCAACGTCACCTTTTGAACAACGGAAACCCTACCCATGCCATACGTCAATATCCAGATCACCAAAGGCGCCAGTCGGGCGCAAAAAGCCCAGTTGGTCAAAGAGGTCACCGATTCGCTGGTACGTGTACTCGGCAAAAAGCCGGAGCATACGCACATCGTCATTCAGGAAATCGATGAGGAAAACTGGGGATATTCAGGCCTGCTGACCGACGACTGGAAAAAGCTATAGCACCCAGCGGCCCGGATGCCTACAGGGGGCGCCGCCCCCTGCCAGACAACAGTGTCTGTCATTTTCCCCATTTTCGCGGGGTCGACCGCCGGAGTCGGGGATTCCGCCGAATTTATTCCCCGACCACGTCCACGCCGGCTGGCGGCGTAAATTTGAAGGTGGCGGCGGGTAGTGCCGGGTTGCGCTCAAGGCGGGAAAAGCGGATATGCGTCGTTTGCCCGAAGCTGTCCTGCAACTCCATCGCTTTCAGGTCGCTGCCGACCAGGCCGAGGCGGACTTTCTCGAAGCCGCTGTCGCCGGCCTTGGGCGTTGCCTCGACCCAGGTCATGCCCTCCGCCTCGCCGATATCCTTCAGACTGAAGTTCTTTTCCAGTTCGTTGCTGCCGGCCAATAAGGCGGCCGGCGAGCCGCTGACGGCCTGGCCGGCCTGGCGCACGGTCACTTGCTGCAGTTCGGGGTCGTAGATCCAGATCTTTTCGCCGTCGCCGACCACCAGTTGCGGATAAGGCTTGAGGATTTCCCAGCGCAGCTTGCCCGGCCGGGAAATGGCGAGCAGGCCGGACGACAATTGCGGCTTGCGGCCGCTCTTGCTGATCACGCTCTGCGCGAACTCGGCTTTCAGCGTCCGCGTGCCCTGCAGAAACTGGTGCAGCTGATCGATGGCGCCCGCCTGGGCGAGCAACGGGAAAAGAGTGATTGCTGCGGTGGACAGCAGTTTTACGGCAAATTTCATTCGGCTTCCTTGCGGGCCAGCACTTCACGACCGCCACGGCCATCCATCGAGGAAACCAGGCCGGCCTTTTCCATGGCTTCAATCAGTCGCGCCGAACGGTTGTAACCGATGCGCAGGTGGCGCTGGACCAGCGAGATCGAGGCCCTTTTGTTCTTCAGCACGATGTCGACCGCCTGGTCGTAGAGCGGATCGGCTTCGGCGTCGCCGCCGCCCTCGCCGCCTTCGCCGCCCTCTTCGTCGTCGCCGGCCGCCCCGTTGAGGATGTCCTCGACGTATTCCGGCGCCCCGGTTGCCTTCAGGTGTTCGACCACGCGATGCACCTCATCGTCGGAGACGAAGGCGCCATGGACGCGGGTCGGGTAGCCGGTCCCCGGCGCCAGATAGAGCATGTCACCCTGTCCAAGCAAGGCTTCGGCGCCCATCTGGTCGAGAATGGTCCGCGAGTCGATCTTGCTCGACACCTGGAAAGACAGCCGGGTCGGGATGTTGGCCTTGATCAGGCCGGTGATCACGTCCACGCTCGGGCGCTGCGTCGCCAGCACCAGGTGGATGCCCGAGGCGCGGGCCTTCTGGGCGAGACGGGCAATCTGCTCCTCGACCTTCTTGCCGACCACCATCATCAGGTCGGCCAGTTCGTCGATGATGACGACGATGAACGGCATGGCCTTCAACGGCTCGGGCGTTTCCGGCGTCAGCGACAGCGGATTCGGAATGTGTTCGCCGCGCTTTTCGGCATCGCGGATCTTGGTGTTGAGACCGGCGATGTTGCGCACGCCCATCGCCGACATCAGCTTGTAACGCTTTTCCATCTCGGTGACGCACCAGTGCAGCGCGTTGGCCGCCTGCTTCATGTCGGTGACGACCGGCGCCAGCAAATGCGGAATACCTTCGTAGATCGACAGTTCGAGCATTTTCGGGTCGACCATGATCAGGCGGACATGCTCCGGCTCGGACTTGTAGAGCATCGACAAAATCATCGCATTGACGCCGACCGACTTGCCGGAACCGGTTGTCCCGGCGACCAGCAGGTGCGGCGTCTTGGCCAGGTCGGCGACTACCGGCAGGCCGCCGATGTCCTTGCCGAGGCAGACGGTCAGCGGGCTGGTCATGTCGTTGTACGGCTTGCTGGAGATGATCTCGGAGAGTTTCACCGTCTGCCGCTTCGGGTTGGGCAACTCCAGCGCCATGCACGACTTGCCGGGCACCGTTTCGACGACGCGGATCGAGACCATGGCCAGGGCGCGGGCCAGGTCGCGCGCCAGATTGACGATCTGGGCGCCCTTGACGCCGACCGCCGGCTCGATTTCGTAACGGGTGATGACCGGCCCCGGCATCGCGGCCAGCACCTTGACCTGGACCCCGAAGTCGGCCAGCTTGCGCTCGATCAGCCGCGAGGTGTATTCCAGCGTTTCGGCGCTGACCGTCTCGGTCACCGGCGGCGCCGGGTCGAGCAGATGCAGCGGCGGCAACTGGCCGCCGACGATCGCCTCGGGGAACAGCGCGACCTGCTTCTCGCGCTCGATCCGGGCCTCGGCCTTCTTGGAAACGGGAATTTCCGGCTTCGGCGTTTCGATGATGATCGGTTCATACTGTTCGACGCGGCGCTTTTCTTCCTCGACGACCACCTCGCGCTGCTGCGCCACTTCCTTGCCGATCTGCCGATCACGCCAGGTATCGACCCGGCCATAGAAGAAGCCGGTGGCAGTTTCCAGGAAAGCCCCCAGGCGCTCGAAAGCCCACAGCCAGGACATGCCGGAAAATACGCTCCAGCCCGCCGCCATCGCCGCCAGCAGGAACATGGTGGCGCCGGTATAGCCCAATTGGCGGGCCAGAAGGCCGCTCATCTCGACCCCCAGGACGCCGCCTGGACTGAGCGGCAATGCCGCCTTGAGGCTGTAGAAACGCAGCGCTTCGAGCGCCGAACTGGCCACCAGTAGAAAAACAAAACCGGCCAGCGCTATGAACAACGGGCGACGGTCCTCCGCCCCCCAGGTATGCAGGCGACGCACGCCCCACCAGACGAACATGCCGAGCAGCACGATCCACCACCAGGCCGAAAGGCCAAAAATGTAGAGCATCAGATCGGCAATCCAGGCCCCGGCACGACCGGCCGGATTATGCAGGCTCTGCCCGACGACGGCATGCGACCAGCCCGGATCTTCCTTGTTGAAACCCCACAGCGCCATGCAGAGGAACAGCGCAATGGCGCCTACCCCCAACCAACGCGATTCCTGCAACAACGCACCAATTTTTTCCGGCAATGGGCTCGGTGTACTGCGATCAATCGTCCGCGCCATGCTCAAGCCCCGAGAATGACCACCTGGTCACCTTCAGTATGAATATATGCACTCAACTCCAGATCCCTCATCACCTTGCTGACCATTTCGCGCGAAGCACCAATCATCCGCGCCATGTCCTGCTTGGATATTTTCTTGCGAACGACACGACGGCCATCCACTTCCTCGGAAAGATCGAGCAGCAGGCGCGCGACGCGGCCATAAACATCAAGCAGCGCCAGGCTCTCAATCTTGCGGTCAGCCTCGCGCAAGCGGCGGACCAGGCTCTGCATCAACTTCTGCGCTACCTGGAAATTGTCCTGCATGCAGCGCTGGAAGGCATCCTTGCTCAGGCAGAGCAGCTCGCAGGCTTCGCTGGCGACGACGCTGGCCGAGCGCGGACTACCGTCGATCAACCCCATTTCACCGAAAAATTCGCCGGGGCCCAGCCAGGCGAGAATGATCTCGCGCCCCTCTTCGTCGCTGTTGGTCACCTTGGCCCGACCGCTGAGCAGGATATATAGCGAATCCGTATCGTCGCCGGCGCGGACGACGAAGGCGCCGCGCTCGACGCGTTTTCGGCCCGAAACCTTGGAGAGCTTCTCCAGTTCGACCTCATTCAGCCCGGCAAACAACGGTACATTGCGCAGGACAACCAGACTCAAGCCGAAATTGGTAGCGGACATAAATCATTTTCCGTTCATATAGTTACGCAACGATTATAAACTGCTTTCCCAAACAACATAGGAACTCGGGAAAAATCTGTGGCTCTGAGAAGGCTATAATTTTCCGTTCGACAACCCAAGAGGATGACCATGTCCCAACCCGCCCGCCACAGCCCGCTGATTATTCTCGGCTCCGGTCCTGCCGGTTACACCGCCGCCGTGTATGCCGCCCGCGCCAACCTGAAACCCGTGCTGATCACCGGCATGGCCCAAGGTGGCCAGCTGATGACCACGACCGACGTCGACAACTGGCCAGCCGATGCCGACGGCGTCCAGGGTCCGGAACTGATGGCCCGTTTCGAAGCCCACGCCCGCCGCTTCGACACCGAAATCATCTTCGACCACATCCACACCGCACAGCTGACCGAGAAGCCCTTCACGCTGACCGGCGATGCCGGCACCTACACCTGCGATGCCCTGATCATCGCCACCGGCGCTTCGGCCATGTATTTGGGCCTGCCTTCCGAGGAAAAATTCGCCGGCAAGGGCGTTTCCGCCTGCGCCACCTGCGACGGCTTCTTCTACCGCAACAAGCCGGTCGCCGTCGTCGGTGGCGGCGATACGGCCGTCGAGGAAGCACTTTACCTCGCCAACATCGCCAGTCATGTAACGCTTATTCACCGCCGCGACAAATTCCGCGCCGAGAAGATCATGCAGGACAAGCTGTTCGAAAAGGAAAAGGCCGGCAAGATCACCATCCTCTACAACAACGCCGTGGACGAAGTCCTTGGCGATGACTCCGGCGTCACCGGTCTGCGCATCAAGAATACGCAGACCGGCGCCATGCAGAATCTCGAGGTGCATGGCGTCTTCATCGCCATCGGTCACAAGCCGAATACCGACATGTTCGCCGGCCAACTGGCCATGGATGGCGGCTATCTGATCACCGAAGCCGGCCTCAAAGGCAACGCCACGCAGACCAGCATCCCCGGGGTTTTCGCGGCCGGCGACGTCGCCGACCAGATCTACAAGCAGGCCTGCATCTCGGCCGGCACCGGTTGCATGGCGGCGCTCGATGCCGAGCGTTACCTCGACCAGCTCAGCTAAGCGCCAACCGGCTTGATCGACCCGGAAGACCTTGCCGCCTTCCAGGCGGCGGTAGCGGACATTGCGCCGCTGCCGCCGGTCAACCGCGTCCAACTGCCGAAAACCAGGCCCCGGCGCCTCACCCCGCCGGCGCCAAGACTGCCGGAAAAACCAGAACGCTCGAAGCAACAGGCCGAACCAGCGCTGCCGGCACACTGGCAGGCCGCTGCCAGCAAGCCGCCAGCCGCCCTGCCGAGCGATCCGGAACTGGCGGCCTTTCAACTGGCAATGTCGGGCGTCCAGCCCCTGCCCGCCCCGAACCGGGTACTTCTCGGCGGCCCGTTGCCGCCCCCCTGCCCACAGCAGTTCGTAGCCGACGAGCAGGCGGCGCTGCACGAAAGCCTGCACGGCCCGATCGGCCTGCAAGACCGGCTGGAAGGCGGCGATGAGCCGAACTACCTGCGCCAGGGCCTGGCTGGCAGCATCCTCAAGGATCTGCGCCGCGGCCGCTGGGTGATTCAGGAGGAACTCGACCTGCACGGCCTGAATCGCGACGAAGCCCGCCACCTGCTCGGCAACTTCCTGGCTGAATGCCTGCACCATGGCACGCGCTGCGTCCGCATCATTCACGGCAAGGGGCATGGCTCGCCGCAGAAGCTTTCCATCCTGCGCCAACTGGTTCGTGGCTGGCTGATGCAGCGTATCGAGATCCTCGCCTTTTGCCAGGCCCGCCCGCAGGATGGCGGCGAGGGCGCCTTGATCGCGCTGTTGCGCTCCAGCAAAAAATAAAAAAGGCGACCGCAGTCGCCCTCTTCTGGCAGCAAGAAGCAGCGCTTAGATAGCGGCCTCGTTGGTTTCGCCGGTACGGATGCGGACGACCTGCTCGACCGCCGTCACGAAGATCTTGCCATCACCGATCTTGCCGGTGCGGGCGGCCTTGATGATGGCATCGATAGCGGCATCGACGTTCTCGGTGGCAACGACGATTTCGATCTTCACCTTGGGCAGGAAATCGACGACATACTCGGCGCCACGATACAGCTCGGTGTGGCCTTTCTGCCGGCCAAAACCCTTGACCTCGGTCACGGTCAGGCCGGTGATACCCACTTCCGACAGCGCTTCACGCACTTCGTCGAGTTTGAAGGGCTTGATGACGGCTTCGATTTTTTTCATGGTCTGTTTCCTCGGGAAGTCGGTTTCTTAGAATTCGTCTTGATAACGATTGGTAATAGGGTAACGCCAATCCTTGCCGAAACCACGCGGCGTGATGCGGATACCGACCGGCGACTGCCGGCGCTTGTATTCGGCAATCCGCAACAGGCGCACGACGCGACGCACGTCGGCTTCCGGCAAGCCGGCGGCGATGATCTCACGCGGACTGCGATCTTCTTCCATGTAGGCGCGGACGATGGCATCGAGCACCTCGTACGGCGGCAGAGAGTCCTGGTCGGTCTGGTCCGGCTTCAATTCGGCCGAAGGCGGCCGGACGATAATGTTCTCGGGAATGACCGGGCCGCTCTCGCCGCACAGCGTATTGCGGTAGCGCGACAGGCGATAGACCAGCGTCTTGTAGACGTCCTTGATCACCGCGAAGCCGCCGGCCATGTCGCCGTACAGCGTGCAGTAGCCAACCGCCATCTCCGACTTGTTGCCGGTGGTCAGCACCAGCGCACCAGTCTTGTTGGAGAGCGCCATCAGGATGTTGCCGCGAATGCGCGCCTGGATGTTCTCTTCGGTGGTGTCGGCCGGCAGACCGGCGAACAGCGGGTCGAGCATGGCGGCATAGGTCTGCATGGCCGGCGCGATGGCGATTTCGTCGTAACGCACGCCCAGCTTCTGGATCATCGCCCGCGAATCGTCGAGGCTCATCTGGGCGGTATATGGCGACGGCATCATCACCGCCCGCACTTTGTCGGCCCCCAGCGCGTCGACCGCGACGCACAGCGTCAAGGCCGAATCGATACCGCCGGAAAGGCCGATGATGGCGCCCTTGAAGCCGCTCTTGCCGATGTAGTCGCGAACGCCCAGCACCAGGGCCTGGTAGGCTTCGGCCTCGATCGACAATTCGCTCGCCATGTCGGCCGACTGCAAATTGCCGGCCGTGAAATCGACGATGCCGAGCGCTTCCTCGAATTGCGGCAGGCGCATCCGGCAGACTTTGTGCGCATCGAGGGCGAAAGAAGCACCGTCAAAGACCAGTTCATCCTGGCCGCCGACCAGATTGGCGTAGACGGCCGGCACCCCAGTCGCCTCGATCCGCTCGCCGAGTACCTGTGCCCGCTGCTGGTGTTTTTCCAGATGGCAGGGCGAGGCATTGAGCACCAGCATCAACTCGGCGCCAGCCGTGCAGGCCAGTTCGAAAGCGCCCGGCTCCCAGATATCGGCGCAAATATTGATGCCGCAACGAACCCCGGCGATGGTGACGACACAGGCTTCGCTGCCGGCTTCGAAATAACGCTGTTCGTCGAACACTTCGTAGTTGGGCAGGCGAATCTTGCGGTAGACCGCCTTTTTCTGGCCATTTTCAATGACCATGGCCGCGTTGTAGCAGTGGCCATCGCTTTCTTCCGGGTAGCCGACGACGAGGACAATTCCCTCGACCCGGCTCGCCAGATCATCCAGTGCCTGGTGGCAGGCCCGATAGAAATCGGGACGCAGCAACAGGTCTTCCGGCGGATAACCGCACAGCGACAACTCAGGCGTCAACAACACCTGGGCGCCGCGGGCCTTGGCCTGCGCGGCGCACTTCAAGATACGTTCGACGTTGCCCGTCAGGTCACCGACGGTGGCGTTGAACTGGGCAACGGCGATTCGCATCATACGGACGGCTTCTTACTTGGCTTCGGCCTGGTAACGGGCGACGCCTTCCATGATTTCGTTCTTGGCGGCATCAATACCCTGCCAGCCAACGATCTTGACCCACTTGCCCTTCTCCAGATCCTTGTAATGGGAGAAGAAGTGGGAGATCTGGTCACGCAGCAGTTGCGGAATGTCTTCGAAGGTCTTGGCGTCCTTGTAGAGCGGGGTCAACTTGTCGACCGGCACGGCCAGCAGCTTGGCGTCCTGACCGCCCTCGTCTTCCATGGCCAGCATGCCGAGCGGGCGGCAACGCACGACAACGCCCGGCGGCAGGCCGAACGGGGTCACGACCAGCACATCGACCGGGTCGCCGTCGCCGGCGATGGTGTTGTTGATGTAGCCGTAGTTGCACGGATAGTGCATCGCGGTACCCATGAAACGATCGACGAAAATCGCGCCGGATTCCTTGTCGACTTCGTACTTGACGGGGTCGGCGTGGGCGGTGATTTCGATGATGACGTTGAAGTCGTCGGGGAGGGACTTGCCGGAAGGAACGTTGTTAAGAGCCATCGTAATCTCTCTGCGTTTAGGTTTTGAGAACTTGTGATTATAACGCTGTGCTAAGCACTGTCAGTGCCAGGCGGCGAGAAACTCTTGCCAGTGCGGCGCCCCGATCTTGGCGAGCTGCGCCTTGACGAAGTCGATTTCCGCCCCTTCCTCGGCCGCTGTCAGTTCGCCGCGCAGGCGACGGAAGCGGTTATAGACGAGGTAGGTATTGATGACATCGGTTTCGCAATAGTCGCGAATTTCGGCGCTCTTGCCGGCCTGCCAGGCTTCCCAGACCTTGCCGCCATCCATGCCGAGCTTGCCGGGAAAGCCGTAGAGCTTGGCCAGGTCGTCGAGCGGCGCGTTGGCACGCGGGTTGTAGAGGGCCAACAGGTCCATCAGGTCGAGATGGCGCATGTGGTAGCGACTGATGTAGTTGTTCCACTTGAAATCGCGCGAATCGGCATAGTCGCCGTCGCCCAGATCCCAGTAGCGTGGCGCGCTGACTCCATGCAGCATGCCGCGATAGTGCAGCACCGGCAGGTCGAAGCCGCTACCGTTCCAGGAAACGATCTGCGGCGTGAATTTCTCGATGCCATCGAAGAAGCGCTGGATGATCTCGCCCTCGCCCTGCTCCGGTTCGGCCAGCGACCAGACCTTGAGGCCTTCGCTGGTGCGCAGCACACAGGAGATGGCGACGACGCGCTGCAGGTGCAACTGCAGGAAATCGTTGCCGGTCTTGGCCCGCCGCTGCTGGAAGGCGAGCTCGGCGACCTCGTCGTCGGAAAGCTCGCCGGGCAGATCGTTCAGGCGGCGCAGGCCGGCAACATCGGGAATCGTCTCGATATCGAAAACGAGGACCGGTTTCATGCCGGGAAAACGCCGGTCGACAGGTAGCGGTCGCCGCGATCGCAAATGATGCTGACGATCACCGCATTTTCCAGCGTCTGCGACAGGCGCAGCGCAACGGCCAGCGCCCCGCCCGAGGAAATGCCGGCGAAGATGCCCTCTTCCATCGCCAGACGGCGCGTCATCGCCTCGGCATCGGCCTGGCTGACGTATTCGATGCGGTCGACGTTGGTTTTGTCGTAAATCTTCGGCAGGTAGGCTTCCGGCCATTTGCGGATACCGGGAATCTGGCTACCCTCTTCCGGCTGGCAGCCAACGATCTGGATCGTCGGATTCTGCCCCTTCAGGTAGGCCGAGGTCCCCATGATGGTGCCGGTCGTGCCCATGCTGGAAACAAAGTGCGTCACCTTGCCGTCGGTATCACGCCAGATTTCCGGGCCGGTACCTTCGAGGTGGGCAAGCGGATTGTCCGGGTTGCCGAACTGGTCGAGGATGATGCCCTTGCCTTCGTCCCGCATCTTGTCGGCGACATCGCGCGCCAGCTCCATGCCGCCATCCTTGGGCGTCAGCACCAGCTCAGCGCCGTAGGCGCGCATGCTTTGCCGGCGCTCGATGCTCTGGTTTTCCGGCATGACCAGGATCATCCGGTAGCCCTTGATCGCCGCCGCCATCGCCAGCGCAATGCCGGTATTGCCGGAAGTCGCCTCAATCAGCGTATCGCCCGGCTTGATGTCGCCGCGCGCCTCGGCATGGACGATCATCGACAGAGCAGGCCGGTCCTTGACCGAACCGGCCGGATTGTTGCCTTCCAGCTTGGCGAGGATGACGTTGTTGCGCTTGTCGTTCTCCGCCCCCGGAATACGCACCAGGCGTACCAGCGGGGTGTTTCCGACAAAATCCTGCAGGGTTTTATACATTTTTATGGAGCCACTCGATGTATTGGGAGACGCCCTCCTCAACCGTCGCCATCGGAGCATCGTAGCCGGCAGCGCGCAAGCGGGTCAGATCGCCCTGCGTGAATGCCTGGTACTTGCCCTTCAAGGCCTCGGGGAAAGCGATATATTCGAGCAAACCCTGTGCCCGCAGTTCGTCCAGCGTTAGCGGCGCCTCGCTTTTTGCCTTGCGGCAGCCGTTGACCGCAGCAACCGCCACATCATTGAAACTCTGGGCCCGACCGGAGCCGAGATTGAAGATGCCGGACTTTTCCGGATGGTCCAGGAAGAAGAGATTGACCTTGGCGACATCGCCAACAAAGACGAAATCTCGCATCTGACCGCCGTTCTCGTAGCCATGCGAGCCTTCGAACAGCTTAACCTTGCCGTCGGCCTTGAACTGGTTGTAGTTGTGGAAGGCGACCGAGGCCATCCGCCCCTTGTGCGTCTCGCGCGGGCCATAGACGTTGAAATAGCGGAAACCGACGATCTGCGACGACGGGCTCTGGGCCAGACGCTGGCGCACCACCTGGTCGAACAGGAACTTGGAATAGCCGTAAACGTTGAGCGGGCCTTCATACTGGCGCTCTTCCTTGAAGATATTGCTGCCGCCGTAGGTCGCCGCGCTGGAAGCATAGAGCAACTGGACGTCCTGATCCTGGCACCAGTCGAGCAGGATCATGGAGTACCGGTAGTTGTTCTCCATCATGTAGCGGCCGTCGGTTTCCATGGTGTCGGAGCAGGCGCCTTCATGGAAAATCGCTTCGATCTCTCCATCGAAATGGCCGGCCTGGATGCGCTCGATGAAATCCTGCTTGTCGAGGTAATCGGCGATTTCGCAGTCGATCAGATTCTTGAACTTGTCGGCCTTGGTCAGGTTATCGACCGCGATGATCTTGGTGACGCCGCGCTCGTTGAGGGCCTTGACGATATTCGAACCAATGAAGCCGGCAGCGCCGGTAACGACTGTGTACATATTTATTCCTTACAGAGCTGCTGCGAGTTCTTGGCGGGTAACAACAGCGGTCCCCAGCTTGCCAACCACGATGCCGGCCGCCACATTGGCGACACGGATGGCTTCGGCCCAATCGGCACCTGCCGCGATCATCACGGCCAGCGTCGCAATCACCGTATCGCCGGCCCCGGAAACGTCGAACACTTCCCGCGCCAGGGCCGCCTGATGATGCGTTTCGCCATCAGCAAACAGGGTCATACCCTCTTCGCTACGCGTGACCAGCAAGGCTTCGAGACCGAGATCGGCGCGGAGTTTCTGCGATTTGGCGATCAGATCAGCTTCCGAGGACCAACGACCGACCACTTCGCGCAATTCGGAGCGGTTCGGGGTGATCACCGTCGCCCCGGCGTATTTTTCCCACTCGTCACCCTTCGGATCGACCAGCACCGGCTTGGCCGCGGCGCGGGCGATGCGGATCATCTCGGCGATGTGGGTCAGGCCGCCCTTGCCGTAATCCGACAGGATCACGACATCGGCATCGGCGACCCGACGCTCGAAATCGGCCAGCTTGGCCTGCAGGATTTCATGCGACGGCGGCGTTTCGAAGTCGATGCGCAGCAATTGCTGCTGACGTCCGATGACGCGCAACTTGACGATGGTGTCGATATCGCGGTCGACATGCAGGCCTGCATCGATCAGCCCCTCTTCGAGCAGGCGGCCGAGGGAACGCCCGGCATCGTCATCGCCAACCACCGACAGCAGCGCCGTCGTCGCCCCGAGTGAAGCCGCATTGCGGGCGACGTTGGCGGCTCCGCCCAGACGCTCCTCCTGCCGCTCAACCTTGACCACCGGTACCGGCGCCTCCGGCGAAATCCGGTTGACCTCGCCGAACCAGTAACGATCGAGCATCACATCGCCCACCACGAGCAGGCGAACCTGCGAAACTTTTTCCAGCATGCTGCCTACCGTCAATTAACGTCCGATTGCGAAATATTCGATGCCCAGCCCGCGTACCAGCTTGGGATCGTAGAGGTTGCGCCCGTCGAAAATCACCGGATTCTTCAGGGTCTGCTTGATGGCGTCGAAGTCCGGGCTGCGGAATTCCTTCCATTCGGTGACGATGAGCAGCGCGTCGGCGCTGTCGAGCGCACCCATCGGGTTCTCGGCGTACTGCAGGCGGCTGTCGTCGCCGAAGATGCGTTGCGTTTCGTGCATGGCGACCGGGTCGTAGGCGGTGACGGTGGCGCCGGCGGCGAAGAGGTCGGCGATCAGTTCGCGGCTCGGCGCTTCACGCATGTCGTCGGTGTTGGGCTTGAAGGACAGGCCCCACAGCGCGAAGTGCTTGCCCTTGAGATCGCCGAAGCGGGCCTTGAGCTTGTGGGTCAGCACATGCTTTTGCGCATCGTTGGCTTCTTCGACGGCGGTCAGCACCTTGAGGGTAATGTCGGCGTCGTCCTGGGCAGTGGCGATCAGGGCCTTGACGTCTTTCGGGAAGCAGGAACCGCCGTAGCCACAGCCGGGGTAGAGGAAGTGGTAGCCGATGCGCGGGTCGGAGCCAATGCCCTGGCGGACCATTTCGATGTCGGCGCCGAGCACTTCGGCCAGGTTGGCGAGTTCGTTCATGAAGCTGATGCGGGTGGCCAGCATGGCGTTGGCGGCGTACTTGGTCAGTTCGGCGCTCTTGACGTCGGTGATGATCAGGCGTTCGTGGTTGCGCTGGAACGGGGCGTAGAGGGCACGCATCAGGAGGATGGCCTGCTCTTCTTCGGCGCCGACGACGATACGGTCGGGCCGCATGAAGTCTTCGACGGCAGCGCCTTCCTTGAGGAATTCCGGGTTGGAAACGACGCTGTAGGGGATGTCGACCGCCCGCTTCGCGAGTTCGTCGGCAATGGCGGCCTTGACCTTGGCGCCGGTGCCGACCGGGACGGTGCTCTTGTCGACGACAACCTTGTAGTCGCTCATCAGGCGGCCGATGTTGCGGGCGGCACCGAGCACGTACTGGAGGTCGGCCGAGCCGTCTTCGTCGGGCGGGGTGCCGACGGCGATGAACTGGATGGTGCCGTGGTGGACGGCTTTTTCAACATCGGTGGTGAAGCTCAGGCGGCCGGCGGCAACGTTGCGGCGGACCATTTCCTGCAGGCCCGGTTCGTAGATCGGGATGCCGCCTTCTTCGAGAATGCGGATCTTTTCCGGATCGACGTCCAGACAGAGGACGTCGTTGCCGACTTCAGCCAGACAGGTACCACTTACCAGACCGACATAGCCGGTGCCGACGACGGTGATTTTCATGAATGCTTCCTACAGAGTTTGATCGAATTCTTCGCTACGGCGCGGTGGGTAGGTTTCCCAGCCGCCGCAGGCCGGACAGCGCCAGTAGAACTGTCGCGCCTTGAAGCCGCAATTATCGCACCGATAGCGCGACAGGCGTTTGGTGTAGCCCTGAATGATGGTCTTGGCCAGTTCGACGTCGCCACGCACATCCGGCGGCGCCAGCGGCAGGCGGGCACTCATCAGTTTTTCCAAGCCAAGCAGGGTCGGATTGCGCTGTAATTCATCGCGCACCAGGCGATAGGCGGACTCCGTTCCCTCGCCCTCGAGAATCAACTGATAGACGACGTCCAGCAGATCAAGCGACGGATAGCGTTCAAGATAGCCGCGCAACAGGGCAATACCCTCATCGCGGCGCTCCAGCTTGCGATAGGTATCGAGCAGACGCTGGGCGACCAGAGCCAGATAGGCCGGATCCTGCTGCTCGATCCGCTGCCAGGCCTCGATGGCCGCTTCCGGCTTGCCTTCTTGGAGCAACAGGTCGCCCTGCAACAGACTGGCGCGGACACATTTCCGGTTCTGCTGGATGGCAGATTCAATATAGCCGCGCGCCGAGTCCGGCTTGGAGCGCATGATTTCATTGGCAGCCAACTCGCAATAAAACTCGGCCACCTGCTGCTGCGTTACGCCATCCGGCAATTCGCGGGCAATCTCGATGGCCTTTAGCCACTCTTTCTCAACCTGGTAGATTTCCAGCAGATTGCGCTTGGCTTCCATTTCGAAAGTCGTCCCACTCAACTTGTTGAAAATTTCCTCAGCTCGATCAAGCAGGCCGGCCTTCAAAAAATTCTGCCCGAGCTCGGAGAGCGCATGCAGACGCACCTCCTCTTCCAGATCGGGGCGATCGATCAGGTTCTGGTGCAGGCGAATGGCACGCTCGGTCTCCCCGCGGCGGCGAAACAGGTTACCAAGGGCAAAGTGGAGCTCAACCGTCTGCGAGTCGACCTTGGCGACCTCGAGAAAGGAGTCGATCGCCTTGTCCGGCTGTTCGTTGAGGAGAAAATTCAGCCCCTGAAAATAGGAGCGCGGCAAGGCGCGGGATTCAAGCACCACCTGGCGCATGTCAACGCGGGCCGCCGCCCAGCCCAGCCCGAAAAACAAGGGAATGAGCAGCAACTGCCAGTATTCAAAAAGATCGTTCATGCGACCGGTGGGGGTTCCTGCGAAATGACGGACTGAGGTTTGTCGACCGCACGCTTCAGGCGCGCGATTTCCCGGCGCTGGCGATAGATCACGCCAAGCAGCGATAGCACACCGAGCATTGCACCGCCGACGAAAAAGGCAAGCAGCACGATGACCAGCGGTGCCTGCCAGGCCTGACCGAGGACGAAGTTCAGAACCACCGGATCGGTGTTCTGCACCGCAAAAACGACCAGAAAGGAAAAAATAATGAGCCGGATGGCCCAAGTCAGTGCTGTCATGGCATTCAATAAAAAAGGGCAGTGAAATCATTCACTGCCCTGAATCTACCACATTGCGTCTGCTCAGCGGACTGTCAGATCGCCTGATCAACCCGCTCACGCAGTTCTTTGCCCGCCTTGAAGTGGGGAACCCACTTGGCAGGAACGCTGACCTTCTCCCCCGACTTGGGGTTACGACCGGTGCGTGGTGGCCGGTAGTTGAGCGCAAAGCTGCCGAATCCGCGGATCTCGATACGATCCCCGCGCACAAGTGCATCGGACATCGCATCGAGAATCATCTTGACCGCAAAATCAGCATCCTTCGCCACCAACTGCGGAAACCGCTCCGCCAGCCGGGCGATGAGCTCGGATTTGGTCATGCTTTATGCCTATCAGCCTTGCTGGTTAAGCTTGGCCTTCAGCAGGGCGCCCAGGTTGGTCGTACCAGAAGCAGCAGAATTCGACTCGGCAGAGAACTTCTGCATCGCTTCGTGCTGCTCGGCTTGATCCTTGGCCTTGACGGACAGGTTGATACCACGGGTCTTGCGATCCACGTTGATGATCATGACTTCAACCTCGTCACCCACCTTCAGGTGCTGCGACAGGTCGTCGATACGATCACGGGAGAACTCGGAAGCGCGCAGGTAACCTTCGTTCTCGCCATCCAGCGTCATCACGGCGCCGCGGGCATCAACCGTCTTGACGGTAGCGCGCACGATGCTGTTCTTTTCGTGGGTAGCAATGAAGTTGGTGTACGGGTCGCCTTCGAGCTGCTTGATGCCGAGGGAGATACGTTCCTTCTCGACGTCGATACCGAGCACGACGGCTTCAACTTCGTCACCCTTCTTGAAGTTGCGGATGGCTTCTTCGCCAGTGCTGCTCCAGGACAGGTCGGACAGGTGAACCAGGCCGTCGATGCCGCCAGGCAGGCCAATGAAGATACCGAAGTCGGTGATCGACTTGATCGCACCGCGAACCTTGTCGCCCTTCTTCTGGTTCATCGCGAAATCATCCCACGGATTCGGCAGGCATTGCTTCATGCCGAGGGAAATACGGCGACGCTCTTCGTCGATTTCTAGGATCATGACTTCGACTTCATCACCCAAGGAAACAACCTTGGACGGATGAACGTTCTTGTTGGTCCAATCCATTTCGGAAACGTGAACCAGACCTTCGATGCCTTGTTCGATTTCAACAAATGAACCGTAGTCGGTCAGGTTGGTGACCTTGCCGAACAGGCGGGTGCCGGCCGGGTAACGGCGGGCAATACCAACCCACGGATCGTCGCCCAGTTGCTTCATACCCAGGGAGACGCGGTTCTTCTCGGCGTCGAACTTGAGGATCTTGGCGGTAACTTCGTCGCCCACGGCCAGCACTTCGGACGGGTGACGGACACGGCGCCAGGCCAGGTCGGTGATGTGCAGCAGGCCATCGATACCGCCGAGATCGACGAATGCACCGTAATCGGTGATGTTCTTGACGATACCCTTGACGGTGGTGCCTTCCTTGAGGTTCTCAAGCAGCTTTTCGCGATCTTTGTCAGCGGTGGCTTCGAGGACGGCGCGACGGGACATGACCACGTTGTTGCGCTTGCGATCCAGCTTGATAACCTTGAATTCGAGGGTCTTGCCTTCGTATGGGGTAGTGTCCTTGACCGGACGCATGTCGACCAGCGAACCCGGCAGGAATGCACGGACGCCGTTGGACATGACGGTCAGACCGCCCTTGACCTTGCCGGTGATGGTGCCGGTAACCAGGGTATTGTCGTTCAGGGCCTGTTCCAGGAAGTTCCAGGCAGCGATGCGCTTGGCGCGATCGCGCGACAGGCGGGTTGCGCCGTAGCCGTCTTCCAGCATCTCGATGGCAACTTGGACGAAATCGCCCACTTGCACTTCGAGTTCGCCCTGATCGTTCAGGAATTCTTCGAGCGGAACATAGGATTCCGATTTCAGGCCGGCATTGACCACAACGAAGTTGTGATCGATGAGCACCACTTCTGCAGTGATGACTTCGCCTTGACGCATTTCCTGGCGAGCCAGGGATTCTTCAAATAGTTGAGCAAAAGATTCCATTGACGGAGAGAACTTTCATGCCGCGAACCGTGAAATTCACAGCGGGTTAGAGGTTTCAAACATATTGCCGACCATTGCAGCCGGCAACACCTTACTTCAACGCTTCCCTGCTCCACACCAGCACCTGATCCACCGCCTGTTCGATGGTGAGCCCGGTGGTATCGAGCAATTTGGCATCACGCTCCTGCCTGAGCGGAGCAACGCTGCGCTGCGAATCGCGCTCGTCACGTTGCTGAAGATCTAGCAGAAGGTCCGTGAGATTAGCAGATAATCCTTTTTCGATCAACTGCTTATAACGGCGCTCGGCGCGTACTTCGGCACTCGCCGTCAGGAAGACCTTGAGCGGGGCATGCGGGAAGATGACCGAGCCCATGTCGCGGCCATCGCCGACCAAACCGGGTTTGGTATTGAAGGCACGCTGACGGAACAGCAAGGCCTCGCGCACCGCCGGCAAAGCCGCCACTTTCGAGGCCCCGGCCGACATTGCCTCGGTGCGGATCGCATCGCCGACCAATTGCCCGTCCAGGCGAATTTCGTTTTCAAGGAATTCGACATCCAGCGCCGCAGCAATTGCCGCCACACGCTCTTCATCGGCCCAATCCACGCCCGCCCGTTGCGCCGCCAGCGCGGTCAACCGGTACAGGGCTCCGGAATCGAGATAGGCAAAACCGAGCGCTGCCGCGACGCGTGCCGCGACCGTTCCCTTGCCCGAAGCCGAGGGACCGTCGATGGCAACCACCGGCGCAGCTTGAGTAACGCCAGCGAAACGCTCGAAGTAATCTGGGAAGGTCTTGGCCACGCACTTCGGATCGTTGATACGCAATGGCGTGCCAAACGCCACCAAGGAGAAACACATCGCCATCCGGTGATCGTCGTAAGTATCGATTGCCGCCGGCTTCAGGTCGGCCGGCGTAACGCGGATGAAATCCTCACCCTCCTCAACCACCGCCCCCAACTTGCGCAGTTCGGTCGCCATGGCAGCAATGCGGTCGGTTTCCTTGACCCGCCAACTGGCAATATTGCGTAGCGTGGTAGTACCTTTGGCGAACAAGGCCGTCGTCGCCAGCGTCATCGCAGCATCGGGAATGTGATTGCAATCAAGGTCGACCGCAACAAGACCCGACTTGGGCGCCCGCGCCGCCATCCAGTTCGGCCCCATCTCGATTTCGGCGCCCATTTGCGCCAAAGCCTCGGCAAAGCGAACATCGCCCTGAATCGAGTCGCGACCGACACCCTCGACACGCACCGGTCCACCGCCAATCGCCCCCAGAGCGAGGAAATAAGATGCCGACGAAGCATCACCCTCGACATAAACCGTTCCCGGCGAAACATAACGACTGCCGGCCGGCACCGTGAAACGCTGCCAACCTTCGCGCTGCACCTGCACACCAAAGCGCGCCATGATGGCCAACGTGATTTCAATGTAGGGCTTGGAAATCAGCTCCCCAATCACGTCGACCGTAGCAGTCTCGCCAGTCAAGGGCAGCGCCATCAGCAAACCGGTCAAAAATTGACTGGAGACATCGCCGCGCACCTGAACCGTGCCCCCGGCACGAATCGTCGCCGGCTTAAGATGCAGCGGCGGAAAACCATCGTTGGCCAGATAGGTAACATTGCCCCCCAACTGGCGCAGGCCATCGACCAAGTCGCCAATCGGCCGCTCGTGCATGCGCGCCACGCCCCTCAGCACGTAATCACCGCCAGCCAGCGCCAGCGCCGCCGTCAGTGGCCGAAATGCGGTGCCGGCATTGCCAAGAAACAACTCGGCCTGCCTGACCGGAAACCTCCCGCCACAACCCTTGATCCGCCAACTTTCCCCAGCCAGCGCGTCAACACCAACACCAAGCGTTTTAAGGGCATCGAGCATGCGCTCGGTATCATCGGAAGCGAGCAAGTCGCGAACTTCGGTTTCACCTTCAGCCAGCGCAGCCAGCAACAAAACCCGGTTGGAGATGCTTTTTGAGCCTGGCAAGCGAACCGTGCCACCAGCAGAGATCTGCTGGGAAAGATCAAGGAATTCAATACTCAAGGAATACTCCGTTTACAGAGAAGGAAGGCGCCACGCCTCCCAACGAATCAATTCATCACATATTCAGGCACAAAGCGCTGCAAGCCCGTCTTGACGACGGCCACCTCACGCACACTGGGCGCCAGCCAGTCCAGCAGCTCTTGAAATTCGAGATCACTCATGCTGTCGGCCTGCTTGGCTATGCGCAGCTTTGGATGCGGCGTCGGCAAAGTTGCCTCACCATCGGCCAGTAACTCTTCGTAAAGCTTTTCTCCGGGACGCAAGCCGGTGAACTCAAGCGGAATATCGTCCTCGGAAAATCCGGACAGCCGAATCATGTCACGTGCCAGATCGACAATTTTTACCGGCTCACCCATGTCCAAGACAAATATCTCGCCCCCCAGCCCCATCCAGCCCGCCTGTAAAACCAACTGCGCTGCCTCGGGTATGGTCATGAAATAACGCACGATATCCGGGTGAGTCACGGTAACCGGCCCACCACGCGAAATCTGCTCACGGAACTTGGGAATCACACTCCCATTGCTACCCAGCACGTTGCCGAAACGCACCGTAATAAAACGCGTCCCACCAGCAGCTTGGGTCACCCGACAAAGGCGCTCAGCCAGACGCTTGCTCGCCCCCATCACGTTAGTCGGATTGACTGCCTTGTCGGTGGAGATCAACACGAACTTGTCGACCCCCGCCCGTTGCGCCGCCCGAGCTAGCGTCACGGTGCCGAGGGCGTTTGTCCGAACCGCCTGCCAGGCATTGGCATGCTCCATCAAAGGAACATGCTTGTAGGCTGCGGCGTGGAAAATAACAGCGGGTTGTTCAGCCGCCAGAATTTCCGCCACTCGCTCGGCATCCCGCACATCCCCCGCCCAACAACCACACTCAAGCTTGGGGAAGGACTGTTTCAACTCCTCGTCAATCCGATACAAGGCGAACTCAGAGGCCTCCAGCAAGACTAGGCGCGATGGCTCAAAACGAGCAATCTGGCGGCACAACTCTGAGCCAATCGAGCCTCCCGCCCCACTGACAAGGACAACACGCCCGGTCAGCAGCTCATGCAAGCCGGCATCATCCAGAGAAACAGCGTCGCGCCCAAGCAGATCCTCCAACTCAACGCGACGGATGTTGGAAACAGACAGACGCCCGGCCAACAAATCATCGTAGGAAGGCATCGTCATCACGGTCAAGCCCGCAGCTGCCGCCAACTCTGCAGCCCGCCGCCGCTCGCCGGATTTGGCGCCGGGCAAGGCCATCACGACATGCTTGACGCCATATTTTTCGGCAACCTCCGGCACATTGGCCAACGGCCCAAAGACAGGCAAACCACGCAGCCGACGCCCCACCTTAGCCGGGTTGTCATCGACCAGCGCCACCGCATACCACAGGCCGCTACGATTCAATTCCCGCAACAACGAATCTGCTGCCTCCCCGGCACCAAGGACAAGCACCGGTTGCCCACGCATTTTGGCCGGACCGTAAAGACGGTGCTCCTTCCAGCTACGATAGGCAAAGCGACTCCCGCCCATCACCAACGCCAGGAGCAGCGGATGCAAGACCAGTACTGAACGGGGAATCGGCCCCAGACCAAGAAAAACGACGGCTACCATCGTTAAAACGGCACCGGTCAGCACCGCAGAAAGGATGTGCTGCAAATCAGACAGACTGGCAAAACGCCACAATCCGCGATACAGGCCAAAAACAAAAAACAACGAACCGAAGAGCGGCAACACCCAAAGCAGCGAGTAAGTAGCCGAATGCGCAAACTCAGCTGGCACGTCAAAATTGAAGCGCAGCCAGAAAGCGAGCATCCACGCCAGCGCAGCCGCCACCAGATCGTGGAGAAACGCGGCCAAGGTACGTGGATTAGTCATTCAGCAGATTCCGAAAAGTTAAATAGCCGACCAAACACGATCGAAACCGCCTATTTTAACCCGCTGGAAATAAATCAATGAGAAACGCCATCACGCCGCAAGACCTTGACGAAGGTCAGCCACAAAATATGAATATCGAAGAATAGAGACCGGCGCTGAAGGTACTCGGCATCAAGTTTCACCTTTTCCGGAATCGGCAACTCATCCCGCCCATTGACTTGCGCCCACCCGGTCAAACCCGGCAATAGTTCATGCACCCCGAGTTCAGTACGCAAAGCTACCAGGTCATCCTGATTAAACAAGGCCGGCCGAGGACCGACGAAACTCATATCTCCCACCAGAATGCTCCAGAGCTGAGGCAATTCATCCAGGCTCGATTTGCGCAGAAATGAGCCAATCGGCGTCAGATAGACATTCGGATCCTTCAACAGATGGGTGGCCACCGCTGGTGTTCCGATGCGCATGCTACGAAATTTTGGCATCTTGAAAATACTGTTATGCCGACCAACCCGATCCGACCAATAAAATATTGGACCTGGAGAAGTTAATTTGACTGCCGCGGAGACCACCAAGATAACAAAAACCAGAACGCTGGCAGCCAATAGCGCCAGCAACAAATCGAATAATCGTTTCACTGCCTGAACATTTCCTGTAGGCCTTCAGCCAAAGATATACGAGCTTGCCAGCCAAGCTCGCGCTCAAGCCGAGCCGGAGAATACCAAGCCGAGCCAAGCAGTCGCTCCAGCGCCTCGCTATCCAACGGTATGCGGCGGCGCGTAACGAACTCCACTCCATCGAAAACACGCGCAACCATCCGAAGCGCAGACGCGGGAACGGCCCAGGCACAGGGTGTTAACCCCAGCGCCTCTCGCAACGCATCATACAATTGGCGCCCCGAGGGTGCCTCAGGCGACGCCACAATATAGGTACGCCCATTGGCGCGATCATCTTCGGCGACCAGCCTCGTTGCGGCAAGCACGTCTTCAATATGCACCAATGATCGATGGTTCCCTGTCTCGGGCAATGGTGGAAACCCCCCAAGCCGGACTAGCCGTCCCATGCGCTCAAGATTACCTCGCCCACCACTGCCATAGACCATAGCCAATCGCAAATTCACGACATGCATGCCGTGACGTTGCCCCACCTCCAGCACAGCCCTCTCCGCTGCGCGCTTTGACCGACCGTAAGCGGTATTGGGCTCCCCCTCGAAATCCTCCTCGACCAGCGCATCACCGGGCTCCGCCATCGCTTTTACACTGGAGAGAAAGACAAAGCGTTTGACTCCAGCCTGTCCGGCAGCCTCCACCAAATTGCGGGTCCCCTCGAAATTAATTTCCTGGTGACGCTTCGAATCATTGCCATTCACTGCTGAAAAAGCGTGCGCATAGCCAGCGCAGTGAAACAGTGTATCCAGTCCGGCACATGCAGCGGTCAATGCCAACGAGTTGCTTAGATCTGCAATTCGGCACTCAGGAAATGAATCACTACTACGCGCCAGCCCCACCCATGGCACATCGGACTTACTCAGCATCGCTCCCAGACGGGCTCCAATGAAACCCGTGCAACCGGAGATTCCGATCATGGGATTACCCGGCGATCACGCACACTGGGCATGCGCCCCCAATGCTTACGAAAATGGCGGCCCATACTCGTCAAATGCCATCGAAGGTACTGCAAATTCCGCCGACTATGACGTCGAGCATCGTGAACGATCGTCACGCTTGGGCAGGCAACTATCCTCAACCCCTGTAGCCATATACGAACACAAATATCAACATCTTCGTAATAAAGGAAAAAGCCCTCATCAAATCCCTTTAGGCGAGCGAAATCCTCACTTCGAAACAGCATGAACATTCCCGCAACCCAGTCCGGGCAAAAGTCCGGTTGTCCGTCGGACACATCGAATCTTCCATCCTTCCCGCCAAACGCTTTGGTCAGTAAGGAACGAAAATTCGGAAAATAACGCATATTGTCTTCAGTTGCCCCCTCCGGAGTTACAACACGCGGAGCAACTAACGCAGCGTCTGAAATCCTGGCGCAATTTAACAATCCCGGAAACGGGTTTTCCGGTAATTCGACATCTGGATTCAGCGGGCAAAAATACGGTTGGTTACACGCGGCAAACGCAGCATTGTGATTCTCGCCAAACCCCTTCGGCGAACCGTTGTCGATAATGCTTACCTGGGCATTAGTATCCATACCCAGCGCCTCGGGAATATTGCGAGTCAGAATGATCTGCTGGACTTCTGGAAAGGCCGACAGTGATGCAATCAGTCTTGCCACCATGGCGCCATGACCATGACTGACAATGGAAACGGCAATCATGATCTTCCTCCCCAGAGTTCCATGCCTAGGCAAACATGGGCGTCAATCAGCCACCAGCCCCCAAACACACCATCATCTCCGCACATAGCTAAACCAACACAATTCATCCTGGCTTCCTGCATGTCAACGTAACGAACTCACGCTCAGTCGGAGCGAAAATCCCGTCGACATCAGCCAAAAACCGTCCCGGCAACGCTTGTCGCCAATTACGCTTCACGCTAGCGCGCGACATGATCTCACGACTTTCGCGCCACACTGCCGTTGTCGCCAAGGTGCTAAAACGGTCCACAATCTCCCCAAATCCAATTTTGATTAACGAATCAATCAGTGATGCCCGGGAAAACAACATCAGATGACGCGGAGGTTCAAGGCCACGCCAATATTCACCAAAGACCCTCAGCCCGGCACTCCCCATATTCGGAGTATCAACCCACAGTACACCACCCGGCTTTAACAATCGGAAACAGTCCCTCAACAAGCCCATAGGGTCGAAAACATGCTCGACAACGTGGCTAAGCGTAATTCGGTCAAAACAAGCAGTTTGCCCAGCAAACTGCTCTATGCCGCCCGCAATGACATCCAGGCCTTTGGCCTTGGCAATGGTCACTGCTGCCACGTCAATATCCACCCCTTGAACCAGCCACCCCGCCTGGCGAGCAAATTCCATGAACTCGCCATTACCACAACCGACATCCAACAACCTTCTATTTTCTGGCGTCACCCATTCGAGATTACGCGCCACGGCCGTATCCAGACCCTGACGAAAAAATGGAAAAAGTGGCAGCACCCATCGACCGGGCCATAAGGTACATTCAGACTGGAATCCAAAGCGGCTTTTGAAATAATCATCCCGCAACAAGTGCCAAAGCCAACGAACTCCGGAATACGATGTCTCGCTTGAGCGATGCGTGTAATAGTGACGGTAAGCAATGCCAATTGCCTCCGGACTCGGCCTCGGGTCCAAATAGCCGCTGCCGCACCCAAGGCAACGGTAAAACTGCCAATTACCGGGCCCCGATCCAAAGAAATAATCCTGAAGATCACTGTAAGCAAGCTGACGCTCGCTCGACCCGCACAATGGACAAGCCGCCACTGGCTCTAGTCCGGACGCGGGCCAATCAGTCACAGGAGAAGGTTTAATCAACATTGGGGCGCATATACAAAATCAGACAGAACCACGTGATACCTGAACGAGTCCACGCAATTGCCGGGGGAGCAACATAGCACACGCCAGGCACATGACCAAAGCTACCGCCCCCCGGGCAGCAAGGTTTTCTACCCCACCGGCCAGCCACAAAAGCAAAATGACTCCTGCAGATAATGTAGTGAGCACAAACAAATAACGATTGGTCACCGTTAGTAGTCGCTCAACCAAGATGGCCATCAGTACCGTGTCCACCGCAACACGCAGCAGCCAAACCAAGGCGACGCCTTCGATACCATGGCACTCGGCCATAAGCACAAGTGCGGCAAGATAAAACGGCAATTCCAGCAAATGTATCTTGGCCGCCCAATCGGCGCGGCCTGCACCATGCACCACGGTAATGGCCACTTGCCCTAGGGCATTGACAAAAACACCGAGTAACAGAAGCCGCGCCGTCTGCTGGCCGTTCCGGGCAAAATCGGCACCCAACCACCAATCGATGACTTCTCCGGCGAACAGATACAAGATTGCCACTACCGGTAGAAAAAGCATGAACACGCATTTCATCGACTGCCAGTAGACCAGCCGGACCATCTCACGATCAGCCACCAAGCGAGCCGCCACGATCGGGAACAGCACCCCGGTCAAAGCTCCGGAAATAATCCACAGACGGGTCACCATCTCATATGGAGTGGCGTAATAGGCAACCGCCGTCGCTGAAAGCAAACCACCGATCAAGAATCGATCGGCGTAGACCATCAACGGGCCAACCACATTCGAGACAGTCATCCAACCACCAAAAGTCAGTAACGGCCAGACTAAGGCTCGACTGAACCCGTTTGCCCGTCGCAAATCCGGGCGTAAACGAAAACACATGAACCGCAAAAACCACCAACCGAGGACGCGTGTCACTGCCAGTGAAACGATCACCGGAACCAGCCCTTTAGAAAACCACAACGCCACAAGCGGTGCCAGAAACAGCGCAACGCCCAACGGAATTCTTATCCAATTCACTAGATCGAAGCGACCATATGCTTCGAGCACCCCACGCCAACCAGCCGAGAGGAGTACAAACGGCAAAGCCCCCGCGAGCACCCACAAACCGACCAGAACCTCATCGCTCAAAGCCGCCGAGATAGCCAGCCATCCTACGACCCATGTTGACAGGGTCGCCAAAAGCACACCAGCAGCCAGCCCCAGACTGCGAATAAGCCCCATCGCGGTGGCCGTCAAGTCGGGAATCTCATACTCAAGCCCCGAACTCAGCCTGACCGCAACCAGACGCGTCAACGCTCGCCCCAAGCCGAAATCGAACAGACTGAAATACCCTACCAACAACCAGGCGAGGCTCAAGAGACCAAAGCGCTCGACCCCCAGTTGTGCAACGAGAACGGGGATTGCCACCACTCCAACGCAGAGGGGCAATACCGAGCCGGTAAGATTCCAAAGGGCTCCGCCAAGGACTCCTGAATTACTAGGCATTCAGCGTCGCTCCTGAAAATCCATCACGTAGAAAAATCGACGAACAGAGAGTGCCAGTCATGGAATGGCTGGCACTCAAAAGACACTCAACACTGGGTCGCATTAAACCTGCCCAATGGGTGACTCCGGCAGTTCATGACTGCACCCTGTCGCGGCATCAAGCCGGCCGGCTCGCCCCTGCAAGCCATGCAACACACCGAGCACCATTCTCCTGAGGCGCAGCGACCTATCATCCGAAAACGTCAGAAAATACCCGGCAAACTGAACTAGGCGCCATAAGAAATGGGCTCGCCAAATCCAAGACATGGACACATCACGCAGCAATAACAGCGTATTTCTGAACATGTAGTAATCGCGCAATGGCGAGTGGTACATTACTTGGCGCTTGCCAAAAAACCAGACAGCTTTTACAGAATCGCCCAATTGATGCACCAGCCGTGCTTCAGGAACACCAAGCAACACATAACCTGCTGCTCTTGCACGAAAACACCACTCGGTATCGACATGGTCAATAAAATACTGCGAACGCATGCCCCCAAGGCGCTTGAGTACTTCAACTGGAATCAAGGTACCGGAAGCAATGAGAAAACTCACCTCAATGTCTTTTGGAATGACTTGCCCCTCCACGGGCTGCATCCAACGGCGAGGCAAACCGGAACGCTCGACAACAAAAAATGAAGAAACTCCGGTACGACTATCCACCGTAGCCGGCCCAACTGCAGCAACCGGATTCATACGCCTACCGGTCAAGACCGACAAAAGCTCGCTCAACATAGTCGAACCAGGAACACTATCTTGATCCGATAGATAGATAAATGCCGCTCCGGAGCAAATTGCGTACTCTATACCCACATTTTGTGCTTCCGCGATGCCGAGATTCTCCGGCATCCGCAACAACGTGGCATTTTCGGCTACGAATCTTGCAAGTTGCGAAGTGATATCTGGAGACGAAGCGTTATCGACAACAATCACTCCGGCAACCTGAGGCGCCAAGGCAGAAATCAAATTTCCAAGACCTTCCATATTCGGATTGTAGGTCACCACAACGGCCCAGATAGCGCGTTCGGTTCCTAACATTCGATCACGCAACTGAATCCAACATATCGAATCTCATCCATCACCCTATCCATATGCCAAATTATGCGGTATCCGTTATTACATCACGCATAACGGTGTGAATTCAAGACGCCCCGATAGAGATCGTCATATCGACGCCCAAGCACTTCCCCGGAAAACATATGTTCGTAACGCAACCTAGCGGCAAGGCCCATGCATTCAGAAAGACATTGATCCGCCAATAACGTGTTCATGGCATCAGCCAGTTCCAACGCATTCTCGGGTGGGACAACATAGCCAGTTTCACCATGAACGTTAACGAATGAGGTTCCAGAACCCACTTCGCAACAAACCATCGGCTTACCGAACATGGCTGCCTCAAGAAGAACCATGCCAAATGCTTCCGAACGAACGTGAGATGGCAATACCAGCAGCCTGCAGCGCCTCAACAATGTAGCCTTTTCCTGCTCACTCACCTGTCCAGCGAAGACGACATTCCGCACTCCCTGCCGCAGGACCTGCTCTTGCAGATGCCCCCCCTCGGGACCTGAGCCAGCAATTACGATGGTTGCATTGGTCCTCGATGCAGCATCCACCAGAAAATGCAAGCCCTTGTAATACCGCAGCACCCCCAGCGCCAAAGCAAACGGCCTATCGCCCAATTCCAACCGCTCCAGAATGTCGGACGAACCTATCTCCATCGATTCCCGATGCGACCGGTCTTCAAGTCCAAGCGGGATCACCTTCAGGCGATCCGGCGCGACCGCCGTATTGAGTACCGGACTAGTTTTTGCATACGTGGGAGAAGTCGCAACCACAGCATCCATGACCCCAAGGGTATAGCGCATCAACGGCCCGTAGATGAGACTAAGGAATTTCTGTCTGACAATATCCGAGTGATAGGTCATCACCTTCGGCTTGTTCCTGTCTGCAACGAGGTTCAAGACATCGGCAAATGGCCACGGGAAGTGGTAATGAATCACGTCGGACCAAGCGGACAACTCCCGAAACCGCTTGAATGAATCAAAGGCCCCCAAGTCACAAGACGCCGGCGCCATCCAGGAACGCGAGCGAATTACTGTGCCTTCGGAACTCTCAATTTCAGCGGGAATCGGGCATGGCGATAGCGACAGGATTTTCGATTCCACCCCGAGCGCCTTGGTTCCCAAGCAAATCTGCCGTATTGCCTCTTGTAAGCCTCCCGGGGGGTCCGGAAAATACGTCCGATAGACGTGTAAAACTCTCAATTCATGCCCCTGACGGAACAGCGTGGTGATACATCCAAGCCAATGTCTCGCTCAGAGGAATGCATTCGATACCGCCAATACAAGCCTCCAGTTTTCTTGCAGAACCTTGAAGTCGCTTGACATCATTTGCCCGCACGAATGTCGGATTGACCCGCACCTCTATCTCGTAACCGGCAATTTCCGCCATCATCGCCAGCACATCCTTCAGTGAATACGCCTTACCGGAACACACATTGAATACATCACCGGCTGGGGCCTTGGCGAGCAATGCTGCGTAGGCACAGGCCACCATGCGCACGTCGGAGAAGTCGCGCTCTACGTCGATATTGCCCAGTTCGATCACTCGCTCGCCACGCTGGAAATGCCCGACGATCTTGGGCAAGAGGAATTGAGCCCCTTGCCCCACCCCGGTGTAGTTGAACGGCCGGGCGATCACAATGGGTAGGCGTTCCATCCACAGATGGGCCATGTACTCCATCGCCAGCTTGCTCACGGCATAGTCATTCGCCGGCGAAGGCGACACAGACTCGTCGATCACCTCCACCGCTGCGTTCCCATAGATGTTGGCGCTGCTCGCCAGCAACACTGCGCGCGGAGATTGATCCAACCCGGCCAAGGCCTCCAGCAAGTTGCGCGTGCCCAGCACGTTTGTCCGGTAGATCGCCTCCGCATCGCCATGTGCCACAAACGAAATTGCCGCCAGATGCGCCACCACATGAGGGCGTACCTCTGCGACCACTCGGCGCAATTCCTCACGGTCACAGAGGTCGACGGCAAGCATGTCCCTGCCCGACGGCTCGCTACCATGCACAGTGCCAAAAATCTGGTAACCGGCGCTCTCCAACTCACGCGCCAGATAGCGGCCGGTAAAGCCGCCGAGCCCAGTCACCAAGGCACGCGGAACCTCAGAACGAGAAGCCACGATCATTCCGCCGCAGGTCCGCCTGAACCATCATTGCACAAAGCTCTTCGAGGCTAGTCTTCGGCTCCCACCCCAGTTTCTGCTTGGCTTTCTCCGGATTACCGATCAGCAACTCAACCTCGGCCGGGCGGTAGAACTTCGGGTTCACGCGCAGCACCGTCTTACCAGTCGCCGAATCGATGCCTACCTCATTTTCTGCTTCGCCCTTGAAGTCGACTGCAATACCCACCGCCTTGAAAGCCATGGAAACGAAATCGCGCACCGTCTCGGTCCGGTTAGTAGCCAGTACATAGGTATCCGGCTCATCAGCTTGCAGCATTCGCCACATGCCTTCCACGTATTCCTTGGCGAAACCCCAGTCGCGCTTGGCATCCATGTTGCCCAGTTCCAGCACGTCCAGTCGGCCAAGCTTGATCTTGGCCACGGAATCCGTAATTTTGCGCGTCACGAACTCCCGTCCGCGTAACGGTGATTCGTGATTGAACAGGATGCCGCTGCAACCAAAGATGTCGTAACTTTCGCGGTAGTTGATCGTCATCCAGTGTGCGTACAGCTTGGCCACCCCATATGGGCTACGGGGATAGAACGGCGTAGACTCGATCTGCGGGATAGCCTGCACCTTGCCGAACATTTCGGAGGTACTCGCTTGGTAGAAACGTATCTTCGGATTGACGATGCGGATTGCTTCCAGCAGATTAACGGGGCCAACGCCGGTAATCTCCGCAGTCGTCAAAGGCTGGTCAAACGAAACCCCAACGAAGCTCTGTGCTGCTAAGTTGTATACCTCCGTCGCGCCAGTGGTCTGCAACAAACGAATGCTGGAAGACAGATCCGTCAGATCATATTCAACCAGATGCAGGTTAGGGTCTTTCTCGATTCCTAACTCCTCAATTCGCCAAAAATTGACAGAACTGGTACGACGATAGGTTCCATAAACAGCATAGCCCTTATTCAACAACAATTCGGCCAGGTAAGCCCCATCCTGGCCGGATATCCCGGTAATTACAGCAGTTTTCATTTGTACCTCGATAATTGTTTAGGAAAAACTAACGTCAGAATGCAACCCTTGCAGCATGCCTTCAAGTCGTTCGGACAACCAAGAATATCTATGCTGCGCCCGCCATGCGTCGCCAAGTTGCTGTTTGTACTGATGCTCTGGAGACCCGGAACGGATATGTCCGAGCACTTCCCTCAGAGTATGAGCAAGCAGTCCCGGGCTACTGTCGTTCACGCGCCAGACCGAGTCCCCGAATTCAGCAAAAATCGGCAGATCGGTCACGAGAGTCGGCTTACCGCAGGCTAGTCCATATCGCACCGCGCCACTGGCCGATTCCGAAGTTGGGTGGTAAACGAACAGTACAAGATCGGCACCTAGAAGGAGGGAAATGCTCTCCTCGTCAGGCAGGAACCGGGTTTCGATCATCACCTGTTCGTCCAAGCCTAGACGGGCGACCCTCGCGCGAAGCTCCCGCGCAAGGTCGGCGGAAAAGTCGACCGGGTATTCGGCATTGATCATCCTGAGATCGACACGCTCTCCAACGTCACGCAACAAGGCAATTGCATCGACTACCTGCTCCAGTCCTTTGTGCGGCAGACAGAAACCATAGGTAGCAATGGTCGGCACAACCGATTGAGAAGAAGGGGATGAAGGCAAATCAAGAATGCCATGGGGAAAGAGCATCAGGTTCTCGTTCAGCCCACAAGACTTCAGACGGTTCATGTCAGCGATGGAATGCGTCAGCAGGCGGTCTGCGAGCGCCAGTGCGGGAACATAATTGAGCAGATTTTTGTGCGGAGCCTGGGGTGGATCCTGGGTCGCATGCATATCCAAGACAATCACACGCCCCGCTGCCTTCTGCCTCTCAAGGAAACGGCGTAAATGTGTGTGGTGGAAGAATCCGAAGTTGAACTGGATGACGATTACATCCAATCCTTTTTGATCAACAATCCTAGAGAGTTCAGCCAAATCGTCGTCATCGCTTACGCTCCAACAGCGCAGGCAGTTGTCACCGTCAGGCTGCAAAAGTGCGTCGGTTCTTGCAGCCAGCATGATTGGCTTATTACGCATTCCGACCACAAGATGTTCCGAATAAGTCGCAATGCCGCATTTCGCGTTCCAAGTACTCACCCAACCAATCGATGGAAGCCCGAATCGATCCCCGGCAGGTGCCCTGTAGAAATCGACCAAGCGCTCCGCAACACGCGCCCAGGTAAATTTCTTCAGTAACAAATCCCGTCCGCGTCGAGCCATGGCCCGACGAACGCTTTCCTTTGAATGGAGTGCTCCTTGCATTGTCGCAGCAAGCGCATCGACATCGATCGCCGCCCAGGCAGACGGTTTCAGGTTAAAGTGCGTATCCGCCTGCTCATACGTGTAATCTACCAACCACGCATTCTGCTTGGTGCAAAAATCCATTTGCCCTGACCAACCAGTCACTATGACAGGCATCCCGGTCAACATGGCTTCGGCAAGCGGTAATCCAAAACCTTCTGCACAACTTGGCGCCACAAGAACATGGCAACGCAGATATAGTGCCTTCAGATCTGCGTCAGGTAGATCCTCCTCGATCACAATAACATGCGGATAGCCCGGAAACTTGGCGCGCATTGCCTCAAGCTGCTCGCGAATCCGGTTATGGGGATTTGGAAATGTTTTGATGATAAGACTCACATCATCAGCAACCGTAAACGCCCTGCCATAAGCTTCGAGCAAGGCATCCGGGCCTTTTCTCGGAAAAAACGACGACACGTGCAGAAATCGGAAAGAACGAGGGGCCAGATCATCGAGAACCGATTCCGAACTTGCTTCGATGCGTTCCCAATGATCCACACCGCAACCTGAAACGGCCATCGGAACGCTGACTCCGTTGTCACGAAGTATCCGCAGGACGTGACTGGAAAGGCAGGTCACTCCAGTCAGGTGCCTATTGAAGGCGCGTACCCAGTCCGGCGGAAACCCGGATTCTTCCCAAGCATAGGAGTGCATCAGATTCCGCTCGCATGCCATATCTGCGACGCGTGGTGGATACAGATTACGGCTTGTGACGGATGCCTCCGAATGCCCCACTACATCTGCACGCTGATTCATGGCACCAAGGTCGGGGTTTTTCTCAAGGAAATCTCGGGAAGGCACGAAATCTCCCGGACCTTCAGTTGAGAACAAGGCGACATCGACCCCTTGCGCACTGAGTGCGCGCGCGATCTCCCTGTTCAGCAGTGCTAGGCTGTAGGTGCTATCAAAAGGGCCTTCAAGCCTCCAGATAATGTCCTGATTTTGCGCAATCGCTTTCTGCTGCATCATTTCTTCATTCTCAAATCAGTTCCGAGCACAGCCGAATAGGCATCCACCAACTGCTCGACGACTACATCCCACCGATACAAATTCCGGATACGCTCCACGAGTGCCGCATCCTTAGGCCGTGCAAGAATCGCCTCCACCCCCTCTCGCATATCGGCAAGGTCGTAAGGATTGACATAGACCGCATGCTGCTCGAAATACTCTGTCGGCGACCCCAGGCTGGTTGTCATAATTCTGGAGCCGGCCGCACCAGCCTCCAGGCTCGCGATGCTCGGGGTTTCACGTAAACTAGGCATGGCAAAGAACTCGCAAGCCGCCATGGCGGAGCGAATAAGTTCCGACCCTGGGGGCAAAGGATCAATAAGTTGAAACTGCCCCTCCCCCTCCTGAATGCACGCATCCAGATAAGATTGTTCACGAACGCCACCAATCGTCACCAACTGTAAGTCCGGAAAAGCCTTGAGCGACTTGAGAAATGCCAATTGATTTTTTCGAGGCTCAACATTGCCAACGTTCAGCACAAAAGGACCATCAATCCCATAGGCTTTCCTGAAAATATCCGGATTAACTGAATCAAAGAAGCAGTCTCCAACAGCGTTATATACGACCGATATTTTTGAGGAATCAATCTTGCACAAGCGCACTAGGGCTTCTTCCTCAATACGAGAATTAACAATCACCCTATCGGCCAGCCAAAGTATTGTTTTGATGTTCTCCAGAGCGCCAGATAATTCCCAGCCCTCGGGATCAGGCCAGAAATTGGGGCTAATCGCCAACGGTATGCCTCGCTTCGATTTGACATGATCCAGAAAATCGCGGCTACTGGGCATACACGAGAAATAATGCATCAGATGCATCCCAGAAAACTCGGGCTGCCAGGGATCGAAAAACGAAAACTCCACGGCTGGCCACTTATGTCCCGCCCTCAGAAGCGCGTCAGAATAAAATTGCAACTGCCGCTCACCGCCGCCTGGTACGTCAAAAGCCCATGGATAGGTTCCGAGACATATCTTCATATGCACTTTGCTTTCAGGTTGGCCTTCAGACAGGCACGGAATAACTCCAGATCTTCTTCGCTGGGTTGCACGTTGGCAACCAGCTTGGCAAGCCGCGCCAGCATGTCTTCGCACGTCGGCAGATTAGCGACTGGAGTGGAATGCCATCCGGCGTTCTTCAGCGCGGCGTGTTTGCGCTCCAAGGCTGATACAGCAAGCTCGGCGCTGGTTGCCCAGGAAAACTTGTGAGGCTGAATCGCAGCATGCGCAATCAACCGCTGCCTGAAATCCGGATCATGGATCACTTGCAGAATCTTCGCCGCCATGGATTGCGGGTCGTAGGGATCGAAAAGCGCTTCATCCATCTCCATCACCTCGGGAATGCTGGTGCAGTTGGAGGCGATCACCGGGGCTCCACAAAACATAGCCTCAAGCGCCGGCAAGCCAAATCCTTCATGCAGGGACGGGAATACATAGGCATGACAGGCGCGGTATAGATGCATCAGATCCTCATCCGGCACATAATCCATCAATACAATTTCCGAGGCTTGCACGCCGAAAGTTCCGGCCTTCCATTCAATCCCTGCACGCACACCTTCATGAAGCTTGCTTGCAATTGCCAATTGATGGCGCCCCCTCACATCCTCCGGTAACAAAGAATATGCCTCGAGTAGCCGATCCATATTCTTGCGGGCATCAAACCCGCCCGGAGCATAGAGCAGGTAACCCGGCCTCAATCCATATTTGCTGACCGTCCGCTCAACATCATGCAGTCCGCCTGCAGGCTCTTCTGCAAATTTGGAGTCCGCTGCGAAGGAGATATGCACGATATCCTCCGACTGCATCCCCAGCCACTCGATTGCCTCGCGCTGTGAATACTCTGAGATAGCCAGCAGCAAATCAGCCTGCTTCACGCCCTCTAGTTTCTTCATGTAGTAATCGCGGAATGCCCCGGGGGGCATGTAGATATCCGACATCACCAGCGGAATCAAGTCGTACTGGGTCAATGAGGTTGGCGCACGCACACCGAGAACACCAATCGAGCCGATGGCATCATCACCCCAGCCATCCGCAAGCAACGCCGGCACATGAACAAACTCCGGTTCCAGGCAGGCAATCGCATGTTCACGCAACATGCGTGCAGCCATCTGTCGCCAAGCATTATCCGGCGCACAAGCGGCGCACGGCGAAGGAACATGGAAGGACGCCACGCGCACCCCGGGTGCATTGCTGATTATGTCTGCACGCAAGTCTGCCAAGCCCTCCTGAAAGGCTTCGCTAAACAAACAAATCACCTCATGCCCGCGAGACAAAAGCAGATTCGCCATTGCCAATTGCAAGGATCTGGATCCTCGTCCGATACCACGGAATCGACTAGCTGATTGACAAGCTTGAAAGTCCAATATAACGCGCATAAATCACTCACTCAAAATCATCGACAAACCAAATCCGAAACAATTGTCTGTAGCACTTTGCAGCCATGTCTCACGTGGAACCGCTCCCTTACATCATCATGTGCCCCCACCCGAATTCTTTCGCGCAAACAATCGTTGTATGCCATCAACTCAAGTGCTTCCAGCCAGGCTTCAAAGCTGTTTTCAATCAATAGCCCGGTTTCGCCGTCCTGAACACAGGATTTGTAAATATCGGCATTCGAGTAGATTCCGGGAATTTTTGCCGTTCCATAATTGATGTACTTGAACGGATTTTTGCACGCATTGAATTCGACAGACTCCTCGTCCTCATCGGCCCCCAGAGGGGTAATCGCGAAAACATAATCTCCCGCAACAATTGCCCGCATGTAACTTTCATAAGGCATGCGATTCGTGAAATGCAAAAATGGAAGAGAAAACATTTCCGGAAAAGGGTCGCCAAAGAAATCCAGAACATAATCCGGGTGCCGCGAAAAAAAGACATGCAACGCGGTGAGTATGCTGTCTTTAGCCGACTGAACTTTTAGAAAGTCAGCGTTTGTAAACAAGATACGTGGATTAACCAACTGCTGTCTTTCGCGGTTTGTAGCAAAATAGCGCTCAACCCACATGCCGTTCGGCATTAACACCGGCGAGATCCCAGGAATTTTTTTCGGTAGTCTCCTCAACAATTCATTGTTAGCAACTGTCACGACATCGGCAAGTTCGATGATGTCATGTGCAAAATTTCGGTTATTGGCTGCGTGCCCGCCGCTGTAAGCAGGAAATGAGAATATCCAGTCATCAATGTCATAAACAATCTTTACGCCAAGGCCACTCGCCAATTGCGCCAACCCCAGGGCGGTGGACGAATTGTGCTTGCTGAGAATCAATATATCAGCCCACTCAACCCCCAAATCGGCACAAGGGTCCGCCTCTGAAATGGCGGCATGCTCAATCCCACCAAGCGAAGCCATGTAATCCAGAACCTCAGTGATTCGGGCCGAAACAGAAAGCGATGGCACACCCGCAGCCACCAGCGATTCGCGTTGAAGGACCAATATCCTGATCGGACGGGAATCAGTGGTCGCCATGTAGAATTTCTACCGTATTTTCAGCCGGCCCCAAGGCGAATCCGGCCAGGCGACCTGTCCACACACCACTTTGGTTGGAAAAATGAACAACGCTAACCGTCGCATGCATTGGTAGAAATGCTGGAAAGGACGTCATATCCATTTGCAGCACGTGCTGCAAAATGCAGGTAATTGGGCCGGAATGTGCGACCACAGCCATTAAGCGGCATGGCTTCTGCAACTGCTCATCCAGGCAGGCGAGCGTGCGTGCATTAAGATCGAGATGCGACTCACCACCGGGATAACGATTCCCTAGGTTGGCATAAAAATTCGGTTGATCCTGGAGAAAATTCGTCAACGGCAAGTTGGCGACAGAGCCGGCATCAGTTTCACCCAAACGGGTATCGGTCACCCAATCTGCCTCAGGGAAAACGATTTCCGCCGTTTCGCGGGCACGGCTCCAATGGCTGACCATGAATCGCTCGGGTTGCACCGACTGTTTGGATAGCCAATCAGCCAATCCGGCGGCCTGGTTACGCCCCACGACAGACAAACTGTCGCTCGGGGTACCGGTCACCAACCGTTGTTCGTTCGCCTGTGAGCGACCATGACGGATCAAATAGAGAATCATCGCGCCGCCTTGACCAGCAAATCAACCAGCGGTGTTAGGGCATTGGGGAAACAATAAGCCATCAGGTGCTTTCGCAACTCGCCGCACGCTGCGGGCCTCGCCAGTACCCGATCAACGCCTTGAGCCACATCCAGATCAGACAGCGGATCTACCAAGACCGCCTTGTCACCAAAAAGCTCACGTGCCCATTCGGATTCGCTCAACAGCAAACGACAACCTGACAAGCCTGCCTCAATGGCTGACAGCCCTGGCGGCTCGAGCGACAATTCCACATAAAAGCCTGCACTTTGCAGTGCCGAGCGAACGATTTCGGATTTCTGAGGAAGCGCCTCGATAAACAAAACGTTGTCTCCGCCAAGTTCGCGACACGCTTGCATATAAGCCTCGTCTCGATACTTTCCCACCACCACCAGCGGTATCGCCTTTTTTTTCAGCACCCTGATTGCCGCTAACTGGTTTTTGACCGGCTCGACAATTCCGAACCAAATTGCGTAGTCACGGATCTTGTACAGGGTCGAGAAAAGATCTGCCGGCGCAGGCTTAAGATAGCTCAGATCAGCAACCCAGCGGCACAAGGCAAGTTTCTCAGCGGTTACAGGAATCTGTTCCAGAAAACGATCCTGTTCTGCTCGGGACTTGAACGCCACGAAATGGGCGATATCGATATGCTCGCGCACCGAATCAATCGTCTCGTTCCCCAATTTACCCGCCCACAAGTTCGGCCAGAGAACAACTGGCTTGCCCTGGCGCCGGATCTCGCGCAATAGCGACAGCCCTCCAACATGAACAGAAAAGTGCAGCACTACATCATAGAAGGCAAGCGAGCGGGAGTAAGGACCGTAAATATCAACGATGATCCCCAGTTGCCGCAGGCCATCGGCAATGGATTGAAGTTCGTACTCACCGCCGCCGCGGGTGAGATAAGCCTCGTGATAGGTTGTTATGAGAACGCGCAAATTAAGCATAAATGACTGCCGAGCTAAGTTCACCCGTACGATTGCCGAGCGTCCACTTCCCCAATCGGCTGTACGGATGATCGAAAGTTGTTATTTTTGATGATTCCGGGAATTTAATCGAAGCACTCTGCATCAGCGAAGAGCGCGCCTCTGGCATCCTTGGCCGCGAGTATTGGCTGCCCTTCTAGGGGCCACTCGATGGACAGAGCCGGATCATTCCACAACAAGCTACGCTCAAATTCCGGGGCGTAAAAATCGGTTGTCTTGTAGAGAAACTCGGCAGTCTCGCTCAGCACTACAAAACCATGCGCAAATCCCTCCGGAACCCAAAGTTGCCTTTTATCTTCGGCGCTTAGATGGACACCAACCCACTGGCCGAAGGTTTTTGAGCGTTTTCTGAGGTCGACCGCAACATCGAAGACTTCACCCTGCACTACGCGAACAAGTTTTCCTTGTGGTTGCTGGATCTGATAATGCAGCCCACGCAGTACGCTCTTGGCAGATCTGGAGTGATTATCCTGCACGAAGGTGACATCGAGGCCGGTGGCCTCAGCGAAAGTGCGAGCGTTAAAGCTCTCGAAAAAAAATCCGCGCTCGTCGCCGAAGACTTTGGGTTCGAGGATGAGGACATCGGAAATCGATGTTGGCGTCACTTTCATCAGAACACCTTTTCCGTCAGCAGTCCGAGCAGGTACTGCCCATAACCGTTCTTGGCCAGCGACTGGGCAAGCGTTTGAAGCCGTTCCGGCGTGATCCAGCCTTGGCGGAAGGCGACTTCTTCCGGGCAGGCGACCTTGAGGCCCTGGCGCTTCTCGATGGTGGCGATGAACTGGCCTGCTTCGAGCAGGCTGTCGTGGGTGCCGGTATCGAGCCAAGCGTAGCCTCGGCCCATGATCTCGACATTGAGCTGGCCTTTTTCAAGGTAGAGGCGGTTGAGGTCGGTGATTTCCAGTTCACCACGAGGTGAGGGCTTGAGGTTGTGGGCGAGGTCGACGACCTGGCTGTCGTAGAAATAAAGACCGGTAACGGCGTAATTGGACTTCGGCTGCTTTGGCTTCTCTTCGAGGCTGAGCACCTTGCCAGAAGGATCGAATTCTGCGACGCCGTAGCGCTCGGGGTCGTGCACGTGATATGCAAAGACACTGGCTCCGCCTTTCCTTGCATCCGCACTGCCAAGGATGTTGTGGAAATCGTGGCCGTAAAAGATGTTGTCGCCGAGCACGAGCGCTGAGTCACCGTTGCCGATGAAATCGGCTCCAATGATGAAGGCTTGGGCTAGGCCGTCCGGACTGGGTTGGACGGCGTATTGCAGGTTGATGCCCCACTGGCTGCCATCGCCGAGCAATTGCTCAAAGCGCGGGGTGTCCTGCGGGGTGGAGATGATCAGGATGTCGCGGATACCAGCCAGCATGAGCGTGGTCAGCGGGTAGTAGATCATCGGCTTGTCGTAGATCGGCAGTAACTGCTTGGAAACTGACAGGGTGGCTGGGTGCAAGCGGGTGCCGGCGCCGCCGGCGAGGATGAGGCCTTTGCGGGTGGTCATGATGTGCTGAGGATTTGCTGGAGAATATGGTCGATGCCTCGCTGCCAATGGGGCAGTTCGAGGCCGAAGGTCGTGCGGAATTTCATGGTGTCCAGGCGTGAGTTGGCCGGGCGTTTCGCGGGGGTCGGGTAGTCGGCGGTGGCGATGGACCTGATCTTGTCGGGCATCACCTTGAGCGGCTTTCCGGCCTTGATCGCAGCACCGACGACATGACGGGCGTACTCACACCAATTGGTCTCGCCTCCGGCGACGCAGTGGTAGGTGCCGCAAGGAAAGGATTCCGGGCTGCGCTGCTGCTGGCGGACGAGGTGGGCGGTGACGTCGGCGAGCAGCGCAGCCGAGGTCGGGGCGCCCCACTGGTCGGCGACGACGCTCAGGCTGTCGCGTTCGGCGGCCAGCTTGAGCATGGTTCTGGCGAAGTTGCCACCATGGGCGCCGACCACCCAACTTGTACGCAGAATCAGGTGGCGCGGGTTGACGAGTGCCAGGGCGAGTTCACCGTCGCACTTGCTTTGGCCGTAGACACTTTGCGGGTTGGTTGCATCTTCTTCGACATAGGCTCGTTGCTTGGTCCCATCGAAGACGTAGTCGGTAGAGTAGTGGATGATGAAGGCACCAGCCCTGGCACCCTCCTCGCCCAGAATCGCAGGTCCGACGGCATTGACCGCAAAGGCCAGGTCGCTCTCAGCCTCGGCCTTGTCCACGGCGGTGTAGGCTGCCGGGTTCACGATGATATTCGGGCGCGCCGCGCGGATCAGGTGGCGGATCGCTTCCGGATCAGCGAGGTTACAGTCGGCGTGGTCGACCGCAACGAGTTCTCCCAGCGGCGCTAGGGCGCGCTGGAGTTCAAAGCCGACCTGACCATGGCAACCGGTGAGCAGAATCCGCATCAGGTGGTTCCGTACTGCTTGCCGACCCAATCCCGGTAGGCGCCGCTGGTGACGTTCTTTACCCAGCCCTGATTGTCGAGATACCACTCCACGGCCTTCCTGATGCCGGTCTCGAAGGTCTCGGCCGGCTTCCAGCCGAGTTCGCGTTCGAGCTTGCCGGCATCGATGGCATAGCGGCGGTCGTGGCCGGGACGATCCTGGACGAAGGTGATCTGCGCCTTGTAGGACCGGCCGTCCGCACGCGGGCTGAGTTCGTCGAGGATGGCACACAGGGTGTGCACGACGTCGAGATTGGGTTTTTCGTTCCAGCCGCCTATGTTGTATACCTCGCCCACCCTGCCCGCTTCAAGAACACGGCGGATGGCACTGCAATGATCTTTCACGTAGAGCCAGTCGCGGATCTGCATGCCGTCGCCGTAGATGGGCAGCGGCTTGCCGGCAAGCGCGTTGTGAATGACCAGCGGAATGAGCTTTTCCGGGAAATGGTAGGGGCCGTAGTTGTTGGAGCAATTGGTAGTGAGCACCGGAAGGCCGTAGGTGTGGCAGTAGGCGCGCACCAGATGATCGGACGCAGCCTTGCTGGCGGAGTACGGGCTGTTGGGTTCGTAGCGGTTTTGTTCGGTGAAGGCGGGATCGTCCTTGGCGAGTGAGCCGTAGACTTCGTCGGTGGAGACGTGGAGGAAACGGAAGGCGTTTTGGGCGTCTTTTCCGAGTTGACCATAGTAGGAACGGACGGCTTCGAGCAGCCGGAAGGTGCCGACAATATTGGTCTGGATGAAGTCCCCGGGGCCATGGATGCTGCGGTCGACGTGGGATTCTGCTGCAAAGTTGATGACGGCGCGTGGCTGGTGTTCGGCCAGCAGTCGACAGACGAGGTCGAAGTCACCGATATCGCCCTGGACAAAGGTGTGACGTGTGTCGCCGTCTAGGCTCGCGAGGTTCTCACAGTTACCCGCGTAGGTGAGCGCGTCGAGGTTGATGACATGCTCGTCTCCCGCAGCCAGCCAGTCGAGAACGAAATTGCTGCCGATGAAGCCGGCACCTCCGGTGACTAAAACTGCATTTTGTATAGTTTGCAAAATAAAATCCCAGACAACATGAATTGAAATACTACTCGAATGCGATCTGAGTCAGCCGATTGCGATACTTCTGCCCGACCGCATTCCTGGAATAGCGCTCCTGAACCAATTCCTTGCCAGCGAGGGCTTTCAAATTCCTTGCTGCACTGTCCTGAACACACTTAATCATCTGTTCAGAAGCCATCACGACTTCAGGATCGAACCAAACCTGCTGATCCGACAATGGATACTCACCGCGATGGATTTCAATCATGTCGCCTTCAACGAGAAATGCAGTCGAATTAGTTGTAAAATCAGTGTTTCCTGAATAATTGGAAACAATAACGGGCTTTCCCAGCAGCATTGCTTCGGCGATATTTCGCCCAAACCCTTCGGCGCGATGGAGCGACACGAAACAATCACTGACTTTCTGCAATGCCAACAATTTTTCTTTAGAAAAAGTTTCAGCAATAATCTTTATTCTACTATCTCCGGTCACAGAGTCGAGCAGCGCCTTCCAAGCCGGCATTGCCACATCAACATTCATGGCCTTGATTACCAGCCGCACCCCATTGGAACCAGGAAATGCGCGCTTAAACGCATTGACTGCGGCCTGCGGGTTTTTTCGTGGAATACTGGAAAAACCGTCCAGCACTGTCAGAAAAACAAAATCCCCTTCCGGCAAACCAAAGTCAGCGCGCAAATACTTTTGCGTCATTACAGGAAGTTCGACGACCAATGGCATCGAATAGACAGACTTATCAGTCGCTCCTCGCATTGCCGAAGCAGCGAAGTCGGATATGGACCATATTTCATCAACAATTTCTAAGGCGCTTTTCATCGCCTCAGGGAATCTGGCAAGTTCCCATTGCCAAAAAGCGATGTTGTAACGACGATCCAGAATCATATGTCTGGACGCCCCAAGCAAGCGCAATGATTCAAAATGGGGCAAACAGATCAAGTTGACATTGTAAAGAGGTGAGCCAGTTTCATAGCCACGCAGAGTCAAGTCCCGCATACGTGCACCGGCTTTTAAGGGTATTCCGGGTACGCAATGTTCGAACTCCGTAGTTTCCAACGCGCAGGTCGCCATCCTGACATCTTCACCAATGCCAAACTCCCCACGCGCATAGCCGACGATATTTACGCCGCCGAAAATAAAGCGCCCCCGGTTTTCCTGAACAAACTGCGTGGAGGTGGCCTCCGCATTGGGCAAAACGAACGCGGTGTCGTCTTTTCCATAAGTCACGAACCATTCGACAAGCGCTTTCCTGCCGTCCGGAGTACTGATGTCGAACACCCCCTGCAAATCATGCCGTGCCAGCCACAGCGCTTGCAGTCCCCGCGTAATCGGTAGCGGTGCGTCCTGCTCAAGGAACGGCGAGGTTTTGCCGTAGGCGTCTGCCAACATCAATCCGCCGTTCGCCTTGTCGTGACGGCCATCGCTCATCCACCAGCCGACCAGCGCTTCCCGGCCTGCCCGCATTTCCAGATCCATCGCCGACTTCAGGTCGGCTTTTGCCAACCACAGCGCGTGCAGCCCCCGCGTGATCGGTAGCGGTACATCCTGCTCAAGCAGTGGTGAGGTTTCGCCGTAGGCGTCTGCCAACACCACCCCGTCGTTTGCCTTGTCGTGGCGGCCGTCGCTCATCCACCAGCCGACCAGCGCTTCCCGGCCCGCCCGGGTATCTAGGTCCATCGCCGACTTCAGGTCGGCTTTTGCCAGCCACAGCGCGTGCAGTCCCCGCGTGATCGGTAGCGGGGCGTCCTGCTTTGCCTTATCGGAAGCAGCAACGAGCCAAGCCAACTGCTCATCATCCAGCGCAAGCCCTAGCAGCAAATGCAAAGCCGCACACTGAAGAGGATCATCAAGCGCACTCTCTTCAACATCCTCGATTCCCGCTCGTAGAGACTCCAACAAAGGGCTTCTTCCGAACGGTGTATCTGCGGTGTGCTGAAGAAGCCTACTGATAGCCGGTTTGGCCGGCAGTGGATGGTCTTGCCTGAGGACCCGTGGTTCGACAATTTCCGAACCGAAGAGGAAGCGATTGCGCTCGGCAACCTGAAGAATCTCCTCCGGCGGTAGCGCAGGAACGCCCTTGAGCTGATTTGCATGCCACCACGTGAAATCGACAATCGTCGCACCTGTCTCCCGTATCCGCATGGACAGGCTATGCTCGTCGAGGATTGACAGCGCTTTCGAACGAAACTTCTCAACGCTCGCCGAGTTCAGTTCAAACACAGAGTGCCACTGCCCGTGTGGAAGGCCATCCCCCGTAAGCCAGTCCGTCAAGTATTTGGCATAGTTCGACGAGATTGGAGCCCGCCCCGCGAATAGCCCGTCATCTTCGTCCAAAAAGAAATCGGTCGAGTCGAATGGCCCGACAAATACCCCCAAACGCCTGATCGTCGCCGGCGATGCAAACAGAAATTTCGAGCATCCCCATGTCTGAAAACCACGACCGAACAACCGAACACCGTCGGGATAAGCATCAACATGGGCCAGCACCTGCGCCGGGTGGTCGATCAGATAATCGAGCATCTCCCGCCGCACCAGCGGATAGAAGCCACTGTATTCATTCTGGAACGCAGAGGTCACGACATGAACCAGATCAAATTCATCGAGCTGATCGGCATAACGCGCCAATGCCGTATCCCAACCGCTGAACTCACGACGGTGGTTGTCGCCCGCCATCAGCAGTGCTTGATTGCCAATATGGGCCTCAACGCCATTCGGCAGCGCGGTATCGATCAGTACGGAATGAATTTCGACGTCGGAAAATCGCTCATACAACTGCTGCAACGCCTGATATGCGCCTTTGTAATCACGATCCCCATAGCGAACGAACAGACTCAGGAGCTTCATGACTACTCTTCCTGCTCCACCTCAAAGACCACCTTATTTTGTTCCGCGTTAGTCCAGCCGGCGCGCTCGATATCGAACTGATCCACCCGATAGAAGAACTCAAGCCGTTGCCGGCAACGATCCAGATTCACATTCGCTAAAGATCGATCAACCAGTCGCAAAATATCTTCTGCCGAATCCTTCCACGTATAAGGTTGTCCTGGTTTTCCCGAGATTGCATCAGGTGCTATTGCCCTAGTCAGGCATCGCTTCACTGTTCGCAACAATTCGCTATCGTTCGAGAATGGGAAAATGCCCTTGACCGGATCAATTTTCTCGCACAACTCATCAATCAGTTCGCTGTGTCGCGCCACTACCGGCCTGGCAAAAGCGAGCGCCTCGAATATCGGCAATCCGAAACCTTCGTAGAAAGAAGGGAAAACCAGACAAACACAATTCCGATACAAAGCTGCCATCGTTTCGGCCGATTGATTGCCCGAGGGCACCTGCTCGACGTTATGGAATTGCGATTTCAACTCACCAATCACCTTGATTCTGACGCTGGGGAATCCGGCAGACAAGGCATGTACCGTCTCATTCAAACCTTTGTGGTAATAGCTGTTACCACATACCAATATATAAGGTGCCTGCTCCCCTTCAGCAGCCGGCAACAACACCTGCTGGCTTCCAGCCAGATACTCCGGGGGGTTCATAGAGCAATAAGCCACGACGTTCTCGGCATGCTTAGATGCAGGAAAGCGCGAATTGAAACGTTTCCTCGAGAAATCACTGATGTAGAGAAGGCCATCCGCAAACTCCGCCAACGAACGCCAAACGCCATCCAGATGTGGCATGCGCACGTAGTGGCAGTCCCAGGCAATGGTATCGAGAACAGCGTAGATATTTACGGATGACCGATAAGCCTGGTCGCGCAATTCGCTGAAACTCCAGGGCTGCGACAAACGTACGCACGCGTCGAAAAGTCGGTCGCCCGGCAGTTCATGCACAAGGAACTCCGGGTACAAGGCCGCCAAATTGTGAAACGCTGCGGATTGCGGCAACACCCAGAAACAGGGCCAGATCGCGTACTGTTCCGCCAAACCGACAAAATGTGGAAGCAAAGAGAGAATGTGCTGCGCCGTGCCGTTGTAACCCGGGGCCAGATTACGTATATCGAACAAGACATCACGCCGTTCCTTGGGCAAAAAACGTTGCGTAAGCAAGGCTTCAAGCCGTGTTTCAGGCTGCGTCGTTTGTCCATCGAGGGCCTTGTAGTAGTCCGAAGCACGCTCGAGTGCCGGCACCGCCCGGGCAACCCCGCCGCAGGTTTCGTCCGCAACCGGGAAAAATACGGCATTGCACAAGCGCGCGCTGTAGCCCCGCCGATTGGCACGGATGAAGAGACTCGCCAAGGCCCTGGAGAGATCATCGCCTTCAGCCTCCAAAGGTCCAAAATCCAGAAGCACCTCGCTCCGAACAAGCACCGGGGGACCTTCTACAACCCGTTGCATGTCATAAGGCATATGGCCCATCACATCTCGTGCGACGCTATCAGAAGGGAAGGCGCCAAGTGAACTCCCGCCCACCGTTAGCGGCATGACAAAGCCGAACAAGGGGTCCCTCAAGGCAGGTTCAATCATCCGGGCAAGCTCTGCCGCAGAAAAGGAATGTTCAGCCCCGACAAAAAGCGCGAATTCGCCTCGTCTTATTATCGAACTCAAGCACCTGTTTATCCCACTCAAACCTTCTATGACCCGAGGCTCACCGGGAGGATGCATGTCAACATGCATAGCCTCAACTAGCGCATCTCTTCTCTCTCCAATTGAAAAAGAGTGCACCAAAATATCCCGGCCAACAACATTGATCGATAAAGGAAGATATAACACCTGAGTCAATAGCGACATATTATGCAATTCAGATTTAATAACTTAACTGTGATGTACAGGCTTGCATGGTTTCAAATCCTCTGACTGGGCGACGAAATGACAGCTCGACACGTTTAGCATAACGCCGCCGCACGCAATTGATCCACGCATGCTCGGACATCGAATACCCCGGTATCGAGCGCCAAAGCCGGGAATTCAGGCGGCTCATAAGGCGAATCAATGCCTGTGAACTCGCGCACCTCTCCATTACGCGCACGCCGATAAAGACCTTTCGGATCTCGTTGCTCACACAACGATAGTGGCGTACTGATGTAAATCTCGCTGAAGCGTACCTCGCCAATGATCTCCGCCGCCATCTTTCGGTCGGTACGATAGGGAGAAATAAATGCGGTGATCACGATCAACCCGGCCTCATTCATCAGGCGAGCGACCTCCGCAATACGCCGAATGTTCTCGGTGCGATCGGTCGGAGAAAAACCCAAATTACGGTTAAGACCATGGCGAACGTTATCGCCATCCAGCACAAAAGAACAATGCCCTGCATCAATCAAATGGCGCTCAAGCGCGAATGCCAAGGTCGATTTGCCTGAACCGCTCAACCCCGTTAGCCAGAGTGTTCGCGGCAACTGCCCTAACAAAGCAATCCTCTCCGAGCTATTCACTTGACTACCGTGCCAGACCAGATTTCGATCAATATCCATCTCAGGTTCCGAAAAATTCTCCCTGCCAGCCGATCAGGGAAGACGCCAAGAATATTCTTAATGCCGACTGGAAACGTGTTCCTCGATAGCTGCCGACAACGGGCCATAAACCACCTCGGCACCAAAATGCGAGCTGATGAATTTCTGCGCCTTGGCACCATAATTTCGACACTTGCCAGGGTCACTCAAAAATTCGCCAATGGCGTCGGCAAAATCGACGGCATCCCCCGCCACCACATAGGGAAGTTCTCCCAATTCGCGCAGTCCGTCAGACGAAGCCGGCCAACCTACATGCGGCTTGCCGCATGCCAGTGCTTCAACCGTCTTGATCTTAAGACCGGTACCAACACGGCAGGGATTGACCACTACACTGGCCTGGTCGTACTCCGACTCGAGTGAGTCAACAAATCCCAACAAACTGACGGACGGGTCATTCGTATGCACGCAACGTGAAACTCGACCCACCACATGCAAAGTGGCAGAAGGATACTGTTCGAGTATCAAGGGCCAAGTGTAGTCTATGAAATCTTGAGTTCCGCGAACGTTGAACTCATTTTCCGAGCCGATAATAAGAACACGACCTGCAACATTATGCTGCTCTTCGCCTGATCGAATATCAAGGTCGAACCCCGTTACCAGAGCCCGACGATCTGGCACAAGCTTTTGTATTTCAGAATACTCAAGATGTTGAATTGCAAGGATGATGTCCGCCCTTTCGAGCAACAATTTCTCTTCTTCATCAGACAAATCCAGACCGTAATTGACCAATCCAAACTTTTCCAAAGTTACCTTCAATCGACAAAACAGCTCAATTGAATCGATAACTTTCAGGCACCCAGTTGCTTCGGGAACGTTCAAAACACGACTCATGACAACGTATTCAGCCAACAATACATCTGGACGTTTTTGCTGAATCAAGTTGGCAACGTCCGAAACAAACCAGGGCGGACAAAAACCATTTTGAAGTTCAGCAACACGATCATTCTGGAAGTCAGGATCCAAAACTCTCGAACCGATCATCTCAGCGCTGGAATCAGGTTTGGCGCGTGCGTCAAAGACATAGAGATCATCCACAAATTTGTGAAGGCCAATGACTGATTCGTTTGAAACCTCCTCATTCCCCAAGGGACGCACAACAAGCGTCACCCGATACTCCTTACGGCGAAACCATTTCAGCATGTTGAAAATTCTGATTTCGTTGCCCGCTGCTGGTGGATAGGGGATCACATGCGTGACCATCAAGATATGTGGGGCAACATTGCGTCCAGAATTTTCTAACACACCAGGTTCCATTTTTGAAAAGACAAACAATTCGTCTTAAATAAAAACATAATCATTAACGTTACAGACAGGCTCATTAAAGACAATGAGCATAGCGGGTCCCGCGCAACACCCGTGCCACTTCTTCATAATTCTCGACAAGCTCAGAAAGATCATCGTTATTGACCTTAACGTGACTAGACTTTGTTTCAACGTACTCCAGACCGAAATGATTGAATACGGCCCGAATCCCTTCTTCTCCGGCAATCAAACGCTCATAAGATATTGAAAGCACATCCCCGGTTACGAAGGCTGACACCATATCGTCAATCACGTTTTCTGACTCCTGATATTGCGCTGCCAGATGAAGAAGATAATAAGGATCAATCAGAATTTTACGTTTTTTACGAGTTGCTTGTTCTTCAACGATATCTTTGATATTAAAATTGAACGTTTCTGCGTAAGTTTTCCTCGCAACGATAAATGAAAGCGCTTGCTTGATAACATTTTCACGATAGAGTCGCAGATATCTGACATTGTAATAATTGAAGACCGAAAGCAAATCGACATCATGTTTATATATTTTAGACGTGAGGAACATCAGGCCAGGATTTTCAATCTGGACAGGGTACTCAACGCGAGAAGGCAAGAGAAAATAATCGCTCAACCAGTTATAAAACCCGGCCCTGCCTAAACCTGAAAAACCGTCCACCGGCTCAGCAAATGCGTAGGCTCGAGGATGCCCCCTGATGAGGTCTGACAGGTAGGTCCCCCCCGAACGAGATGTAAAAAGGCATACACCTCTGACCACGCCTTCTAGCAAGCGCTCGTTATGTCCTCGGGCATTTACATCACTCTGGACATATTGGAATGGCCGCAGGTTGTCGAGCTTGAGATACCCTGCCGGCAGAGGATGAACTCGCCCTCTAGGTCGAACGATGATTTCATTAGGCACGTAACCCGGCAGCACCGCTGCAAGATCCATTTCAAAACCAATGCCATTAAGACCTACAGCAGCAAGATCTGGGCGTAGCAAGACTCTCTCGGAATCAACGACAAACCGCCGGTCAACAACCACTTCCACCGGCCCTTCGCACCAGCCCCTCACGCACTCGCGGTCTATCTGATCTACATAGCCCCTCATTTTATTACGCCATCCACATTATTGTATTTCTGATGATATGGCGGCCGCTGCCTTTATCTTAATCTTCTTTTTATCCGCGACTCGATCCCCGCTATAGCCACCGATCATCTCGGCATGACAATGTGCCTCGTCAGATTTACGCAGTCTTACGTAGGAACATCCCGCTCCGGAACATTCATGAGGAATCCGTCCCTCAATGGCCATTGCCTTGACTTTCGCTATCCTTGGATGCTGCTTGATTTTCACAAGTCCCTCTTCCCGCCAGTTAAACAGCGATGAGGTCTGCCAGACACAGTTTTGAACTTTTCCGTCGGCCTGAAGCATGAAATCGCCTTGTAGATGGGGGCAGTCCGATACCGTGCGTTTCACAGCCCCGGAAAATCCATATTCATCCGGAGCATCTGAGAGATTCTCGTTGAAATAGGAATTAAATATAAGCTGTACGCCGAGGCTTTCGGCTAGCGCAAATGCAGCACGTAGGTGCTCATTTGTTTCATTAGCAACATGCTTAAGCTTATTTGATTCGTAATCAAAGACCTGCCCGGCGACCTCAATATCTACCCCCTCTGCCAAATGCTGGACATCATAGAGCCAGTTGCATTCAACGACCCGGTCGAATTCAAGTGACGCGCGAATGAAATCTTCCAGTTCGGTGTAGTTTTCCTTCATTAGTGTGAGGTTCAAACGAATCACCGGATAGGCAATTCCCAGCGCCTCCCTCCTTTGCTTGAAAGCCCGTAGATTGGCAAGCACCTTTTCCAAAGAACTGCCTGCCCGCAGCCTTGAATATTTCTCCGGATCCAGCGAGTCCAAGCTGACCGCCACCCAAGTCACCGGTGGCGCATTCCGCAATATCTTGTCCGCTTTCTTATCCAGTAATAGACCATTGGTATGGAAGACCACCTCCGAAGCTCGCGGCAGGGAATCCAGCAGGAGCTCAAAACTCGGTGCAAGCAGGGACTCGCCGAAGCCATCCAGACAGATGAAGTCTCTGTCCTGAAGAAAATCAATCAGTCCCGGAATTTCGCTTTCGGTAAGTTCTTTTTTGTGAAAATCCGAGTAAATAACACTCGGGCACATTGGGCAGCGTAGATTGCAGCGACCGGTCAGTTCGACCTGCAGGCCACGCTTGAAGCCCTTCTTGAGCTCTGACACCTTGCCATCGGGTCGCAACACAAATACCTGAATACCCGCCACGCCGCGAAGCCCCAATGATGATTTCGCCACGGGAATGGAGAAACCGACCTGCTGATCGAACACAAAGTCCGGATACGCTAACGCGACGTCTTCGCGTGTAACATTGCCGGCTTCAACGGCCTTGACCACCTCCCAATCAGACGTGATGACCACATGCGGGAACGAGGTGCCATCGGCATCTTTCCGGAACGCCCAGCCCTCGACAAGCACTCCTTTATCCGTTTCAACAATACGATCCAGCCACCCATTCTGATGGGGCATATCGAACATCTGGGGAGCCAATTTCATCATCTCAACCTTTCAAAAGGAACTGCTTGTTAATTGCCGCAGCTGCCAACGTTATTCGGCATAACCCAAATCACTCAACATCTTGATCGTGCGCCCCTGCCAGGTATTGGATCCCACCAGTTCTGAAACCTGAAACATGCTGAAGCGTCCTGAACCCAGTTGACGATGAATTGCTGCAACAAAATTTTCTGGGGTGGCACCACTTTCTAGCCCAGCGTTGTGGGTCCGGGTAAAGTCCAGCGGCGTGGAAACTACCGGCAATCCAGCTGCGATGTATTCAAAGTACTTCATCGGGAACATGCCCCGCGTATAGTCGTTGATCAGCGAGGGCAGCAGGCCGACCCGCATGCCGCGCAGGTAATCGGGTAATACGGAATACGGCTTATATCCGAGGAAATGCACGTTCGGCAGTTTCGCCAGTTCAGCCAACCGCGAACTGCTCTGGCCTTCGCGCTCTTCGCCGATCAAGACCCAGCTCCATTCAGGCTTCAGGCGTGCGGCATCGAGCAGGAGTTGGAAGTCGATCTTGAAGTCGGAGAGCACGCCGTGGTAACACAGGCGCGGCTCAGGGATGTGAGCTAGGTCGGCCGGGACGGGGCCCGGCTCGAGTGCCTTACCGAAGTGTTCGGCATCCACCACGTTGGGCAGGAAGTGGGAATTGGGGTTGTGCTTTTTGCAGTGCTCGGCCAGCGCCGGGGCAGTGGCGAACACGACGTTGGCGTGCTGGAGCAGCCTGGCCTCAGCGGCACGGAAGGTGGCGGCATCCACGCCAGGCACAGCGGCCAAGTCGTCCACGCAGTGATAGAGCACAGGGCCAGTCTCCATGCCGTCAATAACATCCAGCATGAAGGGGTGGTAGGTCCAGATGAGCGGGCGCGAGAAGTCACGCTGCCAAGTACTGCGGGCGATGGCGGCCCTGAGCAGCCAGCGGTTGAGGGCGCGGGTAGCGGGATGGCGGTGGCCGGCAGGAATCAGCAGCGGCGAGAGCACGAAGATGCCGGGCGAGCGCTCGCGGGCGCCGAGCAGTAATGACAACAGGCCCTTGCGCAGCCGGTTCGACAGGCGGCCCCAATCTTTCGCGCTGCCGGCCTTGGGGCTGCGCAGGCCCACGCTTTCCACATACAGCACCCGGGTGCCGAGTTCCGCGAGGGATTGGGCGCAGTGCTGCTTATTGGTCCAGTAGGGTTCATCCCAGTCGGCCGTGGCAAACAAGACACAGCTTTGCGGGATGACTGGAGGTTGTTCAACCATTGAATTCATGAACCGTATCGCTGGCAAGAATGGCCGCAATGCGTGCTGCAGCTTGGCCGTCACCGTAAGGGTTGGGGCGATTCTTCAACTCATCTCTTCGTTCCGGATGATCGAGCCAGCCCATGACTGCGGCATCAATGCGCTCCGCCGACTGCCCGGCAAGAGTTGCGAAGCCAGCTTCAACGCCCTCGCGCCGCTCGGTATGGCTGCGCATGACGACAACCGGCACACCAAAACTCGGCGCCTCTTCCTGGATGCCTCCGGAATCGCTGATGACGAGCGCAGCGCGGGAGATCAACGCGAGGCTGGTCAGGTAGTCGACGGGTTCGATCAGACTCAGGTTGGATACGTTGCCGAGAATGCGCCCCACCGGTTCGCGAACATTCGGGTTGAGGTGCACCGGGAAGACCCAGTAAAAGTCCGGGTAGCGCATGGCTAATCGCTTCAACAGATGGCAGATACCTTCGAGCACGCCACCGAAGTTCTCGCGGCGATGGCAGGTAATCAGCACCAGCGGCCTTCCGGCAGCGGCATGGATTACGTCGGCAAGCGCCGGGGCAGCCTGTGCTACGGCCATGATGCGTTGTGCCATGTACAGGGCATCGACAACTGTGTTGCCGGTCACATCGATAGCCTCCACCGGAATACCTTCATTCAGCAGTGCCTGGCGGGCCGCGATGGTCGGTGCGAAATGGCGGGTAGCGATCCTTGCCAGCAGGCTGCGGTTGGCTTCTTCGGGGAACGGGCTGGCCAGGTCACCGGTGCGCAGCCCGGCTTCGACATGGCCAACGCGGATGTCACGATGGAAGGCGGCGAGCCCGGCGCAGAAGGCGGTGGTGGTATCCCCTTGCACCAAAACCCAATCGGGCGTCTGCTCGGCCAGAATGGTGTCGAGATCGGCCAGCAGGCGGGCGGCGAGGCTGTTGAGGGTTTGCCCCGGGCGCATTGCATCCAGCGAAATGTCGGGCTTGATCGAGAACACATCAAGCGCCTGGGCCAGCATTTCGCGGTGCTGGCCGCTGGCGCAAACCACCGTATCGAGCAAAGCCGCGCGCAGCGCATTGATGACCGGCGCCATCTTAATCACTTCGGGACGGGTGCCGACGACGACCATCACCTTCATGCCGGCAATCTCCCGGCCACGGCTTCGAATTGCTTGCCGGCATATTCGATGGTGGGCAGCAGCGGGCTGAATGCTTTTGCGGTTGACGGCGGCTGCAGCTCAAAATACTCGTCGTGCTGCACCACCTGCCATTCGGATTTGGCGAGCAGAAAATCGAGGGCGTCGTTTTCCGAGAGGAACAGGGTGCCGGGTGCCTTGATGCGGATGTAATCGACCAGGGCGCGATGCGCGGCGATTCTCGTGGTTTCGTCCGGCCAGCCGTACTGATAGCGTGCCGAGAACGGGTGGTCGAGGTAGCCGAAAAGCGTACGGGTTTCGCAGGCGCGGTCGAATGCCTGCTTGAACACCGCGAGCGGATCGCCTTCGGCCAGCAGGCAATCGCCATGCAGCATGTGTTGCTGGCTGTGGCCGATGAAACCCGCGGGCAGGTCGGCGAGTGCCCCGCCACGGGCGATCAGGAACTCGGGGTCATTGCGGATGATGCCACCGATGCACCCGTAATAACCTGCATCGACCAGTGCGGCCAGGGCATAGGGTGGGGATTGATGAAAGGGCGAGACTGCATAGCGCACGGATTGTCCGGTAACAGCCTGCAGGCGGCTGGCCGATTCGCGTGCTTCGCGCAGGGCGGCTTCATAGCTGCCGCCCCAGTTTGGCGCATGGGTCGCGGTATGCGAGAGGATACTTTCCCCAGCCAAGGCCATTTCGCGCAGGATGCCGTGGTGGCACGGGTCGTCGAGATTAGTGGTATGCACTGCCAGCGAGAAGGGAATACCCATCGCGTGATAGGCCCCGCGCAAGGGGCGCGCAGACTCGACGTCTTCGTCGCAGTCGAGCCGCATGGTGACGGCGGCCTCATGCCCCCACGGGATCTCCTGCAATACCGGCTGGCAGGGCAATTCGCCATATCGCCAGGAGGAAAGAAAGCGCTCCACGAGGCGCCACTCGAAGGAGTCGATCGGTCCAACTTGGCGGTTGAACCAGAGGATGCTGGATTCACCCTGATCGACTAGTGCGCAATAGGCAAGTACCGGCAGGCCGTCAATGGCGACTTCAGCAAGCGTTCTCTCCGTGGCGGCGCGTACCGGCATGGAGAGCGACCAGAAGGGCTCGTCGGCACGAACGGCGCCAAACCCGAGGTTGTTCCACTCGTCGGTGAAATCGAAGCGCTCCAGCGGACGCTGCCACTGGTCAGCGCCGAACTGCCCAGCCACTGGCGTGTAGCGAATGGCACCCATGCTTTGTGCAGAGGCATAGGTCGGCGCGGGCGGACTGCGGCTCCACGAAGCTGAATCACCAGGCCAGTCGGTATGGCGCAGACCGAGATGGGCAACCAGCGTGGGCGAAAGGCGCCCGAGCAAGATCAGCTTACAGGGGCCGTGCGCCATCCACGCCAGCAAGCGTTGCGAGGCTTCTTCGTCCGGTTCGATGGCAACGATGATGCCTGCTGCCGTTGACGCCGATAAAGCGCCGGAAATCCGGCGCGCCTGCGTTGTGCTGACCGAACGCCTGAGCGCGGCGAGAACAAGTCCTGCTGCATCCAGGGCGACGCTTGCGGCGAGTAGTTCGATCATGCGGTCACCACATGGCGGAACTTGGCGCGATGACCGACGCGGACGAGCGCATCGTGGCCGACGTATTCAATGAGGAAGGCTCCAGGCCAGAAGGTTTCGATGCGTGCCGAGATATGGCCCGGGTCGGCATGGGGTTCCGGAACGATGCGCAAGACTGGATGGGCGGTGCGCAGGTCGATCTGGAACTCCTGGATGCCGCCCACCCGGTGATCGAGCATGTCCATGATGTGGTGCGTCGCGTGGGCAACACCGTTGATCGGCACGACATCATGGATGCGTCCGACGACATCAGTCAGCAGGAAGGCGTTGTCAGCCTGTGACACACGGGCCCGGTCGCCAGTCGCGTAGCGGATCAGCGGCATCAGGCGATTACGAAAACCGGTGAAGACGAGTTCGTGGCCGTCTTCAATTTCGCGACTCTCGGGCCAGCCTTCCGAGTCGAGGGCCTGCAGCCCGCCCGAGTCACCATCGAGTTCGTAGGCCATGACCCCCAGTTCGGCGAGGCCGTAGCGGTCGACGACACGGCAACGCAAGGCTTTGGCAATTTTCTCGCGCATGTAGGGCTGCAAGAGTTCGCCGCTCGATTCGAAAACATCGAAGGCCTTGCCGCTGCCATAGCGTTGCTCGATGTAGCAGGCGAGCGCATAGATGGTCGAGGGATGCTCATGCACCAGGTAAGGGCGACGGCGTTTCAATTTTCGCCAAATCTCCTCGAGGCCCACATCGTCTATGCGGTCAAAGAAAATGTTGCTACGGTTCATCGCGAAGCACTTCCAGTCTTCGCGGGTCGGCCACTCGGGCACGTCCGGATCGGGGAAGCGGCAGGCGAAATGAAGCTCAGGCTTGTATTTTTTCTTGCCGATGCGCTCGCGGGCGTACAAGGTTACGGCAGCCGAGTAGTCGGCTGCTTCCTGATCGTAGTAGATGACGGTAGAAACGCCGGTGGAACCGCCCGTCTTGCAGGCATGATGGCGAAGCTCCGCAAGGGGTCGCGAAAGCAGGCGTTCGCCCTGCTCCCGGATGATGTCCTTGGTCAGGTAAGGGAGGTCGCCGAGGTAGCCCGTATCCCTCCGCACCCGCTCGGGGTCGAACCCGCTGGCGGCAAAAAGATCGCGATAATAGGGCACAGAAGACTGGGCAAAGCACAGGGTATCGGCAAGGCGCTCGCGGGCCATACTTAGCCGCTCCGGGAAGGTCATCCGGTAATGTCGGCGCAATTCGGCAAGCTTCGGACGGATCAGCCGCATCTCACGACGCTCTGCGACGGGATAAGCGAGGTAGGCGCTAACCAGCCCCTTAATCAGACGGAATGGCTGGCGGGCGAACACCGCCTCGCCAACGCGGAGCGCTGGATGGTTCGCCCTGATCATTGGACTTCCGGTACTACTGGCTCATCAGACAGGACGCGGCCGTGCTCCAGGTGGATCTTACGGGTACAGATTCGAGCGATGAGGGCCGGATTGTGTGAAGCAATAACAAGAATGGCGGCGTTTCCTACAAGAACATCGAGGCGTGCCGCGGCCTTTGCGCTGAATTCGGCGTCGCCGACGCTCAACCATTCATCCATGATCAGGATGTCTGCCTCGACGCTGGTCGAGATAGCAAAGGCGAGACGGAGCATCATGCCGCTCGAATAAGTCCTCACCGGCAGGTTGAGGTACTCTCCGAGATCGGTGAAATCTGCAATTTCGTCGATCTTGCTCCGTATCAATGCCGGCTTGAGCCCATCCATGATGCCACGCAGGTAGATATTCTCGAAGCCCGTGGCATCGGGATCGAGCCCCATTGAAACATCGAGCAGCGAAGCGATCTTGCCGCGAACCGAAAGCTGGCCTCGAACTGGAGCGTAAACGCCAGATAGGACGCGAAGCAGCGTGGTCTTCCCGGAGCCGTTATGCCCAACCAGGCCAACCCGATCCCCATGGCTGAAATCGAAGTTAAGCTCAGCCAGCGCGCTGACTACCGGATGTTTGCCCGCATCGCTACCGATCCGTCCGCCGGTCGTGAGGTTGAGAACCTTTTTCTTGAAGGAGCGGTGTGAATTGTCGTAAATGGGAAAATCGACCGACAGGTCGCGGGCGCGAATGAATGCTTCCATGTATCAGACCCAATAGGGAACGCGATTGCGGCAACGCTGCATCAGATACTGAGCCGCAAGAAATCCAACGACCAAGATGCCGACAGACCAAAGCCACGACTCCGGCGCAACTGTGCTTCCGATAATCGGCCCCCTGACGATATCGATCATGTGGTGAAACGGATTGAGTTCGGCGACCCAAGCCCGGTCCTTGAGCAGATCTTTCGTCCACATGATCGGCGTAAAGAAGAACACAATCTGAATAAGGTTACCGACGATGGGCAGGACATCACGATAGCGGGCACAGAGCGTTCCGAGCACTACACCAATCCAGACTCCGTTAAGTAACAGCAGCACCAAGCCCGGCACTACCAACAGGAATTCCGGCCCCGGCACGTGCCCAAAGATGAACATAAACACCACGACGACAGGCAGACTGTGCAGCAAAATCACAAAATTACGCCAGACAATACGACTTACGTGTACCGTCAATGGCATGCGGATCTGCTTAATGAGATAGGCCGAGCCAATGAATGCTGTGCTCCCCTCGTTGACGCAAGCGCTCAAATACTGCCAAACAACCAACCCAATGCCCAGATACGGCAAATAAGTGGTGATCTCTTGCCCCAGCAACGTGGAATAGAGTATCCCGAGGACCGCGACCATGATGAGCGTGCTCAGCGTAAACCAGAAAGGCCCCAGCACCGAGCGACGGTAGCGCTGTCGAATGTCGTGCCAGCCGAGCGCCAGCCATACATGTGAAGCTAACAATCCGACGGAGATATCGCTACCTCCGTCGTGCTCGTGCCACAACTGTCGAGCCGACGAAACAGTAGCTTGAATCGGAAAATTTTCGGTACTCATAGTCGCGGACTGAATCAACAGCGCCCGTAAACATCCTGGAAGCGAACGATGTCGTCCTCGCCCAGATATTCGCCGCTCTGCACTTCGATCATGACGAGGTCCATCACCCCGGGGTTTTCCAGTCGGTGCTTGTGGCCGGCCGGAATATAGGTGGACTGGTTGGTGCCGACGAAAATTTCCCGGTCCCCATTCACCACTTTGGCCATGCCACTGACGACGACCCAGTGCTCGCTACGGTGGTGGTGCATCTGCAAGCTAAGACTACCGCCGGGCTTGACTTCGATGCGCTTGATCTTGAATCGCGGTCCCTCTTCCAGCACCGTATAGGTACCCCAAGGGCGAGCCACCGTGCGATGCAGCTTGTAGGCATCGTGGTCGCGCTGCTTGAGTCGAGCGACCACCTGCTTGACCTCCTGCGCCTTGTCGGGATGGGCAACGAGCAGGGCATCGGGCGTATCGATGATCATCAGGTTGTCGATACCAACCGCGGCAACCAGACGGTCCTCGCTCTGCACGTAAGTATTGCGGGTATCGACAAAAATAGCGTCGCCGACCGCCCGGTTGCTGTCGGCATCCGGCACAGCCAGATCGCGTATCGCGTTCCAGGAGCCGATGTCGCTCCAGCCGATATCCGCCGGGACGACGGCGACCTTGCTCGAACGCTCCATGATGGCGTAATCGACCGAGATATCGGGCACTTCGCCAAAAGCTTCGGCAGGGATTTCGAGCATGGCGTCGATCCGCGAACCGCATTCCTTCATCGCCGCCCAGCAGGCCTCGCATGCCTTAAGAACGTCCGGCGCGTGGACTGCAAGCTCATCGAGTACGGTACCCGCCTTGAAACAGAACATCCCTGAGTTCCACAGGAAGTTGCCAGCCTCAAGATAACTACGCGCCTTGTCCAGCGAAGGCTTTTCGACAAAGCGCTTAACCGCCTTGCCTGCACCGACCGCTTCGCCCGCTTCAATGTAGCCAAAGCCGGTTTCGGGCGCATCGGGGACGATGCCAAAGGTCACCAGGTAGTCATCGGCGGCAAGACTGGTGGCATCGACTACTGCCTTGGCAAAAGCCGGCTGATCCTGAATCAGGTGATCGGCCGCCAGAACGAGCAAGCGGGCATCGCGACCGTACTTTTCCGCAATATGCAGCGCAGCCATGGCCACCGCCGGTGCAGTGTTGCGGCCGACCGGTTCGAGCATGAAGACCCCCGGCAGGTTCTCGCCCAGTTTGGCGTTGGCCAACTCATCCTTGCTCATGAAGAAATAGTCGCGATTGGTAACCGTGAGCATCTCGCCAACCTGTGCAACACCAGCGGCCCGCAGATAGGTCTTGAGCAGCAGGCTCTGACCATCGGCCAGCTTCATGAAAGGCTTTGGATGCCCTTCACGAGAAACCGGCCACAGTCGCGTACCAGCACCACCGGATAAAATAACAGGAATAAGCATTTCAGTTAATTTTTGGCGAAAACATTAATTCTATCGCATTGCACCAATTTGTCCCAGTCTAGCTTTAGTCATAGAACCTCATGCCAATGCGATCCTTGATGAATTTATCGGGCTGATTCCCCTGAAAATCACTCCCCACGAACACGCAAAAAAGTCGCAAACCGGGGCAGCCCATTTGCCGTAAACTCCCGATGACCATAAGTCACCACCGTACCAATCTCAGGCGGATTACGGCGTTGTTCATCGGTAAACCCTGAACCCAGATAAAACTCCTTACCATCCGGCATCCGTACTCGCAGAGCCCCCAAGGCACCGACATACTTTCCCTTGCCAGGTTTGTAGCCAACCACCTCCGCCTCGGCATCATCCCAGGGTTTCATTTTGAGGAGCACGTCGCTACGTCCGGTCTGGTACTCGGCGTCGGCATGGTGCAGTATCAAGCCTTCGCCGCCGGCCTTAACGACCTTACTGAAGTGTGTTTGCAAAGCGCTGCGGTCGACTACTGAAAACTGCTCAATTTCACGCAGCCATGGGACACTGGCCTGGCGAATTATTTGCCGAATGGCTTCGGCACGCTCCCTGAAGCTACCAGCAGCGCCAGGGAGTTCAAAAATCATGTAGCGAACTTGCCGCCATCCTGCGTCATCCGGTGAGTCGCGGCGAACGGCACCGGAAAGACGTTCGAAACTGCCCCGCCCCATCCACAACTCACCATCGAGCGACTCTTTGGGCAACCCATCCAGAAACCAGCGTGGCGCTTGAATTTCCTTGCCACTGCGAAAGCGGAGCGTTGTGCCATTCCATATCGCACGGACGCCATCCAGTTTTTCGCTGATCAAATAATGGGAAACGTCAACTTGCCCACGGTAGGTTTGCCCCAGCAGGATAGCCGGCGGCTCCGCGGCAAATGTATAGAGCGGCTGGACCAATGCGAGCCCGAGCAGCAAGGCACGCAACAGGCGTGACATCAGTTGTCGCCCGCCCAGCTTCGCCGCGCCTGGCGGGCGATACCGAACACCTCTTCGAGCCGCTCGCCATCGTTTTGCGCCAGGGCCAGTCGCAGTTCATCGAGTTGCGCCCGGTAACTGTCGAGTTCACCAAGCAGGGCCGCCCGGTTGGCAAGACAGATGTCGCGCCACATTTCCGGATGACTGGCCGCGATGCGGGTGAAATCGCGAAACCCCGAGGCGGCGAAGGTGAAGAACAGGTCGGCATCCTCGCGGACCGCTAGGTCGTGCACCAAGGCATAGGACAGCAGGTGCGGCAGGTGGCTGACTGCGGCAAATACCCGGTCGTGTGCTTCCGGCGCCAGTTCGTAGATATCGGCGCCACAGAGGGACCAGGCGCGCTTGATGTGATCGAGCGCATCGTCGCTGTTTTCAGGCAAAGGAGTGACAACCACTTTCTTGCCCTGATACAGATCCCAACGCGCCGCAGCCGGGCCACTGTTTTCCGCCCCGGCGATCGGGTGGGCCGGCACGAACTGGCTGATCTTGTCGCCAAAGGCGGCCCGTGCCGCGGCAACGACATCCCCTTTGGTTGAACCACCATCGGTGACGATGGTATTCGGCCCCAGGTAAGGTTCGATGCGCGCAAAAATCTCCGGCATCTGGGCCACCGGCGTGGCGACCAGAACGATGTCGGCTTCCTCGATTTCGTGCGTCGGGTTGATCCCGGCCCGGTCGATTACGCCGAGTTGCTGAGCGGCACGCAGGGTAGCAGGCGTCCGGCCGAAACCGACCACCTCTTCCACCGCACCGGCTTCCTTGAGGGCTAGCGCAAAAGAACCGCCAATCAGGCCGGTGCCAAAAACAACGACTTTGCCGAACTCGGGCGCATGCGCGGACATTTAGAGGGCTTTCTCCAGCGCCTCCAGGAAGCGCGCATTTTCCGGCTCGGTGCCGATCGTCACCCGCAACCATTCGGGCAAGCCGTAACCACCGATCGGCCGGACAATCACGCCTTGCTGCAGGAGCTTCTGATTGACCGCCGCGCCGTCGCCGGCCCTGAAGGTCACGAAGTTGCAGAACGACGGAATGTATTCGAGGCCAAGGCGCTGCAGGCCGGCAACGATCTGCGCCATGCCACGGCGGTTCAGTTCGTAGCTCTCGGCAATGAACTCATGGTCATCGAGTGCAGCCAGTGCGCCGGCCAGGGCCAGGTTGTTTACATTGAACGGCTGGCGGACGCGGTTCATCAGGTCGGCGACCTCGGCCGAAGCCAGGGCATAGCCAACGCGCAAGCCGGCCAGACCGAAAATCTTCGAGAAAGTGCGGCAAACCACCAGATTCGGGAAATCATTTATCCAAGCAGCCGTATCGGCCCGCTCCTCGGGCGGCAGGTACTCGTTGTAGGCTTCGTCGAGCACGACGACAACATCCTTCGGTACGCTTTCCAGGAAAGCGCGCACTTCCGGGTAAGGCAGGAAGTTGCCGGTCGGGTTGTTCGGATTGGCGATCCAGATGATCCGCGTATCCGGCCGAATGGCGGCGCGCATCGCTTCCAGATCGTGACCGTAGTTCTTGGCCGGCGTGACGATCAATTCGGCGCCGGTCGACAGCGTGGCCAGCGGGTAAACCGCAAAGGCATGCTGGGCAAACACCGCCGAACGACCGGGCGCGAGGAAGACTCGGGCAACCAGATCGAGTACATCATTCGAACCGTTGCCGAGCACGACCTGCCCCTGGGCGACGCCGGAACGCTCGGCGACGGCCTTGATCAGATCGAACTGGTCCGGGTAACGCTCGACCCCGTTGATCGCCGCCTCAACCGCCTTCTTGGCTTTCGGGCTGACGCCCAGCGGATTTTCATTGGAAGCCAGCTTGACGATGCTGTCGACCGGAATGCCCATTTCTCGGGCCAGTTCGGTGATCGGCTTGCCCGGCTGGTAAGGCGAAATGGCGCGGACGTAGGAGAGCGCTTGTTCGGCGAGGCTCATGAACTTTCCTCAGTAAACGGCAACCGGATAGGAGCCGAGGATTTTCAGGTAGGCGGCGCGGCCGGCCAGTTCGTCGAGCGCGGCCTTGACGGTCGGATCGTCGCGATGGCCGTCGATGTCGACATAAAAAACGTACTCCCACAAGGCATGGCGTGCCGGGCGGGATTCCAGGCGGGACAAGGAGACACCGGTATGCGAGAAGGGCAGCAGGAGTTCGTACAGCGCGCCCGTCCGGTTCGGGGCGGACATGATCAGCGAGGTCTTGTCGCGCCCGGAAGGACCCGCATCGTGCTTGCCAAGAATCAGAAAGCGCGTCGTATTATTCGGCTCGTCCTCTATGTTCTCGGCCAGACGCGGCAGGCTGTAGCGCGTTGCCGCGGCTTCCCCGGCAATCGCCGCTACCCCGGCTTCCTCGGAGGCCTTTTGCGCCGCCTGGGCATTGCTGCCGACCGAGATACGCTGCGCGTTGGGCAACACCCGGTTCAGCCATTCGTGGCACTGGGCCAGCGACTGGGCGTGCGAATAGACTTTGGTGATCTTGCTCAGATCCGTCTCGTTGGAGAGCAGGTTCTGGTGGATACGCAGCACCACTTCACCACAGATCTTCAACGACGAGCCGAGCAGCAAATCCATCGTCCGGCCGACCGCCCCTTCGGTCGAATTTTCGACCGGCACCACCGCATAGTGGGCATGAGCCGATTCGACTTCACGGAAGACATCGTCAATCGAGGCCTGCGGCAACAGGCGCGCCGCGTGGCCAAAATGCTTGGTCGCTGCCGATTCCGAAAAGGTGCCGAGCGGCCCGAGGAAAGCCACGCCGAGCGGCTGCTCGAGCGACAGGCAGGCCGACATCACCTCGCGGAAGAAAAAAGTAATGCCCTCGTTCGGCAACGGCCCAGGATTGGCATCCTGCAACCGGCGCAGAACCTGGGCCTCGCGCTCGGGGCGGTAGATATGCCCCGCTTCGCCGTGCTCAGCCTTGATCTCGCCGACCTTTTGGGCGCAACGGGCGCGCTGGTTGAGGAGATTCAACAACTCGGCATCGATACCGTCAATTTCGGCGCGGACGCCGGCCAGAGCCTTCTGCAGATCGTCGCTCATCGTGGGTTAACCGTTGCGCTTGGCGAAATCGTTCATGAAGTCCACCAGCGCCTGCACACCGGCCAGCGGAACCGCGTTGTAGATCGAGGCACGCATGCCGCCGACCGATTTGTGGCCCTTCAGGGAAACCAGACCGGCTGCCTTCGATTCGTCGAGGAAAGCCGCATCGAGTTCCGGCTGGGCCAGCGTGAATGGCACGTTCATCCGTGAGCGGCAATCCGGATCGACCGGATTATGGTAAAAGCCGGCGGATTGATCGATAGCCTCGTACAAAATACGTGCTTTTTCGGCGTTGACCGCATCAATCACGGCCAGACCGCCCTGCTTCTTCAGCCACTGGAAAACCAGACCGGCCATATAGATACCGTAGGTCGGCGGCGTATTCAGCATCGAGCCGTTTTCCGCCATCACCGCGTAATCCATCACGCTCGGGATGGTCAGCGGCGCCATGCCGAGCAGGTCGTCGCGAATGATGACCAGGGTCAGGCCGGACGGACCGATGTTCTTCTGAGCGCCGGCGTAAATCAGGCCAAACTTTTCGACCGGCACCGGCCGCGACAGAATATGCGACGACATGTCGGCGACCAGCGGCACCCCGGTATCGGCAATGCGCTGGGCGGGAATTTCGATGCCGTGGATGGTTTCGTTGGTGCAGACGTGCAGGTAGGCGGCAAAGGGGTCGAGCTTGATTTCCTCGGCCGTCGGCAGACGGTTGAAGCCGCTGCTTTCGGTCGTTGCCGCACAGCGCACGTCACCGATGCGCTGCGCTTCCTTGAGTGCCTTCTTCGACCACGAGCCGGTAACGATGTAGTCGGCCGAACGGCCGGCCAGCAAATTCATCGGAATCTGTGCGAACTGCTGCGTCGCCCCACCCTGCAGGAAAAGCACCTTGTAATTGGCGGGAATCCCCATCAGCTCACGCAGGTCGGCTTCGGCCTGATCGAGGATAGACATGAACTCCTTGCCACGATGGCTCATCTCCATGACGCTGCAGCCAGCGCCATGCCAGTCGAGCAGTTCTTCCTGCGCCTGGCGCAGGACCTCTTCTGGCAGAGCAGCCGGGCCGGCGCTGAAATTCCAGATTCGACTCATCAGGCTTCTCCACCTTCTTCTGCATTCGGGGTCGGCACTTCGGGTGCCGCTTCGACTTCAGCGCCAACTTCGACTTCGGCCTCGGCTTCCACCACGGATTCGGCCACCTTTTCCAGGCCGGCCAGCTTCTCGCCTTCGTCCAGCGAAATCAGCGTCACGCCCTGCGTCGCCCGGCCCATGCCGCGCACTTCCGAGACGCGGGTGCGAATCAGCACGCCACCGGTGGTGATCAGCATGATTTCATCCTCATCGCCGACCAGCTTGGCGCCGACCACCGTGCCATTGCGTTCGCTGTCGGCAATGGCGCGCACGCCCTGGGTACCGCGACCGGAATGGCGGAAATCAGCCAGAACGGTACGTTTACCGTAGCCATTCTCGGTAGCGACCAGCACGGTCTGCTGATCGCTCTCGGCGACGAGCAGGGAAATCACCGACTGGCCTTCCTGCAGTTTCATGCCGCGTACGCCACGAGCACCGCGACCCATCGGACGGACATCTTCCTCATCGAACCAGACAGCCTTGCCAGCGTCGGATACAAGCACGATGTCGCTCTGCCCGGAAGTCAGCTCGACGCCGACCAGGTAGTCGCCATCATCCAGCGCGACGGCGATGATGCCGGCCTTGCGCGGGTTCGAGTAATCGGAGAGCGGTGTCTTCTTGACGGTGCCCATCACGGTCGCCATGAAGACATACTGGTCGTCGGAGAATTCCTTGACCGGCAGCACGGCATTGATCCGTTCGCCCTCTTCCAGCGGGAAGAGATTGACGATCGGCTTGCCGCGACTGACCCGACTGCCCTGCGGCGCTTCGTATACCTTGAGCCAGTAGCAGCGGCCGCGGTTCGAGAAGCACAGGATGTAATCGTGGGTATTGGCGACGAACAGGTGATCGACGAAATCCTCGTCCTTGATCGCCGCCGCCTGCTTGCCACGACCGCCGCGGCGCTGGGCGCGGTAATCGGCGAGCGGCTGGGCCTTGATGTAGCCGCCGTGCGACAGCGTAACCACCATGTCCTGCGGCGTGATCAGGTCTTCGATGCCGAGTTCGGAAGTCTGCAGGATGATTTCTGAGCGACGGTCGTCGCCGAACTGCTCGCGAATGGCAGTCAGTTCATTGACGATGATTTCGGTGATGCGCTCCGGACGAGCCAAGATGTCGAGCAGATCGAGGATCTTGGCCATGACGTCCTTGTACTCGCCGACGATCTTGTCCTGCTCAAGGCCGGTCAGGCGCTGCAGACGCAGCTCGAGGATGGCCTGGGCCTGGGCGTCGGACAGCCGGTAGCCCTGTGCCGACAAACCGAATTCCGGCGCCAGCCCTTCCGGTCGCGAAGCGTCGGAGGCGGCACGGAGCAGCATTTCCTCGACCACGGCGCTGCGCCACATGCGCTCCATCAGGCCGCGCTTGGCGTCAGCCGGCGTCGGCGCCGCCTTGATCAGGGCGATGATTTCATCGACATTGGACAGCGCGACAGCCAGACCTTCCAGGATATGGCCGCGTTCGCGCGCCTTGCGCAATTCATAGACGGTACGCCGTGTCACCACTTCCCGGCGATGCGACAGGAAACATTCGAGCATCTGCTTCAGGTTGAGCAGGCGCGGCTGACCATCGACCAGCGCCACCATGTTCATACCGAAGGTGTCCTGCAACTGCGTCTGCTTGTACAGGTTATTGAGGATGACCTCGCCGACTTCACCGCGCTTCAGTTCGATGACGATGCGCATGCCGGACTTGTCCGACTCATCGCGGATATCGGAGATACCCTCGATCTTCTTCTCATTGACCAGTTCGGCGACCTTCTCGATCAGCGACTTCTTGTTCACCTGGTAGGGAATCTCGTCGACGATCAGCGCCTGACGCCCGCCCTTTTCCATGTCCTCGAAGTGGGTGCGGGCGCGCATGATGACGCGGCCACGGCCGGTCCGGTAACCTTCACGGACGCCCATGACGCCGTAGATCAGCGCTGCAGTCGGAAAATCAGGGGCCGGGATGTAGTCGATCAGGTCATCGATCGAAATCGCCGGGTTTTCAAGCAGCGCCAGACAGCCGGCGACTACTTCATTCAGGTTGTGCGGCGGAATATTCGTCGCCATACCGACCGCGATACCGGACGAACCGTTGATCAGCAGATTCGGAATGCGCGCTGGCATGACCAGCGGCTCATGCTCGGAACCGTCGTAGTTCGGCCCAAAATCGACCGTTTCCTTATCCAGATCTTCCAGCATCTGGTGGCCGATCTTAGCCATCCGGATTTCGGTGTAACGCATCGCCGCCGCGCTATCGCCGTCCACCGAACCGAAGTTGCCCTGGCCATCGACCAGCATGTAGCGCAAGGAAAAATCCTGCGCCATGCGAACGATGGTTTCATAGACTGCGGAGTCGCCGTGCGGGTGATACTTACCGATCACGTCACCGACGATACGCGCCGATTTCTTGTAGGCCTTGTTCCAGTCGTTGTTCAACTCGTGCATCGCGAACAGCACGCGGCGATGTACCGGCTTCAGGCCGTCGCGCGCATCCGGCAGCGCACGGCCGACGATCACGCTCATCGCGTAATCGAGATAGGAACGCCGCATCTCGTCTTCGAGGCTGATCGGCAGTGTTTCTTTGGCGAATTGATCCATGTCTCACAATCGCACCGCTTGCGCGATGCCTTATTGGTTGAATTGAGCGTAATTTGTTATTTTAACACGCCCCAACATAGAGCCGACGCCGTTTTCCATGACAACAACACCCGAAGCAATCGACCTTCTGATCGAAGCCCGCTGGATCGCTGCGGTCGCCCCCGATGTTGTGCTCAAAAACCACGCCGTCGCCATCCGCGACGGCCGTATTCTCGCCGTCCTCCCCGGCAGCGAAGCCCGCCAGCGCTACCTGCCCGACCAGCGCGTCACACTGGAAGACCACGTCCTGATCCCCGGCCTGGTCAACCTGCACACCCACGCCGCGATGTCGCTGATGCGCGGCATGGCCGACGATCTGCCGCTGCACGACTGGCTGCAAAAACGCATCTGGCCCGCCGAAGCCGCCCACGTCTCGGCCCAGTTCGTCTACGACGGTACCCGGCTGGCCTGCGCCGAAATGCTCAAGGGCGGCATCACCTGCTTCAACGACATGTACTTCTTCCCGGAAGCGGCAGCCACGGCCGCCCGTGAATACGGCATGCGGGCGACGCTCGGTATCACCACCCTGGAATTCCCGACCACCTACGCCAGCGATGCCGATGATTACCTGAACAAAGGCCTGGCCGTCCGCGAAAAACTGCTGAACCAGCCGCTAATCAACTTCTGCCTTGCCCCCCACGCGCCCTACACGGTTTCCGACGGCACCTTCGAACGCGTACTGACCCTGTCCGAACAACTGAATCTGCCCATTCACTGCCACATCCACGAGACGCGCCAGGAAATCGAGGACGGCCAGCGGCAAAATGGATTGGCACCACTTGAACGCCTGCACCAACTCGGCCTGCTCGGCCCCAGCTTCATCGGCGTCCACGCCGTGCACCTGAGCGAAGGCGAGCTGCAACTGCTGGCCGAAACCGGCAGCTCCATCGCCCATTGCCCGACCTCCAACCTAAAGCTGGCGAGCGGTTTTGCCCCTGTGGCAAGAATGAGACAACTGGGCATCAATGTCGGCCTGGGCACCGATGGCGCCGCCAGCAACAACCGACTCGACCTGTTTGGCGAAATGCGCCTCGCTGCCCTGCTCGCCAAAGGCAGCACCGGCGACGCCAGCGTCCTGCCGGCCAACGAGGTGCTGCGCATGGCGACACTCAACGGCGCCATCGCACTCGGCCTCGGCGACGAGATCGGCTCGATCACCCCCGGCAAGGCCGCCGACCTTTGCGCGGTCAGCCTGGGCGCTATCGAAAGCAAGCCGTGCTTCGACCCGGTGTCACATCTGGTACATGTCGCCGGCCGAGAATGCGTCACCCACGTCTGGGTGGCCGGAAAGTGTTGCGTAGACCACAAAACACTTCACCCAGCCGACCAAAATGACTTGGAATCGACTATTGCACTATGGCAAAATAGGTTGGAAGTCCGCTGGGAGGCCTAGTTCTAGGCTGAATTGCGGGTTAAAGATTTTCAAATTTTCTTCAACGAGGGAAAACAATGATCAAGAACATCGCCAAGAAGTCGCTGGTTCTGGCCCTGCTGGCCGGTATCGGCTTTGCTGCCACTGCCCAGGAACGCGTATACGTCATCGACCAGCGCGACGTCGTCGCCAAGAGCGGCTTCGGCCTGTGCTGGCGTACCGGTTACTGGACCCCGGCTGCTGCCGCCAAGGACGCTGCCGGTTGCGAATGCGACAAGGACCTGCTGCCGGCCGAAGTTTGCGCCCCGAAGACCGCAGCTACCGGCGCCGCCGTGGCTGGCCCGAAGCCGACCGGTGAGAAGATCACCGTCGCCGCTGACGCGCTGTTCGACTTCAACAAGGCTGTGCTGCGTCCGGAAGGCAAGGCCAAGCTCGACGAACTGGTCTCCAAGGCCAAGGCGATCAAGCTCGAAGTGATCCTCGCCGTTGGCCACACCGACCGCATCGGTGGTGACGCCTACAACCAGAAGCTGTCCGAGAAGCGCGCTGCCGCGGTCAAGGAATACCTGGTTGCCAAGGGCATCGAAGCCAACCGCGTCTACACCGAAGGCAAGGGCGAGAAGCAGCCCGTGACCGGCGACAAGTGCAAGGGCACCACCAAGTCCAAGGCGCTGATCGACTGCCTGCAGCCGGACCGTCGCGTCGACATCGAAGTCATCGGCACCAAGTAATCCGCCGACGCTTCAGCGAAAAGCCCCGCCCAGCGGGGCTTTTTTTTGCCATACAAGGGGTTCTCATGCCTAACACGTCCTCACTGCTTCGTTCGCTGATGCTGGCCGCTCTGCTCATTGTTTGTGGCGCCCAGGCCGCCGAGCTACCGAGCCGGCCACGTATCGGCCTGGTCCTCGGCGGCGGCGGCGCGCGCGGCGCGGCGCACATCGGCGTGCTGGAGGTGCTGGAGAAAATGCGGGTGCCGGTCGATTGCATCGCCGGGACCAGCATGGGCGCCCTGGTCGCCGGCTCCTACGCCGCCGGCCTGTCGCCGGCCGTGATGCGCGAGCAACTGGGGAAAGCCGACTGGAACGACATGTTCATCGACAACCCGGATTATTCGGAGATGAGCTTTCGTAACAAGACGATGTTGCGCAATTACCTGCCCGGTTCGGAAACCGGCATTACCTCGGAGGGGGCGCGCTATCAGCCGGGTGTCGTCGCCGGCCAGAAGATCAAGCTCTTCTTCAACCAGCTGGTGCGCGCCAACCAGGGCGAGCGAAATATCGAGGATCTGCCGTTGCCGCTGTCGATCATCGCCACCGACATCGGCAATGGCGATCGGGTCGTTTTCCGCGATGGCAGCCTGACCAAGGCGATGCGGGCGAGCATGTCGGTGCCCGGCCTGCTGGCGCCGGTCGATCATCAGGGGCGCAAGCTGGTCGACGGCGGCCTTGTTGATAACGTGCCGATCAGCGAAGTCAAGGAGCGCTGCAAGGCCGACGTGGTGATTGCCGTCAATGTCGGTTCGCCCTTGCTCAAGCCCGAGGAGGTCGGTTCGCTGCTGAGCGTCTCGGCGCAGATGGTCAATATTCTGACCGAACAGAACGTGACGCGTTCGCTGGCCCAGTTGACGCCGCAAGACGTCTACATCAAGCCGGACCTGAACGGCATCAGCGCCGGCGATTTTCCGCGTCATGCCGAAACCGCCGATCGCGGTCGGGTTGCGGCCGAGGCCCTGATCCCCCAACTACAGAAGCTGAGCCAGCCGGAAGCGGTCTATTTGGCGTGGTGGCAGGGCATCGAGGGCGCGCCACGGGTCTCCCCGGTCATTGACGAGGTTGAGGTGGCCGGCTTGAAGCGGGTCAATCCGGCCGTGGTCGAACGGCATCTGACGCTCGGTAACGGGACGAAAGTCCGGCCCAACGAAATCAATCGCGACCTGCTCCGCATGTATGGCGACGGCTATTACGAGGCGGTCGATTATAGCGTGCTGACCCAGCGCGACCGCAACATCCTGCGCGTCATGCCGCTGGAGAAAAGTTGGGGACCGGATTATCTGCGTTTGGCGATGCATCTGGAGGCTGATGCGTCGAAGGGTTCAACTTTCGGTCTGCGGGCCGCCTATCACAAAACTCTGATCAACCAGTTGGGCGGCGAGCTGATCGCTTCGGTCGATGTCGGTAACGTCAACCGGTTGGGCGGTGACTACTACCAGCCGCTCGATGCGGCACAGCGCTATTTCGTTGAAACCACAGCCTTGACCGAACAAACGCGGACCACGGTGTTCCAGAACGATCAGCGGATCGCCCAGTACAACGTCTATCAGTCGGCCCTCGGCGTCTATGGCGGGGTCAACGTCGGCCTGCTTGGCCAGATCCGCATGGGCTGGCTGGAGCGCAAGCGGCGGGCCGAGTTGGATACCGGGACGCCCTCGTTGCCGGACGGCGACGTGACCTTCGGCGGGGTCCGTCTGGCCCTCGATTTCGACCAGATGAACCGGATGTACTTCCCGACCGATGGTTGGTCGGCCCGCTTCGTTTACTTCGACTCGCAACAATCTGGCTATTCCCGGATCGATGGTCAGTTGCAGGGCGCCATGTCGTGGGGTAATACCGTGTTCAATGCACGCGCCAGCTACTCCGGATCGCCGCGTGGTCAACTGCCGATCTACGATGCAGCCAGCCTGGGCGGTCCTCAGAACCTGAGCGCCTATGCCCAGGGCCAGATCATCGGTGACGACATCGCTTATGCCGGCTTGCGCGCCGAACAGATTATCGGGCGGCTGCCGCTCGGTTTGCGCGGTGACATGCGTCTGGGCATCTCGCTGGAAGTCGCACGGGCCGGCTATCGCTATACTGAAACACAGCGTGACGGCCTGCTCGATTCGCTGGGCCTCTATGTCGGCGGCGAAACCCCGCTCGGGCCGGTTTATTTGGGCATGGCCTATTCGAGCAGCGGCGTTTCCAACTTCTTCCTTTCGATTGGCGTCAAGTGATTGGCTATCCGTTGCCGATCTGTGAATCAGTGGAGAAATCATGAAGACACTATGCCTCGTTATCGCCAGCTGGTTGCTCGGCATCGGGTTGGCCATCGGCCAGCCCGAGGCGGTAGCGCCGGCTCGGCCAACGGCCAAGCCGGCAACGCCGGCACCTGTGCCGGCCGTCGCCGATTCTGCGGCTAAACCGGCGGCCCCTGCTCGGCCGGCCATGCCCGGCAAGCCGGCCGCCGAGGCCAAGCCTGCGCCGGCGAAGCCAGCCGCACCGCCCACGGCATCGTCGGCGAGCAAGCCGGCGACCCCGGCTGCGCCAGCCAGCAAGCCAGCCATGCCGGTCGCTCCGGCCAAACCGGCCAAACCGGCACAGCCAGCTGCGGTCAACTGACCTTTTTGGCCATTTTTCCGGAGTCGTTGTGAGCCAGTCTTTATTCCTCTGCGCCACCACCCGCCTTGCCCAGACCTTGCGCGGCGAGGTGCCGGGCGGGCAGGCGGTGTGGCGGACCCGGCCGGCCCTGACCCTTGGCCAGTGGCTGGCGACGCTGGCCGACGAGGCGCAGCTGACCGGCATTGCCGAGTTGCCGGTCGCTCTCGATGCCTTTGCCGAACGGCTGCTCTGGGAAAAAGTCATTGCCGCTGCGTTGACCGAAGCGGCGCCGCTCTTCGATATCCAGGGCATGGCCTCCTCGGCCGCCGAAGCGCATGCCCTGAGCCAGGTCTGGAATGTTCAGCCGGCGGAAAGCGCGCTGTCCGACGAAGCCCGGCTCTTCATCGGTTGGCAGGCTGAATTCGAAAAACGCTGCCGGGCCGCCGGCTGGATCGATGCAGCCGGGCTGCAGCGGCGCCTGATCGAACTGATCGAGGCCGGCCATTTCACCTTGCCGGCGACGATCAGCGTGGTCGGTTACGATCGCCATACGCCGCTTGAACTGCGTTTGCTGGCGGCCTTGCAGGCGCGTGGTGTCAGTCTTGAAAATGGGCAAAAAACGGCCGTCGACCGCCGCACCGAGGAAATTCCCTTGGTCGGTGGTCAGCGTCGCGGCCTGGCCTGTGCCGACGTCGAGGCCGAATGCGTGGCCGTCGCTGCCTGGGCCGCGGCGCAACTGCGGGCCAATCCGGCGGCCCGGCTCGGCATCGTCGCCCCCGATCTGGCCGGCGTGCGCGACCGGCTGGAATTCCAGCTCGACGATGCCTTGCACCCGGCACTGATTCGCCCCGATGCGGCGGAGGTGCAGCGCAGCTTCAATTTCTCGCTCGGTCGGGCGCTGGCCGATCTGCCGCTGATCCGCGTCGCCCTCGATTTGCTGGCCCTCGGCAGTAGTCGGGCCAAACTCGAACAAAGCCGTTTTTCCGCCTTGCTGTTGAGCAGCGGCTGGTCGGCGAGCGATGCCGAGGCGGATGGCCGGGCCCGGCTCGATGTCGCGTTGCGCCGTGACTTGCCGTATTTCACCACCTTGCCGGCCCTGATCCGGCTGGCTGGTCGGCTGGCCGACAACGAGCCGCCCCTCTGCCCGCAGACGATGGCGGCGCTTGAGGCCCTGCTCGTCGCAGCCGACAGCGCGCCGCGCAAGCTGCTGCCCGGTCAGTGGGCCGGCGTTTTTCGCCAGTGCCTGAAAGCGGCCGGCTGGCCCGGCGACCGCGAACTGTCCAGCCATGAATTCCAGGCCCGTCTGGCTTTTGCCGAGGTGCTCGACGGCTTTGGCCGTTTCGATGGCCTGCTCGGGGCGCAGGCTTTTGCCGAAGCGGTTCATCGCCTGGCACAACTCTGCCGCCAGCGCATCTTCCAGCCGGAAACGCGCGGCCGGCCGGCGATCCAGGTGCTTGGCGTGCTCGAAAGTGCCGGCCTCGAATTCGACGCGCTGTGGGTGATGGGCATGAACGACGACCTCTGGCCGCCGCCGCCGCGCCCCAATCCGCTGTTGCCGGCCGAGGCGCTGCGTGCCGCCGGGGCGGCACATGCCAGCGCCGAAGTCGAGCTCGATTTTGCCCGGCGCGTCCATGCCAGGCTGTTGCTGGCGGCGCCGAGCGTGACCTTTTCCTGGGCGCAGGCCGACGGCAACCGCGTGCTGCGGCCCAGCCCGCTGATTGCCGGCATTCCGGCCAGCCGCGAGCCGGCCGGCGAGGTGAGTAGCCTGGCCCGGCGACTGGCCGGTGCCGCCGGGACGGCCTGCGAGCAACTGGCGGATGCCGTGGCGCCGCCGGTGGCGGAAGGCGAAAAGGTCTCCGGCGGCAGTTGGCTGCTGCGCGCCCAGGCGATTTGCCCGGCCTGGGCCTATTACCAGTTCCGGCTCGGCGGCGAGGCGATGGAAAAACCGGTCGAAGGGCTCGATCCGGCGGCGCGTGGCACGCTGGTTCACGAGGCGCTGGAAGCCTTCTGGACGGCGGTTCGCTCGTCGGCGGCGCTCGCCGCGTTGGGCGAGGCGGGCCGTCGGCCGGCGATCGCCACGGCGGTCGACCAGGCACTGCAGAGCTTCGAACTGGATCGGCGCCTGACCCTGCCGGCCCGTTTCCGCGCCCTGGAGGCGGCGCGCCTGGCCCGCCTGCTCGAGGTCTGGCTGCAGGTCGAAAGCCGGCGCGAGCAGCCGTTTGACGTGCTCGCCTGCGAACAGGCGGCCGAGGTCGAGATCGAGGAAATCAAGGTCAAAATGGTCGTCGACCGCATCGATCAGTTGGCCGACGGCCGGCAGGTGATCATCGACTACAAGACCGGCGCCAGCATCGACACCAAGAACTGGGCGGCGCTCCGCATCACCGAGCCGCAGTTGCCGATCTACGCCGCGCTGGTCAATGAGGACGTGGCGGCCGTCGTCTTCGCCAAGGTACTGCTCGACAAGCCGGCTTTTACCGGCGTCGCCGACGAAAAGGACATCCTGCCCGGCGTCCAGGGTATCGGCGACGACAAGCAGAAAATTTTCGATCCGGCCGAGTTCCCCGACTGGGTTGCCGTCATCACCCATTGGCGCGAACGACTGCATGCGGTGGCGAGGGAGGTCAGGCAAGGGCAGGCCGGGGTGATGTTTGCCGATGAAAAGGCCTTGCAGTATTGCGAGGTGCTGCCGCTGCTCCGCTTGCCGGAACGCCGACGGCTGCTGGCAATGGCGCTGCAACCGGCGGATGGCTGAACTTTTCTCGCGCCGGCCTGTGGATTAGTGCCATCGATTTTCACATTGTGTCGCAGTAATGGTACTTTTCGCCTTTCGCACGTCATTAATTAACCGTTTCCCGAGCCACCGCCCATCATGTGTTCCCCCGACCATTTTGCCGCCCGCCTGCGCGAGCTGGAAGCCGACAAGCAGCGCCTGCAGGCCGAGGTGGCCCGCCTCACGGCTCTGCTTGGGCCCGCCGCGGGCACCGGCCCCGTTGCCACGGCCGATCGTTACGATGCCCAGGCGGCGCATTGCCTGCCGCTGAGCATTCTCGACAACATGCCGGCGATGATCGGCTACTGGGACACGGAGTTGCATAACTGTTTCTGCAACCAGGCTTATTCGACCTGGTTCGGTCTCGAGCCGGCCCAGATTGCCGGTCGCCATATCCGGGATGTGATCGGCGAGGAACGCTATCAGCTCAACCTGCCCTACATCGAGGCGGCATTGCGCGGTGAAGCGCAAGCCTTCGAGCGGGCCATTCCGTCGCCGGATGGCAAGGTCGTCCGCAATGCGCTGGCCGAATATGTGCCGGATGTGGTCGATGGCACCGTGCGCGGATTTTTCGTCCAGGTTTCCGACATCAGTTCGGTCAAGCAGGCGCAGCTCGATTTGCGCGCCAGCGAGGAAAAGTTGCGCGGCTTGTTCGAGCTGTCGCCGCTCGGCATTGCCTTGACCGACATGAACGGCCGTTTTATCGAATTCAACGAGGCCTTCCGCAAGCTCTGCGCCTATGACGCCGATCAACTCAAGGCGCTCGATTATTGGCAACTGACCCCGGAAAAGTACGCGGCGGAAGAGGCCCGGCAACTCGATGCGCTGGCCCGCAGCGGGCGCTATGGCCCCTACGAGAAAGAATATCGGCGCCAGGATGGGAGCCTGGTACCGGTCCGCTTGAACGGCGTGCTGGTCGCCGGCGCCGATGGCGAGCGCCACATCTGGTCGATCGTCGAGGACATCAGCGAGTCGCGCCGGCTCGAGGCCGACCGGCGGGTGGCGGCCAGCGCCTTCGAGGCGCAGGTCGGCATCATGGTGATCGATAGCGAGAGGCGGATCGTCAAGGTCAACCGGGCACTGGTCGAATCCAGCGGCTATGCCGCGGACGAGTTGCTCGGCCAGACGCCCAGCCTGTTCCGCTCCGACCGGCACGATGCGGCCTTTTATGCGTCGATGTGGCAGGGCCTGGCGCAGGCCGGGGTCTGGGAGGGCGAAGTCTGGGACCGCCGCAAGGATGGCGAGGTCTATCCCAAGTGGGTGAGCATCACGGCCGTCAAGGGCGAGTCCGGTGAGACGACGCATTTCGTGGCGACTCATATCGATATCAGCGAACGCAAGGCGGCGGAACAGGAAATCCAGAATCTGGCCTTCTACGATCCGTTGACCGCCTTGCCCAACCGGCGGCAACTGCGCGACCGTCTGCACCATGCGCTGGCCCTCAGCGTCCGCAATCAACTGCGCGGTGCCGTGCTCTTCATTGACCTCGATAATTTCAAGACCCTCAACGACACCCTCGGTCACACGGCGGGCGACTTTTTGCTGCAGGATGTCGCCCGCCGCCTGGCCAGTTGCGTGCGCGACGGCGATACCGTGGCCCGCCTCGGCGGTGACGAGTTCGTCGTGATGCTCGAAGGCCTGGACCTCGACCCCGGGGTCGCGGCCGACCAGGCGAAAGCGGTCGGCGACAAGATCCTCGCCGCCCTGAAGGAACCCTACCAAGTGGGCGACCACAAGTGTCACAGCACGTCGAGCATCGGCGTCGCGCTGTTCGGCAATCCGCACGACAGCATGGACGAGGTGCTCAAGCAGGCCGACATGGCGATGTACAAGGCCAAGGCGGCGGGGCGCGACGCGTTGTGTTTCTTCGACCCGGCGATGGAGGCCAGCCTGCTCAAGCGGGCGCTGCTTGAAACCGACCTGCGCCGCGCCGTCGAGGAAAAGCAGTTCCTGCTCCACTACCAGGCGCAGATTGCCGGCGGCGATCGATTGACCGGCGCCGAAGTCCTGCTCCGCTGGCAGCATCCCGAACTGGGCATGGTGTCGCCGGCCGACTTCATTCCGCTGGCCGAAGAAACCCGGCTGATCGTGCCGCTCGGCCAGTGGGTGCTGGAAACCGTGTGTCGGCAGTTGGCCGTCTGGGCATGCCGGCCGGAGCTGGCGCATCTGACGATTGCGGTGAATGTCAGCGCCCATCAGTTGCGCCTGCCCGACTTCGTGGCCCGGGTGCTGGCCGTGCTGGTGCAGAGCGGGGCCAATCCGCAGCGCCTGAAACTGGAACTGACCGAGAGCCTGCTCGTCCATAACGTCGAGGAAGTGATCGGCAAAATGTCCGAACTGAAAGCGGCCGGCGTCGGTTTCTCGCTCGACGATTTCGGTACCGGCTATTCCTCGCTGAGCTACCTGAAACGCCTGCCACTCGATGAGCTGAAGATCGACCAGTCCTTCGTGCGCGATGTGCTGGTCGACCCGAACGACGCGGCGATCGCCCGGACGGTGGTTGCGCTGGCCCGCAGCCTGGGCCTCGGCGTCATCGCCGAAGGGGTGGAAACTGCGGCGCAGCGCGACTTTCTCGCCGCTTCCGGCTGCCATGCCTACCAGGGCTATTTCTTCAGCCGGCCGCTGCCGCTTGAGCAGTTCGTCGCCTTCGCCGAGAAATTTGCCGCTGAACTCGAGGATGCCGGCCCCTGATGACTGATTCCGCCACGATGCCGGCGACCATGGAATCAACGGCTGGTCCTGGGGGCGACCGCCTCGAAGAGGATAAAATCGCCCGGCTGCGGGCGCTCGAAATTGCTTCCTTCATCGTCGAGGCGCCGGCCGGGGCGGGCAAGACCGAGCTGCTGACCCAGCGCTACCTGCGCCTGCTCGCCGTCGTCGACAATCCGGAAGAGGTGCTGGCGCTGACCTTCACCAACAAGGCGGCGACCGAGATGCGCGACCGCATCCTCGGTAGCCTGGAGCGCGCGGCGAGCGGCGAGCTGCCGGAACAGGCGCACAAGCAGCTGACTTTCGATCTGGCGACCAAGGTGCTGGCCCACGACGCCCGGCTCGGCTGGAGCCTGCTCGGCCACCCCGGCCGCCTGCGCATCACGACGCTTGATGCGCTGTGCGCCAGCCTGGCCCGGCAGATGCCCTACCTCAGCCGTTTCGGCAGCCAGCCCGGGGTCAGCGATGATGTCGCGGCACATTACGCGACGGCGGCGCGGCGGACGCTGGAAATGGTCGAGGGCGACGGGGCCGATGCCGGGGTGGTGGCTGAGGCGCTGGCTTTCATGGACAACAACGCCGGCCGCCTGGAAAAGCTGCTGGTCAGCATGCTCGGCCGGCGCGACCAGTGGGTGCAGCACGCGACGCGGATCGAAAGCGGCGCCATGCAGGCCGAAGTCGAGGCCGGCTTCGCGGCGCTGATCGAGCGCGATCTGGCGCAGGTCGGGCGCTTGCTCGACAGCGCCTGGCAGCAGCGCCTGATGCCGCTCGCCCGCTTTGCCGCGGCCAATGTGCCGGAGGTGCTGGAGCCGCTTTTGGACTGGTCGACGCCGTTGACCGCAGCCATCGACGATCTGCCGCGCTGGCAGGCGCTGGCCAGCCTGCTGCTGACAGGCACCGGCACGCTGCGCAAGGCGCTGAACAAGAACATCGGCTTCCCGGCCGGCAAGGAAGCGGCGACGCAAAAGGAGGCGATGGGCGAACTGCTCGCCGATTTGGCCGGCTTGCCAGGTATCGAAGACAAACTCGGCGTCCTCGGCAAGCTGCCGCAGCCGGAGCTGAGCGCCGCCGAATGGGCCACCGTCGAATGCTTTTCGCGCCTGCTCCGGCTGGCCGCCGGCCAGTTGTGGCTGGCCTTCCAGGAAGCCGGCGAGGTCGATTTCATCGAAATCGCCGCCCGCGCCGGGCTGGCGCTCGGCGACGACGAGGCGCCGACCGATCTGGCGCAGGCCCTCGATTACCGCATCCGCCACCTGCTGGTCGACGAATTCCAGGACACCAGCCCGAGCCAGGTCGGCCTGATCGAGAAACTGACCCGTGGCTGGATGCCGGACGACGGTCGGACGCTGTTCGTGGTCGGCGACCCGATGCAGTCGATCTACCGCTTCCGCAAGGCCGACGTCGGGCTTTTCCTGCGCTGCCGCGAGCGCGGCATCGGCGACATCCGGCTCGGCCACCTGCGGCTGTTCCGCAACAACCGCTCCTATCCGGGCATCGTCGATTGGGTCAATACGGCCTTTCCGAGCATCTTCCCGGCCGCCGACAGCCCCGAGGCCGGCGCCGTGCGCTATGCCGAATCGGCGGCGACCCGGGCGGCACGAGCCGACAGCGGGGTGATCGTGCATCCGGTGATCGAGCGCGATGGCTCGGATGCCATCGCCGAGGAAGCCCGCCAGGTGCTGGGCATCATCCAGCAGGCGCGACGCGAGGCGCCAGAGGAACGGGTCGCCGTGCTGGTCCGCGCTCGTAGCCACCTCGATGCACTGGTCGGCGAGATTCGCCGCAGCGCGCCGGAGCTACGCTTTCAGGCGGTCGATATCGAAGGCCTGGATGGGCGCCAGCATGTCCAGGATCTGCTGACCCTGTTCCGCGCCCTGCAGCATCGTGCCGACCGCGTGCATTGGCTGGCCCTGCTGCGCGCTCCGTGGTGCGGCCTGACCCTGTCCGACCTGCACGCGCTGGCCGCCGACGACAAGAAACAGACGATCTGGCAACTGATGCAGGACGAAACCCGCCTTGCCCGCCTGTCCGACGACGGCCGGCAGCGCCTGCGGCATGTGCGCGCGGTGCTCGACCTGGCCTTCGCCGGCCGTGCCCGCCTGCATCCGCGGCGCTGGCTGGAAGGGGTCTGGCTGATGCTTGGCGGACCGCGTTGCCTGGAAGCGCCGGAGGCCTTGAACGATGTCGCCGCCTTCTTCGCACTGGTCGACAAGCTGGTCGCCGCACGCAATCTGAGCGCCGAGACGCTGGCCGCCCATGCCGCCGAGCTTTATGCGCCGTCCGACCCGCTCGGCGATGCGGTGCAGATGATGACGGTGCACAAGTCGAAGGGCCTCGAGTTCGATACCGTGATCCTGCCCGGCCTGCACCGCGAGACCGGCGGCAACGAAAGTAGCTTGCTGCTCTGGGACGAAGTGGCCGGGGCCGACGGCGCCGAGCATCTGCTGGTCGCGCCGATCAAAGCCAAGGGGGCGGGCAGTGAGCCGACGGCCTACGACTACCTGAAGAAACTGGAAGCCGAACGCGCGGCGCACGAAGATGAGCGTTTGCTCTACGTCGCCGCCACCCGCGCCATCCGCCGCCTGCATCTGGTCGGCATCGCCGTTGCCGACGCCAACAAGGACGACGGCCTGAAAGCGCCGGCTGCCGGCACGCTGCTCAAGCTGCTCTGGCCGGGCGTCGCCCAGCCGGTCTTCGCCGCGGCACTGGCCGGCCTGGTCACGGCCGGCGAAGCCGCCAGCAGTATCGATCCGGCCAGCTTCGTACCGCCGCTGGTCCGCCTGCGCGACATCGAATTGGCCGATGGCCTGCGCCAGATTCCCGGCGGCCTGCGTCCGGCCGGCAACCCGGTCGATCTCGACGTGGCGGAAAGCGGCCTGTCGCTCGAAGCCTCGGTCGGCACGCTGGTGCACCGCTGCCTCGAACTGATCGCGAAAAACGGCCTGGAAAGCTGGTCGACCGCAAGGGTCGCCAGCTTGCAGCCGGCCTACCGGCGCTGGCTGCTCGCCCAGGGCCACGGCGAGGCCGAGGCGGAGAGCGGGGCAGGGGAGGTGGTCGCTGCCCTGAGCCAAACGCTGGCCGGCGATACTGGCCGCTGGCTGCTCGCCGACCACCCCCTGGCGGCGGCCGAAGAAGCCTGGAGCAGCAGCGATGGCGGGGCGCCGGTCAACCACATCATCGACCGCATTTTCGTCGCCGATGGCTGCCGCTGGATTATCGACTACAAGACGGTACGCCTGCCAGATGACCAGCTGGCGCAGCGGGCTGAGACCTACCGGCCGCAATTGGCGCGTTATGCCGGCCTGTTCGCCGGCGACCCGCTGCCGCTACGCCTGGCGATCTATTTTCCGTTGCAGGGGCGGCTGATCGAACTGACCGGCTGAGAATTCTGCAAAGTATGAAAAATTACACATAACCTTCAAAAACGACTGCTTATACTTTAGTCATAGATATTGATCGTCGAGGCGTGCCTGTTGTCTGAATTTCGTCGAGTTTTCGCCAGCATCCTGCTGCTGTTCGCCGCCAGTGCCGGGCTGGCGGCCGGCGAGCGAAACCTGCGCGTTGCCGTCCTTGATAATTCGCCGCCGATGGCTTTTCGCGATGCGAATGGCGAACTGAGCGGTTTTTCGCTCGGCATCATCCGTGCCCTGTGCGAGGAAATGCGGGCCCACTGCAGCTTCCAGGTGACGACCCTCGACCGCGTCGTCGATGAACTGGCTGCCGGCGAGTACGACATTGCCGCGGTCAGCCTGCTCGACACCCCGGAGCGGCGGGCCCGGATCATTCTGGCCAAGCCCTATTTCCGCTCGATTTCACTGTGGTTCGCCAAGCCGGGGGTGTTGCCCGGGCAGGCCGGCATCCGCGTCGCCGTCGTCCGCGGTTCGGCGCAGGACCGCTTCGCCCGGGCCAAGGGGTGGGATACCGTCGGTGTGCAGACCAATGGCGAACTGGCCGAGCCGCTCAATGCCGGTCTCGCCCAGGCGGCGATCATTCCGATGAGCAGCGCCCTCAACCTGATGAAGCGACCGGAGTTTCGCCAGCTTGGCCTGAGCAGCAGCGTGATGCCCGAACCGGAACTGGGCGGCGATGCCTCGTTCGGCATTGCGCCGCGCCGGCCGGAACTGAAGGAACAAATTGACGCGGCGCTTGAGCGCATCAAGCGCAATGGGACGTATGATCGTATCAATTCCCAATTTCTGCCGTTTCGGGTGAATTGATGCGTTTTGTTGCGTTTTTCCTGCTCTGCTTCAGCCTTTGCCTGCCGCTCGCCCACGCGCTGGAGTTGCGTGTCGCGCTCGGCGTCCAGGATCTGGCCCCGAATGCGGCCGGCAAAAGTGGCGCAACCGGCGGCCTGGTCGCTTTCAACGAAGATCTGGCCCGCGAAATCTGCCGCCGGCTGAATGCGCGTTGCAGCTTCACTTACGGCATCTTTGCCAGCATCCTGCCCGATGTCGAGGCACGCCGCGCCGACCTCGGTTTCGGCAATTTCCTGCGCACGCCGGAGCGCGAGCGGCGGGTCGATTTCAGCGACTCGATCTGGCGCTCGTCGTCACGCCTGCTGGCGACGGCGGCCACCGCCCGCCGTTATGCCGACCATCCGGAAGGCGAGATGACGCTCGACAAATTGCGCGGCGTGCGGGTCGCCGTCATTGCCGACACGCAGCAGGCGATCTATCTGCGCAGCGTTGCCGCCGAGCAGCAACTGAGTTTGGTCGAGGCGAAAACCATGGCCGATACCTTGCGCCTGCTGCGCGACGGAAAGGCCGATTTTTCGCTGCTGACGATGCTCAGTGCCTTCGTCATGCTGAGCCGGGAAACCCCCGGTACTTTCGAGTTCGTCGGTCCGGCCATTGCCGAACGCGGCCTCGGCGGTACGGTGCATATTGCGCTGACCAAGGGCAACGCCACGTTGCAGCCGGCGGTCAATCGGGCGATTGCGGCGATTCGGGCCGACGGAACCTGGTTGCGCATCGTCCGTCGGCATTTCCCCTTCAATCTGGATTGAGATGGCGCCGCTGACCTTCATCCCCCGTCTCTCCGGTCTGCGCGCCGGTCACGCCTTCGGTTTTTTGGGGGCGGCCTTCATCCTGGCCTTCGGCATCATGGTGGCGCTGGTCGCCCTCGACCAGCAACGGGTGCTCGAAGCGACGGCCCGCCTGCAGGAACAGACGGTGCCGGAAATCATCCGCTACCAGCGTCTGGCGCGTAATCTGGAGCAGTTGCGCCAGGAAGGCGAGCGTGTTTTCTCGGCCGGCACGCCGCAAGCCCGGCAGCAGGCGATGTTCGTCGTCACCCTGGTCGCCAGCCACCCGAGCGTGCTGGAGCACAAGGAGGCGGCCGACCTGGCGCGGCAGACCGAACGCTTCCTGATCGATGTCGTGCGGCACTCGGCGCGCGATGCGCAAGCCTTTGCCGCCAGCTACGACGAATGGCAGCGTCTGGCCGGCCGCCTCGGTATCCTGGTCGATGACGTATCGATCCAGGGCATCAATCTGGCGACCGCCGACTTGACCGATGTTGCGGGCGCCATGCGCCTGGCGCGCTACAAGCTGACGGCAGCGCTGCTGGTGGTCAGCCTGTTTCTCGTCGTTTTCCTGTTCCTGGTCCGGGGGCACCTGATTCACCCCTTGCAGCGCATCGATCGGGCGCTGTCCAGCCTCAGCGTTGACCGGCCGGCGCCGGAGTTCAGGCCGTCGGCGATGGTCGAGATCCAGGTCGTCGAAGAGGCGATCGGCGAACTGCACGCTTCGCTGCTCGAGAACGAGGTGGCACGCCATGCGCTGGAAAAGCTGGCCAACAAGGACGGCCTGACCGGCCTGATGAACCGCCGCCACTTCCTGCAGACGGCCGACACCGAGTTGCAGCGCGCCCAGCGCTACCAGCGGCCGGTCACCGTCGGCATGGCCGACCTCGATTTCTTCAAGAAGCTCAACGACACCTACGGCCATGCCGCCGGCGATGCGGTCTTGCGCGCCTTTGCCGAACTGGCCAACGAGATGCTGCGCCAGTCCGATTTCGTTTGCCGCTACGGCGGTGAGGAGTTCGCCTTTCTCTTTCCGGAAAGCACGCTGGTCGAGGCCGAGAAGCTGGCCGAGCGTTTCCGGGCCCGCTGCGCCGACTACGACATCCGCATTCCCGACGGTCGCCTGGTCAGGGTCACGCTGAGCATGGGGCTGGCCGATGCCAGCGCCTGCCCGATCGAGGTTGCGCTACGGCGGGCCGACGAGGCGCTGTACATGGCCAAGCGCCAGGGGCGCAACCGGATCGTGCTGGCCGATGCGAGTGGTACGGTTGCCTGATGCATGTCCTGATTGTCGAGGATGACCCGCTGATTGCCGAGAATCTCTACGATTTTCTCGAGTCGCGCGGTCACCAGTGCGATTTCGCGACGACGCTGGCGGCGGCCCGGCAACTGCTGGCCCGATCGACGATCGATGCGCTGATCCTCGACCGCAACCTGCCGGATGGCGATGGCGCGACGCTGGCCCGCAGCCTGCGCAGCGCCGGCAAAATGCTGCCGATTCTGATGTTGACCGCCCGGGACGGGCTCGACGACAAGCTGGCCGGCTTCGATGCCGGGGCCGACGATTACCTGGCCAAACCCTTCGCGCTGAAGGAGGTCGAGGTCCGCCTGCTCGCCTTGCAGCGCCGTTGCGGCAGCCGGGGCGGCGAGGGGCCGCTGCAGCTCGGCCGACTGGCCTACGATCCGTCGGCGCAGGAAGTCCGCCTGGATGGCGAATTGCTCGTCCTGCCGCCGAAGGCGATCCGCCTGCTGGCCGTGATGCTGCCCCACCCCGGCCGCCTGTTTGCCCGCCGCGAACTGGAAATCGCCATCTGGGGCCACGAGCAGGAGTCCAGCGACAACCTGCGCAGCGTGCTGCATACCGTGCGCAAGGCACTGGGCAGCGGCGCCGTCGAAATCCAGAACGTGCATGGCCTTGGCTACAAGCTCGTCGCTGCCTGAACGGGCCCCCAGCATGCGCCTGCGCATCGCCCTGTCGCTGGCGGCGCTGGTCTTCCTGGTCATCCTGACCCTGTCGCTGTCGCTGGTCTTCCTGCTGCATGAGAAGGAAGAAGAGTTCATCAACAACCAGTTGGCCGATCAGATCGAATACAGCATGGCGATCTGGCGCAAGTCACCCGAGGCGGCGTTCCCCAACACGCCGGCGATGTGGCTGTATCGGGTTGCCAAGGACGAGACGGCAGGCCCGGCGAGGAGCGATGTGCCGCCGGTGTTCCGCCAGTTGACTGTCGGCAACCACGAAGCCTATCTCGGCAGCAAGGAATACCACGTCGCGGTGCGCGAGGACGACAGTGGGCGCTATATCCTGGCCTACGATGTCGCAGACCACGAATCGCGGCTCAACAGCCTGGTCTGGATCACCGTCTGTGCCTCGCTGCTGCTCTGCGTACTGACCCTGCTTGCCGGTTACTGGTTGGCCGGGCGCCTGAGTCGCCGGCTGGAACGGCTGGCCGAGCGCGTCGAGCATGAAAGCCCCGGCCCCCTGGTCGAACCCGGCATGGAACGCGAACTGCAGGCCGTCGCCGCAGCGCTCGACCATTCCCGGGCTCGCCAGGCCGCCGTCCTTGAGCGCGAACGCGCCTTCGCCGCCAACCTGTCGCACGAGCTGCGCACGCCGTTGACCGGCATCCGCACCGACGCTGAAATGCTCGCCGCCTTGCCCGATCTGCCCGCCGCCGTCGCCCGGCGCGGAAATCGCATTGTCAGCAGCGTCGACCGCATCAATGGCCTGGCCAGCAGCCTGCTCCTGCTGGCCCGTGAAGCGAAAGCCGGCCAGCCGGAAGAAATCCGCCTGCGCCCGGCCATCGAAGCGGTCTGGGAGTCGCTGCTCCTGGCCACGCCGAAGCCAGTCGGCCTCAGCCTCGATATCCCGGCCGAGGGCACGCTGGCCGCCGACCCCCGGCTGTTCGACCTGGTCCTGCGCAATATCCTCGACAACGCGCTGCGCTACAGCGAAACGGGCGACATCATCTGTTCGCTGAGCGGCCAGCTGCTGAGCGTGCGCGATAGCGGCCCGGGCTTTGCCGAAAGCGATCTGGCGCGGGTGTTCGATCGCTTCTTCGTCGGTCCGCGCGGCGCCCACGGACTCGGTCTGGCGCTGGTTCGCCACGTCTGCGCGGCCTGCGGCTGGCAAGTCAGTGCGCGCAATGCGCCAGCCGGGGGCGGCGAGATCATGCTCGACTTCGGCAGCAGCCGGCTCCACTGAGCGCCCGGTCCGGGTGGTATGCTGGCGCCCTCACTCAACGGGACCTATCGATGGCGACTTTCCTGGCTTTCCTGGCGCTGGCATTGCTGGTCGGTGCCTGCTATTTCATCTATCGCCGCTCGATGGCCTCGGCCGACGCGACGGATAAAAACGATCTGCAGCGCTTCATGGTGGCCAATCGGGAACTGCACCTGCAACGCATCGACCATGCACTGTGGGATAGCGCGATGCAGATCGCCAGCGGCGATGAAGGCGTGGCCAGGGCCCGTTACATCGAGCTCCGGGTCAAGCAGATGAAGAGCGAAGCCACCGCCGAGGCTGCCCGGTAAACTGCGCTTTCCGGTTATCTGGCTAGCCTCACAATTCCCTCACAACTCGCTCACTAAAGCCTCACGCGCGGTCGACTAAATTCACGAGCACTTTTTGTCTCGTGGTCGACTTATGAAGCGCTTTTCCGGATTGAACGGCAATGCCTTGCGTGTCTGGGGCCTGACGGCTCTACTGGCGCTTGGTGTATTTTTCGTGACCCGCCTGGTGCTGCTGGCTCATGCCGTGGTTTTCAGCGAACAGCCGGCGGGCGGCCTGCTCGGCGCCGTCGCGCTCGGCCTGCTGCGCGACCTGCCGGCGGCGGCGGTGGTCGCTTCGCCCTGGGCGCTCTTCGAATTGCTCGGCAAGCCAAGCTGGCGAGCCCGGCTGCGCTGGCCGCTGTTGGCGATCTATGTCTTCACACTGTGCTTCGTCGCCGTTTCGGAGACCATCTTCTGGGATGAGTTCAGCGTCCGCTTCAACTTCATCGCCCTCGATTACCTGGTGTTCACCACCGAAGTCATCGGCAATATCCGCGAGTCCTACCCGGTCGGCCAGATCGTCGGTGCCCTCGCCCTGCTTAGCGCGTTGCTCGTCTGGCTGCTCAAGCGGCCGCTGCATTCGGCCGTCGCCCGCAGCGTGCCGCGCCGCAGCCAGTTCGGCTGGGTGCTCAGCCTCGTCGTGCTGGTCTGGGTCGTCGCCTACAAGATGGCGCCGCCCGAATTCTCCAGCAGCAATTTCGCCAACGAACTGGCCGACAACGGCTGGCGCAGCTTCCTGTGGGCGGCTCGCCAGAACAAGCTGGACTATCGCCAGTTCTACGCTACCCGCCCGGATGCCGAGGTGATCAGCGATCTGCAGCGCCTGTCCGGTCACGCCCGGGTTTCGGCGACGCACGACGCGGTTCAGAAGGTGGCCTACAAGTCGGGCTTCCCCGGTGGCAAACAGCCGAATGTCGTCGTCGTCATGATGGAAAGCATGTCGGCCGAATACATGGCGACCTTCGGCAACACCGAGAACCTGACGCCGAGCCTGGACAAGCTGGCCGGCGAGGGCATGCTGTTCACCCACCTCTATGCCGCCGGCACGCGTACCGTGCGCGGCCTGGAAGCGCTGTCGGCGGCGCTGCCGCCGCTGCCCGGCAAGTCGGTCGTGCGTTGGCCGGACATCACCAACCTGAACACGCTCGGCGCTTCGCTGGCCGAGCGCGGCTGGGCGCCGCATTTCCTCTATGGCGGCTATGGCATGTTCGACAACATGAACGGTTATTTCGGCGCTCAGGGCTACAAGGTCACCGACCGCACCGGCTTCAAGGACGGCCTGGTCGAGTTCGAGAATGTCTGGGGCGTCGCCGACGAGCATCTGTTCGACCAGGTGCTGCTTGAAATCGACCGGGAAACGGCCACCGGCAAGCCCTTCTTCGGCCACGTCATGACCGCCTCCAACCACGTGCCCTTCACTTACCCGTCCGGCCGCATCGACATCCCGTCGCCGGGCAAGCGGGCCGGCGGCGTCAAGTACGCCGACTATGCGGTCGGTCGTTTCATCGAGATGGCCAAGCAGAAGCCGTGGTTCGACAACACCATTTTCGTCTTCGTTGCCGACCACTGCGCGAGCAGCGCCGGCAAGGCCAAGATCCCGGTCCATCGCTATCACATCCCGGCCATCGTCTATGCGCCGAAAATGATCTCGCCGCAGCGCGTCGATACGCTGGCCAGCCAGATCGACCTGGTGCCGACCCTGCTCGCCATGCTCGGTCTGGAAAAGGACGATCATTTCGTCGGCCGCAATATCCTGCAGGTGCCGCCGGAGGAGGGCCGCGCCCTGCTCTCGACTTATCAAAACCTCGGTTATCTGAAGGGCGATGTGATGACGGTGCTGCAACCGCGCCGCAAGATCGAAACCTTCCGGATCAGCGCCGACGGCAAGGATGCGCAGCCGATGGCAACCGATCCGAAACTGGCCGAGGAAGCGATTGCCTACTTCCAGGGGGCGGCGCTGCTGATGGAGCGGCACGGCAATGACGGCCGCCATTAGGCCAGGCCGGTCGCTGCCGCGCTAAGCGGAGGCGGTCGGGCGCTGGGCGGGGAAGCTGGCCAGCAGGCAGGCACCGCCCAGTTTTTCCGAGACCTGCGCGACGACGTTGCCGCCATGCTGGCGGGCGATTTCGCGGACGATGGCGAGGCCGAGGCCGTTGCCGTCGCTCAGGCTGCCCGGTGCCTGGTAGAAGCGTGCGAAGACCTTGTCGCGCTCGCCGGCGGCGATCCCCTTGCCGCTGTCCTCGACGCTGAGCCAGGCCCGGCCATCCTTTTCGCCACAACTGACGGTGACCATGCCGCCTTCCGGCGTGTAGCGCAGCGCGTTATTGAGCAGGTTGCCGAGCAGTTCTTCGAGCAGCAGGCTGTTGCCGTGCATGAAGGCCGGCGCCAGTTCGAAGCCGAGATCGATCTGCCGGCTGAAGGCCAGCGGCAGCCAGCTTTCGGCCACTTTCTGAACCACCGCTTCCAGCGCAACCTCGGGTTGCGTCTGGGCCGGCGAGGGCTCGGCCCGGGCCAGCGCCAGCATCTGGGCGACCAGGTGCGACAGGCGCTGGGCAGCGGTTAGCACGCCATCCAGTTTTTGCCGGGTGTCGGGCGCCGACTCGCTGCGCGCCGCCTCGACCTGGGCCTGCAGCGCCGCAATCGGGGTACGCAACTGGTGGGCGGCATCGGAGACGAAATTGCGCTGGCTGGCCAACGAGCGTTGCAGGCGCTGCAGCAGTTCGTTGATTTCGGTGACGACCGGCCTGATTTCTTCGGGGACGGCGACCAGGACCGGGCTGAGATCGCTCTGCGAGCGCCCGGCCAGTTCCTGGCGCAAGGCCGACAGCGGGCGCAGGGCGGAGCGGACACCGAACCAGACGACGGCCAGGCTGACCACGATCAGCAGCAGTTCGGGGAGCAGCATGCCGAGAATGATTTCCCGGACCAGCGCATTGCGCTTGACCAGCGTTTCGCCGGCCAGCACCGTTATCGTCGAGCCGGCCAGCTCCTTTTGCAGCGCCGCAATGCGGATCGGCCGCCCCTGCAGCCAGCCATCGAAGTAATAGCGCCCTTCCTTGCTGGTGATTCTCGGTTGCGTCGCTGCCGGCATCGGCAGCCCGGCCTCACCATCCAGCACCTCGCCGGCCGGGCCGCGCACCGCGTAGAAGGTGTCGTCGAACTTGTCGGTGAGCAGTACCGCCCGCGCCTGCGGCGTCAAGGGCAGTTGCGGTTTGCCGTCGACGATGCGCAACTGGTCGGCAATGGCCAGCGTCGTATCGAACAGCGCGCGGTCATAGGCCTTGGTGGCGCTGCGCCAGGCGACCCAGTAGGCGGTGGCGGCGCCGGCCAGCAGCAGCACCAGCATCGCCGGCAGCAGCTGGCGGAGCAGCAGGAAACGCAGGCTAGCCTGCTTCATCGCCGTCCTTGTCGGGTTTCTCCAGGTAATAGCCGAGGCCGCGCACGGTGCGAATGGTGATGCCGGCCGGTTCGAGCTTGTTGCGCAGGCGAGAGATGAATTTCTCGATGGCATTGGGGGTGATTTCGTCATCCCAGCTATAGAGCGCCTGCATGATCTGTTCTTTGTTGACGATACGATTGACCCGGCTGGCCAGGAACTCCAGTGCGGTCCATTCGCGGGCGCTCAGTTCGAGCGCCTTGCCGGCCAGCCAGGCGCGCTTGCCGACCGTGTCGAGTTCCAGCCGGCCGAGCCGGATGTTCGGTTCGCCAGTGCCGGCGCCGCGGCGGATCAGGGCGCGGACGCGGGCTTCGAGCTCGACCAGGGCGACTGGCTTGACGACGTAATCGTCGGCCCCGAGGTCGAGCAGGCGGACCCGCTCCTCGATCGCCATCCGGGCCGACAGGATCAGTACCGGCGTGCGTTGCTTGCGGGCACGCAGGCGTTGCAGCACGGTGCTGCCATCGAGGCCGGGCAGGCCGAGATCGAGAATGGTCAGGTCAAAGCTCTCGTTTTCCAGCCAGCGGTCGGCGGTCAGGCCATCGGCGGCGACTTCGACGAGATAGCCGGATTGGCCCAGGGAACGGGCCAGACCGTCGGCCAGCAGGGCGTCGTCCTCGACAAGAAGTATGCGCATCGGGTGTCAGAAATTGGTCAGCGGAGCGCCATACGATACCACTCCGCTTTCCCAGTCAGAGCAATGCGATCCTTATTGTTTTTCCTGATACTGCCGACGCTGGCCATGGCGCAAGGAACTTCCCCCTTGAGCCTGCGCGAAGCCGAGCTGCTCTGGCAGGAGCACAGTCACGAACTTCGCCTCGGCCAGGCCGCCGTGGCCGGGGCCGCCGCCGATGTGACGGCAGCCGGGCAAATTCCCAACCCCGACGTCTCGCTGAACATGCTGTCGATCAGCCCGTGGTCGGGCTACGGCGCCGGCCCGTGGAAGGACAAGAAAATGGATACCCAGCTCCGCCTCGATCAACTGATCGAGCGCGGCAGCAAGCGCGAGTTGCGGGTCAAGAGCGCCGCAGCCCGCCTCGATGCGGCGCGTTTCGATCTCGATGACGCTGCCCGCCAGCAATTGGGCCTGCTGCGCTACGCCTACTACAACCTGCGCCTGGCCCAGGAACGGTTGGTCCTGGCGCAGGAAAGCGCGGCGCTCTACGGCAAGAGTGCCGAGGCCGGCAAGTTGCGGAAAAAGGCCGGCGACATTGCGCCGGTCGACCTCTCCCGCCTGCAGATCGATCAGGCGCGGGCCGACAGCGATGCACGGCAGGCGCTGACCGAATTGCAGCAGGCCCGGCAGGCGCTGGCCTACCTGATTGGCCGCGAAGCCGAGGCCGAGTCGCTGGTTGCCGCCGATAGCTGGCCGGCGCTGGAAGCATTGGCCTTGGCCCAGGCGCCGCTCGAGCAGAGGCCAGACCTGGAGGCGGCCAGCCGCCGCCTGCAGGCAGCCGAGGCCGAGCGCGATCTGGCGAAAGCGAAGAAAAGTCGCGACGTTACGCTTGGCGTCCAGTACGAACACAACATGCAGAACGCGCCGACCAACAGCTACGGTTTCGGGGTCAGCCTGCCGCTCTTCATCTGGCACGAGTACGAAGGCGAAATCGCCCGCTCCGAAGCCGACCTCGATGTCGCCCGCCGGCAACTGGAGCAGTTGCAGGCGCAGGCGACCGGCCAGGTGGCGCAGGCGCGCAATGCGTTGCTCTCGGCGCGGGATCGCTACCAGAGACTCGAAGGCGGCTTGCTGGCCGATGCCGAACGGGTCGCCAAGGCCGCCGAGTTTGCCTACGGCAAGGGGGCGATGGGGCTGATGGATCTGCTCGATGCCCGCCGGACGCTGCGCCAGATTCAGATCGAGGCGGCCAGCGCGCGCGCCGATTACGCCAAGGCATTGTCGGACTGGCAGATCCAGGCCGAATTCAGGAAAGCGAAATGAAGTTCACACCCATCCTTCTCTCCATGTTGCTGGCCCTGACCGCTTGTTCCGGCGAACCCGAACCGAAACAACAGGCGGCGTTCAAGGTCGATGGCGAGCGCATCACGCTGAGCGAGCCGGACAAGGCGACCTTCCTCAAACTGGCGACGGTCGAGCGTGATCCGGGCGGCGTGCTGCGCCTGCCCGGCCGGCTGGTCTGGAACGAGGAAAAGACGGTGCGCGTTTTCCCGCAACTGGGTGGCCGGGTGCAGAGTCTGGCGGTCGACGTCGGCGATACGGTAAAAACCGGCCAGGCACTGGCCGTGCTCAATTCGCCGGATTACGGCCAGGCCCTGGCCGACGCGCGCAAGGCGAGGGCCGAGGCGCAGGTCGCGGCTCAGGCGCTGGACCGCAGCCGCCAGTTGCGTGAAGCCGGCGTCATCGCCGAAAAGGACTGGCAACAGGCCGAGGCGGCCGCCGTCGCGGCCAAGGCCGAAGGCGAACGGGCCGCCCGCCGGCTGGCCGGGCTGGGCGGCGAGGCCGACGGTTCCTACGTGCTGCGCAGCCCGCTGGCCGGCGTTGTCGTCGAGCGCAACCTGAACCCGGGCATGGAGTTCCGCCCCGAGCAGGCGACCACGCCGCTATTCGTGGTCACCGATCCGGCCAGCCTGTGGATCCAGATCGATGCCGGCGAGGTGGACCTGGCCCATTTGCAGACGGGCGAGCCGCTGCTCATCGAATCGCGGCAGTATCCCGGCGAACGTTTCAAGGGCGTCATACGCCACGTCGCCGATTTCGTCGACCCGACGACGCGGACGATCAAAGTGCGCGGCGAGGTGCCGAATGCCGAGCGCCGCCTGAAAGGGGAAATGTTCGTCAATGCGCTGGTCGAACTGCCGGCGACGCAGGCCTTGCGGGCGCCGGCAACGGCAGTTTTCCTGTTCGGCGACAAGCGCTATGTCTTCGTTGAGGAAGCGGCCGGCAGCTACCGGCGGCAGCCGGTTCGTTGCGGCACCGAACGCGACGGCTGGATCGAGCTCGAGGGCGTCAAACAGGGCGACAAGGTCGTCGTCGAAGGCAACCTGCACCTGCTGAAGTTTTTCAAGCCGCTGGCCGCCGACAAGCAGGCGGCGAAATGATCAAGCGGATCGTTCATTTCGCCCTCAACCAGCCGCTCTTCATCATTCTCGGCCTGGTGCTGTTCATCGGCATCGGCGTGATTGCCTTCAAGAACCTGCCGATTGAGGCCTTTCCCGATGTGACCGATACCCAGGTCACAGTGATTTCCCTTTACCCGGGGCGGGCGCCGGAAGAGGTCGAGAAGCAGGTGACCATTCCGCTGGAGATTGCCCTGTCCGGCGTGCCGAACTCGATCCGCATGTTCTCGCACACTCAGTTCGGCCTTTCCTTCATCGTCGTCACCTTCGACGAAAAACCGAGCCTGTTCATGGCCCGCCAACTGGTCGAGGAACGCCTGCGCGGTCTCGATCTGCCGGCCGGCGTCGAGCCGGAACTGGCGCCGCCGGCGACGGCAACCGGCGAAATTTTCCGTTACCGGCTCGATGCGCCCGGCTTGAAACCGAGCGAAGTGCGCGCCATCCAGGACTGGACGGTGGCCCGCCAGATCAAGCAGGTGCCCGGCATCGCCGATGTCGTTTCGCTCGGCGGCCCGATCCGCCAGTACGAAGTGCGGCCGAACCTGGCCAAGCTGCGCGACTACAAGATCACCATCGGCCAGTTGTTCAATGCGCTGCAACGGGCCAACGCCAATGCCGGCGGCGGTTCGGTGGCGCAGGGCCGGCAGCAGTTCCTGATCCGTTCGCTCGGCCTGCTCCGTTCGTCGGCCGATATCGGCCAGGTCGTGGTCGCCGAAAACAAGGGCACGCCGGTGTTGATCCGCGATCTGGCCGAAATCGTCGAGTCGCGGGTGCCGGAGCAGGGCATCGTCGGCATCAGCGATGCCAACGGCGACCAGGACGACGTGGTATCGGGCATCGTGCTGCTGCGCAAGGACGAGAATCCGTCGATGGTGCTCGACGCCCTGAAGACCAAGGTCGATGTGCTGAATGCCGGTGGCCTGCCGCCCGGCGTGCAGATCGTGCCCTTCTACGACCGTTCCTGGCTGATCAGCAAAACGCTGAAAACCGTCTTCATGAACCTGCTCGAAGGCGCCCTGCTGGTCACGCTGGTTCTCTACTTGTTCCTGGCCGACCTGCGGGCGGCGGCGATTGTCGCCTCGATCATTCCGCTCGCCCTGCTCGGCACTTTCATCGGCCTGTCGGCGGTCGGCATCCCGGCCAACCTGCTGTCACTGGGGGCGATGGACTTCGGCATCATTGTCGATGGCGCGGTGATCGTCATCGAAAACATCTTCCGCCGCCTTGGCGAAGCCAATCGCGACGACGATCACCGGCCGCATACGCGGACGATCCAGGAGGCGGTGGTCGAAATCGGCCGGCCGACCGTGTTCTCGATGGTCATCATCATGGTCGCCCACCTGCCGATCTTCACCATGCAGCGCCACGAGGGCAAGATTTTCGCGCCGATGGCCTACTCGGTGGTGGCGGCGCTGATCACCTCGCTGATCCTGTCGCTGACGCTGGTGCCTTTCCTGAGCAAGATCGCTTTCCGGAAAAACGTGCCGCACGAAGAAACGATGCTGATGCACTGGTTCATGAACCGCTACGAACCGGCGCTCAAGTGGGTGCTGGCCAACACTCGACGGGTGCTGCTGATCGCCCTTGGCGCCCTCGCCATCACGGCGGCGCTGGTGCCGCAACTGGGCACCGAGTTCCTGCCCGAGCTGAACGAAGGCTCGATCTGGATCAACATCACGCTGCCGACCTCGGTTTCGGTCGATGAGGCGAAGAGCGAACTGCGCAAGCTGCGCCGGATCATTGCCGACTTCCCCGAAGTCAATGCGGTGATTTCCAAGGGCGGCCGGCCGGAAGACGGCACCGATCCGAAGAACATCAACATGACCGAGATGCTGGTCGACCTGAAGCCGGACAAATTCTGGCGCAAGGGCGTCAGCAAGGACGAACTGGTCCGCGAGATGGAGGACAAGCTGAACGACATGCCGGGCATCGAGCCGACCTTCAGCCAGCCGGTGCGCGACCAGATTCTCGAATCGATCTCGCAGATCGACGGCCAGATCGTCGTCAAGCTGTTCGGCGACGATACGGCGACCCTCAAGCTGCACGCCAACCAGCTGCTCGAGCGGATCGGCAAGGTGCCGGGCGTCGTCCGCGCCTTCATCGACCGCGACGGCGATCTGCCGCAATACCGGCTGGAGATCGACCGGGCGGCAGCGGCGCGCTACGGCCTGAACGTGATGGATGTGCAGGACGTCGTCGAAACGGCGCTGGCCGGCAAGGCGGCGACCGAGTTGTGGGAAGGCGACCGCCATTTCAGCGTCGTCGTCCGCCTCGACGAGCCGTCGCGCCAGCTTGAGCGCCTGAAGGAGGTGCTGGTGCCGACCCCGTCCGGGGCGCAGGTGCCGCTGTCGGCGCTGGTCGATTTCAAGATGGGTAGCGGGGCGATGAACATCGCCCGCGAATCCGGCCAGCGCGTCGTCGCTATCGGTGTCTTCATCCGCGACCGCGACATGGGCAGCGTCGTCGCCGACATGCAGACCCAGGCCAAGGACATCAAGCTGCCGCAAGGCTACTCGATCACCTGGTCGGGCGAGTTCGAGAACCAGGAACGGGCGATGAAACGGCTGATGCTGGTCGTGCCGCTGTCGATCCTGATGATCTTCGTGCTGCTCTTCGATGCTTTCGAATCCTTCAAGGATGCGCTGATCATCATCTGCAACATTCCGTTCGCGCTGATCGGCGGCATTTTCGCCTTGCTCATTTCCGGCATCCCGCTCTCGGTCTCGGCGGCGATCGGCTTCATTGCGCTGTTCGGGCAGGCGGTGCTGAACGGGGTGGTGATGGTCAGTTACTTCAACCAGTTGAAGCAGCAGAAGCTCGAGACCTATCAGGTGGTTTTCCAGGGTGCGCTGTCCCGGCTGCGCACCGTACTGATGACCGCCTTGCTGGCCATGCTCGGCCTGCTGCCGATGGCGCTGTCGCACGGCATCGGTTCGGAAACCCAGCGGCCGCTGGCGCTGGTCGTCATCGGCGGCCTGATCTCGGCAACCCTGCTCACCTTGTTCGTGCTGCCGGCGCTTTACTACTACGTGGCGACCCATCCCCGGCTGGCCCGGGCGCTGCACTGAGGCGAGCAGAGGCCATGCGCGGCGTCCTTCCCCTGTTGCTCTGGATGCTCTGCCTGGCCGGTACGGCGGCTGCCGATGGGCCGGCGGCGCCGCTTGCTGACGACGATGTCGCGGTCGACTATCGGGCCGGCACCTATTTCGCCAGCCTGAGCCTGCGCGTCGCCGTGACGCCGGCCGTAGCGCTCGAGGTGCTGACCGACTTCGAGCACATGGCCGCCTTCATGCCCAACCTGACGAGTAGCCGCCTCGTCTCGCGCAGCGCCAATGTCTATCGGGTCATTCAGTACGGCAAGGCCGATTTCGGGCCATTTTCCTTCCCTTTCGAGTCGGAGCGCCGGATCGAGCTGATGCCGGATGGTCGGATTCTGGCTCAGGCCTTGTCCGGCTCGACCAAATCGATGCGCAGCGAACTGCACTATCAGGCGGCAGGCGGCGGCACGCGCATTGATTACAAGCTGGAAGTGGAGCCCGAGCGCTGGCTGCCTTCAGTGCTCGGTGTCAATCTGATGCGCCATGAACTGGCCGAGCAGTTTTCGGCGCTGGCCCGCGAGATGCTGCGGCGGCAGGCAAGCCGGCAAAAATAACCCGCCGGGTGGCGGGGCAAAGTATGTCTAGGAGGAGTTGCCGGGCCATCATGCCGGCAAAGTCTGACCGCAATCTGACTGACATAAATTTCGGTTCACGGCCAGAGCACGCAGGCCCAGACGGCGGCGGCGTTGAGCAGGCTGAACAGTACCGCGGCGCTACCCATGTCCTTGGCACGCTTGGCCAGTTCGTGTTTTTCCGGCGAGGCCTTGTCGACCACCGCTTCGACCGCCGAATTGAGGATCTCGACGATCAGAACCAGGATGATGCTGCCGACCAGCAAGGCGCGGTCGCCACCGCTCCGGCCGAGGTACAGGGCGAGCGGAATGGTGACGATGGCGAGCAGCACTTCCTCGCGAAAGGCGGCTTCATTTTTCCAGGCGGCGCCGATGCCGTCGCGCGAATAGCCAAGCGCGTTCCACAGCCGAACGAGGCCGGTCTTGCCCTTGAATTCGGCGCTGCTCATGCCTCGTTGGCGAACCAGGCGCTGTTCGGCGGGTAGAGGACGGCGATGCCGAAGCGGGCACGGGTCAGCGCGGCCGGGTTGATCAGGCCGATGCCCGGTTGCAGCGGGCGGTAGGGCAGTACCGCCTGTTCGAACAGATGGGTGGCGCGGGCCTTGCGTTCGGCGGCGCTGCCCGGATCCTTGTTGTCGAGCCAGACCGGCAGCGTGTCGCCGCCTTCGAAGAAGAAATCGATCCGCATCTGCATCGAGTCCTCATCGACCTGGCCGGTCGGCGTCGCGGCGTCGGCGGCGAGCGCCTGCATGGCATCCGGCTTCCAGCCCGAGGGCAGGTGAGGCGTCAGGTCGATCGTCGTTTCGAACTCGACGCGGGCAATCGACGACGGGTTGAAAACCTCGGTCGAGTCGTGGCCGACGATGATCAGGTTCGATTGCTTGAACCATTGGCCGGCGCGTTGCAGGCTGTCCAGGATGTGGCCGATCTGGGTCGGGTCGGTCTGGACGAAACGGCGTTTGCGGTTGGCGGTCGTGACGATGGTGATGGCGAGCGACATGGCGGACTCCCTGGTCGGTTATGACTTCAGCAAGGGTTTCAGGAAGCGTCCAGTATGACTGGTTTTGCACTTGGCGACCATTTCCGGCGTGCCGGCAACCAGGATGCGGCCGCCGCCGTCGCCGCCTTCCGGGCCGAGGTCGACGATCCAGTCGGCGGTCTTGATGACGTCGAGGTTGTGCTCGATGACGACGATGGTATTGCCGTTGGCGGCCAGCCGCTGCAGCACGCTGAGCAGCATTTCGATGTCCTGGAAATGCAGGCCGGTGGTCGGTTCGTCGAGGATGTACAGGGTGCGGCCGGTGTCGCGCTTGGACAGTTCCAGGGCCAGCTTGACGCGCTGCGCCTCGCCGCCGGACAGCGTGGTCGCGCTCTGGCCGAGGGTGATGTAGCTGAGGCCGACATCGACCAGGGTCTGCAGCTTGCGGGCAACCACCGGCACGGCGTCGTAGAACTCGCGGGCCTGCTCGACGGTCATGCCGAGGATGTCGTGGATGGTCTTGCCCTTGTAGTGGATCTCCAGCGTCTCGCGGTTGTAACGCTTGCCGTGACAGACGTCGCAGGGGACGTAGATGTCGGGCAGGAAGTGCATTTCGACCTTGATCATGCCGTCGCCCTGGCAGGCTTCGCAGCGGCCGCCCTTGACGTTGAAGCTGAAGCGGCCCGGGCCGTAGCCGCGGGCGCGCGATTCCGGCACCTGCGCGAACAGTTCGCGGATCGGCGTCAGCAGACCGGTGTAGGTCGCCGGGTTGGAGCGCGGCGTGCGGCCGATCGGCGCCTGGTCAACGTTGATCACCTTGTCGAACAGGTCGAGGCCGATGATTTCCTTGTGCGGCGCCGGTTCGGTGGTCGAGCCGTAGAGGTGGCGGGCGGCGGCGGCATAGAGCGTGTCGTTGATCAGGGTCGACTTGCCGGAACCGGAGACGCCGGTGATGCAGGTGAGCAGGCCGCCGGGGATTTCCAGCGTGACGTCCTTCAGGTTGTTGCCGTAGGCGCCGACGACTTTGAGCTGTTTGTTGGGGTCCGCCGGTCGACGTTGTTTCGGGGGCAAAATTGCCCGCCGCCCGGACAGGTAATCGCCGGTCATCGACAGCGGGTTGGCCGTCACTTCGGCCGGCGTGCCCTGGGCGACAACCGAGCCACCATGGACGCCGGCGCCGGGGCCGATGTCGACGACGTAGTCGGCGGCGCGGATGGCGTCTTCGTCATGCTCGACGACCAGCACGGTATTGCCCATGTCGCGCAGGTTCTTCAGGGTTTCGAGCAGGCGGTCGTTGTCGCGCTGGTGCAGGCCAATCGACGGTTCGTCGAGCACATACATGACGCCGGTCAGGCCGGAGCCGATCTGCGAGGCCAGCCGGATGCGCTGCGCTTCGCCGCCGGACAGCGTTTCGGCCGAGCGTTCCAGGCACAGGTAATCGAGACCGACGTTGATCAGGAAGCTCAGCCGGGCGGTGATTTCCTTCAATATCTTGTCGGCGACCTGCGCCTTGTGGCCGCTCAGGGTCAGGCAGTTGAAATAGTTGCGCGCCTCGCCGAGCGGCAGGCGGCTGATTTCATGCAGGGTCTTGTCGCCGACGCGGACATGCCGGGCCTCGATGCGCAGGCGGGTGCCGGCGCAACTCGGGCAAGCCGAACTGCTGACGTATTTCGACAATTCCTCGCGCACGGCATTGGAGTCGCTGCCGCGGTAGCGCCGTTCGAGATTGGGGATGATCCCTTCGAAAGTGTGGCTGCGGTCGAAACGGGTGCCTTTTTCGTTCAGGTAGCGGAAATTGACTTCGGTGCGCCCCGAGCCGTAAAGGATCAGCTGGCGGATGTCGTCCGGCAACTCGTCCCACGGCGTATCGACCGAGAAATCGTAATGCGCCGCGATCGACTCGATGATCTGGAAATAGAACTGGTTCTTCTTGTCCCAGCCACGGATGGCGCCGTTGGCCAGCGAGGCGGCCGGGTTGGTGACGACGCGCTTGGGGTCGAAGAACTGGATGACGCCCAACCCGTCGCACTTCGGACAGGCGCCCATCGGGTTGTTGAAGGAAAAGAGGCGCGGTTCGAGTTCCTGCAGGGCGTAGGAGCAGACCGGGCAGGCGAACTTGGCCGAGAACAGGTGCTCGACGTTGCTGTCCATCTCGAGCGCCATGGCCCGCCCTTCGGCGTGGCGCAGTGCGGTTTCGAAGGATTCAGCCAGACGCTGGCGCATGTCGTCGCGCACCTTCAGGCGGTCGACGACGACATCGACGTTGTGTTTCTGCGTCTTGGCCAGCTTCGGCACCTCGTCGATTTCATAGACGGTGCCATCGACGCGGACGCGGGCGAAGCCCTGGGCGCGCAGTTCGGCAAACAGGTCGAGCTGTTCGCCCTTGCGGTTGGCCACCACCGGGGCCAAGATCATCAGCTTGGTTTCGGCCGGCAGGGCGAGCACGGTATCGACCATCTGCGACACGGTTTGCGCTTCGAGCGCCTGGTTGTGGTCCGGGCAATAGGGCGTGCCGGCACGGGCGTAGAGCAGGCGCAGGTAGTCGTGGATTTCGGTGACGGTGCCGACGGTGGAGCGCGGGTTGTGCGAAGTCGCCTTCTGCTCGATGGAAATGGCCGGGCTCAGCCCTTCGATCAGGTCGACATCCGGCTTCTCCATCAACTGCAGGAACTGCCGGGCATAGGCCGACAGCGATTCGACATAGCGCCGCTGGCCCTCGGCGTACAGCGTGTCGAAAGCCAGCGAGGACTTGCCCGAGCCGGACAGCCCGGTAATCACAATCAGTTGATCGCGCGGCAGATCGAGGTTGATATTCTTCAGATTGTGCGTGCGCGCGCCACGAATGCGGATGGTTTCCATCGCTGTTCTGCTAGGGATTGGGAGAAGGGAACTATACGCAAAATAGCTGGGTTTTGCACTGAAGACTGTATGTCCATACAGTTTTTATGGCGGCGCTCGGCCACGGTCGATTTTTTGCCCGTTCGCCCTGATTGCTGCGGTGAACCCGCGAAAAAAGGCAAAAACCGGAACGGCTAGATTTACCGCCGTATTTGTTCTATCGCAGCCGGCCGGCGGTTAGCATAGCGCTCTGTTTCTTTTCTACCCCGCCATGCCGTCATCCTCATCCTGTCGTACCGAATTCCTCGGTGGCGTTCGCGCCGAATTGCCGCTGCTGCTCGGCGTCGTGCCCTTCGGCCTGATCTTCGGTGTGCTCGGGCTGGCCGCCGGCTTGCCGGACTGGGCCGTGGTGCTCAGTTCGTCGCTAATTTTCGGCGGCTCGTCGCAGATCGTCTTTGCCCAGTTGTTCGGCGCGGCGGCGCCGGGGGCGGTGATCGTGGCCACGGTGGGCGTCGTCAATCTGCGCCATGCCTTGTACAGCGCGGCGATCGCCGCCTATCTGAAGGCGCTGCCCTGGCGCTGGAAGTTGCTGTTGGCTTATCTGTTGACCGATGAGGCTTTTGCCGCGGGGATCGGCCGCCTGCGTGACGGGCCGGCGACAGCACAGCGTCACTGGTTCCTGTTCGGCGCCGGGTTTACGCTGTGGGCAGGCTGGCAATTGTCGACGCTGGCCGGCGTGCTGGTCGGGGCAGCGATACCGGCCGGCTGGTCGCTCGATTTCTCGGTGGCGCTGACCTTCATCGCCTTGTTGGTGTTGGGCGTCCATCGCCGCAGCGATGCCTGGGCGGCATTGGCAGCAGCGGCCACCGCCTTGCTGGCGCTCGGTCTGCCGCACAAGCTGGGACTGCTGCTCGCGGCGGCGGTGGGCGTCGTCTGCGGCGTCTTGCTGCGCCGTTTCGACCAGGGGGCGGCATGAGTACGGGCGCGTTGTTGCTGACCATGGCGGCCTGCGGCCTGGTCACTTTCCTGATCCGCTTCTCCTTCATCGCGGGCGGCCAGCGCCTGCCGGCCAGTCCGGCTTTTTCGCTATTCCTGCGTTACGTGCCGCCGGCCATTCTCGGGGCCTTGATCGCGCCGGAAATTTTCCCCGGCGGGCCGGTGCTGGCCGACATTCCGGGCAATCCGCGCTGGTGGGCGACGCTGGTCGCCCTGGCCGTGGCGGTGGCCACGCGCAGCGTGCTGGCGACCATCGCGGCCGGCATGCTGGCGCTGTGGGGCGCCCAGGCCTGGCTGGCTTGAGGGGCGGAGAGGGCGAGGAGGGCGGGGCAAACCTGCTAATATTCTCGCCTTCGCTGCGATGCAACAAACACCAAACATAATGTCTGCCCCAACCGATCGCATGAGTCCCGAGGAGCGCCGCGCCGGCGCCTCGCTGGCCTCCATCTTCGCCCTGCGCATGCTCGGGCTGTTCCTGATCCTGCCGGTGTTTTCTGTTTACGCGAAAACCCTGCCCGGCGGCGACAACCTGGCGCTGGTCGGCTTCGCGCTCGGCGCCTACGGCCTGACCCAGGCCGTTTTCCAGATTCCCTACGGCATCGCTTCCGACATCTGGGGGCGCAAGCCGGTCATCGTCATCGGCCTGCTGATCTTTGCCTTCGGCAGCTTCGTCGCCGCCTGGGCGCCGGACATGAACTGGATCATCGTCGGCCGCGTGCTGCAGGGCGCCGGTGCCATTTCCGCCGCGGTCACCGCGCTCGCCGCCGACCTGACGCGCGAGGAACATCGGACCAAGGTGATGGCGATGATCGGTTCCTCGATCGGCCTCGTCTTTGCGCTGTCGCTGGTCGGTGCGCCGCTACTCTATGGCTGGATCGGCATGGGCGGCCTGTTCTGTCTGACCGGTGGCCTGGCCCTGGCCGCCATCATCCTGCTGCTCAAGGCCGTGCCGTCGGCGCCGGGGCCGCAGGGCCACGCCAAGCTGCCCTTGCGCCAGGTGCTATTCGACGCCAACCTGCTGCGCCTGAATCTCGGCATCTTCGTGCTGCACATGGTGCAGATGGCGATGTTCGTCGTGCTGCCGCACGCCCTGGTCAGTCACGGCGGGCTGGCCGCGGCGGAGCACTGGAAAGTCTATCTGCCGGCGGTACTCGTCTCCTTCGCCGTGATGGTACCGGCGATCATCGCCGCCGAGCGCAAGGACAAGATGCGGCCGATCTTCCTCGCCGCGGTCGCCCTGCTGATCGCCGTCCAGGTTGGGCTGTTTTTCTTCAGCGCCAGCTTGTGGACGCTGGCATTGTGGCTGCTGCTTTTCTTCGTTGCCTTCAACGTGCTGGAAGCGACGCTGCCGTCGCTGGTTTCGCGGACCGCGCCGCCCGCCGCCAAGGGCGCGGCGCTCGGGGTTTACAACACGACGCAGGCCATCGGACTCTTTATTGGTGGTGCGGTCGGTGGCTATGTGGCGCAAAATTTCGGCGATAATGCCGTTTTTGCTGCCTGCGCCGGGCTGGCTTTGCTCTGGCTGGCGGTAGCGAACTCGATGAATTTTCCGCAACGGCGCCAGACCGCCGCTGCGACTCAAACAGCTTAGGAGAGATAGGGTATGGCATCGGTAAACAAGGTGATTCTCGTCGGCAATCTGGGCCGCGACCCGGAAGTGCGCTACACCGCCAGCGGCGATGCGATGTGCAACCTGAGCGTGGCGACCACCGACAACTGGCGCGACAAGGCCAGCGGCGAGCGCAAGGAAGTGACCGAATGGCACCGCGTTTCCTTCTTCGGCAAGACCGCCGAAGTTTGCGGCCAGTACCTGAAGAAAGGCTCGCAGATCTACGTCGAAGGCAGCCTGCGGACCCGCAAATGGACGGACAAGGACGGCGTTGAGAAATACACCACCGAAATTCGCGGCGACGCCATGCAGATGCTGGGCGGCCGTCAGGGCATGGGCGCCCCGGCGGGCGGTGGCGGCGGTGGTGGTGGCGGTTACGACAACGAGCCGACTGATTACGCGCCGGCGCCGGCCAAGAACAAGCCGAAGCCCTCGTTCGACGATCTGGGCGACGATATCCCGTTTTAACCCGAACCGGCTTGGTCAGCTCTTTAAAGAACGCCCTGTTTTGCAGGGCGTTTTTCATTGTCCCGGCTGCTTGCCTAACGGCTCCCCTCGCTGACGGCCAGGTAGATTTCGCGGAGCAATAGTGACAGCGCAGCGATCATCGAGGTCATGGCGAAGATGAAAAAAGCAGCGACCAGGCGGGCCAGATCGAACGCCATCAACGCCCCGAGGAAGGCGCCGCCGACGACCAGGCAGACGGCCAGGGCCGCGATCACCGCAAAGAGGATGGCGAGATAGATCAGGTGGCGACGGCGGGCCAGTTGCTGGAGTTCTTCGAGATCCTCGGTCGCCTTGTTGCCCCGGTTGTTCCGTTCGCCGAGTACGCGCCGCCGGTCGACAATGCGCCCGAGACGGGCATTCATCGCACCGATCAGCGTCGAGATGGCCGTCAGCAGGAAAACCGGGGCGACGGACAACTGGATGACGTGCGTAATGTCGGTGAGGTGGGATTCCATGCGGTCAATTTTCCAGTAGTGAATGGGGTAGGGCGGCGGCTGGTCTGGGGCCGAGCGGTCGACTCTGCTAAAGTCTCGGCCTCATTTTAGGATCAGTCGCGATGAAGCAAGCAAAAAAGAGAACAACTTACCCGAACGCCTCGATGTCTCCGGAAACCGATGCCATCATCGATGCCGAGATCGAGCAGCAGGGCTACAGCAACAACCCGCAGGCGATGAAGGAATTCGGGGACTACCTGACCCGGGCCCTGAACTTCGAGCGCAAGCGTCGGCACGGCAAATAAGCCTTGCCGGCGCGGCCGGGACAACTGCTCGAACCCGGCCGGAATTTGCGTTTATTTATGCCACCCGGGGCAGCTTTCGCTGAGCATCACGCTGAGGTCCGCTTAGAATTCCGCCGATGCTGATTGCGCAAACCTCGCCCGAGCAGCGCGCCCTGAACTGGGCGCTGGCTGCCTCGCTGGTGATCCACCTGCTGATCCTGTTCGTTCCCCGGCACGAGCCGTCCGCCCAGCCGGCGGCAGCGTCGCGTCTGGAAGCGCGCCTCGGGCCGGTGCGCCAGCCAGCGGCAGAAACACCGGCGCCGCCGGTGCCGGCCAACATCCAGCCGAGGTCGGCGAGCAAGGCCGCCAAGCCGGCTCCGCGGCCACGGATGATGACGGTCGACAAGTCGCGCGGGCCGGCCGTGGCGGCAGCGCCGAAATGGACGGCGGCACAGAAGGCGGAGATGGATGGCTTTCTCAACGAGCTGGCCGGTCAGGCTCAAGCCACCCCGAAGCCGACGCTGGCCCAGCGCTCGCTGGCCATGGCGCGCGAGCAGGGCCGCCAGATGGCGGCACAGGACGAGGCAGGCGAGGCGATGCTGGAGCGGCGTCCGAACGGCCCGCCGGCCGACCCCTTCAGCCTGGAAATGTATATGGACGGCCTGGTCCGCCGCCTCAACCGGAGTGCCGCTTTCGTCAAGAACGATCCGCGCAGCAAGGGCGTCCGCTCGGCAGCGGTGCAGTTCAGGCTCAACCCGGACGGCTCGCTGAAATCCTTCGTCGTGCTGAATGCTGGCGATCAGGCCGAGGAAATCGCTTTCATCAAGTCGGTGATCGAGCGTTCGCTACCGTTTTCGCCCTTCCCGCCGGATATCGACAAGGCTGCCCGCTCGCTGGGGGTGACCATCTGCATCCAGCCGGGCAGCGGCGGTGGCAGCGGCCTCGGCTTTTCCCGGATGAGCGGCAGCCGCTGCCGCTAAGCGGCTTTATTCCTTGAAGGCCTTGTGGCAGGTCCGGCAACTGTCATGCACCGCTTCGTAGGCCGCCTTGACCTCTTTCTCGTCGCGGCGCTCGGCGGCTTGCAGCAATTTGTCTGTGGCCTTGAAAAAAGCCTGGCGATCGGCTTCGAAACGTTCCGGCTCGCTCCAGACGCGGGCCGTGGCATGGGTCGGCGGGTAGTTGGTATCGGCGCCGAAATATTGCCAGGGGCCATCCTTGGCCGCGGCCAGCGCCTTGGCATGGGTGAGGAACTTGTCGGCCTCGTAGCGATCGTCGCGCAACTGCTTGCCCATCGGTTCGAAGGCTTTCAGGATGGTCGCAAAGGCGGCGCGCCGATGTTTGACCGGCTGCCCGGGGCGGGTGTCTTCGGGCTCGCCGCAGCCGGCCAGGGCAAGCGGGAGAAGGGCGGCAATCAGCAGGGGCAGGCGGCGCATCGGGCAGTCCGGAAATTCGAGAGCGTCGATTATCGGCCATCTTGGCGGCGACCGGCAGCTTGTCTGCACGAGAGCCGCACGTCCTGGTGCAGGCTGGTTGTAAAATAAGCTCGTTTTGTTTGCGGCGTGCCGTGCCTTGCCCGGTAGACCGCTTTTGCGACGATATTTCCGGCCTTGCTGCACTGCTGCAGCCGACCAAGGATAAAAGCATGTCCAATGCCATCACCTTCAAGATTCTCGAAGACATTGCCAAGGATCTTTCCGGCGACGAGATTACTTTTCCGACCTTCCTCGACATCACCTTCCAGGTGCGTTCGGCGCTCAAGGATCCGAATCTGAGCATCGAGCAACTGGCCAAGCTGGTCGGGGCCGAGCCGCTGATGAGCGCCAAGATCATCCGGATGTCCAATTCGGTGGCGCTGAATCCGTCTGGTCGCGAGATTGCCGACGTCAAGAACGCGATTGTCCGGGTCGGCATGGAAGCGGTACGCACGGTGTCCTTTGCCGTGGCCATGGAACAATTGCTGAAATCGAAGCAGATGCACGCCTTCGAAGGCATTTCGAAGAAGCTGTGGGAGCACACCTCGCATGTCGCCGCGCTGTGCCGCGTGCTGGCCCGCAAAGTCGCCAAGATCAACGGCGACGAGGCGATGTTCGCCGGCCTGGTGCACGATCTCGGCGTTTTCTACCTGATGTCGCGCGCCGCCAATTTCCCTGAACTGGTCAATGACAAGGTCGAACTGCACGCCTTGCTGGTTGACTGGCACGACAACATCGGCCATGCGCTGCTCTCGGCGCTCGGCCAGCCGGAATCGGTGCTGAAGGCAGTACAGGAACACGAGACCGACCGCGAGATCGTCGAAATCAAGTCGCTGTCCGACGTCCTTTACGTCGCCAACAAGATCGCCAACCGTTCGGCGAGCTGGCGCGATCCGGAACTCGATGGTGCGGTCGACACCTCGATACTCGATGAAATCTTCGACGCCGAAACGCTGGCCGAGATCATCGAGGAATCCGAAGAAGAAGTGCAGTCGCTGAAGTCGGCGCTGGGTGGCTGATGGCTGGGGGGCCGTCAGCCCATTGGCGGCAGCAGCAGATACGATTTCCAGAGCGGTTTTCAAGCCGCCGGGGTTTCAGGGGTAAGCATGAGTAACAGTCACACAACGGCCGGGGATATCTCCGGCAAGCGTCTTGCCGTCCTGGCGCTGGCCGCCCTCGGGGTGGTCTATGGCGACATCGGGACCAGCCCGCTCTATGCGGTCAAGGAAGTCTTTGCCGGCAATCATCCGATTCCAGTCACCGAGGCCAACATCTTCGGCAGCCTGTCGCTGTTTTTCTGGGCGCTGATCATCATCGTCTCGATCAAATACGTGATCTTCATCATGCGCGCCGACAACCGCGGTGAAGGCGGTGTCATGGCGATGATCGCATTGGCCCTGCATGAGGCGCAGGGCAGCCCGAAGCAGATGAAGGCGATCATGATCGTTGGCATCCTCGGCGCCGCGATGTTCTACGGCGACGGCATGGTGACGCCGGCGATGTCGGTGCTGTCGGCGGTCGAAGGGCTGGAGGTGGCGACGCCGGCCTTCAAGCCCTTCGTCATCCCGATCACGATGCTGGTGCTGTTCGGCCTCTTCTTCGTGCAGCGCAGCGGCACGGCCGTGGTCGGCGCCTTCTTCGGCCCGGTCATGGTCCTCTGGTTCAGTACGCTGGCACTGCTCGGCATTGCCAGCATCGTCGACCACCCGGCCATCCTGAGCGCGCTCAATCCGGCCTATGGTCTCGACTTTCTGCTGGCCAACAAGGCGATGGCGCTGGTCGCCATGGGTAACGTCGTGCTCGCCGTGACCGGGGCCGAGGCGCTCTATGCCGACATGGGGCATTTCGGCCGCAAGCCGATCCAGCGCGCCTGGTTCTTCTTTGTCCTGCCGGCCCTCGTTCTCAATTACTTCGGCCAGGGCGCGCTGATCCTGGCCGAGCCGGAGGCGGCGGCCAGTCCCTTCTTCCATCTGGCGCCGGACTGGGCGCTCTACCCGCTGGTCGGGCTGGCCACGCTGTCGACGGTGATCGCCTGTCAGGCGGTGATTTCCGGCGCCTTCTCGGTGACCCGCCAGGCCATGCAGCTGGGCTTCATGCCGCGCATGGAAGTGCAGCACACCTCGGACAAGGAAGCCGGCCAGATCTATCTGCCGGCGGTGAACTGGGGCCTGATGCTGGCCGTGATGATCCTCGTCCTCGGCTTCAAGTCCTCGAACAACCTGGCCGCCGCCTACGGCATCGCGGTGACCGGCGACATGGTGATCACCTCGCTGCTCGCCACCTTCGTCGTCGCCCGCACCTGGAAATGGGGCTGGACGCGGGCCGTGCTGCTCTTCTCCTGTTTCCTCGCCGTCGAACTCGTCTTCCTCGCCGCCAATATCCTGAAAATCCCGGATGGCGGCTGGTTCCCGCTGATCGCCGGGATGGTCGTCTTCATTCTGATGACGACCTGGAAGCGTGGCCGCCAGCTGCTGTCGGAACGCCTGCAGGGCGAGCGCCTGGAACTGTCGCTGTTCCTCGAGTCGCTGGCCTCGTCGATGCCGACCCGGGTCTCCGGTACTTCGGTCTTCCTGAATGCCGACCCCAAGGGCGTGCCGCATGCGCTGCTGCACAACCTGATGCACAACAAGGTGCTGCACGAGCGCGTCGTGCTGGTTTCGGTGCAGTTCTACGACGTGCCCTATGTGCCGGATATCGACCGCGTCGAAGTGCGGCAACTGAAGGAGAATTTCTGGAGCGTCGTCATCCAGTACGGTTTCAAGGACGAGCCGGACATCCCGGCGGCCCTGCAACTGTGCGCCGATTCCGGTCTCGAATTCAGCTCGCTGGAAACCTCCTACTTCATCGGCCGCGAAACGCTGATTCCGCGCCTCAATTCCGACATGGCCTTCTGGCGCGAAAAGATCTTCATCGCCATGTTCCGCAATGCCGGTTCGGCCACCGCCTTCTTCAAGATCCCGAGCAACCGGGTGGTCGAACTGGGTACCCAGGTCGTCCTTTAAGGGGCGCCCGCAAAGAACAAAGGCGCCCGCGGGCGCCTTTTTCATTACAGCTTGCGGATCTTTTCGAGCAGCGCAGTCGTCGATTTCTGGTGAATGAAGGGGATCGAATGCACCGTGCCGCCCCAGCCGCGCACTTCGTTGCAGCCGACGATCTTGTCCACCGGCCAGTCGCCGCCCTTGACCAGGATTTCCGGCCGGCAGTCGAGAATGCGCTGTAGCGGCGTGTCTTCGTCGAACCAGGTGACCAGCGCCACGCAACCGAGCGAAGCCATCACGGCCAAGCGGTCTTCCAGCAGATTGACCGGGCGGTCGTCGCCCTTGCCGAGGCGTTTCACGGAAGCGTCGGTGTTGAGCGCGACGACCATGCTGACGCCCAGCGCTGCCGCCTGCGCCAGATAGGTGACGTGGCCGCGATGCAGGATGTCGAAACAGCCATTGGTGAACACCAGCGGCCGGGCGATCTGGGCGGCTCTTGCGGTCAACTGCTCCGGCGGGCAGATTTTCGATTCAAAACTGGGGGCGGCGTAGGTCATGGCTGGCTTCAATGAGGACACAGGCGCGTATTTTAGTGCGCCGATGCCAGGAGGGACAGCTTGTTGCGCCCCAAGGAGCGCTAGGTCGGGCTGCCTGCTGCTCAGTTAGCAACGGTTTCCGAGAGTTCCTGGATCACTTCGACGACCCGCGTCGCGCCGTTGCGTATCTGCTGGATCGAGGTTCCGGCCTCGTTCGCCAGATCGACCCCGGAGGCGACCTCGCTCAGGCCGCGGCTCATGCTGTTACCGACCGATGCGGTTTCCGCCTGGATGCCTTGAATCATCTGGCTGATCTCGCCGGTCGATTTGCCGGTGCGCTCGGCCAGCTTTCTCACTTCGTCGGCGACCACGGCAAAACCCCGGCCGCTTTCGCCGGCCCGGGCGGCTTCGATGGCTGCGTTGAGGGCGAGCAGGTTGGTCTGGTCGGCAATTTCCTTGATGGTATTGACGATGGACGTGATGCGGGTGGTCTGGGCACCGAGCGCATCGACCAGATTGGCAGATTGTTCGACGATTGCGGTGATCGATTGCATCTTGGCAATGGTGGCGAGAATGATGTTTTCACCGTTTTGGGAAATTTGCCGGGTTTCCTGCGCCACCTCATAGGCCGTTCCCACACTCTGTTTTTCAGCCTGATGACGCTGGATCTGGGCGGTGATGTCGGTGGCGAATTTGACGACTTTTGTGACTTTTCCGTCCGGGCCGAACACCGGGTTGTAGCTGGCTTCCAGCCAGACTTCCCGGCCCTGGCGGTCGAGCCGGGAAAACTGGCCGGCGTTGATTTCGCCACGCCCGAGTGCGGCCCAGAAATTGGCGTATGCGCTGCTCGCGGCATAGTCGGCCGGGCAAAAAATACGGTGATGCCGACCAATCACTTCCTGCTGCGAATAGCCCATGGTCCGCAGGAAATTGTCGTTGGCACGCAATACCACACCATCCAGGCTGAACTCGATCAACGCCATCGAACGTTCGATCGCCTGCACCATGGCTTGCATGCGCGAAGCCTCTTCGACCTGCCGGGTGACATCGGTGGCTAATTTGACCACCATCTTCACCTGGCCACGCTCATCGAGGACGGGGTTGTAACTTGCCTCGAGCCAGATCTCCCGGCCGCTCTTGTGGCGACGCTTGATCGTGCCGCGGAAATAATCCCCGGTTCGCAGGCGGGTCCATAGATCGGCATATTCCCGGCTGCCGGCAAAGGCCTCGTCACAGAGCATGCGGTGATGCTGGCCGGTGAGTTCGGCCGGCGTATAGCCCATCGTCGAACAGAAATTGTCGTTGGCCCGGATGATGCTGCCATCGAGCGCCAGTTCGATGACGGCCGTCGAGCGATCAAGTGCGTGCTGCTGGGCCTGGGCATGGCTCAGTTGGCGTTCCAGTTCGGTAATTTTTTGCAGGTGTTTGCGGCAAAACATCGGGCACTCCTGAGGTCATCTCATGAAAAACGGCGTAAAGAAGCTCAAGGCTTGGCTTTGCTACAAGGCGCCAAGCCTGTTGCTTTTACTTTGAAGCCAGCGCTCTGCCGCGGGCCAGGAAGGGGGTTATTGCGTCGTCCGGCTGCTTTCAGGGCGGCGCGGCATGCCAGTCGTGCAAGGCCCGCAGGGCGTCGTCCAGCGTGACCAGCAGATGCACACCGTCTGTTTTTGCGACCCGGGCGACGCCGCCGCCGCCGGCCCAGAGCGCGATTTCCGGTGCCAGGACGAGGCGCAATTGCTGCAACAGGCCGGGAATCTGCCGCTGCGGGAAGGCGACCGAAAAGGAGAGGGCGACGATGTCGGCGCGGTGAGCGCTGGCGGCGCGGCCGATTTCGAGCAGCGGCATCTGGGTGCCGAGCGGGATGCACTCGGCGCCTTCCAGCGCGAACAGCGCTTCGACCATCAGCAGGCCGAGGACGTGCTGTTCTTCCGGCACACTGGTGAGCAGGATGCGCGGCCGGCGCGGGCCGCCGGGCAGGGCGGCGATGGCCTGGCGGAGCAGGCGCTTGGTCAGCTCGGTGAACAGGTGTTCCTCGAACACTTCGAAGCTGCCGTCTTCCCAGGCCTCGCCGACGCGCCGGGTGAGTGGCGCGACGGTGTCCTGGACAAAACGCTGCAAGCCCTGGCGGGCCAGGCGCTGCAGCATGGCCTGCTGGTAGCCGGCGGCATCGTGCTGCTTGATCAGTGCCAGCAGTTCGCCGAGGTCCTCGGCCGTGGCGGCATCGTGGCTGTCGCGGGGGGCTGAACGACGCGGCGCCAGCGCGGTCAGTTCTTCGGCGGGGGTGGCGATCAGCTTGCCGGGGCGATGTCCCTGATCCATCAGGCGTTTGATCAGGCGCAGGCGGTCGACCTGCTCGGCCGGGTAGCAGCGTTCCCCGTTGGCGTCACGGTCCGGTACGGGAAATCCGTAGCGGCGTTCCCACATACGCAGGACATCCTTGGAGAGGCCGGTATCCCGTTCGACGGCGGCAATGTTGAAGCTTGGGGTATTCATATTTGTCCTGAACAATTGTTAGACAAACCGTTGACAAACGAATCTTTGATGACTATCTTACGAACAAACGTCCTGTTTGTCTAGGACAAAACGAACAAGGAGTTGAACATGATTAGCAAACTCAAACGCTGGTTCGGCATTGCCACCTTGCTTTCGGCCGGTGTCGTGCCGGCTGCGGCGGCCGGTGAATGCCCGCCCCTGCTCAATTACACTTTTGCCAGTCTGCAGGACGGCAAGCCGATGCCGCTCTGCCAGTACGCCGGCAAGGTGATCCTGGTCGTCAATACGGCGAGCTACTGCGGTTTCACCTCACAGTACGACGGGCTGGAGAAGCTCTATGCCCGCCTCAAGGACAAGGGGCTGGTGGTCATCGGCTTTCCGTCCAACGATTTTGGCGAGCAGGAGCCGGGCACGGAAAAGGAAATCGCCGACTTCTGCCGCCTGACCTATGGCGTCGAGTTTCCGATGGTCGGCAAGAGCGTGGTCAAGGGCAAGAACGCTAATCCCTTCTACCTGAAGCTGGACGAAATCACCGACAGCCGTCCGAAGTGGAATTTCCACAAGTACCTGATCAACCGCGAGGCGACGCAGGTGCTCTCCTTCAGCAGCCTGACCAAGCCGGACGACAAGGATCTGCTGAAGAAAATCGACGAATTCCTCAAGTAAGCCGCGACCAGGAGCCTTGCCATGAATGCCCCAGAAAATATTTTCCTGCCTGACGTGCAGTCCACCGCCGACACCCGTCGCCTGGCCATCCAGAACGTCGGTGTCAAAGGCCTGCGCTATCCCTTGCAACTGGCTGCCGCCAACGGCGAACTGCTCAATACCGTGGCGACGCTGGCGATGACGGTCGGCTTGCCGCCCGAGGTCAAGGGCACGCACATGTCGCGTTTCGTCGAACTGCTCGAAGCCCGGCGCGGCGCACTGAGCCAGGATGGCCTGTTTCGCATGTTCGAGGAAATGCTGTTGCGGCTGGAGGCGCGCAGCGGCCGCATCGAGCTGGCTTTCCCCTATTTCATTCGCAAGGCGGCGCCGGTGTCCGGCGTCGAGAGCCTGCTCGATTACGACGCGACACTGATCATCGACCAGCCGGAAGGCCAGGTCGCCAGCCTGACGTTGCGCGTCGTCGCCGCGGTGACCAGCCTGTGCCCGTGCTCGAAGAAGATATCCGACTACGGCGCCCACAACCAGCGCTCGCACATCACCCTCGAAGCGAAGTTGCGTTCGACGATGAGCATCGAGGAACTGGTCCGCATCGCCGAGGAGGAGGCTTCCTGCGAAGTGTTCGGCCTGCTCAAGCGGCCGGACGAGAAGTGGGTCACCGAGCGCGCCTACGACAACCCGAAGTTCGTCGAGGATCTGGTCCGCGACATCGCGCTGCGCCTGATGAACGAACCGCGCATCGCCGAGTGGAAGGTGGCTTCGGAGAACTTCGAGTCGATCCACAACCATTCCGCCTTTGCCGAACTGTTCGGCGTCAACGCCTGAGGAGCGCAGCATGCAGAGAAAGCAACGTATCGCCGTCGTCGGTGCCGGCATTTCCGGCCTGGCCAGCGCCTGGCTGCTGAGCCGGACGCATGACGTGACGCTGTTCGAGGCCGGCGCCTACCTCGGCGGCCACACCAATACGGTGGACGTGACGCTGGAGGGCAAAACGCATCCAGTCGATACGGGCTTTCTCGTCTTCAACGAAAAGACCTACCCCAACCTGATCGCGATGTTCGCGCTGCTCGGCGTCGATAGCGTCGAAACGGAAATGTCCTTCGCCGTCAGCCTGGAGCAGCCCGATCTCGAATGGGCCGGCAGCAATCTGGCGACGGTGTTCGGCCAGAAGCGCAACCTGATCCGGCCGCAGTTCTGGTCGATGCTCTCCGACATCCTGCGCTTCAACCGGGAAAGCACGGCCTGGCTGCTCAGTCACCCGGACAACAAGCGCAGCCTGCGCGACTTCCTGGTCGAAGGGCGCTATTCGGCGGCCTTCGCCGACTGGTACCTGCTGCCGATGGCGGCCGCCATCTGGTCCTGCCCGACCGGCCAGATGCTCGACATGCCGCTCGCCACCTTCATCCGCTTCTGCCAGAACCACAGCCTGCTGCAGGTTTTCGACCGGCCGATGTGGCGTACCGTGCGGGGCGGCGGCCGCCAGTATGTGCAGAAGATTGCCGCCCAGCTCGACGATATCCGCCTGGCCTGTCCGGTCAAGGCGGTGAGCCGCGAGGCCGATGGCCTGCGCGTCACCCATGCCGAGGGCAGCGAGCATTTCGACCAGGTGGTGATGGCCTGCCACAGCGACCAGACCTTGGCCATCCTCGGCTTCACGGCGAGCGATGCGCAACGCGCCGTTTTGTCGGCGATCCGCTACCAGCCGAACCGCGCCGTGCTGCACACCGACCGCGCGCTGCTGCCGCGCGACGAAAAACTGTGGTCGGCCTGGAACTACTTTGCCGCGCAGGGCGCCCCCGGCGCGGAGGCCAATGACCAGCCGGTCGGTGTTTCCTACCTGATCAACAAGCTGCAACCGCTGCCGTTCACGACGCCGGTGGTGGTCACCCTGAACCCGGCTCGCGAACCGGACCCGGCCCAGGTGATTGCCGAGTTCGACTACGCCCATCCGATTTTCGACGGCCCGGCCATCGCCGCCCAGCACAAGCTGGCCGAGATCCAGGGCGAAAACGGCATCTGGCTGGCCGGCGCCTGGGGCAGCTACGGCTTCCACGAGGACGGCCTGAAATCGGCACTGCGCGTCGTCAACGGCCTGGGCGTCAAGGCGCCGTGGCAGGGTGGCGTTACCGAACCGCAGCCGGCGATGGAAACCGTCTGAGGTCGCCATGAAACCCCGTCCGCAACTCTTCCTCGGCCATGTCATGCACCGGCGCCTGCGCCCGGTGGTCAATGCCTTCGTCTATCCGGTGTTCTACGTGCAATTGCCGGTGCGCGACCTGGCGGCGGGAAATTGCGGAATTTTCGGGGTCGACCGCAGCAATCTGCTCAGTTTCCGCAGTCGCGACCACGGCGCCCGCGACGGCAGCCCGTTGTTGCCCTGGATCCAGGCGCTGCTCCGCGAACACGGCCTGGCGGACGATGGCGAGATCATGCTGCAGACCTTCCCGCGCGTCTGCGGCCTGCTCTTCAACCCGGTCAGCTTCTGGTTCTGCCACAACCGGGCCGGCGAACTGATCGCCGTGCTGGCCGAGGTGAACAATACCTTCGGCGGCCACCACAACTACCTGCTGCACCGGGCCGGCGCCGCGCTGCGCGACGGTGAGGAACTGCGCGCCGACAAGCTGTTCCACGTCTCGCCGTTCAACGAGATCGAAGGCGGCTACCGCTTCCGTTTTCACCTGGCGCGGCCGATCCCGCTCGCCCGCATCGACTACGACGATGCCGACGGCGAATTGCTGCTCACCGCCATTTCCGGTAAGGCGCAGGCGTGGACCGCAAGGGCGCTGCTCGGCGCCTTCCTGCGCATGCCGCTGCTCACCGCCGGCGTGGTTTTCCGCATCCACTGGCAGGCGCTGAAACTCTGGCTGAAAGGGGTGCCCTTCCGTGGCGCCCACGTCTCTCAACCCCTTCGGGAATCGACAAAATGAACAATACCCTGGTCCTGCGCGGCAGCGAGCAAGTCGCCCGTGATACCCGCCTCGTCTTCGAACTGCTTGAAAAACTGCACGGCGGCCTGCTCGAAGTGCGCCTGCCGGGCGGCTTCAGCGCCTTGTTCGGCGACGGCGA
>NZ_LODL01000021.1:151441-161739 GCF_001551835.1 Dechloromonas denitrificans | reverse complement strand
ACTGGGCCGACCGCGCGCCAAGGCGGCAGAGGAACCTGCCCCCGCCCCGGCCCCGGTCGCCGCCCCCGTTGCGCCACCACCGCCGGCCGCCGCCGAACCGGCGCCGCGCACGGTCATCCTCGACAAGCCGCTGCGTTCCGGCCAGCGCTTCTACGCCCGCGGCAGCGACCTGATCGTTATGGCCATGGTCAGCGCCGGCGCCGAAGTCATCGCCGACGGCAACATCCACGTCTATGCCCCGCTGCGCGGCCGCGCCCTGGCCGGCGCCAGCGGCGACAAGGCAGCCCGCATCTTCACCACCAGCCTGGAGGCCGAACTGGTCTCCGTGGCCGGTCTGTACCGTACTTTCGAGGCCGGCGTGCCGGCCGAACTGGCCCGCCAGCCGGCCACCGTCAGCCTGCTTGAGGATGGCGGCCAGGCCCGTCTGAACATCGCGTCCCTGGCGCTCCGATAAATCTATTCCAACAAAACCCAGCGAGAAATCACCGTGACCAGAATCATCGTCGTTACTTCCGGCAAGGGCGGGGTCGGCAAGACCACCACCAGCGCCAGCTTCTCCACCGGCCTCGCGATGCGCGGCTTCAAGACCGCCGTCATCGACTTCGACGTCGGTCTGCGCAACCTCGACCTGATCATGGGCTGCGAACGCCGCGTCGTTTATGACCTGATCAACGTCATCAACGGCGAAGCGACGCTGACCCAGGCGCTGATCAAGGACAAGCACTGCGACAACCTCTACGTGCTGCCGGCCTCGCAAACGCGCGACAAGGATGCGCTGTCGGAAGAAGGCGTCGAGAAGGTGATCAAGGAGCTGGAACACCAGGGCTTCGACTACATCGTCTGCGACTCGCCGGCCGGTATCGAATCGGGTGCCGTGATGGCGCTGACCTTCGCCGACGAAGCACTGGTCGTGACCAATCCGGAAGTTTCCTCGGTGCGCGACTCCGACCGCATCCTCGGCATCCTGCAGGCCAAGTCGCGGCGCGCCATCGAAGGTCGCGAAGCGGTCAAGGAACACCTGCTGATCACCCGCTACAACCCGAACCGCGTCGAAGCCGGCGAAATGCTTTCCTACAAGGACATCCAGGAAATCCTGCGGGTGCCGATCATCGGCGTCATCCCGGAATCCGAGGAAGTGCTGCAGGCCTCCAACCAGGGTTCGCCGGTCATCCACCAGAAGGAAACCGACGCTGCCGAGGCTTACCACGATGTCATCGCCCGCTTCCTCGGCGAAGACAAGCCGCTCCGTTTTGTCGACTACGTCAAGCCGGGCCTGTTGAAGCGTCTGTTCGGGAGCAAGTGACATGTCTCTGCTTTCCATGCTCTTCGGCAACAAGCCGAAAACCGCCCAGGTCGCCAAGGAGCGCCTGCAGCTGATCATCGCCCACGAGCGCGATGGCGGCGGCAGCAGCGCCAACTTCCTGCCCGACCTGCAACGCGAGCTGATCGCGGTGATCTCCAAGTACGTCAAGGTCAATACCGACGACATCCGCGTCTCGCTTGAGAAACAGGGCAATTACGAAGTACTCGAAGTCAATATCGTGCTTCCCGAAAAGGGCTGAGACGACTAGCATCGGGGCATTGCGCCCGAGGAATGCCCCGATGTCCGCCCTGCTCAAACCCAGCGAAATCGTCCGTCTGCTCTCCGAGCATGTGATCGGCCAGGACGAGGCCAAGCGCACGCTGGCCGTCGCCATCTACGCCCATTTCCGCCGCATGGCGAATACTGCGGTCGACACTGTCGAACTGACCAAAAGCAACATCCTGCTGATCGGCCCAACCGGCACCGGCAAGACCCTGCTCTGCGAAACCCTGGCCCGCATCCTCGATGTGCCCTTCGTCACCGCCGATGCCACCTCGCTGGCCCAGACGCAGTTCGTCGGCGACGAGATCGAGGCCATCCTGCACCGCCTGCTCGACCGGGCCGATGGTGACCTGAGCCGGGCCCAGCGCGGCATCGTCTTCGTCGATGAAGTGGACAAGCTGAAGACAGTCAGCGGCCAGGCCCGCGCCACCTCCGGCGAAAGCGTCCAGCACGCGCTGCTCAAGATCATGGAAGGGGCGCCGGTCCGCCTCAAGGACGGCCGCCACATCGACACCACGCACATCCTGTTCATCTGCGGCGGCGCCTTCGTCGGCCTCGACAACATCCTGACCAAGACGCACACCTTCGGCTTCATCTCGACTTCGGGCGGCGACGACCAGCAGATCCTCGAACGCCTGAACGCCCGCGTCAAGCCGACCGACCTGCTCGAATTCGGCCTGATTCCCGAGTTCGCCGGCCGCCTGCCGATCGTCACCCGGCTCTACCCGCTCAGCCAGGAGATGCTGGTGCGCATCATGACCGAGCCGAAGAACGCTATCGTCAAACAGTTTGCCGCGATGCTGAAGAGCGACGGCGTCGAACTACAGATCGAGACCGACGTCTTCCGCCAGATCGCCGAACTGGCGATCGAGTACAAGGCCGGGGCGCGCAGCCTGCGCGGTATCTTCGAGGAAATGATGACCGACGTGCTGTACGCTGTGCCCGACCACCCGGAGATCCGCAAGGTACTCATCAAGTCGCTGTTCGAACCGCCGCGCTACCTCGGCGCCCGGCCCGAGGCCGACGCTTAGGCGTCTTCCTCCGTCCATTCGGCAACATGGCGGATGGCCTGAAGGACGACGAGGACGCCACCGACGTAAAGGCTGTACTTGAGCAGCTTGCCGGCCAGTAGCGCGAGGGCCAGCGTTGCCAGACTCATCTCGCCGAGGGCGGCCAGGACCAGGGCCGGCATCTGCGGCACCGGCAAGGCGGCAATTGCCGCAATGGCCAGTTCGCCATACTGCCCGATCCAGTATTCGGAATGGCTCCACATCGCCGACTGGCGGATTTCCGGGAAATAGGCATCGAGCAGGCCGAGGCCGAGCCAGCGGATAAAAAAAGTCAGGCCGGTGGCGCCACAGACCGCGCCCAGCGTCGCCCCGACAATAACCCCCAGCCAGCGCTGCGGGGCAAAGACGGTGGCGGCGACGATGACCGGTCCGAACGGGTACAGGCTGGTCCCGGCCGACAGGATGGCGAGCAAGGCAACCAGCAGCGGGTAAGCAGCGCCGTGCCGGATGCGAAAGAGCAGCCGGCTGCCGGCATTGAGTTTCTTTTCGGAATGCAGGCTGGCCGTGTAGTAAGCAACCAGCGGGACCAGGCCGCTGCGCTCGGCCAGCCGGTGCACCCAGCGCATCAGGCGATCATGGCGCATCGGGCCTCATCGGGAAGGGCATTGCCGCCCCCCGAGGGGGCTTCCTGCGGGGCGCGGTCGACCGGCTCAAAACGGCAAAAACCGCTGGCGATAGCTCAGAAGAACTCGACCTCGTTGGCGTCGATTTCCTTGAAGACGCCGGCGCGCACCAGTTCCTGGTATTCATAGACGCGGTTGCGGCCGTCCTGCTTGGCCTGGTACAGGCTGCGATCGGCCCGGCTGAGCACTTCGACCGGCAGGATGTTGGGGTCGGCCTGGCAGTAACCGACGCTGATCGTCAGCTTCTCGACGCGCGGGAAGGTGCAGGCTTCGACGGCAAGGCGGACGCGCTCGAAGATGTTGCGGGCAATCGCCTCGTTCTCGGCGGTGACGATGGCGACGAATTCCTCGCCACCATAGCGGTAAAGCAGGTCGCCGGAACGGAAGGCGTTGCTCATCAGGCGCGCCGCCAGCAACAGGATCTCGTCGCCGACCATGTGGCCGAAGGTGTCATTGACCTGCTTGAAACTGTCGATGTCGATGACGCCCAGCCAGTAATTGCTGCCCGGCGTCGTCCGCCGGCCGGCCGCCCGTTCGGCATAGAAATCCGGCTGGGCAAGCACCGTCCACAGCCGGTCGAAATTGCTTTCCAGCGCCTGGCGGTTGAGCAGCCCGGTCAGCCGGTCGCGCTGGCTGATGTCGAGCAGCGCGTAGTAATTGGAAAACACCTCGAGCACGCCACGGATCATCGTGTCCTCGGTCGGCGACACCTCGCGGTCACGCTGGAAGACGAAGTAGCCGCAGACCTCGTTGTCGCCATAGAGCGGATAGGCGATCAGTACCTCGCTGCCGCGCAGCCGGGTACAGGGTTTGCCGAGCAGGCGGACATTGTCGGTCAGGCCGATGACATCACCGGCGACCGCCGCCAGATTGGTCACTTCCTCGATCCGTTCGACGACGCGCGACACGCCATCGGCCTCGACCACTTTCGAGCGATGGTAGTTGATGACGCGGATCAGCGCCTGGCGGTCGTCGGTGCGATAGAGCGCGGTGTCGAGGACACCGAGCAGCGGCCCGAGCGTGCGCAGCAGACTCTGTTCGAGCACTTCGGTATCGCGGATGGAAGTCATTTTGCCGAGCTTGCCGAGCAGGCCGGGCAGCCGATTCTGGCTGGTCTCGTTGGAGATCTTGTTTTCTGTAGTCATAGGGAGGGCGGGTAAAAACCGTTAGCTTTTCAGTATAGCCAGCGCCAATTCGGCGAGCGTATATTTTTGTATAAAAAAAGGGAGCCCGAAGGCTCCCCAAAGGATAGAGACGACGGGTGCTGTTCTCCCGATGCCTCACCCGCAGAGTGATTAGTGGGCCGATGCGGCGGCGGCGCCCAGACCGGTCTGGGCGCGGATGTACTGCTCTTCGAAAGCATCGGCTTCCTTGGCGGCACGGGCGCTCTTGTCGGTGACCGACATCAGCCAGGTGACGACGAAGGCGGTAGTCATCGAAATGATTGCCGGATGGTCGTACGGGAAGATGGCCTGGGCATTGCCCAGCACCTTGACCCAGACGGCCGGCGACAGGATGACCAGACCGACCGCCGAGACCAGGCCGGCGACGCCGCCCCACAGCGCGCCACGGGTGGTCAGGCCCTTCCAGTACATGGACAGGATCAGCACCGGGAAGTTGACCGAAGCGGCGACGCCGAAAGTCAGCGCAACCAGGAAGGCAATGTTCTGATCCTTGAAGAGCAGGCCGAGCAGGATGGCGACGATGCCGATACCGACCGAAGCGATCTTGGTGACCTTCATTTCCTGAGCGCTGGTCGCCGTGTTCTTCTTGATCACGCGGGCATAGAGGTCATGGGCGATGGCCGAGGCACCGGCCAGGGCCAGCCCGGAGACGACGGCCAGAATGGTCGCGAAGGCGACCGCCGACAAGAAGCCGAGGAAGACGTCGCCACCGACCGACTTGGCGAGGTGCATGACCGGCATGTTGCCACCACCAATCAGCTTGCCGCCGATGATGCCGCCTTCGAAGAACTGCGGATCCTGGCCGACGATGACGATGGCCGAGACGCCGAGGATGATCACGACGAGGAAGAAGAAACCGATGAAGCCGGTGGCGTAGAACACCGACTTGCGGGCTTCCTTGGCATTCGGCACGGTGAAGAAGCGCATCATGATGTGCGGCAGGCCGGCCGTACCGAAGAGCAGCGCCAGCGACAGCGAGACGGCGGAGACCGGATCGGCCATCAGCGAACCCGGGGCCATGATCTTGATGCCGGCCTTGTGGGCGGCAACGGCCTGGTTGAACATGGCGTCGAAGGAGAAGCCGAACTTGGCGAAGGCGAGGATCATCAGCAGCGTGCCGCCGCCAAGCAGCAGGCAGGCCTTGATGATCTGCACCCAGGTCGTCGCGACCATGCCGCCGAAGGTGACATAGACCATCATCAGCAGGCCGACGCAGATCACGGCGTAGGTGTATTCCAGGCCGAAGAGCAGCTGGATCAACTGGCCGGCACCGACCATCTGCACGATCAGGTAGAAGCAGACGACGGTCAGCGAACCGAAGGCGGCGAAGGTGCGGATGCGGTTCTGGTCAAGGCGGTAGGAGGCGATGTCGGCAAAGGTGAATTTGCCGAGATTGCGCAGTCGTTCGGCCATCAGGAACAGGATGATCGGCCAGCCGACGAAGAAGCTGATGGTGTAGATGAAGCCATCAAAGCCCTTGGCGTAGACCAGGCTGGTCAGACCGAGCAGGGTGGCCGCCGACATATAGTCGCCGGCAATCGCCAGGCCGTTCTGGAAACCGGTGATACCGCCGCCGGCGGTGTAGAAGTCGGAGGTCGACTTGGTGCGGGCCGAGGCCCAGTAGGTGATGCCGAGCGTGGCCAGCACGAAGACCATGAACATGGCGATGGCGCTGACGTTGATCGGCTGCTTCTGGACGCCTTCGATGGCGCCCGGGGCGGCCACCGCGGCAAAGGCGACGAGGACGCCGGCGAGGAGTGCAATCAGTGAACGCTTCATTTGTGCGACTCCCGCAGGATCTGCTCGTTGAGCGCATCGAACTCGCCGTTGGCGCGGCTGATGTAGATGCCGGTGGTCAGCCAGGAGCCGACGACGAGAATGACGCCGATCGGCCAGCCGAGGGTGATGATGTTGCCGTCGCTGATCGGCTGGGCCAGGATGCCCGGGTTGAAAGCGGTGATCATCATGAAGGTGTAGTAAGGCACCAGCACGACAAGGGAAAGAATGATGGCGAAGCGCGTGCGCTTGCCGACCATTTCGGCGAATTTCGGGTTGGCCCGAATTCTTGCCTGGATACTGTTTTCTGACATGGCCCCTCCAGGGAACATAAAAGGTTGAAACAAGGCTGTTTGCTGTTCTCGTACTTTTATTCTTTGCGGCCGCCGGGTCGCCTTAATGCGCGAAAGGTCGCCCGGCAGTCCGTTTACATATTTGGATAAGTCGGTCCACCGCCGCCTTCCGGCACCGTCCAGTTGATGTTCTGGGTCGGGTCCTTGATATCGCAGGTCTTGCAATGCAGGCAGTTCTGACCGTTGATCTGCAGCCGCGGCTGGCCTTCCTCCTCGCCGAGGATTTCGTACACGCCGGCCGGGCAGTAACGGGTTTCCGGCGCGCCGTACTTGGCGTAGTTCACGCTGATGGCGACGCTTTCATCCTTCAGGCGCAGGTGGCACTGCTGGTTTTCCTCGTGGTTGGTGGCCGACAGGAAAACCGAGGACAGCCGGTCGAAGGTCAGCTTGCCATCCGGCTTCGGATAGTCGATCTTCGGATGGGCGTTCTTGTCGCCCAACTGGCTGTGGTCGTCGTGATGGCGCATGGTCCACGGCGCCTTGCCCTTGAAGACGTAGGTGTCGATTGCGCCGTAGGCCAGCGCGCCGAACAGGCCCCACTTGAAGGCCGGGCGGATGTTGCGGACCTTGTACAGCTCTTCCCACAGCCACGACTTCTTGATCTGCTCGGCGTACTCGGTGGCTTCCGCCCCCGCACCTTCCTTGAACAGATGCTCGAAAACCGCTTCGGCGGCGACCATGCCCGACTTCATCGCCATGTGCGTGCCCTTGATCTTCGGCACGTTGAGGAAGCCGGCGGTGTCGCCAATCAGCAGGCCGCCCGGGAAGGTCAGCTTGGGCACCGACTGGTAGCCGCCTTCGGACAGCGCGCGGGCGCCGTAGGAAATGCGCCGGGCGCCATCGAAGAAACCGCGGATCGCCGGGTGCGTCTTGTAGCGCTGGAATTCCTCGTAAGGCGACAGCCACGGATTCTTGTAGTCGAGGCCGACCACCATGCCGACGGCGACCAGGTTGTTTTCCAGGTGGTAGAGGAAGGAGCCGCCGTAGGTGTCGCTCTGCAGCGGCCAGCCGACGGTATGGACGATCAGCCCGGGCTGATGCTTGGCCGGGTCGATTTCCCACAGTTCCTTGATGCCGATGCCGTAGGTTTGCGGATCGACGCCATCGCGCAAGTTGAACTTGGCCCACAACTCCTTGGTCACCGAACCGCGGCAGCCTTCGGCGAAAATGGTCTGTTTGGCATGCAGCTCCATGCCCGGCTGGAAATTGTGGCCGGGCTGGCCGTCCTTGCCGATGCCGAGGTCACCGGTGGCGACGCCCTTGACCGAACCATCTTCGTGATAGAGCACTTCGGCGGCGGCAAAGCCGGGATAGATTTCGACGCCGAGCGCTTCGGCCTGCTCGCCCAGCCAACGGCACAGGTTGCCGAGGCTGATGATGTAGTTGCCGTGGTTACCCATCTGCGGCGGCGTCGGCAGCTTGTGAGCGCCCGCTTCGGTCAGAAACAGCAGGCGGTCTTCACCGGCCGGCGTGTTGAGCGGCGCACCGCGTTCCTGCCAGTCGGGAATCAGCTCGGCCAGCGCGTGCGGCTCAAGCACGGCGCCGGACAGGATGTGGGCGCCGATTTCCGAGCCCTTCTCCAGCAGGCAGACCGAAACTTCCTTGCCCTGCTGTTCGGCCAGCTGCTTGAGGCGGATCGCCGTGGACAGCCCCGAAGGGCCGCCGCCGACGATCACGACATCGTATTCCATCGCATCGCGATCAGTACGCATGGTCGGACTCAGAACAGGGTTTCGGCCAGGCCGAACACCGAGTCGCTGCCGCCGGTGATTTCAGCGGCGTAGGCAGCGGCAAACGGCAACTGGTGGGCGGCGAAATAGGTTGCCGTGGCCAGCTTGGCCTTGTAGAAGTCGTCGCTGCTACCATCGGCCAGATGCTGGACGGCAATCGCCGCCGACTTGGCCATCAGCCAGCCGCCGACGACGATGCCGGTCAGCTTGAGGAAAGGCACCGAACCGGCATGCACGGCCTGAGGATTGGCTTCGTAGGTGGCCAGAATCCACTCGGCTGCGGTTGACAATGCCTTGATGCCATTTTTCAGATTAGCTGCGATACCAGCCAGCTCGGCCTTGCCTTCGAGTTCCTGGGCGGTCGCGGTCATTTCGGCCAGCAGCGCCTTCATCGCCGCACCCGGCACCTTTTCGCGGGCCAGCTTGCGACCGACCAGGTCGTTGGCCTGGATCGCCGTCGTCCCTTCGTAGATGGTGGTGATGCGCGAATCGCGGTAATACTGGGCGGCACCGGTTTCCTCGACGAAACCGACCCCCCCGAACACCTGCAACGCGGTGGACGACAGCTCGACGCCCTGCTCCGTGCTCCAGCCCTTGACAACCGGAGTCAGCAGATCGACACGGGCCTGGGCGGCGGCATCGCCGGCATGCGCCTTGTCGATATTGGCGGCGGCGTAGTAGGCCAGCGTGCGCATCGCTTCGGTACGCGACTTGATGTCCATCAGCATGCGACGGACATCCGGGTGATGCAGGATGGTCTTCTTATCGCTCGAGGTGTCGCCGATGATCTTGCCCTGGACGCGTTCGCGGGCGTACCACAGCGCGTGCTGGTAGGCGCGCTCGGCGATGCCGACGCCTTCGAGGCCGACATTGACGCGGGCGTGGTTCATCATCGTGAACATGTAGCCGATGCCCTTGTTCTCTTCGCCGATCAGGTAGCCGACGGCGCCTTCGTTCTCGCCGTAGGACATGACGGCGGTCGGGCTGCCGTGGATGCCGAGCTTGTGTTCGATCGAGGCACAGATCAGATCGTTGCGCTTGCCGAGCGAGCCGTCGTCATTGACCAGGAACTTCGGCACCAGGAACAGCGAAATGCCCTTCAGTCCCGGCGGCGCATCCGGCAGGCGGGCCAGCACCAGGTGAATGATGTTCTCGGCGACGTCGTGCTCGCCCCAGGTGATGAAGATCTTGGTGCCGCTGACCAGGTAGGTGCCGTCACCGACCGCCTTGGCCTTGGAGGAAATGGCGGCGAGGTCGGAGCCGGCGTTCGGCTCGGTCAGGTTCATCGTTCCGGTCCAGGTGCCTTCGACCATCTTCGGCAGGTACTTCTGCTTCAGCTCGTCGGAAGCATGGTGGGCGATGGCTTCGATGGCACCGCCGGTCAACATCGGGCACAGGCCGAAAGCCATGTTGGCGCCCTTCCACATTTCATTGACCGCCATCGAAACCAGCGCCGGCAGGCCCTGGCCGCCAAATTCCGGCGAGAAAGGCATGGCGTTCCAGCCGGTTTCGACGAACAGTTGATAGGCTTCCTTGAAGCCGGGCGCCGTGGTGACGACGCCGTCCTTGCAAACGTGGCCGGTGCGGTCGCCGACCTTGTTGATCGGATCGAGGACGCCGGTGGCGAATTTGGCGGCTTCGTCGAGAATGGATTCGACGAGATCGACGGAACATTCCTCGTTACCGGGCAGCCCGCAGATCTCTTCGAGACCGGCCACTTCGTTGAGGACGAACTGCATGTCGCGAATCGGGGCGATATAGGTGCTCATAGGGTTATCTCCTGAATATTCTTCGGTTTAGACGGCGGCAACGAGAGCCGGAACGACTTCAAACAAGTCACCCACCAGCCCGTAATCGGCGACCTGGAAGATCGGTGCATCGGGGTCCTTGTTGATGGCGACGATGACCTTCGATTCCTTCATGCCGGCCAGGTGCTGGATGGCGCCCGAGATGCCGACCGCGATGTAGAGCTGCGGG
>NZ_LODL01000021.1:133034-151431 GCF_001551835.1 Dechloromonas denitrificans | reverse complement strand
GCAGCAAAGCCGATACCGGCCAGCAGGGCCAGAACCAGCGACTTCTTGGCGATGTTTTTGATCATGAGATATCCCTGTCGAAAAAATTTAGACGGCGTATTGTAAGCGGAAACTGCTTCATTTCATTACGTATTGTTTATTGACTTCACCCATTAGAGCACGATTCGGCGGCACTTGCCGGCCCCGGCCCGTTACACAACTACAATCGATCCGGGTAACTGATTATCCGACAATCATGCTTCGATGTTGAGCGAAAAAAACAGTTTAATGACAAAAATGCGTGAAATATTGCACTGGCTGCTCGGCAAGAGCCAAGCAGTCGGCAACCCGCTGCACGAGGCCTTGCTGGCCTTCCGCGAGCCGCAGGCCGATCCCCTCGAACTGGTGCGCCGACTGGTCATCCAGTTGCGTCCGCGCAACTGGGACGATGGCGAGGCTGCCCTGCGCTATGCCGAAATGCTGGATATTCTGGAAAACGATGCTGCCCTGCTCAGCGCTTTCCGGGGCCATGTCGTGCATTTCCTCGCCACCCGCCGGCTGGTCACCTTTTTCACCGACAGCGGCATCCTGCCCGGCACCGGCTTTTTCTCCGAGTGGTGGCGCATCCTGTGGAACCGGGTCCTGCCCGAGGCGCCCGATGAACGACGCCTGAAGGACTGCCTGCACGTCGTTTACGATCGCTCGACCGACTGGCGCTGGATGGAGCAGATCCCGCCCGAATATTCGCAACGCTTCTGGGCCCTGCTCGCACCAAGCGAGGAATTGCATAATTTCGACTGGCGCGGCATCCAGGAACAGATGCTCGATTCCGTGCTGCTGCTCGCCCACCGGGTCAGCGGTCTGGGTGTCGAAAGCGAACTGATGCGGGCGAGCACCAATTTCGATGACGACACCCCGAGTTTCATCGCCCTCTCGGCCGAAGCCCTCGATTTCGTCAGCAGCATGCGCGCCGCCCTCAACGATCCGAGCCTGAGCGCGGACGACGGCAGCCAGTTGCAAGTGATTGCCGCCCAGTGCCGGGAAAGCCTGCAGCGCATCCGCAAGCGGGCAATGACGGTCGGCACCAGCCTGCACCTATCCTATCTGCTGACCCGCAGCGAACAATGCCTGCTCCGCCTGGAGGAATTGCTCACCATATTGACTGCCCGCAGCAGCGCGATCGAAGCCTGGGCCAGTTTTGCCCGCGAGGCCTTCGTCGCCGAGAACCGGCGCAACAGCCTGCGTTTCTACATGACACAACTGTCCCGCCTGCTCGCCGTCCGCGTTACCGAAAATGCGGCCCGCTCGGGCGAGCATTACATTTGCGAAACGCCGTCCGATTACGGTCACATGTGGCGCTCGGCGGCTGGCGCCGGGGTGCTGATCGGGCTGATGGCGCTGCTCAAGATCAAGGCGGCGACGCTGCACGCCCCGTTGTTCGGCGAAGCGTTCATGTTCAGCATGATCTACGGCCTCGGCTTTGTCCTCATCTACCTGCTCGGCATGACGGTCGCCACCAAGCAGCCGGCGATGACGGCGCAGACGCTGGCCGGTCTGCTCGGCGACCTCAAGCCGCGGCGCAGTGCCGACCTCGAACGCCTGGTGGACGTCGTTGCCGCCGTCTGCCGCAGCCAGTTGGCGGCGATTGCCGGCAACGTCATGGTCGCGCTGCCGATCGCCATCGCCGTCGGTTATGGCCTGAGCCGGCTGAGCGGCACGCAGCTGATTCCGCTGGAAAAGGGCGCCCACCTGCTGGCCGACCTCAACCTGCTCGGCTGGGCCTTGCCGCATGCCGCCATCGCCGGCTTCTATCTTTTCCTGTCCGGCCTGATCACCGGCTATTTCGACAATCAGGCGGCCTATGCCGAGGTCGGCCTGCGCATTGGCCGCCTGCGCTGGCTGCGCCGACTGTTCGGCGCGGCGCGGGCAATCCGGGTCGGCAATTACATCCAGGACCGGCTGGGCGGCATCATGGGCAATTTCCTGTTCGGCTGCATGCTTGGTTCGACCGGCGTCATCGGCACCATCCTCGGCCTGCCACTCGATATCCGGCATATCGCCTTCGCCTCGGCCAATCTCGGCTACGCCCTGACCGCCTTCGACTTCGCACTGCCGCTCAAGGCCGTGCTATGGGCCGTGCTCGGCGTCGCCGCCATCGGCTTCGTCAACCTCGTCGTCAGTTTTGCGCTGGCCCTGCGCACCGCACTCGGCGCCCGCCGCATCCAGTTCGAGCATTGGGGACCGTTGCTCAGCGCTATCTGGCAGCGCTTCCGGCAACAACCGCGAAGTTTCCTGCTGCTACCGCGCCAGACGGCCGCCGAGTAGCGGGTAAAATGCCGGGGTGTTATTACCTGACAGCCCGGCCGCCCGCCGCTTTCTTCCCTTGTTTCTGTTCGCCCTGGCCAGCCCGCTGGCCGCCGGCGAGATCGACTTGCGCGCGCCGGAAGAAATCAGCGAACTGCTGACCCCCTATTTGCCGGACACCGCCGGCAGCCAGCGCAAGCTGCAGGAACTGCTCGGCGAAATCCTGGCGACCGAGGGTTATTTCTCGCCACTCTTCGAGTTCAACGAGCAGGATGGCGATTTGCAGGTCACGATCACGCCCGGCCCGCAGACCCGAATCGGCAGCGTCGATCTGGCGGTGGACGGCCCGCTGGCGGCAAAAACCCGGGAGGAATTGCTGGCCGGCTGGGGCCTGCCGGTCGGCCAACCGTTTCGCCAGGAGGACTGGAGCGAGGCCAAGCAGCAGGTGCTGGCCCGCTTGCTGGCGGTCGAACACGCAGCCGCCCAGTTGCTCGACAGCGCGGCGGAAATCGATACCGAAACGCAGCGCGCCGCCTTGCGCGCCCATTACGACGCCGGCCCGCCCTATCGCTTTGGCGAATTGAAGATCAGCGGCCTGCAGCGCTACGCGCCCGACCTGGTTCAGCGCTACAACCGCACGGTGCTGCCGGGTGAGCCCTACCGCGAGGACCGCTTGAACGCGCTGCAAGCGACGCTGCAGGCCAGCCCCTACTTCTCTTCGGTCCAGGCCAGCCTCGACATGGACAGCGAAATTGGCCCGGACGGCACGGTGACCGCCCCCGTCCTGCTCCGCGTCCGCGAACGGGCGGCGCACCGGGTTGCCTTCGGGGCCGGCATCAGTTCCAACACCGGCGCCCGCGTCGAGGCCAACTACCACACGCCCGACTTCTTCAATCAGGCCTGGGAATTCGATACCGGCCTGCGCCTGGAACAGAAGAAACAGACCGCCTACGCCGACGTCTTTCTGCCGCCGGACGACAAGAACCGGCGCAACAGCATCGGCCTGATGGCCGAAGGCACCGACATCCAGGGCCTGAAGACCGAGCGCTACGCCTTCGGCGCCCAGACCGTGCAACAACGCGGCAGCATCGAACAGCGCCTGTCGCTGAACTGGCAGGAAGAACGGCGCGAGCCGGACGGCGCCCTGGCGACGACCAGCCGGGCCCTGGTCCCGAACGTGATGTGGACCTGGCGCCGCGTCGACAACCCGCTCGACCCGCACAAGGGCATCGTGCTTCAGGCGCAGGTCGGCGGCGGCACCAAGGCGCTGCTCTCCGACCAGAACTTCGTCCGCCTGCACTCGCGCTGGCAGCAATTCATCCCACTCAGCAAGGACAACCTGCTGACCCTGCGCGGTGAAATCGGTTACACGCTGGCCGATTCACGCCAGCACATCCCGCAGGACTACCTGTTCCGCACCGGCGGTACCGGCTCGGTACGCGGCTATGCCTACCAGAGCCTCGGCATCAAGGAAGGCAATGCCACGGTCGGTGGCCGCTATCTCGGCGTGGTCAGCGCCGAAGCGACGCACTGGCTGAACGAAAGCTGGGGCATCGCCGGTTTTGTCGATGCCGGCGATGCGGTCGATGACCTGCAGGACATCCGCCTCGCCGTCGGCTACGGTGTCGGCGCCCGCTGGCGCAGCCCGGCCGGGCCGATCGGCGTCGACCTCGCCTACGGCCAGCGCACCGCCGAAATCCAGCTGCACTTCTCGCTGGCCATCCCGTTCTGATCATGTGGCTGCGTCCCCTCGGCCTTGCCACCACCGCCCTGCTCGGCACGCTGGCCGGCGGCACGTTGTGGCTGACGGCCACGGAAAGCGGCCTGCACGCGGCCAGCCGACTGGCCGCCAGCGCCAGCGGCGGCCGCCTGCAGATCGCCGCCAGCACCGGCAGCCTGCTCGGCCGGCTCGATCTGGCCAGCCTGCGCTGGACCAGCCCCGGCCTCGACCTGCATGCCGAGCAAATCCACCTCGACTGGTCACCCGGCGCCCTGCTGCACGGCCGGCTGCAAGTCGCCGAATTGAGCATCGGCAAGCTACGCCTCGACATCGTCGGCAGCGACGAAAAAACGCCACCACCGAGCGCGCTGGGCCTGCCTCTGGCGGTCGACCTCGAAAAAGTGGCCATTTCCCGCCTGGAAATTGGCGACGGCTTGGCCGCCGATGATCTCGTCGGCCACCTCAGCCACGATGGCGAGCACTACAGCCTGCAGGACTTCTCGGCGCGCAGCGGCGACACGCTGCTTACCGGGCAAGCCCGACTCGCCGCCCAGGCTCCGCTGCAATTGACCGCCAGCGCCGAAATCAATGGCCAGCTCGATCAACGCCCGCTCGCCCTCAGCCTGAGCGCCAACGGCCCGCTCGCCCGCCTCGAACTGGCCGCCAGCGCCCGGGCCGGCCTGCAGGGTGAAGCGCAGGCTGTGCTGACGCCGTTTGCTGACGCCCCGTTCGCCAGCGCCCACTTCGCGCTCGACGAACTCGACCCGGCCGCCTGGCAAAAGAGCGCCCCGGCCGCCCGCCTCAGCCTGCGGGCTGATCTCCAGCCGCAGGGCAGCGGCATCGCCGGCCATTTTTCACTGAGCAACGCCAAGCCGGGAGCGCTCGACCGCCAACGGCTGCCACTGACCAGCCTGAGCGGCCAACTGGCCTGGCAGGACGGCATCGGCCGCTTCGCTGCCCTGCAGGCCAAGCTCGGCGGCAAGAGCAGCCTGGACGGCGAGGCGCGCTGGCAGGCTCAGGTGCTGCACCTGAACTTGCAGGCCCGCCAACTCGATGCCGCCCAAATTGTTTCAGCCCTGCGGTCGACCCGCCTGAACGGCCCGATTTCGGCCGAAGTCAGCGCCAACCGGCAAGACATCACGCTCGATCTGCAGGACCCGACTTTCCGCCTGCAGGCCGCAGCCAGCCACGCCGCCGGCGTGCTGACCCTGCCCCGGCTGGAACTGACGGCCGGCCCGGCCCGGCTGGCGGCGCATGGACAACTGACGCTGAACGACGAGATGAACTTTGCCGCCACCGGCGAACTCAACCGCTTCGACCCCAGCCGCTTTGCCAAAGTGACGCCGGCCCGGATCAATGCCAGCTTCAAGAGCGCGGGCAAACTGGCGCCGCGTCCGCTACTCAGTGCCAGCTTCGAATTGAAGGACAGCCAGCTCGCCAGCCAGCCGCTGAGCGGCCGCGGCCGCCTGAGCATCGACTGGCCGCGCATCCCGCAGGCCGATATCGAACTGCTCGCCGGCGCCAACCGCCTGCAGGCCAGCGGCGCCTTCGGGCGGCCGGGCGACCGGCTGACGGTCGACCTGGCGGCGCCGCAGCTTTCCCTCTACGGCCTGGAAGGCGGCATCAGCGGCCGGCTCGACCTAGCCGGCAGCGTCCAGCAACCGCAACTGGCCGCCCGGCTGCAGGCCGCCAAACTCGGCCTGCCCGGCGTCGTCCGCCTGAATGGCCTGAAGCTGGAGGCCGATGCCGCCGGCCAGCCCAACTCGCCCTTGCGCCTTGATCTGACCGTCGCCAGCCTGGCGACGCCAGACCAGCCGGACCTGCTCAAACAGTTGCACCTGCAGGCCAGCGGCAGCAACCAGGCCCACCGGTTGAGCGCCAGCGCCGAACTGACCGGCAAGAACCGATTCGCGCTGAGTGCCGAAGGCGGCCTGCTCAGCGAAGCCGGCGCCACGAGCTGGCGCGGCCAGTTGCTCAGCGCCGAGCTGAACGCCGACGACAAGAACCGCAGCTTCCAGCTGAGCGCCCCCGCCCCGGTACACCTGGCGGCCCAGCACTGGCGCTTCGGCCCGGCCCAACTGAACGGCAACCCGAACAACTGGCAGGCCAGCCTGCTGGCCGAGGCCGACCAGCAGCAACTGCTGGCCAGCCTGAGCGGGCGCGGGCCGCGCATCGGCCAGGTCGACGGCGAACTGAAAGCCGGCCTACGCGGCGCCTGGTCGCTCGACCAGCAGGCAGCCTGGCTGGGCAAACTGAAAATGGACGTCGCCGATCTCGGCTGGCTGAGCGAACTGCTCGGCGAGCAATGGCAAAGCGCCGGCCGCTTCAGCGGCGAACTGCAGGTCGCCGGCACACCGACGCTGCCGCTGGCCAACGGTCAGTTCCGCGGCGAGAAACTGGCCCTGCGCCTGCCCGAGCAGGGGCTGCACCTGGCCAACGGCGAACTCGACGTCACGCTCGCCAACAACCTGCTACGCGTCCAGAAACTGGGTTTCGACAGCCTGCTGCAAGCCTTGCCACGGCCGCTGCTGCTCGCCGCCAAAAATGATGTCGAGAGCCTGAACAAGCGCCCGGGCCGCCTGGAAATAACCGGTGAAATGCAGGTCGACCGCAGCACTGGGGCCGACAATGCCTTCCTCGACGTCCGTCTTGAGCGGCTCGGTGTCTTCCAGCTCCCCGATCAGTGGGTGGCCGTTTCCGGCGACGGCCGGCTGAGCTGGCAGGGCGGCACGCTCGGCGCCAAGGGCAAGCTGGCGGTCGATGCCGGCTACTGGCAACTGGCCGCCAGCGGCGCCCCCAGCCTGTCCGACGATGTCGTCATCAAGCGGCCGGGCAGCGAGAAGGCGGCGAGCAGCCTGCGCCCGAAACTCGACCTCGATCTCAGCACCGATCTCGGCAAGAGCTTCCTGTTCAAGGGCGCCGGCCTGACCGCCCGCCTCGTCGGCGACATCCGGCTGCGCGCCAGCGGCCGCGACCTGCCCCGGGCCAGCGGCAGCATCCGCACCCGCGACGGGCGCTTCGATGCCTACGGCCAGCAACTGGCCATCGAGCGCGGTGTGCTCAATTTCCAGGGCCTGCTCGACAACCCGGGACTCGACGTCCGCGCCGTCCGCAAGGGGCTGTCCGTCGAGGCCGGCGTGCAGATCAGCGGCACGGCGCAGCGGCCGGTCGTCAAGCTGGTTTCCGACCCGGAACTGCCGGATGCCGAAAAGCTGGCCTGGCTGGTCCTCGGCCACGGCCCGGAACAGATGAGTGCCGGCGATGCGACCGTGCTGCTCTCGGCCGCCGGTGGCCTGCTCGGCAAGGATTCGGGCGGCGTCGTCCAGCAACTGAAAAGCGGCTTCGGGATCGACGATTTCGGCGTCCGCCAGGGCGGCATCGGCGACACCGGCAGCCGCCAGCAAAGCAGCCGCGTCGCCGGCAGCAACTTCGATACCACGGCGACGACCGGCACCCAGATCCTCAGCGTCGGCAAGCGCCTGTCGTCGAACGCCATGCTTTCCTACGAACAGGCGCTCGGCAAGGCGGAAAGCATCGTCAAGCTGACCGTCAACCTGAACCGCCAGGTCTCGCTGATCGGCCGGGCCGGCAGCGACAACGCGCTCGACCTGTTCTACACCATCACGTTCGGCCGCTCTGCGCCGGAGTCAAGGTGATGCCGGCGGCGATTGCGCTAGCCGAACATGGAATAATCGCGCTTATGCCAAGCATTTGTCCTAATTTTTCGACCTTGTCCCAACCAGGAAAAACCATGCGCTATTCACTAATCATGCTCGCCCTGCTGTCGACCGTTGCCCTTGCCGAACCGGCGAAAGATGCGCTCAGCCAGGTCAGGTTCGAGGAACGTTTCCACGCCGCCGACAAGAACAAGGATGGCAAGTTGTCGCGGGCCGAGGCCAACGCCGAATTCCCGCGTGCCCCGGAGTTCTTCGACCAAATCGACAGCAACAAGGACAACGCCGTTACCCTGGCCGAGGTCAAGCGCGCCGTCGACCGTTACGTCAAGGCGACTCTGGCCAGCAGCAAGCCGGGTAACAAATACGTCCAGCCGCAGGACCTGAAGGGCGAGCCGCTGCCGGCCGGCAGCACGACGACGCCGGAAGCAGCCTTCGCCAGCAAGGCTGAAGCCAGCCGCCAGTATCGCTACGACTATTACGAAGCGCTGGCCGAAAGCCAGCAAACGACCCGCGGCCGCGGCGAGCCGACCCAGCCCGAGCCTTACCCCAGCGTTTTCAAGAAAAGCTTCTGAGTCCGAACGGCCGGCAGACAGGGATCCAAGACGGGGCGCTGGCGAGCGCCCCGTTATTTTGCCAGCTCAGCGGCTGGCCGCCAGCCGCCGGACCCGCCCGATCAGGTCGTCGACGTAGGTGAAGACGACCGGAATGACCAGCAGGCTGAGGAAGGTCGAAGTGATCAGGCCGCCGATGACGACGATCGCCATCGGCGCCCGGAAGCTGGGGTCGGTGCCGATGCCAAGGGCGATCGGCAGCATGCCGGCGCCCATCGCCACCGTCGTCATGACGATCGGCCGCGCCCGCTTGCGGCAGGCGTCGAGCAAGGCGCTCCAGCGGTCGAGGCCGTGGTCGCGGCGGGCCAGGATGACGTAGTCGATGAGCAGGATGGAGTTTTTGGTGGCGATGCCCATCAGCATGATCAGGCCGATCATCGACGGCATCGACAGCGCCGTGTGCGAGATGAAGAGGGCGAGGAAGGCGCCCGGCACCGAGAGGACCAGCGCCGCCAGAATGGTCACCGGCTGCACGAAATCCTTGAAGAGCAGGACCAGCACGATGTAGATGCAGAGCACGCCGGTCGCCATCGCCAGCGCAAAGCTGGCGAACAGCTCGCCCATCGCCTCGGCATCGCCGACCGTGGTCTGGATGACGCCGGGCGGCAGGTTGCGCAGGCTGGGCAGGGCCAGCGCCTGTTTCTCGACTTCACCGAGCGGCTGGTTATTCAACTCGATCTCGAAATTAATGTTGCGCAGCCGGTCGTAACGGTCGATTTCGGCCGGCCCGCCGGCGATGCTCAGGCTCGCCACATTGCCGATCATCACCGGGCCGTGTTTGCCCGGCACCGTCATCCGTTCGAGCAGCCCAAGATCCTGGCGGGCGGCCGGCGGCAGCTTGACGATAATCGGCACCTGGCGCTGCGCCAGGTTGAGCTTGGCCAGGCTCTGGTCGTAGTCGCCGGCGGTGGCGATGCGCAAGGTGTCGGCAATCGCCGCCGAGGTGACGCCGAGGTCGGCGGCGCGGGCGAAATCGGGGCGAACGACCAGTTCCGGACGGACCAGGCTGGCCGTCGTCGTCACGTTGCCGATGCCGGGGATGCTGCGCAGGTCGCGCTCGACCAGCCGGGCATGTTCGGAGAGCAGCGGGCCGTTTTCACTGGCCAGCACCAGCACGTATTTTTCGTTCGAGCCACCAAAGCCGACCTTCAACTGAACGCCGGGCAGTTCGGCCAGGGCCAGGCGAAACTCGCGTTCGACATCCTGCTTGGTGACGCCGCCGCGCTGCTTGCGTGGCGTCAGGTTGATGGTCAGTGTCGCCTTGCGTACCTCGGCCGCACCGCGCGGCGCAAACGGATCGCTGCCGGCAGCGCCGCCGCCGATGGCGGTATAGACCATCTTCACGTGCGGGTGCCGTTCGACGATGGCGCGCGCCTTTTCTGCGGCGGCCAGCGTTTCCTGGAAGGTGCTGCCGGGTGGCAGGGAGACATAGACCTGGGTTTGCGACAGATCGTCCGGCGGCAGGAAGCCGGTCGGCAGCAGCGGCACCAGCGCGAAGGAGCCGACGAAGAAGACGACCGTGGCCAGCATGGTCAGCAGGCGGTGCTTCAGGCACCAGGCGGCCCAGCCGGCATAGACCTTGAGCCAGCGCGGTTCGTGATGTTCGGCACTGAGCGGCTTCAGGATGTAGGCCGCCATCATCGGTGTCAGCAGGCGGGCAACGACCAGCGAGAAGAAAACGGCGATGGCTGCGGTCCACCCGAACTGGACGAAGAATTTGCCGGCGACGCCACTCATGAAGGCGGTCGGCAGGAAGACGGCGATCAGTGTGAAGGTGGTGGCGATCACCGCCAGGCCGATTTCGTCGGCCGCCTCCATCGCCGCCTCGAACGGCGTCTTGCCCATGCGCAGGTGGCGCATGATGTTCTCGATCTCGACGATGGCGTCATCGACCAGGATACCGACCACCAGCGACATCGAAAGCAGGGTCACGACGTTGAGCGTGAAGCCCATCAGGTGCATTGCAGCGAAGGCCGGGATGATCGACAGCGGCAGCGCCGTCGCCGAAACGAAAGTGGCCCGCCAGTCGCGCAGGAAGAGCCAGACGACGATCACGGCCAGGATGGCGCCTTCGATCAGCAGCGACATCGAGCCTTCGAAGTTCTCCTCGACCGGATCGACGAAATTGAAGGCTTCGGTGATCGTGATGTCGGGATGTTCGGCGCGCAGTTTTTCCAGCGTCGCCCGCACATTGGTCGCCAGTTCGACTTCGCCGGCGCCGCGGCTGCGGACGATTTCGAAGCCGACCACCGGCTTGCCGTTGAGCAGGGCCGCCGAGCGCTGCTCGCCGACCGTATCGCTGACCGTCGCCACCTGGTCGAGGCGCAAGCGGCGGCCGTCGGAGAGCAGGATGTCCATCGCCGCCAGTTCGGCCGCTGATTGCACGGTAGCGATGGTGCGCACCGACTGTTCGATGCCGCCGACGTCGGAGCGACCGCCCGAGGCTTCCTGCTGGATCTGGCGCAATTGCCGCGAAATATCGGCTGCCGTCGCATTGAGGGCGAGCAGGCGGGCCGGATCGAGCTCGACGCGGATCTCGCGCGTCACACCGCCGACCCGGGCCACCGAACCGACGCCGCGCACGCTGAGCACCGACTTGGTCACCGTGTTGTCGACGAACCAGGAGAGCGCCTCGTCGTCCATCCGGCTCGAGGCCACGGTGTAGGTCAGGATCGGACTGCCGGCCAGGTCGACCTTGGCGATCACCGGGTCCTTGAGGTCGCCCGGCAGGTCGGAGCGGATACGCGAAACGGCATCGCGCACGTCGTCGACCGCATCCTGTGTCGCCTTTTCCAGCCTGAACTCGACGGTGACGACGGTGACCCCGTCCTGCACCTTGGTGTAGATGTGCTTGATGCCCTGCAGCGTCGCCACCGAATTCTCGATCTTGCGCGCCACCTCGGTTTCCATCTGGGCCGGCGCCGCGCCGGGCAGCGAGGCGGTGACGGTCACCGTCGGCAGATCGACATCCATGAACTGCTGCACCTTCATCGCCTTGAAAGCCATGACGCCGAACAGCGTCAGCATGATGAAGAGCAGGATAGCCGGCGTCGGATTCCGGATCGACCAGGCGGAGACGTTCATTGCGCTTGGCTGCCGGCGACGATTTTCACCGCATCGCCATCGGCCAGGAAACCGGCCCCGGACTCGACGATCTGCGCCTGCGCCGCCAGCCCGGAAACAACTTCCAGACGCTCGCCGAGGCGCCGGCCGACGACAATCTTGCTCTGCGCGACGCGCCCGACCTCGCCGTCGCGATTTTCCAGCCGGAAAACGTAGGCGAAGCCTTCACGCAAAACGACTGTCGTCTGCGGTACGGTCAGGGCCGGGCTGCGCCCGAGTTCGAATTCGCCACGGGCGAACATGCCGGCGCGCAGGGCGTCGCTGACCGGCAGATCGACATAGACCAAACCGTTGCGCGTTTGCGGGTCGACACTGGGCGCCACCGCCCGTACCCGGCCGACGACCGGGTCACCATTCGGGTTGCTCAGCCGGGCCACGCCGCCGACCTTGACCCTGGCCAGGCCGACCGAGGGCACTTCGGCCCGCCACTCCAGCCGGCCACCGCGAATCAGCCGGAACAGTTCCTGCCCCGACTGAGTCAGCGAGCCTACGGCCGCCGCACGCGCCGAGATCACGCCGTCATCAGATGCCAGGACGACGGTCTTGCTCATCTTGACCTCGGCGGCCTGGGCCCGGGCGCGGGCAGCGGCGAGGCGGGCGGCAGCGGTGTGCTCGGCGGTCTGGTATTGGGCAAACAACTGCGAACTGTAAAAACCCTGGGCTTTCAGTTCCCGAGCCCGTTCGGCATTGCTTTTCGCCTCACCGGCGCTGGCCGTCAGTTCGGCCACCGATGCCTTGGCTTCGGCCAGTTCGCTGGCCACGGTATCGCTGGCAATCCGCGCCAGCACCTGGCCTTTTTTCACTTTGTCGCCGACCTGGGCGAGCACTTCGGTAATCCGGTAATTGCTGATTTCCGGACCGATCACTGCCTCCTGCCAGGCCACGACATTGCCGTTGGCGGCCAGTACCTGCGGCCACTCCTCGCTCTGCGGCGTGGTCAGGCTGACCGTCAGTGCCGGCTTGGCTGCGGCCTTGTCAGGCAATGCCGCCGGCTGCGGCGCGGAGCCGGAAAAAAGAAAGACGCCGACTGCCACCAGGGCAGCCAGCGCGAGCGCGATACGGGCTTTCCGCCCGGCAAGCGGACCCGAAGAGATGATTTTCATGCCTGAACCTGTGTCGACCGCAGTAATCGGCGAATGATACCTTGCTCCTTGCCGATGTCATCCCACGCCGCCAACAGGGTTATCCGGCTCCGCCCAACCTATCCTGCGCCTCATCGGCGCTTTCGTAGATGTGCGGCGGGATCTGCTGCTTCTCCAGCGCCTCGCCCAGCTTCATGCGCAGGAAGGTGTTCGAGGTATAGCGCGTCACGTCGTGGTAATGCCGTTCCATGATGCCCTTGACGACGCCGATGTAGTCATCGACCAGTTCTGGCAGGATTGTGAAGCGGTCGTAATTGACGATGGCGTTGACCTTGTGGCCGAGCGGCGCCAACTTGCTTTCGACGGCCTCCAGCAGGCGCGCGATATCCGCCTCGCTGCGCACGCTGAGGCCGGCGAAGTCGACGAAGAACAGGTTCTGTGCCGGATCGTAGGAGAGGCGCTCGGCCATCGGCCGCTCCAGCATCTCCGGCCGGATGTTCATCGGCGCATCGGTAAAGATGCGGGCATCCATCAGCTTCGGCTCGCCGTGCATGATCGGCTTGAATTCCATCTTGTCGAGGATGTCCTTCTGCAGATCGACCCCGGGGGCGATTTCGGTCAGTTCGAGGCCGTCGGCGGTCAGCTTGAAGACGCAGCGCTCGGTGATGTAGAGCACGCTCTTGCCCCACTTGGCGGCTTGCGGACCGCTGAAGGTCCGGTGCTCGACCTCGCTGACGAACTTGACCGCCTTGCCGTCTTCAAGAATGGCCAGTTTTCCGGCGTCGACCGCAACCTCCAGGTTGCCGGCCGTGAAAGTGCCGACGAAGACGACCTTCTTGGCATTCTGCGAGATATTGATGAAGCCCCCCGCCCCGGCCAGCCGCGGGCCGAACTTGGAGACATTGAGGTTGCCCTGCTGGTCGGCCTGGGCCAGGCCGAGGAAGGCGATGTCCAGCCCGCCGCCATCGTAGAAGTCGAACTGGCTTGGCTGGTCGATGATCGCCTGGGCATTGGTCGCCGCGCCGAAACTCAGGCCGCCGGCCGGCACGCCACCGATCACGCCGGGTTCGGCGGTCAGCGTCATCAGGTCGATGACCTGCTCCTCGGCGGCGACATTGGCGACCCCCTCCGGCATGCCGATGCCGAGATTGACCACGGCGTTGGCCTTGAGCTCCAGCGCCGCCCGCCGCGCGATGATCTTGCGCTCGCTCATCGGCATCGCGGCAATCGCCGACATCGGCACCTTGATCTCGCCGGCATAGGCCGGGTTGTACTGCTCGCTGAAGGTCTGGGCGTGGTATTCCGGCTTCTCGGCGACCACGACGCAATCGACCAGGATGCCGGGAATCTTCACCTGGCGCGGGTTCAGCGTACCGCGCTCGGCGATCCGTTCGACCTGGGCAATGACGATGCCCCCCGAATTGCGCGCCGCCATCGCGATGGCCTGCGCCTCCAGCGTCAAGGCTTCCTTCTCCATGGTGATGTTGCCGTCCGGATCTGCCGTCGTGCCACGAATGATGCCAACGTTGATCGGCAGCGCCTTGTAGAACAGGTATTCCTCGCCATCGATTTCCATCAGCCGGACGACATCCTTGGTCGTCATTTCATTCAGCTTACCGCCGCCGAAACGCGGATCGACGAAGGTGCCGAGGCCGACCCGGGTGATCGTCCCCGGCTTGCCGGCGGCGATGTCACGGAAGAGATGGGTGATCACCCCCTGCGGCAGGTTGTAGGCCTCGATACGGTTGGTCACCGCCAGTTGCTGCAACTTGGGGACCAGACCCCAGTGGCCACCGATCACCCGAGCGACCAGGCCGTCATGACCGAAGTGGTTGAGACCGCGCTCCTTGCCGTCCCCCTGCCCGGCCGCATAGACCAAGGTCAGGTTGCGCGGCCGGCCAAGGCCGTGTTGATCGCTCGCCTCGCTCTCGAGAAACAGCTCCTCAAGGGCGATGGCAATGTTTTCGGCAAAGCCGATCCCGACAAAACCGCCAGTCGCCACGGTATCGCCGTCCTTGATCAAACGGACGGCGTCGCGGGCGGAAACGATCTTGCCGGTATCGGACGCGCGCAATGAAGCGGCAATCGGGTGACGTGACATGGGCATGGCTTATCTCCTCGCTGTTTTTATAGGTATCTCAAACAATACCGGTCGCGTAGTACACGCCAATCACCACGAAGACGGCCAGCGTCTTGATGCAGGTGATGGCGAAAATATCCTTGTATGACTGGCGGTGGGTCAGGCCGGTCACGGCGAGCAGCGTGATCACCGCGCCATTGTGCGGCAGCGTGTCCATGCCACCGGAAGCCATCGAGGCGACGCGGTGGAAGACTTCGAGCGGAATGCCGGCCGCCTGCGCATTGGCGATGAAGGTCTCGGCCATCGCGGCCAGCGCGATGCTCATGCCGCCGGAGGCGGAACCGGTGATGCCGGCCAGCGAGGTGACGGTAATCGCTTCGTTGATCAGCGGATTGGGAATCGCGCTCAAGGCATTGGCGACGACGAGGAAACCGGGCAGCGCGGCGATCACGGCACCAAAGCCGTATTCGGAGGCAGTGTTCATGGTCGCCAGCAGGGCACCGCCGATGGCGCTCTTGCTGCCTTCGGCGAATTTGGCGAAAACGGTCCTCCAGGCGAAGACGAAGACGGTGGCGATACCGATCAGCAGCGCCCCTTCGACGGCCCAGATGGCGGCGACCGCCTTGGTCTGCTGCACCACCGGTGCGACCTTGCCGATGACGGCCGGGATGAAGGAGACTTTTTCGCCGTACAAGGCCGGGATCAGGTTGGTAAATACCTTGTTCATGACGCCGACCATGATCAGCGGCAGGATGGCAATCAGCGGATGGGCCAGCTTCTCGTGCTCGAACGGCTCCGGTTCGTTGAGATGGCCTTCACCATAGCCCTCACCGGCGGCAGCGGCACGACGACGGGACCATTCGAGATAGGCCAGGCCGCTGACCAGGATGAATACGGCACCGATGATACCCAGCCACGGCGCGGCATAGATATCGGTCTTGAAGAAGGTGGTCGGGATGATGTTCTGGATCTGCGGCGTACCGGGCAACGAATCCATCGTCACCGTAAAGGCGCCCAAGGCGATGGTGCCGGGAATCAGGCGCTTGGGAATACCGCCCTGGCGGAACATCTCGGCGGCGAATGGGTAGACCGCGAAAACGACGACAAACAGCGAAACCCCTCCGTAGGTCAGCAAACCGCAGACAACGACGATGGCAAGCATCGCCCGTTCGCGACCAATGAGGTTGATCACCGAGGCAACGATGGCCTTGGAGAAACCGGACAGTTCGATGACTTTGCCGAAAACGGCGCCGAGCAGGAAGACCGGGAAGAAATTCTTCACGAAGCCGACCATCTTGTCCATGAAGAGGCCGGTGAACATCGGTGCCACCAGATTGGGATCGACGAACAGGACCGCGCCGAGGGCACAGATCGGGGCGAAGAGAATGACGCTGTAGCCACGGTAGGCGACGAACATCAGGAAGGCCAAGGCGGCCAGTACAATCAGAAAGTCCACGGTTATCTCCAATATAAGTTATTAGACCGACTTCTATTGCACGCTACATGCCAAGGCACTCAAGTCATTGAGCAAATTGAAATTGATGCTTTTTTGACCGTCGACCGCAGCAATCAAACGTCAAGCCGGGCAGACAGCATGTCCGCCCGGCTTGACAGGTCAGGCGGCATCGGCGGTGAGGCCGAGGGCCGCGATTTTTTCGTAAAGCGCCGCACGCGAGATCCCCAGGCTGCGCGCTGCCTGGGCCTTGTTGCCCCGACTTTCATCCAGTGCCGCCAGAATGGCTTTGCGCTCCGCCTGCGCCACAGCCTCGGCCATGCCAATCACGTTTGAGCCCGCTGCCGGGACCGAATCCCGCACCTTGGGCATCACCCGTTCGAGATCTGCGACCTCCAGCAGATCGATATCGGTCATCAGCAAGGCGCGCTCAAGGACGTTGGCCAATTCCCGGACATTACCCGGCCAGTCGTGCCGCAGTAGCCGATTCAAGGCCGGCGAACTGATATCGTGGGCCGGAATATCCAGTTGTCGACAGATCAATTCGATCAGATACTCCGCCAGCAGCGCCATATCCTCCGGACGCTCACGCAACGGTGGCGTGTTCAGAGTGATGACGTTCAGCCGGTAATAAAGATCAGCCCGGAATGTTCCATCGGCGACCATCTGCTCAAGATTGCGACTGGTCGCGGCAATGATCCGCACATCAACGGCCACCAGGCGATTCGAGCCGACTGCCTCAAACTCCCTCTCCTGCAAGGTTCGCAACAGCTTGGCCTGGAGCGCCAGCGACATGTCGCCGATTTCGTCGAGAAAGAGCGTACCGTGATCGGCCAGCTTGAACTTGCCCTCCCGGCCGCGCCGGTCGGCCCCGGTATAAGCCCCTGGCGCCACGCCGAAAAACTCAGCTTCGAGCAGCGTTTCCGGTACGGCGGCGATATTGACCGCGACGAATGGCCGGTCGGCCCGCGGACTGGCGGCATGGATGGCTTGGGCCAGCAACTCCTTGCCGGTCCCCGTTTCGCCGAGGATCAGCACCGATGAAGCCGTACGGGCGGCGCGGCGGGCAGCCTGCTTCAATTCGGTCGATGCCTCGCCGGCACCGATAAAACTCGAAAAGGTATATTTGGTCCGCCGCGCCTCGGCCAATTTACGTTCGGCATCGGCTAGATCGGCCCGCAACTGCTGGTAGCGGGAAACGACCGGCGCAAGGTGCCGTGGATCGTCGTAAAGAATGAAGCCGACCGCACCGACCACCATCCCCGCCGCATCCCGTAGGGGCAAGCGGCTGACGACGAAGGATTCCTCTCCGACATCCATGATGTCGAGCATGATCGGCTTGCCACTCTCGACCACCTGACGCATCTGGCTATTGGCAATGACACGCTCAATCGGCTGGCCAATCGCCAGCGACGGATCGACGATCCCGAGACGCCCAGGATAATGGTCGTTCATCCAGACGACACGGGACTGGGCGTCGACGATCACCGCCCCTTCGCACAAATCGGAAAAGTGCGAAACCAGCGACTCTGACGCCAATCGGCGCAATTCATCCCGTGTTGCCATAAGAAACCCGTGGCGGTGTCAGTTGGCCAGTGCAGCCTCGATCTCGGCAAATGTACTCGCCAACTCGAAGCCCAGCACCGGTACGCCCAACAGACGGCCGATCTGGGTCGCCGAGAAGATGCCCCGCACGCGCGGCAGGCCGGTCGCCGGATCGACGTCCTCGACCATGATGTGCTGGCGTCCCTGACTCTTCAGGGCATTCAGGATATCGATCACGCGGGCATTCATGACCTCGCTCAAATACAGCGTATCGATGTTGCCGACGGCAACCATCAGATCCTTGACTGTTAAATCATCGCGCTTGCCACCCCGCGCCAGGGCCAGTTGCATCGGCTTCTCACCCAGAATATCGCGTGCCGTGATCAGGCCGACGACCTGGTCATCCGCCCCGCTCACCATCAGCAGGCGAACACCACGCGAAATCATCATCGCATTCGCTTCGGCCAGCGAGGCCGCCGCATTGACGGTGACTGCCGTTACCCGCGAAAAATCGGTCATCGCCTCGATGGCCGGCGAATCGGCGCCAATCAGGTTATAGCCTGAGGCGCACAGGGTCGCATTGGAAGATAGTTTGTGTGTACGTATTTTGGCTGCCAGAGTCATGTCTCGATCCTCCATCCTTTTTAATCCACTGTTACGTGGGACCGGGGAAGGTACGAATTATTTGAATGATTCCCCATCAGTCTCAGTATTCTGAGATTCAACGGGCTTGGCAATAGGGCTACGGGAAATCCCTTAGCCCTATTGCAGCGCGGAAGTACAAAAGCCCAAAGCCCCGAACGCTGATGCGTCCGGGGCTTTG
>NZ_LODL01000021.1:102709-133024 GCF_001551835.1 Dechloromonas denitrificans | reverse complement strand
TCCAGCCCGATCGCCTGCGCATCGCCGCTGCCGGCCTGACGACCAGCGATGTTGCCGGCGCCATCAACATGCTGACCGGCGGCATCGACATCGCCAAGTACAACGACGAGCCGGGCGACGGCCAGCGCTACGACATCCGGGTCAAGGGCCGCGCCGGCGAATTCACCCAGCCGGCCGACCTCGGCAAAATCTACCTGCGCAACAAGACCGGCCAGCTGGTTCGTCTCGACTCGGTGGCCAGCTTCAAGGAAACGCTCGGCCCGGCCGTGATCGGCCGCTTCGACCTGCAGTATTCGGCGACCTTCTACGCGACGCCGAACATCCCGCTCGGCGAAGCCGTCGGCAAGCTGCGCGCGCTGACCGCCGACCTGCCGCCCGGTTACCAGGTCAAGCTGATCGGCCAGGCGGAGGAATTCGGCAAGACCACCAAGTACATGGCCTTTGCCTTCATCCTGGCCATGGTCCTGCTCTACATGGTGCTGGCCAGCCAGTTCGACTCCTTCCTGCAGCCGCTCATCGTCATGCTCGCCCAGCCGCTCGCCATCATCGGCGGCGTCGCCGCGCTGTGGGCGACCGGGCAGACGCTGAATATCTACTCGATGATCGGCCTCGTGCTGCTGATCGGCCTCGTCGCCAAGAACTCAATCCTGCTCGTCGACCTGACCAACCAGCGTCGCGAAGGCGGCATGGGCATCGACCAAGCGCTGAGCAACGCCTGCCCGATCCGCATGCGGCCGGTGCTGATGACCTCGGCCACCGTCATCCTCGCGCTGCTGCCGGCCGCACTCGGCCTCGGCGCCGGGGCCGAGACCAACCAGCCGCTGTCGGTCGCCGTCATCGGCGGCATGATCTCCTCGACCCTGCTGACGCTGGTCGTCGTACCGGCCGTCTATTCGCTGGTCGAAAACTTCCTGGCCCGTCGCCATGCGGCTCGATAAATGGCTATGGGCGGCGCGCTTTTTCAAGACGCGCAGCCTGGCCACCGACGCGATCAACGGCGGCAAGGTGCAAGTCGATGGCAACCGGGTCAAGGCAGCCCGCGAGGTCAAGGTCGATGACAAGCTCGAAATCAGCAACGGCGAGGTGCGCTGGGCGGTGACGGTGAAAGCGCTCTCCGAGAAGCGCGGCCCGGCCCCGGAAGCCCGGCTGCTCTACGAGGAAACGGCGGACAGCATCGTCGCTCGCGAAACGCAGAAGGAAATGCGCAAGTACCAGGCCGACCCAGCCGCCGACCTGCATGGCCGGCCGACCAAGCGCGACCGCCGGCAGATGGGCCGGCTCTCCTGAAGCCCTGGCTTAAAGCACCAGAACCAGCGCCAGCGGCAGGAAAACCAGCGCCGCCAGATTGCCGATCAGCACGATCGAGGCTACCCGCTGCGGCTCCTGCTTGTAGCGCTCGGCAAACAGGAAGTTGAGCACGGCCGGCGGCAAGGCGCCGAACACCAGCAGCATCGCCGCCTCGCGCCCGTGAAGACCGAGCAGCTGGATGACGCCGGCGGCGATCAGCATGCCGGCCAGCGGGCGCAGGATGGCGCTGCCGGTCGCCACTTTCCATTCCCGGAACGAGACATCGGTCATCCGCACGCCAAGTGAAAAAAGCAGCAGCGGCACCGACACGTCGCCCAGCATCTTGATGGCGATGACCAGCGGCGACCAGATCGGGATTTTGAGGACGGCTACGGTCAACCCGGCGATGGCGGCAAAAACCACCGGTACCCGCCACAAGGTCAGCAAGCGGGTATTCGGGTCGAGCAAGCGTGCCCCGAACGAGAAATGCAGCGTGTTTTCGACCATGAACAGGATCACCGCCGCCGGCAGCGCTTCCTCACCCCAAGCCAGCACAGCGAGCGGCAGGCCAATGTTGCCGGAGTTGTTGAACATCATCGGCGGCGCCAGCGTCTTCGGCTGACTGCCGATCAGTCGTGCAATCGGCCAGGCGAGCAGGCCGCAGGTCGCCAACACGATGAAACCACCCAGCGCCAGCGGTGCGTAGGCAGTCAGGTCGAAGGACTTGCCGGCCATCGCCGCAAAGACCAGGGCCGGCACGAAGACATCCATGTTCAGCCGGTTGGCCACCGCCATTTCCGGCTTGTGGTGGCGGGCGTAGAAATAGCCGGCGGCGACGATGCCGAAGATCGGGAAGAGGATGGCGGCGAGGCGCAGGGTCAGACTGGTATCGGCCAAGCGGGGTACCTCGCGGCGTGGCGGTGGAGTGGCAGGATTGTGCGAGAAAAAGCAAAGCGGGCGCAATCGGGAATACCCCCATGCGCCCGCCGATTACAGCGACGACTTACAGCACGTAACGCGACAGGTCTTCGTCGGCAGCCAGTTCGCCCAGCCGCTGATTGACGGCGGCGGCGTCGATGACGATGCTCTGCGGCCCGGCCTTGCCAGCCTCGAAGGAAATCTCCTCGAGCAGTTTTTCCATCACGGTGTGCAAGCGGCGCGCCCCGATGTTCTCGGTCTTTTCATTGACCTGATAGGCGATCTCGGCCAGCCGCTTGATACCGTCCTCGGCAAATTCCAGCGTCACCCCTTCGGTTTCGAGCAACGCCTGGTACTGACGGGTCAGGCAGGCATCGGTCTGGGTCAGGATGCACTCGAAATCGGCGACCGACAGCGAATCCAGTTCGACGCGGATTGGGAAACGACCCTGCAGTTCCGGAATCAGGTCGGACGGCTTCGACAGATGGAAAGCGCCGGAAGCGATGAACAGGATGTGGTCGGTCTTGATCATGCCGTACTTGGTCGACACGGTCGTCCCTTCGACCAGCGGCAGCAGGTCGCGCTGCACGCCCTGGCGCGAGACGTCGGCACCGTGGCTGTCGGAACGGCTGGCGATCTTGTCCAGCTCGTCGAGGAAGACGATGCCGTTCTGCTCGACGGCCTTCACCGCCTCCAGCTTGACCTCCTCATCATTGACCAGCTTGGCCGCTTCCTCGTCGGTAAGCAGCTTGAGCGCTTCGGGAATTTTAAGCTTGCGCGACTTCTTCTTGCCGCCGCCCATGTTCTGGAACATGCCCTGGATCTGCTGGGTCAGTTCCTCCATGCCCGGTGGTGCGAAGATTTCGGCCTGCATGCTCGGCGCCGCGACGTCGATGTCGATTTCCTTGTCGTCGAGTTCGCCTTCGCGCAGTTTCTTGCGAAATTTCTGCCGGGTCGTGTTGTCCCCGGCGGTCGACTCGCTATTTTCGGCAAAAAAGCCCGGGCTGCGCGCAGGCGGCAGCAGCACGTCGAGGATGCGATCCTCGGCGGCATCCTCGGCGCGAGCCCGCATGCCCTTCATCGCCCGTTCGCGGTGAGACTTGATGGCCATTTCAACCAGATCGCGGATGATGGTCTCGACATCGCGGCCGACATAGCCGACTTCGGTGAACTTGGTCGCCTCGATCTTGATGAAGGGCGCGTTGGCCAGGCGGGCCAGGCGGCGGGCGATTTCGGTCTTGCCGACGCCGGTCGGGCCGATCATCAGGATGTTCTTCGGGGTGATTTCCTGGCGCAGCGGCTCGGCGACCTGGGCCCGCCGCCAGCGGTTGCGCAGCGCGATGGCGACCGATTTCTTGGCGTTGTTCTGGCCAACGATGTGCTTGTCCAGTTCGGAAACGATTTCCTGCGGCGTCATCGCGGTCATTCGAGGGCCTCGATCGTGAAATTGCGGTTGGTATAGATACAGATATCGCCGGCGATTTCCAGCGACTTGGTGACGATGTCGCGCGGCGACAGCTCGGTATTTTCCAGCAGGGCGCGCGCCGCGCTCTGGGCGTAGGAACCGCCCGAGCCGATGGCGACGATGCCCTGCTCCGGCTCGAGCACGTCGCCGTTGCCGGTGATGATCAGCGAGACTTCCTTGTCGGCCACCGACAGCATCGCTTCCAGCCGGCGCAGGGCGCGGTCGGAACGCCAGTCCTTGGCCAGTTCGACGGCCGAACGCATCAGGTTGCCCTGGTGCTTGTCGAGCTTGGCCTCGAAACGTTCGAACAGCGTGAAGGCGTCCGCCGTACCGCCGGCAAAGCCGGCCAGGATGCGCCCCTGGTACAGCCGGCGCACCTTGCGCGCCGTCGCCTTGATAACCACATTGCCGAGCGTGACCTGGCCGTCGCCGGCCATGGCGACGGAACTTCCCCGGCGCACCGACAGGATGGTCGTGCCGTGATATTGCTCCATGTTTTTTCCTGACTCTTAAGACTTGGGAACGATGATGCGTGCCTGTTTATTGAGGCCGACAACGGCCATCAGTTCCGCAACCAGATGATTCGGGCTGCGAATGATGATGTCGCGCCCGGCCGCCTTGTAGGGCGCCAGGCGATTGACCAGTTGCCCGGCCGAGAAAAAATCCATCCGGCGAACCGCCGAAAAATCGAGGATCGGCGACTCGTGCTGCTCGATGACGGCGACCAGCTCTTCAAAACGCGAACTCTTCAGGTCGCCGGCCAGGTAATAGGCATCGGCCGCCCGGGTCACCGCCGGCAGCGGCGACTTGCTGACCGGCTGCACTTCCCAGGAGGGCGGCGACAATTCGAAGGTCACTGCGTAATCGACTGCGCGCTCCTCGAAAGCCTCTTGCGGCCCGAGGCGCTGCAGCAATTCGAGCAACAGTTGCCAGGATGCACCATGTACCGGATCGCCCGCCTGCAAACGATCGTTCAGCCGCCCCATGAAGGCCTCGGCCCGCTCCAGGGTCAGCGCCACACCGCGCCGCCGGGCCTGGCTGAGCAGTTCGACGAACTGGCCGGCGACTTCGTCGTCGCAGCCGATCAGCTTGCCGCAATCAATCAGCGCCGGCTGTTTGGCAGCCAGCATATTGCGCAACTCATCGAGCGGTTGCAGGCCCTCGGCGGTCAACACGCCCTGCAGCGAAAAAAGCTTGACGCCGTTTTCGCTGTTGCGCACCACCGGCGCCGGTTCGCGCCAGGTCGGCGGCGAGGTTTCGCAGGCCTCGGCGAATTCGACGCCGAGCTTTTCAAAACCGGCCTGATCACCGACCACTTGCAGCAGATCGAAGAGCAGCAGCCAGAAACGCAGCCCCTCCTGCCCCGGGTAGGTGCGAATGAAGGTTTCCAGCAAAGAACGAGCGGCGGCATCCTGACCGTTGGCAAAGAGGACGACGGCTTGCTCGATATCGCCCTGCAGCGGATCGAGGTCGTGACCGACGTCGATCGCCATGACGCTCGACTCGGTGAAATCACGGTCGAATTCGTCCATGTCGAAGCCCGAATCATCCTGGACGGCGAGCGCCTTTGCGGAGCCGGGCGCGATAGCGGGCTGGTCGTCCAGCGTGAATTCAAGATCGGGCAGCGGCTCGGCGAGCGGGATCACCTCTTCAACCGGCTGTACCGGCGGCGGCATCTCGGGCAGCCGGACGGCCGGGGCACGCGGCCGCGCTGCCTGGCGCTCCGGCATTTTTTCAGGCTGCTTCTTGAAAAAGGAAAAAACCATGACCACTCCACATACTGAGAGCGTGTTTTAGCATGCCCTAATGCGTCATGCAATGACCAGACCGATGACGATCAACAGCAGAGCGAGCACCGGGCCGAAGGGTTGATCCAGGCCAAGCGCGATGCCAAAGGCCAGGACATAACCGAAGACACCGATCAGTAGCGTCAGCCAGAGGCCGGCCCGCCAGTTCCTGGCGCGCCGGAAAGCCAGCCAGGGCGGGATGAACACCAGCGCAAAAGCGCCCATCACACCGAGGTTCATCGTCGCCAGCGCCAGGCACAGCGCGGCCAGCAGATCGAAACCGCTCTGCGTCGGCCAGGCGCGCAGGCCGCGAATGCGGAAAAAATCGGGATAAACGTGGGCCAGCAACAGGTTTTTGGCCAGCCGGCGCAAGACGATCAGGGAGAGCAGGCCGCCTGCCGCCGCCAGCCACAGTTGCGCCGGACCGGCGAAATAGAGCTGGCCATCAAACAGGGCATGGCCGAGGCGCTCCGCCATCGGCTGGTTGGCTGCCAGCAGCACAGCAACCGCCCAGCCGCCGAGCAGCAATAACGCGTAGCTGGCGCCGCCGCTCAGCCGGCCGGCAAACAGACGTTTACCGGCTCCGGCCAGAGCAGCGGCCGCGACGCCCCCGACGGCGGGGACAAAGCCGCCGACCAGAGCGAGCAAGGCACCCGCCGCTGCCACATGCGAATAGGCCAGCGCGGCCAGCCATTCATCGCGCAGGCGCAGGTAGGCGCCGAGCAGGGGCAGCAAAATAGCCAGGCACAGCCCGGTCAGGAAGGGAATCAGGAACAGCTCATTCGCCATCGCCGGCCTCCAGTCGCAGGACACGGTCGCAGGCCGCCTCGACAAAGGCGGCATCATGGCTGACGACGACGATGCCGGCCCCAGCCCGGGCCCGGTCGTGCAAATGCGCCGTCAAATGCTGGACACCGGCGGCATCGAGGTTATTGGTCGGTTCATCGAGCAGGACCAGGTCGGCCGGCGCGTGCAGGATGGCCCACAAGGCCAGGTAGTGGCGCTGGCCGCCGGACAGGCGATCGAGGCGCTGGTCGAGGCGATCAATCAGCCAGGGCGGCAGCCCCTGTGGGCTGGCCCCGGTCAGTAGCAACAGTTCGCGCCCGGACAGCGGCAGGCCGTCCACCGGCGGCACATCCTGCGTCTGCAGAGCCAGGCGCAGGCCCGGCTGACGCACGATGCGGCCGGCAAAGACCTGCGCCCGGCCGGCCAGGGCGGCCAGCACGGTGCTTTTGCCGACGCCGTTCGGCCCGGTCAGGCCGATGATTTCACCGGCCGCCAGGCTGAGATTGACGGGCGGCGTCGCCGGCTGCTGCCAGCCGGCGACCAATGCCTCGACCTGGAGCAAGGACGTCAACGCAAGCCTTTCAGCAAGCGCTGCACGGTATCGTCGAACAGACCGAACAGGTCTTTCGCCTCCGCCGTCCCGCCCACCGTATAGGGCAGCAGCACCGCCGGCAGGCCGGTTTTGCCGGCAATCCATTGGCTCGGCCCATCCGGGTTGTAGGCGGTGCGCAGCACCATCTTCGCCGGCAGCGTCTGCTGCCGCGCCAGCAGGCTACTCAGGTGGCCGCTGGTCGGCTCGATACCCGGCTTCGGCTCGAGCGTACCGACCTCTTTCAGGCCCAGCCAGTTGGCCAGGTAAAGGAAGGAGGCGTGATGGACCAGCACCGGCACGCCGCGCAAGGGCGCCGCTTCCTTCTCCCAACGCGCCATGGCGGCCTGCCATTTGCCGGCAAAGCTCTTGTAGCCGGCCTGGTAGGCCGCGGCATTGGCTGCATCGAGCTCGGCCATGCGGCCGGCCAGTGCTTCACCGACCTTCAGGACATTGCGCGGATCGAGATGGAGATGCGGATTGCCGGCGGCATGGATATCGCCCTGGGCGCGGTCGACGGAGGTCGGCACTTCCAGCCGGCTGACGAAATTGGCCGCCTCGAAGTAGCCCGGCCGTCCGGCCTGGATGGCCGCATTGCCCGAATCGCGCAAGACCAGCGGTAGCCAGCCGATTTCCAGATCGGCACCGGCCGCCACCACCAGGTTGGCCTGCCGGGCCTGCGCCAGCAGCGAGGGCTTGGCCTCGATCCGGTGCGGGTCCTGGAAGGCATTGGTGGCGCTATAGACGCGCACCTTGTCGCCGCCGATTTCCCGGGCCAGGCTGGCCCATTCCGGCACCGTGGCAAAGACGTTGAGATTGGCCCAGGCCGGCAGCGAAGCCAGCGTCAGCAACAGCGTGGGGAACAGTTTGCTCATCGCCGTCTCCTAGAACTTGTGCGCACCATGCGCCCCGAGGCTCATGATGTACTGCATGGTGACCTGATTGTCGGTAATGCCCTGCATCGACTTGTCCTGGGCAAACTGCAGGCGGAGGCGCGAGAACTCGCTCCAGCTGTAATCGATCATCGCCGTGGTTTTCTTCGGTTTGTAGTGGTCGACCGCAAGGTAGTTGCCATTTTCCCCCAGATCGCGCGTGCCGCTGTCGAGTTGCTCGTAACGCAGGCCGGCCCGCCAGTTCGGCGTGAATTGATAGACCCCCTGGGTATACCAACCGGACTGCCGGGTCCGGTAGCCGCTTGTGATGTCCTGACAGGAAACGGCGACGCCGGCTTCGGCTTCGCCGCAACTCAGGTCGCCCTTTTCGCTACGCAGGAAGTACTCGCTCTGGAACTTGAAGTTCTGGTATTTCGGATTGCCGTTCGGCGCCCATTTCCAGACGAAATCGGCCAGCCAGGTCGTCGAATCGCCGGTGAACTTGCTCAGCGCCTCGACCCCATTCACCGTATCCTCGAAATGCGCCTCGCGCTCGCGGGCCGAGGTCTTCAGATAGGACAGCCCGGCCCGCCAGCTATGGGCGATGCCGAGATCGTCACCAACGTGGGCAAACAGCGCCCCCGCCCCGCTGCCGTTCTTGTTGCGATCGGAACCCGGGAAATTGGCACCGCGCCCAAACTCGGCACCGAATTCGAGGAAGACCGGCGTCGGCGCCAGCCATTTCAGTTGCACGCCATCCTGCGCGTAGCCGCCTTCGGTGCCGAACATCGCCTGATACATCAGTGGCGCATCGGCGAAATCCCACATGTGCGGGTGCTGCTCGTTCAGATAGCCGATCCCGGAACGGAAACGGCCGGCCTTCAGGCCGATGCCCTGGCCGATGCCGAGCGACTGGAACCAGGCCTCCTCGACCTCGGCCTGGCCATCGAGGGCGGCGATGATCGCCTGGCCACGCCAGTAGGGATCGATATTGGCGGCAAAGACCAGTTCGGTGTGATCGAGCGAGAAACCGCGCTTGTTGATGCCCTCGATCGTACCGCTGCCATGATCGTGGCCGCCGGCCGGAACAAAGCCGGTGATGCCGCGCTCGGCGACATTCTTCATGTCCTTGTACTGACCCTGCAGGATCAGCGAAACCTCGGGGTTGAAGCCGCTGGCCGGCGTCGCCGCAGCGACCGGACGGCTCTCGGCCACCGGGGCCGGCGCCGGCGGCACCGGCGGCGGGCTGCTCTTGGCCTGCGCCTCGGCCTGGACCAACTTCTGTTCGAGGGCGGCAATGCGCTGCTCGTAGGACTTCTTCATTTCGTCGATCTGGCCGCGGATGGCCGCCAGGTCGTTATCGGTCGCTGCCTGGGCGCCGCATGAGGCGGCCAGCAGGGCAGCCACAGCAAATGGCTTGTGCATGGAATTCTCCTGAAAAATGCGCTGCGTCGACCGCCCATGGGGAATACCCGTGGGCTGCGGTCGACAGTCAAAAAGGGGCGATTTTCAGGATTGAGGCGGGGCGCCCTGGCGGGCCAGCGGCGGCGGCAAGGCGCTGCGCCCGCCGCGAGGCAGCGCAACCGGACGATCGTGCGCCGCCAGTACCGGCGGCAGTGCCAGCACGGACGGCAAGGCCGAAGCGAGATCATGCGCCGCCAGGCACAGCTCGCAGACATGGGTCGGCAGGACACCCTCGTTGCCCGCCGCATGCTCGACCGCGTGCGCCCCCGCCGCCAGTTGGGCGAAGAGGAGAACGACGACGAGCAGGAGGTGGCGCAAGGGATTCACGACGAGAGTTTAATCGACCTGGACGAGCAGGCCTTTGAGATATTCACCTTCGGAGAAGTTCAACGCTACCGGATGATCGGCCGCTCCGGCCAGCCGGCGGACAATGCGCGCCTCGCGGCCAGCGTCGTGCGCCGCGCCGGCAACGATCTTCTGGAACAGTTCGAGGCCGATACCGCCGGAACAGGAATAGGTCATCAGCAAGCCGCCCGGTTTCAGCAGCTTGAAGCCGAAGACGTTGATGTCCTTGTAGGCGCGCGCCGCGCGCTCGGCATGCGAGGCCGAGGGCGCGAACTTGGGCGGGTCGAGGACGATCAGGTCGAACAGGCGGCCTTCCTTCTTGAAGTCGCGCAGCGCCTGGAAAACATCGGCCTCCTGCCACAGGGCCCGCTCGGCCGGCAATTGCGGATTGAGCGCCAGATTGGCCTGGCCCTGGGCCAGCGCCGGGCCCGAGGAGTCGATCGACAGCACGCTGGCCGCACCGCCGGCCAGGGCCTGCAGCGAGAAACCGGCGGTATAGCAGAAGCAGTTCAGGACGTCCTTGCCAGCCGCCAGTTGGCCGAGCAGCGCGCGGTTGTCGCGCTGGTCGAGATAGAAACCGGTTTTGTGCCCGCCGACCACGTCGACCGCCAGCCTGACGCCGTTTTCCTCGATGCTCAGCGGCGCCTCGGGCGCCGTGCCGTACAACCAGCCGGTCGTCGGCTCGAGGCCTTCGAGGCCGCGCACGTCGGAATCGGAACGCTCATAGATGCGGGCGCAACCGGTCGCCTTGACCAGGCCGGCGACGATGGCATTGCGCCACTTGTCGGCGCCGGCCGAGGTCAGCTGGATGACGATGGTGTCCCCATACTGGTCGGCGATGACGCCGGGCAGGCCATCCGACTCGGCGTGGATCAGGCGCAGGCCCTGCTGGCCGCGCAGTTCGGGCAACGCCTGGCGGCGCGCCACGGCGGCGCCGACCCGGCGCTTGAAGAAGGCGTCATCGATCGATTCGTCGGCATCGAAGGTCCAGAAACGGGCGCGGATCTGCGATTTCGGGCTGTAGGCGGCGCGCCCCAGCGGGCGCAGGTTATCGGCCAGCACCTCGACCGTATCACCCGGCCGGGCACGCCCTTCCAGGCGCCCGACCGAACCGGCGAACACCCACGGATGGTGCTGTTTGAACGCGGAGCGCTCCTTACCCGGCAGCAAAATCAGCTGAGCCATGTTTTCTCGACCTCAAATGAAAGAAGCCCCGGTCACCTTGCGGCGACCGGGGCTTGAAATACTGTCAGCAGCTTAAGCGCCCAGGGCCTTGCGGTTACGCGCGTGGCATTCGGCAGCGTAGATGACCTTGAACATGGTCTTGCCATCGCCCTTGAACAGGCGCTTGGTGGACTTGGAAACGCAGCGGCGTTCCAGGGAAGAACGGCGGTTACGGTTGATTGCCATGACTAACTCCTTGATTCCGGCGATTTTTCGAAACCGCCAATCATAGTGCTTGGTGAACAAAAGGTCAATTGAAGCCTGATTTTACGGCTTTTTCAGTGGTCGACCGCAGCAATTTCGGCAAAACCCCCGCTGCGGCCGCCTACTTGCGCTTGGCCCGCGGATGCGCCGTATCGTAAACCTTGGCCAGATGCTGGAAATCGAGATGGGTATAAACCTGCGTCGAAGCGATGCTGGCATGGCCGAGCATTTCCTGCACGGCGCGCAGATCGCCGGAGGACTGCAGCACGTGCGAGGCAAAGGAGTGGCGCAGCATGTGCGGATGGACGTGGCGCGGCAAGCCGGCCAGCACCGCCTGTCGACTCAGGCGCAACTGGATCATCCGATGGCTCAGCCGGCGGCCGCGCTGGCCGACGAACAGCGCCGACTCGTCCGCCGCCGCCAGTTCGCCGCGCACTTCGGCCCAGGCCGCCAGCGCCTGCCGCGCCATGCGGCCGACCGGCACCAGCCGGGCCTTGCTGCGCTTGCCGAGAACGCGTAGCTCGCCTTCATGGAGGACGCTGTCCAGCGCATCGCAATCGAGCGCCGCCAGTTCGGCCAGCCGCAAACCGGAGGAATAAAACAATTCGAAAATGGCCATATCACGAGCGGCCAACCGGAGATCGTCGCCGTCGACTGGCTCGAGCAATCGTGCCGCCTCATCGACAGCCAGTGCTTTCGGCAACAGCCGCGGCGCCTTCGGCGAACGGACGCCTTCGCAGGGATTGGCCGGTACCGCACCATGCTCGCCCAGCCAGGCAAAGAAGCCGCGCCAGGCCGACAGCGTCCGGGCCAGACTACGCCCTGACAGGCCCTGGCCGTGCAACTGGGCGACATAGCGGCGAATCTGGTGCACCTGCAGTTGGCCCAGCGGGGTTTCCCCGGCCGCGGCCAGCAATTTTTCCAGATCGCGCCGGTAATTGCTGACGGTATGCGGCGACAGTCGGCGCTGCTCGGCCAGTTCGGCCAGATAGGCAGCCAGCGCCGCGCTCGCCGTGCTCACCGGCTTAGAGCACGCTCTTGGTCACCCGGGCCAGCGCCGCGGAAACCATTTCACCGATCCGCTCCAGGTACAAGGTACCCATGTCGGCGTAGAAGCGCTGCGCTTCCTCGCTGCCCAGCGCAATCATGCCGATCGTGCCGCCGCCGTTGCGCAGTGCAATCAAGGCCTGCGAACGGATATGCCCGGCATGTTCGCCAAACCACGAGGCCGTGCCGAAGCCTGCCGTCGAGCCACAGTACGGTCGACCCAGCGTTTCGGCAAAGACCTGCAACTCCTCGCTGACCGCGGCGAATTCCGGCAGGTCGTCGATCCCGGCCGGCTTGTGCCACAGGCGCAAGGCGACATGCGGCACGGAAAAGTCGTCGCGCAGGTGAAAGTTGAGCAGATGAATCACCGCCTGGAACGTCTCGGCAGCGATCAGGGCGACCGACAGGCGATGCACCTTTTCGCTGATCGCGTCGTTCTCTTCGCCGAAGGCGATCAGTTCGGCCAGTTTGCTTTCGGTCTGCCGGTTTTTTTCGCGCAGGGTCAGCATCTGGCGCTCGGCCAGCGACACCGCCCGGCCGCCATGCGGATGCGGCAGGAAAATCTGCGCCATCAGGTCGGCGTATTGCTCGAAGAAACCCGGATTGTTCTTCAGGTAATCCGCGACATCTTCGGGAAACAGGGCGCTCATAATTCAATCTCTCCAGAGAAGACCGTCATCGCCGGACCGGTCATCAAAACCGGGCGGTCAACGCCGCCCCAGGCAATATTCAGATCGCCGCCGCGCGTCGTGACGCGCACCGGCGAATCGAGCAGGCCACGGCGGATGCCGGCAACCACGGCGGCGCAAGCGCCCGTGCCACAGGCCAGCGTCTCGCCCGAACCGCGCTCGTATACCCGCAACTTGATGGCATGGCGGTCGACGACCTGCATGAAGCCGGCGTTCACCCGCTGCGGGAATCGTTCGTGGTTCTCGATCAGCGGGCCATGCTCGCCGACCGGCGCCGTGTCGACGCTGGCCACGACCTGCACGGCATGCGGATTGCCCATCGAGACAACGCTGATTTCCAGCGATTCATCGGCCACATCGAGGTTATAGATGACGACGTCCTCGTCATGCAGGAAGGGAATCTGGTTCGGCAAAAAGCGCGGAATCCCCATGTCGACCGTGACCTTGCCGTCGCCTTCAAGACGCGGCGCAATAATGCCCTTCAGCGTTTCGACGCGGATTTCGCGCTTGTCGGTCAGGCCCTGCTCATGCACGAAACGCACGAAGCAACGCGCGCCATTGCCGCACTGCTCGACCTCGCTGCCATCGGCATTGAAAATCCGGTAGCGAAAATCGACCCCCGCCTGGCTGGCTTTTTCGACCAGCAGAATCTGGTCGCAACCGACGCCGAAATGGCGATCCGCCAGATAGCGCAACTGCTCCGGGGTCAGGGCGACCGCCTGACGGATGCCGTCCAGGACAACGAAATCGTTGCCCAGGCCATGCATTTTCGAGAATTTGAGCTTCACATCCTGCTCCGCGTGATAATTAAAAAAGGATAGCAGAGGCAGGGGCTTACCTCAAATTCCTAAAGCTTCTTCTCCATGATGAAATCATCCATCACGAAGCCGCGGCCGATATCGTCAACCACCGTCTCGCGCACCGCAAAGCCGTATTTCTTGTAGGAGGCAATGGCTTTTTCGTTGCGCTTGTTCACCGCCAGGATGACGCACGGGTAACCCAGCTTGCCGGCCCGGCGGGCAACGTGCTCGATCAGCTGACCACCGACGCCCTGACGCTGTACATCGGGGTGAATGTAGAGCTTGTCCAGCTTGAACTCGCCCTTGTAGAGCTCGCTGAAGGCGAAGCCAACGCGGCGGCCATTGTAAAAGGCCTGATCGAGCCATTTGTCGGCATCCTCGATATCGTCATAAAGCCGCTCGTGGCCGTAACGCTGCTCAAGCATGAAATCGATCTGTTCCTGGGTGATGATCCCCGGATAGGTCGCCTGCCAGATTTCGCGGGCCAGCGCCGAGATGGCCGGCACGTCGGGCGGCGTGACGGGACGAATTTCGATGTTCAGGCTGTTCATTTATAAAACCTCTGTTCTCCGGGCGGCCGGGTCTTGAAGCGCTTGTGCAGCCAGAAGTACTGTTCCGGCATGCGCAGCACCTGGCTCTCGATAAAACGATTCACGAATGCGGTGTCTTCTTCGACGCTGTCACCGGGGAAATTGTCCCAGGCCGGCATCACCTCGACTTCGTAACCATCCGCCACCTGCCGGGTGATACAGGCCACCACCTTGGCTCCGGTCAGGCGTACCAGTCGGGCAACGCCGGGGATGGTCGCGGCCTGCACCCCGAAGAACGGCACGAAGATCGATTCCTTCGGACCAAAATCCATGTCCGGCAGATAGTAGAACTGATGGCCGGCCTTCATCGCCTTGATGATGCCGCGCATCCCCTCCTGTCGGGAGAAGAGCACCGTGTCATTAAATCGTTTCCGGCCATCATAAAGCAACTTGTTGAAAACCGGATTCTTCTGGTTGGAGTACACGCTGCAGCCGACGACATACATCGAGATGCGCGTCGCCCCGGCATCGAGACCGACAAAATGCGGCGAGAGCAGGATGATCGGCTTGCCCTCCGGATCATTCAGGTGTTCCGCCCCCTGAATCCGGATGATGCGCTCCAGCCGCTCCTTAGAAGCCCACCAGCCCAGGGTGCGATCGAGTACGGCTCGGCTGAAGGCAACGAAGTGTCGGCGAGCCAGATCTTCGCGCTCGGCCTCGCTTTTTTCCGGAAAGCACAACCGAAGATTGATCAGCGCCACCTTGCGCCGTTCGCGACCGAGAGCATAGAGCAGACGACCGAGCAGCCAGCCCAGTCCGCGCAGGAAGGGTAAGGGCAGCCAGTGCAAGAGCCAGAGAAAACCGACCAGGATATAAGTAAAAAACAGTTTCAAGACAAATCACTCCACCGGTGGCGCTTCGGCGCCGCCCGGATGTTTGTAGCGGTTGTAACCCCACAGGTATTGGCTCGGACATTGGCGCACCAAGGCCTCGATTTCGAAATTGATCTGCTGCGCCCGGTCCACCGTCGCTCCTTCGAGTGCCCGGTTCGGCGGCTGCAGGTGCAGGCGATAGCCGCGCCCATGCGGTAAGCGCTCGCCCCAGGCCATCAGCGTCGTCGCCCCGGTTTCAGTCAGGCGGGCGGCCAGGGTCATGGTGTAGGCCGGCTTGCCGAAAAATTTGAGCCAGACGCCCTCGCCGACCTTGGGCGCCTGATCCGGCAACATGCCGACCGCCTCGCCCTTCTTCAGCGCCTTGATCAGCGAACGCACGCCGGACAAATCGGCCGGCGCCAGATGCAGACGCTCCCGCTTGCGGCCTTCGAGAATCATCTGGCGCAGCCCAGCCTGGCGCGGCGGGCGGTAAAGCACGGTGATATCGCCGAAGGCGGCGTAATACTGCGCCGTAATCTCGAAGCAACCGAGGTGCGGCGTCAGGAAGACGATGCCCTTACCGGCCCGCTGCGCGGCTTCGACATGCTCCCAGCCGACTACCTCAGTGACCAGGGCGGTCGCCTGTTCGAGCTTGAGCAACCAGATGCGGGCCAGTTCGAGCATCTGCTTGCCCGCCTCGGCCGCGACCTTGCCGCGCAATGCCGGATCGATGCCGGCTTGCGCCATGTTCTCCCGGACGTGCCGACGATAGGTAGGCGACAGCAGATAGACCAGGCGGCCGAGCCAGTCCCCCAGCATATGGACCAGCCATAAGGGCAGCTTGCTCAGAAATCTAAATAGAAAAACCATGCGGCTCCGGGGGTTGAAACCCACCGTGAAAAGATTAACATTATGAGATTGCCGAGTTAAACAGACAACTTGCGGGGCAATTAATAAATACCGCTAAAGCGTCGCCTGCTCGTGGTCCGAAGCCGGTAGCGCCGGAACAAAGGACCATTGGAGCTTCGCATGAGCGAATATTTCTTCACTTCCGAATCAGTCGGTGAAGGCCATCCCGACAAGGTCGCCGACCAGATTTCCGATGCCATCCTCGACGCCATCCTGGCCCAGGACAAGCATTCCCGCGTCGCCGCCGAAACCCTGTGCAACACAGGCCTGGTCGTCCTCGCCGGTGAAATCACCACCAGCGCCAACGTCGATTACATCCAGGTCGCCCGCGAGACGATCAAGCGCATCGGCTACGACAACACCGAATTCGGCATCGACTACAAGGGCTGCGCCGTGCTCGTCGCCTACGACAAGCAAAGTCCGGACATCGCCCAGGGCGTCAACGCCGCCTACGACGACAACCTTGGCCAGGGCGCCGGCGACCAGGGCCTGATGTTCGGCTACGCCTGCGACGAAACCCCATCGCTGATGCCGCTGCCGATCTACCTGTCGCACCGCCTGGTCGAACGCCAGGCCCTGCTCCGCAAGGACGGCCGCCTGCCGTGGGCACGCCCGGATGCCAAGTCGCAGGTCACCATCAAGTACGTCGACGGCAAGCCGTTTGCCATCGACACCGTCGTGCTGTCCACCCAGCATTCGCCGGACATCAGCCTGGAAGACCTGCGCGAAGCGACCATCGAAGAGATCATCAAGCCGGTCCTGCCGAAGGAACTGATCAAGGGCGACATCAAGTATCTGGTCAACCCGACCGGCCGCTTCGTCGTCGGCGGCCCGCAGGGCGATTGCGGCCTGACCGGGCGCAAGATCATCGTCGATACCTACGGCGGGGCCGCGCCGCACGGCGGTGGGGCCTTCTCCGGCAAGGATCCGTCCAAGGTCGACCGTTCCGCCGCCTATGCCGGCCGTTACGTTGCCAAGAACATCGTTGCCGCCGGCCTGGCCTCGCGCTGCCTGGTCCAAGTTTCCTACGCCATCGGCGTCGCCGAGCCGACCTCGATCATGGTCGATACCTTCGGCACCGGCAAAATCAGCAACGAAACACTGACTGCGCTGATCAAGAAGCACTTCGACCTGCGCCCGAAAGGCATCGTCAACATGCTCGACCTGCTCCGTCCGATTTACCAGAAAACCGCCGCCTACGGTCATTTCGGCCGCGACGAACCGGAGTTCACCTGGGAAGCGACCGACCGTGCCGTATTGCTGAAATCGGACGCCGGTTTGTAAATTCAGCTAGCCATAATTTTTACAAAGGGAGCCTGCACGGCTCCCTTTTTTATGGCTAAACTCGCAGGCTATGCTCAAAAAAATTGCCGTCGAACACATCCGACTCGGCATGCACCTGCAGGCTTTCTGCGGCGCCTGGCTGGATCACCCCTTCTGGCGGACACAATTCGTTCTGTCGGATCCCAACGACATCGCCCTTATTCTGGGAAGCCCGATCAAGGAGGTCTGGATAGACGTCGCCAAGGGCCTCGATCTCGAATTTGATGCCTCGGTAACCGAATCGGAAACGATACTGCTCGAGACAATCCCTGTCGCCGCACCGGTCATCCAGGAAAAAGCCAGCTTCAACGATGAACTCAAGCGCGCCTCGCGCATCGTCGCCAAAGGCAAGGAAGCCGTCGTTTCGATGTTTCAGGAAGCGCGCATGGGCAAGGCCATCGAAGCCGATGCGGCTGCACCGCTGGTTGAGGAAATTTCCAACTCGGTACTGCGCAACCCGGGGGCATTGATCAGCCTGGCCCGCCTGAAGACCGCCGACGACTATACCTTCATGCACTCGGTTGCTGTCTGCGCCCTGATGATCGCCCTCGCTCGCCAACTGGGCCTCGACGAGCAGCAAACCCGCGAGGCAGGCATGGCCGGCTTGTTGCACGACCTGGGCAAGGCGATGATTCCGCTCGATGTGCTGAACAAGCCGGGCAAGCTGACCGATGCAGAATTTGATCTGGTCAAGACCCACCCGGATGAGGGCTACAAATTGCTGCTAACCGGCTCGGGCATCAGTGAGATGACCAAGGATGTTTGCCTGCATCACCATGAAAAGGTGGACGGCAGCGGCTACCCCAAAGGCCTGAACGGGGAAGCGATGAGCCTGTTCGCCAAAATGAGTGCAGTCTGCGACGTCTATGATGCCGTCACCTCCAACCGCCCCTACAAGGCGGGCTGGGACCCGGCCGAATCGATCAAGAGGATGGCCGAATGGAAAGGCCATTTCGATCCGCTGGTCTTCCAGGCTTTCGTCAAGAGTCTGGGCATCTACCCGGTCGGCTCCCTGGTCCGCCTCGAATCGGGCAAACTCGGCGTCGTCATCGAACAGGGGGAACAGTCCCTGCTCAAGCCCAAGGTGAAGGTATTTTTCTCGACCAAGTCGCAAGCCTATATCAAGCCCGAAGTCATCGACCTGGCACGCAGTGCGGAGAAGATCGCCGGCCGCGAGGATGCGGCAAAATGGGGCATCAAGGACATCGACCGTTACTGGGCCGGCGAAAACTCCTGAACTCGGTTTATAATCCGCAACCTACCGAGGGGCGCTGCAGGAGAACACTCCCAGGCTCGGTTTAAAACGGCGCTCACTGATCAACCCTGCCGGGCGCAGGGGGCCGCCGGTGAGCAGAAACCGTCTTTCCCCTCCCCGTCACAGTTATTTGGAGCTTACTGTGGCTGAATTCAAAGATTACGTCATCGCTGATATCAACCTTGCCGACTGGGGTCGCAAGGAAATCAACATCGCCGAAACCGAAATGCCGGGCCTGATGGCCATTCGCGAGGAATTCGCGAAGACCCAACCGCTCAAGGGCGCCCGCATCACCGGTTCGCTGCACATGACCATCCAGACCGCCGTGCTGATCGAGACCCTGACCGCACTCGGCGCCGAAGTCCGCTGGGCCTCGTGCAACATCTTCTCGACCCAGGATCATGCCGCTGCTGCCATCGCGGCCGACTGCATCCCCGTTTTCGCCGTCAAGGGCGAAACCCTGGTCGATTACTGGGATTACACCCACCGCATCTTCGAATGGACCGACGGCGGCTACTCGAACATGATCCTCGACGACGGCGGCGACGCGACGCTGCTGCTCCACCTCGGCGCCCGTGCCGAAAAGGACATTTCCCTGCTCGCCAAGCCGGGCTCGGAAGAAGAAACCATCCTCTTCGCCGCCATCAAGGCCAAGCTGGCTGTCGATCCGACCTGGTATTCTGTGCGTCTGGCGCAGATCAAGGGCGTCACCGAAGAAACCACGACTGGCGTCCATCGCCTGTACCAGATGCATCAACGCGGCGAACTCAAGTTCCCGGGCATCAACGTCAATGACTCGGTGACCAAGTCCAAGTTCGACAACCTGTACGGCTGCCGCGAATCGCTGGTCGACGGCATCAAGCGTGCCACCGACGTGATGATCGCCGGCAAGATCGCCGTCATTGCCGGTTACGGCGACGTGGGCAAGGGCTCCGCCCAGGCCATGCGCGCCCTGTCGGCACAAGTCTGGGTCACCGAAATCGATCCGATCTGCGCCCTGCAGGCCGCGATGGAAGGCTACCGCGTCGTCACCATGGAATACGCCGCCGACAAGGCCGACATTTTCGTCACCACGACCGGCAACTTCCACGTCATCACCCACGACCACATGGCCGCGATGAAGAACAACGCCATCGTCTGCAACATCGGCCACTTCGACAACGAAATCGACGTCGCTTCGATCGAGAAGTACCAGTGGGAAGAGATCAAGCCGCAGGTCGACCACGTCATCTTCCCGGATGGCAAGCGCATCATCCTGTTGGCCAAGGGCCGCCTGGTGAACCTTGGTTGCGGCACCGGCCATCCGTCCTACGTGATGTCCTCTTCGTTCGCTAACCAGACTATCGCCCAGATCGAACTGTGGACGGAAGCCGTCAAGGGTTCCAACAAGTACCCGGTCGGCGTCTACACGCTGCCCAAGCACCTCGATGAAAAGGTCGCCCGTCTGCAACTGAAGACGCTGAACGCCCAATTGTCCGAGCTGACCGACGAACAGGCCGCCTACATCAGCGTGCCGAAGGAAGGCCCGTACAAGGCCGACCACTACCGCTACTAAAAAGCCATGCGCCTGCTTGCCATCTGGATCATCAACGCGCTCGCCCTGCTGGCGCTGCCCTATGTCGTGCCGTCGGTCCAGGTGGCGAGTTTTGGCACGGCGCTGGTCGTCGCCCTGGTGCTGGGGCTGATCAACGCCGTGCTGCGCCCGCTTCTTATTTTGCTGACCCTGCCGGTCACACTGCTGACGCTGGGCCTGTTCATTTTCGTGATCAACGCCCTGCTCTTTCAGTTGGCCGGCAATCTGGTCGACGGTTTCAACGTCGGCGGCTTCTGGCCGGCGCTGCTCGGCTCGATCGCCTACAGCCTGATTTCCTGGGCACTCAGCGCCCTGCTCTTTCCTCAAGGAAAGCGCTAAGTGCCCCGGGTCGATCAGCTGCTCGTCGAAGCCGGCCTCGCTACCTCACGAACCGCAGCCCAGCGGATGATCGCGGCTGGCCGGGTTAGCTGGTCGGGCGGCCTGATCAAGAAGCCGGCGCTGGATTTGGCCCCGGAAACGACGTTGACCGTAGCAGTCGATCCTGAAGATCGCTTTGTCTCGCGCGGCGGCCTGAAACTGGCCGGGGCACTGGCCGAAACGGGTATCACGGTCACCGGCAAGCACTGTCTCGATGTCGGCCAGTCCACCGGTGGTTTCAGCGACTGCCTGCTGCAGGCCGGCGCCCGGCATGTCGTCGGGGTCGATGTCGGGCACGGCCAATTGCACCGGCAACTGTTCGGCGAGCCGCGCCTGACGGCCATCGAGGGCATCAACTGCCGCACCCTGAGCGCAGCCGATCTGGGCCCGGCCTATCCGGCCGAAGGCTTCGGGCTGATCGTCGGCGATGTCTCGTTTATATCGATGACCCTGATCCTGCCGCAACTCCCTGCCCTGCTGGCGAACGACGGCGACCTCTTGCTGCTGGTCAAGCCGCAGTTCGAAGTCGGTTCGGCGAACATCGGCAAGGGTGGCATCGTCCGCGATCCGGCACTTTACGGTGAAGTGGAAAACAAACTTCGCCAGTGCGCCGCCAACCTTGGCCTGCAGGTCCGTGCCTGGCTCGACAGTCCGATTACCGGCGGCGATGGCAACCGCGAATTTTTCATCTGGTTGAATAAATGAATACTGAAATCTCCATCGAGTTTTTCCCGCCGCAAACCCCGGAAGGCGTCGACAAGCTGCGCACCGTCCGCGCCGAACTGGCGAAGCTGAAGCCAAGCTTCTTCTCGGTCACCTTCGGCGCCGGCGGATCGACCCGCGAACGAACCTTCTCCGTGGTCAAGGAAATCGCCGCCGAAGGCTTCGATGCCGCCCCCCATCTGTCCTGCATCGGCTCCACCCGGGCCAGCATCCGCGACATCCTGGCAGACTACAAGGCGGCCGGCATCCGGCGCATCGTCGCCCTGCGCGGCGACCTGCCCTCCGGCATGGCCGAGACCGGCGAATTCCGCTACGCCAACGAGCTAATCGAATTCATCCGGGCCGAAACCGGCAACTGGTTCAGCCTCGAAGTCGCCGCCTACCCGGAATGGCACCCGCAGGCACGCAGCCCGAAGGATGATCTCGAGGCCTTCGTGCGCAAGGTCAAAGCCGGCGCCAACTCGGCTATCACCCAGTACTTCTACAATGCCGACGCCTATTTCAGCTTTGTCGACGAAGCCCAGGCACTCGGCGCCAACCTGCCGATCGTCCCTGGCATCATGCCCATCGTCGGCTTCACCAAGCTTGCCCGCTTTTCCGATGCCTGCGGCGCCGAAATCCCGCGCTGGATGCGCAAGAAATTCGAGAGCTACGGCGACGATGCCGACTCGATCCGCGCCTTCGGCCTCGATATCGTCACCGAACTGTGCGAGCGCCTGCTCAAGGGCGGCGCCCCCGGCCTGCACTTCTATTCGATGAACCAGTCGGCCCTGACCACCGAAATCTGCCGCCGCCTCGGCTAAACACCCCACTGCTGCGGTGAACATCAAAAAAGCCCGCTTTTTCGCGGGCTTTTTGCCGAGCAGATAGAACTCAGGCCGCTTGCGTCACGATCACCTGTTGGGCCGGCATCGGTGCCGGGAAACCAGCCTCGGCCAAAGCTTCGCGAATCACCTTGTTGGTATCGAAATAGACCTGCCAGTAGTGGTCGTTATGGCAATACGGCCGCACCGCCAGCACCGGCCCGACCAGCGTGAAATCGAGAATCTCGACATCCACTTTCGGTTCCGCCAGGACGTTGGGAATCGCGGCAATCTTTTCGCGCAACACGGCCATGGCCGCCTGATGATCGGCCGCGCCGGACAACTGGCACTTCAGATCGACGCGCCGGAACGGGTTCACCGTGAAATTCTGGATCGTGTCGCTGAACACCTTGTTGTTGCCGATGATGGTCTGCACGTTGTCCGGCGTATTGATCGTCGTTGTAAACAAGCCCAACTCCATCACCGTGCCGGTGACACCGCCAATGGTTACGAAATCGCCGACCTTCATCGGGCGCAGCACAACCAGAAAAGCCCCTGCCGCAAAATGCGCCAGCAGGCCGGACCAGGCCATGCCGACGGCGACGCCGCCCGCCGCGATCAGGGCGGCAAAGGTCGTCGTCTGGATACCGAAGTAGCCGAGAATGCCGACCACCAGCAGGACATTCAGCGTAACGGTAATGACCGAACCGAGGTAGCGGAGGACGGTGGGATCAACCTTCTGCTTTTCCAGCGAGGCCCGCACCATGCTCAGCGCCACACCAATCAGCCAGCGACCGATCACCCAGAAGGCGATTGCCGCCAGGATTTTCAAACCGACATCGGTCGCCGTGGTGACGATGAGGTCTTGATAGCGGGAAATATCGAGTTCAGTCATCTCAGTTCTCCAGAAATTGACGAGGGCCGAATGCAAACGTAATACGCTCTCCGGAAATTCCGATTCTATTCATCTTTGGGACCGAGCGGCGGAGATAAAACAATTCTTCACAATGCAGAAATCCCGTTGACGCCTTTTCGATTCATCCATATAATGCGCGCTCCCTAGGCGGGTCGGTAGCTCAGTCGGTAGAGCAGCGGACTTTTAATCCGTTGGTCGCGAGTTCGAATCTCGCCCGACCCACCAGTCGAAAAGGTATCTTGGGGCGTTAGCTCAGTTGGTAGAGCAGCGGACTCTTAATCCGTAGGTCCACAGTTCGAATCTGTGACGCCCCACCAAGACAATAGTAGAAAGCCTCGGCCGCAAGCCGGGGCTTTTTGCTTTTGTATCACCCCATTCTTCCAGCAAGCACCACCGCCTCCATGCGTTTCATCCTGCTCACTGCCCTGCTTACCCTGTCGCTCCCCGGCTGTGCCGTTGTCGCGGTTGCCGATGCTGCAGTGACGGTGGTCGCCACCACGGTCAAGGTCGGGGCCACAGTTGTCGGCACCACCGTTGATGTTGCCGCAGCCGGAGTGCGCGCCGTCGCCGGCAGCGACGACGACGAGGAAAAGTAAACCGGCGACACTCGCCCCGCTGCCGACAACGGGGCAAATTGCCGCCGGTCCGATCACATCAGGACGATGTCGTATTGTTCCGGCGAATAGCTCGGTTCGGACTGCAGGGAAACCGGCTTTTCGATGAAGTCGGAGAGCATGGCCAAGGCTTGCGATTCTTCATCAAGGAAGAGGTCTACCACGGCCGGGCCGGCCAGGATGCGGTATTCGCGGGCATTGAACTGGCGCGCCTCGCGCAGCAGTTCACGGAGGATTTCGTAGGCGACGGTACGCGCCGTCTTCACTTCGCCGCGCCCACCGCAGGTCGGACAGGGCTGGCATAGCACGTGGGCGAGCGATTCGCGGGTCCGCTTGCGGGTCATTTCGACCAGGCCGAGCTGGGTGAAGCCGTTCACCGTCAGCCGCGTATGGTCGCGCGCCAGCGCCTTGTTGAACTCGTCGAGCACGGCTTTCTTGTGCTCTTCGTTTTCCATATCGATGAAGTCGACGATGATGATGCCGCCCAGGTTGCGCAGGCGTAGCTGGCGGGCGATGGTGACGGCGGCTTCGAGATTGGTTTTGAAGATGGTGTCGTCGAAGTTGCGGACGCCGACGAAGCCGCCGGTATTGACGTCGATGGTGGTCATCGCCTCGGTCTGGTCGATGATCAGGTAGCCGCCCGACTTCAGGTCGACGCGGCGTGCCAGCGCCTTCTGGATTTCCTCTTCGACGCCGTGCAGGTCGAACAGCGGCCGCTGGCCAGTGTAGTGGTCGAGCAGCGGCAGCACGGCCGGTGTGTATTCGTCGGCGAAGGCATTGAGCTTCTGGAAGTTTTCCCGGGAGTCGATGACGATGCGGCTGGTTTCCGGATTGACGAAGTCGCGCAGGACGCGCTGGCCGAGCGACAACTCCTGATAGAGCACAGCCGGCGGGCCGGACGTCCTCGCCTTGTCGCGGATATCGGCCCAGGTCTTGCGCAGGTAGGCGATGTCGGTGGCGAATTCCTCGTCGGAGGCATTTTCGGCCATGGTGCGGACGATGAAGCCACCCGGCTCGTCGGCCGGGACCAGGCGGGTGATTTTTTCGCGCAGCGCTTCGCGCTCGGCTTCGGCCTCGATGCGCTGGGAAATGCCGATATGTTTTTCCTGCGGCAGATAGACCAGCATGCGGCCGGCAATCGAAATCTGCGTCGACAACCGGGCGCCCTTGGTGCCGATCGGGTCCTTGACGACCTGGACGACGATGCTCTGGCCATCGTGCAGGATTTTCTCGATCGGCCGCTCGGTGGCCGTCTCGCGCGGCTGCCAGATATCGGCGACGTGCAGGAAGGCGGTGCGGTCGAGACCGACATCGATGAAGGCGGATTGCATGCCGGGAAGGATGCGGCAGACGCGGCCGAGATAGACATTGCCGACCAGACCGCGGCTGGCAGTCCGTTCAATATGCAATTCCTGGACGACACCCTGTTGCATGACCGCAACGCGGGTTTCCTGCGGGGTGAAATTGATCAGTATTTCTTCGGACATACGCTCTACAATTCGCGGTTTTTGCTGGATTCTACTATGCGCAAGGCGCCCGAACTTCTCGCCCCTGCCGGCTCGCTCGAAATGATGCGCACCGCCTTCGATTTTGGCGCCGATGCGATCTACGCCGGTCAGCCGCGCTACAGCCTGCGCGTGCGCAACAACGAGTTCGGCACCATTGCCGCGCTGAAGGAAGGCATCGACGAAGCGCATGCCCGCGGCAAGCAGTTTTTCGTCGTCAGCAACATCTTTCCGCACAACGCCAAGCTCACCACCTACCTGGCCGACATGGCGCCGGTCATTGAACTGAAGCCGGACGCGCTGATCATGTCCGACCCCGGTCTGATCGACATGGTGCGTGAAGCCTGGCCGGAGCAGGCGGTGCACCTTTCGGTGCAGTCGAATACAGTGAACTGGGCCGCCGTCCGTTTCTGGAAGAAGCTCGGCCTGAGCCGCATCATCCTGTCGCGCGAACTGTCGCTCGACGAAGTCGCCGAAATTCGCCAGCAGTGCCCGGACATCGAACTCGAAGTCTTCGTGCACGGCGCGCTGTGCATCGCCTACTCCGGGCGCTGCCTGCTCTCCGGCTATTTCAACCACCGCGATCCGAACCAGGGCACCTGCACCAATTCCTGCCGCTGGGACTACAAGGTATCGACCTCTGATGGCGGCGCCCTGCCCCCGGCCGGCGCAAGCCAACCGGTGCAGTTCTACAGCCACCCCGAGCAGGAAATCCTGCTCGAGGAAAGACAGCGCCCGGGCGAACTGATGCCGATCGAGGAAGACGAGCACGGCACCTACATCATGAATTCCAAGGACTTGCGCGCCATCGAGCACGTCCAGCGCCTGGTCGAGATCGGCATCGATTCGCTGAAGATCGAAGGCCGTACCAAGAGCCCGTATTACGTGGCGCGCACTACCCAGTCCTATCGCCAGGCGATCGACGATGCCGTCGCCGGCAAGCCGCTCGATCCAAAGCTGTTGAGCGAACTGGAAGGCCTGGCCAACCGCGGCTATACCGACGGTTTCTACCAGCGCCACCACGATGCCGACTACCAGAATTACCTGCGCGGCCATTCCGAATCCGACCGCAGCCTCTATGTCGGCGATGCGGTGGCGTTTGACGAGGCGCGTGGCCTGATGGAAATCGAGGTCAAGAACAAGTTCACCGTCGGCGATCGCCTCGAATGCGTGCATCCGTCCGGCAACCACGTCTGGACGTTGAGCCGCATGGAAAACAGGGCCGGCGAAGCAGTCTCCATTGCCCCGGGCAGCGGGCACCGGGTCTGGGTTGATTTGCCGGCGCTGTACACCAATTCCTTTGTCGCGCGTTTTGTTTAACAAAGCCCCTACAAAATACACAGGAATTCGTTTTTGTGCACCGCAGCAAACGGTGTAAAATTCACGCGATGAGTAACCCCACCAATCGTATGCCGCTGATCGATGCCCTCAAGGCGATCGCGGCCATGCTTGTCCTGCTCAACCACTTTTCCTCCTACGGCCCGCTCGCCGCAACAGCGCGCGAGGCCTTGCCCGGCCTGATGGGCTGGCTGTTCGAGTACGGCCGGATGGCGGTGCAGATTTTCCTGGTCATTGCCGGCTTCCTCGCCGCCCGCACCCTGTCGGCAAACGGCCAGGCACTCGGCGTCTCACCGCTGCCGCTGATCTGGAAACGCTACCTGCGGCTGGCCGTGCCCTATTTGGCGGCCCTTGGCCTGGCCATCGCCGCCGCCGCCGTCGCCGACCACTGGATGGATGACGAGGCGATTCCGGCCCGCGCCACCTTCAAGCAATGGCTGGCCCATGCCGTGCTGATGCACGGCCTGCTCGGCTTCGATGCGCTGTCGGCCGGCGTCTGGTACATCGCCATCGACTTTCAGCTGTTTGGGCTGATGGCCGTGCTGCTCTGGCTGGGTCGCGTCAAGCTGGTCGCCCCGGCGCTGGTGCTGGCAGTGGCTGCCGCCTCGCTGTTCTGGTTCAACCGCGATGCAAGCTGGGACAACTGGGCGATCTATTTCTTCGGTTCCTACGGCCTCGGTGCCGCCGCTTGGTGGGCTTCGGAGCGCCGGCAGATGTCATCCTGGCTCGGGGTCATCGCCACCGTCGCCATCGCCGCGCTGGTCATCGATTTCCGTTTGCGCATTGCGCTCGCCCTGGCGGTCGCCCTGACCCTCGGCTTCAGCCGCCGCACCGGCCTCCTCGAACAGTGGCCGGATGCCCGGCCGCTGGCTTTCCTCGGCCAGATTTCCTATTCGGTCTTCCTGGTCCATTTCCCGGTGCTGCTGCTGGCCAACGGCCTCTATAGCAAGCTCGAACTATCGTCGCCCGCCTCGGCCATTTTTGGCCTTTTGGCCGCGTTGACCGCCAGCATTGGCGCCGCCACGCTGTTTTATCGCTGGATCGAAAGCCCGGCCGCCAGCCGGCGCATTACTGCCGCGCTCGGCTGGCTGTTCGGCAAGGGCCTGGATGCCGCCCGCAAGGTACCCGGCCTGGCCCCGTTGCTGACGCTGCTCGCCCGCCGCGCCTAATCGGCCAATTCGGCGCGGCCGCGGAAGTATTCCAGCGCTTCCGGGTTGGCCAGCGCTTCGACGTTCTTGACTGGCTGTGCCTGCACCACGTTGCGCACGGCCAGTTCGACGATCTTGCCCGACTTGGTACGCGGAATGTCCTGCACCTGCACGACCTTGGCCGGCACGTGGCGCGGCGTCGTGTTGTCGCGGATCTGCTGCTTGATCCTTTCCGTCAGCGACTGGTCAAGCACCTGACCCTCCTGCAGCCGGACGAAGAGCACGACGCGGACATCGTCCTCCTTGCCCGGCGGCCAGGCCTGGCCGATCACCAGCGACTCGAGGACTTCCGGCAACTGCTCGACCTGGCGGTAGATTTCGGCCGTGCCGATGCGTACACCGCCGGGATTCAGCGTCGCGTCCGAACGGCCGTAGATGATCATGCCGTCGTGCGCCGTCAGTTCGGAAAAATCACCGTGGCACCAGATGTCGGGAAAACGCTCAAAATAGGCGGCATGGTATTTCCGGCCGTCCGGGTCGTTCCAGAAACCGACCGGCATCGCCGGGAAGGGCCGGGTACAGACCAGCTCGCCCTTTTCCAGACGCACCGGTCGGCCTTCGTCGTCGAAGACATCGACCGCCATGCCCAGGCCGCGACACTGGATTTCGCCGCGATAGACCGGCAGCACCGGATTGCCGAGCACGAAGCAGGACACGATGTCGGTGCCGCCGGAAATCGAGGCGAGCAGGATGTCCTGCTTGATCTCGCGATAGACCCACTCGAAGCCTTCCGGGCTGAGCGGGCTGCCGGTCGAGAACATGGCGCGCAGTGCCGTCAGGTCGTGCGTCTTGCCCGGCGTCAGACCAAGCTTGGCGGCGGCGTCGATGAACTTGGCCGAGGTGCCGAAATGGGTCATCTGCTCGGCCGCCGCATAGTCGAAGAGCACCGTGCCACCGCCGGCGAACGGCGAACCGTCGTAAAGCAGCACCGTCGCGCCGCAGGCCAGGCCGGAGACCAGCCAGTTCCACATCATCCAGCCGCAGGTCGTGAAGTAGAACAGGCGGTCGCCCGGCCGCACATCGCTGTGCAACTGGTGTTCCTTCAAGTGCTGAAGCACCACGCCGCCGTGGCAATGGACGATACATTTCGGCACGCCGGTCGTACCGCTGGAGAACATGATGAAGAGCGGATGATTAAAGGCGACGCGTTTGAAAATCACCTCTTTTTCCCGGTTCACCGCCGGGATGTCCGTCCAGCACAGCGCCTGGGCGATACCGGCAATCGCCGGCGCCGCATTCAGGTAGGGGACGACCACCGTCTTCAACAAGGACGGCATTTGGGCGACGACGGCCGCATTCTTTGCCAGGCAATCGACCGGCTTGCCGTTGTACCAATAGCTATCGACGCAGATCAGCACCTTCGGCTCGATCTGACCGAAACGGTCGAGCACGCCCTGCACGCCGAAATCCGGCGAGGCCGACGACCAGATGGCACCAAGCGACGTCGCGGCGAGCATGGCGACCAGAGTTTCCGGCAGATTCGGCAGGTAGCCGGCGACGCGATCGCCCTCGCCGACCCCGGCCGCGATCAGGAACTGCTGGAAGCGGGCGACTTCGGCATAGAGTTCGGCTCGACTCAGCCGGCGCTTGACCTTGTCCTCGCCCCAGAACACCAGCGCTTCGCCTGTGTCGCGCCTTTGCAGCAGGTTCTCGGCATAGTTCAGGCGGGCCTCGGGAAACCAGCGGGCGCCGGGCATCTGGTCGCCATCAAGCAGTGTCTGGCTCCCCTTGTCGCCGACCGCGCCGCAGAAATCCCACAGTTTCGACCAGAAGGCAGCGGGCTGATCGACCGACCATTGCCAAAGTTCGGCGTAATCCGCCTTGCCCTCGGCGGCCATCAGTTGTGCCATGCGAGTGGCCCCGGCGCTCGCCGGATTGGGTGTCCACAACGGGGTCGGGTCGATCGCGTAGGTCATCTTGTCTCCTCGGTTTTTTTTCGCCGGCTGGGCCGGGCTTGAGTGGCGACAAAGATAGCAGGAATTGAAGTGGCGCAACTGTCATCGACCGGACACTTCGCCCATCGCGTTGACGCCGGCGCATGACACGGACAAACTCTGAGCCCCTTTCACCTCGCCCGCTCCCGATGTCCTTCGCCTGGGTTTTGAAAAACCTGCTGAGCGCCCTGCTGCTGCCGCCCGGCAACGGCCTGCTGCTGCTCGCACTGGCCGGCCTCTACCGCCGCCGGCGCTGGGCCTTCGGGCTGGCCGTCATGGCCGGCCTGCTGTTGCTGCTGCAAAGTCTGCCGCCGGTCGCCCATCTGCTGATCGCCTCGCTCGAACGACAGGCCGGCCCGGTGTTCACGACGCCGGACGGCGCCGGGGCGATCGTCGTCCTCGGCAGCGGCCTCGACCTCGAGGCACCGGAATACGGCGGCGACACCGCCAACGAACGGACCCTGCTCCGCCTGCGCTATGGCGCCCGGCTCGCCCATCAACTGGCCCTGCCGGTACTGGTCACCGGCGGCCGGCCACAGCAGAGCAGCCGGGCCGAAGGCGAAGTGATGGCGACGATCCTGCACCAGGAATTCGGCATCAGCGCCCGCTGGCAGGAAACGCAGTCGCGCGACACCCCGGAAAATGCCCGTTTTTCCGCGCCCTTGCTGCAAGCGGCCGGCATCCGGCGCATCGTGCTGGTCACCCAGGCCTTTCACATGCCGCGCGCCCAGCAACTATTCGAACAGGCCGGCCTGGAAGTAGTGCCGGCCCCGACCGGCTTCAAGAGCGGCAGCCGCTTCGCCTGGCAGCCGCACGAATGGCTGCCGCAAGCCCATGCCCTGCGCACCTCCTACTACGCCCTGCACGAATGGCTGGGCATCGCCTGGAGCACGCTGGCCTGGCAACTGGGTAAGATAGCGGCGATATTTTGATCCGGACCGCCCGGCCACGCTGCCA
>NZ_LODL01000021.1:69659-102699 GCF_001551835.1 Dechloromonas denitrificans | reverse complement strand
GCGGGGGCCGGCTTCGGCTCGGCCGGGGCGACGACCGGCGCCGCGGGGGCGGGGACATTGCTGTTGGTGGCCTCGATGACCGGGGTCGGTGCTTTCGGCATCGGCGCCCGCTGCTGCTTGACCGGCTGCGGCTTGACCATCGGCAGCGGCTTGGCGACCGGCGGCTTTTCAGCCTCCGGCGGTTGCAGCAGATCGACGACCAGCGGCATTTCCATGATCTGCGGCATCACGGTCTTGGCGGCGAGGACGAGCAGAAAAACGCCGACATGCAGGCCGATGACAACGCCGAGCAGACCGCTGCGCTGGAAGGGGGAAGGACGAGAGAGGGCGTAACTCATGGCGGTGTTTTTCAGGTTGCGCCAGCCGCCTTCAGGGAAAAAACCCTTGGCTCGCTGGCGATAAGCTTGCTGGCTACGGGAACGAGAGATTTACAACGGAGAAAAACTTATTTGGTCAGGATCAGCTTGTTTTCGCGGGTGACGCGCAACAGGTAACGCTGGCCGGCATGGTCGATTTCAACCGCGCTGTTGCCGCGCAGGATTTCCTCGCTTTCGACGCGCGGCCGGGCCGGGCCGAGTTCGGCGGGAGGGGGCGTGGGGATGGCTTTCGGCTGAGTGTTCATTGGTAGCATGAATGCAAACGAGAATGGATCGTATTATTTTGTAATTGAGAATTGCTGTCAACAACTTGTTTGGCAAAGCCTGGAACTTCAGGCGACCGTGATGGTCTCCGTCGGTGTGCAGGCCGCACTGACAATGCGGCCAAAGCTGGAAACGCCGGCCCCCTTGATGAAGACGCACTGCTTGCCGCTGCGCTTGCACTGTTCCTTGACCCGCCAGTAGGCGTTGTGACTGATGCAGCCGGCCTGGCAGACGACGAGGTCGGCCGCCGACAGCGCCGCGTCGATCCGGTGCAGGCTTTCTTCCAGGCCGCCGTCGTGATGCAGGAAGCGGCCGCCGCGCTGCTCGACGATTTGCCGGTAGGCGTCCACCGCACCCGAACGACCGCCGACGCAGAGGATGCACTTGCCGGAGAGGTTGGCAGCCTGCTCGTCGTCAGCGGAGTGCGGCGCGACGGCGGCCTGGTCGCCGGCGGCGAGCAGGTGGCGGATGGTTTCGTCGGCATGGCGGGCCAGTTCGCGCAGCCGTTCGACTTCTTCCTCCAGATCATTCAGCCTGGCGGTCAGCGCCGTGGCGCGGCCTTCGGCGTCGCTCGCCCGGCGGGCCAGGGCCTGCCGGTCCTTGAGCTCGGGCAGGGTCTGGCGCAGTGTGTCGAGTTGGCCGGTCAGGTTGGCGGCATGGGCTTCCTTGCCGGCCAGTTCGATGCGCAGATCGGCGACGCGTTGGCCGAGGCTGCGGGTTTCCCGCGATTTCTCACCGCGCTGGGCTTCGACTTCGCTGCGCGCCGCGTCGAGTTGACGACGCAGTTGCAGGTTCTCGGCTTGCAGGGTTTTCAGCGCGTTCAACTCGGCCCGGGTGCCGGTGCCGATCTGGTGCTGGATCATGTGGATGTCGCCGTAGATTTCCTGTTCGAGCAGCGCATCGCAGGCCGGATGCGTCCAACTCGCCCACAGCGCGCCGGGAATTTCGGTACCGGCCCGCACCGCTTCCCGCCATAGCTGGCGCAAGCCTTCGCCATCCTTGGTCTCGGCAAAGCGGCGGACGATCAGCTGAAAGCGCTTTTCCATGTTCTTGTGCAGCAGTTCGGCCAGTCGGCTGCGGGTTTCGCAGGCGCCGACGGCAGTGGTATGCAGCACGAAATCGGTGGTGTCGCGCGGGAAGTGCATGACCTTGGCCATCAGGCTGCGCAATTCATCGACGCCGAAACAGACGCCGATTACCGGGCAATGAAACTTGTGCGGGATGCCCCACAGCTTGCGCCGCTGCGAACCCTGGCTGGCGGCCGGCGCCGGCTCGGCGGGCGTCGGCTTGGGCAGCAACTGGGCAAAGCCGTCGGCGGTTTTGGCTTTGCCGGCGGTGAACACGCCGCCAGCGACATGGAAGGGGATATCGGACATCTCTAAGCTCCTTGGCGAAGAATCGCTGGCTGGCCGGAGATCCGGTTGGCTTGCTGTTAATGAGAATTATTATTATTTAATCGCCGGCGAAGGTCAAGCGGAAAATGCCTTGATCATTTTCAGACGGCCTAGATCTTCAGGCGGACCTGCTTGGGGGCCACGCCGAAATGGCGTCGGAAAGCCGTCGAGAAATTGGCCTGGCTGCTGTAGCCGGCGATTTCGGCGGCGCGGGCGACGCTGATGCCGCTCCGCTGCAGTTCGGCGGCGGCCCGTTGCAGCCGGCGTTCGCGCCGGTAGTCGAAGATGGTCTGGCCGAAAGCCAGCCGGAACTGCTGCTGCAGCGTGTTCGGATTGCAGCCCATGGCCTGGGCGATGGCCGCCATGTCGAGATGGTTGGCGGCGCCGCTGTCGAGGAATTGCTGCAGGCGGCAGATCCGCTGGTATTCGCCCGGGTGCAGGCCGGCCGGGATGTCCGGCGGCTGGCTGTCGGCCTGGGCGAGGGCTTCGGCAACCAGTTCGAGGGCTCGGCTTTCCTGGTAGAGGGCGTGCATCGGTCCGGCGAAAGTGCTCGGCCGGACCAGTTGTTCGGCAATGCCGATGGCGCGGGCCGACGGTTGCCAGTGGCGGATCGACAGGTGCGGCGTGAACTGCTCGGGGTCGAGTCCGGCGGCGGCTAACCAGTCGGCGGTCAGGGTGATGACCACCATGCGCTCGTGGGTACCGGCCCGGCTGCGTCGTTCGAAATCCTCCGGCTGGCTGAGCGTGACCACGGCGCCACGCGGCGTCGCGCTGGCCCCCTGGCCGGCGTCGAGGTGGAGCGGCGTGCCGCCGAAGCTGACCTCGGCATTGCCTTCGAGCTTGAGCAGCACCTTGATGCCGGGCTTGAGCAGCGGGAAGCGGGCAGTCATGTCGTGCAGGTGGGTGATGTTGGTGCAATGCAGGAAGAATCCTTCGCGCAGCCGGGCCAGCGAAAAGCTGCCTTCGAGGACGGCCGCGCCGGCCGCCAGCTCCCTGCTTTCCGCCTGATGGCCGAGCCCGATGCGCTGGCTGAGCATCGCCAGATCGAGGGCCGTGGTCGACGGCAGCGGCGCCGGCTGGCCGGGCTGGAAGGGCGGTGGGTAAATTTTCTTGGCAGCAAACATCTTCGTTGTTCCCGCAAACAAATGATTCGGAGGTTTTTGCGATACTAGCGCCCTTTGTTACAAATGAAAACTATTCGCAATTGACCGCCGGGTTTTTAACGGCGTTTGCATTTCAGGGGGTTTCGCATGCAGTCAGTAGGAAAAGGTATGCCGCGCATCAAGCCGATCGCGCTGGCTTTGTTGGGGGTTTTCTCGCTGTCGGCGGTGGCCGCCGAGGAGCCGACGCTGGCCCCGATGGTGGTCAGCGAGAAGCAGGTGCCGGAAGCGACTTCGGTCATTTTGAGCGAGGCGATCGAGCAGCGGGCGGCGCGCAATCTGCGCGAAGTGCTGCAGGACGAGCCGGGTGTCACGGTCGGCGGCGGGCCGGCGATTGCCCAGAAAATCTATGTGCGCGGCGTCGAGGATTCGATGCTGAGCACGACGCTCGACGGTGCGCTGCAGACCGGCCGGGCCTTCCATCACCAGTCGCGGCTGATGATCGATCCCGACCTGATCAAGCAGATCGAACTGGATCGTGGCAGTTCGGCGGCCAGTGCCGGGCCGGGCGCACTGGCCGGTTCGCTGCGCATGACGACCAAGGATGGCCGCGACCTGCTGCGAGCGGACCAGAAGCTGGGCGGTATCGTCCGCGGCGGCGTTTCCTCGAATGAGGGCGAGCGCTTCGGCGCGTCGGTGTACGGCCTGGCCGGCGACGATTTCGATTTCCTGCTTTCCGGCAACCGCATCAATACCGACGACTACCAGGACGGCAACGGCAAGACGCAAGTCAACAGCGGCTCGACGCAGAAGAGCGGGCTGGCCAAGTTCAACTGGCGGATGGCGCCGGGGCATAGCCTGGCGGTCGGCTACCAGAGCGTACAGGACGAAGGCGTCCGCTTCCTGCGCCCGAACATGTGGGGGCTGGGCGCCAACAATGGCCCGGCGATGCCGCAGAAGAGCGAGCGCGACACGCTGACCGCGACCTATCGTTACGATGGCAACGGCAGTGCGCCGGCCATCGAGTTGAATGTTTTCTCGGACCAGATGACGGTCGAGCGGACGACGCCGACCGCGCAGGCCCGCTTCAACAAGCCGGCCGGCTACACCTGGGGCGAACAGATCGATGCCCAGGGCGCCAACCTGTTGCTGACCTCGAAGCTGGGCGAGGCGACCGTCCGCTACGGCCTGAATCATCATCGTTTCGAGTCGAACGCGATCAATTCCCGGCGCGTCGACAAAACCAGTACCGGCCACGAGGAAAGCGGCGTCAGCGGTCTTTTCCTCGAAGGCAGCCTGCCGCTCGCCAAGCAGTTCATCATCGGCGCCGGCGCCCGTTACGACTGGTACAGCTACACCGACAACCACAACCAGGATTTCTCCAGCAACGGCCTGAGCCCGAACGGCAGCCTGACCTGGCTGGCGACCGAGGCGCTCAGCTTCCGCGCCGCCGCCTCGCGGACGATGCGCGGGGCCGGCCTGAAGGAGGCCTTCTATATCGATAGCACGACCTGGAAGAACGACCCCAATCTGAAGGAAGAAAAGGCCAGCAACTACGAACTCAGCTTCAACTACGGCAGCGGCCCGTGGAGCCTGAAAGGTTCCGTCTTCCGGTTGAACATCGAGGACTTCATCACGACCGGCAGCGGCACTTCGATCACCAATGTCGGCGACATGGTCTCCAAGGGCTACGAACTGGGCGGCGGCTGGCGCAGCGGCGCCTTCCGCGTCGGCGCCGGCGTCGCCTATGCCAAGCCCAAGCTGAACGGCTACGACCTGGGCGAAATCAATGACGGCCTCGGCGTGTCGACCGGGCGTAGCTGGAACCTCAATCTCGGCTACGACATCGCGGCGTGGAATCTCGATCTCGGCTGGACCAGCCGCCTGGTCGAGGAGCACAAGTACACCGACATGTCGAAGGTCGAGAAGTCGAAGGACGGCTACGCGGTGCATGACATCTACGCCAACTGGCAGCCGCTCGGCAAGGACCGGGTGCGAGTCACCTTCAGCGTGCGCAACCTGTTCGACAAGTTCTACTACGATCAGGGCACCTACGCTTACCTGAACAACGCCGGCAGCACGGTTTATTACGGCTATGCCGAACCGGGCCGCGACGTTCGCCTCGACCTGAGCTGGAAGTTCTAAGGAAACGCTGATCTATTCAAAAATGTCATTCCCGCGCAGGCGGGAATCCAGGGGCCAGGCGCTGACTGGGTTCCCGCCTGCGCGGGAACGACAAGCTCAAGAATCATCGCCTTAACTGAACGGCATTTGCCCGGTAGCCGGGGGCTTTTGCGTTTTTCGGCACGTTCAATGGGAATTTCCATGCCTTTCCTTTCCGCTGACACGGCTCACCTGTGCCTGCGCATCCTGGCCGCCGCGCTCGGCGGCTACGCCCTGTGCTGGGCGATTTTCTACCTGTTGTGCAGCTGGCTGCCGTATGAAAAGGCCACCGTCTGGTACCTGACCGGGCAGTTGGCGCCGCTGCCTTTTGTCGGCGTCCTGCTTTGGGCTTTCGTCAGCCCGTCGGCCTGGCGGGCGCTGGGCTGGCCGCTGCTCTGGGCGGCCGCCATCGCCTTGGTCGGGTGGCTGGCATGAATGCGCTCGGCAAGGCGCTGCTCGGGCTGCATGCCTGGGGCGGCATGGTCTTTTCGTGGCTGCTGGTGCCGATCTTCATCGCCGGCAGCCTGGCTGTCTTCGAGCCGGAAATCAGTCACTGGATGCGGCCGGAAGTGAAATTTGCCGATTTTTCACAGTCGACCGCAGCCATACTCGGCGAGGCCCGCCTGCGCCAGGTCGGGGCCGAGTCCGCCGTCTGGCGGCTGCGCCTGCCCACTGAGCGGGCGCCGAGCATCGGTATCGGCTGGGGCAAGAACCCGCGCGCCCTGCAGGAAGAAACCCTCGATGCCGTCAGTGGTCAGCCGCTGCAGGTGCGGGCGACGACGGGCGGGCATTTCTTCACCGACCTGCACGCCGAGCTGCTGCTCGAAGCGCCGGGCAAGTGGATCGTCGGCGCCGTCGGCATCTTCATGCTGGCGGCGTTGGTTTCCGGCGTCCTGATCCATCACCGTATCCTGCGCGACTTCTTCACCCTGCGGCCGCGTGCCAACCGCCGCCGGGCCTGGCTCGACGTCCATAACCTGGTCGGCGTCGCGACCTTGCCCTTCCTGCTGATGATCACCTACACCGGGGTCGTCATCCTCGCCGAAGCCTTCATGCCGGCCGCCACCTACGCGCTCTACGACAGCAAGCCGCGCGCCAACCGAGCCGAGGTGCTGAAATCCTTCGAGCGCAAGGCGAGCCGCGAAGCGGGCCAGTTGCTGCCGCTGGCCGAGCACCTCGCCGCCGCCGAGCGCGAACTGGGGGCGGGCACGATCAGCAACCTGCTGATCCGCCATCCCGCCGACCGCAACGGCCTGGTCCAGGCCTATCGCCACGTCAACGACCGGCTGTCGGCGGTGGCCGACCACGTCACCTTCGATGCGGTGAGCGGCGAAGTATTCGGCAAACAGGTGGACTGGAACCTGATGGCCTACGCCTACCGGGCACAGGTCGGCCTGCATGTCGTGCATTTCGGCGGTTCGGCGCTGCGCTGGCTGTATTTTATTTCCGGCTTGCTCGGCGCGGCGATGATGGCGGCCGGCACCGTGCTTTTCCTGCGCAAGCGCCGCCAGCGGCATGGCGCCGGGCGCAGCCAGCGCTGGCTGGAAGCATTCGGCATCGCCTCGGTCAGCGGCGGCCTGCTCGCCTGTCTCGGCTATTTCTGGAGCAACCGGCTGCTGCCGGTGGCGCTGGATGGCCGGGCCGGCTACGAGGTCGTCGCCTTTTTCGCGGTCTGGGCGGCGGCGCTGGCCCATGCCGGCTGGTGCGGTTGGGCGGCGTGGCGCGAGCAGTTCATGCTGGCCGGGCTGCTTGCCGTGCTGATCCTGCCGCTCGACCAGTTCACCGGCGGCGGGCCGGATGTCATGCGCCAGGGCTTCGATCTGGCTGCCGTGCTGCTCGGCGGCTTGCTGCTGCTGATCGGCTGGCGATTCTTCGGAAGGGAGACAGAGCGATGACGCTGCTCTTTATTGTGGCCTTGTTGCTGATCGTCGCCGGCATGGCCGGTCTGGCGCTGGGCATGGCGCGCCATTTCCAGGCGGTTTTCCGGCACCCGCCGGCGGCCGGCGTGCTGCACTGGTGGCGCGGCGCCGGCTGGTTGCTGCTCGGCCTGGCCCTGCTGCCCTGCGTCGCCGGCTGGGGCGTGGCGATCGGCATCGTGCTGTGGAGTGGCCTGCTGGCGGCCGGGGTGATCGCGGTGGCGCTCTATCTGGCGCGGGACCGTTGAATGGCGCTGTCGCTAGCGGATTTTCCGCTTGATTTCGCCGTCGCAGCTCTCGGCGACGCGGGCGTATTCTTCCGCCGTGTCGATCAGGGCCTGGGCCGTCTTGACGCGGGATATTTCGCGGCTGATGTAGGGCAGCCAGCGATTGTCGAGTTCGTCCTGCAGGCGAGCCCGGGTTTCGCCGACCGGGCCGCGCCACGGGCCGCCGGTGGCGAAGCGTTTGCTCAGCGTCGCGGCGATGTCTTTCTCGATGCTGGCGAGGTGGTCCTGGTAGGTTTTGACGTGGCGCAGCTCGTGCTCGTAAATCTCCTTGTAGGCGCAACTGCCGGCCGGAAATTCCCGGGCGACATAGACCGTCATCGGCTTGAAGCCGTAGACCACGTTGATCTGCGGGCTGGCGCACTCCATCCGGCTGCCCGGCGCGATGAAGGCCGGAATCCTGATCTCGAACTTGACGATGGCGTTGCCCCGGGTCAGGCCGAGCACCGCCTTGCCGGGCGGGCCGAGTTCGGCGCCGAGGTTGGTCAGGGTCTTGTAGCCGTACTGCAGGTTCATGCCGAGCGGGGCGTCGAGCCGCTGCAGCGTGACGGCGGGCGGCGGTAGCTGGTCGCATTCGTCGGCCGTGGCCGGGCCGGCGAGCAGGGTCAGCAGACAGAGCAGGGATAGGGTGCGCTTGGGCACTGGCGAGGCAGCCTCCGTGACGAGTGGTCCGCGCAGGAAATGCGGGCCGCGGCATTGTCCGCCATTGTCGCTATTTATGCCGGGCTGCCAAGCGGCAAGGCCGTCGCGGCGGTTTTTGCCATTTTCAGGGTGTCGACCGCAGCAATCCGATTTCCTGTGCCGTTTCGCGGCCGATCAGGGTCTCGGCCAGGCTGGCCGGGATTTCGGACTCGCCGGCCGCGAGCGGCGTGCGGCCGCCCATGATTTCGGCGAAGACTTGTGGCAGGCGGGGCTGCCGTTGCGGCTCGGCGTAGCCCTGCGGGTAGATCGGCTGCAGTGTCGCCGGGTCGTACTTGTCGCTGGCACCGAAGGTGTGCAGCAGTTCGTGAGCGATCACCACCAGATTCTGTTTGCGCTGCTGGCGGCTGGCGAAGGCGTGGATGACGCCGAGCTGGCCTTTGCTGAGGCCGGTCGAGTGGGGCAGCATGGCTGTCCGCTCGGGGTCGTGGAAGAGCACGAAGAGGCGGACCTGCGGTTTCGGCCCGGCGATGGCGTCGTGCCGGCTCGCCCACCAGCGCAGCTGCAGGCTCCATTGCAGGATGTCGAGGGCGCTGCCCGGCTTGGGTGGCAAGGGCGGCTTTTCGTTGAGAACCGGGGCGAGGTGCAGCATCACCGGCTGCAGCACGGCACGCTCATAGCGTTTGCTTTCTTCCTGCAGCCATTCGCCGATCTCGGCAAAGCTGTCGTTGTTCAGTTCGCCAACGAAGCGGGCCGTGGCCGGCGAGTCGTCGGCGGCAATCGGGTAGATCGCGACGTGCACACTGTCTTCCCACGCCGTCAGCCGGCTGTTGGCGCGCCAGGCACTGAGGCCGACGGTGGCGAGGACGAGGAGCAGGAGCAGAATGCGGAATTTACGAAACATGGCTGGCTGTATGCACGGGGAATTCCGTATCATGATGGTTGTGGTATGCATCCGGCAAGGCATTCGCCCGATCCCGGCCTGCGTTGCCGCAGTCGCCTCACCCCTTTCCCTTCTTGATTGATTGCCCGGAATGAGCCTGCGCCTACGCTTTCATCTGCTGACCCTGTTTTTCTTCGTGATTTCGGCGGTGCCGGTCTGGCTTTCCGTGCGCACGCTGGCCGAGGGCATTGTCGAGCAGTGGGCGGTGCGCTATGCCGAAAAACAGGTGCTCTACGACAAGGAGCGCACGCTGCAGCCGATCCTGCGCGAGGTGGCGCTGGCCCGGCAACTGGCCAATTCGCAGTACATCCGCGAGTGGTCGCGGCAGCCCGACGAGGCCGGTGCGACCCGGCACGCGGTGGCCGAGATGGAGAGTTTTCGCCAGAGTTTTCAGGATCACAATTATTTCGTCGGCCTCAAGGGCAACGGGCGCTACTACTTCAACAACGCGCAAAACGAGTTCGCCGGCCGCGAGTATCGCTATACCCTGAACCCCAAGCAGCCGAAGGATGCCTGGTTCTACGACCTGATCCGCCAGGGGCGCGATATCCATATCAACGTCAATCCAGATCCCGAACTGGGCATCACCAAGCTGTGGATCGACGTGCTGATCCGCGACGGCAGCGAGATCGTCGGCATTGCCGGCACCGGGCTCGACCTCGGCAGCTTCATCGGCAACGTCGTCGAAGAGAAAGTGCCGGGCGTGACCAGCCTGTTCATCGATCGGGCCGGCGCCATCCAGTTGCATCGCAACCAGGCGCTGATCGACTACGGCTCGGTCAGCAAGCGGCCGGGCGAACGCAATACGATCGACCTGCTGTTCGAGGACAGCGCCGACCGCAAGGCGATCTACGCCGCGATGAAGTTGCTCGAGGTGCAGAACGGCAAGGTCGTTACCGAACTGGTCAATATGGGCGGCAAGCGCCATCTGGCCGGCCTGGTCTATCTGCCGGAAATCGACTGGTATGAAATCACCTTGCTCGACCTCGATGTGCTGCTGCCCTTCGGGCAGTTTTCGGGAATCATCCTGCTCTACGCACTCAGCCTGCTCGGCATTCTGGTCCTCTTCAACATGACGCTGAGCCGTCTGGTGCTGCAGCCGCTCGGCAAGCTCGACGCGGCGATGGCCCTGGTCGAAACCGGTGGCCAGGTGCCGGCCAGCCTTGACCAGCAGGCCAGCGGCGAAATTGGCAGCCTGATGCGCCGCTTCATGCAGATGGCCCGCACCGTGACCGAGGCCCGGCACGATCTGGAGGGCAAGGTGCAGGAGCGGACGCAGGCGCTCGACCGCCTGAGCAAGACCGACTCGCTGACCGAATTGCTCAACCGGCGCGGCATGAGCGAACGGCTCGAGGCCGAGCTGGTGCGCATGGCCCGCGAAGCCTGGCCGGTCGGCATCCTGTGGCTCGATGTCGATCACTTCAAGCAGATCAACGACCAAACCGGCCACGCGACGGGCGACCTGGCGCTGAAAGCCATTGCCGGCATCATCGAGGCCGAATTGCGCCGCTACGATGTCGTGTCGCGCTGGGGCGGCGACGAGTTCCTGGTCATGCTGCAACCGGCCGGTGCCGAGGTGCTGGCGGCGCTCGGCGAACGGATTCGCAGCGAGGTGGCAAGCTGCCGGACGGTGCTCGATCCGGCCGGCGCCATCGTCCCGCTCAGCGTCAGCATCGGCGGCGCCCTGGCCCGGCCGGGCGAGGATCTCGACAGCCTGCTGCACCGTGGCGACACGGCGCTCTATGCCGCCAAGGCGGCCGGCCGCAACGTCGTCCGCCTGGCCGCGCCGGCCGACGAGCTGACACCGGCCTGATTCCCGGCCGGCGCCGCTCAGTGGCCGTCGGCCACCCGGTAGCTGGCGTGGCAGGCGACGCAGCGGCGCATGTTGTCGGCCAGCAGATTGTTCACCGCGTCCTTGTCGCCGATCTGCTCGGCGATGTCGGCGATTTCATCGAAGCCGGCATGGGTTGCCTTGCCGAGTGGCAAAAACGCCTGCGGCGCCTTCTTGCGGATGCCCTGGACGATCGATGCCGGGTTGGTGAAGTCGTCGCGATGCGCCTTCAGGCCGACGCTGCGCGCCGCCTGAGCGACCGCCGGCATGTCGCCGGCCTGGCTGGCGGCCAGGATGCGCTGGCTGACGGCGAGGAATTCGCGCATTTCGCTGAGCAGGAAATTCTTCTCGCGGGCATCGAGCGGGATCGGGTGGCGACTGTCGGCCGCCAGTTCCTGGCCGTGGCCGGCGTGCTGGTCGGCCGGGATGGCGGCCAGCGGCGCCAGCAGCAGGCCGGCGAGGGCGAGCGCCGCCAGGCTGCGGATTTTGCCGGGTCGGGCGGTCGACGGGTCAAAAAGGGCAATTTTCATGATGGCTTTGGGCTGGAGTGAATGGGAAAGCGCCTTAGAAGCTGCCGCGCCAGGCAAGCTGGACGCTGCGGCCGGGGGCCTTGATCTCGCTACCGGAAACGCCTTCGGTCAGGTGTTCGTGGTAGGTCTTGTCGGCCAGGTTCTTGATCGCGAAGCGCAGGCTGTTGCGTTTGTCGATCTGCCAGCTGGCGCCGAGGTCGGCGGTGACGAAGCCGGCGGTGGCATTCTCGCTGCCCTTGCTGAACCTGGTGGCGACGCGGTCCTGGCGGTCCACCAGGCGCAGCGTGAAGTCGGCCTTGACGCCGGGCAGCACGTGGCCGAGCCAGCCCAGTGACACTTCGTCGGCCGGCATCTGGAACAGCGGCTCGTCGAGATCGTCGTTCGTGCCGCGCAGCCGCGAATAGCCGGCGCTCAGCCAGTGGCCGTCGACGAACTGCCAGCGGGCGCGGGCTTCGAAGCCCTTGATGGTGGCGCTGCCGAGGTTGATCGTCTTCTTGCAGTTGGCGGCATTGGCGGCGCCGCAGGCGGCGGTGGCGGCGCTGCCGGTCAGGATCTGGCCGGTGATGTAGTTGTCGATCTGGTTGTAATAGGCCGAAACGCCGTAGTCGACCGCCGCACTGGCACCCTTGACGCCGAGTTCGAACTGGTCGGCCTTCTCCGACTCGACTTCCGGGCTGCCGGCGTAGTAATAGCCGTCGCCGCGCAGGCCCGACTCGTAGCGCTCGCGCATGCCCGGGGCGCGGAAGGCGCGGGCGTAGTTGGCGTAGGGGCGGAACAGCGGGGCCACTTCATAGATTGCACCGAGGCTGCCGGACAGCGCGCTGTCCGAGCTATCGAGCCCGCTCTTGCGGGCGCCGTTGTTCATGCTGTCGGCGTCGCCGCTGACCGTGTCGTAGCGCAGGCCGGCCAGCAGGTTGAGGCGGCCGAAGCGCATGTCGTCCTGGGCATAGAGGCCGACTGCCTTGATCCGGGCATTCTGGAACGGGTTGTTGGCGCTCAGCGTAGTGAACGGGGCGCCGGTCGCCATGTAGCGGTCGGGGTTGCCGGTCATTTCCCAGGCATTCAGGCCGAAGGAGACGAGGTGCTGCGGATGGACCAGCCAGTCGGCCTTGGCGTCGACGCCGGTGGTCTCGAACGTGACCTGGTTGGTGGCGATGTCGCGGTTCAGCTTGTTGGCCCATGAGTAGATCTGGCGCTCCATGTCCTGGCGATAGACGCGCAGATCGACATTGAGCGGCGCCTCGCCGCTGCCCTGGCGGCTGTAGCCGAGTTCGAGCAGACGGCGCGCCTGGGTCGGCGAATGGACGGTGGTGCTGCCGACCCGCGGGCTGGCGTGCGGCCGGGTCGAACCGGGATACCAGACGTCCTCGTCCTTGTGCTGTTGCAGCGACAGGCGCAGTTGCTGCTGGCTGTCGATCCGGAAGCGGTACTGGCCGATGAAGCTGTCGGAGTCGTAGCCGGTGCGCGCCACCGTGCCTTCCGGCGACTTGTAGTCGTCGATGCGGGCCAGCGAGGCGCCGAGCATCAAGGCGTGGTCGCCGCTGCTGGCATTCATCACGGCGGTGCCGCGCAAGCCCTGGCTGGCGCTGTCAAAACTGGCGCCGGCTTCGACGCCGACGCCGGAAACGAATTTCGCCTGCGGCAGCAGCACGTTGATCGCGCCGCCCAAGGCGCCGGTGCCGTAGAGCACCGAGGCGCCGCCCTTGACCACTTCGACCCGCTCGGCCATGCCGAAGGACATGAAGGAGGCGATGGCGCCGGCCGGCTGTGCCGAGTTGAAACGCACGCCATCGACCAGCAGCACGATGCTTTCCTTGCTCAGGCCGCGAATGACCGGGTTCTGGCCCTGGGCGCTGTCGTTTGAAACGGCGATGCCCGGCTCGCCGCGTAGCGCGTCGCCGACATTGGCGGCATTGCGCCGGGCAATTTCGCTGCGGTCGAGCGTCGTCGTCGCCAGCGGGGTTTCGAGATCGGCGGCGGTGTAACCCTTGGCGGTGACGTTAACCGGGGAAAGCGTGCTTTCCTGCGCATTGACCGTCGAAAAGGCGATCAGCAGGGCCGCCGCAACGGGGCTGAGGCGAGGCAAGTCCATGAACAACTCCAGTGAAGAGGGCTGGCTGGCGTTGGCTGGCTCGCCTGATGGTAATCAGAGAATATTAGTATTCTGCCAAATGAGAATGATTGTTGATTTGATTAAAGTCAGTTTTTTCCCGGTGCGGCGCAGGCCTGCGGTCGACGCTCGGAAAAAGGCAAAAACCGGGGGCAGAGCAAAAAAAATCCCGCCGACGGCAGAGCGTGGGCGGGCATTGCGCGGCGCCGTCTACCGGCGCAGCGCCCTATTTGGTCAGGATCAGTTTGCCGAGGCCGGTGATACGCAGGCTGTAGCGTTCGCCGCGATGCACGATGCTGATCTCGTTCTGCGCGCCAAACAACTCGTGACTGGTGAAACTGGGCGGCGCGGATGCCGCGACAGGAATGGCGCCGGGCGTTTCGGTCAGGGCGTTGTACTGGCGCCCGAGAAACGGAGCCCGGATGCCTTGTTTGCTGGTTTGCATGAGCGACTCCTGGGTTTACATTCGGGTAGCGTAATACTCGACGATACGTTGCAGATCGAGCGGGAAGGGCGCCGAGCTGCCATCCGGCAGGTGGCTGAGGCGGGCGGTCAGCGTCGTGCTGTCGAGGGCGATCCATTCCGGCCGTTCCAGCGCCGGATCGTCCAGCGTAGCGCGGACAGCGGCGAGCTGGCGGCCCGCTTCGGTCGGCCCGAAGGCATCGCCGACCCGGATGCGGATCGATGGAATGGTCACCCGGCGGCCGTTCAGCGCAATGTGGCCGTGGCTGACCAGCTGGCGGGCAGCCGGGATGGTCGGCGCGAAACCGGCGCGGAAAACCAGGTTGTCGAGGCGGCGTTCGAGCAGTTCGACCAGCTTGTCGCCGGTGGCGCCGCGATGCTTCTTGGCGTCGAGCACGACGCGGCGCAGTTGCCCCTCGGAGAGGCCGTAGTTGTAGCGCAGTTTCTGCTTTTCCATCAATTGCAGGCCGAATTCGGACTTGCGGCTACTCAGCTTGCGGGCGCCGTGCTGGCCGGGCGGCTGTGGCCGCTCCTGCATCGATTTGCGGGACAGGCCGGGCAGGTCGATGCCGAGGGCGCGCAGGACTTTGAGGCGGGGGCCGGTGTAACGGGACATCTTTTCTCTCTTTCAGTGAACGTGGCAACCGGGCGCGGTCAACGGGTAAAAATCGACAGGAACCGAGTTCGGGTGACACTGCACCGCTTCCCAGCCGCCCAACACTTCCTGCAAGGTACTTTTCAGGTAGGGGTTGAGGCCATCCTGTGCAGCGATGCCACGCAGATGCGCACGCAGGGCCTCGGTCTTGTTCAGGGTGGCGCCGCGCAAGGCGGAGGACGAGAGCAGGTGAATGACGGCGGCCAGTCGCAGGTCGACCGGCATGTCGGAGTTATCCATGAGGCGCTCCAGAGGTTTTGAAAAACTGGCTGGCTGGCCGGATCTCCGGATGGCTGGCTGGGTCAGGGGAAGACGGAGTCACGCCGGCTGGCGCTGGGTGAGTCCGGGTGGTTAATCGGGAATGGCTGGGCCTTGCGCTGGCTAAGTCAACGCCGATTGATGCGGCAAGCGGCCAGCCCATCGCGCTCGCGCGACAGTCGTTCGTATTCGGCATGGGCGGCGGCGATGGTTTTTTCGAGAAACCAGACTCGCTGCGCAGTGCCGGCCAGGTGGTCGTTGGCATCGCTCAGTTCGATCAGCTTGCGACCCAGTTCGATCATGGCCTGGCCGGATTCGAGCTTGGCCAGGCGCTGGCGCTGCTGGGCATTGATTTCCTGCAGGCGGCTGATCTCGTTGGTCTGCGCAACAATCTGGCGGGCGGCCAGGGTGGCGCTGCGCCGCTGGGTTTGGCGCGACTGGCGCAGGGCCTGACGCAAGGCGCTGATCTCGGATTCGAGGCGGCTGATCTGCCGGGTATCGACTGCTGGCGCCAGCGGGTCGCCATCGTCGCGTTCGAGAATGCTGCGGTCTTTAAGCGGTGCAAGCATGGCGCGCCTCCTGTTGCCGGCTCAGGCGGGCGCTGGCCCGCTCGCACAGGTTGCGGGTTTCAGCATCGACGCCGTCCATTTCGCAAAGGCGTTCGAGCAGGCGGACGGCGTTCAGCGCCGAATGCGGACAACCGGTTTCGTGGTGGATGAGCAGCAGGCTCAAGGCCCCGGCCCACAGTTCGCTGGATGGCATGGCCACTCCCTTGCAGCAAGATCATGTTGAAATGCCGGCCAGCAGCAGCCAAAGCAGCAGGCCGGCCAGTGAGGTATTGAGCAGCAGGCTACGCATTCGGGTGTCTGGTTGTTGAGAATGGTTCTCATGATATGGGGTGGTTTTGTTTTTGTAAATAAGAATTGCTATTGAATACCCTGGATGGATTTTTGGTTTCACGGTATCGCTTGCGTCGTACCGGACAATGGGCGGGGAAGAGCCTATGATGAATGCTTGGTGCATCGAAAACAGGAGGCTGGATCTCTCGCTGCCCGTTTCGTCTAGTGCTTGTCGTGGTGTTGATCGCTGCCAGCGGTGCGGCACCGGCACGGGGTCCGTGGCGGGCCAGCGAAGACAATACCCGGGGTTGGCAATTCATGACGCCGGAAGAGCGGGTCGAGCATCAGGCCAGGATCCGCAGCTTTCAACGGCTGGATGAGTGTGAGGCCTATCAGCAGGCACATCACCGGCTGATGCTCGAACGGGCCGCCGGTCAGGGGCGGCAACTGAGTGCCGGGGGGCGGGATATTTGCGAGCACCTGCGTCCGGCAGCAGCCAGGCCTTGAGCGCGGCGAATTAGGCCAATGAAACTGCCTCGTCTCCTGTCGATTCCGCTGCTGACGGCGATCCTGCTCGGCCTGCCCGTCGTCTGGGCCTGGCCGGCCGGCTTGCCGCTCTGGCGCAGTCTCGGCATCGTGTTCGGCTGGGCCGGCTGCGGCCTGCTGCTGGCCAGCCTGGTGCTGATGTTGCGCGAAAGCTGGCTGGCCGAACGTCTGGGCGGGCTGGAGCGCATGTACGCCTGGCATCATGTGCTCGGCACGCTGGCCTATCTACTCCTGCTCGCTCATCCGCTGGCCCTGGCGGTCGATAACCTGGCCGAATCACCGGTCCTGGCCTGGGCGCTGCTCTCGCCGCTGTCCCAGGGCTGGCCGTTGTGGTTCGGCTGGCTGGGCTTGCTCTGCCTGATGCTGGGCATGGCGGCCAGCTTTGCGCGGCGCCTGCCTTACCCGCTCTGGCGCGGGCTGCATGCTTTGCTGGCCGTTGCCATCCTGTTCGGCTGCCTGCATTTGTGGCTGCTTGGCCTGGGGCCGAGCTTCTTTTTCATGCTCTTGCTCAGCCTGCTTTTTCTCGGCTGGCGCTTCCTGCGGATCGACAGCAGCCTGGCGGCCCGGCCTTATCTGGTCAGTCAGGTGCAAAAGGTCGCCGCCGACATCGTCGAAATCGCCCTGCGCCCGCTGGGCATGCCGATTGCGGCCCGGCCCGGCCAGTTCGTGGTGGTAGGCTTCGGCAACGGCGGCGGTTTCCGGGGCTGCGGCGAATGCCATCCGTACACGATCTGCGCGGTCGATCCCGAGGGGCATCTGCGCATTGCCATCAAGGCATTGGGCGATTGCACGCGACATCTACAAACGGTGGAAATCGGCGTCCCGGTCGGGGTGCAGGGGCCCTTTGGCGATTTTCTGCTCGATCGGCCTCCCTTGCCGCAATTCTGGCTGGCTGGCGGCATCGGCCTCACCCCATTTCTCGCCGTGCTGCGCGACGAGCGTCTGACGCAGCCAACGCAACTATTCTATTTCTATCGCCAGCCTGAAGATGCCGCCTATGTCGAGGAACTCCGGACCCTGGCCGCGCGGCAGCCGCTGCTGACCCTGCACGTGCATTGCGGCGATTTCAATGCAGCGGCATTGGCCGGGTTGTTGCCGGATTCAACGGCGCTGGCGGGGCGTATCGCCTTTCTGTGTGGTCCGCCGGGGTTGCTGGGCAGTACGGCCGAAATTCTTGGGCAGCGGGGCATGGCGCCGGCGAGCATCCACTTCGAGTGCTTCGATTTCCGATGATGCGCAAACTATTCCTGCTGGCGACAGTGCTGTTCTGGGCGGTGGTTCTGGGGCTCTGGCTGTTGGCCCGCAGCGCGCCAATGTCCGAACAGCCGCTACCACTCGCCGAGAAAACCTACTCGCTGGCCGAGGTCACCCGTCATGGCGCGGAGAATGATTGCTGGATGGCCATTGATGGGCAGGTGTACGACTTGACCGGCTATTTGCCCGAGCATCCGTCCAAACCGAGCATCATCCTGCCCTGGTGCGGTCGGGAAGCGTCCGACGCCTACCGGACCAAGACCAAGGGCCGGGCGCATTCGCCGGCAGCCGACCAGTTGTTGCCGGCCTATCGCATTGGCCGCTTGCTGGCTGAATAGGGCACTTTCGACGGCACTTGGCACTGCCAGGCCGAGTCCTGCGGTGGACCGGTCAGAAATGGCAAAAACCGCAGGCGAAAAAAAGCCACGGACTTGCCGTGGCTTTTGCCGATCTTAGTGGCGAAGAATCAGCGGTCGCCGAATTTCTTCTTCTTGAAACCACCGCGGTCGCCTTCGAACTTGCGCTCGCCGCCGGCATCCGGGCGGCCTTCGTCCGGACGCAGGTTGATCGGCACGCCGCGGACGCGGGTGCGCTTCAGCGCGTTGGAAGCTTCGGCCGGCATGCCTGCGGGCAGTTCGACGGTGCTCGATTCGTCGTAAAGACCGATGCGGCCGATGAAGCGGCTTTCGATGCCGGCTTCGTTGGCGATGGCGCCGACGATGTCCTTGACCTGGACGCCATGGTCACGACCGACGTCGATCCGGTAACGCACCATGTCGCCAGCCGGGGCCGGGCGACGCTGCTTGTCTTCGAAACGGGGCTTGTCGCCACGATCCTCGAAACGCGGACGGTCGCCGCCTTCAAAGCGCGGCTTGCGCTCGCGGTCGCCAAAGCTGGTCGGGCGACGTGCATCGCGGCTGTCGGCCGGCATCGGGCGCGGCGGCGCCGGGTCTTCACCGGCGATCTGCAGCGGCTTGCCTTCCTGGGCCATCAGGCACAGTGCGGCTGCCACTTCCTCGGCGCCCACGTTCTGCTCTTCGCTGATCTGGGCGACGATGTTGGCAAAGAAATCGAGACCTTCGGCATTGAGGACGCCGGTAACTTTTTCCTTGAAGTCGGAAACCCGCTTGTTGGTGACGTCGGCGCGGCTGGGCAGGGTCAGCGGCGCGATCGGCTGGCGCGTGGCGCGTTCGATGGTGCGCAGCATGCGGACTTCGCGCGGTGCGACGAAGAGGATGGCGTTGCCGTTGCGGCCAGCGCGGCCGGTGCGGCCGATCCGGTGCACATAGGCTTCGGTGTCGTACGGAATGTCGTAGTTGACGACGTGGCTGACGCGCGGCACGTCGATGCCGCGGGCGGCGACGTCGGTGGCGATGACGATGTCGAGGGCGCCGGACTTCAACTGCTCGATGACGCGTTCGCGCATCTGCTGGTTGAGGTCGCCGTTCAGCGCGGCAGCGGCATAGCCGCGGGCCGACAGCTTGTCGGCCAGTTCGACGGTGGCCGTCTTGGTGCGGACGAAGATGATGGCGGCGTCGAAGTCTTCTTCAACTTCGAGGATGCGGGTCAGGGCGTCCAGCTTGTGCATGCCGGACACCTGCCAGTAAACCTGACGGATCGCGGCAACGGTGGCGGTGGCCGACTTGATCTTGATTTCGCGCGGCTCGACCAGGTACTTCTGGGCGACGCGGCGGATCTGTTCCGGCATGGTGGCGGAGAACAGCGCGGTCTGGTGCTCGGCCGGGGTGCGTTCGAGAATCCACTCGACGTCGTCGATGAAGCCCATACGCAGCATTTCGTCGGCTTCGTCGAGGACCAGGGTCTTCAGATTGTCGAGGTTGAGCGTCTTGCGCTCCAGGTGATCCATGACGCGACCCGGGGTGCCGACGATGATGTGGGCGCCGCGCGACAGTTGCTTCAACTGGATGGTGTAGCTCTGGCCGCCGTAGATCGGCAGGACGTGGAAGCCGGGCAGGCCGTGGGCGTAGCTTTGCAGCGCTTCGGCGACCTGGATGGCGAGTTCGCGGGTCGGGGTCAGGATCAGGGCCTGCGGCTTGCTGATCTTGACGTCGATCTTTTCGAGCAGCGGCAGCGCGAAGGCGGCGGTCTTGCCGGTGCCGGTCTGGGCCATGCCGATCAGATCGTGGCCTTCGAGCAGGATGGGAATACACTGCGCCTGGATCGGCGATGGGGTTTCATAGCCAATATCGGCCAGGGCTTTGAGTAGGGCGGAGCCTAAGCCGAGGTCGGCAAAGCTTTCGACGGGTGATGTCATGCTGTTTCCTTTCGACGTCGCGGCTTGCTTTTGTTTGCTTGCGACGTGTTGGCCCGATGGTCGGGCGGCCTGAGTTCCCCTGACGCAGCTATGCCTAGGGGGCGATTCAATGGTGAGACCTGCAAAGTGAACTGCAAACGAGGGGTAAAGCGGTAGCTGCTCGGGAGCCCTGCGGGCGATGGATCAACGCATTGATATTATTAGTTTACTCTATTTTTGCCAGCTCGGAAACGGGCACGGGCGACTGAGGGCGGGGGAATCGCCTTGCCAGCCGCATCGGTGCATCATCTGCGCCGCTAAAATAAATATTTCCCGAATCGCCAATCGCGGTTTTGGCGCGGCCGGTCAGGCGCGGGCGGCGACCAGCTCGGCCAGTTCGTCAGTGCTGAAGCCGGCGGCCAGGCGGGCCGCTTCATTCATTGGCGCCTGCGGCCAGGGGGCTTCGTAGTCGTCGAGCAGGCGGCGATAGGTGCTTTCCGGTTCCAGCCCCCGCTCGGCGCAAAGCTGGCGGAACCACTGGTCGCCGAGGCCGACATGGCCGATCTCGTCGCGCAGGATGATGTCGAGCAGGCGAGCCGATTCCTCATCGCCGCATTCCGCCAGCTTCTGCTGGATGGGCGGCGTCGCATCGAGGCCGCGCGCTTCGAGCAGGCGCGGCACCAGTGCCATGCGGGCAAGGACGTCGCCGGCTGTCTTCTCGGCCATCGCCCACAGGCCGGCATGAGCGGGAAAATCGCCATAGTCGTGACCGAGCGCCTGCAGGCGCTGGCGCAGGATCGTAAAGTGGTAGGCCTCTTCGGCGGCGACGCCGATCCAGTCGGCGTAATACTGCGCCGGCATGCCGGGAAAACGCGCCGCGTGGTCGAGCGCCAAATTGATCGCCGTGAACTCGATATGGACGATGGCGTGCACCAGCCGGGCGCGACCTTCCGGGCTTTTCGGATTGCGTTTCGGCACCCGTCGGGGTGAAACCAGTTCCGGTCGGGCCGGAAGGCCGCAGTGCAGGGCGACCCCGGGCTGGTCGCGCCAGTCCAGCCGGCCGGCTTGCCAGTCGGCGGCGATGCCTGCGGTCAACGCCAGTTTTTGCTCGATTTCCGTAGCGGCCAGCGCGTCAGCCAAGGCGGCGAACAGCGAACGACTCATGGCGCCGGGTTGGTGTATCGCAACTGGAGGGCGTCGATTTCAGCCAGCAGTTCGGGAGAAATCGCGGTCTGCGTTGCCGGCAGAGTTTCCTGCAGTTGCGTCAGCGACGAGGCGCCGACGATGGTGCTGGCAACGAACCAGCGCGAGCGGACAAAGCCGAGGGCGAGCTGGCTCGGGGTCAGGCCGTGCTTTGCTGCCAGTGCCACGTAGGCGGCGACGGCGGGTTGGACGTTGGGCTTCGTGTAGCGCTGACCGAAGGTGGGCCACTGGGTGATCCGGCCCGGGGCGTCCGGATTGGCCAGGTACTTGCCAGTCAGGTGACCGAAGGCCAGCGTCGAGTAGGCGAGCAGGCCGATGTTTTCGCGATGGCCGATTTCGGTCAGCAAGGATGTCTCGTAGGTCCGGTTGAGCAGGTTGTAGGCGTTCTGCGTCGAGACGATGCGGGGCAGGCCGGCTTCCTCGGCGAGGCGGACGAACTGCATCAAGCCCCAGGCGTGTTCGTTGGAGACGCCGATCTGGCGCACCTTGCCTTCCTTGACCAGTTCGCCGAGGGCTTGCAGTTGCTCGCGAATCGACGTGCATTCCCGTTCGTTGGCCGGATCGAAGTGCCATTGGCCGAACATCGGCTGGTTGCGTTCCGGCCAGTGCAATTGATAGAGGTCGATGTAGTCGGTGCGCAGGCGTTGCAACGAACCGTCGATGGCGGCGCGGATATTGGCCCGGTCCATGGCCGGCGGGCCGCTGCGGATCCAGCTCAGGTTGCGGCTGGGGCCGGCCACCTTGGTGGCGATCAGGATCTGGTCGCGGGCCTGGCGGGCCAGCCAGTTGCCGACGATGCGCTCCGAGGCGCCGCAGGTTTCGGCGCGGGCCGGTACTGGATACATCTCGGCGACATCGATGAAATTGATGCCGGCGGCCAGTGCGTAATCAAGCTGGGCGTGGGCATCGCTTTCGGCAGTCTGTTCGCCGAAGGTCATCGTGCCGAGGCAGACTTCAGGAACGATCAGGTCGCTGTTGCCAAGGGGACGTTGCTGGAATGGGGGCATGGTGTTTCTCCGAAAAAAGGCCGGAAATCAGGGGTGACCGCAGAGCACGCCGTAGATCAGCACGTGGCGGTTGAGAACGGGGTCGAAGCCGGCCGGGACGATGGCCAGGCAGTGGTCGGCCGGCGGCGGGCAGTAGTGCGCAACCCAAGTGCTGGCCGCGGCATGGGCTGCCTCGAAGCTGGGGAACAGGCCGGCCAGCTCGGGCGAACGAACCGGCAGGAAAGCGCCGGAATGGCGGTCGAGCAGGGTGTCGGTGTCGAGCCGCTGGACCGCGTAGCCGGCCGGCTGGCGCGGCAGCGGCAGGTCATCGAGAAGAAAGGGGTCGCCGAAAGTATCGGCCGGCAGGGTGTTGCTCATCGTGCGATATTTTAGCGGCAAGCATGCCCGGCCGACGCGCTTGATCGCGGGGCGATCAGTCCCGCGTGATAGAATGCCGGGCTGTAACAATAACTTCACAGGACTGTCATGTTCGGTCGCTTGATGCCCAGGGAGGGCAAGTATTTCGATCTTTTCAACGCGCACGCCGAGTTGATTGTGCAGGGTGGCCAGGCGCTGTCCGGGTTGATCGGGGCGCTGGTCGATGCGCCGGAGCATGCTGAAAAGCGTGCCGAAGAAATCGACGTCATTGAGCGCAAGGCGGATGAAATCACCCACAGCACGCTGGCGCAGCTGCACACCTCATTCATCACCCCGTTCGACCGCGACGAGATTCACCAGCTGATCAACGGCATGGATGACATTCTCGACATCATTCAGGATGTCGCCGAATCGATGGCGCTCTACGACGTCCATAGCGTGCCGGCCGAAGCCAAGCTGCTGGCCGATGTCACCGAGCGTTGCTGCGTTTGCGTGCAGGCGGCGGTCAAGCTGCTGCACAGCATGGAAAACGCGCCGGCCATCCTCCGGCACTGCCATGAAATCAACGATCTTGAATCCGACGCCGATCGCATGCTGCGCGAAGCGATGTCCAAGCTCTTCCGCGAAGAGCCGGACGTGCGCCAGGTGGTCAAGATGAAGGAAATCTACGAACTTCTCGAATCGGTGAGCGATCGCTGCAAGGACGTCGCCGGCACGATTGAGGCCATCGTTCTAGAAAACTCCTGAGCGGGTAGCTCGGTATGGATACCGTACAAATCAGTCTCGGCGTGGTCATCACGCTGGTCGTCGTCGCCTTGCTGTTCGATTTCATGAACGGCTTCCACGATGCCGCCAACTCGATTGCCACCATCGTCTCGACCCGCGTTCTCAAGCCGCATCAGGCGGTGGTATGGGCTGCGGCCTTCAATTTTCTCGCCTATTTCCTGTTCCAGCTCAAGGTGGCCAGCACCATCGGCAAGGGCACCATCGATCCGAGCATCGTCGATCACTATGTGATTTTTGGGGCGCTGATCGGCGCCATCATCTGGAACATCATCACCTGGTATTACGGCATTCCGTCGTCCTCCTCGCACGCGCTGGTCGGCGGCCTGGTCGGCGCCGCCATTGCCAAGGCCGGGCTGGGTGGCCTGATTTCGGCCGGGGTCCTCAAGATCATCGCTTTCATCTTCATCGCGCCTTTCCTCGGCTTCGTGATCGGCGGTGGCCTGATGGTGGCGGTTTCATGGATCTGCCGCAACATTGCGCCGAGAAAGGTGGACAAGCATTTCCGGCGCTTCCAGCTACTTTCGGCGGCGGCTTACAGCCTCGGCCATGGCGGCAATGATGCGCAAAAAACAGTCGGTATCATCTGGATGCTGCTGATCGCCGCCGGCATGTCCGATCCGCATGCCGCCATTCCGGGCTGGGTGGTATTTTCCTGCTACACGGCGATGGGCCTTGGCACCATGTTCGGTGGCTGGCGTATCGTCAAGACCATGGGCAACCGCATCACCAAGCTCAATCAACCGCGCGGTTTCTGTGCCAACACCGGCGGGGCGATCACCCTGTTCCTGGCGACGGCGCTCGGCATTCCGGTGTCGACGACACATACCATCACCGGCGCCATTGCCGGCGTTGGCTCGACGCGTGGCGCCCGCCGCGTGCGCTGGGGCGTTGCCGGTGGGATCGTCTGGGCGTGGATTCTGACCATTCCGTGCAGTGCGGCAATGGCGGCGATTGCCTGGTACATCGGCCGCCTGGTTCTCTGATTTGAAATTTTTCCGCTACCTGCTCCTGCTGGCGGTGCTGGCAGGAGCGGTCTGGCAACTCCCGATGCTTTGGGAGCTGGCCGTGGCGGCAGCGCTTGGCGGCGCCTACTGGATCTTTTTCCGGATTCCGCCGGCCGCCGACTAAGCCGGAATATCCGGCACCAGCATTGCTTCCAGCAGCAGAATGCGGTCTTTCAGGGCCAGTTTGCGTTTCTTGATCCGGCGGACCAGCAGATCATCGGGTGGCGGGTTTTCGATCAGGTGGGAAATCACCTGATCGAGGTCGCGATGTTCGACCTGCAACTCCTGTAGCTGGTGGCGGATGCCATCCAGTTCCTCGTCGGTCAATGTTTGGGTGGCCATGGACTGTTCCTGACTGCATGCGATGTTATTGCTAGAATAACCCGAACAATTCAATGGAGGAGAGAGAAATGCAACATCATGTGATCGTGTCTTTCGGCCGCGACAAGGAATTCGATTTCAAGGTTTTCGGTGGCGCGGCAGCCGACGAAGCCCGTCAATGGTTCGATCATGAATTTACCGTGCTTGAATGCGATGTGGCGACGCCGACCGGCAAGATCCTGGCCGTCGACCGTATTCTCAGCGTCGCCAAGTACGCTGGCGAAGGGCGTTTCCGCGACCAGCGCACCTGGGCCGAACAGTTTGCCAAATACACGGCAGCGATTCTCGGTCGCGAGTTGATCCGCGTCGACGTCGAGCACTACAGCATCGGTTATTGATGAACAAGGCGTTCGTACGGGAGAGTGACGGCGATGACGAAGAAGAACTCGAAGCATCGCTGAAGCTGCCCAGCGGCACACGCAACTACATTACGCCGGGCGGTCATGCCCGGTTGAAGTCCGAACTGGAGCACCTGGTCAAGCGCGAGCGGCCGCATGTGGTGGAAATCGTCGCCTGGGCCGCCTCGAACGGCGACCGTTCGGAAAACGGCGATTACATCTACGGCAAGCGGCGCCTGCGCGAAATCGACCGGCGCATCCGCTTCCTGACCAAGCGCCTCGATATTGCCGAAATCGTCGATCCGCTGCGCCAGGGTGACAACGACCAGGTCTTTTTCGGTGCCCGGGTCACCGTTGCCGATGTCGATGGGGCGGAAAACACCTACACCATTGTCGGTGTCGATGAAGCCGACGTCGGGCGCGGCCGCATCAGCTGGATCTCGCCGCTGGCCCGGGCACTGATCAAGTCGCGCGAAGGCGACAGCGTGCGCTTCCAGAGTCCGCTCGGCATCCGCGAAATCGACATCATCGAAGTTATTTACGAAGCGATCGACTGATCAGGGCAGCAGGTGGCGCATCTCGCCGTGTTTGAACAGCCTGAAGCGTTCCGGCGGCAGGCCGCGTTGCTCTAGCGCGGCCGCCAGATCCTGTGGCGGCTGATCGAAGCTTTCCTGGGTCAGTTCGAAGGTGCCCCAATGCACGCCGAGCGCCTGCTTCGCTTCCAGATCGAGCATGATCCTGACCGCGTCGTCCGGGTTGATGTGCTGCGGCGCCATGAAGTCCCGCGGCAGGTAGGCACCAACCGGGAGGGCGAGAAAATCGACTGGCCCGAGGCGACGGCGAATTTCCTGAAAATCCTTCGAGTAGCCGGTGTCGCCGGTGTACAGAAAACGCCACGGCGCCGCCTGGCCGGCCGACCATTCGATGGCGAAGCCGCCCCACAGCGTCGCGTTGGCATCGAGCAGGGTGCGTTTGCTCCAGTGCTGGGCAGGCGTGTAATGCAGCTTGAGCGGGCCGAATTCCAGCGTATCCCACCAGTCCATCTCGATCACCTGCCCAATGCCGTGCTCGTCGAACCAGGCCTTGACGCCGAGGCTGACGATGAACTGCGGTTTCTGGCCGGCGGCGAGCAGGCGTTCGATGGTCGCTTGGTCGAGATGATCGTAGTGGTTGTGTGAAATCAGCACGAAGTCGATCGGCGGCAGTGCTTCCGGCGTGATCGGCGCCGGAACGCGGCGCTTCGCCGAGAGCCAGGGGTGCGGCCCGGCGTGGTCGGACAATTGCGGGTCGATCAGGATGTTCTGGCCGGCTACCTGCAGGAGCAACGAGGCATGGCCGAGCCAGGTGATTCGTGGCGATTCCTGGCGTTGCTGGAGGGCTTGCGGGTCGAGCGTGACGCTCCAGTCGCGGGCAAAACGGGTGTAGCCGCCGGCCGGTTCCGTGAGCGGCCGGAAGTCGCCGCGCAGGTTGCGCCGCAGTACGTCGTACCAGGGCAGTTCGCCGATATGCAGCGTCGGGTCGCTATTGACGAAGCCGTGTGGCCGGTGATGCGGCTTTTTCGGGTCATAGCGCGGGTTGACCGTAGCGCAGGCGGCGAGCAGCGCGATGCCGACCAATGCGAGGCAAAGACGCTTCATCTCAACCCGCGCACCGCTTCACGGCGGGCGAGGCCGAGTTTGGCGGCGCGCTCGATCTTCTGCGCGAAGGTCGGGAAATCGAGGCCGAACTTGGCGCGCAATTCCTTGGCGTGGTTGTGCAGCCAGCGCCAGCGCGGTTCGAAATAGCGGATCTTGAAGGCGAGCAGGACGTGGTTGCCGTCTTCCGGGACGCCGAAGACGATCACCTGTTCGTCAAAAACCTGCATCGCATCGCCGATCAGGCCGACGTAGCTTTCCTTTTCGCCGGCCAGGTTGATGACTAGCACGCCATTGCCGGACAGCTTGCCGTAGATGCTTTCGAGAAATTCGCGGTTGGCCAGTGCCGGTGCGAAGCCGGTTTCGTCGAAGGCATCGACCATCACGACATCGATGCCTTTGTCGGCCCCGGCGATGTATTCGGCGCCATCGCCTTCGATGACCGCCAGCCGCGGTCCGTCCGGCGGCAGCATGAAAACCTCGCGAAAGGCGATCACATCCGGGTCGATGTCCACCGCGGTGAATTGCACCGAAGGCATCCGCGTGTAGCAGAACTTGACCAGCGAACCGCCGCCCAGGCCGATCAGCACGATACGCTTGGGGTGCGGGTTGAAGAGCAGGAAGCTCATCATTTTCTGGGTGTAGCGCAGGTCGAGGTCGTTCGGCGCCTTCAGGCGCATGGCGCTCTGCATCAGCCGGGTGTTGAAGTACAGATAACGGCGCTCGCCGTCGTCGACGACGAAAGGCTTCGGGTAGCTTTCGTCGAGCAACTGGGCGCGCAACTCGCCTTCGCGGACCCAGGCTGGCTCGTGGAGCAGGACCTTGCCGCTTTCGGTCTCGAACGGACTGGGCATTTCAAAGAGGGCGGCGGGCTTGCTTGGGCGGGCGGCTTGCGTCATGGCCGCCATTTTACCGATCCTGGCCCGAGCATGAAGCGCCAGTCGCCATGGCAATGGTGCGGAACGATGGATCGTTGCATCTGTAAATTTAACTATACGAAACTAATTTAATATGTGACAATTAAAAACATTGGAACTTGCAGTGCCCTACCTGATCATCGAGTTGGGTGGAGGAGACAAACTACATATAAACAAGCCCGCAACGACGGGCTTCTTTTTTGCCTGCGAGATTTGCCGTTTGGTCTCGCCAGGCCGCTGTTCTCCTTTGTGGCTTGGCAGCAGTTCGCAGAAAGCGGACAAAAAAATGCCCGCACGCGGCGGGCATAAATCCATTCTTGGAGGAGAAATGGAGGAGACAGGCTGCATTTTGCCAGAACAATGCTGCGCCGCAGCATGCATGTTTGTATCGATCTGTAACGGCTACGGTCGACCATTCAAAACGGGCAAAAACCGTCTTTGAGCAAAAAGCGCCGGCCGGGGCTTGAAATTGCCTGCGTCGCCCCCATCTCCCGCTCACCTATTTGGTTTGATTGGGAGTTTCAAGCATGTCCGAGTCTGCAACCGCGAATAACACGCAAAACCGCGAAACCCTGGGATTCCAGGCTGAAGTCAAACAACTGCTGCAACTGATGATTCACTCCTTGTACAGCAACAAGGAAATTTTCCTGCGCGAGCTGGTGTCCAACGCCTCCGACGCCTGCGACAAGCTGCGCTTCGAAGCGCTCAACAACAGCGCCCTGTATGGCGACGACAGCGATCTGAAGATTCGTATTGCCTTCGACAAGGACGCCCGCACGATCACCATTTCCGACAACGGCATCGGTTTGAGCCGCGACGAGGCGGTTGAGCATCTCGGCACCATCGCCAAGTCCGGCACCAAGGAATTCTTCTCGGCGCTGACTGGCGACCAGGCCAAGGACGCCCACCTGATCGGCCAGTTCGGCGTCGGCTTCTATTCTTCCTTCATCATCGCCGACAAGGTAACCGTAGTCTCGCGCCGCGCCGGCCTCGAAGCCAACCAGGCCGTGTGCTGGGAATCGGGCGGCGAAGGCGACTACACCGTCGAGATGGTCGAAAAGGCCAGTCGCGGCACCGATGTCACGCTGCACCTGCGTGATGGCGAAGACGAATTCCTCGGTGGCTGGAAGCTGAAGTCGATCATCCGCAAGTACTCCGACCACATCACGCTGCCGATCGTGATGAAGAAGGAAGAATGGAACCAGGAAAAGGGCGAGCAGGTGATGACCGAGGAGGACGAGACCGTCAACCAGGCCAATGCACTGTGGGTTCGCGCCAAGTCCGACATCACCGACGAGCAGTACAAGGAGTTCTACAAGCACGTCGCCCACGATTTCGAAGACCCGCTGGCCTGGACCCACGCCCGCGTCGAAGGCAAGCAGGAATACACCCAGCTGCTCTACATCCCGGCCCGCGCCCCGTTCGACCTGTGGGACCGCAACGCCCGCCACGGCATCAAGCTCTACGTCCGCCGCGTCTTCATCATGGACGATGCCGAGCAGTTAATGCCGCTCTACATGCGCTTCGTGCGCGGTGTGGTCGACTCCTCAGACCTGCCGCTCAACGTCTCGCGTGAAATCCTGCAGCAGAGCAAGGATATCGACGGCATCCGCAGCGGTTGCACGCGCAAGGTGCTCGGCATGCTGGAAGACCTGGCCGAGAACGACAAGGAGAAGTACGCCCAGTTCTGGACCGCCTTCGGTGCCGTGCTCAAGGAAGGCGTCGGCGAAGACTTTGCCAACAAGGAAAAGATCGCCGGCCTGATCCGTTTTGCTTCGACGCACAACGACACGCCGGAGCAGACCGTGTCGCTGGCCGACTACATCGCTCGCATGAAGGAAGGCCAGGAGAAGATCTACTTCGTCACCGCCGATACCTTCAATGCCGCCAAGAACAGCCCGCACCTCGAAATCTTCCGCAAGAAGGGCATCGAAGTGCTGCTCCTCTCCGACCGCGTTGACGAGTGGGTGGTCGGCCACCTGACCGAGTTCGAGGGCAAGCATCTGCAATCCGTCGCCAAGGGCGGCCTCGATCTTGGTTCGCTTGAAGACGAAGCGGAAAAGAAGGAAGCCGAGAAGGCAGCCGACGAGTACAAGGATCTGATCGACAAGGTGAAGGCTTCGCTCGGCGACAAGGTCAAGGACGTCCGCGTCACCTACCGGCTGACCGATTCGCCGTCCTGCCTGGTGTCCGACGAGCACGATCCATCCGGCAACCTGGCCCGCCTGCTGAAGGCAGCCGGCCAGGCCGCACCGAACGTCAAGCCGATCCTCGAAATCAACCCGAACCACGTCGTTGTGCAGCGCCTGAAGTACGAGGAAACCCGTTTCGACGACTGGGCGGCGCTGCTCTTCGAACAGGCCACGCTGTCGGAGGGCGGCCAGCTCGACGATCCGGCCGGCTTCGTCAAGCGCATCAACGAACTGATGATGGCGCTGAGCGGCAAGTAAGCGGCTTCCACGCCAGCCGGTTTGACCTCCGCGACCATTAAGGCAAAGGCTGGCCCTAGGGTCGACCGGCTGAAACGGGCAAAAACGGAACGCTGCGGCGTTCCGTTTTCTTTTGGCGCATTAAATCACTTGGACGCCGCTTTTTTCCGAGGTGATAATGAAGGCTAATTCGATGAAACATCCAGTGAGCCGCCAGGGACGATGCAGGCCTTCGATAAAAGCCGTCAAGACGTTATTGATCTGATCACCAAAACGGAGTCGATCCCGTTTGTGCTGGCCGATGAGGGTGACCCTTCGGCGGAGCAGATTTGTCTATCGCTGACCAGCCTGGCGCAACGCGCTCAGGAGGGTGCCGTCACCCTGACGGCGTTCGAGATCGATGCCATCCAACGGGTCGAGATGATTCTGCGTGGGGTGCTGGAGTTGATGGAGGAGGGCGGCAAGGCGACCGTCTCCGAGATCACCGAGCAGATCGGTTTTCTCGCCAGCAACAAGGAGGCGATTGCCGAGCCCGAGGTTGACCAGGTGCTGGTCAATGTTCTGGTGCAGGACCTCGAACCCGGCGAAATGGTCGATCTCAAGTCCTGCCCCTTCCTGCGCGACCACGACTATGCCGACGACGTTTACGGCCTGGTCAAGCAGGTGACGCTGGAAACCCGGGACGGCAAGGAAATCGTCACCGTCCGTTACGACGACTTCGGCGTCGTCCATTACCCGCTGGGTACCAAGCTGCTGGCCCTGGCCAAGGACTGAAGCCCGGCGCCTCGGCCGGGTAGTTGCGTTCTCTGCCTGGCGAGGCGGCGGTCGGGCAAAATTGCCTTTTTCCGGCCGTCGACCGCAGCCCTCGCCATAGCGAATCCGATCAGCTGCGGATTTTCCGGCTCCAGGCCGCCAGCGCCCGCATTTGCTCGCCGATCAGCTGGATGATTTTCGGATCGGTCAGGTTGCCGTCGGCGTCGAAGGAGCTGGTGAAAGCGTTGGAGAAAACCTCCGGCTTGTTCAGCGGGTGCAGGTCGAGGGTGACGCAGACCTGGCGCAGATGGTATTGCGAGCGCGACGAGCCCATGCCGCCGCCGGCGCCCATGATGGCAACGGTCTTGCCGGCGAGCAGGGTGTTGTTCGGCTCGCGCGAGGCCCAGTCGAGAATGTTCTTCAGGGCCGGGGCGAGCGAATAGTTGTATTCCGGGCAGGCCAGCACCAAGGCATCAGCGGCGCCGATCTGGGCCAGCACGCGCTGGACGCTGGCCGGTTTCTCGGTGATGTCGGCGTTGTAGAACGGGATGTCGGAAAGATCGGCGATATCCATGCTGACGCCTTCCGGCAGTTCGGCCAGGGCGGCGCGCAGCAGGCCGCTGTTGGTGGATTGGCGACGCAGACTGCCAGCGATGCCGAGTAATTTGAGAGGGCTCATCGGGGTCTCCTGAATACTGGGTAAGGGCTTGTGTGAGTCGGCGCAGCAGCAGTGGTTCCGTCGCAGCCGAAAACTGCTGCCGGCTTCTTGTATGCTAGCTGCTCACCAGCCATTCTGCCCAGATGAAAAATCCTGTCTTCATTATTGTCGTCGCCCAGTTGTTCGGTACCTCGCTGTGGTTTTCCGTCAACAGTGCAGCGGATGATTTGATCGCCAGTTGGGGGCTGGCGCCGGCCGCTATCGGCACGCTGACCAACGCCGTCCAGCTCGGCTTCATTCTCGGCACACTGACTTTCGCGCTGTCCGGGCTGGCCGACCGCTTCGCCGCCAGCCGGATCTTCGCCGTCTGCGCCGTGCTCGGCGCGCTCAGCAATGCGGCTTTCGCGCTGTTCGCCAGCGGCTTGGCCAGCGGACTGCCGCTGCGCTTTGCCGTCGGTTTCGCGCTTGCTGGCGTCTACCCGCTCGGCATGAAGCTGGTCGTCAGCTGGGTGCCGGAGCGAGCTGGGGCGGCACTGGCCCAGTTGGTCGGCATGCTGACGCTGGGTACCGCCTTGCCGCATGGCTTGCGCCTGGCCGGGGCAGGGTGGTCGTGGCAGGTGACGATCCTCCTCTCCTCGCTGCTGGCCACGCTGGCGGCGGTGTTGATTTTCCGCCTCGGCGACGGGCCGCACCTGAAGCGCCGGCACGATGCGCCGCCGCTGCGTCTGGGCAGGGTGCTGCTGGCCTTTGCCGAGCGCGATTTCCGCGCCTCGGCCTTCGGCTATTTCGGCCATCAGTGGGAGCTTTATGCCTTCTGGACGCTGGTCCCGGCGCTGGTCGTCCTCAGCGGCCTGGCGGTGCCGGCGACGCGCAGCGTCTCCGGACTGGCCTTTGCCATCATCGGCGTCGGTGCGCTCGGTTGCCTGGCCGGCGGCTGGTGGAGCCAGCGCATCGGTAGTGCCCGGGTGGCGGCGGTCGCCTTGACGTTGTCGGCGATCAGTTGCGCGGTTTTCCCGCTGGCGGGGAGCTGGCCGGACTGGGCGCGGCTGACATTGCTGCTGCTCTGGGGAGCGGCGGTGGTCGCCGATTCGCCGCATTTCTCGGCCCTGTCGGCGCGTGCCTGTCCGCCTGAAATCGTCGGCAGTGCCCTGGCTTTCCAGAACTCGCTCGGCTTTGCGATCACGATGTTCTCGATCCACCTCGGCACGGCGTGGATCGGCGAGTGGGGCGCGAATATCGCCTGGTTGCTGTTGCCCGGTCCGCTGCTCGGGCTGCTTGCCCTGTTTCCGCTATGGCGGGCCGGCAAGTGAGTGGAGGGCATTGATGAATCCCGACGACCTGCTGCTTCTGGTCACCCGCACCATGCCCTTCGGCAAGTACAAGGGGCGGCTGATTGCCGACTTGCCGGGGAATTACCTGAACTGGTTTTTCCGCGAAGGTTTTCCGCCCGGCGAAATCGGCCGTTTGCTGGCGCTGATGCAGGAAATCGACCACAACGGCTTGTCCGACCTGCTGAAGCCGCTGCGCCAGCGCTGAGGCGATAAAAGGGCGACGCCTGCGGTCAACCGGGTTTTTTGGGCAAAAACGGGGCGCCCGTTATCAGGCGCCCCTGAGGCTTACTTGACGTTGAACTGTTCGCGCAGGCAGGCCTTGTGCTCGTCGCCCAGCTTGTCCTTGCAGGCTTCGCGGGCCTTCTGGTGGAGGTCGCAATTGGCCTGGTTCGGCGTCTTGCTGCAATCGACCGGCGGCATCTT
>NZ_LODL01000021.1:30571-69649 GCF_001551835.1 Dechloromonas denitrificans | reverse complement strand
GCGGCCAGGTTAACAACCTGCTCGACATGGCGCGGCTTCAGTCGGGCCGGGTGGAGTTGAACCTGCAATGGCAACCGCTGGAGGAGGTGGTCGTCAGTGCCCTGAAAGTGCTGGAGCGGGCCTTTGCCGAGCACCAGATCAAGGTCTCGCTCGATGACAACCTGCCGCTGGTCAATATCGACTCCGTCCTGATGGAGCGGGTGATCTACAACCTGCTGGAAAATACCGTCAAATACACGCCGGCCGGGAGCATTGTCGAAATTGGCGCCAATGTTCAGGAGCGGGTGATCGAGGTCTGGGTCGACGATAACGGCCCCGGCTTGCCCGAAGGGAAAGAAGAAGTGATTTTCAAGAAATTCGAACGCGGCCAGCCGGAAGGCGCCACCCGGGGGGTTGGCCTCGGGCTGGCCATTTGTCGGGCCATTGTCGAAGCCCATGGCGGAGAAATTCATGCCGAGAACCGGCCGCAAGGCGGTGCGCGCTTCATCTTCACCTTGCCCAAAGGCAACCCGCCATTGCTCGATGCCGAGGACATTGCCGAGGGCGAGGAGGTTCACTGAATGACTACAGCCACCCCGACGGTAATCGTTGTCGAGGATGAGGCCAAGATTCGCCGCTTCATCAAACTGGCGCTGGAAGCTGAGCATCTGGAAGTCTACGAGGCGGATTCGGTGGCGCGCGGCCTGATCGAGGTCGGTACCCGGCAGCCGGACCTGGTGGTGCTCGATCTCGGCTTGCCGGACGGCGACGGGATCGATCTGATCCGTGACCTGCGGACCTGGTCGGAAATTCCCATCATCGTGCTTTCCGCCCGCACGGCCGAAGCCGACAAGGTGGCCGCACTGGATGCCGGGGCTGATGATTACCTGATCAAGCCGTTTGGCGCGGCCGAATTGCTGGCTCGTGTCCGGGCGCATTTGAGAAGGCGTTTCCGCTCGGGGGGCAGCGGAACAGCTGTCTTCGAGTTCGGCAATGTTCGCGTCGACCTCGGCAAGCGTGTTGTCGAAAAGGATGGCCAACCGGTGCACCTGACTCCGATCGAATTCAGGCTACTCGCCTACCTGATCGCCAATCCGGATTCGGTCCTGACCCATCGCCAGCTCTTGAAGGCCGTCTGGGGGCCATCCCATATCGAGGACAGCCACTATGTTCGTGTCTATATGGGGCATGTCCGGAAAAAGATCGAGGATGATCCAACGCGGCCCAAATTCATTCTTACTGAATCAGGCGTTGGTTACCGCTTTGTGAGTTAGCACCGCGTTGGCAGCCTGGGCTTCGAGATGCGGGTTATGCTTCTGTCTTGTTGAACCAATTTGCCATATGAATACTCTGCTGGTTAACGGGGTGTGCTTTTGTAGTATTGACCAAAGTTGCCACGGCGATACCCTGTATTCCTGGTTTCAAACCTGACCTTGTCCAAAACAAGCAAATAAAATCAATCGAACCGTGAAACAGCGCCCGTTATCCGTCTTTCTAGCTCGATTGATCTGGCTCAGCATGGCACCCGTGGTGCTGTTTGCAGCATGGCTGGCCTTCGACCATATACAGACGCTGGACAAGGAGCGTGCGCGCGAGGCGAGAGATCGGGCGCAGAATGTGGCAATGGCGATCGATCAGAATCTGCGGGCACGGATCAGAGGACTGCAGATACTGGCCATGTCCGGTATGGTCGATGAGCCCCAGCGTTGGTCGGAGCTTTATCGGGAGGCGCAGGGTTATCTCGAAGGTTTCGAGAGCCATGTCATCTTTGCCGATACCGATCGGCAGATGCTTTTCAATACCCGTTGGCCTTTTGGTGCCTCGCTGCCCAGGCTGCCTGTCGCCAAGGGTAAGACAGCAGCGCCGCTGGCGCTGGAGACAGGGCGCCCGCAAGTCGGCGATATTGTCGTCGGGCCGGTCGCCAATGTCCTGCTGGTCGCCATCGCGGTACCGGTGCTGCGTGATGGCAAGGCCACTCATCTGATGCTGACGACGATCGATATCGATCAATTCAGGCGGCGCCTTGATCGTGTCGCGCTGCCGGAGGGTTGGTCGTTGGCCCTGGTCGATGGTACCGGTGCCGATATTGCCCGGCGCGCTCCCCCGGGATTCAAGCCTGAAGAAAATACCGCTCCGGAAGGGCGATTCACCGCCAAGTTGGAACAGGCACCGTGGTCGGTCGTCCTTCAAACTCCGCGCGACCTGCGGCGCACGCAGATGATCGAGACGGGGGCGCTCCTGCTGGCCGGAATCCTCCTCAGTGTGTTGCTTGGCCTTGTGGGAGGAACTTTTTTCGCCCGTCGTCTGGGCCAACAGCTCATGGCGCTGAGTACGCCGGCCGGTCAACCGATGCCCGTACTGGATGTTGCTGAAATTATTGCGGCGCACGACCAGCTTGATGCATCGACGAGTGCCAGACTGGAAAGCGAGCGGCGTTTTGCCGCCACATTCGAGCAGGCAGCGGTGGGGATCGCGCTGGTGGCACCCGATGGTCGCTGGTTGCGGGTCAATCACAAGCTGTGTGCCATCGTTGGTTATGGCGAAGACGAACTGCTGAACAAGACCTTTCAGGACATCACCCATCCGGATGACCTCAACACCGATCTCCGGCAGTTGCAGATGATGCTGGACCGCGAGATCGAGACCTACTCGCTGGAGAAGCGCTATTTGCGCAAGGATGGCTCGCTCGTCTGGATCGATCTCACCGTCGCGCTGACCTGGAAGAGCGACGGCTCGCCGGATTACTTCATTTCGGTGATCGAGGACATCACCGAGCGCAAACGCCTGCAAGCCGAGCTTGCCGATTACCACACCGGACTTGAACGGCAGGTGGTGGAGCGCACGGCACAACTGGCCGAGGCGCAGAAACGTGCCGAGGATGCAAACCTCGCCAAGAGTGCCTTTCTCGCCAACATGTCGCATGAAATCCGTACGCCGATGAATGCCATCATCGGCCTGACCCATCTGCTGCGCAAGGATCGACCGACGGTCGAGCAAGCCGAGCGTCTGGACAAAATCGATGCCTCAGGCAAGCATTTGCTTTCCATCATCAATGACATTCTCGACCTGTCGAAGATCGAGGCCGGAAAATTCACGCTGGAAGACAAGGATTTTGCACTCGAGCAGGTGCTTGACCATGTTCAGTCGCTGATTGCCGATTCCGCGCGCGACAAGGGCGTGAAGATCGAGATCGATGGCGACCATGTCCCCTTGTGGCTGCGCGGCGACCTGACCAGGGTTCGCCAGGGGCTGCTCAACTTTGCCGGCAACGCGGTCAAGTTCACGGAAGACGGCACTATTACCATCCGGGCGGAATTGCTCGAAGAACGGGATGGCAAATTGCTGGTGCGCTTCGAGGTGCGGGATACGGGAATCGGTATTCCAGCCGAAAAGCTATCGAGATTGTTCCAGGATTTTGCACAGGCCGACGCCAGCACGACTCGCCGGTTTGGCGGGACAGGCCTCGGTCTGGCCATTACCAAGCGCCTGGCTCTCCTGATGGGCGGCGATGCGGGGGCGGAAAGCCAGCCCGGCCAGGGGAGCGTGTTCTGGTTCACCGCCTGGCTCCAGCGCGGTCATGGCGTCATGTGCCGGGAGGATCGTTCGCAGGAGGGGGCCGACCGTGCGCTGCGGCGCCGGCATGCCGGCGCACGTCTGCTGCTGGTCGAGGATAACGAGATCAACGTCGAGGTCGCGCTGGAATTGCTGCATGGCGTGGGCATGCATGTCGAGACCGCCGAGGATGGCCTGGTGGCAATCGAGAAGGCGCGCTCCGGCGACTTCGACCTGATCCTGATGGACATGCAGATGCCGAACATGGGGGGGCTGGAGGCCTGCCGTATCATCCGCCGTCTGCCGGGCTGGGAGACAAAGCCGGTGCTGGCAATGACCGCCAATGCCTTCGATGATGACCGTGCTGCCTGTCAGCAAGCGGGGATGAACGACTTCATTGCCAAGCCGGTTGATCCTGATGCGCTCTATGCAACCCTGCTCAAATGGCTGTCGCTCACCTTGAGCCGGACGGTCGGCGCTGAAAAGGCTGCCGAGTAGATCCGGGCAGGCTCCTGCCTGCGATTCCTGAGCGCTGCGGTCGACCTGCCTGCCAAGGCAAAAATGGGCAGTGAATCTGGATGCACTACATAAGCGATACCTGGCTAATGACCCCGAGTTGGCTCGCACTTTCGCTCTATTGACCCAGTTCGGCTGGCTGCTGGCGCTCGAGGCTGTGGCGTATGATGATTGGCAATGTTTTGTGAACAGGTGGCGCAGGCCGGATTGTATGCAGCATGTTTTGGGGATAGACATGACCGAAACAAATTCCATCGAGAAAGCATCCCGTGAGCCAGTGCTCAATGTGGTCGACCGGGTGTCCGAAATGCTGTTCGGACTGTTCATGGCGCTCACCTTCATCGGCGTCGTGACGGTCGCCGGTGCCGGGCGCGACGAGGTGCGCGAGATGTTCGTCACCGCCTTGGGTTGCAACCTGGCCTGGGGCCTGGTCGATGCCGTGATGTACCTGGTGCGCACCGTGGCCGACCGTGGCCGCCAGCTGACACTGGTGCGCTCGGTCAAGGCGGCCGACGCCGCAGGCGGTCGCCGGCTGGTCAAGGATTCTCTGTCGCAGGCCGTGGCCGGGCTGGTCGCGCCGGCCGAGCTTGAGGCCATCCGCAGCCGAATCGCCGGGCTGCCATCGCCGCCGCTCCGGCCAAGGCTGACCGGGGACGACCTGCTGGCCGCCCTGGCGATTTTCCTGATCGTGGTGGGCGCAACTTTTCCGGTTGTCCTGCCTTTCCTGCTGATCCAGGATATCGGGGTGGCGTTGCCGGTGTCGCGCGGCATTTCCCTGTTGATGCTTTTTCTCGGCGGTCTTGCGCTTGGCCGTTTCGCCGGCTACGGCAGCTGGAAGGTCGGCTTGATGATGGCCGGCCTGGGCACGGCGCTCGTCGTCGCCATCATCGCCCTGGGAGGCTGACGCCGATGCTGAAATCGATTATCGGGCTGGCTGTGCTTGCCCGTGCCACGCTGGCCCTGGCCGGCGATGAGATAGCCACCGAGCCGCCAGCCACCGCCGCCGAACCGGCCTGGGCCTTTTCCATCACCGCCTATCCGACCCAGGTGCGGGGCGGCGACAATTACACCTCGGGCATCGCAATCGCCGAGCGCGGTTCATTGCATCTGGAAGCCCGCTACAACTACGAGTCGGTCGGTGCCCGCTCTGCCTTCGTCGGCTGGAATTTTTCCGGCGGCGAGGCGCTGGCCTGGAAGCTGACGCCACTGCTCGGTGGTGCCTGGGGCGAGACCCAGGCCGTGATTCCCGGATTCGAAGCCGCTGTCGCCTGGCGAGCGTTTGATTTCTATGTCGAGGCCGAATACGTACGCGATAAAACCGCGCACAGCGACAGCTATACCTATGCCTGGAGCGAACTCGGCCTGCGTCCGGTCGACTGGCTGCGTGTCGGATTGGCCGGCCAGCGGACCCGGGTGTATGGCGGCGAGCGCGACTTTCAGCGCGGCCCCTTCGCCCAGGTGACCGTCAAGCATCTGACGCTCGGTGTGTACTGCTTCAATCCGGGGGCGAGTGACCAGGTGGTCGTTGGTTCGCTCAATCTGGCCTTCTGAGCGGCGGCGATGCCGAGTCCTGCGGTCGACCGGCCCGGCCGGGCAAAAATGCCGCGCTCAAACCAGCCAGAGTTTCTTCCAGCCTTCGTGGCCCAGGCCTTCCATGGTTTCGATATTGCGCTCGAAGATGTCCGCCGCATCGGGAAAGGCGGCGACGGCGCGGTCGATGCTGCTTTCACGCAGCAGGTGCAGCGTCGGGTAGGGCGAGCGGTTGGTGAAATTGGCGATATCGTCCGGTTCGCTGCCGGCGAATTCGTATTGCGGGTGCAGGCTGGCGATCTGGAAGATGCCGTCGAACTCGAGGTTGCGCAGCAGCGCCTCGACTTCGCCGAGAAAGAAGTGATAGTCGAGAAAGTCGGTCATCGCCTGCGGATGGATGAGCAGCGTGGTGTCCAGTTCGGCCGGGTCAGTTTCGGCGAGCAGGGTCAGCTCGTGCTCCAGTTCGGCGAGTAGTTGATCGGCCGTCGTCGCTGCGGTCAACGCGTAGCGGACCTGCTTTTTGACGAAGACGCTCTTCGCGAACGGGCACAGGTTGAGGCCGATGACGGCGCGTTCGAGCCAGACCTTGGTGTTGTTCAGGATGTCGTCGCTGGCGGCGGCATCGGAGTAGGGGGTGAGAACCTGGGTCATGGCGGCGCGCCTCGGGGGCGATTGGGGGCTGAGCGGGGAGGCATTCTAACGCCTCCCGGGCCAGCCCACGGCAGCAACTAGAACAGGCTCTCGGCCGGTGCTACCTTGAGCCGGGTGGCAACCGCCTTCAGCGCAATCAGGTGCAGGATCTCGCTGACCGTCGTGCAGCAGTCGGCGACCAGGCTGACCTGGTAGGCGTCGGCAGCGGGCGAGATCGCCGTATGGGTGACGCAGTTCTGCGTCATCATGCCGCAGACCAGCAGTTCGCCAACGCCCAGTCGGGCCAGTGTTTCTTGCAGCGTCGTCTGGTGAAAACTGTCGGCAAAGGCCTTGACGACAATCGGGGCGTCGGGGGCGGCGGCGCGAATGGCCGGGTGAAACTCGGCGCCGCTGCTGCCGGGCTCGAAAAACGGGGCACCGGGATCGGCGATGTGCTGGACGAGGATGACCGGCATCCCGGCGGCACGGGCCCTGCCGATCGCCCGTTCGACCTTGCTCAGCGTCGCTTCGCTGTTCCACAGCGGGAATTTGCCACCGGGAAAATAGTCGTTCTGCAGGTCGATGACGAGCAGGGCGCGTTGGCTGGCTGGCAACATGGTTGATCTCCGTTCAGTGAATGTGCAGCGATTATTGGCCTTGGCCTAATAATTGGTGAGTGGCTCGAATGACAAAAACCGCTAAGATCGGGCCAAGTGCAAGCAAGCTCTCCGGTGCCGAAAAAATGTCACAACATCTGATCGCCGTGGTCGCCTTCGACCGCATCAGCCCGTTTCATCTGGCCGTGCCCTGCGTCGTCTTCGGCGATGCCGAGCCGGGAGGGGGTGAGGCTTATCAGCTGCGGGTCTGCGCGGCAGAGAGCGGGCCGCTACGGACGACGGCCGGCTTCAGCCTGGTCATCGAGCATGGCCTGGAGGCATTGGCCGAGGCCGATACCATCATCGTGCCCAGTTGGCGCGACCCGGCCGAACGGCCACCGCCCGCCCTGCTCGACGCGTTGAGCGCGGCCGAGCGACGCGGCGCCCGCCTCGTCGGCCTCTGCCTCGGCGCCTATGTGCTGGCCGAGGCCGGCCTGCTGGCCGGGCGGCGGGCGACGACGCACTGGGCCTATGCCCGTGACTTTTCACAACGCTATCCGGCGGTCGACCTCGATCCCGGCGTGCTTTATGTCGATGACGGCAATATCCTCACTTCGGCCGGGACCGCCGCCGGCATCGACTGTTGCCTGCACATGCTGCGCCAGCGTCTCGGCGCCGAAAGCGCCAACCGCGTTGCTCGCCGGCTGGTCGTGCCGCCGCACCGGCAGGGCGGGCAGGCCCAGTTCATCGAACAACCCTTGCCGGCGACGGCGCACGATTCACGACTGGCCGGCCTGATCGACTGGGTCCGGGCCAATCTGCAACTGCCGCATACGCTGGACAGCTTGGCCGCCCGCTCGCTGATGAGCCGGCGCAGCTTTACGCGCCACTTCCGGGCGTTGACCGGCAGTACGGTCGGCCATTGGCTGCTCGGCGAGCGCCTGGCCCTTTGCCAGCGCCTGCTCGAAAGCAGCGAACAGCCGGTCGAACAGGTCGCGCTGCTCGCCGGCTTTGGTTCGCCGGTTTCGCTGCGCCATCATTTCCGCCAGGCCTTCGGTGTCTCGCCGCAAGCCTGGCGGCAAACCTTCAGGGGAAACTGATTCAGACCACTGCCCGACGCCGGCGGGCGACGACGGAAATCAGGCCGAGACCGGCAAGCAGCATGCTCACCATTTCCGGCTCCGGTACGGCGGAGATCGTCGCGTAGCCGCCATCCTTGACCGTGTAGGCGAACGGCGTGTTAACGAAGGGCGTGCCGTTGCAGCCGGCGCCGGTCGAGCCTGCCATGCCGCAGACCACCTCGGCGACCAGCAGGCTGTCCGGGGTCGTTTGCTGGTTGAAGACGCCGAGGTTCATCAGCACGTTGTTGCGCTTGGCTAGGTCGCTGCCGTCGGCGGCGAACAGGTAGCCGGCCAGCACGCTGCCGGCGACGGCATTGGCCTGGACGCTGACCATGCCGTTGGCGTTGAGGCCGCCACCGAAAACGCTGAAGCTGGCAATGCGGTTGCCGTTGTCGGCGCCATAGCTGCCGGTCGTGCTGGCGAAATCGAAATTGCGGTCGGCGTAGAGATTGATACTGCCCGAAGTGAAGCTGAGCGCGAACGGGTTGAGCAGGCTGCCGTGCCCCATCACGGTGTAGGTAATGGTCAGATCCTGCGCGCCGAAGGGTGTGCTCTTGTCGGACTGCAGCGCCTGGTAGGCACCATGTTCGATGAAATTGAAGCCGGTCGGATCGGTGCTGCTCGGCAGGATCTGCACGTAGCCGACGCCGCCGACATCAAGCGCCGAAAGGCGGCTGGCGCCGCCCAGGCCGTTGCCAGCCGGGTTGAGTTGCCATTCGGTCGCGGCCAGGGCGAACTGGCTGGCAAGGCCGAGGGTCAGCGCACAGAGTAGTTGGCTGAGGCGCTTTGCGGAGCAGGGTGAGGTCATGATTTCCTTGGAAGGGATCGCCGGCGGCGGGGCGTCGTGGGCGCCGGCATTGCGGTCGGCAAGATACGATGCGGCGCTTCCGGAGTGGTTGCGATAAATGGAAAAAAATGCCAAACGATTATACGGCTGCCGCCTGTGTGGTGACGATGTCATTTTTGTCGGCGGCTTGCCGGCGTGTCGGCGACGACGCCAAGTTGTCGTAAAAGCAACAAGCGACGCTGCCGTGACCAGGCAACAGGCCGCTTGCCAAGGCTGCTGGCCGGGTCGCCACTTGGCATTGCTCTTGCGTCGACCCGTTACCCCAGCCAATTCCTGTCGATATTCATGAGCCTCGCTGAACCAACCAACTACCAACGCATCCCCGCAGCCCAGGCCCTGGCCTTGATCGCCGCCGAGCCGGCGGCCACCGTGTTCGATGTGCGCGATACTGCCAGCTACCAGCGCGGCCATCTGCCCGGTGCCGCCCATCTCGCCGAGGATCGGCTGGCGGGCTGGTTCCGCCGGCTGGCCAAGGAGCAGCCGGTGATCATCTACTGCTATCACGGCAACGCCAGCCAGACCTTCGCCCAGATGTTCGTCGATTTCCGTTTCCGCCGGGTGTTCAGCGTCGACGGCGGTTACGAGGCGCTGGTCGCTGTCCTGGCGGCGGCCTGATGCGATGAGCAAGAAGTTCTACATGACGCCCGGCTCGTGCTCGACGGGCATCCATATCCTGCTCGAAGAATGCGGTCTGGTTTTCGAGGCCCATATCGTCAATCTGCTGGCCGGCGACCAGTACAAGCCCGATTATCTGGCGATCAACCCTAAGGGCAGCATTCCGGCCCTGGTGCTCGACGATGGCACCGCCCTGACCGAGTTTTCGGCCATTGCCTGGTGGCTGGCCCGCAGCTACCCGAAGCGCCAGTTGCTGCCGGCGACGCTGGCCGGCGAGGTGCGTGCCCTCGGCCTGATGAACTACGCGGTGCATACCCTGCATACGCAAGGCTTTGCCCGCATCTTCACGACCGAGCGCTTTGCGCCGAGCAGTGGCGACCATGCCTCGGTCAAGGCGCAGGGCCGGCAGATCATCGACCAGGGCTTTGCCATCGTCGATCGCGAACTGGCAGGGCGGGACTATGTCGACGCGCAGTTCGGCATTGCCGATGCGGCGCTGTTTTATGTCGAGTTCTGGGCCGAGCGGATCGGCATTCCATTGCCGGAAAACTGTCTGGCCCATTACCGCCGGCTGCTGACCCGGCCGGCAGTGCGCCAGGTGCTGGCGGAAGAGGGCTACGCCTCGGTCTTGCGTTAGCGGCGCGGGGGCGCGCCGGGGCCGCTCAGAGCGGTAGCCGCGAGGCGGGGCCGAGGGCGGAAGGCGGCGGCAGGCGTTTCGGGATCAGGTTTTCATCGAGCAGGCGCTCGATCCGGAAAAATACTTCATAGCGCGAGAAGGGCTTTTTCATGAAGTCGTCGGCGCCGATCCGGGTGCCGAAAAACTTTTCCATCGCCTGTTCGTTGCCGCTCATCATGATCACCGGCGTATCGCGCAGTTGCTGGTCGCGGCGAATCTGGCGAAGGGCGGCAAAGCCGTTCATGCCGGGCAGCATGATGTCGAGAAAGACCAGTTGCGGCCGATGCTGGCGCATCAGTTCGAGGCCGCTTTCGGCATCCAGCGCTTCGATGGTTTCGTAGCCGGCCGAGCGGAGGAATTTCTTGAGGACGGCGAGGATGGTTTTCGAATCGTCGATGATCAGTACCCGCGTCCCTTCGCGGGCGTTGAGGCGGGTGCGCTGGCGGCGCTCGGCCGAGCTTTCTTCCGGGGCGATCGTTTCCGGAAAGGCCAAGGCGTCCTTGCGTCTGAATAGCGCCTTGAATTTTTCGAGTAGTCCCAACATTGCCCCTTGATTCGTCCGATGCAGTTCCGGCCGCAGTGGCAATCGGGATTGCTGCACTGCACGGAAAATTTTAGTGCGCCATTTTATGATGCATTTTGCATTTGCACTAAGGATTGCGCTGGCCCCGGGAAATATTTCTTCGCTGCGGGCCGGGCGGTATTAGACCCGGAGCCGGGGCCGAGCGCAAATTTTGTGCTGTCCGGGCGGTGCACCGCAGCAATTGGGCGGTCAGGCTATTTGGCGGGGACTTCGATGAAATGGCGTTTCAGCCACTCGCGGTCGAGTTCCCAGGCGACCTCCTTGACGCCGGGTTGGGCCAGGACGATGGCGTGGGCTTCGGCCTGAACCCGGCCGAGCCGTTGTTCCGCCGCGATAAAGGCCAGGTTGTTGGCGTTCTTGGTGTCGATGTCGGGGAACAGGGCGGCCAGCGCCCAGAAGGCCGGTACCTCGAAACTGCGTGGCGTGCTCAGATAGGCGGTGTCGCCGCTGACCTTGAGTACCTTGAACTGGTAGGGATAGTCCTTCAGTTCCTGGCTGGCCTGCGCTTCGATGGCGCTGCTCAATTGCCGGGAACGGGCATCCGGCGCGCGGATATACCAGTCCAGCCCGACCAGGAAAACCAGCAGCAGGACGATCCAGTAAGATTTTTTCACCATGCGGCTCCGGCGGTTCGGGCTGCATCAGCCTGCGAACAATGTTCTATATTAGCATCGGTCGATGTGGTGGCTGGCCCTTGGCAATGGGCCGCGCTTGGAAACTGGGCGATTGACCGTGAGATTTGGCTAATTATTTAAATTTAACAAAATGTTACGGCCGAGTCCTTGGTTTTTTCTTGATTGTCGGAAGCGGGCGAGGAGTACCCGGATGCAATGTACGGGATTATTTCAGTAAATAATTCGTTGTTATATAAGTGTTTATTTATTAATTTTGGCCATGAGTCCATACTGGTCAGCGTCACCTGGACGGGCTATCATCGGCCGCTGTTGATATAAATCAAACTAGATTCATTCTTGGGGATATGGGGATTTTATGACTATTGCTACACGTATCATTTTGTTGATCGGCCTGGCGATTGCCGGCCTGGTCGGCGTCGGCGGTTTCAGCCTTTACCAGATCGTAAATATCAACCAGGGGGTGCGCGAGACCAACGAGGTGCTGCTGCCCAGCATCACCACCTTGCAGAACGCGCAGGTGGCATTTCTCCGGGCCCGGCCGCCTTTGCTCAGCATGCTGATCGAAACCGACGCCGAGAAGCTGGCCGCTTTGGAGAAGCGCTTCAAGGTACGCCTGGACGAAATGCGCGGCGCGCTGGCCAGTTATGAAAAACTGCTCAGCGATGACAAGGATCGCGAGCTGCTCGCCACTGACAAGCGCCTGGCCGAGCAATATGCTGCTTTCGCCGAGAAGTTCCTCGACGCCGCCCGCCAGGGCAAGCGCGAGGAGGGCCTGCAGATCACGAATCAGGCGCGCGAGATCATCGATGGCCTCAATGTGGCGCTGATCGAGCATGTCAAGTACAACCAGGTGCTGGCCGACCGGGGAGCGAAGGAAGCCTTTGCGACCTACGAGAGCGCCCGGAACATGGTCATTGCCTCGGTGATCCTGGTCGGCTTGCTGGTCGCCGCCATCGGCTTCATCATCTATCGCCATGTTTCCGGCTCGCTGGACACTATGGTCAGCATGTTCTCGCGCGTCGAACAGGAACTCGACTTCACGTCCCGCCTCAAGGTCAGCGGCAATGACGAACTGGCCAAGGTGGCCCACGCCTTCAACGGTTTGCTGCAGCGCCTGCAGCAAAGCTTCCGCCAGATTTCCCAGCATGCCGAGTCGGTCAATGCCGCGGCCCAGAAAGTGTCGACCGCTGCCCGCGAAATGTCCGTCGCCTCCAGCTATCAGAGCGAAGCGGCGTCCAGCATGGCTGCTTCGGTCGAGGAAATGACGGTCAGCGTCAATCACGTGGCCGACCGCGCCGAAGAGACCCGGCGTCTGTCCACCAATGCCGGGGCGCTGGCGCAGAAGGGCGAGGGCATCATCGGCGATACCGTCCAATCGATCAACGGCATTGCCCAGACGGTCAAGAATGCCTCGGGCCAGCTGACCGAACTGGAACTGCAAAGCGAGAAGATCAGCAGCATTGTGGCCGTGATCAAGGAAATTGCCGACCAGACCAACCTGCTCGCGCTCAATGCCGCGATCGAGGCGGCGCGGGCCGGCGAACAGGGCCGTGGTTTTGCCGTGGTGGCCGATGAAGTGCGCAAGCTGGCCGAGCGCACCGGCCAGTCCACGCAGGAAATCGCCGCTACCATCCAGCAAATGGTGGCCGGTTCCCAGGCTGCCGTGCTCAGCATCCAGACGGTGGAAGGCGCGGTGACGACCGGTGTCGGTTATGCCGAGCAGGCGAGCAGCGCGATGCAGGAAATCGGCAGCGGCTCGCGCGATACCGTTGAGATGGTCAGCGACATTACCGGTTCGATTCGCGAACAGGGCGTCGCCAGCACCGACATCGCCCAGCAGGTCGAGAAAATCGCCCAGATGACCGAGGAAAACAGCGCCGCCGCGCAGTCCACGTCCAATACCTCCGATGAACTGGTCCAGCTGGCCCAGGAAATGCGGAATATCGTCAGCCAGTATCGCGTTTGACCGTCTCCGGCCGGGGCGTCGCAGCATGCGGCCTTTCCCCGGCCACCGGCGGGCGGACATTCCTGCCCGCCGCCGCATTTTCGGCTTTTTGCGGCAGTCGACCGCAGGCATCGCCGGAAAGCTCCGCTTCTCCCCTATCATTCGCTTTTTTCCGGTTTCAGCACCAAGGGGAGTTCGTGTTTTACATCGTCGAAAGCAGCAAGTCATTCTATGAGGCGACCTTCGACCTGGAGCCGGTCGTCCAGCGCCTCGGCTTTGTCGTCCTGCATCGCCACGACCTGAGCGAAACCCTGCGCCGCAAGGGAATCGAGCTCGATGATGATTGCCAGGTCTTCGACATCTGCAATTACCGCGACATGGAAAAAATGCTCGCCGCCGACCTCCGCCTCGCCCTGACCTTGCCCTGGCGAATCTCGGTCTATACCGAGGACGGCGCCACCAAGATCGGCCTGATCCGGCCGGAAGCGCTGTTCGCCGCCATCGGTGGCAACGCCGACCTGCTGCGGCTGGCCGGCGAGATCGAAGGCCGGATGCGGCAGATCGTGGACGAAACGCGCTGAACCTGCCGTCGGTGAAATCCAAGTCGCTGCCCGCCGCGGCGCTGCTGCCCGGGGTGGCCTGTGCACTCGGCGCCGGGCTGGCCTGGGGGCTGGTTTTCGTCGTCCCCCTGATGTTGATCGACTATCCGCCACTGCTCCTCGCCGTCGGCCGCTACCTGGCCTTCGGCCTGATCGCGCTGCCCCTGGCGCTGCGCGACCGGCGCCGCCTGGGCCAGCTCGACCGAAAGGACTGGGCGCGCGCCTTCGAACTGGCGCTGATCGGCAACCTGCTTTATTACGGCCTGCTCGCCTCGGCCATCCAGTTGGCCGATGCCCCCTTGCCGACCATGCTGATCGGCACCTTGCCCATCGTCATTGCCGTCTGCGCCAATTTCGGCCGGGGTGGCATCGCCTGGCGACGACTGCTGCCGCCGTTGGTGGTGGTGGCCCTGGGCATCCTGCTGGTGAACCGGCACGAAATTGGCCGGCTCGATGGCGGGCGCAGCCTGGACGACTACCTGCTCGGCGGCCTCTTCGCCGTCGGCGCCGTCGCCTGCTGGGCCTGGTATCCGATCCGCAATGCGGCCTGGCTGCAGGCCCGGCCCCAACTGGCCTCGGGCACTTGGGCGACGGCGCAGGGGCTGGCCACCTTGCCGCTGGCACTGCTCGTCTTCCTCGCCATGCCGGCGCCGGCCGACTTTACTTGGCCGCTCGGCCCGCAACCGGCGAAATTCATCGGCCTGATGCTGCTTCTCGGCCTGAGTGCATCATGGCTCGGCACCTTGCTCTGGAATCGCGCCAGCAGCTTGTTGCCGACGGCGCTTTCCGGGCAGTTGATCGTCTTCGAAACCCTGGCCGCGCTGGCCTATGCCTACACCTGGCGGGGCGAATGGCCGGCGCCAAGCAGTGCGCTCGGCATCGCATTGCTGGTCGTCGGCGTACTGCTCGGCGTGCGGGCCTTCCGCCGAAGCTGAGCCGGTTTTTGCCGAAAAAGGGCGGTCTACCGCAGCAGTCCGCGCGCCTCGGCATCGGCCGGGTTCTCGAAAATGGCCATCGCCGTGCTCATCCGCCGGAAACCGAACTGGCCGTAGAAATCCTCCTTGCCGGGGACGGCGTAAAGGATGATTTTCCGGTACTGGCGCGAGCAGTCGACCAGCCGGCCAACGATCTGCCGGCCGAGGCCTCGCCCTTGATCGGCTGGGCGCACCGCGATATCGCAGAGGTAGGAGCAATCGACGCCATCGGCCAGGGCCCGGCCGGCACCGATCAGTTGCCCGGCCTCGAACACGAAGCAGCGGTAACGGCTGTTGGCGAAGGCCGTGGCCAGGTCGTCCGGCTGCTTCAGGCCCATGCCCGCCGCCTGGTAAAGGGCGGAGAGTTCAGCCCAGTCGATATTGTTCAGCGAATCGGTCCACGCCAGTGCCATGTCGTACTCCCTATCAAGATTGATTTCAGCTCGGAGGCTGTAACGGCGAGCTTGGCACGTCGGCCAGTTCCCCGGAAAAATAGCGCCGCGGCTCGACCCCCAGGCTGCGCCGGAACATCGCGGTAAAGGCGCTGGCACTGCGGTAGCCGAGTTTTTCGGCAACCAGCGCCACCGGCATATTATTGGCCAGATGGCCGAGCGCTTCGACCAGGCTGGCCTGCTGCCGCCACTGGCGGAAGCTCATGCCGGTTTCGCGCTGGAACTGGCGGGCCAGCGTCCGGCTGCTGGTCGCTTGCTGGCCGGCCAGCGTCTCCAGCGTGTCGCGGCTGTCCGGCCGGGCAATCTGTTGCTGGCAGAGGCGATGCAGGCGCTGGTCGGCCGGCATCGGCAGATGCAGGGCCGGAATTTTCAGGAAGCGCAGTTCGCTCAGCGCCAGCGCCGCGATCTGGCCGGCCCGGCCAGTGCGGTCGTAGGCCAGCGGTTCGTCGAGCAGGGCGAGGATCAGCGCCCGCAGCAAGGGGCTGACTTCGATCAGGCAGCACTGTTCGGGCAGGCCGGGGGCGGCATCGGGGCGGATGTACAGCGTCCGCATCTCGACGGCGCCGAGCATGATCACCCGGTGCGCCGTGGCGGCCGGTATCCAGACGCCGCGCACCGGTGGCACCACCCAGCAGCCGGCCTCGGTCTCGACCCGCATGACGCCGCTGCCGGCATAGAGCAGCTGGGCCCGCGGGTGGCTATGGACCGGTGTTTCGCCGCCCCGGTAATTACGCGCCTTGGCGGTAACCGGGTGGGGCAGGGTCTGGTACTCGTCATCGTGGGCGATGCCCATGGCCTCGACCGAGATTGTCTGATTCACGATATTTTTTGTCAGGACATGCGCGAAGCGGTCATTCTAGACTGCCCGCTCCATCCTTCGCCACCTGTCCCCATGGAAAAAGCACTGGCCGCGCCGCCGACCCACGATGCGCTGAACAACACCGCCTACCCGGTGATCGCCGCGATCAGTTTCGCCCACCTGCTCAACGACATGATGCAGTCGGTGCTGCTCGCCATCTACCCGATGCTCAAACAGGGCCTGCACCTGTCGTTCGCCCAGATCGGCCTGATCACGCTCGCCTACCAGCTGACCGCCTCGCTGCTGCAACCGCTGATCGGTCTCTACACCGACCACCGGCCGAAACCGTATTCGCTGCCGCTCGGCATGGGCTTCACGCTGGTCGGCCTGCTGCTGCTCTCGCAGGCTGGCAGCTTCGGCGCCGTGCTGCTGGCGGCGATGACCATCGGCGTCGGCTCCTCGATCTTCCACCCGGAATCCTCGCGCGTCGCCCGCATGGCGGCCGGCAGCCAGCCCGGCCTGGCGCAGTCGGTGTTCCAGATCGGCGGCAACCTCGGCTCGGCCATCGGCCCGCTGCTCGCCGCGCTGATCGTCGTCCCCAACGGCCAGGGCAGCGCCGCCTGGTTTTCGTTGTTTGCGCTGGTCGGCGTCGTCGTGCTCAGCGTCGTCGGGCGCTGGTCCAGCCACCACGTCGCCAATTTCAAGAAGCGCATGAAGGCGCACGCCGGCAACGGCCTGAGCCGGCGCCAGATCGGCTGGTCGCTGGCCATCCTCGGCCTGCTGATGTTCTCCAAGTTCTTCTACATGGCCAGCCTGAGCAGCTATTACACCTTCTACCTGATCGACAAGTTCGGCCTGGCGCTGCACGACGCCCAGATGTACCTGTTCGCTTTCCTCTTCGCCGTCGCCGCCGGCACCGTGCTCGGCGGCCCGGTCGGCGACCGGGTTGGCCGCAAGCGAGTGATCTGGGTTTCCATCCTCGGCGTCGCCCCGTTCACGCTGTTGCTGCCGCACGTCGGGCTGTTGTGGACCGGCGTGCTCTCGGTGATCATCGGCCTGATTCTCGCCTCAGCCTTCTCGGCGATCCTGGTCTACGCCCAGGAACTGCTACCCGGCAAGGTCGGTGCCATCTCCGGCCTGTTCTTCGGCTTTGCCTTCGGCATGGGCGGTATTGGCGCCGCACTGCTCGGCCAACTGGCCGATGCGACCAGCATCGAGACGGTGTACAACGTCTGCGCCTTCCTGCCGCTGATCGGCTTGCTCACCGCTTTCTTGCCGGCCATCGAAAAGCCCAAGGCCGGCGGCGGGCGCTAAGGCAGGCGGAGTGACCCGTCGGCCTCGAGCGTCACGAACGGGTTGTAGCAGGCTTCCCAGAGAAAGCCGTCGGGGTCGGCGAAATAGCCGCGAAAGCCGCCCCAGAACACCTTGTCGGCCGGTCGCACCAGTGTCGCGCCGGCCGCTACCGCTTCGTCGAGCAGGGCGAGCACGGCCGCTTCGGATTCGACGTTGTGGGCCAATGTGAAGCCGGCAAAGCCGCTCCCGGCCGCCGGCACATTGGCATCCTCGGCCAGCGCCTCGCGCTGGAACAGCGCAAAGGCCAGCGAGCCGGCCTGATAGAAGGCAATCGCCTCCTGGCTGGCCGACGATTCCTGCCAGCCGAGCGCCTTGTAGAAAGCCCGGCTGCGGGCGAGATCGGCGACGCCGAGGGTGATGAAGTGAATCTGTTGTTGCATGCGGTCTTGCCTCCTGAAGAGAAGAGCTGGCCTAGCCCCGGTTAGTCAGCGAAGCGGCATCGGTGGCGATGACATAACCGCCCCGGCCATTTTTCTTCGCCTCGTACATCGCCTTGTCCGCGGCGATCAGGATCTGATCGGGATTGGTGCTGCCATCGCTCAGGGCAATGCCGATCGACACGCCCAGCGTGCAGGCGGTGTTTTCCAGCTGCAAGGGGGCGGAGACGATGGCGATGCATTTCTTGGCCAGCCGGGCGACGCCTTCTTCCGCCGGGTCGGCGAGATCGGTGACGAGTAGTACGAACTCGTCGCCGCCGATGCGGGCCAGGGTGTCGCATTGTCGGATCACCCCAGAAAGGCGGCGGGCGATTTCCTGCAAGGCGAGATCGCCGGCGCCATGCCCGAGCCGGTCGTTGATCGGCTTGAAACCGTCGAGGTCGAGAAAGAGCAGGGCGATACGAGTGTGATTGCGCTGCGCACGGGCCAGACCCTGTTGCATTCGGTCGGCGAGCAGCGTCCGGTTGGGTAGCCCGGTCAGTGCATCGTGATGGGCCATGCGCTCGAGTTCGGCCTGGCTGTTGCTCAGTTTGGCCAGCAACTGGTTGAAGGCCTGGGTGAAGTGGCCGACTTCGTCGTTGCGGACGATCGGTAGCGGTTCGAGCGGAATCTCGCCGTGCGTCATGCGGTCGGCGAGATTGGCGGCATGGTGCAGCGGGCGCAGCATCCAGCGGATGAAGAAGCCGGCGACAAACAGGACAATGGCGATGGCGGTGAAACTGTGGCGAATCACCAAGCCGCGCACCCGTTCGACCGGGGAAAAGGCTTCGGCCGTCGGCAGCCGGGCGACGACGAACCAGCCGGTGCTCGGTACGCCGACGATGGCGGACAGTTCTTCGACGCCCTTGGCATTGGTGGTCACGCCGCTGCCGCGAAAACCGTTCATGGCGCGATCATGCAAGGGGTTCACGCCATCGGCCGGGGTCGGCTTGAGGACCAGTCCGGGATCGCCGGCGGCGACGAACAGCCGGTCCCTGGGCGAGACCAGCAGGAAGCCACCGGTTTCGCCGATTCGTCCCTGTGCAATCCGGTCGAGAAAATCCGGCGTGGCCAGCGCCGTTATGCCGATCAGGACGGCCTGCACCGTGCCCCGGCTGTCGGTCAGCGGGACACCCATGGGCAGTACCGCTTGTCCCGAAAAAGGACCGATCTGCGGTTTGCCGATGCCGGCCTTGCCGCTGCGGGCGCGCTGGAAATCCGGACTCTGGGCAATGGACGAACCCCGGCGCCCGGCCAGCCGGGGAAAGTCGGCAATGATTTTGCCGTCGGTATCGGCGACGACCAGGCCGAGCGAGAACACCGGGTTGAGCTGGTAGCGCTCGGCCAGCCAGGCCTGCAATTTCTCCGGCTGCTGCAGCAAGGCTGTTGGCAGGGTCATGGCCAGGCGGTCTAGCAGCCGCCGCCGGTCCACGATCTTGTAATCGACATCCCGGGCGACGGCTTCGGCCAGCGCCAGTTGCTGGGCCGAGACGACTGCAGTCAGATCCTCCCGGATAAACTTGGCGAGCAGAAAATAGCGGCCCACGGCGCCGGCAATGACCAGCGCGATCCCGAACAAAATCAGTCGGGTCACCAGGCTGTTGGAAATGCGGCGCAGAGTCATCGCCGTATCTTAGCCGAATGCCTTGCCGGGCGGCGGTTGCCGGATGTTTCCCGGGGCCGGTGCGTAGCTTTTTTACTATTCGCTAACCACGACCCTTCCGTTTGGCAACTCGCCGAACACATCCGGTGCGTACATCGCTTCGACCCGGGTCGGTGGCAGGGCAAAGTTGCCGGCGTTGTTCAGGCGCAGCGTGTAGTCGATGGTGAAGCGGCCCTTGGGCAGCATCGCGTAGTAGGCGCGGTAGGCGCTGAAGCTGCGTTCGACGTAGGTCGGCCAGGTGCCCCGCTGCTGGCGGTTTTCGCCGAGGCCGGCGATGGCCGAGTCGCGGCCGTCGCCGTCGCCCATGATGCGGGCGCCGGCCGGGATCGGGTCGGTCAGCGCGACCCAGCTCATGTCGTGGTCGGCCTCGACGCTCAGCGTGACGCGCCAGAGGTCGCCGCGGCTGACCTTGCCCGGCGTTTTTTCGTGCAGCGGCGTCACCTGGCGGCTGATCCGGTAGCCCATCTGGCGGGCCGGGCCGTCCGGGATGGCGGCGAGCAGTTGCACCGTGGCCCAGGGTTTGCCGTTGCCGTCGTGGCGGATCGCCAGCTTGTCGTCCTTGCCCGGCGGGGTTGGCCAGGGCAGGGCGAGCGGGGCGCTGCCGGCCTTGTTCCAGTCGAGTTCGGCCTTGGCCTTGCCCAGTGTGGCGAGCGTGCTGCCGCTGACCGGCTCGCGCTCGAACTTCTGTGCGAAGCGGTCCAGCGTCACCCGCGCCCAGGCGTTGGCGGTGGTGGTCAGCCAGCGGCCGCGGACCTGGCGTTCCATCGCACCTTGCAGCAGGCGCGGCAGATCGTCCTGCCATTCCGGCTGGTCGAGCATGGCTTCGATCAGCCGGAAGGCATTGGCGTCGCCGTTAAGCATCATCCACCACCAGTAATCCTCGCGTTCGCTGGTGAAGACGAGGCGGCCGCCGGCATAGCTCAGGCGATTGCGCAGTTCCTGGCGGGCTTCGGCCAGTTTCCGCTCGCGTTGCGGCAACTCGTGCAGGCGCTGGACGATCTGCACCCAGTCGATCAACGAGGCGGTCGGCAGGCGCAGCGGGTCGATGTCGAGCCCGGCGGCGACGCGGGTCGGCTGTTGGCCTTGCCGGCTCAGGGCTTGCAGGGCGTTGAGCCGGCGCTGCGGCAAGTAGTCGGCCGGCGCCCATTCGTTGCTCTTTATACGCCCCTCGACGTAGGCGGTCAGGCCCTGCAGCATGCGCTGGCGGCTGTCTTCGGGGAGGCTGAAGCCGGCCAGCGTGACGAGGTCGAGGATGTAGGCGGTCAGCGTCACGCTGCCGCTGCTGCCCGGGAAGTAACTGGCCAGGCCGTTGCCGTCGAGGTAGCCGGGCAGCGTCTCGGCGATGGCTTGCCAGCGCTTTTCGTCGTGCAGGCCGACGGCGATCGAGATTTTCTGTTCCAGGCAGCTGAACGGATAGTCCTCGAAGAAGCGTTTCAGGCCGGGCGGCGGCGTGGCGAGTCGGGGCGACAGGCTGATTTCCAGCCCGCCCTTGCCGGGCAGTGCGCCGGCCGGTTGTGTGACGGCGACTTCGTAGGGGCCGGCGAGGCGGGTGAAAGTCGCCTGTTGCACGCTGACCGGTACGGCGGGGATGATCTGTTGGGTCAGGCGCAGCGTGTCCTGGCCGTTGCCGCCTTCTTCGCGGGCGCTGAATTCCCATTGCTGGCTGCTGACGCCTTCGGCCGCCTTGACGTTCCAGCTCAGTTCGCCGGCGCTTTCCGGGGCCAGCGTCAGCTTTTGCCCGGCGAGCGAATTTGCCCCGTTTTTGCCGTTGACCGCAAGAGTCATCGTACGGGCGGTGCCGTTGCGTAGCGTCAGCATGGCCTTGAAGCTGTCGCCTTCGCGGACCAGCGGCGGCAGGCTGGAGATGATCTGCAGGTCCTGTTTGGTTCTGACCGAGGCGCTGCCGGTCCCGAACAGGCCGGCGCCGGCGGTGGCGACGCCGACCAGTCGGAACTCGCTGAGCGAGTCGTTCATCGTCAGTTTCAGCGTCGCCGTGCCATTGGCGTCGAGCCTGACTCGCGGCTGCCATTGGAGCAGGGTGTCGAACAGTTCGCGGGCCGGGGCGCGGCCGCCACCACCACCGGGCGGCAGGGCTTTCTTGCCGAAGTGGCGCTTGCCGATCACCATCGCCTGCGCGGTGGCGGTCTGCACTTCGTAGCCACGCTTTTGCAGCATGGCGTCGAGCAGATTCCAGCTGTCGTTCGGGCGCAGTTCGAGCAGGGCCTGATCGACGGCAGCGAAGGCGACCTCGGTGCCGGCCGGGGCGGGCTTGCCGTCCGGCGTCGTCACCTTGATCTTCACCGTCGCTTCCTCGCGCGGCCGGTAATCGCTCTTGTCAGCGCTGATCTCGACCTTCAGTTTGAAGCCCTCGGTGCCGACGGCGATCTGGCCGAGGCCGAGGCGATAGGCCGGTTTGGCCAGGTCGACCATGGCCGTCGGCTGCTCCGGGTTCCACCATTCCCGGAACCAGCTACTCGGCTCGCGCCAGCCCCACTGGAAGAAGCTGTACCACTTGAGCGGCTCGACCCGGCCGCGCACGGCGAGCACCGAGACGAAGACATTCGGCCCCCAGTCGGCCTTGACCGGCAGTTCGACGGTCGGCTTGAAGCGCGACAGCGGCTGGACGAAGCTTTCGATGATGCCGCTGGCCTCCACCGAAATCAGCGCCGTCGCCTCGCGGAAGGGCGTGCGGACCTGCAAGCGGGCGGTCTCGCCGGGCGCGTAGGCCTTCTTTTCCGGGATGACGTCGATGCGGTCCTGGTTGCCGGCGGTGAACCACAGGTCGCCGCTGCCGGCCACCCAGTAGCTGGTGCCGGCGCGCGCGACATTGCCCTGGCTGTCCTTCGCCTCGGCCAGCAGGTAGATCGAGCCGGCCTCGCCGGCCTTCAGTTCGCAAAGCAGCAGGCCGCGGCTGTCGGTGCGGCCGGCGCAGACTTCGCCGATTTCCTTGTACTCGGTGCTGTTCTCGTAGGCGTAATAGCCGCCGACGATACGCCGGCGGTGGCTGTAGTCGATGCGGCGCTTGGCCTTGACGCTGATCGCCTGGCCGGCCAGCGGCTGGCCGGCGGTGTCGAGGGCGACGACTTCGAGGCGGTTCTGGCCAGCGGTCGAGGCCCAGTCGGCGACCTTGAGGCCGAGGGTCAGGCCGGCCGGCCACAGTTCGACGCGGCCGCGGAGGGTCTGGATTTCGCCGTTCGGGTCGGCGAAGCTCATTTCGGCATAGACCTCGCTCGGCCCCTTCGGCTTGGCCGGCAGCGCGACGTCGAGCTTGCCGGCGCCGGCCTGGTCGAGCTTGACGGCCTGCTTGTCGAGAATCAGCGTTTCCTCCTCACGGCCGTCGTCGACCTTGAAGGCGGCGCGGGCCTCTTCGTCGAAATTGATCTGGAAGTTGTAGCCCTCGTAATTCCGGTACTCCGGCCAGCGCGGGCGCAGCGTCGCCGAAACCTGCACTTCGGCATGCTTGGCGGCGCCGCCGTTGAGGAAGGCGAGGCCGAGCGCCAGCGGCACCTTGGCCGGTGCCACCTGGCGGCCCGGCACGCCCTGCACGCTGCCGGTGAAGACGGGTAGCCGGAAATCGGCGACGCGGATTTCGCCGCTGGCAATTTCGCCGCGCTTGCCGCCGGCAAGGGCGATGTCGTAGGTGCCGAGTTTGGCGGATTCCGGCACTTTCCAAGTGTTGACCGCAGCCGCCTGGGTATCCCAACTTACAGGCTGGGTGAATTCGGTGCCGCTTTCACGGTGGCGGATGACCAGCTTGTCGGGCAGTGTCGCCAGTTCTGGCAGCGCAAATCCCCGGCTGTTGCGGCTGCGCGCGATGTGCTTCATCGACACCGTCTGGCCCTGGCGGAACAGGCTGCGGTCGAGAATGCTGTGGATCTTGAAGTCGCCGCTTTCGCCCCAGGTTTCGACGCCGAAGCGCCAGGGCTCGATGCCCTCGTTCCAGTCGGAGCGGACGAAGCTGTAGTCGCCGTTCAGGCGGGCGCTGGCGAACAGGAAGCTGGCGCTGTTGCGGCAGTTCGGGGTGCGCAGCGCGTGGTCGACCAGGGCACGGCCGAGGCGGTCGGTCTTGCCCTGCCACAGCGCAGATCCGTCGCAGCCGGATATGCGCACCTCGGCCTCGGCCACCGGCTGGCCGGAATCGAGCGCGGTGACCCAGACCAGCGCGTTGTCGCGGCCGGTTTTCAGATGCACGGCCAGGTTGGTGACCAGCGCCGCGGCGCGTACGTACATCGGCTTCGGCGTGGCGAGCAGCGCCGTACCGAGCAACTGGCTCTCGATTTCGACGATGTGGTAGCCCGGCTTGCCGAGCGGAATGCCGATTACCTCGAACTCGCTGCTGCCGCCCGGCTTGGGCAGTTCCTGCTTGCTGACGCCGGGGCGTTTGGCGAGGAAGGAGAGTTCGCGGGCGTAGTAGGGGTCGAAGCGCTCCTCGCGCTTGCCGTCGATCTCCAGGCGGACCTTGGCGGTCTGCTGCTCGAATTTCTCCAGGGCCAGCATGGCGGCGATGACGTCGGCGTCCTCGGTCAGCCGCTGCTCGCTGAAGCGATGGCTGCCGGGCAGCGCGAGGCGGCCGGTCTTCAGGCTGCTCTCGACATTGCGCAGAGTGACCGGCAGCAGGCCGCCTTCCTTCAGTTCGACAATGCCGAAACTGCCGGGGAATTTGGCCAACGGCGGCAGCTTGCCGGTTCGGGTCGGCAGCGGAAAACTGGCCGCATTGCTCAGCGGCCGGCCGGCTTCATCCTTGAGGCCGGCCGGGATCTCCAGCGTCAGCTCGGCGCTCTGCGGGAAGGGCGGGGCGAAGCTGAGCGAGCGGAAGACCGCTTCCTGCTCGCCGTTTCTCTGGTTCGGGTCGAGCGGACGGCGCGGGCCGTCGCCGGTCAACAAGCGGAATTTGCCCAAAAGCCGGGCGTCGAAACCGGCATTGAAAGTCAGCGTGATGGCCGAAAGGGGGGAGCAGGGCGCGCCGGCCTTTTCCCGTTCGCAGCTAAGGGTGGCCTTGAACGGCTCGCGCACCTTATAGATGAAGCTTTCCTCCTTCTCGCTCGGCGTGCCGTTGCGGGCCTGGATGCCTTTGCCCCAGACCAGTTTCATCTTGCTGCCGGCCGGCAGGTTCTGGCTGCAGCTGACGACCAGGGCATCGCGGCTCATGCCGCCGGCGAGGTCGAGCACGGCGGCGCGGATTTCCGAACTGACCGGGCGGGCCGGTATGCGCTGGCCGATACCGTCGGCCTCGCACCACAGGTTGCCCTCCAGCGATTTGGCATCGAGCGGGCCGCCACCATTGATGACGAAGGCCTGGTCTTCCTCGATCGACGATCCGGGACTTGGTTGCAGGCGCCAGGGGCGCGGCGCGGCACCAAAGAACTCGAAACGGCTCTTGCCGCTCAGGGTTTCGCCATTGCCTGCGGTCAACCCGCTTTTCAGGGCAAAAATGCAGCGTTCGCCGGGCTGTAACGGGCGCGCCATCTGCCAGGCCCAGCTGCGCGCATCGATCCAGCGGCCTTCGCCGGCGATGCCGGCGCAGTCGATGCTGAACGGTGCCGCAGCAGTACTCTCGCCCAACTTGACCATGTCGGCGCTGAAGCGCGCCGTCACCCGGCTTTGCTCGGCGACCTTGCCCTGGGGCTGGAACTGCTGGACCGTGGCGGCCTGGGCCTGTAGCACGGCGAGCAAGAGGCTGGCGAGGGTGAGGCGGTGGCGATTTTTCATGGGCGCAGGGGGCGGGCGGACGGTGGATGGACATGCCTTGGGCATTCGGCGAGTTTGCCACAGATGCCATGGCAATCGACAGCGCCGGTGGCCCCGGCTATCCTCCGCGCTTTATCGAACAAAGCGGGGATGTGGAAGATGGGACAGGCAAAAAATCGCGGCAGTCAGGCCGAACGGATCGCCCAGGCGCAGGCCAAGCTCGAGGCGACGCGCCCCGAGAAACTAGTCTGCAACGGCTGTGGTGGCGACGTGACGACGATCAACCCGGTCAGCACGCGTGGCCTACGCGGCCTCGATGCGATCTGGGTTGGCCAGTGCGAGTGCGGTCAGACGACGTTCGCGGCGAGTGGCGAACCGAAGGCGGTGGAAGCCTTCTTCTTTGCGCTCAGCGAAAATACCGAGCTGACGCTGGGCAGCCAGAGCAAGGACGGCGCGGAACACAAGACGGCCTGAGTTCGTAACACCGAGGGGGACGCCGGAGCCCCGCTCAGCGGGATTTATTCTTGCTGTTCGGTGGATAGATGGAAACCGGCGGGCCGGCGGGCGGTCCGGGATTCACGTCCGGCCTCGGATGGGGATGTGGCATGGGGCGCGGATAACCGATGCCGCCGTAGCCATAGCCAGGGACGGTCATCGGGACCGGCACATAGACCGGCTGGGCCTGCGGATTACTGCGGCAGGCAGCTTCCAGGTAGGCGCGCTGATTTACTTCGAGAGCCTGCCGGTCGAGATCGCGCAGGCATTCATCGACACTGCGCCCAGTGCCGACGTTGGCGCTGCCTGCTGCTTGCCGCTGGCTGGCCTGGCGCTGACGCTCGGCGGCCTCTTCGGCCCGTTGTGCCGCTTCGCGTTTCTCGACGTAATCGCGCATCCGTTCGGCATCCCGTTCGGCCTGCTGGCGATTGGCTTCCGGGACTTGCTCGTCGGGCAGGGTCTTCAGGGTACTGGCCGTACTTGCGCAGGGCGTGTTGGCAATTTCGACCCGGCCATCGGCGGTCCGGCATTTATAGACTTCACCCCAAGCCGGGCCGGCCACCAGCAGCGCCGAAAGCGTCAGCAGCGAAATCCAGTGCGTCATGGTTGTGGCCTTTGCGGAATGAGGAAACAAGTCGAATTGAGCGAATTTTTGGGCGTATCACGGCGGTAGACAATGCCTGGCGGCGTTTTATCCCGGCCCTTTAGCTGTCCAGGCGGGTGACCAGCAACTGGTCGATCTTGTGGTTGTCGATGTCGATCACTTCGAACTTGTAGCCGGCATGAACGACGCTGTCGGTCGGTCGCGGCACCTTGCGCAGCACGTACATCAGGAAGCCGGCGATGGTTTCGAACTGGTCGTCGTCCGGGAAAGGCTCGATGTTGAGTGCCAGTTCGAGATCGCCGACCGGCGTCAGGCCATCGACCAGCCAGGAATTGGCATCGCGCTGGATGATCTGTTCGTCGGCCGGGGCCAGCATCGAATTGCCCATCAACGTACTGGTCACGTCGTTCAGCGTGATTAGACCGACGATCAGCCCGTACTCGTTGGTGATCAGTGCGAAATCCTCGCGCATGGCCTTGAACTGCTCGATGATCTCGGCCAGGGTCAGCGTTTCGGGCAGCACCAGCACGTTGCGCAGCAGGCCGTCGCCGCGCAGCGAGAGGGCTTCGCCATTGAGCAGGCGACTGAGGATGTCCTTCGAGTCGACGTAGCCGATGACGTGGTCGATGCCGCCGCGACAGACCGGGAACTTGGCGTGCGGTTCGGCGCTGATCCGAGCGCGAATGGTCTCCTCGCTGTCCTGGCGTTCGAGCCAGACGATATTCTCGCGCGCCGTCATCGTCGACGGCGCGGTGCGGATTTCCAGCTCGAAGACGTTTTCGATCATCTGCCGCTCCTGGCGCGCGACGACGCCGGCTTCGGCGCCGGCATTGGCCATCGCGACGATGTCTTCCGGCGTGACATCTTCCGGGCGGGTGGCCGGCAGGCCGAGCAGGGCAATGACACGGGTGGCGATGCCGTTGAAGGCCCAGATCAGCGGGGTCAGCACTTTCAGGCTGAACAGCATCGGGCCGGCGATGCGTAGCGCAATGCGTTCCGGGGCGGCGATGGCGATTCGTTTCGGGATCAGGTCGGCAATCAGGATGAAGGCAGCGGTGACCAGCAGGAAGGAACTGAGCGAGCCGAGCAGGTCGGCTGTTTCAGGCGCCACCAGTTGGCCGAACAGGCTGGAGAAGGCGGGGGCGTAGGCCTCTTCGCCGAGGACGCCGGCGAGGATGGCGACGGCGTTGAGGCCGATCTGGATCGCCGTGAAGAAATGGCCGGGCTGGTTTTGCAAGGCGAGCACCGCCACAGCCCGCGCCTCGCCTTCGTCGCGGAGCTGTTCGAGCTTGAGTTTGCGGGCGGCAGCCAGCGAGATTTCCGAGATCGAGCAGAAGGCGCTGGCCAGGATCAGCAGCAGGATGATCAGCGTATTTTCAAGCAGGCCCATGTCATTTGCCGGAGATTAAAGCCCGAGGCAGCCGGGGATGCCCCGACTTTAGCCGGGCCTGCGCTCGGCGGCAATGCGTTGGCGTACTGGTTTTATGTGCTGTAAGTGCTACCAAAAATACTTATATCAATAAAAAACTGTATCGAATTGTGTCGGATTAACGGATAATCTTCGAAATTATCGCGTATTTTGCTATGCTTTCACCTCGCTGAAAATGATACGCCGGCAAGGGATAAAACAGGCATTCAATGTCGGGCCGGCCCTCCAATAATCGCTATTGAACCTTCAGGTCTGCGCCGCCAACCCGTGAGCAACTCCATCCAAAATCGTCTGGACGAATTCAGGCAACAACGCCGCGTGCAGGCTGCTTCCCTGATCATTTCCGTGTTCGGCGATGCAATCCTGCCGCGCGGCGGCCGCATCTGGCTGGGCAGCCTGATCCGCCTGCTCGAACCGCTGGAACTCAACGAGCGCCTGATCCGCACCTCGGTCTTCCGCCTGGCCAAGGACGAGTGGCTGCGGACCGAAACCCATGGCCGGCGCGCCGATTATGTGCTGACTTCGTCCGGGCGCCGGCGTTTCGAAGAGGCCTCGCGCCACATTTACGCCTCGCACGCGCCACTCTGGGACCGCCGCTGGCGGCTGATTCTGGTCGTTGGCGAACTGGAAACCAAGGCCCGCGAGCAGGTCAAGCGCGCCCTGTTCTGGCAGGGTTTTGGCGCCCTGGGGGCGGATTGCTTCGTGCACCCCAGTGCCGAACTGTCCAGCGTACTCGATGCGCTGATTGCCGAAGGCCTGGCCGACTCGCTGGGGGCCTTGCTGCCGCTGTTCGCGGCCGATTCGCGCTCGGCGCAGTCGGCCAGCGACTCCGACCTGGTCCGCCGAGCCTGGGACCTGGGTGCCTTGGCCGAGGCCTATGCCGCTTTCGTGGCGGTGTACCAGCCGATCCTGACCGATTTGCAGCGTGACAATCTGGACGAAGTCAGCGAGCAGGATGCCTTCCTGCTGCGCACCGTGCTGATTCACGATTATCGCCGCCTGCTGCTGCGCGACCCGGAGCTGCCGGAAGTCCTGCTGCCCGCCGATTGGCCTGGCCAACAGGCCCGCCTGCTCTGCAAGGAGTTGTACAAGCGCCTTGAGCCGCTGTCCAATCGTCATCTCGACAAGCTGCTCTGCCTGGCCGACGGTAGTGTGCCGGCCGAGGATGCCGCCTTTGCCGAGCGTTTTTCGCAGTACGACCCGCTGGGCAGCTAAGCTGGGCCGAGAGCTGCGGAATCCGGGGCGCCTTACTTCAAATTCCGCTTGCGGACGATCGGCGGCACGAACTTGACGGAAAACCGCCAGCCTTCCGGCATTGCCTTGACGATCAGGGCTTTCGAGTTGGCCCCCTCCTCGAAGATCGGTCCCGCCCCGGCCAGTTCGATGGCCCCGATCCCCTTGATGACGCAGGCGCCGGGCAGGGTAACGAAAGCCGACTCGGCGGCGACCAGGATGAATTGTCCTTCCTTCGATTCCGAGCAGGACAAGCCCTTGGGTACGCTGGCTGGGTCGTGCTTCCAGGCCGTGCGCAGATCGTCGAGGCCCTTGATCAATTCGGCGGTGGTTTTGACGGCGAGTGCGACTTCGCAAGATTTCGTATGGCTCATTCGTTTTCGCCTGCATTAAATAGTTGGCCCCATTCTAGTCTTCGTTCCTGCGCTCGCCGCGGCAAAAGCGCACCTTCCGGCTTTGCTAAACCCCTTGACCGTCTTGCCATCGTCATGATGCAATCGCATTCTTTTGGCATATTCGGTCAGCCCAATGTCGCCCATCTCCTTGCTCGATACACTGTTTTCGCAGCATGCCCGCCTGCTGGAAATCAAGACCGCGCTACCCGATGCCGCACTGCTCGTCGAGCGGTTTTCGGGTCGGGAAGGCATTTCGGAAGCCTTCCGCTTCGAAATCGATTGTGTTTCAAGCAACGCCCATTTCGATCTCAGACAGCTCCTTGGTGAAGAGATCACCCTGCGCCTGTTGCAGGCCGACGGCAGCAAACGCTCGTGGCATGGCTATGTCACCGAGGCCGTGCAACTTGGCGCCGATGGCGGCTTGGCCCGCTACCGGCTGGTGATGGAGCCATTCCTGGCCTTTCTTGGCCAGCGTCGAGACAATTACCTGTTCCAGGACAAAACCGTCCTCGATATCCTGGGCCAGATCCTGAGCGACTACCCCGAGGCAAACTGGCGCAGTCAGGTCACCCAGAAACTGCGTACCCACAGTCTTTCGATCCAGCATCGGGAGACTGACCTGGCCTACGTTCGCCGCCTGCTGGCCGAGGAAGGGCTCTCCTTCCGCTTCGAACACAACCAGCAGGCCGCCGCCGGCGACGACGCTACGCATGCCCGGCATCAGCTGATCATTTTCGATCGTGAAACGGAGCTACCGGCCAATTTGCAACCGGAAATCCGCTTTCACCGCGGCAATGCCACCGAAAGCAGCGATACCCTCGATCTCTGGCAGGAAAGCCGCAGCGTTCTCCCCAACGCTGTTTCCGTTGCCGGCTGGGACTACAAAACGTTGGTCGCGACAAGTGCCGATGCCAAGAGCTGCTTTGACAACGGCGAACTGCCCCGCCTCGAAATCCATGACGCCTCCCGGGCCTACCGCTTCGAGGACAGTGCGGCAGCCCAATTACGTACCGACCTCATGCTGGCCGCCCAGGAGGCGCGCTATCGCCGTTTCAGCGGCGCCGGCAGCGTGCGCCAACTGGCCGAAGGGACGCGCTTCACGCTGACCCAGCATGAAGCGCATGCCGGTGAACAGGCCCGCTTCACGGTCCTCGCCGTTGATCACCACGGCGCCAACAACCTCGGCGCCCAGGCCGCCGAATTGCTCGGCAGCACCGACGTCGAGGCCGGCAGCTACCGCAGCCAACTGACGGCCCAGCCGGCCGGGATCGCCGTCGTCCCCGAAATCATTGCCAAACCCGTTGCCCGGCCGCAGAGTGCCCTCGTCGTCGGGCTGCCCGGCAGCGTGCTGACCACGGAGCGCGATCACCGGATCAAGATCCAGTTTCCCTGGCAGCGCGGCGCCTCGGCCAATCCCGGCGGACTGGTCGACAACGGCCCGCGCTCGGCTGGCAAGACCGGCAACGCACCGGGCAACGACCAATCCGGCACCTGGGTCCGGGTCGCCGAATGGCAAGCCGGCGCCAACTGGGGCAGCCACTTCCTGCCCCGTATCGGCACCGAGGTCCTGGTCGATTTTGTCGATGGCGACATCGACCGCCCGGTCATCGTCGGCCAGGCCTACAACGGCGCCGATCTGCCGCCGTTCAGCGCCGGCCACGAAGCCGGTGCCAACCACCCCGGCGTACTCTCCGGCTGGATGAGTCACAACTTTGAAGAAGGGCATAACCAGTGGGTCATCGACGACGCCCCGCAACAACTGCGTACCCGCCTGGCCACCAGCGAAAATGCCGGGCAACTGGGGCTCGGCCACCTGATTCACCAGTCGCCCGACAGCGCCAGCCGGGGCGCCTGGCGCGGCAGCGGCTTTGAACTCCGCACCGACGGCTGGCTGGTCGTCCGGGCCGGCGAAGGCATGCTGATCTCGGCCAGCGCACGGGCCAATGCACAGAGCAGTCAACTGGACATCGCCGAAGCCGTTGCCCAGCTCAAAGCTGCCGAGCAAACCGCCAAGGCGCTGTCCGAGGCGGCGGCGACACAAACCGCGCTGCCGCTCCAGGTCAATCAGGCGCAAAGCGACTTGATTGCTGCGGTCGACCCGGCAAAACAAGGCAAATTCACCGCCAGTGTCGCCGGCCAGCCGGCCCGCAAAGCCAAGCCCGGCAGTCGCGAACTGGGCGAGCCTACCGAGCGTTTCGCCGAACCCTTCATCCTCGGCGAAGCCCCGGCCGACATCGGCTTCGCCAGCCCGGCCAGTACGCTGCTCTTTGCCGGCGAACACCTGCACGCCACCGTGCAACAGGACCTCCACATCGCCAGCGCCCACACCTTCGCCACCACCGTCGGCGAGGGAGTCAGCTGGTTCAGCCACGGCGGCGGCATCAAAAGCATCGCCCAGGCCGGGGTGCACAGCATCCAGGCCAACACCGACGAGATGGAAATCCTGGCCGACCAATCCCTCACCATTACCAGCAGCAACGACGAGATCCATATCCTGGCCAAGGAAAAGATCGTGCTGCAGGCCGGGCAAAGCTCAGTGACGCTCGAAGGCGGCAACATCACCTTCGCCTGCCCGGGGAAATTCTCGGTAAAGGGGAATGGGCATGCGTTTGTGGGGCCGGGGAAGGGGGCTGCACCATTGGATAGGCTGCCAGACTCAAGGGTGAAGTTATTTGATGAACAAGGTCGTGCGATGCATTCGGAAACTGGACAGCCTATCGCTGAGATGCCATACAAAATCGTGACGGGAGATGGCGAGGTTTTTTATGGATTTACCGATCATGACGGGAAAACCATGCGCGTTGGATCTGCCGAGCCTACAGCGATAAAGGTTTATTGGGGTGAAAAGCCACCCGTCGAGGCATAAAATGGCTAGTGGACAGAAACCATTTGAAGCGACTACCAACAATACGCCTAAGAGTGTTGCCGAGGACAAGCTCAAGCCAAAAGCAGAGATACATATTTTGGTGGGAGGTGCTTACACTGATTCGTCAGGGGAGGAACATAGATACGGGCATACCGCGCTACGCGTAAAAACGAGAGCATCTGATTTGACTTATGATTTTGGGCGTTATGGGAAAGTAACCGGAACCTTTGGTGAGAGTGGTGACGGCATACTCCGAGTATGGAGCTCTTTTCAACCCTATATAAACGGAGAGGTTGCGCTGCAGCGAAAAACGACCGGATTTGTATATGGCGTTTTTGATCATGAAGGTGATTTGTCGAACAGTTATTTCAACGGCCTTATGAAATCTGGGAAATTGATTGAAGGCAAGAGTAATCCCCAAAAAAATGTCTACAGGCTCGCTACTGATTACCATGCACTTGGACCCAATTGCACAACATTGAGTTTGGATGCTGCCAAGCAAGCTATTCCAAAAATTGACCGAGGATCTGAAAGGTATAACAAGCCTGAAGATGTATTGAGCTTTGCGGAAAGGTTGGCGTTGAAGGCAAAAGGAGGGGCGTCTCGACTATTCTTGCCTGCTAATTTGCTGAAATTTTTACATTCAGAGGATGCCGTAAAGCCTCTGCGTATAGATGTTTACGGTACTGGAAAATGAACAAAATCGGAAAGATAGTTGGTTTTGCTGCTGTTTTTATAATTCTATTGTTTTCTGCAAATAACTTAATTTTTAGGCGTGATTCAATGACGAAAGTACACAGGCTTGAATACCCGTTGATGTTGTCAAGCAATATCGGGTCAAAAAATTTGCATATGCTTCCGCGAGGGACGGTGTTGTATTTTGATAAGTCTTACCCAGAGGGTTTTACACGATACAAGGTTTATATAAACGTAGATCGCACGCCATTAAAGCTCGAAGACTTGGCAGATCCAACCGAAATCGACCCTATTGATGCGGCGGTGCCGAGTAAAGATGATCTCTTGAAGTTATTAAACGATTACCCGCTAACAAAAGGCGACCTTGAGTCAATTTTAAGCTCAAAGAGGCTGTCAAAAGATGAGGTGAAAGAAGTGCTTGGTAATTATATTCGGTGATTTTGATCTGGCGTTAAGGTGATCTATTTTGAGTTTTTGGGTGGTTTTAAAATAATAATTTAATCGTTCTTGGAGCCTTGCTCGGAGTTAAGTGAGGGTGGTTGCATATTTAAATTTTTGATGTGATAAAAATCAGGAGTAAAGGAAATTTCCTTCGCTGTTATTTGATGAGCGCATACTTCATTTGCTACGTAACAGAAAATTTTTGCCTCCTGCCGCGAACTCTGCTGGTCTATATGCTTTCTAAGCCAGAAAGCATGGCGCACGTTTCGGCTACGAAGTTCGGGAGTTTCCATTGTCCGAAAGCCGGCCGGCTTGTCGAGAAAGGGGTACCCCATGCGCTTGCCACTGATCATCGCATCAATACTCTGCTCGGTGATTTACTCATCCACCAGCTTCGCAGGGCCGCAGAAAAAGCCGGTGAACAGCCGCAAGCTCGGCCTGACCATCAAGGTGGAAGGAGAGGGCTGGGGCAGCGCGCGCAAGGAGATGATCGAGAGCGTGCTCTATTCAGTTGCCGACGAATTGATGTCGAGACTGCCGAAGAAGCTGGTGGTGCCGATTGTCGTCACGCATACGGACAGCAATCCGGTAGCGCTCTACGAGCGTGGCGAAAAAGGCGAGTATCGGGTGGAGTTGCATGCCCGGGGGGAGAACTGGCATCTATACACCTACGAGTTTGCCCATGAGTTGTGCCACATCCTGTCGAACTATGAAGAAAATGCTCGGCCAGGGAACAGCAAATACAACCAGTGGTTTGAGGAAACCCTCTGCGAAACCGCGTCGCTTTACACGCTGAAAAACCTGGCGGCGACCTGGGAAAAAAATCCGCCATCACCCGACTGGAGGAAGGAAACAGAAAAACTCAACCGGTTTTTCGACCTGCTGATTGCCGAAGGACATCGTCAGCTTCCACCACACGCGCCGCTGGCCGAGTGGTTGATGAGCAATGAGGAAAGGTTGCGGCAGAATCCCTATCTGCGGGAAAAAAATGAAGTGGTGGCTAATCTGTTGCTGCCCTTGTTTCAGAGCGATCCGGAGAACTGGTCGTCGCTGTCCTACCTGAATCTGGAGCCCGGCGATGCGAGCAGCAGCTTGCAGGATTATCTTCGCAATTGGTATCTGAATGCGCCGCCTGAACATAAGACTTTCATCGCCGATGTGCTGGCCTTGTTCGATATGCGGGATGTGATCATCGACGCTATTCCGGGCGAGGGAACCTTGCTTGCGGTGGCCGATACTTCTCAGGCGATGAGTGCGGCTGCGTTGCAGAAGATGCAGGACAAAAAGTGAGGATCGGGGCCGTTTTTTTTGTGCTGAAACACGAACCATTCTTATGCGGCGAAATCTTATCCTTATCCTGAAATGACTCAGACTGCAAATATCGTAGTGTGAGTCGTAGTCGATTCAGGCGGACGACCGACAACCGAGGAAATATCGGGAGGTCGACATTTTGACGATGTCACTTCAAGGGAGGATTTGATCCTAGGAGAAACATCATGAGAAAAACTACTTTTTCAGCACTTGCTTGTGGCGTGATGATTGGTCTGTTCGTACCCGTAGGTACGGTTAGCGCTGCAGACGAGCATGATCGTATTCAGGCGCACCTGGGTGATGGCCCGTTCATCTATTCAGGAAGCGCCATGGATGTAAAGCATGAATCCTGGTCGACCCCACAAGGGGCACAGGGTCCGATTCGCTCCGACATGACCGAGGACAAGAGCCTCCAGAGCGAGAGGGAAGCTGCACAGCGAGCCATGGACAAGAAACTGTTCCCGCTCAATGCAGAGGGTGGCTGAACGTTCGGTACGCAAATTTGGAACGCCGAGTCTAAACAGTCAGCTAAAGAACCAAAGAGTATTTTTCAGCTAAGAAAAGCCGGGCAGAGCCGGCTTTTCTCATTCTTGCCGCCCTGGATTTTTTAGCTGGGTCAGCGGCACCACATCCGGCATCTCGATGCGCTTGCGGTTGGCTTCGATTGTCGTCAGCGGCGTCGTTTCAACCATCGTTGCCAGGCAGCGCCTGGTCAGTTCCTGGTAAGTGCGGGTGCCATCGGCTTTCCAGCCCATTTCCTGGTCGGAAAGGGGGCGGATGACCTTGGCCGGCACGCCGGCGACCAGTGAGCGCGGCGGCACTTCCTGGCTGGCCTTGACGAAGGCGGAGGCAGCGACGATGCTCGATTCGCCGATGATCGCGTTGTCCATGATCACGGCGTTCATGCCAACCAGGGCATTCTTGCCGATCCGGCAGCCGTGCAGCACGGCGCCATGCCCGATATGGCCATTCTCTTCGACCACTGTATCGGTGCCGGGAAAGCCATGCATGACGCAGGTGTCCTGCAGGTTGGCGCCGGCTTCCAGGATCAGGCGGCCGAAATCGCCGCGCAGGCTGGCGCAGGGCCCGACATAACAGCCGGGGCCGACGATGACATCGCCGATCAGCACGGCACTCGGATGCACGTAGGCGGTGGGATCGACGACCGGGACGATGCCGTCGATAGCATAAACGCGTAGTGGGGTCATATTTGGGCTCTTTCTCGGTTCGGTTATGTTGTATTATAGAACGAGTTTTGAATAACGGAATTTAGAGGCAGGCCATGAGCGATGAATTGGAAGGCAAACACGGAGTCCAGTCACTGGAAGTCGGCATGAGCATTCTGCGCGCCATGGCCGACGGCCAGCGCTCGATGATGCTGAAGGATATTGCCGCGGCGGCCGACATGCCGGCCTCCAAGGCGCACCGCTACCTGGTCAGCCTGATCCGGGCCGGCCTGGTCGATCAGGACCCGATGACCTCGCGCTACGATCTCGGCACCTTCGCGCTCAATCTCGGTCTGGTCGCCCTCGACCGGCTGGATCGGGTCCGGCTCGGCCTTAACGTCATCGCCGAGATGCGCGACGAGATCAACCAGACCACCGCACTGGCGGTGTGGGGTGACAAGGGGCCGGTCATCGTGCGTTGGGAGCGGCCGCGCCGGCCGATCACAGTGAACGTCATTACCGGCACGGTGCTCGATCTGCTGATGTCGGCAACCGGCCGGGTCTTTGCCGCCTGGATGCCGAAAAAAATCATCGCGCCGCTGCTCGCCGAGGAGTTGAAGCAGCCGGCGCTGCCGCCGGAATTGAAGAGCAAGGCAGGCGTCGAGGCCCTGCTGACCGAGATTCGCGCCCGCGGCTACGCGGCGACCAATGGTCAGCACAGGGTTGCCGGCGTCGAAGCCGTCGCCGCGCCGGTCTTCAATTTCAAGAACGAAATCACGATGTCCCTGCTGGTGGTGGGCGTCCAGGGGATGTTCGATACCAGCCCGGAAGGGGAGGTCGTCAAAAGCCTGCTCCGGCACGCCGAGGCGCTCTCCTTGCGGCTCGGGGCGCACGGCGAAGCCAAGGTGCCGACCTAGCCACCGCTCAAGGCCTGGACGATGAGCAGTTCGCCGTCCGCCGCCAGCGGCGTCGCCAGATCGAACAGCATGGCGTGCTGGTAAAACAGCCGGATGTGCCGGCGAATCTGTCCCTGTTCATCGACCATGCGAAAGCGGATGCCGGGAAACTGTCGTTCGAGATCGTCGAATAGTGCCGCCACTGTCGTGCCTGTCGCATCGACCCAGGGCCGGCCGGTATAGGAATGCAGGGCGCTCGGGATCAGCACACGCATCGGGGTCGCCCATTCAGCCCGGATAGGCCGTCTCGACGGCATAAATCTCCGGCAGGTGACGTGCCAGGCAGCTCCACTGCCGGCCTTCGTCCAGGCTATGCCACAACTCGCCGCTGGTCGTGCCGAAATAGAGGCCGATGCTGTCCTGCCGATCCGCTGTCATCGCTTGTCGTTTGACCGTCCACCATGCCTGGCTGGCCGGCAAGCCAGCATCGTGGCGCTGCCAGCTGCTGCCACCGTCGCGTGTCGCATAAACCGCCGGGCGGCCGCCCGGGCTGGTGCGCGGCCAGACTTCGGTGCCGTCCATCGGGAAGACCCAGGCCGTACGGTCGTCGCGCGGGTGCAGCACCAGTGGAAAGCCGATGTCGCCGACTTCCGTCGGCAGGTTGCGGCCGATGCGTACCCAGATGCTCCCCGGCCGGTCGAGCCGGTAGATGCCGCAATGGTTCTGCTGGTAGAGGCGGTCCGGATTGCTTGGGCACAGGCGTACGCAGTGCGGATCATGAAAGCTGATATCCGTCGGATCGAAACCTTCGACCACGTCCATGCCATCGACCAGCGGCACGAAGCTTTGCCCGCCATCGCGTGACTCATGGACGCCGCCGCCCGACATCGCGAAGTAGAGGTGTTGCGCATCGTGCGGATCGACGATGATCGAATGCAGTTTCGGCCCGTCCGGTGTGCCGTCCTGCACCGTGCCGAACCACTGGCGGTACTGCGGGTCGTCGTTGATGCAGGAAAAGGGTGCCCAGTTCATGCCGCCATCGGTCGAGCGGAATAGCCCCTGCGGCGAAGTGCCGGCGTACCAGACGCCGGGCTCGGCGGCGTGGCCCGGTGCCAGCCAGAAGGTGTGATCGACCGAACGCGCCGCCAGTCCGTTGGCGGCCGGCCCGAAGGCCGGCGGTTTGGCCGCTTCCTGCCAGCTTTGCCCGAGGTCGGTCGAGCGGAAGATGGTCGGCCCGAGGTGGCCGGCTTTCGCTGCCGCCAGCAGCGTGCGGCCGTCGCGCGGGTCGAGCACCAGGTGGTTGATGATATGGCCGAGAAAATGCGGGCCATCGACCCGCCAGGATTGTCGCGCCGCATCGCCGTGATAGAGCCAGGCACCCTTGCGGGTCGCCACCAGCAGCACCAGATGATCCGGTTTTGTATTTTGTGCGCTCATCGTTTGCTCCTTGTTACGGGCATTCGTAGAGCATTTGACTATGCTGGCGGGCGAAGTTCGGTTTACCTCAGGCCAGCCAGCCCGGCGGCCGCTTGTCGAGGAAGGCGGCGATGCCGTCCTTGGCTTCTTCGGTGGCACGCTGGCGGGCGATGCGCTGGGCCGTTTCCTCACTGACGGAATCGTCGATTTTTCGGCCGTTGACCGCAGCAATCAGTTCCTTGGCCGCTTTCTGCGCCAGCGGGCCGCCTTGCAGCAATGCTTCGACCATTTGGCCGACGCAGGCATCGAGCTCCGCACCGTCCACGACTTCGCCGACCAGGCCGATGGCCAGCGCCCGTTCGGCGCTGATCCGCTCGCCACTCTGGAAATAGCGCAGCGCGTGGCGCGGGCCGATGGCGCGCAGCACGTAGGGGCTGATTGCCGAGGGGATGATGCCGAACTTCACTTCCGAGGTCGAAAAAACTGCGTCCGTGCTTGCCACCGCCATGTCGCAGGCGGCCGTCAGGCCGGTGCCGCCGCCCAGCGCGGCGCCCTGGACGCGGGCGATGGTCGGCTTGCTCATACCGGACAGGGTGCGCAGCATGCCGGCGAAGCGACGGGCATCCTCGACGTTCTGATCATGGCTGAACTGGGCGGCGCGCTTCATCCAGTTGAGGTCGGCGCCGGCCGAGAAATGCTTGCCGCGGCCGCCGAGGACGACGATACGGACGCCCGGGTCGGCGTCGAGTTCGTGGCAGGCCATCGTCAGTTCGTCGATCAGCTGTTCGTCGAAGGCATTGAAGACGGCCGGGCGGTTCATCCAGATGGTGGCAACCTTGCCGGCGCGTTCGATTTCGAGGGTTTGGTACATGGCGGACCTCAGCGGTTCTTGAAGCTCGGCTTGCGCTTCTCGGCGAAGGCGGCCATGCCTTCCTTCTGGTCTTCGAGCGCGAAGGCGGCG
>NZ_LODL01000021.1:30485-30561 GCF_001551835.1 Dechloromonas denitrificans | reverse complement strand
GTCAGGTGCGGCAGTTTGCCTTGGCCGGTGGTGGAATTCTTCTGCTGGGCGTCGTCGACCGCAGCACTCTCATTGC
>NZ_LODL01000021.1:0-30475 GCF_001551835.1 Dechloromonas denitrificans | reverse complement strand
CACCCGCCTGCAGGTCGAACATCCGGTCACCGAAATGATCACCGGCCAGGATCTGGTCGAATGGCAATTGCGGGTCGCCGCCGGCCAGCCGCTGCCGCTCAGCCAGGAACAGCTGCCGATTCGCGGTCATGCGCTGGAGGCCCGCATCTACGCCGAAGACGCCAGCAAGGGCTTCCTGCCCTCGACCGGCCAGCTGGTTCGCCTGCTGCCGCCGGCCGAGAGCCTGAACGTCCGCGTCGACACCGGGGTCGAGGAAGGCGACGAAATCACCCCGTTCTACGACCCGATGATCGCCAAGCTGATCGTCTGGGATGAAACCCGCGACGGCGCGCTGGCCCGCATGCGCAAGGCGCTGGCCGACTACCGGGTGGCCGGCGTGACGACCAATATCGACTTCCTGTCCCGCCTCGTCGCCTGCCCGGCCTTCGCTGGCGCCGATCTCGACACCGGCCTGATCGAGCGGCAGAAGGATTTCCTCTTCCCGGCCGCCCAGGCCGTGCCGCGCGATGCGCTGCTCGTCGCCACGGTCGGCGAACTACTCTGGGAACAGCACGCCGCCAAACTGGCCGCCAAGCACAGCGGCGACCCGTGGTCGCCGTGGCATGCCCGCGACGGCTGGCGGATGAACCTGTCGGCCGCCCGGATGATTGGCTTCCGCGACGGTGACAAGCTGGTCGAAGCCCAGGTCCGCTACCGGGGCGACCAGTGGTCGATCACCCTGAACGGTGAAACGACACAGGCCCGCGGTCGCAAGCTGGAGGGCGATGCCTTTGCCGTAGAACTCGACGACCGCCGGCTGATCGCCAGCGTTCTTGCGGTCGACGACAAGCGCAGCATCTTTCTTAACGGTAGCACGTACTCACTTCTTCGTGACGACCCGCTGCATCTTGTTGAAGCAGGCGGGGCCCAGGGTGGCGGCCTGACCGCGCCGATGCCCGGCAAGGTCGTTGCGCTGCTCGCCGAAGCCGGCCAGAAGGTCGACAAAGGCACGCCGCTGCTGATCCTCGAGGCGATGAAGATGGAGCACACCATCACCGCCCCCGCAGCCGGTGTCGTCAAGGCCTTCTGCTACGCGGCCGGCGAACAGGTGGCCGACGGCGCGGCGCTGGTCGAGTTCGAGGGCGAGTGAAGACGCCCCCTTTGCCCGTCAGCGGTGCCGGACAATGCACCGCTGACAGCTCCGAGCAACTGGCGGAAGCCGTGCGCCGTGCCTGCCTCGAAGCGGCGGTCGCCGCCTACGAGGCGGCCGGCGCCCAAGGCCTGTGCGCCGAAGGGCGCTGGGAGGTTGCGGTCGGCGCCCTGCGCGCGCTCGATCTGCACGCCCTGCTTCAGGCCGGCGATGCCTCCTCAAGCAGCACCTAGTCCACGTTCCTTCTTTTGCGAGCCCCTGCCATGTCCTTTCCCGCCCAAGTAAAGATAGTCGAAGTCGGCCCGCGCGACGGCCTGCAGAACGAGAAGCAGGTGGTCCCGACCGAAATCAAGATCGAACTGATCAACCGCCTGGCCGAAGCCGGCCTGCGCGTCATCGAAGCCACTTCCTTCGTCTCGCCGAAATGGGTGCCGCAGATGGGCGACAACACGGCGGTGATGCAAGGCATCAGCAAGCACCCGGCGGCGGTGTACCCGGTTTTGACCCCCAATTTGCAGGGTTTCGACAGCGCCCTACAGGCCGGCGCTACGGAAGTCGCCATTTTTGGGGCCGCTTCCGAGTCTTTTTCGCGCAAGAACATCAATTGTTCGATTGCCGAGAGCCTGAAACGCTTCGAGCCGGTGGTTTCGGCCGCCAGTGCGCTGGAAATCAAGGTCCGCGGCTATGTGTCCTGCGTCGTCGGCTGCCCCTATGAAGGCGCCATCGCTCCCGAGCAGGCCGCCAGCGTCGCCCGCACGCTGTACGACATGGGCTGCCACGAAGTGTCGCTCGGCGACACCATCGGCGTCGGCAACCCGGCTTCGATCCAGCGCATGATCGAAGCCTGCGCCAAGGTAGTGCCGATCGAAAGGCTGGCCGGCCATTATCACGACACCTACGGCATGGCGATCGCCAACATCTACGCCTCGCTGCAGATGGGCATGGCAGTTTTCGACAGCTCGATCGCCGGCCTCGGCGGCTGCCCCTATGCCAAAGGCGCCTCCGGCAACGTCGCGACCGAGGATGTCGTCTATTTATTGCAGGGCCTGGGCATTGAAACCGGCATCGATCTGGCTAAACTGGCAGCTATCGGTGACTGGATTTCCAGCACCATCAATCGTCCGAACGGCGCCAAGGCCGGCCGGGCTCTTTGTGCCAGGACCGAGTGAGCCTTTTTTCCGCCGTTGCCGATTTACTAAAACCCACCCCGCCGCTCGATACCGACCTGCTCAAGGCGCTGGACCGGGTGGCCGAACTGGTCGACCCGATGCTCAAGCATGCCGGCGGTTTCGAAAAGCGCCTCGCCTTGCCGCTGCAGCACGCGCTCGGTTACTGCGACGGCCTGGTCGCCGGCCTGCCCGGCCCGATCGACATCAACCGCAAGTCCTTTGCCAACGATCCGCTGGTCCATGCGCTGTTCGCCACGGCCGACGATATCGACCAGATGCTCGGCCGCAGCCAGGCGGTGCGCGACTTTCTCGCCGAACCGTCGTGCTGGGAAGCCGATCATTTCTACGCCATGTTCGCCGCCCGCCGCCAGCAGAAAAAGCAACTGGGCATGGCGCGGATTGGTGATGTCATCCGCAGCGACGTGCCGCAGGAGGTGCTCTTCTTTTCCGACCACACGCTGGTCGAACCTTGCTGCCACCTTGAAACCACCCTAACTGGCCTGCGCTGCAAGGCGCTGGAAAGCCTGCTCCACACCTTTCATGCCCACGTTGCCGCGTTGCGCCACGAACGCGAGGGCCTGCGCGCCGATGTCTCGGTCGAGCGGGCGCACCTGACGGTGCTGCGCGGCGCGACGCCGGGCCGGGAATACGAGGTGCGGACTCGCCATCTGGACGACCTCGACAGCCAATTGCGCGACAACGCCGCATCGCTGATGCCGGAACAACTGCTCGAAGCGCTAGCCGAATTCCTGCAGGCGCCCGAAACGGCCCTCCGCCTGTGCCCGGTCAGCATCACCGTGGACCGGCTCGGCGTGGTCAGCGAGCAGCCGAACAACGATCTCGGCCTGCAAACCCTCAACTTTCCGGAACTAACTGCCCGCGACAAGCGTCTGCATCTGGCCATGCTCGCCAGAATCAGCCGTGACGAAGCACTCGAAGCCGTTGAAATGGTGCGCGATCAGCAACACCGTTTCATGCTCATCTAAATGCTCCAATCTCCCTGTATCAACATCTGCAAGATGGATGCGACGAGCGGCCTGTGCACCGGCTGCTTCCGCACCATCGACGAAATCACCCTGTGGTCGCGGACCGACGATGCGACCCGGGCCGGCATTCTGGCCGCCGTCGCCCGGCGCCGACTGGAGCAGTCCCCGACGGCCGGCGAAGTACGCGGCGATGGCAAGCGATAGAACCATGAATAACGAAGAAGACCTCTACCCCTGCGTCGGCATCTGCATGGCCGACCCCGACTCCGGCTACTGCCTGGGCTGCGGCCGCCCGCCGCTGGCCAGCCCGAGCATCGTCGCCGAAATCAGCCAGCCGGTGGTCGCCCCCAGCCAGACCAGCAGCGACCCGGACAGCCCGGCATGAGCGTCCAGCTGCCCGAGTCGCTGCTTGTCCTCGAGCGCGGCTGGCTGTCGGCCAACAACGTGCTATTTTTCGAAGGCGACACTGCGACGCTGATCGACAGCGGCTATGTCTCGCACGCCGAGCAGACCGTCGCCCTGGTCGAGCATGCGCTGGACGGTCGCCGCCTGAAACGGCTGATCAACACCCACTCGCACTCCGACCACATCGGCGGCAACGGCGCCGTGCAGGCCCGTTTCGGCTGTGAAGTCATCGTCCCGGCCGGCTTGCATGCGGTGATTGCCGAATGGGACGAGGATGCGCTGCTGCTCTCGCCACTCGGCCAGCAGGCGGCCCGCTTCCAGCATGACAGCCTGCTCGGCGCCGGTAGCGAACTGGAACTGGGCGGCCTCAACTGGCAGGCGCTGGCCGTACCCGGCCATGACATGGAAGCACTGGCCTATTACAACCCGGAAAAACGCATCCTGATCTCCGGCGATGCGCTGTGGGAAAACGGCTTCGGCGTCATCTTCCCGGAACTGCTCGGCGAGGCCGATGGCCTGGCCAGCACGCGGGCGACGCTGGACATGCTGGCGCAACTGCCGATCGACATCGTCATTCCCGGCCACGGCCGCCCGTTTGCTGCGGTCGACGGTGCGCTGGAGCGGGCTTTCCGCCGCCTCGGCCATTTCGAAGCCAATATCGAGCAGCTTGCCTGGCACGCGATCAAGGTCATCGTTTCGTTCGCGATGCTGGAAAGGCGCCGCCTGGCGCAGGCCGATTTCCCGGCTTTCGTCCTCGGCCTGCCCTTCGCCGTCGACGTCAATGCCCGCTACCTGAGCCTGCCTGACGACAAGCTGAGCGAGCGCCTCGAACGCGAACTGTTGCTGGTCAACGCCCTGCGCCGTGAAGACGGCTGGCTGGTCGCCGGCGCCTGATCCAGGCTCAGGCCTTGGGCAGCGCCTGCTGGATCAGCCTGACCCAGTAATTGACGCCGAGGGTCAACAACTCGTCGTTGAAATCGTAATGCGGGTTATGCAGCGTGCAGCCGCCGGTGCCCGGGCCGTTGCCGAGCCAGACGTAACAGCCCGGTTTTTCGCGCAGCATGTAGGCGAAGTCTTCCGCCCCCATCGAGGGCAGGATGTCGGTAAGCACTCGCTCACCTCCAAACACCGAACCAGCAACCTCGCGGCAGAAATTTGCCTCCGGTACGCTGTTGACCGTCGGCGGGTAGCGGTGGTCGAAGTGGACGCTGATCTGCGCCCCGTTGGCGGCGGCAATACCGCTGCACAGGCGCTCGATGGCGCGTTCGATATTGTCCTGCACCTCCGGCTTGAAGCTGCGGATGGTGCCGCGCAGCACGACCTCTTCCGGAATGATGTTCCAGGCCTCGCCGGCATGAAACTGAGTGACGCTGACCACGGCCGACTCGCAGGGATGCAGCGTACGGCTGACCACGGTCTGCAGGGCCTGCACCAGTTGCGCCCCGGCGACGATCGAATCGACGCCCTGGTGCGGCATCGCGGCGTGGCAGCCATGACCGCGCACGAAGATCTCGAAGGCGCAGGTACCGGCCATCACCGGCCCCGGCATGACCATCATTTCGCCGACCGGGATGCCCGGCCAGTTGTGCAGGCCATAGACTGCTTCGACCGGGAAGCGCTCGAACAAGCCGTCCTCGATCATCACCGCCGCCCCGCCTTCCGATTCCTCGGCCGGCTGGAAGATGAAGACAGCCGTACCGTCGAAGTCGGGATGTTCGGCCAGATAGCGGGCCGCGCCGAGCAGCATCGCGGTATGGCCGTCGTGGCCGCAGGCGTGCATCTTGCCCTGATGCCGGGAGTGATGCGGGAATTCGTTCATTTCGGCCAGCGGCAGCGCGTCCATGTCGGCGCGCAGGCCGATCATGCGCGGCGACGAGCCGGCCTGCAGCACGCCGACGACGCCGGTTTTGGCGATTCCGCGATGAACCTCCAGGCCGTAACGCTCCAGTTCGCGTGCCACCAGTTCGGCCGTCCGGTTTTCGTCGAAAGCGAGCTCCGGATGGGCGTGGATATCGCGGCGCTGGGCCGTCAATTCGGCGAGAAAAGGCAGGTCAAGCAGGGGAAGGGTCGGGGGCATGGTCGTCTCCTTGTTTATTTCTATTATGCCGAAGGTTGCGGCGCTGCGCCGCGTTCATTATGCTGCACTCCATGGAACTCATTCTCATTAGCGGCCTCTCCGGCTCCGGTAAATCGGTCGCCCTCAACCTGCTTGAAGATGCCGGCTATTACTGCGTAGACAACCTGCCGGTCGTTATGTTGACGGTACTTGTCCGCATGCTGCAGGGCGAAAATACCGAGAAGGTGGCAGTCGCCATCGACGGCCGTTCCGGCCACGGCATCGAACTGCTGCCGGCCAAGCTGAAAACGCTGTCCGAGGATGGCGTACGGCATACCTTCCTGTTCCTCTACGCGCATACCGAAACGCTGCTCAAGCGCTATTCCGAGTCGCGCCGCCGGCATCCGCTGGCCACCCCGGATCAATCGCTGGAAGAGGCAATCCGCGCCGAACGCGCCCTGCTCGACCCGATCGCCGACCTCGGCCATCGGATCGACACCAGCGGCCTGAAAGCCAATGCGCTGCGCGAGTGGGTGCGTCAGTTCATCGAGGCCGAACCCGGCCAAGGGCTGACGCTGATGTTCGAATCCTTCGGCTTCAAGCACGGGCTTCCGCTCGATGCCGACCTCGTCTTCGACGTCCGCTGCCTGCCCAATCCGCACTACGACGCCGAACTGCGTCCGCTGACCGGCAAGGACCAGCCGGTCATCGATTTCCTCGAAAACGAGCCCGAAGTCCGCCGGATGCGCGACGACATCGCCCACTTCGTCGCCACCTGGCTGCCCTGCTACATCCGCGACAACCGCAATTACCTGACGGTCGCCATCGGCTGCACCGGCGGCCAGCACCGTTCGGTGTTTATCGCCGAATGGCTGAGCCGCGAGTTTTCGCAACGCGCCCGCGTGCTGGTCCGCCACCGGACGCTGGCCGGCAGTTGAGCCGCCCAAGTCCCGGCATGCCTGCCCATTTTGGCCCAGCCCTGCGGTCGACCAGCCGCCAGCGGCAAAAACCCGGCCGACCATGCACTGGCTGAGCCTGATCCGTCCCGGCGACTGGCTGATGATGCTGGCCGGGTTGGCCACTGTCGGCGGCAGCATCCCCTTCTTCTGGCAAGGCGGCCTCGCCGACCGCGCCATCATCCGCCAGGAAGGCAAGGTCTTTGCCGAAGTCGATCTGCGCAGCCGCAAGCAATTCGAGGTCGGCGGCCCGCTCGGCACGACGCTGATCGCCGTCGAACCCGGCCGCGCCCGCGTCGTCTCCGACCCCGGGCCGCGCCAGTATTGCGTCCGCCAGGGCTGGCTGATGCGCCCGGGCGAGATCGCCATCTGCGCCCCGAACCGCGTCAGCCTGCAGATCGCCGGGCGGACCAAGGTCTATGACTCAATCAGTTATTGAACTCGCCGTCACCGACCAGGACCGCCGCGTCGCCTGGCTAGCGACGGCAGCCGTCGCCCTGTCGCTGGTCGATGCCGCCATTCCCTCGCCGCTGCCCGGCGTCAAGCCGGGCCTGGCCAATATCGTCACCCTGGTCGTCCTCACCCGCTACGGCTGGGGCACCGCGGTTTGGGTCAGCGGCCTGCGCGTGCTGGCCGGCAGCCTGCTACTCGGCTTCTTCCTCGCCCCCGGCTTTTTCCTGTCGCTGACCGGGACCACGCTCAGCCTGCTGACCCTCGGTCTGGCCCGCCATCTGCCGGCCCGCTGGTTCGGCCCGGTCAGCCTCTCCATCCTCGCCGCCTTCGCCCATATTGGCGGCCAGTTGCTGCTCGCCCGCGCCTGGCTGATTCCGCACGACGGCGTCTTTCTGCTCACCCCGGTCTTCGCCGGCGCGGCCCTGGTCTTCGGCACCATCAACGGCCTGATCGCGGCTAAACTGCTGGCTGAACCTGAGCCTGCGGAAACGACCCATGTCTAAAACCATCTGCCTTGCGCTGACCGGTGCCTCCGGCATGCCCTACGGCCTGCGCCTGCTCGAATGCCTGCTCGCCGCCAGCTGCAAGGTGCAACTGCTCTATTCGCAGGCATCGCAGGTCGTCGCCCGCCAGGAAATGAATTTCGAACTGCCGTCGCGGCCGAGCGAGGCCAAGGCCGCCCTGCTCGCCCGCTATCCTGCGGTCGACAGCGAAAAGCTGGCCGTTTTCGGCCGCGAGGAATGGTTCGCCCCGGTCGCCTCCGGCTCCAATCCGCCCGACGCGATGGTCGTCTGCCCCTGTTCGATGGGCACGCTGGCCGCCATTGCCCAGGGCCTGGCCGACAACCTGATCGAACGCGCCGCCGACGTCATCCTCAAGGAAGGCCGCAAGCTGGTGCTGGTTCCACGTGAAACGCCGTTCTCAGCCATCCACCTCGAAAACATGCTGCGCCTGGCGCGGGCCGGCGCCATCATCCTGCCGCCCAGCCCGGGCTTCTACCACCATCCGCAAAGCGTCCAGGACATCGTCGATTTCGTCGTCGCCCGCGTCCTTGACCAGATCGGCGTACCGCACACGCTGATGCAACGCTGGGGAGAAAACTGATGGGCTGGTTCGATTTCGCCCGCTCGCCGTCCGGCGGCAGCGTTGAAACCCTGCACGTTCCGCTGTTTCCGCTGAATACCGTGCTCTTCCCGGGCAGCGTCCTGCCGCTGAAGATATTCGAGCAGCGCTACCTCGACATGGCGGCGGCCTGCATGAAGGACAACACCCCCTTCGGCATCTGCCTGATCGCCAGCGGCAGCGAAGTGGGCGGCAGCGCCGAGCCGCACGCCGTCGGCACGCTGGCCAGCATCGGCAACTGGGAAATGGAGCAGCTCGGCATCCTGATGATCTCGGCGGTCGGCAGCCGGCGCTTTCGCATCCTCGACAGCCACACCGGCCCCGGCGGCCTGCTCGAAGGCACCGTCGAACTGATCGCCGAAACCGGCCCCACCCCGCTGCCCCCCGAACGTGAGCGCTTGCTGCCGCTGCTGCGCCGTGTAGTCAATGATCTGGGCAGCGAACGTATGCCCGAGCCGCATCGTTTCGATGAAGCCGAATGGGTCGGCTACCGGATCACCGAAGTGCTGCCGATCCAGAATCTCGCCAAGCAGAAGCTGCTCGAGCTGGAAGACCCGATCGCCCGCCTGGAAATCCTCGAAAAGTATCTCGACCAGCGCAAACTGCTCGACTGAAACGCTGGCGCCGCAATGCCTGCGGTGGACCGCTCAAAATCGCCGTTTTTCAGCGCCGCTCGTCGCGCCAGGCAGCCAGCGCTACCGCCATTTCAGCTACCGGGGTCGCCCAATCGCCGCGCTGCGGCTGCCGGAACAAGCGGCTGCGCGGGTACCACGGCGTGTCGCTCCGCCCGAGCAACCAGCGCCAGTCGGTCTTCCAGGCCGGTAGCAGGATCCAGCACGGCACGCCGAGCGCTCCGGCCAGATGGGCCACCGAACTATCGACGCTGATCAGCAGATCGAGTTGGCTGAGCAAGGCTGCCGTATCGGCAAAATCGCCGATCAGCGGCGCCAGATCGACCAAGGGCTGGGCGGCCGGCAGCGGCGGCAAGGCTGTGTCCGATTTCTGCAAACTGAAAAAGCGGACGCCGCTGACCGCCCACAAGGGCGCCAGCACATCCAGTCCCGGCAGCGAACGTTCGGCGTCGTTGCTGTGCTTCGGATTGCCGCGCCAGACCAGGCCAACCCGCAAGCCCGCTCCGGCCAGGCTGGGCGCAAAGCGGGCCTGGCGCTGCGGCTCGGCGGCGAGATAGGGAATCGCCGCCGGCACCGTTTCCAGCCGGGTTCCGGCATGCAACGGCAGGCTGAGCAGGAAAGTCCAGTAATCGTGTTCGCTCAAACAGGGCTTGGCCTCGCTCAGGCTGAGCACGACATCCGGCCCGGCTAGCGTCTGCAGCAAGGCCTGCTGGCTCGGCCGGCAGACCAGCGTCACGCGCGCCGCCCCCTGCGCCTTCAACCAGGGCAGATAGCGGCAAAACTGCAGTTCGTCGCCCAGGCCCTGCTCCGGCATCACGACGATCGTCTTGCCGGCCAGCGGCTCGCCCTGCCATTGCGGACAGCCCGGCGGCAAGGCGGCCGGCCCGCTCCCCGCCTCGGCATAAACCTGCTGGCGCCCCTCGTAGAGCGGCCAGCCTTCGGCAAACCGGCCAAGCGCCAGCAATAGCTGGCCGAGATTCATCCGACCCTGCAGATAATCCGGCTGCAAGCGCAGCGCCTCGCGAAAAGACGCCTCGGCCTCGGCCATTCGCCCCTGATCGGTCATCAGCACGCCCAGATTCGAATGCGCTGTCGCAAATTCCGGCTGCAGGCGCAGCGCCGCCCGGTAAGCGGCCTCAGCCTCCGCCAGCAAACCCAGCCGGGCCAGCAAGCCGGCCAGATTGGACTGAATGGCCGCCGAATCCGGCGCCAGTTCAACAGCCCGCCGCAGATGCCGCTCCGCCTCGGCAAACCTCCCAAGGTTTTCCAGCAGCAGGCCGAGATTGGCGTGCAGGCTGGCCTCCTCCGGCAACAAGGCGAGCGCTTCACGGTAGAGGGCTTCGGCCTCGACCGGCCGCTGCAGGCGTTCAAGGGCCAGGGCCAGACTGTTGCGGGCATCGGTTGCCTGCGGATCAAGTTCGATCAGCCGCTGCCAGCAGGTGGCCGCCAATTCGTCATCAGCCAGTTGCACAGCGCAGGTCGCGGCAATTTCGAGCAGCGCCGGATCATCGGCAAATAGCGTCAGCCCCATCCGCGCCGCCGCCAGCGCCTCGGCCGGCGCCCCGCGGAGCAACTGCAACTCGGCATGCTGTAGGAACGGGTTATCCATCATTCATCAATCAGCAAAAACAGGGATCTGCATTCAGGTGCGCCACAAGCGATTCTGTCCTTATCTTCCCGGTTGGCCTATAACAAAACCATGATGCCATTAAGGCTTTAATGTCCGAAGGCTTCAGCCAGAGAAGCAGCCAGATAACAATCATTGAGTGGCGAGGTCGCTATCTATTGGATCGCGGCCTCAGATCATTGAGCGCGGAGGATGACATGAACTCTAATAAATTGGCCACTGCCACCCTGATATTTGCTTCGGTTGCCTCATTACCCGGCACCGGCAATGCTCAGACCCTGGAAAAAATCGCCAGCAGCAACCAGATTACCGTCTCTTACCGTGAAGCAGCCGTGCCATTCAGTTATGCACTCAGCCCGACCCGAGCCGTCGGCTTCTCGGTAGACCTGACGGATGCCATCATCGATGACGTACGAGCCAAACTGAAGAAACCGAACCTCAAAGTGGTTCGCATCCCGGTCACAGGTCAGAACCGCATTCCGATGCTGGTCGATGGCACCTACGATCTGGAATGCGGATCGACGACCAATACGGCGGCGCGCGGCAAAGATGTCTCGTTTGCGATCAGCCACTTTTATACCGGGACGCGGCTCTTGGTGAAGACCAGCAGCAAGATCAAAAACTACGCCGACCTTGCCGGCAAGACGGTTGTCGCGCCGGCGGGCAGCACCAATGAGAAAGTCGTCCGCAAATACAGCGCCGACAACAACCTCAACCTGCAATTCGTCGCCGGGAAGGACTACGGCGAATCGCTGCAGATGGTTGAGGAAGATCGCGCCGCGGCCCTGGCGCTGGACGATGTTCTGCTTTTCGGCCTGCGCGCCAATTCGAAAGCCCCCTCTTCGCTCGAAGTGGTCGGCGATACGTTACAGGTCGAGCCCTATGGCTGCATGCTGCGCAAGGATGATCCAGCTTTCAAGAAACTGGTCGATGGGACGATCACCCGTCTGATGAAGTCAGGTGAATTTGCCCGGCTCTACAACAAGTGGTTCGAATCGCCGATTCCACCGAAAGGCGTGGTTCTTGGCATGCCGATGAGCAAACAGCTCAAGGCCAATCTCAAAGCGCTGAGCGACAAACCGGAGTTTTAGCTGCGATGAAGTAGCGGGCGTGCAAATATTGACCAGACAATTAACAAAAATGCACTCTAGCCACCAGATGCATTAGCAGATGAAAGGTGAAGATTTACCATCCATCCTTTAGGCGTTACTTGAATAGTCTTGCGCCTTTTATCTCCGTCGTCTTGCGTGCTTACAAGCAAGCCAACAGCCTCAAGATCCCTGATGTGTGGGCGAAAAGCTGGGATACTGTTAAAGCTGAATTCCTCAAAATCGCTCGGAGAAAAGACTCCACCGATATCAATCGCGCGCCGAAAGACCTCAAGTGCCTTAGGGCGTAATTCTTGCCGTACCGCCTCATACGCGGCCCCTGCTTGCTCACTAAACCACTGATCAAATAATGCCTTCCGTTGTGCATCCCCCCCGGGAGCCTGTCTGTCCGCAACCCACTGACAAAAATCATCGGCGTAGCTGAGTACGCTCCGCAGGTTTCCCCGCAAGACGTCGTAAATTTGAGCAAAATCTTCTGCACGCAGAGGCAGGTAGGGAGCCCCGGGTCCCTTTGCATAGGCGCTACACCTCGTAGTCAGAATTTCACCTGCGTGGTGATCTCCAATTCCACCAATTTCAATGGGTTTGTGTAGAAAACCTTCGAGACGTGGTGAGGAAACGACGCCATACACAATGCCAAGAGCACCACAAAGCACCCATCGAAGTCCTGTCATAGTTAGCAACTCGTCACGCAATTGCTCAAGTTGCTGTCGCGCAATATCCGACGATTGAAGAAGCTCAAGATTATCGATTGTGCAAATTACGCCGCCCGACTCCGGCGTCGGGAAAATTTGTTCTAGGCAACCCGCAACTGCTTTTCGGAACCCACTGCGCTCAAACCCCGCAGATGTATTCATTTCAGCTTGATAGCCCGCTTGAAATCCCCAGCCGCCGGCCTGAAAAGAAAGAAGTTGAGGGGAATTAAGCCAACGGTCAATGCCTGCGGTTCGGAGAGAAGGATATTGGGTTTTCACATCGCCAGCCCTATCAATAAGGGTCTGCGCTACCTCCATCAGAACAGTGTCAATGAATACTTGGAGATCTTGGTTAGGATTCAGTTGGAAAACCCTTTTACAAGGTATGTATAACGGGCCTTCACCAGTCTTGATATACCTATTAAAAAGCTGATAACACGCGACATTAACTACACTTGTTTTGCCAACCCCATTTAATCCTTCTAGGGTTGCCAACTTCGGTGGAGAAGCAATCTTGCGAACTAGAGATTCAAGTTCTTTGTTTCGCCCAACAAGTAGAGTTTCCCCTAATTCAGTAGGGGGTAGTGAAGTCGTTTGAAAGGGCGAACTCTTAAAACCCCAAGTTTGGTAAATCAAAGCATTCCCCTAACGTAATATGGAATAGGAGCCTGCAAAGCACAGGCATCAAGCACACCGAATAGTTCGCACGTCACTAAAACGAGATTCATTATGCCAAAGGAAATAATCGTCCACCAATTTTGGGTAACGTTTGGCTTCCGGCACCTCCGGCCAAAATAATTTTTACGCCGTCTTATGGCAAGAATGAGTTGTTCTGACCATATATCGGCCAGAAAACAAAAAAGCCAACCGCACTCGGTTGGCTTTTCTTTTGCAGATCAATGATCTACCTAAATTCGATGTGGAGCGGGCGATGGGAATCGAACCCACGGCTCTAGCTTGGGAAGCTAGGGTATTACCATTATACGACGCCCGCTCTGGGCAGAAGGCAGCATTCTAAGCGCAGAAGCGGCCGGGTTCAATCCTTGTCGGCGAGAGTCCGGTACTGCCCGGCGTGGAAAAGCAGCGGGGCGAGATCGACCCGTTCGCCGAAACGTTCGACGCGGCCGACGAAGATGATGTGGTCGCCGCCGGCGTGTTGCGTTTCGTTGGCAACTTCGAAGGTCGCGCAGCAGCCGGGGAAGACCGGGGCGCCGCCGATGCCGGCGTGCCAGGGCAGGCCGGCGAAGCGGTCGGCCGGCCAGGTGGCGAAACGGTTGGAGAGGTCCTGCTGGTTGTCGGCAAGGATATTGATGGCGTGGTGGCTGGCCCGGCGGAAGGCTTCCAGGTTGTGCGAGTTGTTATCGAGGCACCAGAGGACCAGCGCCGGGTCGAGCGAAACGGCCGAAAACGAATTGACGGTCAGGCCGATGGGGTGGCCATCCGGATCAATGGCCGTGACGATGGCGATGCCGGTGGCGAAGCGCCCGAGGGCATTGCGCAGGGCGCGGCTGTCGGATTGGGGTTGGGTCATCGGGACTTGATCTGCGTCAAAAGGCCGTATTATCCGTGCTCCCGCAGCACACGTCGAGGCAGAATTGGCCACGCAGCACTCTTTTACCGAACGCCTGATCATCTGGCAGAAGGCCGCCGGCCGCCATGAACTGCCTTGGCAGAACACGCGCGACCCTTACCGCATCTGGCTCTCCGAGATCATGTTGCAGCAGACGCAGGTCGCCACGGTGATTCCTTACTACCAGCGTTTTCTCGCCAGCTTTCCCGATGTGCAGGCCCTGGCCGCGGCGCCGATCGAGCAGGTCATCGAGCATTGGGCCGGCCTCGGCTATTACGCCCGGGCGCGCAACCTGCATCGCTGCGCCCAGCAGATTGCTGCGGTACACGCCGGAAAATTCCCGAAAACCGCCGAGCAACTGGCCGAACTGCCCGGCATCGGCCGCTCCACCGCCGCCGCCATCGCCGCTTTTGCCTTTGGGCAGCGGGCAGCAATCCTCGACGGCAACGTCAAGCGGGTGCTGTGCAGGCAATTCGGGATCGACGGTTTTCCCGGCGCCAGCGCCGTCGACCGCAGCCTGTGGACGCTGGCCGAAAGCCTGCTGCCGGAAATCGAGATCGAGGCCTACACGCAGGGCCTGATGGACCTCGGCGCCACGCTGTGCACCCGGGCCCGGCCGCGCTGCGGCTATTGCCCGATGGCCACTGACTGCATCGCCTGCCGCGATGGCCGCCAGGCGGAATTGCCGACGGCCCGCCCGCGCGCTCCGGTGCCGGAACGCTCGGCCAGCTTCGTGCTGATCACCGACGGCACCCGCCTGCTGCTCGAACGCCGGCCGCCGAGCGGCTTGTGGGGCGGCTTGCTGGTGCCGCCGGAAGGCGAGGTCGAGGCGACGCTGGCCCGCCTCGGTCTGCAGGCCACCGAACGGCAGCCGTTGGCATCGCTCAAGCACGCCTTCACGCATTTCCGGCTGACCTTGCAGCCGACGCTGTGCACGGTGGCAGCCAGTACCGGCTGCGCCGAAGCGGGTCTGGAATGGCTGGCACTGGACAAGGCAGCCGAGGCCGGCGTGCCGACGCCGATCCGCAAGCTAATCAGACAGGTTGCCAGCGCACGGGGCTGAGGCCCCAGCGTTCGTAGGTTTCGGCCCGGACAATCTGGCCGTAGTGGTTGCCGACCTTGCGCGACAGGTCGACCTCAACCGGCGCCACGTACTGCCGGCGCCCGGTGTGGTAGATGACGCGGACCACCGGGCTGAGCGGCTTGTCGTGATGTACTTCGTCGACCACGGCGAGATGGCCGCTTTCGAGCAGGACCAGCGTGCCGACCGGATAGACGCCGACCGTCCGGACAAAGGCGGCGACCAGCGCCGGATCGAACTGCGTGCCGCCCTGGTCGAACAGTTGGCGCAAGGCGTGCGACGGCGAAATGGCCGGCCGGTAGGGGCGGTCGGAGGTCATCGCATCGTAACTATCGACAATCGCCGCCATTCGCCCGGCCTGCGAAATCTCATCGCCGGCCATCCGGTAGGGGTAACCGCAGCCGTTGTAGCGTTCGTGATGCTCCAGCACCACCATCACCGAAGTTGCGGACAGCCGTGAAGTTGCTTCAAGGACGGCCAGCCCTTCCTCGACATGACCCTGGACGACTGAATATTCCGCTTGCGACAGCATCCCGGGCTTGGTCATCAGGCGGGCATCGATCGCGGCATGGCCGATGTCCTTGACCATCGTGCCGAGTGCCAGCTTTTCCAGCTCCGGCTGCGCCAGACCCTGCTGGTGGCCGAGGGCGATGATCAGCGAGGCGGTCGCCACGGCATGTTCGGTGGCGTAGGCATCGAGACGCTTCAGACGGGCCAGTGGAACCAGTGCGTCCGGATTGCGCGCCACCGATTCGATCATCTTGCCGACCACCGGCTCCAGCCGGGCGGCATCGACCTCGCGGCCGGCCTGGGCGGCCAGCATCAGGTCGCTGACGACGCCGCTCGCCTCGTTGAGCAGGCGGCCGGCCCGGCGCCGTTCCTCGCCGAGCGATACCTGGCGCGGTTCAGCCTTGATCCGTTCGGTCAACGACAGGAACTTGCGCTCGACCTCGTTGATGCGGGCAATCGGCGACGGTGGCAGATCGATGCCACGGGCGGTATCGATGCTGACTTCGGTAATGCCCTCGGCGACCAGCGTCTTGACGTGGGCTTCGTCGCGGACCGCGAAACGCTGGCGCCAGACGTTGTGCTCCAGCCAGCGCTTGTGCAGATCCACGACATACATGCCGGGCAGCAGATCGTGGACGGAGATCTTGCGGATCACGCCCGTCCCCCGGTCAGGGCATCCGTTCGGAAGTCTCGGCCGCCTTACGCGCGGCCTTTTCCTTCTGGGCGGCGACCTTGGCCGCGTGTTCTTCCTGCTTCTGGCGCTGCCGTTCGGCCTCGGCCGCCTTGCGACGGGCCCCCTCCTCCGCCTTTTTCGCCTTGTCGGCCCGCGTTGCCGCCTCTTCCGCCGCGATTGCCTGACGCTCGGCCGTCGTTTCCGCTTCGCGCTGCTGCAATTCGGCTTCCCGTTGCGGTGCCGCCTCGCTGTGCCGCTGGTCGCTATCGGCGCGCTGCTCTTTCTTGACCAGGCGCTCGATTGCCTTGCCCTCGTTTTCGATGTTCTTGCCAGCCCGCGAGGCCGCGATAAATTCGCTGCGCGCCTCGACCCGACAAGAATTGACCAGGAATTTCTTGAAACAGGCCGCCTCTTTCTCGGCCTGGAGCCGCTCGGCCTCGGCCTGGCGGGCCTTGCCTTCGGCCTGCAACTCGGCGGCCCGCTCCAGCCGGCTGGCCCAGTCGGCCTGCAACTCGGCGCTGGGCCCATCCTCGGCGGCCTGCACCGAAAAGCTCAGGGCCAACAACAGGATCAGGCGGGCAACCATTGATAGGGGTCGATTTTCCATTTCTCGTAACTCTCAAAACTGCCGATGCGGTCCTGCACCTTGGAGAGATCGACGATCTCCGGCGGAATATAGTGCTGCTGGCCGGCGTGGTAGAAGATGCGCACCACCGGTTCCAGCAGGTTACCTTCATTTTGCTCGGTGACGACGCCCAGGCGCTTGCTTTCAAGCTGGACCAGGGTACCGGTCGGGTAGATGCCGATGGCGCGGATGAAGGACTGCACCAGTTGCTGGTCGAAGTGATGGCTGCTCCATTCGAGCAGTTTCTTCAGCGCCTGCGTCGGCGGCATGCCCTTGTGATAGACCCTCTCCGAGGAGATGGCGTCGTACACATCGACGATGGCTGCCATCTGGCCATACAGCGATATTTTTTCGTCGGCCAGATGGCGCGGGTAGCCGGTGCCGTCGAAGCGTTCGTGGTGCTCGCCGACCACCTGCAGCGCGATCTTGCTGACGCCCGGCGAATCTTTGAGCAGGACGACGCCTTGCGCGACGTGCGACTGCATCCGGGTGAATTCCTCATCGCTCAGCTTGGCCGGCTTGTTGAGGATCTGATCGGGAATGCGCGCCTTGCCGACATCGTGCAACAGGCCGCCCATCGCCAGATCCTTGATCACTGCACGCTCCAGCTTCATGCCGCGGCCGAAAGCAACGAGCAAAGCGCACACGCTGACCGAGTGGGCAAAAGTGTAGTCGTCGTGGCGCTTCAGGCGGGCCAGCGGCAACAGCGCATCCTGATTGCGAAAGATCGAATCGACCATGCCCTCGACCAGCGGTTCGACGCGCTCGACCTGGATTTGCTGGCCGAGACGGATGTCATCCATCATGTGGCGAATGATCTTGTTGGCCTCGCCATGCAGGCGCCGGGCCCGTGCCGTCTCTTCCTTCAGCTCGGTACTGATCGGCTTTTCAGGCTGCTTCTGGGCGATTTCCTGCAGGCGCCGTTCGAGGTCGGCATTGACCTCCTGCTGGGTACGCCCCTCCCAGACATCCGCCCCCTTCAGCGTGTCGATATACAACTCGCGAATGCCGAGCTTGACGATCTTGTCCACCGTCGCCGTATCGCGAACGTGAAAAGCGTTCGAGATGAAGGGATGGTCCAGCCAGCCGCAATTGAGATCGTGGATATACATCCCGGGCTTGAGCTGTTCAGCGCGAATTTGCTTGATCATGAGGTCAAAACGTTGCGAATTGAGGCAATTCTAGCGCACGGCGCCGCTATAATCGTCCGCCTCATGATCGCCCTCCGCCAAGTCACCTTCGCCCGCGCCGGCCGCCCGCTGGTCATCGATGCCTCCGTTCAGTTGCACCCCGGCTGGAAAGTCGGCGTCGTCGGCGCCAACGGCTGCGGCAAATCCAGCCTGTTCGCGCTGCTTGCCAACGAACTGCACGCCGAATCTGGCGATGTCGAAATCCCGGCCAGTTGGCACATTGCCCGCGTCACCCAGGAAACCCCGGCCCTGCCCGATGCGGCGCTTGAATTCGTCCTGGATGGCGACCTCGAACTGCGCCGCGTCGAACGCGAACTGGCGGCCGCCGAAGCGCGTGGCGACGGCGAGGCGATCGGCCACCTGCATGCCCGTTACGGTGAAATCGACGGCTATTCGGCCAAGGCCCGCGCCGCCGAAGTGCTGCACGGCCTTGGCTTCAAGGATGCCGATTTCACCCGCCCGGTCGCCGATTTCTCGGGCGGCTGGCGGGTTCGCCTCAACCTGGCCCGCGCCCTGTCCTGCCGCGCCGACCTGCTGCTGCTCGACGAGCCGACCAACCACCTCGACCTCGATGCCGTCTTCTGGCTGGAGAGCTGGCTGAAGAACACCCCGGCGACGCTGCTGCTGATTTCGCACGACCGCGACTTCCTCGATGCCGTGGTCGGCCAGATCATCTCGATCGACCTGCAGCGCCTGTCGCTGACCAGCGGCGGCTATTCCGACTACGAACGGGCCCGCGCCGCCCGCCTGGCCAACCAGCAATCGGCCTTCGAAGCGCAGCAGCGCGAAATCGCCCACCTCAACAGCTTCATCGAACGCTTCCACGCCAAGGCGACCAAGGCCCGCCAGGCGCAAAGCCGGATCAAGACGCTGGAGCGCATGGAAATGGTCGCCGCGGCGCATGTCGATTCGCCCTTCCATTTCAGCTTCCGCCAGCCGAACGCGCTGCCCGACCCGCTGCTGACCATTGAAAAAGCCTCGGCCGGCTATGTCGACCGCAGGATTCTCGATAACGTCAGCATGGTGCTCCGCCCCGGCTGCCGGATCGGCCTGCTCGGCCGCAACGGCGCCGGCAAATCGACGCTGATCAAGCTTCTGGCCGGCGCCATCGAACAACAAGGTGGCGAGCGCAAGGAAGCCAAGGCGCTGAACATCGGCTATTTCGCCCAGCACCAGCTCGAGCAACTGCGCCCGGACGAGTCGCCGCTGCAACACCTGGCCCGCCTCGAACCGACGACGCCGGAACAGGAACTGCGCGATTACATCGGCGGCTTCGATTTCCGCGGCGACATGGCGACGCGCGCTATCGAGCCTTTCTCCGGCGGCGAGAAATCGCGGCTGGCGCTGGCCCTGCTCATTCGCACCAAGCCCAACCTGCTGCTGCTCGACGAGCCGACCAACCACCTCGACCTCGAAATGCGCGAGGCGCTGACCTTCGCCATGCAGGACTACGAAGGCGGCATGGTTTTCGTCTCGCACGACCGCCACCTGCTGCGCACCTGCGCCGATGAACTGTTGCTCGTCGCTGACGGCAAGGCCGAGCCGTTCGACGGCGATCTCGACGACTACGCCGCCTGGCTCGCCGCCCAGCGCACTGCCGAAAAGGCGCCGGAGCCGGAAGTCGCGGCCGAGAAGAGCGAACGCCTGCAACAGCGCGCCGATGCCAAGGCCAACCGGCAGGCCCTGCTCGCCCAGCGCCGGCCGCTGGTCAAGGAAATCGAACAACTGGAACGCCAACTGGCCAAGTGGAACGAGGCGAAGGCCGCGCTCGACGCCCAATTCGCCGACCCGGACTTCTATGCTGCGGTCGACCGGGTAAAAAGCGAAGAAATGCACCGCCAGGCCGGCGAACTCGGCGAGCAGATCGATGCCGCCGAACTACGCTGGCTGGAAGTGCACGAAATGCTCGAAAGCCTGCCGACCGTCGACTAGGCCCCGGCCCCCGGCCCTCGCAGCTGCGGCTGCCCCCGTGCGGCCGCGCCCCCCCTGATTGATGCGCTTCGCCGAGCGGCCGCCAGCTAGCCGCAAAGGATGCGCCACGCCGTTTTTTTCCAACTCGGCGAGCAGCTCCCGTTCACCAGGGTTGGCCGGAGCAAGGCTGCTCATTGGCCGACAATGTGAAAAATTGCTCAATATTGAAACAATGTCATATGGCAAAATCAACTAACTTGAGTTAAAAATGCAAATTACACAAAAACATATTTAGGCTCCCGTAATCAATCGGGCGCCCGCCCCCCCATAACAAGACGGTGACCGATTGAAAAACTCCAACGATGCCTGCCAACTTGCCTTGCGGCGCAAGGCGCTCGACAAGAGTCACGACGAACTCGCAGAACTGTTGCTGAAGCTGCGCGATCCCGAAGACGGCAACATGTCGATCCCCACCATCGCCAACAACTTCTGCCTGCTGATTGAACTGGCCACCCGCCATTTTCAGGAACAGGAACGCTATCTGGCCCGGATCGACTTTCCCGACACGCTGCACCACCAAGAGTTGCATGACCAGATCCTGTCCAACGCGGCCAACATGTGCGCCTCCCTGCTCAGCGGCGAACTGGGCGAAATCGAGATGCTGCGCCGGCGGGCGGTGAAGATTTTCGAGGATCACCTGCGCACCGAAGACCGCAAGATCGCCGACTTCACGGCCCCCGGCAGCACCCGGAAAAACTGATCCGCGGCAGGCACAATGCCGGCGGTCGACGCCCAAAATCGGCCGAAAAGCAAACCTCATCAGGTAAAATCGGCGTTTTCCCGAACACCCCGCTGGAGTAAAACCGTGCAAATCGTCTGCCTTGACCTCGAAGGGGTCCTCGTCCCCGAAATCTGGATCGAATTCTCCAAGCGCACGGGCATTCCCGAACTGATGCGCACGACGCGCGAAGAGCCGGATTACGACAAGCTGATGACTTACCGCCTGGACATCCTGCGCCAGCACAAGCTCGGCCTGCCGGACATCCAGAAGGTGATCGCCGAAATGGGCCCGATGCCCGGCGCCCGCGCCTTCCTCGACAAACTGCGCGAGGATTACCAGGTCGTCATCCTGTCCGACACCTTCTATGAATTCGCCCACCCGCTAATGCGCCAGCTGGGCTGGCCGACGCTGTTCTGCCACTCGCTGGAAGACGACGCCGAAGGTATGCTGGTCAATTACCACCTGCGCATGCCGGATCAGAAGCGCGAAGCGGTCAAGCGCTTCAAGGAACTGAATTTCAAGATCGTCGCTGCCGGCGATTCGTACAACGACACCGCAATGCTCGGCGAAGCCCACGGCGGCATCCTGTTCCACCCACCGGCCAACGTCATCCGCGAATTCCCGCAGTACCCGGTCGTCCTCAATTACGACGACCTGCGTACCGAAATCGACAAAGCCTTCGCCAAGGCGGCCTGAGGCCAGATGCATGCATAGCGACCGTTTCTACACGCTTTCCGCCTCCTGCCCCGACCAGGTCGGGATCATCGCCCGCGTTTCCGGCTTCATCGCCGGCCACGGGGGCTGGATACTCGAATCGAGTTTCCACTCGGACGCGCTGACCAGTCGCTATTTCATGCGTCTCGAAATCAAGGCCAGTTCGCTGCCCTTCCTGCTCGCCGAGTTCCGCGAACTCTTCCGCAGCGAAGTCGCCGAACCGCTGTCGATGACCTGGCAGATCAACGACAGCGCGGTCAAGAAGCGCGTCGTCGTCCTCGTTTCCAAGCAGGAACACTGCCTCTACGACCTGCTCGCCCGCTGGCAGGCCAAGGAACTCGACATCGAGATTCCCTGCGTCATCTCCAACCACGACACCTTCCGCGGTTTCGTCGAATGGCACGGCATCCCCTTCCATCATGTGCCGGTCAATGCCGACAACAAGAAGGGGGCCTATGCCGAGATGCAGCGCATTTTCGACGATGTGCGCGGCGACACCATGGTCCTCGCCCGCTACATGCAGATCCTGTCGCCGGACCTGTGCGAGGCGCTGGCCGGCAAGATCATCAACATCCACCACAGCTTCCTGCCCAGCTTCGCCGGCGCCAAGCCCTATCACCAGGCGTACACGCGCGGCGTCAAACTGATCGGCGCGACCTGCCACTACGTCACCAGTGAGCTCGATGCCGGGCCGATCATCGAGCAGGACGTGATCCGTATCGACCACTCCGATTCGCCGGAGGACATGGTGCGCTACGGCAAGGACATCGAGAAGACGGTGCTGGCCCGCGGCCTGCGCTACCACCTGGAAGACCGGGTGCTGGTGCATGGCAACAAGACCGTGGTTTTCCGCTAAGCCATGCTGATCCGCCGCGACGATTCGTTGCTGCTGCTGGTCGACCTGCAGGAAAAGCTGGCCCCGGCCATCTTCGAAGGCGAGCGGGTCATCGCCAACAGCGTCCGCCTGCTCGAAGGCGCCCGCCAGCTCGGCGTACCGGCCTTCGTTTCCGAGCAATACGTGCGCGGCCTCGGGCCGAGCGTCGCGGCTATCCGCAGCGCAGCCATCGACGCCCATTTTTTCGAGAAAACCCATTTCTCCTGTGCCGCCGAGCCCGGCGTCATCGACCTGCTACGCGCCGCGCGCCGACCGCAAGTCGTTCTGACCGGCACCGAAACCCATGTCTGCGTGCTGCAAACGGCCTTTGGCCTGCTCGGCGCTGGCTTCGAGGTCTTCCTCGTCGCCGATGCCGCCTCCTCGCGGACGCCGGAAAACCGCAGTGCCGCCATCGAGCGCATGCGCGCCGCCGGCATCCAGATCGTGACCAGTGAAATGGTCCTTTTCGAATGGCTGCATGCTGCCGGCACCGACGAATTCCGGCGCCTGCTGCCACTGATCAAGTAAGCACGGCTTCAGTCCGCGTAAACCACCACCGGCGCCGCCAGTAGCGGCAGGTAATGCGTACGCAGCGGCTGGCCGGGCAGCCAGTCGTGCACCAGCATCGCCCCCGGCTCACAGGTCCACGCCAAAGGGCCGTCCTGCAAGGCAATCTGATGCACCGTGGACGGCGCGGTCAGGGCCAAACGGCCGGCAAAGCTGCTCGTCACGTGGCGATGGACATGGCCGCAGAGCAACGCCTCGACCTGCGGCCGTCCCGCCAACCATTGCGCCAGGCGCTCGCCGCCGGCACAGGCAATGCGATCCATGCCCTCAATGCCGACCGCGAAAGGCGGATGGTGCATGACGATGATCGTCCGCCGCCCGGTCGGGCAGTTGTCATCCAGCCAAGCCAGTTGCTCCACACTCAATTCCCCCGCCTCGCAGCCGGGAATCAGCGTATCGAGCAGCAGCAAGCTGCAATCCCCGCGGTCGACGCGCTGGCAGGCGAGAAATGGATGCGCCCAGGGCTGCGCCGGAAAGGCGGCACGCAGTGCCTGACGCTGATCGTGATTGCCGGGCAACACGGCGAAGTCGATGCCGCTCTCGCCCAGGGAAGCGGCCAGTCGACGATAAGTGTCCGGCAAGCCATCATCGGCCAGGTCGCCGCTCAACAGCAACAGCTCGGGGCGCGGCAGCAGCCCGGCCACCCGGGACAAGGCGTGGTTCCAGGCCAGCCACGGGTCGACGCCGCTGTAGAGCGGGCCATCGCGCAGGTGCAGGTCGGAGAGCTGGACGATTCGCATCCCTGCAGACTAGCAAAAAAAGCGGGCACCCGTAGGTGCCCGAAGGAGAGAGACTTTGATTCTTTACTGCGCCATCAACCGCGAGACTGGCTAGCCAGCCGCCGCGGTCAGGCGCTTAGTGGTGGTAGGCGCTTTCGCCGTGCGAGGTGAGGTCGAGACCTTCACGCTCTTCGTCTTCCGGCACACGCAGGCCGATGACGATATCCACCAGTTTGTAGGCGACGATGGAGACGACACCCGACCAGACGATCACGGTACCGACGCCCCAGATCTGGCTGATCACCTGAGCCGTCATGTCGTAGGCACCGACGGCGTTGGCGACATAGTCATAGACGCCCGTGCCGCCCAGAGCCGGGTCAGCGAAGACACCGGTCAGGATGGCACCGAGGATGCCGCCGACGCCATGAACGCCGAAGACGTCGAGGGAGTCATCGGCACCGAGCAGCTTCTTCAGGCCATTGACGCCCCACAGGCAGACCACACCAGCCAGCAGGCCGATGATGATACCGCCCATCACACCGACGAAACCGGCGGCCGGGGTGATCGCCACCAGACCGGCCACGGCGCCGGAAGCGGCACCCAGCATGGACGGCTTACCCTTGAGGATCCATTCGGCGAACATCCAGGACAGTGCGGCACAAGCCGTGGCGACCCAGGTGTTGACCATGGCCAGCGCAGCGCCACCGGAGGCTTCGAGGGCGGAGCCGGCGTTGAAGCCGAACCAGCCGAACCACAGCAGGGATGCACCGATCATCGTGAAGGTCAGGGAGTGCGGGGCCATCGAGACATTGCCCAGGCCGCTGCGCTTGCCAACCATGTAGGCACCGACCAAGCCAGCGATGGCGGCATTGATATGCACCACGGTACCGCCTGCGAAGTCGAGAGCGCCCTTCTGGAACAGGAAGCCGGCCGTCTTGCCAGCCGCTTCACCGGCGGCAGCATCGATGTAGGCATCCGGGCCAGCCCAGTACCAGACCATGTGGGCCATCGGGATGTAGGACAGGGTGAACCAGATGACCATGAAGACCAGGATGGCGGCGAACTTGGCACGCTCGGCGAAGGCGCCGACGATCAGGCCGCAGGTAATGGCCGCGAAGGCGCCCTGGAAGATCACGAAAGCCAGCTCGGAGATGACGACGCCCTTGGAGAAGGTGGCCCCGACCGATTCGACGGTGACGCCCTTCAGGAACAGTTTGTCGAGCACGCCGAAGAACTCGTTGCCTTCGGTGAAAGCGGCCGAGTAGCCATAGACAACCCAGAGTACCGAGATCAGCGAGAAGGTGACGAAAACCTGCATCAGCACCGACAGCATGTTCTTGGTGCGGACCAGGCCGCCGTAGAACAGGGCCAGGCCAGGAATCGACATCAGGATGACGAGGGCGGCACAGACCATGACCCAGGCGTTGTCACCCTTGTTGACCACCGGAGCCGGCGCGGCCGGGGCGGCAGCTTCAGCCGTGGCTGCGGCGGGGGCGGCGGCAGGCGCAGCGGCGGCAGGCGCAGCGGCGGCCGGGGCAGCCGGAGCGGCCTCGGTAGCCACTGCTGCAGGCGCAGCAGCTTTTTCTTCAGCCCAGGCCGGGGCGCCGAAAGCGACGGCACCGACCAGAGCTAGCAAGGCGAATACGCGTTTCATGTTTTGCTCCTTAAAGGGCGTCGGTACCGGTTTCACCGGTCCGGATACGGATGACCTGTTCGACGTCGAAGACGAAAATCTTGCCGTCGCCGATCTTGCCGGTGCTGGCGGACTTTTCGATGGCCTCGATGACCTGATCGAGCTGCTCGCTCTTCACGGCAGCCTCGATTTTGACTTTGGGCAGGAAATCGACGACATATTCGGCACCCCGATACAGCTCGGTGTGCCCTTTTTGCCGGCCGAAACCCTTCACTTCAGTGACCGTGATGCCTTGCACGCCGATGGCGGAAAGCGCTTCACGCACTTCGTCAAGCTTGAACGGCTTGATGATGGCGGTAACGAATTTCATGAGTAGTTCCTCACAAGGGTTGATATTGGTTGCTTCCCCGCTGGCGCCGGCCGGGTCACCGGCGGGGAAGATTCAAAGGTAATTAGAAGGTGCGGGAAACGGAGACGACGACAGTGTCCTTGCCCGAGTCGTACTGGTAGCCGCTCGACTTGGTGAACAGGTAGGGCTGGTAGTTCGAGCCATTTTTGCTGCCCTTGGCGTCGGTGCCGATGTAGGCAGCGCCAATCACCCAGCCGTTGATGTCCTTGGTCACGCCGAGCTTCCAGTCGGTGTAGTCGGCGTTCGAGGCATGGGCCATGTTCAGGTAACCGACGTGGCCGTTGATACCCCAACCGGAGCCGAGATCGAAGTTGCCGGACAGGTCGAAATACTGCGTGCCCTTGGTGCCGTTGCCGTTGGCGGTACCGGTGCTGTCCCAGCCGCGCATCGAGAAGTAGTCATCGACCGAGTAGTACCACTTGGCGGAAATGAACTTCCACGAGGCACCCAGGTAGATTTCCTTGTTGGTGACGGCTTCGGCCTGCGAACGGCCGCCCGGCACATAGCTGCTGCCCGGGTAGTAGTAATAGATACCGCCGACGTCGACACCGAAATCACCGAAGGCTGCCTTGTAGCCGCCGTAGAAGTCCATTTCGATGTTGCCGTCCGGGAAACCGGCCGAAGCGTCGACGTTGGAGTTCCAGTTACCGACATAGAAACCGCTGGCGTGCGAATAATCGAAACCGCCCTGGATGGCCGGACGGGAAGCCGTCTGGGCGATACCACGGAAACGGTACTCGCTGAACAGGCCGACGTTGGCGGTCAGCGTGTGCGGGCTGGCTTCGGCTTCAGCCGCCGGTGCGGCGGTCTGGGCGAAAGCCGGAACGGCGAAAGCACCTGCAAGGGCCAGAGCGAGAATTGATTTTTTCATGGGGTCTCTCCTGCGATGAAAGTTGGAATCAACAAAAAAAGTATTGTGCAGCACAGCAATAGCAGAAGGCGTGCCAGGCTGTTTTCTTGATATTAATCAAAGGTTTTCAACGGGCATTGACGGTGATGCACCAACATTACGCACCAAATGCGTGCGGTTACAGTTTGTCACGCACCATGCACGGGCGGTGATCCGAAATGGTGATGACAGGCGCTATGCTAAACTTTGCGACCTCGGAGGAACCCTGATGCTCGACCCAAAAACACTGGAAGATTTCGGCGCCAAGATGAGCGCCCTGCTGGCCAATTCACCGGCCAAGGACATTGAAAAAAATGCCAAGGCGGTAATGAGCGGCCTGCTCGGCAAGCTTGATCTCGTCACCCGTGAAGAGTTCGACGTGCAAGCCGAAGTCCTGGCCCGCACCCGGCAAAAGCTGAAGGAACTGGAAGCCCGCGTCGACGCGCTGGAAAAGGCGCGTCAGGCTTAAGGCCATGGCGCTGGCCGTCGCCCACAGTCGCGGCCTCGACGGCCTCAACGCCCCACCGGTACTGGTCGAGGTACACATCGCCAGCGGTCTGCCCAGCTTCACGCTGGTCGGCCTGCCCGACACCGAAGTGAAGGAAGCGCGTGACCGCGTGCGCGCCGCCATCGTCAATTCCGGTTTCGAATTCCCCGCCAAGCGAATCACCGTCAATCTCGCACCGGCCGACCTGCCCAAGGAATCCGGCCGCTTCGACCTGCCGATTGCGCTCGGCATCCTCGCCGCCAGCGGCCAGACGCCGGCCAAGGCGCTTGCCGATTACGAATTTGCCGGCGAACTGTCGCTCTCCGGCGAGTTGCGGCCGATTCGTGGCGCGCTGGCCATGGCCCTGCAGACGGCCGGCAACGGCAAGGCTTTCATCCTGCCGACGGCGAGTGCCAGCGAAGCGGCGCTGACCGGTGCGGGCAACATCCTCGCCGCCAGTTCGCTGCTTGAAGTCTGCGCCCACCTGGCCGAACAGGGCAGCCTGCCGGCGGCCCCTGCGGTCGACCGCGAAAAACAAACCATTTTCGCCGACCTCGGCGAAGTGCGCGGCCAGAACCAGGCCAAGCGGGCGCTGGAAATTGCCGCCGCCGGCGGCCATTCGCTGTTGATGGTCGGCCCGCCCGGTGCCGGCAAGTCGATGCTGGCCGCCCGCCTGCCCGGCCTGATGCCGACGCTGGATAGCGAGGCGGCCAAGGCTTCGGCCGCCGTCCTCTCCCTGGTCGGCCAGTTCCGGCCGGAAACCTTCGGCCAGCGGCCCTACCGCCAGCCGCACCACACCGCTTCGGCGGTCGCCCTGGTCGGTGGCGGCAATCCGCCGCGCCCCGGCGAAATCAGCCTGGCCCATCAGGGCGTGCTGTTTCTCGACGAGTTGCCCGAGTTCGACCGCAAGGTACTCGAAACCTTGCGCGAACCGCTCGAATCCGGCCGCATCCACATCGCCCGCGCCGCTCGCCAGGCCGAGTTTCCCGCCGAATTCCAGCTGATTGCGGCAATGAATCCCTGCCCCTGCGGCTTTCACGGCCACGGCAACGGCAAGTGCCGGTGCACGCCGGACCAGATCGCGCGCTATCGCGGCAAGCTGTCCGGCCCTTTCCTCGACCGCATCGACCTGCTGATCGAAGTCCCGGCCCTGCCGGCCGAAGCCCTAAGTGGCAAGGCCGACGCTGAAAGCTCGGCCACCGTGCGGGCCCGCGTCGAGCCGGCCCTGGCCCGCCAGCACCAACGGCAAGCCAAGAGCAATGCCCGGCTCAGCGCCGGAGAGATCGAAAACCACTGCACGCCGGACGAAGCCGGCGCCGCGCTGCTCAAGCAGGCGATCGCCCGGCTCGACCTGTCGGCCCGGGCCTGGCACCGCATCCTGAAAGTCGCCCGGACCATTGCCGACCTCGCCGCCAGCGACTGCATCCGTGCCCCCCATATTGCTGAAGCCATCCAGTACCGCCGCCTCGCCCATGACTGAAAAGAAGGGCGCGCCGCGCGGCATTGCGCTGTTGCTGGCTTCGTTGTCGGCACTCGGGCCGTTCTCGATCGACACCTACCTGCCCTCCTTCCACGAAATTGCCGAGAAGCTCGGCGCCAGCCAGCTCGAAGTGCAGCAAACGCTGTCCGCCTATCTGCTCGCCTTTGCGGTGATGACCTTGTGGCACGGTGCCATTTCCGACCGTTTTGGCCGACGCCGGGTGATTCTCGCTGCGCTCGCCCTGTTCGGCATCGCCTCGGCCGGTTGCACCGTCGCCACCAGCATCGAACAGTTGTGGTTCTGGCGAGCGATGCAGGGTGTCACCGCCGGCGCCGGCATCGTCATCAGTCGGGCCATCGTCCGCGACCTGTTCGACGGCGCCGAAGCCCAGCGTCTGATGGCGCAAATCACCATGATGTTCGCGCTGGCCCCGGCCGTCGCCCCGCTGATCGGCGGCTGGCTGCAGACATTCTTCGGCTGGCGCTCGGTTTTTGCCTTTCTGGTGCTGTTGACCGCCGGACTCGGCCTCGCCTGCTGGAAACTGCTGCCGGAAACGCTGCCGCCGGAAAAACGCCAGTCGCTGAAGCCGAGCTATCTCGGTCGTACCTACTGGAAAGTACTCAGTTCGGGCCGCTTCCTGCTCGCCTGCGTCGCCGTCTCCGCCAACTTCCTCGGCTTCTTCATCTACGTGTTGTCGGCGCCGGTTTTCCTGATGACCCATCTCGGCGTTCCCGAAACCGGTTTTCTCTGGCTGTTTGGTCCGGCCATGTGCGGCATGGTCGCCGGTTCCTGGCTGTCCAGTCGACTGGCCGGCAAACGTTCGCTGGAATGGACCATCACGCTAGGCTATGGCCTGATGCTCGGCGCCGCGACGATCAACGTCGGCCTCAACCTGGCGCTGCCGCCCGGCCTGCCGTGGAGCGTCATGCCGCTCTTGCTCTACACCACCGGCATGTCGCTGACCATGCCCTGCCTGACCATCCTCGCCCTCGATCCCTTCCCCGAGCAGCGCGGCCTCGCCGCTTCCTGCCAGACCTTCTTCCAGTCGAGCAGCAACAGCCTGGGCGCCGCGCTCATCGCCCCCGCGCTGTGGGGTTCAACGCTGACCCTGGCCCTCGGCATGGCCGGCCTGCTGGTGCTGGGCGGCCTCGCCGCGCTGGCCCACCGCCGCTCAGGATTGCTGCCACGGTAAGCCGTGGTAGCGCCAGCCGCCGCGGGTACCGCGCTGATAGGCGCCATCGAGCGGCCCTTCAAAGCCTTCCAAGACATTGATCACGGTGCTGAAGCCGGCGGCCTCCAGCGCCTCGCCGGCCAACAGCGAACGATGCCCGCTGCGGCAGATGAGCAACACCGGCCGCGTCAGATCGCCGCGCACCAGGCGCTTCACCTGGTCGGCGAATTCCGGGTCGATCTCCCAGTCCGGCGCCTCCTGCCAGGCAACGTGCTCGGCGCCGACCGGGTGCCCGACATACATGTGCTCGATTTCCGTCCGGCAATCGACCAGCACGGCCCCCGGCGTTTGCTGCAGAAATTCGTGGGCGGCGCGAGGATCAAGATGCTGCATCGGCATATCCGTAAATTAGGCGGTGCCGATATTATGGAAGCTGATCAGCAAACGCGTAAACTCGCCCCATGAAACTACCGACCTGGATCACCACCGCCGCCACCGCCCTCGCCGCCGCCCTGCTGCCGGCCTGCGATGTCGTCAATCTGCCGGAAATCAAGCCGGGCATCACCACGGCCGCCGAAGTCCGTTCCCGGATGGGCAACCCCGGCTTCGAGTTCAGCAATCCGGACGGCAGCGTGACCTGGGAGTACACCCGCCAGCCCAGCGGCACGACCTGCTACATGATCACCATCGGCGGCGACCAGATCGTCCAGAAGCTGGAACAGGTGCTGACCGAGGCCAATTTCGGCCGCATCCGCGACGGCATGAGCCGCGATCAAATCCGCCGCCTGCTCGGCGCGCCGGCCAGCAAAGTGGTCTTCGACAATCTCGGCGAAGAGGTCTGGGAATGGCGGG
>NZ_LODL01000020.1 GCF_001551835.1 Dechloromonas denitrificans | reverse complement strand
CGCCCGCCGCGCAGCGCACCCCAGGCATCGGTCCGCAGTTCGGTGCCGGTGCCGCGGAAACTGCCCCGGTAATTGTCCGCCTGGTGAATCAGGTGGCCGAGATTCAGTTCGCTGCTGTGCTGGGTGCTCTTCAACTGGATTCGTTGCTGCTGATTGGTGTCGTCGAGAACCAGTTGGTTGTAACCGTTTTGGCCGAATTCCTTGCTCTTGAAACCGCTGAGGGCTGCCGGATGGGCATGACTGTCTGCGGCGCCGCCATGCCAGGCCGGGCTCTGGCCGCTGGCCAGATTGCCCTGGCCGCTCGGCCGAAGATCGGTCGCCGGGTCGAAGACCGTCGCGTCGCTTTGCCCGGGGGCACCGCCCGGCGTGCTGGCGACACCGCCTTCGCCCTGGCCGTTGAACAAGGCGCCGAGCAGGATGGGGCGATCGATATCGCCCGCGATGAAATCAACCAGTACCTCCTGGCCGATGCGCGGCA
>NZ_LODL01000019.1:631072-671056 GCF_001551835.1 Dechloromonas denitrificans | reverse complement strand
GGCGACAACCTGACCATCGGGCCGATCCTGCTCGGGGCGGCGAAGCCGGTCAACATCCTGACCCCGACCGCCACCGTGCGCCGGATCGTCAATATGACGGCCCTTACAGTGGTTGATGGCCGCTAAGCAAGCGCCCATTCATTCAAAAATGTCATTCCCGCGAAGGCGGGAATCCGGAATCCGCAATCGGCTACTGCCGCAATTGCAGGAGTGCATATGAAGCTTTCCGTCCGATTGGGCGTCGTGGTCACCGTTAGTGTTGTCGGTCTGCTGGTGTTGGGCGGCCTGGCTCTGCGCAGTCTGCACGGCAGCCTGATGGCTGAGCGCCAGGCGGGGATCGAGAATCTCCTGAAAATGGCCAAGACGCTGACGATCCGCGTCCATGAACAGGAACTGGCCGGCAAGTTGCCCCGGGAGCAAGCGCAGGCTGCCGTTGCAGCGGCGATCAAGGGCTTTCAGAACGGCAACGTCTACTTTTTTGTCCGCGACGATCAAAACGTGATGGTTGTTCACCCGCGGCCCGAGCGTGTCGGCAAGGTTGATCCCGGGAAATTGCCGGACGGCAGGACGACCGCCGAAATCTATCGGGCAGAATTGGCCAGGCAGGGCGAGTTTGCCTACGTTCAAATTCCGGCGGCAAAGCCCGGTACGAAAGCCAACGAGATGGCGCCAAAGCTCAACGGTGTGACCAGGTTCGAGCCATGGGGCTGGAGTATTGGGACCGGATTCTTCGTCGATGATATTGAAGAGAAGTTCTGGTCCTACACGCTTTCCATCCTTGCCATTGGCCTGTTCACCATCGTGCTGACGGCATCTCTGGCCGCCTTTCTTGCCCGGGGCATCTACCGGCAATTGGGCGGCGAGGCCGGCTATGCCGCAGAGATGACGCGGGCCATCGCGTCGGGAAGTCTGGTCGAGAAAATCGACAGCGCCCATAAAGGCAGCCTGCTCGCCCAGCTTTCCGCCATGCAAGGCAGCTTGAAGCGCATGATTGGCGAGATCAAGAGTGGTGCTGCCACGCTGAACCTGGCGACGGGTGAGCTGACGATGCAGATGCAGCAGATTACCGAGTTCGCGCAAACCTCTTCCGAGGCGACGGCGGCGACGGCCGCGTCGATGCAGGAAATGGCGGTGAGCGTCAATGAGATCTCGGCGCATGCCAGCGATAGCGAAATCCGCTCGAAGAAATCTGCGGAACTGGCAAGCACCGGCGCCGGGTTGGTGCACCAGGCGGCAGAGGAACTCGATCATGTCGTGGCTCAGGTGGCCGAAGCTTCGTCACGCATCGAGGGGCTGGAAGAGCGCTCGCGTGAAGTCGATGGCATTGCCCGGGTGATCAAGGAGATTGCCGATCAGACCAATCTGCTGGCCCTGAATGCGGCGATTGAAGCGGCTCGGGCGGGCGAACAGGGACGCGGGTTTGCCGTGGTGGCTGACGAAGTGCGCAAATTGGCCGAGCGCACCGGCCAGGCGACCGGGCAGATCACCGAAATGATCAAAGGTATTCAAGGCGATACCTCGGCCGTGGTTGCCAGCATGCAGGCGGTGACGCCGCAGGTGGCGAAAAGCGTCCGGATTGCCAATCAGGCGGCGGAAACGCTTCACGAAATCAACAGCAGTGCCAGTGCCACGTTGATGAATGTCCGTGACGTGGCGCATGCGACATCGGAACAGAGCCAGGCGAGTGAAAGTGTCGCTGCCAACGTCGAGAAAATTGCCCGCATGGTCGAAGAGGTGTCCAGCTCAGTCACCGCGGCCAACGGCACGGTCAAGGCCTTGGAGACCTTGGCCTCGGATCTGGCCGAGTCGATGGAGCGTTTTGAGGTTTAGGGACGGGCTGGGTTTTGAGAGCGATCCGGGGGGTTACTGCCGTTTTTATGGGTAGGGCAGGTGAGCATCCCGGTGCAGACATCAAGGCGGCCAGAAGCGAGTGATCGTTATAGGCTAATTGCGTGAATTGACCTTCCGGCAGGTTCAGGCCACAAGCCGCTGGTTGAAAATCACAACAAGCTGACATCCAAGGGACTGCTCTGCGCATTAAGCCGCCACCCATATCAGTATTTAAACCTTGTGCGGAGAAGGTCGTAATCGCAACTGCGGCAATTGGTTACACTGATGCCCAGAGGAGGCTTCATGCTGATTACCGGCCAATGCCAATGTGGCAACATATCTTTTAATCTCGAGTGGCTACCTGCCCCAACAAGAATTCCTGCGTGGGCGTGTGCTTGTTCGTTCTGCCAGGCCCATAAAGGCGTTTGGACATCGTCGCCATCGGCCGACCTGAAAGTTCAAATCATCAACCTTGCGCTACTGACCCGGCACACCTTCGGTACGAGAACTGCCGAATTCCTCATTTGCAAGCAATGCGAAGACATTCCACTGGTGACCAGTGAGATAGATGGGCGCCTCTATGCGGTGGTCAATATCCATGCCCTACAAGGCATTTCTCCCGCCCTTCTCAAGCATTTCCAGTCTGATTTCGACGGTGAAAGTGTTGAAGAGAGAACAGAGCGCCGCCGTCGGAACTGGATTGCGAATGTAACCATCAACGGCTCGTAGGACGAGTAAGGCATCAGGCAATCAATGGTCTTGCCGTGCTACATGCACAACAGGAATGTCAGGCCGAAATAATCTCAATTGAGCACTTGGCGCATCCACCGTAGGCTTAAAGCCAATCGTTGGAGCACGCCAAGTAGCCATGACATCGAAACTGACAAAGCCGCTAAAAATAGACATTCCCGCTGTCGATGGATTTCCATTGCATGCCCATGCCTGGGTTCATGAGGTGGTTGATAGCGACAAGCTGCCGCCGGTCGTCATCATCAATCCGGCCACTTCAGTGCAAAGCCGGTATTACAGTCGATTCGCCGATTTTCTCTACGCCCACGGCTTTAATGTCATCACCTATGACTATCGGGGAATTGGTGGCTCCCGGCCCGAGAACATGCGGGGTTTTCAGGCCAATTGGCTGGATTGGGGAGGCAAAGACTTCGAAGGGGTGCTGAGATTTGCTGGCACCTGCTACAAAGAGCACGACATTCTGGTGGCCGCCCATAGCGTGGGTGGTTTTCTGGTGGGGATGGCACCGTCCAACCAACTCATTAAACGGGTCTTCACGATGGGCTCGCAGTTTGCCTACTGGCGGGATTACGCCAAGCACAAGCGCCTGGCCATGTACTTGCGCTGGCACATCGTCATGCCGACCCTGACAGCAATCTTTGGCTACTTCCCGGGCAAGCGCCTGGGGTGGCTGGAAGACACGCCGAGCGGGGTGGTTCGTGACTGGATTTCCCCGGAGGCACGCTTCGAAGACATCTACAAATCCGGCCCGCAGGCACTGTCGGATGAAGAGCGAGCCAAGCTGGTTGAATCATTTGCTCAGGTCACGGCACCCACGCTGGCAGTGTCGATGAGCGATGACGAGTTCGGCACCATTCCGGCTATCCATCGCCTGCTCAGCTACTTCAAGAACAGTCCCAGCACGCATATTCGTATCGAGCCCGATGCGGTCGGTGAGCCTTCCATCGGGCACTTCGCATTTTTCAATGCCCGCTACGCGGATTCCTTGTGGAAAATCCCACTGGCTTGGCTACGCGATGGCGAAGTCACGCAGGAGATTACGGCTCAGCTTGTTACGCTGGAGCAGAATCCGTAACGCGGGCCTCGGTACGTATCCAGTCAATCAGGGTTTGTGCCTGACTGCTTGCCGGGGTGTCTCGTTGAATCAGGTAGTAGACCTTGTTGGAGCTGGGGCCGGGAAGTGACGTTGGCAGCGCAACCAGGCGACCATCAGCCAGCATGGGGCCGATGATTTGTCCCTTGCCCAGTGCAATGCCTTGGCCAGCGACAGCAGCATGAATCAACTGGTCATACAGGTTGAAGCGAAGAATGCTTTTGGGTTTCACGCCCGCCCATCCTTGTGACTCCAGCCAGTTAGTCCATTGCCATGCAAATGACGAATCTCCCTCGAACTCAAGCAAGGTGGACTGCTCAATCAATGAAGGGTTATCCAAACGCTTCATGCCAAGACTGGGATGGGCAACCGGGAAGACGGTCTCGCCAAACAGACGGCTTGAGCCGGGTGGCATCATGCGCTCCTCACCATAGCGAATGGCAATGTCCAAGCCCTCTTTGCGCAAGTCCACAATCTGATTGTTTGCCGAGATGTGCACCTCGATTTCCGGGTGTTCTGCCTGAAATAAGCCAAGGCGCGGCAGCAACCAAAGGCCGACAAAGCCAATGCTGGCCGTAATCGTCACCGGTCGCCGGCGTATGTTGTCTTCCAGTGCCCCCAGCGCATCTTGTAGTTGCTGCATCGCATTATCGGCGGCAACAAAAAGTTGCTCGCCTTCCGGCGTAAATCGAATGGCGCGATGTGTTCGCTCGAACAATTTCACACCCAGTGCCGTCTCCAGGCCGTGAATCTGACGACTGACCGCAGACTGGGTCAAAAACAAGTCGCCGGCCGCCAAGGTGATACTCATGCGACGACCAACCGCGACGAAGCCTCGCAGCAAATCTACTGATGGAATTTTGGAGAGGCTAATTGACATTACAAATCCTCATGTGTGGTCACAAATAACTCATTTGAGGCGAGACGCTTCATCCATTCTAATAGCCTGATTGCAAGTGTCGCCACAACTAGATGCATGAGCCTTTTGAATGTGAGACTTGAGGGCCTGCTCATCATCTGAGAACCACCTAAGGAGACCGAACCATGCCCCATGTATCAGACCCACACATTGCCGAACGCGTCTTGGCCAGTTTCGACAAACAGAACGCCATGCATTTGGTGAAGGCCACCATGCCCGTGGTTGAAAGCGGGATGACGGAGATTCATGTCCCGCACTGGGACGGCATCGAGCAGCAACATGGCTTTGTCCATGGCGGTGTCGTCGGCATGATTGCCGACTCATCCGCCGGCTATGCTGCGATGACGGTGTTGCCTGCCAACGCCTCTGTCCTGACTGTCGAGTACAAGATGAATCTGGTTGCACCGGCAGACGGTGAAAAGCTGATTGCCCGTGGCCAGGTCGTGCGGCCGGGACGCACCCTGATTGTGACCAAGGCCGAGGTCTTTGCCATCAAGGATGGGAAGGAGACTCTTTGTGCGCTGATGCAACAGACCATCATGGTGATGCACGGTAAAACGGAGAAGTAACGGATGGCCGGTTACCTGCAAGAAGGCCAAGCTGAGCCGCAACGTAAAGCCGTCACCTTGCCGGCACTTCAGAATATGAAGGATGCCGGCAAGAAAATCGCCATGCTGACTTGCTACGACGCCAGTTTTGCCGCTCTCATGGACGCTTGCGCGGTCGACATGCTGCTGGTCGGTGATTCGATGGGCAACGTGTTGCAGGGCCACGCGACGACTTTGCCGGTGAGCATTGCCGACATCGCCTATCACACGTCCTGCGTCGCGCGGGGCAACAAGTCTGCGCTACTTGCGGCAGACATGCCATTCGGTAGTTACGGGACACCCGAGTCTGCCTATGAGAATGCCGTGAAGCTGATGCAGGCTGGCGCGCAGCTTGTGAAACTGGAGGGCGGTGCTTGGTTGTGTGACACGGTTCGGTTTCTGACCGAACGCTCCATTCCGGTTTTTGCCCACCTGGGGCTAACGCCGCAATCTGTCCATCAGCTCGGCGGATTCAAAGTTCAATGCAAAACAACGGAAGGGGCAGAGCGGTTGCTGTCTGATGCACGAGCACTTCAGGAGGCTGGAGCGTCGATGCTGCTGCTCGAAGCCATTCCCGCTTCGCTTGGCAAGTCCGTATCGGACGCACTGCGTATTCCCACGATTGGCATTGGTGCAGGCCTTGATTGTTCCGGTCAGGTTCTGGTCATGCACGACATGCTGGGCGTCTTTCCTGGCAAGAAGGCGCGTTTCGTCCGCAACTTCATGGCTGGACAAACAGACATTGCATCAGCAATTCGTTCTTACGTCGAAGCTGTTAAAGACGGCTCGTTTCCTGCAACTGAGCATTGCTTCTGACTCTCTGAGCCATTATGTTTCACTCGATTCGACGTCCCGATGTCCTGTCCGTAACCTTGGCTGCGGCCGGCATTCTCATGGTGACCATGGGAACCCGCCAATCCTTTGGGCTGTTCATTAGCCCCATCAATAGTTCGACCGGCATGGGCATCGCCACCATTAGCCTGGCGTTGGCTATCGGGCAGTTCACCTGGGGTGCCATCCAGCCGATTGCTGGGGCAGTGGCTGACCGCTACGGTCCCCGGTTGGTGTTGATGGCCGGCCTGATTACGCTCGCCATCGGTTGCGCCATTACCCCCTTCATCGAAAACGGTTTCGGCCTGGCTATTGCCTTGGGCATCCTCGCTTCCATGGGGTCTGGGGCCGGCAGTTTCTCCGTGCTGATTGGTGCCGCGGCCCAACGATTGCCGTTTGATGCCCGTGGTACGGCTTCTGGCGTAATCAATGCGGGAGGCTCCTTCGGCCAATTCATCTTTGCGCCACTCCTGCAAAAACTGATTCAGAGCCTGGGATGGATGGGCGCGATGTGGGCGATGGCCTTGGCAACCCTGGCTGCAATTCCACTGGTCGGAAAACTGACCGGACCGACGGCTACCGCGCCACAACATACTGATGATTCACGCTTGGGCCCGGCAGTTCTGGAAGCGCTCAGGAACTCAAGCTACTGGTTGCTGCATGCTGGTTTCTTTACCTGTGGGTTTCACATCGCGTTCCTGGTGACCCATCTACCCGGTGAAGTGAATCTGTGCGGTCTTCCGCCCAGTGTGGCCAGCTGGTCACTGGCCATCATCGGCCTAGCGAATGTATTCGGCAGTTTGTACGCTGGTTCGTGCGTCGCCCGTTATCGAAGTAAGTATGTCCTGGCGGTGATGTACGCCTCACGGGCTGTGCTGATTGCTTGGTATCTGTGGATGCCTCGTACTGAATGGACTTACTACCTGTTTGCTTCCGGCTTGGGCTTTACTTGGCTGGCCACGGTTCCACCGACCGCGGCGATTGTCGGCAAACTGTTCGGGACACGTTACTTGGCCACCTTGTTTGGACTCACTTTGCTGTCGCACCAGATTGGCGGGTTTCTCGGCGCTTGGTTGGGTGGCATCACCATGTCCCAGTTCGGGGACTTCGCCTGGATGTGGTACGCCGACATTGCGCTGGCCATCATTGCTGCACTTGTAAATTTGCCCATCAAAGAGGCTGCGCTTACGGCTCATCACCACAATCGACCGGTTGCCGCTGAAAGCTGACCCTCAATCGCCCGAGCTACGAACGTCCGCAGAGGGCACGAAGCAGCCCAGGCCAAGTAACAAAGCCAGTGGTTCAAGCTAGCAGTTCAACAGTGGCCGGTCTGTAACAAGTACCGGCCATTTTTCATGCTGAGTCCTCATGCCGCTTCGTACTTCACAGCCCGCACAGCCAGGTGTGCTTAGTTGAGAACCGGCTGCGGCTGCTGTTTCAAGGCCTGCAGGCGGCGGGCGCGGTGTTTGCGGGCCCAGATCAGGACGCCGGTGACGCTGAGCAGGGCGATGGCCAGGCCGCACAGCGAGATCAGGATGCGGCCGGGGAGACCGGCGATGCGGCCGGAGTGCAGCGGGAACATGGCTTGCAGGAAGATGTCGCCGGCCGTGCCGCTGCCGGGGATGGTGGCGCCGAGGGGCTGGCCGCTGTGGGCATCGAAATAGAGCCAGGGGTTGCCGAGGCCGCCGTCGCCGTGGCTGTTGCCGGGCGCGAAGAAGCCGACGCCATAGACGCCGCTCAGGCTGTCGAGGAAGACGCCGCCGGCCGGGGCGGTGATGCCGCGTTGGCGGGCTTCGTCTTCGGCCAGCGCAATGATGCGGTCGACCGCCATTTTTGCCGTTTTTTGCCCGTCCACCGCCGGACTCGGCCGGGCCGCGAAAGGCGAGGGCGTCAGCTCGGAAAACAGGCCGACCACCGGGCGCATGACCTGTTCCTTGAGGTTCATGGCGACCGAGGTGACGGCCAGCATCAGCACCAGCAGGAAGAGCCAGACGCCGCCCGAGCGGTGCAGGTCGAAGGTCAGCCGATGGCCGCCGGCCTGCCAGCGGAAGGCGAAGGACTGGCGCCAGCTTTTAAGGCTGGGGAAGGAGATCCACAGCGCGAGCAGGGTGTCGAAGACCCAGACGATGGCGACGATGCCCATGAACAGCGTGCCCAACTGGAGGCTGAAGGCATCCGGGATGTGCATGCTGTAGTGCAGCTTGTAGAGGAAGGGGAGCAGGTTTTCGCGGTCGAGCGAGACCTGGCCCCACTGCCGTTTGCCGAGGATTTCGCCGGTCGCCGGATCGAGCGCGACCTGGTTGTAGCCGAGGGCGTAGGGCTGTTGCGTCGCCGGATCGAGGCGCGGCTCGACGAAGAGGCCGAGGCTGTGCCCCGGCTCGATCTCCAGCGGCATGAACCTGACCTGCAGGCGCGGTTCGGCCGCTTCCAGGCGGGCCGCCAGTTCGAGCGGCGTCAGCGCCGGGCCGGCCGCGACGGCATGGAACAGATGCGGGTTCAGCCATTCGTCGAGCTCGTGATCCCACGAAATCACGGCGCCGGTCAGCCCGGCGACGAACAGGAAGAGCGCGGCGAAGAGGCCGAACCAGCGGTGCAGCGTGACGAGCAGGCGACGCATGGCGGCCTCAGTACTTCCAGTTCAGCGCGACACTGGCGTTGCGCGGCGCGGCGTAATAGGCCTGGTCCCAGTACAGGCTGGCGATGTACTTCTCGTCGCTGACGTTGTTCAGGTTGGCGCTGACGCTCCACTGCTGGTCGATGTCGTAGCGCGCCATCAGGTTGACCAGGGTGTAGGCCGACTGGCGGATCTCGCCGTAGCTGGTGTCGCGGTAGGTATCGCTCTGCCAGCTCAGGTTGGCGCCGACCTTCAGTTGCTCGACGCCCGGCACGCGGTAGGTGGTCGAGGCGCGCAGCAGGCGGCGTGGCGCGTAGCTGCGGACATCCTGGCCGGCGTCGTCGTGAATCGATATTTGCGTGTAGCCGAGGCTGGCCTGCAGGCGCGGCGTCAGCTGGCCGGAAAGGTCGATCTGGAAGCCCTTGGACTTGGCGTCGAGGCCCTTGTAATAAGCCTTGGCGCCGATATAGCCGGCCGATTCGGCGAGATTGCGCTGCTCGCTCTTGAACAGGGCGAGCGAGGCGTTCAGCTTCTTGTCGAAGAACTCGCCTTTCAGGCCGACCTCGTGGCTGCGCCCTTCGACCGGCTGCAGCGCATTGCCGGTGGCGTCGGTCTGGTATTGCGGCGTGAAGATCTCGGTGGTGCTGCCGTACAGCGACAGGTGGCGCGTCAGGTCGTAGATCAGCCCGGCGTAGGGCGTCAGGTCGCTGGCCTCGCTCTGCCGGTTGACGCCGTAGGCGGTGCCTTCGCTCTCGGCCTTGGTGGCGCGGGCGCCGGTGATCAGCTTGAGCTCGTCGCTCAGGTTGATGCGGGCAGCGGCGTAGGCGCTTTGTTGCCGGTAGGTGAAGTGGCTGCCGTCGGTCGAGGCGTCGAAGGCCGGCATGGCGTAGTTGCCGGTCCAGTTTTCCAGCGCCGGCAGGGCGGTGCCGATGCCCCGGCCGTAGTACGAAACGTCGTCGAGCACCGATTTCGACCAGTTGGCACCGAAGGTCAGCTCATGTTTACGGCCGAACAGCGCGAACTTGCCGGTGGCGGCGAGGTCGGCCTGGGTCTGCCGGTTGTCCATCGCGTACTGCGACGGGTAGCTGTAGAGGCCGAGGCCGGTGCTCTGGCTGGGCGTGCCGTAGACGTACATCAGCGTGCTCTCGTGCGTGTAGTCGGTACGCGTCAGCACGGCCTTGGCGCTCCAGTCTTCGTTGAACTGGTGGCTCAGTTCGGCGAAGCTGCTCTTCGTCGTCGTGTTCCAGTAGGCCCAGTCGGTCGAAGTGCTGGTCGAGCGGTCGTAATTGGTCGGCTGGCCGTTCGAATAGAGCATCGGCAGGGCGCCCCACAGCGGACTCTGCGCCTTGTTGCGCTGCTGGTTGTGGCCGACGGTGAGCAGCGTGGATTCGCCGAGGTCGGCCTCGACGACGCCGTAGAACACCGACTTGTCGTGGCCGTAGCGGTCGAGATAGGAGTCGGCCTCCTGGCGGGCGACGACGAGGCGGCCACGAACATGGCCGGAGTCGATCAGCTTGCCGGAAACGTCGCCGTCGAGCCGGTACTTGTCCCACGACCCGGCGGTCAACCCGGCGCTGGCGGCAAAATCGGCGGTCGGCCGCTTGCGGATGAAATTGATCGTCGCCGACGGAAAGCCGGTCGCCGAAATCAGGCCGTTGGCGCCGTACACCGCATCGACCCGGTCGTAGATGGCGGTGTCGATGTCGCCATTGACGTTGCCGTGGGCGAAAGGCTGGCCGATCCCGTCGGTCTGGAAATTGGTGATGTCGAAGCCGCGCGCCGTGTAGTAGGTGCGGTCGGTTTCGACCTTTTCGACGGTGACGCCGGAGGTGGCGGCGAGCACGTCGTTGACGCTGGTCAGCCGGAAATCGTCCATTTGCGTCCGGGTGACGACCGAGACGGTTTGCGGCGTTTCGCGCAGCGACAGGCTGAGGCCGGTGGCCGAGGCGCTCTTGCGGGTGGTGTAGAGGCCGGTTTTTTCGGTACTCGGTGCGTACTCGGCGTTGCCGGTGACGGTGACGGCGGCGAGACTCTGTTCTTCGGTGGCGGGCGTTTCGGCGGCCAGGCAGGGGGCGGCGCAGAGCGCGGCGATGACGAGAACGAGGGGGCGGCGACGGAAAGCCGTCGGCAGGGCTGGCTGGAACAAGATCAGGAACTCCCGGTGGTGCTGTCGGCTGGCTGCCTGGGAATTCCGTGGGTGGCTGGCTAAGGCTGGTTGGTAATCGGTGAAAGGAGGAAAGCGGCGGGGATCAGGCCGCCTTGCGCAGAACCTTGCCCGGTTTGCCCAGGCCGGCGTTGGCTTCCTGCAGGCATTCGTGGGCGCAGGAGGCGCAGCGTCCGCAGTCGCGGGTGACGCCGAGGTCGCGGCGCAGGTCTTTCAGGGTACGCGCCCCGCCTTGCGCGGCTTCGCGAATCTGGCGGTCGGTTACGGCCTGGCAAACACAGACATACATGAATGATCTCCCTGGATTTGGGTGTTCAATGCGAATGAATCTCATTGTATAGAAATGAGAATGACTGTCAATAGCATTTGTGGGCTTCCTGAAAAATCCGGCCGACAGCGCTAGAATGCGCCCTGTTCGTTTCAACCCCAGAGAAATAAAGGAATTAAAACAATGTCCGGTCATGGCTTTCACGTACACGGTCCGCACGATCATGAAGTCGAGCACGTCGCCCAGCACGGCGGCGACCAATTCACCTCCCGCCTGGCGGTACTGACGGCGGTGCTGTCCACGGTCGGCGCCATCTTCGGCTACATGGGCGGTCATTCGCAGAACGCGGCGCTGCTCTACAAGAACGAAGCGGCCATCCAGAAGACCTCGGCCTCGAACCAGTGGAACTACTACCAGGCCAAGAGCAACAAGCAGAATCTGGCCGAGCTGTCGGTGACGCTGACCAGCGGCGAGGCGCAGGACAAGTTCAAGCAGTCGGTCGAGCGCTACAAGAAGGAAAAGGAAGAGATCAAGGCCGAGGCCGACAAGCTCGAAGCCGAATCGAAAGCGGCCGACCAGAAGAGCGAGGCCGAAATGCACGTTCATGAACGTTGGGCGCTGGCGACGACGCTGTTGCAGATTGCCATCGCGCTGTCGGCGATCACGCTGCTCACCCGCAAGCGCTGGCTGCTCGGCGCGGTGTTCGGCGCCACCGGCCTCGGCTTGGCGGTCGGCGTCATGGGCTACCTGCACCTTTGATGATGCAGACAGCCCGTCGTCACGCCATTGCCGCCGGGCTGGTTTTTGCCCTTTTTGCCGCGTCGACCGCAGCGTTCGCCGAATGCCGGGTCGCTTTCGACATGGGCTCTTCCGGCATCCGTGCCGGTGCTTCAAGCAGCCCGGCGACCCGCCGGGCCGACATCGACTACCTCGGCCCGCTGTGGGCCGGGCGCGGTCTTGAAGAAACGCTGGCGCCGACCATCAAGGCGCTGCGCGAACTGTCGGTCCAGGCCGGCTTCGGCGACGACTGCCGGCGCGCCGCCGGCGGTTTTTCCGCCTGGCGCCTCGCCCTGCAACAGGATGCCGGCCAACTGGCCGCGGCGCTGCGCCGCATCCACGACGAGAGCGGCGTCGCGCTGCTGGTCCTGCCGCAATTGCGTGAAGGTGCCTACGGCTACCTCGGCGCCCGCCAACTGCTCGGCGACAAGCTGAGCACCAGCCACGTCCTCGACATCGGCGGCGGTAGCCTGCAGGTCGCCGGCGAGCGCACGGCCTACGGCGAGCCGCTCGGCCAGAAGGTCGTCCAGCGCTACCTGTGCCAGGAAATCCGCAACTCGGAAAGCGCCCCGTGCACGCTGCAGCCGATGACCGGCGAGGAACTCGCCATCGCCCGCGGCCTGCTCCGGGAAAAACTGGCCGGCGTCGCCCCGGCCCTGCCGGAAACGGTGACGATGACAGCGATCAGCCGCCCGGTCAGTCGCGGTGTGGCGCCGGCCGTTGCCCGTTTGGCCGGGGAGGGGGCCGAGACAACCGGTTTCCGGCGGGCAGCGCTGAGCCGGGCGATCGAGCGGATCGCCAACCTGACGCAGGCAGAAACCGCAGCCGCGGTAGGCAGCCCGGCCGCTTATGTCGCCTATCTGCTGTCCGACATGCTGCTCGTTGAAGGTCTGTTGCAGGCGACCGGCGGCGACGAATTGCAGGTCGCCGAACTCGATCTGACCAATCTGCCCGGCCTGCTCGCTGACGACCGCTTGTTCGACTGGGCCGGCCACTACGGCTGCTACCTCGACCGCCTGCGTGATCTCGGGCTGGAGGCCTACGCCAGCGACCCGGCGAGTTGTCCCTGAGCGGGCGCCGGAAAATGCCTTTTTTTACCCGGTCGACCGCAGCAATTGGCGTAAACCGGGTGTCTGGTTAGAAAAAACAAGCCAGTCATTCCCGCTCAGGCGGGAATCCAGAATAATCAATCAACTGGATCCCCGCCTGCGCGGGGATGACGAATATTTCTGCGTCTCCCTAGCGCGCCTGCAGGGCGCCGATCGATTGCTCGATGGCCTCTTCGAGATAGCCCTGATAGAAATCGGGCAGTCGTGCCCCGACAATCGGCTCGGCCAGGCGCCGGCCGTTCGGGCCGTAAAAGGCGACGACCGGCACCAGCTTGATCTTTTCGTCCGCCGCAAAGCGGGCGTGGCTGCTCGGCTGGCCGCGGAAATCGGTGAGCGGCGCCGCGCTGTCCTGGTTGATCTGGCGGACCAGCACCTGTTGGCGATAACGCGGGTTGGCGGTCAGCGGTTGCAGATAGTCGCGCTTGACCGTTTCGCAGTATTTGCAGTCCCGCCGGCTGTAGATGACGATCAGCGGGCCGCCCTGGCGGCGAGCCTGTTCGGCCTCGGCGCGCAGGTCGGCCTCGGCGCGCAGGTCGGCGGCCGGTGGCAGATCGGTGCTCCGGGCCGGGGCGGCGCCGAGCATCAACAGGGCGGCGAGTGCCAGGCCGGCCAGGCTTTCCTTCAAAGGGCGCATCTCAATTGTCGAAGTGGTAATAACGCTGGTTCAGCCAGGCCGCGATATTCGCTTCCTCGTCCGGAAACAGGTTGGCATTGACCGACGAGTTGCAGGCGGCGACCCGTTGCAGCAGTTCCAGCTGGTTGGAGAGCATGCGCCCGTCGCGGGTGTACATCTTGCTGCCGTCGCCGCCGTACATCCGGACATGGCAGCTGGTGCAGTGTTTTTCGTGCAGGGCCTGGCCGGCTGGAAGGTCGACCTTGCCCCAGGGGGCGTCGGCCCAGGCGGCGCCGCTGAGCAGGGCGAGGCTGGCGATGATGGGCAGGCGCATGGCGGCTCCTTGGTGAGTGCGTGGTATGGCGTTCAGAAACCGGCGGCTTCGGCCTCAAGATAGGCCAGGCTGACATACTTGCCAATATTGCTCTCGAAACCCTTGGTCTCTTTCGCCCGGCTGGCGACACGCGGATCCTTGAGGACCAGGGCCTTGGCTTCCTCCAGGCCGAGGCCGTCCTTGATCGCCTGCTCGCAGGGGCGGTAGATACCTTCGAACAGTTCGCGATTCCATTTCAGCACATTGGCCCCCGGCTCGCCGTGGCCGGGCAGCCAGATCGTGCTGGCGGTCTTTTCCAGCCGGTTGTAGGCCTGCAGCGTGCCGAGGTAGGAGCCGTCGTCCATGTTGGCGATGCGGCGGTCCATGGCGACGTCACCGACCAGCATCAGCTTGTCTTCCAGTACCTCGACGCAGAGGTCGAACGGCGTATGCACGGTGCCGAAGTGATGGACGCGCAGCGTGACGTCGCCGAATTTCAGCTCGGCGCCGTTTTCCAGCGCCAGGTTGGGCGGCACGACGCGGGTGCCGAGGGTCGCCTGGTTGGTCCATTGCTCCATCAGCGTCCGCCACATGTTGCCCTGCACGCCTTGCACCGCCTTGATCGTGCCCGGGTGCGAATAGCGCGGCAGGCTGTCGCCGTAGGCCTCGACGAAGGCATGGTTACCCAGCCAGTGGTCGCCGTGGTAATGCGTGTTGATGATCGCTATGACGGGTTTTTTGAAGGCTTTCCTGACTTGCCGGATGGCCATTTCGCCAATCTGCACCGAGGCGCCGGAATCGACGACGACGAGGCCCTTGGCGGTATTGACGAAGGTGATGTTGCACATCATGCCCTGGTTTTCCGGGGTCGGAAAACCATCCGGCGAGAAGATCATCCAGACATGTTTCGAGACCTGGCGCAGCGGGTGGTCCTTGACCGCCGGTCCACGGATGAATTCATCGACTTCCTTGGCGAAGGCGTTGAGGCTTTGCCACGGCGCAAACTCGACGGCGCTCAGGGCGGAAAAGGCGGCGCTGGCCTGCAGGAATCGGCGGCGGTTCATCGGTGTCTCCTTGCCCGGTTTAGGGGTAATCTTCAAGCTCTACGCCCAAGCGCGCACTGGTCGCGGGGCAGCGGCTCGTCGCTCGCCCGGTTGATTTGAAAGCCAAGTGTAAGCGAATTACTGTTTAATAATATATTGATATTTTCTGATAAAAAGGGGTGGTCAAGTGGGGTACAAGAAAACCGTTCTGTTCGGCGCCAGCGCACTGTTCGTGCTCTTCAGCATGCCGGTGATGGCCGACGCCAAGGCCGATCTGGCCCGGGCCGAAGAAATCGTCGCCGGTCGCTGCTTTCTCTGTCACGGCCTCGAAGGCGAGTCGGCCAGCGCCGTCTTCCCGCGCCTGGCCGGCCAGCATTCCGAATACATCGCCAAGCAGCTGAGCGATTTCAAATCCGGCAAGCGCAAGAGCGACACCATGAAGCCGCAGGCCGAGGAACTGACGCCACCGGAAATGAAAGCGCTCGGTACCTTCTTCGAAAACAAGACGGCCAAGCCGCGCGCTGCCAAGGATGCCGAACTGCTGGCCGTCGGCAAGTTCGTCTTCAATCGCGGCAACCAGTTCTCCGGCCTGCCGGCCTGTTCCAGCTGCCACGGTGCCAAGGGCTACGGCACACCGATGCTGCCGCGTCTGGCCGGCCAACACCCGCGTTACATCGAGGACCAGTTGAAGCAGTTCAACAAGCGTGAGCGGACCAACGACAACGCGGTGATGCACACCATCGCCTCCAAACTGTCCGAACTGGAAACCCACGCCGTCGCCGAGTACATCGCGACGCTTGATTAAACCGGGCTGATCCTGTCATTGAAAAGGCCGCGATTTCGCGGCCTTTTGATTTTTCCTCGGGGGATTGCCGATTTAGCCTTTGGCCGTCTTCCAGCCCGGGTGCTGGAAATATTTGCCATAGGCCTGCAGCCCGTGCAGCACGCCGGCGGCCCCGTCGTGGCGGGCTTCAGGCTGCTTGCTTTCCATGGCTTCAGCGCCGGCCAGCAGGTCGGCAATCACCAGATGCAGCATGGCGTCGGCTTTGGCCTCCAGCTTGCAGTTCGCCACTGCGTAGGCCACTTTCTGGCTGACCGTCCCGGCCAGCGCCTGGTAGTCGGCCTCGCTAAACTGATTCTTGTGGATGCGGGGCAGGGCTGTTGCCATGGCCTGATTGATCTCGCTCATCGCCTGGCGCAGTGGGGCGTCGGTCGCCCATTTCTGGCCAGCGTTTAGTTGCAGCTTTTGTGGTTCCGGATTGCCATGGGCGTGATGTTCATGAGGGGCGGCGGCCTGGGCGGCAACAGAGATGCCGAGGAGGAAAGAGGCAAGCAGGACGGCGAGTTTCGTTTTCATCATGAGTTCCTTGAACGGGAGTGAAAGGCGGAATCTGTCGCGAGATTCGCGATACCTGAGTAATTTAGTTGGCTAATCTTAAGGGGGGCTTAAGTGTCGGTTTTCGCCCCGGAGAAGCGGGATAACCCTAAAGGCGGCATGGCTTCGTATCCACTAAGCTGTTCATACGGTAGCCAATCGGTGCGCTACCCGTTTCAGGATTCATCGCCCCATGAGCATCGGCTTGATCAGCATCCTTGGCGCCCTTGTCGTGATTGCCATTCTCTGGCTCGCGGCGCGCGGCATCGGTCCCCCGCGAAAGTGATCCTCCGGCTGCCAGGCTGGACTGTCGGTGTTTGACGCCGATCGATTGGCTCTGCCAAATGAACAAAGGCCGCAAGCGCGGCCTTTGTTCATTTGGAGCGGTAAATCTCAGGTCAGCATGTCGGCCCAGATGTTCTTGGCCCAGCCGATGGCGACCTTGCCTTCCAGTTCGTTGCGGGCGGCGGAAACGCCGCCGGCGCCCTTGACCGGTTGCACGGTCTTGGTGGCGGCGTCGTACTGGTGGACGGAGGAAACGTGGATGACGTTCTTGGCATCGACGAAGCTGTAGCAGGTGTTCATCACGACCGGGGTCGGGCTCGGTTCGAGGCCGGCCAGCTGGTTGAGAATGGCAGCGGCAGCCAGCTTGCCGTGCTGGTTGGCCATGTGGCCGGACTTCGGCATGGTCGGGGCCGGGAAGATGGCATCGCCGAGGACGTGGATGCCCGGCGTGCTGGTCGATTCCATGCTCAGCCAGTTGATGTCCACCCAGCGGTTGTTGATCAGCTTGAGGCCCGACTTGTGGGCGATATCACCGGCGCGGTGCGGCGGGATGACGTTCAGCACGTCGGCCTTGAACTTGTCGAATTCGAGGATGGCGGTGTTGCTGGCGACGTCCACATCCTTCACTTCGGCGTTGTTGCGATATTCCAGCGTGCCCTTGTAGAGATCGCCCCAGGCCTTCATGAACAGGCCTTTCTTCGAGACCACGTCTTCGTTGGCATCGAGGATGACGACCTTCGATTTTGGCTTGTTTTTCTTGAAATAGTCGGCGACCAGGCAGGCGCGCTCGTAGGGTCCGGGCGGGCAGCGATAGGGGGCTTTCGGAATGGAAATGGCGTAGGTGCCGCCGTCCTTCATTGCTTCCAGTTGTTTGCGCAGGGCAACGGTCTGCGGGCCGGCTTTCCAGGCGTGCAGGATCTTGCTCTGGGCCTCGGCTGTCTTCAGGCCGGGGATTTCGTCCCACATGAAATCGACGCCCGGTGACAGCACCAGCCGGTCGTAGCTCATGCTGCCACCGGCTTTCAGGGAAATCGTCTTTTTCGCGGCGTCGACCGCAGCAACCTCGTCCTGGATGACGCGGACGCCCCATCGGTTCTTCAGGCCGTCATAGCTGACGGTGATGTCTTCCATGGTCTTGCTGCCGCCGATGACCAGGTTGGAGATCGGGCAGGAGATGAAGGTTGGGTTGCGCTCGATCAGTGTCACCTGGACGCCGCCTTCGCTCCACATGCGCAGGTACTTGGCGATGGTCGCCCCGCCGTAGCCGCCACCGACCACGACCACATGGCCGCTCGCCTTGCCGCCGCCGGCACAGCCGTACAGTGCAGACATGGCGCCGGCTGCCGCGCCGACTTTCAGGAAATCACGTCTTTTCATCAGCATCATGGTGTTTTTCCCTTACTTTTGCGCAGCGAAATAGGTGGCGATCAGGTCCAGTTGCTCGTCGGTATAGCCCTTGGAGATCTGGTGCATGATCGAGGCGGGTTTGTCGCCGCTCTTGAAATCAGCCAGCTTTTGCAGCGTCTTGGCCTTCTCCATGCCGGCCAGGGAATCCATGCCGGACCCCTTGACGGCATTGCCGTTGGTGCCGTGGCAATTGGCGCAGGTGGCGGCCAGGTTGCGTGCGAGGTTGGGGTCGGCGGCCTGTGCGGTGCTGGTGGCAGCGAGCAGACACACCGTGGCGACGGTGGTGAATATTTTCATCAAGACATCTCCTCTGAATGATGTAGATACGGACTATATAGCCTGAAATTCTTAGTGATTTGTGCGTATCAGCGCAAGACGAAGGGTATAGGCCTTTGTCTCAAAATGCATGCTGCATTGCAATAATATTAGTAGTTGACTATATAAGTATGTAGTTATACATTGATTCTTAATTCAAATCAAAAAAACGACATGGACGAGGCACAGCAGGTCTACGAGCAGGTAGCTAATTACTTCGGATTACTGGCTGATCCGACGCGGTTGCGCATTCTCTCCTGTTTGTGCGCCGACGAGCGCCCGGTCCATGAAGTCGTGGAAAAAATCGGCCTGACGCAAGCCAACATTTCGCGCCACCTGAACATTCTGTATCGGGCGGGCGTCGTTGACCGGCGGCGGGAGGGCAGCTCGGTTCTGTATCGCGTGGTCGATCCCAATTTCGTCGACATCTGCCGGACGGTCAGCATCACCGTGGCCAGCCGCGATCTCGGCGAGCAGATGGGTGTGGCCGGCCAGGCGAAGCGGTAGTTGGAATTCAAACAACGGAGGGGAGTCATCTCTATGGTGGATATTGTCAAGCAGCCGGGACGTTTGCGGCCTGCACCGGAAAATTTCCTGTCGGACGAGCAGGTCAAGGCAGTCGGCAGTGGCCGGCGCGATTTCCTGCGCAAGAGCTTTCTTGCTGCCGGTGCGGCGCTGACCGCGCCGCTGGCGGCGCGGGCCAGCGAAGGCGACGCCAATATTCTGCAAAATCCGGCGTGGACCACCTCGCTCGGCCAGCCGGTAGCGGCCCGCCCTTATGGCATGCCGTCGCAGTACGAAAGCCAGTTGCTGCGCCGCGAATCGCCGGGCCTGGCCCGCGTCGGCGGTGCCTCGGTGTCGTTTGCGCCGCTGCAGGGGCTGTTCGGCATCATCACGCCGTCCGGCCTGCACTTTGAGCGCCATCACCAGGGCTGGCACGACATCGATCCGTCCAAGCACCGGCTGATGGTCAATGGCTCGGACGATTCCCTGCTCAAGAAGGCCAAGGTCTATACGCTCGACGAACTGATGCGCCTGCCCTCGGCCTCGCGCATCCACTTCATCGAATGCGGCGCCAATACCGGCCTCGAGTGGGGCAATGTCGCGGTGCCCACCGTGCAATACACGCACGGCATGCTGTCCTGTTCCGAATTCACCGGCGTGCCGCTGAAATACCTGCTCGACGACTGCGGTGTCGATTACAAGAAGGCGCGCTACGTGCTGGCCGAGGGCGCCGACGGTTCGTCGATGACGCGCACCATCCCGATGGAAATGGTGGAAAGCGGCGAAGTGATGGTCGCCTACGGTCAGAACGGCGAAATGCTGCGCCCGGAAAACGGCTACCCGCTGCGCCTGGTGGTGCCCGGCGTGCAGGGCGTCTCCTGGGTCAAATGGCTGCGTCGCATCGAAGTCGGCGACCAGCCGTATGCGACCAAGGACGAAGCGGTGCATTACATCGACCTGCTGCCGAACGGACTGCATCGCCAGTACAGCTCGGTCCAGGAAGCCAAGTCGGTGATCACCACGCCCTCCGGCGGCCAGACCTTGCTCGACCACGGGTTCTACAACGTTTCCGGCCTCGCCTGGTCGGGCCGCGGCAAGATCAAGCAGGTCGATGTCTCCTTCGACGGTGGCATCAACTGGCAGACGGCACGTCTCGAAGGGCCGATCCAGAACAAGGCGCTGACCCGCTTCAACATCAATTGGGTGTGGGACGGCAAACCGGCCATCCTGCAGTCGCGGGCGATGGACGAAACCGGCTACGTCCAGCCGACCTACGGACAACTGCGCAAGGTGCGCGGCACCAAATCGATCTATCACAACAACGCCATCCAGTCCTGGAAGATCATCGAAAGCGGGGAGGTCAGCAATGTTCAAGTTCTCTAGTGCCAGCTTTTGCCTTCGTGGCACTAAGACCCTTCTCGTTTTTGCCCTTTTTTCCGCGTCGACCGCAGCACTCGCCTTCGACAACTTCAAGGGCGTCGGCCGCCCGGCGACCCCGGCCGAAGTGAAGGCCTGGGATATCGATGTCCGCCCCGACTTCAAGGGCCTGCCCAAAGGCTCGGGTTCGGTCGATCAGGGCCAGGAACTGTTCGAGGCCAAGTGCGCCTCCTGCCACGGTACCTTCGGCGAGTCGAACGAAGTGTTCACGCCGCTGGTCGGCGGCACGACCAAGGACGACATGAAGACCGGCCGCGTCAAGGGCCTGTCGTCCGGCGAACTGCCGCAGCGCACCACATTCACCAAGGTGGCGACGATTTCGACGGTCTTCGACTACATCCAGCGCGCCATGCCGTGGACGGCGCCGAAGTCGCTGAAGCCGGACGAGGTCTACGCCATTCTGGCCTACATGCTGAACCTGTCGGAAATGGTGCCGGCCGACTTCGTGCTGTCCGACAAGAACATTGCCGAGGTTCAGAAGCTGCTGCCCAACCGCAACGGCATGACGACCGACCACGGCATGTGGCCGGGCGCCCCGGCCAAAAAGGGCGGAATCGGCAACGGTGGTGTGCCGGATACGGCCAACAAGGCCTGTATGAAGAACTGCAAGCAGGAAGTGCAGATCGGCTCGACCCTGCCCGAGTACGCGCGTACGGCACACGGCGAACTAGCCGAGCAGAACCGCAGCTTCGGCCCGGTGCGCGGTACCCGCACGCTCGGCCCCGAGGCCGCCAAAAAGGCGGCCGATGCCGGCACGCTGGAACTGGCGACGAAGAGCGGCTGCATGGCCTGCCACGGCATCAAGAGCAAGATCGTCGGCCCCGGCTACAACGAAGTCGTCGCCCGTTACGCCGGGCAGACCGACGCCGAGTCGCGCCTGATCGGCAAGGTCAAGGCTGGCGGGCAGGGCGTTTGGGGCTCGGTGCCGATGCCGCCGAATGCGCATTTGAAGGACGAGGACGTCAAGACGTTGGTGCAGTGGATTCTGTCCGGCGCCAAGTAACACCATTTCTACAGAGGAGAAGTTATGAACAATCAACGTCGCAATGTATTGAAGGCCGGTTCGGGCGCTGCCCTGATGAGCGTTCTCGCCGCTGCCGGCATCATCACCCCGGGCATGGCCCTGGCCGACTGGAACAAGACGGCTTTTGACGCCAAGAGCATGGCCGATACGCTGAAGGCACTGGGTGCTGGCGCCCCGGCCGACAGCAAGGATGTCCAGGTCACCGGTCCGGATATCGCCGAAAACGGCGCCGTCGTCCCGGTCGGCGTCAGCTCGACGCTGCCCAACATCACGATGGTCGCCATCCTGGTCGAAAAGAATCCGAATGCCCTGGCCGCCACCTTCGTGCTGCCGGAAGGCACCGAGGCCAATGTCCAGACCCGTATCAAGATGGGCCAGACCTCGAACATCTACGCCCTGGTCAAGTCGGATGGCAAGTTCTTCATGGCCACGAAAGAGATCAAGGTCACCCTCGGCGGCTGCGGCGGCTAATCGGTCACGACATTTAAAGAATTCAAGGAGTACTACATGGCAAATCCGATGAAAATCCGCGCCGCCAACAAGGATGGCGTTACCGAAGTCAAAGTGCTGATCAGCCACGAAATGGAAACCGGCCAGCGCAAGGATGCTGCCGGCGCACAGGTGCCGGCCTGGTTCATTACCGAACTGACCGCCAAGCACAACGACAAGCTGGTGCTGAGCAGTGAGTTCGGGCCTTCGGTGTCGAAGAACCCGTACCTGGCCTTCCGCTTCAAGGGCGGCGCCAAGGGCGACAAGATCGTCGTTTCCTGGAAAGACAACAAGGGCGATAGCCGCACCGACGAAGCCGCTATTGGCTGAAGCCTGAAAAACGGCAGCCAGACGGCGTAGACCGTAGCTGCCGCTGGTTTTTCCCCGGAGGAATAGAGAATGATCCAAGGTTTGATCAAGACATTGGCCGGCGCCGCTGTCGCCGGCCTCTTTGCCGGCCCGCTGCTGGCCCAGGACAGCAAGGTGAGCGACGAGATCGCCAAGTATCGCGAAGCGCTGGCTGACGGCAATCCGGCTGACTTGCTGGAAGTGAAGGGCGAAGGCCTGTGGTCGGAAAAACGCGGCCCGAAAAACGCCTCGCTTGAACAATGCGACATGGGCCTCGGCCCCGGCAAGCTGGAAGGCGCCTACGCCCAGTTGCCGAAGTATTTCAAGGACACCAACAAGGTGATGGACGTCGAATCACGCCTCGTCCATTGCATGGTGACGCTGCAGGGCTTCAAGCCGGAAGAGGTAACCAGGAACTGGTATTCGAAGCCAGGGACCGAGTCGGACATCGAGGCGCTGGTCACCTTCATTGGCGCCAAGTCGAACGGCGTCAAAATCAGTGTTACGGCGACGCATCCGGAAGAGGCCAAGATGGCCAGGATGGGCGAATACATCTTCTATCGCCGCTCCGGCCCGCAGGATTTTTCCTGCTCGATCTGCCACGGCCAGGAAGGCAAGCGCATTCGCCTGCAGGAACTCGGCAACCTGACGACCAAGGATGGCGCCGGCTTCGCGATGAAGACCTGGCCGTCCTACCGCGTGTCGCAGGGTGCCGTGTGGACCATGCAGCGTCGGCTGATCGACTGCATGCGCCAGGCGCGCTGGCCGGAGCCGAACTACTTGGCCGATTCGATCATCGCGCTGGAAACCTACCTGCAAAAAACCGCGACCGGCACCGTGATGGAAACGCCGGGCATCAAGCGCTAAGAGGGGATGACCATGAAACTGAAAATTGCCCTTTTTGGCCTGTTGACCGTAGCAGTCACCGGTTCGGCCCTGGCCGAAGCGCCCGGCGGCAAGTATGCCAAGGAAGCCGAGCAGATGTTCCGCACCTCGTTCCGGGCGGACAATCCGAAGTACTGGATGAGCCGGCTGGAGCAGGACGAAACGATGAAAACCTGCGGCGAGTATCGCGACAACCCGCCGCGCAAGATCGGCGAGAAGCTCGAAAAGCTGAACAAGGCGACCATCCGCTATCCGGTGGACGGCAAGCTGATCGGCGACTGGAAGGAAGGCGAGAAGCTGGCCGCGGTTGGCACCGGCGGCCACATCGGCTTCATCCAGCCCGACCCGGTCGGTCGGGTGCGCGGCGGCAACTGCTACGCCTGCCACGAACTGGCCAAGAAGGAAGTCGCCTACGGCACGATCGGGCCGAGCCTGAACCACTTCGCCAAGATTCGCGGCAATTCCGACGAAATCATCAAGTACGCCTACGACAAGATCTACAACTCCAACGCCTTCACGGCCTGCACCAACATGCCGCGTTTCGGCCTGCACAGCTGGCTGACGCCGGAGCAGATCACCCACATCGTGGCCTTCCTGATGGACCCGGAATCGCCGGTGAACAAGGACTAGTGCAGGTACCTCGGCCATCCCCGTCATTCCCGCGTAGGCGGGAATCCAGCCGCCGACTGGGTCCCCGCCGCCGCGGGGACGACGGACCAATGACTACTTTTCCAGGAAATTGAAATGAGCATGAATCGCCGGGAGTTCCTGCAGGTCATGGCTGTTGCCGCGGCAGGTGGCATGACGCTGCATAGTGATTTCGCACTGGCCGAAAAGGGCGCGGCCAAACTGTATGACTTGCCCAAGTTCGGCAATGTCAGTCTGTTGCACATCACCGACTGCCATGCCCAGTTGCTGCCCATCTACTTCCGCGAGCCGAACGTCAATCTCGGCTTCGGCGACCAGTTCGGCAAGGTGCCGCACCTGGTCGGCGACCATCTGCTCAAGCACTTCGGCTTCAAGCCGAACAGCATCGAGGCGCACGCCTACACCTACCTGAATTTCGAAAAGGCGGCCGAAACCTACGGCAAGGTCGGCGGCTTCGCCCACCTGGCGACGCTGGTCAAGCGCATGAAGGCCAACCGCCCGGGGGCGCTGCTGCTTGACGGCGGCGACACCTGGCAAGGTTCCGGCACGGCGCTGTGGTCCAACGCCCAGGACATGGTCGATGCCTGCAAGGCGCTTGGCGTCAATGTCATGACCCTGCACTGGGAATCGACCTACGGCGAGGCCCGCGTCAAGGAAATCGAGGAAAAGGATTTCGCCGGCCAGATCGACATCGTCGCCCAGAACGTCAAGACCACCGACTTCGGCGACGCCGTCTTCAAACCCTTCGTGATGAAGAAGATGAACGGCGTGCCGGTCGCCATCGTCGGCCAGGCTTTCCCCTACACGCCGATCGCCAATCCGCGCTGGCAGACGCCGAACTGGAGCTTCGGCATCCAGGAAGACAACATGCAGAAGACCGTGGACGAAGCCCGTGCCGCCGGCGCACAGGTCGTCGTCGTGCTGTCGCACAACGGCATGGACGTCGACCTCAAGATGGCTTCGCGCGTCAAAGGCATCGACGCCATTCTTGGCGGCCACACCCACGACGGCATGCCGGCGCCGGTCGTCGTCAAGAATGCCGGCGGCCAGACGCTGGTCACCAATGCCGGCTCGAACGGCAAATACCTCGGCGTGCTCGATTTCGACGTCAAGAACGGCAAGATCGCCGACTTCCGCTACAAGCTGTTGCCCGTCTTCGCCAACCTGCTGCCGGCCGACAAGGACATGCAGACGCTGATCGACAAGGCACGCGCGCCGTACCTGTCCAAGCTCAACGAAAAGCTGGCGGTCAGCGAGGGCCTGCTCTACCGCCGTGGCAACTTCAACGGCACCTTCGACCAGGTCATCCTCGACGCGCTGATGAAAGTGAAAGATGCGGAAATCGCCTTCTCGCCCGGCTTCCGCTGGGGTACCTCGCTGCTGCCCGGGCAGCCGATCCTGATGGAACACGTGCTCGACCAGACCGCCATCACCTACCCGTGGACGACGGTGACCAACATGAGTGGCGAGATGATCAAGACCGTGCTCGAAGATGTCTGCGACAACCTGTTCAACCCCGACCCGTACTACCAGCAGGGCGGCGACATGGTGCGCGTCGGCGGCCTGCAATGGACCTGTGACCCGACCGCGAAGATGGGTAGCCGCATCCAGAACATGATGCTGCGCGGTCAACCGATCGATCCGGCCAAAAACTACAAGGTGGCGGGCTGGGCGCCGGTGTCGGAAGAAGCGAAAAATGCCGGTGAACCGATCTGGGAAGTCGTTGCCACCTACCTGCGCGACATCAAGACGGTCAAGCCGGTCAATCTCAATCTGCCAACGCTGAAGGGCGCTGCCAACAATCCGGGGATGGCATGATGAAAATGGGAATTTCGCTGCAAAAATGGCTGGCCGTCGGCCTGCTCGCGCTGTCCTCGGCGGCCTTTGCCGCCGATTGGGCGCCGGGCAGCACGGACTGGGACAAGTTGCCCGAGGTCAAGAAGTCCAAGCTCGGCCTTTACCTGACGCCGCAGCAGGCCTACGACATGAAGAAGAAAGATCTGAAAGGCGTCGCCTTCTTCGACGTCCGGACCCGGGCCGAAGCGATGTATGTCGGCTGGCCGAGCGATGCCGATGCCCTGGTGCCTTTCGTCGAGCATCCCGAATTGATGACCGAGTGGGACGACAAGCGCTTCATGTACAAGCTGGAGCCGAACCAGGATTTCGTGCCGGAACTGGAGCGTCGCCTGAAGGACATGGGGCTGGGCAAGGACGCCACCATCATCCTGATCTGCCGCTCCGGCGACCGCAGCTCGAAGGCCCAGGATCGTCTGCAGATGGCAGGCTACAGCAAGGTTTACAGCGTCGCCGAAGGAGTGGAAGGCGATACCGTCAAAGGTGGCCCGAAAGACGGGCAACGGGCGGTCAACGGCTGGAAAAACGCCAATTTGCCGTGGACTTACAAACTGGACAAGAGCCGGATGTATTTCCCGCGCTGAAAGGCAATACCGTTCAGTTAAGCGTCATTCCCGCGAAAGCGGGAATCCAGGAGCTGCGCGTTGACTGGGTTCCCGCCTTCGCGGGAACGACAAATTCAAAAATCAGTCACTGAATCTTGAACCACGGCATGAATTGCGAGTTGAGGCGGTCGAAACGCCCGTCGCGCTTGATCTGGTCGATGGCGGCGTTGAGCCGCTCGACCAGCGGCGCCTCTTTCGGGCTGACCAGCATGTGCAGTGAGCCGCTCATTGTCGGATCAGTCAGGATGGTCGATTCAAGCAGCAGGGGCTGCAGGCTTTTGTCCCGGAGCAGCGCCAGGGCGCCGAGCATCGGCAGCAGGGTGGCATCGGCCTTGCCGGTGGAGAGCAGGGCCGGGATTTCGTTTTGCGTGACGACCGGGATGCTTTTCCAGCCCATTGCCTCGGCGTGGCGGGCCTGCGCCGAACCTTTGATGACGGCCACCGGCTTCGGCGACTTGCCAAGCGCCAAACCCGGCCTGGCCAGCCAGACGCTGCGCGAGTGGAAATAAGTCTTCGAGAACAGCACCCGCTGTTGCCGCTCGGGCGTCGGAATGAAGCCGACCACGGCAAAGGCGCTGTCGTCGGCGGCGACCGAGTCGACGATGTTTTCGATGGGCATCGGCTGCAACTGGCAGCGAATCTGCAGCGTGGCACACAGTTCGTGCGCCACCTCGATGTTGAAGCCGGTCAGCTTGCCGCTTTCGTCGGTATAGGACAGCGGTGGCGAATACCCGATGACGGCCACCCGGTAGCTCCTGTCGTCGGCCTGGCAGACACTGCCGACGACCAGCAGCGCCGCCAGCGCGAACTGGCCGGCGAGTCTGGCAGTCGATTGCAGGCAGGTGAGGGCGCTCATGAACTTGGTTTGCTTCGGCTTGCGGGCGGTTTCGGCACAGGGGGTAGTTTAAGGAATCCTTATTTACTCGTCCCCTTCATTTTTTCCATGGCCTGCTCTTTCTCAGCCCTGGCTTCCATTACCAGGTGGTAGGCGATGTAGTACTTGTAGATGTTGCTGACGTAAGTCACGGTCTCGGCGCCGATCTTCTCGGCTGCGACATATTCGACGTTATGGAACCAGATATTGGGGTCGAGGCCGCGCTTGGCGGCTTCCTTGCGTAACTGCGCAATGCGCCCGGCCCCGGCATTGTAGGAGGCAAAGGCAAAGAGCGCCTTATCCAGTTGGCTCATCGGTTCATTGCCGTAGTACTGGTCGATCATCCAGCGCATGTACTTGATGCCGGCATGGATGTTGGCCTCGGTTTCGACGATGTTGCCGACGCCAAGATCCTTGCCGGTGGCCGGCATGACCTGCATGACGCCGATCGCCCCGACGCGGCTGCGGGCAGCCTGGTTGAGTTGCGATTCCTGATAGCCCTGGGCCGCCATCAACAGCCAGTCGACCTCGTATTGGTCGGAATATTTTCGGAAATAGCCGACCAGATCAAGAAACTTCTGGCGTTCGGTTTCGGCGGCGGCATTCTTCACGTATTTGGCCGATTTCAGATAGCGCGTCAGAATCGTGTTGCCGGCTGCCGTGCCCGCCGCGTTGCGGATGATGAAGTCGTCCACGGCGGCTTTCAGTTGCGGACTGTTCTTGCGGATCGCCCAGGCAATACTGCCGCCGGTGCGCAGCGCGATATCCTCATGGACTTTGATGCCGGGAAAGACCTGTTGCCAGAACAGGGCCTTGTGCCGGTCCACGACGATGAGCGGAATCAGCCCGGCATTCAGCATCTCGATCAGGTCTTCGTCTTCCAGCGTTTCCGGTGCTTCCTTGAGGATCACCGGCGGCTTTTTCTCGTTGGCGAAGCGTTGGTTGAGGGCTTGCAGGCTGCTGAAATAACTGGAGGACTTGCGGACGAAGACCGTCTTTCCGGCCAGGTCGTTCACGCTGGTCAACGCCGGCGAAGCCGGACCCGATAACACCAATTCGCTGACGTTTTGATAGACCGGAGTGGAGAAATCGACCAGTTTCTGGCGCTCCTCGGTAATCGTCAGGTTGGCTGCTGCGATGTCGCCTTTGCCGGCTGCCAGTGCGCGGAGCAACTCGCTTCTGGCGACCGGAATGAGCACCACACGCAGCTTGAGATGCTTTTGCTTGAGTTGTTTGTCCTTGGCCAGTTTTTTGTTCAGATCGGCTTCGAACAGGCGGGCGAAATCGTAGGTCGCCCCGCGCTGCACGCCCTTGTCTACAAAATAGAAGGTCTTGCTATAGACGGTCAGTACCCGAATCACCCGGCGCTTGAGCATTCCGTCCAGATCGTCGGTCTGCGGCCGCAGCAACTCTTCCGTCGTGATACTGAGTTGCTGGCGTGGCGCCTTCTCGGCGGCCGGCTTGGCGTCGGCCGCGCCCTGGGCCGGGCCGGCCAGCAATGAGCCGGCCAAGGCCAGCAGGGCGAGGATGGGCCGCCAGCAGGCCGAAGGAGAATCAGTGGGGCGGCGCGCTGGCCGGCAGTCACTCTTCAACATGATCAGCACTCCTTCGGCTTTTTTGATGAAGAGCCGCGAGGTCTCCTTGGCTAAGCCCTAATCCCCGCCTCCTCAATGGTTTCAGTGTAGTCAAGCCGCTCATGCGGTCAATACGCAAAAGGAGGTGCAGCCTGCCTTGGAAGGGGGCGGACATCAGGCTATGCTTGTCTTATCCCCTCGGAATAGGCAACTGGCCGGGCGGATGGCTTGCCAGCAGTGCGTCGCCAGAAAGAAAGGGATGGACGATCATGAGCAATGACCAAAGCACCCGACCGCCACTGAGCGCCGGCGACAGTGCGTTCCGGGATGCGCAGAATTTCTCCCTGGTCATCGGTGGCCCGCTTTTCCAGCTACTACGCCGGGCGCATCTGTCGGACGACGCGCTGATGATGGTGCGCCAGCGCATTGTCGTCATCTCGCTCTTTGCCTGGCTGCCGCTGCTGCTGCTTGCGGCGCTGGAAGGACATGTCTGGGGCGGCAGCGTCGCCATGCCGTTTCTCTGGGACATCGAGGTGCACGTCCGCTTTCTGCTGGCGATGCCGTTGCTGATCATTGCCGAACTGGTCGTGCACCAGCGCATGCGCCCCATCGTCCAGGCCTTCCTCGAACGCAAACTGATTCCCGAGGCGGCCAAGGAGCAGTTCGATGCGGCGATCCAGGCGGCCTTCCGGCTGCGCAATTCGGTGCTCGCCGAAGTCATCCTGATCAGCCTGGTCTATGGTCTCGGGGTGCTGGTCATCTGGCGCCACTACATCGCCCTCGACGCGGCGAGCTGGTATTCGCTGCCCGCGGCCGGCGAGTCGAAGCTGTCGCTGGCCGGCATCTGGTATGGCTACGTCAGCCTGCCGGTCTTCCAGTTCCTGTTGATTCGCTGGTACTTCCGCCTCTTCATCTGGGCACGTTTCCTGTGGCAGGTCTCACGCATCGAACTGGACTTGCTGCCTGCCCACCCGGACCGGCTCGGCGGTCTCGGTTTTCTGGCCAATACCGTCTACGCCTTTGCCGTGCTTGCCGTCGCCCACGGCGCCCTGGTTGCCGGCCAGCTCGCCAATCGCATTTTCTTCGTCGGCGCGGCCTTGCCCGAATTCAAGGCCGAGATCTTTCTTCTGGTCGTCTTCCTGCTTTGCCTGGTTTTTGGTCCGCTGCTGGTCTTTTCACCGCAATTGGCCCAGGCCCGGCGACGCGGCGGGCGTGAGTTCGGCATGCTGGCCGAGCGCTATGTCCGCGAATTCGACCGCAAATGGCTGCGCGGCGGGGCGCCGGCCGACGAGCCGCTGATCGGCAGCGGCGATATCCAGTCGCTGGCCGATCTTGGCAACAGTTACGAGGTGGTGCGCAGCATGCGTATTGCGCCGGTGACCCGGGACGCCATTGTTCGTCTAGCGGCCGCCGCGCTGGTCCCGATCGCGCCGCTGCTGCTGACCATGATGCCGCTTGAGGAACTCCTCAAGCGTCTGTTCGGCATCCTGTTCTAGACGCGCCAAACAGCGCTTTCAGGGCTGGGCCGGCGATTGTCCATTCAGGGGGCTGGCGGACATTGCCCTGACGTTCTGCCGCGGCGGGCGGTCGAGCAGGTGGTTGGTCAGGCCGGCACCGAGCCACATGCCGATCAGCGAGATCCACGCCGTCAGTGCGAAGACTGCGGCGCGGGAAACGCCGGCGCCGACCGCGCATCCGCCGGCCAGCATGCCGCCGAAGCCCATGCAGATGGCGCCGGCGATGTAGCGGCGCATGCTGTGGCCATCCTTGAAACCTTCCAGCTTCAGTTCGCGGCCCCACAGTGCGGCGAGGAAGGAGCCGAGGACGACGCCGGGAACCAGGCCGCTGTCGAAATCCCACGGCTGGCCGGGCGGCGACAGCACCAGCATCAGCGTGTCGGCCGAGGGGCCGGTAAAGCTCAGGCTCTGCACCGGGACGATTTCGAAGGACTGGCTGCCGAACTGGTAGGTGAGCAGCCAGGCCAGCGCCACCATCAGGCCGACGCCGATCCCACCCAGCCATTCCAGGTGGTGCAGCCGGCTGCGCCGGGCGAAATGGATGGCGGCGGCCAGCCAGAGCAGGCCAAAGACGATGCCGCCGCTGTGACCGAGGTGCAAGGTGGCGAGCAGGTCGCGGGTGCTGCCGCCGGCGATGGTCCACAGCCCGGCCAGCCATTGGCGCAGCGGCGAAAGCAGGCCGTTCAGCGAGGCCTGGGCGGTGACGGCGAAAATCAGGCCGGTGAGCAGGGCGCGCAGATTGCCGTTGGCGGCGAGGACCAGCATGCGCGACGAGCAGCCGCGGGCCAGGATCATGCCGATGCCGAACAGCAGCCCGCCGAGCAGGGCGCCGGAGAGGCTGCCGGTGGCCGAGAGTTGGCGGGCCTGCGAGACATCGAGCCAGCCGAGGCTGATGAAAGTTTGGGTCGAGATCAGCGCGCTTGAAAAGGCGAACAGCCAGATGGCGAGCTTGGCGGTGCCGTGCCGGTTCCAGAATTCAACGACGGCCGAGCGCATGCAAAAACGGGAGCGTTGGGCGAAGATGCCGAAGAGCAGGCCGACCAGCAGGCCAGCCAGCGCGATGCTGGTTTTTTCGCCGAGAAAGTCTGTCAGGCTGTCGAAATCCATGGTTTTTGCCTTGCTGGAGCAGTCGACCGCCGGGCTCGGCCGAAAACGCCAAGTTTAGCACCGGCTCGATCAGCACCGGCTAATGGATGCCGGGGCGGCGGGCAGCAAAAAGCCGCAGACGGGCTGCGGCTTTTCGCGGGCAGGGCTGGAGGGGAATCAGCCTTCGCCCGGCTCCATGTGGGCTTGCAGGTAGTTCGGCAGCGTCACGTTGTCGATCAGGCTGTGCTGGGTTTCCAGCCAGTCGATGGCTTCTTCGCAGTGTTCGAGCAGTTCTTCGAGCAGGTCGCGGCTGACGTAGTCCTGCAGTTCCTCGCACAGCGCGATGGCTTCGATCAGCAGCGGACGCTGGATGGTCTGCTCGTACTTGAGGTCGCCCTGCAGGCATTCGACGACATTCTCGCCGATCAGCAGCTTGCCGAGGTTCTGCAGGTTGGGCAGGCCTTCGAGGAAGAGGATGCGTTCGATGACCTCGTCGGCTTCCTTCATGACGCGGATCGACTGCTTGTACTGGTAGTCGTTGAGCTTTTCCAGACCCCAGTTGCGGAACATGCGGGCATGCAGGAAATACTGGTTGATCGAGGTCAGTTCGTTCTTCAGCACCTTGTTCAGGGCTTCGATGACTTTCTTTTCGCCTTTCATGCCTGCTCCTTAAGCCGGGTTGCCCGAGCCCATCTGGCTCTGCTGGTAATTTTGCAAACCGACCAGTTCGATCAGCTTCAACTGCTTTTCGAGGAAGTAGGCGTGATCCATCTCGGTATCGTCGAGCTGCACGGCCAGCATGTCGCGGGTCACGTAGTCCTGGGCTTTTTCGCAGGCGGCGATGGCTTTCTTCAGCTCGCCATCGACCTTGTATTCGACGGCAAGGTCGGATTTCAGCATCTCCGGCACGGTCTTGCCGATCTTCAGGGCGTCGCGCTTGCTGAGGTCCGGCTTGCCTTCGAGGAACAGGATGCGCTGGATCAGCGCCCGGGCGTGCTGGCGCTCGTGGTCGGATTCGTGAATCGATTTCTCGGCCAGGTGGTTGAGGCCCATGTCGGCGTACATTTCGCCGTGAATCAGGTATTGGTCGACTGCGGTCAGCTCGCCGGCCAGCAGGCCGTTGAGGATGTCGATGATTTTCTTGTCGCCCTTCATGGAGTTCTCCGGAGTTCGTTGGAAACTGGCGGCTGGCTGGCGGCTTACGGCTGGCTGGCCCGAGCGCCCATTCTAGGCGTTGGCAACATCCTTTTCCACCCAGATATGCCTTGCGACCGCATGTTCCAGCGCCAGTTCCACCTCGTCGGCCAGAATGACCGTCATCGGCCGCTGCTGCAAAACCCGCAGCGGGCGGTTTTCGGCCAGGCCGTAGGCGGTCAGTTGTTCGCGCTGGAGCGGGTCGATTTCGTCGCCGAGCGCGGCCAGGCGGACTTCGCTGCCCGGTTGAATGAAGGCGAGCGGCAAGCGGGCTTCGTGTTTGGGTGACATGCTCAGCTCCAGAGGGCGCGCAGCGCGATGTTGAACAAGCCGCCGATGAAGAAGGCGAAGGGCACGATCAGGCCGACCATGAGCAGCGCTGTCTTGGCGCCTTGTTCCTTGACCATCATCATCAGGCTGGCAAAGCAGGGGATGAACAGCGTGATGGTGATCATGCCGACCACGGCCTGGATCGGCGACAGGCTGTGTGCCATCGCGAACAGGCCGGTGGCCCCGAAGTCGCGGCGCAGGAAGCCCATGACGAAGGCGGCCGAGGCTTCCTTGGGCAAGCCGAGCCAGCCGGTGACGAGCGGTTCGCCGGCTTCGATGATGGCGGGCAGGGCGCCGGTCTTGTCGAGCGCGTACATGATGAAGGTGCCGAGCAGGAAGAGCGGGATGACTTCGATCAGGTACCACTTGAGCCGGCCGCCGGTCTTTTTCAGCACATTGCCGAGGATAGGCAGGCGCATCGGCGGCAATTCGGTGACCAGCGGAATGCGCCGGCCGGGGATCAGCCGGGCGGCGAGGAAGCCGGCCAGCAGCAGGACGCCGACCATGGCCAGGGCCCAGATCAGCACGGCCGTGAAGGAGACGCCGCCCAACATGCCGAGGACGACGCCCAACTGGGCCGAGCACGGGATGGCGAGGGCGAGCAGGAAGATGGTGATCAGCCGTTCGCGCGGCGAATGCAGGATACGTGTCGTCAGCGTCGCCATCGTCACGCAGCCGAGGCCGAGCACCATCGGCAGCACGGCGCGGCCGTTGAGGCCGATCAGCGCGAACAGGCGGTTGGCGATCACCGTCAAGCGCGGCAGGTAGCCCGAGTCCTCGAGCACGCCGAAGGCGAAGAAGAAGGTGGTGACGATGGGCAGGATCAGCGCCAGCGCGTAGGTCATGCCCATCGTCCACAGGCCGTACTGGCCGACCAGCAATTCCTGCAACCAGGGGAGGTCGACCGCAGCGGTGACGAAATGCGTGAAGGCCGGGTTCAGGATGCCTTCGAAGAGATCCTCTTCCATCAGGCCGATCAGCGTCGTCGCGCCGAAGACGCCGACGAATTCGTAAACCGCGAACAGCACGCCGAGCAGGATGGGAATGCCCCACAGCGGATGCACGACATACTGGCCGATGCGTTGCGAGAGCAGCGGGCTGCTCTTGACGGCGCGCTGGATGACGCTGGCGGCCAGCGCATCGGCCGCCTCGGTGCGTTCGCGGGCAAGCAGGGTCGGCAGGTCGCCTTCCGCCCGGCTTGCCGCTGCCTGACGGAGTGCTGCCAGTTCGGCAAATTGTTCGCCGGCCGTTTGGTGCAACCAGTCGGCGACTTCCGAATCGCCGCCGAGATAGAGGATGGCCAGGCCGCGCGCCGTCAGGTGCGGGTGGGCGGCATGGTGGCTGATCCAGGCGCTGACCCGGCCGATGTCGTCCTCGATTGCGGCGTCGTAGCGGAGCAGGGCTTGCGGCGCCCGGGCCTGGCCCAGGCTGGCCGTCAGTTCGCCGATGCCTTCGCCGCCGGTGGCGACGGTGGCCAGTACCGGCATGCCGAGTTCTTCGCCGAGGGCGGCAATGTCGACGGTGACGCCGCGCGCTGCCGCTTCGTCGTGCATGTTCAGGGCGAGCACCATCGGCACGCCGAGTTCGGCGAGCAGGGCGGTCAGGGTCAGTGTCCGGCGCAGGTTCTTGGCATCGCCGACCTGGACCAGGCTGCGCGTCGATTCCTTGAGCAGGGCGCGCATCGTCGCCCGTTCGTCGTCGCTGCGCGAGGGCAGGGCAAGGACGCCCGGCGTGTCGAGCAAGGCGACCTGATGGTCGAAGCGGGCGCTGGCCCGGGTCACTTCGACGGTGGTACCGGGGTAGTTGGAAACGTTGACGTAAGCCCCGGTCAGGCGGTGAAAGAGCACCGATTTGCCGACATTGGGGTGGCCGACGAGGAGGATGGCGTTGCTGGCGGAAAGCGTCATTGGTTTGTCGTGATAACGGTTGCCCGTGATTTTCCTACCAAATGAAGAAAACCAGGCTCCAGATCGTCGCCATCAGCCCGAGCGGCGACAGCATGACCAGTCCGGCCAGTGCTTTTTGCCATTTTTGGGCCGTCGACCGGCGGACTAGCTGCAGCACCAGCCACAGGCTACCCAGGCAGCCGGCGGCGAGCAGCCCGATGCGGAACCCGGGCAACCAGCCCAGCCACAGATGCTCGGCCTTGAGGTGGGTGACGGTGAGCATCGACAGACCGAGGATGACGCTGGCCGCAGCGAGCGGCGTCAGGGCGAGGGTGAAACGCTGCCAGCTCAAGGCGCTATTTTTGAGCAGGCGGCTGGCCAGGGCCGGGCCGACCAGCAGCAGGCTGCCGAGCAGGAAGCCGCCGCCGAGCAGGTAGGCGAGGATCAGGGCGCCGTCGAGCCAGGTGAACAGATCGTTGGCTTCCGGGTAATGGGTCAGCAGCCACCAGGGCACATCGTTGTCGAGCAGCGCGAAATGGTCATGCTCGACCAGCCATTCGGCCAGCGCCAGCTTGGCGTGCAGGAACCACGGGCTGAGCGTCCACTGGAAGGCGGCGGTGGCGACGCCGAGTACGCCATAAACCAGGGTCAGCGCATCCGGCGTCTTGGCCGGGTTGTTGAAATCGAGGATTTCGCTGAACGGCGAGCGGGCGGCATAGGTGACGGCGTCGCGCTGGCCGGCGCAACGGCCGCAGCTATGGCATTCGGAAGCACTGGTCATGCGCCGGACGTCGAGCAGCGGGGCGCAATTGACCGGCTCGAAATCACCCTGATGGCGGTCCCAGGCGGCGCGGTCGACTTTGTAGTGGAGTGGGGCAATCTTGGCCAGCACGGCGAAGACGCCGGAGGCCGGGCACAGGTAGCGGCACCAGATGCGCTTCTCGCGGCCGTAGAGCAGGCCGATGACGATGGCGGCGATGGTCGAGCCGCCAAGGACCAGCAGCGCGGCCTGCGGATATTCGTAAACGCTGACCAGCTGGCCGTAGACCGTGGTGCAGATGAAGGCGACGAAAGGCCAGCCCGACCATTTGAGCCAGCCGGGCAACGCCTTGCCGCGGCCGTACTGGCTGACCCATTCAGAAATCGCGCCTTCCGGGCAGAACAGGCCGCACCAGACGCGGCCCATGGTCACCGTGGCGATCATCACCCCCGGCCACCACAGGCCCCAGAAGCAGAACTGGGCGAACAGCCGCAGGTTGTCCCAGATATGGGCGCTTTCCGGCGGCAAAGGCAAAAACGCCGGGATGATGACCATCGCGGCGTAGAGGACAACGATCAGCCACTGGAGGGCGATGATAGGGCGGCGGTTTTTCCTCAGGAAAAGGCCGACTTTTGCCAGTCGAGTACGGGGCGCGAGCTTACTTGGGTGGAACTGGATGACTTGTTCAGCCACGGCCGGTTCTCCGCCAGGCGAAGAGCACGACGCCCCAGTAGGCGGCCCAGGCGAGCAGGCTGCTCAGGGCGGGGCGGGCGCGGTAGCCGGAAAAGTCGGCGATCAGTTTGCCGGCCTTGGTGGTGTCGTCGATCAGCAGCGAACTGTCCCAGACCGGATCGAGCAGCGGCGGCAGCCAGCCGGCGCCTATCAGGCGGTCGATGGCGGCGATCAGCAGGGCCGAGGCGAGGATCAGCAGCAGGATCGAGGACAGTCGCAGGAGCAGGCCGATATTCAATTTGGCCAGGCTCCGGGCGGCCAGCCAGGCGGTGAAGCCGGCGGCGGCGAAGCCGGTGACGCTGCCGAAGGCCAGCGCCGACATTTCGCCGCCCTGGGCCAGGCCGTAGAGGAAGATCACCGTTTCCGCCCCTTCGCGGGCGACGGCCAGCGCCGCGACGATGGCGACGCCGAGGAAGCCGGAGCGTTCGCGGGCCGAGGCGAGGTCGGCATGCAACCGGGCCTTCATCTGCCGGCCATGCTTGCGCATCCAGAGCACCATCTGGGTAATCAGGCCGGCGGCGACGAAGAGCGTCGCCGTCTGGAAGATTTCCAGCGCCTCGCCGGTCAGTTCATCCTGCACCGAGAGCAGCGCCCAGCCGAGCAGCAGGGCGAGGCCGGCACCGGCGGCCAGGCCGGCAAAGAGGGCGCGCTTGCCCTTGCCGCTGCTGTCGTTGGCCTGCAGCCAGGCGTAGAGGATGCCGGCGATCAGGAAGGCTTCGAGGCTTTCCCGCCAGACTACGAAAAAGGCGTTACCCATGCTGTGCTCCGTTGCGGCTTGTTTTTATTTGGCGACGATCTTGCCCTGGCCCGTTTCCGGGTGGAAATCGTCAAAGAACTTGTAAGTGCCGGGTTTCATCGGAAAGAAGACCAGGTTGCGGGTGACGCCCGGCGCCAGCACCAGTTCCTTCTTCAATTCCAGGCTCTCGAATTCCGTGGCCCCCGGCCCCTCGTTCTTCACCTCCAGCCGGAAGCGGGTGTTGGCCGGTACTTCCAGCGTTTCTGGGAAAAGACGGCCGTCCTTCATCAACAGCTTGATGGTCGGCATGTCGTCGGCAATTGCTGCGGTCGACGCCAGAAAAAGGCCAAAAACCACGGAATGGAGAGCGTGTTTCATATGATTCCTCAGTAAGCGATATTGGCGCGCACGGCGAAGACCTTGACCGACTTGGCATCCGCATTGCCACCGCCGTTGGTGACGTACTGGAAGTCCGGCGACAGCTCGAACTGCGACGAGACGCGGTAGCGGTAATAGACTTCCGCGACCTGCTCGGCACCCTGCGGCGTGAAGCTGTAGGCCAGCAGCGACTGGTTGTCGTCGAGCCAGGCGCTGGCCGTGCTCGTCCGGTAGCCCTTGCCCGACTGCAGCCAGGCGCCGGCGATACCGAGGGCGTCGGCACCGCGACTCCAGTAGCTGCCGGAGAACTCGGCACCGGCGGTAACCGCCTGGTTGAACGGCAGTTCGCCCTTGACCAGCTTGCCGTAACGGGCGAACAGCCGGATCCCGTCGCCGACCCGCTGGTCGATCGAAGCGCCGATCCCGGTATGCTTGTTCAGCGTCCCGTCGTAATCGACGCCCTGGCTGCGGTTCCAGCCATACAGGCGATAGTTGCCGAGCAGGCCGTCGAAGCGCAGCTGTTTCTCGGCCTGCACCATCAACAGCGGCGAGCTCAGGCTGCGCTGGTAGTTGGCCCCCTTGTCGCCGGTGCCGAAGACGCCGACCGACAGGCGCCACGGCTGCGGCTTGTCGAAGTAGTTCAGGTAGGAGGCGACAAAGCCGGGCTGGAAGCCGTTGGCATCGACGCCGACTTCGCCGGCCGCATCGAGCAGCGGGTTATGGACGAAGACCGAGTTCAGGAACTGCTTCGATTCGTCGCCGGCCGCCGCGTTCTGGTCGAAGAAGCCGAAGATGTCCATCTTGCCGAAGGTCAGCTCCAGGGTTTCCCGCGAGTAGGGCTTGAAGCCGAGGAAGGGCAGCGGAATGGCAGCCTGGTACCAGGCCTGGCCGAGGATGGTGACCGAGTCGTCCGGGCTGGCGCCGGAGGCGCGGAAGGCCAGCGCATTGGGGGCGCTGGCGAAGTGGCCGAGATTGGAGAAAGCGGCATTGAGGCCGAGACCCTGGCCCATGCGCAGGTGGGCGAACAGCTTGTGGTCGATGTCGCCAACCGGAGCGAGCGGCAGTTCGACCGAGACATCGGCCCGGTAGTTGAGCTGGCTGCTGCCGTTGTCGATATCCTTGGGCAGGCCCCAGGCATGCTGGCCGACGGTGGCCAGCGAAGCGCCGACCTTGATGCCTTCCAGGCCTTCGGCGATCTTCGAGGCCTTCTTCATTTCCAGCGCGTCTTTTTCGACCGCCTTCAGGCGTACCGTCAGTTCCGGCTCGTATTGCGACAGGCGCGGGCTGTCGAGGCCTTGGGCGACGCGTTCGTTTTCACCCTTCAGCGCCTTTACTTCCTTTTCCAGGTCGGCGTTGCGGGCTTCCAGTTTTTCCAGGCGGGCAGCCAGTTTTTCAAGCAATGCGCTCTCGGTCGGGGCGGCCAGGGCAGGCAGGGCCAGCCCCGCCGCGACCAGCGCAGCGGTCAGTTTGGCGAGGCGCATGATCAGTAGCCGCCTTTTTTGCCGATCCCGACGTAGGTGAATTCGTACTCGACTTCAAACGGCTTGAACCACGGACGAACGCCGGTGGCGCGGTCGGTGTGGCGGCCGAAATGGGCGTGCTTGTTTTCCGACGGCGGCAGCACGGTGTACTTCACCTTGTACTTGCCGGGGCCGGCCAGCTTGATGTTGTCGCCGTAGTGCGGGCCGTCGTTGGCGACCATCGGCATGAAATCGCCGGCGACCTTGTAGTCGCCGCCGATCTTGGAAACTTCGAACTTGACCAGCAGGTAGGGAATCCAGGCGCCTTCCTCGAAGCCGTTCGGGTTGTTGGCCAGGGCGTGGATGTCGGCTTCGATGTGGATGTCGGATTCCGACGCCTTGCGCATGTGGCCTTCCGGCTCCATTTCGACCGGTTGCAGATAGACGGCGGCTACTTCCATGCCGGCGCGGTGCTGCGGCACGCCGATCGGGTATTCGAGGGCCTGGGCCGAGCTGGCGAAGGCGGCGGCCAGTACGAGTGCGCTGATGATTTTTTTGGTGGACAGCATTGTTGACTCCCTGAAAGTCTCTGGCTGGCCGACCAAAAAAAGCCGCCCCTCATCGGGGCTGGCTAATTGGCTGGCGCTGGCTTGAGGATGGTTGGTGAAGCAAAAACGACGGGGTGACGGGTAACTATTCGTTGCCCGGCTGCGTGACGAAGCCGATCTTGGTCAGCCCGGCCCGGCGGGCGGCGCTCATCGTCTCGGCAACGGTCTCGTAACGGGTGGCACGGTCGGCCTTGAGATGCATTTCGACGTTGGCATCCTGGGCGACGGCCTCACGGAACTTCTGTTCGAGAGCGCTGCGGTCGACCGTCTCGGAACCGACAAAAACGGCGTTCTCGGCGTTGATCGCCACCTGCAGCGTCATCGGCTTTTCCGGCGTCGGCGTGCTGGCGGCGCGCGGCAGATCGACCTTGACCGAATGCGTCATCAGCGGTGCGGTGATAATGAAGATGATCAGCAGCACCAGCATTACGTCGACCAGCGGCGTCATGTTGATTTCCGCCGTCGGCATCTGGTGGCTTTGCGAATTGAAACTGCCCATCGCCATTTAGGCCACCTCCGCCGCAGCACGGGCGCGCATCGGGTGAATCTGGGCGCTGTTGGCGGCAAACGGCTTGCCGACCGTGAAGAAGGCGTGCAGGTCGTGAGCGAAACCGTCGAGATCGGCCAGGATGACGCGGTTGGCGCGGGTGAAGGCGTTGTAGGCAAAGACGGCGGGCAGGGCGACGGCGAGGCCGGCGGCGGTCATGATCAGCGCTTCGCCGACCGGGCCGGCGACCTTTTCCAGGGCGGCCTGGCCGGAGA
>NZ_LODL01000019.1:588309-631062 GCF_001551835.1 Dechloromonas denitrificans | reverse complement strand
GTTTACACAAAATTCCGGACACGCTCCAAACCAGCAGGCTTTTCTATCAATAAATATATACAAAAATTCGTTGAATCATTGGGATGGTCTGAAATTAGGCCTCCCAAACGACTGGTTTTATCCGACCATGATGCAGCCGCCCAAGTTGCTGGGTCGCGTTTTCAGGCGGGTTCGTTTCAAATTGCAGAGCATTAGTGCCAAGCATTTATATGTCCAACGAATGATCTGTTTTTGGCCTCATCGTTGTTGGCAATGAGATTTTTTGGCAACAAAAAGCCGCCATGCGGCGGCTGGTGGGCGTCTTGGCCGGGTGCCAGTCTGCAGTTTACTCTCCCTCGCTCTGCCGCACCAACGCAATATCTTTCCTCGGCGGCGCCCCGAACATCCGCCGGTACTCGCGGCTGAATTGCGAGGGGCTTTCGTAGCCGACGCGGTGGGCGGCGGAGGCGGCGTCGCCGTCGTCGGCCAGCAGCAGGCGGCGGGCTTCGTGCAGGCGTAACTGCTTCTGGTATTGCAGCGGCGTCATCCCGGTCAGCGCCTTGAAGTGATGGTGCAGCGAGGATTTGCTCATGTTGGCGAGGTCGGCCAGGTCGTCGATGCTGACTGCTTCGGCCAGCCGTGTCTTGAGGGCGGCGATGGTGCGCACGATCTGGTGGCTGTGGCTGCCGCTGGCCACCGCCTGGCGCAGACGTGAGCCGAGTTCGCCGCTGAGCAGGCGGTAGAGCAGTTCGCGTTCGATGATCGGGGCCAGTACCGGGATGTCGGCCGGCGTGTCGAGCAGGCGGGCCAGGCGCAGCGCGCTGTCGAGGATGGCCGGGCTGAGGCGGCCGACGCCAATGCCGCGGTCGACCGGTTCCAGCAGGCGATTTTTAGGCATGGCGGCCGACAGTTCTTCGATTTTCAGCGGGTCGAGGCCGAGGCCGAAGCCGAGATAGGGTTCGAGGATCGAGGCGCGGGTCAGGCGCGAAAAGATCGGCAGGTCGACCGAGGAAATCAGGTAGTGCCGGGTGTCGTAGTCGTAGGTGTCGTCGCCGACCTGAATACGTTTGGCACCCTGCGCCATCATCGCGAAAAAGGAGCTGGTCACAGCGCAATTGGGCGCACTGGTGCTGGTTCCGCGTACCAGCTGGAGGCCGGGGATGGCGGTCGGCGTGATGCCGTCGGTCGGGCAGTGGCGGCGAATGATGTCGGCCATTTCCTCGCGCTGGCTGCTCAGCAGCCGCTCAGGGGAGATGACGGAATCATTTGGCGGAACGATGGTCTGAACGCGGGTATCCATAGGCCGCAGGGTAGCCGTTTTGCTGGCGAGCGACGAGTCCTCCATCTGCATTTCTGGAGGATCAGGCAATAAGTCTGCAGCTTTGGGTTACCGCAGCGGGCATTGCTGCAGACAAACTGGCCGCCATCAGCCGGATCTCTCCGGCCCTGCATCGGCGGCACGCATCGCCGATCGACCCCAACCTCAACAGGAGCTGCTGATGATCCAACTCAACGTAAATGGCAAGCTGCAGAAACTCGATGTCGCCCCCGATACCCCATTGCTCTGGGCCTTGCGCGATACGCTGCAGCTGACCGGGACGAAGTATGGCTGCGGCCAGGCGCTGTGCGGCGCCTGTACCGTGCATGTCGATGGGACGGCGATGCGCTCGTGCGCGCTGCCGGTGTCGGCGGTGGTCGGCAAGAAGATCACGACCATCGAAACGGTCGATGCCGGGCGCGTCGGCAAGGCCGTGCAGGCGGCCTGGCAAAAGCTCGATGTCGTGCAGTGCGGCTACTGCCAGTCCGGCCAGGTGATGAGCGCCGTGGCGCTGCTGACGCAGAACCGCAAGCCGACCGATGCCGACATCGACAATGCGATGTCCGGCAACCTCTGCCGTTGCGCCACCTACGTCCGCATCCGCGCGGCCATCCACGAAGCTGCCAAGTCGCTGGCCTAAGGAGAACCGACATGAACGAGATCGCGATTGAAGACCTGAGTCGTCGCCGTTTTCTGCAGGGCGGGGCCGGCCTGACGCTGGGCTTTTGCCTGCCGGGCATTGCCGCGGCGGCGGCTGCAGCCGGACCGGGCAAGGCGGGCGAGGGCCTGGCCGCACCGGTCAGCTTCGAGCCGAATGCCTTCCTGCGCATCGGCGCCGACAACTCGGTGACCGTCATCTCCAAGCATCTGGAAATGGGGCAGGGCACCTACACCGGCCTGGCCACCATGCTGGCCGAGGAACTGGACGCCGATTGGGCGCAGGTTCGCGTCGAAGGGGCGCCTGCCGATGCCAAGCGCTACAACAACCTGTTCTGGGGGCCGGCCCAGGGCACCGGCGGCAGCACGGCGATGGCCAATTCCTGGGAGCAGATGCGCAAGGCCGGGGCGGCCGGGCGGGCCATGCTGGTCGCCGCCGCCGCCAAGCGCTGGCAGGTGCCGGCCGCTGAAATCGAGGTCAGTCAGGGCGTCGTGCGCCATGCCGCGTCGAAGCGGAGCGCCCATTTCGGCGCCCTGGCCGAAGCCGCCGCGCAAGAGACGGTGCCGACCGAGGTGGCGCTGAAGAAGCCGGAAAACTTCCGCCTGATCGGCAAGCAGGCGCGGCGCAAGGACACGCTGGAGAAGACCAACGGCAAGGCGAAGTTCACGCAAGATATTCAGCTGCCGGGCATGCTGGTCGCCGTGGTCGCCCATCCGCCGCTGTTCGGCGCCAAGGTCGCCTCTTTCGATGCAACGCGGGCACGGGCAGTGAAGGGCGTCGTCGATGTCGTGCAGATTCCGCAGGGGGTTGCCGTGCTGGCGACCGATACGTGGAGCGCCAAGAAAGGTCGTGATGCGCTGCAAGTGAGCTGGGACGAGAGCGCCGCCTTCAAGCTGGGCAGTGACGAGATTCTGGCCCGCTACAAGGAAATGGCCAAAAAACCGGGGTTGACCGCAAGAAAGGACGGCGATGCCGCCGCGGCGCTCGGCAAGGCGGCCAAGGTGGTCAAGGCGAGCTACGATTTCCCCTTCCTGGCGCATGCCGCGATGGAGCCGATGAATTGCGTCATCCGGCTGAGCAGCGACGGGTGCGAGGTGTGGAATGGCGAGCAACTGCATACCGGCGACCAGTACGCGCTGGCTCAGCTTTTCGGCCTGAAGCCGGAGCAGGTCAATATTCATATGCTGTACGCCGGCGGTAGTTTCGGCCGCCGCGCCTGCAAGGATTCCGATTACGTGCTGGAGGCCGCGCAGATCGTCAAGGCGATTGGCGGCAAGGCGCCGGTCAAGCTGGTCTGGCTGCGCGAGGACGACATGCGGGCCGGCTACTACCGGCCGCTCTACCACCATGCGCTGGAAGCGGGGCTGGATGAGGCGGGCAATATCGTCGGCTGGCAGCATCGCCTGGTCGGCCAGTCGATCATCACCGGCTCGCCCTTCGAGAAGATGATGGTCAAGGATGGCGTCGATGCGACCTCGGTCGAAGGGGCGTCCAATCTGCCCTATGCCATCCCCAACCTGACGGTTGACCTGCATACGCCGACTGATATCGGCGTGCCGGTGCTGTGGTGGCGTTCGGTCGGTTCGTCGCACACGGCGTTTTCGACCGAGGCTTTCCTTGATGAAGTGGCCGCTGCCGCCGGCAAGGACCCCTACGAACTGCGCATGAGCCTGCTCACGGCCCACCCCCGGCACGCCGGCGTGCTCAAGCTGGCCGCCGAGAAGGCCGGCTGGGGCAGCCCGTTGAAGGCCGGCAAGGCCGGCGAGCGGCGCGGGCGCGGCATCGCGGTGCATGAATCGTTCCGCAGCGTGGTGGCCCAAGTCGCCGAGGTGACGGTGGCGCGCGACGGCAGTCTGAAGGTCGACCGCGTCGTCTGTGCCGTTGATTGCGGCACGGCGATCAACCCGGACAACATCCGTTCGCAGGTCGAGGGCGGTATCGGCTTCGCGCTGTCGGCGGTGCTGCATGGCGAAATCACGTTGAAGGACGGCAAGGTCGAGCAGGGCAATTTCGATGGCTACGCGCCGCTGCGCATCAACGAAATGCCTGCCGTCGAAGTCCATATCGTGCCCTCGGCCGCGGCGCCGACCGGTATCGGCGAACCCGGCGTGCCGCCGCTGGCACCGGCCGTCGCCAATGCGATTGCCGCCGCCACCGGCAAGTACCTGCATCGGCTGCCGCTGCGCAGCAGCGATCTGGTCACCTGAGGAGACCGCCATGGATAACCTGGATACGCAGGTGCTGGCCGCGGCCCAACGCTGGGCGGCGGCCGGCCATCGCTTCGCGCTGGTCACCGTGGCCCGTACCTGGGGCTCGGCACCGCGCCCGCCGGGCGCCTGGATGGCGCTGCGCGACGACGGGCTGGTGCAGGGCTCGGTCTCCGGCGGCTGCATCGAGGACGACCTGATCTATCGCATGCGGGCCGGCGAGTTCAGCGGCAGCGGCATGCAACTGGTTCGCTACGGCGTGACGCAGGACGAGGCGCACCGCTTCGGGCTGCCCTGTGGCGGAACGCTGGAACTGGTCATCGAAGAGGCGCCCGATCTCGGCGCGCTGGCCCAGATGGCCGAGCGCATCGCGGCCGGGCAACTGGTCCAGCGCCGCCTGCTGCTGTCCCAAGGCAGCGTCGAGATCGACGGCGGGCGAGCCGGCAATGCGCTCTCCTGGGACGGTGAAACGCTGCTCACTCAGCACGGCCCGGCCTGGCGCCTGCTGCTGGTCGGGGCCGGGCAGATTTCGCGCTTTCTGGCGTCGATGGCGCAGGCCCTCGGCTACCAGGTCTTCATCTGCGATCCGCGCGAGGAATACGCCAGCGAGTGGGATGTGCCGGGGACGACGCTGCTGGCCGGCATGCCGGACGACGTGGTGCTCGAACTGCGCCTCGACCCGCACAGCGCCGTGGTGGCGCTGACGCACGACCCCAAGCTGGACGACATGATGCTGCTCGAAGCCCTGAAGTCGCCGGCCTTTTACGTCGGGGCGCTCGGTTCGGCGGTCAACAATGCCAAGCGCCGGGAACGGCTGCGCGAGTATTTCGACCTCTCGCAAGCCGAGCTGGATCGCCTGCACGGCCCGGTCGGCCTGCCGATCGGCAGCCGGACGCCGCCCGAAATCGCCGTGTCGATCCTGGCCGAGATGACGGCGGTCAAGAATGCGGTCAATCCGCGGACCGTGGGCATGGCGATGGAAGCCGATCCCTACGCCTGCCGAGTCGGCTGAGCGATGACGGCTGCCGGCAAGATCGTCGGTGTGCTGCTCGCCGCCGGGCTGGGCCGGCGCTTCGGCAGCGACAAGCGCCTGCAGCCGCTGGCTGACGGCACGCCGCTGGCGCTGGCGGCGGCGCGCAGCTTGCGGGCCGGCTGCGACGAAGTGCTGGTCGTGTTGCGGCCGGGCGATGCGGCGCTGGCCGCCTTGCTGATAGCCGCCGATTGCCGGGTGATTTATTGCGCCGAGGCCGAGCAGGGCATGGGCCATAGCCTGGCGGCCGGGGTGCGGGCCAGCCCGGCGGCCGCCGGCTGGCTGATCGCGCTGGCCGACATGCCGGCCATTGCGCCGGCCAGCCATGTTGCGGTCGCCGAGGCCTTGCGCCGTGGGGCGAGCATCGCCGTGCCGACTTTTGCCGGCCAGCGCGGCCACCCGGTCGGTTTTGCGGCGCGCTGGCGGGCCGAACTGGCCGCCGTGCAGGGCGACCACGGCGCACGGCAGTTGCTGCAGGGGGCGCCATCTGAAATCGAGTTCGTCACGCTCGACGACCCGGGCATCCTGGCCGATATCGATACGCCGGCCGATCTGGCGGCCATGCCTGCGGTCGACTGGGAAAAAATGGCAAAAATCACCCCTCGTCCGGCCTGACGTCGGGCCTGGCCTCGGCTATGATTCGGGAATTGCAACAGGAACACGAACCATGAATGCGAACCCGCTGACCGACGCCGATCTCGACCGCCTCGAACAACTGCTCGAAGACGATGTTTTCCAGGAAGACTCGATGCGCCTGGACGAAATCCAGGCCATCCTTTGCGCCATCGTCAGCGGCCCGGAGCCGGTCCTGCCGTCGGTCTGGCTGCCGGATGTGTTGGGCAAGGGCATGGAGAACGCCAGCCATCCGGTCGTCGCCGAGTGCATGGAATTGCTGATGCGCCTCAACAACGATATCGCCGCCGCGCTGCTGGCGGACGAAACGGTGGCGCCGGTGCTTTATCCGCTCGACGAAAACGGCGAGGAATACGATTACGCCGCCTGGGCCGACTCCTATGTCTATGGCGCCGGCCTGGCCGGCGACTGGTTCGAGCTGGCCGGCAAGCATGCCGAAGATCTGTCCGAACTGCTCGAACCGATGTTCATGCTCAACGGCATGCTCAAGGAAGACGTCGAAAAGAGCGGCGAGCGCTGGTTCGCGCCGGCCGAGGAAGCCCGCCTGGTCGCCGATATCGAGGAAAACCTGCCGGTCATCATCCAGACCCTGTACAACTTCTGGCGTAACAAGCGCAGCGGCGGCACGGTCCGCCACGAAGAGCCGAAATCCGGTCGCAATGACCCGTGCCCCTGCGGCAGCGGTCGCAAGTTCAAGCAGTGCTGCGGCTCGCCCGAAAAGCTGAACTGAGATTCACCGGGGCCGGGCCGGCCCCGTTTCGACGAGCAACTCCCATGAAACTCTACCTGGCCGGTCCCGATGTTTTTCGCCCGGATGCCATGGCTTGGGCCGACGCAGCCCGCCAGTCGTGCGCGCGCTTCGGCCACACGGCGCTGATTCCGCTCGATGGCGTCGAAACGACGGCGCCGGGCATCTACCACGCCAATATCGAGCTGATCCGCAGCGCCGACGCGGTGCTCGCCAATCTCAATCCCTTCCGCGGCTGCGAGCCGGATTCCGGCACCTGCGTCGAGGTCGGCTTCGCCCTGGCCCTCGATAAACCGGTGATCGGCTATCTCGCCGAGCAAGAGAACACGATCGAGCGCGTTGCCCGGATCGAAGGCGGGCCGCTGGAAAATCGGGCCGGGCGACCGGTCGACCGCCGGGGTCTGCATGTCGAGGACTTCGGCCTGCCGCTCAACCTGATGCTGGCGGTGCCGGCGCAGATTGTGATCGGCGGGCTGGCCGAGGCGCTGGCGCAGTTGCCGGCAAAGCCGCGCGGCTGAGCGGGGCCGGGCTGCAGGTGCTGCTGTGCTTTCGAATTGCTAAAACTGTCGAAAACTACCCGGTCATTCCCGCGCAGGCGGGAATCCAGGCGATCTATGGATCCCCGCCTACGCGGGGATGACGGCAGCCTCTCAGACAGCACCGAGATTTTCGAAGCAGCCCGCTAAAGCAGCTCAGTATCCTCATGAGCATAGGCCGGCGCGCAGCAGCAAAGGATGTGCAGCGCTTCGCTGCCGGTGTTCTCGACACAATGTGGCGTGCCCGGCGCAATCGCGATGCTGTCGCCGGCGGCGATGGCAAAGCGTTCCCCGCCCAGTGTCATCAGCCCCTGACCGCGTGTCACGTGGTAGATCTCTTCGGTGACATGATGCCGGTGCAGTTCGGTGCGGGCGCCGATGGCGACGACGGCTTCGGCCAGGCTCTGCTGGTGCAGCGCGTGTTGGCTCGGGTGCAGCAGTTCGCGGATTTTCGAGCCGTCCTTGGTGATGTAGGGCGTGATTTCCGCCCGTGCAGTCTTCTGCATTGCTACTTGTTCCAGGGCTGGATCGGTACCGTCGAGATCGAGTTGGCCGGGGCGCCTTCGATGATCTTGCGGCTGATCGCCAGATAGATCAGCACCTTGCGCTTTTCGTCGTAAGAGCGGTGGATCGAGGTTTCCTTGAACATCAGCGAGGTGTCTTCGCTGAAAACGATTTCGTCCTTGCGCAGCTTTTCCGGCAGCGTGATCGGGCCGGTCTGGCGGCAGGCCAGCGAGAATTGCGACGGGTCTTCGGCCAGCCCGAAGCTGCCCTTGACGCCGCCGGTCTTGGCCTGGCTGACGTGGCAGGTGACGCCGGGGATTTTCGGGTCGTCGAAGGCATAGACGCAGACGCGGTGGTTGGCGCCGATCAACATCCAGGCGGTTGTCACGCAGCTGATTTCCTCGGCCATGACGGGCAGGGCGAGGCCGGCGAGGAGCAGGGGGAGAAGGCGTTTCATCGGTTTACTCCGGTGAGGCGGTGCGTTGGACAGCGAGCGGCGTCATCTTGCCAACGTATTTGGCCAGGATCTTGTAAGTGTCGCGGTCGAAAGGCGGCCGGCCGGCTGCGAGCAGGGCGTCGATTTCCTCGTCGCGGCGCACTGTGCCGAGGTAACGCCAGCCGTCGAGCAGGTGGCCTTCGTCGCCTTCGCGAATCAGCGCCGGGCCGGGGAAAGGCCAGGAAACCAGCTTCTGCTGGGTCAGTGCCGAAAGCAGGCGGACCGTGTGCCGGGCCAGGCTTTCCTTGCCACAACAGGCGCCTTTGCAGGATTTGCTCGAGTAGCCGGCGCAGGGCTGGCCGGGGGCGTGCTTTTCCAGCCCGAGCAGGCTGCGGCACAGCTTTTCGCTATCGGCCAGCGCCCGCAGTCGGGAATGGGCTTCCTTCGCATTGCGGTAGAGGCCGTAACACGCACTACGCAAGCTGAATTCGAGATCGCGGGCCGGCAGCAGTTGCGGTCGCAGCCAGTCGTTGCCTTCGTCGACCAGCATCCAGGTACAGATTTCGTCGGGCTGCTCCGGCGTCTGCGGCCGCCCGGGCCGCAGTTGCCGGACGAGGCGCGCTTCGGTGAGCAGGGCGCCGATCTCGCCGCTCGTCTCGACCCAGTCGATGCGACTGACCTGTTGCGCCAGCCGGGCCTCCTTGGCCGACGGACGCTTGTGCTTGAAGTGGGCGAGGACGCCCTTGCGCAGATCGGTGGCCGGGCCGATATGCAGCGGCAGGCCGTCGGCATCGTAAAACAGGTAGACGCCCGCCGTTTCCGGCAGTTCGTCGATTAGGCGGGCATCGAGCTGGGGCGGCAGGCTGAGCTTGCCGTTCTGTGCCTGGATGGCTGTCTCGATAGCCTCGGGGCTGCGGTCGACGTGGATTTTTTGCCAGAATTGGTGGATCAGCTGGGCATCGGCCAGCGCCCGGTGGCGGGCTGCGGCCTGCAGGCCGTGCCGTTCGATCAGCGAGTCGAGGTTGTGTCGGTGATGCTCCGGGAACAGGGCGCGCGACAGCTTGACGGTGCACAGCACCGGCGCCCGGAAGGGGATACCGAGCCGTTTGAACTCGTTTTTCAGGAAACCGTAGTCGAAGCGCGCGTTGTGGGCGATGAACAGCCGGCCTTCGAGGCGGCGCAGGGCTTCGCTGGCGACGCTTTCGAAGGGCGGCGCGTCGGCCACCAAGGCGTTGCTGATGCCGGTCAGTTGTTCGATGAAAGGCGGGATGGACATGCCCGGATTGACCAGCTGCTGCCATTCGCGCACCACACCGTCGGCATCGACTTCGACAATGCCGATTTCGGTGATGCGGTCGTGGGTGGCGGTGGCGCCGGTGGTTTCCAGGTCAACAAAGGCTAAGGGTCGCATGCCGCCATTTTCTCACGCTGGCGGCGATATCAGATGCCCGGCCGCGAATGGCCGATGCCGCCGCCTTTTGCAACCTGCATCCGCACCGGGGTCAGTGGCGGGCCGAGCCCAACCGGTCGACCATGGCCTTCAGCGTCTGGATTTGCACGCCATTCTTCGTCGCGTAGTCGGCGCCGCTATAGCCCCACCAATCCCAGCATCCATTCGGGTTGAGCATGGGAATCGAGACGGCCTGCGGGTAGAGGATCACCAGGTGGTTGTTGTCGGCCCAGCGGTCGTAGCCGGTGTTCTTAACGAAGGTGGTGCCGTTGTACAGGCCGCCGCCGGGGGGCGGGTGCAGCGGCAGGAAGTTCTGACCCTGCTTGCAGCCGTGCAGCGCGATGTGCAGGCGGCATGGCTCGCCTTTGGCGCAATTGTTCGGAACATAGAGCCAGCCGGTGCTGTCGAGTCCCGTCTTCCAGGAGGCGCCACTCTGGGCGGTCGACGGTAGGTAGGTACGCTGATCGAATTCGATGAAGCGCCCCTTGGGTTGGCCGGTGGGCGCCGCCTTGAGCGGGCCGTAGATCCAGCTCAGGATGTTTTTCGCGCTGTCGAAGCCGCATTTGCCGATATACGGGGCATCTTCCTTGCCGCAGGCGATACCGAAATTCGCCGTCGGCATGGTGTGGGCGGCATTGGCCAGCGTGACAGCGGACAGATTGGCGGCCGGCAGGCCGAGGGCGCTATAAAAATTCGACAACTGGCGGGCGATGGGCGGCGGCACCAGGGTGTCCCGGGCGCCGGAAACAGTCAGCACCTTTTGCGTCGCGACATGACTGGGCGGGTCGATCAAGCCCCGGTTGGCCAGTTCACGGGTCGCTGCGAGCAGGCCGGGCACATCGGCGCTGCTGTCCGTCACGCTGCAGGGGACGCTGGGTTCGCCGGTGCACGAACATCTGGAAACGGCGGTCAGCACATCGTCCCTTGAGCAGTAAAAAGGCCCGCCGGCGATCACCCCGGCGCCCTTGACGGTCGAGGCATGGGCGATCTGGAACTGCACGGCCATGAAGCCGCCCGAGGAAATGCCGGAAACCGAGGTTTGTTTGACGTCGATATTCAGGGCCGGCAGCGGCGGGGCCGCGATGGCCAGATTGGCCAGCGTGACGAGCACGGCAAAAATGCCGGCTCGCCGCGCCAGGCCGGGCGGGGTGGGGGCAATAAGCGGATGCGGCATGATTTGTCTCCGTGGGCTGTTGGTCGCTGGCGACCAATCACTGTTGAGGTAAGCCGTAATTCTCGTGGCCCCTCTAAAAATATGCATTGGAGATGTCAGTCTAGTGTGACAAATCAATGTTTCAAGGTCCGGCTTGATCGAGCGCGTTGAGGGCGATTTCCAGGGGGCCGCCGTCGAGCGTGTCGAAGCCTTCGTCGAGGAACCGCGAGTCGATCGAAGTCTTTTGGCTGACCAGATCGGAGTGGGCCAGCACCAAGCTGAGCAGGAAGCTTTCGCCGCCTTGAGAGGGGGCGGGTGTCGCGGGCAACTTCCACTTGCCAGCTCTCGACGATGCCATTCAGCCAGGAGAGGGGCGTGGATGAAATTTGGGTGATCAAGCCTATTCAGCCAGTCAGCAACTTCTTGTTACCTTCGAGGTCATGGCATAGTATGCCAATATGAAAACTTGGCTCAGGAGGCCCCCACATGCCAACCCGAAACGTTGTCCTTACTGACCATCAGGCCCACTTTGTTGAGCAGCTAGTCAGCTCCGGGCGTTACCAGAACGCCAGTGAGGTTTTGCGCGAAGGACTGAGACTGATCGAGCGCCGGGAGTCCGAAGATGAAATGCGCCTGTCGGCACTGCGCGATGCAGCCAAAGTAGGCATTGCTGACATTGAAGCAGGTAATTTCCGTAGCTTTGACTCTGCCGACATGCTTGGTCGGCATCTGGCAGCGCTGACTGCCGAAGTGATCGACGCATAGTGGGTGGGAATTCCTGGACGGTTCGCCTATCGGCTGCTGCCGAGGCGGATTACCGTCAAATTCTGCGCTGGACAATGGAGAATTTCGGTTCGGCGCAGGTGCGGAGTTATGCCGATACCCTGTCATCTGCACTGAATGCGCTAAGCGCCGGCCCCGCCATCATCGGGGTCAAGGAGCGGTCGGACATCGGCAACAATATCAGGACACTCCATGTGGCGCGAAACGGGCGCAAGGGCCGACACTTCGTGATGTTTCGCATCGGGAGCATTGAGGGGAATGACGTCATTGATGTACTCCGACTGCTGCATGACAGCATGGACTTGGAACGGCATTTGCCACCGGCTGAGCACAACTGATTCAGGTCTGCCGCAGCCGTTCCCCCGCCTAAATACTCAACCGCGAATAGCCGACCCCGCCGCCCTTTTCAACGCGAATCTGCGCCGAGATGCGTTCCTTCATGCCTTCGACGTGGCTGATCACACCGATCATCTTGCCGCTGGCGTTCAGGCTGTCCAGCGCGTTGAGGGCGATTTCCAGGGTGTCGCCGTCGAGTGTGCCGAAGCCTTCGTCGAGGAACAGCGAGTCGATCGAGGTCTTGTGGCTGACCAGGTCGGAGAGGGCCAGGGCCAGCGCCAGGCTGACCAGGAAGCTTTCGCCGCCGGACAGGGTGCGCGTGTCGCGGGCGGCTTCGCCTTGCCAGCTGTCGATGATGTCGAGTTCCAGTTCGCCGGTCGATTTGCGCCGTAGCAGGTAGCGGCCGTGCAGCCGGCCGAGGTGGCGGTTGGCGAGGTGGAGCAGGTGGTCGAGGGTCAGGCCCTGGGCGAACTTGCGGAACTTGTCGCCCTTGGCCGAGCCGATCAGGCTGTCGAGGCGCTGCCAGATATCGACTTCGGCCGTCTGGGCGGCGATCTGGGCGAACAGCGCCTGCTGGTTCTGGCGGCGCTGCTCGTCGCTGGCGAGCAGGGCGCGCTGGGCGCCGAGCTGCTCGCTGATGCTGCGGCGGGCGGTGTCGAGTGTTATTAGTCGCTCGTCCAGTTCCGGCAAGCCGGGCACGGCGGCCTGGCCTTCGTTGCTTGCCGGCGGCGTCGCCTGCAGGCGCAGCAGTTTTTCCTTGGTGGCCTTGAGCAGGGCGGCGGCCTGCTGTGTCGCCTGCTGCCGTTGTTCCTTCAGTTGTAGCAGGCGCTGGCGTTCCTCGGCCGGCAACAGCGCGCCGACAAAGGCGGCGAGATCGGCGAAGGGGCTGGCGTCGAGCGCGGTCTGCCAGGCGGTCGACGCCTCGGCCAGGGCTTTTTTCTGCTGGGCGAGGTTGCTTTCCAGTTGCGTCTGCCGGCCGCGCAGCGCGGCCAGCGCCTGGCCGAGGCGAGCTACTTCGTCGGCGCAGCGGGCGAGGGCGGCGGCCAGGTCGGCGGGCGGATTTTGCCCTTTTTCATCGGTCGACCGCAGGACTGCTTCGGCCGGCAGCGCCTGCCAGCGTTCTTCCCACAAGGCGGCCTGCGCCTGCGCGGTTTCGCACAGGCCTTGCTGGCGGGTAAGCGCTTCGCCCAGTTCCTGTCGGCGGCGCTGGGTCTGCTGCCAGTGCTGCCATTCGCCATCGCGGTCCTGCAGCCAGGGAGCGGGGTCGGCGGGTGGCTCGAAACCGGCGGCGGCCAGCGTACCGGCGAGGCGGTTGTCGAGGTCGGCCAGTTCCAGGCGGCGGGTCTGTTCGGCTTGTTTCAGTTCGGCCTGCCGGGCTTGCCCGCTGAGCACGGCCTGTTGTAGCTGGGTCAGTTGGTTGCGGGCGGCTTGCAGCGCCAGGGCGCTGTCGTTGGCGGTTTTGCGGGCCTGGGTCAGCGCCTGTTCGCCGCGGTCGGCCGCCTGCAGGCGCTCGGCCAGGCGGGCGATGGCCTGCTCGGCGGCACGCTGGCCGGCCTGCACGGTGTCGGGGTTTTGCCAGTCGCTGGCGCCGAGCACCGGCACCGTGTTCAGTGCAGCGCTGCGCTCTTGCCATTCGGTCTGGTTGCGCTCGATTTCCTGCTGGTTCTTGTCGAACTGGGTTTGCCGTTCGTGCTGCGTCGCCTGGCTGGCGGCCTGCTCGGCCTTGGCTTGCAGGCCTTTCTGGGTGAGCGCTTCGAGTGCTGCCTGTTTTTCCCGGAAGGCGGCTTCGGTGGCCGAGACATCGAGCGCCTGATAAGCGCCGATCGCCGGGTGTTCGGCCGAGCCGCACAGCGGGCAGGCCTCGCCCGGCTGCAGTTTCTGGCGATGCGCTTCCAGGCTCTGGATGCGGCGTTCCTGCTCAAGCAGCTTCTGCTTGTCGGCGACCTGGCCGTTCAGTTCCTTGTGCTGCTCGCGCAGCGCGACCAGGGCTTTTTCCTGGGCTTCGATCTTGAGTCGGCCCTGCTGTAACAGCGCGGCCTGCGTCGTCTGCTGGGCGGCCAGTTCGCGCTGGCGGCGGGCGAGATTATCGAGTTGCTGCCAGCGGGCGAGGGCGGTTTGTTCGGTTTGCCAGTGCTGGCGCAGTTCGGCCAACGTCTGGCCGGCCAGGCGCTGGTTCTGCTCGGTCTGCGCCGTTTGCAGCGCGCTCTCGGCGGCGGTTTTTGCCTTTTCGGCGGCGTCGACCGCTGCACTCTGCGCGCCGAGCCGACGGCCCTGTTCCGCCTGTTCCTGTTCGAGTTTTTGCAGTGCCTGCTGCTGCGCCGCGATCTCCTGCTGCAGCTTGGCGCGCTGTTCGAACTGCTGGCGCCAGACGCCGAGGCGTTCGCCGAGTTGGGCCCGCTGCGGGTGGGCGGCGCAGAAATCGTCGATCTGCTTGCCTTCGCGCTGGAGTTGCTGCCAGCGGCTTTGCGCCTGTTCGGCCAGGCCGGTGGCGAGGTAGCGGGCCTGATTGTGTTGCTGGCGCTGTTCGCCATGCAGCGTGGTGCGCTGGGTGTGCAGGGCCTGCAGTTCGCCTTCGCTTTGCCGGCAGGCGGCGGCCGCCTGTTGCCAGTTCTGGTGCAATGGCTTCAGGGCTTCGGCCGGTTCGCTGTCGGCCAGCCGGCGCAGTTCGGGCGCGGCGGCAGCGAGTGCGGTGTTGGCTTCTTCCTGTCTGGCGGCAGCGGCCTTGTGTTCCTGCTCGCTCTGGGCGAGGTCGATCCGCCATTGGCGTTGCGCCTGGGCATGCTGGTGCTGACGCTGGATGTCGCTCAACTGGCGATCGAGGCGGCCGACTTCCTGTTGCATTTCCTGGCGCTGGTCGTCGGTGAGCAGTTCCATGCCCTCGGCGCGGGCTTTGAGTTGGTCGAGCTGGCCCTTGGCGTCGCGGGCCTGCTCGAATACCTTGCGCGAAATGTCGCCGTAGATTTCGCTGCCGGTCAGTTCTTCCAGCAGTTCGGCCCGCTCGTTGGCGCTGGCGTTGAGGAAGGCGGCGAAGCCGCCCTGGGCGAGCAGCATGGATTTGGTGAAGCGCGGGAAATCGAGGCCGGTGATCTCGGCGACGCGCTTCAGCTTGTCGTTGGTCTGCGTGCTGAGGATGGTGCCGTCGCCGGTTGCCAACTCAACCTTGGGCGCCTGCAGTGCGCCATCGATCTTGTCGCGCGAGCGGCGCTGGCTCCAGAAGGCGCGGTAGACGGCGCCCTTGACCTCGAACTCGACCTCGGCCAGGCAGTCGGCGGTGTGCCGGGTCATGATGTCGTTGTCGCTGGCCGAGATGGTTTTCAGGCGCGGCGTCTGGTGGTAGAGGGCGAGGCAGATGGCGTCGAGCAGCGTCGATTTGCCGGCGCCGGTCGGGCCGGTGATGGCGAACAGGCAGTTGTCGGTGAAGGGCGGCCGGGTGAAGTCGATGCGCCATTCACCTTTCAGCGAATTGAGGTTCTTCAGGCGCAGGCTGAGAATTTTCATGCTGCTTCCCCTTCAGTTTCTCCCTGCAGGCCGGCGACGATGGCGCGGTAGCGTTCGTTGAGCGCCTGCTGCAGCGCTTCGCTGAGTTCTTCCTGTTGCAGGCGGCGGGCGAAGACGTCGTGCGGGCTGAGTTCGTCCAGCGTCTCGCGGGCTTCGGCGGCCAGGCGGGCGGCGGCGTTGCCGCGCTGGCGGCGGATGCGCAGCACCTCGACCGGCCAGCCTTCGGTCAGCGCCTCGATGCGGGCCGGCAGGTCGGCCAGGTAGTCGTCTTCGGCCACCGTGATTTCCAGCCAGGCCGGCCGTTCGCGCGTGCCTTCGGCGGCTGCGGCACCAATCGCGCCGCGCAGGGTGTCGAGATTGCCGCTGACCGCGACCAGCCCCTGAAAGCGCGGCACCGGCAAGGGGGTGACGGTCGGCGGGCCGCCGGCCACGAGATCGACGAGCAGCACTTCCTTCTGATGTTTCGCCTCGTCGAAACTGAGCGGGATCGGCGAGCCGCAATAGCGGATGTGTTCCAGGCCGCCGACCCGCTGCGGCCGGTGGATGTGGCCGAGCGCAATGTAGTCGGCCGGCGGGAAGGCGCTGGTCGGAAAGGCTTCCAGCGCGCCGACGTAGATTTCGCGGACCGATTCGCTGCTGCTGGCGCCGACGGTAGTCAGGTGGCCGGTGGCGATCAGCGGCAGCGGGCGGCCGAGTTGCTGTTCAAGCTCGCGCTGGCGGGCGCTGGCGGCCGCATAAACGGCCTGGTAATGCGCCTGGATCGACGATTGCAGCGACAGCAGCTTGTCTTCGGCGCTTTGCCCGGCCTGGCTTTGCTGCACGTCGCGCGGGCGAATGAAGGGTATGGCGCAGACGATGCAGCCCGCTTCGCCATCGCGCCGGGGCAGGACGACGACCTGGGCCGGCGGATTGTCGGCGGCGGCGACCACCGTCGCATCCAGCCGGGCCAGCAGTGCGCGGCTCTCGCCCAGCGTCGCCACCGAATCGTGATTGCCGCCGAGCAGCAGCAGGGCGACACCGACTGCGTGCAGGCGGACGACCAACTGGCTGTACAGCTCGCGGGCGTAGCTCGGCGGCGTGCCGGTATCGAAAATGTCGCCGGCGATCAGCACGGCATCGACGGCCTGTTCGTCGACCTGCGTTAGCAGCCAGTCGATCAGCGCCTGATGCTCGGCCTGCCGGCTCTTGCCCATAAAGTGCTGGCCGAGGTGCCAGTCGGAGGTGTGGAGGATGCGCATCGGTTCAAGGGGCTGAAAAAGGGTGAAAACAGGGTGTCGACCGCAGGCATCGGGAAGCTGCCGGCCGTGGTCGAGCGCGCACTATACCCATTCGATCTGTCGCCAGCTATGCCGTTGCCGGGCAGCGAACCATCGACCCTGCGTCGGGTCTTAGTCATTGAGCGAATAGCTCATGCATCAGTAGTCCGGCCAAGCTGTTTCAGTGTTGATTGCAGTTCATCTACTCTCCTTGGAGAACTCTCGGTAAGTGAGCGTTCCGCTGGCATCGTTGAGGAGAATCAGATGAAATCGAATATGTGCAACATGGATCGCATCGCCCGTGCCGTGCTGGGCGTGGCTTTGATTGTGGCGACCCTGACTGGCGTCATCGGCATGTGGGGCTGGATTGGCCTGATCCCGCTGGCGACGGCAGCGTTCAGCTTCTGCCCGGCTTACGCCGTGTTTGGCTTCAATTCGAATTCCTGCAAGGCCTGTTTCGGCGGCAAGCCGACGGCCTAGGCGGTTGGTTTGTCCAGCTAGGCTCCGGGCCTGAAGCGCCGGGCGGCGGCGTGTGCCGCTGCGATCATCGCAGCCAGCCGTTCCGGTGCTGGCTGCAGTTCCTCGTCAAGAATTTCGGCGATGCGCCCGATACTCGCTTCGGCCGCCGCGGCATCATGAAAAAGGGCGCGGGTGCGGCGGGCCAGGACATCCTCGATCGTCCGCGCCGCTTCGTGGCGGAAGGCGAAGCGCACCATCGCCTCGGTGTAGGGGAGTGCTGGATGCAGCGGCCGGTCGTGGCCGGGAAGTGTGACGAGCAGCGGTGCCTCGGTGCCGTACACGTCGCTGCCGGGCTTGGCCGGGCAGCCGTGCAGTTTCAGCAGCCGGGTTGTGCAGCGTTCCCTCGGCAGGCCGCCGACTTCGGCGGCACGGTCGACGACCTGTTCGGCCATTAATCGGTAGGTTGTCCATTTGCCGCCGGCGACGGTGATCAGGCCGCTGGCGCTGACCAGCACGGCGTGTTCACGCGACAGGGCGGCGGTGTTTTTTTCGTCGGTGTTGTCGGGATGGATCAGCGGGCGCAGGCCGGCGAAGGCGCTGCGGATGTCGGCGCGCGTTGGTGGCCGGCTCAGCACGCCGGCCGCGGTGCGCAGCAGGAAGTCGATTTCCTCGGCCAGCGGCTGCGGATCGTCCAGTTGTTGCAAATCGGGGCGCGGCGTGTCGGTGGTGCCGAGCAGTAGTTTGCCTTGCCAGGGAATGGCGAACATGACGCGGCCGTCTTCGGTCTCCGGGATGAGCAGCGCCTGCTGGCCGGGCAGAAAGTCGGCATCGACGACGAGATGGATGCCTTGGCTGGGCGTCAGCAGCGGCGCTGCGCCTGGTTCGTCGAGCCGGCGGACGCTGTCGGCATGGACGCCGGTGGCGTTGATGACGACGCGGGCGGCGATCTCGAATTTCTCACCGCTTTCCGCATCGCGCAGCAGCGCGCCGACGGTACGGCCGCCGGCTTTCAGCAAGCGGACCGCCGGCAGGTAGTTGAGGCAGGTGGCGCCGAGTTCGCTGGCCGTGCGCATCAAAGTGATGGCCAGCCGGGCGTCGTCGAACTGGCCGTCCCAGTAACGGATGCCGCCGCACAGGCCGGTGCGGCGCAAGCCGGGCAGGGCGTCGATCACCGCTTGCCGGCTCAGGCTGCTTGAGGCAGCCAAGGCGTGCCCGCCGGACAGCAGGTCATAGAGCTTGAGGCCGGCACCATAAACAATGCGGTCCAGGCTGCGCCAGGCGGGGATGACGAAAGCCAGCGGATGCACCAGGTGCGCCGCATTGGCGAGCAGATGCGAGCGCTCGCGCAGGGCGTTGCGGACCAGCGCGAAGTCGCCCTGGTGCAGATAGCGGACACCACCGTGGATCAGCTTGGTGCTGCACGACGAAGTGCCGGAAGCGAAGTCGCGCGCTTCGACGAGCAGGGTGCGATAACCGCGGGCAGCGGCGTCGACCGCCGCCCCCAGGCCACTGGCGCCACCGCCGATGATCAGGATGTCCCACTCGCGCTTATCGCGCAGGCTGGCGAGGCTGCTTTCGCGCGTGACCGGGCTGTCCATCATGGGCCTTTCTCGGCATCGGGTCTGGCCCAGTGCAGGCTGCGCTCGACGGCGCGGCGCCAGTCGGCGAACAGCGCGCTTCGCCGGGCGTCGGCCATGGCCGGTTCAAAACGGCGTTCGGCCCGCCAGAGGGTCGTCAGTTCGGCTTCGTCCTGCCAGAAGCCAACTGCCAGGCCGGCCAGGTAGGCGGCGCCGAGCGCCGTCGTTTCGGTGACTTGCGGCCGGACCACCGGCACGCCGAGCAGGTCGGCCTGGAACTGCATCAGCAGGTCGTTGTGGGCGGCGCCGCCGTCGACGCGCAGTTCCGTGATCGGCTGGCCGGCATCGCTGGCCATCGCCTGCAGGACCTCGGCGCTTTGAAAGGCTATGGCTTCCAGTGCGGCGCGGGCGAGGTGGGCGCGCGTCGTGCCGCGTGTCATGCCGAACAGCGCGCCGCGGGCGAACGGGTCCCAGTAGGGCGCGCCGAGGCCGGTATGGGCCGGCACCAGATAGACCCCGCCGTTGTCCGGCACAGAGGCGGCGAGCGCTTCGACTTCGCCGGCGCTGCTGATCAGCCCAAGGCCGTCCCGCAGCCACTGGACGGTGGCGCCGCCCATGAAAACGCTGCCTTCGAGCAAGTAGGTGGTGCGCCCCTGGCGTTGCCAGCCGATGGTGGTGAGCAGTTGGTGGCGGGAGGCCATCGGTTGTTGGCCGGTGTTCATCAACAGGAAGCAGCCGGTGCCGTAGGTGTTCTTGGCCATGCCGTGTTCAAGACAAGCCTGGCCGAAGGTGGCAGCCTGCTGGTCGCCGGCGATGCCGGCCAGCGGAATCGGCGCACCCAGCCAGGCGCTATCGATCTCGGCAATCAGGCCGCTGCTGTCGACGAGGCGCGGCAGTAGCGCGGCCGGAATGTCGAGCCGGGCCAGCAATTCCTCGTCCCAGCCGCGGCGGTGGATATCGAAGAGCAGGGTGCGCGAGGCGTTCGATGGGTCGGTGACATGGGCGCGCCCGCCGGTGAGCTTCCAGGCCAGCCAGCTGTCGATGGTGCCGAAGGCCAGTTCGCCGCGCTCGGCCCGGGCGCGGGCGCCGGGGATGTGGTCGAGCAGCCATTTCAGTTTGGTGCCGGAAAAGTAAGCGTCAAGAACAAGCCCGGTGCGCTGGCGGAACAGTTCGGCGTCGCCGGCCGCCGTCAGTTCGTCGCAGATGCCGGCGGTGCGCCGGTCCTGCCAGACGATGGCGCGGTGCAACGGTTGGCCGCTGCGTCTGTCCCAAAGGACTGTCGTTTCGCGCTGGTTGGTGATGCCGACGGCGGCAATCTGCGCCGCGGTAACGTCGTGTTCGCGGAGTACGGTTTTTGCCACGGCCAACTGCGCCTGCCAGATTTCATCGGCGTCATGCTCGACCCAGCCGGGCTGCGGGTAGTGCTGGGTGATTTCCTGGCGGGCGACACCGTGAATATCGCCGGCCCGATCAAACAGGATGGCGCGGGCGCTGGTCGTGCCCTGGTCGAGGGCAAGGATGAACTGGTCGGAACGAGCGGTCATGGCGGACTCCGGCAAGCGGTGTCAGGCCAGCCTACGAGGTCACCGGCGGCAACACGATTTTGTGGCTGGCGAGCCGGACATGGTTTTTCTTGAGATAGGCCAGAAACTCGGCAGCCGTATAGTCCTGGTTCAATTCCGGCACACAAAACGGCAAGGAGAAAATCGAAATATCGCGCTCGACGATCTCCAGACTGCTTTGCGAAGCGATGGCGATGATTTCCCGGATCTTGTCGGCAAGGATCTCGTCGGTCGGGGTAAACGGCACGAGCACCCAGAAATCGACCCCGTCACGCGCGACCAGATCGGTCTTGCGAAATGCGGCCTGCAGGTTGATCAGAATCTGATCGAGTTTGTGCGTTGCTTCCTGGGCGCCATAGGTGTCGCCAAGCAAGCGGGGATTGGAAAAGTTGATGTGCACCAGGCCGAAGTGAACCTGGCTGGTGTAGCGCTTGGTGACGGCCAGCAGCCATTCCAGTGTGTAAAGGAATTTCTCGCATAGCTCGATGGTGGCTTGTGACATTTGAACCTCCTGTCCGCTGCGGTTGGGGCTGCAAATACCTTAACAGAAATCGTCAGCATGCCATTGGTATCGATGCGGGGTGGCCGGGTCGATGCTCCCAGGCAGTAGCCTGCTTCGTTCCAGTATAAGTCGCGCCTGCCGGAAAGTCGCTGCAACAGGAGCTTCGCCGCTATTATTCGGCTTAAGCCAGCCATAGTCATGAGAAGACCGATGATCGCCAACCAGGAACGTTTCAAGCAAGCCATCGCCCTGTTCGATGCCGCCAATGCACAGGACCCGAATCAGGAAGAGGGGCAGCCCAAGGAGTTGCTCTACGCCCAACGGATGACCGAAATGATCGGCCGTTTCGCGCCGGATGCCAGCGAAGTCGCCCAACTGGCCGTGCGCGCCCAGCACATCCAGCGCTGGACCGTGCCGCGCAGCAACTATCCGCTCGGCAAGCCGGGCTACTTCGCGTGGCGTACCGGTCTCTACCGCTTTCACGCCGAGACGGCGGGCGCCCTGATGCAGCAGGCCGGCTACGACGCGGCGATGATCGAGCAGGTCAAGGCGGCGGTCGGCAAGCAGGGCATCAAGACCAACCCCGATACGCAAATGCTGGAAGATGTCACCAGCCTCGTTTTCCTCGAACACTACATGCTCGGCTTCGCCGGCCAGCACGCCGAATACAGCGAAGACAAGTGGCTGGACATCATCCGCAAGACCTGGAAAAAGATGTCGGCCGACGCCCAAGCCTTCGCCACCAGCGGCGGCATCAAGCTGCCGGAAGCGCTGTTGCCGCTGATTCTGAAGGCGGTTGCCGGGGGCTGATCGGGAAGGAGGGGGCGACCGGCGCCGCGACTCGCCCGCCGCTTCCTCTGGGTCTGCCGGGATCCGATCCCAAATCCCGGCAGCCAAGCAGGCTCAGGTATAATGCCCGCCTCTCCGCCTAACCAGACCCCACTCCCAATGGCCGACATTCTTTGCCTCAAGGGCGACGCCGCCTTTTCCGCCTTCCGTCTGCAACGCCTGCAAGCCCGCCTGGTCGCGGCCGTCTCGGATATCGAACGGGTCTGTGCCGATTACTGGCATGTCGTGGCGCAAAAGCGCGTCCTGAATGCCGATGAGCGTGCCAAGCTGGCGACGCTGCTGGAAGAGAAGGCCGCCGGTTCCGATGCCGGCGAGCTGTTCCTGGTCGCACCGCGCATCGGCACCATTTCGCCGTGGTCGTCGAAAGCCACGGACATTGCCTGGAACTGCGATCTGGATGCCATTGAGCGCATCGAACGGGTCATTGCTTTCCATGTCGTTACCAAGAACAACCGCGCCCTGAGCGCCGATGAAAAGAAAACCGTCGCCGGCCTGCTACATGACCGGATGACCGACTCCGTACTGCCCGGCTTCGAGGCCGCCGGCGAACTGTTCCGCCATTTCGAGCCGAAACCGCTCAATACGGTCGACGTGCTCAAGGGCGGCAAGGCTGCTCTGGTCGACGCCAATGGCTCGCTCGGTCTGGCCCTGTCCGACGACGAAATCGATTACCTGCTCGACGTCTTCACCAAGGCCGGCCGCAATCCGACCGACGTCGAACTGATGATGTTCGCCCAGGCCAATTCCGAACACTGCCGGCACAAGATTTTCAACGCCTCGTGGGTGATCGACGGCGAGAAGAAGGATAAGACCCTGTTCGGCATGATCCGCGAAACCCATGCTGCCGCGCCGCAAGGCACGATCATGGCCTACGCCGACAACGCCTCGATCATCGAAGGCGCGACCATCCAGCGTTTCTATCCGGATGCCGACCGCGGCTACAGCTACAAGGAAGAGCTGACCCACATCCTGACCAAGGTCGAGACGCACAACCACCCGACGGCGATTTCGCCCTTCCCGGGCGCGTCGACCGGCAGCGGCGGCGAAATTCGTGACGAAGGCGCCACCGGCAAGGGTTCCAAGCCGAAGGCCGGCCTCTGCGGTTTCTCGGTTTCCAACCTGAATCTGCCGGATGCCCCGCAGCCGTGGGAACACGCCTACGGCCGTCCGTCGCGCATCGCCTCGGCGCTGGACATCATGCTCGAAGGCCCGATCGGCGCTGCCGCCTTCAACAACGAATTCGGCCGTCCGAACCTGACCGGCTACTTCCGTACCTACGAACAGGATGTTGCCGGCACGGTGCGCGGTTACCACAAGCCGATCATGATCGCTGGCGGCCTCGGTTCCATCCAGGCCGAGCAGTCGTTCAAGGAAGAAACCTTCCCGGTCGGTACCAAGTTCATCCAGCTCGGTGGCCCCGGCATGCTGATCGGTCTTGGTGGCGGTGCCGCCTCGTCGATGACGGCCGGTTCCAATGCCGAAGATCTCGATTTCGCGTCCGTGCAGCGCGGCAACCCGGAAATCCAGCGCCGCGCCCAGGAAGTCATCGACCGTTGCTGGCAGATGGGCAAGAACAATCCCATCCTGTCGGTGCATGACGTTGGCGCCGGTGGTGTCTCCAATGCGCTGCCGGAACTGGCCCACTCGGGCGGTGTCGGCGCCATTTTCGATCTGCGCAAAGTGCCGACCGAAGAGCCGGGCATGTCGCCGGCCGAAATCTGGTCCAACGAGTCGCAGGAACGCTACGTGTTGGCCATTCCGCCGAACCGCATCGCCGAATTCCAAGCCATGTGCGAGCGCGAGCGCTGCCCGTTCGCGGTAGTCGGCGAAGCCACCGGCGACGGCCACCTGACCGTCACCGACGCGCATTTCGGCGTCAATCCGGTCGATATGGAAATGGAAGCGCTGCTCGGCAAGCCGCCGCGCATGACCCGTGACGTCAAGCACGAGCCGGAAACCTTCGTCTCCTTCGAAGCCACCGCCATCGAACTGAAAGACGCCGCCTATCGCCTGATGCGTCTGCCGACCATCGCCGACAAGACCTTCCTGATCTCGATCGGCGACCGCTCGGTCGGCGGCATGACGGCGCGCGACCAGATGGTCGGCCCGTGGCAGGTGCCGGTCGCCGACGTTGCGGTGACGACGATGGGCTACCAGGGCTATCTCGGCGAAGCCTTCGCCATGGGCGAGCGCACCCCGCTCGCCGTGTTCGACGCCCCGGCTTCCGGCCGCATGGCGATCGGCGAAGCGCTGACCAATCTGGCCGCCGCCGATGTCGGCGAACTCGGCAAGGTCAAACTGTCGGCCAACTGGATGGCGCCGTGCGGCGTCGCTGGTGAAGATGCCCGCCTGTTCGACACCGTCGAGGCCGTCTCCGAGCTGTGCAAGGCGATTGGCGTCTCGATCCCGGTCGGCAAGGATTCGCTGTCGATGCGTACCGCCTGGGAAGATCAAGGCGAGAAGAAGCAGGTCGTGTCGCCGTTGTCGCTGGTCGTCACCTCGTTTGCTGCGGTCGACGACGTGCGGAAGACCAAAACGCCGCAACTGGCAATCGATCAGGGCGAAACTGAATTGCTGCTGCTTGATCTGGGCAAGAACCGCCTCGGCGGCTCCTGTCTGGCGCAGGTGTACAACGCCACCGGCTCTGATGCGCCGGATGTCGACGAGCCGGCCAAGCTCAAGGGCCTGTTCGATGCCGTGCAAAAGCTGAACCGCGATGGCCTGCTGCTTGCCTATCACGACCGTTCCGATGGTGGCCTGTTTGTCGCCGCCTGCGAAATGGCCTTCGCTACCCGTCGCGGCGTGTCGCTCGATCTCGACGGCATCTGTTACGACGCCGGCGCCGGCGATGTTGATGGTTCCGAGAAGCGTCCGGACTTGTTGGCCGGTCGCGATTTCGAGAATATCGTCCGCGCCTTGTTCAACGAAGAGCTCGGTGCGCTGATCCAGATTCGCCGCGCCGATCGCGAAAAGGTCACGCCGGTGCTGCGCGCCCTGCGCGTGCCCTACCACTTCGTTGGCACCTTGAACGAGTGGGACGAAATTCGCGTCACCCGTAACGCCAAGCGCGTGCTGCGCGAAAAGCGTGTCGACCTGCAGCGGGCCTGGTCCGAAACCAGCTACCAGATGCAGACCCTGCGCGATAACCCGAGCTGCGCCCAGCAGGAATTCGACCGCATCCTCGACGTCACCGACCCTGGCCTGACGCCGAAGCTGACCTTCGACCCGCAGGACGATTTCACCAAGGTTTATGCTCAGCTCAGCGGCCGGCCGTGCGTCGCCATCCTGCGCGAGCAGGGCGTCAATAGCCACTACGAAATGGCTGCCGCTTTCGACAAGGCCGGCTTTGCTGCGGTCGACGTCCATATGAGCGACATTTTGAGTGGCCGCGTCAGCCTCAAGGACTTCAAGGGCCTGGTCGCCTGTGGCGGTTTCTCCTACGGCGACGTGCTCGGTGCCGGGCTGGGCTGGGCACGGACCATCCTGATGCACGACGGTTGCCGTGATGAATTCGCCGCTTTCTTTCAGCGCAAGGATACTTTTGCGCTGGGCGTCTGCAACGGTTGCCAGATGATGAGCGCCCTCAAGTCGATCATCCCCGGTGCCGAACACTGGCCGGCCTTCCGTCGCAACAAGGTCGAGCAGTTTGAAGCGCGCTTCGTGATGACGGAAATTCTCGATTCGCCGTCGATCTTCTTTGCCGGCATGGAAGGTTCGCAAGTACCGATCGTCGTCTCGCACGGCGAAGGCCGGGCGGTATTCGACAATGCCGGCGACCAGGCCAAGGTGCTGTCGGCCGTACGCTATGTCGACAACAAGGGCGAGCCGACCGAAGTCTATCCTTACAACCCGAACGGTTCGCCGGGCGGTTTGACGGCAGTAACCACAGCCGACGGCCGCTTTACGATCATGATGCCGCACCCGGAACGGGTCTTCCGTACCGTGCAGATGTCCTGGCACCCGGAAAACTGGGGCGAGGATTCGCCGTGGCTGCGCATGTTCCGCAACGCGCGGCGCTGGGTCGGCTAAATCGCTCGAATTGCTGGATAAACAAAGGCGGCTGCGGCCGCCTTTATCATTTCTAGCCGGTAAATTTTTGGTGCTGGAGAAAGGTGTCCAGGTCGTGCTGGGCAAAAAACACCAGCCTGACTTCGCTAATTGAAGTATCCCGCTGCAACGATTCTTGCAAAGTCTGGGAGACTATCTCGGCCGCTTCGTTAGCCGGGTAGCCGTAAACACCGGTCGAGATGGCCGGGAAGGCGATGCTGGCCAGCGCATGCTGATTGGCCAGGAGCAGCGCGTTGCGATAGCAGTTGGCCAGCAGTTGCGCTTCTTTCCCGCCGTGCTCGCCATAAATGGGCCCGACCGTATGGATTACGAAGCCGGCGGTCAACTGCCCGGCAATGGTGATTACGGCCTCGCCGGTAGGCAGGCCTTCCGGCCAGCGTGTACGCCGTATTTGTCTACAGGCTTCCAGAATGGCCGGGCCGCCGCGGCGATGGATGGCCCCATCGACACCACCGCCGCCGAGCAGGGAGGCGTTCGCGGCATTGACGATTGCGTCGACCGCCTGCTCCGTGAGGTCACCCAGGTAAAGCCGTATGCGGCCTGCCATGAATACGTGTTTGGCTGATGTCATTTCCATGCAGTGACAAATACGAGGTTTTCATTATGGAAGGAAAACGGCGTAACGGGGGTTTCAGGCGCCGATGCGGCGTTTCCGGCGCCAGCAGGCCGGTTTTTCCAGTTCGGAAATATCCGGTGCGGTGTCGCCGAAGATTTCTCTGGCCCGGGCCAGTCGCTCCAGTTCGTCCTGGGTGACGCCGGTAATTTGCTCAAACCATTTCTGAAGGCGTTTCATGATCAGTGCTCCTGTTGTCGAGGCTGAATTGGTGTCTGACGCTTTAGTGAGTGGACAGATTAATCGAATACTGTATAAATGTACAGTATTCGAAAATTTTAGCGCTCGCGTTAGCCTTCAGGCTCCTGATCGCGATGGAAAGAAACGCTATGCTCCGTGCCCAATCTTCATGGCTGCCTTGTGCCGGCACCGTGGCCGCCTATGTTGGCCGGAATCCGAAAATGGCCCGCAATGTCAGGGTGCTGGCCGAGGCATCGGCCGGGCGAATGGTGGTTGAGGCCATCGGGCGCAAGGGTTTTCCGGTTCGCCTGACGGTCAAGCAGGAAAACCTCAGGCCCTTGCCGCCGGGCTTGTTCGATCTGGGGTAGTGTTTGGGGCGCGATGTGCCCAAGTGTTTACGACAGACGTTGCTGTCGTTGAGTGTTGCCGATTTGAGCAAGAGTCGTCTGGCGCAGCCGCTTGATCGATTTGCCCAGGTTCGCCAGCGTTAACCTGGCTGGTTTTTCAAGACGGATGCAGCCAGTGCCGATGCTTTCGATCAATGCCAGGCCGTTGCTTTTGATTGCCCAGCACTCTCCGGCCTGCAGAAATACATCGCCGGCCTCACCGGTCAGCGTGATCCAGATCGTGCCGGCCGTGCATTGAACGCTGATGCCACGGGCGTTTTTCAGCCGGATCGGCGTGTTGTCGCTGAGCTCGTACTCACCTGATTGCAAATTGATTTTCATGGCTCTCTCCAGACTTGCTTTAGAGGAGAGTCTAGAACGCGGTTAATTGCCAATACAGTTGCAATAGAGATATATTGTGATCGGCACAGTTGTGAGTTTTTACAACTGTGCTGCTTATGCTTGCCCTCAACTGTATTGGTGTCCATGTCTGAAGACTTGTTGCGTTACGAGCGCTTGGCTGGCGAACTGGCTGGCATGATTGCGAACGGTATTTTGTCGTACGGCGACCGCTTGCCTTCGGTACGTCGCCTCGCCGAGGAGAAAAGGCTCTCGGTGTCGACCGTGGTGCAGGCGTTGCGCCAGCTCGAGGATCGTGGCCTGATCGAAATGCGGCCGCAGTCAGGCTGCTTTGTTAAGCGGCCGATGATGCTCCGCGCGGAGCCCCGTCTGCGGTCAACGCCTGAGGCGCCGATGCCGGTCGATATTTCGCAACGTCTCGTGCGGGTCTTGCAGGCCGGGATGAAGCCCGGGGTGGCACCCCTTGCCGCAGCCTTGCCGGCGCCAGAGTTGTTACCTCTGGCGGCGCTGCAGCGGCTCTATGCCGGCGTCGCTCGACGACATCCGAAACTGCTGGCCGGCGGCAGTCATATCAATATGGATGAGCCGGCACTGGTTCGGCAGCTGGTGCGTCGCTCTCTGGCTTGGGGCGGGCCGCTGGCAGCTGAGGACATCGTCATCACCAATTCGTGTACCGAAGCACTCGGGCTTTGCCTGCGTGCGGTCACCAAGCCGGGAGATACGGTAGCCGTCGAGTCGCCGGCTTATTACTTGATGCTGCAGTTGCTCGAAACCCTGGGCTTGAAGGCGCTGGAGATTCCGACCGACCCGAGGGATGGCATGTCGGTCGAAGCCCTTGACTTGGCGACCCGTAATGGTGGTGTGGCGGCCTGTTTGCTGGTGCCCAATGGCAGCAATCCCTTGGGTAGTGCGATGCCTGATGAGAAAAAGCGCCTTTTGGCGACGTTGACCGCGGCAAGAGGGGTGGCGGTCATCGAAGACGATATTTACGGCGACCTGCATTTCGGTAGTCAGCGCCCCTGGCCGCTCAAGGTCTTCGACAAGACCGGAAATGTCATGTTGTGCTCGTCCTTTTCCAAGAGTTTGTCGCCTTCCTTGCGTATCGGCTTCGTGGCGGCGGGGCGTTATCGTTCGGCGATTGCCTTGCAGAAAACGATCACCAGTGGTGCCACCAATCCGATTACCCAGCATGTGTTGGCCGAGTATCTTGAATCAGGTTCGTATGAGCGTCACTTGCGCGGCTTGCGGCGCAGTTATGAGCGACAGGTCGATAGCATGCGGGCTGCGGCGACCCGGTATTTCCCCGCCACCACCCGGATCGCCCAGCCGCAGGGCGGCTATGTGTTGTGGGTGGAGCTGCCGGAAGAGATCGATGCGACGGCACTCTACGATAGGGCGATCGCAGAGAATCTGGCTTTTGTGCCCGGCGAGCTATTTTCCGCCAGCGGCATGTACCGAAACTGCCTGCGTCTGAATTGTGGCAACCCGCATACGCCGGAAATCGAGGATGCCATTCGTCGTCTCGGGGCGTTGATGGCAAAGGGCTGACTACATCAAATGGACCTTGTCCAAACTACGGTATCATTTACGTTTGGTCGACTTGGCCGTGTTTTGATTGAAGGCGAACAAGGGTTCGCTTTAATTTTGCATCCAAAGGGTTTTTCCTCTCATGTTTGACGCAGTCCGGAATAACAAGAAGATCGTCCAGATATTTCTGGCGCTGATTACGCTGCCGTTCGCCTTTTTCGGTGTCGAGTCCTACGTCCGCAGTGTTGGCTCTGGCGATGATGTGGCCACCATTGGCGATATCAAAGTCACCCAGCAGCAGTTTCAGCAGGCGCTGCGTGAGCAGCAGGAGCGTTTGCGGGCGCAAATGGGGCAGGTTGATCCCAAGCTTCTGGATACGCCGGAAGCGCGCAAGGCAATCATTGATGACTTGGTCGACCAGCGTTTGCTGATGCTGGAAGCCGGCAAGAAGCGCATGTTTGCCAGTGACGAGGCGATTCGCCGCACCATCGGTGGCATCGATGCTTTCAAGGTGGACGGGAGGTTTTCGACCGAGCGTTATGAGGCAGCTTTGCGCGCTCAGGGAATGACCCCGGCCGGTTTCGAGGCGCAGTTGCGTCAGGATCTGACCCTTCAGCAACTGGCCGGGGCTGTCGGCCAGTCAGGCTTGATGGCACGTACGGTTGCCGAGCGTGTGCTGGCGCTGCAAACGGAAAAGCGCGAAGTCATGGAATACCGCCTGCCGCTTGATGCTTATCTTGACAAGGTCAAGTTGGCTGGCGATGCGGCGAAAAAATTCTACGACGAAAACGGCAAGCAGTTTGAATTGCCGGAACAGGCTCGAGTCGAATATGTCGTGCTTTCAATGGAAACCATTGGTGCCCAACTGGCGGTAACCGAGGCTGAAATCAAGTCCTGGTACGATGGTCACAAGGAGCGTTTCCAGCAGCCGGAGGAGCGTCGCGCCAGCCATATTCTGGTCGCCTCGGAAAAACTCGGCAAGGATAAAGCCAAGGCGAAGGCCGAAGATCTGCTCAAGGAAATCCGGAAAAATCCGGCCAGCTTTAGCGATCTGGCCAAGAAAAACTCGGATGATCCGGGCTCGGCCTCCAAGGGGGGCGACCTGGGCTTCTTTGGCAAGGGCATGATGGTCAAACCCTTTGAGGAAGCCGCTTATGCCCTCAAGGAGAGCGAGATTTCAGGGATCGTCGAATCAGACTTCGGTTTTCACATCATCAAGCTGACCGGTGTTCATGCAGCCAAGGAAAAGCCGTTGGCCGACGTCAAGGCAGAGATCGAAGTAGAGCTGAAGAAGGCTGCTGCCTCGCGCAAATTTGCCGAAGCAGCCGAGTCGTTCAGTAATATCGTTTATGAGCAGCCTGATAGCCTGAAGCCGGCGGCCGAGAAGTTCAAGCTGACGGTCAAGCAATCCGAGTGGATTGGTCGTCAACCGAATCCCGCCAACGGCCCCTTGGGTAATGAGAAATTGCTGGCCGCCCTGTTCTCTGACGATTCGGTCAAGAGCAAGCGCAATACCGAAGCCGTCGAAATTGCCCAGAACACGCTTGTCGCGGCACGCCTGGTGGAATACAAGCCAGCTGCATTGCAGGCTTTTGAAGGTGTTCAGGGCAGCATTGAAACCCTGCTCAAGCGCAAAGAGGCGCAAGCACTGGCGGTCCAGGATGGCGAGGCACGCCTTGAATCCCTTAAGAAAGGCGAGGACAAGTTGGCCTGGGGGGCACCGAAGAGCGTATCGCGTCTTGATGCTCGCCTGATTCCGCCAGTGGCTGTTGCGACCGTGTTCAAAATGGATGCAGGTAAGCTGCCGGCTTACGCAGGGGTTGAGTTGCCGGGTAGCGGGTTTACGCTATTCAAGCTTTCTCGCTTGGAGGCAGGGGCAAAACTGGATGATGCGCGCCAGCAGGCCATGCTTCGCCAGTTGGGGCAGCTGAGCGCGCAGGAAGACGTGCAGGTTTACCTTGCCGCCTTGCGTAATCGCTACAAGGTTGAGATCAACCAGGCTGCCTTGGAAGCCAAATAGTCTAGGGTAGATATTTGGGGCGCTTATTTTGCCTCAATGACAAAAAGCCGATCGGATTTTCCTGATCGGCTTTTTGTTGCCTGTTTTTTTACCTAATTGTGCTTGCTAAGTGCAGGAGAGGTGGTTCTGTATGGGCTTCGAAGGCATGCTGCCTTTTTGGAAATACAAAGTTTTCAAAAAGACGTTGACGGCTTCCGACAAATCTATAGAATGCGCACCTCTTCAGCGGCGCCGGGCTTTTCGGGGTGGTTGGAGAAGGAAGTGGAAGTAAAGAGCGGCAAAAAAGGTTTGAAGAAAAGCTTGACGGTTTGTAAGAAGTTCTTCATAATCTCGCCTCTCTGCTGCAGACGAAGTGAAAACGACGGCGCGGCGGAATTGATCTTTAACAACTTGAACAACCGATAGGTGTGGGTGTCTTGATGCTAGCAACGCAAGTTGCACAAAAGTATTAAAGGCAATCACACGGATGGAGAGATCCATCGAGGTAGATTTAATTATCTACCGTCAGTGAATTGTGAGTATTAGTTGGATTGAACTGAAGAGTTTGATCCTGGCTCAGATTGAACGCTGGCGGCATGCCTTACACATGCAAGTCGAACGGCAGCACGGGAGCAATCCTGGTGGCGAGTGGCGAACGGGTGAGTAATGTATCGGAACGTACCTTTCAGTGGGGGATAACGTAGCGAAAGTTACGCTAATACCGCATATTCTGTGCGCAGGAAAGCAGGGGACCTTCGGGCCTTGCGCTGATTGAGCGGCCGATATCAGATTAGCTAGTTGGTGAGGTAAAGGCTCACCAAGGCGACGATCTGTAGCGGGTCTGAGAGGATGATCCGCCACACTGGAACTGAGACACGGTCCAGACTCCTACGGGAGGCAGCAGTGGGGAATTTTGGACAATGGGCGCAAGCCTGATCCAGCCATGCCGCGTGAGTGAAGAAGGCCTTCGGGTTGTAAAGCTCTTTCGGCCGGGAAGAAATCGCATGGGTTAATACCCTGTGCGGATGACGGTACCGGCATAAGAAGCACCGGCTAACTACGTGCCAGCAGCCGCGGTAATACGTAGGGTGCGAGCGTTAATCGGAATTACTGGGCGTAAAGCGTGCGCAGGCGGTTTTGTAAGACAGGCGTGAAATCCCCGGGCTCAACCTGGGAACTGCGCTTGTGACTGCAAGGCTAGAGTACGGCAGAGGGGGGTGGAATTCCACGTGTAGCAGTGAAATGCGTAGAGATGTGGAGGAACACCAATGGCGAAGGCAGCCCCCTGGGTCGATACTGACGCTCATGCACGAAAGCGTGGGTAGCAAACAGGATTAGATACCCTGGTAGTCCACGCCCTAAACGATGTCAACTAGGTGTTGGGTGGGTAAAACCATTTAGTACCGGAGCTAACGCGTGAAGTTGACCGCCTGGGGAGTACGGCCGCAAGGTTAAAACTCAAAGGAATTGACGGGGACCCGCACAAGCGGTGGATGATGTGGATTAATTCGATGCAACGCGAAAAACCTTACCTACCCTTGACATGTCCAGAAGCCCGAAGAGATTTGGGTGTGCCCGAAAGGGAGCTGGAACACAGGTGCTGCATGGCTGTCGTCAGCTCGTGTCGTGAGATGTTGGGTTAAGTCCCGCAACGAGCGCAACCCTTGTCGTTAATTGCCATCATTTAGTTGGGCACTTTAACGAGACTGCCGGTGACAAACCGGAGGAAGGTGGGGATGACGTCAAGTCCTCATGGCCCTTATGGGTAGGGCTTCACACGTCATACAATGGTCGGTACAGAGGGTTGCCAAGCCGCGAGGTGGAGCCAATCCCAGAAAGCCGATCGTAGTCCGGATTGCAGGCTGCAACTCGCCTGCATGAAGTCGGAATCGCTAGTAATCGCGGATCAGCATGTCGCGGTGAATACGTTCCCGGGTCTTGTACACACCGCCCGTCACACCATGGGAGCGGGTTCCGCCAGAAGTAGGTAGCCTAACCGCAAGGGGGGCGCTTACCACGGCGGGGTTCGTGACTGGGGTGAAGTCGTAACAAGGTAGCCGTAGGGGAACCTGCGGCTGGATCACCTCCTTTCTAGAGAAAGCATCTCTGGCACCCACAACCTATCGGTTGTTCAGTAGTAGCAAACAGACGAGGGTCTGTAGCTCAGTCGGTTAGAGCACCGTCTTGATAAGGCGGGGGTCGTTGGTTCGATTCCAACCAGACCCACCAACGTCAAAATCAAGGGGGATTAGCTCAGCTGGGAGAGCACCTGCTTTGCAAGCAGGGGGTCGTCGGTTCGATCCCGTCATCCTCCACCAAAACCTAAAGATAAGCAGGGTTGTTTATCTTTAGCTTTTGAGCAATCAATTGCTACGCTCTTTAACAAAATGGAAGAAGGTTGTGTTGCAGCGCTGATGAGGCGTTGGCAACACGTTGTGATTGCATCTGTTCTTGTCCCTTAGCCCGGACAAGACAGCACAAATATGAGTTTGCCTGTAGCCGTTCTCTGACGAGAACACAAGGTTATAGGATCAAGCGACTAAGTGCATGTGGTGGATGCCTTGGCGATCACAGGCGATGAAGGACGTGCAAGCCTGCGAAAAGCGGGGGGGAGCTGGCAATGAAGCTTTGATCCCCCGATATCCGAATGGGGAAACCCACCTCTTTTGAGGTATCCCACACTGAATACATAGGTGTGGGAGGCGAACCCGGCGAACTGAAACATCTAAGTAGCCGGAGGAAAAGAAATCAACCGAGATTCCCCAAGTAGTGGCGAGCGAACGGGGAGCAGCCTGCTAGTGATAGCGGAATGGTTAATGGAGCGGAATGGAAAGTCCGGCCGTAGTGGGTGATAGCCCCGTACATGAAAACCAATCCGTGGTACTAAGTTAGCGAAAAGTAGGGCGGGGCACGTGAAACCTTGTCTGAACATGGGGGGACCATCCTCCAAGGCTAAATACTCGTGATCGACCGATAGTGAACTAGTACCGTGAGGGAAAGGCGAAAAGAACCCCGGGAGGGGAGTGAAATAGAACCTGAAACCGCATGCATACAAACAGTGGGAGCCGACTTGTTCGGTGACTGCGTACCTTTTGTATAATGGGTCAGCGACTTACGTTGTGTTGCGAGCTTAACCGAATAGGGGAGGCGTAGCGAAAGCGAGTCTGATAAGGGCGTTTAGTAGCACGGCGTAGACCCGAAACCGGATGATCTATCCATGGCCAGGATGAAGGTGCCGTAACAGGTACTGGAGGTCCGAACCCACTAATGTTGAAAAATTAGGGGATGAGCTGTGGATAGGGGTGAAAGGCTAAACAAATCCGGAAATAGCTGGTTCTCCCCGAAAACTATTTAGGTAGTGCGTCTTATATCACTGACGGGGGTAAAGCACTGTTATGGCTAGGGGGTCATCGCGACTTACCAACCCATGGCAAACTCTGAATACCGTCAAGTGCGAGTAAGGCAGACAGACAGTGGGTGCTAACGTCCATTGTCAAGAGGGAAACAACCCAGACCGCCAGCTAAGGTCCCCAAGACACAGTTAAGTGGGAAACGAAGTGGGAAGGCATAGACAGCTAGGAGGTTGGCTTAGAAGCAGCCATCCTTTAAAGAAAGCGTAATAGCTCACTAGTCGAGTCGTCCTGCGCGGAAGATGTAACGGGGCTCAAACTGTGCACCGAAGCTGCGGATATCGAAAGATATGGTAGGGGAGCGTTCTGTAGGTCTGTGAAGGTGTCTTGTAAAGGATGCTGGAGATATCAGAAGTGCGAATGCTGACATGAGTAGCGATAAAGGGAGTGAAAAGCTCCCTCGCCGAAAGCCCAAGGTTTCCTACGCAACGTTCATCGGCGTAGGGTGAGTCGGCCCCTAAGGCGAGGCAGAAATGCGTAGTCGATGGGAAACAGGTCAATATTCCTGTACCGATTCTAGATGCGATGTGGGGACGGAGAAGGTTAGGTCAGCCATCTGTTGGAATAGGTGGTTCAAGCGTGTAGGCGTGCCCCTTAGGCAAATCCGGGGGGCTAAGCTGAGGCGTGATAACGAGGTGCTACGGCACTGAAGTGATTGATACCAAGCTTCCAGGAAAAGCCACTAAGCTTCAGTCTAGATTCGACCGTACCGCAAACCGACACAGGTGGGCAGGATGAAAATTCTAAGGCGCTTGAGAGAACTCAGGAGAAGGAACTCGGCAAATTGACACCGTAACTTCGGGAGAAGGTGTGCCCCGGTAGGGTATAAGTCCTCGCGACGAAAGCCCGATGGGGTTGCAGTGAAATGGTGGCTGCGACTGTTTAATAAAAACACAGCACTCTGCAAACACGAAAGTGGACGTATAGGGTGTGACGCCTGCCCGGTGCCGGAAGGTTAAGTGATGGGGTGCAAGCTCTTGATCGAAGCCCCGGTAAACGGCGGCCGTAACTATAACGGTCCTAAGGTAGCGAAATTCCTTGTCGGGTAAGTTCCGACCTGCACGAATGGCGTAACGATGGCCACACTGTCTCCTCCTGAGACTCAGCGAAGTTGAAATGTTTGTGAAGATGCAATCTCCCCGCGGCAAGACGGAAAGACCCCATGAACCTTTACTGTAGCTTTGCATTGGACTTTGAATCGGTCTGTGTAGGATAGGTGGGAGGCTGTGAAACCGGGACGCTAGTTTCGGTGGAGCCAACCTTGAAATACCACCCTGATTTATTTGAGGTTCTAACCTTGATCCGTGAATCCGGATCGGGGACCGTGCATGGTGGGCAGTTTGACTGGGGCGGTCTCCTCCCAAAAGGTAACGGAGGAGTACGAAGGTACGCTTAGGACGGTCGGACATCGTCCATAAAGTGCAATGGCAAAAGCGTGCTTGACTGCGAGACCCACAAGTCGAGCAGGTGCGAAAGCAGGTCATAGTGATCCGGTGGTTCTGTATGGAAGGGCCATCGCTCAACGGATAAAAGGTACTCTGGGGATAACAGGCTGATACCGCCCAAGAGTTCATATCGACGGCGGTGTTTGGCACCTCGATGTCGGCTCATCTCATCCTGGGGCTGTAGCCGGTCCCAAGGGTATGGCTGTTCGCCATTTAAAGAGGTACGTGAGCTGGGTTTAAAACGTCGTGAGACAGTTTGGTCCCTATCTGCCGTGGGCGCTGGAAATTTGAAGGGGGCTGCTCCTAGTACGAGAGGACCGGAGTGGACGAACCTCTGGTGTACCGGTTATGACGCCAGTCGTATCGCCGGGTAGCTATGTTCGGAAGAGATAAACGCTGAAAGCATCTAAGCGTGAAACTTGCCTTAAGATGAGATTTCCCGGAGTCTTGAACTCCCTAAAGGGTCGTCGAAGACCACGACGTTGATAGGTCAGGTGTGGAAGCGCAGTAATGCGTTAAGCTAACTGATACTAATTGCCCGTGTGGCTTGATCCTATAACCTTGTAATACTGCAGCAACTCATAGCAGTCACAACAAACAACCTTCTCCTATTTTGCGTTTGGCGCGATTCAACCCGCGACAAACACACAAGTTACGCTTGGCGGCTATAGCCCTCTGGACCCACCCCTTCCCTTCCCGAACAGGACCGTGAAACAGATGAGCGCCGATGATAGTGAGCTTCCGCTCGCGAAAGTAGGTCACCGCCAGGCTCCCAATACCCAAAGCCCCTTCTGCTTACGCAGGCGGGGCTTTCGGCTTTTAGAAATACGATATAGGCTCAATCCGTTGAGTACTATTTCTGGGGGGCTGAATGGCCGTGGCGATTCTTGGTGGTGGTTGCTTTTGGTGCCTGGAGGCGGTTTTCGAGCAGTTGACTGGCGTTGAACGTGTGGTTTCCGGATACATTGGCGGCACCCAGCTTGATCCGACCTATGAGCAGGTGTGTTCAGGCTTGACGGGGCATGCCGAGGTAGTTCGGATCGAGTTTGATCCGGCCAAGATTTCCTATGCCCAGTTACTCGATGTGTTTTTCGCCATTCATGATCCAACGACCTTGAATCGACAAGGTGCGGACCACGGAACGCAGTATCGTTCGTCGATATTTGCTTGTTCGGCCGAACAGTTGGATATCGCCCAGAATTTGATAAAAAAGTTGAATGCTGGGGCAGTATTTGCTTCGCCGGTCGTGACAACTGTGCAAATGGCCGGAGCGTTCTTTCCAGCCGAGAGCTATCACCAAGGGTATTTTCGAGCGAATCCGGAACAAGGGTATTGTGCCTTTGTTGTGGCGCCCAAAGTGGCGAAAGCACATGCTGTGTTTTCTCGACTGCTCAAGGCAGTGGATCAATAAACTCCATTAGCTCTTTGGCGAAACGCTCGCGTTGCCATTGATGCGGGGAGTGATCTGTTCCTTCATAGATATGCAGCACAGCGTTCGGTATCTGGCTGGCGACATAGTGCGCAGTTTCTACCCGATAGAAATTACTTTCGCCGCCATACACCAGCATGGCCGGGATATCGATTTGGTTCAGGACATCCCGATAGTCGGCGGCTGTCAGGCTGTTCCAGCAGGCGATAAGCGGTTCCGGATTTTGGGTGCGAAGGGCTAGCCTTGAGCGTTCCCAGCCGCTGGCATTCGCCAGGTACTTGTCACGCGCCCGACGATTCAGGCCAAATGCGGTGAGCTTGAGTACGCCTTCCGCAAAGTCTTCTCGTAGCAAATTCAACAGTTCGTTCGCCTGGCTCTGATCGAACTTGCCATAGATGCCGTGTTCCCAGCTGCCATCAGTCAGCAGTTTGGGTGACTGGTCAATGATGCAAAGTCGGGACAAACGTTCGGTGCCAAAGTCGCGGATGTATTGCCAGAGGGTCAAGGCGCCCATCGAATGGCCAACGGCACAGACATTTTCCAAATTGAAATGTTCGAGCAGGTTTTGCAGATCTCGCGCCATGCGCTGTGCAGTGGCTGGTGTTTGATCAGCGCTGGGATGGCCGCCATGAGCGCGCGCATCCCAGCGATATACCCGATGTTTTTGCTGGAGCACCGGGAGAAATGGAAGCCATTCCTCATGGCTGGATGTCCAGCCGTGGAGGAGTACGAGCGGAGATCCCTCGCCTGAAACTTTGACGTGAATTTTGGTGCCGTCATCGGCGAGGAAGTGGGTCATGGCGGCCGGGTGTGTTGAGATGCACAAAGTATAATCCGGCCATCAATATCTAGAGGCAAGGCGATGTTTGACTGGCGAGATTATCAAAACGGGATTGTGGCATTCGATTCCGGCTATGTGCGTCCAATCCTGGCTGCAATTCACATGATTGTTGAGGCGGGTAGGGTCGCCATTGTCGATACTGGAAGCAATGATTCCCTGCCCAATGCTCTGGCGGCGCTTGAGCTTCTGGGCCTGGACACCGCTGCGGTGGACTATGTTTTTTTAACGCATATTCATCTGGATCACGCGGGGGGGGGCGGCCGCATGATGGCAGCCTTCCCCAATGCACAACTAGTGGTTCACCCGCGTGGGGCGCGTCATATGGCGGAGCCCTCCAGGCTGGTTGCCGGTGTGACTGCCGTTTATGGTGCCGAATATGTGCAGCGCGTCTATGGCGAGATCGTGCCGATCCCGGCCGAGCGGATTATCGAAGCGCCCGACGGGCTGGTTGTTTCGCTGGCCGGTCGTGAACTGCTGTGCCTGGATACGCCGGGCCATGCACGCCATCACATCTGTATTGTCGACAGAAAAACGAAGGGAATATTTACCGGTGACATGTTCGGTCTTTCCTACCGCGAGTTGGATGTCGATGGTCGTCAGTTTATTTTCCCGACCACCACGCCGACCCAGTTCGAGCCGGAGGAAATGCGGATGTCGATCCAGCGGCTCCTGTCGTTTGAGCCCGAAGCGATGTATCTGACGCACTACAGCCAGATCGATGAACCGCAGCAAAAGGCGGCTGATTTGCTACGGCATCTGGATGTTCTGGTTGAGTTGGCGCTGGCTGAAAAGAGTGCCGGGGCTGAACGTCACCAACGGATCAAGGTTGCGATCAGCGATTATCTTTTCCAGCAAATTCGTGCCCATGGCTGTCGCTTGTCAGACGATGCCTTGCTGGAAATATGGGAAACTGATCTTGAACTGAACGCCCAAGGTTTGGGTGTATGGCTGGATACTTAGGCTCAGACGAAGCGTCGACGCCAAAAGAGGATCAGCATGATCACGCCAATCAGGCCCATCAGGCTGAGGGCGTAGTTGAAGCCGTTGGCGAGGCCTAGCCAGGGCATTTCATGGAAATTCATGCCGAAGATGCCGGCGATCAAGGTTGCCGGCATGAATATCGTGGCAACCACCGTCAGGGTGCGAACTTCCAGGTTTACCCGGTGGCTGATGGTCGATAGATAGACGTCGAGCAAGCCGGTGGCCTGGTCGCGCAGATCTTCCAGCGACTCAAGAATGTGCACCGTGTGGTCATAGACGTCGCGTAAATAGATCTGAATGTCCGGGCGAAAAAAATCACCCGCATCGCGGTGCAGGCTGCCGAGCACTTCGCGCAACGGATGAAGATTGCGCCGGAGCTGGGAAACGCAGCGCTTGAACTGGTGAATTCGCTCCAGTGTGACCGGTGTTGGCTTGCCCAGAATGTCTGTTTCCAGTTCTTCGGCATATTCGTTGAGTTGCTCGATGACGCCAAAATAGCTGTCGACAACCGAATCGATCAGGGAGTATGCCAAGGTGTCGACGCCGCCCTTGCGCAGACTGGCATGCTCAGCGCGCAGGCGCTGACGCACCGGCTCGAAGGTCTTGGATTGTCGCTCCTGGAAGCTCAGGACGTAGTTTCGGCCAATCACCAGGCTGATCTGGTCCTGGCTCAGTTCAAGTGGTCCGGGCGTTAATTCGTAACGGTGCAGAACAAGATAAAGATAGTCATCGTAGGCGTCTATTTTCTGGCGCTGGGCATTGTTCAGAATATCTTCCTGAACCAGTGGGTGGAGCGAGAAGGTGGTACCGACGGCCGCCAGATCGGCCGGGCTTTTGGCGCCATAGACATTCGCCCAGCGGGTTGCGAACTTTCTTGGCAACAGCCCGAAACTGTTCGCATCGGCGAACTTTTCCTCACTGAGGCCATACTCGTCATAGTCAATGATCGAGTAGCTCGGCGCGCTGACTTTGACTTCGCCAATGTGCACCAGCGAGCCCGGTGGCAGGCCGGCCTTGCGCGAGCGCAGTTTGCGCGGCTTGCTCATTGAGCGAGGGCGATCCTGTTGATTGCCTGGGCTGCCGCTGCCATGCCAAAGACCGCGGTGACGCAGACCGACGAGCCAAAACCGGCGCAATTCAGGCCGGTTGGCCCCTGGTCGGTGGCGCAAGTGGCTGGGCTACTGGGGTAGCGCAGGGGCTCGGTCGAGAAAACGGCCGATACGCCAAATTTTTTCTTGCCGTCCTTTGGGAAGCCATACTCCCGGCGTAGCACCGAGCGAACTTTGGCGAGTAGCGGGTCCTGCACCGTCTGGCTGAGATCGGTGGTGCGGATCTGGGTGGGGTCGAGTTGGCCGCCGGCCGCGCCAGCGACCACGATGGGCAGTTTCTGGCGCCGACAAAAGGCGATCATCGCCGCCTTGGCGCGCACTTGGTCGATGGCGTCAATGACTACCGAAAAGCCTTGGCCGAGTATTTGCTCAACGTTGTCAGGGGTGACGAAGTCCTCGATGCGACTGATCTGGCAATCCGGATTGATGGCGTGCACGCGCTCGGCGATCGCATCGACTTTGGCCATGCCATAAATCTCTCCTAGCGCCTGAATCTGGCGGTTGGTGTTGGATTCGGCCACCATGTCGAGGTCGACCGCAGTAATCCGGCCGACGCCGGTTCGGGCCAGGGCTTCGACGCTCCATGAGCCGACGCCGCCGATGCCGACGACACAGACATGGGCGTTACGTAGACGCTCGGCGCCTTCTGCGCCATAAAGGCGAGCGACACCGCCAAAACGGCGTTCGTGATCGACTGACATCAGCTTTCTATGGTTTTTCGGATGACGCTATTGAACGGGGCAATCCATTCCGGGGCGAATTGCGTGTCGCAGGCGTTGATTTCAGCGATGGCCCGCAATACCGAGCGGTTCTTGCCGCGGTGGATATGCTTGAGCATCACGGCTTCGAAGGCATCGACGATGGAGAGGATTTTGGCTCCCGGGCAAATCTCGGAGCTTTGCAACTCTTTGGGATAGCCACCACCATTGGGCATCTCATGATGCTGGGCGACCATTTCCGCAGCCGCCTCCCAGCCCGGCATCCGCTGCAGAATGCCAGCCGCGAAACCCGGGTGGTTGCGTAGCGCCAGCTTGTCCTCGTCGGTCATTTTGCCGACTTTGAGCCAGACGGCTTCCGGGAGCAGCATCATGCCGATATCGTGCAGATAGACTGCGGCCTCCAGTTGCACCGGATCTACCGCAAGATGGGCTGCCTTGTTGGTTTCCAAGGCCAGGCGGAGGATGCGCATCGTCCGTCCTTTGAAGAGCGGCGAGCGGCTTTCCAGTTGCAGGGCGAGCGACCTGAAAAAATGCAGGTCGGTACTGGCGTTTTTTTGTTCGCTTTTCGGGGTGGCAACACGCGGCGGGCGACTGGAAATGTCGCCGATCACCGATGCGAATCCGGTAACGAGTTCAATCAGGTCGGCACAATGGTGGTCGACCTCGGCGGCCGGGATCTGGGCCAGCTTTTCCAGTCCCTCAACAAGCTCGCCAAGATGCAGGTTCTCAAGTGACTTACGGGCGAGTAGCGCATCGGTCGCCAACTCGAGGCGATCGATGGTCAGCAGGATCAGTTCGGCCAGTAGATCGGAGAAAGGGATTTCGCCTTCCCGGAAGCGGGACATCATCGATTCGATCGGGTGGGCGATGGCGGCGCCCAATTCGAATTTGCAGAGCGAGGCATCGCCCTTGATGTTATGGATGGCGCGAAAGAGATCGGCAGTTATCTCGCGATCGGCCGGGGTTTTCTTCAGGCGGGCAACGTCGTTTTCAATCTGTGGTGCGCGGTCGCTGAGGGCATCGGCAAACTCTTCCAGCGCCTCGCGGTCCTGAATGACCGGCGCTATGATCGAGCGAATGTCCATGCCTGTCTCCCCCTGTGTATTTTTGATCTGGCGAGTTTAGCCCAAAGTCCCGTCAAATCAGAGCCTATCCTTGATTTGTCGGCCTTGACTGCCCCCTCTTCGCCACCTAAGATTCCGCGCTTATTCAAAGAATTCCCTACCGTGACACTGGAACAGCTTTACGCCCTGATCGGGCCTGACATGAAGGCCGTTGATGCGGTCATCCGCGACCGCCTCCACTCCGACGTCGTCCTGGTCCGTCAGGTGGCCGAATACATCATCAACAGCGGTGGCAAACGCATGCGCCCGGCGCTGGTATTGCTCGCCGCTGGGGCTATGGGCTATCAGGGTGTCCGGCACCATGAAATGGCGGCGGTCATCGAATTCATTCATACCGCCACCTTGCTGCACGATGACGTGGTCGATGAATCGGCCTTGCGCCGTGGTCGTGATACGGCCAATGCGATGTTCGGTAACGCTGCCAGTGTCCTGGTTGGCGATTTCCTCTACTCGCGCGCTTTCCAGATGATGGTGGCGGTCGACGATATGCGCGTGATGCGCGTCCTGTCCGATGCGACCAACATCATTGCCGAAGGCGAGGTTCTGCAGTTGATGAACTGCCACGATGCCGACGTCGATGAAGCGCGTTACATGCAGGTCATCCATTACAAGACGGCCAAGCTATTCGAGGCGGCGGCGCAACTGGGTGCCATTCTCGGCCAGGCCAGTCCGGAGATCGAGCAGGCGTTGGCGGCTTACGGCATGCACCTCGGCACCGCCTTTCAACTGGTCGACGATGTCCTCGACTATTCAGGCCAGGAAGCCGATACCGGCAAGCACCTTGGTGATGACCTGGCCGAAGGCAAGCCGACCCTGCCGCTGATTTACGTCATGCAGCATGGCACGCCGGAGCAGGCGGCCTGTGTACGCAAAGCGATCGAGGAAGGCGGGCGGGACGATTTCCCCGCTGTGCTCGAAGCGATCCGCGGCAGCGGTGCCTTGGAGCACGCGCGCGAGCGGGCGGTGCGTGAAGCCGCCCTGGCCAGGAGTGCAATTGAGCGTCTGGGGGATTCACAATTCAAAATTGCTCTGCTACAATTGACGCTCTTTGCAGTTGAGAGAAACCATTAGGTTGCTTTTCAGCAGCA
>NZ_LODL01000019.1:516654-588299 GCF_001551835.1 Dechloromonas denitrificans | reverse complement strand
AGGTTCCTCTGCCGCCTTGGCGCGCGGTCGGCCCAGTGCATCGGCGCTCACCGTCGGCAGGCCGGCGGCCGCGGCGGCCGTGGCCAGCGCTTCGGGCAAACCGCGCGTCGCCACGGCGTTGAGGCCGGAATGGCGCAGCAGCTTGACGATGCCGACCCAGTCCGCACTCTCCGGCAGGGCCTCGGCGTTGCTGAAGTCGAGTACGGCCAGCTCGTTTTCGAAGAAGTCGGGGCTGTTGCCGGTCAGCTCGCCAAGCGCCGCGTGCAGCGTGGCGAGATCGGTCGCGCGGAGCTGCGTCTGGATGATCTTGAGCGTCGTGCCCTTGAACTGGATCGGTGCGTCTTTTGCCATGCCTGCTGCGTGTGTTTCGAAGAGCTGGCGATTATCCCACAGGCCGGCAGCGGGAAATGGAAATTGGCTTATTTCTGGCCTTGGCGGGCTGTTTTTGTCTGAGGATTCAGGCGAATGGCATGGCCCGCGCGGCGTTCGGCGGGGCGAGTGGATTCTGGTGACGGTTGGCGGCCCGGTCGATAAAATGCACGTCCCTTACGTTTGCCAGGATTTGCCATGAGCACCGCTGCCAGTCTTCCCGTTGATGCCCTTGCCGGGCTGGCCAATACCGAAACGCAGCGCCTGGTCGCCCGCATGGCGCAGGACATCTTCAGCGGCGTGTTCCGCCACTCGGCCTCGGCCGAGCCCGAGCAACTGGCCAAGGCGATGATCGAACTGGAAAGCCAGTGCTACGACTGGTGCCAGGCGGGCGCCGACGACGAGGCCCGCGCCTTGCGCCTGGCCCTGCTGATCAGCGGTCTCGACCAGTGGGGGCTGGCCTACAGCCAGGCGTTCAACCTGACCGCCATTCCTGCCCTGACGGCGCTGCTCGGCACCTTGCGCAACCGCCTCGAACCGCAGGCGGAAAGCCGTTTCCTGCGTTATTTCCGGCAAATCGAGCAGGTCGAGGCGGCCGCCATCGATTTCAAGGTCGATCTGCGGCGCAGCATCCACCTTGCTTTGTGGCATGCGATGACGGCCTGTGAGACGGTCGAGCAGGCGCAAAACATCCTCAAGCCGCTCGGCGGCATGATGCTCGCCCTCGACCAGCAGATGCCGGAACTCGGCTGGCGCCTGCTGGCCGATGCGCTGGCCAGCATCCAGCTCAGCCTGCTCAATCCGTCGGCCGTCGTCAGCGATGTTGCCCGCGACAGCACGCAGCAATTGTTCGAGTCCCTGCAGCATGCGTTGCCTGAAGAACGCTACAAGTCCATCCTGGCCCACTCCGGGCAGGTGGTAATGGCCTGGCAGCAGGCGCGCCGCGCGGCGCACTAAACACTCGGCAGCTGCGTTGCCGGAAAGCAAAAAACCGGGCCGCGGCCCGGTTTTTTGTGGCTGATCCCTGGCTTACTTGCCGGCCGGGGCTGCTGCCAGCGGCTTGGTTTCCGCCTTGGCTTCGGTTTTTACCTCGGCCTTCTCGGTCTTCTCGACCTTCTTGGCATGCTTTTCGTGCTTCTTCGGCGCTTCGTGCTTGTCGCCCTTGGCTTCGGCAGGCTTCACCTCCGGCTTGGCGACTTCGGCCTTGACCGGTTCAGCGGCCTTCGCGGCTTCGACCTTCTTTTCGGCGCTGGCGGCAGCCGGCGCGGCGACCTTGGCGGCCGGGGCCGGGCTGGTGGCCGGGGCGGCGACGCCTTGGGCGAAGGAAGCGGAGGCAAAGCCAGCGGCAACAGCGAGAGCGATCACAGTCTTCATCATTTTGAATCTCCTTGAGCAGGGTTGTTGGCGTTTTCCGGTGCTGCGATATTGCAGCGCCTTGTTGCGAATAACGCGCTGGCCGAGACAAGGGATGTCAGTGCGAATGTAAGGCTGTGTATCGCTCCGTGACCGAGATGTTGCTAGATGCATGCAATGCCCGGTGCATCGTACTTGCCGATTCCGATTGCTGCGAAGGTGTCGGGCGGCATTGGCGGATGTCCGTAAAAAAGAGGGATTTCGGGTGGTCGACCGCCGGACTCAACTGCGGGGCGCCGCGGCGTTGGCGACGGCCTGGCTGAGCGTCGTCAGGGCGCTCATCGGCGGCGCGTCGCGCAGCGTGATCATGCCGGTCGGCACCCGGGCGATGTCGGCGGGCAGGGCTTCGATGACTAGGTCGGCGGCGTGCGGCGACTGTTCGACGACGCGCCGCGGCATCAGCGTCCAGCCGAGGCCGACCGCGACGCAGCCGAGGATGCCTTCCAGCGTGCCGAATTCCATGGCGTCGGCGACGGCGTGGCCGGTGACGCGCTGCCAGGCGATGGCCCGGCTGCGATAGGCGCAGCCTTCGCGGAAAAGGATCAGCGGTTGGCGGAGCGGGCTGGCGCCGACGGCGCAGATCTGGACCAGTTCTTCGACGACCAGCTCTGTGAAAGACAGTTCGGGATGAACGACCGGGCCGGCGATGAAGGCGCAATCCAGTTTGTGGGTCAGCACCTTGTCGGTTAGTTCGGCGCTGGTGTTGGTCGCGACGCGCAAGTCCATGCCGGGGTGGGCGGCGCGGACGGCTTTCAGGGCGCTCGGCAGGTGCAGTGCGGCAAAGGTTTCCATGGCGCCGATACGCAGTTCGCCGGTGTTTTCACCGACCAGGCGGACGGCGGCGCTGGTCTGGCGCTCAAGCAGCAGCATGCGGCGGGCGTAGTCGAGCAGGACGCGGCCGGAGGGCGCCAGTTCGAGGCCGCGTCCCTTGCGGAAGAACAGTTCGGTGCCGAGTTCCTCTTCCAGCCGACGAATGCGGCCGGTGACGTTGGACTGCACGGTATTCAGCTTGCGCGAGGCGGCGAGGATGCCGCCTTCTTCGACGACGGTCTGGAAGGTGCGCAGGGCGACGAGTTCCATGGGTATCTCCAAAACAGAACGTTTTGTTCTTAACAATTCAATTGTGCAGATAGTTTAGTCTGTTTATCGTTAGGCTGACAAAAACTAAAGGAGACACGCGATGAGCGAACAGAGAGAGCGCCTCAAGGTGCTCAGCGCCGGTATTTTCAGTCTGATCCTGGTGCTCGGCGTCGCCCGATTTTCCTACACGCCGCTGCTGCCGCTGATGCAGAAGCAGGCCGGGCTGGGCATTGCCGAAGCCGGCTGGCTGGCGGCGATCAACTACGCCGGTTACCTGAGCGGTGCGCTGATCGCCTCGCTGATCAGCGATCTGGTGCTGAAGGACCGCCTGTACCGGATCGGCCTGGTGGTCGCCATCCTCAGTACGCTGCTGATGGGGTTGACCACCGACGTCACGATCTGGGCGGTGTCGCGCTTCGTCGCCGGGCTGTCCAGCGCGGCCGGCATGCTGCTCGGCACCGGGCTGATCCTCAACTGGCTGATCCGCCACAATCACCGCAGCGAGTTGGGCATCCACTTCGCCGGCATCGGCCTCGGCATCGCCGGCTGCGCCACGGCGGTGGCGGTGATGAGCCACTGGCTGGACTGGCAGCAGCAATGGTTCGCCTTCACCGTTTTCGGTTGCCTGCTGCTGATTCCTGCGCTGCGCTGGCTGCCGGCACCGGATACCAGCGGCCTGACCAAGAGCGGCCAGGCGATGGTGGACAAGCCGCCCAGCCCGTTGTTCATGCGCCTGTTCATGGCCGCCTATTTCTGTGCCGGGGTCGGCTACGTGGTCAGCGCCACCTTCATCGTTGCCATCATCGAGCATCTGCCCGGGCTGGCCGGGCAGGGCAACCTAGTCTTCCTGGCGATCGGCATCGGGGCGGCGCCGGCCTGCATCAACTGGGATTTCATTGCCCGCCGCATCGGCGACTTGAATGCACTGATCGCTGCCGCCGTGCTGCAGATCATCGGCATCCTGCTGCCGGTGCTGGTCGGCGGTCTGCTCGCCGCCATTTTCGGGGCGCTGCTCTTCGGCGGTACCTTCATCGGCATGGTCAGCCTGGTGCTGACCATGGCCGGCCGCTACTACCCGACCCGCCCGGCCAAGATGATGGGCAAGATGACGCTCTCCTACGGTGCGGCGCAGATCCTTGCCCCGGCCATTACCGGGGCGCTGGCCACCCGATTCGGCAACTACGAGGCCGGCCTCTATCTGGCGGCTGGCGTCATGGTAGTCGGTACCTTGTTGCTGGTGCTGCTCAAGGGCGTCGAAAAGCGCGATGCCGCAGCGCGCAGCGAGGCGCCGACGGTTTGTCCGCAAGGCTGAGCGGAGGCGGGTGAGCGGGCGGCAGGGCTGATGCCTGCCGCGCGGCCGACGTTCAAAGGTAAAATGCTGGTTTGACTGAGTTATCGTGACCGGGATTATTCCCTTGTCGTGACAATTCCAACCCCTTTTTCCTTTGCCGGAATCCTCCTCATGCTACAGAAGCTTTCCTCTTTCGCCGGTGTCCAGGGCCCCGTTGTCGTCATCGTGATGGACGGCTACGGCCTGCCGAAATCCGATGCCGGCAGTGCCATTGCCGCCGCCCGCAAGCCGACCCTCGATCGCCTGTTCGCCAGCTATCCGAACATTCGCCTGCGTGCCCACGGCACGGCGGTCGGCATGCCGTCCGACGACGACATGGGGAATTCCGAAGTCGGCCACAACGCCATCGGCGCCGGCCAGGTGTACAGCCAGGGGGCGGCGCTGGTCGCCAACGCCATTGCTTCCGGTGCCATCTGGCAGGGCGCGGCCTGGCAGGAGATCGTTGCCGGTGCCAAGAGCGGCCGTGGCGTCGTCCATTTCATCGGCTTGTTCTCGGATGGCAATGTCCATAGCCACATCGACCACCTGAAGGCGATGGTCGTTCAGGCCAAGGCCGAGGGCGTCAAAACGGTCCGCATCCACGCCCTGCTCGACGGCCGCGACGTGCCGGAAACCAGTGCCCTCGACTATGTCGTGCCCTTCGAGGCTTTCCTCGGCGAAGTCAGCGATGCGGGTTTCGATGCCCGCATCGCTTCCGGTGGCGGTCGCCAGTACATCACGATGGACCGTTACGACGCCAACTGGGCAATGGTCGATAAAGGCTGGAAAGTCCATGTGCTCGGCGAAGGGCCGCAGTTCCCGAATGCGACTGCTGCGGTCAACGGCCTACGCGAGCAAAATCCGGGCACCATCGACCAGGACCTGCCGGAATTCGTCATTGGCGAAAACGGCAAGGCGATCGGTACCATCGAGGATGGCGACTCGGTCGTCTTCTTCAATTTCCGCGGCGACCGCGCCATCGAAATCACCCGTGCCTTCGAAGAGGCCGCCTTCAATAAATTCGACCGTGTCCGCCAGCCGCGCGTCACCTACGCCGGCATGCTGCAGTACGATGGCGACCTCAAGTTGCCGGCCCGCTTCCTGGTCGCGCCGCCGGCCATCAAGGACACCACCGGCGAATGGTTCGCGAAATCCGGCATCGCCCAGTTCGCCTGTTCGGAAACCCAGAAATTCGGCCACGTCACCTACTTCTGGAACGGCAACCGTTCCGGCAAGTTCGACGGTGAAACCTGGCAGGAAATACCGAGCGACGTCGTGCCCTTCGAGCAGCGGCCGTGGATGAAGGCGGCCGAAATCGCCGATGCGATGATCGCCGCCCTCCAGTCCGGCCAGTACCGGACGCTGCGCTGCAATTTCGCCAACGGCGACATGGTCGGCCACACCGGCAACTTCTTCGCCGCGACGCTGGCCGTCGAAGCGGTCGATCTGTCGCTTGCCCGCGTCCTGCAGGCGGTCGATGCGGCCGGCGGCGCGGCGCTGATCACGGCCGACCACGGCAACGCCGACGAAATGTACGAGCTGGACAAGAAGACCAAGCAGCCGGCCCAGAACAGCGACGGCTCGTTCAAGGCGAAGACCGCGCACACGCTGAACCCGGTGCCGCTGATCCTCTACGACAACGTCAGCGGCGGCAAGCTGGGCCTGAAGCAGACTGCGACGGCTGGCCTTTCCAATATCGCGGCCACCGTTGCCAACCTGCTCGGCCTGGAGAAGCACGCCGCCTGGGATGAAAGCGTGCTCGACATCAAGTAAATGGTCTTTCGGGCCAAAGGCGCCTCCCGAGCGGGACGGCGCCTTTTTTTATGCTTGCCCGGTGGGCCGAGAGTCCGTTCGACGATTGAAAAGGGCTCTCAATAAGGTGACAATCCGCCCTTTCTTCGCCCCGCCGGTGCACCAAGCGACCTCTTGGCGCGGGCTGAATCACTGTTTTCCGGATTGAATCGAACATGAAAAAGCAGGTTTCCCTACTGGTTCTGGCATTGGCTGCCGGTCTGGCCCTGAGCGGCTGCAGCAAGAAGGAAGAAGCGGCGCCGGCCGCTGCGCCGGCGCCGGTGGCGGTCAGCAAGATCGTCGTCGGGCTCGATGACAATTTCCCGCCGATGGGCTTCCGCGACGAGAAGAACGCGCTGGTCGGCTTTGATATCGATCTCGCCCGCGAAGCGGCCAAGCGTCTGGGCGCCGAAGTCGAGTTCAAGCCGATCGACTGGAACGCCAAGGAAGCCGAACTCGGCGGCAAGCGCGTCGATGTGCTGTGGAACGGTCTTACTATCACCGACAAGCGCAAGGAACAGATCGCCTTCACCGCGCCCTATCTGGAAAACCGCCAGATCATCGTGGTCGCCGCCGGTTCGCCGATCAAGGGCAAGGCCGATCTGGCCGGCAAAGTGATCGGCGTCCAGGAAGGCAGTAGCGCGGTCGAGGCAATCGAGAAGGATGCGGCGACGCTGAAGACGATCAAGGAACTGAAGAAGTTCGGCGACAACGTGACGGCCCTGATGGATCTGAAAACCGGCCGTCTCGAAGCGCTGGTCGTCGACGAAGTGGTCGGCCGCTACTACACGGCCAAGAAGCCGGGCGAGTATGTCATTCTCGAAGACAATTTCGGCACCGAAGAGTACGGCGTCGGCGTGCGCAAGGACGACGGCGAACTGCTCGCCAAGCTGCAGAAGGCGATCGACGAGATGAAGAAGGACGGTGCGGCCGGCCGCATCTCCAGCCAGTGGTTCGGCAAGGACATCGTCAAGTAACACTTTTCACCCGCTGCATGCAGGGTTCCTTCGGGTCGGCCGTTTGTCCGGCCCGATGACAAGGCCGCGCTATGGACTACATCTTCGAAATCATCGGCCCCCTGCTGCAGGGGACTGCCGTCACGTTGCAGGTGTTTTTTGCGACGCTGGTGCTGGCCGTCCCGCTCGGGCTGGGGCTGGCCCTGGTCCGCATTTCCCGCTTCACGGTGGCGAGCCGGCTGGTCAGCGGCTATATCTGGCTGATGCGCGGCACGCCGCTGATGCTGCAGATGCTCTTCATCTATTTCGCGCTGCCCTTCGTGCCCTACGTCGGCATCCGGCTGCCCGATTTTCCCGCCGCCATCGTCGCCTTCGTGCTCAATTACGCCGCCTATTTTGCCGAGATTTTCCGGGCCGGCATCCAGTCGGTCGGCCGCGGCCAATACGAGGCCGGGCAGGTGCTCGGCCTCTCCCATGCCCAGACCATGCGCCGCATCGTGCTGCCGCAGATGGTCAAGCGCATCCTGCCGCCGATGAGCAATGAAACCATCACGCTGATCAAGGACACCTCGTTGATCTACGTACTGGCCATGAACGACCTGCTGCGCGCCGCACGCGGCATGGTGCAGCGCGACTTCACGACGATGCCCTTCGTCGTTGCCGCCGCCTTTTATCTGATCATGACCCTGGTCCTGACCTGGGGCTTCCTGCGCCTGGAAAAGAAATATGCCGTCTATGACGACTGAGCCGATGATCTCGGCCCGCAACATCCGCAAGCAATTCGGCGGGGTCGATGTGCTGCGCGGCGTTTCGCTCGAACTCGGCAAGGGCGAGGTGATCGCGGTGATCGGCCCGTCCGGCTCGGGCAAGAGCACTTTCCTGCGCTGCCTCAACCAGCTGGAAACGATCGATCGCGGCGATATCGAGATCGAAGGCGAGATTCTCGCCTCCACCGACAGCCACGGCATCTGCCGCTACGCGCCGGACAAGGAAGCGCGCCGGATCTGCCGCAAGATGGGCATGGTCTTCCAGCAGTTCAACCTGTTTCCTCACCTGACCGTGCTGCAGAACATCATCGAGGCGCCGATCACCGTCAAGGGCATGAGCCGGGAGGCAGCGGTGCCGCTGGCGCAGGAACTGCTGCGCAAGGTCGGCCTGCTGGAAAAGTGCGACAGCCATCCCTCCCGCCTCTCCGGCGGTCAGAAGCAGCGGGTCGCCATTGCCCGCGCCCTGGCCATGGAGCCGGACATCATGCTGTTCGACGAGCCGACTTCGGCGCTTGACCCGGAGTTGACCGGCGAAGTGCTGCGCAGCATGCGGCAACTGGCCGACGAGCACATGACCATGCTCGTCGTTACCCATGAAATGGCCTTCGCCCGCGATGTTTCGAGCCGCGTCATCTTCATGGACGGCGGCGAGATTGTCGAAGAACAGCCGGCCGCCAGCTTCTTTGCCAACCCGTTGCAGCCGCGAACGCGGGCTTTCCTGAATCACCTCGGCTAATTCTGTTGCCAAGAGCAATGCTTCGAAATTTACGAAGTGTGGCTTTTGGTAATCCGGGTGTTTCGAAGGGTTGCAGAGTCGCTACAATCGCTTCCTCGAACTGCTCTCAGGTCTGACTCCCATGCTCGAACTGCTGCTCTCCCCCGAAATCTGGATCGCCTTTTTCACGCTGACCGCGCTGGAACTGGTGCTGGGCATCGACAACATCATCTTCATCTCGATCCTCGTCGACCGCCTGCCCAAGGCGCAGCAGGAACTGGCGCGGCGGATCGGCCTGTTCCTCGCGATGTTCATGCGTATCGGCCTGTTGCTGTTGCTGTCGTGGATCGTCGGCCTGACCGAACCGGTCGTGACCCTGTTCAATTTCGGCATTTCCGGGCGCGACCTGATCCTGATCGCCGGCGGCCTGTTCCTGATCTGGAAGAGTACCGGCGAAGTACACCAGCTGCTCGAAGGCGAGGAGGGCGAAGCCTCGCGCAAGGTCGGTTCGAGCTTTGCCGGCGTCATCGCCCAGATCATCGTCATCGACCTGGTCTTCTCGCTCGATTCGATCATTACTGCGGTCGGCATGGTCAGCGAGGTCGGCGTGATGATCGCCGCGGTGGTCGCCTCAGTCGGTCTGATGATGCTGTTTGCCCGCTCGATTGGCGAGTTCGTCTCGAACCACCCGACGATCAAGATGCTGGCCCTGTCCTTCCTGGTCGTCGTCGGCGTCGTGCTGATCGCCGACGGCTTCGGCCACCATGTGCCGAAGGGCTACATCTACTTCGCGATGGCCTTCTCGGTCGGCGTCGAGATGCTCAACATCCGCATGCGCAAGAAGACCGTCAAGCCGGTCGATCTGCGCGAGCCTTACGTCCGCGAGCCGGACAACGTCTGACCCGGAAGTCGGGCGGTAATGGAAACGGGCACCGCGCCGTCAGGCGGGTGCCCGTTTTTCATTCCGCCGCCAAACATGGTGGGCATGGTCGATTTTGCCGGCGTTCTGAACAACGGCCAGTTCCTGTTGTCTCTGCATCAATACCTCGGGAGTTTTCTGATGCGACGAGACAGCAAACCATCCCTTCTTTACCGCTATTTTTTCTTTAGCTGGCTGTTTCGTAACGTCGACTGCGGCAGTTGGCTGGAGCGTTCGGCCGCCTGGCGCCATAACCAGTCACAGGCGCACTGGCTGCTGACCTACCTGAAGCGCTGGCTGGTTCTCGATTTGCTCGCGCTGTCGGTCGGTGCGCTGAGTTCGCAGCTTTTTCAGGGGCACTGGATTTGCATCCCCTTCTTCGTTTTATTTTCGGTCGCCATCCCGATCAGCTCGGTCATCGTGGTCGCCTGGCTGGGTTTACGCCTGCTGCCCGGCCCTGATAGGTAGCCGGCGGCTTCCCGGCTCAGGTTTTGCCGGCCCATTGCCGCCGGTAGTGGACCGGGGCCATGCCGGTCCACTCGACGAAGGCGCGGTAGAAGGCCGAGGTGTCGGCATAGCCGAGGTCGGCGGCGACTTCGGCGATCGAATCCTTGGTTTTGGTCAGCCGGGCCAGTGCCATGTCGCGGCGTAGCGCGTCCTTGATGCCGCGAAAACTGGAGCCTTCCTCTTCGAGTCGGCGATGGATGGTGCGCGGCGACAGGTGCAGGCGGCTGGCGATGTCGTCGAGGCTGAGCGTCGCCGGCAGCGCGGCGCGCAGCAGGTCGCGGACGCGGATGACCATTTCGCGGTCGCGCCGGTAGAGGGTGGTGATCTTGCCTGGGGCGCCGTCGAGAAAGGCGGTCAGCGCCGCTTCGTCGCGGCGGATCGGCAGGTCGAGCAGGTTGGCGTTGAAGCTGGCGACCAGCGTGCCGGTGCCGCCCGGCACGGTCGGTGCGAAGCGCGAATCCTCGGTGAAAATCAGCGGGTAGTCGGTGGCATGGGCCGGCCGGCGGTAAGGGAAGATCACGCTGTCCAGACCGATGCCGCGCCCGGCCAGCCAGCAGGCCAGGCCGTGCAGCAGGCGGAGCAGCCATTCGAAGGCGAAGATGCGGCCAGGGTCGTCCGGGTTGTCCGACAGTTTGCGGGTTTCGCTGATGACCAGTTCGGCCCGGCCGTGGGTGCGGCGGACGCTGACCGCCAGATCGGGCAGCACGATGTGCAGGAAACGGCTGGCGCGGAGCAGGGCGTCGGCCAGGGTCGGTGCACTGAGGCAGCCGCGGCAGAGGAACTCGAAGCTGCCCGGGCGCATCGGCTGGGCGAACAGGCCGAAGCCTTCGTCGTCCAGTTCGCGGTTCAGCCGGTTGTAGAGCGCGGCGTAGCGCTCGATCGGGATCCGGCTGGCGGTGTCTGCAAGATCAATGTCGGTGGCGGCCAGCAGCGGGGCCGGGTCGATCTGCCGGCGCTGCAGGCCGGCCAGCATGCCGGTAACAAAGCCCATCGCAACAGTGGCTTGCGTGCGTGTTTGAGTCTTCTTGATGGTGCGATGCAGCATTTTTGCCGTTTTGAGGTAGTCGACCGCAGTACTCTATCACCTTGGCGGAATTTGCACGATTGTCGTCAATCGCCACAATGGCAATGCGGATAAAGGGGCATAACATGGGCGCCTTTCCATCTTTTCGATGAGGCAGGCGTCATGACCGATCTTTCCGTTGCCAAGAAGCTTTCTCCGTACAAGCCGAAGAACAAGGTGCGTTTTGTCACCGCCGCCTCGCTGTTCGACGGTCACGACGCCTCGATCAACATCATGCGCCGCATCCTGCAGTCGACCGGTTCCGAGGTGATCCACCTCGGCCACAACCGCTCGGTGCAGGAAATCGTCAATGCCGCGCTGCAGGAAGACGTCCAGGGCATTTGCATCACCTCCTACCAGGGCGGCCACGTCGAGTTCTTCAAGTACATGATCGACCTGTTGAAGGCCAACGGCGGCGAGAACATCAAGGTCTTCGGCGGCGGCGGTGGCGTCATCGTGCCGTCCGAGATCAAGGAACTGCACCAGTACGGCGTGACCCGTATCTACGCCCCGGAAGACGGCGTCCATATGGGCCTGCAGGGCATGATCAACGAAGTGGTGCAGAACGCCGACTTCGACCTGGCCGCCGAGGGCGTGCCGAGCGCCGAGCAGGCGCTGGCCGGCTTGAAGGCCGGCGACAAGCGCTTGCTGGCCCGGCTGATCACGCTGCTCGAAAACGGCGAAGCGCCGGCCCTCAAGGAACCGCTGCTCAAGGCGGCGGCCGAACTGACCGTGCCGGTGCTCGGCATCACCGGTACCGGCGGCGCCGGCAAGTCCTCGCTGACCGACGAACTGGTCCGACGCTTCCGCCTCGACCAGGACGACAGCGTCAAGATCGGCCTGATCTCGATCGACCCGTCGCGCAAGCGGACCGGCGGCGCGCTGCTCGGCGACCGCATCCGGATGAACGCCATCGAACATCCGAACATCTTCATGCGTTCGCTGGCCACCCGCGATACCGGTTCGGAAATTTCCGTCGCGCTGCCCGAGGTGATCGCTGCCTGCAAGCTGGCCGGCTTCGACCTGGTCATCGTCGAAACTTCCGGCATCGGCCAGGGCAACGCCGCCATCGTGCCCTTCGTCGATATCTCGATGTACGTGATGACGCCCGAGTTTGGTGCCGCCTCGCAACTGGAGAAGATCGACATGCTCGACTTCGCCGATTTCGTCGCCATCAACAAGTTCGACCGCAAGGGCGCCGAGGATGCGCTGCGCGACGTGCGCAAGCAGTACCAGCGCAACCGCGAAGCCTTCACGACGCCGACCGACGACATGCCGGTGTTCGGCACGCAGGCCGCCCGCTTCAACGACGACGGCGTCACCGCGCTTTATCAGGCGCTGGTCCCGGCCCTCTCGGAAAAGGGGCTGCAGCTCGGCCCGGGCAAGCTGCCTCTGGTCACCGTCAAGCAGTCGTCCAGCCAGCGCGCCATCGTGCCGGCCCAGCGCGTCCGTTACCTGGCCGAAATCGCCGACAGCGTGCGCGGCTATCACGCCCATACCAGCGAGCAGGTCAAGATTGCCCGCGAACGCCAGGCACTGCGCATTTCGAAAGGCATTTTTGCCGGTTGCGAGCAGTCGACCGCCGGCTTTGACGAAATGCAGGCCTTGAAGGATGCCCAGCAGGATCCGAAGGCGAAGAAGCTGCTCGACATGTGGCCGGCCACCGTCGAAGCCTATGCCGGCGACGAATACGTCGTGAAGATCCGCGACAAGGAAATCCGCACCCAGCTGACCAGCCAGTCGCTGTCCGGCACCAAGATCCGCAAGGTGATCCTGCCGACTTACACCGATGACGGCGAGATCCTGCGCTTCCTGATGCGCGAGAATGTGCCCGGTTCCTTCCCCTACACCGCCGGCGTTTTCGCCTTCAAGCGCGAAGGTGAAGACCCGACCCGGATGTTCGCCGGCGAAGGCGACGCCTTCCGCACCAACCGCCGCTTCAAGCGCGTTTCCGAAGGCATGCCGGCCCATCGCCTGTCGACGGCCTTCGACTCGGTGACGCTGTACGGTTGCGACCCGGACGAGCGCCCGGACATCTACGGCAAGATCGGCAATTCCGGCGTCTCGATCGCCACCCTGGACGACATGAAGGTGCTCTACGACGGTTTCGATCTGGTCTGCCCGACCACTTCGGTGTCGATGACCATCAACGGCCCGGCCCCGATCATCCTGGCCTGCTTCTTCAATACTGCGATCGACCAGCAGATGGCCAAGTTCGAAAAGGACAACGGCCGCCAACCGACCGAAGACGAAGCCGAGAAAATCCGCGAGTGGGTCCTGAAGTCGGTGCGCGGCACCGTGCAGGCCGACATCCTCAAGGAAGACCAGGGCCAGAACACATGCATCTTCTCGACCGAGTTCGCCCTGAAGATGATGGGCGACATCCAGGAATTCTTCGTCCATAACCAGGTGCAGAACTTCTACTCGGTGTCGATCTCCGGCTATCACATCGCCGAAGCCGGCGCCAACCCGATCTCGCAGCTGGCCTTCACGCTGTCCAACGGCTTCACCTACGTCGAGTCGTATCTGGCGCGTGGCATGCACATCGATGATTTCGCGCCCAACCTGAGCTTCTTCTTCTCGAACGGCATGGACCCGGAATACTCGGTGATCGGCCGCGTCGCCCGCCGCATCTGGGCGGTGGCGATGAAGAACAAGTACGGCGCCAACGAGCGCAGCCAGAAGCTGAAATACCACATCCAGACTTCCGGCCGCTCGCTGCACGCGCAAGAAATGGACTTCAACGACATCCGCACCACGCTGCAGGCGCTGATCGCCATCTACGACAACTGCAACTCGCTGCACACCAACGCCTACGATGAAGCGATCACGACGCCGACGGAAGAAAGCGTGCGTCGCGCCATGGCCATCCAGCTGATCATCAATCGCGAGTGGGGCGTCGCCAAGAACGAGAACCCGAACCAGGGCGCCTTCGTCATCGACGAGTTGACCGATCTGGTCGAGGAAGCCGTGTTGAAGGAATTCGAAGCCATTGCCTCGCGCGGCGGTGTGCTCGGCGCCATGGAAACCGGCTACCAGCGCGGCAAGATCCAGGAAGAGTCGATGTACTACGAGCACAAGAAGCACGACGGCTCCTACCCGATCATCGGCGTCAATACCTTCCTCAACCCGAAGGGTATGGCGCAGCAGGAAATCGAACTGGCCCGTTCGAGCGACGAAGAAAAGCAGTCGCAGATCAAGCGCCTGCGCGATTTCCAGGCGCGCAATGCGGACAAGGCGCCGGCCATGCTGGCCAAGCTGAAGCAGACGGTGATCGAGGACGGCAACGTCTTCGCCGTGCTGGTCGATGCAGTCAAGTACTGCTCGCTCGGCCAGATCAGCAGCGCCCTCTATGAAGTCGGTGGCCAGTACCGACGCAGCATGTAAGAGCTTCCTCAGCAGGGGAACAGCAACCCGACCCAACAGGGTGGAGGAGATAAAAACAACGGCGAGGCAAAGAACCTCGCCGTTTCCATTTTCCATTGTCGTATGACGTCGGTTTTCCTTGTCCTGCCTCGCTTGGACGATGGCAGCACCAGGAAAGGAAGAGGGCTACAATGCGCCGATAAATTTGATGAATTTGGCAAAGGGGTGCAGGGGGTGAGGCTGACGGCTGACGAAAAAACGGTGCCGCGCATCCATCTGATTGGCACCTTGCTGACCGTGCTGGTCCTGACCCTGGCCCTCGGCGGCTTTTTCTCCTGGCAGAGCCTGAGCGAGCAGCGGGCCGCCTTCGGCCGCGTCGAGCAGGCCGCCACCCAGCAGTTGGAAGCCCGTCTGCAGGCCGAGATGGACGGGGCAACCGGTTTCATCGAATTCACCCGGTCGCGGACCGAGGATATCCTGCGCCGCAGCCTGACCGAGCAGGTTGATACCGCTTTCCAGATGGTCGAGGCGATCTACGCGCTGGAGGCCCGGCGCCGGCCACCGGCCGAGGTCAAGCGCCTGATCATCGAGGCGCTGCGCCCGGCCCGCTTTTACGAGGGGCGCGGCTACTACTTCATCGACGACATGCAGGGCCAGTTCATCCTGCTGCCGACGGCGCCGCAGCTCGAAGGCAAGACCATCCTCGATAACCGGGACGACACCGGTCATTACATCATGCGCGGCCTGATCGAGGCCGCCCGCCAGCCGCGCGGCGAAGGTTTCTCGCGCTATCGCTGGTACCGGCCCGACGATGCCAGGCAGATGGCCGACAAGCTGGCCTATGTCCGGCATTTCGCTCCCTACGACTGGCTGATCGGCACCGGCGACTACACCTACAAGTGGGAGATGCTGCAGCAAAAGGAGGCGCTGGCCCGCCTGAGTTCCCTGCAATTTGGCCAGAGCGGCCGCTTTGGTGTGATCGACGGCAGCGGCCGCAACCTGCTGTCGCCGAGCGACAAGAAGCTGGATGGCATGCTGATAAGCGAGATGGCCGCAGCGGAAAGAGCCGCTCTCGAACAGCTGCATGCGGCGGGCAAGCAGGGCGGCGGCTTTGTCCGCTACCAATGGCTCAATCCGGCGACCGGCCAGCTGGCCAGTAAAACGGCGCTGGTCAATGTCGTCAAGCCGTGGAACTGGTTTGTCGTCGCCACTACGTTCGATGACGATTTCCAGAGCCTGCTCGGCGAGGAACTGCGCAAGCAGGAGGCTGGCAACGCCCAGCGTCTGCTCAATCTGCTGATCGCCATCGTCGCCGCGCTGGGCCTCGGGCTGCTCAGTTCGCTGGTCTTCTCGCGCTGGTCGAAACGGCTGTTTGCCGCCTACCACCAGCAGCGGCTGGCCCAGGAGGCGGTGCTGCGGGTCCAGGCCGACGAACTGAAAGTGCTGTCGCGGGCGATCGAGCAGAGCCCGGCCTCGATCGTCATCACCGATACCAGCGGCTGCATCCGCTACGTCAATCCAAAATTCGAGCAGGTTACCGGCTATACCAGCCAGCAGGTGCTCGGCGAGAATCCGCGCATCCTCAGTTCGGGCGATAAATCACCGGCCGAATACCGGGATTTGTGGACGACGATCAAGTCCGGCCAGACCTGGAAGGGCGAGTTTCATAATCGGCGCCGGGACGGCTCGTTGTTCTGGGAGCGCGCTTCGATTTCGCCGATCATCGACGAACAAGGGCAGATTCTGCATTTCCTGGCCGTCAAGGAAGACATCAGCGATCGCAAGGAGATCGAAGAAGCCCTGCGGGTCAGCGAATACAAGATGGCGACTATCCTCGACAGCGTCGAGGCCTACATCTACATCAAGGGCACGGATTACTGCTACCAGTACGCCAACCGCCGGGTCTGCGAACTGTTCGGGCGGGAGATGGCGAGTATTGTCGGCCATGACGACGCCGAGTTCTTCGACGCGGCGACCTGCGCCAACCTGCGCCGCAACGACCGGCGAGTCATCGAACAGGGCGAGCGGGTGGCTGAGGAGGAGGTCAACCGGACAGTGGATGGCCGGATCACCAGCGCTTACCTGTCGATCAAGATTCCGCTGCGCGACAAGGAAGGCCAGATCTACGCGCTGTGCGGCATTTCGACCGATATCACGGTGCGCAAGCAGGCCGAGGCCGAACTGGAACACTATCGCCAGCATCTCGAAACCCTGGTCCAGTCGCGCACCGTCGAGCTGGCCCGGGCCAAGGACGCGGCCGAGGCGGCCAACCGGGCGAAGAGTTCCTTCCTGGCCAACATGAGTCATGAGATCCGGACGCCGATGAACGCCATCATGGGCCTCACCCACCTGCTGCAGAAGGATGTGCTCGACCTTAAGGCCCGCGAGCGCCTGGGCAAGATCAGCGAATCGGCCAACCATCTGCTCAACGTCATCAACGACATTCTCGATCTCTCCAAGATCGAGGCCGGGCGACTGGCCCTGGAAATCCGCGAATTCTCGCCGGAGGCGGTGATCCGGCAGACGATCAGCATGCTCGACGAACGCGCCGCGGCACATGGCCTGTGCCTGACCAGCCAGCTGGCCAGCGATGTGCCGACCTTGCTGCGCGGCGATTCGGTGCGTATCGGCCAGGCTTTGCTCAACTTCGTCGGCAATGCCATCAAGTTTTCCGAGCAGGGCGAAATTGCCCTGCGGGTCAAGGTCGACCGCAGGGATGGCGATCAGGTGACGCTGCGCTTCGAGGTCCAGGATCAGGGCATCGGCATGGATGCCGGGCAGCAGGCCCGGCTGTTCCAGGCCTTTTCCCAGGCCGACGACTCGACGACCCGCAAATACGGCGGCACCGGCCTCGGCCTGGCGATCAACCGCCATCTGGCCCGGATGATGGGCGGCGATGTCGGGGTCGATAGCGTGCTTGGGGTCGGCAGCACCTTCTGGATGACGGCCTGCCTGGAAGCGGTGAGCCGCCCGCCGGCGGCGCTGGCCGTCGCTGCCGCCGGTGCTTCACTGGAGAGCCAGATCGCCCGCCTGTACGGCGGCCGCCGTGTGCTGCTGGTCGAGGACGAACCGATCAACCAGGAAGTGGCGGCGGAACTGCTCAGCCTGGCCGGGCTGGTCGTCGATGTCGCCGCCAACGGTGCCGAAGCCGTCGAGCGGGTGCGTCAGGGCGACTACGCCGTGGTCCTGATGGACATGCAAATGCCGGTCATGGGCGGTGTCGAGGCGACCCGGCTGATCCGCCAGATGCCCGGCAAGGCCAGCCTGCCGGTCCTGGCGATGACCGCCAACGCCTTCGACGAAGACCGTCAGGCCTGCCTCGATGCTGGCATGAACGAACATATCGGCAAGCCGGTCGATCCCGACCTGTTGTACGCCAGTTTGTTGCGCTGGCTGGCAGTCAGCTGATTTTTGCCGTTTTCCGGCTGTTGACTGCCGGCCTCAGTCGCCGAAGCGGCGCAGGCCTTCGAGATCGAGGACGTTGATGCCGCCGTATTCGCTGCGCACCAGGCCGGCATCCTCCAGTACTTTCAGCGCCTGATTGGCCCGCTGCCGCGACACCCCGGCCAGATAGCCGAGTTCTTCCTGTGAAATCTGCAGCAGGCGGTTGGTGCCCGGGTAAAGCACCGGGTTGAACAGGGCGGCCAGGCCGCGCGCGATGCGGGCATCGGTATCGAGCATGCGCTCGTTCTCGATCATGCCGATGAACTGGCCGAGACGCTCGTTCAACTGGGCGATCAGGTAGCGGTTGAACGGAATGCTGTGGTCGAGCAGCCAGGTGAAGGTGCTGCGGTTCATGAAGGCGACCCGGCTTTCGCGCAGCGCCATCACATCGTAGCGGCGCGGTTCCTTCTTGAGCAGCGAGCCTTCGCCGATCCAGGCGCCGGCGCTGATCCCGGTCAGCGAGGTGGTCTTGCCGGTGGTCCAGTGGCTGGCCATCTTGCCCAGGCCGTCGATCAGCCCCATCCAGTATTCGACCGGCTCGCCCTTCATGCAGATGAAGGCGCCGGCGGCGAAGGTTCTTTCGGTGGTGCCGGCCAGCGCACGGGCCATTTCCTCATCGGTCAGCGACTGCCCCCAGAGAGAGCTACGCAGCAGTTCCTCAGCGTTTTTCAAAATTAATTCCGATTATTTTGTGGATTGTCTGCCGGATGACAATTATACGTCGCCGCCCTGCATACACTGCGTCGCAACAGTCAGTGATCGTTGGGCTGCGCTGCAAGGTCTGTGTAAGGCAGCAGTTGCCCAATGCGTCGAACGAACGTTAGACCGCGTACCTGAAAACGCGGCGATGAGGAGACTAAAGAATGCCCAAGCAGGCGAATTTTGCCGCGCTGGATGGTTTGCACACCTTCCCGCGCTTGCTGTTCCATCATGCGCAGACCCGTCCCGATGCGCCGGCCATGCGCGAGAAGTATCTCGGCATCTGGCAGACGTGGACCTGGTCCGACGTCGCCGAGCGCGTCCGCGCCCTGGCCTGCGGCCTCGCCTCGCTCGGTTTCAAGCGCGGCGATAACCTGGCGATCATCGGCGACAACCGGCCGCACCTCTACATGATGATGACCGCCGCCCAGTGCCTGGGCGGTGTGCCGGTGCCGCTCTACCAGGATGCGGTGGCGGCCGAAATGCTCTTCGTGCTGCAGGATGCCGGCATCCGCTTCGCGGTGGTCGAGGATCAGGAGCAGGTGGACAAGATGCTCGAAGTGATGGGCCAGGTCGGCACGCTGGAACACGTCATCTACGACGACCCGCGCGGCATGCGCCACTACAACCAGCCTTTCCTGCACGATATTCACGAACTGATGGAAATGGGCCGCATCCACGACCGCAACCATCACGACTTCCTCAACAACGAAGTCGAGCAGGGCCATTTCGACGACACCTCGGTGATGCTCTACACCTCGGGCACTACCGGCAAGCCGAAGGGCGTCTGCCAGACGCACGCCGCATTCATCGCCGCCGCCCAGGGTGGCGTTCAGGTCGACAAGCTGGGGCCGGATGGCGACATCCTGTCCTACCTGCCGATGGCCTGGGTCGGTGATCACCTGTTCTCCTACGCCCAGGCGCTGGTCGCCGGCTTCACCATCAACTGCCCGGAATCGGGCGACACGGTGATGTCCGACCTGCGCGAAATCGGCCCGACCTGCTATTTCGCCCCGCCGCGCGTGTTCGAAAGCCTGCTCACCTCGGTGATGATCCGCATGGAAGACGCCGGCAAGCTGAAACAGAAAATGTTCCACCACTTCATGGCAGTGGCCAAGCGCTGCGGCGCCGACATCCTCGACGGCAAGTCGGTCAGCTTCGGCGACCGCCTGCAGTACTGGCTCGGCAACCTGCTGGTCTACGGACCGCTGCGCAACGTGCTTGGCATGAGCCGCATCCGCGTCGCCTATACGGCCGGTGCGGCGATCGGGCCGGAACTGTTCCGCTTCTACCGCTCGATGGGCATCAACCTCAAGCAGTTCTACGGCCAGACCGAGACCTGCGCCTACGTCTGCCTGCAGCCGGATGGCCAGATCAAGTTCGATTCCGTCGGTCAACCGGCCCCCGGCGTCGAAATCAAGATCGCCGACAACGGCGAGGTGCTGGTCAAGGGGCCGATGCTGTTGAAGGAATACTACAAGCGACCCGACGCCACCGCCGAGTCGATCAATGCCGACGGCTACTTCATGACCGGCGACGCCGGCTTCCTCGACGAGGACGGCCACCTGAAGATCATCGACCGCGCCAAGGACGTCGGCAAGCTGTCGAACGGCGCGATGTTCGCCCCCAACTACATCGAGAACAAGCTGAAGTTCTTCCAGCACATCAAGGAAGTCGTCTGTTTCGGCCACGACCGCGACATGGTCTGCGCCTTCGTTAATATCGACGTCGGGGCGGTCGGCAACTGGGCCGAACGGCGCGGCATCGCCTATTCGGGCTACGCCGACCTAGCCGGCAAGCCGGAAGTGCTGGAGTTGATCCGCGAATGCGTCGAGCAGATCAACGCCGACCTGGTCAGCGATGCGATGGTCGCCGATTCGCAGATCCATCGTTTCCTGGTGCTGCACAAGGAACTCGATCCCGATGACGACGAACTGACCCGGACGCGCAAGGTGCGCCGCAATTTCGTCGCCGAAAAATACAAGGTGCTGATCGATGCGCTGTACAGCGGCAAGACGAATCAGTTCATCGAAACCGAGGTCAAGTTCGAGGACGGCCGGCGCGGCAAGATTTCCGCCGACCTGAAGATTCTCGATGCGAAAACCTTCCCGATCGTGAAAAAGGCTGCCTGAACATGAGCAAAAAAATAGGCGACGTCATTCTCGACCTGCAGAACATTTCGCTGCGCTTCGGCGGCGTCAAGGCGCTGACCGACATTTCCTTCAACGTCCGCCAGCACGAAATCCGCGCCATCATCGGCCCGAACGGGGCCGGCAAGAGTTCGATGCTGAACGTCATCAACGGCGTCTACCACCCGCAGGAAGGCAAGATCTTCTGGCACGGCAACGAGCGCAAGCGGATGGAGCCGCACATGGCGGCGCAGCAAAATATTGCCCGTACCTTCCAGAACATCGCGTTGTTCAAGGGCATGAGCGTCCTCGACAACATCATGACCGGGCGCATCACCAAGATGAAGGCCAACTTCGTCGAGCATGCGCTGTGGTTCGGCCGGGCCCGCAAGGAGGAGCTGGAACATCGCAAGAAGGTCGAGGAAGTCATCGACTTTCTGGAAATCCAGCACATCCGCAAGACCCCCGTCGGTCGACTGCCCTACGGCCTGCAAAAGCGCGTCGAACTCGGCCGCGCCCTGGCCGCCGAGCCGTCGATGCTGCTCCTCGACGAGCCGATGGCCGGCATGAACGTCGAAGAGAAACAGGACATGTGCCGCTTCATCCTCGACGTCAATGACCAGTTCGGCACCACCATCGTGCTGATCGAGCACGACATGGGCGTCGTCATGGACATTTCCGACCGCGTCGTCGTGCTCGACTACGGCAAGAAGATCGGCGACGGCGTGCCGGACGAAGTGAAGAACAACGAAGACGTGATCAAGGCCTATCTGGGCGCCGGTCACTGAGGAGCGGGCGAGATGAATTTCTTTTTCGAAGTATTGATTGGCGGTCTGCTGTCCGGCGTCATGTACGCCCTGGTCGCCCTCGGCTTTGTGATGATCTACAAGGCATCCGGCGTCTTCAACTTCGCCCAGGGGGCGATGGTCTACCTGGCCGCGCTGTCGGTGGTCGGCTGCATGGAGAAGGGGGCGCCGCTGTGGCTGGCCATCGTGCTCGCCTTCGCGATCATGACGGCGTTCGGCATCGCCACTGAAAAGTTCGTGCTGCGCAAGCTGGTCAACCAGCCGCCGATCGCGCTGTTCATGGCGACCATCGGCCTCGCTTTCTTCATCGAGGGCGTTGCCCCGATGATCTTCGGTAGCGAGCCGCGCGCTCTCGACCTCGGCATCGTCGATGAGCCGATTCCCTGGATTCTCGACAACTGGAACATGGTCATCTCCAAGTTCGACCTCGTCGCCGCTGGTGTCGCCGCAGTGCTGGTCGCGACGCTCGCCCTGTTCTTCCAATACACCCGGGTTGGCCGGGCCCTGCGTGCGGTGGCCGATGACCACCAGGCCGCCTTGTCGATCGGGATCCCACTGCAGCACATCTGGGCCATCGTCTGGGGCGTCGCCGGTTTCGTCGCGCTGGTCGCCGGCATGATGTGGGGCGCCCGCAACGGCGTTCAGTTCGCGCTCACCTTCACGGCGCTGAAGGCACTGCCGGTGCTGATCCTCGGCGGCTTCACCTCGGTGCCGGGCGCCATCGTCGGCGGCCTGATCATCGGCGCCTCCGAGAAGCTGGCCGAAATCTACATCCCGCCGGTGATGCAGGATCTGTTCGGCGGCAACTTCGGCGGCATCGAGGGCTGGTTCCCTTACGTGCTGGCGCTGCTCTTCCTTCTCGTGCGGCCTGAAGGGCTGTTCGGTGAAAAACATATCGACCGCGTGTAAGAGGGGATAGAACAACATGCTTTACCGTGAAGCCGGTCAATTCAAGACCACCTACGCCGCCGACCAGCAACTGTTTCCGATCCGCCAGGACCGGATCGGGGTCATCGTGCTGCTCGCCGTCGCCTTCCTCGGGGTCCCGCTGCTGGCCAGTGAATACTGGTTCTCGGCGATCCTCATTCCCTTCCTGATCTTCGCGCTGGCCGCGCTCGGCCTGAACATCCTGACCGGCTACGCCGGCCAGTTGTCGCTCGGTTCTGCCGCCTTCATGGCGGTCGGCGCCTATGCCGCCTACAACTTCCAGTTGCGTATCGAAGGCATGCCGATTCTGGTTTCCTTCATGTGCGGCGGGTTGACCGCCGCCGGGGTCGGCATCCTGTTCGGTTTGCCCAGCCTGCGCATCAAGGGCTTCTATCTGGCGGTGGCGACGCTGGCCGCGCAGTTCTTCATCGTCTGGTGCCTGACCAAGTTCCCCTGGCTGTCGAACAACTCGTCGTCCGGCGTCATTTCGACGCAGCGCCTGGTGCTGTTCGGGCACGAACTGACGACGCCGGTCGAGAAGTACCTGCTGGTGCTCTCCATCGTCGTCTTCATGGCGCTGGCCGCCAAGAACATGGTGCGGTCGACCACCGGCCGGGCCTGGATGGCGGTGCGCGACATGGACGTCGCCGCCTCGGTGATCGGCATCCGCCTGATGCCGACCAAGCTGCTCGCCTTCGCCGTCAGTTCCTTCTACTGCGGTGTGGCCGGCGCGCTGTACGCCTTCTGCTACCTCGGCTCGGTCGAACCGGACGGCTTCTCGCTGGAAATGTCCTTCAAGATCCTGTTCATGATCATCATCGGCGGTGTCGGTTCGATCATGGGCAGCTTCCTCGGCGCCGCCTTCATCCTGCTGTTGCCGATCTTCCTCGACGTTGCTCTGCCGTTCCTGGCCGGGCTGTTCGGGCTGCCTTTTTCCAGCGCCACCGTGTCGCACATCCAGATCACGGTGTTCGGGGCGCTGATCATGTTCTTCCTGATCGTCGAGCCGCACGGGCTGGCCCGCCTGTGGCAGATCACCAAGGAGAAGCTGCGCCTGTGGCCGTTCCCGCACTAGTGCCAGCAGTTGCCGTTGTGGCACCAGTGCCAACAGTTGCTGTTGTGGCATTGATGCCTGCTTTTGTCGTTGTCGTACTAGGTTGTGCTGTGGTTCAAGCGGTGGGGCCCCGCCGCTTGTTTGTAATAACTGGAGGAGACATCCAATGATTAAAAAATTCAAACCCGTTCTGGCTGCTGCCGCAGTTTCCCTGGCCATGTTGTCGCAAGGCGCGTTCGCCGCCGAAGAGCAGTTCTTCCCGCTGATCGATTACCGGGTTGGCCCCTACGGTTCCAATGGCCAGGCCTTCTACGGCGGCTTCATCGACTACCTGAACTACGTCAATTTGAAGGAAAAAGGCGTCAATGGCGTCCAGATGACCTGGGAAGAGTGCGAGACGGAATACAACAACGCCAAGGGCGTCGAGTGCTACGAGCGCCTGAAGAGCAAGGCAGCCAAGTCGGCCGGCCCGATCCACACGATGTCCACCGGCATTTCCTACGCCCTGATCGACAAATCGGCCCAGGACAAGTTGCCGCTGGCGATGATGGGCTACGGCCGCACCGATGCGGTGGATGGCTCGGTCTTCCCCTACGCCTTCCCGCTGGTCACCACCTACCAGATGCAGGCCTCGGCCATCGTCAAGTTCATCAAGGACAAGAACGGCGGCAACCTGGCCGGCAAGAAGATCGTCTATCTGTACCACGACTCGGCTTACGGCAAGGAAGCCATCATCGCGATGGAAGCCGAAGCTTCGCTGAACAAATTCACGCTGGTCCAGATTCCGGTCGCCCACCCGGGTAACGAGCAGGGCGCCCAGTGGCTGAAGATTCGCCAGGAGAAGCCAGATTTCGTCGTCTTCTGGGGCTGGGGCGTAATGAACCAGACGGCGCTGAAGGCGGCCCAGAAAGTCGGCTTCCCGCGCGACAAGATGATCGGCTCGTGGTGGACCGGTTCGGAAGAGGACGTCGTGCCGGCCGGCGATGCCGCCAAGGGCTACATGGCCGCGACCTGGAACGTCGCCGGCAAGCAGGTGCCGGTGATCGCCGACATCGAGAAGGTGGTGTACGGCGCCGGCAAGGGCAACCTGCAGGATACCGGCAAGATCGGCACCGTCCTCTACAACCGCGGCGTGTCCGCCGCCGTGCTGTCGGTCGAGGCGATCCGCAAGGGCCAGGAAAAGTACGGCAAGGGCAAGGCGCTGAACGGCGAACAAATGCGCTGGGCGCTGGAAAACCTGAACATCACCGAAGCCCGCCTGAAGCAGGTCGGTGCGACCAACCTGCTGCCGGAAATCAAGACCTCCTGCGACAACCACGAAGGTTCCGGCAAGGTGAAGATCCAGCAGTGGGACGGCGCCAAGTGGGTGCCGGTCTCCGACTGGATCGAAGGCAACAAGTCGCTGATTCACCCGCTTTTCCAGGCCTCTGCCAAGCAGTACGCCAAGGAAAAGGGCATCACGCCGCGTGATTGCTCCAAGGAAAAATAAGGCGAGAGAGTGGGGAGGCGAGGGGGTAACCCCTCGCCATCTGCCAGTTTCCATGCTTCGGGAACCGCTATGAGTACACAAACTGCCGCTCCGGCGGACAACTATCTGAGCATCAACAATATCGAGGTCATTTACGACCACGTGATCCTGGTGCTCAAGGGCGTTTCGCTCAACGTCCCCAAGGGGAAAATCGTTGCGCTGCTGGGCGCCAACGGCGCCGGCAAGTCGACGACGCTGAAGGCCATTTCCAACCTGCTGCACGCCGAGCGCGGCGATGTCACCAAGGGTTCGGTCGAATACAAGGGCGAGCGCATCGACCAATTGACGCCGAATGAACTGGTCAAGCGTGGCGTCATCCAGGTTATGGAAGGGCGGCATTGCTTCGGCCACCTGACCATCGAGGAAAACCTGCTGACCGGCGCCTACACCCGCTCGATTTCGCGCAGTGAGTTGAAGGACAGCCTGGAAAAGGTCTATCACTACTTCCCGCGCCTGAAGACGCGGCGCACCTCGCAGGCCGGCTACACCTCGGGCGGCGAGCAGCAGATGTGCGCCATCGGCCGCGCCTTGATGGCCAAGCCGGAGATGATCCTGCTCGACGAGCCGTCGATGGGCCTGGCGCCGCAGATCGTCGAGGAAATCTTCGAGATCGTGAAGGATCTGAACAGCCGCGAGAACGTCAGCTTCCTGCTCGCCGAACAGAACACCATGGTCGCGCTGAAATACGCCGACTTCGGCTACATCCTGGAAAACGGCCGGGTGGTGATGGAAGGCGATGCCGAGGGTTTGCGGACCAATGAGGACGTCAAGGAGTTCTACCTCGGGCTGAGTTCGGCCGGGCGGAAGTCGTTCAAGGACGTCAAGCACTACCGCCGCCGCAAACGCTGGCTCTCGTAACGGCAGTGCGCCGCTCAGGGCGGCGTTGTCGGCGAGCTTGTTTGCAGGAGCAAACGGCGCTCGCCTCCGCCTTGCCCTGCGCGGCTACTTTGCCGTTCCGCTGTATTTTTGCCCCGAAATTCAATTCCTACGGTCGACCGCGAAAAAACGGAGAAAACCAAATGAGCTTTTACGACCCTCTCGAAACCCGCGATCCTGACGAGCGCGAAGCCGACCTGATGGACAAGCTGGCGCGCCAGGTGGCGCATGCTAAGGAAACGACCCATTACTATTTCCAGTCGCTGGCCGGGGTTAATCCCTTCGACTGTGCGACGCGCGAGGCGTTGGCCCGCCTGCCGCTGACCCGCAAGCGCGATCTGATCGAGCTGCAAAAGAAACATCCGCCCTTCGGCGGCCTGAACTCGCTGGCACGCAGCAAGGCCAAGCGCGTTTTTGCGTCGCCCGGGCCGATCTATGAATTGCAGGGCATGGACATGGACCACTGGCGCATGGCCCGCGTTCTCTATGCCGCCGGCTTTCGCCATGGCGATCTGATTCACAACTGCTTTTCCTACCACTTCACGCCGGGCGCCTTCCTGATGGAAGGCGGGGCGCGCAAGCTGGGCTGTGCGGTGTTTCCCGGCGGCATCGGGCAGACCGAGCAGCAGGTGCAGGCGATGGTTGACCTGAAGCCGGACGGCTATGTCGGCACGCCGTCCTTCCTGCGCATCATCGTCGAGAAGGCGGAGGAAATGGGGGCGGACATCAGTTCGCTGAAAAAGGCCCTGGTCTCCGGCGAGGCGCTACCCGGCGTCACCCGCAACTGGCTGAACGAGCGCGGCATCGCCGTGCGCCAGTGCTACGCGACGGCCGATATCGGGGCCATCGGCTATGAAACCGAAGCCGAGCAGGGGATGGTCGTCGAGGAGGAGTTGCTGCTAGAAATCGTCCGCCCCGGTACCGGTGACCCGGTCGAGCCGGGCGAGGTCGGCGAGGTGGTGGTGACCACCTTCAATCCCGACTACCCGCTGATCCGCTTCGCTACCGGCGACCTGTCGGCCATCATGCCCGGCCGTTCGCCCTGCGGTCGCAGCAATGTCCGTCTGAAAGGCTGGATGGGGCGGGCCGACCAGACAACCAAGATCAAGGGCATGTTCGTGCATCCGGAGCAGGTTGCCGATATCGCCCGCCGCCATCCGGAAATCCACCGCATGCGGCTGGTGGTCGACAACCCGGGCGGCCAGGACCGGATGGTTCTGCACTGCGAGATCGAAGCCGGCGGTGAGGTGCTCGACCAGGCGCTGGTCTCCAGCCTGCGCGAAGTGACCAAACTGCGCGGCGAAGTGGCGTTTACCACGCCCGGGGGCTTGCCCAACGACGGCAAGGTGATCGAAGATAGCCGGGTCTACTGACCCGGTTTTTTTCATGCGAATCCTGATTGTTGCGCTGGCCCTGCTGGCGACCCCCGCCTTGGCTGTTGAACCCCTGCTGCGCCCATCTGCCCGCCTGTTGTTCAAGGAGCCTGAAATGTTGCAGAGCGGCCGCTGCGTGGTTTATGAAGAGGGGGGCGCCGGCTGGGTGATGACCGACCCGGTCTTCTACCTGAAGGGCGAGGTGCTGGCGACCGACGTGCGCAGCCGTCACCTTGGCAAATGCCCCGTCGTGCCGGGCAAGAATATCGAGCAGTACAGCCGCGCCGAATTCAATCGCCAGGCCCTGGCCTACCCCTGTGTCGGGCCGGAGGCCGCCGAACGTGACGAGCAGATCGGCATCGTCCGCCTGCGCGTCAGCGAATGGGAAACGCCCTATGCGCGCAAGGCGGCCAATGCCGGCCGCCTCTATCGCGGCATGTTTATCGACCGGGCGTTGAAGAAAGACATGGAAATCGAACTCGAAGCCGACCTGCTCGGCGTTTGCGGACAATGAGCCGACCGGCGCCGCTGGCCGGCATCCGCGTCCTTGACCTGACCCGCTTGTTGCCGGGGCCGGTGGCGACCCTGCATCTGGCCGACCTCGGCGCCGAGGTGATCAAGATCGAAGATCCGCAGATCGGCGATTACGCCCGCACGCTGGGCACCGGTCAGGGCGAAGACAGCGCCTATTTCCGGATGATCAACCGCAACAAGCAGGGCCTGGTCCTCGACCTGAAGAAGCCGGAAGGCGTCGAAGTCTTCCTGCGCCTGGCGCGGCAGGCCGATGTCATCGTCGAAAGCTTCCGGCCCGGTGTTGTCGACAAACTGGGCATCGGCTACGCGACGGTGGCGGCGCTCAATCCGAAAATCGCCTACTGCTCGATCAGCGGTTACGGGCAGGACGGCCCGTACAAGGATCTGGCCGGCCACGACATCAACTACCTCGGCTACGCCGGCGTGCTGGAACAGATCGGTGAGGAAGGCGGCAAGCCGGCCATCCCCAATTTCCAGATCGCCGACCTGCTCGGCGGCGCGCTGACCGGGGTGATGGGCATCCTGGCCGCCGTCGTCGAGGCCCAGCGTAGCGGGCAGGGCCGTTATATCGACGTTTCAATGACCGACAGCGTGCTCGCCCATACCTATTTCGCCATGCTCCGCCTCAACGATGCCGGCCAGCCGGCACCACGCGGCGCCGATCTGCTCTCCGGCGGCCTGCCCTGTTACGCCACCTACCGCTGTGCCGACGGCAAGCACATGGCGGTCGGCGCCCTCGAAGGCAAATTCTGGCAAAGCTGCTGCGAGGCGCTGGAACGTCCAGAATGGATCAAGCGCCAGTGGGATGCCGGCCTGCGCACCGAAATGGCCGCGCTGTTCGCCAGTCGCCCACGGGATGACTGGGCCAGCCTGTTTGCTGCGGTCGACTGCTGCGTAACGCCGATTTTGTCGCCCGACGAAGCGCTCGACAACGCCCAGATCGCCGCCCGCGGCATGGTGCTGCGCGAAGCAGGCCTGACCCAGTTCACGCCGCCGCTGAAACTGTCCGACTATCAGTTTGCCGTCCGTCAGCCGGCGCCGAAGGCCGGCGAGCACAACGCGGCAATTCTGGTCGCCGCGGGCTATTCCGCGGCAGAAATCAGCCGGTTGCAGCAAAGCGGTGCGCTCGGTTGAGTGCAGGGGGGTATGTCGTGTGGATGGCTTTAGTGTGTACGTGTTCGGCCAGGGGGTAGAAAATATGCTATATGATTTGTTGCGTCCAACTTTGAACGGACCCCACAAGTGCTTTTTTTGGCCCAAATCGCCTTCACTGTAGTTTGGTTTGGAGCGTTATTTTTCGCCTACAAGGCAAGTGAAGGGAAAAGCGCCTATATCCGACGAACAGTAGTGGAACTGACGAAGTTTTCACTCGTTCTGTCACTTCTGGGATTCATCTACATCATCACTCGGTGAAATCCCGCTTAGGGCACGATGCAGGTGATATCGGTTGACCGCCTGCAACGCACTCTTTCTCGCAACAACCCTTTAGTCTTATCCTTTTCGCCCGAACAAGCCCCGAACTGCCTCCTGCAAATCGGCCGGCAGGACGACGACTTTGGCGTTGTCCTTCTCGCCCATCCGCTCCAGCGCCGTAATGTATTTTTCGCCGAGCATGTAGGACATCGGCCCGGTCTGGTCGCCGATTGCTGCCGTGATGCGGCGGATGGCCTCGGCCGAGGCTTCGGCCAGCATGACCTGGGCGTTGGCGTCGCGCTTGGCCGATTCGAGCCGTGCTTCGGCTTCGAGAATGGCTGACTGCTTGGCGCCTTCCGAGCGGGTGACGACGGCTTTCCGTTCGCGTTCGGCGGCGGCCTGCATTTCCATCGCCTTCTGCATCGACTCCGACGGCTTGATGTCCTGGATCTCGACCGATTTCACGGTCAGGCCCCAGTCCACCGCCTCGTCGGCAATGCTTTCGCGCAGCCGGGCCTTGATCTTGTCGCGTGAGGAGAGCGCTTCGTCGAGTTCCATCTCGCCGACGATGGAGCGCAGCGTGGTCATGATCAGGTTGCGGATCGCCTCGGAGAAGTCGGTGACGCCATAAACCGCCTTGACCGGGTCGGTGACCTTGATGAAGGCGATGGCGTTGGTCAGGATCACCGCATTGTCGCGGGTGATCACTTCCTGTTCCTGGACGTCGAGGATGATGTCCTTGGTGATCAGTTGGTAAGCGATGCGGTCGAGGTAGGGGATGACGATGTTGAGGCCGGGCTTCAGCGTGCCGTGATACTTGCCGAGCCGCTCGACGATCCATTCCTCGCCCTGCGGCACGATGCGCACGCCCTTGGCGATGGTGACCGCGACGAAGACCAGAATGGCCAGAACAACGATGAATCCTGCGCTGATTTCCATGTGTATACCTTTTTAAGCCTTGCTGACTTTGAGAAAACTGCCTTCTACCGCCACCACCTTGACCCGTTCGCCGGCGGCAATTGCCGTATCGGCCAGGCAAACCCATTCTTCCGAGCCGAGTACCGGCCGCTGAAAGCGCACCTTGCCGCGTTCGAAGGGGGCCACGGCACTGACCAGCAGGCCAATCTCGCCGATCACTTCACCGTCGGCCATGCCGATCCGGGTCTTGTGGAAGCTTTGCTTGAAGACGCGGAACCAGAGTACGACCATGGCCAACGAGGCCAGTGTCCAGGTCGCCAGTTGGGCGGTCAGCGACAGGTCCGGCATGCTCAATACGAGCAGGCCGACGAGCAGGGCGCCGAGCCCGAACCAGATTGTGAAAAACGACGGGATCGCCAGTTCGGCCAGAATCAGCACGATGCCGCCAACGATCCACACCCACCATTCAAGTTGCATGTCATTCTCCCTGTTGCGGCGAGTATTGGCGGTTTGCCGGGGGCGGTCAAGCCGCTTGCGGTGATCCACAGTTGGGCGCCGGCGGCGCAGCCTCTAAAATGCGCCGATGAATACCGCCCTGCTGCTGCTCCCCGACTTTGCCCTGATCCTACTCGGCGCCGCCATCCGGCGCTGGATGCATCTCGGCGATCATTTCTGGAGCGGGGTCGAGAAACTGGTCTATTTCATCCTGTTTCCGGCCCTGCTGATCAATGCCATCGTCAAAACCCGGCTCGATCTGGGGGCCGCCCTGCCTTTGCTCGGTACGGCGCTGGCCGCGATGGCCGGTGGCATGCTGCTCGGGCTGCTACCGAAAATGTTCGTGCGCCTGCCGCCGCTGACCTTTGCCTCGGTCTTCCAGTGCGCCTATCGCTTCAACTCGTATATTGCGCTGGCGGTGGCCGGCATGTTGTTCGGTTCGCCGGGCATTGCGACGATGGGGCTGATCGTCGGCGCCGCGGTGCCGGTGGCCAATCTGGTGTCGGTGTGGATGCTGGCGCGGCACGGCGAGGTCGGGCTGTGGCGGGAAGTGGCGCGCAATCCGCTGATCTGGGGAACGGCGGCCGGTTTCCTGCTGAATCTCGCCGGTTTCGTGCCGCCGGCGCCACTGCAGGCGTTTCTCGGCCGGCTGGCCGATGCGTCGATCGCGCTCGGCCTGATCACGGTCGGTGCCGCTTTGCGTTTGGAAAACACGCCGGGCGTGCGCGGCGTTTCGCTGTGGCTGGTGACGGTCAAGCTGCTCGCGCTGCCGCTGATTGCCGCCGTGACCGGCCGACTGCTCGGCCTGCAGGGCTTGAACTACCAGGTGGTGGTGCTGTTTGCCGCCTTGCCGACGGCGTCCTCGGCTTACATTCTGGCCATGCGCATGGGCGGCGACGGGCGTAGCGTCGCCTGGCTGATCTCGGCGACGACGCTCGGCTCGATGCTGACGCTGCCGCTCTGGGCAGCGTGGCTGCTGCGCTGATTACTTCTTGGCGCGCCGGCTGGCCGGTTTTTCGGGCGGCGTTTCGACCGCCTCATTGACCGCGGCGGCAGCGGCTTCAGCCGAGTGCTGCAGCTGTTCGCGCATCTGCTGCATCATCTGCCAGGGCCACATCGCGGCTTCGGAAAATGCCGTTTTTTCGGGGTCGACCGCAGCATTGAGAAAATCCGGCTGGGGCGGTGCCGTGGTTTCGTCCGAACCGGCCGCCATCGACTTGGCGGTGTCGGTCGCCATCTTGGTCATGGTCTGTACGGCGGAAACCGTGGTGCGCTGCATTTCCAGACTCTGAATGGTCATCTGCAACATCGACAGGTTCATCCGCAGCCAGCCTTCGACAGCCTTCATGTCCTTGATGCGCTTGTCGAGTTCATCGAGGTCGAAGGTCGGGGCAACCATGCCGGGCAGTGAGAATCCCATGTTGCCCCACATGTTGCGCATGAAGTTCAGCGGGTCGTTTGCTTGTTGGTTCGACATGTCTCGCTCCTCCGGTTGTATTACATCATCTTAAACCACTTCGTAATACAAAATGCTAAATTAGCGCCCGGTTGATAAGGGGGAAAAATGCTTAAGTTGCTGGTGGTGGAAGATCACGCGCTGGTGCGCGAAGGGCTGGTCCGTTTGCTGGGCCAGATCGAAGAGGGGGCAACTGTTTTTGAGGCGGCCGATTTCGAATCGGCGCTGACCGTGCTCGATAACGAGGAGGAGTTCGACCTCGTCCTGCTCGATCTCGCCTTGCCCGGAATTGACGGCTTTGCCGGTCTCGACATCCTGCGTCGCCGTTATCCGGCGATGCCGGTCGCCGTTGTTTCGGCTTTCGACGATACGCCGACCATTACCCGGGTCTTGAATCTGGGCGCCTCGGGTTTCATTCCAAAGGCATTTTCCGGCGAGGCGCTATTGAGTGCCGTGCGCGAGGTGCTGGCCGGCAACATCTTCCGGCCGAGCGGCCAGAATGGCGCCCGCCTCGACGACGCGACGCCGGTGCCGCCGACCAAGGTCAGCGTCCGGCCCGATGAAGTCGGTCTGACCGACCGTCAGGCGCAGGTCCTGTGCCTGATGGTGCGGGGCTTGTCGAACCGCGATATCGCCGATCAGCTCGACCTTTCCGAAGGTACCGTGAAGATCCACGCGACCGCCGTCTTCAAGGCGCTCGGCGTCACTAGCCGGACCCAGGCGCTGGTCGCCGTGGCCCGTTACGGCATCGACTTCGAAAACGTTTTCTGAAGCTGGTTGATCAAGGCCCGCAGCTTGGCCGGGCGAACCGGTAGCGGCAGGGCGTGGGCCCCGTTCGGCAAGGGCGGGTGATCGGGGCCGACCAGTACGATCAGCGGTGAATTGGCCGGCAGTTGGCGGCTGACGGTGGGTGCCAGATCGATCTCGGTAATGATCAGCGTCTGCGGCGGCAGCATTTGCTCGCTGTTGCCATCATCATGACTGACGTTGTAGTGCCAGCTTTCCGCCAGCTTGATGCACTGTTGCACGGCGTCCGAGGTGCCGATGCAGAAGATCCGGCCGGCGGCCAGCAGTTGCTGTTCCGGCGGCTGCCATTGCGGCGCCTTGCCAGCCCGGACATGCAGCGCGAAAGTCGTGCCGCGGCCGACCTGAGAGTGCAGGTCGATGCTGACGTCGAGGGCGCGGGCCAAGCGGTCGACGATGGAAAGACCGAGGCCGAGGCCCTTGGTGTGCTCGCGTGCCGCATTGCCGACCTGGTAGAACTCGGCAAAGATTGCTGCCTGGTGTTCGGGGGCGATACCCATGCCACTGTCGCGGATTTCGATCAGCACTTCGTCGCCGCGCTTGCGGGCGGCAACCAGCACCCGGCCGGCCGGCGGGGTGTAGCGCAGGGCATTGGAGAGCAGATTGGCGATGATCCGCTCGATCATCACCGGGTCCGACTCCAGCCACAGATTGGTCGGCCGGAAGCGCAGGCTGAGGTTGCGGTCGGCGGCTGAGCGCCGGCCCGAATTGGCCAGGCGTTCAAAGAGCGGACCGAGCGGGAAATTGCGGATTTCCGGTTTGACGCCGACGACATCGAGCCGGGAGATATCGAGCAGCGAATCGAGCAGTTCGCCGAGAATGCTGGTCGAGGTCGAGATCTGTTCGGCCAGACGCGGCAGGTTGTTGGCCGTGCCGCTGCGGATCTGCCGTTGCAGGTCGGCGGCAAACAGCGACAGGGCGTGCAGCGGCTGGCGCAAGTCATGGCTGGCGGCAGCGAGAAAGCGGCTCTTTGCCTTGTTGGCCCGCTCGGCGGCATCCTTGCGCCCGGCCAGTTCCTGCGTTGCCGACTGGACGCGCTGTTCGAGCAACTCGTGGCCGGCTTCCAGTTCGGCGGTCAGGGCGGCCATTTCGCGCACCTGGCGGCGAACCAGCAGGCCGCCGACGAGCAGCACGGCGGTGACGAGCAGGGCGAGGGTGCCGAGTTCGATCAGCCGGCTGCGCCAACTGGCGAGCAGGGTCGCTTCCGGGATGGCGGTCAGGATACGCAGGTCGGCAAAGCCGGGTACCGGGGAGACCGAGACCCGCATGTTCTTGCCGCTGGCCAGTCCGGTTTCCGGGACGACGCCGCGCAATTGGCCGTCGAACAAAATATCGGCGGCTTGCGCGCCGAGGACCGGCGACTGGCGGCTGAGATCGGTCGGCCGGCAGGAGGCGACAATCTGGCCGCGCGCATTGATCAGGACCGATTCGAAATCGTCGGAGAGCCGGTTCGACCAGCAGAAGTCTTGCAGGAAGGCCGGTTCGACGGCAGCGAAGGCGACCCCGACAAAGGCGCCGCCCTCGCCGTTGATGCGGCGGCCGATGGCATAGCTGTAGCGCCCCGAGTTGCGCCCGATGTAGGGGCCGTAGCTGGCGGCTTCGGCACCGTTTTCGAGAGCAATGAAGTAGGGGCGGTCCTTGACGTTGATGTGCGGCGGCGGGAAATAGGTCGAAATGAAACGCTGGTTGCCGTAGCGGTCGAAAATGATCAGGTCGCGCAGTTGCGGCATGGCGCGCGAGTGGCGCTGGGCGACGTATTCCCAGCCCTGGCTGGCTTCCCATTTTTCCCAATTGCGCCGGTTGTGCGACAGGTCGGTGGCCATCTCGCGCAGCAGCACGTCGATGGCTTCGAAGGAACGGGCGGTATGTTCCGCCATCATGATGCCGAAGTGCTGCAGACGCCGCTCGCCGGCCTCGATGTCGCGATGCCGGGCGACCAGCAAGTCGGTCAGGAAGACCATCAGGATGGTCAGCGTGCCGATCAGTGCGACGAAGAGGGCGAGGGTTTCCGGCTTGCGCTTGAGCACGGGGTCAGAGCTGGTAGCAGTAGAGCGGACGGGGCGGCGTGCAGTCCACGTCGATGATGCGGCTGGGGCTCAGCCCGGGGACCGGAAAGCTGTTGCTGATGAACAGGCTGCCGGGCTGCATTTCGCTTTGTGCCTTTGCCCATAGCTTGGGCATTGGCACTGGCGACAGGAAGGCATAGACGACGTCGTAATCGCCGAGCTTGGCTTGCCAGAGATCGTCCCAGCGCCAGCGGATATTGGGCCGGCCGACACTGAGCAGGAGGCCGACCAGCCAGGTCAGCGGAGCATTTTCATAACCGGTGAAGTGGCTGTCCGGCAGCAGGTCGGCGAGCGGCACCGTGGTGCTGCCAACGCCGGCACCAAGATCGAGGAAGCGGCTCGGGCCGCGTTCGGCGAGCAGTTCGGCCAGCGCGGCGACGGTCTGCTTGTTGGACAGGTAAAGCGGCACCTGGCCGCTGAGGGCGCCGCGGTAGACGAGCAGCAGCAGCACGAAGGCGAGCAGGAACCAGCCGGGATCGATCTGCTGGCTGTGCGTGAACCAGACCAGCGGCATGAAGCCGGCGTGGATGGCGCGCCACCACCAGGGTTGGCGGGACAATGTGGCGAAAATGAAGGCGACGCCGCCGATGGCGAGGCTGGTCGGCAACCAGGGCAGCGCTTCGGCATTGAGGCCGAAATAGGGCCAGGCGAGGGACAAAACGAGGATGACAGCCGCCCCTTGCAGGGCGAACTGTCGCATTGGCGTTGCGGTCATGCCGCGATTTTATGTCATAAGCGCGTTTCTGGCCGTTTCCCGTACTTTTGTCGCTTTTGCCCAGGCCTGTTCGCGCACCGGGCCGAAGCCGCGGACTTCGCTGGGCCAGCCGGCCAACTGAACGGCTGCGGCATCGTTGCGGCGCTGCTCTTCGAGCAGATCGAGGTCGGCTTCGTAATCAGTGAGCAGCTGGCGGTCGAGCTGGCGGTCCGGGCCAAAACGGAAGGGGTCGAGCCAACTGCCGCGCCAGCGCCGTACTCCGGCCAGCCCCTTGAAAACAGGCAACAACCAGGCACCGAAGCGGATCTTGCGCGGCCGGCCATCCGGGCCGGGTCGGGCAAAGAGCGGCGGGGCGAGGTGGAAACTGAGCCGCAAGTCACCGTCAAAACGTTCGCCGAGTTGCTGCAGGAAGTCGGTTTCGGCGTACAGGCGTGCGACCTCGTATTCGTCCTTCGGCGCGAGCAGGCGGGCGTACTGGGTGGCGACGACCTGGCTCAGGGCGTCGTTGCCGAGGCCGCGGATGGCCGTGATCCGGCCTTGGTAACGGTCCGCCAGCGCCGCATCCTGGTAGGCGGTCAGGTGGGCGAGGCGAGTGGCGATCAGTTCGTCCAGCCCGGCTTCGACAAAAGGCTGACCCTCGATCGGGCCGGCGATTTTTGCCACTTTTTGCGGGTCGACCGCCGCCCTGCGCCCCCACAGGAAGGCCTGGCGGTTGGCCTCGACCGCGGCACCGTTGAGGACGATGGATTGGTCGATGGCCGCCGCCGAGACCGGGACCAGGCCCATTTGCCAGGCGTGGCCGAGGAGCAGCATGTTGGCGTAGAGTGCGTCGCCCATCAGCTTGGTGGCGAGGTGCTGGGCATCGATGAAGTGCGCCTGCGCCTGGCCGATGGTGTCGACCAGTTGCTGTTTCAGGCCGGCCAGCGGGAAATGCCAGTCGCGGTTGCGGGTGAAGTCGGCGGTCGGCGTTTCGGTGCAACTGACGACGGCCCGCGTCCGGCCTTCGAGCATCTTCGACAGGGCTTCGGTGCCGGCGCTGACGACCAGGTCGCCGCCGAGAATGGCGTGCGCCTCGCCAGTGGCGATGCGGGCGGCGTGGATGTCTTCCGGCCGGTCGGCGATGCGCAGGTGGGTGAAGACGGCGCCGTATTTTTGCGCCAGCCCGGTCATGTCGAGCGTCGAAATGCCCTTGCCGTCGAGGTGGGCGGCCATCCCGATCAGGGCGCCGAGCGTGATGACGCCGGTGCCGCCGACGCCGGTGACGAGCAGGTTGTAGGGTTGGGCGGTGGCGGGCAGCGCAGGCTCGGGCAAAAGCGGCCAGTTTTCATGGTCGACCGCGACAGTTAGCGCTTGGCCTTTTTTCGGCTTGCCGCCTTCGATGCTGACGAAGCTCGGGCAGAAGCCTTTGACGCAGGAGATGTCCTGGTTACATGAGGACTGGTCGATCTGGCGCTTGGTGCCGAACGGCGTGTCGACCGGGATGACGGACAGGCAGTTGGACTGCACTGAGCAGTCGCCGCAGCCTTCGCAGACGGCTTCGTTGATGACGACCCGCTGGTCGACCACCGGCATGCGGCCCCGTTTCTTGCGCCGGCGCGCTTCGGTGGCGCAGACCTGGTCGTAGATCAGCACGGTGACGCCGGGCTCCTCGCGCAGTTCGCGCTGCACGTTGTCGAGCTCGTCGCGATGGCGGATCGGCACGTTGGGGGCGAGGTCGGTGACCTCGGCATACTTCTCCGGCTCGTTGGTGACGATCACCGTCTTATTGACGCCTTCGGCCTCGAGCTGTCGGGTCAGCCGGGCGACGCTGAGGTTGCCGTCCACCGGCTGGCCGCCGGTCATCGCCACGGCATCGTTATAGAGAATCTTGTAGGTGATCGGCACTTTGGCGGCGACCGCCTGGCGGATGGCGAGCAGGCCGGAATGGAAATAGGTGCCGTCGCCGAGGTTGGCGAAAATGTGCTTTTCCTCGGTGAACGGTGCCTGGCCGACCCAGGGCACGCCTTCGCCGCCCATGTGGGTGAAGGTCGAGGTGCTGCGGTCCATCCAGGTCACCATGTAATGACAGCCGATGCCGGCGACGGCGCGCGAGCCTTCCGGCACCCTGGTCGAACTGTTGTGCGGACAGCCGGAACAGAAATACGGTTTGCGCTCGGCCAGCACGACCGGCGTTTTGGCCGCCTGCTGCTTGGCTTCGATGATTTTCAGGCGGGCGGCGATGGTCGGCGAGGTGAAGAAGCGGTCGATCCGTTCGGCAATGACGCGGGCGATGGTGGCGACCGGCAGTTCGCCGGTGGCCGGCAGCAGCCAGTTGCCTTCCGACCATTCGCCGATTTCGTCGAACTTGCCGATGACGCGCGGGCGCACGTCGTCCTTCCAGTTGTACAACTCTTCCTTCAACTGGTATTCGAGCAGCTGCCGTTTTTCCTCGACGACGAGAATTTCCTCCAGCCCTTCGGCGAAATGGCGGACGCCTTCCGGCTCGAGTGGCCAGACCATGCCGACCTTGTAGAGCCGGATGCCGATCTCGGCGGCCAGCGCATCGTCGATGCCGAGTTCGTCGAGTGCCTGGCGGACGTCGAGATAGCTCTTGCCGGCGGTCAGGATGCCGAGGCGCGGATTCGGCGAGTCGATGATCACCCGGTTCAGCTTGTTGGCCCGGCAATAGGCCAGTGCCGCGTAGAGCCGGTGGTTGAGCAGGCGGACTTCCTGGACCAGGGGCGGGTCGGGCCAGCGGATGTTGAGGCCGTCGGCCGGCATGGCGAAATCGGTCGGTAAAACGATGTTGACCGCAGCACTATCGACGCTGACCGAGGCCGAGGTCTCGACGGTGTCGGCCAGCGCCTTGAAGGCGACCCAGCAGCCGGAATAGCGGCTCATCGCCCAGCCGTGCAGGCCGTAGTCGAGGTATTCCTGAACATTGGCCGGGTAGAGTACCGGCATCAGCACCGCCTTGAAGATGTGCTCGGTCTGGTGCGGCAGGGTCGACGACTTGGCGGCGTGGTCGTCGCCGGCGATGACCAGGACGCCGCCGAATTGCGCCGTGCCGGTGGCGTTGGCATGGCGGAAGACGTCGCCGCAGCGGTCGACCCCCGGTCCCTTGCCGTACCACATGCCGAACACGCCGTCGTACTTGGCACCGGGAAACAGGCCGACCTGCTGGCTGCCCCAGACGGCGGTCGCCGCCATGTCTTCGTTGATGCCCGGTTGGAAGGTGATGTGGTGCTCGGCGAGATGCTGCTTCGCCTTCCACAGGCCGAGATCGAGATTGCCGAGCGGGCTGCCTCGATAGCCCGAAATGAAGCCGGCGGTATTCAGGCCGGCGGCGAGGTCGCGCTCGCGCTGCAGCATGGGCAGGCGGATCAGCGCCTGGGTGCCGGTCAGGAAAACGCGGCCGGACTGGCGGGTGTATTTGTCGTCCAGTGTTGCGGACGACGCGGCGCGTAGGGCCGTTTGAGCCATGTTGCTCATTTTTGTTGTCTCCGGTTTTTTGCGCCTTGTGAGCGCGTGCGAATCATCGCGCCGCCGGGGGTGGTGGCGACGCGCGCTTTGGAGATTGGATTCTGGCCTGGGGCGGGGGTTCCGGCAATAGCCGGTCAAACGGTTGTTTTGCTCAGTTTTTCTCGCCGGCCGGCGGCAGGATCTTGCCGGGGTTGAGCAACTGCTGCGGATCGAGCGCCAGTTTGATCGCCCGCATCACGTCGACCGCGACCTCGCCGTGTTCGAGCGGCAGGTATTTGCGCTTGCCGAGGCCGATGCCGTGTTCGCCGGTACAAGTGCCTTCCATGGCGATGGCGCGTTCGACGACGCGGCTGCTGATCCAGGCTGCTTCCTGCATGTCCTGCTCGTTGGCCGGATCGACCAGCACGACGAGGTGGAAGTTGCCGTCGCCGACGTGGCCGAACAGCGCGATCGGAATATTCACCTGCGCGATGTCCTCGTTGGTTGCCGCGATGCATTCGGCCAGCCGCGAAATCGGCACGCAGACATCGGTCGGGAAGCAGCGGCAGCCCGGCTTCAGTTGCAGGCAGGCGAAATAGGCGTCGTGGCGGGCTTGCCACAAGCGCGTCCGGTCTTCCGGCCGGATCGCCCATTCGAAATTGGCGCCGCCGAGGTCGCCGGCAATGGCCTGCACCGTTTCCGCCTGCTCCTTGACCGAGGCCGGGCTGCCGTGGAATTCGAAGAACAGGGTGGGGGCTTCGGCCAGCGTCGTCTTGCTGAATTTGTTGATGGCCGACAGCGACAGCGTGTCGAGCAGTTCGATGCGCGCCACCGGGACGCCGAGCTGGATGGTCTGGATCACCGTCTGTACTGCCGCGTCGACGTCCGGGAAGGTGCACACGGCGGCCGAGATGGCTTCCGGAATCGGGTAGAGCTTGACGGTCAGTTCGGCCATGATGCCGAGCGTGCCTTCCGAGCCGACCAGCAGCCGGGTCAGGTCGTAGCCGGCCGAGGACTTGCGGGCGCGGCCGCCGGTTTTCATGATGCGGCCGTCGGCCAGTACCGTCGTCGTCGCCAGCACGTTGTCGCGCATCGTGCCGTAGCGGACGGCGTTGGTGCCCGAGGCGCGGGTCGCTGCCATGCCGCCGAGCGTCGCATCGGCGCCGGGGTCGATCGGGAAGAACAGGCCGCTGCCTTTCAGCGCGTCGTTCAATTGCTTGCGGGTGACGCCGGCCTGCACGGTGGCGTCGCCGTCCTCATGATGAATGGCGATGATCCGGTTCATGCCGGAGAGATCGAGCGAGATGCCGCCGCGCGGGGCCAGTACATGGCCTTCGACGGAACTGCCGACGCCGTAGGGAATGATCGGTACGCCGTATTCGGCGCAGAGGGCTACGGTCGACGCGATTTCTTCGGTGCTTTCGGCGAAGACGACGCCCCAAGGCAGCATCGGGTCATGCACCGATTCGTCACGGCCGTGTTGCAGGCGGGTCGAGTCGCCACAGGAAAAACGGTTCTGGAATTGCTGGCTGAGGGCCAGGCGGAGTGCTTCGGGCAGGGAGTTCTGGGTCACTGGAGAAAACGGGTGGCTTGGTCGAGATCGGAGTGAGTATGCCCGTGATAAAGCGCCGTGACGAATTTTCGCCAGACCAGATCCGGTTCGCCGATACGGAAGCCGTAATAGTGCGTTTGCTCGTGTTCGGTCTCCTGGACCACCTGCACGCTGAGGCGGGAGATGTCGTTGCGGCCCAACTGGACGACGGCGGTCAGCCAGATTTCGCCGGGAATCGGCCGGCTGCAGCGGGCGCGGAAACCATAGCGGGAAACTTCATTGACCTCGACCGGGATCGTGCCTTCGTTGGCTGCCGTGGCGTTCAGGCTGGCCGGGCATTTGACCGAGAAGCGGCGATGCTGGCGGACCTGGCGGCTTTCGCCGCTGCTTGGCAGCGGCGGCAGGATCTTTTGGTATTCCGGCAGGTCGTAGATCAGGTGGAGCAGGGCTTTCTTGCGCTCGCTCAGCGTCGCGAAGACATCGGTCCGCTCGTTGAAGAAGTAGTCGATCAGGCTGGGGGTCAGCACCGGGTCGTTGGTGGTGAAGAAGCGGCGGTGCGGAATCTGGATGTTGGGCAGCTTCGCTTCAATGAAGTAGTGGTAAAGATTGCGCCGGGCCGGCTTGTTGGCGTAATGCTTGCGGAGGATTTCCGGCGCCTGCTTGAGGTCGAGCGTGGCACCGACGGCTGGCGCACCATTCACGAAGTCATAGTTCTCGACGACATTGGTCGACAAGCGGCGGAAAAAGAGCAGCGACTCGTACATCTCGATGTGTCGCGGGTTGACCGCGATGACCAGGTGCCGGGTGTCGAAGAAGGCCGTGCAGTACTCGTACATGAACTTCATCAGCGGAAACAGGATGGTCCCGCCGGTCCGCCGGAAACGCGGGTGCACCGCCAGCGCGGAGACTTCGGCGATGTTGCCTTCCTTGGCCCGGACATCGCTGAGATCGAAAATGCGCTGCAGCGGGAAGCCGATGGCGCTCTCGCGGATCAGCGAGATCGTGCCGACCACCTTGCCGTCGTATTTGGCGCACAGTGTCGTTGTCGTCGGCAGCGCGTGGTAAATGGTGACGCGCATGCCGGACGGATCGGGGGTCATGAAGCCGCTGTCGACATAGGCATCGTGCAGCAGTTTGAAGCAGGCTTCGAGTTCTTCCTTCGTTTCGGCAATTTTCAGGACAAGGCGCTGGCTGGGGTCTGAGTTGCAATCGACGAAGGAGCGATAGACCTTATGCCGCCGGGTCTTGGGAAGCAGGGCAAACATGCGGCGCGCGAGCTGGTGCAGAAAATTCCGCAAGCGGCTGACAAGGCGCATGATGGGCAACTCCACGAAGACGGATATCTGCATTCATCATAGCACCTTGTTATTGACAGCTATTCGGCACCTCCGGACAATCAGCCCATACTTTTTAACCCCCCCCAGAGATCAGGAGAAACACCGATGCAAGCCAAGCTTTCCGTAGTTGCCCTCTCCGTTGCCGCTGCTTTTACTCTCGCCGCTTGCGGTCAGAAGGAAGAACCGAAGCCGGTTGCCGCGCCGGCCGCCCCGATCAGCAAGCCGGAAGTGGTCGTCAAACTCGGCCATGTCGCGCCGATGACCGGTCCGCAGGCCCACCTGGGTAAGGACAATGAAAACGGCGCCCGCCTGGCGATCGATGAGCTCAATGCCCAAGGCATGGAAATTGGCGGTGCCAAGGTCAAGTTCGAACTGATGGCCGAAGACGACCAGGCTGATCCGAAACAGGGTTCCATCGTGGCCCAGAAGCTGGTCGATGCCAAGGTCAATGGCGTTATCGGTCACCTCAATTCCGGCACGACCATCCCGGCCTCCAAGCTGTATTCCGACGCCGGTATCCCGCAGATCTCCGGTTCGGCGACCAACCCGAAATATACGCAGCAAGGCTTCAAGACTGCCTTCCGCGTCATGGCCAACGACGTCCAGCAGGGTAAGGCGCTGGGCGAATTCGCCGTCAAGCAGGGCGTCAAGACGGTGGCCATCGTCGATGACCGCACCGCCTACGGCCAGGGCCTGGCCGACGAGTTCAAGAAGGCGGCCGAAGCGGCCGGCCTCAAGGTCGTCGCCAACGAATACACCAACGACAAGGCCACCGACTTCAAGGCCATCCTGACCAAGATCAAGTCCACCAAGGCCGAACTGGTCTTCTTCGGCGGCATGGATGCCCAGGGCGGCCCGATGGCCAAGCAGATGAAGGAACTCGGCATCAAGGCCAAGTTCCTCGGCGGCGACGGCGTCTGTACGCCGGAGTTCATGAAGCTGGGCGGCGAGGCGACGGAAGGTAACTATTGTTCGCTGCCGGGCATGCCGCTCGAAAAGCTGGCCAAGGGGCCGGAATTCAAGGACAAGTTCAACAAGAAGTTCAACGCCGAAATCCAGCTCTACGCTCCGTATGTCTATGACGCAGTGATGGTGATGGCCGATTCGATGAAGCGCGCCGACTCCGTCGATCCAGCCAAGTATCTGCCGGCCATCGGCCAGACCAATTACGACGGCGTGACGGCAATGATCCAGTTCGACGAATTCGGCGACCTGAAGGGTGGCGCGATTTCGGTCTATCAGTACAAGGGCGGCAAGCTGGAATACGTCGAGACCCTGGGCGGTGGCGCAGTGGCCGCGGTCAAGGAAGCCGTCGCGGAAGTCAAGGAAGCGGCCGCGGCCGGCGCCGAGGCGGTAAAGGGCGCGGCTGAGGCCACCAAGGCAGCAGTCGAGAAGAAGTAACCACTTTCATACGGCTAACAGAAACGGCACCGCAAGGTGCCGTTTCCATATGCTGCGGTCGACTTACACAAAATGGATATTTTCCTCCAGCAAATCATCAACGGCCTGGTCCAGGGCAGCATCTATGCCCTGGTCGCGCTGGGCTACACGATGGTGTACGGCATCATGGGCCTGATCAATTTCGCGCATGGTGAAGTGGTGATGATCGGGACACTGGTTACCATCACCGTCGCCGGCCTGCTCATCAAAGTCGGCATGCCGGTCGCACTGGCTGGCCTGGCCGGGCTGATCGCCGCCATCCTCTGCTGCATGGCGCTGGGCTGGGGGCTGGAGCGCATCGCCTACCGGCCGCTGCGCAACGCACCCCGACTGACGCCGCTGATCACGGCGATCGGCATGTCGATCGTGCTGCAGAATCTGGCGATGATCATCTGGGGGCGCAACTACCTGACCTTTCCGCCGCTGCTGCCGAAGATGGATTTCGAGTTCGCCGGCGCCAATTTCACACTGGTCCAGGTCGTCATCGTGCTGGTTTCGGCGGCGACCATGGGCGGCCTGCTCTTCCTCGTCTATCGCACCAAGCTCGGCATGGCGATGCGCGCCACCTCGCAGAACCCGGCGGTGGCCAGCCTGATGGGGGTCAATATCAACCGCGTCATCGCCGCCGCCTTCGTCATCGGCTCGGCGCTCGGTGCGGTGGCCGGCGTTATGGTCGGCACCTATTACGAAATCGCCCATTACCAGATGGGCTTCATGCTCGGCCTGAAAGCCTTCACCGCAGCAGTCCTCGGCGGCATCGGCAACCTTGCCGGCGCCATGCTCGGCGGCATCCTGCTCGGTCTGATCGAGGCGCTCGGGGCCGGTTATATCGGCGACCTGACCGGCGGCTTCCTCGGTAGCCATTACCAGGACATCTTTGCCTTCGTCGTGCTGATCGTCGTGCTGATGTTCAAGCCCTCGGGCCTGTTTGGCGAAAAGACGGGGGACCGCGCATGAGCAAGTTGCTGAATCCCCGTTCCGCCTTCGGCATCGCGCTGATTGCCGCGGCCCTGATCGCGCTGCCTTTCGTCGCCGCGATGGGCGGCCAGGCCTGGGTGCGCATCCTCAATTTCGCCATCCTCTATGTCTTCCTGGCGCTCGGCCTGAACATCGTCGTCGGTTTCGCCGGCCTGCTCGACCTTGGCTACATCGCCTTCTACGCAGTCGGTGCCTACACCTACGCGCTGCTGGCCAGCCCCCATTTCGGGCTGCACTGGCCGTTCTGGACGATCTTGCCGATCGGCGCGGTGATTGCCTGCTTCTTCGGTGTCGTGCTCGGCTCGCCGACCCTGAAGCTGCGCGGCGACTACCTGGCCATCGTCACCCTCGGCTTCGGCGAAATTGTCCGCATCTTCATGAATAACCTGAATGCGCCGGTCAATATCACCAACGGGCCGCAGGGCATCACGCTGATCGACCCGGTGGCGATCGGCGGCTTCAAGTTTTCCGGCACGACGCAGATTTTGGGCTATTCGCTGAGTGGACCGCAGAAGTACTACTTCCTGCTCGTCGCGCTGGCCATCCTGGTCATCATCATCAACCTGCGCCTGCAGAACTCGCGGATCGGCCGCGCCTGGCAAGCTATCCGCGAAGACGAGATCGCCGCCAAGGCGGTCGGCATCAACACCCGTAACCTGAAGCTGCTCGCCTTCGCGATGGGGGCCAGTTTCGGCGGGGTGGCCGGGGGCGTTTTCTCGGCGATGCAGGGCTTCGTTTCGCCGGAGAGTTTCTCGTTGATCGAGTCGATCATGATTCTCGCCATGGTGGTACTTGGCGGCATGGGCCATATCCCCGGCGTCATCCTCGGCGCCGTGCTGCTCAGCATCCTGCCGGAAGTCCTGCGCTACGGCGTTGGCCCGTTGCAGATGGCCGTCTTCGGCAAGATGCTGATCGATCCGGAAAGCCTGCGCATGCTGATTTTCGGTCTGGCGCTGGTACTGGTCATGCGCTTCAAGCCGGCCGGCCTGTGGCCGTCGCCGGAACGCAAACGTGAATTGCAGGGAGATGCCTGATGGCTGACATGCTGCTCGAAGCCCGGGCGGTCGCCAAGCATTTTGGCGGCGTCAAGGCGCTGCGCGATGTCTCGCTGGGCATCCGGCGCGGCGAAATCTATGGTCTGATCGGTCCGAACGGGGCCGGCAAGACGACTTTTTTCAATTGCATGACCGGGCTCTACATTCCGGATGGCGGCGGCTTCACTTTTGATGGTGCTCCCTTGCTCGCCGATGCCCCGCATCAGGCGGCCGAGCGCGGCATTGCCCGGACTTTCCAGAATATCCGGCTGTTCGGCAACATGACGGCGCTGGAAAACGTCATGGTTGGCCGCCACGTGCGGACCAAGGCCGGGGTCTTCGGCGCCATGCTGCAGAATGCGGCGACCCGGGCCGAAGAGGCGGCGATCCGCCAGAAGGCGATCGACCTGCTGCATTACGTACGGATCGAGGATCGGGCCGACGACCTGGCCAAGAACCTGTCCTACGGCGACCAGCGCCGGCTGGAGATCGCCCGCGCCCTGGCCACCGAACCGAAGCTGCTCTGCCTCGACGAACCGGCGGCCGGCATGAATGCCACCGAAACCGAAGAGTTGCGCGACCTGATCGACGGCATCCGCCGCGACGGGACGACCATCCTGCTCATCGAGCACGACGTCAAGCTGGTCATGGGTCTGTGCGACCGTGTTGCGGTGCTCGATTACGGAGCACTGGTCATCGAGGATGTGCCGGCGGTGGTGCAGAAAGATCAACGAGTGATTGAGGCTTACCTAGGTGCTTGAAGTTACCGGACTCCACGTGGCTTACGGCGGCATTCAGGCCGTGCGCAGCATTACCTTTCATGTCAAGGAAGGCGAACTGGTCGCCCTGATCGGGGCCAACGGCGCCGGCAAGACCAGCACCCTGAAGGCGATCGCCCGGGTCATCGATGCCGTCGGCGGCGATGTCCATTTCTGCGGCGAGAAGATCAGCCGCTTGCCGCCGCATGACATCATCCGCAAGGGCATCGCGCTGGTTCCGGAAGGGCGGGGCGTCTTTCCCCGGCTGACGGTGGCCGAGAACCTGGCGATGGGTGCCTTCGTCCGCGATGACAAGGCGGAAATCGCCGCCGACATCGAGAAGATGTACGCCTATTTCCCGCGCCTCAAGGAGCGCGAGACACAACTCGCCGGCACGCTGTCCGGTGGCGAACAGCAGATGCTGGCCATTGGCCGCGCCCTGATGAGCCGCCCGAAGCTGTTGCTGCTCGATGAGCCGTCGATGGGACTGGCGCCGATCATGGTCCAGAAAATCTTCGAGGTGGTGCGGGCGGTGGCGGCCGAAGGCATGACGACGTTGCTTATCGAACAGAATGCCAAGCTGGCGCTGGAAGTCAGTCAGCGGGCCTATGTCATGGAAAGCGGCGAAGTAACGCTGCATGGCGAGTCGGCCCAGTTGTTGAATGATCCGAAAGTGCGCGCCGCCTATCTGGGTGAGTGAAGGCGGCCGCTTTTTTCAACTGGATCAAACCCATTGCGCCGGCGGCGGCGCACAATGGCCGCCTTTCCTGCCATCCGGGTATGCCCAACCATGAAAATGCCGTCCTTCCTCGTTGCTCTTCTGGCCGCCTCTGCCGCCTGCGCTGTGCAAGCGGCAGAGCCCAAACCGGCCGCTGGCACGCCGAAACTGGCTTATGGCCAGATGATGAAGCATGGCGACAAGGTGATTTTTTCACCCTGCCGTGACCCCAGTTACGCGATGTTCGAAGATGTTTCGGCCAATGGCGCCTTGACCCAGGCCCTGGCCGGTGTCGGCCTGAATGCCGGCAAGAAGGTTTATGCCGAACTGCTCGGCGTTCTCGACAACAACGTGTTGAAAGCCTCGGAACTGAATTTCGCCCATACCGACGGGCGCTGCCAGTTACCCGGTGGTGAAGACGAAAGCTGGCGGGCGGCTGGCCACGAGCCGGGCTGGGTGCTGGCGGTGGGCAAGGAAGTGGTGGTCCTGAAGCGCCAGGGGCAGCCGGATATCCGGCTGCCGACCGTGGCCTTCAAGAGCGAAGGCAAGCAGCATCGCCTGGAGTCGGCCGAGGGCGGCAATGCGCTGCAACTGACTTTCGAGCGAGGCCTGTGCCGCGACATCAAGGCCGATTCGGCTTTCGGCTGGAACGCCACGGTTAGCGTCAATGGTCAGTTGCTGAAGGGCTGTGCCTGGCAGCGTTGAGCTGCTTAGAAAAAAAAGGCCGCCTTCCCCGAACGGGAAGGCGGCCTTTTTTGGTTTCTGCCGGGCCGGCCTAGTTCGTTGAGAACGTGAAGGCGTCGGCGAAGAACTCTTCTTCCGGCAAGCCGCAACGGGCGGTGAAGTCCCGTTTGGCGGCGTCGATCATCACCGGTGCGCCGCAGGCATAGACCTGGTGGCCGGAGAGGTCGGGGAAGTCGGCCATCACCGCCTGGTGCACCAGGCCGGTCCGCCCTGGCCAGGCATCGTCGACGGCCGGCTCGGAGAGAACCGGGATGTAACGGATGTTCGGGTGGGCGGCGGCCCACTGTTCCGGCAAGGCGTTCTGGTACAGATCGACCCTGGCCTTGGCGCCCCAATAGATATGGATCGGCCGCGTGCATTCCTCGGCGATGGCGTGTTCGACGATCGCCTTGAGCGGCGCGAAGCCGGTGCCGCCGGCCAGCATGATCATCGGCTTGGTCGATTCCTCGCGCAGGTAGAAGCTGCCGTGCGGGCCGTTGAAGCGCAGGATGTCGCGCACCTTGATGCTGTTGAAAACCTGTTCGGTGAACAGGCCGCCCGGCACGTAGCGGATATGCAACTGGAGGACGGCATCGTCGTGCGGTGCATTGGCCAGCGAGAAGCTGCGCTTCTTGCCATCCTTGAGCAGGATGTCGATGTATTGCCCGGCGAGGAATTGCAGGCGTTCGCTGGCCGGCAGTCGTAGGTGCATCTCGATCACATCGGGCGCCAGCTTTTCCAGCTTTTCGATGCGCGAGGGCAGGGTCTTGACCGGGATGTCGCTGGCCGAGGCCAGTTGCCGGCATTCCAGCGTCAGGTCCGATTCGGCCCGGGCGCAGCAGAACAACGCCATGCCGGCTGCCTTTTCATCATCCTTCAAGGCATGCGGCTGCGCTTTGCCGTGGTCGATGCTGCCGCTCAGGACTTTTCCCTTGCAGGCGCCGCAGGCTCCGTCCTTGCAGCCATACGGCATGGTCAGGCCGTGCCGCAGGGCGGCATCGAGGATGGTTTCGTCGGACTCCGCGGCAAACTGGCGGCCGCTCGGCTGGACCGTAATCTGGTGGCTCATCTGTTCCCCTTACTGCTCGGCTACAATGCCGGCGTGCAAAAAATCCTGATCGTTGGCAGCGGGGACGTGGCCCGCCGCATTCTCTCCCGCCTTGCCCATCGCTACTGCGTCTACGCCTTGCTGCGCGATGCCGGCCGGGCCGCCGCCTGGCGTGCTGCCGGGGCTCGGCCGCTGCTCGCTGATCTCGACGATCCGGGCAGCCTGACGCGGCTGGCTGGCCTGGCCGATCTGGTCCTGCATCTGGCGCCACCGCCCAGCGAAGGGCGGCTCGACCGGCGCACCCGGCATTTGCTGGCGGCTTTGGGCAAGGGCAAAAGTCTACCACGCCGCCTGATTTACGTTAGTACGACCGGGGTCTATGGCGATTGTGGCGGGGCGCAGATTGACGAAACGCGCCGCCTGAACGCCGAGAGCGCCCGTGCCGCCCGCCGTGTCGATGCCGAGCATTGCCTGCGCGAATGGGGTGGGCGCAACGGGGTGGCGGTTTCGATCCTGCGCGCGCCGGGCATTTATGCGGCCGACCGCCTGCCCGTCGAGCGTTTGCAAAAAGGCTTGCCGGCGCTGCAGGCGGCGGATGATGTGTTCACCAATCACATTCATGCCGATGATCTGGCTGCCGCTTGTGTCGCTGCCTTGCGCCACGGCGGGGCCAACCGCGCCTACAATGTGGTCGATGATTCCGATCTGAAAATGGCGGATTATTTCGACCGGGTGGCCGATGCCTTCGCCTTGCCGCGGCCGCCCCGCCTGAGCCGACAGGAAGCCGCCGGCCAGTTGTCGCCGCTGCAGATGTCTTTCATGCGCGAATCGCGGCGAATCGGCAATCGGCGTCTGAAAAAAGAACTCAAACTACGTCTCGCATACCCGACCATCGAGGCCGGGATAGCCGAGGCTCGCAACAGGAGAAACGCATGCTCGTCGTGAAGACCTTGCATATCTGGATGGTCATTTCGTGGTTCGCTGGTCTGTTCTACCTGCCGCGTATTTTCGTCAATCTGGCGATGGTGCCGGCCGATAGCGTCGCCGAGCGGGACCGCCTGCTGTTGATGGCGGGCAAGCTCTTCAAATTCATGACGCCGCTCGGTATTCTGGCGATCGCGCTCGGTTTCTGGCTGTGGTTTGCCTACGGTTTCAGCGGTGGCTGGCTGCATGCCAAGACCACGTTGGTCGCCGTCCTCGCCGTCTATCACTGGCATTGCGGCCTGGTCCTGAGAGATTTTCAGCAGGGCCGCAATCGCAAGAGCCATGTCTGGTTCCGTTTCTATAACGAACTGCCGGTTGTCGTGCTGCTCGTTGTGCTTTTCCTCGTTGTCCTGAAGCCTTTCTGAGATGAATAAATATTTTGCGATTTGCCCGCGCGGGCTGGAAGAACTGCTGCTCGAGGAACTGCGTGCCGTCGGCGGCGAAGAGCTGCGGTCGACGGCCGGCGGGGTGTTCTTTTCCGGCGACTGGTCGGTCTGTTACCGCGCCAACCTCGAATCCCGCCTGGCGACACGCATCCTCTGGCATATCGTCAAGGGGCCCTACGCCAAGGAAGAGGACATCTACCGGCTGGCCGTCCGCCAGTTGTGGCCGAACCACTTTGCCGTGTCGCGCACCATGCGCGTCGTCACGACGGCGATCAAGTGTCCGCTCAAGTCGCTCGACTTCGTCACGCTGCGCGTCAAGGATGCCGTTTGCGACCGCTTCCGCGAAGACCTCGGCGAGCGGCCGAACATCGAAACGCGCAATCCGGATGTCAGCGTTCATGTTTTCCTGACCGAGAACGAATGCACGCTGTACCTCGATACCTCCGGTCAACCCCTGTGGCAGCGGGGTTTCCGTAAGGCCAGCGTCGATGCGCCGCTGAAGGAAAACCTGGCGGCCGGCATCCTGAAAATGACCGGCTGGCAGCCGGGTACTCCGCTGGTCGACCCGATGTGCGGCAGCGGCACCTTCCTGCTCGAAGCCGTGCAGGTCGCGCTCGACCGGGCGCCCGGCCTCGATCGCGGCTTCTCGTTCGAGCGGCTGGCCAAGTTCGAAGCACTGAACTGGGCGAATATCCGCAGCGCCGCCGAGGCGCGCGTCAAGCCGGCCGAGCCGCTGGAAATCCGCGGCTACGACATCGACGATCAGGCAGTACGCGCCACCCGGCGCAATCTGCAGGAAGCCGGTTTTGGCGGCGTGGTGACGGTCGACCGCGCCGATGTGCTGGAAACCCAGCCACTAACCGAGCATGGCATCATGGTGGCGAACCCACCTTATGGGGAACGGATCGGCGAACAGGAGGAACTGGCCGCGTTCTACCCCGAACTGGGTTCGGCGCTGAAAAAACACTGGGCCGGCTGGAACTGCTTTTTCTTCACCGCCGACCTGCGTTTACCGAAATTGGTCGGTCTGAAGCCGAGCCGCAAGACACCGCTGTTCAACGGGCCGCTCGAATGCCGCCTGTTTGAAATCCGCATGGTGGCTGGCAGCAACCGCAAGCCTTGATTGCTACAATGCAATAAGCATCGAATTTTGATCTTGGTCAGGAGATTGGTCTGACCGCCGTGCGAGCATCGATATTTTCTAATAAAACGAAACGAGGAGAAGAAATGTCAGCAAAGGGTTTGTATCAACAGAAGCGCATGGCCGCCGCCGATGCGATCCGTGTCGTCAAGAACGGCGACACCATCGTCGTGCCGACCGCGGTCGGCGAGCCGCCGGCGCTGCTGACGGCGCTGTCCGAAGCGCGCCGCGATTTCCGCGACGTCACCGTGTCGCAGATCCTGCCGGTGCGCAAATACGGTTATTTCGATCCGGAAACCACCGAGCACGTTCGCCATACCGCCTACTTCTTCAGCGGCGCCTCGCGCGCCGGCGGCCAGGAGGGCTGGATCGACTACATTCCGGCCTATTTCTCTGAACTGCCGCAACTGATCAACCGCAACCAGACACCGGCCGATGTCGTCTTCAGCATGGCTTCGCCAATGGACGAGCACGGTTTCTTCTCGCTGGCGCTGGCCGCCGACTACACGATGGCGGCTATTGAAAAGGCCCGTGTCGTCGTCCTCGAAGTGAACCCGAACGTGCCTTTCGCCAATGGCGATTGCCATATCCACATTTCCCAGGTCGCCGCGCTGTGCGAGAGCGATGATCCGATCCTCGAAGTCGGCCTGCCGAAAATCGGCCCGGTCCAGGAAGCGATCGGCAAGTACGTCGCCGACATGATTCCCGATGGCGCGACGCTGCAGATTGGCTACGGCGGTATTCCCGACGCTGTGGTGATGCAGCTGACCGACAAGCGCGATCTCGGCATCCATACCGAAATGGTCGGCGACGGCATCATGACCCTGGTCGAAGCCGGCGTCGTCACCAACCGCAAGAAGAACTACCACCACGGCAAGATGCTGGCCACCTTCGCCCTCGGCTCGAAGAAGCTCTACCAGTTCATGCACCGCAACCCGGCGCTCGAAATGCACCCGGTGGACTTCACCAACGACCCCTTCCTCGCCGGCCAGAACGACAACCTGCATGCGATCAACGCCACCATGCAGATCGACTTCATGGGCCAGTGCGGTTCGGAAAGCCTCGGTTTTGCCCCCTACTCGGGCACCGGCGGCCAGGCCGACTTCGTCCGTGCGGCGAATCGTTCGAACGGCGGCAAAGCCTTCATCGTGCTGCCGTCTACTGCCAAGAACGACACCATTTCCCGTATCGTGCCGACGCTGTCGGCCGGGACCCATGTCTCGACCAGCAAGAACGACATCAACTATGTCGTCACCGAGTTCGGCGTCGCCCAATTGCGCGGCAAGACCGCCAAGCAACGCTGCGAAGCGCTGATCGGCATCGCCCACCCGGACTTCCGCGGTGAACTGCGTGAGGCGGCAAAAAAGATGAAGCTGCTCTAAGGGCGCATCGTTGCCCACTGCAGGCGGCCGCCCGGAGCGACGGGCGGCCGCCTGCTTACAACTTGTAGCAATTTGTTTTTCCGGCTCGCCCTAAAATTGACTATCTTTTAGATCAGTCAATGGAAGAGCAGGTGTTCTCATGAAAGCGACCAGGCGACTGGCGGTCCTTTTAATCCTTGCACTGAGCGCGGTGGCGGGCAGCGCCTCGGCTCATGGTGGCCGGGTCGGGGTGTATTACGGTATCGGACCGTACTGGGGACCATGGGGCTATCCGCCCCCCTGGTATTACCAGCCGCAGGTCGTGGTTGTACCAGCCCCGATCCCCCCGGTCTATATCGAACAGCGGGAAGCGCCGGCCGAGCCGGCCACGCAGCAGTACTGGCATTACTGCCGCAGTGCCAAGGGCTACTACCCCTACGTCAAGGAATGTCCCGACGGCTGGCAGAAAGTGCTGCCCCAACCGGAGAGGTAATCATGCGTGACAATAAATTTCTACGTCCGGTTGGCCTGATCGCAGGCGCATTGCTGCTTGGGGCCTGTACCGTTTTGCCGACCGTGCCGAGCGTGATGGTCTTGCCGGGAACCGGGCAGAGCCTTGAGAGTTTCCGGGCTGATGATGCCTATTGCCGCGAGTATGCGTTCGTTCTGAATGGTGGCAAGACTGCCGACCAGGCGGCACGGCAGTCGGCGGTGACCAGCGCAGCGGTCGGGACGGCAGTCGGTGCCGCTGCCGGTGCTGCAATCGGTGGCAATGCCCAGGGCGCAGCTGTCGGGGCCGGGGCTGGTTTGCTGATGGGCAGTGCGGTCGGGACCGATACGGCGCGTAGCTCGGCTTACGGGACGCAGCGCCAGTACGACAATGCCTATATTCAGTGCATGTATTCGAAAGGACATCGCGTGCCGGTGCCGGGCAATGTCTCTTATTCGAAGCCGGTGAAGGCGGCGGATGTCGGTATTCCGCCGCCACCGCCGGGTTCTCCGCCGCCCCCGCCGCCCCGTTAGGGAGCGAGGGGGCGTATTGGGTTCAGGCCACGCCGGCGCTATGCGCCTGCTGGTCGGCCCAGTAGCTGGATCGGACCATCGGCGCACAGGCCGCGCCGCTGAAGCCCATTTTCTTGGCTTCTTCCTCGTACATCTTGAAGGTGTCGGGATGCACGTAGCGGCTGACCGGCAGGTGGTGACCGGACGGGGCGAGGTACTGGCCGATGGTCAGCATTTCGACATCGTGGGCGCGCAGGTCGCGCATGACGCCGAGGATTTCCTCATCGGTCTCGCCGAGGCCGACCATCAGGCCGGACTTGGTCTTGACGTCCGGATAACGCGCCTTGAACTGCTTCATCAGGTCCAGCGAGTGCTGGTAGTCGGCGCCCGGCCGCGCCTGCTTGTAGAGACGGGGCACGGTTTCCATGTTGTGGTTGAGGACGTCGGGCAGGCCCTGGGCGAGCACGTCGAGCGCGACGTCGAGCCGGCCGCGGAAGTCCGGGACCAGGGTTTCGATGGTGGTGCTCGGCGAGGCTTCGCGCACGGCGCGCACGACATCGACGAAGTGCTGGGCGCCGCCGTCGCGCAGGTCGTCGCGGTCGACACTGGTGATGACGACATAATTCAGCTTCAGCGACGATACCGAGTCGGCCAGTTCGCGCGGCTCGTTCGGGTTGGGCGGCAGCGGCTGGCCGTGGCCGACGTCGCAGAACGGGCAGCGCCGGGTGCAGATGTCGCCGAGGATCATGAAGGTCGCCGTGCCGCGCCCGAAGCATTCGCCGATGTTCGGGCAGGCCGCTTCTTCGCAGACCGTGTGCAGTTTCTTTTCGCGCAGCATCGACTTGATTTCGCCAAAGCGGCCGGCGCTGTTGCCGGCCTTGACGCGGATCCATTCCGGCTTGCGTAGCGGCTGGTCGACCGGCACGATCTTGATGGGGATGCGCGCGGTTTTCAGTTCGCCTTTTTGTTTGACGCCTTTTTCAGCCATGTTGTATGTCCAGTTGCTGTAGCAAGTGTTGAGAGAGTTGTTCACCGGCCTCGTGAGCGGTGAGCGGAATGTTGAGGTCTTTGGTCTGGATGACTTTCAGGCCGGCATAGCCGCAGGGATTGATCGCGGCGAAGGGCGAAAGGTCCATGTCCACGTTCAGCGAGACGCCGTGGTAGCTGCAGCCATGGCGGATGCGCAGGCCGAGGGCGGCGACCTTGGCCTCATCGACATAGACGCCGGGCGCCCCGTCGCGCCGCTCGGCGGTGACGCCGTGGGTGGCGAGCAGGTCGATGACGGCCTGTTCGATAGCCGTGACCAGTTCGCGGACCTTGATTTTCCGGCGGTGCAGGTCGAGCAGCAGATAAATCACCACTTGGCCGGGGCCGTGATAGGTGACCTGGCCGCCGCGGTCGATCTGGACCAGCGGGATGCCGATATCCTGCAGGATATGTTCCGGCTTGCCGGCCTGACCCAGCGTGTACACCGGTGGGTGTTCGACGATCCAGACTTCATCCGGCGTCTCGGCCGTGCGGCCGGCCGTGAAATCCTGCATGGCCTGGAAGGTCGGCGCGTAGTCGACGCGGCCGAGCCGTTTGACGATCGGGGGCACGAGCAGGGGCGGGCTTAGAGGACGACCTTGACCAGCGGGTGCGCGGTCAGGTCGGTGTACAGCGCGTCGAGCTGCGGCTTCGAGGTGGCGACCACGGTGCAGGTCAGGCTCAGGTAGTTGCCGCCGGAGCTGGCCCGCATTTCCATCGAGGCGCCGTCAAAATCGGGGGCGTGCCGGGTGACGATGGTCAGCACCACCTGGGCGAGCTCGTCATGCGCCTTGCCCATGATCTTCAGGGGAAAGTCGCAGGGAAATTCGAGGAGGGTGTCCTTGTATGAAGCCATGTCAGCCTTTGCGCATTACCGTGTTCTTGAAATCCTGATACCACTGCCACATCTGTTCGCCGAGCGGACCTGGCCGGCCCGCATTGGGTCCGTTTCCGACCGGCTGGCCATCGAGGGTCGTGATGGCGAGAATTTCCTTGGTCGATGAGGTCATCCAGACCTCGTCGGCGCCGCGAAGTTCATTTTCGCTGATTTCACGGATTTCCAGCGGTTGACCGCCGGACTTGGCCAGTTCGATGACCACGTCGTAGGTGATGCCGGGCAGCATCAGTTGCGTCTTCGGCGGGGCGAGCAAAACGCCGCCCTTGACGACGAAGATGTTCGAGGCTGCGCCTTCCTTCAGGTAGCCGTCGCGGATCAGCAGCGCTTCGGCACAATTCGCCTCGACCGCCTGCTGGCGGGCCAGGATGTTGGCCAGCAAGGAAATCACCTTGAGGTCGCAACGGGCCCAGCGCTGGTCGGTGACGGTGATGGCCGCGACGCCGGTGGCGCGGACTTCGGCTGGCGTGGTGACTAGCGGCGAAGCAAAGGCGAAGACGGTCGGCGGCACCGTCGGCGGTGGGAAGGGATGGTCGCGCTTGTTGTCGGCGCCGCGCGTGACCTGCAGATAGATCGATTGGTCGTCCCACGGTGCCGTGACGATCAACTGCTCGACGACCGCCTTCCAGCCAGCGAGATCGAGCGGGTTGGTCAGCTTGATGCCGGCCAGCGTCGCCTGTAGCCGCGTCAGGTGTTCGTCGAGGCGGAAGGGGCGGCGGGAGTAGACCGGAATCAGCTCATAGACGCCGTCGCCGTACAGAAAACCGCGGTCGAGCGGCGAAATGCCCGCTGCCGCCAGCGGCAGAAAGCGGCCATTCAGATAGACGGGATCGGCGACGTAGGGCGTCATGGCTTTAGTTGAACCAGAGTCGGATGGTGTCGATGATACGGGTGAAGATGTTGCCGAGCGCCACATTTTCAAGGGCGACGACCGGGTATTCGTTGTACGGCTTGCCCTCGACGGTCACCTTCAGCAGGCCAACCTTCTGGCCGGCCTCGATCGGCGCGATCAGTTTCGGATCGGCGACGAAATCGGCCTTGACCTTGTCGGCATATCCCTTCGGTACGGCGATGCTGAGGTCGGCGACGAAGCCGGCCTTGACCGTGCTTTCCTTGCCCTTCCAGACGCGCAGTGCGGATACCGGCTGTTCCTTGGTGTAGAGCGTCACGGCGTCGTAGGAGATGAAGCCCCAGTTGAGCAGCTTCTGCGATTCGCTGGCGCGGGCGCTGTCGGAAGCGGTACCGAGGACGACCGAGAGCAGGCGGCGCTTGTCGCGCAGGGCCGAGGAAATCAGGCAGTAGCCGGCGGCATCGGTATGGCCGGTCTTGACGCCATCGACCGTCGGGTCGATGAAGAGCAGGCGGTTGCGGTTGGGCTGGGTGATGTTGTTATAGCGGAATTCCTTCATCGAGTAATACTTCTTGTATTCCTCGGGGAAATCGCGGATCAGCGCGCTGGCCAGAATCGACAGGTCGCGGGCCGTGGTGTAGTGCTGCGGGTCGGGCAGGCCGGTCGAGTTCATGAAATGACTGTTCTTCATGCCCAGGCGCTGCGCCTCGCGGTTCATCATCTGGGCGAAATTCTCCTCGCTGCCGGCGATGCCTTCGGCCAGCGTGACGCAGGCATCATTACCGGACTGGACGATCATGCCCTTGATCAGCTCTTCGACCGGAACTTGCGTATCGACCTTGATGAACATCTTCGAGCCGCCGGTTTTCCAGGCTTTCTGCGAAACCGGTAGCGGCTGGTTGATGGCGATCGTCTTCTGGCGGATCGCGTTGAAGGTCAGATAGGCGGTCATCAGCTTGGTCAGCGAGGCCGGTTCGAGGCGCTCGTCCGGCTTCTCGGCGGTCAACAGCTGGCCGGAGCCCATTTCGAGCAGCAGCCACGACTTGGCAGCCAGTGTCGGCGGCACCGGTTGTTGCTGGGCAAGCGCCTGACCCGCAAAAAGCAGGGACAGGACGAGCAGGAGTATCTGACGGAGCAGGGGCATGGGAATTTTGCTTTATTTTATGTTGGGGGGCAGAAATTATACCCCTGCCGATCCGGCCAGCTCCGGCGAGGCGGCGCAGAGCACTTCGATCGCCGGATGGCGAATGCGCCGCTCGTTGGAGATGGCGTAGATTTGCTCGCTGACCCCGGCCATGCCGCCCAGCGGTTGGGCATTGAGCTGGATGGCAACCTGGTCGGCGAGGGCGAGCGGCGCCGGGAAGAGGCCGAGGCCGCCGCGGCCAAAGGTGGTGAGCAGCGCACTGTCCTCGAATTCGCCGACGATTTTCGGACGAGTCTGGGTGCTTTCCAGCCAGCGGTCGATCCGGCCACGCAGTGCGTTATGGCGGGTGGGCAGCAGTAGCGGGGCGCCTTCCAGATTGTTCGGGAAGTCGGCGCCATGCCGTTCGAGCAGTTCAGGGGTGCCATAGAGCGCGGTGGCGAAATCGCCGAGCCGGGTGCTGAACAGTTTCAGGTTGCCGCCGACCGGCGCCGGGCGGTCGGTCAGCACGACGTCGAGGCGATGCAGCGCGAGGTCGGCGAGCAGGGTTTCGAACTCGCCCTCATCACAGATCAGCCGGACGTCGGCCGGCATTGCGGTGACCTTGGAGAGCAGGCGGTAGGCGAGCAGCTTGGGGATGCCGTCGGAAATGCCCGCCCGCAGGCGCAGCGTGGTTTCGTTGTCGCTCTGTTGTACGGCCTCGACCAGCGCGTCGCCGAGCTGGAAAATCTGGTCGGCGTAACCGAGCGCCAGGCGGCCGGCTTCGCTGAGAACCAGGCCGCGTCCCTGGCTGTTGAACAGTGCCTTGCCGATTTGCCGCTCGAGCAGCGACAGCTGGCCGCTGATCGTCTGGACAGCGACGCCCAGGCGTTCGGCGGCCCGCGTGATACTGCCTTCCTGGGCAACGACCCAGAAGTAATGGAGGTGTTTGTAATTGAGCATGGATTTGTGTTCTGCAGAAAAAACCGAAGTGTCTATCAATTCTGCTCCGGTTTTTGTGTTTTGTGCAATGCAATAGAATAGCGCCGTCTTTCCTTTCACCGGAGTTCAACATGAAGCGCGTCCTGCTTTTCCTCGCTACCAACCTGGCAGTGATGCTGGTCCTCAGCCTGGTTACCAGTCTGCTTGGCGTCAACCGGTTTTTGACCGCCAACGGTCTCAATCTTGGCATGCTGCTCGCCTTTGCCGGTGTGATCGGCTTTGGTGGTGCCTTCATTTCCCTGCTCATGTCGAAGATGATGGCCAAGTGGAGTACCGGCGCTCGGGTCATCGAGTCGCCGAGTTCGTCGACCGAGGTTTGGCTGGTCGATACCGTGGCTCGTCTGGCCAAGCGGGCCAATCTGCCGATGCCCGAAGTGGCGATCTACGATGGTGAGCCGAATGCCTTTGCCACCGGTGCCAGCAAGAACAGTTCGCTGGTCGCCGTATCGACCGGCCTGCTGCAGAGCATGACCCGCGAGGAGGCGGAAGCCGTGCTGGCGCATGAAGTCGCCCACATCGCCAACGGCGATATGGTGACGCTGACCCTGATTCAGGGCGTGGTCAATACCTTCGTCGTCTTCCTGTCGCGCGTCGTCGGCTACGTCGTCGATTCCTTCCTGCGCCGCAATGACGAAGAGAGCAGCGGCCCCGGCATCGGCTACATGGTGACCAGCATGATCTGCGAAGTGGTGTTCGGCATCCTGGCCAGCATGATCGTCGCCTACTTCTCGCGCCAGCGCGAGTTCCGGGCCGATGCCGGTGCCGCCCAGTTGATGGGCAGCGTGACGCCGATGCAGAATGCCTTGCGGCGTCTGGGCAACCTGCATACCGAACCCCTGCCGCAGAACATGGCAGCCTCCGGTATTGCCGGTGGTCAGGGCTGGATGGCGCTGTTCTCGACGCATCCGCCGCTCGAGGAACGTATCGCAGCCCTGTCAGTTCGCTGACAGAAACCTGACAATAAGCTGACAAACCGCGTCAGCTTTGCTAAATTTCGCGCCATGATGCAATGCACAAAAATTTTCGCCCTGGCTCTGGGCTGGGCCAGCAGCTTGGCTTTTGCCCAGGTGTCCTACGATCTGCCGGCGCTGGAAAGCCTGGCGCTCGGTTCGAGCAAGGCCGTCCAGGCGGCGCGGAACCAGGTTGAAGCGGCCCGTTATGGCGTGACCAGCGCCGGGGCCTTCCCCAATCCCGAGCTGGAATATCTGGCGGGTACGACGCGGGCACGCAGTCCGGGCGGCAATCCTGGCGACGCGCGCAGCACCAGCCTGACTCAGCCGCTCGATATGCCGTGGCGCCGTTCGGCCCGGATCGGGGTGGCCGAGGCCGGGCTGGAGGCGGCGACGGCCGGCAACCGGGCCTTCGAGGCCGACTTGCTGGCGCGCTTGCGGGTGCGCTATTTCGAAGTGTTGCGGCGCGAGGCCGAGTTGCGGAACGCCCGGGAAGACGTCGCCTTGATGGAAGGCGTCCGGTCACGAATTGGGTTGCGCGTCGAAACAGGTGAAGCGCCGCGTTTCGAGTTAATCAAGTCTGATACGGAAACCCTGAATGCCCAGAAAAATGCGCAGGCGGCGGGCTTCCGGCTCGAACAAGCGCGTTCGCTGTTGCGTCAGATCGTTGGCGGTGCCTTGCCGGCCGAATTTACACTGACCAGCCGCTTGCGTGATGTGCCGGCGCTGACGCCGCTCGATGTCGTGCGCAAGGAGCTGGCCGAATCCAGTCCGGATTTGGCGCGCGCCCGGGCCGAAATGGTGCGCGCCGAACGGCAGCTCGATCTCGAACGCGTCCAGCGCTGGCCGAATCTGGCGCTCAAGGCCAGCGTCGATGAAGACCCCGACCTGCGTACCTCGAAGGTCGGCGTCGTCATGACGATCCCCTTGTGGGACCGGCGCAGTGGCCCGATTGGCGAGGCTTCGGCCCAGCTGTCGCGAGCTCGCAATGAACTGGAAGCGCAGCAGTTCTCGCTGGCCCAGGCGCTGGAAGTCGCCTACCAGCAATATGAAATCGCCCAGAACCAGGTCACCGCGCTCGAATCGGGCATTGTCCGCCAGGCCGAAGCGGCGCTGAAGGTGGCTGAAGCCGCCTATCGTTTCGGTGAGCGGGGATTTATCGAGGTGCTCGACGCGCAACGGGTTTACCGCGCTGCACGGGCCGAGTTGATTGCTGCACGCTATGAACTGGCGACAGCCTGGGTGGAAATCGAAAGACTACGGGCCGTGCCCGGAGGACGCAAAGAATGAAAAAAGCACTTTTTATACTGTTGACCGCAGCAGTGCTGGCCGGCTGTAACAAGGATGACGATGCGGCGGTTGCCAAGCCGTCCACCGATCCGGCGATGGTGGCCCCGGCTCCGGAGCTGCTGGCCCAACTCAAGCTGGCTCAGGTGCGCAGTGAGCCGGTGGCGGAGACGTTGCGGGTGGCAGGTCGGATCGATTTCGACGAGCATCGTCTGGCCAGGATTGGTGCGACGATTACCGGCCGGGTCACCGATATCGATGCCTGGCTCGGCCAGACCGTGAAAAAAGGCGATGTGCTGGCGCGTCTGAACAGCAGCGAGTTGTCCAGCCAGCAACTGGCCTACCTGAAGGCGCGCGCCCAGCTTGAGCTGAACCGGCGCAATGCCGAGCGCGCCAAGGCCTTGTTCGAGTCGGATGTGATCGCCGCGGCAGAATTGCAGCGTCGCGAAAGCGAATATCAGATTTCCGTTGCCGAAACCCGCGCCGCAGCCGATCAGTTGCAGTTGCTCGGCGTCAGTGCGGCGGCGATTGATCGCCTTGGCAAGCAGGGCGCGGTCAATTCGCTGACCCCGGTGGTGGCAACCCTGAACGGTGTGGTGGTCGAGCGCAAACTGGCCCAGGGTCAGGTCGTTCAGCCGGCCGATACCTTGTTCGTGGTGGCCGACCTGTCCCGCCTGTGGGCCGTCGCCCAGGTGCCTGAGCAGCAGGTCAGCCAAGTCAAGGAAGGTCAGTCGGTGACGATCGAGGTGCCGGCGCTGGGCAATGAAAAGCTGATCGGCAAGCTGATCTACGTTGGCCAGACGATCGACCCCGATACGCGCACGGTGCTCGTTCGGACTGAATTGGAAAACCATGAAGGCCGGCTGAAGCCGGCCATGCTGGCTTCGATGCTGATCGAGGCGAAGCCGGTCGAGCGTCTGGTCGTGCCGGCCAGCGCCGTCGTCCGCGAGAGCGACGAGGATCACATCTTCGTCGCCGAGGGCGACGGTGTGTTCCGCCTGGTCAAGGTCAAACTGGGGCCGGAACAGGGCGGCCAGCGTGTCGTACGGTCGGGTTTGAAGGGTGATGAAAAGCTGGTGGTCGATGGCGCTTTCCACCTGAACAACGAACGTAATCGCAAGGAAATGGAGGGCACGTGATCGAGTCACTGGTTCGTGCGGCGCTCAAGCAGCGCCTGATCGTCGCGGTCATTGCCGCCATCCTGTTCTTCTTTGGCTTGAATGCGGCGCAGAAGCTGTCGGTCGATGCCTTCCCCGATGTCACCAATATTCAGGTGCAGATTGCGACCGAGGCGCCGGGGCGTTCGCCGGAGGAAGTCGAACGTTTCGCCACCGTGCCGCTGGAGGTGGCGATGACCGGCCTGCCCGGGCTGGAGGAAATGCGTTCGCTGAACAAGCCGGGCCTGTCGCTGATCACGCTGGTTTTCAACGACAAGACCGACGTCTATTTTGCCCGTCAGTTGGTCATGGAGCGTCTGCTGGAGGTCGGCTCGCGCCTGCCGCAAGGCATCACGCCGGTGCTCGGGCCGGTGTCGACCGGTTTGGGCGAGGTGTACCAATACACGCTGGAACGGTCGGACGACGGTGATCGCGCCTTGTCGCAGGAAGAATTGATGCAACGCCGGGTGGCCCAGGACTGGGTGGTTCGACCGTTGCTGCGTTCGATTCCCGGGGTGGCCGAAATCAATTCGCAGGGCGGTTTTGCCAAGCAGTATCAGGTGCTGGTCAATCCGGACAAACTGCGCCATTTTGGCTTGAGCGTGACCGATGTCTATCTGGCGGTCGGCCGCAACAACGCCAATGCCGGTGGCGGCGTGCTGCCGCAATATGCCGAGCAGTATTTGATCCGTGGTGTCGGCCTGGTCCGCGACCTGGAGGATCTGCGTGCCATCGTGCTCAAGGAAAAGGACGGCGTGCCGGTCTATGTCCGTGATGTCGCCGAGGTGCAGATCGGTCACGAGGTCCGCCAGGGGGCGGTGATCAAGAACGGGACGACCGAGGCCGTCGGCGGCGTGGTCATGATGATCGCCGGCGGCAATGCCAAGGCGGTGGTCAGCAAGATCAAGGCGCGGGTCGACGAGATCAACGCCAAGGGAATGTTGCCTGATGGCCTGAAAATCGTGGCTTATTACGACCGTTCGGAATTGGTCGATGCGGCGCTGTGGACCGTTACCAAGGTGCTGCTCGAAGGTGTCGTGCTGGTCGTCGTCGTCCTCTTCCTCTTCCTCGGCGATGTCCGTTCATCGCTGATCGTCGTCGCGACCCTGGTCCTGACGCCCTTGCTGACCTTTACTGCAATGAACAAGCTGGGCATCTCGGCCAACCTGATGTCGCTGGGCGGGCTGGCCATTGCCATTGGCCTGATGGTCGACGGCTCGGTCGTCGTTGTCGAGAATGCCTTCCTGCAACTGGGGCGCCATGCCAACAAGGGGGAAAGCCCGTTGCGGGTCATTCTGCATGCCGTGGTCGAGGTGGCAACGCCGGTCATCTTCGGTGTCGGCATCATCATTCTTGTTTTCCTGCCGCTGATGACCTTGCAGGGCATGGAAGGCAAGATGTTCGCACCACTCGCCTACACCATTGCGATTGCACTGGGTATTTCGCTCATCCTGTCGATGACGCTGACGCCGGTCATGTCCACCTACCTGCTCAAGCCGCCGGCACATGATGGCGATCACGACACCAAGCTGATCGCAGCGATGAAGCAGCGCTACCTGAAGATGCTGCACTGGGCGCTCGGCAACGAGAAAAAGACGGTGGCGGCGGCGGTTGGCGCCTTTGCGCTGACCATTGCGGTGCTGCCTTTGCTCGGCACGGCCTTCATTCCGGAAATGAAGGAAGGTTCGGTGGTGCCCGGCATTAACCGCGTGCCCAACATTTCGCTCGAAGAGTCGATCAAGATGGAAATGGAGGCGATGCGTCTGGTTATGCAGGTGCCCGGCGTCAAGTCGGCAGTTTCGGGGGTTGGTCGCGGCGAGTCGCCGGCCGACCCGCAGGGGCCGAACGAATCGACGCCGATTGTCAGTCTGAAGCCGCGCGCCGAATGGCCGGACGGTTGGACCCAGGACGATATTCAGGATGCTATGCGGGAAAAGCTGAAGGGCCTGCCGGGCGTGCAGATTGTCATGGCGCAGCCGATTTCGGACCGCGTCGACGAGATGGTGACCGGTGTCCGTTCCGACATCGCGGTCAAGGTTTTTGGTGACGATCTTGATCAGTTGAAGCGGGTTGCCGGCCAGATCGGCAAGGTGGCGCAGGCGCTGCAGGGCGCCCAGGATCTGCGCATCGAGCGGATCAGCGGTCAGCAGTATCTGTCGGTCGAAATTGACCGGCAGGCGATTGCTCGTATCGGCCTCAACGTTTCCGATGTCAATGACGTGCTGGAAACGGCAATCGGCGGCAAGGAGGCGAGCGAAATCTTCGAGGGCGAGCGGCGTTTCCCTGCCGTGGTCCGTTTGCCGGAGCGCTTCCGCAACAATGTCGAAGCCATTTCGAATGTGCTGATTACCTCGCCGAACGGGGCGCAGGTACGCTTGACCGACGTCGCCAACATACAGGTCATGGACGGTCCGGCGCAGATTTCGCGTGAACTGGGCAAGCGCCGCATCGTGGTCGGCGTCAACGTCAAGGATCGCGACCTCGGCAGCTTCGTTGCCGAACTGCAACAGAAGGTCGCCGCGCAGATCAAGCTGCCGGAAGGCTATTACCTGGAGTGGGGCGGCCAGTTCCAGAACATGGAGCGGGCGCTGGGGCACCTGATGGTGATCATCCCGATCACCATCGCCGCGATTTTCTTCCTGCTCTTCCTGCTCTTCAATTCCCTGCGTTTTGCGACGCTGATCATCACCGTACTGCCTTTTGCTTCGATCGGCGGCATCATCGGCCTGTTCGTTGCCGGTGAATATCTGTCGGTGCCGGCCTCGGTCGGGTTCATCGCGCTGTGGGGCATTGCCGTGCTGAACGGCGTGGTGCTGGTCTCGTATATCCGGGGACTGCGTGAAGAAGGGCGCAGCGTGCGCGATGCCGTGGTCGAAGGGGCAACGCTGCGCTTCCGTCCGGTGATGATGACGGCGACGGTAGCCATGCTTGGCCTGATTCCCTTCCTGTTTTCGACGGGACCGGGGTCCGAGGTGCAGCGCCCGCTGGCGATCGTGGTTATTGGTGGTCTGATTACGTCGACCCTGCTGACGCTGGTGGTCTTGCCCACCATCTACCGCTGGTTTGACGAGGAGGAGGTTGAAGCATGAAAGAGATCAAGGCCATCATCCGGCCCAATAAATTGTCGGTATTGCGCGATGCGCTGGTCGCTCTCCCCGGGTTCCCCGGGATGACGGTGAGCAAGGTGGAAGGGTGCAGTGCGCCGACCCGGCATGCCCCGGTCCGCGTCAAGATCAAGGACGAACTGACTGACTACACCCCCAAGGTGCGCGTCGAGATCATTGCCCCGGACGAGGTGGCGGAAGCCATCTTCCAGCGCATTACCGAAGTGGCGCAGACTGGTCATTACGGCGACGGACTGGTCTGGATCAGCGAAGTCGAGCGGGCAGCATTTGTCTTCAAGACGACACCGGGGGCGGACTGATTGGCAAATATATTACTTTTGTAATAGCGTGAGGTATTTCACACTGCGGCTTTTCCCCGCTGCTTAAAATCGGTAGCCATCCGAATGGACCAATGCGAATTGGTCACTGGCTGCCGAATTTAATGGAAAACTTGCTCAATCCCGGTCTCGCCTCAACATTGCTGTCGCCCTACGATCTGCAGGAAGGCGTGGCGTCGTTGTCGCGCGGCGTCTTCTTCAAGGAGGCGTCGCTCGACATGACGCTGAGCATCCTGACCGAATCGGCGGCGCGGATGTCCGGTGTCGAGCGGGTCAGCATCTGGGCGCTCAACAATGGCCAGCAGGAATTGCGCTGCCTTGAACTGTACGAGCGTTCCTCGGCCCGCCACAGCAGTGGCGGGGCGTTGCTGGCCAGCCAGTATCCGGCCTATTTCCAGGCCCTGCACAACGAAGGCTGCATTGCGGCCGACGATCCTGCTCAGCATCCGATGACGCAGGAACTCAGCACCGACTATCTGCAGCGCCATCGGGTGTCGGCCATGCTGGCGACGCCGATCCACATTCGCGGCGACTTGCAGGGGGTGCTCTGCCTCGAGCAGGTCGGCCCGCGCCAGCCTTGGGCGGCGGTGCATCGCCTGTTTGCCCAGGCCGTCGCCAATCTGGTGACCCTCGCCCTGGTCGAGTACGAAGCGGAGCAGGCGCGGACCCAAGCCCGGACGGCAAACGAGCGGCTGCAGGCAGTCTTCGATGCCTCGCGCGATGCCATGCTGCTGGTCGATGGTGAAAGCGGCATCGTGCTTGACGCCAACCGGCAGGCCGAGAGCCTGTTCGCCTACCCGCGCCGCTTGTTGATCGGCAGGCATCAGCGCGCCTTGCATCCGTTGGCGGTGGCCGATGAGTGCGCATTGCGCTTCCGGCAACTGGTGACCGGGCAGTCGCAGTCACGCGTTTTTACCGATATTCAACGGGCTGACGGCAGCGTCAGGGCGGTGGAGATTGCGACCGAAGTGGCCGATGTCAGCGCCGGCCGCAAGCTGGTGCTGGGTATTTTTCGCCCGATTTAGGCGTCTACCGCAGCAATCGTGGTTTCCAGTTGGTGCAGGATGGCAAGCAGGCCCTGGCGCACCGTAGCGCTCTCCTGTTGATCGATCCCGCCTTGGCTGGGGATGGCCTGGAGCAACTGGTGGCACAAGTGAAGGATGCCGTAGAGCTCAAGATGTTCGGCCTGCTGGGCCAGTTCTCCCGCTTCAATCTTCAGGGCGTAGGCATCGAGGGGCAGCGCTGCCAGGGCGTCATGCAAGCGTTCCAGGCGCTCGCGGGCCTCGCTGACAAAAAGACGATCAAGCACTGGTGAGCGCTCGAGCGCCTGGCCGCCGGGACTGAGGCAGCCTTCCAGGCGCTCGGCAAAGTGGCGAGCCCGTTCGGCGAACAGCACATGTTCGAGGCCGCTCGCCTCGTCGAAGCATTCGATGGTGGCGCTGAGGGCGGCGATCAGGCGTGCCGGCGGCACGCCCTCGAGGCCGTCGGCGGCGCTGGCCAGCGCTTCGCCAAGGCGCAGGCAATCGGTGTCGGCGCTTTCCAGCGCGATGCCATACAGCGCAAAGACCGCCGGTCGCACGCTGTCGGTTTCGGCATGGTGGCGGGCCGACCAGGCCGTGGCCAAGTTCCGGCAAGCCGCGATCCAGCGCTCGTTGAGCGCCTCGGCGAAGCGCAGCGGGCGCGGCTTGGCGACCCAGGGCAGGATGGCGGCGGTCGCCTCGAGGGTTGGGGCGAGCGCCGCGCGGGTTTCCTCGAGATCTTTCTCGGGGATATCAGCCATGCTCAGTCCTATTGGGCGGCCAGCTTGGCGAAGGCACTGACAACTTCCGGCGGCGCCTGGACCAGTTCGATCAGGACACCTTCGCCGCCAATCGGGAATTCCTCGTTGCCTTTCGGGTGCAGGAAGGTGATGTCGAAGCCAGCTGCACCTTTGCGGATGCCGCCCGGGGCAAAGCGCACGCCGTTGGCGCCCAGCCATTCGACGGCTTTCGGCAGATCGTCGATCCACAGGCCGACATGGTTGAGCGGCGTGGCATGCACCGCCGGCTTCTTCTCCGGGTCGAGCGGTTGCATCAGGTCGACTTCGACCTTGAACGGGCCGCTGCCCATGGCGCAGATATCCTCGTCGACGTTTTCACGCTCGGAAACGAAGGTGCTGGTCACTTCGAGGCCGAACATGTCGACCCACAGCGTGCGCAGCTTGTCCTTGGATGGGCCGCCGATGGCGATTTGCTGAATGCCGAGAACCTTGAATGGACGTTGCATGGGTGCCTTCCTGTCGTTGATTAAGCAATGTAATTCATAATTATACGATCTTCACCGGTCAGGGGAAGGGCTGCTCAGGCGCGTTTCCGGTAGGCCAGCACAAGCATGGCGATGCCGATCAGGATCATTGGCAGCGACAGCCACTGGCCCATGCTGATGGTGTAGGACTGACCAAATATGCCATGGTCCGGTTCGCGGAAAAACTCGGTAATGAACCGGAAAGCGCCGTAGCCGATCAGGAAAACGGCCGACACGGCGCTGCGCGGCCGCGGCTGGTTGCTGAACAGCCAGAGGATGACGAAAAGGGCGAGGCCTTCGAGGCCGACATGGTAAAGCTGCGACGGGTGGCGCGGTGCCATGTCGCCGGCCTGCGGAAAGACCATCGCCCACGGCAGGCTCGGGTCGGCGATCCGCCCCCACAGTTCGCCATTGATGAAGTTACCGACCCGGCCGGCAGCCAGGCCGAGCGGCACCAACGGGGCAATCAGATCGGTGACGTCGAACCAGTTCATCCGCTGCTTGCGCGCCCACAGGCCGATGGCGGTCAGGACGCCGAGAAAGCCGCCATGAAAGCTCATGCCGCCTTTCCAGACGGCAACGACTTCGAGCGGATGGGCGAGGAAATATTCCGGCTCGTAAAACAGCACCTGCCCCAGGCGGCCACCGATGATCACCCCCAGCATGCCGTAGAAGAGCAGGTCGTCGAGTTGTTCGACACTGAGCGGAGAAAGGCTCTTTTTGATCCGGTAGCGGCCGAGCAAAATAAATTGAACGAAGGCGACCAGATACATCAAACCGTACCAGCGTACCGAGAGCGGTCCGAACGAGAAGGCGACAGGGTCGAACTGGGGATGGAGAAGCATCAGTTGTGCAGAGTGGGCTAGAATTAGCCGATTATAGTTCGCGCCATTTGTCGCAAGATTTCGGCGCATCGTTTCCGACGGAGATTTTCATGCCTCAGTACCGTTCCCGCACCTCCACCCACGGCCGCAACATGGCCGGTGCCCGCGCCCTGTGGCGCGCGACCGGCATGAAGGATGGCGATTTCGAAAAGCCGATCATCGCCGTGGTCAACAGTTTCACCCAGTTCGTGCCGGGTCACGTGCACCTCAAGGACATGGGTCAGCTGGTGGCGCGCGAGATCGAAGCGGCCGGCGGCATCGCCAAGGAATTCAACACCATCGCCGTCGACGACGGCATCGCCATGGGTCACAGCGGCATGCTCTATTCGCTGCCCAGTCGCGACCTGATCGCCGACTCCGTCGAGTACATGGTCAACGCCCATTGCGCCGATGCCATGGTCTGCATCTCCAACTGCGACAAGATCACCCCGGGCATGCTGATGGCTGCGATGCGCCTCAACATCCCGGTTGTTTTCGTTTCCGGCGGCCCGATGGAGGCCGGCAAGGTCACCGTGCAGGGCCAGGTCATTCATCTCGATCTGGTCGATGCCATGGTCAAGGCGGCCGATGCTTCAGTTTCCCAAGCCGATCTGGACGAGATCGAGCGCTCTGCCTGTCCGACCTGCGGCTCCTGTTCGGGCATGTTCACCGCCAACTCGATGAACTGTCTGACCGAAGTGCTCGGTCTCAGCCTGCCCGGCAACGGCACCGTCGTCGCTACCCACGCCGACCGCAAGCAGCTTTTCCTGCGCGCCGGCCGTCTGGCGGTCGAACTGTGCCAGCGTTATTACGAGCAGGAAGATGCCTCGGTGCTGCCGCGTGCGATTGCCACCAAGGCTACCTTTGAGAATGCAATGACTCTCGATGTCGCGATGGGCGGCTCGACCAATACCGTGCTCCATATCCTGGCAACGGCACAGGAAGCAGGTGTCGATTTCACGATGGCCGACATCGACCGCATTTCGCGCGCCGTACCCTGTTTGTGCAAAGTGGCGCCGATGACCGACAAATACCACATTGAGGACGTGCACCGCGCCGGTGGCATCATGGGCATCCTTGGCGAGCTCGACCGTGCCGGCCTGCTGCATCGCGACGTGCCGACCATCTACGCTAAGACCCTGGGTGAAGCCATCGACCGCTGGGATGTCGTGCGCGAACACGACATCAAGGTGCATGAGTTCTTCAAGGCAGGGCCAGGTGGTGTCCCGACGCAAACGGCGTTCTCGCAGGATCGTCGTTATAACGAGCTCGACCTTGACCGGACAAATGGCTGCATCCGCAACAAGGCCAATGCCTATTCGCAGGAAGGAGGCCTGGCTGTGCTGTACGGCAACATCGCACTCAATGGCTGTATCGTGAAAACGGCCGGGGTCGACGAGTCGATCTGGAAATTCACCGGCAAGGCGCGCGTCTTCGAAAGCCAGGATGCTGCGGTCGACGCCATCCTGGGCGAAAAAATCGTCGCCGGCGATGTCGTCGTGATCCGCTATGAAGGTCCGAAGGGCGGCCCGGGTATGCAGGAAATGCTCTACCCGACCTCCTATCTGAAGTCGATGGGGCTGGGCAAGGAATGTGCATTGCTGACCGATGGTCGCTTCTCCGGCGGCACGTCGGGCCTCTCGATCGGCCATGCCTCGCCGGAAGCGGCGGATGGTGGGGCGATCGGCCTGGTTGAGGAAGGCGATACGATTGAAATCGACATTCCGAACCGTCGCATCCATCTGGCCGTTTCCGACGAGGCGCTGAGTGCTCGCCGTGCTGCGATGGAAGCCCGGGGCGAGGCGGCATGGAAGCCGGTCGATCGCGAGCGTGTAGTTTCGGCCGCCCTGCAGGCCTATGCCCTGATGGCGACGTCGGCAGACAAGGGGGCGGTGCGCGACGTCACCCAGATTCAGCGCCGCAAATGAGCTTCAGCGTCTGGCTCGGTTTCCTGTTGGCGGCGATCCTGATCGCCGTCACGCCCGGGCCGGGCGCTGTCGTCAGTATGAGTACCGGAATGCGGCACGGCTACGGTTCCGCCGCGCAGGTCATTCTCGGCTTGCAGGCGGCTCTGCTGACCCATTTGGCTATCGTTGGACTGGGCTTGGGGGCGCTGCTGGCCGCATCCGATCTGGCCTTTACGGTCGTCAAGCTTTGCGGTGCGGCCTATCTGGTCTGGCTGGGGATCGCCAAGTGGCGCGCCTTGCCGCTGCCGGCCGATCGCGAAGCCCCTTCGTTGAAAGCGAAGGGATTTTTCCTGCAGGGTCTGCTGGTCAATTTGACCAATCCGAAAGCCATTGTTTTCATTGGCGCCCTGGTTCCGCCGTTCATCGACTCCGGCTCGGCGCTGCTGCCGCAATATCTGACCATCGGTTTGACGCTTTGCCTGACCGATATGATCGTCATGTCGGGCTATGCGCTGGTGGCGGTCCGTTTGGCGCGATGGCTGCATGATCCGAAATCGATACGACTGCAGAACCGGCTGTTTGGCGGACTCTTCGTGTCGGCTGGGGCGCTGCTGGCAATCTCCTCGCGCACTTGATGCGCCATCGGTCATCGCTTTTCACCAAGGTGCGTTAATTAGGGGAGGCGGATGCTGGTCGATAAAAGCTAGCCATCCGGCTTTCAGCGCCGTGCAGTGGTTTGCATGCGACCCCAAAGGGTCTTATCATCGCACGCTGATTTACCCATCAACCCGATAAACGGAGCGAGAAATGAAAGCTGTTTATGTAGCCATGATGGCTGCTGCTGGTATCGTGATGGCCGGCCAGGCCCAAGCTGACGAAGCACTGGCCAAGGCCAAGAACTGCATGGCTTGCCACGCCATCGACAAAAAGCTGGTTGGCCCGGCTTATAAGGATGTGGCCGCCAAGTACAAGAGCGACAAGAATGCCGTTGCGACGCTGGCTGCCAAGGTCAAGGCGGGTGGCAAGGGCAACTGGGGCGAAATCCCGATGCCGCCGAATAACGTAACTGACGACGAAGCCAAGAAACTGGTCACCTGGATTCTGGCGCAGAAGTAAGTTGTCGTTGCGTTTTATCGAAAGCCGGCCTCTGGTCGGCTTTTTTGTTAAATAGGTTGTTGACATAGCTGTGTAATGTCTGGATAATCTTGCGTTCTCCCGGAGGGATACCCAAGCGGTCAACGGGAACAGACTGTAAATCTGTCGGCTCTGCCTTCGAAGGTTCGAATCCTTCTCCCTCCACCAGATTAAATGCTGTAGCGGCCTGTGCTGCGGGCAAGGGTTAAGCGGGTGTAGCTCAATGGTAGAGCTGAAGCCTTCCAAGCTTAAGACGAGGGTTCGATTCCCTTCACCCGCTCCACGACGCGGTACGGCTGGAGTTTTAAGGTAG